>NZ_JBBOYB010000001.1:0-10000 GCF_038007805.1 Bacillus sp. FSL W8-0848
ATGAAAAATATTTCGGATCTTTGGAATCAAGCCCTCGGGCAGATCGAAAAAAAATTGAGCAAGCCCAGCTTTGAAACATGGATGAAGTCGACAAAGGCTCATTCATTGCAGGGCGATACGCTGATCATCACTGCTCCGAACGAGTTTGCACGCGACTGGCTTGAATCAAGATACCTTCACTTAATCGCGGATACGATTTACGATCTCACCGGGGAAGAACTCAGCATTAAATTTGTCATTCCTCAAAATCAAAATGAAGAAGAATTCATGCCGAAATCTCCTATCAAAAAAATGTCGAAAGAAGACGAACCGGCCGATTTTCCGCAAAATATGCTGAATCCCAAATATACATTCGACACTTTCGTTATAGGCTCCGGAAACCGATTCGCCCATGCCGCATCGCTGGCCGTGGCGGAAGCGCCTGCGAAAGCATACAACCCGCTGTTTATCTACGGGGGAGTCGGACTTGGAAAAACGCACTTAATGCATGCGATCGGACACTATGTCATCGACCATAATCCGTCTGCAAAAGTGGTGTATTCGTCTTCAGAAAAATTCACAAATGAGTTCATTAACTCGATCCGCGACAATAAAGCTGTCGATTTTCGCAATCGTTATCGAAATGTCGACGTTCTTTTGATAGATGATATTCAATTTTTAGCGGGAAAAGAACAAACGCAGGAGGAATTTTTCCATACGTTTAATACCCTGCACGAAGAATCGAAGCAGATCGTCATTTCGAGCGACCGGCCGCCTAAGGAAATTCCGACGCTAGAGGACCGCCTGCGCTCCCGCTTTGAATGGGGACTGATTACGGATATCACGCCTCCCGATCTGGAAACAAGGATCGCGATTTTAAGAAAGAAAGCAAAGGCAGAAGGTCTCGATATTCCGAATGAAGTGATGCTGTATATCGCCAATCAGATCGACAGCAACATCAGAGAACTGGAGGGCGCTTTAATTCGCGTCGTCGCATATTCTTCTTTAATCAATAAAGACATCAACGCCGATTTGGCTGCGGAAGCTTTGAAGGATATCATCCCTTCTTCTAAACCGAAAATTATTACGATCAAAGACATTCAGAGAGTCGTCGGCCAGCAGTTCAATATTAAGCTTGAGGATTTCAAAGCGAAAAAACGGACGAAATCAGTGGCCTTTCCGCGGCAGATCGCCATGTACCTATCAAGGGAAATGACCGATTCATCCCTGCCGAAAATCGGCGAAGAATTTGGAGGGCGCGACCATACGACGGTCATCCATGCCCATGAAAAAATATCGAAGCTGCTGAGTGACGATGAACAGCTCCAGCAGCAGATCAAAGAAATCAAAGAGCAGCTCAGGTAATGGGAAAGTGTGAATAACTTAAACATGGTCTTACACAGTCTGTCCACATGTGGATAGGCTGTGTTTCCTTTCGTTCTCAGCACTTATCCACAAATCCACAGCCCCTACTATTACTTCTGCTATTTTTATAAAACATAATAAATATAGATTCCCGCAAGGAGGATGATTATGAAGTTTACAATTCAAAAAGACCGTTTAGTCGAAAGTGTCCAGGATGTGTTGAAGGCCGTTTCTTCAAGAACAACGATCCCGATCTTAACTGGTATTAAAATCGTCGCTTCTGATGATGGAGTGTCTTTAACAGGCAGCGATTCCGATATTTCGATTGAATCGTTTATCCCGAAAGAAGACGGTGATTTGGAAATCGTAACGATTGAAAGGCCCGGAAGCATCGTTCTTCAAGCGCGTTTTTTCAGCGAGATCGTTAAAAAACTGCCGATGTCAACCGTCGAAATCGAGGTTCAAAATCAGTATTTGACGATTATCCGTTCAGGAAAAGCCGAATTTAACCTTAACGGATTGGATGCAAGCGAGTATCCGCTTTTGCCGCAAATTGAAGAGCATCATGCGTTTCAGATCCCGACAGATCTGTTGAAAAATCTGATTCGCCAAACCGTTTTTGCAGTGTCCACCTCAGAAACACGCCCAATCTTGACAGGTGTAAACTGGAACGTGACCGGCGGTGAATTAATATGCACTGCTACGGATAGCCACCGTCTGGCGCTGCGCAAAGCGAAGCTCGATATTAGCGAGGACAGCTCATATAACGTCGTGATTCCGGGAAAAAGCTTGACCGAGCTGAGCAAGATTCTCGACGATCATCAGGAGCTCGTCGATATCGTTATCACTGAAACGCAGGTATTGTTTAAGACGAAGAACGTTCTGTTCTTCTCAAGGCTCTTAGACGGCAATTATCCTGACACCAATCGTCTGATTCCTCAGGAAAGCAAAACGAATCTGATCGTCAATACAAAAGAATTTCTTCAGGCAATCGACAGGGCGTCATTGCTGGCGAGAGAAGGACGGAACAATGTGGTGAAGCTGTCCGCATCCGCTGATGAGTCCATCGAAATTTCTTCCAATTCTCCTGAAATCGGGAAGGTTGTCGAAACGGTGAATGCCGAACAAATCGAAGGGGAAGACTTAAAGATATCCTTTAGTCCGAAATATATGCTGGATGCTCTTAAAGTTCTTGAAGGAGAGGACATTCATGTCAGCTTTACAGGCGCAATGAGACCTTTTCTGATCCGCACCCCGAATGATGATTCGATCGTTCAATTAATTCTTCCTGTCCGGACGTATTAATCTGAAACTGAAGAAAGCTGCCGGGTGAGTCCGGCGGCTTTTCTCATTTTGCTGACGGAAAAGACGCTCTCTCCCATAGCGCTGTAACTTACCCCTTTCCTTCTTTCCCTGTTTTTTAGTACAATTAGATATTAGTGATATTGAAAGAGGTCGATAAAATGACAAAGACGGTGACGATTGATACAAACATGATTACCCTCGGCCAGTTTTTAAAATTGGCTGACGTCATTCAGTCGGGCGGAATGGCAAAATGGTTTTTATCAGAGCACGAGGTACTCGTAAATGGTGAACCGGATAACCGCCGCGGGCGCAAGCTGTATGTCGGTGATACCGTGACGATTGAAGGGTTCGGTTCATTCCAGGTCGTCGGCTGAAGCAGGTGATATTGATTGTATATCCAAAATCTTACATTATCATCTTACCGCAACTATGAGCGCGTTGAGCTCGAATTTGAAAACAAAGTGAACGTGATTATCGGAGAGAACGCACAAGGCAAGACAAATTTGATTGAAGCGATCTACGTGCTTGCGATGGCAAAATCTCACCGGACCTCTAATGACAAAGAACTCATACGGTGGGATCAAGACTATGCTAAAATAGAAGGCAGGGTCATTAAAAAAAACGGTCCTGTTCCAATCCAGCTCGTCATTTCCAAAAAAGGCAAAAAAGGAAAGGTCAATCATATTGAACAGCAGAAACTGAGCCAATATGTAGGCGCCGTTAACACGATCATGTTTGCTCCTGAAGATTTGAATCTTGTAAAAGGTAGCCCGCAGGTCAGGAGAAGATTTCTTGACATGGAAATCGGCCAAGTGTCACCCGTCTATCTTCATGACCTTTCTCATTACCAAAAAATCCTTTCACAGCGCAACCATTTCTTGAAGCAGCTACAAACGAGAAAACAGACAGATCAGACGATGCTTGACGTGCTGACGGAACAGCTTACGGAATTCGCGGCAAAGGTTGTGATGAAGCGGCTTCAATTTGTTGATCAGCTCGAAAAATGGGCTCAGCCCATCCATTCCGGAATTTCGCGAGGTCTGGAAGAACTGACGTTAAAGTATCATACGTCTCTTCACGTATCAGATTCGCCTGATTTGTCGAAAATGATCAATAGTTACCAAGAATCGTTTTCTAAATTAAGAGATAAAGAAATTGAACGGGGCGTTTCTTTGTCCGGCCCTCACAGAGACGATGTTCTGTTCTACGTCAACGGCCGGGATGTCCAAACCTACGGTTCACAAGGGCAGCAGCGGACGACTGCATTATCTCTCAAATTGGCGGAAATTGATTTGATTCAGGAAGAAATTGGGGAATACCCGATTTTGCTTTTGGATGATGTATTATCAGAGCTTGACGACTATCGGCAGTCTCACTTGCTCCACACCATTCAAGGGCGTGTTCAAACTTTCGTGACAACGACAAGCGTCGACGGGATTGATCATCAAACCTTAAACGAAGCAGGAATCTTTCGTGTTGCAAATGGCGCGCTATTGGACTGAAAAAATGGGGTGAGGGATTGTATATCCATTTAGGTGACGACTTTGTCGTCTCAACACGAGAAATTGTGGCTATTTTTGATTACAAGGCAAAGACATCGCCGATCGTTGAAGAGTTTTTAACAAAACAAAGCAAGCGGATTATCTCTTCAAACAGCACGCCGAAATCAATTGTTGTCACAGTTCAGACGATCTATTTTTCTCCTTTAGCCTCAAGCACGCTGAAAAAGCGGGCTCAATCCAAGCCGGAAATCGATTCATAAAGAATCTTAACTATAAATTTATTATGTTTGAAGAAAAGTGTAGGTGAATGTGCGTGGCAGCGGAACAGAATAATAATAACTACGATGAAAATCAGATACAGGTGCTGGAGGGCTTAGAAGCCGTCCGCAAGCGGCCCGGAATGTACATCGGGTCGACGAGCGGCAAAGGGCTTCACCATCTCGTATGGGAAATTGTCGATAACAGCATCGATGAGGCTTTGGCTGGCTATTGTACAGAGATCAACGTTGTCATCGAAAAAGACAACAGCATCACGGTAAAAGACAACGGCCGGGGGATTCCGGTCGGCATCCAGGAAAAAATGGGAAGGCCTGCCGTCGAGGTCATCATGACGGTACTGCATGCCGGCGGTAAGTTTGACGGAAGCGGGTATAAAGTTTCGGGCGGATTGCACGGCGTTGGAGCTTCCGTTGTCAACGCCCTTTCAACGGAGCTGGATGTAACGGTTTACAGAGACGGGAAAATTCATTACCAGGAATACGAGCGCGGCGTTCCAAAAGCCGATTTGAAAATCATCGGCGAGACGGACAGAACGGGAACGACGACCCATTTCGCTCCAGATCCTGAAATATTCACAGAAACGACTGTGTATGACTACGATACTCTCGCCACCCGCGTCCGCGAACTGGCGTTTTTGACAAAAGGCGTCAAAATCACGATTGAAGACAAACGCGAAGGACAAGAGCGCAAGAATGAATACTGCTATGAAGGCGGAATTAAAAGCTATGTCGAACACTTAAACCGCTCAAGGGAAGTGATCCATGAGGAGCCCGTCTACATCGAAGGTTCGAAAGACGGGATTACGATCGAAGTGGCACTTCAATACAACGACAGCTATACGAGCAACATTTATTCATTTGCCAATAACATTCATACGTATGAGGGCGGAACGCACGAAGCCGGGTTTAAAACGGGCTTGACGCGTGTTATCAACGATTACGCCAGAAAGAACGGCATATTCAAAGACAACGATCCAAATTTAAGCGGTGAAGACGTCCGGGAAGGTTTGACAGCGATCATTTCAATCAAGCATCCGGATCCTCAGTTTGAAGGTCAGACGAAAACGAAGCTCGGCAATTCGGAAGCCCGCACCATAACAGATGCCTTGTTTTCAGAAGCATTGGAAAAATTCCTGCTCGAAAACCCCGATTCAGCGAAAAAAATCGTGGAAAAAGGCGTTATGGCTGCAAGAGCACGGATGGCCGCAAAGAAAGCGCGCGAATTAACGCGCAGGAAAAGTGCGCTTGAAGTGTCTAATCTTCCGGGGAAATTGGCCGACTGTTCATCTAAAGACCCGTCGATTTCCGAGCTTTACATCGTTGAGGGTGACTCTGCGGGCGGATCGGCGAAACAAGGCCGGGACCGTCATTTCCAGGCGATTTTGCCTTTGCGGGGAAAAATTTTAAACGTTGAAAAAGCGCGCCTTGACAAAATTTTGTCAAACAATGAGGTACGCTCTATGATCACCGCGCTCGGCACCGGGATCGGGGAAGATTTCAACCTCGAAAAAGCCCGCTATCATAAAGTCGTCATTATGACGGATGCCGACGTCGACGGCGCACATATCAGAACATTGCTTTTGACCTTTTTCTACCGCTACATGCGGCAGATTATCGAAAAAGGCTATGTCTATATAGCACAGCCGCCATTATACAAAATACAGCAGGGAAAACGCGTGGAATATGCGTATAATGATCAGCAGCTCGATGAGATTTTAAAAGAGCTTCCGCAAACCCCTAAGCCCGGCCTGCAGCGCTATAAAGGTCTGGGAGAGATGAATGCGACGCAGCTCTGGGAAACGACGATGGACCCTGAAACGAGAACATTGCTTCAAGTGACGCTCAAAGACGCGATCGACGCCGATGAAACCTTTGAAATGCTCATGGGTGACAAGGTGGAGCCGCGGCGGAACTTCATTGAAGAAAATGCTCGTTATGTAAAGAACTTGGATATTTAATGCAGGTAAGACCTTATTTTTGAAATAAGGTCTTTTCTAAAATAGAGCCTTTACAATTTCATGTGTATAAATTCAAGATTATTGATATAATGGAGAATAGCTTTATTCGTTGAAAGAGTATAAATACAAATCTACTCCCACACAACTCATGTAGATTCTCCAGGGAGGTTTTTTAATGAGTGAACAACAAAAGCCCCAAGTCCAGGAAGTCAATATCAGTCAGGAAATGCGCACGTCTTTCTTAGACTATGCGATGAGTGTTATTGTTTCCCGCGCTCTTCCGGATGTAAGAGACGGGCTTAAGCCGGTGCATAGAAGAATTTTGTACGCGATGAACGACCTTGGGATGACAAGCGACAAGCCATACAAAAAATCTGCGCGGATCGTCGGCGAAGTTATCGGTAAGTACCACCCCCATGGTGATTCTGCCGTGTACGAAGCGATGGTCAGAATGGCGCAGGACTTCAACTATCGCTACATGCTTGTCCAAGGCCATGGGAACTTCGGTTCTGTCGACGGTGATTCGGCTGCGGCCATGCGTTATACAGAAGCGAGAATGTCGAAAATATCCATGGAAATTCTGCGCGATATTAATAAAGACACGATCGACTACCAAGACAACTATGACGGATCGGAAAGAGAACCGATTGTCATGCCTGCCAGATTTCCAAACCTTTTGGTCAACGGTGCAGCCGGGATCGCAGTCGGGATGGCGACAAATATCCCGCCTCATCAGCTCGGCGAAATAATTGACGGGGTTTTGGCACTCAGCAAAAATCCTGATATTACGCTTGCGGAATTAATGGAAATCATTCCGGGGCCAGATTTTCCGACAGCCGGATTGATTTTGGGAAGAAGCGGAATCCGCAAAGCCTACGAAACAGGCCGCGGCTCGATTACGATTCGCGCTAAAGCCCAAATCGAAGAAGCATCCTCAGGCAAACAGTCCATTATTATTACGGAAATCCCTTATCAGGTGAATAAAGCGAAGCTGATCGAAAAAATCGCCGATCTTGTCCGCGATAAGAAAATCGAGGGCATTACAGACCTTCGCGATGAATCAGACCGGAACGGAATGCGGATCGTCATCGAGCTGAGAAGGGACGCAAATGCAAATGTTCTGTTAAATAATTTGTACAAGCAGACGGCTCTTCAAACATCATTTGGCATCAATCTTTTGGCACTCGTCGACGGACAGCCGAAAGTATTAAGCTTAAAGCAGTGTCTCGGTCATTATCTCGATCACCAAAAAGTCGTGATCAAAAGGCGGACGGCATACGAACTTCGCAAAGCGGAAGCGAGAGCCCATATTCTCGAAGGCTTGAGAGTGGCTCTTGACCACCTTGATGAAGTTATTTCCTTAATCAGAAACTCGCAAACGGCCGAAATTGCGAAAAACGGGTTAATCGAGACATTCTCATTAACTGAAAAACAAGCCCAAGCTATTTTGGACATGCGTCTTCAGCGTTTAACAGGATTGGAGCGCGAAAAAATTGAAGAGGAGTATCAAGAATTAATCAAGCTGATCGCCGAATTAAAAGCGATTTTAGCAGACGAAGAAAAAGTTCTTGAAATCATCCGGGAAGAGCTGACAGAAATTAAAGAGCGATTTAACGATGAGCGCCGGACGGAGATCGTCACATCCGGTCTTGAGACGATTGAAGACGAAGACCTGATTACGAGAGAAAACATCGTCGTCACGTTAACCCATAACGGCTATATCAAACGCCTGCCTTCTTCCACTTACCGAAGCCAAAAACGCGGCGGAAAAGGAATTCAGGGAATGGGAACAAATGAAGACGATTTTGTTGAACATCTGATTTCCACATCGACCCATGATACGCTGCTCTTTTTCTCAAACAAAGGGAAAGTCTACCGTGCGAAGGGTTATGAAATTCCTGAATTCGGACGGACGGCGAAGGGAATTCCGATCATCAACCTTCTGGAAGTCGATAAAGGGGAATGGATCAATGCGATCATTCCGGTGAGCGAGTTTGATGAGTCATATTTGTTCTTTACGACAAAACACGGCATCTCAAAACGGACGCCGCTTTCTCAATTCGCCAATATTCGCAATAACGGTTTAATCGCCTTAAGCCTTCGCGATGAAGATGAACTGATGGCTGTCCGCCTGACTGACGGCAATAAACAGATCATCATCGGAACGAGAAACGGTCTTTTGATCCGCTTTCCTGAAAGCGATGTGCGGCAGATGGGAAGAACCGCTGCCGGTGTTAAAGGAATCACGCTCACAGACGACGATATCGTTGTCGGCATGGAGATTCTTGAAGAGGATGCCGATGTCTTGATCGTAACCGAAAACGGATACGGAAAACGGACGCCTGCTTCAGAATACAGAACACAGAGCCGTGGAGGAAAAGGCTTAAAGACGTGCAAGATCACGGAAAATAACGGACCTCTTGTTACGGTGAAAGCGACAAGAGGAGAGGAAGATTTAATGATCATCACCGCCAGCGGCGTGATCATTCGGATGGACATTAATGACATTTCCGTTACCGGCCGTGTTACGCAGGGTGTCCGCCTCATTCGGTTAGCTGATCAGGAGCATGTATCTACCGTAGCCTTGGTCGAAAAAGATGAAGAACATGAGACAGAAGAAGATGAATCGTAAATGAAAGTGCAGCCTTGTGGCTGCGCTTTTTTTATCTTTTCTTCCGATAGATTATGTGTTATAATCTTTTTTGGTCGCGAATGAAAAAGATAAAAAAAACTTTTTTGAAAAAAGTGTTGACCGCTTGTCTAATAAATGCTATATTTAAGTGGTCGCCTTGAGAGCGGCAACGAAGTTCTTTGAAAACTAAACAAGACAAAACGTACCTGTTAATTCAAATAAATCGCACATAAACGTGCGTAGTCATTTTCAAACTTTTTTTATGGAGAGTTTGATCCTGGCTCAGGACGAACGCTGGCGGCGTGCCTAATACATGCAAGTCGAGCGGACCGACGGGAGCTTGCTCCCTTAGGTCAGCGGCGGACGGGTGAGTAACACGTGGGTAACCTGCCTGTAAGACTGGGATAACTCCGGGAAACCGGGGCTAATACCGGATGCTTGTTTGAACCGCATGGTTCAAACATAAAAGGTGGCTTTTCGCTACCACTTACAGATGGACCCGCGGCGCATTAGCTAGTTGGTGGGGTAACGGCTCACCAAGGCGACGATGCGTAGCCGACCTGAGAGGGTGATCGGCCACACTGGGACTGAGACACGGCCCAGACTCCTACGGGAGGCAGCAGTAGGGAATCTTCCGCAATGGACGAAAGTCTGACGGAGCAACGCCGCGTGAGTGATGAAGGTTTTCGGATCGTAAAACTCTGTTGTTAGGGAAGAACATGTACCGTTCGAATAGGGCGGTACCTTGACGGTACCTAACCAGAAAGCCACGGCTAACTACGTGCCAGCAGCCGCGGTAATACGTAGGTGGCAAGCGTTGTCCGGAATTATTGGGCGTAAAGCGCGCGCAGGCGGTTCTTTAAGTCTGATGTGAAAGCCCCCGGCTCAACCGGGGAGGGTCATTGGAAACTGGGGAACTTGAGTGCAGAAGAGGAGAGTGGAATTCCACGTGTAGCGGTGAAATGCGTAGAGATGTGGAGG
>NZ_JBBOYB010000001.1:12500-35000 GCF_038007805.1 Bacillus sp. FSL W8-0848
AATCCCCTCCACCGAATGCCTAAGGTTTCCTGAGGAAGGCTCGTCCGCTCAGGGTTAGTCGGGACCTAAGCCGAGGCCGAAAGGCGTAGGCGATGGATAACAGGTTGATATTCCTGTACCACCTCCTCACCGTTTGAGCAATGGGGGGACGCAGGAGGATAGGGTAAGCGCGGTATTGGATATCCGCGTCCAAGCAGTTAGGCTGGGAAATAGGCAAATCCGTTTCCCGCAAAGGCTGAGCTGTGATGGCGAGTGAAATATAGTAGCGAAGTTCCTGATTCCACACTGCCAAGAAAAGCCTCTAGCGAGGTGAGAGGTGCCCGTACCGCAAACCGACACAGGTAGGCGAGGAGAGAATCCTAAGGTGATCGAGAGAACTCTCGTTAAGGAACTCGGCAAAATGACCCCGTAACTTCGGGAGAAGGGGTGCTCTGTTAGGGTGCAAGCCCGAGAGAGCCGCAGTGAATAGGCCCAGGCGACTGTTTAGCAAAAACACAGGTCTCTGCGAAGCCGTAAGGCGAAGTATAGGGGCTGACGCCTGCCCGGTGCTGGAAGGTTAAGAGGAGCGCTTAGCTTATGCGAAGGTGCGAATTGAAGCCCCAGTAAACGGCGGCCGTAACTATAACGGTCCTAAGGTAGCGAAATTCCTTGTCGGGTAAGTTCCGACCCGCACGAAAGGCGCAACGATCTGGGCACTGTCTCAACGAGAGACTCGGTGAAATTATAGTACCTGTGAAGATGCAGGTTACCCGCGACAGGACGGAAAGACCCCGTGGAGCTTTACTGCAGCCTGATATTGAATGTTGGTACAGCTTGTACAGGATAGGTAGGAGCCTTGGAAACCGGAGCGCCAGCTTCGGTGGAGGCATCGGTGGGATACTACCCTGGCTGTATTGACCTTCTAACCCGCTGCCCTTATCGGGCAGGGAGACAGTGTCAGGTGGGCAGTTTGACTGGGGCGGTCGCCTCCTAAAAGGTAACGGAGGCGCCCAAAGGTTCCCTCAGAATGGTTGGAAATCATTCGCAGAGTGTAAAGGCACAAGGGAGCTTGACTGCGAGACCTACAAGTCGAGCAGGGACGAAAGTCGGGCTTAGTGATCCGGTGGTTCCGCATGGAAGGGCCATCGCTCAACGGATAAAAGCTACCCCGGGGATAACAGGCTTATCTCCCCCAAGAGTCCACATCGACGGGGAGGTTTGGCACCTCGATGTCGGCTCATCGCATCCTGGGGCTGTAGTCGGTCCCAAGGGTTGGGCTGTTCGCCCATTAAAGCGGTACGCGAGCTGGGTTCAGAACGTCGTGAGACAGTTCGGTCCCTATCCGTCGCGGGCGCAGGAAATTTGAGAGGAGCTGTCCTTAGTACGAGAGGACCGGGATGGACGCACCGCTGGTGTACCAGTTGTTCTGCCAAGGGCATCGCTGGGTAGCTATGTGCGGACGGGATAAGTGCTGAAAGCATCTAAGCATGAAGCCCCCCTCAAGATGAGATTTCCCATTCCGTTAAGGAAGTAAGATCCCTGAAAGATGATCAGGTTGATAGGTCTGAGGTGGAAGTGTGGCGACACATGGAGCTGACAGATACTAATCGATCGAGGACTTAACCAAACATGAATGTCATATCGTTATCTAGTTTTGAGAGAACACCTCTCAATATAAGTTTGGTGGCGATGGCGAAGAGGTCACACCCGTTCCCATGCCGAACACGGAAGTTAAGCTCTTCAGCGCCGATGGTAGTTGGGGGTTTCCCCCTGTGAGAGTAGGACGCCGCCAAGCAACCCGAAAGGCCAGCTTAGTAAAGCTGGCCTTTTTTGATGTATTCTTTTTTTCTTAATAGCAGTTTGGCGATATAGTATGGAAATTTTCTTTCGGTTATATGTAAAAACTGCTGAATGATGACATAGTCGTCACTTGAGCATTGCAGAAGAAGGTCGTACCACCATTCCGTTTCATATCTGGCGATCATGCTCAGATTGTAGGCAATCAAGTAATGAACCAATATTTCCGGAAGTTTTAAAAACCGGTCGCGGGCGGCGGGAAAGAAATACGCTTCATTCTCAAGGTCAAAAAGCAAACTCGTCGAAGTGCATGGATGAGCTTCCTTTTGGTCTGAAGAAAAAACGAAGCTGCCGTGGTCTTCTCCAATAAAATTCCAATTTAAATGGTATTCGACATGCTCGATGAATCGTTTGGCTGACATGTTATAAGCATCTGCTGTATGCTGGGGGAGTCTGATGCTGCCGTCTTGCACCGACACTTTCACCATCGGATTTTCTCTCCTTTGAAATGACAGCACTTTATTGATTTCCGGTATGTTGGCTAAAAGCTGCTTCATGCTGAAGCGTTCGTCTTCAAGGCCCTTTAATTGAAATAAGGATTGAATGACATGCATGCATAGCCCATTTCTTTGAATTTTCACTTCATCTTCATAAAAACGATAATTTTGTTTTTTTCGTTTTCTCGTGGTGACGCCGTGTGCAAGCACAGAGGTGTGGCTTGGATAGGAAGGATCTGAAGTTAATATGCAAGCTTTTAAAAGCTGGGCCATTCCGTAAAATAACAGAATCGGCTTAATTTCAATAGAAGCCAGTTTTGCCTGTTTGTAGAAGGCTTCAGCATGTTTGAGAAAGAAAATGAACCGTTCTCCATTTTTATAAGAGTTTCTTTTCGGATCGTCCATATCGTGATTTTTATATACCTTTTCTAGAAAATGCTGGGATGTCTCCACGGAGTAAAACAGCTCTAGTTCTTTCCATCCCTTATTTCGCATAAACTCCACTTCCCTCATGAATATTTTCTAAAAATTACAACTGTTTGTCGCTTTCTTGACAGTCGGTTTTCAAGTTGATAATCTACATATAATATTTTGCCGAAAAGAGGGGGATTTACTAATGTGGGAAAGCAAATTTTCAAAAGAAGGGTTAACGTTTGATGATGTATTGCTTATTCCGGCTAAATCAGAAGTTCTTCCGCGCGACGTGAATTTATCGGTTGAGCTTACTCCATCTCTCAAACTGAATGTTCCGATTATCAGTGCAGGTATGGATACCGTTACAGAAGCTGAAATGGCCATTGCAATGGCAAGGCAGGGCGGACTTGGCATCATCCACAAAAACATGTCGATCGAACAGCAGGCTGAACAAGTTGACAAGGTGAAGCGTTCAGAGCGGGGCGTCATTACGAATCCGTTTTTCCTGACACCCGAACATCAAGTATTTGATGCAGAGCATTTAATGGGCAAATACAGAATTTCCGGCGTTCCGATTGTCGATAACAGCGAAGACCAGAAGCTGGTCGGAATCATTACAAACCGCGATCTTCGATTTATTTCTGATTATTCCATGAAAATCAGCGATGTGATGACAAAAGAAGAGCTGGTCACTGCTCCTGTCGGCACAACGTTAGACGAGGCAGAAAAAATCCTTCAGAAATATAAAATCGAAAAACTCCCTCTTGTAGATGATCAAGGTGTGTTAAAAGGTCTTATCACAATCAAAGATATTGAAAAAGTCATTGAGTTCCCGAACTCAGCGAAAGATGTTCACGGCCGCCTGCTGGTTGGGGCTGCGGTCGGCGTAACAGGCGACACGATGACGCGCGTCAAAAAGCTTGTCGAAGCCAATGTTGACGTGATTGTCGTCGATACGGCACACGGCCATTCTCAAGGCGTTCTGAATACGGTCAAAAAAATCCGTGACACGTATCCGGAGCTGAATATCATTGCAGGAAACGTTGCGACCGCAGAAGGAACGAAAGCGCTGATCGACGCCGGTGCAGATGTGGTCAAAGTGGGTATCGGACCTGGATCAATCTGTACGACCCGTGTCGTAGCGGGAGTCGGCGTTCCGCAAGTGACTGCGATTTATGATTGTGCGACTGAAGCAAGAAAGCACGGAGCTGCCATTATCGCAGACGGCGGAATCAAGTATTCCGGTGACATTG
The DNA here is from genome assembly GCF_038007805.1 of Bacillus sp. FSL W8-0848. Lineage (NCBI taxonomy): Bacteria > Bacillati > Bacillota > Bacilli > Caryophanales > Bacillaceae > Bacillus > Bacillus sp. FSL W8-0848. Next base: position 16,441 of record NZ_JBBOYB010000001.1, read on the forward strand.
TAAAAGCATTGGCTTCAGGCGGACATGCCGTCATGCTTGGAAGCCTTCTTGCCGGTACATCTGAAAGCCCCGGCGAAACGGAAATTTATCAAGGCAGACGCTTTAAAGTGTACCGCGGCATGGGCTCTGTCGCTGCCATGGAAAAAGGAAGCAAAGACCGCTACTTCCAAGAAGAAAACAAAAAATTCGTCCCTGAAGGCATCGAAGGCCGCACGCCTTACAAAGGACCTGTTGCCGATACGATTTATCAGCTTGTCGGCGGTCTGAAATCAGGCATGGGCTATTGCGGAACGAAGGATTTGCAGGCTTTAAGAGAAGACACGCAGTTCATTCGGATGACAGGCGCCGGCCTCAGGGAAAGCCACCCGCACGATGTTCAAATTACCAAAGAATCGCCTAACTATACCATTTCTTAATCAAAAGTGACAAAAATTAAACTGTAGACAGAGTGATACTCTGTCTATTTTTTTTTGCTTCATTATGATAAAATTTATGATGTTGTGTTGAAAAATGTCTTTTATGGCTTTTACATAGATTGAGTACGATGAAAAGCGGAGGTATACAATTTGAAAAGCAAGAAATTCAAACAGCTGATCATGTTAGTTGTTGCTTTTGCAGTGGTGATAGGAGCATTTTCTCCTATGTCAAACGCAAAGGCTGCAAATGATCCAATTAATGTAAACGCAAAGGCGGCCATTTTGATTGAGGCGTCATCAGGGAAAGTGCTGTACAGCAAAAATGCCGATGAGCGTCTTCCTGTTGCCAGCATGGCGAAAATGATGACGGAGTATCTTCTTTTGGAAGCGATTCATGAGGGCAAAGTGAAATGGGATCAAACATATACACCGGATGATTACGTGTATGAAATTTCTCAAGACCGTTCATTGTCCAACGTTCCGCTTCGCAAAGACGGCTCTTATACCGTGAAAGAGCTTTACCAGGCGACTGCAATTTACTCAGCAAATGCTGCGGCAATCGCGCTTTCGGAAGTTGTAGCGGGTTCTGAAAAGAACTTTGTTGAACAAATGAATAAAAAAGCAAAAGAACTTGGCATGAAAAATTTCAAATTTGTCAATGCGACAGGTTTGGCAAACAAAGACCTTCACGGAAAACAACCGGTGGGAAGCGCTGATGAAGAAAATGAAGTTTCTGCAAAAGACATGGCGATTCTTACTGACCATTTGATCAAGGATTACCCTGAAATTCTGGATACGGCAAGCATTGCAAAAACAAAGTTCAGAAAAGGCACAGACGATGAAATGGACATGCCGAACTGGAACTTTATGCTGAAAGGCCTGGTTCAGGAATATAAAGGCGTTGACGGACTGAAAACAGGCTCAACCGATTCTGCAGGATCTTGTTTCACCGCGACTGCCGAAAGAAACGGCATGCGCGTGATTTCCGTCGTACTTAACGCAAAAGGCAACATCCACACTGGACGTTTTGATCAAACGAAAAAAATGCTGGATTATGCTTTTAAAAATTTCACGATGAAAGAGCTGTATGCAAAAGGCGATCAAGTAAAAGGCAATGAAACGGTTAAAGTCGACCAGGGGAAAGATCAGGAAGTCGCGATCGTAACGGAGAATGCTTTTTCGATCCCTGTGAAAAACGGCGAAGAGAAGAACTATAAGGCAAAAGTCACACTTGATAAGAAAGAGCTTTCCGCACCTGTGAAAAAAGGTGAAAAAGTCGGAACATTGACGGCTGCTTATACGGGAGATCAGAAGGATTACGGCTACGTCGGCAGCGATGTATCAGGTGTGAAATTGGTAACAAAAGAAAATGATGAGAAAGCAAACTGGTTTGTCTTAACGATGCGCAGCATCGGCGGATTTTTCGCTGGAATCTGGAACAGCATCGTTGAAACGGTAACCGGCTGGTTTTAATAGCAAAGAGCTCTATGATTAGGGCTCTTTGCTGTAATTTCACATTTACAATCCAAACGATTTGATATTAAAATAGAAATAATCTTCGTGTTTTTCCATATGATTTTGCGGAATTATAGGATACAATAAGATTAAATCTGACAATTCTATCAATAGGGGGATCCTACAATGGCTCAAACAGGTACTGAACGTGTAAAACGCGGTATGGCAGAAATGCAAAAGGGCGGCGTCATCATGGACGTTGTCAATGCTGAACAAGCAAAAATCGCTGAAGAAGCAGGAGCCGTCGCTGTTATGGCGCTTGAACGTGTTCCGGCTGATATCCGTGCGGCTGGCGGGGTTGCCCGTATGGCAGATCCGACAATCGTCGAGGAAGTCATGAACGCAGTGTCGATTCCGGTTATGGCGAAAGCACGCATCGGACATATCGTTGAAGCGCGCGTTCTTGAAGCGCTTGGCGTTGATTATATTGATGAAAGCGAAGTTTTGACTCCGGCCGACGAGGAATTCCACTTAAATAAAAGCGAATTTACCGTTCCGTTCGTATGCGGATGCCGCGATCTTGGAGAGGCAGCACGCCGGATTGGAGAGGGAGCTTCCATGCTTCGCACAAAAGGCGAGCCGGGAACGGGAAATATCGTTGAAGCCGTCCGCCATATGAGAAAAGTGAACGCTCAAGTGCGCAAAGTAGTCGGCATGAGCGATGACGAGCTGATGACAGAAGCGAAAAATCTCGGCGCTCCTTATGAGCTGTTAAAACAAATTAAAGCTGAAGGACGCCTTCCTGTTGTAAACTTTGCAGCCGGCGGCGTGGCAACGCCTGCTGACGCTGCTTTGATGATGCAGCTTGGCGCTGACGGCGTGTTCGTAGGATCCGGTATCTTTAAATCCGATAATCCTGCAAAATTTGCGAAAGCAATCGTTGAAGCGACAACGCATTACACAGACTACAAACTGATCGCCGAGCTTTCAAAAGAGCTTGGAACTGCAATGAAAGGGATCGAAATTTCAAATCTGCTGCCAGAACAGCGTATGCAAGAACGCGGCTGGTAATGTAAGGAGACGGTTTTACATGCTGACAATTGGTGTACTTGGACTTCAGGGAGCGGTAAGAGAACACATTCGTTCAATTGAAGCATGCGGAGCGGCCGGAAAAGTGGTGAAATGGCCCGAAGACTTGAAAGAAATCGATGGTCTTATTTTACCGGGAGGCGAAAGCACGACGATGAGGCGCCTCATCGATACGTATCAGTTTATGAAGCCTCTTCAGGAATTTGCCGCGTCCGGAAAGCCGATGTTTGGAACTTGTGCGGGTTTGATTATCCTGGCGAAGAAAATCGCCGGATCTGACGGTGCTCATCTTGGCGTCTTGAATGTAACGGTGGAGCGCAACTCCTTCGGAAGGCAGAGGGACAGCTTTGAAGCGGATTTAACGGTTAAAGGGCTGGATAGACCGTTTACCGGCGTATTTATCCGTGCCCCTCACATTTTAGAGGCGGGTGCAGACGTCGAAGTTCTTTCTGAGCATGACGGAAGAATCGTTGCTGCCAAACAAGGAAACCTGCTCGGCTGTTCGTTCCATCCAGAATTGACGGATGACGACAGAATAACCAAGCTTTTCATTGACATGGCGGAACAGCATAAAAAAGAAGCCGTCGTATAAAACAGTTGAAAGCTGTGAAAACTTGTAGTACATTAAAAGGACAATTACAGATCGAAAAGCGTTGACAGGAAACAGTAGGAAGCCTCTCTTTCCAAGAGAGCCGATGGTTGGTGCGAATCGGCGAAAGATGCTGTCCGAATCCATCCTTGAGCGAAATGCTGAACATTCAAGTAGGCATTTACGGGAAGACCGTTATGAAACGAAGCGGAAAACGGTGTACGACACGTCCCGTTTTCAATCAGGGTGGCAACGCGAGAGCTCTCGTCCCTTTACACATAAGGGGACCAGGGCTCTCTTTTTTTCGATCAAAAACAGTAAAAAGGAGCGAGGCAGATGCTTGACGTGAAGCTGCTGCGGGCAAATTTACAAGAGATCAAACAAAAGCTTGCCCACAGAGGAGAAGATTTAACAGATTTTGATCAATTTGAAGAATTGGATGCAAAAAGAAGAGAATTGATCGTCAAAGTAGAAGAATTGAAAGGAAAGCGCAATGAGGTCTCCCAGCAGGTGGCGGCTTTAAAACGCGAGAAAAAGGATGCAGACCATCTGATTAAAGAAATGCGCGAAGTCGGCGAAGAGATTAAAACGCTTGATGAAAGCTTAAGAACAGTCGAAGCTTCTTTAGAAAGAATCATGCTGTCCATTCCGAACATCCCTCAAGAGTCTGTGCCTGTCGGCGAGACAGAAGACGATAATGTCGAAGTGCGCAAATGGGGCGAGGTTCCCGAATTTTCTTTTGAAGCGAAGCCTCATTGGGAAATTGCCGACCAGCTTGAGATTCTCGATTTTGAGCGTGCCGGAAAAGTGACGGGAAGCCGCTTTGTTTTCTATAAAGGGCTTGGCGCACGGCTTGAACGTGCCTTATTTAACTTTATGCTTGACCTCCATGTCGATGAATACGGCTATACAGAGGTGCTGCCTCCTTACATGGTGAACCGGACGAGCATGACGGGCACAGGGCAGCTTCCTAAGTTTGAAGAGGATGCTTTTAAAATCAGGGAAGAGGACTATTTTCTGATTCCGACGGCGGAAGTGCCGGTGACGAACATGCATCGCGACGAAATTTTAGCGGCTGACGAGCTGCCGATCAATTATGCCGCGTTTAGCGCCTGCTTCCGTTCAGAAGCCGGCTCTGCCGGAAGAGACACGCGCGGATTGATTCGCCAGCATCAATTCAACAAAGTGGAGCTCGTGAAATTTGTTAAACCTGAGGATTCTTATGAGGAGCTTGAAAAGCTGACAAATCAGGCTGAAAAGGTGCTTCAGCTGCTCGGGCTGCCATACCGCGTGATGAGCATGTGTACGGGAGATCTAGGCTTTACAGCAGCGAAAAAATACGATATCGAAGTCTGGATACCGAGCCAGAATACGTATCGTGAAATCTCCTCTTGCAGCAACTTTGAAGCCTTTCAGGCAAGACGGGCCAATATCAGATTCAGAAGGGAAGCAAAAGGAAAGCCTGAACACGTTCATACGTTAAACGGCTCAGGCCTGGCGGTCGGGCGAACAGTCGCCGCCTTGCTGGAGAACTATCAGCAGGAAGACGGAAGCGTCGTCATCCCTGAAATTCTCCGCCCTTATATGGGAAATAGAGAAGTCATTAAAGCATAATGAAAAAAGGTGCGCGAATTAGGCGCACCTTTTTTATTTTAACGACCAGACGGCGGCGATATTCCGCGCGCAATGTTCGAGATACGTTTTTCCATTGGCGAGCGAATCCTCCAACGTACGCGTCCCCGGCACAATGGAAAAAAGAGCCGAAATCCCTTTGTCATAAACGAGTTCACAGCCTTCACCGAGAGAGCCGGCGACAGCGATGACCGGAATGCCTTCCCGCGAGGCCCGGCTTGCGACACCGACCGGCGTTTTGCCGTGAATCGATTGGCCGTCTATTTTCCCTTCTCCCGTGATCACGAGGTCCGCTCCTTTTATCCGTTCAGAGAAAGACAGGGTGTCCAGCACAATGTCGACACCGCTTTTCAATTCCGCTTTTAAAAAAGCCTTGAGGCCCGCACCTAAGCCGCCCGCCGCTCCGGCACCGGGAAGGGAATCGGCCTCACATTTCAGCTCCGCCTTGATGACATAGGCATAATGCTTCAAGTTGTCATCCAATAGGGCAACCATGTCGTCCGATGCGCCTTTTTGCGGTCCGAATACGGCGGATGCCCCATTGGGACCTGTCAGAGGGTTGTCGACGTCACAAGCTGCTTCAAATACGACGTCCTTTAATTTTGGATGCATTCCGTCCGTATTGATCGCAGCAATTTGAGACAATGAACCGCCGCCGTCACCAATCTCGCGGCCGTCTTTGTTTAAAAATTTCACGCCGAGTGCGCTCGCCATGCCCGCGCCGCCGTCGTTTGTCGCACTGCCTCCGAGCCCGATGATGATGTGAAGCGCGCCCTTTTCTGCGGCATCGAGGATCAGTTCTCCCGTTCCCCTCGTCGTCGTCACCAGCGGGTTGAGCTGATCGGGAGGAACGAGATGAAGGCCTGACGCCTCCGCCATTTCAATCACGGCCGTTTTTCCGTCTCCAAGCAGCCCGTAAACCGCCTCAACCGGCGTTCCGAGAGGACCTGTTACCGTTTTGCGGATCAATTCCCCGCCGGTCGCATCAACCAAAGCTTGAACGGTTCCTTCACCTCCGTCTGCGACCGGAATTTTGACATATTCCGCCTCAGGCAGAACGGTTGCAAAGCCTTTTTCAATGCTGTCGGCAGCCTCCATGGAGGTCATGCTTTCCTTAAATGAATCTGGTGCGATCACGATTTTCATACTTTCCGCTCCTTCTTACTTAAAAAATTGAAAAACACCGAAAATCAGCGTCGATATGATCGTTAAAACCAAACCGATGGCCGTTTCGTAAGGAATGAGTGCAAGGCGTTTTTTCATCGGCATGAATACGCTGCCTCCTGTCGTATGAAAAAAACTTCCGTGAGGCAGGTGATCAAGGACTGTCGCACCGGCGTGAATCATGGCAGCGCCTGCAAGGCCGGAGACGCCGAGATCGACAAGCGTCGGCCCGAACACACTGCTGGCGACAGCGGTGCCTGCGGTTGTCGAAGCTGTAGCCATAGACATCAAAATGCCTGAAATCGGCCCCAAAAGAAAAGGCGGCAGACCCAAACCGACAAGGCTGTCCGTGATCAACGAATTAAGCTCTGAATTCGCGATCATCCCGGCGAGTGTTCCTGTGCCAATCAGCATGATGGCGACGCCTGACATTTTAGTGAGGCCGGAAGCGGCAAAATCCTTCAGCTTCCCGGCTTGTCCAGAGGCGATAGCCGTCACAAGCCCCCCGGCCGGGAGTGCGATCATCGGATCAATGGTAATTCCTGCGGCCGGTCTTAAAGCCAATAAAAGAATGGCAGCAGCCGGCCCGCTGATTGCCGCCCAAAACGAGGGGGCATGTTCATGGCCATTGCTTTCAATTTCTGCAGAAGACGTATATGTTCCTTTGTTGGCCAGCCGTTTTGCTAACAAATATGCCGCGCCCAATCCGAAAACGGCGGGAATGATCCCGGCTGCCATCACGGATGTCAAAGGGATGTGAAACGCATCTGAAGCGGCGATTGCATTGGGATTGGGAGACATGATATTCCCGGCTTTCCCGCCGCCGATCATCGCCAAAAGAATGGCGGCTTTGCTGGTTGATGTCCGTTTGGCGATGGCCAGGGCGATCGGGGCAACGGTAATGACTGAACATCGACGAAAACGCCGACCGCCGTTAAGATTGTTGTCGCCAGCGTCAGCGCAAGCAATGCCCGTTTTTCGCCGATTTTTTTGACGATCGTTTCGGCAATGACTGCAGCTGACCCTGATTGGATCAGGACACCGGCGAGGATGCCGGCCGCCAAAATACGAAGCACGGCAGGAATCATCGTTTTGGCCCCTGATATCATTAAATCTGTCGTTTCAATGACATTCGCACCGCCGATTAAACCTCCGGCCAACGCTCCAATCATCATTCCATAAGCCGGAGGCACCTTTTTTAAAATGAGAAAGATCGAAATCGCTAAAGCGCAAAGAGCGCCAATAGCGTTTATTTGAATATCCACACTGCATCCCCCCTACAACTTAGATTGTAAACGCTTTCTGATGGAGGGAGAATTGGTCAGGCAAACGGATTTTAACGATCTGAACCATCGCAAAATTGTTCACTTGCACAATTTGCAAAAAGCATCATTGCCGTATACAGCTTAAACAGATCCTCCAGATTTTTTGGATCGCATCCAGTTGCCGCTTTAATTTTCTTTAAACGATAGGATAATGTATTTCGGTGAATAAACAGTTTTGAAGCAACTACACCGATTTCTCCGTTTTCCTCGATGTAGCAGAGAAGGGTTTTCATCAAATCGCCTTTTTGATCTGCAAGTGAAAGCCGATCCCAGATCTTTCTGAAATGGATTTCCTGATGTGGATGGCGGATGTTTGAGAGAAGCACAGGGACGGCGAAATCGCGGTAGTCGTAAAAATGATTGCGGGTTCCCGCCTTATCGGCAATGTACAAGGTTTGTTTTGCACTTTGGTACGAAAAGGGAAGCTGGTTGAGCTGCTCAGCTTGTTCTCCGCATGCTCCTCTGATATCCTTCCAGCTGCTCAGCCAATCTTTCCATATCATAAAGGTGTCAGACCGGCTCCTCCCCGGCTCATCTGCCAAGAGAACGGCGATTTCCGTCAGTGAAACATTGGCATAAAGGTCTCGGGGCCTTAGCTGCTTTTCGAGGCCTTTGATAAAGTCCGGCTTCAAATCGGCGGAAGGAAGCTCAAACACGAGGCATAATCGTCTGCCTTCGAGCGGAATTTGCAAACGCTCGGCGCGTCCCAGGAAGTCAAGGGATGACAAATCCGCACCATGGAGCATTTGAATAACCGTTTCCTCCCGAAGCCTTTGGTCCCATGTCAGCTGTTTTGTCAAAAAAGCTTGTTCCACGGTCATTTCCGCCGCCATTTTGACAAGTTCCCCGTATGGACTGACCTTAGACGGAGCCCCCGTAATGCCGATGACTCCGATGATTTCATCATGAAATACGATCGGAAGGTTCACGCCCGGTTTTGTCCCGGCTAAATCGGAGCATTCGTCCGGCGAAATGCTGATTCCGCTTTTGCCAGAAAGGGCATCCTTCGCCCCCGCATGTTCATCACCGATTCTTGAACGATCCCCGGAGGCGATGATCACCCCGTTTTCATCCATAATATTGATATTATGTCGAATAATCGACATCGTTCTATCAACAATTTCCGCAGCGAGTTCTTTTAAGAGATAGTTCATTTTGCCGGTGCTCCTGTCCAGTTGTTTTTCATATGAGGATTTTTCCGTCGATCCACCATTCGATAAATTGTTTTAAAGTGGGGGCAACCCACGTACGGCTGTCGTCTTCATGATTCCAAACGTATATATCGTCTCTTTGGATGGAACCGTTTAAAATGGAATAACCAAATAAATCGCCGTTTCCTGCGTCAGCGATAAATAAGAGACAATCAAATGGCATATACAAATCTTTAAAAATTTCGCTGTTTCTCAGCTCTTTGTTTTCGTCTATGATCCGGTCTGCGGACCAAATGAGATGGCATCCGAATTCATCGTTTATGCCATCCGTTTCTTTCAGCAGGCTTTCCAATTCTTCCGGGAGATCAATGTTGAATGTCTGTTTGATCTCCTCCAGTTTTGCGGTTTCAGCAGGCTTGTTATATGTATACTTTCCCGGAAAATCTCGCCACATCGTCATCACCTTTATCATGTCTTTTATATCATTATAAGTGAACGATCAATAAAATTAAATTTTTATTAAAAATACCCTTGACTCAGAAATATGGGACATGTTATATTAATTCTTGTCGATACGGAGGAATACCCAAGTCTGGCTGAAGGGATCGGTCTTGAAAACCGACAGGGGTGTCAAAGCCCGCGGGGGTTCGAATCCCTCTTCCTCCGCCATTATTGATTTGCATTTTAGTGATTGACTAAGCATAAATTGGAGATTGTGTTGCCGCTGCCCGGATGAGGCAGCGGTTTTTTTATATTCTAACGATAACAGCATGGCTGGCGAATCTGGAGAAAATTGCCCCCAAGCCCTGAACCGAAAAGGGCCGGGGGTCTTGTGTTTTCTAATAAGTTCCTATAAAGTAAAAATTAGCGATAGATCGGCTTTTTGTAGGGGCGTTCGGCTCACCTCCATATATGGAAGAAGGGAGGTGAGAAAATATGGCTGTAGAAAGTGCAATTCAATTGATGCTTTCCTTTGGAATCCTGATTGTAGGGATTCTGACGCTGGCCTATAATTTCACGAAAAAAAAGTAGAACGCCCCTGACTCCTACATCCGGGCGTTCCACTTCTAACATTTAGGACAAAGCCGACTCCCTTACAGGAGCTATTCTATTGCCGATCGGAGATGTTACCAGCATCTTCGATCTTTTTGTATTCACAGTATACTCTTCAGAATAAATTATATTCATGTGTGCTGTAATTGTGAACAGGAACTGTATACTGATTGTGTATCGACTATATATTGTCATTGTAGAACAACATGTTGGCCTTGTCCATAAAAAATTCCCTGAATGGAGTATTCGGGCGTCTGAACCTCTGCGGCGTAAATCAAGCCGTCAAGATATACCTCTTTTTTCATATCTATCTTTGAATGACTTTGCTAATTTTTTCGATAATGGGGTCCAAGGAGGCGGAATTGTTCAATAAATCGTATTCCTCTATGTTGACCCTTACGACAGGACAGGCGTTAAAGCCGCTGATCCAGTTTTCGTACCTTGTATACATTTCCTCCCAGTAGGACCGGTCTGTCTGGAGCTCCATTTCCCGTCCGCGTTTTTGGATGCGGTCGAGGATTTTCTCCAAATCGCCTTCCAGGTATATAAGGGCATCAGGGTGAGGGAAGTATGGCGTCATCACCATCGCTTCAAACAGGCTCGTGTAGGTTTTATAGTCGATTTTTGACATCGTTCCTTTATCGGCATGCATTTTCGCAAAAATACCTGTATCTTCGTAAATGGAGCGGTCCTGGACAAAGCCGCCTCCAGATTCAAAAATATATTTTTGCTCTTTGAACCGTTCTGCCAAAAAGAAAATCTGCAAATGAAAACTCCAGCGTTCGAAGTCGTTATAAAAAGCCTCCAAATAAGGATTATTCACGACATTTTCAAGTGATGTTTTAAAGCCGAGCCTTTTTGCAAGCTCTTTTGTTAATGTAGATTTCCCCACTCCCACCGTGCCTGCGACGGTAATGATGGCGTCTTTCGGAATATCGTGTACAGTCATTGTATATACTCCTTTACTTGATCGGCAATTCGCTGAAAAACTTCTTTAGATAAAACAAAATCATCCTGATCACCGTTTATTTCGATAATCGGCAACGTTGGTTCAGCTTCTTTGATTTGTTTGATTGCAGTCTCGTAGTCTTCGATCAGCTGTTCCAAATACTGCTCGTCCATCTGCTGTTCAAAAGACCGTCCCCGCTTTTTGATCCTCTTTAATAAAGTCGGAAGGCTTGCGCGAATATAAATGATGATATTCGGCTTCGGCAAGTCCTCTGTGAGCAGTCCGTAAATTTTTCTGTATTTCTCAAGCTTTCTGCCTGTTAACGTCCGTTCCGCAAAAATGAGATTTTTATAAATATGGTAGTCGGAAATGACGGGTTTGTTTTTATGTAAAAACTCTTTTTCAGCGTCTTCAAGCTGTTTGTAGCGATTGCAGAGGAAAAACATTTCCAGCTGAAAGCTCCATTCGTCTTTATCCTCATAAAATTTGCCGAGAAAAGGGTTTTCTTCGACAATTTCCTTAACAAGGGACAAGGAGAGCGTTTCTGAAAGCATGCTGGCCAATGTTGTTTTTCCCGCCCCGATGGGACCTTCGACAGCAATAAAAGGGGCTCTTTTCATAGGTGTCCTCCTACTTGGATAAGCGTTTGCTTTTGATTTTCAACATTCATATTGTATCACATCCTTTTCTTTTGCCCATGAAAAAAACGTTCCGTTAACGTGGGAACGTCTCTTTTACAATATTAAATTGATCGGCGATCAGGAGCCAGTTTTGCGGGAATGACAAGCCGAGCTTCCAATAGCTGATTCCCCTTAAGTTTAATTCTTTAATCAGATTGAATTTAGCTTGGATCGATCTTGCATCCTCGAACCAGACTTCGTGCTGTTTGCCCGCTTTGTCTGTATAGCGGAAATGCGGGGCCTGGGCTTCTTCATCGAATAAAATAGATGCGTTATTCTCGCTGGCAATCGTGATCGCTCGCTGGGGGCTGATGGCTTTTGCGGGCGGTCCGCCCGGTTTATAGGGAAGCGTCCAATCATAGCCGTATAAATTTTGGCCCATAACGATTTTATTGGCGGGCATTTCTGTGAGCGCATATTCAATGACATTGCGGACGGGCCCTATCGGCGACACGGCCATTGGCGGTCCTCCGCTGTATCCCCATTCATACGTCATTAATACGACGAAATCGACAATTTGGCCATGCGCCCGGTAATCGTGAGCTTCATACCATTGCCCGGCTTGCGTCGCGCTTGTTTTGGGCGCTAAAGCGGTGGAAATCAGCCAGCCTTCCTGTCTGAAGCGGTCTCGCGCCTCTCTTAAAAATTGATTATAAGCCTCTCTGTCCTGGGGTCTTAAATATTCAAAGTCAAAATGAATGTCTCTGAATCCGTATCTTCTGGCAGTGATAACAATTTGATTCAGCAATGTGTTTTTGACGTTCTCGTCTGTCAGGATGATCCTTCCGAGCTCGGCGCTGAAGGCATCGTTCTCAAGATTGGTCACAATCATCATCATTGTGACGTTCTGCCTGTCGGCAATTTGCTTCAACCCGGTAAGCGGCGGCTCGCGCAGCGTACCGTTACGCCTAACCTGAAAGCTAAAAGCTCCGAGATAGGTCAGATATGGCGAAGCTTCTCTCGCCGCTTGCTGGAGAGCAGCGCTGACTGTGTTTCCTCGCGGTTCAATATAAGCATTTACTTCTATATTTCGCTTTGGCCCAGGAGGAATGTACAATAACAGCCCTACAGGGAGCTCGGCGTCTGGCCGCATGCGGTTGATCCTGGCGAGCTCGGCCGCCGACATGTTAAAACGGGCTGCGATCGATGCCAGTGTATCTCCTGCTCTTACCTCGTAAAATTGACCGGCAATCGGTATCACGATGGTTTGTCCGACAACAAGACGGTTCGGATTTGGAATCTCATTTGTCTCGACAATTTCATTTACCGTGGTTCTGTACCGATTGGCAATTGTGTAAAGCGAATCGCCTCTTTTCACGACGTAGATTTGGATGGAAAACGCCTCCTTTCTCATTGCTACCACTATATGAGAAAAAGAAGTGTTTCATGCTCTAAGTTTCATTGATGAGCTCACCGGAAGTTGTAATGTTGGCAAACAGGACATCCTTCATTATCGTGATTGCGTACCGGTTGTCTTTTTCAGTGTTTGAGGCGATGCAATCCTTCGGCAGCGTAATGTCGTATTCCCGCATATAGGCATCGTTTGCAGTAAACAGAACGCATATGTTGCCGGCGATTCCCGTAATGACCAGATGATTGACAGCGAGTTCGTTTAACAGCGTGTCGAGTGCGGTTCCGTAAAAAGCCGAATGCTTAGGCTTGATGAGAAAATAGTCGTTTTCACTCGGCGCCAGCAGGTCGATGATGTTTTTGCTTTTTCGATTTTTGCATTTCTTGATAATGGCAGCAATATCCGCTTGCCAAATTCCAAAATGGTCATTAATGTATATGATAGGCCAATTCATGCTGTGTGCATGTTTCTTTAACGCCAGGAGATCGGGGGCCATCGCCTCTGTTTTTTCGGAAAGAGCGTCACCCATATCGAATTGAAAATCATTGATGATGTCGACAATAATAAGGGCGGTATTTGACTTGGACAAGTCGGTCTCTCCTCCTTTCAGATTGTTATTATACGTTAGCCTTTCCGGATGAAGAAAAAACATTGAAAGAGTGCGTGCTGATGACACAAGACGAGCTTTATATGAAAGAAGCCATTCAAGAAGCGAGAAAAGCCGAGGAAAAAGGAGAGGTGCCGATCGGCGCCGTACTTGTTCTCGACGATGAAATCATTGCCCGCGCCCACAACTTGAGGGAAACGGAGCAAAGATCCCTCGCGCACGCAGAAATGCTTGTCATAGACGAAGCGTGCAAAAAGCTTGGGACATGGCGGCTTGAAAGAGCGGTCCTTTATGTTACGCTTGAGCCCTGCCCGATGTGCGCCGGAGCGGCCGTGCTTTCAAGGGTTGAAAAAGTCGTTTTTGGAGCGTTTGACCCAAAAGGCGGCTGTGCAGGGACTTTAATGAACCTTCTTCAGGAAGAGAGGTTTAATCATCAGGCGGAAGTGGTCACAGGCGTCTTGGAGGAAGAGTGCGGCCTGTTGCTGAGCGATTTTTTCAGGAAGCTTCGGGCGAAAAAGAAAGCAGAAAAGCAAAATAAAGCACAGAGATAGAAATTTGCAATTAAGGATGAAATAAGTTATACTAAGGTGTGCGTCATAAATAGACGCATCAGCATAATTTGATATTTATTTTGCCGTGCTAAGCGGGGAGGTAGCGGTGCCCTGTACTCGCAATCCGCTCGAGCGAGGCCGAATTCCTTTCTCGAGGTTCGTTTACTGTAAGGCCTGCCTTAAACAAGTGGTGTTGACGTTTGGGTCCTGCGCAATGGGAATCCATGAACCATGTCAGGTCCGGAAGGAAGCAGCATTAAGTGGAACCTCTCATGTGCCGCAGGGTTGCCTGGGCTGAGCTAACTGTTTAAGTAACGCTTAGGGTAGCGAATCGACAGAAGGTGCACGGTAAATCAATCATCAAATTACAAACTCATCTATTTTCGAATAGATGGGTTTTTTTCTTAATAAGAGCTTTTGGAATTGAAAGCAGCTTCATGTATAATAAGGATGATGATATTAAGAGGAGGGCGTGTTTGTGAGTTATCAGGCTTTATATAGGGTGTTCAGGCCGCAGTTGTTTGAAGATGTCGTCGGTCAGGAACACGTCACGAAAACGTTGCAAAATGCCCTTTTACAAAAGAAATTCTCTCACGCCTATCTGTTTTCCGGACCGAGAGGAACAGGGAAAACAAGCGCCGCAAAACTTTTTGCCAAAGCTGTAAACTGTGAGCGCGCTCCGGTCAGTGAACCGTGTAACGAATGTTCCGCGTGCAAAGGCATTACAAGCGGTGCAATTTCAGACGTCATTGAAATCGACGCCGCATCCAATAACGGTGTAGATGAAATTCGCGACATCCGGGACAAAGTGAAATTCGCCCCGTCCAGTGTCACGTATAAAGTATATATCATAGATGAAGTACATATGCTTTCTATTGGCGCATTCAACGCTCTTCTTAAAACGCTTGAAGAACCGCCTGAGCACTGTATTTTCATTCTTGCAACAACAGAGCCCCACAAAATTCCGTTAACGATTATTTCAAGATGTCAGCGTTTTGATTTTAAAAGAATCACGTCACAGGTCATTGTCGGACGAATGAAAAAAATCGTCGAAACCGAGCAGTTCAAGGTTCAGGACGGCGCACTCGAAATTATCGCCAGTGCTGCCGATGGAGGAATGAGGGACGCGTTAAGCCTGCTTGATCAAGCAATATCATTCAGCGGCGATGAGCTGACGGTTGATGACGCGCTGCTGATCACGGGCGCCGTGTCTCAAGCGTATATCGGAAAGCTTGCATTGTCCCTTCATGAAAAGAATGTTTCCGATGCTTTGGAAACATTGAACGAGCTGCTTCAGCAGGGGAAAGACCCGGCAAAACTGATCGAGGATATGATTTTCTATTTCAGGGATATGCTCCTTTATCAGACAGCGCCGGATTTAGAGGGTGTGCTTGAAAAGGTGAAAGTGGATGAAGCGTTCCAAAACCTGTCAAAGCAAATTCCTGCACCTGCTCTTTATGAAATGATTGATATTTTAAATAAAAGCCATCAGGAAATGAAATGGACGAATCACCCGCGCATTTTCTTTGAAGTTGCGGTCGTGAAGCTTTGCCAGGGCGCGAAAGCAGAGGCGCCTTCTGCCGGACAGCCGGAAATCGAAGACCTTATCAACAAAGTTCGCCGGCTTGAACAGGAAATCGACAGGCTTAAAACGTCTGGATTCCAAGCAGCTCCAGCACAGAATCAGCCAAAAGAAGCGCCGCGCCCGCAAAAAAGCGTGAAAAGCGGATACAAGGCGCCGGTCGGCCGCATTCATGAAATATTAAAAGAGGCGACAAGATCGGACCTGGAAAAGCTCAAGGGATGCTGGGGGGAATTGCTTGCCCAGCTCAAACAGCAAAACAAGGTGTCCCATGCAGCCCTTTTGAATGACAGTGAACCGGTAGCGGCGTCTTCAACCGCATTCGTCCTCTCATTTAAATATGAAATTCACTGTAAAATGGTTGCCGAAGACAATAACGGCGTCAGGACAAACCTGGAACAAATTTTAGACGGAATGCTTGGCAGAAGAATAGATATGGTTGGCGTTCCCGAAGCCCAATGGGGTAAAATAAGAGAAGAATTTTTACAGGAACACCAGCCGGAAGATTCAGATGCAAATACCAAAGAAGAAGAGGATCCGCTGATAGCAGAAGCTAAAAAGCTGTTCGGAGCGGAACTGATTGAAATCAAAGAATAAAAACAGGAAAGAGAGTGGATTTAGGTATGCGCGGTGGAATGGGAAATATGCAAAAAATGATGAAACAAATGCAAAAAATGCAGAAAGATATGCAAAAAGCGCAGGAAGAGCTTGCGGAGAAAGTGCTTGAAGGTACAGCAGGCGGAGGCATGGTCACCGTTAAAGTAAACGGGCAAAAAGAAATTATTGATGTCGTGATCAAAGAGGAAGTCGTTGATCCGGAAGATGTGGAAATGCTTCAAGACCTCGTTCTTGCGGCGACAAACGACGCTTTGAAACAAGTCGACGAAGTGACAAATGAAACGATGGGTAAGTTTACAAAAGGAATGAACATGCCGGGTTTATTCTAGGAGGAAAATAATAATGCAGTATCCTGAACCAATATCAAAGCTGATCGACAGCTTTATGAAATTGCCAGGGATCGGACCCAAAACAGCGGTCCGTCTGGCTTTTTTTGTTCTCAGTATGAAGGAAGATGTTGTATTAGATTTTGCAAAGGCATTGGTAAACGCAAAGCGCAATTTGACGTATTGTTCGGTTTGCGGGCACATTACAGACCAGGATCCCTGCTATATTTGCGAAGATACAAGAAGAGATAAATCGGTGATATGCGTTGTTCAGGATCCGAAAGACGTCATTGCCATGGAAAAGATGAAAGAATACGATGGATTGTACCATGTTTTGCATGGGGCGATATCTCCGATGGACGGCATCGGACCGGAAGACATTAAAATACCCGAATTGTTGAAACGATTGCAGGATGATCAAGTAACGGAAGTGATTCTCGCGACAAACCCAAATATAGAAGGAGAAGCTACAGCCATGTACATTTCAAGGCTCTTAAAACCATCAGGCATCAAGCTGTCGCGCATTGCCCATGGACTTCCAGTCGGCGGCGATTTGGAATATGCAGATGAAGTCACTCTTTCTAAAGCGCTTGAAGGCAGACGTGAGATGTAGAGGGAGGAGAATTGCATTACCATGGGGTTTCTTCGAAAAAAAAAGCTAAGAAAAGAATTTGATCAAAAATTGATGGAACAGCTGATGAGGCAAAAGGAAGAATGGAACAGACAAAAGCGGCTGATTGAAAACAGCCTTGAGCCTTCCCTTGAAGTCCTTCACGAGTTAAAAGTCGCCGAGGCAAAATACTTTTTTTATTTGCGTGAGGCCAAAAAAAGATATTTAAGACTCGGCGGATGGAAGTAGCCGGTCTATTTTCATGAATCTCTTCATATGCTTGTACTAGAAAAAATGAGGAGTGAGGGATTCATGGGATCTGTTATTATCATTGGGGCAATTGTGGCGTTGGTTGCCCTGTTGTTTTTTTCAGGAGCCTCCTTTAAACCGTTAAAATGGGCTGGTACAATTGCCGTTCGATTTATCATCGGGGCGCTGTTATTATTCTGTGTGAATCTGTTTGGCGAGAGCATGGGAATTCACTTGCCGATTAATGTTATTACGACAGGAATCAGCGGGCTGTTGGGTATTCCGGGAGTGGCGGCACTTATTGTGATTAAGCAGTTTATTATAATTTAATTTTTTGTTGACATTTGTCTTCTAAGGTGTTAAATTTATATTCGTCGCTGATGACGAATTATTTTTTTGAAAAAAAGTTGTTGACGACATTCTGAATAAATGTTACTATATTATAGTCGCTTCGAGAGCGGCAACGAAGTTCTTTGAAAACTAAACAAGACAAAACGTACCTGTTAATTCAAATAAATCGCACATAAACGTGCGTAGTCATTTTCAAACTTTTTTTATGGAGAGTTTGATCCTGGCTCAGGACGAACGCTGGCGGCGTGCCTAATACATGCAAGTCGAGCGGACCGACGGGAGCTTGCTCCCTTAGGTCAGCGGCGGACGGGTGAGTAACACGTGGGTAACCTGCCTGTAAGACTGGGATAACTCCGGGAAACCGGGGCTAATACCGGATGCTTGTTTGAACCGCATGGTTCAAACATAAAAGGTGGCTTTTCGCTACCACTTACAGATGGACCCGCGGCGCATTAGCTAGTTGGTGGGGTAACGGCTCACCAAGGCGACGATGCGTAGCCGACCTGAGAGGGTGATCGGCCACACTGGGACTGAGACACGGCCCAGACTCCTACGGGAGGCAGCAGTAGGGAATCTTCCGCAATGGACGAAAGTCTGACGGAGCAACGCCGCGTGAGTGATGAAGGTTTTCGGATCGTAAAACTCTGTTGTTAGGGAAGAACAAGTACCGTTCGAACAGGGCGGTACCTTGACGGTACCTAACCAGAAAGCCACGGCTAACTACGTGCCAGCAGCCGCGGTAATACGTAGGTGGCAAGCGTTGTCCGGAATTATTGGGCGTAAAGCGCGCGCAGGCGGTTCTTTAAGTCTGA
>NZ_JBBOYB010000001.1:37500-97500 GCF_038007805.1 Bacillus sp. FSL W8-0848
TTCTTGCGAACAGTGGTAGGAGAGCGTTCTAAGGGCTGTGAAGCGAGACCGGAAGGACTCGTGGAGCGCTTAGAAGTGAGAATGCCGGTATGAGTAGCGAAAGAGGGGTGAGAATCCCCTCCACCGAATGCCTAAGGTTTCCTGAGGAAGGCTCGTCCGCTCAGGGTTAGTCGGGACCTAAGCCGAGGCCGAAAGGCGTAGGCGATGGATAACAGGTTGATATTCCTGTACCACCTCCTCACCGTTTGAGCAATGGGGGGACGCAGGAGGATAGGGTAAGCGCGGTATTGGATATCCGCGTCCAAGCAGTTAGGCTGGGAAATAGGCAAATCCGTTTCCCGCAAAGGCTGAGCTGTGATGGCGAGTGAAATATAGTAGCGAAGTTCCTGATTCCACACTGCCAAGAAAAGCCTCTAGCGAGGTGAGAGGTGCCCGTACCGCAAACCGACACAGGTAGGCGAGGAGAGAATCCTAAGGTGATCGAGAGAACTCTCGTTAAGGAACTCGGCAAAATGACCCCGTAACTTCGGGAGAAGGGGTGCTCTGTTAGGGTGCAAGCCCGAGAGAGCCGCAGTGAATAGGCCCAGGCGACTGTTTAGCAAAAACACAGGTCTCTGCGAAGCCGTAAGGCGAAGTATAGGGGCTGACGCCTGCCCGGTGCTGGAAGGTTAAGAGGAGCGCTTAGCTTATGCGAAGGTGCGAATTGAAGCCCCAGTAAACGGCGGCCGTAACTATAACGGTCCTAAGGTAGCGAAATTCCTTGTCGGGTAAGTTCCGACCCGCACGAAAGGCGCAACGATCTGGGCACTGTCTCAACGAGAGACTCGGTGAAATTATAGTACCTGTGAAGATGCAGGTTACCCGCGACAGGACGGAAAGACCCCGTGGAGCTTTACTGCAGCCTGATATTGAATGTTGGTACAGCTTGTACAGGATAGGTAGGAGCCTTGGAAACCGGAGCGCCAGCTTCGGTGGAGGCATCGGTGGGATACTACCCTGGCTGTATTGACCTTCTAACCCGCTGCCCTTATCGGGCAGGGAGACAGTGTCAGGTGGGCAGTTTGACTGGGGCGGTCGCCTCCTAAAAGGTAACGGAGGCGCCCAAAGGTTCCCTCAGAATGGTTGGAAATCATTCGCAGAGTGTAAAGGCACAAGGGAGCTTGACTGCGAGACCTACAAGTCGAGCAGGGACGAAAGTCGGGCTTAGTGATCCGGTGGTTCCGCATGGAAGGGCCATCGCTCAACGGATAAAAGCTACCCCGGGGATAACAGGCTTATCTCCCCCAAGAGTCCACATCGACGGGGAGGTTTGGCACCTCGATGTCGGCTCATCGCATCCTGGGGCTGTAGTCGGTCCCAAGGGTTGGGCTGTTCGCCCATTAAAGCGGTACGCGAGCTGGGTTCAGAACGTCGTGAGACAGTTCGGTCCCTATCCGTCGCGGGCGCAGGAAATTTGAGAGGAGCTGTCCTTAGTACGAGAGGACCGGGATGGACGCACCGCTGGTGTACCAGTTGTTCTGCCAAGGGCATCGCTGGGTAGCTATGTGCGGACGGGATAAGTGCTGAAAGCATCTAAGCATGAAGCCCCCCTCAAGATGAGATTTCCCATTCCGTTAAGGAAGTAAGATCCCTGAAAGATGATCAGGTTGATAGGTCTGAGGTGGAAGTGTGGCGACACATGGAGCTGACAGATACTAATCGATCGAGGACTTAACCAAACATGAATGTCATATCGTTATCTAGTTTTGAGAGAACACCTCTCAATATAAGTTTGGTGGCGATGGCGAAGAGGTCACACCCGTTCCCATGCCGAACACGGAAGTTAAGCTCTTCAGCGCCGATGGTAGTTGGGGGTTTCCCCCTGTGAGAGTAGGACGCCGCCAAGCAACCCGAAAGGCCAGCTTAGTAAAGCTGGCCTTTTTTGTATATATGCTACACCAATCAAATTGATTTCATAGATTGGGAGTTCTTATGACAACCGGCAACTATAACACAGGTTATCCGTCCAAGGCGGCACAGATGTCAATATTGTGATACAGACACCTAAAGTCTGCCGCTTACATATACTAATCTAACCTTCAAAAACTTTCTTAATTTTGTATACAAATGTTGTTTTTCGGGAATACTGAAGCCCATGGAGGTGGAATGAATGAGCAAGTCTGATCATGGGGAAACGTGTATCATTTGTGAGGAAAAAAAAGCCGAAGGTATTCACCTTTATACAAAATTTCTATGTGTGGATTGCGAAAAAAAGATTATTTCTACATCAACCTCAGATCCCCAATATTCTGATTACGTCAAAAAATTAAAAAGTCTCCGTACGCCGCCATTGTATTCTTAGACCGTTTCCAGGTCTTTTTTTTTGCCGCTGAACGGAAAACTTTATGTTCATATGAAGGGCATGTATAATGGTATTATCGAAACTTGACACATTGACTTTTTAGGCATCTGGACGAAGGTGTCTTTTTTCTATAATTGCGGGAACTTTGTGTTATCGGGAATCAAGAAATGCGTGGGGAGTAGATGGTGATGAAACAGATCCTTCAATTTTTGCTTCGTGTATTAATCGCAAGCACGATGTCTGTGCTTCTTTGGCTGACAAGCTTCTTTGCTTTTAACCAGACGTTTCTGCTGTCTTCTCTTTATGCTTGTGCGGGTTGGGCCGTGATTTACCTTGGGGGCAAATGGTATGAAACACATGTATTTTTAAAACAACATCAGCTGACAAGACGGGAATACGCATACATCAAGCAAAATTTACAGGAAGCGAAATTAAAAATCGCCAGATTGAGAAAGTCCCTGTTTGCAGTCAAAAACATTCAAACCATCAAGGAAAACCTGGAAATATTGCGGATTGTCCGGAAAATTTATATGCTGACAAAACAAGAACCGAAGCGTTTTTATCAAGTAGAACGTTTTTATTATCAAAGCCTTGATTCAATTGTTGAACTGACAGAAAAATATGCTTTTTTAGCCTCGCAGCCAAAACGAAGCGCAAAACTTGAAGTGTCCTTAAGCGAAACCCGCATGACAATTGACCAACTTGCCAAGCAATTGGAAGAGGACCTTTACGACTTGATTAAGCCGGATATCGACGATTTGGAATTTGAGCTGGATGTCGCCAAGCATTCATTAGAAAGCAGGAGGGGAAAAGCTGAATGAGCCAGTATCAATCGCCATGGCAGAAGAAAGGCGGTTTGTCCGTATCCTTTGGACAGGCAGAAAAAGAGGTTGATTCGCTGCCTGAGGAAAAACGCCGTCAAGCATTGCAGCAGTCAGAGCAGATTGATCCAAAGAATCACCAAAGCCTCGATTGGTTTGGAAACCAGGCTCAATCCAGACTGTTGAATTTTTCGCATGCCATGCTTGAGCACGTTCAAAAAAACGACGTCGGCGAAATCGGGAATATTTTGAACGACCTTATGAAAAAGCTTGAACAGGTCAGTCCCGATGAGCTGAAGCCTGCAAAAAAAAGTCTGTTTTCGCGTATCTTTGGAAGGATGCCCAGCCCGGTTCAAGAAGTATTATCAAGGTATCAGAAAACGGGAGCCCAAATTGACAGAATCAGCGTCAAGCTTGAGCATGCCAAAAACGCGCTGATCAAGGACAATCAGATGCTTGAACAGCTGTATGAAAAAAATAATGAATATTATGAAGCGCTGCATGTTTATATTGCAGCTGGACAGCTGAAATTGAAAGAGTTAAATACAATAACCATTCCGGCGCTAAAAGAAAAAAACGAAACAGTACAAAATCAAATGGCTGCTCAAGAAGTGAACGACATGATTCAATTTGCAGACCGCCTGGATAAACGGATCTATGATTTGACGTTAAGCAGACAAATCACAATGCAGAGCGCATCTCAGATCAGGTTGATTCAACATACAAACCGGGTGCTCGTTGAAAAGATCCAATCTTCGATTATGACGGTGATACCGCTTTGGAAAAATCAAGTGGCCATCGCTTTGATATTGCTGCGCCAGCGCCGTGCTTCGGAGACTCAAAATCAGATATCAAAAACGACAAACGAGCTGCTGTTAAAAAATGCGGAGATGCTGAAAGGCAGCACAATTGAAACCGCCAAAGAGAACGAGCGCGGTTACGTCGACATCGACACGTTGAAAAAAGTCCAGGAAAACTTAATCGCCACACTTGAAGAGACCATTAAAATTCAAGAAGAAGGCCGCACCAAACGCATTCATGCAGAAGAAGAAATCAGGATGATGGAAGAAGATCTTAGAGGCCAAGCTGGTAAACATGAAATCACCCCCCTTCATAAAAGATGATAAAGATTTACCATAAGGTCCTTCTTTAAGTTATTCATCCGGAAGGGTATAATAAGGGCAGAAATCAGTTGTCATATTAAAGGATCGGATGATATGAAGACACCTCTATTCACAGCATTGGTAGACCATGCCAAAGAAAACCCTTATTCTTTTCACGTTCCGGGACATCACAATGGAGATGTCTTTTTTGATGAAGGAAAGTCACTGTTTAATTCCATCCTTCAAATAGATTTGACAGAATTGACGGGGCTTGACGATTTGCATGAACCTTCAGGCGTTATTAAAGAGGCGCAAGATTTAACAGCCGAGCTCTACGGTTCAAAAGAAAGTTTTTTTCTCGTGAACGGATCGACTGTCGGGAACCTGGCGATGATTCTTTCGGTTTGCCGGCCGGGCGACCTTTTGCTCGTTCAGCGCAACTGCCATAAATCAGTTTTTCATGCGGTCGAACTCGCCGGAGCACGTCCGGTATTCTTAACGCCTGAAATTGATGATGAGATGGCTGTTCCGACACGCGTTTTGCAGCAGACAGTGAAAGAGGCTGTTTCAAAATATCCGACGGCAAAGGGCATCATGCTGACATATCCTAATTACTACGGTCATGCCGCCGATTTAAAGCCGATCGTCGAAGAAGCCCATAAACACCACATGCCTGTTTTGGTCGATGAAGCACACGGCGCTCATTTTGTGCTGGGGCGTCCTTTTCCGCAGTCAGCTCTGGAGGCAGGAGCCGATGCCGTCGTTCAGTCTGCTCATAAAACGCTGCCGGCCATGACAATGGGGTCTTTTTTGCATCTTAACAGCCGGAGAATCGACAGGGATCGGCTTGTGCACTATTTAACCGTGCTGCAAAGCAGCAGCCCGTCTTATCCGATTATGGCGTCGTTGGATTTGGCAAGGGCCTATGCAGATCATCTGCTAAAAACAAACAGGATGGAACGTGCAGAGAAAGAGATCACCGCAATGAAAGAGCAGTTTTTGAATATAGCAGGTGTAGAGATCGCAGAACCGGCCGATCCCCTCATTCAGCAAGACCCGCTGAAAGTGTGCGTCAGATCGAAGCAAGGCCACTCAGGCTACGAATTAAAGAAGATCTTTGAGCAAAATGGCGTGCATCCTGAACTGGGAGATGAAAGGCAGGTACTGTTTATCCTGCCGCTGGAAGGAAAAAGAAGCTTGGATCCTGAGACGATCAGGAGGATTGGAAAGGAAATAGAAAGCAGATCACCAGGGATTCACAGCCAGGTTCAGATCGGAGAGCCCGTGGAGAAAATCACGACCCTGCCTTACGATAAAATCACCCTGTCATCTTTTAAAACGGAGTCAGTGCCTTTCAGCGAGGCCGCAGGACGGGTAAGCGCAGAACAGGTAATTCCGTATCCGCCGGGCATTCCTCTCATCATGGAAGGGGAAAGGGTGAAGCAAGAGAGTATCCGCCGGTTGTCCCGGCTTGTCGATCTGCACGTACACATTCAAGGAAGCAGCCACTTAAAACAAAAACAACTAACTGTATATATAGAAGAGGAGAAATCATGAACGGTTTATTTATTACCTTTGAAGGCCCTGAAGGTGCAGGGAAAACAACCATACTTCAAGGGGCAGCAGAAGAATTAAGGAAAAACGGCCATTCCGTTCTCGCAACAAGGGAGCCGGGCGGCATTGAAATAGCAGAACAAATCCGCGAGGTCATTTTACATCCGGAAAACACGGCCATGGACCCGAAAACAGAAGCGCTTTTATATGCAGCGGCGAGAAGGCAGCACCTGGTTGAAAAGGTAAAGCCGGCTCTTGAAGATGGGAAAATCGTTTTATGCGACCGCTTTATCGACAGCTCCCTCGCTTATCAAGGTTATGCAAGAGGGCTTGGAGTTGATGCAGTCCTATCCATTAATCAATTTGCAATCGGAAACATGATGCCGCATATCACCATCTACTTTGCCATTGATCCGGAAGAAGGCATCAAACGGATCAATGCAAATGATTCGCGTGAGAAAAACCGTCTTGATCTTGAAAAACTCCATTTTCATACGCTCGTTCAAAAAGGCTATCAGGAGGTTATAAACCGTTTTCCCGGCCGCTTCAGAACAGTCGATGCGAGCCGGTCTATTGAGCATGTGCAAAAAAGCGTAAACGAAATCATTGAAGAAGCATTAAAAACGATTCGACTGTGACCTGCTTCCCATTCTATTGTTATAATGGTAACAAGAATATCCTTAGGAGGCTTTTAAAATGAAACTAATCATAGCGGTTGTTCAGGATCAAGACAGCAATCGGCTTTTAAAGGCTTTGACTGATCATAATTTTCGCGTGACAAAACTTGCGTCCACCGGCGGCTTTCTGAAGTCGGGAAACACAACCTTTATGTTGGGCGTCGAAGATATTCGGGTTGATAAAGCATTGAGTCTGATTAAAGAAAACGGAAGTAAACGGGATCAGCTGATCGCTCCTGTATCACCAATGGGCGGAAACGCGGATTCATATGTCCCTTACCCCGTTGAAGTAGAAGTGGGCGGAGCGACCGTGTTTGTGCTGCCGATTGAACAATTCCATCAATTTTAAGGGCTGAGGATATGAAAATAAGTCAAGAACTGCGAACGATGATAGAAAAACAGCAGACTCCTCCCGCCAGAGGAGAGAACATTTCTGCTTCGTTTAAGGAAAAGATAAACATCCAAACCGGCAAGCTCAGATTCGAACAGCTGACAGTGCTTTTGTCGGATATTGAGGCGTTTGGGAAGCGCCTGGCAAAGTCGAGAAATTTTAAAGATTTGGCGAGATTTAAAGGCTTAATCAAGCGCTTTGTGAAAGAAGCCGTTGAAAACGGCCTGACGGTTGAGAATTCCAGGAGTTTTGACTTGTATGGAAACAGCAGGACATTGAGCATTGTCAAAGAGCTTGATGAAAAGCTCGTTCAACTGACGGAGGAACTGCTTGATCAAGAAAAGCCCTCCATTGAACTGCTGGAACGAATTGGGGAAATAAAGGGTTTATTGATAAACCTTTACACATAGAGAGTGATCGTATGGCTACAACCTGGACAGAAATGCAAAAGCTTCAGCCGCGGGTTATGAAGCTTTTGCAAAATAGTATAGAAAGAAACCGGCTTGCCCACGCCTATTTGTTTGAAGGGCGAAAAGGGACCGGAAAATTAGACGCGGCCATGCTGCTGGCGAAAAGTTTTTTTTGCCTTGAAAAGGGCGTGGAGCCTTGCGAATCGTGCCGAAATTGTCAGCGGATTGCCTCCGGCAACCACCCGGATGTACACGTCGTTCACCCGGACGGCCTGTCCATCAAAAAGGGACAAATCCAGGCTCTTCAGGAAGAATTCTCAAAAACAGGCCTGGAATCTCATAAAAAGCTCTACATTATTTCGCACGCTGATCAGATGACGGCAAACGCCGCAAACAGCCTGCTGAAGTTTTTGGAAGAGCCGAGCAATGATACGATAGCGGTGCTCTTAACGGAACAGCCGCAGAAATTGCTTGATACGATTATATCGAGATGTCAGGTTCTGGCGTTTCAATCGCTGCTGCCCGAATCGATTGAAAAGGAACTGATCAAACAAGAGGTCTCCCCGCATCTTGCAGCCCTTTTGTCGAATATGACAAACAATTTATCGGAAGCGCTCGAATTGAGTCGAAATGATCAGTTTGCAGAGTCCAGAGCGAAAGTGATAAAATTGTATGAAGTCTTACACCAGCGAAAAGGACATGCTTTTTTCTATATTCAAGATCAGTGGATGCCCTTTTTCAAGGAGAAAGACCACCAAGAAATGGGTCTTGATATGCTTTTATTTATATACCGTGATATATTGTCCATTCAGATAGGACATGAAGATAAAATACTATTTCAGGACTTATTCCAAACATTAAAACAGCACGCGCTGCAATCAACGCAACAAAGAGTGACAAACCAGATTCTTGCTGTTTTAGAAGCAAAAAAACGGCTTTATTCCAATGTTAATGCTCAAGGTTTAATGGAGCACTTGGTTTTAATGCTGCAGGAGGGATAAGCTTGTATAATGTCATTGGTGTTCGCTTTAAAAAAGCGGGCAAAATTTATTATTTTGATCCGAATGGATTTAAGATAGATAAAGACAACTGTGTGATCGTTGAAACGGTTCGCGGTGTTGAATACGGGCAAGTCGTCATCGCGAATAAGAAGGTAGACGAGCACGATGTGGTGCTGCCGTTGCGCAAGGTCATCAGGGTGGCCGATGAGCGCGACCGCCTGATTGTCGAGGAAAATCAAGAGGCCGCTCTTTCCGCCTTTGATGTTTGCCAGAAAAAAGTGAATGAGCACGGTCTTGAGATGAAATTGGTCGATGTCGAATTCACATTTGACCGGAATAAAGTCATATTTTACTTTACGGCCGACGGAAGAGTCGATTTCCGGGAGCTCGTAAAAGATCTGGCTTCCATTTTCAAAACGAGGATCGAGCTCAGACAAATCGGAGTAAGGGATGAAGCAAAGATGCTCGGAGGCATCGGACCGTGCGGAAGAATGCTGTGCTGTTCGACTTTTCTCGGAGACTTTGAGCCTGTTTCCATCAAAATGGCGAAAGATCAAAACCTGTCCCTTAATCCGACGAAAATTTCCGGACTATGCGGACGGCTCATGTGCTGTTTGAAATACGAAAATGACGAATATGAAACGGCGAAGGAGCAGCTCCCGGATATCGGGGAAGTGATCGCCACGTCTAACGGACCGGCGAAAGTTGTCGGGCTGAATATTCTCGAACGCATTCTTCAGGTTGAACTGACAAACTGCGAAAAAGTTGTGGAATATACGTGGGATGAGCTGCTGCAAGAAGGTGTCGTATCTGCACAAACCACAGATTAACGAGGTGTGAAACCTTGGATAAAAAAGAATTGTTTGATACAGTCATAAGTTTAGAAGAACAAATAGGATCTCTGTACCGCCAGCTGGGAGACCTCAAGCAGCATATCGGGGAAATGATCGAAGAAAACAACCATTTGCAGCTTGAAAACGAACATTTGCGCAAGCGGCTGGAAGAAACCGATCAAAGGCTGAAGACGGCAAAGGCAGGCGGGAAGGAGTTAAAAGCGGAGAAGACGGGGCATGCTGATATTGGTGAAGGCCATGACAATTTGGCGCGCCTGTATCAGGAAGGCTTCCACATTTGCAACATTCATTACGGAAGCGTCCGCAAAGAAGGAGACTGCCTTTTCTGCCTCTCGTTTTTAAATAAAAAATAAAGGAAGGGCTTCCGGATCAAAACGGAAGCCCTTTTAACGGAATAAGCGCCAAGACTAGATTTTTTTCGGAAAGGGAAAAAACATGATTGAATTAAAAGATGATGAGCGACTCGATTATTTGCTGGCAGAGGATATGAAAATCGTGCAAAGCCCGACGGTGTTTGCGTTTTCCTTAGATGCAGTCCTCCTGTCGAAGTTTGCATATGTTCCGATTCAAAAAGGAAAGATCATCGACCTTTGCACGGGAAACGGAGTTGTTCCGCTGCTTCTCAGTACCCGCTCAAAAGCGGAAATCACCGGGGTTGAAATTCAGGACAGATTGTACGACATGGCTGTAAGAAGCGTGGAATACAATAATCTGCAAAAACAGATCCATCTCATCAGAGACGATTTGAAGAATATGCCGCAGGTGCTCGGACACAATAGAGCCGATGTTGTCACATGCAATCCCCCTTACTTTAAGACGCCGCAAAAAACGGAACAAAATCTTAATGAACACCTGGCGATTGCCAGGCACGAAATTTATTGCACGCTTGAAGATGTTGTCCGTGTCGGCAGCAAGCTTTTAAAGCAGGGCGGAAAGCTCGCTCTTGTCCATAGACCGGGAAGGCTGCTCGAGATTTTTGAACTCATGAAGGCGTATCAAATAGAGCCGAAGCGTGTGCAGTTTGTGTATCCGAAGCAGGGGAAAGAAGCCAATACGATTTTAGTAGAGGGCATCAAAGACGGCCGCCCCGATCTGAAGATTCTGCCGCCTCTTTTTGTATATGATGAACACGATCAATATACAAGTGAGATAAGGAAGATACTATATGGAGACAAATAACCACTATTTTTATGTGCTGTCATGCCGGGACGGCAGCTTGTATGCGGGATATACGAACGATATTGAAAAGCGGCTGAAAACCCATAATGACGGAAAAGGCGCAAAATATACAAGAGCAAGGCTCCCTGTAAAGCTGCACTATGCGGAACGCTTTTCAACAAAAAGAGAGGCCATGCAGGCGGAATATTATTTCAAAAAATTATCAAGAAAAAACAAAGAAAGCTATATAGAAGAAAAGCGAAAGGCGGGTGTTCATCATCAATCGTCAACAGAGCTTTGACCAACGATCACAAATGGGAACGTTGTACCTCGTTCCTACACCGATCGGCAATTTAGAGGATATGACGTTTCGGGCCGTTGAAACATTGAAAACGGCTGATATCATTGCTGCGGAGGATACCCGGCAGACGAAGAAATTGTGTCATGTATATCAAATCGAAACACAAC
Source organism: Bacillus sp. FSL W8-0848 (assembly GCF_038007805.1). NCBI lineage: Bacteria > Bacillati > Bacillota > Bacilli > Caryophanales > Bacillaceae > Bacillus > Bacillus sp. FSL W8-0848. The sequence goes on from NZ_JBBOYB010000001.1 coordinate 48,279, forward strand.
TTGTCAGTTACCATGAACATAATAAAGAAAGCAGCGGACATAAAATTTTGGAATGGCTGAAGGAAGGAAAAGACGTCGCGCTTGTCAGCGACGCCGGAATGCCGACTATATCTGATCCCGGTGCTGAAATCGTCCGCGACTTTATCGATATCGGCGGATATGTCGTGCCTTTGCCCGGTGCGAATGCAGCGTTAACCGCTCTGATCGCTTCCGGTCTTCCCCCTCAGCCCTTTTTTTTCTTCGGGTTTTTGGACCGGAACAAAAAAGAGAGAAAAAAACAGCTTGACGAATTAAAAAACAGACAGGAAACCGTGATTTTCTATGAATCGCCCCATCGGTTGAAGGAAACGCTGTCGGCGATTTACGAGGTATTCGGAAACCGCCGGATCGCGGTGACGAGAGAGCTGACCAAAAAATTTGAAGAATTTATAAGAGGAACGATAGAGGAAGTGCTGACATGGGCCGGGGAAGAACAAGTGCGCGGAGAGTTTTGCCTTGTCGTTGAAGGGTGCGGTGAAACTGTTGCCGAAGAAGCGGCCTGGTGGGAAAATCTCTCGGCAAAAGAACATGTCGAACATTATATCAGCAAAGGGTTTCATTCCAAGGAAGCCATCAAAAAAGCTGCTGTTGACCGAAACGTTCCAAAACGAAAAATCTATGACGCATATCATATCCAAAATTGAAAAAAACCGCTCTTGCCTTGGCAAGAGCGGTTTTTGTATAATCAAATTAATTTTTTAGAGATTGAAGCTGTGCTTGAATTTCATTGATGATTTGCTCAGCGCCTTCTGGGCTAAGAACCAGTTTACCGCCGGCAAGTTTAAGGTTGTCATCAGAAACTTCGCCAGTTACTTGGCAAGTCATGTTTGGTTTATATTTTTTCAAGATGATTTTTTCGTCATCAACATAGATTTCAAGAGCGTCTTTTTCTGCGATTCCAAGCGTACGGCGAAGTTCAATCGGAATCACCACGCGTCCTAGTTCGTCAACTTTACGTACAATACCTGTAGATTTCATATTCATTCTCCTCCCGAAAGATTCTTATTTTAATAAGTGTTATAATCTTCGTCATTATTCGACAAAATCCTTACAGTCCTAGCATAACAAGGTTTCCAATAAACGTCAATCATTTTCTTTTCTATAGTTTGTAAAAATTAGATCTTATAGTCAAAAGACCTTGAGAGAACTGATGAAACAAGGGATTTGAAGATGATAAAACCAATCGATAATCCTAAAATATGTCCTTAAATCAAGACTTTCGAACTAAGGTTTTTCTTCATATCGATTATATACGACATTATTCGACAATGAAAGCATTTTTTTGTCGAAGTTGAATAGGATACTCAAAAAAATAATGTGTAATCGACCATATTCCTTGTTTTTCGATATGTATATTTTCTTGAACTTAAAGGCTAAGATGGTATCATATAAAGAGGGAATATGTAATCAACGATATATTGAATGAAGACACTTGCCGCTCTCGTCCTTTGGGCGGGAGTTTTTTGACATTTTAATTGGGAGGTTCCATCATGCCGCAAGAAAAAAATACGTTTTACATTACAACACCGATCTACTACCCAAGTGGAAAATTACATATTGGACACGCCTACACCACAGTTGCCGGGGATGCAATGGCCCGGTATAAAAGGCTGAGAGGCTACGATGTCAGATACTTAACCGGAACGGATGAGCATGGCCAAAAAATCCAGCAAAAGGCTGAAGAGGCAAACATTGCACCTCAGGAATTGGTGGATCGTGCGGCAGAAGATATTCAGAAGCTTTGGAAAAAGCTCGATATTTCCAACGACGATTTCATTCGGACGACACAAGAACGCCATAAGGTCGTCATCGAAAAGGTTTTTCAAAAGCTGCTCGACAACGGGGATATTTATCTTGATGAATATGAGGGCTGGTACAGCATCCCTGATGAAACGTTCTACACGGAGACTCAGCTCGTCGACGTTGAACGAAATGAAAAAGGGGAAATCATCGGAGGAAAAAGTCCTGACAGCGGGCATCCTGTTGAGCTGATTAAAGAGGAATCCTATTTCTTCCGCATGGGAAAATATGCTGACCGCCTGCTCGCTTTTTATGAAGAAAATCCTGAATTTATTCAGCCTGAATCCCGTAAAAACGAGATGATCAACAACTTTATCAAGCCGGGCCTTGAAGATTTGGCCGTATCCCGGACGACGTTTGACTGGGGCATCAAGGTGCCGGGCAATCCAAAACACGTCGTTTATGTTTGGATAGACGCCCTCTTTAACTATATAACGGCCCTCGGCTTTGGCACGGAGAACGATGAACTTTACAAAAGGTACTGGCCTGCCGATGTTCACCTTGTCGGGAAGGAAATCGTCCGCTTTCATACGATCTACTGGCCTATCATGCTGATGGCATTGGACCTTCCTTTACCTAAAAAGGTTTTTGCCCACGGATGGCTATTGATGAAAGACGGAAAAATGTCCAAATCAAAAGGGAACGTTGTAGATCCCGTTACATTAATCGACAGATACGGACTTGACGCGCTGCGCTACTACCTGCTTCGCGAAGTGCCGTTCGGCTCTGACGGCGTCTTCACCCCTGAAGGGTTCGTTGAGCGGATTAATTATGATTTGGCGAATGATTTAGGAAACCTTTTGAACAGAACGGTCGCTATGATCAACAAATATTTTGACGGTGAGATTGCATCATATCAAGGTCCGGTAACGGAGTATGACGAATCTCTGTCATCGTTTGCAGGAGAAACGATCAAATCTTATGAACAGGCGATAGAAAACATGGAATTTTCCGTGGCGCTTTCTTCCCTGTGGCAGCTTGTCAGCAGAACGAATAAATATATCGATGAAACCGCACCTTGGATTCTTGCCAAAGATAAAGAAAAAGAAGGCGAACTAAGATCCGTGATGTATCATTTGGCTGAATCTCTGCGAATCACGGCGGTCATGCTGCAGCCGTTCTTAACGCAAACGCCTGAAAAAATCTTTGCACAGCTCGGCGTGGCAGATCCGTCATTAAAAACGTGGGAGAGCATCACAAGCTTCGGACAGTTGAAATCGGTGAAGGTTCAAAAAGGAGAACCGTTGTTCCCGCGGCTGGAAGCCGAAGAAGAGGTTGCATATATCAAATCAAAAATGCAGGGAACGGCTCCAAAAGAAGAACAGAAAAAAGAAGAAGCAGCACCGGAACGGCTCCCGGAAATCACATTTGACGACTTTATGAGCACAGAGCTCAGGGTAGCTGAAGTCCTTCAGGCGGAGCCTGTTAAAAAAGCCGATCGTCTGTTAAAATTGCAGCTTGATCTGGGCTTTGAAAAACGCCAGGTCGTATCTGGGATTGCCAAGCATTACAGGCCTGAAGAATTAGTCGGACGAAAAGTCATTTGTGTAACAAACTTAAAACCGGTAAAACTAAGAGGAGAATTGTCTCAGGGGATGATTTTGGCCGGTGAGGACAACGGCGGTCTGTCGCTTGCAACTGTAGACAGCTCTTTAGCAAACGGTACGCGAATCAAATAAAATCTGACAAAAGGTGTTTCACGTGTAACATTTCGTCGAACACCTTTTGTTTTTATCGACAATACATACGAAAAGGGTGGCATGTTTTATGTTATTTGATACACACGCACATTTAAACGCAGAGCAGTTTAACGAGGATTTGGAAGATGTCATCGCCCGGGCAAAGGAAGAAAAGGTCGAGAATATCGTCGTTGTAGGCTTTGACCGTCCAACGATCAAGCGGGCCATGGAACTGATTGAGACATATGACTTTATTTACGCGGCAATCGGATGGCATCCGGTTGATGCAATCGACATGACCGATGAGGACCTTGCATGGATTAAAGAGCTTTCTTCCCATGAGAAAGTCGTGGCAATTGGCGAAATGGGCCTCGATTACCACTGGGATAAGTCGCCGAAAGACGTTCAAAAAGAAGTGTTCCGCAAGCAAATTGCTTTGGCAAAGGAAGTTGGCCTTCCGATTGTGATCCACAACCGGGATGCGACTGAGGACGTCGTCACGATTTTGCGGGAAGAAGGGGCCGAGGAAGTCGGCGGAATCATGCATTGCTTTACAGGCAGCGCCGAGGTGGCGAAAGAATGCATCAATATGAATTTCTACCTATCTTTCGGCGGTCCGGTCACATTTAAAAATGCAAAAAAACCGAAAGAAGTCGTCAAGCAAGTACCAAATGACCGACTTCTGATCGAGACGGATTGCCCGTATCTGACGCCGCATCCTTTCAGAGGAAAGCGGAATGAACCAAGCTACGTAAAACTGGTCGCGGAACAGATCGCAGAGTTAAAAGGAATGACGTATGAAGAAGTGGCTGCCATTACCACCGAAAATGCAAAAAAACTTTTCGGCATCAGCTGACAGCATTTGATGTCAATCTTTGCGCAAGCTTGTCTTTTCGGGAGTTGATTCTTAGAAGTTCTACATGTCTGTTTACACTCATAGGATATCTTTGTCGACAAGTCTTTCTTTCTTTTATGAGGTTGTTTTCCCATAATAAAAGTAATGGCGGCTTGCGGTTAAAAAGGGAGGAGGGTTGACAGGCTTGTAGATACTCTATATAATCTCCCCGAGGAGAAGGAGGCGTTTTTCATCATACAAAAAATGAAAAAGCTGTTTTCCGTAAAGCTTAGCAGAAGCAGAGGGGTTCTGATTGCTGCCGGACTGCTGGTGGCAGGCACAGGAACCGCTTACGGAGCAAATGAGCTCACAAAACAGCCGGTCTCGATTTCAATTAACGGGAAAAAGCAGAGCGTACGGACGCATGCGAAAACGGTAGGTGAGCTGATGAAAAGCTTAAACATCGAAACGAGGAAAGAAGATCACATCTCTCCCGCTGAAGATACAAAAATCACGAGCAACATGAATGTTGAATACTTTGCTGCCAAACCGGTCCTTTTGACGATGGACGGTGAGGAAAAGCAAGTGTGGACGACAGCGGGAACGGTCGGCAAACTTCTTAAAGAGTTAAATCTAGAGTTGGCGGAACATGATCAAATTGATCCCTCAGTTGATAAAGAGATAAAAAAAGACATGAAGCTGACTTTGCAAAGAGCTTTTAAAGTGACTGTAAAGGATGCCGGCAAAAATAAAGACATATGGACAACTTCGACTACTGTCGCTGACTTTTTAAGACATCATAAGATCAGCATAAAGGGCGAGGATGAAGTCAAGCCTGCGCTGGATGAAAAGCTGACGAAGGATCAGGCGGATATTCACATTACTCGTATCAAAAAGGTCACCGATGTAGTGGAAGAGGACATTCCTTTTGACGTGCGGAAGAAAGAGGATGCATCTTTGGAAAAAGGCACGGAAAAGGTGGTTCAGCAAGGCAAACACGGCAAGCTTAAAAAGCACTATGCCGTTGTGAAGAAAAACGGCAAAGAAGTTTCCAGGGAATTGATTAAAGAGGAAACAGCAAAAGAAAGCAAAGCCAAAATCATCGCCGTCGGCACGAAGAAAAAAACCGTAGCGCAAGTGAGCGCAAATGTATCGCGCGGCAATGAAGCCTCTGGAAAAGAGTTCTACGTGTCTTCAACAGCGTATACAGCAAGCTGCAGCGGCTGCTCGGGACACACGGCAACGGGTGTCAATTTAAAGAACAATCCGGGCTCCAAGGTCATTGCGGTGGATCCGCGCTTTATTCCATTGGGCACTAAAGTCCATGTGGAAGGATACGGCTATGCGATTGCTGCCGATACAGGTTCGGCAATCAAAGGCCGCAAAATCGACGTGTTCTTTCCGAACAAGTCTGCAGCTTACCGGTGGGGAAGCAAAAAAGTTAAAATTAAGGTTCTGAACTAAATATATATTTATTATTCTGTTTGTAAGCAGAGGGATTTTGCGCCCTCTGTTTTTTTGGTTATAATAGATCCATCTTGTTTTCTAATCAATTAGACGGTTTTATTACAAAAAGGTTTCAGTTTTTTTAAAAATGTTTTTCAACTTGCGGAGGAAGAAATGAAGATTAAGGAAATCATCGTTGTCGAAGGACGTGACGATACAGCAAAGGTCAAGTCCGCTGTTGATGCGGACACAATTGAAACGAACGGTTCCGCCATCGGGGAAGATGTGATAAAACGAATTCAGCTCGCTCAAAAAACGCGGGGCGTTATTATTTTAACGGATCCCGATTTTCCGGGTGAAAAAATCAGAAAAACGATCGCTGAAAAAGTGCCCGGATGTAAGCATGCATTTTTGCCGAAAGATTTGGCAAAGCCTAAAAACAAGCGGGGAATCGGCGTTGAGCATGCATCGGTTGAAAGCATCAGAGCCTGCCTGAAGACCGTTCAGGAGGAAATGGAACCGACTGAGCCGGAAATCGAAGCCCGCGATTTAATCGAAGCCGGTTTGATCGGCGGCCCTCTTGCCAAAAAAAGACGGGAGCGGCTCGGTGAGATTTTAAATATTGGATATACAAACGGAAAGCAGCTTCAAAAGCGTCTGCAGATGTTTCAAATTAAAAAAAGCGATTATTTTAGCGCTCTGGATGCTGTGCTGCGGGAGGAAAAGAATGAATAAAGACATCGCCACCCCCAAAAGGACAAAAGAAATCCTCGATAAATACGGATTTTCTTTTAAAAAAAGCCTGGGACAGAATTTTTTAATTGATACGAATATCCTGGACAGAATCGTCGACCACGCCGGAGTGACGGAGCGTACGGGCGTGATTGAAATCGGTCCGGGAATCGGAGCTTTGACCGAGCAATTGGCAAAGCGCGCGAAGAAAGTGGCGGCTTTTGAAATTGACCAAAGGCTTCTGCCCATTTTAAAGGATACGTTGGCGCCTTATGACAATGTGACTGTGATCCATCAGGACGTCCTTAAAGCCGATGTTAAAGCCGTGATGGACGAGCAGTTTCAGGACTGTGATGAAGTGATGGTTGTCGCCAATTTGCCGTATTATGTGACGACCCCTATTATTATGAAGTTTTTGGAAGAAAATCTGCCGCTTAAAGGCATCGTTGTCATGCTTCAAAAAGAGGTGGCAGACCGGATGGCTGCAAAGCCTTCATCAAAAGAATACGGCTCGCTTTCCATCGCGGTTCAATTTTATACTGAGCCGAAAACGGTCATGGGAGTACCGAAGACGGTTTTCGTTCCCCAGCCGAATGTGGATTCCGCCGTCATCAAGCTGACGCTGAGAGAAGCTCCGGCTGTAGCGGTCAAGGATGAGTCGTTTTTCTTTCAGGTCGTCAGGGCGAGCTTTGCCCAGCGCCGCAAAACGCTTTTAAACAATCTCTTCAATAACTTGCCGAACGGCAAGGAGAAGAAAGCGGACATTGAAAAAGCGCTGCGGGATTCGCAGATTGACGGGAAGAGGCGCGGAGAATCGCTTAGTATTGAGGAATTTGCCGTGCTTTCCGACCGCTTGTCTAAAGCCTTTCTGTAAAAGAAAGGCTTTTTTTCATGGGCATGTGGCAGCTTGCCATCTGTTCACCACTTGACCTCGAAATACATAGGCTAAAGAAGCACCTTTATAATGTCTGTCAATTGTTTAAATAGGGCTTAGTCTATGTGTGGAGTGAAAAGCATGCAGTTTAAAATAGGCGATATGGTAGTGAGAAAATCTTATCGAAGAGATATTTTATTTCGAATCATACGAATCGATCAATCGGCAAAGGGAGAACCGATAGCCGTTTTGCACGGGGATGAAGTGAGGTTAATCGCTGACGCGCATTTAACGGATCTGGAGATTGTCCGCGAGGCTGAGCGCCTGATGAGAAAACAGGAAGAAGAAACAAAAATGAAGGAATCCCTCGACTTGCTCCGTCAGGATTATAAGCTGCTGCGCGAAAAACACGAATACCGTGCAACAAATCAATACAGCCACCAACAGCAGTATTTTCATATGCCGGGAAGAGTCCTACATTTAGACGGGGATTCGGCTTATTTAAAGAAGTGCCTTACGTTGTATGAAAAAATCGGGGTTCCCGTATACGGCATCCATTGTTATGAAAAGAAAATGTCAGCCGTCATTGAGGAGCTTCTTGACGAGTACCGGCCGGATTTATTGGTTATCACGGGGCATGACGCGTATTCGAAACAAAAAGGGGACATCAACAATTTGGATGCCTACAGGCATTCAAAGGATTTTATCGAAACCGTTCAAAAAGCAAGAAAAAAAATCCCCCATCTCGACCAGCTCGTGATTTTTGCCGGGGCGTGCCAGTCCCATTTTGAATCATTGATCAAGGCAGGGGCCAATTTTGCAAGCTCACCGTCAAGAGTTAACATTCACGCGCTTGATCCGGTCTATATTGTCGCAAAAATCAGCTTCACTCCTTTTATGGACCGAATTAACGTCTGGGAAGTGCTCAGAAATACGCTGACGAGGGAGAAAGGGCTCGGAGGCATTGAAACCCGGGGCGTTTTGCGAATTGGAATGCCGTATAAAACGAAAGCAGCCGATTAAACCCGCCCGATTTTGGCGGGTTTTTGTCAAATTATCGCCTTATTTTTAAAAAACATACATAAATAAACGAAAAATGAGAAAAATAGGGGAAAGTTGGCGTACAATTTTCACAATTATTTTATTGACAATAGCTCATAAACGTTGATATAATTTAAATTTTATTTGACAAAAATGGGCTGTTGTAGTATACTGAATGTAGTGAGGTGGATGCAATGGCGAAAACGTTGTCCGATATTAAAAGATCGCTTGATGGACATTTAGGAAAAAGGCTTACGTTAAAAGCAAACGGAGGCCGCCGAAAAACGATTGAGCGTTCGGGCATTTTAGCTGAGACGTACCCTTCTGTTTTTGTGATACAACTAGATCAGGACGAGAATTCGTTCGAGAGAGTTTCATACAGTTATGCGGATATTCTTACTGAGACCGTCGAATTAAGGTTTTCTGACGACAAAACGGGCTCAGTAGCCCTTTAATAAGCAGTAGACATTATGTTTACTGCTTTTTGTTTTGCCTTTTTTTATCCAATATTTTTCGGGAAAGATCTGACGGGGAAGAAGCAAAGCTATAAATGTCACTCGTTTGATGAAGGTTCTGCTAATGGTATGATACTTGAAAGGGGCTGTTTCGCATGGGCAGACGTCGAAGCATCATGTCAGAGGAATTCAAATATGAATTGGCAAAAGATCTTGGGTTTTACGATACTGTAAAAAACGAAGGCTGGGGAGCGATTCGGGCCAGAGACGCCGGAAACATGGTAAAGCGGGCCATTGAATTAGCCGAACAGCATATCGCTCAAAATCAACAGAATCGATAAAACGGGTGACAATGGAGGACGCTGCCGTCCTCCGTTTTTTTTATAAACGTCCGAACCTTGCCGCTCTACGTGCATTTGTACGTCCTGTACTATAAAATATGTTACAATGTGGATACTTATGTTTAGATGGAGAAGTAGGTGAATTTGGATTGCGTATTTTAGAAAAGGCGCCGGCAAAAATCAATTTGTCGCTCGACGTCCTCGGCAAGCGTCCTGATGGTTACCATGAAGTGAAAATGGTCATGACGACGATTGACCTCGCAGATCGGGTCGAGCTATCGGAGCTATCAGAGGATAAGGTTACGGTTGCCTCCCACAACCGGTTTGTTCCGGATGACCAGAGGAACCTTGCTTATCAGGCGGCCATGCTGATGAAAAAACGATACGGCATTAAAAAAGGCGTTTCAATTTTGATCACGAAGGTCATTCCGGTAGCTGCGGGGCTTGCGGGCGGAAGCAGCGACGCAGCTGCCGTCCTGAGAGGCTTAAACCGCCTGTGGAATATGAAGCTTTCCGTGAATGAACTCGCTGATCTCGGCGCAGAGATCGGATCAGATGTATCGTTTTGCGTTCATGGGGGGACTGCTCTTGCAACGGGAAGGGGAGAGAAGATCCGCCACATTGAAACGCCGCCGCATTGCTGGGTCTTGCTTGCAAAACCGACGATCGGCGTATCGACCGCAGAAGTGTACAGGCAGCTCAAGATTGACAATATCGAACATCCGGATGTGCAAGGTATGATTTCGGCCATTGAGGAGAAAAATTTTCATAAGATGTGTGAAAAACTCGGGAATGTGCTTGAATCGGTTACATTAAATATGCATCCTGAAGTCGCAATGATTAAAAACCAAATGAAGCGCTTCGGAGCGGATGCGGTATTGATGAGCGGAAGCGGTCCGACAGTGTTTGGGCTTGTTCAGTATGAATCAAAAGTGCAACGTATATATAACGGGTTAAGAGGGTTTTGCGATCAGGTATATGCTGTGCGAATGATCGGGGAACAAAATGACCTTGATTAAATCCGTATGTTAAGTTATATTATTTTTAGAAATATTCGGATTTTGGAGGTAAGTGCATGAAGTTTCGTCGAAGCGGCAGATTGGTAGATCTGACGAATTATTTGTTGACCCATCCGCATGTCTTAGTGCCATTAACCTTCTTTTCAGAACGGTATCAATCTGCAAAATCGTCAATTAGTGAAGATTTAACCATTATTAAGCAAACCTTTGAGCAGCAGGGAATCGGAACGTTGCAGACGGTTCCCGGGGCGGCCGGAGGCGTTAAATATATTCCGAAGGTAAGGCTTGAGGAGGCGGAGGAATTTATCAGTGCACTCGGGAAGTCATTGATTGATTCGGAACGTATTTTGCCCGGGGGCTATTTATATTTGACGGATATTCTCGGAAAGCCGTCCGTGTTGACGAAGGTCGGCAAAATTTTTGCTTCCGCTTTTTCAGACAGGGAAATCGATGTCGTCATGACTGTGGCAACGAAAGGAATTCCCCTGGCGTACGCGGTCGCCAGCTATTTGGACGTGCCGACCGTTGTCGTCAGGAAGGATAATAAAGTGACTGAAGGGTCAACGGTCAGCATCAACTATGCCTCAGGTTCATCCAATCGCATACAGACGATGTCGCTTGCAAAGCGCAGCCTGCAGTCGGGATCGCACGTTTTAATCATAGACGATTTTATGAAAGCGGGCGGAACGATCAACGGCATGATCAATTTGCTGGATGAATTCAATGCGCATGTAGCGGGAATCGGAGTCCTCGTGGAGGCTCAGGGAGTAAAGGAACGGCTGGTTGACGAATATATGTCACTTCTTACCCTTTCGGAAATCGATATGAAGGAAAAAAACGTCGAAATCCAAAACGGAAATTTTAAAGCGTTTTTTAAAGAAAATGAATAAAGAATGGGGAGTTTGAGATGACAAAAGTTGTTCAGACAAAAGACGCGCCGGAAGCAATCGGACCGTATTCGCAGGGGATTATTGTCAATAACATGTTTTACAGCTCAGGGCAAATTCCTTTGACTCCGTCCGGCGAAATGGTAAACGGGGATATTACCGAACAGACGCACCAGGTGTTCCGCAATTTAAAAGCCGTCCTAAAGGAAGCGGGAGCTTCGCTTGAAACAGTCGTAAAAGCGACAGTGTTTTTGGCGGATATGAATCAATTTGCAGAGGTTAACGAGGTGTACGGCCAGTATTTCGATACGCATAAACCGGCGCGGTCATGCGTTGAGGTGGCTCGGCTGCCGAAAGATGCGCTCGTTGAAATAGAAGTTATTGCCTTTGTGAAATAGGATTTTTTTTAAAAAGATGATTTTGGTTTACAAGATCAACTTTTTTTGTTTGGTATTTGACAATTCTGTGTGTTTTTATTCCAATATTGCAAAAATATTTTTAAATATGCAGGAAAACAAAAAAAACCGTTGAATAGTTAAACTAATGTTTTTATATTGGGAAAAGGTGGTGAACTACTGTGGAAGTTACCGACGTAAGATTACGCCGCGTGAATACCGATGGTCGCATGAGAGCGATTGCATCCATCACGCTGGATCACGAATTTGTAGTCCATGACATTCGTGTAATTGATGGAAACAATGGTCTTTTCGTTGCGATGCCAAGTAAGCGTACACCTGATGGAGAGTTTCGTGATATCGCTCATCCAATCAACTCAAGCACCCGCGGAAAAATTCAGGACGCGGTGTTAAATGAATATCACCGTTTAGGTGAAGTTGAGGAAATAGAATATGAAGAAGCTGGAGCTTCTTAAAAAGAGGGCTTATGGAAGCCCTTTTTATTTTGCAAAAAAAATGATGGTATGATAACAAAATGACAATATATGGTTGATTGCAGCATATATCAGTAAATGGGGAAAAAGAACAGGCGAATATCGGCATTCCGACAAGAGCGGCCCAGGAACGGAAACTGCGGGGCATATGACGCACAGCAGGCGGGTTCCAAATATGATCAAAATCATCCATAATTTGTCTGGGCAATTTGCTGATTTCTCATTTGGGCTTGCTTGAAATCAACTCATATTTAAGATATATTTTTCTATGGATAATAGGGATAATGGAGGCCAATAAATGGATAAGCGGTTTGCAGTTGTATTAGCAGCTGGTCAAGGAACAAGAATGAAATCAAAGTTGTATAAAGTTCTTCATCCTGTTTGCGGAAAGCCGATGGTCGAGCATGTAGTCGATGAAGCTCTTAAGCTATCATTGGCCAAACTTGTCACAATTGTCGGGCACGGCGCGGAAGATGTCAAAAAGCAGCTCGGGGAAAAGAGCGAGTACGCTCTTCAGGCTGAACAGCTCGGCACGGCGCACGCTGTGAAGCAGGCCAAATCGATTCTTGCCGGCGAAAAAGGAACGACGATCGTGATTTGCGGGGATACGCCGCTGTTAACGGCTGAAACAATGGAAGCCATGCTCCGGGAGCATCAGGAAAAAGGGGCAAAGGTGACCATTTTAACGGCGATTGCAGAGGATCCGACAGGCTACGGGCGGATCATCCGCAATGAAAACGGAGATGTTGCGAAAATTGTCGAGCATAAAGATGCGACAGATGAGGAACGGCTTGTCAAAGAAATCAACACAGGCACCTACTGTTTTGATAATGAAGCTCTTTTCCGGACGATCGAGCAGGTGTCCAATGACAATGTCCAAGGGGAATACTACCTTCCTGACGTTATTGAAATCCTCAAAAATCAAGGTGAAACTGTTGCCGCTTATCAGACTGATAACTTCCAAGAAACGCTCGGAGTCAACGACAGAGTCGCTCTTTCTCAAGCTGAAAAGTACATGAAGCAGCGCATTAATAAACGCCATATGCAAAATGGCGTGAGCTTAATCGACCCCGATAACACGTATATTTCTCCGGAGGCCGTCATCGGCCGGGATACGGTCATTTATCCTGGAACCGTCATCAAAGGCCGGGTGGTGATCGGCGAGGATACGGTTATCGGCCAAAACTGCGAGCTGGAAAACAGTACGATCGGCAGCAGGACGGTCATTAAACAATCCGTGGTTGTAGACAGCGAAATCGGCGACGACGTAACGATCGGCCCGTTTGCCCATATCAGACCTGATTCGAAAATCGGCAATGAGGTCAGAATCGGAAATTTCGTAGAAGTGAAGAAAGCTGAATTCGGAGATCGAAGCAAAGCCTCTCATTTAAGCTACATAGGGGATGCGGAAATTGGTTCGGATGTGAATCTTGGCTGCGGTTCGATTACCGTTAATTATGATGGGAAAAATAAGTTCGTGACTAAGGTTGAAGACGGTGCTTTTGTCGGCTGCAACTCAAATCTGATTGCACCTGTTACGATCGGCAAGGGCGCCTACGTGGCAGCCGGTTCCACCATTACCGACGATGTACCAGGCCAAGCTTTGTCTATTGCCAGGGCAAGACAGGTCAACAAGGAAGACTACGTTAAGAATATACACAAAAAATAATCCTAAAATCGGAGGTTTACCATGTCTAATCAATATGAAGACGACAATTTGAAGATTTTTTCTTTAAACTCAAATCCGGATCTTGCGGCCGAAATCGCGGAGATCGTCGGAGTAGAGCTGGGAAAGTGTTCTGTTAAACGTTTTAGCGACGGTGAAGTGCAAATCAATATCGAAGAGAGCATCCGCGGCTGTGACTGCTATGTCATTCAATCGACGAGCGCTCCGGTTAACGAGAATATCATGGAGCTGTTGATTATGGTTGATGCATTGAAACGCGCGTCCGCTAAAACGATTAATATCGTGATGCCTTATTACGGCTATGCCCGTCAGGACAGAAAAGCGCGGGCCCGTGAGCCGATCACTGCTAAGCTGGTGGCGAATCTGCTTGAAACAGCCGGCGCTACCCGGGTGATCGCACTTGATTTGCATGCCCCGCAAATTCAAGGTTTCTTTGATATACCGATTGATCATTTAATGGGTGTTCCGATTTTAGGAAGTTATTTTGAACAGAAAAATTTGAATGATATTGTTATCGTATCTCCTGACCACGGCGGGGTTACGCGGGCGCGCAAGCTGGCCGACCGTCTCAAAGCGCCGATCGCAATTATCGACAAACGCCGTCCGAAGCCGAATGTGGCTGAAGTCATGAACATCATCGGACATATTGAAGGAAAAACCGCTATTTTAATCGATGATATCATCGATACAGCAGGAACGATCACGCTTGCGGCAAATGCGCTTGTCGAAAGCGGCGCATCCGAAGTATACGCCTGCTGCACGCATCCCGTCCTTTCAGGTCCGGCGATTGAAAGAATCAAAAACTCCAAAATTAAAGAGCTTGTCGTGACAAACAGCATCGAGCTTCCGGAAGAAAAGAAAATCGAGAAATTCAAGCAGCTTTCCGTTGCTCCGCTGCTCGCAGAAGCGATCATCCGCGTACACGAGAAGCAATCTGTCAGCTTCCTGTTCGATTAATTTGCTGATTCTGGTTTAAAGTTTTGTCGTTATGGGTATGGTTTTAGAAAAACCAATCTTACGATAGGATGGTGCTGGATATGGCAATCTTAAAAGCGGAAGAAAGAACAGGCTCCAAGCGCTCTTCTTTAAGAAAGATCCGGCTGTCGGGATTTGTGCCGGGTGTCGTATACGGAAAAGATTTAGAGAACAAGTCTGTTTCGCTGGATAGTGTCAAGCTTTTAAAAATTTTGCGCGATGAGGGAAAAAACACGATTATCAATCTGGATGTAAACGGTGAGCAGTACCCGGTCATGGTGACTGAAGTTCAGACGGATCCGTTGAAAGATTCGATTGTCCATGCCGATTTCAAGGTGGTTGATATGGAAGCCGAAATGGAAGCAGCCGTTCCCGTGAATCTGACGGGAGAAGCTGAAGGAATCAAGCAGGGAGGCGTCCTTCAGCAGCCGCTTTACGAGCTGTCTGTTACAGCCAAGCCGCAGAACATTCCCCAAGCCATTGAAGCGGACATTTCACACCTTGAAGTGAACGATGTATTAACTGTCGGCGATATCAGGCCGGCAGGCGATTATTCATTCAACCATGAACCGGATGAAGTCGTCGCATCCATACTCCCTCCTCAAAAGCAAGAGGAAACAGAAGCCGAATCAGCAGCCCAGGAAGTTGAGGAACCAGAAGAAAGCAATGAAGAGGAAAAAAATGAATAAATGCTTAAGACGTAATCCTCCCGCGGTTACGTCTTTTGTGCTAGAATGAGGGGAATTAAGGACGCTCCCCCTCATGGCTGGTGAGGAAGGGTTTTGATTAAGGGAGGAAATAGAATGCTTGTGTTTGCAGGTTTGGGCAACCCGGGTAAAACGTACGAAAATACGAGACACAACGTCGGTTTCATGGCGATTGACGAGCTTTCAAAGGAATGGGATATTGCCCTTGATAAAACAAAATTTCACGGACAGTACGGAATCGGATTTGTTTCCGGCAAAAAGGTTCTACTTGTTAAGCCGCTTACATATATGAACTTATCGGGAGAATGTTTGAGGCCTCTTTTGGACTACTATGAGGTCCCGATTGAAAATATGAAAGTGATTTATGATGATTTGGATCTTCCAACCGGAAAAATCCGTCTCAGGACAAAAGGAAGCGCCGGAGGGCACAACGGGATTAAATCGATGATTCAGCATCTTGGGACATCTGATTTTAACAGGATCAGAGTCGGGATCGGCCGTCCTGTAAACGGAATGAAAATCGTCGATTATGTCCTCGGCGCTTTTACGGACGAAGAGGAGCCGGCCATTCGGGAAGCCGTTCAAAAAACGGTTAAGGCCTGTGAAGCTTCTTTGGAAAAACCTTTTTTGGAAGTTATGAATGAATATAACGCAAAGGTATAAGCCGAACGGGAACGGATCATACTAGTCTTAAAAAGACTGGTTATTGGAGGTTCCTGTATGGCTTTGCATTATTACTGCCGCCATTGCGGCGTTAAAGTAGGAAGTCTTGACCATTCTTACGTCAACAGCAAACAATTGGGTTTTGACCACTTAACAAATGAGGAAAGAAACGATATGATTTCTTATATGGATAATGGGGATTTACACGTAAAGACGATATGTGAAGATTGTCAGGAAGCGTTAGAAAGAAATCCGGATTATCATCAATATCAGTCGTTTATTCAATAAAAAGCTTTGGTGTAGAAACTAGACCAAAGCATTTTTCTATTTGAGGAAGAGAGGAGGGGCTCATTTGAATAATATTCAATCCTTTATTACAAAAAGCGATGATTTTAAATCCATCGTCAACGGTTTGAACGAAGGGCTGAAAGAACAGCTGCTTGCGGGGCTCTCCGGATCTGCACGGTCATTATTTACAGCCGCTTTTTCAAAAGAAACAAACCGTCCGTTATTTTTGATTACGCATAACCTTTATCAAGCTCAAAAAATCACAGACGATTTAACAGGACTGATAAAAGATCAGTCTGTCCTTTTATATCCTGTCAATGAATTAATCTCATCCGAAATTGCGGTTGCGAGCCCTGAACTGCGTTCACAAAGGCTGGACGTTTTGAATAGGCTTTCAAGCGGTGAAACGCCGATCGTTGTTGCACCGGCGGCTGCCGTCAGAAGAATGCTGCCCCCTGTGGACATATGGAAAAGCAGCCAGATTCACTTAAAAACGGGGCGGGACATCGATCCGGAAAAGCTCATTCAAACCCTTGTCCAAATCGGATACGAACGTACCGATATGGTGGCTGCTCCTGGTGAATTCAGTATTCGCGGGGGCATTATCGACGTGTATTCATTGACTGAGGACAATCCGATCCGGATTGAGCTGTTTGATACCGAGATCGATTCCATCCGTACGTTCAGCTCAGATGACCAGCGTTCGTTGGAAACGCGCGATGAGGTGACGATCGGCCCCGCCAAAGAATTGATCGTGCGTGAAGAAGACCGGAAACGGGCTCTCGAGAAGCTGGAAAAAGGCCTTGCTGACAGCCTGAAAAAGCTGAAGCTTGATAAACAAAAAGAAATCCTCAATCAAAACATCGAGGAGGATAAAGAACGGCTTACAGAAGGCAACATCGGCCAGGAAATGGTTAAATACCTTTCGTATTTCTATGAAAAGCCTGCTAGTTTGCTAGATTATTTTCCGTCTCATACATTGCTTATTTTAGACGAAGTCAGCCGCATTCACGAAATGGAAGAACAGCTGCAAAAGGAAGAGGCCGAATGGATCACGAGCCTTCTTGAAGAAGGCAAGATTCTTCATGACATCTCAATGTCATTTCCTTTTCACAGCCTCATGGCAAAACAGCCCCGCCCGATTTTGTACTATTCGCTGTTTTTAAGGCATGTTCAGCATACAAGCCCGCAAAACATCGTGAATGTTTCCAGCAAACAAATGCAAAGTTTTCACGGGCAGATGAATGTGCTCAAAAACGAGATCGAACGGTTTAAAAAATCCAAATATACGACAGTTTTTCTCGGGGACAGCCGGGAACGCGCCGAAAAACTTGCATCCGTCCTGGAAGATTATGAGATAGAAGCTGCCCAAGCCGATGAAAATACAGCGCTCGCACAAGGCCAGATTTATATCATGGAAGGCGGCCTACAAACGGGCTTCGAGCTTCCATTGATGAAGCTTGCCGTCATCACGGAGGAAGAACTCTTTAAAAAGCGCGTGAAAAAGCAAGCGCGCAAACAAAAAATGACGAATGCGGAGAGAATTAAGAGCTACTCGGAGCTGCAAATCGGCGACTATGTCGTTCACGTCAACCACGGAATCGGTAAATATCTGGGTATTGAAACGCTTGAAATCAACGGAATCCACAAGGATTATTTAAATATTCACTACCAGGGAAGCGATAAGCTTTACGTGCCTGTCGATCAAATTGACCAGGTGCAGAAATACGTCGGTTCGGAAGGAAAAGAACCAAAGCTGTACAAATTGGGAGGAAGCGAGTGGAAGCGGGTCAAGAAAAAGGTGGAATCGTCCGTTCAAGATATCGCTGACGACTTGATCAAGCTTTATGCAGAGCGGGAAGCGAGCAAAGGATACGCGTTTTCTCCCGATCACGAAATGCAGCGCGAATTTGAAGCGGCTTTTCCTTATCAGGAAACTGAGGATCAGCTCAGATCGATTCACGAAATTAAAAAAGATATGGAAAGAGAACGCCCGATGGATCGGCTGCTTTGCGGCGATGTCGGCTACGGCAAGACGGAGGTGGCCATCAGAGCCGCTTTTAAAGCAGTCGCTGACGGCAAGCAGGTTGCCATCCTTGTGCCGACCACGATTTTAGCCCAGCAGCATTATGAAACGATATTGGAGCGTTTTCAAGATTATCCGGTCACAATCGGCCTGCTCAGCCGCTTCCGCACGCGGAAAGAATCGTCTGAAACGATCAAAGGCTTGAAAAACGGCACGGTCGATATCGTGATCGGAACCCACAGGCTTTTATCAAAGGATGTCGTGTACAAGGATCTCGGTTTGCTCATCATTGATGAGGAACAAAGGTTCGGTGTTACGCATAAAGAAAAAATCAAACGGATTAAAGCGAATGTCGACGTTTTGACTTTAACGGCGACACCGATACCGAGAACCCTTCATATGTCCATGCTCGGCGTCAGGGATTTGTCGGTCATCGAAACGCCTCCGGAAAACCGTTTTCCTGTTCAGACGTATGTTGTCGAATACAACGGCGCCTTGGTAAGGGAAGCGATCGAGCGCGAGCTTGCCAGGGGAGGACAGGTATACTTTCTGTACAACCGCGTCGAGGACATCGAAAGAAAAGCAGAGGAAATTTCGATGCTTGTCCCTGATGCAAAGGTGACGTATGCCCACGGCAAAATGACGGAAAATGAACTCGAATCCGTCATGCTCAACTTTTTAGAGGGAGAATCCGATGTTCTCGTCAGTACGACGATTATCGAGACAGGCGTCGATATTCCGAACGTCAATACGTTGATCGTGCATGACGCCGACAAAATGGGGCTTTCACAGCTTTATCAGCTAAGGGGACGCGTCGGACGCTCCAACCGGGTCGCATATGCTTACTTTACGTATCGAAAAGACAAAGTTCTGACCGAAGTGGCGGAAAAAAGGCTTCAGGCTATTAAAGAATTTACAGAACTTGGATCAGGCTTTAAAATCGCCATGCGCGACTTGACGATCCGCGGAGCCGGAAACCTGCTCGGTGCACAGCAGCACGGCTTCATTGATTCCGTCGGCTTTGATTTATACTCGCAAATGCTCAAGGAAGCGATCGAAGCGCGCAAGGGAGACACGGCGCAAATCGAACGCTTTGAGCCGGAAATCGATTTGGAGCTTGACGCCTATATTCCGCAATCGTATGTCACGGACGGCAAGCAGAAAATAGATATGTATAAACGCTTCAGAGCCATTGGAACGATTGAAGAAAAAGATGAGCTTCAAGATGAAATGATCGACCGCTTTGGCGAATATCCGAAGGAAGTTGAATATTTATTTGCCATCGCGGAAATGAAAGTATACGCCATAAAAGAGCGCGTCGAGCTGATCAAACAGGATAAAGACGCCGTCAGACTGACGATCGACGAGAAGGCGAGCGCCGAGATTGACGGACAAAAGCTGTTTGAGCTTGGCAGCAAATACGGCAGGCAGATCGGCCTCGGGATGGAAGGCAAAAAGCTGAAAATCTCGATACAAGTTAAAAACCGCAAGCCGGAAGAATGGCTCGAAACATTGCTGGATATTCTCAAAGGACTGGAAAACGTCAAGAAACAAACGATCGCTTCATCGTAAAAATTTGTTGTTTCTCACGTATATTACATTTGATGTGACGGATACTAAAATCAATCAAGAGTGGAGAGTGTTAGTAAATACACAGCTCTGTTTTATCCACCAGATATATCATCAAATGAAAGAGAGGCAGCACAGATGAAAGCAACTGGTATCGTACGTCGAATTGATGATTTGGGGCGGGTCGTCATTCCCAAAGAAATAAGAAGAACACTACGCATTCGCGAAGGAGACCCTCTGGAGATTTTTGTCGACCGCGATGGCGAGGTTATTTTAAAAAAATATTCTCCTATCAGCGAACTTGGAGATTTTGCGAAGGAGTACGCAGACGCCCTTTATGACAGCATGGGCCATTCCGTCTTGATTTGCGACAGGGATGTGTTTATTGCTGTGTCAGGAAGCTCTAAAAAAGACTATTTAAATAAATCGATCAGCGATATGGTTGAAAAAGCAATGGATCAGCGCAACTCTGTCCTGGAAGGGGATGCGAAAACGATTCAGCTTATTGATGGGATTGACGAGGAAGTCGCTTCATATACAATTGGTCCGATCGTTGCGAACGGTGATCCGATCGGAGCCGTTGTCATTTTTTCAAAAGACCAGTCGATTGGTGAAGTGGAACATAAGGCAGTTGAAACTGCCGCAGGTTTTTTAGCGCGCCAAATGGAACAATAGGTCTCATTCCTTTTCCTTTGTCATTCCTGATAAAGCGGAATGCCGAAACAACCAACTGGAACAGCACACCTTCGGGCTGTTCTTTTTTTAATTAAAGGTGAATAATGCGGGATGTGGTATAATAAGCTCGTTTCGTTGTGTTTTTCTAAAGAGAAACACATTGAAAGGAGCTTGCAGATGAGCTTTTCAAACGTCCAAAGCAGACGGCTTTGGCAAGGCGCCTTTGTGTTATCATTGGCGGGAATTCTATCGAAAATATTGAGCGCTGTCTACAGAGTGCCATTTCAAAACATAGTGGGAGATGTCGGTTTTTATATTTTTCAGCAAGTGTATCCGATGATTGGGATTTCGGTAATGCTTGCGACATCAGGCTTTCCCGTTATTATCTCGAAGCTTTTGAATGATTTTGGAGCAGGAAGCCAAACAAAAATTCTTCGCGTATCCATGCTGTTTATATCCGTCGTCGGCATTAGCTTTTTTCTTCTCCTTTTTAACGGAGCGAAAGGAATTGCCGGTCTGATGGGCGATCCAGGCCTCGCCGAGGTTATTCGCGCCGTCTCGTATTCATATTTGCTGCTTCCGTTCGTCTCTTTATTCCGGGGATATTTTCAAGGAAACGAGCTCATGCTGCCGACGGCATTTTCTCAAATCGGAGAACAAATGTTCCGTGTTGCTGCGATTCTCTATTTTACATGGTGGCTGATCAAGAATGGCCATTCTTTATATGACGCCGGTGCCGGGGCTGCCTTTGGATCTCTGGTCGGAGGCCTTACGGCGTTTTTGATATTGGCGGTGTTTTGGGTCAAGGGGGAAAGGAATCTGCCTGACGTACGGGCCGGTATCAGCACGACGGCCATTTTAAAACAGCTTTGCCTGTATACGGTCGCCATCTGTGTCACAAGTCTTATGATGATTCTCATCCAGCTTGTAGATGCGCTGAACTTATATTCCCTGCTTGCCGGTCAAGGCATCGGTGAGGTTGAGGCGAAGCACACAAAAGGCGTTTATGACAGGGGACAGCCGCTCCTGCAGCTTGGAACCGTTTTTGCGGCGAGCATTTCGACGGCTCTCGTCCCGTCCCTTACGAAAGCGAAGAAACAGCAGGAGATGACGGAAGTTCGGGAAAAAACGCGGTATTCCTTAAAAATGAGCCTGGTCATCGGAATCGGGGCAGCGGCAGGTCTCATTTGCATTTTGGAACCGGTGAACACCATGCTGTTTAAAAACAGCGAGGGAACGGCGTCGCTTCAAATCTTCAGCGTGTCGATCTTTTTTGCATCGCTTGCCATGACGATAACCGCCGTTTTGCAGGGTCTCGGAGATACCTTTTTTCCGGCTGCCTCCGTTTTATCAGGATTTTTCCTCAAGGCTGTTCTGAATGTGATGCTGATTCCCGCCTTCGGGATCTCCGGAGCAGCATCAGCGACTGTGATGTCGTTTGCAGCTGTTGCGGGACTCAACCTTTTCCGTCTGAACAGGAAGGGCCTGTTCAAGCTTTCGGTTTATAGAATTGCCGGAATGGCCGTCTCCGCCTTGATCATGTCTGCCGTATTATTGATTTGGCTGTACGCGTTTGAAGCAGTGATCCCGCAAGAAAGCAGATGGGTATCGGCGGTTGAAAGCATGACTGCCGTTTTCATCGGCGGGGGAGCCTATTTGTTCAGCATCTTAAAATGTCGCGTGTTTACGGAGAAAGAACTTGAGCTTGTGCCTTTTGTAAGCAAGCTGTTGAGATAAAAAAAGAAAGGGGCGGCGAACATGGCAGGTAAAATAACCGTTATCGGCCTCGGGGCGGGCGACATGAACCAGTTAACCCTCGGCGTTTACAAACGTCTTACCCGGGCAGAGACGCTTTATGTCAGGACGAAAGACCATCCTTTAATAGAAGAGTTGAAAAACGAAATACCGAAGATTCATTTCTTTGATGATGTGTATGAAAAGCACGACCAATTTGAAGAGGTGTACGAGGAAATCGCTGAGGCGCTTTTTCGGGAGGCGCAGCACCAGGACGTGCTTTACGCCGTGCCGGGACATCCGTTTGTAGCCGAAAAAACCGTTCAGCTTTTGCTTGATAAACAACATCTTCATCAGGTTGAGGTAGCGGTGGAGGGGGGCCACAGTTTTCTTGATGCGACGTTCAACGCCCTGAAGATCGACCCGATCGAAGGATTCCAATTCGTTGACGCCGTCGGATTTTCGGCAGACGAAATCGAGCTTCGGCATCATTTGATCATTTGCCAGGTCTATGATCAAATGACGGCTTCGGAGGTGAAGCTTACATTGATGGAGAAGCTTCCCGTCGATTATGAAGTCGTCATTGTAACGGCGGCCGGAAGCAGCATGGAAGAGATCCGAAGGGTGCCTCTTTATGAGCTGGATAGGAGTGTCGGCATCACCAATTTGACGAGCGTTTATGTTCCGCCCGTCAAAGACGAAGCTTTGCTGTATCAAGAATTTTCGGCTTTCCGCCGCGTTATCCGGGAATTGCGCGGGCCTGAGGGCTGTCCTTGGGACCGGAAACAAACTCACCAATCGCTGAAAAAATACTTAATAGAAGAATGCTATGAAGTGCTTGAAGCGATCGATGAAGATGATCCGGACCATCTCGCTGAAGAACTCGGAGATGTCCTGCTGCAAGTTCTTCTCCATGCGCAGATTGGAGAAGACGACGGCCTTTTTACCATCGACGATGTTATTTTCGGCATTACCGAAAAAATGATCAGAAGACATCCGCATGTCTTCGGAGATATCTCTGTACGCAATGAGGCTGACGTCATGGCGAACTGGGAAGAGATTAAAAAACAAGAAAAACAGGAAGTTGAAAAATCGATTCTTGACGGCATTCCGAAGCCGCTGCCGGCTCTCTCAAGAGCAAACCAGCTTCAGAAAAAGGCCGCTAAGGTCGGGTTTGACTGGTCTGACGTGAAAGATATGTGGAACAAAGTCAATGAAGAAATGAAAGAATTTTCTTTCGAAGTGTCCGAAGCCGAATCTCACAGCGAGAAAATGAAGGAAGAATTCGGCGACCTTTTATTTGCCCTCGTCAACATCGGCCGCTACTATAAAATTGAACCCGAAGAAGCGCTTGCGATGACCAACTCCAAGTTTTACAGACGGTTCACGTATATTGAACAATCGGCCAAGCGTTCCGATAAAGATCTTGAAAGCATGACGCTGGAGGAAATGGACGAACTTTGGAATAAAGCGAAAGACATGGAAAGGGGATGATAGCCATGAGGCTTGACAAATTTCTCAAAGTATCAAGACTGATTAAAAGGCGCACACTGGCAAAAGAAGTGGCTGATCAGGGCAGGATCACGATCAACGGCCACCAGGCGAAAGCGAGCACTGACGTAAAAGAAGGAGACGAGCTAGAGGTCCGCTTCGGCCAGAAACTTGTAACCGTTAAAGTAAATGAATTGAAGGATACGACGAAAAAGGAAGAAGCGGCAAATATGTACACCGTGCTGAAAGAGGAAAAACTCGGAGGAGAATAGGCTTGTTCTAAAAAAATCCCCTCTCTCATACAATGCAGTAACGAATCTAAGTATGAGGATATGGGGGATGAATCGATGAGTTTATATTACGATCAGCACAACCCTTCCGGCGGGTCATCTGTTCCTGAACATAACGTGATGATGAAAGGCCGCAAGCTGTTAGATATTTCCGGTGTCAAACAGGTCGAGAGTTTTGACAATGAGGAGTTTTTGCTTGATACCGTCATGGGGATGCTTGCGGTCAGAGGCGAAAACTTACAGATGAAGAATCTGGATGTAGAAAAAGGCGTTGTTTCCATTAAAGGAAGAGTGCTTGATCTCGTCTATTTGGATGAGCAGCAAGGGGAGAAAGCTAAAGGATTTTTTAGCAAGTTGTTTAAATGACGCTGACCACACAGTTCTACACGATGCTGGCCATGGCCGGAATGGGGACATGGCTGGGCGCTTCCCTTGATACTTACACTCGTTTTGTGGTTCGCCCGAAAACGGCAAGGTGGCTCTTGTTCATTCACGACCTGCTGTTTTGGATGGTACAAGGTCTCCTGTTTTTCTACGTTCTCCTTAGCGTGAATGAAGGCGAATTCCGCACCTATATTTTTTTAGCCGTCCTTTTAGGTTTTGCCGCATATCAAAGCCTTTTTAAGCGAGTCTACATCAAAATCCTGGAATGGACGATCGCGTTCTTCGTCTTCATCTACAGAATGCTCACAAAAATGATGCAGATGATGCTGTTCCGTCCCGTAGTGTGGACGATTCATGCCATTTTTGCGATTGTTCTGTTAACGTTGAAATATATCTATGTTCTTTTTCGATTTTTTGCGGTATGTTTATATAAGATTATAAAAATTGCCGGTTACCCGCTCTATTTTATTATCCGCCAATGCTTCAGGCTCCTTCCTGTCCGCATTAGGCAGGCATTGAAGCGCTTTTTTCAAAAGGGAGCAGGAATTTTCAAAAAAGGAAAGAAACTATTCATAACAATCAAAACGAAATTTTCGAAAAAGTGAAGGGAGGCCGTCTGATATTGAACGATTTTAAGAAACGCAATATATCTCAGATACAGAATGAGTATAAAGAACAAATGGAACGGAAACAGCAGTATTTAAAAAGAAAAAGACGCGGTCTATACAGACGGTTGACGGTGTTTGGAGCTGTCGTGCTGCTGGCGGCGATCGTGTTTGCCGGGTCGCTATGGTCGCAGGCGTCCGATATCAATGCAAAGGAAGCGAAAAAAGCGCAGCTTTTGAAAGAATTGGATAAGCTGGAAGCAAAAAAATCCGATCTGAAGGATGAGATTGTCAAGCTGAAGGACGAGGACTACGTCGCTGAGCTTGCCAGAAAGGATTACTACCTGTCAAAGAACGGCGAGATCATCTTCAAGTTTGACGAGAAGAGCAAGTAGCCTTGTTGACACTTAATTTTTTCTTTATGTATAATTAAACAAATGATCTTTTTTAAGTCTAAGGAGGAGCACTTTTTTTATGTCGATTGAAGTTGGCAGCAAGTTGCAAGGGAAAGTAACAGGTATTACAAATTTTGGAGCGTTTGTTGAATTGCCTGGAGGATCAACAGGTCTTGTTCATATTAGTGAAGTCGCCGATAATTACGTGAAGGACATTAATGATCATCTGAAGGTCGGAGATCAAGTAGAAGTGAAAGTCATCAACGTAGAAAAAGATGGAAAGATCGGCTTGTCCATCAAAAAGGCTGTAGACCGTCCTCAATCAAGACCTAGAAATGATTTCCGCTCTAAAGAAACGTTTGAACAGAAAATGAATAAGTTCTTGAAAGATAGTGAAGATCGCTTATCGTCTCTAAAACGCAACACGGAATCAAAACGTGGAGGGCGCGGAGCAAGAAGAGGTTAACTTGCTGCTTTCTATATAAACGAAAGGCATTCGTCTTATCCCAACGGATGCCTTTTTATTTTTTGGAAAAAATTTTATTCAATTTTCTATTGACGGAGCGAATAAACCTTTGTATTATAGAACTTGTGCGTTAAAAGAACAAATTGAATACATGGCGGTGTAGCTCAGCTGGCTAGAGCGTACGGTTCATACCCGTGAGGTCGGGGGTTCGATCCCCTCCGCCGCTACTTTTATGAAGGCCCGTTGGTCAAGTGGTTAAGACACCGCCCTTTCACGGCGGTAACACGGGTTCGAATCCCGTACGGGTCATCGCGAAAACCGGTTTCACATGGAAACCGGTTTTTTTGTTGCTTAAAAGATAGCTGAATCTGCAAAATAGCAAGAATGAACTCGACTTACCAAGAGAGATTGAAGCTTTCTACAGAAACCGTCGAAGAGTTCTTTCGAATCGTTACCTTCTTTTGACAAAATCCTATTTCATCTTTCGTTATAATGGCAAGCAATGAATAATCCAGTGGGAGATGAGAGCATGGAAAAAGCGGAAAGAAGAGTTAACAGCCCGATGGCGGGGCCTCTTGTTCAAAAAATGTATGCATGGTTCGGCAAAATGACAAAGCTCATGATGCAGCACTTGTATTCGCTCTTTTTTTATAAAGGGCTGATTTATATGGTCATCGGTTTTTTATTGGGACGAGCCTTCATTTTGTCAGAGGTGATTCCCTTTGCTCTTCCATTTTTCGGAGCAATGCTTTTGATCAAAAAGGACAAGTCCCTCATGGCATGTCTGGCGCTGCTGGCGGGCGCATTAAGCATATCCCCGCAGCATTCCCTGTTCGTTCTCGCGGCGCTTGTATCATTTGCGGTATGCTCAAAAATGACCTCTCTTATTATAAAAGACCGTGTCAGGACATTGCCTGTCGTCGTTTTTTTGGCGATGGCGCTGACAAGGTGCGGCTTTGTTTACGCTCAATACGGAACGGTCTCAGGCTATCATTACATTATGGCGTTTGTCGAAGCCGGATTATCGTTTATTTTAACGCTGATTTTTTTGCAAAGCCTGCCGATCGTTACATCTAAACGGGCGAAGCATTCATTGAAAATCGAAGAGATCATTTGCTTTATGATTTTAATTGCATCTGTTCTCACCGGGCTTACGGGGGTTTCGTTTCAAGGCATGCAGGCTGAACTGATATTGGCCCGCTATGTCGTGCTAACTTTCTCGTTTATCGGCGGAGCCAGCATCGGCTGTACAGTAGGGGTTGTGACCGGGCTGATTCTCAGCCTCTCGAATATCGGAAACCTATACCAGATGAGCCTGCTCGCCTTTTCCGGACTGCTCGGCGGCCTGCTGAAAGAGGGGAAAAAAGCGGGAGCGGCGGTCGGCCTGCTGATCGGCTCTTTGCTGATTTCCCTTTACGGCGGGGGCTCGGCCGAGCTTGTACCGACGCTGTATGAATCGCTGATCGCGATCGGGCTGTTTCTGCTAACACCCCAGTCGATTACAAAAAAAGTGGCCAAGCATATTCCGGGAACGACGGAGCATGCGCAGGAGCAGCAGCAATACGCGAGAAAAATCCGCGATGTCACGGCTCAAAAAGTTGATCAGTTTTCAAGCGTATTTCATGCTTTATCTGACAGTTTTTCTACCTTTTACCATACCGTTTCAGAGGATGAAGTGAAAGAGAAGGAAATCGATTTGTTTTTAAGCGCCGTGACGGAACATTCCTGTCAATCATGCTATAAGAAAAATAAATGCTGGGTGCAGAACTTTGATAAAACATATGATTTAATGAAGCGGGTTATGCAAGAAACGGAAGAAAAGCAATATTATAAAAACCGCAAGCTGAAAAAAGAATTTCACCAGCACTGTTCAAAATCAAAACAGGTTGAAGCGTTGATAGAGGACGAGCTGACTCATTTTAGAGCCAATCAGGCTTTAAAACAAAAGGTTGATGACAGCAGGCGGCTTGTTGCCGAGCAGCTTCTCGGCGTTTCTCAGGTGATGGCCGACTTTTCTCGGGAAATAAAAAGGGAAAGGGAACAGCATTTCATCCAGGAAGAACAAATCAGGGAAGCGCTCCAGCATTTCGGCGTTGAAATTCAGCAAGTTGAAATTTACTGCCTTGATCAAGGAAACATTGACATCGAAATGAGCATTCCGTTTTGCAACGGGCACGGGGAATGCGAAAAAATCATTGCGCCGATGCTTTCCGATATTCTTGAAGAGCAAATTATCGTCAAGGCAGAACAATGTGCCGGCCATCCAAACGGATACTGCCATGTCGCCTTCGGCTCAGCGAAATCGTACCGCGTGACAACGGGTGCAGCCCATGCGGCAAAAGGCGGCGGCCTTGTCTCCGGCGACAGCTACAATATGATGGAACTCGGAGCCGGCAAGTATGCCGCGGCCATCAGCGACGGCATGGGAAACGGCGCAAGAGCGCACTTTGAAAGCAATGAGACGATTAAGCTTCTGGAGAAAATCCTTCAGTCGGGCATTGACGAAAAAGTCGCGATTAAGACGATAAACAGCATCCTGTCGTTAAGAACGACCGACGAAATTTACTCGACGCTGGATTTATCGATCATCGACCTCCAGGATGCAAGCTGCAAGTTTTTAAAAATCGGTTCAACGCCGAGCTTTATTAAGAGAGCGGATCAAATCATCAAAGTCCAGGCGAGCAATTTGCCGATCGGCATTATTTCCGAGTTTGACGTTGACGTCGTCAGCGAACAGCTAAAAGCCGGTGACATTTTGATCATGATGAGCGACGGCATTTTTGAAGGACCGAGGCATGTGGAAAACCACGATCTCTGGATGAAAAGGAAGTTGAAGTCGCTCAAAACCGAAGACCCTCAGGAAATCGCAGATTTAATCATGGAAGAGGTGATCCGGACGAGATCGGGGCTCATCGAGGACGATATGACGGTGATCGTCATCAGAATAGACCATAATACGCCGAAGTGGGCTTCAATTCCTGCACCTGCTTTTTTTCAAAAGAACCAAGAGATTTCTTAGCATTCGTATAAATCAGATTTCTTCTGGCGATGATGGAATTAAATAGATATCTTTGTCCAGGAGGAATCGCAATGAAAAAGGGGCACTTAAATCAAATCCTGCTGATTACCGACGGCTGTTCAAACCGCGGTGAAGATCCGCAGGCCATGGCAGCCTTTGCAAAAGAGCAGGGAATAACCGTGAATGTCATCGGAATTATGGAAGAGAATACAATGGATCAAGAAGCAATGAAGGAAGTCGAAGGCATCGCACTCGCCGGAGGCGGCGTTCATCAGGTGGTGTATGCGTCACAGCTGTCACAGACGGTGCAGATGGTCACGAAAAAAGCAATGACCCAAACACTCCAAGGCGTTGTGAACAATGAGCTCAAACAGATTCTCGGAAAACATGCAGAAATGGATGAACTGCCTCCGGATAAACGCGGCGAGGTTATGGAGGTCGTTGATGAACTTGGAGAAACCGTTCATTTACACGTCCTTGTGCTTGTCGACACGAGCGCCAGCATGAACCCGAAGCTGCCGACGGTCAAAGAGGCTTTAATCGATCTGTCCATCAGTCTGAATTCCCGGATCGGCGAAAACGAATTTGCGATGTTTATATTTCCCGGGAAAAAACAAGAGGTCGAACTCGTGCTTGATTGGACGCCAAAGTTTGAATCCCTTTCCTCAATATTTTCGAAGCTTGCCGCCGGGGGCATTACGCCGACAGGGCCGGCAATCCGGGAAGCGATTCAGCATTTTAAAAAAATCGGCTCGAGAAGGAGCATGTTAGAAGATGATGAAAGACGCTTCAACGAGTTTGGCGGGTAATCTAAAGCCGGGTTCAACCATTGTTGGAAAGTGGAACAATCATTCCTATAAGATCATCAGACAGCTTGGAAAAGGGGCTAATGGCGTTGTTTATCTGGCCGATTCCAAAGGAGGCCGCGTGGCGTTGAAAGTAAGCGAAGACAGCCTATCGATTACCTCGGAAGTGAATGTTCTCAAATCTTTCTCAAAGGCCCAGGCAAGAGCAATGGGGCCTTCTTTTTTTGACGTGGACGATATGCATGTATCCGGCACCGGCAAAAAACTTTCATTTTATGTCATGGAATATATAGAGGGTCCGCTTCTTTTGCGTTATATCGCCGAAAAAGGGGAAGAGTGGATTCCTGTATTGATCAGCCAGCTTCTGTCCAATTTATCCATCATCCATCGCGAAGGGTGGGTATTTGGAGATTTAAAACCTGAAAATCTGATCGTAACGGGGTCCCCCGCAAGAATCCGCTGCATCGATGTCGGGGGAACGACAAAGAAAGGCCGGGCAATAAAGGAATACACCGAGTTTTTTGACAGGGGGTATTGGGCGTGCGGGACACGTAAGGCCGAACCTTCGTATGATTTGTTTTCCGTTGCGATGATCATGATAAATTGCGCGGTGAAAAAAGAATTCAAAAAAACCGGAAATCCGATGGGCCAGCTTCTTTCAGTCATCGACAGCCATCCGTTTTTAAAAGCATACAAAACGGTTCTGGTATCGGCTTTTAAAGGAGCATACAAAACGGCTGATGACATGAAGAAGGGCCTGCTTGAGGCCGGCCGCCCCGACGGCAGCGAAAGCCGGCGTTCATCAAGAACCGGATATGCTTCTTCTGTGTCGGCTCCGCCGAATGGCGCGGCACAAAGGAGACCGGCCGTGTCGCGTCAGCAGATGAGAAGCGGCCGTAAACTGAAAAGGAAGAGCCGGAAATCCGGGGGCATCTTTGAAACATTGCTGATTGTCGTCAGCGTCCTCGCTCTCTATTTTGCGTATATCGTCCTCTTTTTTATGTGAGCAGATGATCCGGCGATAGCTCTTCTTTGCAGGGAATGATTGAAAGTGTTAGGATATTTATATCTTTTGAAATACAGCCTGCTTTTAGTGGGAGGACATCGTGAAAAGTATTGAAGAGTTTATGAAAAAAAACGATCTGTCTTTTGACGAAGCGACGATCATTGCCGGGGTCTCCGGAGGACCTGATTCGATGGCTCTGCTTCATGCGTTGAAATATACGATTCCTGCTTCAGCGACACTGATTGCCGCACACGTCGATCATATGTTCAGAGGCGCTGAGTCTGAACAGGACATGCGGTTTGTACAGGGATTTTGCGAAGCAGAGGGCATTCTTTGCGAGGCGCTGCAGATTAACGTTCAAAAGTATGCAGCCGAAAAAAATCTCAACAAACAGGCGGCGGCAAGGGAAGTGCGCTTTCGCTTCTTTAAAGACCTGATGGAAAAGCATCGTGCGGAATATTTGGCCCTCGCTCATCATGGAGATGATCAAATCGAGACGATGCTGATGAAGTTGGCGAAGGGAACCGTCGGTTTAGGACTAGCCGGCATCCGGCCAAAGCGGCGATTTGGAGAGGGGTGGCTGATCAGGCCGTTTCTCGGTCTTTCCAAGAAAGACATTTTGGATTACTGCAAGGCGAATCATGTACCGTTTAGAACAGATCCGAGCAATGATAAAGATGATTATACGCGGAACAGGTTCCGGCATCATGTTCTCCCTTTCTTGAAGGCGGAGTCGGAAGATGTCCATAAGCGTTTTCAAACAGTCGGCGATTCATTGGCTGAAGATGAAATATACTTACAGGCATTAACGAAAGATAAAATGAATACAGTAATCACAGACAAGTCAAGTTCCAGCGTCACGATCAGCGCTGAGCGGCTTCTTGAACTGCCTTTGCCTTTACAAAGAAGAGGAGTTCAACTAATATTAAACTATCTTTATGAAAACGTTCCATCTGCGTTTTCAGCCCATCATATTAAAGTCTTTCTGGATTGGATTTCAAAAAAAGATCCGTCCGGTTCGCTTGATTTTCCAAATGGGTTAAAAGTGGTCAAATCTTATCATACATGTTTGTTTACATTTCACCCGTTGCAATGTGAAAATATTTCCTATCATTATGAAATAAATGGAGCAGACGAAGAAGACCTGATGCTTCCGGGCGGCTCCTCCCTTCATGTGTCAAGACAAGGCAAAGACCTTGCGTTGAGAGGAAATGATGTTTTCGCAACAAGTCCCAGGCAGGTTCATTTCCCCCTTTATGTGCGGACAAGGCAAAAAGGGGACAGAATCAAACTTAAAGGGATGAACGGCTCAAAAAAGGTAAAAGATATATTTATTGATGAAAAAGTGCCTCTTGCGAAAAGAGACAGCTGGCCCATTGTGACAGACGCGGAAGGAAGGATTATCTGGATACCGGGTCTGAAAAAAACCGATTTTGAGGAACTTGATGTTACAAACAATGATCGCATTGTATTACAATATAGACAGCATGAAAAGTGTAGGGGGCTAGCAAAGAATGAAACACGATATTGAGAATATTTTGATCTCCGAGGATGAGATCCAGCAGAAAGTCAAGGAGCTCGGCGCGTCCTTAACGGAAGAGTATAGCGGCAAGTTCCCGCTGGCCATCGGTGTATTGAAGGGGGCCATGCCATTTATGGCTGACCTTATCAAGCATATTGATACTTATTTGGAAATGGATTTCATGGATGTATCAAGCTACGGCAATTCCACGGTATCTTCCGGAGAGGTTAAAATCATTAAGGATTTGGATACGTCTGTAGAGGGCCGTGACATCTTGATTATTGAAGACATCATCGACAGTGGGCTGACTTTGAGTTATCTTGTAGAGCTCTTCCGATACCGCAAGGCGAAGTCGATTAAGATTGTTACCCTTCTTGATAAACCGAGCGGGCGCAAGGCGGATATCAAAGCGGACTACGTCGGTTTTGAGGTTCCGGATGCTTTCGTTGTAGGATACGGTCTTGACTATGCGGAACGATACCGCAATTTGCCGTACATCGGAGTGCTAAAACCGGCGGTTTATGAAAGCTGATTGGGTAAGGGATATCTGTTGTATTGGAACGATTTTCTATGATACTATTGAACATAGTTGTGCTTACTGTGGGAGGAGGTAAGGAATGAATCGGGTCTTCCGTAATACCATTTTTTATTTACTTATTTTATTAGTTGTGATCGGAGTTGTGAGCTACTTCCAAACCGCAAATCCGAAAACCGAAAATATGACGTACAGTGACTTTGTTTCAAACCTTGAAAACGGGAAGGTTACTAATGTTTCCATGCAGCCTGTGAGAGGTGTGTATGAGGTCAGAGGGCAGCTGAAAAATTATGCCAAAGACCAGTATTTCCTGACCCATGTACCTGAAGGAAGCGGGGCAGACCAGATTGTTGCCGACGCTAAGAAAATGAAGGTGCTAGTTGAACCTGCTCAGGAAACGAGCGGATGGGTGACCTTCTTTACCACCATAATCCCTTTTGTTATTATCTTCATTCTTTTCTTCTTCCTGCTTAATCAGGCTCAAGGCGGCGGTAGCCGTGTCATGAACTTTGGTAAAAGCAAGGCGAAGCTCTATACCGAAGAAAAGAAACGCGTCAAATTTAAAGATGTGGCAGGAGCGGATGAGGAGAAGCAAGAGCTGGTAGAAGTCGTTGACTTCCTGAAAGATCCGCGCAAATTCGTTGAGCTCGGAGCGAGAATTCCGAAAGGCGTGCTTTTAGTCGGACCTCCGGGAACCGGTAAAACATTGTTGGCGAAAGCTTGTGCGGGTGAAGCGGGCGTGCCTTTCTTCAGCATAAGCGGATCAGACTTCGTTGAAATGTTCGTCGGGGTCGGTGCATCCCGTGTGCGCGACTTGTTTGAAAATGCAAAGAAAAATGCGCCTTGTCTGATTTTCATCGATGAAATTGATGCCGTCGGACGCCAGCGGGGAGCCGGCCTTGGCGGCGGTCACGATGAACGTGAACAAACGCTGAACCAGCTGCTTGTTGAAATGGACGGATTCAGCGCCAATGAAGGGATCATTATTATCGCTGCGACAAACCGCGCCGATATCCTAGACCCTGCATTGCTGCGCCCGGGACGCTTTGACCGTCAAATCACGGTTGACCGTCCGGATGTTAAAGGACGTGAAGCTGTCCTGAAAGTACACGCGAGAAATAAACCGCTTGATGAATCGGTAAACTTAAAAGCGATTGCGATGAGAACGCCTGGATTCTCAGGCGCGGACCTTGAGAACCTTCTCAATGAAGCTGCTCTTGTAGCGGCCCGTCATGACAAAAAGAAAATCGACATGACTGACATTGATGAGGCGACAGACCGTGTCATTGCAGGTCCTGCCAAGAAAAGCAGGGTTATTTCCAAAAAAGAACGCAATATCGTGGCATATCACGAAGCGGGTCACACCGTCATCGGCCTGGTGCTGGACGAAGCCGATATGGTGCACAAAGTAACGATCGTTCCCCGCGGCCAAGCGGGCGGTTATGCCGTCATGCTGCCTAGGGAAGACCGTTATTTCCAAACGAAGCCGGAGCTTCTTGATAAAATCGTCGGCCTGCTTGGAGGACGCGTATCTGAAGAGATTATCTTCGGTGAAGTCAGCACGGGAGCCCATAACGACTTCCAGCGCGCTACGAACATTGCAAGACGGATGGTAACGGAATTCGGTATGTCCGAAAAACTTGGTCCGCTTCAGTTTGGACAGTCGCAAGGCGGCCAGGTATTCTTAGGCCGCGACTTCAACAATGACCAAAACTACAGCGATGCGATCGCGTACGAAATCGATAAGGAAATTCAGCGTATCATTAAAGAATGTTATGAACGCGCGAAAGAGATCCTGACCGAGAAACGCGAAAAACTTGAATTGATCGCCCAAACATTGCTGGAAGTTGAAACGCTCGATGCTGAGCAAATCAAGCATCTGTACGAAAACGGAAGACTTCCTGACAGCGATGTTTCAGCTGATCATGAGAAAACAGATGATGTGAAAGTGAACATCAACAAACGAGAAGATCAAGAGAAAAAAGAGGATGAAAAAGAGTAACCGGCTCGCTTTCCATTCTTGAAAGAAAAACTGCCAAACATTGCTTTTGGCAGTTTTTTTGTTTTTCGTTCGGACATCGGTTTCCCCGGACAGTTTTGATTCGTTTACAAAAAGAATCGGCATCGTGTATTGTATGATGGTAGAATGTTTTATGTCCAAGTAAGAGAAACTAGTCAAAAGTGGTGATAAGATGTTACTTGTTATAGATGTGGGAAATACGAACACCGTTCTCGGTGTATATCATAACGGAGAGCTCGAATATCACTGGCGCATCGAAACGAGCCGCCATAAAACAGAGGATGAATTCGGCATGCTCATTCGTTCTTTATTTGATTATGTGGGATTGATGTTTGACCAAATTGAAGGAATCATCATCTCTTCCGTTGTCCCGCCGATCATGTTCGCGCTCGAAAGAATGTGCACCAAATATTTTCACATCGAACCGCAAATTGTCGGTCCCGGAATGAAAACGGGATTAAATATCAAATACGATAATCCGAAAGAGGTCGGGGCAGACCGCATCGTAAATGCTGTCGCGGCCATACATCTCTACGGAAGCCCGCTGATCGTGGTTGATTTTGGAACGGCGACAACGTACTGTTATATTAATGAGCATAAGGAATATATGGGCGGAGCGATCGCACCCGGTATCACGATATCGACCGAAGCCCTTTATTCGAGAGCTGCCAAGCTTCCGAGAATTGAAATTGCCCGGCCGGATAACATCATCGGCAAAAGTACGGTCAGCGCGATGCAATCCGGCATTCTTTACGGCTATGTCGGACAGGTCGAGGGCATTGTCAAACGGATGAAATGGCAATCGCGGCAAAATCCGAAAGTAATTGCGACAGGCGGTCTTGCATCATTGATTGCTGATGAATCCGACTGCATCGATGTCGTAGATCCCTTCCTTACGTTAAAGGGGCTGGAACTGATTTACGAACGGAATCGCGTGGAAAGTGTTTAGGAGGATGACGATGGATTATTTAGTAAAAGCCATAGCATATGACGGCAAAGTCCGCGCATATGCAGCGAGAACGACAGAAACGATACATGAAGCGCAAAGGCGCCACAATACATGGCCTACTGCCTCTGCCGCTTTAGGCAGAACGATGACAGCGGCCGTGATGCTCGGTGCGATGCTGAAAGGCGAAGACAAGCTTACGGTTAAAATCGAAGGGGGCGGGCCGATCGGGGCCATTGTCGCCGACGGGAACGCAAAAGGTGAAGTAAGGGGATATGTCTCAAATCCGCACGTTCATTTCGATTTGAATGAACAAGGGAAGCTTGACGTCAGAAGAGCGGTCGGAACTTCCGGGACATTAAGCGTTGTGAAAGATCTCGGGATGCGAGAGCTGTTTACGGGTCAGGTTGAGATCGTTTCCGGAGAGCTCGGCGAGGATTTTACGTATTATCTCGTTTCGTCCGAGCAAGTTCCGTCATCCGTAGGTGTCGGCGTTCTCGTCAATCCAGACAATACGATTTTGGCGGCCGGCGGGTTTATCATTCAGCTGCTACCGGGCACTGATGATGCAACCATTACAAAGCTTGAAACCAATTTATCTAAAGTGGAGCCGATATCTAAGCTGATTCAAAAGGGCCTTACACCTGAAGCGGTGCTTAGCGCCGTCTTGGGAGAGGAGCCGGAAGTGCTTGAGACTGTTCCCGTCCGCTTTGCGTGCAATTGTTCAAAAGAGCGCTTTGCAAGAGGGATTATCGGACTTGGCAAACAGGAGATTCAGGCGATGATCGATGAAGACGGCAAGGCCGAAGCGCAATGCCATTTCTGCAATGAAACGTATTTGTTTACAAAGGAAGAGCTTGAAGCGCTTCTGAATGAGATATAATACCCGCTACCCGTTAGCGGGTCTTTTACAATCAGGAAAGGGGAGAAACAAATTTGAAATCAAGACTGGTGCCGATCGTATTGGGCGCACTTTTCGTCAATTGCATTGTCATCGCATACGTCCTAACAAAATCGATGACCGCTTCTTCTTCAAGTGCTCAGGAGGTTATTGCCAACATTGGCAATAACGAAATTACGAGGGAAGAATGGCTGAGTAAAATGGAAGAGCGGTACGGTAAATCAACATTGGAGGATATGATTAATGACCGGGTCGTCGACCAGCTCGCTGAAAAAAACAAAATCAGCGTCTCTAAAGACGAAATCGACAGGGAATTTCTTCTGATCAAAGCCGTATACAATTCTTTTTACGAGGATGAAGGCACGACGGAAAAAGAGTGGAGAGAGCAAATCAGGCATAATATCCTTCTTGAAGAACTGCTGACGAAAGATGTCGTCATTTCTGATAGCGAATTAAAATCGTTTTACCAAAAAAACAAGGACTTATACACATTCGATGATTCCTACCGGCTGAAGCACATCGTTGTAAAAGATAAAAGCGAAGCAGAGCGGGTCTTAAAAGAGTTGAAGGACGGTTCAAGCTTTGAAGCAGCCGCCGCGGAACATTCGACAGACCGGTATACGGCTCCATACGGAGGAGACCTTGGATTCGTCAACGAGCAGCGGGATAATGTCCCTTCAGAATACATAGAGACGGCCAAACGTCTAAAAGACGATCAATGGACGACAGAGCCGCTTAAAGTCAGCCAAGGCTATGCGATCGTCCTCCGAAAGGAAAAGCTTGACGGGCGGGCATTTACATACGATCAAGTGAAAAAACAAATCCGAAGGCAGATTGCCATGGATCAATTGGGTGATAAAGCATCGGTCAAAACGCTTTGGAAAGATGCGGATGTTTCATGGTTCTATGACCGAAAAAAATAAACATTGACAAAATATTTTGATATTGATAAATTATTTATAATCCCAATAAAAATACTCGGAAATTGAGGTGTTCATAATTGGTTCGCGTTGCAAACTCTGTTTATGACTTAATTGGAAATACACCGATCGTAAAATTAAATCGACTAGCCGGCGAAGACAGCGCCGATGTATATGTAAAACTGGAGTATATGAATCCGGGAAGCAGTGTAAAAGACCGGATTGCGCTTGCGATGATCGAAGACGCTGAAGAAAAAGGCCTTTTGAAAGAGGGAGACACCCTCATTGAGCCGACAAGCGGAAATACGGGAATCGGCCTGGCGATGGTTGCTGCCGCAAAAGGCATTAAAGCGATTCTCGTCATGCCTGATACGATGAGTTCTGAACGCCGCAACCTTCTTCGCGCTTACGGTGCTGAGCTCGTGCTGACGCCGGGTGCGGAAGGTATGAAAGGGGCCATTAAAAAGGCGGAAGAGCTTGCAAAAGAGCACGGCTATTTCATGCCGCAGCAATTCAACAACCCTGCGAATGCTGAGATTCATCGCCGTACGACAGGCCGGGAAATCGCGGAGCAATTCGGCGATGAAGGTCTTGATGCGTTCATCGCAGGTATCGGAACTGGCGGAACGATCACAGGTGCAGGAGAAGTGCTGAAAGAAAAATACCCATCCATCAAAATATACGCGGTTGAGCCGACAGACTCGCCGGTTCTTTCCGGAGGAAAACCGGGCCCGCATAAAATACAGGGAATCGGAGCAGGATTCGTTCCTGAGATTTTGAATACCGATGTTTATGATGAAATCATCACGGTTAAAAATGAAGAAGCCTTCGAATATGCCCGCAAAGCAGCGAAAGAAGAAGGAGTGCTCGGCGGAATCTCTTCAGGTGCTGCAATTTTTGCCGCGCTTCAGGTCGCCAAAAAGCTTGGCAAAGGCAAAAAAGTGCTCGCGGTGCTCCCGAGCAACGGAGAAAGATACTTGAGCACGCCGCTTTATCAATTTGAATAAATACGTACGGAAACCTGTAGGCCGTCGACATTGTCGGCGGTTTTTTGTGTTTTCGCGTTTTTTTACGGATTGGAAACGAAATTCTCTTTTCCTAGAAAAAAGATATGCTTTACAATAAGGACAGTAGAATAACGGCAGAGGAATGATACGATGAGACAACGAAGGCCCGTAGCTAGAACGTTTTCCTTTTCCAATGAACGTTTCTTACAGCGGTATGAGCACCTTTCCAAAGGGAAAGAACATCATGTTCTTCTGGAAAGCGCCAGAGGCGGCGAATACAGCATTGCCGGTCTTGATCCCGTGGCCATAGCGAAAGGAAAAGATGGCATCACAACGATTCATTATAAAGGGGAGACCATATTCAAAGAGGGAGATCCGTTTTTGCAGTTCACAAGGTGGTTTCAAACGCTGAAAACGGAGACGGTTGCAAATTTTCCGGATTTTCAGGGAGGGGCTGTCGGCTTTTTAAGCTATGATTATGCCCGGTATATCGAAAAATTTAAGCTCCTGTCAATCGATGACCTGCAAACGCCTGATTTATTTTTTCTCGTGTTCGACGATTTGGCCGTTTATGATCATGCAAAGGAGCAGCTTTGGCTGATCACCCACACCGAAGGGGACGAGCTCTCCCTAGCTCATGAGAAGCTGGATCTGCTAGAAAAGATGTGGAAATTAGAGGACGGTGAAGCGGTAAAACGTGAAGAGCCCGCTGAAAACAGGGGCGCATCATTTGCTTCATCGTTTACCGAAGCCGGTTTTTCACAAGCCGTGGAGAAAATAAAGCAGTACATTGCAAGCGGAGACGTCTTTCAGGTTAACCTCTCTTTGCGGCAGTCAGAAAAGCTGTCGGCACCGCCATTTGACGTCTATAAAATGTTAAGGGAAGTGAATCCGTCACCTTACATGGCCTATTTGGAGACGCCCGACTTTCAAGTGATTTGCGGATCGCCCGAACTGCTCATTAAAAAGAAAGGGAAGCTTCTTGAAACAAGGCCGATCGCAGGGACGAGATCCCGGGGAAGAGATGAGGCAGAGGATGAATCGCTTGCAAACGAACTGATCATGAATGAGAAAGAACGCGCGGAACATGTCATGCTTGTTGATCTGGAGCGAAATGACCTTGGAAGGGTATCAAAATACGGTTCGGTTCGCGTCAATGAATTTATGGTGATTGAAAAGTACTCCCATGTGATGCACATTGTGTCAAACGTGTGCGGGGAAATAAGAGATGAGTGCGACGCCGTAGACGTAATCCATGCCGTATTCCCGGGAGGAACGATTACCGGGGCGCCGAAAGTCAGAACGATGGAAATTATTGAGGAGCTTGAGCCGACGCGGCGAGGGCTTTATACTGGTTCTATAGGATGGTTCGGATATAATCAAGATATGCACTTTAATATCGTCATCCGGACGATCTATGTTAAAGCAGGCCATGCGTTCATGCAGTCGGGGGCGGGAATCGTCATCGATTCAAACCCTAAGCATGAATACAAGGAATCGTTCAAAAAGGCCATAGCGATGAAAAAGGCGATAGAGCTGAGTGAAGAAGAGAAAAAAGAGCATAGGAGAGTTGAGAAATGA
Source organism: Bacillus sp. FSL W8-0848 (assembly GCF_038007805.1). Classification (NCBI taxonomy): domain Bacteria; kingdom Bacillati; phylum Bacillota; class Bacilli; order Caryophanales; family Bacillaceae; genus Bacillus; species Bacillus sp. FSL W8-0848. Next base: position 88,534 of record NZ_JBBOYB010000001.1, read on the forward strand.
TTTTAATGATCGACAATTATGATTCGTTTACGTACAATTTGGTTCAGTATTTAGGAGAGCTTGGCGAAGAGCTCGTCGTGAAGCGGAATGATGAGGTCACGATCGCAGATATCGAAGACATGTCCCCTGACTTTCTGATGATTTCACCTGGACCGTGCAGTCCGGATGAAGCAGGGATCAGCCTTGAAGCAATTCGGGCTTTTGCTGGGAGGATTCCGATTTTCGGCGTCTGTCTCGGACATCAGTCGATCGCTCAGGTCTTCGGCGGCGATGTGGTCAGGGCGGAACGTTTGATGCACGGGAAAACATCCGAGATTTTACACGACGGGTTAACGATCTTTAAAAATCTTGAAAACCCGCTGACCGCCACCCGATATCATTCACTGATCGTAAAGCCGGAAACGCTGCCTGAATGCTTTGTCACATCAGCATGGACGGTAGAAGGAGAAATCATGGCGATCAGGCATAAGGAATTGCCGGTTGAAGGCGTCCAATTCCATCCGGAGTCCATCATGACCTCCTTCGGAAAAGACATGCTGAAAAACTTTATTAAGACATACCGAAAGAAAGTGAATGCATGATCATTTACCTGAACGGTCAATACGTGGAAGAGGGGGAAGCGAGGCTTTCTCCGTTTGACCACGGTTTTCTATATGGAATCGGTGTTTTTGAAACATTTCGCCTTTATGAAGGGAAGCCATTCCTCTTGGAACGGCATATGGAACGGCTTGAAAAATCAGTAAGTGATCTGAAAATTGAAGTTTCGCTTAACAAGGATGATGTAACGGACGTGCTGAACAGGCTTCTGGAGCTGAATCAGCCGCCAAACGGAGATGCGAGGGTCCGCTTGAATGTATCTGCGGGCCCCTCTCCGTCAGGGCTTTCTGCCGATTCGTACAAACAGCCCTGCGTCATGGTGATCATGAATGCCTTTGACCCTTCAGCTGTACCGGCTGAAAAGGAAGGGGTTGTGCTGAACGTCCGCAGAAATACCCCGGAGGGCCTGTTTCGCCTGAAATCCCATCATTTTTTGAATAATTTATACGGAAAAAGAGAAATCGGAAATGATCCGTTAAAAGAAGGGATCTTTCTGACGGACGGCGGAGCTGTGGCTGAAGGAATTGTTTCCAATATTTTTTGGACAAGAGATGGATGCGTGTATACACCTTCACTCAAGACGGGGATTTTAGACGGAGTGACAAGACGCTATATCATGGAGTGCCTTGAAAAAATGGATGTCGACGTCAGGCAGGGGGAATACCCGTTGGAACATCTGCTTGGTGCGGATGAAGCCTGGATGACCAATTCCGTTCAGGAAATCGTGCCTTTCCGGAACATCGGCAATGCCCTGTTTCCGGGAAAGGATGGAAGCCTGACAAAAAGTCTGCAAGAGGTATACACTAACGATAGAAAATGCATCAAAGACTATAACTGATCTAAAGGGTGAAGGATATGGCGCCGCAAACATTGGCCCGTTCAAAACGGTTGATTGCAAAACACCATACGTTGTCATATGAAGACAAAACGTTGATTATGGGAATTTTAAACGTGACTCCTGATTCGTTTTCGGACGGAGGGAAATACAACAGCATAGATCGCGCATTGATTCATGCGAAACAAATGATAGAAGACGGCGCGCATATCATTGATATCGGAGGAGAATCAACAAGGCCCGGCTCCGTTGAGGTTTCTGCCGATGAAGAACTGGAAAGGGTCATACCTGTGATTGAAAAGCTGGTTCAGGAAATCGATGCGCCGATTTCGATAGACACATATAAGGCCCGCGTCGCGGATGAAGCGATAAAAGCCGGGGCTTCTATCATCAATGACGTATGGGGGGCAAAAGCAGATCCGGACATGGCGCCGGTCGCTGCTTCCCACGATGTGCCGATTATTTTAATGCACAATCGCAATGAGCGGAATTATACAAATTTGATACCGGACATGATTTCTGATTTGATGGAATGCATCAATCTTGCAAAAGCCGCCGGCGTCCCGGACCATCACATCATCTTGGATCCGGGGATCGGATTTGCGAAAACGTTTAAGGACAACCTTGCCGTCATGAACCAGCTCGAAGCGTTCTGCAATCTGGGGTATCCGGTTTTATTGGGGACTTCGCGCAAAACATTCATCGGCCGCGTTTTGGACCTTCCGCCTGAGGAGCGGGCAGAAGGTACGGGGGCGACGGTATGCCTGGGAATTCAAAAAGGGTGCGACATTGTCAGGGTTCACGATGTCAAGCAAATCTCAAGAATGGCGAAAATGATGGATGCCATGATTGATAAAGGAGGCGCTTATCATCGATAAAGTTTATGTTGAAGGTATGGAGTTTTACGGGTATCACGGCGTTTTCGACGAGGAGAACAAACTCGGTCAGCGATTTCGCGTCGATTTGACGGCCTATCTTGACCTGAGTGAAGCGGGGAAAACCGATCGTATTGATGCAACCATTAATTACGCCGAGCTTTATAAGCTTTGCAAAGAGGTCGTGGAAGGAGAGCCGGTCAACCTCGTCGAAACCCTAGCGGAAACAATAGCAGGGCACGTGCTCAAACAATTTCAGACGGTTCAGGAATGCACCGTAAAAGTGACAAAACCCGATCCGCCGATACCCGGCCACTATAAATCCGTAGCTATCGAAATGACGAGAAAGCGGACATGACACATACGGCATATATTGCGCTGGGCTCCAATATCGGCCAGCGGGAAGAATATTTAAAAAAAGCCGTCGCTCTCCTTCATCAGCATCCGTACGTGACGGTTACCGACGTGTCTTCGATTTATGAAACAGATCCCGTCGGGTATACCGACCAGGACCCATTTTTAAACATGGCGGCAAAAGTCAGGACGTCTCTTTCTCCGTTTGAACTGCTCAATTTGACGCAAAGCATCGAGAATGAGCTCGGCCGGACCCGCGAGGTCAGATGGGGCCCGAGAACGGCAGACCTTGACATTTTGCTGTATAATCGTGAAAATATTGAGACAGAGCAACTCACAGTTCCTCATCCGAGAATGCATGAACGTATGTTTGTACTCGTCCCGCTGCTGGAGATTTATCCGGATTTTGAGGGGTCTTGTGATCATGCAAAAAATCAAGAAGGTGTAAGGATATGGAAGCGGAAATCTGGGGTAGACGAATTCGTGCGTACAGAAAGCTGAAAGGTTATACTCAAGAAGGGTTTGCAAAAGCGCTCGGTATATCCGTTTCTGTACTAGGCGAGGTAGAACGGGGAAATCGTATGCCGTCGGAAAGCATGCTCAGGGATGTAGCCAATACGTTAAATATAACAGTGGAGGAATTATCTCCATCAGAAGAATAAGAAAGGAGGACTCAAAATGTTTAAAATCGGTGATATTGAATTGAAAAACAGGGTTGTGTTAGCGCCGATGGCCGGGGTGTGCAACTCCGCTTTCCGCCTGACTGTCAAAGAGTTCGGAGCGGGCCTCGTGTGCGCCGAAATGGTGAGCGACAAAGCGATCCTTTACAATAACGCAAAAACGATGGGAATGCTTTACATCGATGAACGCGAAAAGCCGCTCAGCCTGCAAATTTTCGGCGGTGAAAAGGAAACGCTTGTCGAAGCAGCAAAGTTTGTTGATCAAAACACGACAGCTGATATTATTGATATAAACATGGGATGTCCGGTACCGAAAATTACAAAATGCGATGCGGGAGCCAAATGGCTGCTCGATCCGAATAAAATTTATGAAATGGTTTCTGCCGTTGTTGAATCCGTGAATAAGCCCGTTACGGTCAAAATGAGAATGGGCTGGGACGAAGATCACATCTATGCGGTTGAAAATGCGAAAGCCGTTGAACGCGCAGGCGGAAAAGCGGTGGCTCTTCACGGCCGGACCCGCGTGCAAATGTATGAAGGAACGGCGAACTGGGATATTATCAAAGAAGTGAAGCAGTCTGTCTCAATCCCTGTCATCGGCAACGGTGACGTGAAAACGCCTCAGGATGCCAAACGCATGCTTGATGAAACAGGGGTGGACGGCGTCATGATCGGCCGCGCCGCTTTGGGTAATCCGTGGATGATTTACCGTACGGTTCATTACCTGGAAACGGGCGAGCTGAAAGATGAGCCGAAAGTGCGCGAAAAAATTTCTGTCTGCAAGCTTCACCTCGACCGTTTAATTAAGCTTAAAGGAGAGCATGTAGCGGTTCGCGAAATGAGAAAGCATGCAGCCTGGTATTTAAAAGGCATAAGAGGAAACGCAAAGGTCCGGAACGAAATCAACCATTGTGAAACAAGGGATGAGCTTGTTCAGCTGCTGGATGCGTTTACGATTGAAGCCGAGGCAAAAGAGCTTCAGGATGCAAAAGTAGGATAAATCCGACCTCTGCTCACTGCCAGTTTTCACTGGCAGTTTTTCTGCTTTTTTCCTGAAAGAATAAAAGTAACGGAGTGATACTGATGAGTCATGAAGAGCATAATCATGAAGAATTGAACGATCAACTGCAAGTCAGACGGGAAAAAATGAGTCAATTAAGGGAGAGCGGCAAAGATCCGTTCGGTCAGCGTTTTGACCGCTCGCATCAATCAGGCGAACTGATCGACCTGTACAACCAGTTTTCAAAAGAAGAGTTAGAAGAGAAAGCAATTGAAGTCACCATTGCAGGACGGATGATGACAAAACGCGGAAAAGGGAAAGCCGGGTTTGCGCATATTCAGGATTTACAAGGTCAAATTCAGATTTACGTAAGAAAAGACAGCGTCGGTGAAGAGCAGTATGAACTGTTTAAAAGCTCCGACTTGGGCGATATCGTCGGCGTCACAGGCGTCATGTTTAAAACGAATGTTGGCGAACTGTCTGTTAAAGCAACATCCTTTGACCTTTTAACGAAGGCTCTTCGCCCGCTTCCTGATAAATATCACGGCTTAAAAGACATAGAGCAGCGCTACCGCCAGCGTTATTTGGATTTGATCGTGAATCCGGACAGCAAAAAAACGTTTATTGCGCGCAGCAAAATCATTCAGTCTATGAGAAGATACTTGGACAGCCACGGATACTTAGAGGTTGAAACACCTATGATGCACTCGATCCCAGGCGGTGCGTCTGCCCGTCCGTTCATCACCCATCATAATGCGCTCGATATGCCGCTCTACATGAGGATCGCCATCGAGCTTCATCTGAAAAGGCTGATTGTCGGCGGGTTGGAAAAGGTTTATGAAATCGGACGCGTATTTCGCAATGAAGGTGTTTCTACCCGTCATAACCCTGAATTTACGATGATCGAACTGTATGAAGCTTATGCCGACTATAAAGATATCATGAGATTAACAGAAAACCTCATTGCTCACATTGCTGAGGAAGTACTGGGCACTACAACTGTTCAATACGGGGAGCATGAAGTCGATCTGAAACCTGAATGGAAGAGACTTCACATGGTTGATGCCGTTAAGGAATTGACCGGCGTTGATTTTTGGAAAGAAGTATCTTTGGATGAAGCGAGAGCATACGCAAAAGAGCACGGAGTTGAAATTTCTGAGAATATGTCAGTAGGGCATATCATCAATGAATTCTTTGAACAAAAAGTCGAAGAAACGCTTATTCAGCCGACCTTTATATACGGGCACCCGGTTGAAATATCGCCGCTTGCAAAGAAAAATCCGGAAGATCCTCGCTTTACGGACCGTTTTGAGCTGTTTATCGTGGGCCGTGAGCACGCGAATGCATTTACGGAACTAAATGACCCTATTGATCAAAAAGAGCGTTTTGAGGCGCAATTAAAAGAACGTGAAGAGGGTAATGATGAAGCTCATATGATGGATGAAGACTTCGTCGAAGCATTGGAATACGGAATGCCTCCGACAGGCGGTTTAGGAATCGGAATTGACCGGCTTATTATGCTGTTGACGAATTCTCCTTCAATCAGGGACGTTTTACTATTCCCGCAAATGAGACACCGCTAATTTTCTTTAAGCCGGAGCCGCTTCTACAGCGGTTCCGGCTTCATTTAAAACAAATTTAATTTTTTCTTAAAAAAGTATTGCACAATCGTAAATACGGTGGTATATTATTATTCGTTGCCGCAAAACAGGCAATGAAACAAAAAAGAGCTTAAAAAAAGTTCTTGACTTTATATTAGAGATTGGATATAATATAAAAGTCGCTTTAATAAATGATCTTTGAAAACTAAACAAGACAAAACGTACCTGTTAATTCAAATAAATCGCACATAAACGTGCGTAGTCATTTTCAAACTTTTTTTATGGAGAGTTTGATCCTGGCTCAGGACGAACGCTGGCGGCGTGCCTAATACATGCAAGTCGAGCGGACCGACGGGAGCTTGCTCCCTTAGGTCAGCGGCGGACGGGTGAGTAACACGTGGGTAACCTGCCTGTAAGACTGGGATAACTCCGGGAAACCGGGGCTAATACCGGATGCTTGTTTGAACCGCATGGTTCAAACATAAAAGGTGGCTTTTCGCTACCACTTACAGATGGACCCGCGGCGCATTAGCTAGTTGGTGGGGTAACGGCTCACCAAGGCGACGATGCGTAGCCGACCTGAGAGGGTGATCGGCCACACTGGGACTGAGACACGGCCCAGACTCCTACGGGAGGCAGCAGTAGGGAATCTTCCGCAATGGACGAAAGTCTGACGGAGCAACGCCGCGTGAGTGATGAAGGTTTTCGGATCGTAAAACTCTGTTGTTAGGGAAGAACAAGTACCGTTCGAACAGGGCGGTACCTTGACGGTACCTAACCAGAAAGCCACGGCTAACTACGTGCCAGCAGCCGCGGTAATACGTAGGTGGCAAGCGTTGTCCGGAATTATTGGGCGTAAAGCGCGCGCAGGCGGTTCTTTAAGTCTGATGTGAAAGCCCCCGGCTCAACCGGGGAGGGTCATTGGAAACTGGGGAACTTGAGTGCAGAAGAGGAGAGTGGAATTCCACGTGTAGCGGTGAAATGCGTAGAGATGTGGAGGAACACCAGTGGCGAAGGCGACTCTCTGGTCTGTAACTGACGCTGAGGCGCGAAAGCGTGGGGAGCGAACAGGATTAGATACCCTGGTAGTCCACGCCGTAAACGATGAGTGCTAAGTGTTAGAGGGTTTCCGCCCTTTAGTGCTGCAGCAAACGCATTAAGCACTCCGCCTGGGGAGTACGGTCGCAAGACTGAAACTCAAAGGAATTGACGGGGGCCCGCACAAGCGGTGGAGCATGTGGTTTAATTCGAAGCAACGCGAAGAACCTTACCAGGTCTTGACATCCTCTGACAACCCTAGAGATAGGGCTTCCCCTTCGGGGGCAGAGTGACAGGTGGTGCATGGTTGTCGTCAGCTCGTGTCGTGAGATGTTGGGTTAAGTCCCGCAACGAGCGCAACCCTTGATCTTAGTTGCCAGCATTCAGTTGGGCACTCTAAGGTGACTGCCGGTGACAAACCGGAGGAAGGTGGGGATGACGTCAAATCATCATGCCCCTTATGACCTGGGCTACACACGTGCTACAATGGGCAGAACAAAGGGCAGCGAAGCCGCGAGGCTAAGCCAATCCCACAAATCTGTTCTCAGTTCGGATCGCAGTCTGCAACTCGACTGCGTGAAGCTGGAATCGCTAGTAATCGCGGATCAGCATGCCGCGGTGAATACGTTCCCGGGCCTTGTACACACCGCCCGTCACACCACGAGAGTTTGTAACACCCGAAGTCGGTGAGGTAACCTTTTGGAGCCAGCCGCCGAAGGTGGGACAGATGATTGGGGTGAAGTCGTAACAAGGTAGCCGTATCGGAAGGTGCGGCTGGATCACCTCCTTTCTAAGGATATTATACGGAATGCAAGACCTTGCGGTCTTGCAGACAGGTGCGTTTAGTTCTTGTTTAGTTTTGAAGGATCATTTGATTCTTCGACATAGGAGACACCTGCTAAAGACGCCACGTCCTGTGGCAACGCATGTGTTAGCACATCCTGTGCGTTGTTCTTTGAAAACTAGATAACGATAGCAAGACATTCACATTCAATTGTAATGCAAGATATCACGTAGTGATTCTTTTTAACGGTTAAGTTAGAAAGGGCGCACGGTGGATGCCTTGGCACTAGGAGCCGATGAAGGACGGGACGAACACCGATATGCTTCGGGGAGCTGTAAGCAAGCTTTGATCCGGAGATTTCCGAATGGGGAAACCCACTGCTCGTAATGGAGCAGTATCCATATCTGAATCCATAGGATATGTGAAGGCAGACCCGGGGAACTGAAACATCTAAGTACCCGGAGGAAGAGAAAGCAAATGCGATTCCCTGAGTAGCGGCGAGCGAAACGGGAACAGCCCAAACCAAGAGGCTTGCCTCTTGGGGTTGTAGGACACTCTATACGGAGTTACAAAAGAACGGGGTAGACGAAGAGGTCTGGAAAGGCCCGCCATAGGAGGTAACAGCCCTGTAGTCAAAACTTCGTTCTCTCCTGAGTGGATCCTGAGTACGGCGGAACACGTGAAATTCCGTCGGAATCCGGGAGGACCATCTCCCAAGGCTAAATACTCCCTAGTGACCGATAGTGAACCAGTACCGTGAGGGAAAGGTGAAAAGCACCCCGGAAGGGGAGTGAAAGAGATCCTGAAACCGTGTGCCTACAAGTAGTCAGAGCCCGTTAACGGGTGATGGCGTGCCTTTTGTAGAATGAACCGGCGAGTTACGATCCCGTGCAAGGTTAAGTTTGAAAAGACGGAGCCGCAGCGAAAGCGAGTCTGAATAGGGCGCATGAGTACGTGGTCGTAGACCCGAAACCAGGTGATCTACCCATGTCCAGGGTGAAGTTCAGGTAACACTGAATGGAGGCCCGAACCCACGCACGTTGAAAAGTGCGGGGATGAGGTGTGGGTAGGGGTGAAATGCCAATCGAACCTGGAGATAGCTGGTTCTCTCCGAAATAGCTTTAGGGCTAGCCTCAAGGTAAGAGTCTTGGAGGTAGAGCACTGATTGGACTAGGGGCCCCTACCGGGTTACCGAATTCAGTC
>NZ_JBBOYB010000001.1:100000-102500 GCF_038007805.1 Bacillus sp. FSL W8-0848
TTACGGCGTGGGGGTTCGAGTCCCTTCACCCGCATTATATAAAATGATTATTCGCGGAAGTAGTTCAGTGGTAGAACACCACCTTGCCAAGGTGGGGGTCGCGGGTTCGAATCCCGTCTTCCGCTCCAACCATCCACGCCGGGGTGGTGGAATTGGCAGACACACAGGACTTAAAATCCTGCGGTAGGTGACTACCGTGCCGGTTCAAGTCCGGCCCTCGGCATTATAAAGATTGCGCCCGTAGCTCAATTGGATAGAGCGTTTGACTACGGATCAAAAGGTTAGGGGTTCGACTCCTCTCGGGCGCGCCATTATAATAACGGGAAGTAGCTCAGCTTGGTAGAGCACATGGTTTGGGACCATGGGGTCGCAGGTTCGAATCCTGTCTTCCCGATTCTTAAGGGGCCTTAGCTCAGCTGGGAGAGCGCCTGCTTTGCACGCAGGAGGTCAGCGGTTCGATCCCGCTAGGCTCCACCATTTATTTTAAAAAGCACTTGACTGTTTATTATATAACTGATATAATAATAGAGTTGCTTTAATCAACGAATGATCTTTGAAAACTAAACAAGACAAAACGTACCTGTTAATTCAAATAAATCGCACATAAACGTGCGTAGTCATTTTCAAACTTTTTTATGGAGAGTTTGATCCTGGCTCAGGACGAACGCTGGCGGCGTGCCTAATACATGCAAGTCGAGCGGACCGACGGGAGCTTGCTCCCTTAGGTCAGCGGCGGACGGGTGAGTAACACGTGGGTAACCTGCCTGTAAGACTGGGATAACTCCGGGAAACCGGGGCTAATACCGGATGCTTGTTTGAACCGCATGGTTCAAACATAAAAGGTGGCTTTTCGCTACCACTTACAGATGGACCCGCGGCGCATTAGCTAGTTGGTGGGGTAACGGCTCACCAAGGCGACGATGCGTAGCCGACCTGAGAGGGTGATCGGCCACACTGGGACTGAGACACGGCCCAGACTCCTACGGGAGGCAGCAGTAGGGAATCTTCCGCAATGGACGAAAGTCTGACGGAGCAACGCCGCGTGAGTGATGAAGGTTTTCGGATCGTAAAACTCTGTTGTTAGGGAAGAACAAGTACCGTTCGAACAGGGCGGTACCTTGACGGTACCTAACCAGAAAGCCACGGCTAACTACGTGCCAGCAGCCGCGGTAATACGTAGGTGGCAAGCGTTGTCCGGAATTATTGGGCGTAAAGCGCGCGCAGGCGGTTCTTTAAGTCTGATGTGAAAGCCCCCGGCTCAACCGGGGAGGGTCATTGGAAACTGGGGAACTTGAGTGCAGAAGAGGAGAGTGGAATTCCACGTGTAGCGGTGAAATGCGTAGAGATGTGGAGGAACACCAGTGGCGAAGGCGACTCTCTGGTCTGTAACTGACGCTGAGGCGCGAAAGCGTGGGGAGCGAACAGGATTAGATACCCTGGTAGTCCACGCCGTAAACGATGAGTGCTAAGTGTTAGAGGGTTTCCGCCCTTTAGTGCTGCAGCAAACGCATTAAGCACTCCGCCTGGGGAGTACGGTCGCAAGACTGAAACTCAAAGGAATTGACGGGGGCCCGCACAAGCGGTGGAGCATGTGGTTTAATTCGAAGCAACGCGAAGAACCTTACCAGGTCTTGACATCCTCTGACAACCCTAGAGATAGGGCTTCCCCTTCGGGGGCAGAGTGACAGGTGGTGCATGGTTGTCGTCAGCTCGTGTCGTGAGATGTTGGGTTAAGTCCCGCAACGAGCGCAACCCTTGATCTTAGTTGCCAGCATTCAGTTGGGCACTCTAAGGTGACTGCCGGTGACAAACCGGAGGAAGGTGGGGATGACGTCAAATCATCATGCCCCTTATGACCTGGGCTACACACGTGCTACAATGGGCAGAACAAAGGGCAGCGAAGCCGCGAGGCTAAGCCAATCCCACAAATCTGTTCTCAGTTCGGATCGCAGTCTGCAACTCGACTGCGTGAAGCTGGAATCGCTAGTAATCGCGGATCAGCATGCCGCGGTGAATACGTTCCCGGGCCTTGTACACACCGCCCGTCACACCACGAGAGTTTGTAACACCCGAAGTCGGTGAGGTAACCTTTTGGAGCCAGCCGCCGAAGGTGGGACAGATGATTGGGGTGAAGTCGTAACAAGGTAGCCGTATCGGAAGGTGCGGCTGGATCACCTCCTTTCTAAGGATATTATACGGAATGTAAGACCTTGCGGTCTTGCAGACAGGTGCGTTTAGTTCTTGTTTAGTTTTGAAGGATCATTTGATTCTTCGAAACGTGTTCTTTGAAAACTAGATAACGATTGTAAGACATTCACATGAATTTTCTGTAGTGATTCTTTTTAACGGTTAAGTTAGAAAGGGCGCACGGTGGATGCCTTGGCACTAGGAGCCGATGAAGGACGGGACGAACACCGATATGCTTCGGGGAGCTGTAAGCAAGCTTTGATCCGGAGATTTCCGAATGGGGAAACCCACTGCTCGTAATGGAGCAGTATCC
>NZ_JBBOYB010000001.1:105000-167500 GCF_038007805.1 Bacillus sp. FSL W8-0848
CGGGCGCAGGAAATTTGAGAGGAGCTGTCCTTAGTACGAGAGGACCGGGATGGACGCACCGCTGGTGTACCAGTTGTTCTGCCAAGGGCATCGCTGGGTAGCTATGTGCGGACGGGATAAGTGCTGAAAGCATCTAAGCATGAAGCCCCCCTCAAGATGAGATTTCCCATTCCGTTAAGGAAGTAAGATCCCTGAAAGATGATCAGGTTGATAGGTCTGAGGTGGAAGTGTGGCGACACATGGAGCTGACAGATACTAATCGATCGAGGACTTAACCAAACATGAATGTCATATCGTTATCTAGTTTTGAGAGAACACCTCTCAATATAAGTTTGGTGGCGATGGCGAAGAGGTCACACCCGTTCCCATGCCGAACACGGAAGTTAAGCTCTTCAGCGCCGATGGTAGTTGGGGGTTTCCCCCTGTGAGAGTAGGACGCCGCCAAGCAACCCGAAAGGCCAGCTTAGTAAAGCTGGCTTTTTTTGTCGTTCAGTTTTTCTTCATGTTTTATGACAGTCAAAAGTGGAAATAATAAAGAGTGAAGAGCAATTAGTTGAAAAAAAACAAAAAACCACTTATAGTAAAGTTAAAGTCAAATATAGTCAAAGTCAAGTGAAGGAGGGGGCTGAGTGGGGCAAAATATTTCCGATATCATCGAACAATATTTAAAACAAATATTAGAAAAAAACGGGAAGGAAATTTTGGAGATTAAACGGAGCGAAATCGCCGATAAGTTCCAGTGCGTACCTTCTCAGATCAATTACGTGATCAATACGCGGTTCACAAGTGAACGCGGGTACATTGTTGAAAGCAAACGAGGCGGCGGAGGATATATCCGAATTATTAAAATTAAAATGAACGACAAAATCGATTTGATCAATAATATTTTGGATCAAATCTACACAAGGCTTTCACAGGCTGCTTCAGATGACATCATTTTACGGCTGTTGGAAAATGGAGTGATCACGGAAAGTGAAGCAAAATTGATGGTCAGTGTAATGGATCGTTCTGTTCTATATATTGATTTGCCTGAACGCGATGAGTTAAGGGCTAGAATGATGAAAGCCATGCTGAAATCACTGAAATTTAAGTAAAGCGGGTGAAAAGCGTGATATGTCAAGAATGTAAAGAAAGGCCGGCAACTTTTCACTTTACGAAAGTCATTAATGGCGAGAAACAAGAAATGCATATTTGTGAACAATGTGCGAAAGAGAACAGTGAATCATACTCTATGAATGAGAACAATGGATTTTCTATTCATAATTTATTATCCGGTTTGTTAAATTTTGATTCATCATTTACAAATACCGGGGAAGCTCAGCTTTTTCAGCAGCCTGAACAAGTCTTGCGCTGCAAAAATTGCAATATGTCATTCCCGGAATTCCGAAAAACGGGGCGTTTTGGATGTTCGGAGTGCTATAAAACGTTTCACTCTTACATCACCCCGATTTTACGGAAAGTCCATAGCGGCAACACCGTCCATGCTGGAAAAATTCCGAAGCGGATCGGCGGAAACCTTCATGTGAGAAGACAAATCGAAACGTTGAAAAGAGAGCTTAACGAATTGATTCAGCAGGAGGAGTTTGAAAAAGCGGCCAATGTCAGGGACCAGATCAGATCACTTGAACAAAACTTGGACACAAACAATAAGGAGGGGGAAGACTGATGTCGCTGCAGCGTTTTATTCAGGACGCTTTAAGCAATTGGATGCGGCAAGAAGGCCCTGAAAGTGACATCGTGTTGAGCAGCAGGATTCGTCTTGCCCGCAATTTAGAGAAAGTCCGCTTCCCCACACTTTTTTCGAATGAAGAGGCTTCAGCCATTATTGCCCTATTTGAAGAGCAATTCACCGGATATGAAGTGCCGGGCATCGGTAAGTTTGAACTGGTGAAAATGGAGCAGATTCAGCCGCTGGAGAAAAGGGTGCTTGTTGAGAAGCATTTGATCAGCCCGCATTTGACAGAAGCCTCTTTAGGCGCGTGCCTTCTTTCTGAAAATGAAGAAGTCAGCATTATGCTGAATGAAGAAGACCATGTCCGCATTCAATGCCTGTTCCCTGGTTTTCAGCTGTCTGAGGCTTTAAAAGCGGCCAATCAAGTCGATGACTGGATTGAAGAAAGAATCGATTACGCTTTCTCTGAGCAAAGAGGCTACTTGACAAGCTGCCCTACGAATGTGGGAACGGGACTCAGGGCATCTGTCATGATGCACCTTCCTGCTCTCGTATTAACAAGGCAAATTAATCGAATTATACCGGCAATTAATCAATTGGGCCTTGTGGTTAGAGGAATTTACGGTGAAGGCAGCGAAGCTTTAGGGAATATCTTTCAAATTTCGAATCAAATCACTCTTGGAAAATCGGAGCATGACATTGTTGAAGACCTTAACAGCGTGGTTGCCCAGTTAATCGAACAAGAACGATCTGCGAGGAGGGCGCTTTATCAGACTTCGCAAATTGAGCTTGAAGACCGTGTCTACAGATCTTACGGCGTTTTATCGAACTGCCGGATGATCGAATCAAAAGAGACGGCAAGATGCCTTTCAGACGTTCGGCTCGGAATTGACCTCGGTATCATTAAAGGTCTTTCAAGGAATATATTGAATGAACTGATGATTCTGACTCAGCCCGGCTTCCTGCAGCAATATTCGGGAGGGGCATTAAGGGCTAACGAGAGGGACATCAGGAGAGCAGCCCTCATCAGAGAACGATTGAAATTAGAAAACAACGGCAATAGACAGGAGGATGAAACGATATGATGTTTGGAAGATTCACAGAAAGAGCACAAAAAGTATTGGCGCTTGCCCAGGAAGAGGCTCTGCGTCTCGGGCACAATAATATTGGAACTGAGCATATCCTGCTGGGACTTGTCCGCGAGGGAGAAGGGATTGCTGCAAAGGCGCTGCAGGCGCTGGGACTCAGCCCCGAGAAAATTCAAAAAGAGGTTGAAAGCCTGATCGGCCGCGGACAGGAAATGTCCCAATCCATCCACTATACACCGAGGGCAAAAAAAGTGACGGAACTCGCGATGGATGAAGCGAGAAAGCTCGGGCACTCATATGTCGGAACCGAACACATCCTCCTGGGATTAATTCGTGAAGGCGAAGGCGTCGCTGCCAGAGTGCTGAATAATTTGGGCGTCAGCTTGAATAAAGCAAGGCAGCAGGTGCTGCAGCTGTTGGGCAGCAATGAGAGCGGAGGCGGCGCATCAGGGGCAAACAGCAATGCCAACACACCTACCTTGGACAGCCTCGCCCGCGATTTAACCGCGATTGCAAAAGAGGACAGCCTCGATCCGGTCATCGGGCGCAGCAAAGAAATTCAGCGCGTCATCGAAGTACTGAGCCGCAGAACGAAAAACAATCCTGTGTTAATCGGGGAGCCCGGTGTCGGTAAGACAGCGATAGCTGAAGGCTTAGCCCAGCAGATCATCAATAATGAAGTGCCTGAAATTTTGCGTGACAAGCGGGTGATGACGCTTGATATGGGAACGGTAGTTGCAGGTACAAAATACCGCGGGGAATTTGAAGACCGCCTTAAAAAAGTGATGGACGAAATCCGTCAGGCAGGAAACATCATCCTGTTTATCGATGAACTTCATACACTGATCGGTGCAGGCGGAGCTGAAGGGGCAATCGATGCCTCCAATATCCTGAAGCCTTCCCTGGCGCGCGGAGAATTGCAATGCATCGGGGCTACAACCCTTGACGAGTATCGCAAATACATTGAAAAAGATGCTGCGCTTGAACGGCGCTTCCAGCCAATTCAGGTAGATCAGCCGTCACCTGAGGAAAGCATTCAGATTTTGAAAGGGCTGCGGGACCGTTATGAAGCACATCACCGCGTTTCTATCACTGACGAAGCGATCGAAGCGGCTGTTAAACTGTCAGACCGGTATATTTCCGACCGCTTCCTGCCTGACAAAGCGATCGATTTAATCGATGAGGCCGGTTCAAAGGTTCGACTGCGTTCATTTACAACGCCTCCTAACCTGAAAGAGCTTGAACAAAAACTCGATGAAGTCCGTAAAGAAAAAGATGCCGCAGTTCAAAGCCAGGAATTTGAAAAAGCAGCGTCATTGCGCGATACGGAGCAGCGTTTGCGGGAACAGGTAGAAGAAACCAAGAAAACGTGGAAAGAAAAGCAGGGGCAAGAAAACTCCGAAGTGACGGTTGACGATATTGCGATGGTAGTATCAAGCTGGACAGGAGTGCCTGTGTCAAAAATCGCCCAGACTGAAACAGATAAGCTGCTGAATATGGAAAGCATCCTTCATTCGCGGGTTATCGGTCAGGATGAAGCCGTTGTCGCTGTTGCGAAAGCAGTAAGACGCGCGCGCGCCGGACTAAAAGATCCGAAGCGCCCGATCGGCTCGTTTATTTTCCTCGGACCGACAGGCGTCGGTAAAACAGAGCTTGCCCGCGCGCTTGCAGAATCGATTTTCGGCGATGAAGAAGCGATGATCCGCATCGATATGTCTGAATATATGGAGAAGCATTCGACATCAAGACTCGTCGGTTCTCCTCCGGGATATGTCGGCTATGATGAAGGCGGACAGCTTACTGAAAAGGTGAGAAGAAAACCTTATTCAGTCGTCCTGCTCGATGAGATTGAAAAAGCCCACCCTGATGTCTTCAATATTCTGCTGCAAGTGCTTGAAGACGGCCGTTTGACAGATTCAAAAGGACGCACTGTTGACTTTAGAAATACAATCCTGATCATGACGTCAAACGTCGGCGCAAGCGAGCTGAGAAGAAACAAATACGTCGGGTTTAACGTACAGGACGAAACGCAGAACTACAAAGATATGAAAGACAAAGTCATGGGCGAATTAAAACGCGCCTTCAGACCGGAGTTCATCAACCGGATTGATGAAATTATCGTTTTCCACTCTCTGGAGAAAAAACATTTGAAAGACATCGTCTCCCTCATGTCAGACCAATTGACAAAGCGTCTGAAAGAACAGGATCTTTCAATTGAATTGACAGAGGCGGCAAAAGAAAAAATCGCCGAAGAAGGCGTTGACCTTGAATACGGAGCCCGTCCGCTCAGAAGAGCCATCCAGAAACACGTCGAAGACCGGCTGTCTGAAGAGCTCTTGAAGGGCAACATTACAAAAGGGCAGCATATCGTGCTCGATGTGGAAAACGGAGAGTTTGTCGTAAAAACCGAAGCTAAAACGAACTAATATAGAGAAAAAAGAAAGAGGCATACGATTGACCAGTATGCCTCACTTTCTTATAAAAGGGAGATTTTAAAAATCTATGGCTAAAACAAAGACTAAATTTATTTGCCAATCGTGCGGCTATGAGTCCGCCAAGTGGATGGGAAAGTGCCCGGGATGCGGCGCATGGAACACGATGGTGGAAGAAACGATTAAAAAGCCGGCCGCCAACCGAAGAACCGCTTTTGCACATTCCGTTCAAAGGGTTCAGAAACCGTCCCCCATCTCATCGATCGAAACGACGGAAGAGCCGCGGATCAAGACGAAACTGGGCGAATTCAACCGCGTGTTGGGCGATGGAATCGTCAAGGGCTCGCTTGTCTTAATCGGAGGCGATCCCGGCATCGGAAAGTCGACTTTGCTGCTGCAGGTATCTGCCCAGCTTGCCGATGCAAATGAAAACGTCCTGTACATATCAGGAGAAGAATCTGTCAAACAAACGAAGCTGAGAGCGGACCGGCTGGGGATCAACAGTTCAACTCTGCACGTTTTATCTGAAACCGATATGGAGTATATTACGTCTTCTATAGAAGAGATGAACCCTTCATTTGTTGTGGTGGATTCGATTCAAACCGTTTATCAAAGCGACATTACCTCTGCCCCGGGCAGCGTGTCCCAGGTTAGAGAGTGTACTGCGGAGCTGATGAGGATTGCCAAAACAAAAGGAATTCCGATTTTTATCGTCGGGCACGTCACGAAAGAAGGCTCGATTGCCGGACCGAGACTGCTTGAGCATATGGTCGACACCGTCCTTTATTTTGAAGGGGAGAGGCATCATACTTTCCGGATTTTACGAGCCGTCAAAAACCGGTTCGGTTCGACAAATGAAATGGGGATTTTTGAGATGAGGGAAGAAGGCCTCACAGAGGTGCTGAACCCGTCGGAAATTTTTCTTGAAGAGCGTTCGGCGGGCGCAGCCGGATCGAGCGTCGTAGCATCAATGGAAGGGACGAGGCCGGTCCTCGTCGAAATTCAGGCGCTGATTTCGCCGACAAGCTTCGGCAATCCCCGCAGGATGGCTACCGGGATCGATCATAACCGTGTGTCGCTATTGATGGCCGTGCTGGAAAAAAGGGTCGGCCTGCTTCTTCAAAACCAGGATGCCTATTTAAAAGTCGCCGGCGGCGTGAAGCTCGATGAACCGGCGATAGACCTCGCCGTTACGGTGAGCATTGCGTCAAGCTTCCGGGATACCCCGCCGAGTCCGACCGATTGTTTTATCGGTGAGGTCGGGCTGACAGGAGAGGTCCGCAGAGTATCGAGAATCGAACAGAGGGTTCAGGAAGCGGCCAAGCTCGGGTTCAAGAGAATGATCATTCCTGCCGCAAATGCGGACGGATGGACAAAACCGAAAGGAATTGAGGTCGTCGGTGTTGAAAATGTAGCTGAGGCTCTTCGAACTTCATTAGGAGGATCATAATAGATGGAAAAAGAAAAAAAAGGAGCGAAACAGGACCTTTCAGAAATTTTGCAGTTTGTCGCGCCGGGGACTCCTCTCCGCGAGGGAATCGAAAATGTGTTGCGGGCGAAAACCGGCGGGTTAATCGTCGTCGGTTTTAACGATAAAGTAAAAGAGGTTGTTGACGGCGGATTTCACATTAATTCCGCTTTTTCACCCGCCCATTTGTACGAGCTTGCGAAAATGGACGGTGCGATTATTCTAAGCGATTCGGGTCAGAAAATCCTCTATGCCAATACGCAGCTCATGCCGGAAGCCACGATCCCTTCTTCGGAAACAGGGATGAGGCACAGAACCGCAGAGCGTGTGGCAAAGCAGACAGGGTGCCTGATCATCGCCATATCCGAAAGACGGAATGTGATCACGCTTTATCAGGAAAACATGAAATATATTTTAAAAGATATCGGCTTTATTTTAACAAAAGCCAACCAGGCGATTCAGACTCTTGAAAAATACAAGCTGATCTTGGACAATGCCATTTCTACATTGAGCGCTTTGGAGTTCGAAGAGCTTGTCACATTCGGCGACGTCATTTCCGTGATGCATCGCTATGAAATGGTGCTGAGAATCAAAAATGAGATTAATATGTATATTAAAGAGCTGGGAACGGAAGGACATTTAATCAGGCTCCAAGTCAGCGAACTGATCACGGACATGGAGCAGGAAGCGGCCCTCTTTGTGAAAGACTATGTCAAAGAAAAAATCAAAGACCCGTTCGTCCTTTTAAAACAGCTTCAGGATATGTCAAGCTTTGAATTGCTGGATGATTCCATTCTGCTGAAGCTTCTAGGTTATTCAGCTACTACGAATATGGAGGAATACGTGTTCCCGCGCGGTTACAGACTTCTTCATAAAATACCCCGTCTCCCTATGCCGATCGTCGAAAATGTTGTTGAAGCGTTTGGTCATTTAAAGCTTATTATCGAGGCGGATGTAAAAGAATTGGATGAAGTGGAAGGAATTGGGGCTGTTCGTGCCCAAAAGATAAAGAAAGGGTTAAAACGGCTTCAGGAAAAACATTATATTGATAGACAGCTGTAAGAAATTTTCATCGAACTGATTAAAAATTGCAATTTATGGGTATATTATTTTTACTTTTTGTTTTCCCTTAAACAGCTGCTTTCATAAAAAATAAATGACAATAAAAGGAGGTGAAGGTATGTTGAAACGAATAGTTCTAGCGTTCTTTGCGATTTTGGGAGGCGTTATCGGTATTTTTCTAATACCGGAATTGTTTGTGTTGTTAAACGCACAGGACATACCTTTAATAACAAACCCGTATACGTCCGCTTGTTTGGGAGCCGTCATCTTTTTTCTGCTGGGCATCTGGTGTGCGGATCATGTGATCAACTGGGTGAAAGGGATTGAGGATTCTCTCATAAAAGCCCCTGTATCAGATTTGCTGTTCGGATCTTTAGGATTAATCTTCGGACTTATGCTAGCTTTTCTAATCGTCAATGTCATCCCGTTAAAAAACATCCCGTATCAGCTGATCAGTACGGTCATCCCGATCGTTCTCGCCGCTTTTCTCGGCTATCTCGGGTTCCGGGTAGGCTTTAAGAAAAAAGATGAGATGCTCACGCTGTTCTCGTCCCGGAAGAAAAAAGGAAATGCTGAAGAAGAGCGGACTGAAGAGGACAAAAAGCTGAAAATTTTAGATACAAGTGTTATTATAGATGGGAGAATTGCTGATATTTGTCAGACCGGATTTCTCGAAGGCGTCATTGTGATTCCGCAGTTTGTGCTGGAAGAGCTCCAGCATATCGCCGACTCTTCTGACGTCCTTAAACGAAACAGGGGACGAAGAGGGCTCGATATTTTAAACCGGATTCAAAAGGAACTGGATATCAAAGTTGAAATCTATGAAGGCGACTTTGAGGATATTCAAGAGGTCGATAGCAAACTGGTCAAGCTTGCTAAGCTGACGTCCGGGGTCGTCGTCACAAACGATTTCAATTTAAACAAAGTATGCGAGCTTCAGAAAGTAGCCGTATTGAACATAAATGATCTGGCCAACGCCGTCAAACCTGTCGTGCTTCCAGGGGAAGAAATGAAAGTGCAGGTAATTAAAGACGGTAAGGAACATAACCAGGGCGTGGCGTATTTGGACGATGGCACAATGATTGTCGTAGAAGAGGGACGGAACTATATCGGCAAACACATTGATGTGCTTGTAACCAGTGTGCTGCAGACAGCGGCCGGCAGAATGATTTTTGCCAAGCCGAAACTGCTGGAAAAGGCGCTTTAAAAAGGGAGACAGAAGATGAATTACGAAGTCGTCATTCCTGCCGCCGGACAAGGCAAACGAATGAATGCCGGAAAAAACAAACTGTTTATCGAGGCAAAAGGACTGCCAGTCATTATTCATACATTAAAGGTGTTTGAAGACCATGACGCCTGCAAAAGGATTATTCTTGTCATCAATGAGCGCGAATTCGGCGAATTTGACAACCTTTTGAAAAAGCATCATTTCAAGACACCGATCGAGATCGTTCCGGGCGGCAAAGAACGCCAGCAAAGCGTTTTTCAAGGCGTTAAAGTTGCCGGAAATGAAGAGATCGTTTTGGTTCATGACGGAGCCAGACCCTTTATTAAACGGGAGCATATCGAACAGCTTGTCATGAAAGCGAAACAAACGGGGGCAGCGATCGTTGCCGTACCCGTAAAAGACACGATAAAACGCGTTCAAGACGAAGAGGTAGCCGGAACGATTGAACGTTCAAGCTTGTGGGCCGCTCAAACCCCACAAGCTTTTCGTCTTTCTATTTTAATGAACGCCCATACCGAAGCTGAAGCAAAAGGCTTTCTCGGGACGGATGACGCGAGTCTAGTCGAGGAAGCCGGAGGCAAGGTCGCCATTATCCATGGGGATTATCAAAACATTAAGCTGACGACCCCTGATGACTTGCTCGTTGCCGAAGCGATATTAGAAGCGGAAAGAAGGAATGAACATGTTTAGAATTGGTCAAGGTTTTGACGTCCATCAGCTCACAGAAGGCAGACCGCTCATTATAGGGGGCGTCACGATTCCTTATGAAAAAGGGCTTCTGGGGCACTCCGACGCTGATGTGCTTTTGCATACGATTGCGGATGCCTGCCTCGGCGCCATTGGCGAAGGAGATATCGGAAAGCATTTTCCCGATACGGATCCGGAATTCAAAGATGCTGATTCATTCAAACTGCTTCAGCATGTATGGGCGCTTGTGAAAGAAAAAGGCTACACGCTTGTGAACCTTGATTGTACAATCATCGCCCAAAAACCAAAAATGGCTCCTTATATCGATGACATGAGAGCCAGAATCGCTGAAGGCTTGGAAGCGGATGTATCGCAAATTAATGTAAAAGCGACAACGACGGAAAAGCTCGGATTTACGGGAAGAGCTGAAGGAATCGCTGCTCAGGCTTCCGTTCTGCTCCAAAAGGCATAATTCATTTTGAAGACCGTTTCATTTGATGATAGAATAAATATAAATTTGAACTCTGATTGAGACGAAAGGAAGTTTGACAGATGGGAAACGAAGTTCGGGTCCGTTATGCGCCGAGCCCTACAGGCCATTTACATATCGGAAATGCAAGAACCGCTCTCTTCAATTATTTATTTGCCCGCAGCCAAGGCGGAAAATTCATTATCCGGATTGAAGACACGGATAAAAAGCGGAATATCGAAGGCGGGGAGCAGAGCCAGCTCAACTACTTGAAGTGGCTCGGCATCGATTGGGATGAAAGCATCGATGTCGGCGGAGAATATGGACCGTACCGTCAATCTGAAAGAAATGACATTTATAAAACATATTATGACGAGCTTCTTGAGAAAGGCCTCGCCTATAAGTGCTATTGTACAGAGGAAGAGCTTGAAAAAGAGCGCGAGGAACAGGCAGCCCGCGGAGAAATGCCTCGCTACTCCGGTAAATGCCGCAACCTGACAAAAGAAGAACAGGAAAAGCTTGAGGCTGAAGGAAGGAAGCCGAGCATCCGCTTTAAAGTCCCTCAAGGGGAAGTCATCACCTTCAAGGATATCGTCAAAGATGAGATTTCATTCGAATCGGACGGAATCGGCGATTTCGTTATCGTTAAAAAAGACGGAACGCCAACCTACAATTTTGCTGTAGCAGTCGATGACTATTTAATGAAAATGACGCATGTGCTTCGCGGGGAAGACCACATCTCAAATACGCCGAAGCAGATTATGATCTACAATGCGTTTGGCTGGGATATCCCGGTTTTTGGACATATGACGCTGATCGTCAACGAAAATCGCAAAAAGCTCAGCAAACGGGATGAATCGATTATTCAGTTTATCGAGCAATATGAAGAGCTCGGCTATTTGCCGGAAGCGCTGTTCAACTTTATCGCGCTGCTCGGATGGTCTCCGGTTGGAGAAGAAGAGCTGTTTACAAAAGAGCAGTTTATCGAGATATTTGATGTGAACCGTTTGTCAAAATCACCTGCTGTGTTTGACGCGCATAAACTGAAATGGGTCAACAACCAGTATGTGAAAAAGCTTGACCTTGATCAGGTCATCGATCTCGCGGTACCTCATTTGCAAAAAGCCGGCAAAGTATCTGAAGAGCTTTCCGAGAGCGAACGCGAATGGGTCTCCAAGCTGATTTCCCTTTACCAGGATCAATTAAGCTACGGTGCTGAAATCGTCGAGTTAACAGAGTTGTTCTTTAAAGAAGAAATCGAGTATAATCGTGAAGCAAGGACTGTTTTAGATGAAGAGCAGGTGCCTGAAGTGCTGAGTGCATTCGCCGAAAAGCTCGAACAGCTCGAGGAATTCACCGCAGATCAGATTAAAGCATCGATCAAAGCAGTTCAAAAAGAAACGGGGCATAAGGGGAAAAAACTGTTTATGCCGATCCGCGTTGCGACAACCGGACAGACACACGGTCCGGAGCTGCCGCAATCCATTGAATTATTAGGAAAAGATACCGTATTAAAACGTCTCAGTACATTGATCAATAAGTAAAATCGTTGACAGGGAGAAGTATAAAGCCAGCGGCCTTTAAAGAGAGAGTCTTCATCGGCTGGAAAAGACTTAAGCGCCGGGCTTTAGAAATGCACCTCTTGAGACCTTTGAAGAACGTTCGCGAAACAAGTATTCAAAGGCGGTATCCGCCGTTATGGATTCGAGTTTGAGAAAACAGATCCGCTGTTTTCTAAACAGAGTGGAACCGCGTGTAAAAAGCGTCTCTGTCATCAGACAGAGGCGTTTTTTTATACGCAAAACAGATAACAGCAGAAAGCAGGAAGCGGGGAACGGGGGGAAATCGTGTGTTCTTTAAAATGCTGAAAGAAGATGTAGATGTCGTATTTGAACAAGATCCGGCTGCGAGAAGCTACATCGAAGTCATATTAACATATTCGGGGTTACATGCTATATGGGCGCATCGAATTGCACATGCTTTATATAAGAGAAAAAGGTTTTTCATTGCCAGAGCGATCTCTCAAATTGCCCGCTTCTTCACCGGGATTGAAATTCATCCGGGAGCCAAGATCGGCAGGCGCTTTTTTATCGATCACGGGATGGGGGTCGTGATCGGCGAAACGTGTGAGATCGGAAATAATGTGACGGTCTTTCAGGGCGTTACGCTCGGAGGAACAGGGAAAGAAAAAGGGAAACGGCATCCGACAATAGAGGATGATGCCATGATTTCAACGGGAGCTAAGGTGCTTGGTTCGATTACGATCGGAAGAGGCTCAAAGATCGGCGCCGGTTCGGTCGTCCTGCACGATGTGCCTGAATGCTCCACCGTTGTCGGCATTCCCGGACGCGTCGTAGTGCAAAACGGAAAGAAAATTAGACGCGACCTGAACCATCAGGATTTGCCGGATCCGGTTGCCGACCGCTTCAAAGAATTAGAGAACGAAATCAGGCAGCTGAAACAGGAGCTTTTAGAGAAAAGAAAGGGAAGATGAGTTGTGACCATTACACTTTATAATACGCTGACAAGAAAAAAAGAGCCGTTTGTGCCTCTTGAAGAAGGCAAGGTCAAAATGTATGTGTGCGGCCCGACCGTATATAATTACATTCACATTGGAAACGCAAGGCCGGCCATCGTATATGATACGGTCAGAAAATATTTGGAGTACAAAGGCTACGATGTTCACTACGTTTCAAACTTTACCGACGTGGATGACAAACTGATCAAATCGGCAAATGAGCTCGGAGAAGAAGTGCCGGTCATCGCTGAACGGTTTATCAAGGCTTATTTTGAGGATGTCGGTGCGCTCGGCTGCTCAAAAGCCGACTGCCATCCGCGGGTAACCGAAAACATGGACGACATCATCGAGTTTATCCAGACGCTCATTGATAAAGGCTATGCCTATGAAGCGGACGGTGATGTTTACTATAAAACAAGGTCGTTCAAAGACTACGGCAAACTATCGCATCAGTCGATCGACGAATTGAGATCCGGCGCGCGGATTCAGGTGGGCGAGAAAAAAGAAGATGCCCTCGATTTCGCTTTATGGAAAGCGGCGAAAGAGAACGAAATCTTCTGGGATAGCCCTTGGGGCAAAGGCCGTCCGGGCTGGCACATCGAATGCTCCGCCATGGCGAAAAAATATTTGGGGGATTCGATCGATATCCATGCAGGCGGCCAGGATTTGACCTTCCCGCACCACGAAAACGAAATTGCCCAGTCTGAAGCTTTAACCGGCAAACTGTTTGCGAAATATTGGCTTCATAACGGCTACATCAATATTGACAATGAGAAAATGTCAAAATCGCTCGGGAATTTTGTGCTTGTGCATGACATCATTAAAGAGCACGATCCGCAAGTGCTGCGGTTTTTCATGCTCTCCGTTCACTACAGGCATCCGATCAACTATTCAGCCGAACTTCTCGAAAATACAAAAAATGCTTTTGGCCGATTAAAAACGGCTTATAGCAATTTGCAGCATCGCCTGAAAAGCAGTACAAATTTAACAGAGGGCGATTCCGAATGGCTTAAGAAAATCGAGGAGCAGAGGGAAGCTTTCGTTGCGGCAATGGACGATGACTTCAACACCGCGAATGCGATTTCTGTCCTGTTTGATCTTGCTAAGCACGCCAATTATTATTTGCAGGAAAAGAACACCGCTGAACATGTGATTCAAGCGTTCATTCAAATGTTTGACGAGATCTGCTCCGTTCTCGGATTCTCTCTTCAGGAGCAGGAATTGCTTGACAAGGATATCGAAGAGCTTATTGAAAAGAGAAACAAAGCCCGCAGAAACAGAGACTTCGCTACGTCTGATCAAATACGCGATCAGCTCAAAAGCATGAACATCATTTTGGAGGATACTCCTCAAGGAACCCGCTGGAAAAGAGGAGAATCGTAAACATGAATTTGGAAGCCGTTAAAGACGCCAAACAATTAAACGGTTTGGCGCTTGCTTACATGGGTGATGCCGTTTTGGAAATCTACGTCAGGCATCACCTGTTAAAGCAAGGTATGACAAAGCCCAATGATCTCCACAAGCACTCGAGCCGCTATGTTTCGGCAAAAGCGCAGGCGAGCATGCTGTTTGCCCTTGAAGAGCAGGATTTTTTCACAGAAGAAGAAAAGGCCGTGCTCAGAAGAGGGAGAAATGCAAAATCCGGAACAGTGCCTAAAAACACGGATGTCCAAACATACCGTTACAGCACTGCTTTCGAAGCCGTTATTGGATATCTTTTTCTTGAGAAAAAAGAAGCGAGACTTGAAGAGCTCATAAAAAAAGCGTTGGAAAAACGGGACGGCAGGGAGGAAGTCAAATGAGCCAGCAGCACGATTACGTCATAGGGAAAAACGCGGTAATTGAAACGTTAAAATCCGGCCGTGAACTGTACAAGTTATGGATGGCGGAAAACACGGTGAAGGGACAGGCACAGCAGGTCGTTGAGCTCGCCGCGAAAAAAGGAATCACGATTCATTATGTCCCCCGCAAAAAGCTCGATCAAATGGTTTCCGGCCAGCATCAAGGCGTCGTCGCTCAAGTCGCGGCTTATGAATACGCCGAGCTGGATGATCTTTTTCAAAAGGCCGAGGACAGAAATGAGCAGCCGTTTTTCATCGTTTTAGATGAAATCGAAGACCCGCATAATCTCGGATCGATCATGCGTACGGCTGACGCGGTCGGCGCGCACGGGATCATCATTCCAAAAAGGCGTGCCGTCGGCCTTACGACAACCGTCGCCAAAGCCTCGACAGGAGCGATCGAACATATACCGGTCGTGAAGGTGACGAACCTTTCGCGGACATTGGAAGAATTGAAAGAACGGGGCATTTGGATCGTCGGCACCGATGCGTCGGGAAAGCAGGATTACAGGTCGCTTGACGGAAACATGCCGCTCGCGCTTGTGATCGGAAGCGAAGGCAAAGGTATGGGAAGGCTTGTCAAGGAAACATGCGATTTCCTCATTCGCCTTCCGATGGCGGGAAAAGTCACGTCCCTGAACGCTTCGGTTGCAGCGGGACTGTTGATGTACGAAGTGTACCGGAAACGAAGCCCCTTGGGAGAATAGAAAAGGATGGATATCCTTTTAGTCGACGGTTATAACATGATTGGGGCGTGGCCTCAGCTGAAGGATCTGAAAGCGAACAGCTTCGAAGAAGCAAGGGACCTTTTGATTCAAAAAATGGCGGAATATCAAGCTTACACCGGTTTTCGGGTGATTGTCGTATTCGATGCGCATCTCGTGAAAGGAATCGAGAAGAAAAGGATCAATCACCGTGTAGAGGTGATTTTTACGAGGGAGAATGAGACGGCTGACGAGCGGATTGAAAAACTGGCGTCAGACTTGAACAACATTCAGACGCAAATCCATGTTGCCACATCCGATTATACCGAGCAGTGGGCGATCTTTGGACAGGGAGCGCTGCGCAAATCTGCGAGGGAGCTGCTGAGGGAAGTTGAAGCGATCGAAAGAAAAATCGAAAAACGCGTTAAAAAAATTACCACGGAGCGTCCCGTCGGAAAAATCCCTTTATCTGAAGATGTTTTGAAAATATTTGAAAAATGGCGGCGCGGTGATTTGGAGTAGGTTGACGCTTTTTTGCCCATTACTGTATAATATTTCTATCTACGTGCGGTCGGGGGGATCGGAGTGAACTTAGGAAACAACCAGGGAAAATTCAGCAAAGAACAGTTCAGCAAAGAACGGTTTTGCCAGTTGGAAGACGAGCAGGTCATTGAAATGGTTCATGTCGGAGACAGTGATGCGTTAGATTACTTGATTACAAAGTACCGGAACTTTGTAAGGGCAAAAGCGAGATCCTACTTTTTAATAGGGGCCGATCGGGAGGACATCGTTCAGGAAGGATTGATCGGGCTCTACAAATCTATCCGTGATTTTAGAGAGGACAAGCTGACTTCGTTTAAAGCTTTTGCCGAATTGTGCATTACCCGCCAGATTATTACCGCTATCAAAACAGCTACTCGCCAGAAACACATTCCGCTAAATTCTTATGTGTCGCTGGACAAGCCTATTTATGACGAAGAATCGGACAGGACGCTCCTCGACGTTATTTCGGGAGCTAAAGTAATGAATCCTGAGGAACTGATTATCAACCAGGAAGAATTTGATGACATCGAGCTGAAAATGGGTGAATTGCTCAGCGATTTGGAAAGAAAAGTTCTTGCACTCTATCTCGACGGAAGATCCTATCAGGAAATATCCGAAGAATTAAACCGCCATGTAAAATCAATTGATAATGCGCTCCAGCGCGTCAAAAGGAAGCTCGAGAAATACCTGGAGCTCCGCGAAATCAGCTTGTAGGGAAACCTGCGGCATATTGACAGTGATTTTGGGACTGTGATATCTTACTAAAGAAATGATTGTCCAGAAAAAGGTGTAAACATGAAGAAAAAAATCACGCTGGCCTGTAAAAATTGCGGGAACCGTAATTATACGACAATGAAAAGCTCCGCAGCTTTGGCTGAACGGCTCGAAGTAAAGAAATACTGCAATAACTGCAATTCTCATACAGTACATCTGGAAACAAAATAGGGTTTTTTGTTTTTAGGTTGTGGAGGTTTCTTACCATGGGTATTATGAAATTCTTTAAGAACGTCGGAAAAGAAATGAAGAAGGTCACGTGGCCAAAAGGAAAAGAATTAACGAGCTATACGGTCACCGTTATTACCACCGTTATCTTTTTCGTCATCTTTTTTGCACTGATCGATTCAGGAATTACTCAATTAATTCGTTTAATAGTTGAATAATGATCAGCATAACGTGTTATAATAGATCTTAATATGACTTGCCAAAAAACCCGTTCGACGGGTTTTTTCATTGTTTCAAAATATGAGGCTCGTATAAAAGAAGTGTCAGTTTCCCGGTACGGCCAATAAACATTAAGGTGTGGGGAGGGAAGGACTTAAAAGGGTCCTGAATGAGAATGGAAAAGAAATGGTATGTTGTGCATACGTACTCCGGCTACGAAAACAAGGTGAAAGCGAATTTGGAAAAACGGGTCGAGTCGATGGGGATGCAGGATAAAATCTTCCGCGTCGTCGTGCCTGAAGAAGAAGAAACAGATATTAAAAACGGCAAGAAGAAAGTTGTTAAAAAGAAGGTCTTCCCTGGCTATGTTCTTGTCGAGCTTGTCATGACGGACGACTCCTGGTATGTCGTGCGAAATACGCCGGGCGTGACGGGATTTGTCGGTTCTGCCGGATCAGGCTCAAAGCCGACGGCTCTGCTTCCGGGCGAAGTCGAAAAAATTCTGAAGCGGATGGGTCTTGAAGAACGCAAAACGGAAATCGACTTTGAACTGAAGGAAACCGTGAAGGTGATCGACGGACCGTTTGCCGATTTCACGGGCACGATCGAGGAAATCGACCATGATAAAAACAAAGTCAAGGTATTCGTTAACATGTTCGGGAGAGAGACCCCTGTTGAACTTGAATTTACTCAAGTTGACAAATTGTAATGGAAAAGCGCTTGAAATCACTATATAAAAGTGGTAATATACAAAGGTGCGTCTTGGCAAAAAGGCCAAGTCGGCTAGCTTGATATTTTTTCATCATTCATATAAAGAATGAGACCTTGAGTGGGAGGGTTCACCCTATTACCACATCACGGACTTAAGGAGGTGTGTCTCGTGGCTAAAAAAGTAGTTAAAGTTGTAAAATTGCAAATTCCTGCTGGGAAAGCAAATCCAGCTCCGCCAGTTGGTCCTGCATTAGGTCAAGCCGGTGTTAACATCATGGGATTCTGTAAGGAGTTTAACGCTCGTACATCTGACCAGGCTGGTCTTATCATTCCTGTAGAAATTTCGGTTTACGAAGACCGTTCATTTACATTTATTACAAAAACTCCGCCTGCTGCTGTATTGCTTAAAAAAGCGGCTGGAATTGAGTCAGGTTCTGGTGAGCCTAACCGTAATAAAGTCGCAACCGTTAAACGCGATAAAGTACGTGAAATCGCCGAAACAAAAATGCCTGACTTGAATGCGGCAGATGTTGAAGCGGCTATGCGTATGGTTGAAGGAACTGCCCGCAGTATGGGTATTGTGATCGAAGACTAATTTGTTTCTTTGTGGGTTGCGAGTTTGGATCAGACA
The DNA here is from genome assembly GCF_038007805.1 of Bacillus sp. FSL W8-0848. Lineage (NCBI taxonomy): Bacteria > Bacillati > Bacillota > Bacilli > Caryophanales > Bacillaceae > Bacillus > Bacillus sp. FSL W8-0848. Next base: position 123,216 of record NZ_JBBOYB010000001.1, read on the forward strand.
AGTTCGCAACCCTTATTCGTGGGAGGTTATTTCCGCTAAAACCACTAAGGAGGAAATTTTGAAATGGCTAAAAAAGGTAAAAAGTACGTTGAAGCTGCCAAGCTTGTAGAGCGTACAAAAGCTTACGATGTAAACGAAGCGATCGAGCTCGTAAAAAAAACAAACACAGCTAAATTCGATGCCACAGTTGAAGCGGCATTCCGTTTAGGTGTTGACCCTCGTAAAAACGACCAGCAAATCCGCGGTGCAGTTGTTCTTCCGAACGGAACGGGTAAAACTCAGCGCGTCCTTGTTTTCGCTAAAGGAGAAAAAGCGAAAGAAGCAGAAGCTGCTGGTGCAGATTATGTAGGTGATGTTGATTACATCAACAAAATCCAGCAAGGCTGGTTCGATTTCGATGTAATCGTTGCAACACCTGACATGATGGGTGAAGTCGGTAAAATCGGCCGCGTGCTCGGACCAAAAGGTCTTATGCCAAACCCTAAAACAGGAACGGTTACATTTGAAGTTGAAAAAGCAGTAAACGAAATCAAAGCGGGTAAAGTTGAATACCGCGTTGATAAAGCCGGAAACATTCATGTTCCGATCGGTAAAGTGTCATTCGAAGACGAGAAACTTGTTGAAAACTTCGCGACAATGTATGACACAATCTTAAAAGCAAAACCTGCTGCTGCTAAAGGTGTATACGTGAAGAACGTTTCCGTTACATCTACAATGGGACCTGGAATCAAAGTGGACCCTTCAACTTTCAACGTAAAATAATATTGACTTAGCTTGATACGTTCTGATATAATTCAAAGCGTTGTAAAATAAAATATGTCCATTTATACCGTAGACAGTAGGTGCCTTCAGAGGCTTAATTTCCTACCGAGGTGTATATATATCACAGCTTTTACGCTACGTATGCTTGTATATACAGCCTCCATGTCGAATGGAGGCTTTTTATATGGAATCTGTCGTTAAAGAACGTGATCACCGAACGGTATAAGTGTTACACAAGAATCTACAGGAGGTGTAACCATGAGCAGCGCAATCGAAACAAAAAAAGTTGTTGTTGAAGAAATTACTTCTAAACTGAAAGAAAGTAAATCAACGATCATCGTTGACTATCGCGGTCTTAACGTAGCTGAAGTAACAGAACTTCGCAAACAGCTTCGCGAAGCTGGCGTTGAGTTCAAAGTTTACAAAAACACGATGACTCGCCGTGCGGTAGAACAAGCTGAGCTTGATGGTTTAAACGAGTTCTTAACTGGACCGAATGCGATCGCATTCAGCACAGAAGATGTTGTCGCTCCGGCAAAAGTTCTTAACGAGTTTGCCAAAAAGAACGAAGCTCTTGAAATCAAAGCCGGCGTTATCGAAGGCAAAGTTTCTACTGTTGAAGAAGTGAAAGCTCTTGCTGAACTTCCATCACGCGAAGGCTTGCTTTCTATGTTGCTTAGCGTACTTCAAGCTCCAGTTCGCAACCTTGCTCTTGCTGCAAAAGCTGTGGCAGATCAGAAGGAAGAACAAGGCGCTTAATCTTACCAGTCTTTAAAAATTAAAACAAATGGAGGAATTACAAATGGCTTTAAATATCGAAGAAATCATTGCTTCCGTTAAAGAAGCAACTGTTCTTGAGTTGAACGAATTAGTAAAAGCAATCGAAGAAGAATTTGGCGTAACTGCTGCTGCTCCTGTAGCTGTAGCTGGCGGAGCTGCTGCCGGCGGAGCTGCTGAAGAGAAAACTGAATTTGATCTTATCCTTGCTGGTGCAGGAGACCAAAAGATCAAAGTTATCAAAGTTGTTCGTGAAATCACTGGTCTTGGCTTGAAAGAAGCTAAAGAACTTGTTGACAACACTCCAAAACCTCTTAAAGAAGGTATTGCGAAAGAAGAAGCTGAAGAGCTTAAAGCTAAACTTGAAGAAGTTGGCGCTTCTGTAGAAGTTAAGTAATCTTCGCCTAATCTTTTAGGAGAAAGCTCGCTGTTAAAAGCGGGCTTTTTCTTTGCTAAATAAATGAGTTCTTTCCGCATAAGATAACCCATCTTGTCTCAAGATATCTGGAGAGTTCACCAACTGAGGAGGTTCTGGGATGACTGACCATTATTATTCGGAGAAACCTTCAGCAAAAAGCAGCAGAAAAACGTGGGCATTCCAATTAAGAAACCGGACGTTTACATTTATCAGCGACAGCGGAGTCTTTTCAAAAAATGAAGTGGACTTCGGTTCCAGACTGCTGATCGAAGCTTTCCGTGAACCTGATCAAGACGGTGATTTTTTGGATGTGGGCTGCGGCTACGGTCCGATCGGCATTTCGCTTGCTGCTGATTTCAAAGATCGAATGGTTCATATGATCGATGTTAATGAAAGGGCTGTAGAACTTTCAAAGGAAAATGCGTTAAATAATCAGATTGAAAATGTTACGGTATATCAAAGTGATCTGTTTTCCAACGTCGAACCTGCAAAACAATTCGCTTCCATTATCACCAATCCCCCCATACGAGCCGGGAAAAAAACGGTACACGCCATTTTTGAAAAAAGCGCTGAACATTTAAGGCCTTCAGGTGATTTGTGGGTCGTCATTCAGAAAAAGCAGGGCGGTCCTTCCGCTATTGAAAAATTAAAACAGCTTTTTGCGGACGTTGAAGTCGTCCAAAAAAAGAAAGGGTATTATATCATAAAAGCAAAAAAAGTTTGACTCGGATTTTCAGCTATGTTAACATTATAAAATGCCAATGTATATATTTTGCTTGCCGCTTTTAAGAAACGCCCAGACCTGTATAAAATATACATTTTTGGGAACGCTAATAAAATCGCTATTTTGTTTTTGGATGTGGTTTTCTAATTAGAAACCCTTTTTTCTTTTGTCTTGTAAAAGTATTTCTTACATATATGGGGAAGAAATGCTTGTTACACATATATTACGCATGATTTGAGGGGTGAATCAGTTGACAGGTCAACTAGTTCAGTATGGACGACACCGCCAGCGCAGAAGCTATGCACGCATTAGCGAAGTGTTAGAATTACCAAATCTCATTGAAATTCAAACCTCTTCTTATCAGTGGTTTCTTGATGAGGGTCTTAGAGAGATGTTTCAAGACATATCGCCAATTGAGGATTTCACTGGTAACCTCTCTCTGGAATTTATTGATTACAGCTTGGGTGAGCCTAAGTATCCGGTAGAAGAATCAAAAGAGCGCGATGTGACTTACTCAGCGCCGCTGCGAGTCAAAGTCCGCTTGATCAACAAAGAGACCGGCGAGGTTAAGGACCAGGAAGTCTTTATGGGCGATTTCCCTATCATGACTGACACCGGAACCTTTATTATCAACGGTGCGGAGCGCGTCATCGTATCTCAGCTCGTTCGTTCTCCAAGTGTATATTACAGTGGTAAAGTAGACAAAAACGGTAAAAAAGGTTTTACCGCGACTGTCATTCCAAACCGTGGCGCATGGTTAGAATACGAGACTGATGCGAAAGATGTTGTGTATGTCCGCATTGATCGCACACGTAAGTTGCCGGTTACGGTTCTTTTGCGTGCTCTTGGCTTCGGATCTGATCAGGAAATCATCGATCTGATCGGTGAAAACGAGTACTTGCGCAACACGCTTGATAAAGATAATACAGAAAACACCGACAAAGCGCTTCTTGAAATCTACGAGCGCCTTCGCCCTGGAGAGCCGCCGACGGTTGAAAATGCGAAAAGCTTACTTGATTCAAGATTCTTTGATCCGAAAAGATATGACCTTGCAAGTGTAGGACGCTACAAAATTAATAAAAAGCTTCACATCAAAAACCGTCTTTTCAATCAGCGGCTTGCTGAAACGCTCGTAGATCCTGAAACGGGTGAAATCCTTGCTGAAAAAGGAACGATTTTGGACAGAAGAACACTCGACAAAGTGCTGCCGTACCTGGAAAACGGAATCGGCTTTAAAAAGCTGTACCCGAACGGCGGAGTAGTCGAAGATGAAGTGACGCTTCAATCCATTAAAATCTTCGCTCCGAATGACCCTGAAGGGGAGCAGACGATCAATGTTCTCGGAAACGCTTATATCGAGGAAGGCGTTAAAAACATTACACCTTCTGACATTATCGCATCCATCAGCTATTTCTTTAACCTGCTTCACGGAGTAGGCGATACAGATGATATCGACCATCTGGGAAACCGCCGCCTTCGTTCAGTAGGCGAGCTTCTGCAAAACCAATTCAGAATCGGTTTAAGCAGAATGGAGCGCGTTGTTCGTGAAAGAATGTCCATTCAGGATACAAATACGATCACGCCTCAGCAGCTGATTAATATTCGCCCTGTCATCGCTTCAATCAAAGAGTTTTTCGGAAGCTCACAGCTTTCTCAATTCATGGATCAGACGAATCCGCTCGCTGAGCTGACGCATAAACGCCGTTTATCAGCGCTCGGACCTGGTGGTTTGACGCGTGAACGCGCCGGAATGGAAGTGCGTGACGTTCACTACTCCCACTATGGCCGGATGTGTCCGATTGAAACGCCTGAGGGCCCGAACATCGGATTGATCAACTCGCTTTCTACATTTGCGAAAGTGAACCGGTTCGGCTTTATTGAAACGCCTTACCGCCGCGTTGATCCTGAGACTGGAAAAGTAACGCCGAGAATCGACTATTTAACGGCTGATGAAGAAGACAACTATGTTGTGGCACAGGCGAACGCCCGCCTGAATGAAGACGGATCATTTGTTGACGACAGCATCGTTGCCCGCTTCAGAGGGGAGAACACCGTCGTTTCGAAAGACCGCGTTGACTACATGGACGTTTCGCCTAAACAGGTTGTTTCTGCCGCGACTGCATGTATTCCTTTCTTGGAAAACGATGACTCAAACCGCGCCTTGATGGGAGCGAACATGCAGCGTCAGGCTGTTCCGCTTATGCAGCCTGAATCGCCGATCGTCGGAACCGGAATGGAATATGTATCTGCGAAAGATTCCGGCGCCGCTGTTATTTGCCGCCACCCGGGAATCGTCGAACGTGTTGAAGCGAAAAACATCTGGGTGCGCCGCTATGAAGAAGTAGACGGACAAAAAGTAAAAGGAAACCTTGATAAATACAGCTTGCTGAAGTTCGTCCGTTCCAACCAGGGAACGTGCTACAACCAGCGTCCGATCGTAAGCGTCGGAGATGAAGTTGAAAAAGGTGAAATTTTGGCTGACGGTCCATCTATGGAAAAAGGGGAACTTGCCCTCGGACGCAACGTCATGGTCGGCTTCATGACATGGGATGGCTACAACTATGAGGATGCCATCATCATGAGCGAACGCCTTGTAAAAGACGATGTTTATACGTCTATCCATATTGAAGAATACGAATCAGAAGCCCGGGATACAAAGCTCGGACCTGAAGAAATCACCCGTGATATTCCAAACGTCGGTGAGGATGCTCTCCGCAACCTGGATGAGCGCGGAATTATCCGCGTCGGTGCCGAAGTAAAAGACGGAGACCTGCTCGTAGGAAAAGTAACGCCAAAAGGGGTTACAGAGCTTACGGCAGAAGAACGCCTGCTTCACGCCATCTTCGGAGAAAAAGCGCGCGAAGTCCGCGATACGTCACTCCGCGTTCCGCACGGAGGCGGCGGTATCATTCTTGACGTAAAAGTCTTCAACCGCGAAGACGGAGACGAACTGCCTCCTGGCGTCAACCAGCTTGTCCGCGTATACATTGTTCAGAAGCGTAAAATCTCTGAAGGGGACAAAATGGCCGGACGTCACGGTAACAAAGGTGTTATTTCGAAGATTCTTCCTGAAGAAGATATGCCGTATCTTCCTGACGGAACACCGATCGACATCATGTTGAACCCGCTGGGCGTTCCATCGCGGATGAACATCGGTCAGGTATTGGAGCTTCACCTTGGTATGGCTGCACGCCGCCTTGGCCTGCATGTCGCATCACCGGTATTTGACGGAGCCCGCGAAGAAGACGTGTGGGAAACGCTTGAAGAAGCCGGCATGTCAAGAGACGCGAAAACCGTCCTTTACGACGGCCGTACCGGAGAACCATTTGATAACAGGGTTTCCGTGGGTATCATGTACATGATCAAGCTTGCCCACATGGTTGATGACAAACTCCATGCCCGTTCAACCGGTCCTTATTCACTCGTTACCCAACAGCCTCTCGGAGGTAAAGCGCAGTTCGGCGGACAGCGTTTCGGTGAGATGGAAGTATGGGCCCTTGAAGCTTACGGTGCAGCATACACGCTTCAAGAGATCCTTACCGTTAAATCCGATGATGTCGTGGGCCGTGTGAAAACATACGAAGCGATCGTTAAAGGCGACAATGTTCCAGAACCGGGTGTTCCGGAATCGTTCAAAGTATTGATTAAAGAACTTCAAAGCTTGGGTATGGACGTCAAAATCCTGTCAAGCGATGAAGAAGAAATCGAAATGAGAGACTTGGAAGACGATGAAGATGCAAAACAAAACGAAGGCCTTTCATTAACAAATGATGAAGAAACCGAAGAGTTTGTTTCTGCTGACATAGAACGTGATGTCGTCACGAAAGAATAAACGAAATTATTTACGCAAGTGACATGGGTATAACCCGAAGATTGAAAGGGAGGTAGGCCCCTTGCTGGATGTGAACAATTTTGAGTATATGAACATCGGTCTCGCTTCACCTGACAAAATCCGTTCATGGTCTTACGGAGAAGTGAAAAAGCCTGAAACAATCAACTATCGTACTTTGAAACCTGAAAAAGATGGTCTGTTCTGCGAGCGCATTTTCGGTCCCCAAAAGGACTGGGAATGCCATTGCGGAAAGTACAAGCGGGTTCGTTATAAAGGCGTTGTTTGTGACCGTTGTGGAGTTGAAGTAACCCGGGCTAAAGTCCGTCGTGAGAGAATGGGGCATATCGAACTGGCTGCCCCGGTTTCTCACATCTGGTATTTTAAAGGAATCCCAAGCCGCATGGGTCTTGTGCTGGATATGTCTCCGCGCGCATTGGAAGAAGTCATCTACTTTGCTTCTTATGTCGTAACAGACCCGGCAAACACGCCGCTTGAGAAAAAACAGCTTCTTTCTGAAAAAGAATATCGTGCATACCTCGATAAATACGGCAATAAGTTTCAAGCTTCAATGGGAGCTGAAGCAATTCACAAGCTCCTTCAGGATATCGACCTCGAAAAAGAAGTCGATATGCTTAAAGAAGAGCTGAAAACGTCTCAAGGACAGCGCCGCACCCGTGCGATCAAGCGCCTTGAAGTGTTGGAGGCTTTCCGTAATTCCGGAAACAAACCATCTTGGATGATCCTTGATGTTCTTCCGGTTATTCCTCCTGAGCTGAGACCAATGGTGCAGCTTGACGGCGGACGTTTTGCGACTTCCGATCTGAACGATTTGTACCGCCGTGTTATCAACCGCAACAATCGTTTAAAACGTCTTCTGGATCTTGGAGCGCCTAGCATCATCGTTCAAAACGAGAAGCGCATGCTTCAGGAAGCCGTTGACGCATTAATCGATAACGGACGCAGAGGCCGTCCTGTTACCGGTCCGGGGAACAGACCGTTAAAATCCCTTTCTCACATGCTGAAAGGTAAACAAGGCCGTTTCCGTCAAAACCTTCTCGGTAAACGTGTTGACTACTCAGGCCGTTCGGTTATCGTCGTAGGTCCGAACCTGAAAATGTATCAATGCGGACTGCCGAAAGAAATGGCTTTGGAACTGTTCAAGCCTTTCGTAATGAAAGAGCTTGTTGAAAAGGGCCTTGCCCATAACATTAAGAGTGCGAAGCGCAAAATCGAGCGCGTTCAGCCTGAAGTCTGGGATGTTCTTGAGTCAGTCATCAAGGAGCACCCGGTTCTTCTCAACCGTGCACCTACGCTTCACAGACTTGGGATTCAGGCGTTTGAACCAACGCTTGTTGAAGGCCGTGCCATCCGTCTTCACCCTCTTGTATGTACAGCGTACAACGCTGACTTTGACGGTGACCAAATGGCGGTCCACGTTCCTTTATCAGCAGAGGCGCAAGCTGAAGCCCGCATCCTTATGCTTGCTGCGCAAAACATCCTGAACCCGAAAGACGGAAAACCGGTTGTTACGCCGTCTCAGGATATGGTGCTTGGAAACTACTACCTCACGCTTGAACGCCCTGGCGCTGTCGGCGAAGGCATGATTTTCAAAGATACGGATGAAGCGCTGCTTGCTTACCAAAACGGATATGTTCATTTGCATACGAGAGTGGCCGTTGCGGTCAACTCGCTGAAAAATGAAACATTCACTGAAGAACAGCGTTCAAAACTTTTGATCACGACAGTCGGAAAGCTGATCTTCAACGAGATTCTTCCGCCGTCGTTCCCATACATTAATGAACCGACGAAGAGCAACATTGAGGAAAAAACGCCTGAGCGCTTCTTCCTTGATTACGGCGCCGATGTAAAAGAGGCAATCCGCAATCAGGAAATCAACGCGCCGTTCAAAAAAGGCATATTGGGTAAAATCATTGCGGAGATCTTCAAAAGATTCCACATTACCGAAACGTCCAAAATGCTTGACCGCATGAAAAACCTCGGCTTTAAATATTCAACAAAAGCCGGAATTACGGTCGGTGTTTCCGATATCGTCGTTTTGGATGACAAACAGGAAATCCTTGAAGAAGCCCAAGGAAAAGTCGACAACGTCATGAAGCAGTTCAGACGCGGTCTGATTACGGAAGAAGAGCGTTATGAACGCGTCATCTCCATCTGGAGCGCGGCTAAGGATACGATCCAAGGCAAGCTGATGAAGTCCTTGGATGAAATCAACCCGATCTACATGATGAGTGACTCTGGAGCCCGGGGTAACGCCTCGAACTTTACGCAGCTTGCGGGAATGCGCGGACTGATGGCCAACCCGGCCGGACGGATTATCGAGCTCCCGATCAAATCAAGCTTCCGCGAAGGCTTAACAGTATTGGAGTACTTTATCTCCACTCACGGTGCGCGTAAAGGTCTTGCTGATACAGCCCTTAAGACAGCTGACTCAGGTTACTTAACGCGACGTCTCGTAGACGTTGCCCAAGACGTCATCATCCGTGAGACGGATTGCGGTACTGACCGCGGTATCCTTGCGAAAGCCATCACGGAAGGTACAGAAGTAATCGAGCGTCTTGAAGAGCGCCTCATCGGCCGCTTTGCGAGAAAGCCTGTCAAACATCCTGAAACAGGGGAAATCCTTGTGAAGGAAAACGAGCTGATCGACGAAGACAAAGCAATGGAAATCGTTGAAGCAGGCATTGAAGAAGTGTGGATCCGTTCCGCATTTACATGTAATACGTCACACGGGGTATGTAAACGATGCTACGGCCGCAACCTTGCGACAGGAACCGATGTTGAAGTCGGTGAAGCAGTCGGAATCATCGCTGCCCAATCCATCGGTGAGCCGGGTACACAGCTTACAATGCGTACCTTCCATACGGGCGGTGTTGCCGGAGACGATATTACACAAGGTTTGCCGCGTATTCAGGAATTGTTTGAAGCGCGTAACCCTAAAGGTCAGGCGACGATCTCCGAAATTGACGGTGTCGTAGCCGAAATTAATGAAGTCCGTGACAAGCAGCAGGAAATTGTGGTGCAGGGCGAAGTTGAAACCCGTTCATACACGGCGCCTTACAATGCACGCCTGAAAGTAACCGAAGGCGAGAAGATTTCCCGCGGCCAAGTCCTGACAGAAGGTTCGGTTGACCCGAAAGAGCTTCTGAAAGTAACGGATATCACGACGGTTCAGGAATATCTTCTGCACGAGGTGCAAAAGGTTTACCGTATGCAGGGGGTTGAAATCGGGGATAAACACGTCGAAGTTATGGTTCGCCAAATGCTTCGCAAAGTTCGTGTCATCGATGCCGGCGACACAGAAGTGCTGCCTGGTACATTGCTCGATATTCACCAGTTTACCCAAGCGAACAAAAAAGTGTTGCTTGAAGGAAAACGACCTGCGACAGGACGTCCTGTACTGCTCGGTATCACCAAAGCATCGCTTGAAACGGATTCCTTCCTGTCCGCCGCATCATTCCAGGAAACAACACGCGTCCTGACAGATGCAGCGATCAAAGGAAAACGCGATGAACTTCTCGGCCTGAAAGAGAATGTTATCATCGGTAAACTTGTTCCGGCTGGAACGGGTATGCTGAACTACCGCAAAGTAAAGCCGGTTTTACAAGTTGAATCTTCAGAAGAAATGGTTCCGGCAGAATAGATTTAAAATATCCTAAAGAAGGATGTCACTAAAAATTGTCATACTGTGTTGACATCCTTCTTTCAGGATGATAATATAACCAAGGTGCTCAATTTAAACCTGTTACTTTGGAGGATGTATAATGTCTTATGATAAAGTATCACAGGCTCAATCTATTATTATCGGTACGAAGCAGACAGTTAAAGCTCTCAAACGCAATTCTGTCAAAGAAGTTGTCGTAGCGAAAGACGCAGATCCTTGTCTGACGACAGGTGTTATCAATCTGGCAAACGAACAAGGCATTCCCGTCTCCATGGCAGATTCCATGAAGAAGCTCGGCAAAGCCTGCGGAATTGAAGTCGGAGCGGCAGCTGTTGCCATTATTCAATAACGTACTCGTTGTTTTTGCTTGCATGCAAAGACATTGTTTTTTGGTTTTAAATGAACCACCTGGGTATGTGGGTTATAAAACATGATGAAGGGAGGAAATACAACATGCCTACAATTAATCAGTTAGTACGCAAGGGACGCGTGAACAAAGTAGAAACTTCAAAGTCTCCTGCACTTAACAAAGGATACAACAGCTTTAAGAAAGAGCACACTAACGTATCTTCACCACAAAAACGCGGGGTATGTACTCGTGTTGGTACAATGACACCGAAGAAGCCGAACTCAGCGCTTCGTAAATATGCCCGTGTTCGCTTAACAAACGGAATCGAGGTTACTGCCTACATTCCTGGTATCGGACACAACCTGCAAGAGCACAGTGTCGTATTGATCCGCGGCGGACGTGTTAAAGACTTACCGGGGGTACGCTACCACATCGTGCGTGGCGCGCTTGATACTGCCGGAGTTGAAAACCGTGCACAAGGCCGTTCTAAATACGGTACAAAACGTCCTAAGAAAAAATAATTCAGTTTAAATACAAAGAAAAGGGTTTTTAAAAGCGGGGAAATCTGGCAAAGCTGTTAGGGTATCGGACTTCCGCGGGAAGCGGATGTTTCCGTGCTGTATCAGATGCCGTGAAAAACCCCCCTCTGCTTGAAACCCGTAACAAGAGAAGGGAGGCTAATCAGATGCCACGTAAAGGTCCTGTAGCAAAAAGAGACGTTTTGCCTGATCCAATTTACAACTCTAAGCTGGTTACTCGTTTGATCAACAAAATGATGATCGACGGTAAAAAAGGCAAAGCTCAAACAATCCTATACAAGTCATTCGATATCATTAAAGAACGTACCGGCAACGATGCAATGGAGGTTTTCGAACAAGCATTGAAAAACATCATGCCTGTACTTGAAGTTAAAGCACGCCGTGTAGGTGGTGCGAACTACCAAGTGCCTGTAGAGGTTCGTCCTGAACGTCGTACGACTCTTGGACTTCGCTGGTTAGTAAACTACGCTCGTCTCCGCGGAGAAAAAACGATGGAAGAGCGTTTGGCTAACGAAATTTTAGATGCAGCCAACAATACTGGCGCTGCTGTTAAGAAACGTGAAGATACACATAAGATGGCTGAAGCGAACAAAGCGTTTGCTCACTATCGCTGGTAATCTTACGCGACAAAATATTATTTCCTAGAAGGAAGGAGAAAAGACCCAATGGCAAGAGAGTTCTCCTTAGAAAAAACTCGTAATATCGGAATCATGGCTCACATCGATGCCGGTAAGACGACTACAACAGAACGTATCTTGTTCTATACAGGCCGTATCCACAAAATTGGTGAAACTCATGAAGGGGCTTCCCAAATGGACTGGATGGAGCAGGAACAAGAACGCGGTATCACGATTACATCTGCTGCGACGACAGCACAATGGAAAGGACACCGCGTTAACATCATCGATACACCAGGACACGTAGACTTCACGGTTGAAGTTGAACGTTCCCTGCGCGTACTTGATGGTGCCGTTGCCGTTCTTGACGCGCAATCAGGCGTTGAGCCGCAAACTGAAACAGTTTGGCGTCAGGCGACAACTTACGGAGTACCTCGTATCGTATTTGTCAACAAAATGGACAAAACCGGTGCGGATTTCCTTTACTCTGTAGGAACTCTTAGAGACCGTCTTGAGGCGAACGCTCACGCGATCCAATTACCGATTGGCGCTGAAGACAACTTCGAAGGGATCATTGACCTTGTAGAAAACGTTGCGTACTACTACGAAGATGATCTTGGAACACGCTCTGATGCGCGTGAAATCCCTGCTGAGTACAAAGACAAAGCCGAAGAGCTTCGCGCAAGCTTGATTGAAGCTGTTGCTGAGCTTGACGAAGAGCTTATGATGAAGTACTTGGAAGGCGAAGAAATCACAGTTGACGAGCTGAAAGCGGCAATCCGCAAAGGAACTTGTAACGTAGAATTCTACCCGGTTCTATGTGGTTCAGCTTTCAAAAACAAAGGTGTTCAATTAGTGCTTGACGCAGTTCTTGACTACCTGCCAGCTCCGACTGACGTACCGGCAATCAAAGGTATTCTGCCTGATTCTGATGAAGAGGTTACTCGTGAGTCTTCTGACGATGCTCCTTTCTCAGCATTGGCGTTCAAAGTTATGACTGACCCTTACGTTGGTAAGCTGACGTTCTTCCGTGTGTACTCAGGAACGCTTGATTCCGGTTCATACGTAAGAAACTCAACAAAAGGCAAACGTGAGCGCGTCGGACGTATCCTGCAAATGCACGCCAACAGCCGTGAAGAAATCTCAACTGTATACGCAGGGGATATCGCAGCAGCTGTAGGTCTAAAGGATACGACAACTGGTGACACGCTATGCGACGAGAAAAACCTTGTTATCCTGGAATCAATGGAATTCCCTGAGCCTGTTATCCACGTTGCGATCGAGCCTAAATCTAAGGCAGACCAAGACAAAATGTCTACTGCACTGGCTAAACTGGCTGAAGAGGATCCAACGTTCCGTGCGCATACTGACGCTGAAACAGGCCAAACGATCATCGGCGGTATGGGTGAGCTTCACCTTGATATCATCGTTGACCGTATGAAACGCGAATTTAAAGTGGAAGCCAACGTCGGTGCTCCTCAAGTTGCGTATCGCGAAACATTCCGTGCGAGCGCGCAAGTTGAAGGTAAATTCGTACGTCAATCCGGTGGACGCGGACAATTCGGTCACGTTTGGATTGAATTCTCTCCAAACGAAGAAGGAAAAGGCTTTGAATTCGAAAATGCAATCGTCGGCGGTGTCGTTCCTCGTGAATACATTCCGGCTGTTCAAGCAGGGCTTGAAGATGCACTGCAAAACGGTGTTATCGCAGGCTACCCTGTCATCGATATCAAAGCAAAACTGTTTGATGGTTCTTACCACGATGTCGACTCTAACGAAATGGCGTTTAAAATCGCTGCTTCCATGGCGCTTAAAAACGCGGCAAGCAAGTGTAACCCGGTTATTCTTGAGCCGATCTCCAAAGTTGAAGTCGTTATCCCAGAAGAATACATGGGAGACATCATGGGTGACATCACATCACGCCGCGGTCGCGTAGAAGGTATGGAAGGACGCGGAAACGCTCAAGTCGTTCGCGCGATGGTTCCACTTTCTGAAATGTTCGGTTACGCTACGGCGCTCCGTTCAAACACACAAGGACGCGGTACGTTCACAATGGTCTTCGATCACTACGAAGAAGTGCCTAAGAGCATCGCTGATGAGATCATCAAAAAAAATAAAGGCGAATAATTGATTTTGCCGCTTCATTAAAGTATAACTACTATTGTAAGATGAGAAAGTGAAACACAGCTTTCACTTTCTATCACTCTATATATTAAAATAAACCCTTTTAAGGAGGATTTTCAGAATGGCTAAAGAAAAATTCGACCGTTCCAAATCACATGCCAACATCGGTACAATTGGACACGTTGACCATGGTAAAACTACATTAACTGCAGCTATCACAACTGTTCTATCTAAATCAGGTAAAGCAGAAGCTCGTGCATACGATCAAATCGACGGTGCTCCAGAAGAGCGTGAGCGCGGAATCACAATCTCTACTGCACACGTTGAGTACGAAACTGACACTCGTCACTATGCACACGTTGACTGCCCAGGACACGCTGACTATGTTAAAAACATGATCACTGGTGCTGCGCAAATGGACGGAGCGATCCTAGTTGTTTCTGCAGCTGACGGTCCAATGCCACAAACTCGTGAGCACATCCTTCTTTCTCGTAACGTAGGCGTGCCTTACATCGTTGTATTCTTGAACAAATGCGACATGGTAGACGACGAAGAGCTTCTTGAACTAGTTGAAATGGAGGTTCGCGATCTTCTTTCTGAGTACGAATTCCCTGGTGACGATGTACCAGTTATCAAAGGTTCTGCTCTTAAAGCTCTTGAAGGCGACGCTCAATACGAAGAAAAAATTCTTGAGCTTATGGCTGCTGTTGACGAGTACATCCCAACTCCAGAACGTGAAACTGACAAACCGTTCATGATGCCTGTTGAGGACGTATTCTCAATCACTGGTCGTGGTACTGTTGCTACTGGTCGTGTAGAACGCGGTCAAGTTAAAGTCGGTGACGAAGTTGAAATCATCGGTCTTCAAGAAGAAAACAAGAAAACAACTGTTACAGGTGTTGAAATGTTCCGTAAGCTTCTTGACTATGCTGAAGCTGGAGACAACATCGGTGCGCTTCTTCGCGGTGTAGCTCGTGAAGAAATCCAACGTGGCCAAGTACTTGCTCAACCAGGTACAATCACTCCACACAAAAAATTCAAAGCTGAAGTTTACGTTCTTTCTAAAGAAGAAGGCGGACGTCACACTCCATTCTTCTCTAACTACCGTCCTCAGTTCTACTTCCGTACAACTGACGTAACTGGTATCATTCAGCTTCCAGAAGGCGTAGAAATGGTTATGCCTGGAGACAACATTGAAATGAACGTTGAACTGATCTCAAACATCGCGATCGAAGACGGTACTCGCTTCTCTATCCGTGAAGGCGGACGCACTGTTGGTTCAGGCGTTGTTACTTCAATCGTTGAATAATACTAATAAAATGAAAAACGAGATCCGCTAGGGTCTCGTTTTTTTATTTGGGCGTCCTTAGTTCATGTGTGATTATACTAGATATAATGGGAGAATTTTTCCGCTGATAAGTCCTTGATAACCTGAGGTTTGATCTGTATAATTAAAAAAGTGTGCAAATGCCGGTAATATTGAATATTGCCTTGCAACATGCCTATAAATTTTGTATAATAGTGCATGTTGGTCTTTGACTGCGATGAAGTGAGAGGTTGCTGACACACCCGGCCGCTTTGCCATGGCAAGGTGATTCAGGTTTTTCTCACGGAGAATTGTCTAATGTAAGTAGGCGAAAAGGAGGGAAAATAATGGCAAAACAAAAAATTCGTATTCGTTTAAAAGCGTATGATCATAGAATCCTTGATCAATCCGCTGAAAAGATTGTTGAAACGGCTAAACGCTCCGGTGCCAGCGTATCTGGTCCGATCCCGTTGCCAACTGAGAAATCAGTATACACAATCCTTCGTGCGGTGCACAAATACAAAGATTCTCGTGAGCAATTTGAAATGCGTACACATAAACGTTTAATCGACATTGTGAACCCAACACCGCAAACTGTCGATGCTCTTATGCGTTTGGATTTACCATCTGGTGTTGATATCGAAATTAAACTTTAATCTAAATATAGAATGATCTTAACAGGAGGTGTGACGAATGACCAAAGGAATCTTAGGAAGAAAAATTGGTATGACGCAAGTTTTCGCAGAAAACGGTGATCTTATTCCGGTAACTGTTATCGAAGCTGCAGCTAACGTTGTACTTCAAAAGAAAACAGTTGAAAACGACGGTTATGAAGCGATCCAAATCGGTTTTGAAGACAAGCGTGAAAAGCTTGCCAACAAGCCGGAAAAAGGACACGTCGCAAAAGCGGAAACTGCACCTAAGCGCTTCGTTAAAGAATTACGCGGAGTGGATATGGATGCGTATGAAGTTGGTCAGGAAGTCAAAGTTGATATTTTCTCTAACGGAGATATCGTAGATGTAACAGGAATTTCAAAAGGTAAAGGTTTCCAAGGTGCAATCAAACGCCACGGACAATCTCGCGGACCTATGTCTCACGGTTCCCGCTACCATCGTCGTCCTGGTTCAATGGGACCGGTAGACCCTAACCGTGTATTCAAAGGAAAGCTGTTGCCTGGACGTATGGGCGGAGATCAAATCACTGTTCAAAACCTTGAAATCGTAAAAGTTGATGCTGAGCGCAATCTTCTTTTAGTTAAAGGTAACGTTCCTGGTGCAAAAAAATCACTAGTCACTGTAAAAAGTGCTGTTAAATCTAAATAATTCTCTTAGGAAAGGAGGAAATTGATCATGCCAAAAGTAGCATTATACAACCAAAACGGTTCTACTGCTGGTGATATCGAATTAAACGACTCTGTATTTGGAATCGAGCCGAATGAGAGCGTGGTATTCGACGCTATTATTATGCAAAGAGCTTCCTTGCGACAAGGAACTCACAAAGTCAAAAATCGTTCTGAAGTTAGTGGCGGAGGTCGCAAACCTTGGCGTCAAAAAGGTACTGGGCGTGCCCGTCAGGGATCTATCCGTTCACCGCAATGGCGCGGAGGTGGTATCGTATTCGGTCCGACACCACGCAGCTATTCTTATAAATTACCGAAAAAAGTTCGCCGCTTGGCAATCAAATCAGCATTGTCTTCTAAAGTGCAGGACAACAACTTGATCGTTCTTGAAGATCTTACTCTTGATGCGGTTAAAACAAAAGAAATGGCAGCCATCCTTAAAGGTCTGTCTATCGAGAAAAAAGCTTTAATCGTAACTGCAGATGCTAACGAAACAGTTGCGCTATCTGCTCGCAACCTTCCGGGAGTTACGGTCGTTGAAGCTAACGGAATCAACGTTCTCGATGTTGTCGGTCACGAGAAGCTTGTGATGACAAAAGCAGCGGTTGAAAAAGTAGAGGAGGTGCTTGCATAATGAAAGATCCTCGTGATGTTCTTAAGCGCCCCGTCATTACTGAACGTTCTGCTGATTTAATGGCTGAAAAGAAATATACGTTTGAAGTAGACGTTAAAGCTAATAAAACAGAAGTGAAAGACGCAGTTGAAGAAATCTTTGGAGTGAAGGTTGAAAAAGTCAACATTATGAACTACAAAGGGAAATTCAAACGTGTCGGCCGCTACTCTGGTATGACAAACCGTCGCAGAAAAGCAATTGTGAAGCTTACTGCAGACAGCAAAGAAATCGAAATTTTTGAAGCTTAATCACTTGTAAAAAGAAGGAGGGAAATTCAAAATGGCGATTAAAAAGTACAAACCGACCTCAAACGGACGTCGCGGCATGACATCTTCTGATTTCGCTGAAATCACGACAGATCAGCCGGAAAAATCCTTGCTTGCCCCGCTTCACAAAAAAGGCGGACGCAACAACCAAGGTAAATTGACTGTACGTCATCAAGGCGGCGGACATAAACGCCAATACCGTATTATCGACTTCAAACGCGATAAAGATGGTATACCTGGACGCGTTGCTACAGTTGAATACGATCCAAACCGTTCAGCGAACATTGCTCTAATTAACTATGTAGACGGAGAAAAACGCTACATTCTGGCTCCTAAGGGCCTGCAAGTAGGAACTGAAATTATGTCAGGACCAGAAGCTGACATTAAAGTAGGTAATGCACTTCCACTTATCAACATCCCTGTTGGTACAGTTGTGCACAACATCGAATTAAAACCTGGAAAAGGCGGACAGCTTGTACGCTCTGCTGGTACATCTGCCCAAGTTCTTGGTAAAGAAGGTAAATACGTTCTTGTACGTCTTAACTCCGGTGAGGTCCGCATGATTCTTTCTGCTTGCCGCGCTTCGATCGGTCAAGTGGGTAACGAACAGCACGAACTGATCAACATCGGTAAAGCGGGACGTTCACGCTGGAAAGGCGTTCGCCCTACAGTTCGCGGTTCTGTAATGAACCCTAACGATCACCCGCACGGCGGTGGTGAAGGACGCGCTCCAATCGGACGTAAATCACCTATGTCTCCATGGGGTAAACCAACTCTTGGATTCAAAACCCGTAAGAAAAAGAACAAATCAGATAAATTCATCGTACGTCGTCGTAAAAATAAATAACGGGGTTGTCTACGGTTCTTATCGGACCGTAGTGCAATCACGAAGGGAGGTTCCAAAATGGCTCGCAGCTTGAAAAAAGGACCATTTGTCGATGATCATCTAATGACAAAAATCGAGAAATTAAATGAAACGGATAAGAAGCAAGTTGTAAAAACTTGGTCTCGCCGTTCTACAATTTTCCCGCAATTTATCGGTCACACAATCGCAGTCTATGACGGACGCAAACATGTGCCTGTTTACATCTCTGAAGATATGGTAGGTCACAAGTTGGGTGAATTCGCACCGACTCGTACTTACAAAGGTCATGCTAGTGATGACAAAAAAACAAGACGCTAATGAGAGGAGGCTTTTAAATGCAACAAGCTAAAGCTGTCGCAAGAACAGTCCGTATTGCTCCTCGTAAGGCACGTCTAGTAATGGACCTGATTCGAGGCAAGCAAGTAGGTGAAGCAGTATCGATTTTGAACCACACGCCAAAAGCTGCTTCCCCGATTATTGAAAAAGTTTTAAAATCTGCTGTCGCTAACGCTGAGCACAACTATGAGATGGATGTTAACAACCTGGTTGTTACTCAAGCTTACGTGAACGAAGGCCCTACGTTGAAAAGATTCCGTCCTCGCGCTATGGGACGTGCAAGCCAAATCAACAAACGTACGAGCCACATTACTATCGTTGTATCAGAAAAGAAGGAGGGATAACTCGTGGGTCAAAAGGTAAATCCAGTCGGTCTTCGTATCGGAGTCATTCGTGATTGGGAATCTAAGTGGTTCGCTGGCAAAGATTACGCTGACTTCCTTCATGAGGATCTTAAAATCCGTGAATTTATTAATCAACGCCTGTCTGACGCTTCTGTTTCTAAAGTGGAAATCGAGCGTGCGGCAAACCGTGTAAACATTACGATCCACACAGCTAAGCCTGGTATGGTTATCGGTAAAGGCGGTTCTGAAGTCGAAGCGCTTCGCAAAGCCCTTAACAACCTTACTGGCAAGCGTGTACACATCAACATTCTTGAAATCAAAAAAGCTGATCTTGACGCTCAGCTGGTTGCAGACAATATCGCTCGTCAATTGGAAAACCGTATTTCATTCCGTCGTGCGCAAAAGCAACAAATCCAACGCACAATGCGCGCTGGTGCACAAGGTGTGAAAACGATGGTATCCGGTCGTCTTGGCGGCGCAGATATCGCCCGTTCTGAATACTACAGTGAAGGAACTGTTCCATTGCACACATTGCGTGCTGACATCGACTATGCTACATCAGAAGCTGACACAACTTACGGCAAGCTTGGTGTAAAAGTCTGGATCTATCGTGGAGAGGTTCTTCCTACTAAGAAGAAAACTGAGGAAGGAGGAAAATAATATGTTAATGCCAAAACGCGTTAAATATCGCAGAGAGCATCGCGGAAAAATGCGCGGCCGTGCCAAAGGCGGCACTGAAGTGCATTTCGGTGAATACGGTATCCAAGCTCAAGAAGCTTCTTGGATCACAAACCGCCAAATCGAAGCTGCCCGTATCGCGATGACTCGTTACATGAAACGTGGCGGTAAAGTTTGGATCAAAATTTTCCCTTCTAAACCATACACAGCTAAGCCTCTAGAGGTTCGGATGGGTTCCGGTAAAGGTGCTCCTGAAGGATGGGTAGCTGTTGTAAAACCGGGCAAAGTTTTATTTGAAATTTCTGGTGTGTCTGAGGAAGTCGCTCGTGAAGCTCTTCGTCTTGCATCTCACAAATTGCCAATTAAAACGAAGTTCGTAAAACGTGAAGAAATTGGTGGTGAATCAAATGAAAGCTAATGAAATTCGTGACCTTACCACTGCTGAAATTGAACAAAAAGTAAAGTCTCTTAAAGAAGAACTTTTCAATCTTCGCTTTCAATTAGCGACAGGACAACTTGAAAACACTGCTCGCATCCGTGAAGTGCGCAAGTCAATCGCGCGCATGAAAACTGTGATTCGGGAAAGAGAAATTGCTGCCAACAAATAATTCCGGAGGGAGGTTCTCTAAAACATGAGCGAACGCAATCAGCGCAAAGTTTACCAAGGACGTGTCGTTTCTGACAAAATGGATAAAACCATCACTGTTGTTGTAGAAACTTACAAAAAACACCCTCTTTACGGTAAACGCGTAAAGTACTCTAAAAAATTCAAAGCACATGATGAAAATAATCAGGCTAAAATCGGAGACATCGTAAAGATCATGGAAACTCGTCCATTATCTGCGACTAAACGTTTTCGTCTAGTTGAAGTTGTCGAAGAAGCTGTTATTATCTAATAAAGTTCGGAAACCTTTTTCCGAAGGGAGGTAACAAATAATGATTCAACAAGAGACTCGTTTAAAAGTAGCTGACAACTCTGGTGCTCGTGAAGTTCTGACGATCAAAGTTCTTGGCGGTTCCGGACGTAAAACGGCTAACATCGGTGATGTCATTGTTTGCACGGTTAAACAAGCAACACCAGGAGGCGTTGTCAAAAAAGGTGATGTCGTAAAAGCTGTTATCGTTCGTTCAAAAAGCGGTGCGCGCAGAAACGACGGATCTTACATCAAATTCGATGAGAATGCATGTGTTATCATCCGTGACGACAAAAGCCCGCGCGGAACTCGTATCTTCGGACCTGTAGCACGTGAACTTCGTGACAACAACTTTATGAAAATTGTTTCTCTAGCTCCAGAAGTACTTTAATGATATCAATGCCGGACTTAAGGAGGTGCGATCAGGATGCATGTTAAAAAAGGCGATAAAGTAATGGTTATCTCTGGTAAAGATAAAGGGAAACAAGGAGTGATCCTTGCAGCGTTCCCTAAAAAAGACCGCGTAATCGTTGAGGGTGTCAACATGGTGAAGAAGCACTCTAAACCGACGCAAGCAAATCCTCAAGGCGGAATTTTAAACCAAGAGGCGCCAATTCATGTGTCAAACGTAATGCCGCTCGATCCTAAAACAGGTGAAGTGACTCGCGTAGGATACAAAGTTGAAAATGGCAAAAAAGTTCGTATTGCAAAAAAATCTGGGCAAGTTCTAGATAACTAGTAATAAAGGAAGGGAGGTCTATCTCATGAACCGCCTTAAAGAAAAATACACTAAAGAAATTACACCTGCATTAATGAACAAGTTTAATTACAAATCTGTGATGCAAGTGCCAAAAATCGAAAAAATCGTAATCAACATGGGTGTTGGTGACGCTGTTCAAAACGCTAAAGCGATCGATAGCGCTGTTGAAGAATTAACGTTTATCGCAGGTCAGAAACCTGTCGTTACTCGTGCGAAGAAATCTATTGCTGGATTCCGTCTTCGTGAAGGAATGCCGATCGGTGCGAAAGTAACTCTTCGCGGAGAGCGCATGTATGATTTCCTTGATAAACTGATTTCTGTTTCTTTACCACGTGTACGCGACTTCCGCGGTATCTCTAAAAAGTCTTTCGACGGACGTGGAAACTACACGCTGGGAATTAAAGAACAGCTGATCTTCCCTGAAATTGACTATGATAAGGTAACTAAAGTTCGCGGTATGGACATCGTTATCGTAACGACTGCCAATACGGATGAAGAAGCTCGTGAACTATTAACTCAATTAGGTATGCCATTCCAGAAATAATCAATGAAAGGGAGGCGAAATCGTGGCTAAAAAGTCAATGATTGCGAAACAAAAACGCACACCGAAGTTTAAAGTGCAAGAGTACACTCGCTGCGAACGCTGCGGCCGTCCGCACTCTGTAATTCGTAAATTTAAACTTTGCCGTATTTGTTTCCGTGAACTTGCATATAAAGGACAAATTCCTGGCGTTAAAAAAGCCAGCTGGTAATCCCCGTTAATGGGAAGGAGGTTATTAAATAATGGTTATGACAGATCCGATTGCAGATATGCTGACTCGTATTCGTAATGCAAACATGGTACGTCATGAGAAGCTTGAAATCCCCGCTTCTAAATTGAAAAGAGAAATCGCTGAAATCTTGAAAAGAGAAGGTTTCATCCGTGACGTAGAATACATTGAAGACAACAAACAAGGCATCATCCGTGTATTCTTGAAATACGGACAAAACAACGAACGTGTCATCACTGGTCTTAAAAGAATCAGCAAACCTGGTCTGCGCGTATACGCTAAGTCAAACGAAGTGCCTCGCGTACTGAACGGACTTGGAATCGCGATTCTTTCTACATCACATGGTGTGTTAACAGATAAAGAAGCCCGCGCTAAACAAGCTGGCGGAGAAGTTTTAGCATACGTTTGGTAAGAAGTTTAACATGAATGGAGGTGCTTGGTATGTCTCGTGTAGGTAAGAAGCTACTTGAGATTCCTTCTGGCGTTACAGTTACTCTTAACGACAACACTGTAACCGTGAAAGGACCAAAAGGAGAATTAACTCGTACGTTTCATCCTGATATGAACATTAAAATTGAGGACAATGTACTTACTGTAGAACGTCCTTCTGATAACAAAGAACATCGCGCGCTGCATGGTACGACACGCAGCATCATCGGAAACATGGTTGAAGGTGTATCTAAAGGTTTTGAAAGAGGTTTGGAATTAGTCGGTGTCGGTTACCGTGCTTCTAAGTCCGGAAACAAACTTGTTTTGAACGTTGGATACTCTCATCCGGTAGAAATCGTTCCTGAAAACGGAATTGAAATCGAAGTTCCATCTCAAACGAAAATAGTCGTAAAAGGTACAGATAAAGAGCGCGTTGGAGCAACTGCTGCAAACATCCGCGCTGTACGTTCTCCAGAGCCTTACAAAGGCAAAGGGATCCGCTATGAAGGAGAAATGGTTCGTCGTAAAGAAGGTAAATCTGCTAAGTAAAACCGCTTAAAGTGAGAAAGGAGTGACTCTGGATGATTACGAAAACAAGCAAGAATGCTGCACGTCTTAAAAGACACGCCCGTGTTCGCGCGAAGCTTTCAGGAACGCCTGAGAGACCTCGCCTAAATGTTTTCCGTTCAAACAAACATATCTACGCACAAGTGATCGATGACGTGAACGGTGTTACACTTGTGAGTGCATCTACTCTTGATAAAGACTTTGACGCTGAAAAAAGCAGCGATACGTCTGCGGCTGCAAAAGTTGGAGAGCTTGTTGCAAAACGCGCTTCTGAGAAAGGTATTAAAAACGTCGTGTTCGACCGTGGCGGATACCTGTATCATGGACGTGTAAAAGCATTGGCTGACGCTGCACGCGAAGCTGGTCTGGAATTTTAATAAAAGAAGGAGGGACATGTGAATATGCGTCGTATTGACCCAAGCAAATTAGAGTTAGAAGAACGCTTAGTTACGGTTAACCGCGTAGCGAAAGTTGTTAAAGGTGGTCG
Organism: Bacillus sp. FSL W8-0848; assembly: GCF_038007805.1. NCBI lineage: Bacteria > Bacillati > Bacillota > Bacilli > Caryophanales > Bacillaceae > Bacillus > Bacillus sp. FSL W8-0848. The sequence goes on from NZ_JBBOYB010000001.1 coordinate 146,775, forward strand.
TCGTTTCCGTTTCGCAGCTCTAGTCGTTGTCGGTGACAAAAACGGTCACGTCGGATTCGGAACTGGTAAAGCACAAGAAGTGCCGGAAGCGATCCGCAAAGCTGTTGAAGATGCGAAAAAGAATTTGATCGAAGTACCAATGGTTGGAACTACAATTCCACACGAAATCATCGGACATTTCGGTGCAGGAAACATCTTGTTAAAACCTGCTTCTGAAGGTACGGGAGTTATCGCTGGAGGCCCAGTACGTGCGGTGCTTGAGCTTGCCGGTGTATCTGATATCCTTTCTAAATCTTTAGGTTCTAACACACCGATCAACATGATCCGTGCAACAATCCAAGGATTGAGCGAACTGAAGCGCGCTGAGGATGTTGCGAAGCTTCGTGGAAAATCTGTAGAAGAACTGTTAGGATAAGGAGGGAACATTAATGGCTAAATTAGAAATTACCCTCAAACGCAGTGTAATCGGCCGTCCGGAAGATCAGCGCATCACTGTGAGAACGCTTGGTTTAAAGAAAACAAACCAAACCGTTGTTCACGAAGATAACGCTGCGATCCGCGGCATGATCAACAAAGTATCTCATTTAGTTTCTGTTAAAGAACAACAATAAAAATAAATGATAGGCTAAGGAGGTGTCCTAATGAAACTTCATGAATTAAAGCCCGCAGAAGGTTCACGCAAAACGCGCAACCGCGTAGGTCGTGGTATTGGTTCAGGTAACGGTAAAACAGCTGGTAAAGGTCATAAAGGTCAAAACGCTCGTTCTGGCGGCGGTGTACGTCCTGGATTCGAGGGTGGACAAATGCCTTTATTCCAACGTCTTCCTAAACGCGGTTTTACAAACATCAACCGCAAGGAATTCGCTGTGATCAACCTAGACAAACTCAACAGCTTTGCAGAAGGGACGGAAGTTACTCCTGAACTTCTTTTAGAAACAGGTGTAATCAGCAAGTTGAAATCTGGAGTGAAAATTCTTGGCGACGGTAAATTAGAAAAGAAATTAACTGTTAAAGCCAATAAATTCTCCGCTTCTGCTAAACAAGCAATTGAGGCTGCTGGCGGTACAGCTGAGGTGATCTAACTTGTTTAAGACAATCTCCAATTTTATGCGTGTGAAGGATATTCGGAATAAGATTATCTTCACTCTTTTAATGCTTATCGTCTTTCGTATCGGTTCATTCATTCCTGTGCCGAATGTAAATACAGAGGTTCTGAAGGCACAGGATCAAATGAGCGTATTTGGGGTCCTAAACACATTTGGCGGCGGTGCATTATACAACTTTTCCATTCTCGCGATGGGGATTATGCCATACATCACCGCTTCAATTATCATTCAGCTTTTGCAGATGGATGTTGTTCCGAAGTTCACGGAATGGTCGAAGCAGGGTGAAGTTGGCCGCCGTAAATTAGCTCAGTTCACAAGGTACTTCACAATCGTTCTTGGTTTCATCCAAGCTTTAGGTATGTCCTACGGGTTTAATAACATGGCCGGCGGCGCGTTAATCAATGACCCGGGAGTTGGCACTTATTTGACCATTGCGATTGTACTCACTGCCGGAACTGCTTTTTTAATGTGGCTCGGTGAACAAATCACGGCTCATGGAGTTGGCAACGGAATTTCCATCATCATCTTTGCTGGTATCGTTGCCGGTATTCCGCAGACGATCAATCAGATCTATGCTCAGCAGTTTGTAGATGCTGGAGATCAGTTATTCATGCAAATCTTAAAGGTTGTCATTATATTGGTTGCGATTTTGGCGATCGTCGTTGGAGTTATTTTCATTCAGCAGGCGGTAAGAAAAATCTCAATTCAATATGCAAAAGGTTCAGGCCGTTCACCTGCTCCTGGCGGTCAGTCAACGCATCTGCCGCTGAAAGTTAACCCGGCGGGTGTCATTCCGGTCATCTTTGCTGTTTCGTTTATCATTACGCCGCGGACCGTGGCATCATTCTTTGGCTCCAACGATGTAACGAACTGGATCCAAAAAACGTTTGATTACACGCATCCGGTCGGAATGTGCGTCTATGCAGCATTGATTATTGCCTTTACCTACTTCTATGCATTTGTCCAGGTAAACCCTGAGCAAATGGCCGATAATCTTAAAAAACAAGGTGGCTATATTCCGGGAGTTCGTCCAGGAAAAATGACTCAGGAAAGAATTACGAGCATTTTGTATCGACTTACATTTGTCGGCTCCATATTCTTGGCTGTGATCGCCATTCTTCCTGTCTTGTTCGTTAATTTTGCTGGGCTGCCTTCTTCTGCACAAATCGGCGGCACGAGCTTGCTGATTGTGATCGGTGTAGCACTTGAAACTATGAAGCAGCTTGAAAGCCAGCTGGTGAAGCGAAACTATCGTGGATTTATGAAGCACTAGAGGAAATGGGATGTGCCCATTCCCTCTAAAAATAGAGAGGACGGGGAATCCGAAATGAACTTAGTCTTAATGGGACTGCCTGGAGCCGGTAAAGGAACACAGGCTGAACGGATTGTTGACGATTTTGGGATACCTCATATCTCAACAGGAGACATGTTCCGCGCTGCCATGAAAGAAGAAACGGATCTTGGACTTGAAGCCAAATCATACATTGATAAAGGTGAACTTGTTCCGGATGAAGTGACGATTGGTATTGTCAGGGAGAGACTTGGCAAGAATGATTGTGACCGGGGTTTTCTTCTGGACGGATTTCCGAGAACAGTCGCTCAAGCTGAGGCACTAGAGGAAATTCTTAAAGGACTGGGCAAGTCGATTGATTATGTCATCAATATTCAAGTCGATAAAGATGCCTTGATGGAACGTCTTACTGGGCGCAGAATCTGCAAAAACTGCGGTGCAACTTATCATTTAGTCTTTAATCCGCCTGCAAAGGAAAATATATGCGACAAGTGTGGAGGAGAACTCTATCAGCGCGAAGATGATAATGAGGCTACGGTATCCACGCGTCTTGAGGTCAACTTGAAGCAGACTCAGCCTTTACTCGATTTTTATGCGGATAAAGGATATCTTGTAAACATTGAAGGGCAACAGCACATCAATGAAGTTTACGCAGATATAAAAGAGCTTCTCGGAGGCCGGGACAAATGATTATTTGTAAAACTCCCCGAGAAATCGAAATCATGCGTGAAGCAGGCCGGATTGTTGCTTTAACTCACGAGGAGCTTAAAAAGCACATTACGCCCGGAATCTCGACAAAAGAATTGGATCAAATTGCCGAACGTTTTATTACGAAGCAGGGTGCAATCCCATCTTTTAAAGGGTATAATGGTTTTCGCGGGAGCATTTGCGTTTCAGTCAACGAAGAGCTGGTTCACGGTATACCTGGAAGCCGGGTGCTTCGTGACGGAGACATCATCAGCATCGATATCGGTGCGAAGCTAAACGGTTATCATGGTGACTCTGCATGGACGTATCCAGTGGGAACGATCAGCGATGAGGATCAAAAGCTGCTGGACGTGACAGAGGAATCTTTATATAGAGGCTTGCAGGAAGCAAAACCGGGAGAACGTTTGTCGAATATTTCCCACGCAATACAAACGTATGTCGAAAGCGAACATTATTCTGTTGTCAGGGAATATGTCGGACATGGGGTCGGGCAGGATCTGCATGAGGACCCGCAAATTCCTCACTACGGTCCGCCGAATAAAGGCCCGCGGTTAAAGCACGGCATGGTCTTGGCCATTGAACCGATGGTCAACGCAGGCAGCCGGTATGTCAAAACGCTGGCTGATAATTGGACGGTTGTTACTGTGGACGGGAAAAAGTGTGCTCATTTTGAACACACGATTGCGATTACGGAGACAGGTTTTGATATACTGACAAAAGCCTAGGTGAATGAGATGATTCGGAAAACGCCTGAAATTGGACAGTTCGTACGTATTACACGAGGACGCGAAACGAACCAATACGCAGTTGTTATCGATATCTTCGATCATCATCATGTGCTGGTAGCAGACGGAGAAAAACGTAAATTTCATTCTCCTAAGAAAAAGAATATCAATCATTTAACCTTTTATGATTGCGTATCTCCGGAAGTTCAGAACAGTATAAACGAAACTGGGCGTGTGACAAATGGAAAATTGAGATATTCTCTTTTGAAATTTGTCAGAGAGCAAGTTACTGATTTGAAGAAGGGAGAACACTTGAATGGCGAAAGACGATGTAATTGAAGTGGAAGGTACAGTAGTCGAAACGCTGCCAAACGCAATGTTCAAAGTTGAACTTGAAAATGGCCACACGGTTTTGGCTCATGTATCCGGTAAGATCCGTATGCACTTCATTCGCATTTTACCTGGAGACAAAGTTACGGTAGAATTATCTCCATATGACTTAACTCGTGGTAGAATTACGTACCGTTACAAATAAGGCACTCCGGAAATTGAAGGAGGTTGGAAACACATGAAAGTGAGACCATCAGTTAAACCGATCTGTGAAAAATGCAAGGTCATTCGCAGAAAAGGAAAAGTAATGGTGATCTGTGAAAATCCAAAGCATAAACAAAAACAAGGCTAATTTTTAAGGAGGTGCGAGAGAGAATGGCTCGTATTGCTGGTGTAGATATCCCACGTGACAAACGTGTTGTTATTTCATTGACATACATCTATGGAATCGGCCGTACAACGGCTCAGCAAGTATTAAAAGAAGCTGGTGTTTCTGAAGATACTCGCGTTCGTGATTTGACTGAAGAGGAACTTGGTAAAATCCGTGACGCGATCGACAAATTGAAAGTTGAAGGTGACCTTCGCCGTGAAGTGTCTCTTAACATCAAACGTCTGATCGAAATCGGAAGCTACCGCGGAATTCGCCATCGTCGCGGATTGCCTGTTCGCGGTCAAAATACGAAAAACAATGCGCGTACTCGTAAAGGTCCGCGTCGTACTGTAGCTAACAAGAAAAAATAAGCAAGGGAGGTATTTGAACAATGGCTGCTGCTCGTAAATCAAACACGCGTAAACGCCGCGTGAAAAAGAATATTGAATCTGGAATCGCTCATATTCGTTCAACTTTCAACAACACGATCGTTACAATTACTGATGTTCATGGCAATGCTCTTTCTTGGTCAAGTGCCGGAGCTCTAGGATTTAAAGGATCTCGTAAATCCACTCCATTCGCTGCACAAATGGCCGCTGAAACAGCTGCAAAAGCTTCAATGGAACATGGACTGAAAACTCTTGAAGTTACTGTTAAAGGACCGGGTTCTGGCCGTGAAGCTGCAATCCGTGCACTGCAAGCTGCCGGACTTGAAGTTACTGCGATCAGAGACGTAACGCCTGTTCCTCATAACGGTTGCCGTCCGCCAAAACGTCGCCGCGTGTAATTTGTTTGTATAGATTTTGTGTCCCTGTCAATAATGGGTTATGATACAGTTAATTTATAAAACGAATGCACACTCGTTGCCTGAGCACATACGGGACTAAACAATGGGGAATTTCGGATAGAATCAGAGGAATTCTGTCCGGGGTTTCGACGTTTTGAAGGAGGGTTTTATGAAATGATCGAGATTGAAAAACCAAAAATCGAAACGGTTGAAATCAGCGACGATGCCAAGTATGGTAAATTTGTCGTAGAGCCACTTGAGCGTGGATATGGTACAACTTTGGGTAACTCCTTACGTCGTATCCTTTTATCCTCACTCCCTGGTGCCGCTGTAACATCGATCCAGATAGATGGTGTACTGCATGAATTCTCGACGATTGAAGGCGTTGTTGAAGATGTTACAACGATTATCTTAAACATTAAAAAACTTGCATTGAAAATCTACTCTGAAGAAGAGAAGACGCTTGAGATTGATGTTCAGGGTGAAGGAGTTGTAACGGCTGCTGATATTACCCACGACAGTGATGTTGAGATTTTGAATCCTGATCTTCACATTGCGACTCTTGGCCAAAACGCGAGTTTCCGAGTTCGCTTAACCGCTCAAAGAGGTCGCGGGTACACACCAGCTGATGCGAATAAAAGAGACGATCAGCCGATTGGCGTCATCCCGATTGATTCCATCTATACACCTGTTTCTCGCGTTTCATATCAAGTAGAGAATACTCGTGTGGGTCAGATTACAAACTATGACAAACTTACGCTTGACGTATGGACAGATGGAAGCACTGGACCAAAAGAAGCGATTGCGCTTGGTTCAAAGATTTTGACTGAACACCTTAATATTTTTGTCGGCTTGACCGACGAAGCCCAGCATGCTGAAATCATGGTTGAAAAAGAAGAGGATCAGAAAGAAAAAGTTCTGGAGATGACAATTGAAGAACTTGACCTTTCCGTCCGTTCTTACAACTGCTTGAAACGTGCGGGCATCAATACGGTTCAAGAGCTTGCGAACAAGACTGAAGAAGATATGATGAAAGTTCGCAACCTGGGTCGCAAATCACTTGAAGAAGTGAAAGCGAAACTTGAAGAGCTTGGACTCGGCCTTCGCAAAGACGATTGACTAGTTTCCATGTGAACTAGGATTTTCGTGTGTTTTTTATTTCAGATAGAGTATTTCAATAAAGGAGGGGACACCACATGTCATACAGAAAACTGGGACGCACTAGTGCACAGCGTAAAGCAATGCTGCGTGATCTTACAACAGACTTGATCATCAACGAAAGAATCGAAACAACAGAAGCTCGCGCGAAAGAACTTCGCTCTGTTGTAGAAAAAATGATTACACTTGGCAAGCGTGGAGATTTACACGCACGCCGCCAAGCAGCTGCATACATCCGCAACGAGGTAGCAGACGCAGAGAAAGACCAAGATGCACTTCAAAAACTTTTCTCTGAAGTAGCACCTCGTTATGAAGAGCGCCAAGGCGGATACACACGCATTATGAAGCTTGGTCCTCGCCGTGGTGACGGAGCACCAATGGCTATCATCGAATTGGTTTAATCACATATATTGTGTGTCTAAAGAAGGGCGGGACAGTTTTTAACTGGATCTATGCCCTTTTTTAGATAGCGGGTTTTTTTGTCGTTAACGAATAGTCAGATAAGCAGAGTTTTTAGATGAGAGGAGGCCGGATGGGCAAAATGAATCAAGAGCGATTGATAGCTGTAGAGGATATCACATTCCGTTACCAGAAAGACGCGGACAGTGCTGCGCTTGATCATGTATCGTTTCATGTTTCGAAAGGAGAATGGCTCGCGATCGTCGGCCACAATGGTTCAGGGAAATCGACGCTTGCCCGGGCTTTAAACGGCCTGATTCTGCCTGATGAAGGATCGATCGAAGTCGGCGGCATCAAGCTGACAGAAGAAACGGTCTGGGATGTCAGGAAAAAAGTCGGCATGGTTTTTCAAAATCCCGATAACCAATTTGTCGGGACCACCGTTCGCGATGATGTGGCTTTTGGTTTAGAAAACAATGGCGTTCCAAGAGAAGACATGGTGGAAAGGGTAGATTGGGCTGTTCAACAGGTGAATATGCAGGACTTTATCGATCAAGAGCCGCACCATCTCTCAGGAGGGCAAAAGCAGCGTGTGGCGATTGCGGGAGTGCTTGCCGCCCGGCCTGACATCATGATCCTTGATGAAGCCACTTCAATGCTCGACCCGATGGGAAGAGAGGAAGTGCTTGAGACGGTCAGACGGTTAAAAGACGAAGGAATGGTGACGGTCATTTCGATTACCCATGATTTAAACGAGGCGGCGAAAGCGGACCGGATCATCGTCATGAACGGCGGAAAAAAATATGCCGAAGGATCGCCGGAAGAAGTCTTCCGCCGCGATAAAGAACTCATTGAAATCGGACTTGACCTGCCTTTTTCCGTTCAGCTTGGCCGGCTCTTAAAAGAAAGAGGACTGGCTGTAAACGGCGATCATCTGACACAAGAAGGATTGGTGAATGAGCTATGGACATTGCGATCAAAGATGTAGAGCACCGATACCAGATGAAAACGCCTTTTGAACGCGTGGCGCTTTACGATGTCAATGCCGTGATCAACGAGGGAAGCTATGTCGCCGTTATCGGGCATACAGGGTCAGGGAAATCGACCTTGCTTCAGCACCTGAACGGGCTGTTAAAGCCGACGAAAGGACAGATCCGCCTCGGTGAAGAAGTGATTGAAGCAGGAAAAAAGAATAAGCACTTAAAAGCACTCCGAAAAAAAGTCGGCATCGTGTTTCAGTTTCCGGAACACCAGCTGTTCGAAGAAACGATTTTAAAGGACATTGCTTTTGGACCCGTCAATTTTGGGGTAAGCCAAAAGCAGGCTGAAGAAAAGGCAAGGGAAATGCTGAAGCTTGTTGGACTGCCTGAGGAGCTGAGCGACCGGTCTCCGTTCGAGCTGAGCGGCGGACAAATGAGACGCGTGGCAATTGCGGGAGTGCTGGCGATGGAGCCCGAGGTTCTCGTTCTCGATGAACCGACTGCCGGGCTTGATCCAAGAGGCCGCAAAGAAATCATGGACATGTTTTACGATTTGTACAAAAAGAGAAAGCTGACGACAATTCTCGTCACCCACAGTATGGAAGACGCAGCAGCATATGCCGACGAGCTGATCGTCATGCACAAGGGGACTGTAAAAGCAAAAGGAACCCCTCGCGAGATCTTTTCAAAAAGCGATGAAATCGCGGCTTTCGGCCTTGATATGCCGGAAACGGTTAAATTTCAAAAACGGCTTGAAGAGGCATTCGGCATCAGGTTTAAATCGCCGATCCTGACGATCGAAGAAGCGGCTTCCGAAATTAAAGCGCTCTTTCAGGAGGAAAATGCCCTATGATGGATAGTATCATTATCGGCAAGTATGTTCCTGGTTCTTCGGTTATCCATCGTCTTGACCCGCGTACGAAGCTGTTATCCATATTTCTTTTCGTCTTTATCGTTTTTTTTGCCAATAATACCGTAACATACGCTTTGCTCGGCGTGTTTACCGTTCTTGCGGCCGCCTTGTCGAAAGTCCCCGTCCGCTTTCTTTTAAAAGGGATGAAACCGGTGGTATGGATCGTGCTGTTTACGTTTCTGCTCCATATCCTAATGACGCGTGAAGGACCCGTCCTCGCCGATCTCCGCTTATTTAAAATTTATGAGCAGGGTCTTGTTCAGGGCATTTTTATTTCGCTTCGGTTTATTTATTTGATCGTCATCACGACGCTTTTAACGCTGACAACCACTCCGATTGAAGTAACGGATGGGCTTGAGCGTTTGCTCGGACCGTTTAAAAAACTGAAGCTGCCCGTTCACGAACTCGCTTTAATGATGTCCATTTCGCTTCGATTTATACCGACTCTTATCGAAGAGACGGATAAGATCATGAAGGCGCAAATGGCGAGAGGCGCAGATTTTACAAGCGGTCCGCTGAAAGACCGCGTCAAAGCGGTCGTTCCCCTTCTTGTCCCGCTGTTTGTCAGCGCCTTTAAAAGAGCTGAAGAACTGGCGACGGCGATGGAGGCGCGCGGCTACCGGGGAGGGGAAGGCCGTACGAAGTACAGGCAGCTGACATGGAAAGGGAAGGACACTGCCGTTCTCCTCATTTTAGTCATTCTTGCAGCCTTATTAATCCTATTGCGGACTTAGGTGATACATGATGAGAGTAAAGTGCACCATTTCATACGACGGACATCTTTTTTACGGTTATCAGGTCCAGCCTGGGCAGAGAACCGTGCAGGATGAGCTGGAAAAGGCGCTGAAAACCCTTCATAAAACGAAGGAGCGCATTCCCGTCGTTTCATCCGGAAGAACCGACAGCGGCGTTCATGCGGTCGGACAGACGATTCATTTTGACAGTCCGCTTTCCATCCCTGTGGCAAAATGGCCGTATGCTTTAAATGCTCTGCTTCCTGACGATGTAGCGGTCACGAAAGCGGAGGTTGTCGATGACCAGTTTCATGCGCGGTTTTCTGCAAAGAAAAAAGAATACAGGTACATGATTTACAGGGGAAGATACCCGAATGTGTTCAAACGCCATTACGCATATCACATCCCGTACGAACTCGATATGCAGAAGGTGGAGAAAGCATCGCGGTTTTTGGTCGGCACCCACGATTTCACAAGTTTTTGCACGGCCAAAACCGAGGTGAAAGATAAAGTCAGGACGATTTATGAGCTTGAATGGTCTGAAACCGAAGACGGCCTGCAAATGAGGGTCGTCGGCAGCGGATTCTTGTACAATATGGTCAGGATCATTGCCGGCACGCTCCTCCAAGTCGGTACAGGCAAATTTTCACCCGATGACATCGAAGGGATGATCGAAGCCAAAAACCGCGATGCGGCGGGGCGTACTGCACCGGCCCATGGATTGTACCTATGGAACGTCATCTATGACAACTAAACCAGGTGTAACATTTTCTTGACAGCGAGTACAGAAAGTTATAAGATATCATATGGTATGTATTTCAACCCCACGATAAGCCCCGGAAACTTATTGTGTTTTGAAATAGAACGTATTAGATTGAATTGAAGTGATACTAGGAGGGAAAATCATGCGCACAACACCTATGGCGAAAGCGAATGAAGTTGAACGTAAATGGTTTGTTGTTGATGCTGAAGGCAAGACTCTTGGACGCCTTGCTTCTGAAGTTGCATCTATCCTACGCGGAAAGCACAAACCAACATATACACCACACGTTGATACTGGAGACCATGTCATCATCATCAACGCTGAAAAAATCGAGTTAACTGGTAAAAAGTTGACTGATAAAATCTACTACCGTCACACTCAGCATCCAGGCGGATTGAAAACAAGAACTGCTAACGAAATGCGTACAAATTACCCTGAGAAAATGCTTGAGCTTGCAATCAAAGGCATGCTTCCAAAGGGTTCTCTCGGTCGTCAAATGTTCAAAAAATTGAACGTATACCGTGGTTCTGAGCATCCACATGCAGCACAAAAACCTGAAGTTTACGAACTTCGCGGATAATTAAAAGGGAGGTTACCAATTTGGCACAGGTTCAATATTACGGTACTGGCCGTCGTAAAAGCTCTGTAGCTCGTGTACGTCTTGTTCCAGGGGAAGGCCGTATCGTCGTTAATAATCGCGATATCAACGAATACATTCCATCAGAAGCGCTGATCGAAGATATTAAACAACCGTTAACTTTAACTGAAACAACTGGAAGCTACGATGTTTTGGTTAATGTTAAAGGAGGCGGCTTCTCCGGACAATCAGGCGCAATCCGCCACGGCATCGCACGCGCTTTGCTTGAAGCAGATCCTGAATACCGTGCGACTCTAAAACGTGCAGGTCTTCTGACTCGTGACGCACGTATGAAAGAGCGTAAAAAATACGGACTTAAAGGCGCACGCCGTGCACCTCAGTTCTCAAAACGTTAATTATGGCGTTTTAAAGGCTCTCAAGACTTTTGTCTTGGGGGTCTTTTTTATTGTTGCCGTTCTACATATGAAGCGGATACCGGAACACGGTTCATCTCCCGCGCCCAGACAGACATTTGTCCGATGTGATGAATTTCATGGGCGATCAAATGCCTTAAAATATCACCTTGTGTATAGGTTTCTTCCGACCAAGACGCTTTGACAGGCTTTTGTTCGGCTGCGCTGGAAAAATGAAAAACCACGCTCTCAACCTCGGGACGATACGCTTCAGAAAACCTGATAATGTGCTGAATCGACGGGTAGTCGGAAAACTCGGGAGTGAAGTCCGGCCTGTCTAAAATGGCATATATCCAGCTTACCTCAACATCGACAATATGAAACAGGTTTTTCAAAATGCTTTCCATACCGCCTGAACGCTTCTTTTCGATTTCCTCCGGCGGCTGCTTCAGGCACCAGTCAAACCATTCATCGCGAACTTGCCAATTATACTGAAACAAACCTTTCATCTCATGCTCACCTCTCCTAACATGTTCGGCTTTTCGCTCTGTTTCCCTTCCCGGATTGCCAAGGATACACATTCATGATGTAATTAGTCTTACAAAGCATTAAGGAGAGAAAAGATGATTCAAACAATGATGAAACAGTTGCATACTGAATTAAAACAACATTTCCGTCCGTTTTTGAATCCTCCTGCAACAGAGGAAGACATTCAACAAGCTGAAAATGAGATGGACGTCGCGTTTCCTGAAGAGCTCAGGGCGCTTTATCTTGCACATAATGGTGAAAAAGAATCGGGCCCCGGATTATTTTTCGGACTCCCTTTTCTTTCCTTGCAAGAAATGCTCACGGAGTGGCGAATATGGAAGGGGCTTGAGGGAGATGAAGAATTGGAAGAGATCGATGCATATTCGGTTCCGCCGTGCTGGATTAAAGAAACATATGCGAACCGCCGATGGATTCCGATCAGCAGGGATTACGGAGGAAATCATATTGGCGTAGACCTTGACCCTGATCAGGAGGGGAAAGCCGGACAAGTGATCAACTTCGGGCGCGACGAAGAAATAAAGTATGTCATTGCTCATAATGTGGCTGATTTACTGATCCATATAACAAATACGCTCAAAAATGGTCATTATACGATTGATGAATATGATGATGCCGTCAGCTGGAGCTACGGCAAAGAGGAAGAGCTTCATTTCCTGGATGCCATCCGTTCCATGGAACTTCCGGTGCTGCATGCAAGACCGCAGGAAGCCGATCTTGAACATGCGGACCGGTGGCTTCGCCAGCTGGACGATCGCTGGACTGCGATTGTGGAAACGATGGCTGAAAGTCCAAAGGCATTTTGTAACAAGATAAAGTTGCGTTTAGCTGGCAGGGAGCTGACCCACATTAAACCGCTATCAATCTGCACGGATATGAGGGAATTGAATTTAAGCGCAAATCGCATTCATGATTTAACGCCTTTGCAAAGCATGGTCTTTTTGAAAAAGCTTTATCTTGGAAATAACCCGGTAACAGACTTAACGCCAATCGCTCAATTGAAACATCTGCAGTATTTAAATGTGGAGAAAACAAACGTGACCGATTTGTCTCCGCTTGCGGATTTATCATCTTTGAGAGAATTGGATATGACGGATATTCAAGCTGCAGAATACACGCCGCTCAGTCACTGTAAAAATCTTGAGGTTTTAAAGGTAAATGTTTGCAACGAAAAGCAAATAAACGATATTTCTCAAATCAGCACGTTGAAACGATTATATATATGCGGAAGTGAACATGTAACCGAAGAAGAGATAAAAGCAATAGCAGGTTCGAAAACATTAAGGTCTATAACAGTTGAAAATATTACGTTAGAAAACGTTGATTTCTTAGGCACGCTTCATACGCTTCAAACACTAAAACTTATAAATTCGACCATTAAAGACGCAACTGCTCTTGCCGGTCTGGAACATCTGAAAAGACTGGAATTGGATGGTTCTGAAATCGCAAACCTTAAAGTGGTGGCGCAGTCGCCTTCGTTAGAGGAGTTTACCGGTTCTTTTGACCAATTTTATGTATTGAAGGACATATGCAAGAAAAAAGTGGATTTCTCTAAAGTAATTGGCGACATGTCTGAAGAAGAAGAGGAGATATGGAGCAGCTATGTAAGCGAATAGCTTTTCATCCCGCGGCTCCTAATATTTTCGGCTTCTTCCTCCGTTTCCCTTCGCCGCTTGAGCATGATTTCCCGCTCCTGATTGCACAATACAATGTAAAAAGGAGGCGGTGTTATGGGGACGGTATTATCCTTCATTAATGAAAAACAAAAAAAGCAGGTGAATCTGGAGAAGCAGCTTCTGCGGGAACTCTCTGTTGAAAAAATCATGGACATGGCAGAGGAATGCTTCGCACCCCTTTTTCACTTTTTTTCGAAGAATACGGATATTTTATATGACGGCTGTATTGATTTTGCGATTGAAGCATATTTGCTCGGCGCTCAATTCGGAAAGTTCGGCTATCACGGAGAGTCTGCCCGACAGGCGATGACCCGTTCTGAAAAAGAAGAAAAGGAGCTCCTGCACGAGCTTTATGAATATGCGCTGAGCTGGTCGGCCGCTTTCAATATTACCCTGTACGATGAAGGGCTCTATTATGCCTGTGAACGCTTTATCCAAACCTGGTGGAAGGAAGGCTTCAGCGAAAGGGAAAAGCGTTTCAAGCTCCGTCTCAGATAAGATCAGAGATTTCGAAAAGTACAATTTGCCGCTTTAGACCAATCATATTTCCTCTCCTTGTCCCATATCTTGTAGTAAGGACAAGCGGGAGGGAAAGGGATGAAAGAAAAAATAAAATGGCTCGGGTTTTTGCTCGGCTTTGTCGCTTTATTATGTTTGTTTCAGTATCAATTCAATAATGATGATTCGTGGAAATCATGGAATCTGCCGCTGAGCGGAAAAATCATCTACATTGATCCCGGGCACGGAGGTCCGGACGGAGGGGCATCAAGCGGAGAAACCCTCGAAAAAGACATCGCGCTTGAGGTTTCTTTAAGAATCAGGGATTACCTTCAGGAGCAGGGAGCTTTGGTGCTGTTGACGCGGGAAGACGATCGCGATCTCGCCCCTGAAGAAACGAAAGGCATGAGCCGAAGAAAAGCTGAAGATTTGCGGAAGCGGGTCGACATGATCAACAACTCGGAAGCTGATCTTTATCTCAGCATTCATCTGAATGCCATTCCTTCCGCAAGGTGGAGCGGTGCCCAAAGCTTTTTCTACGGACAGTACGAAGAAAACGAACGGGCAGCCAAGTTCATTCAGGATGAATTGAGACACAACCTTGAAAATACAAATCGTAAAGCAAAACGGATTCACGGCATTTATTTGATGCAAAACGTAAAAAAACCGGGGGCGCTTGTTGAAATCGGGTTTTTATCCAATCCCAAAGAAGCAAAACAGCTGGCAAAACCTAAATATCAGGACAAGGTCGCCGCTTCGGTTTATAAGGGCGTGCTGCGTTACTTTACAGAAGACAGGGACCCTCCTGAATAAGGAGGGTTTCTTTTTACGTCAAAGACACTATCAGGAAAGATATGCTATACTTATTTTGTAAACGAATACAACAGAGGGTGAGATTCAATGATGCGAGAAGACGATGTAAAAAAAATAGTCGGCGATTTGTACGAGCCTTTTCTTCAAAAGCCGCTTAAAGAGCTGGATGCTGTGAAAGACATAAGAATCAAGCCTGATAAACGGCATGTCAGCGTAAAAGTGGCGCTCGCAAAAACGGGATCTGCCGAACAAATGCAGCTTCAGCAGGAAATCGTTACACGGCTGAAGGAAGCCGGCGCTGAAACGGTAGGCCTGCGCTTCGAAGAGCTGCCTGAAGAAATCGTCATGAAATACCAGCAAACGTCTTCCGGACAGGAGAGAACATTGCTGAACAGTGAAAAACAGCCTGTCTTTTTAGCCGTTGCGAGCGGTAAAGGCGGTGTCGGAAAATCGACTGTTTCCGTGAACCTGGCTGTATCTTTAGCGCGGCTCGGAAAAAAAGTCGGGTTGATTGATGCTGATATTTACGGCTTTAGCGTGCCGGATATGATGGGAATCACCGTCAGGCCGACTATAGAGGGCGAAAAGGTCGTACCTGTGGAAAGGTTTGGCGTCAAGGTAATTTCCATGGGATTTTTCGTCGAAGACAACGCGCCGGTCATTTGGAGAGGGCCGATGCTCGGAAAAATGCTCAATAATTTCTTCAATGAAGTGGAATGGGGAGATGTGGACTATATTATTTTAGATCTTCCGCCGGGCACTGGAGACGTTGCACTTGATGTCCATTCCATGCTCCCGAGCTGCAAGGAAATCATCGTTTCCACTCCGCACCCGACCGCTGCCTTTGTCGCAGCCAGAGCAGGGGCGATGGCATTACAAACAGATCACGAAATCGTAGGAATCGTAGAAAATATGGCTTACTATGAAAGCGCCAAAACGGGCGAAAAAGAATATGTATTCGGCAAAGGCGGAGGAGAAAAGCTGGCGGAAGAACTGGGCGTTCCGTTATTGGGCAAAATTCCGTTAAAGCAGCCGGATTGGGATGATAGCGACTTTGCGCCGTCAGTTTACGACCAAAGCCATCCTACAGGTCTCATTTATATGGATATCGCGAAAAAGATCGATGAAACGATCAGCGAAAAATCATGAAAAAAGCTTCTTCCGGGGAAGAAGCTTTAACAGCGGACGGTTTACGTCTATTTTTCCCCGCCGCCTTCTTTCGCGGTTTCGGCAGCTGCTTTTTTCAGCTCGTCTTCAAATTGTTTCCGGTAAAGAGGGCTTGAAAGGGTTTCTGTTATCACTTCCTTAAGGTGGGTTCGGAATTCCCGGCTCCTGACCAGTTCGCCGTATTTTTTCGTCATTTCCGGATCCTGAAGGACGCCCATCAGCATCTTTTGGTAATCCGGATCTTTCATCAATTTTTTCAGCACGGCTTCGTGTTCATTTTGCATCGTTTTGGCGAAGCTGGAGGCAAATTTCGGATCTTCAAACACCGTCTTCCAAAACTCTGTTCCTTTTTTGGAAGTCAGCGTTTTTTCAACCGTATCTTTAACCGTTTTTTCATCCATTGCAAGCGTTTGATTCATTTTGTCATCATTTAATACGTCTTGAATTGCTTTTTTTCCGTCATCTGTTTTTAATATATCGACAACCATTTTTTTTGTTTCATCATAGTCCATTTCAGCTGCTTGGTCCTTGGGAGCACAAGCTGTTACAGATAGAAACAGAAAACAGCTTATCCATAGCAATGCGGATTTAAACATGCTTAAGCTCCTTTCGAAAACTCGTCTTACCTTTAATATGAATGTCTTTCATAAATTTATGCATTACAAAATATCGCACTTAGGGGTTGGGAAGTCTACAATGAAAAGCCGTAACCTTGTTCGATTTTTCTTTTCTGTTTTAGGAGTAGGCGCGCTGACGACAAGTATTATCGGTTTTGCCATAGAATGGGGAAGATACAAGGAGCTGTTTCTGTCGTTTGAGGTGTTGGAGATTCTCTCGGTTTTGTTTTGGTTTGTCGGGGTGGGCATGATTTTCAGCGTCATTGCCCAAATGGGGTTTGTGATCTTCTTAACGATCCACCGTTTTGCGCTTGAGATTTTCAGATCGCATTCTTTATGGAACTCGATACAGCTCTTTTTGATTATATTTGTAACGTTTGACTTGGTTTATTTGCGTTATTTGTTTTTCGGAGAGGGAAGCGGATCGATCGTTCCTTATATTTGGCTGCCGCTGTTGATCATGATCATCGGTCTTATTGCGGCTTACATGAAACAAAAACAGTCCTCGAAAAAAACGTTTGTTTCCGCATTGTTTTTAATGATCGTCTTTACGGTCATGGAATGGTTCCCGGCGTTAAGGGTGAATGAAGAGGACTGGCTATATTTAATGCTGCTTCCCTTGTTAAGCTGCAACGCTTTTCAGCTTTTAATGCTGCCGAAATTCCTAAGCCGTTCATAAACGTTTATTTGACCTCGGAAGATTTGGCATCGGTATTTGCAATTAATTCACTGATCGTTACATTTTTGAGCCCCTTGCTTCGCAGATGATGAATGATTTCAGGCAGAGCCTCTTCTGTCTGCTTTGCTGAATCTGAAGCGTGTAAAAGGACGATATCTCCGGCATTTACAGCGCCGCTCACGTTTTCAACAATTTTTTGGACTCCGGGGTTCGTCCAGTCATCGGAATTGATGCTGTAATGAACAATCGTGTAACCGTATTGCTTTGCGACATCGAGGACATCTTTATTAAACTGGCCTGTCGGCGGTCTGAGCAGCGTGAGATCTTTCAAGCCTAATTTTTGAAAGGAATGCTGCGCCCTGGCCAGGTCTTTTCTGATCTCGCTTTTTTTCATTTGAGAGTAGTTTTTATAAGCATATCCCATGTTTCCGATCTGGTGGCCGTCTTTTTGGATTCTTTTCACAACATCAGGATGACGTTCCGCCCATGAAGCCGACAGAAAAAAGGTGGCGTTTTTTATTCCGTTTGCTTTTAATGTATCTAAAATGGGTAAAGCTTTTTCATCTCCCCAGCTAATATTGAATGTAAGGGAAACCTCATTTGTGTCAGAATCCCCTCTATATATCGCCCTTGTCTCGCCGCCTGCAGAAAACACGGGAAGAGGGAGCATGTTCTGCACATAAAAAAAGGCTGCTGTAGCAAATGCGGCAATGATGATGATGATCAGCTGCTTGACCCGTTTGATATGCCACACATAAAAATGATTCACTGAAAAACTCCTCCTTGTCCATGCTGCTTTGTTTTCATCTTATGCTTGTATAAAAAAGAACATAACAATAATTCGCCTTTAGAAATAAAATAAAAAATATGGTTGACTTCGTGAGGTCGACCGTGATATATTATTAAACGTCGCTGATGAACAGCTGACATAAAAAAGCTCTAATGAATAATTTTTAAAAAAGTTATTGACAATAAAGAGAGCTTGGTGTTATATTATTAAAGCCGCTAAACAAAGCGGAAATGATCTTTGAAAACTAAACAAGACAAAACGTACCTGTTAATTCAAATAAATCGCACATAAACGTGCGTAGTCATTTTCAAACTTTTTTATGGAGAGTTTGATCCTGGCTCAGGACGAACGCTGGCGGCGTGCCTAATACATGCAAGTCGAGCGGACCGACGGGAGCTTGCTCCCTTAGGTCAGCGGCGGACGGGTGAGTAACACGTGGGTAACCTGCCTGTAAGACTGGGATAACTCCGGGAAACCGGGGCTAATACCGGATGCTTGTTTGAACCGCATGGTTCAAACATAAAAGGTGGCTTTTCGCTACCACTTACAGATGGACCCGCGGCGCATTAGCTAGTTGGTGGGGTAACGGCTCACCAAGGCGACGATGCGTAGCCGACCTGAGAGGGTGATCGGCCACACTGGGACTGAGACACGGCCCAGACTCCTACGGGAGGCAGCAGTAGGGAATCTTCCGCAATGGACGAAAGTCTGACGGAGCAACGCCGCGTGAGTGATGAAGGTTTTCGGATCGTAAAACTCTGTTGTTAGGGAAGAACAAGTACCGTTCGAACAGGGCGGTACCTTGACGGTACCTAACCAGAAAGCCACGGCTAACTACGTGCCAGCAGCCGCGGTAATACGTAGGTGGCAAGCGTTGTCCGGAATTATTGGGCGTAAAGCGCGCGCAGGCGGTTCTTTAAGTCTGATGTGAAAGCCCCCGGCTCAACCGGGGAGGGTCATTGGAAACTGGGGAACTTGAGTGCAGAAGAGGAGAGTGGAATTCCACGTGTAGCGGTGAAATGCGTAGAGATGTGGAGGAACACCAGTGGCGAAGGCGACTCTCTGGTCTGTAACTGACGCTGAGGCGCGAAAGCGTGGGGAGCGAACAGGATTAGATACCCTGGTAGTCCACGCCGTAAACGATGAGTGCTAAGTGTTAGAGGGTTTCCGCCCTTTAGTGCTGCAGCAAACGCATTAAGCACTCCGCCTGGGGAGTACGGTCGCAAGACTGAAACTCAAAGGAATTGACGGGGGCCCGCACAAGCGGTGGAGCATGTGGTTTAATTCGAAGCAACGCGAAGAACCTTACCAGGTCTTGACATCCTCTGACAACCCTAGAGATAGGGCTTCCCCTTCGGGGGCAGAGTGACAGGTGGTGCATGGTTGTCGTCAGCTCGTGTCGTGAGATGTTGGGTTAAGTCCCGCAACGAGCGCAACCCTTGATCTTAGTTGCCAGCATTCAGTTGGGCACTCTAAGGTGACTGCCGGTGACAAACCGGAGGAAGGTGGGGATGACGTCAAATCATCATGCCCCTTATGACCTGGGCTACACACGTGCTACAATGGGCAGAACAAAGGGCAGCGAAGCCGCGAGGCTAAGCCAATCCCACAAATCTGTTCTCAGTTCGGATCGCAGTCTGCAACTCGACTGCGTGAAGCTGGAATCGCTAGTAATCGCGGATCAGCATGCCGCGGTGAATACGTTCCCGGGCCTTGTACACACCGCCCGTCACACCACGAGAGTTTGTAACACCCGAAGTCGGTGAGGTAACCTTTTGGAGCCAGCCGCCGAAGGTGGGACAGATGATTGGGGTGAAGTCGTAACAAGGTAGCCGTATCGGAAGGTGCGGCTGGATCACCTCCTTTCTAAGGATATTATACGGAATGTAAGACCTTGCGGTCTTGCAGACAGGTGCGTTTAGTTCTTGTTTAGTTTTGAAGGATCATTTGATTCTTCGAAACGTGTTCTTTGAAAACTAGATAACGATTGTAAGACATTCACATGAATTTTCTGTAGTGATTCTTTTTAACGGTTAAGTTAGAAAGGGCGCACGGTGGATGCCTTGGCACTAGGAGCCGATGAAGGACGGGACGAACACCGATATGCTTCGGGGAGCTGTAAGCAAGCTTTGATCCGGAGATTTCCGAATGGGGAAACCCACTGCTCGTAATGGAGCAGTATCCATATCTGAATCCATAGGATATGTGAAGGCAGACCCGGGGAACTGAAACATCTAAGTACCCGGAGGAAGAGAAAGCAAATGCGATTCCCTGAGTAGCGGCGAGCGAAACGGGAACAGCCCAAACCAAGAGGCTTGCCTCTTGGGGTTGTAGGACACTCTATACGGAGTTACAAAAGAACGGGGTAGACGAAGAGGTCTGGAAAGGCCCGCCATAGGAGGTAACAGCCCTGTAGTCAAAACTTCGTTCTCTCCTGAGTGGATCCTGAGTACGGCGGAACACGTGAAATTCCGTCGGAATCCGGGAGGACCATCTCCCAAGGCTAAATACTCCCTAGTGACCGATAGTGAACCAGTACCGTGAGGGAAAGGTGAAAAGCACCCCGGAAGGGGAGTGAAAGAGATCCTGAAACCGTGTGCCTACAAGTAGTCAGAGCCCGTTAACGGGTGATGGCGTGCCTTTTGTAGAATGAACCGGCGAGTTACGATCCCGTGCAAGGTTAAGT
>NZ_JBBOYB010000001.1:170000-655000 GCF_038007805.1 Bacillus sp. FSL W8-0848
CTCAGTGGTAGAGCAATCGGCTGTTAACCGATCGGTCGTAGGTTCGAATCCTACCTGCGGAGCCAATGCTTCCATAGCTCAGCAGGTAGAGCACTTCCATGGTAAGGAAGAGGTCAGCGGTTCGAGCCCGCTTGGAAGCTTAAGTAGATATCTTGATATGACAAGGTTTCTCCAATTAAGGGGAAAGCTTTTTTTGTTTATAACGGTATTTTTAAAGCAGGCATAATGCCTGCTTATTTTTGTTTTATGACGGTTACTTAAAAGACACTTTCACCTCTTTCTTAAACAAACGTTTGTTTAAACAGAGTGAAAGTGTCTCCTGCTTTATCATTCGGATGCATTCAAAATAGAGAAAATCCGGTTATTAACGACGCCGAATGATTTAATGTTGTTTTGTATATTTGAAAAGAGAATGACATATTTGCTCCCTGTTTTGCTAAAGCTGTTTAAAATGTTGTAACCAGGCATTACGCCGTGGTTTGAGTAGCTTCCGGGAGAAATATAAAAACCCATGCCGTATGTTGCCTGATTGGGCGTAAACATTTTTGTAAAACTTTGATCAGAAATGATTTTTCTTTCAAAGAGCGCTTTATCGAATAAATACATATCGTATGCTGTCATATAGATATCCCCTGCTCCGTACAGCTGTGATAAATCGGGCATATCGGGAGTATACAGCTTTTTAAAAGCATTCAGCTTATAGCCTGTTGACGGTTGGGGTTGCTTTGCAAACGTTTTGTAAAACCCTGCGTGTTTCATGCCCGCAGGTTTAAAGATATGGTTTGTAACATATGCATTTAAAGATTCACCGCTCAGCTTCGTTACGATGTATGCCAGTACGGAATAGTTGGAGTCTTTGTAATCCCATTTTCCAGGAGCATTTTTAATTCCTTGAGCTTCGATATCTTTTAAAAGATTGTCCGGTGAAATATAACTGCTGCCTTCGTTGTGTCCTTTAATCCCCGATGTATGAGTGAGGAGATTGTAAAGGGTAATATTCGTGCCGTTTGGAAAATCCGGAATATATGTAGAAACCGGATCGTTTACTGACAGCAGGCCTCTTTCTTCAAGCTGGAGAATGGAAGCGGCGATGATCGCTTTTTGTGATGAACCGACATAATAAACGGTTTCGGGTGTATTCGGCACTTTTTTCTTGCGGTTTGCATAGGAGTAGCCTTTGTTTGTGACGATTTTTCCTTCGTTTACAATCAATGCCGTCCCGCTGAAACCAATATTTTTTAAATAATCATCCAGTTGTTTATTCTCGTTTTTCGTGACGATTTCGCTTTGTGTTTTTTCTTTTTTCACTTTCGGCTCTTTTTTCTTTTCCGGCTTTATTTGTTTCTCGGTTGCTTGCGACTGTTTTTCATAATGATCGCTTGGCATCTTCGGAAAAGCGATGTAAATGATTGCGCAAACAAGGATCGCAGCGAATAAAAGCCTTTTATTCCGCCGTTTTTTTCTTTTATATACTCTTGTGCTTTTGTGTGTTCTGGACATGGCTGGGCTCCTTCTAATAAATGTCACATATTTACTGACGCATCATCCCCTTAAAAAGTTTCTTCCAATAATAAATGATTTCATACATTGTTTATTTTTTCTACTTGAAAAAGAACGTGTGTTCGTATAGAATGATGGTATGCGAAAGGAGCGAGAGGATGAAAAAGCTGCTGAATCGTGCTATGGCAGAGGGTTTTCCCGTTGAGATCATTTACATGAAAGAACATGAGTTTTCTAAGCGGACGATATTAGTCAATGACATCAAAAACGGGTATGTTAAAGCGTTTTGTTTTCAGAAACGACAGGTCATACTGTTTAAGGTCGATTCGATTTTGGCAGTTTTCCCTATTAAAAAAAGAATGCATGCAGCTGATCACGCTTAAAATAGGCTTTCCCCGGACACCCACTTCTTTTTACCTTCCTGTTTTGACATCCGTCTTTTGCTATAATGAACGTATGATCATTTAAAGAGAGCGGGCGTTTGCATCTATGCTTCAGACAATCAATAAAACACTTGGGAAAATAATGCCTTTGCTGACGCCTGCAAGCGTCGTTTGCGGGGTATTGCTTTCAGAACAATTACATGGATTTGCTGCATTTGTGCCGTGGATTTTTGCTTTTATGACCTTTGCCGGAAGCTTGAGCGCCAACTTTCAGTCGCTGAAAGCTGCGGTGGTTCACCCGTTGCCGATGCTGCTGGCTTTATTTGTTCTACATTTGTTTATGCCGGTATTGGCATGGGGGACTGGACATATTGTATTCAACGGGGATTCGTTGACGATTACGGGACTCATTCTTGGTGTTGTGATCCCCACCGGCATCACTAGCATGATTTGGGCTGCCATGTATAAAGGAAATATCGGATTAACCCTTTCGGTCATTTTGATTGATACAATTCTTTCGCCTTTTGTCGTACCATTTAGTCTGTCCATTCTGGCAGGAGCTCAGGTCGAAATGGATATAGCGGGGATGATGAAGGGGCTGTTTGGGATGGTTGTCATCCCTTCTCTGTTAGGCATGCTGGTCAACCAGTTTGCTGCACCAGACAGAACGGCGCGTTTGAGCGCGAATTGCGCTCCGTTCTCAAAAATGGGATTAGCCGTTGTGGTGGCGATCAACAGCTCAGTTGTCGCTCCTTATTTAAGAACGGTCGATTTAAGGTTTGTTACGATAGCCGTGACGGTGTTTTTAGTGGCTTTTATCGGTTATATGACGGCTTGGCTGCTGGGCAGAATGCTGAAGCGGCCTCACGAAGAAAACGTTGCTTTAATCTTTACGGGAGGAATGCGAAATATTAGCGCAGGGGCCGTTTTGGCAACCAGCTTTTTTCCGGCACAGGTAGCGGTGCCCGTTGTGATCGGCATGCTGTTTCAGCAAATCCTGGCTGCGTTGTTTGGGCACTTGCTGGCCAAAAGCGAATTGAAAAGGGCGTATCAGTTGGATAATAAAACAAGCCTGCCTTCTTAAAAGGCAGGGCATTGTTCGAATCAAATTTGTCATATAGTACGTATGGCGGTTTAAACCAGCGTCTGCTTTTCTTAATATAACAGGTATTTCTTTCTAATGTTCATAAACCGCTTCTGTTCACCTTCATATCTTTTGACGATGTCTTCTGCTGAAGCTCCTTTTTCAATCATTGTTTTGACCCAGCCGTTGCCGATCAGGAGATTGAAGTTGTTGGAAGAAAGAAATTGAAAGCCATCCGGATATAGGTCATGGATCGTTTTGATGATGGATATCCCGGTTTTCACCGGCTGAAAAGCGGACCGGTTTGTCACATAGATCTCCACCCCGTGGCACAATTTGTTTTGGTGTTTTGAAAAGGTCGGTGTAAATGAAGCCGCTCTGAATCGGACGCCGGACAGTTTCAAGCTGTTTAATTTCTCGGCGAGCTCCGTACTTTTGATGTAAGGGGCGCCGATTAACTCAAACGGTTTCGTCGTTCCCCTTCCTTCTGAAATATTTGTTCCTTCAATTAAGCCCATGCCGGGATAGGCTGTGGCAGTATCAACTGTCGGCATGTTTGGCGAAGGAAGGACGAAAGGAAGCCTGGTATCTTCAAAAGACATTCGCCGTTTCCAGCCTTTCATTTTGACGACGGTCAGGTCGGCGCCGATGTTAAATTCCTCATTAAACAGCTGCGCGAGTTCCCCTGCCGTCATGCCGTGTATTAACGGAATGGGGTATCTTCCGACAAAAGATGAAAAGTTTGGATCAAGAACAGGTCCTTCCACTTTTATTCCTCCCAGCGGGTTCGGCCGGTCCAAAACGATAAACGGAATGTCGTTTTCTTTTGCAGCTTCCATGGCATATGCCATTGTATAAATGTACGTATAGAAACGGGTCCCGACATCTTGGATATCGAACAGGAGAACGTCAACATTCTTCAGCATCTCAGGAGTCGGTTTCTTCGTATTGCCGTAAAGGCTGTAAACGGGAAGGCCGGTTTTTTCATCGATATACGAGTCGACTTTGTCCCCTGCCTGAGCATCGCCACGCACGCCGTGTTCCGGTCCGAAAAGCGCAGTGAGCTCAATGTCCGGATCTTGATGGAGCAAATCGATGCTGCTGTTCAGTTTGGCGTCCACCCCTGTTGGATTTGTGATCAAACCGACTTTTTTTCCTTTTAACATGTTTTTCTTATTCATCAGTACTTCTATTCCTGGAGAGACCTTTGCTTTCTTTTCATTTTTAGGGTTGGCAGATGCTGCCGTCAATGTACTGAGAACAATGACTCCTGCGAGCAGCCAGGATGCTTTTTTCATCATTGCAATCCCTCCGATTTCAACGGTTTGCCGTTTTTGATGTTCAATCCATAGCCATATTCGTAAAGGATGTTTCCCGGCTGCGTTACGGAAGGGATATCAACGGGCAAGGTTCCTTTAGGCTTCGCTTTTCCAAAAATGACTTCTATGCCCGCCGGAATGTTTGGCTGCCTGAAACGTCCGTTTGTGTAGCCTTTAAATCCGTATACCGCAATGACTGCTTTTGCTTCTTCAAAATTCGCTGTATCGTATGGATTGCGGAGACTCATTAAGGCAAACTTTTTCTGTTTAGCCTGGGCATACAGCATAGCAGCCCGCGGAAAAGCGGTGGCCCATTTGCTTGAGTCTTGAATGGCATCGTCGATCACTCCGTCGTTTACAACCGGATCGTTTTTGACCACATATGAGCCGGTAACGATATAGTCAGCCTCATCGATCAGCTTTTGAACATCCTGATTAAAAACCTTCTCAGCAAATTGATATTCCTTCACGACCGCCGTTTTCTTTATTCTTCTGACCGTTTTGGACATCGCTTTTGTTTGATCTTCGTATGGTGCCAGGATAAGGATGGTGTCCCCTTTTTTCGCTTTAAACGGGAGTGTGCGGTCATCGTTTTTTAAGACGGTTACGCCTTCTTTCGCCATTTTCATTTCTGCTTTGGCATGTTTGTGGTTTCCTACCGTTTTTAAGGCGTGCTTTATTTTTTTCTGTAATGATCCAGAAGAGTTACCGTCAAGAATGCCGCGCTTGCTCTTTAAAGAAAGGATCCGTTCTATCGACCGGTTAATTTGTTCAATGGGGATATTTCCCTGGCGGACTGCTTTCAGAAGGGCTTCATATACGTTTGCCAGGTTTTTCTCTGTTTCCAGTGACGTCACTTCTGCAGGCATAAGTGCAATGTCAACGCCTGCTTTCACAGCCATGACGACGGCTTCCTCGCGGCCGAAGTTGTCGGAGATGGCTTTCATGTTTAAAGCGTCTGTCACTGCGACACCGTCAAATCCGAGGTCTTTTCGCAGAAGGTCTGTCATCACTTTTTTGGACAGTGTCGCCGGAACCATGATATCCTGTCCGTCCTTTTTGCTTTTATATGTCGTGTCATCGAATGCCGGGAACTGGACGTGGGCCGTCATGATCATATCGATGCCTGCATCGATCCCTTGTTTAAATGGATAAAGTTCAACGCGTTTGAGCCGTTCTTGATCATGCGGTACAAGCGGGAGGCCGTAATGGCTGTCAACCGCCGTATCTCCGTGGCCGGGAAAATGCTTCGCTGTAGCAGCGATGTTTTCTTTTTGAAGCCCTTTCATGGCCTGAATGCCGAGCCCCGCCGCGAGTTCCGGTTTGGAGCTGTAGGAGCGGACGCCGATCACAGGGTTGTCGGGATTGTTGTTGACGTCAAGCACAGGACTGAAATTAACGTTGATTCCTAATGCGGCTAATTCTTTTCCGATGATATTTCCTGACCGGTAAGCATTTTTCGCGTTTTTAGAAGCGCCGATGGCCATATTGCCCGGCAGGTTTGTTCCCGATTCAAGTCTTGTGACGATGCCGCCTTCCTGATCAATCGTGATAAAGAGCGGAATGCCGCGGCTTGCTTTTTGCAGACCGTCGGTTAAACGAACTGTTTGCTCCGTGCCTGTGACATTTTCGGCGAAAAGAATCACGCCGCCGAGATGATACTTTTGGATGATGCCTGCTATTTCATCGTTCATTTCCGTCAATCCCTTGGCGCTTGAATCCTCTTTCTTCTTCCAATTTCTAAAATCCGGCATAAGCATTTGCCCGATTTTTTCTTCAAGCGTCATACTGCTGACGATCTGTTTGACGCTATGTCCGGAATGTTGTTTCGCCTCGGCTGTACGCGTATCGGGATGTATAGCTTGAGATGCCAGCAACACGGCGATCAGTGCATATCGAAACAATCCTTTCATACTGCTTGCCCCTCCTATTTATGATTTTAGCGCTTCGTAAACAGCGGTTATTACGCTGCCGTATTTTCCGGTTGAAAATAGATCACCTTCGAACTGATTCGGATTTTCCGCGGGATTGATGACGGGAGAATGTTTTTTATTGGTCAATAAAACGATGCCGAGCCGATATTCCGGGTCGATGACGGTAATCGTTCCGGTCCAGCCTGTGTGTCCGTAAGCTCTGCTGCTTGCATGCTTTCCGAACATCCACTCCATGTCGGCGCTGCCGTTAAGCCGCCACCCTAATCCGTATGTGGCATCCATGTTTGACGGCTTCGTAAACTGAGAAATGATAGCACGGTCAAAAAACTTTTGAGAGCCGTAGCCTCCTCCGTTCAGCATGACCTGAAGCAGCACCGCCATATCCTCGGTTGTTGAAAACAGTCCGGCGTGTCCTGAAATGCCTTCCATCGAGTAAAACGCTTTTTCATCGTGAACCTCACCTTGCAGCGTGTAGCTTCTGATATTAGGAAACGAAATCGTGCCGTCCCGCGTGTTTCCCATTAACTCCGTGGCTGCAAACTGTGAAGGCTTGAAGCCCTTTTGCAGCGGGTTAAACAATGTATGGCGCAGGCCGAGAGGACGGTAAAACCGATTTTCAATATATGAATCAAGGCGCTGGCCCGTTATCTTTTCAATGATCAGGCCAAGCAGCATGTAGTCGATATCACTGTAGACTTGTTTTGTACCCGGTTTATATGCCAAAGGGGTTTTTGAAAGAAATTCCAACGTTTTTGCCCTTGTCTGGGAGTAAAGCTTTCCGGCCGTTTTTGGATCGTAATAGTTCCAGCTTGCCGGGAATCCTGCCGTATGATGCAGCAAATCGATGACGCGAAGTGCATCTTTTCCTTTAATAGCGTCTTCGGGAGCATCTTTGAATTCGGGAATATAGCGGGAGACTTTTGAGTTCAGGTCGAGCTCACCCCGGCTCGCCAAATGCTGCAAAGCAAAGTTGACGGCATACATTTTCGTGTTGGAAGCAAGGTCAAACATCGTAGCGGTTTTCATTTTTCCCGGATGTTTCAAAGGAGTGAGTCCGCTGTATTTTTGCTTGTATCCGTATGCTTTTTGTTTCACGATCTTT
This sequence comes from Bacillus sp. FSL W8-0848, assembly GCF_038007805.1. Classification (NCBI taxonomy): domain Bacteria; kingdom Bacillati; phylum Bacillota; class Bacilli; order Caryophanales; family Bacillaceae; genus Bacillus; species Bacillus sp. FSL W8-0848. The sequence continues at coordinate 177,323 of NZ_JBBOYB010000001.1, forward strand.
CCGTCTTTGATGACAATGAGGGAGGCGCCGGGGAATCCGGCTGCAACGTCTTCTTCGATGAGCCTGTCAACTCGTTTTAGTTTTTCTGAAGAAAAACCGGCATCTTCCGGGTTTTTTGCTTTTTGTAAAACAGGGTATCTCTGGTTGTGCCTGTCATTTGCAGCAGCAGCTTGTGCAGATGATGGGTGCGGATAAAGGAATGGAAGAAAGAGAAACGCTGCAACAGCGCAGATGATGAGTTTTTTCATGCCGCCAATCCCTCCTTAAAAACGGTTTAGTGGAAATTTTAAACAAACGTTTAATCAAATTCAACCGCCATATCGTCGTTAAACCCGAATGCGTACGTAAAGAAAAGGCCGGCAGCATATGAGATGAATAAACCGATGATGTATAAGATGATTTGATGGGTATGAACCAGAAATGAAAGAGGGAGTCCTGATACGCCTATCGATACGGTTGCGATTTTAAAATAAGCTTGAAATGCTCCACCGACTCCGGCTCCTAGGCAAGCGGTTAAAAACGGGCGCCCGAGAGGAAGGGTTACTCCGAAAATCAGCGGTTCGCCGATGCCGAGCAATCCTGACGGAAGTCCGCCGGCAACCGCTCTTTTCAGTTTCGCTTTTTTCGTTTTTAAGTAGATCGCAAAAGCGGCCCCTACTTGGCCTGCACCGCCCATTGCCAAAATCGGCAGGAGCGGATCGTCGCCGATCGAATTGATCAATTCCATGTGAACAGGCGTCAGGCCTTGATGCAGTCCGGTAACGACAAGCGGCAGAAAGGTTGCGCCCAATATAAATCCGGCGAATATGCCGCCTATATTTAATATGGCTAAAAGTCCCGAAGTAATCGCATCAGAAATAAAGCCGCCGACCGGCATGAAAATAACGTAAGTGACGATTCCTGTGAGCAGAAGGGAGACGGTAGGTGTGACAATGATATCGAGTGAATGGGGAATTAAACGCCTGACTCGCTTTTCGATAAAGGCGATGAAAATGGCGGCGAATAGAACGCCGATCAATCCGCCCCGGCCAGGGAGAAGCGCTGCGCCGAAAAGGTTGATATCAGCGGCGGCCGGATTGATGATCAAAATACCGGCCAAGCCGCCGAGTGCCGGGGAGCCGCCGAACTCTTTCGCCGCGTTCACGCCGACAAGGATGCCCAAATACGCAAATAAACCGGAGCCGATGACGGTTAAGATGATGGCCGGCTGGGATTTTTCGGCGAGCCACCCTGCCTGGATCACGGCTTTGGTGATGCCCGTGATCAGACCCGATGCCACTAATGCGGGAATAAGCGGGATAAAAATGCTTGCGATCCGCCGTAAAAACAGTTTAAAGGGTGTGGCGTTTTTCTTTGAAACTGCGGTTTTGTTTTTGGCTGCTGCTTCCTTTACGTTAAAGTGATCCGCTTTTTTGAGCAGCTCCCCGAATTCATCTGATACATGCTGAACAACGCCTGTACCGAGTATGATTTGCAGTGTTTCGGCTTCGACGACGCCGATGACTCCTTCAAGCGCTTTAATTGAATCGATGTCTGCTTTTTCTTTATCAACTGGCGTGATCCGCAGACGCGTCATGCAATGGGTATAGTCCGCGACATTCGCCGCTCCTCCCGCAAGTTCCAGAATGCGCTTTGCCAAGCCGGCATGTTTCTTTTGTTCGCTCATTGACAATTCCCCCTTTGTTGTTAAGATCTGTTTGCTCCCATTGTTTGAATGGCCGCTTTTGACTGATCAATATATTGAATCGTTTCTTCATAACGCTTTGCGGCCATACCTAAAAACAAAATGTCAATCATATAAAGCTGGGCTAAACGAGAGGAGGTTGCAGCACTTCGAAACGGCGCTTCATTCGAACATGACGTATACAGAGCAACATCGCAAATTGAAGAAACGGCTGACTGTCCGAAGCGGGTTAAACCGATCGTTTTCACGCCGCGTTCTTTTGCCAGCTTCAGCACATCGATGATCTCACGGGTTTCGCCGGAATGTGAAATGGCGAATACAATGTCATGTTCGTCAGCATTGGCGATTAATGATGCGATAAGGTGCATGTCTGTAAATGCGGTAGCCCCTTTTTTAATTCGTAAAAATTTTTGCTGGGCATCCTGTGCGACAATCCCTGAGGCGCCGATGCCGCAAAAGTGGACCGTCCCCGCTGTGATCAGCATTTGAATCGCTTTTTGGAGTTCGAGTTGGTCAATATTGTCCAATGTGTCGCGGATCACCTGAATGGAATTGCTCGCTGTTTTTTGAGCGATTGAATACAGAGGTTCCTGCGGTTCTATATCCCGGTAGCCTTGATCTGCAGATCTCATTAAATCACCGGCGATTCGCAGCTTTAAATCCTGGTATCCTTTTAGCCCGAGCGATTTGCAGAGCCGGATCGCTGCGGCTCCGCTCGTATTTGCGGCTCCGCTGATTTCCTGGATGGTGCTGTTGACGATTTCCTGCGGATTTTCCAAAATATATTCGGCCAGTTTCCGTTCAGACTGCGGAAGCTTGTGAAGCATCGTGCGGATCATGTCTAATCCTCCTGCGGCCATGGCTTTCTCCTTCCTTCACGCGTTTTTTTCGTTTGCCGCTAGTGCTTTTTCGATATTGCCTTCCGCTTGCTTCAGCAGCTTCTCCGCTGCAGCGGCATCCGTATTTGTTTTGATCATGATGATAGCCGTTTTTACGCGGTTACCGGCCGCTTGCAGCGCTTTTTCAGCCGTTTGCAGTTCAGCTCCTGTAACGGTTTGAATAATGCGGATCGCCCGCTGTTTTAATTTCTCATTGCTTACGTTCACATCGACCATCAAGTTTTCATAAACTTTTCCCAATCGAATCATAGATGTTGTCGAGATCATGTTCAGAATCATTTTATGCGCGGTTGCCGCCTTCATTCGAGTCGATCCCGCGATAACCTCGGGACCGACGATCACTTCAATGCTGTGTTCGGCCGCTTGGCTGATTGCCGATTGCTTGTTACAGGTTAAGGAAATCGTTTTTGCATCGATTTTTCCGGCGTATTTCAGAGCGCCGTATACATAAGGGGTTCGCCCGCTGGCGGCAATGCCGATGACGGTATCCTTGTTTGACAGATGGATGGATTTTAAGTCTTGTGCTCCGAGCTCTTCACGATCCTCGGCACCTTCGACGGCTTCGAATAATGCTTTTTGGCCTCCTGCGATAAGCCCTCTGACAGTATCGGGAGAAATGCTGAATGTCGGCGGGCATTCCGCTGCATCGAGTACGCCGAGCCGTCCGCTTGTGCCCGCACCAATGTAGATGATTCGTCCCCCTTTCTGCAATGACCCGACTGCATAATCGACTGCGGTTTTTACATCCGGCAATACCGCTTCAACCGCTTCAGCCACCTTTTTGTCCTCTTCATTCATGATTTTTAAGATGTCCAATGTGTCCGCCTGATGGATGTGCTTTGCATTTTCATTGCGGCGCTCGGTCGTTAAGGAGCTGAGATTGCTGTTTTTCATCCGGAATCCTCCTGATCAAAAATGGTATATACATTTCTTAATTTTCAGTATATTTTTAATGGAATTTTATTTCAACATAAAATTGGAAATTATGAAATTTTATTTTAAAACGGTTCTAAAGATTGATGCTGAAGAATAAAATAAAGCGCAGTCAAAGACTGCACTTCGGTTTATAGTTCATCCAATTGGTGCTCAGAAATGACTCGAAAGCCTTCCCTTTTAAGAAGAGCCGCTGTAATGCCGTTTCCGGCAATCTTTTGGCCGGAGAAGCTTCCATTATATATGCTGCTGCTTCCGCAGGATGGACTGTTTTCTTTTAAAACGACGGTGTCCGCCTGAATCTCTCTTGCGATCTCAAGCGTTTTGTAAGCTCCTTTTATATAAAGGTCCGTAACGTTTTCGCCCGATTTAGTCAGAATGACGGCATTCCCGTTTAAAACGTCTTCACCTGTTCCGCCGTTTATTTCCGCAGGCTCCCTTGGCGTTTGAAAACCTCCGAGCAATTCGGGACAGACGATTATTGCTTTTTGTTCTTCAACGAGTTGATTGATTTTATCAATATAGCTGTGCCTCCCGTCATATCGGCATTCAACGCCTGCCAAACAAGAGCTGACCAATATCATGTACGTGTACCCCTTTTCTGTATTCAGATACTAACAGTGTAATCAAAATCGGCGTTTATTTGTAAAAAACTTCAGCGAAAAATTTGAAAATAAAAATTTTAAATTACCCCTTTACAAATATGCAGTAACCTGTATATAATAACTTTTGTCAGCTTTACGAGAGCTGCCGGAAACAATCGATTTTGGCCCGTTGGTCAAGTGGTTAAGACACCGCCCTTTCACGGCGGTAACACGGGTTCGAATCCCGTACGGGTCACCATTATTTTTTAGAAGCAGAAGGGGTATACCGGAGCTTTTAAAGGAAGGCATGCTAAGAGCGCAACGTCCTGTTGCAACGCATGCACTAGTACGTCCTGTACGTCGGAGGATTAGCTCAGCTGGGAGAGCATCTGCCTTACAAGCAGAGGGTCGGCGGTTCGATCCCGTCATCCTCCACCATTTTTTGCAGAGCGGTGTCAAACGCACTTGCTTTTGCATAAGGTATTGATATATGCCGGTCTAGCTCAATTGGTAGAGCACGTTCGAATCTGCTTCGGCAGCATCGGCTTCAGCGTACCGAAGGAGAGGCTTCCGCGAATAAGCTTTCCGAGTTCGGGACGACGATTTGACGATGTTACTTGTAAAATGTTCATATTGATTATGCCGGTCTAGCTCAATTGGTAGAGCAACTGACTTGTAATCAGTAGGTTGGGGGTTCAAGTCCTCTGGCCGGCACTGTTCTGGAGGGGTAGCGAAGTGGCTAAACGCGGCGGACTGTAAATCCGCTCCCTCAGGGTTCGGCGGTTCGAATCCGTCCCCCTCCACCATTTTTGGGCTATAGCCAAGCGGTAAGGCAACGGACTTTGACTCCGTCATGCGCTGGTTCGAATCCAGCTAGCCCAGTTTTTGGACATCCTGTTTGGATGTCCTTTTTATTTTGCCTTTTTTGTATAACTATTCAAAAAAATGTCTTGTTGAGTCAATTTTCAATCAGGCGGTACAATGAAGGTCTGAAAGGGGGAAATGTGATGTTAAAAAAGATTTCGATGATCGGCGTGCCGATGGATTTAGGCCAATTAAGACGGGGAGTTGACATGGGGCCGAGTGCGATTCGATGTGCCGGCGTCAATGAACGTTTGGAAAGCCTTTCTCGGGATATCGAAGATTTGGGGGATATCACAATCGGCCAGAGGGAGGATGAAAGGGAAGGCGGGGAATCCGCATCAGAAGAATTGCGTAATTTGAAAGCGATTACAAACGCGAGTTTAAAGCTCGCTCAAACGGTTGATAAAATCGTTGCCTCAGGTTCGTTTCCGCTCGTTCTCGGCGGGGATCACAGCATCGCGATCGGAACGCTTGCCGGACTTGCAAGGCATTATCATCATTTGGGTGTGATCTGGTATGACGCTCATGCTGATGTCAATACAAAGGAAACGTCTCCTTCAGGCAACATTCATGGAATGCCGCTTGCGATCAGCATGGGGATCGGGCATGAACGGCTGACCGGCATTTATGGGGATGGTGCCAAGGTCAAGCCGGAGAACATCGTCATCATTGGAGCGAGATCGCTTGATGATGGGGAGAAGAAACTGATTCGAGAACAAGGAATCAAGGTCTATACGATGCATGAAATCGATCGCCTCGGCATGACGAGGGTTATGGAGGAAACGATTGAATATTTGCGGGAACGGACGGACGGCGTCCATCTGTCGCTTGATCTGGATGCCCTTGATCCGAATGATGCGCCTGGCGTGGGGACGCCCGTTGCAGGAGGGATCAGCTACAGGGAAAGTCATTTGGCCATGGAAATGCTGGAGGAATCCAATTTAGTAACGTCTGCCGAGTTTGTTGAGGTGAATCCGGTATTGGATGAGAAAAACAGGACGGCTGAGACGGCTGTTGCGTTAATGGGTTCATTGTTCGGAGAAAAATTGCTGTAGGAGCGGCGGCCGGATCGGCCGCTGATCGTTTCATCATAAATCTCAATTTCGAAATATTTATGATGTATAATAATTTTAAGCTAATATTAAGGGCCTGAGGCCCCTGAAACCATCAACACTCTGCCAATTTTTTGTTAAACTATTTTTATGAATTTCAGTGAAACCTTTCAAACATCAACTCGTATACATAAAGACCGGTGAAGGCAGAGGTTAGATAAATATGGAAACAATGATAAAAAAAAGAATCAAACAGGTGAAAAAAGGCGATCGTAATGCATTCGCGGATATCGTGGATATTTACAAGGACAAAATTTATCAGCTTTGCTACCGTATGCTTGGCAATGCGCATGAGGCGGAAGATATTGCGCAGGAAGCATTTATCAGAGCATACGTGAATATCGACAGTTTTGATATTAACCGGAAATTTTCCACGTGGCTTTATCGAATCGCAACCAATTTGACCATCGATCGTATCCGTAAAAAAAAGCCGGACTATTACTTGGATGCAGAGGTGGCAGGGACAGAAGGGCTTACAATGTATTCACAGGTTGCAGCAGACGTAGCGCTTCCAGAGGATGAAGTTCTTTCCTTGGAACTGCATAGTACCATTCAGGAAAAAATCTTAAGGCTTCCCGAAAAATACAGGACGGTCATCGTATTAAAGTACATTGACGAGCTCTCGCTAAATGAGATCAGCGAAATCTTAAACATCCCCGTAGGCACCGTGAAAACGAGAATACACAGGGGGAGAGAGGCTCTCAGAAAACAATTAAGGGATCTTTAAGTGGGGTGATGAAATGAGCTGTCCGGAGCACATTGTTCAGCTTATGCACAAATATCTTGATGGAGACATTCTTCCGGAAGAGGAGACGGAGCTTAAAAGTCATTTGCAGTCATGCGAAGGATGCAAAAAACGCCTTCGCGAAATGGAAAAGTCGATTGCACTTGTGCAGAGCACGTCACATCTTGCGGCTCCGGAAAACTTTACGGCCAATGTGCTGGCTAATCTGCCTAAGGAAAAGCGGGCGGTTTCCATTAACAGATGGCTGAAAGCTCATCCGTTTATCGTGGCGGCGTTGTTTATCATTCTAATGGGCGGCAGCCTTTTCTCAAGCTGGAAAAATGATCATGATTTCAGCGTGTCCAACCAGCCTAATCTGGTCGTGAAAAACAACACCGTCACCGTGCCTGAAGGCAAAGTCGTCAAAGGCGATGTTACCGTTAAAAACGGCAAGCTGATTATCAAGGGCAAGATCGATGGCGATGTAACGATCATAAACGGGGAAAAATATACAGCTTCAGCCGGACAGGTCACCGGTCAGATCCACGAAATCAACGAGGCGTTTGATTGGATCTGGTATCAAATCAAATCAGCCGGAAAAGCGGTTTTCGGTGCCGATGATTCAAAAGACAAAGAGCAAAGCTGACTTTAATGGCTTTGCTCTTTTCTTATGCAGGGGCCGCCATTTCACTTGGGAAATAAAAGTGTGGTATAATACCCTCTGTATATAAAATGATAAACAATCGATATTGAAAACAAATTAACTTTACTAATGACTGAATTCTTGGAGGACGAGGAAATGGCTTTTGAGGATATCCCTTTCTTGCAGTACCTCGGCGATGCCGTTGATATTCTCCTTGTTTGGTACGTAATATATAAACTAATGATGGTCATCCGCGGAACGAAGGCGGTTCAGCTTTTAAAGGGAATCGTAGTCATTGTTCTTGTCCGGGTGGCCAGCCAGTATTTGGGGTTAAGCACGCTGCAGTGGCTGGTTGACCAGGCGATCACGTGGGGGTTCCTGGCGATCATCATCATTTTCCAGCCTGAACTGAGGAGAGCGCTCGAACAGCTTGGCCGCGGCCGTTTTTTTTCCAGGAGCGGGAATCCTGAAGAAGAGGAGCAGAAGAGAACGATCGAAGCGATTACAAAAGCGATCAAATATATGGCAAAACGGCGGATTGGCGCACTGTTAACCATTGAACGGGAAACCGGAATGGGCGATTACATAGAAACGGGGATTCCTTTAAACGCAAAGGTCAGCTCTGAGCTATTGATCAACATCTTTATTCCGAATACACCGCTTCACGACGGCGCCGTGATCATGAAAAACAGCGAGGTCGCCGCAGCTGCCTGTTATCTTCCGCTGTCTGAAAGCCCGTTTATTTCGAAAGAGCTTGGCACGAGGCACAGAGCGGCGGTCGGGATCAGCGAAGTAACCGACAGTCTTACGATCGTTGTATCCGAGGAAACCGGCGGCATCAGCGTCGCCAAAAACGGAGACCTTCACCGTGACTTAACGGAAGAAGCATTAAAAGAAATGCTTGAAGCGGAGTTCAAAAAAAATTCGCGGGAAACTTCCTCAACTCGCTGGTATTGGAGGGGGAAGAAAAATGGATAAATTCTTAAACAATCCCTGGGCCGTCAAACTAGTCGCGTTATTGTTCGCGTTTCTGCTTTACTTTGCGGTCCACAGCGCACAAGCGCCGACCCCGAAGAAACCGGGCGAATCATTCTTTCCTACCGCCACGACTGATGAAGCAACCCTTACCGATATACCGGTAAAAGCATATTATGATGATGAAAATTACGTCGTCACAGGCGTGCCGCAAACCGTGAACGTCACGATCAAAGGACCGACGGGAACTGTTAAGAAAGTAAGGCAAGTGAAGGATTTTGAAATCTATGCCGATATGCAGAATCTGAAAACCGGCAGACATAAAGTGGAATTGAAGGCGAGAAATGTCGCCGAAGGACTGAGCGTTTCGATCAATCCTTCGGCGGCAACCGTAACGATCGAAGAAAAGACGACGAAAGAATTTCCGGTCGAAGCCGATTTCTACAATAAAAATAAAATGAAGGACGGCTACTCGCCGGAGCAGCCGATCGTCAATCCGAAAAACGTCAGCGTCACCGGGGCGAAAGCCGTGATCGACAGAATCGCGAGCATAAAGGCGACGATCAATTTGGAAGGCGTGGATCAGACGGTTGAAAAGGAAGCTAAGCTGACGGTTTATGACACGGACGGAAACGTTCTTCCGGTCGAAGTCGCTCCGTCCGTCGTCAAAATCACCGTTCCGGTGACGAGTCCGAGCAAAAAGGTGCCGATCAAGCTTGAGCGAAAAGGAAGCCTTCCTGACGGCATCAGCATTTCCAGCCTGGATATGAGCCCTGGGGAAGCGACCGTCTACGGACCGCAAAATGTCCTTGATTCGTTAGAATTTGTCGACGGTACTGAAATCGATTTAAGTAAAATTAAAGATGACACTCAAATAGAGGCCGATATTCCGGTGCCGGAAGGGGCCAAAAAAGTGTCGCCTGAAAAAGTGACCATCAAAGTGAAAGTTGACAAAGCAGAAGAGAAAAAACTGAAGAACGTTTCAATCAAAACCGTCGGGCTGAGCGACAGTCAGGATCTTGAGTTTCTTGACCCGAAAACCGGCAAGCTGGATATTACGGCAAAGGGTTCAGATGCCGCGATATCAAAGCTTCAGCCGTCAGACATCGAGCTCTATCTGAATGCTGCCGATTTGAGCGACGGCGACCATAACGTCAAACTTGAAGTAAACGGACCGCAGAATATCACATGGTGGCTGCCGCAGAAAAGTGTTAAAGTTAGAATTTCTTCTAAAACATCTAAAAATGAAAATGACAAAGGTCAGGATGAAAAAGAACAGGATCATTCTGAAACAGATTCACAACCTTCATGAATCAAAAAGGAGCGATATGAATGGGCAAGTATTTTGGAACAGACGGTGTGAGAGGTGTGGCAAACAGTGAACTTACACCAGAGCTGGCCTTTAAAGTCGGACGTTTTGGCGGTTATGTCCTCACAAAAGATAAAGAACGTCCCAAAGTGCTGATCGGCCGTGACACGCGTATTTCCGGACATATGCTGGAAGGGGCTCTTGTCGCCGGTCTCCTCTCGATCGGAGCCGAAGTCATGCGCCTCGGCGTTATTTCAACGCCCGGCGTAGCTTACTTGACGAAAGCAATGGATGCTGAAGCCGGAGTGATGATTTCGGCTTCGCACAATCCCGTCCAGGACAACGGAATCAAGTTTTTCGGCGGCGACGGCTTTAAGCTTTCCGATGAACAGGAGCTTGAAATCGAGCGTCTCATGGATCTGCCGGAAGACAACCTGCCAAGGCCTGTCGGAGCAGATCTTGGGATGGTGAACGACTATTTTGAAGGCGGACAAAAGTATTTGCAATTTCTCAAGCAGACCGCTGACGAGGATTTCACAGGCATTCATATCGCGCTCGACTGCGCGCACGGGGCGACGTCTTCGCTGGCCACGCACCTGTTTGCCGATCTTGATGCCGATGTTTCTACGATGGGCACGTCTCCGAACGGCTTAAATATTAATGACGGCGTCGGTTCGACCCATCCAGAAGCACTTGCCGCATTTGTAAAAGAAAAAGGCGCTGACGTCGGCATGGCGTTTGACGGCGACGGCGACCGCTTAATCGCTGTAGATGAAAAAGGGAATGTTGTCGACGGCGACCAAATCATGTACATATGCGCGAAGTACTTGAAGAGGGAGGGCCGTTTGGCGGAAAATACGGTTGTTTCCACCGTCATGAGCAACCTCGGCTTCTACAAAGCGCTTGAAGCGGAAGGCGTGAAAAGCGTTCAGACTGCAGTCGGCGACCGCTATGTCGTCGAAGCCATGAAAAACGGCGGCTATAATCTAGGCGGTGAACAGTCCGGGCATCTGATCTTCCTTGACTACAATACAACCGGAGACGGACTGCTTTCGGCGATCATGCTGATGAATACGATCAAAATGACGGGCAAGCCGCTGTCAGAGCTTGCCGCTGAAATGCAGAAGTTTCCGCAGCTTTTGGTCAATGTCAAAGTAACAGATAAACATAAAGTGACCGAAAACGAAAAAGTCAAAGCGGTTATTGAAGAGGTCGAAAAGGAAATGAACGGCGACGGCCGCATCCTTGTGCGCCCTTCAGGTACGGAGCCGCTCGTCCGCGTCATGGCGGAAGCAAGAACAAAGGAACTTTGCGAAGACTATGTCGGCCGCATCGTTGACGTCGTAAAGGCGGAAATGGGAGCGGAGTAATTTTCCGCAAAGGACCATGAACAGGACATGCTGATTTAACATAAGATAAAGTGAACCGTCTTTACTTCTTGAAATAAATGTGAATCATGTTAGAAATCGTTTGACGGTTCTTTTTACCTGTAGTAAAATCAGCTTGTCTTGTTTTATTCAAAAGGAAAGGCAGGGTTGAAAGGTTTATTATAATGATAGCGCCCGGACTAAGCGTACGGACGAAACAGCTTAGTTGACGAGGATGGAGGTTATCGAAATATTCGGCGGATGCCTCCCGGCTGACCTAAAAGATCACAGCCGCAAGGATTTCCTCAAACCAAAGAGGCGACTCTTTGAACAAAGGGAAATCGCATGATCTTCCATCAAAAAACATGTAGGAGGGGACGAAGAAACGTCCCCGCCTTAAAGCAGACTTTCTTCGTCTCCTTCCTGCGGAATTCGGGAGGAAGAACATTATGTGTGGTATTGTAGGTTATATCGGCCAGCTTGATGCAAAGGAAATTTTGTTAAAAGGATTGGAAAAATTGGAGTATCGCGGCTACGATTCAGCAGGAATCGCTGTGGCGAATGAAGACGGCGTTCATGTGTTTAAGGAAAAAGGACGTATTGCCGATCTTCGCGCAGCCGTTGATCAAACCGTGATGTCCCAGGCAGGAATCGGACATACCCGCTGGGCGACCCACGGTGAACCAAGCCGTCTAAACGCACACCCTCATCAAAGCGCATCAGGCCGCTTTACGCTTGTTCATAACGGTGTCATCGAGAACTACGTTCAGCTGACACGCGAATATTTACAAGACGTTGAACTGAAAAGCGATACGGATACAGAGGTTGTCGTTCAATTGATCGAACAATTCGTCAAAGGCGGCCTTGACACAGAGGAAGCGTTCCGTCAAACGCTTATGCTGCTCAAAGGCTCTTATGCGATTGCATTATTCGATCTTGAGAACAAGGGAACCATCTATGTTGCGAAAAACAAAAGCCCGCTGCTCGTCGGCCTTGGAGATACATTCAACGTTGTCGCATCCGATGCGATGGCGATGCTTCAAGTGACGAATGAATATGTGGAGCTTATGGATAAAGAAATGGTCATCGTCACCGACAAGAAAGTCGTTATCAAAAATCTTGACGGTGAACTGATGTCACGTGCCTCTTATATCGCAGAGCTTGATGCCAGCGATATCGAAAAAGGCACATACCCTCACTACATGTTGAAAGAAATTGATGAACAGCCGCTCGTCATGCGGAAAATCATTCAAACGTACCAAGACGAGAACGGCAAGCTTTCGATTCCGGGAGATGTCGCTGAAGCGGTGGCTGAAGCTGACCGCGTCTATATCATCGCCTGCGGAACGAGCTATCATGCCGGTCTTGTCGGCAAGCAATTCATTGAATCATGGGCGAAAGTACCGGCTGAAGTCCATGTTGCCAGCGAATTTTCTTACAATATGCCGCTGCTTTCTGAGAAACCGCTGTTTATCTTTATTTCTCAAAGCGGTGAAACGGCTGACAGCCGCGCCGTGCTTGTACAAGTGAAAAAGCTCGGCCACAAAGCGCTGACGATTACAAACGTACCGGGATCAACGCTTTCCCGTGAAGCCGACTATACGCTGCTGCTGAATGCCGGTCCGGAAATCGCGGTCGCCTCAACAAAAGCGTATACTGCGCAAATCGCCGTCCTTTCCATCCTGGCAGCCGTGACTGCGGAAAGCCGCGGCAAAGCGCTTGGCTTTGACCTCGTGAAAGAGCTCGGCATCATCGGAAATGCGATGGAAGCCCTTTGCGATCAAAAAGACGAAATGGAAATGATCGCGCGCGAATACTTGACCGTTACCCGCAACGCCTTCTTCATCGGCCGCGGACTCGACTACTTTGTCTGCCTCGAAGGAGCGCTGAAACTGAAAGAGATTTCTTACATCCAGGCTGAAGGCTTCGCCGGCGGCGAACTGAAGCACGGCACGATCGCACTGATCGAAGACGGCACACCGGTCATCGCCCTTGCGACACAAGAACACGTAAACTTAAGCATCCGCGGAAACGTCAAAGAAGTAACCGCCCGCGGCGCCAACGCTTGCGTGATCTCACTGAAAGGCCTGGAAGAAGCTGACGACCGCTTCGTCCTGCCTGAAGTACAACCGGAGCTCGCTCCGCTCGTCTCCGTCATCCCAATGCAGCTGATCGCATACTATGCTGCACTGCACCGAGGCTGTGATGTTGATAAGCCAAGGAACTTGGCGAAGAGTGTGACGGTGGAGTAAGGTTGTTGTCAATCTGATTTGAAAATGAAAGTCGCGATGTTTATAAAAAAGTTGCGCAGGTTCACCCCTTTGGTTATGCTTAGCCAAAGGGGTGTTTTTTGTCTAAAAGGGGTACAGTATCCAACGAAATTAGATTACAAACTGATTGTGCATATAGAACCTAAAAAAGTCTGCGGACTTTCCCGAAATTGAGAAGAATTAAAAAGCTATAGCAATTGACTGCCATAGCGTATTGGCATAAAAAATTACATCGTTTAAAATTAATTTTTATTATAGGAGGGAATAACATGAAAGTTTTCGCCGGATATTTAGCAGGTATCGATAACCCCGATCACCGCGGCCGAACAGAGGAAATTTTGGCGTGGGTCGCTAAACAATTCCCCAATTTGGAACCGCAAATCAAGTGGAATACGCCAATGTTTTCCGATCACGGTACATTTATCATCGGCTTTTCCACAGCGAAGCATCATTTGAGCGTTTCACCCGAAGAAGCAGGCATTGCGCACTTTGCCGATGACATTGCCCAAGCCGGCTATAGCGCTACCAAAGGCTTGTTTCGAATTCCGTGGAAAGAGCCGGTCAATTACGAATTGCTTGAGAAAATGATTGAATTTAATATTCAGGATAAAATAGATTGTTCAACTTTTTGGCGGAAATAAGAAAATCGGATGATTAAGGGCGAACTCTAATTCCCTCCTATGGTTTTGTTTAACCAAAGGGGGGATTTCCACGTTCAAAGGAAGACATCTAAAGACAAACACACATTGACATATCGTGAAATCACGATATAATAATTTATATGGAACCAATTGAAGTATTCAAAGCTTTATCAAATGAATCAAGGCTGCAAATTTTGCAATGGCTGAAGGCGCCTGATCGTCATTTTACGCCCCATGAAGGGATTGATATGAACACAATAGGGGTCTGTGTCAGCCAAATAACTGACAAATTGAAAATGACGCAATCAACGGCTTCCCAATATCTCACCATACTGTTAAGAGCCGGCCTGATTAAGGCTGAACGCATCGGAAAGTACACGTACTACAAAAGAGATGAAGAAGCCATTAAAAAACTTGCCGACTTTCTTAAAACAGAGATATGAAAAATAAGCATCTTAAGATGTTTATTTTTACACCATACATATCGACATATTGTGATATGTTTATTTTTAAAACAAACATATCGTCATTTCGCGATATAACAATTTTTATTTTAGGAGTGAACGTCTTTGTCTAACACATGGAAAATTTATATTTTAGCGATTGTCAGCTTCCTGGTAGGAACCTCAGAGTACATCATTTCCGGCATTTTAGATAATATTGCTCATACACTTGGGATCACTTTGGCAGCAGCCGGCCAGCTCATTACGATCTTTTCGCTTGTGTATGCTATTTTCACACCCATTCTGATGGCGCTGACCGCAAGCATGGATAGGCGCAAATTAATGATTTATGCCCTCGGTTTGTTTGTGATAGGAAATATCCTGGCTTTCATACTGCCTGGTTATGGCTGGTTTATTGCGGCGCGGGTCATTATGGCGATGGGAGCTGGTATGGTTGTTGTTACCGCATTAACGATTGCCGCCAAGATCGCTCCGGAAGGCAAGCAGGGCAGTGCAATTGCTACTGTCGTCATGGGCTTTACCGCTTCTCTCATTATCGGTGTTCCTCTTGGAAGAATGATGTCAGAAGCATTAGGATGGAAATCTGTATTTGGCGGAATTGCTTTGTTGGGATTTATCGCAATGGCCGTTATGTTCCTTACGCTTCCGCAAATTAAGGGGGATAAGCCGGTCCCGTTGCTTCAGCAGCTTTCTCTTTTTAAAAAACCGAAAGTGGCGATGGGATTATCGATCACTTTCTTCTGGCTCGGGGGATATTCCGTTGCTTATACGTATCTGTCGCCATACCTCCTGACCGTCTCTGGGATAAGCGGCAAGCTGCTTAGCGGCGTCTTGCTTATATTCGGAATCGCCAGTTTGGTTGGATCGAAGTTCGGAGGATACAGCACTGATAAATGGGGAGTGCCCTTTACACTGGTCGGCGGGATGACATTGCATATCATCACACTGATTTTGCTGTCGCTTGTCACCCACTCATACATCGGCGTATTGGTCATTCTCATATTATGGTCGTTTGCGGCATGGTCTACAGGCCCGACGCAGCAGTATCACTTAGCGACAATAGAGCCGGGATTGTCAGGTGTATTGCTTGGCATCAATCAGTCGATGATGCAGTTAGCGATGGCTGTCGGCGCGGGAATAGGGGGTATTTTTGTAGAGAACGTATCATTGGCTTCGATTACTTGGATTGGCGCATTGGGGGTTATGATTGCGATTGTTGTTTCATTGATGACTTTTAGCTCACATCTTAAAGAAAAAGCATCACATGTAGAAGAAATCAATCAATAATACGCTGCCTGATGAGCTTTGGAGATTCAATGGTTTCATATACAATAGCATAATTTAGAATGCCAGCGTATGACCAGGAAAGGAGAAACGTTCAGTTCGAGAAGGCTTTGCTCGTTGCAAACTGAAGCACAGCACGATCACATTGATCTGAGAAGGTTCATCGGTTATCGTCCTTGCAACACAGGAGCACAGCACGCAGAAACGTCAAAGAAGTCACAGCCCGCTGCGCCAACGATTGCTGGATCTCACTGAAAGTCTGGAATAAGCAGACGATCGTTTTATCCTGCCTGAAATACACTCGGAGTTCGCTTCGCTTGTCTCCGCCATCTAGGATACTGCGCCGCAGCTGTGATGTTGATAAGCCGCCTGGCGAAGCGCTGAGTTATGGTGGAGCAGAAGCTTTTTGAAATAAAAGTTTTTACCCCTTTGGATTGGATGATCTGAAGGGGTATTTTTATCTTTAAAAAAAGAATCAGTCTCATATAGAATTGAAATAAGAAATAAAATGAACGTGTCCATCCGGTGTTTTTTCCGGTAGTCTAAAAAGGGCTCTAAATTAGAAGTGAGATCCGTTCACACAGCAGCATGTCGAGGCGGTTTTCATGATGCCCGTATAAATAATAAGAGGATGTGTAATCGTGAACAAGGAGACATACGTTGAAGTTAACAGAACATCGCAGTACATCAATAAAATGAGACGATTTTCAGTGCTGATTGATGGTGTCGAGGCAGGAAAAATCAAAGATGGCGGAAGGCTGCGAATCGATTTACAGCCTGGTGAACACGTTATCCAAGTGAAAATTAATTGGTGCACAAGCCAAACATTGAGGTTTACATTAGATGAAGGCGAAGTGTTAAAGTTTAGATGTGGAAGTCCGGTCCGGGGGTGGAAGATGTTCTTCGCGCTGTTTTATGTATTGGCCGCTCCCGAGAAGTATTCGTTTATTGAGCAGGAGTAAGAATGCTCCGGGGGGGGGGGGCGAACTGCCCGTCAGCGCCATCGGCCACCTGATGTATCATCTGTACAGTGTGACGGCGGGGAAAAGCGTTTTGCCTTGAAATCAGTTGCTATTTTAAGTTTAAATCCTTTGGCTGGCATAAAGAAAGTGGATTAAATAAGGCCTGCAGCTTGGATATGGGTGATGATGGGACAGTACTCAGCTTAAGAAATGTTTTTCACGTGTATACAGCCTGTCAAGAAACTCTTAACAGGCTACTCACCTAAATTTTTCTTTCTTCAATAGGTGTATTTATGGCACCTGGCGCAAAAGAAAGCAAAACCGTATATCAAACTGTACGATATCAAGGGAAGGTGTTTGGCATGACATTGTGCATATGGGGCTGTTGCAAAGTGAATATTTTAAACAACGCGAAAAGTCTTCAGACCAACAAGGCTATCGATAAAAATGAGAACCCCCTTTGGTTTAGGTAACCCAAGGAGGTTTTATGTCCGGAAGAACTTCTCGAAACATTGCTCAAGATGTGTCAGAAGGCACACTAATATGTTTTCAAAGATTGTTCTGGAGTAAAAATATTAACGAGTACCATTCAGCTGTTCAAAATCCGCAAATAAGCCTTCCAAGGCCCGACATCCTCTTGATACCGCTTCGCCAGCACCCTTGCGATTTGAGATATGTGGGTGAGATCGTGAGCCACCCATGTTGAAATCTGCTCTCTTAGCTTGACGATACCAAACTCAGGGTGTACGCCCGTTTGTTCGAAATCAGTATGAGGCTGAATCAGCCGCCGCAATGTCTCCACGTTTTCCCGACGGAGCTTTGCAAACTCACTAAGCAGCTCTTCGATTGTTTTGTCAGCGTTTTGCTGAAGTTGACTGAAACGGTCAAAAGGAGGAAATGTTTCCGTTTTTCCCTTTGTCAGGATCATTTCGATTCGCGGGATCCAATTATTCTTTTCCCCTTCAATCAGGTGGCCGACTATATCAAAGGCGCTCCATGTGGCTTCACCTTCATTGCAATTGATCCACGAGATCGATAATCCGGTCAGCATATGGCTCAGCGTTTTTGGCGTGCGTTCCAGAATTTCGATTGCTTCTTTGAGCTGAAAATTCATGTTTTGACCCCCTTAACGTTTGGATGAGGCGGGCAGGCTGACAACCTAAACGATATTAAACTCATTTTAATTTGAACGCTTGGAAAAGAGCAAATAGAACACGGCAGCTTTTTCAAATCCGCCGCTAGTCTATGACAGCCGGGATTATACATTCCTTAATCAGTGTCCACCTATCACCAGGGTTCTTCATGAATTGTGAAGCAATCGCTACAACTAGGTCTTTTTCCGGAATACAGCAAATGACATTGCCGCCATCGCCCAGCGCACAGTGTGCAAAAACGCCGTCCTCTTCACGCAGCCACCATAGATAACCGTATTGATTTGGGTTCATCGCTGTTGATTCTTCAATCCACGACTCCGGAACAATTTGCTGATTGTTCCAAATTCCGCGGTTTACATATAGAAAACCGAAACGCGCCATATCCCGCGGAGTCAGCGTAAGCCCCCATCCGCCCGTTGAGTTGCCGTCCGGGTCATGTACCCAGCCTTTCACGTTTTTTCCGAAAAGGTCGTCAAAGCCGAATGATGTCATGTTATAATCCGGGATTTCTTTCATGCCGGTTGGTGCAAATAAATGTTTATTGGCAAACTCACGGGCGCTTTGTCCCGTACTCCGGGTGATGATGGCAGAAAGCAGGTGCGCGCCTGCGGTGGAATATTTAAAGGTTCCAATCCTTCCTTTTTGGCCGAGCATATCCAGCGTATACGCTACCCAGTCAGGCTGCATACACATCTTGTCGAGCGGTTCGTGCCAGTCCTCAAATGGATAGGGAGCCGTCATTGTGAGAAGATGACGTATGGTGATGTCCTGTTTTGTCTTATCGGCAGTATCGCATTCGGGAAAAAAGTCCAGCACCTGTTGATCGGCATCCTTGATATATCCTGCCTCAATGGCAATACCGATGAGTGCCGAGATGATGCTTTTCGTAACAGATGCGACATGGTGCATATCATCGGGGCCATAGCCATTATGATATCTTTCGTAAGCGATATATCCATTTCTCACAACAACAATGCCGTTTATATTGCTGTACTCCGATTTGATCATAGGTTCCAGCTTTAAAAGTTTTTCAGAGTCCATACCCAAGGTTTCCGGGCCTTTTGCTTGCCAGTCGTTGTTTTGCATGATCGATACCTCTCTATTTTTTCTTTACGGGAAAATACACCTCGGTCACAAGATCTTCAGACGCGGCGGTATGATCAGGGTCTGTTACGTATACTTCATATGGCGAACTCACCAATTCGTATCCTTCGTTTTCGACCCATTCCCTCAGTCTGGCGTATACCGATGTCAATTCTGAATATGGACCTTTTAAAACAGACTTCGCACAAAGGCCTCCGGGAAAATCTCTCGTTCCCTGTACAGGTTCCTTTACCGGAATCGCAAACTCCGTATCATTCCCGGCAGGGTTGTATTCAGGGCTGTGGTAAATCGTCATCGGCATACCAAGCAAGGTGAGCTCTTCGTGAGCAATCTTTTCATACAGCCTGCTGATATACTTGCCATATCCTGCTGCATAATCATCGCTGTTCAGCATCTGGCGGATATAAAGGAGATTCATTGGCCCGGTTTCGACAAGCTGTACTTCTATTTTCTCGAGAGAAGACATGATTGGAATGCCCTTCTCTACATTTGAAATATCTGTGCTTATTTGTTTTAGAGTATATTCAAGATCATGTAACTTTTCCTGCAGTTCATTTCTCTTGCGATGAAGGGCGGTATAAAGCTTTTCTTCTTCCTGTTCCAAGATGACTTTGATTTCTTCCAGCGAAAAATGAAAAGACTTCAAACGGTTGATCAAAAGCATCTTTTTAAGCTGCCCGATGGAATAATATCTATATCCGTTTTCAGGATTAATTTCATCAGGATGTATTAATCCGATTTCATCATAATATCGAAGCGTTTTTGTAGAAACTCCGCATATCTTCGAAAATTCTCCAATCGATAGCAAGAGGTCACCTCCGTTCTTGAATGATTGTTGGTTCTATTCTGTTATACATCTTTCCGTAAGGGGAATGTCAAAAGCGATTTTAATTCTAATTTATCAGAAATTTATTTTCCTATCGTATCCTTTCAATATCAAATGAGAGGAGATTCATATGAGAAGGTTAATCAAAGTCCTGAGAATCTTATTTGGCATGATCGCTGCTGCGGCTCTCATACTGTCTGTGTCCGTTTTTACATACCACCATTATCAATAAAGAAGCGGGGCTTGGATTAAACATCATTGATGACATATCAGGAATGCTCAATATAACCTATGCGTTGCAAACCAATCGGACTGGAACTCAGTTCTGTTTTACAAAAACTGAAAAAAGCTAGATAAAAAGGTGTCCCGATCTTCATTCAGGACACCTTTATTTTATTCTACGCCAACTGCTGCTCGGCAAACTCCCGATACAACGCATGGGAAGCAATCAGCTCATGGTGCCGGCCCATTCCGGTAATCTCGCCTTTTTCGATAAAAATTATCTGATCCGCGTCGACGATCGTCGATAAGCGGTGGGCGATAACGAAGGTTGTGCGCCCTTCCATGAGGCGGGAGAGCGCCTGCTGGACGATGCCTTCCGATTGGCTGTCAAGGCTTGCCGTCGCTTCGTCCATCATCAGGATTTTCGGGTCGCGCAGGAAGGCGCGGGCGATGGCGATGCGCTGCCTTTGTCCGCCTGAGAGCTTGACGCCGCGTTCTCCGACTTCTGTATCGAGCTGGTCGGGGAATTGCTTGATGAATCCATCGGCAAACGCCATCTTGGCTACTTCCCATAGTTTTTCATCATTAATCTCATCTGCATTGTCTAATCCGTAGCAAAGGTTTTCGCGAATCGTCCCGGCCATCATCGGGCTGTCTTGTGATACGTAGCCGATCTGGCTGCGCCACGATTTCATCGACAGCTCCTGAATCGGGGTGTCGCCGATGGTAATGACTCCTGAGCTTGGTTCGTAGAAGCGTTCAAGCAGGCCGAACATCGTCGTTTTCCCGCCGCCGCTTGGGCCGGCAAACGCGATCATTTGACCGGGTTCGACGTCAAATGATACATTGCGAAGGACGGGTTCAGCATCGGTATAAGAGAAGGACACGTTCTGAACGTGTATCGCTTTGTCTGAGATATCCATTTCCTCCCCTTCGCGCCCTTCTTCCTCTTCCGTATTCAAAATGTCGATAATCCGCTCTGTGGCGCCTTTTGCTTTTTGAAGCTGAGTAAAAAACATTGTAAACATTGTAATCGGAAAGATGATTTGAAAGAGATAAAGCAAAAAGGCGATAAGCGAGCCTGTCGTCATCGTGCCTTCTGATACGCGGATGCCGCCATAGCCGATGATCGCGACGATGACGATCATAATGACAAAGTGCATAATCGGGGAAATAAACGCAAAAATGCGCGCCTCTTTCAGGCCGTATGTGAACAGTTTTGCAATGCCTGATGCCCCTTTTGTTTCTTCTGCTGTTTCAGCGTTCGATGCTTTCATCAGCCTGATTTCGCTTAATGTCTGCTGGACATTTCCTGTAAACGAAGCGGTTTCGTCCTGCAAAGCTTTAGACACTGTCTGCATTTTCATGCCGAGCGGGACCATAATGACGGTCGTAATCGGGACGGCAATGAGCATGAGGAGCGTCATTTTCCAATCCATAATCAGCAGAATGACCACGGCGCCGATAATCGTGATCAGCCCCGAAACGAACTGCGGAAAATGCTCGGAAATTAAACCTTTGACGATGCCGGTATCATTGACGACGCGGCTGACCGTCTCCCCGCTCGTTTTTTCGTCAAAGTAGCGGACAGGAAGGCGCAGCAGTTTAAACCACATCCGTTCCCGCAAAGAAGCGACCGCTTTTTGCCCAGCATAGGCAAGAAAGTAGGTTGAAAATCCGTCACAGACCGCTTGCATAATAAAAACGAGTGCAAGGATGCCCACTAAGCCCATGCTGATCGAATTGGCGGAAAAGCCGTCTACCAATTCCCTGGTCAACAGCGGGATTGAGAGTCCGACTGCCGATGTGACGAGGCTTGCGGCCAAACCGATGGTCAATGCAAGCTTAGGGACGCCGGTCGAGAGAATCAATGAGAAAAACGGTTTTAAGCTGTTTTGTTTGTTCTCTGTTTTCATATGGATAAACTCCTTTTTATAGTTTTGCATCTGCAAACATATGAGACATTCAGTTTCATAACTGGAATCCCTCCTTTTTTAAGAATGAAACAACAAGTTGTCACGCATATACTACGATATGAATAGTGCCAAAGTTCCCAGGCCTGAGGATTTTAATCCAGTGTTAAGGTATTGACAGATAACTCCGTTGTAACTATTATTGTTACAAATAGATGAAAAAGAGAGGAAAACACATGACAATAAAAGTTAAAGTATACTCCGATTACGTCTGCCCATTCTGCTTTCTCGGAAAAGACCAGTTTGAGAAAGCGATTGAAGGAAAGGATGTGGAGGTCGAATGGATGCCGTTCGAACTGCGGCCGCGTCCTTACGAGCCGTTGGATCCGCTGAACGATCCGGCGAAATTGGCGATGTGGGAAAGCGCCATTGCTCCGAGAATTGAAGCGTGGGATGTCAATATGAAGCTTCCGAACGTTTCCCCGCATCCGTATACAGATTTGGCCCATGAAGGCTATCACTTTGCGAAAGAGCACGGCAAAGCGAAAGAATACAATGACAGAGTTTACAGTGCATTTTTCCAGGAAGAGCAAAACATCGGCGACATCGAGGTCCTGGCGAAGCTTGCAAAAGAAGCCGGCTTGGATGAGAAGGCTTTTAAAGATGCGCTGGTATCGAGAAAGTACCGGAAAATACAACAGCAGGCGGTCAGGCACGCCTATGAAGAAGCCGGCATCACCGCCGTTCCGACCTTTATCATCGGCAGCGAACGGATCTCCGGGGCTGCGGCTCGAGAGGTGTTTGAGCGGGTGATTGAAGAGGAAAGCGGGAAAATAAAAACGGCGGGGAATTTGCAATGTGATGTTGACGGAGGATCCTGCTAAATGATGGAAATGTTGGAACCCTTAGATTAAAATTGATCTAAGGGTTTCCTTTTTTTAAAAAGAAAGGTGAAAAGGTATATGACACTGCATCATTTTATCGCAGCCGATAAGGATCTGCCGCTGGGAAGTTTTAGAGAAGAAGATAAGAGCGGAATTGACATCACTGCATTGGAGCAAGGGGATGAAGCGGTCAAAACGAAATTGAACAAACCGTTTGTATATGAGGTTACGGGCTATTTGCATATTCCCGGTGACAGCATAAAGGCGCTATTCCGCTACATCAACGGAAATATTGCCGAGGGTGAGGACATTGAAGTTTATTCTTGTATGGATGGAGAGGAAGACAGAGAAAAAGACGATGTTTAGATCTTGACATTCATTTAACAACTCTTCAGCTTGGCAAACACATAAAGCTGGATAAAAAGAAATATATTGATCAGATTGGTGATATGTTCTTTCTGGAAGACCGGCAATTGATCAAAGTCTTTAAATAGAGGCTTTCTCTTAATGTCAGGAGCCTGCTGTTATTCCGCATAACTTGCGTTTTTATCCACGGAGGAATTCAGATAACAAATCACAAACAGTAGTAAAGAACCCTCGCCATGGAACGGTTCTTCAATGATGCGCAAAAATATAATTCATCCCCAAATGTAATAAGAAAGGCTCCTGGTTTCAGGAGCCTGTTAGCTGGTTGGCGAAAGAGATGTTATTTTATATATTGGTGGGGCGTATTTGAATATAATCTGTACGGAATTGCCGTTTTTGAACCTACATTCTCAAATTTGTATCTGAATTTCGTGTAGTAGTCAAGGTTGCGAACGTCAATTTTAAGGTATGTAAAACCTTTCTTTGTGACATAAAGAGTTTTGTAATCTTTCCAGCCTTTTTTTGTTTTATACTGCAATGTCGCTTTCACTTTGCCTGAACGATCTGTATCTATTGATGTACCGCAAAATCCGCTGATGACTCCGTTCAATTTGTACGCATACGAATAGCCGAAGGTGTTTGTGTATGTTGGTTTTTTATAAAATAGGCTTCCTTTTCGGGCCACGTTTACACTATATTTGGTTTTTCGAGTCTGTTCCGTTGTTTTTGCAGGATTTGAATTAGCAAATGCACTCGCTTCAGAGTGGCTGAACTTGAGCGTAGTATGAGAATAAAATTTGTATGGAATCGGCTTTTTTGAATCTACATTCTCGAATTTGTATCTGAATTTCGTGTACAGGTCAAGGTAGCTGCTTACTTTAAAGATTGTATGTCCTTTTTTCTTAACATAGAACGTTTTGTAATTTTTCCAGCCTTTTTTCGTTTTATATTGCAATGTCGCTTTTACTTTGCCTGAACGATATGTATCTATTGTTGTAAAAGGATGTCCGGCCCAACTATAACCGAAGGTGTTGGAGTATGTTGCCTTTTTATAATATAATTTTCCTTCTCTAAAAACGGAAACACTGGATTTGGATTTTATCGTACGATCTTTAGCCTGTACAGTGTCAGGAGTGACAAAACCAATTGATGCAAAGCTTCCGATTGCAACGGCTAAGACCAACAAAAGTTTGATGAATTTCTTTTTTAAAGTGAATTTCCTCCTATGTTTAATTAGATCGAATTTCATACTTTTCTATCATAATTCTTGCGGGGAAAATCGACATCCACCAAATAAACTAATTTATTTTGACATCCTTGCTATATTTTGTCGTTATATGTCGAAAAAGAGAAATTAGGACTATGACATATGGTTTATTATCCGGGCATGAAAGAAAAAAGGCGCACGGTACCGCCTGTCACGGTCTGGAAAAATGTATGCTGTTCCCCGTCTTCAGTTTTATCATTCGTCAGAGGCTTTGCAATAGATGTTGACGGCGGAGTCTCGAGCTCTTTCGCTTTAAATGTCATGTTTTTCTTGGCGGGAAATCCTTTTTTGGGTATATTTGATGTATCAAGTTTTAAAACGCTTACATTCGCTTTGATGAACGTCAAATCTGGGAGGAGAAACATGATGAAAGCGAAAACAGAGGGGTGCGACCTCATCATTGAGAGGCTTTCAACGCTCCGCGGGATCTGGTGTTTAAGGCTTTTTCAGAAGGCGGGCAGCTGGAAAGCTGGTGGGGGCCTGAAGGCTGGAAAACCGAAAATCGTAAGTTTGCGTTTCAACAGAACGGCGTTTGGCATTATGGGATGCGTTGCACAGATGAGAACCAGGGGGAGTATTTTGGGCAGGTGTCCTGGGGCAAGGCTGTTTATCAGGATATCTTGGCGCCTGAGAGGATTGTGTACGTTGATGTGTTTGCGGATGAGGAAGGGAATGCAGTTCCCGGAATGCCGGAGACTTTGGTGAAGATTGAGTTTTTTGAAGAGGAACATAAGACGAAGCTCATCATGCGTTCTCAATTTGTTTCTAAAGAGGCGCTGCAGCAAGTCATGGATATGGGTGTTATTCAGGGTGTTAGTTCACAGTTTGAACGCCTCGGCGATCACCTCAAACAAGCTTAAAAAGGAGGATGTTTCAATGACATGTTTGGAGCATTTTATATAACCTTGCATTAGGGGACCTCCTGAGGCATGTAGGTTGGGAAAACAATCACATAACAGGAGGTTTTAGAATATGCGTTCAGAACAAGAAATCATGGATTTGGTGCTAAAGGTCGCCAAGGAAGATGACAGAGTCAGAGCGGTCGGGATGAATGGGTCGCGGACGAATCCGAATGTTCCCAAGGACCCTTTCCGGGATTATGATATTGCGTATCTTGTGACAGATATGCAGTCTTTTTTGGATGATCCGGATTGGATCGATGTCTTTGGAGAGCAGATCATCATGCAAACGCCGGAAGACATGGAATTGTTTCCGAATGAGCTTGGCGACCGTTTTACTTATATGATGCTGTTTACCGACGGCAACCGGATCGACTTAATGCTTATTCCTATGGAAGAGAAGGATGAATATTGCCGTGAAGACGGTTTGACCGTTATCTTGTTGGATAAGGATGGCGGCTTGCCTGCGATTCCGCCGCCGACGGATGAAGAGTATTGGGTGAAACGGCCATCCGCACAAGCCTTTGCAGACTGTTGCAATGAATGCTGGTGGACTTCGACATATGTGGCGAAAGGCTTGTGGAGACAGGAAATTCTTTATGCGATCGACCATTTGGTTCTTGCCAGGGCGATGCTTTTGAAAATGCTCGAATGGAAGGTCGGCATCGAAACCGATTTTTCGCTCAGCATTGGAAAGAACGCCAAGTTTCTGAAGCGTTACGTTGATATAGAGACATGGAACAGGCTGTTGGCGACGTATCCTCACGGAGACTATGACGATGTTTGGAGCGCTTTGTTTGCATTGACCGATTTATTTGAAGAGACCGCGATTGAAGCGGCGGAACACTTTCGGTATGAGTATCCTTATGCAGACGCCGGAAAGGTCAGGCAGTACTTGAAGCATGTCCGGCGGCTGAAACCTGGCGCGAAAGAGATTTATTAATACGCGGCCGCACCCCTGATCTCGTGAAGGGGTGCAGTTTTCTTGGAGGAGAACGGGATGTTTGACGTCAAGAACGTGTTGAACGTTTATTATGGTATAGACAGTAACGCCGTTTCCCCGCAGCAAGGCGGATGGTCTGCTCTTGCTTATAAGACGGCCGGCGGCGGTGCGGATTACTTTTTAAAGGTTTATGATAAAAAAAGGGCTTCGACCGCGAAATTAACGGCTCTTATCGATGTCTACGCTCCGATTGTTCAGTGGCTCAGCCATCCTGCCCGCTTAAAAGGGAGCGTCCCTGTTCCGGTCTCAACGAAGCATGGCGCCTACAAATGCGAGGATGACCATGGAATCTAATACATTGACGGAGAAACGATCGGCGGCAGGACGCTCTATACGGAAGAGATTGAAAAACTTGCACAAATCGTTGCCAAGCTCCATTCGTATGGAGAAGGCATCCCGGTTGCAACCGGCGGGATAAAGGAAAACTTCGATGTTCCATTTGTCCGGCAGATGAGATCGTTGCTGAGTGAAGGACTTCCCGGCGAAGCCGCAGAACTGATTGCCCCGCATATCAAATCAATACGCCGCGCGATAGAGACGGTCGAAGAGCTTTCACACCATTTGAAAAACGCCGATCTGAAGTTGGCTTTATGTCACACCGATCTTCACAACTGGAATCTAATGAAGACCGGGCGGGAATTGGTGTTGATCGACTGGGAAGGGCTGAAACTGGCTCCGGTTGAAGCAGATCTGATGTTTTTTGCGGAACAGCCGTATTTTCAAGAGTTTTTGCGCGTCTACCTTGAGGTTCATGAGGGATTTCAACTGAATCGGCAGGCCTTAAGGTTTTATCAGGTGAAGCGCAGGCTGGAGGATATTTGGGAATTTATCGAACAGCTTGTCTTTGACAGGCAAACGGAGCGGGAGAAAGCTGAAACAGCAAGCGCCCTGAAGAAGGAGCTTGAAGACTTGGAGACATCTAATGATTAAAAAACGGAGGCATATTTGTGAAAACATACCGAACATTATTTTTCGACGTCGATGATACACTTTTGGATTTCCGCGCGGCGGAAAGTATGGCATTGCGCCTGCTTTTTGAGGAACAGGACCTTCCGCTGACAAAGGAAATCGAAGCCGACTACAAGCGAATCAACCAAGGTCTGTGGAGGGAGTTTGAAGAAGGAAAGATCGGCCGCGACGAAGTGGTCAATACCCGCTTTTCCCGTTTATTCAGCGAATATGGCCGCGAGGCGGACGGAGCTTTGCTGGAGAAGAGGTACCGCGGCTTTCTGGAGGAAGGCCATCAGCTGTTGGACGGGGCTTTGGAATTGATCACAAAGCTGCACAGCCGCTATGATCTGTATATTGTGACGAACGGCGTTTCAAAGACGCAGTACAGGCGCTTGCACGATTCAGGGCTGTACCCGCTGTTTAAGGGGATTTTTGTTTCCGAGGACACCGGCTATCAAAAGCCGATGAAGGAATTCTTTGACTATGTGTTTGCAAGGATTCCCGACTTTTCAACAGAGCACGGGTTGATCATCGGCGATTCCTTGACGGCCGATATCAAAGGCGGCGGGCTCGCCGGGCTTGATACATGCTGGCTGAACCCCGGCATGAAAGCGAACGACACCGGCATTGTTCCAACCTATCAAATTCAAAAACTGGATGAGCTGTACGACATTTTAAACCTGACGTGTTTTTCTTAAAATAAGAGGGGAACGCCTTCCTGCGTTCCGTTTTTTCTACCTCTTTTAAAATATCTTAATTTTCTTTATATTGAAATAACTGATTTTTACTTATTTAATAGACTAAAACGTGTTCTCCTGAAAAAAACAATTGTATTTTCCGGAGAAATTTATTATGATGAAATAAGTAATTTGGCGTATATTATAAATCAAAATTGTCAGATTGTTATTACTACTTCGTCTGAAATAGATTTGATCAGCCGTGTTAGAGGAGGAAAAGAAGTGGCGAACAAGGAATTGAAGAGAGGTCTTGGGGCGCGTCATATCCAAATGATCGCGCTCGGCGGCACAATCGGTGTCGGCTTATTTATGGGTTCTTCCAGCACGATTAAGTGGACTGGGCCGTCTGTCCTGCTTGCATATGCAATATGCGGAATCTTTATCTTTTTTATCATGCGTGCAATGGGAGAGATGCTGTATGTGGAGCCAAGCACCGGTTCGTTTGCGACATTCGGCCATAAATATATACATCCGCTGGCCGGTTATATGACCGCATGGAGCAACTGGTTTCAATGGGTGATTGTCGGGATGAGCGAGATTATCGCCGTCGGGGAGTACATGCAGTACTGGTTTCCGGATCTGCCCGCTTGGGTGCCGGGAATTATCGCAATGGCGATTCTTGGAGGGGCAAACCTCATCTCTGTTAAATCGTTTGGGGAATTTGAGTTTTGGTTTGCAATGATTAAGATTGTGACGATTGTTTTGATGATCGTGGCGGGTCTCGGGATTATTTTCTTCGGGCTCGGAAATGGCGGACACGCCATCGGATTGTCCAACCTTTGGTCGCACGGCGGCTTCTTTACCGGCGGATTTTCAGGATTTTTCTTTGCGCTGTCTCTTGTCATCGCAGCTTATCAAGGCGTTGAACTGATCGGGATTACGGCAGGGGAAGCAAAAGATCCGCAGAACACGTTAAGAAGTGCGATTCAAAGCATTATTTGGCGCATCTTAATCTTTTATATCGGTGCTATTTTCGTGATTGTCACGGTTTACCCTTGGAATGAGCTGAATTCAATCGGCAGCCCGTTTGTATCGACTTTTGCAAAAGTCGGGATTACCGCGGCGGCCGGCATCATTAACTTCGTTGTCATTACGGCGGCGATGTCAGGCTGCAACAGCGGGATTTTCAGCGCGGGGCGCATGCTTTATACGCTCGGAGTGAACGGACAGGCGCCGGCATTCTTTAAGAAGATTTCCAGAAACGGTGTGCCGCTGTACGGGACAATCGCCGTCCTGATCGGCTTGGCCATCGGTGTCGTCTTAAACTACATTGCACCGCCTAATATTTTTGTGTACGTATACAGCGCGAGCGTTCTTCCGGGGATGATCCCATGGTTTGTCATTCTGTTCAGCCACATCGGATTCAGAAAGGCAAAAGGGGCCGACATCGGCAAGCATCCGTTCAAAATGCCTTTCGCCCCTTTGACGAACTACTTGACGATTGCCTTCTTGCTCATGGTATTAGTCGGCATGTGGTTCAACGATGACACGCGCGTCTCCTTAATTGTAGGGGTTATCTTCCTTGCTCTCGTGACAGTCAGCTATTATGCGTTCGGAATCGGGAAGCGTGCTTCTATTGAGACACAGACTTTGGATCAGAAATAAAAAAACACCTTTACAGGTGTTTTTTTATTGGCTTTTATGCATGTAAGAAAGCGCCTGTAACCGACTCTTTGATGCATGCGACTTCTCTCGGCGCACCGCTGGCCACCACTTTGCCCCCGTCGGCTCCGCCGCCGGGACCCATATCGATGACCCAATCAGAAGCCCCGATTAAGTCGGTATTGTGTTCGACCATGATCACCGTATGCCCGGCATCAACCAGTTTATCCAGGAGCAAGCGGAGATTTTGCACATCAAGATGGTGCAGTCCTGCCGACGGTTCGTCCAAGAGATACAGATTGTGTCCCGAAGCGGATTTGCTGAGCTCTTTTGCAAGCTTTAAGCGCTGGCCTTCCCCGCCGGAAAGGGTCGTAACCTGCTGTCCCCATTGCAAATATCCAAGGCCGACTTCGCATAAAAGCTTCAGCAGTTTTGTGATTTTCTTTTGTTCAGTAAATAGAGAGAGGCTCTCTTCGATGCACAACTCAAGGATATCTGCGATCGAATGCCCTTTATATTTGACGGTCAGGACTTCCCGGTTGAATCTTTTGCTGCGGCAGTCCGGGCAAGCGACTTGCAAATGAGAGAGAAAATGCATATCTACCGAGACTTGTCCAAGCCCTTCGCATCTGTCGCATCTTCCGCCCGGCGTATTAAAGGAGAAGCTGTTCGCTTTCAAGCCCTTTTCTTTAGCCTCTGGCTGTGCAGCAAACAATTTGCGCAGGAGGGTGTATAAATCGATATAGGTGGAGACGCTTGAACGCTGCATTCGGGAAATGGGGGCCTGGCCGACTTTGACCACATTTTCAACCGCATCCATTCCTGTGATCATTCTGCAGCCCTGTACGTTTGTTTTTCCTTTTTCAGCCTGGGCGAGCAAGTCGAAGATCAGCGTTGACTTGCCCGATCCTGAGACGCCTGTGACCGATACCAGGCACCCGAGCGGAAACGATACCGTGACAGCCCGTAAATTGTGGCGGTCTGCCTCATGAATCGTTATGTGTTTTCCGTTGCCTTTGCGTCCTTTTGAAGCAGTTGTTCTTTTTTCTTTAAAATAACGGCCTGTGACGGAATGAGGCTGTTCCAGCAGCTCTTTCAGCGTTCCTTGCCCGACGATTTCTCCTCCGAACCGCCCGGCGCCCGGGCCGATATCAATCACATGATCGGCTTCCTGTATGACGCGTTCGTCATGTTCGATGACAACGACGGTATTGCCGAGGTCCCGCAGGTCTTTCATGACGCGGATGAGGCCGTCTGTGTCCTTCGGATGGAGTCCGGAGGTCGGTTCATCCAGTAAATACAAGACACCGGTCAGGCCTGACCCGAGAATCGAAGCGAGTCTGAGGCGCTGTGTTTCACCTCCTGAAAGAGACACTGAATTCCGATCCAGGGATAAATAGCCGAGGCCGACATTGATCACCCGTTTTACTTTGATCAGCAAATCATGAAGCACCGTCTCAAGAAGCGCATCTTTTTCCTGCTGAAGCTTCGATTGCAGACGCTCGATCCAGCCGTGAAGCTCGGCCAGCGAACCGTTTGAAAGGTTGGGCAAAGTTTTGCCCATTACCGTGACACGGCGGCTTTCTTCATTTAACCGTTCGCCGCCGCAATCCGTACATGGCTGTGTGATAAAATATGCGGCTTCACCCGATTGTCCTTCCTTTTCCTTATAGCGCCGCCACATTCCGGTTAAGACGCCTTCAAACTTGCCTTTTCCGACAGTTTTCGGTGGCGCGATATCTGGGAAGCGGCGGGAAAAGGCTTCGCTTTCAACACCGTACAGCAACAAATCCCACTGCGTCTCGTTGTATGCGGACAAAGGCTGATCCCCGCTCATTTCAAATCCGTAGTGTCTGCCCGCTGCTTCCAGAATGCCCGCCTGATATTCACTCATCATGTCGTACCAAAAAGTGACGGCGCCTCCTTTAATGCTCTTCTCTTTTTCAAATACGGCGTCGATGTCAATCTCGACCGCCGTACCGAGGCCGCTGCACTCCGGACATGCACCGTCAGGGGTGTTGAAAGAAAAGTCCGATTTGGTCAGCGGGGGATGAGGATGGTGACAAACCGGGCAGAAAACCGTCTCCGGCCCATCAACGGATGCAGGGGGAATGACGGCCTGGCATTGTCGGCAGCGCCTTTCGCCAATCTTTTGAAACACGAGCCGCAAATACGTGTACATGTCAGTCACCGTTCCGACCGTTGAACGCGGATTGCGGTTTGCCGCATGCTGGCCGATTGAAATTGAGGGAGACAGTCCGGCGATCGAATCGACTTTCGGCTTTTCAATCGAATCTCCCGACATTCCGCTTGATTCCATGTATTGCCGCTGACACTCCCGCTGCAAAATGTCCAATGCAAGCGTCGACTTTCCTGATCCGGATGGTCCGGTTACGACTACGAATTGATGCTTGGGAATGTCCAGCGACACATTTTTTAAGTTGTTTTCTCTTGCTCCTTGAATACGAATACGATCCTTCACTCAAAAAGCCCTCCTTGGCAGATCCTTTTTCCCCGGGGTACTACCTATTCTATAACACTCATGCAAGTGCCAAAGTTAAGGGATAAAAAATACGGAAATAGACGATGAAGATTAGCAACGTCCTTTAAGGTTTTTCTCGAAACGATCGCCTAAAGGGTTTTCGACAGGCTGATTGACTTTGGATACGTATATTGAAATCCAAATGTCTGATAAAAAGGGATCGACGGAACGTCGGCCATCATCAGCACTTCGGCGCCCAGGGGAGCGTTCTGCCGGAGAAAATCCATGATTTCGTCCATGATCATGTGCTTTATTTCTTCTTCCTGTTCAGACGGTTTGACGGCCACATCAACGATTTGGAAAAAGCGCCCGCCATCACCGATAATTCTTCCCATGCCGATGAGCTCTGAGTGATCGTCTCTGATGATCGCTGAAAAAATTGAGTGCTCTAAAGCCGTTTTGACCATATCCTCATCTTTTGTACAATTCCTTAATCCAAGATACTCCCGCGGATTCGGTACTTCATGAAAAATCTTCATGTCGGTCTCCTTTATTTTCGAATTCAGGTCTTACACCATCTATTTTACAAGCTTGATGCAAGTGATAAGGTCCGGTTGTAATCGCTGATTTTTATTAATATGGAGATTATCACAGCACTTTAAGATTTTTCTCTAATGTTTGTCTGGAAGAAGGGCTGTCTGGTATAGTGAAGGTTGACTGAAACCGATGGGGAGGATGGGAGATGCGTTATTACAAACCGATTGAGATTGCCAGGAAGCTGAACATCAGCACGAGCGCTTTGCGCCATTATGAATCATGGGGCGTCGTTCCCGCGCCTGAGCGGGCCGAAAACGGCTACCGCCTTTATACTTCCCTGCATTTAGCTTATTTCCGCTGTCTTCGCGCCATGTTTCCTGCATTTGGTGTAAGCGTTACATGCAAGGTGCTGCGTCATATTCAAAACGGTGATATTGATGCGGCCTTCTGGCTCGTGAATAAAGAGCAGGCCGACTTGCATGAGGAAAAAGCCGTCGCCGATCAAACGCTTGCCATATTGCGGGATCCCGACCTTCCGATTGTCCCGGGCCACAAGATGAAACGCCGCATGACGATCGGGGAAGCAGCCGCCCTCACCAACGTACAGACATCAGCCATCCGCCACTGGGAAAAAGAAGGCCTGATCACCCCCGAGAGAGACCCCGAGAATGGCTACCGGCTTTTCACACCGGTGCATGTCAGGCAAATTTTATTGATCCGCACATTGAGAAGGACCGTCTACTTTTTGGAAAATATGAAGGAAATCGTACAGGCTGTTGAACACCAAAGCATTGAAAAGGCAAAGCAAGTCACCGAACATGCACTGGAAAGCATTCATCAGCGCAATCGCCGGCAGTTTTACGGCATGCACCAGCTTGTCGAGCTTTGTAAAGAAGCCGGTTTGATGGAAGGTGAAAGCTAATGGCCGTTTGAAACGATTTAATATTCAGCGGCCGAATGATCGGTTCGGACTGAGGGGCTTCCTCAGCTCTAATCAATCATTTGAATAAAGTTAAGGGCAGATGGAGAAAGGTGATCCTCCGTCCTAATGCATAATGAAATGGGGTTCTTTATTACTGCTTTATCGACATGAATCTTTGCAATATCTCCTCGGGCGATATATTAGTTTACTTCAAGAGCAGATGCGAACGTCACGCCATATCCCTCCATCACTGTTCTGATTGTTTCGTTCAATCCGTTTATTTGTACGCCCATGTTTGGTTTCCCTGCATTATGCAGGCTGCACAGCGAAATCAATTTTTCCCGTGAAAAACTTCCTTCCTCGCGAAAGACGAACGGCTCTTTTACAATATCCTCCAATGTCACGTGCTGTGAGGCAAACTTATGTTTTTGATTGACGACGAATAACATGTCATCCTCAAAAAGCAATCTTCCTTTAATCAGCGGGCTGAACTCCGTCATGCCCCCAATGAAGCCGATGTCTGCTTCATAATTAATCAGTTGATCGATCGCCTTTTGATAATTCATGGTCGAGATTTCTACTTCTGTTTCAGGATAGAGCTGTTTAAAGCGGCTGATCCATTTCGGCAGCAAAAAATTGGCCGGAAGGTATGTGGCGACGATTCGCACCTTGCCAATCGCCCCTTTTTTTACTTGGTCGAGGTAAGATTCGATTTCCTCCTCAAGGGAAAAAAGCCGTTTGGCTTGTTTTGCAAGCTCAACGCCTGTTGGGGTTAATAAAATGCCTCTGCCTTTAGAAACGAGCAGCGTGCAGTTGATGTCGCGCTCTAGCTTTTTAATTTGCGCAGTTACAGCCGGCTGACTGATTTTCAGCTCGTTTGCAGCTCCGGTGCGGCTACAGTGTAGAACAATCGCAATGCGTGAAGATTCATGTTTTTCCACTCGATTCATAAATAATATTGATGATTGGTAAACAAAGATATATTAGAGTTATCTAAATACTTTTACTATTTTCTGAATAAAACGGCTTATTCGAAGTCTCCGTATGATGTATGGTTGATGGAATTGAATAAGCCGATTGTGATGCTGACATCATCCGACCGCGCCGATGAATGCAGAAATTACGACGTTATTGAATCGTTTGACCATTATCCCGTAAATGGATGCATCGAAATTCGCGCACTAGAGCTGCACGATACATATCAATTCGAAAGCAAGCTCGGAATATGATGTGCTGAGAGCTGGGAAGCTGAGGACCATGCTGGGAATTAAAGGGCAGTCTTATGAAAGCGGATTGCTGTTCCGCAACAAGGTGTTGATGAAAGAACGATTACAAAGTGCAGGTGTGCGGGTGCCTAATTTTAAGAAAATCGAGACCGCGGCCGACGTATATACATTTATCCAATCTTCCGGCTTTCCGATTGTGATAAAGCCCGTTTATGGCTCGGGGTCAGTGGATACAGCCGTTTTAACGAACCGCCAGGAGATGTTGGGCTTCCTATCAAACGGCCTTCAAGATCATCTTGAGGTTGAATCATTTATTGAAGGAGATATGTATCATATCGACGGGCTTATATTGGAAGGGGAGGTTGTCCTGAGTTGGCCGTCCCGGTATATCAATGGATGCTTGGCATTTCAAAGCGGCCGGTTTTTGGCGAGCAACCAGCTTGAACCCGCAAATCCGCTTGCTTCCCGGCTGACCAGCTTCGTTCAAAAGGCTCTTGATGCCCTGCCTGTTCCTGAAACGATGACATTTCACGCCGAAGTCTTTCATACACCTGAAGACGAACTCGTTTTTTGCGAAATTGCCAGCAGAACTGGGGGCGCCATGGTGCGTGAGGCGACGGCCCAGGCTTTTGGCTTTGATATTAATGAAGTATGCGTCAGAGCGCAATGCGGATTAAAGTCCAATATTCCAAAAGGAATTGACAAAGGTCCGACATGTTAAGCGGTTGGATGTTGATCCCTCCGAAAGCCGGCGTTCTGAAAGACATTCCGCCAATCCCTTCTTTTGACTGGATCACAAAGCATAAGCTATCGGCAAAGCCCGGACAAGCATTTCAAGGCTCATCATCCAGCGTAGATGCGATTGTAAGCTGTCTTGTAACCGGGAAAACAGAAGACGAATTGAAAACCCGGATTCATCAGCTTGCAAAATGGTTCGACGATAAAATCGTTTGGGAAAAAAGCGGCTGATGCTTTCTCAATTAAAATTATTTAACCGTCTGCATCCGCTTATTCGCTTTTTACTCATCGGGACGCTTGTGACAAGGGCGGCAAAAGCTATGACAACGCCGTTTTTGGCTCTCTACTTACATGTTGAGACAGGAGCGGATTTTGGAGTCATCGGACTGGTTATCGGTTTGGGGTACTTCTCCAGTACTGTCGGAGGGGTCATCGGAGGGACGCTGTCAGACAAAATCGGCAGAAAAAAAGTGATGCTGTCATCAATCTTTGTATGGAGCATCGTGTTTGTTCTGTTTGGGCCTGTTCACGATCTTGTTTCATTTATGCTATTGAATGTATTGAACGGACTTTGCCATTCATGTTTTGAACCTGTTTCAAAAGCACTGATGGCGGAATTGTCCGATCGCGATATGAGGTTCCGCATTTTCTCTTTGCGCTATTTAGCGATCAATGTCGGAGCCGCTGTCGGTCCGTTATTGGGCACATATTTGGGACTGGCTAAAACGGGAGCTCCGTTTATAATCACTGGTGTTGTTTATTTTTGCTATGCTGTTTTGCTAAGCCGGATGATGCAGAACATTATGATGAAACAAACAAAATCAGAGTTAAAACAAGTCCCGGCAGGTTCCGTTTGGAAAACGGTAAAAGGGGATGTGGCTCTTCATTTTTATATAGCCGGAGGCGTTCTCTTGATGTTCAGCTATTCTCAAATGGGAAGCACGCTGCTTCAGTATCTCAATCACGATGTTTCCAACGGCGTCAAACTGTTCTCGGCTTTAATCACGTTAAACGCAGTCACCGTTATCGTGCTGCAAATGCCGCTCACCCGTTTGTTTGAAAAATCGAAGCCGTTAACGGCGATATCGATGGGAACCGTATGCTGCATGTTAGGCAATATCGGCTTTTCCCTTTCCGATGGCTGGCTGGCTTTTTTCCTTTCAATGTTTGTCCTGACCACAGGCGAAATATTATTTTTTCCTTCCATGAACGTACTTTTGGATGAGCTGGCGCCAGAGCATATGAGAGGCGCTTATTACGGCGTCCAAAACCTGTATAACATAGGGGAGTTTCTAGGGCCTTGGATTGGAGGAATGATTCTCGGCTTGTACGGGGGAAAGGTTGTCTTTCTCGTTGCCGCTTTTTCGGTCTTCGTGGCTTTGGGCTCTTATCGTATCGGAAGACGGAAGTTTTTATCGTCTGCATAGGGTAAGGAAATTTTAAACATGCATGATTGACGGCAAATTCACTCAACCTATGGGTAAAAAAGGAGATCAAAGCATGGATACAACATTGGGGTATTTGCGGGAGTCATTGTCAAACCATCTTGAACACGACATGGGCCAGAGGATTTACAAAAAAATCGTTTCCCGGCAGTACGAAAATGAAGAAGAGTTTGTCAGGCATCTGGATGAGCGGGAAGCCGCTTTTTTGAACGAAGTGCTCGAACATGAAATGACATATGCGCTGAACGAACAAGACCACAAGCGGACGAGAGAGTTAAATGAAGTATACGAATTGTTGTTTTGAAAGGCGGGCGAGGCGAGATGGGCGCGATCGAGCGGAACGGCTATACGTTTGAGCCCGAGTTCAGCGTGACAAGACAGAACGGGGCGATCCATGTATACCGGCGCGGGCGGTTTGTCGAGGAAATCCGATTCGAATTTTCCGGCGAGTTCCCTGAGCACGATTTGATTGAGGAGCTGGTCAATCATTATTGCTTTGAGCATAACATTTAAGCTGCCATTCTGTGGCAGTTTTTTTGTGATATTCTAAAGTAAAACTGAAAAGAGGGGATTCGATGTTTTCAGGTATCGACCATGTGCAAATTGCAGCTCCCAAGGGCAGCGAGAATGAATGCAGACAATTTTTCTCGAACGTATTAGGGATGCGGGAGATTCCAAAGCCGGAGAATTTAAAGAAACGCGGAGGAGTTTGGTTTCAGTGCGGTCCGCACGAGCTTCACATCGGCATGCAAGAACCTTTTACCCCTGCCTTGAAA
Organism: Bacillus sp. FSL W8-0848; assembly: GCF_038007805.1. Taxonomy (NCBI): domain Bacteria; kingdom Bacillati; phylum Bacillota; class Bacilli; order Caryophanales; family Bacillaceae; genus Bacillus; species Bacillus sp. FSL W8-0848. The sequence continues at coordinate 215,092 of NZ_JBBOYB010000001.1, forward strand.
GCGCAACCGACATCAAGAAGCTGAAACAAACATTAAAACAACACGGTGTACAAATAACGGAGGGCGAACCGTTAGAAGGAGCGGCAAGATTTTATGTCAATGATCCGTTCGGCAATCGCCTGGAATTTTTGCAGAGGCATTAAGAAAAGCTGCCGCGCGCCGCGGCAGCTTTTCTTAATGTTATTTTTTCTTTTGATCGTAATATTGAACCGGATACATTGAGCCTTCAGAGACCATTTTGTTGTCTTCGATATCATGCGGGTGCGGATGCCCCGCCTTTTCGACCGGGAATGACGCCGTATCTTGCTTTTGCGGCAAAGACGGCAGTTTTGCCTTCATATTCTGCAAGCATTCCTTGAGTTTTTGCCTGTTGGCCTGGTCCTTAAGCATATAAGAGGCGACACCGACAACTGCGGAAACGGCGAGCACTGACATCACGTTTTTCTTCATGGTCAAAACCCCTTTCTGAAAGTTTTGGTGAACTTTCAGGTGCTATTCCCGCTATCATCGTTTATGAAACGGACAGAAGCCGTTTCAGCGCTTCATTAATGTCTGTTGTCGGCTGTTGACATGCGAAGTTTTCGCAAATATAGACGGTCGTTTTGTCACCGATCGCTTTATAGTCCGCCGCAAAGTCGGCAACCCCTTTAAAATCTTCCGGAGACTCTGCGGCCAGGACGGCGTAGGTCGGCTGAAAGGCATGCTGCAATGCCTTAACGATCTTTTTCCGGTCAGGATCATCGCGTTTGCCCAGGATAACAATTTCTTTTTGCGGCATCACATGGCTCAGTAAACTTTGGAGAAAGTTTGTATGTCCGCTCGGGTAAGCAGATACGTCCCCGTGAAACGCCGAAAACATGCCGGATACACGATCGATCAATGACAAGTCGCCCGTCAGCCGTCCGAGACGGAACAGCTGGACGGCGGCAACGCCGTTTCCGGACGGCAAAGCACCGTCGTACACTTCTTTATCTCGGACGATAAGCGCCTCGGCGTCGCTTCCCGTAAAGTAAAAACCGCCGTGATCCTCATCCCAGAACAGCCCGATCATCTTTTCCGCTAAATCTTTCGCTTTTCGCAAATCGTCGAGGTTCAGCGACGCTTCGTACAATTCGAGATACGCCCATAACAAAAACGCGTAATCATCGATAAACCCTTTATTCTTCACTTCACCGTCGCGGTAGCGCACCATAACGCGCCCGTCCTTGATTAATTCGTCTTCGATAAACGACATTGCAGTCCGCGCCATTTCCAAGTATTCAGGGGCATCGAACACCTTCGCCGCTTTGGCGAGACCGGCGATCATCAAAGCATTCCACGATGTCAGCACCTTATCGTCGACATGGGGATATACCCTTTCTTGGCGTTTTTCGAAGAGCCTTTGCTTCGATTCTTCCAGCTTGTCTCCCAGTTCAGCTTCCGTCAGCGAAAACTCTTCCTTTACCCCTTCAAGATTCGCATAGATCAAGTTCGGAATATTGTGCCCTTCGAAATTCCCTTCGTCCGTTATATCATAGACGGCGCAGTACAGCGTGCCGAGCTCATCGCCGAGCGTTTCTTCAATTTCGTCTTTTGACCATATGTAATATTTTCCTTCAACACCCTCTGTGTCGGCGTCAAGCGCAGAGTAAAAAGCGCCTCTGTCATCTGTCATCTCGCGGCGGATAAACGCGATGATCTGCTCGGCAATCCGTTTATACCGTTCGCGTTTTGTTACCTGATAGGCTTCTGTGTAAGCGATCAGCAGCAACGCATTGTCATAGAGCATTTTCTCAAAATGGGGGACGAGCCATTCCGGATCGGTCGAATAACGGGCAAACCCGTAGCCGATATGGTCGTAGATGCCCCCGTTCGCCATGCTGTCGAGCGTTTTCGTCACGCTGTACAAGGCGTTTTCCTCTCCGCTGTATTGATGGTAGCGGAGCAGAAAGGTCAGCATGTGAGGAATCGGGAACTTCGGCGCGCTGCCAAAGCCGCCGTATATCGTGTCAAAACTGTTCATCAGCTGCTGGTACGTGCGCTTCAGGATATCCTCTTCCAGCGCTTCGCCGGCATCGCTTTTCGCTTTGATTTTCAGGTTGTTGGACGCCTTTTCAGCGATATCTTCGACATAATCCCGTTTTTTCTCAAACGTATTTGACAGCTGCTTCAGCACCTCGACAAATCCCGGACGGTTGAAGCGGCTCATCTTCGGAAAGTACGTCCCCGCATAAAACGGCTTTTGCTCAGGCGTCAAAAACACATTCAGCGGCCACCCGCCCTGCCCCGTCATCATCTGGCAGATCGTCATATAAATCGAATCAACATCAGGCCGCTCCTCGCGATCGACTTTAATGGCGACGTATTTCTCATTCAGAAGCTCGGCGACTTCTTCGTCTTCAAAGCTTTCATGGGCCATGACATGGCACCAATGGCAAGTTCTTTAGATTAGCCAAGGCTAGCTATACCCAATAGATACGAGAACAGGCTTGTTTTCGCTTTTCGCTTTTTCAAATGCTTCTTCCCCCCAAGGGAACCAGTCTACAGGGTTATGGGCGTGTTGAAGCAAGTACGGAGACTTCTCAGCGATTAATCTATTGGGTGTATTGTTAGTGGGCATGGGATCACCTTCTTTCTATATTAGTGTATATTTAACTTAACACATTTTCTCAAAAATAATCCCTATTTCTTTATACAGCTGACTGTTCTTTAGTATTGTACTTAGGAATACGTATTACCCCCGAAGCAGTTAAAACGCCTAATATAACTAACCCAGCCCCAATAACTTGAAATACCTTTATCGGTGTTCCAACGGCAAATGTAATAATCATCGTTACAACGGGAACAAGGTTGAAAAATAAAGATGTTTTACTTGCCCCAATCTCCTTAATCCCTTGATTCCACCATAGGTAACCCAAAATACTTGTAAAGAAAGCCATAAAGGCAATTGCTCCCCAAACTCCAATCGGGATGTTTGATAAAGAAACGGGATTCGATGTAAATAAAGAAACTACTATTAAACTAACAGCACCGATAACCATCGTATAAGTGGTTGTAGATAGCGGAGTACCATCTTTTATAAACCGACGTCCAAGTACACCATAAAGTGCCCAACAAACGTTACCTGTAAAGATTATTAAATCTCCGCCTGAAATTGATAAGGTTTTAATGGTTTCGATAGAACCTTGTGTAATGACTAACAATACACCGATGAAAGCAAAGAATATGCCGAGCACTTGTTTTTTTGTAATTTTGTCCTTTAAGATAATTCGAGCGAAAATTGCTGTTAATAAAGGATTCAGACCCATTATTAATGCTCCGTTAACGGGAGATGTATATTTCAACCCAACAAAAAACAAGGCGTTAAAACCAAATATCCCCATAATCCCAAGCGCAATGTATGAAACGGCATTCTTCCGTAATTGACTTTTCTTTATACCTTCAGTAAAAATCAAAATGATGAGCATCACCGCAGCAGCTAAACCGAAACGCCATGCCGCAGAAGACGATGGAGAAAAATATCCAACTGTATATTTTGCAAGATTAAAAGTAGCTCCTGTAAAAATAGAGAAGCCAAGTAACATCAGGTATATATTTAAATGTTTCATTTGTTTTCCACTTCCTCTTTCAAAATTGAATAATATGTATCCAGTTTTCCTTTTGTAGTAGAAATTACTTCTTCCAGCTCCTTTTTTTTAATTTCCATTTTCTCTAAGTGCTTGGTTAAAATCTCAATACGTTTATTTATAGATGGGGAGAGTTGTGACGATTTAACATCCGAATTGATTTTTTCCAAAATGCAGCCGTCTTTGACAAACTCATTAATATCCTCCAATGACATACCTGTTTCCTTTAAACTTTTAAGGAATGTCATAAACTGAATATCAGTCTCTGTATAAAAACGTCTTCCGCTGTTTTTTCGTTTTGGTGGTGGAAGTAACCCAATTTTTTCGTAATATCTTAATGTATACGAACTAATACTAGTCTTCTCAGCAGCTTTACTAATGGAATACAACAAACATCATCCCTCCCTTTTAATTAAAGTTAGTTTACAACTTAGAGTTAACTCTAAGTCAAGCAAAAAAAAACTGCTACCGCATAGTTGCGGATTACAGGTTTTAAAAAATGAATGACATAAAAGGTAAACTGTATTATTTGAACAAATGGTATTATCGTTTAAAATGGCTTCCGTTATCTTTTAATGGAGTTATACACGAGTTGATTATCCCAGGCCACCAATGGCATGCCGAATAACCGATACTGATCAGAAGCGCTTGTTCTCGTGTTTCGCTTTTTCGAAGGCTTCTTCTCCCAAAAGGGACCAGTCCACAGGATTGTGAGCATGTTGAAGCAAGTACGGAGACTTCTCAGCGACTAATCTATCGGGTTTACCTTTATTTATAATAGGATCATCTTCTTTCCAATTTGATTATATTCAGGTTGCCACATTAACCATAAACAATACAAAACTGTTGTTTATTCCATAAAAAATGAAAAAATATATATAATGTTTGATTGTGTCATCATAGGAAATATAAGTTTATTTTTGGTCTATTGATATATATTTGGTTACGTACTATATGTTGTGATAACGTTGCTTTACAAAAAAATTCAAGTTCAAATTACATTGAATAAACGAGATTCAAAAACATACGTTCTTCAAATGTTATACTTGAGAAAATCAGCACTCATACTATATGATGGGCAGTTAATACCTTTGGAAGCGATTTTATGATTCGAAGATCTTTATTTGATGCGAGTATGATCAAGAACGGCCTTTAGCAAATCGTGTGGGGCCCAAAAGTTTAGAAGAGTTGGTAAGGCTAAAACATGCGCATAACATGTTTTATATGACTAATATGTTCCGCCCTTAGTTTAAGTAGAATCCTTCTTGTTAAAGAAAATGTGCCCGTTTGTGGCACAGAGAAAAGAACAATAATATCCTAAACTTGATTAGCAGGGAGCACTCTTTATCTTTACTTGGTTAAATGAAAGCTCTGCTCGATTAAGTAATAAATTTCTCCTTCTGGATCTGTACGTTCCAAAACAAGTGAAATCCAATGTTCCTTATCCATATGATATCCGGGCAGGATATTTTCCCCGTTTCTTAAACTATCACTTATTTCAGGTGGACATTTTAGATTCAGAATATCTATTTCGTCACTTCCATATAATCCTAATTTTTCCGGGGGAACATTCATTATAAGACCGTACCATTTTTTGTTTGATTCATGTCTCAAAGCGGCATAGTTTGGGTATTTCTTCCACGGGTAATCAGGCGATGTACCGTATTTTTCTTTGACGTGTTTAAAGATATCTTCTCTTGTTAACATACTTCAATCATCCCTCCAACTACTTACGGTTAATTTCTTCTCTCTAACCCATCTTTGAAAAAATCACAGGAATTTGTACTCGACGATCCTTGGTTGTCGATTTTGGTTACTTTAATAGACATGTCACCCAATGGCAAGCCAATAGCCGATGCTGACGAGTACCGGTTTGTTTGCGCGCTTTGCTTTTTCGAATTCTTCTTTTCCCCAGGGTACCAGTTGACGGGAGTGTTGGAGTAAATATGGGGATTTCTCAGCGATTAATCTGTTGGGTTTATTGTTAGTTGGCATGGGATCACCTTCTTTCATATCGTTTTGCTCTTTCTTACTTTACCACGTGTATTGAATTTAATACTTTCGTTGATATGTGAGTCCTAACAAATAATATTAATAAATCGAACAACGTTTAGCGCAAGAGGTATCCATCCATACAACAGACACTGGATAAACATATACTGCATGATAGATCAAATTAGAAAGGAGAAATCAGCTTTGACAACATATCGGATCATGACCTTTGATGGGGGTGGTACCTTAGGTGCTTTAAGTTTGCAACTGTTGAGCAGACTGGTTAAACAAAACCCGAAATTAATAAGTCAGACCCATGTATTTTCGGGAACTTCAATCGGTTCATTCACGGCCCTTGCGTTAGCAAGCGGAAGATCGCTGCAGGAGACATTCCAATATTTTAAGGAAAAAATTCTGCCTGCATTCAGTATTTCCCGGCCAGGAGGGCCTGTTTTTAATCAGCAATTACCATATTCAGGTTTTATTAAAGCGGTACGAAACTTTTTCCCGTCAGATCTTCGTCTTAAAAATTTAAAAAAACGAATTGTTGTTCCTGCATTTAAATTATACTCACCTGAGCTGGATCGGTGGACTCCTGTATTATTCCACAATTTTCCTGGCTCTCCCTATTTAAATGAAAAAGTGAGTGATGTCATACTGCGGAGCAGCGGTGCTCCCGCGACGCAACGTGCCTATCAAAATTACGTGGATGGATATGTAGTAGCAGCGAACCCTAGTACACCAAGTATCGCGTTTGCAGTGGGTAAAGCCAACGTGCCGTTGGATGAAATTGCGGTATTATCCATCGGAACAGGTGAAGCCCCGACTCGGTTAAGAAGAGATACGAGGGGGTGGGGGATGGTAAGTGCAGATAACATACGCCCCAAAAATCTGGATAATCTTCCTCCAAATTGGGGAGTGCTTCTGAACCGAGCGCCCAACGAACCTTTGCTGCCATTCCTTTCGGTTGTCGGCAGTGGATCAGGTTACTATGAAACCATGGTCAGTTCTAATCTTCTGGGTGATCGCTTTTTTCGGTTAAATCCACGAATCCCAAGCTTATCCTTAACAGACCCTTCTGTTGTTCCCGTTGTCATTGAAATTGCTAACAAAACCAATTTACAACCTGTACTTCGATTTATAGAGGAGAACTGGAGCAAATAAATTTTCATTTTAAGCTGTTCTCACTTATATTTTCTTAACTTACAACTTTTCTTAGAGAAAAGTATTTTCGAAATAAATACAGACAATGGGTGAAAAGAATTTTGTTTTAGGCACTAGCCTGTGATGAATTGAATTTTCATCCAGGCCTTTTTATTTAGTACAGTATATGTGATCAGTGGCAAGTCGAATAGCCGATGCTGACGAGCACCGGCTTGTTTTCGCGTTTTGCTTTTTCGAAGGCTTCTTCTTCCCAGGGGTATGGGGATTTCTCAGCGATTAATCTATTGGGTTTGTTGTTAGTTGGCTTGGGATCACCTTCTTTCATTATTTTGTTAAGTTTATTTATATAAATGTTATTACCAAAAGAAGAGTTTACATAATAATCACTCAAAAGTAGACAAAAAGCTTTTTTGTCCCTTGTTGTTGAATAATCTACAAATTTTAGTTTTTATTTGTTTTTCTGTACTACATAAATAAAGTCCACAAAAACCATCATCTTCATATACCCTTTCGCTTTGTTTTTTATACCGATCTATTATGCTGTTAATGGCATCATCATATTTGTTGCCCCCCGCAGGCAGCTAACACAAACAGCATCATTAGATTAAGGAAAATAAAAACGCATCTCAATCTTATATCCTTTATAGTAATATGTAGAAGCCCAATATGCGGTTAAAATATATTTATATAAAGGAGATTATCATGGAAGAAGTTAAAGTTGTATATGCATTGATTAAAAATGAGTTCAATCAGATATTAATGGTAGATAATCATGAGGGGCATTGGTCACTTCCAGGTGGAAGAGTTGAACTTGATGAAAACCTAATAGAAGCTGCTGTACGTGAGGTGTATGAAGAAACAGGGCTAGAAGTTGAAATAGGGAATATACTAGTTATTAATGAAGCGAAATTTATAGAGAGGAATCATCACGCTATATTATTTACATTTGAAGCAAAAATTGTAGGAGGAACAGCAGTAATTAAAAATGCTCAAGAAATATTGAAAATAGAATGGGTTGATATTGATCAAGCAAGTCAACGAATGCCTTATTACACTGAAGGGATTAATAAACTTATGAAAGGAAATGCGTTGTATAACAATCAAGGAACAATATGAAATAAACGATTGTAATAGTTGTTATCTGTAAAAAATTAATAGCTATTCCCTAATAGTCTCGTATTTTGATTTATCCAAATCAAAGTGCGTTTTTTTATTGCTCCTACCCAATCGAGCACGATTGGGTAGTGATTTAGAGTCTATTGGCTGTTTGGATATTGCTGAGGAACTGATTAAAAAAATGATGGGAGGTACTTTTTACAGTGATGTCGCTCAAAGGGTTATAGTTCAAGCTCTTGCAGTTATAGAGAATGCCAAACTTCAAGCCCATTCAACATACTGGAGGATGAAGAAAAATCGTAGAGTTTGAAGGAATTAGCTACTACCCATATATATCTAAAAGATGCCGGTTTGTCTGCACGATTGGCGTATTGGACTCCGCATGTTTCACAGATAAAATATGCCATTGCAGTCTGCTCCTTTTATTCTTTATTTAGAACAAAATAATGATAGAGCGGCAGTCTGGATGTTCTGAGTTTGTCCTTTTCATATTATAGCAGCTTCTTCTTCAACTGGATAAAAGAGTAATGGAGTTTTTATTTTACCCGTGCTTCCTTCTCATATTGAGGTTTAAATACTTCATTTATAAACGTGTCAAAAGACGTCGGGGTAGTATTTTCGGATGAACGCTGTTCCAGCATTCGAATGTGCTTTGTATTCAGAGCCCGTGCTGTCTCTAACACAAGGTCTATAATATGTTCTGAAAACCCTTGATTTCTCATTTCATTTCGGGCTGTTTCTTCGGTTGTTTGTATATAGCCGAGGTTCGGTTTGCCGATCGCTTTTCCTATGAGCCTCGCCGCTTCAGACATACTCAAGTCACAACTGCCGTGCAACTCTCTTATTTGTTGATCTTGATGGTTAACTTTTAGCATCGCTTCTCCTGCAATTTGTCCAATGTCCCGTGTGGCAATCATAGGAAACTGAACATCGGGGAGAAAAGGACCTTTTGCGGCATCGTGAATTAAAATGTTTTGAATTTGTGAAAGTAAATTTTCCATGAAGTATCCAGCCCGTAAGTGCAAAACGTTTAACCCTTCTATTTGATTCAGTCGTTGTTCGAGCAAGTGTAATCCTCCTACTGATCCGGTGCCTTCTTCTTGATCTGCTCCCCAGCTGCTGAGAGACACAACATTCTTAATTTTTGTTTGTGTCAGAGCAGGGATTAATGCATTGATAATGCGGGTCTGGTAAGCGCGAAAATCAGTGCTCGTCACAATGTAGTTAGGCTGAAGCATCACGTAGACTGCTTTTGCGCCGGTAAAAGCCTTCATCAGCCTTGTTGCATCTCCTGGTTCAGAGACAAACGGCTCAGCTCCTTTACGCACAAACCGCTGTAAGCGTTCCGGGTTTCTGCCAATCACTCTGACCGGCTGTCCTTTGTCTAATAAATAGTTTGCAACTGCACTGCCTGTTCGTCCGGTTGCCCCTGTAATCACGTACATAGCCTGCACCTCCGTGGTTTTGATACTATCATAAAAACTATGGTATAAAATAACAAGCAAGCACTTTTGGGACACGCAGTATCCATTTTGATACTAATCTGGGGAGGGAAGCGAATGCTGGTGAAATACAAGGATAACGAGTATAGATGTTCAATAGAATTGACATTGAAGCTGATAGGGGGTAAATGGAAAGTACTCATCTTGTGGTATTTAGGCGAAAAAAATATGCGCTTTGGCGAATTAAAAAGAGCTTTACCGCAAATTACGCAAAAAATGTTAACAAAGCAGCTGAGGGAATTGGAAGAGGACGGTATAGTCAATCGATTTGTTCATCATCAAGTACCGCCTAAGGTAGAATACTCTCTTTCTGAAATTGGAAAAAGCCTTTTGCCGATTTTAAGCACTTTGTCTGAGTGGGGGGCCTTCTATGCGGAGCAGGCTGGATCTAATCATTAATCCCGCGAAAAAAATAGAGCCTATAAGAGACTCTATTTCTATATTAATAAAAATATCCAGAATACGAATACCGATTGAGATTCTCTTACACAATTATAAGACTGTGGTTTATTTACTGAAAAAACGTAATACACGTTCATTTACGTATTGAGGCTGTTCCATTGATAAAACGTGGCCTGCCTGTTTTATGATTTCTGCTTCAATACCAGGAACGAATGTTGAGGCGCGATGTAAGGCTGATTGCGGGTCATAGATGACTTCATGTTCACCCAGCAATAATAGAATAGGGACTTTTACTGATTTTAATTCGTCATCGGTGAAAACATACGGAAATCCGTCGGCGTTGGGCTTTGGCTGTCTTAATCCATCCTGCCACATCACGCCTGCATGAAACTGCTCTGCAAAAACCGGGTGTAACACATTACGGTCTGTCATCATCCACTTTAAGAAATTCTCTACTCCATCAGGCTCTGTGAGACTAAGAGCGTATTGATAAAAATCGTGATGAAACGGCAAAAATGTTTCCGCGGGACTAAGGATAGCTGCGCTTTCTACTCTCTCTGGCGCACGTAAAACGAAATTCATCGTATGAAGCCCACCAAGCGAAAGTCCAACAATGTGCGACTTTTCGATCCCCAGAGCGTCAAACACATCAAGAAGCCAATCGGCGTAACCCGCCCTCGTACCGCATAAATCTGCAGGGATGCTTTTGTTCTTATCACCTATGATATCGATTGCATATGTTCGGTATTTGCTGCTCCAATCCTCGATATTGGGATGCCACATAGTGGAGCTGAATAATGCCCCGTGAAGCAATACAAGCGGCGGGGCATCCTCAGGTCCGCTTGCAATAATATGAGTTTGGCCGAAACGGGTAGATACATAGAAAGCTTTGTAGTGAACTGGCCAAAGACCGAGGCTTTCGTCATAAGCTTGAAAATAGCGAATGCCGCCGTCGCTTAAATCAGGGGTAATCGGTGAATGTTTTGACATGAACATTTCCTCCCAATCCTCTTTAAATGAATGTTTCGTTACGTGCAAGGGAGTCTGTTTTTTGTATAACAGAATTTATAAATAATATAATACAGTTTTTATTTTATATCAAATTTCAATAATATAAAGGAAATTATATTAAGTTACAGTATTTTATAATTAGATATAACAGTTATTGATTGCATGTAAAATGAAATCTAATAGTGTTGTTAATCGTCTAGTTATTTTAATATGTTATATGCTCTTGAGGAGAAAGGAGGGATTTTTGTGAAGAAAAGCTATTATTCTATTTTATTAAGCCAGACCACTACAAACTTAGGTTTTTCTCTATATACGATGGCAGTCATTTCATTTCTGTTCAACATGACGAACTCTACAGCAATCGCCTCTCTTGTGACATTCATCAGTATTATGTTTCGTATTATAGGAAGTGCTGTATTGCCGTTGGTTGCAACCCAATTTAACCTTCGTCTTACAGTAGTGATTTCTCAATTCATCCAAATTGTTTTGTTAGTATGCTTGGTTTATTTTCTTTTGCAAACGTATTCCTTTGAAATGATGATTTTCGTTTTCGTGATGATTGGCGGGATTTCATTTTTTAATGGGTGGTTTGCGCCTTTAAAAAGTGCGTTGATTGGCGAAATCATCCCTCCTGGTGAAAGAGTGAAAGCAAATGGATTATTATCAACAGTGGATCAAACGTTTCAATTTGTAGGCTGGTCGCTGGGAGGTCTTATCATCGCCTTTTTAGGAGAGGGATACACGATGATCATCACGATCCTTTTATTGTTGATATCGCTTTTTTTCATCATGTTTTGCCTTAGAACAAAACACCATGCCACTATAATCGGAAAAAGTACTCCCTATTTCAGTGTAATAAGCGGTTGGAAATACTTGTTTAAACAAAAGAACCTAAGAGCAATAATCATTATGGATGTAATCGAGTCATGGGCGGGAATGATTTGGATAGGGGCTGTCTCGTTGGCTTTTGTAAACGAGGCATTACATAAAGGCGAATCGTGGTGGGGCTATATAAATGGAGCATATTATTTAGGGGCGATGATCGGAGGATGTATCATCTATAAACTTTCCGGCAGATTCCAACATAAGTTAATAACTTTTATGTTAATTGGTGCTATCTCATATGGAATGTTAACTTTAATATATGGTTTTATAAGCAATGCATATTTAGCCCTTTTATTGGTTATTTTGATGGGGCCGGCTTATATCCTGAGAGACTTAGCACAGGAAACAATTATTCAGAACATAACAACTGAGCAAACGCGAGTAAACATTATGTCTGCAAGATCAGCTCTCGTACAGTTGATTTTTATGCTGTCCATTCTGGGTATCGGGTTTATTTCAGATTTGATTGGCGTACGATTCGTTTATATATCAGCAGGCATTCTTTTGCTGGCATCGGCATTATACGGTTTTTGGCAATTGCAGGCCAAGAAAAAATCAAATTACCATAAACAGATCAGCGTTTAACGAGTTCTTTTCGAAAATAAACCAATGACGTGTTGTGAAGGATCAAGCAAATTCCAAACAAAAAACCTAACCAAACGGTTAGGTTTTAAATTGTTCATATCCTGTCGTTAATCTTATTCGTCTATCGTTCCAAACTGGACTCCCAGTTGTCATAAACGGTTTGGGAAGCGCCCCAGCTTAACCATGATACAAGGATGGGAGAGCTATTTTCTTCTACAACCCAATATTCCCAACGTCTTTTTTTAGGATTTACATATATTCCTGATTTTTTGATTGTCTGCATGATACCTCCGTAAAAACCACCTGGTCGCTGTCGTATTAAGACAGAATCTGTTTCGTATTAAGACAGAATCTGTTTCGTATTAAGAACTAAAGTAATCAGATAACCCATGTACAATCCCATTGGCTGCTCTTATTTGATAAGTTTCTGACTGTATAGCCGATTCTTCGCCGGGATTTGAGATATAGCCAAGTTCCAATAATACCGCAAGTTTTGGATTTTCCCTCAAGACATAAAAGTCGCCGAAACGAACGCAGTTGCTTGGAAATCCGGTTTCATTGGATACGCTGCGTAGTACATTTGCAGCCAGCGATTTGTCAGCGCCTCCTTTGTAGTAATACACTTCAACCCCGCGGCTCAAATGAACAGGAGATGAGTTGTAGTGAACAGAAACAAATGCATATGTATGATAAGTGCTGCTGATCGCAACGCGGCTGTTTAAACTCAAATAACGGTCGGACGCGCGGGTCAGAATCACATGCGCCCCCTTTTCTTTTAGAAGAGAAGCAAGATGTGATGCTGTTCTTAGCGTATGATTTTTTTCAAGGGAACCGCTGTAGCCAATCGTTCCTGGATCGCTCCCTCCATGCCCGGCATCAATCACAATATTTTTTCCTCTTAAACTATTGGCATTTTGAGAGGCCGAGGTTCGAGAAACGGCAGAAGAACCTGATTGATTTGAATCTGATACCAACCATCCTGCGATCCAGCCCGACTGAGTGCTGTCCACTTGAATATGTACCCATTGACCCTTTTTTTCAAGGACTGGATATGTATCGCCTTGATTTCCGATTTTCACAACTTTATAGTCTGCCCCCAAGGGCTCAAGCGTATCCCTTGTCTTTTCGTTCGATCCCTACGTATTGTTTTGAAACTGTTTAAGCGCACGCCTGAATTCTTGATCACTCATTTTTCTCGAAATGTGCTTGAGTTGCCCGAGAGTCCGGTCATGAACGCGACGGGGAAGATGCTGTGAAATACCTGTATGTGTTTTTTGATGATGCGGTTTATGAGCAAGCTTATGCCCTTTTCCTGTAAGCGCCATTCCAAACGAGAAACATAAAATCAGCAGGCTCAGAATAAAGGAAATGAAGAAAAAATCATGATATGTCATCATGTGGGCCGCTTCAGTTTTGCCGGTATTCATCAAATGACAGGCCATGTCTTTTTTTAAGGCAAAACTTGCGATGATGGGTATCCACGCATAAGCGAACAGTCGAATAAACTGAACGGCGACCATCCTTTGCACCAGGTCCGGCAGCGGACCTCCTAAAGCAGCCCCCATGAGGCCGGATGCTACGGTAAACCCGACGCCGGCCAATAAAATCATAAAATTGCAGGCATACATATACAACGGGACATGATTGCCCAATAACAGTCCTTGCAGAACGGCGGCCATGATACATATCGATCCTAAGATTCCGATCATGCCCGGGCCGAGTTTGTCATACAGCAAGGCGCTGAGCAGCGCTGAGATCCCGACGCCGCAAATGAAGAATAAATAGAAAAGCAGGAAATCATGGTGTGAAATCCCGTTATCTTTCAGCATTCCTTGCAGGGAAGACAGGCTGAACACCATGCACATATAACCTAAAACAATGACTAGCAGCCCCAATATTGGCTTTGGACGCAACAGCAATTTGAACGGGAGGAAGGGTTTTTTCATGTAACATTGCGTTGTAAATAAAATCACAAAGAGGAGAAGACTTGCCCCCGCACTTTCCCATACATAAGGAGAGGACAATCCCCGTTTTAAAAAGCCGATGAACGTGAGAACCGTCAAAGCAGAAACGATTCCCGACAGGATAAATCCGATAACATCAAAGGGATGTCTGGTCTCTGTCGAATGTTCGTTTTGAAGAAAGATGCGGCTCAAAGCAATTCCGATGAATGAACATGCGCCGGCTGCATAACATAACCATCTCCAGTGGCCGGAAACAGAAGAGATCGCCCCGAAAAACGTTCCCAAAATGGCAAAGCCGAACAATCCGCCGACAAGGACAAACAATGCAAAATTTCGAATGCTGATTGGGAATGAAAGGACCAGCATGGGAATCATCATCATGAGCACTGTCCCCGTGCCGATCCCCTGCAGCATGCGGCCGATTGTCATCCATAACAAATTCGGAGATGCTCCGCATATCAATGCGCCCAATATAAAAAGACACATTGAGGCGACATACGTTCTCAAAGCACCGATTCGATGCCGCAGAAAAGGACCGAACGGAACGAATAAACCAAAAGCGACGGCTCCAACGACAAACGGAATAAGAGCTGCATTAGCTTCGGCATGAAACGTCTGCTGCACCAGCCTTTGCGCTGAAGTAAACGCACTATTCATCATTAATCCGGGGCCGATTGACAAGACTGCCAATAATGAAATTCCCCAGTGTTTACTTATTTTCATACTGCAATTCCTTTCTTTTCTTGCTTGTTCATCTGGTTGATATTCGATAAAAAAGACGCCTTCAGAAATAAAAGGCGCCCGTTTAGGAGAAAACAGGTCTGTTGTAATGCCATCGAGAAACTTTTAGCTTCTGTTATACTAGTATTTCTTTCAAACGAAAAGGCACCCCGGATATGCGCCGCAAATGACCTTCCTCTTTTCTGTCATTTCCTTCAGGTGATGGTGATGCATGGTATAATTTGAATATCAGTGTAAAAAGGAGGAGCAACGATGATAGGAATACTTGCGGGCATGGGGCCGAAATCGACCGGGCCGTTCGTTGATAAAGTAGTAGACGAGTGTCAAAGAATGTATGGGGCAACATATGATATAGATTTCCCGCATATGATGATTTATTCGTGTTCGACTCCTTTCTTTATTGATCGACCCATTAATCATGAAGAGATGGAAGCGGCAATTATAAAAGGCGCCCGTAAGCTTGAACAAACAGGGGCCGATTTTATTGCGATACCTTGCAATACGGCACACATCTATTTTCAACAGCTGCAACATTCGGTTTCAGTACCGCTCTTAAACATGGTCGATGAAACGATGAAAGCCATACCCGGACATTCAAAAAAGATAGCCTTATTAGCTACTGATCCGACAGTTCAGTCGGGCATTTTTCAAGATGCTTTTTTGAAAAACGGCCTGGATTATATCCATAAAGATCATTGGCAAGCGCGTGTGAACCAAATCATACAAATGATTAAAACAGGTCAAACAGACGAAGCCGTTCAATTGTGGGAAACGTTCTCTAAAGAACTAACCGGGGAAATTGACGCGGCTGTGATTGCCTGTACGGATTTAAATGTCGTGACAGATAAACAATCAGCCATTCGTTGCATTGATTCATCATCTTGTCTCGCCAAAGCGATTGTGCATAAATATCTTGCATTGACGGGTCGTTAATCCGTTGGCATGACCCCATACATTTGATTCAAGACGTGCAGAAAATGAGCACATAAAGATCTTAAAAAAGAGGGACATCATCATCGCGGCTTAGCATAAAAAAGGAAAAGGCGGACCAAAAACGTTCCGCCGGGGAAGAGCGATTGCTTTTTTGGAGATGATGAATCTTAACCGTTCGACCATTAAGAAACAGTTGGAAGAGGCTGAGTTTCAATCGATCCAGCAAATATTTCGGTGAATTAAAAGCGATTGATATGGTGATCAACGAATTTATTCAATTGTTTGACATACAGGAAGGGGAAGCGGCGGAAATACCGAATAAGACAGAGGAAGAATCGGATCGAAATGAGGCTTCAGACAAAAGTGAGAAAGGAACTGAACCCGATGAAACAAATTAGCCGTTATATCGACTCAGTGTTTCCATGCCAGGATGCCCTTTTGCAGGAAGTCCTTTCGTCCATAAAAGAAAACGGAATGCCTTCCATATCGGTAACTCCCTCGTCCGGAAAACTTCTGACGATGCTTGTATCGATTTCAGGGGCTAAACGCGTTCTCGAAATCGGAGCGCTCGGGGGATACAGCGGGATTTGCCTCGCGAGGGGGTTCGGCAGCGAAGGAACGTTAACTTCTCTTGAATTAGAAGAGAAGTACGCAAAGCTGGCACACAGCAATCTTTCGAAAGCGGGCTTTGGTGATCAAGTCGCATATATGACCGGACCGGCTTTGGAAAGCCTTGAAAAACTTGTCCGCGATCATAAGCGATTCGACTTCTTCTTTATCGATGCCGACAAAGGAAATTATGAAAATTACCTCGCGTATTGCATCAAGCTTTCAGAGCCTGGTGCGGTCATCGTTGCCGATAATGTACTTGCAGGCGGCAGTGTAGCAGATCAGGACGCTGAATCTAACCGTCGGACCGAATTGATGAGGTCATTCAATGAAACCGCGGCAAGCCATCCCCGATTAGAATCCCTTCTCATTCCGATCGGCGATGGGATGACCATTTCTAAAGTGAAAAATTCAGCTGTTTGATTTGGGATTCAAACAGCTGAATGGATCTTAGTACGGATGCTGAGGCAACGGGGTCCCCGGCGGTCTCCACCAAGATTCAACGGTTTTCCAAGCGTTATGATAATGATAGCCTCTTCCCATCAAATATCCAATTGCGACCGCTTCCCTTAATGCGTGCCGGTAACCGAGATGCTGGGCCTCGCGCAATCCGTGTCTGACAACCGGATCTATGGCTGTCAGTGTTTGCTGTTTAAGGTTGGGATCCCGGTAATATAAGTCTGGATATAGATCTGGTTGAAGGTGAGGAACATAATCAGGAGCTTGATGGTAGCTGATATCCAATTTAATATCTCCCCCTTTTTGAGATAATGTATGCTGATATGGGTAGTTGCGGAATAGGCGATAAACATGTCCTTATCATTTTTCCGGGGATTGAGCAGTTTCGGAAAAGAGAGGTATTCGGGTGGACGGAATGATGCAAAAATTAATCGCTTTCTGCTGCGGCTTCGATTCCATTTCCGATTGATTGGATCAGCGGGCCTAAAACATCCAAAGCGACCCCTTTTTTGTCTTTTTCATTCTTTCCTTGTATTTCAGCCAAAGCAGCCTGAATGCCGTTGCCTAACGCCTGAATCAAATTTCCTTTTATCTGCAATTCAATTCCTTCTTTTTTTTCTCCTCTTTTTCAGATAAAAATTTCGTTTGGCCAATTGCTTGAATATAGGATCCATAGGTTTGTATCCATGAGCTTATCGCATTCAGTTCATCTATTACGTCTTGTGAATCTTGTTTTTTCATTTCATCCCCTCTCTTTCCGGCCCGTTAATTCAATATAATCAAAAATGTATATTTTGGACTAGGTGCTCTGAACAGTAAGGAGCTTTTTACATGTTTAACACGACTAAAGACAAGGTATTTGATAAATGGCCCTTGTCTTTTTTTGTATAAAAAAGGGGTTTGGAGAAATACTTAGTATACCGCTTGAGATGGCTTGGGTCTCAAAAAAAAAGGGGGCATGCAGGTAAAATGAGTGTAAAAACCATAATGGATGAGTCTCCTTTTACGTCTTTCCACCGTAAATTGACGATTTATACTTGCGGGGGCCCGTTCTTGGATGGTTACATTTTAACGATTATTGGCGTTGCTTTAACACAAATGACGACACAGCTTGATCTGACGACATTTTGGAGTGCGATGGTGGGGGCTTCTGCTCTTTTAGGTTTATTAGTAGGAGGGGCATTATTTGGCTATATTACCGATCTGGTCGGCAGGCACGTGATGTATACCCTTGACCTGATTGCTATATTCATATTTTCGGTACTGCAATTCTTTGTCAATAGCGGACTTGAATTAACCATTATCCGCTTTTTAATGGGAGTCGCCATCGGGGCCGATTACCCGATTGCTACAGCGTTGCTTGCTGAATTTTCCCCCAAAAAACACCGGGGAAGAATGCTGGGAATCTTAATGTCCATGTGGTATTTAGGAGCTCTCGTATCTTATATCGTCGCCTTTCTGTTGATGAATCTCGGTGACAGCGCCTGGCGCTGGATTCTTGCCAGCAGTGCTGTTCCTACATTGATTCTGCTTGTCATGAGATGGGGAACGCCTGAGTCGCCGCGCTGGCTGTTAAGCAAAAACCGCGTAGAGGAAGCTGAGGACATCATTAAAGATGTATATGGAGAAGAAGTAGACCTTTCACATGAAACCGGAAAAGTGGAAAAAACGCGTTTTAAAAAAATGTTTGAGGGCATTTATTTAAAACGCACCTTGTTTATCGGGCTGTTTTGGACATTTCAAGTAATTCCGACCTTTGCGCTTTACACCTTTGCCCCGCAAATTTTAGGGGCATTTGGATTAAAAGGAGAGAACACTTCTTTCATCAGTGAAGTCGTGATCAGTTTCTTCTATTTAATCGGCTGCATCCCGGCTTTGTTGCTGGTCAACCGAATCGGCCGCCGCCCTGTGATCATATGGTCTTTTTTCATGATGACAATCGGAATGCTGATTTTAGGCATTTTTCCAAACGCATCTATTTTCGTTGTTCTTCTCGGCTTTTCCATCTATGCTTTCTTCTCCGGAGGTCCGAGTGTTCTGGATTACATTTATCCAAACGAACTCTTCCCGACGGATATTCGGGCATCAGCAGTCGGAATGGGAACCGCATTCAGCCGGATCGGCTCATTTATAGGAACATTCCTCCTGCCGTACTCGTTAACGTATTTAGGCGTGTCTGCTACCATGATCATCATGGCTGTCCTGACCGGAATCGGACTGATTGTATCGATTGCATGGGCGCCGGAAACAAAAGGGAAGACACTTGCCGAGGCGAGCGGATCTGAATAATCGGGCCGTTGACGAAACCGGCAGCGGCTCCGTTTTTCAGCTTTTTCGCAATTTAAAAACGATAAAATCAGGACATCTGAAATCTTCTTCGAATGACGGATATTTTTTCAGCATCTCTTCTGACGGCTTTGGTTCTATTATGCCTTCCAGCATGAAGCCCGTTTTAATCAAAGTGTTGATGTAACTCGTCAAGGTTCTATGGAAGAACAGCATATTCTCCCGATCGCCAAACCTTTGTTCGTATGTACCTTCATAAAAATATTGATCTACATTCCAATGCAGCTTTTTGCCGTCTTTCGATTTCTCCCAGCCGCTTTCCGGCGTAATGAAGCAGGGATGCAAACTCGAAAAAATAAAACATCCGCGGTCTGTCAGCAGCCGATGCATTTCCTGAAACGCTTTTTCATAATCCGCGAGGTCTTGTATGACCATATTCGATATGATCAAGTCAAAGCTTTTGTCTTCCAACATATTCAAGTCTTCACAGTTCCCGTGCCGATACTCAATCGGCAAATCATCCGGCGTTCTTTCCTTGGCGATGTCGATCATTCTCGGCGAGTAATCGACAGCTGTTACAGCTGCTCCGGCCTTGGCCAGCAGCCTGCTGAAATACCCTTCACCGCACCCGGCGTCAAGCACGCGTTTATTCTTTACCGTTTCAATGAGAGAAAAAATAGCAGGATTTAAAAACACTTCTTTATGAATGTCTCCCAGTTCGGTATGATTGGCGGCGTACGCATCGGCAAATCGGTTCCATCTTTGAATGGCTTCTTCTGTGCCAACTTTATTTGTCATATTTCTCCTCCTTTTCAAAGTCTGTTACCCCTGTTCATAAAACTCATCAATTTTTTCAAAAACTCTTTGAATAAGGGTATTTGAGATAAAAGGATTTAATAAAACGGCGCGGAGCCAGCGGCTTCCTCTAAATGCAGGCAATGAAAAGAAGATGTTTTCTTCATTCAACAAAAACTGCTGCAATTCGAGATTCCAGTGATCCCATTGAGCTTCATCAACGTCATGAGGAACGCCTCTAAAGCATACAACATTTGTATCCGGCTCGCCGGACAGTTCGAGATAGTGACGCTGTTTCACCTGCTTAATAAATTCGTCTTTTAATGCGAGGCTTTCATGCAACAGCTCCCTGTATCCTTTTAATCCGATGTGTTGAAGCGATAAATATAATTTTAGGATATCCGCATGCCGCGTGCCTTGAACGCTTATTTCGCCCAGGTTTGCAAAGTCGGTTTCGTTCATATATGGGGCGGAAATGCGAAAATCGGTTTCCAAAACGCCGCGATTTTTGAACAAAACCATTGCACAAGTCTTCGCGACGTACATCCATTTTTGCGGATTGAATGTGATGGAATCGGCCATTTCGATACCGTTCAGCTTGTCGCGGTAAGCTTCTGAAAAAATGAGTGCTCCCCCGTATGCCGCGTCGACATGCAGCCACAATCCGTTTTCCTTTGCGGTGTCAGCGATCGATCGAATGGGGTCGATGCTTCCTGTTACCGTCGTTCCGGCCGTGGCTGCAATTGCAAATGGAATCTTTCCTTCATTTTTTGCCTGACTGATTTTCTTTTTTAAATCGTCAAGATCCATTTTCGAATCGCTGCTGCTTTTCACCGGGATAATGCTGGAGGTTCCCAGGCCCAACAGCATTGCTGCTTTATGCAAGGAAGTATGGCTGACGTCTGAAGCAAAGATAACCGGCTGTCCGGTAAGTCCGAATAACCCCGATTCCTTTACCTTCAATTGACGATTGCGCGCTGCTGCAAGCGCTTGAAGATTCGCGAGGCTTCCGCCGCTTGTCATCACGCCCCCTGAGTTGTCATCGTATCCAAACATACGGGCGACGGTGCCCATAAGCTGTACTTCCATTTTTGAAAAGACAGGCGACATTTCCAGGCTCAGCATATTGTTGTTCACTGAAGTGCTGACGAATTCGCCCAGACAAGACATTAGAGACGGAATGGAATCCATATGACCCATATAATCCGGACTTAGAGGATTCATGGAGTTTTTTACAATCGCCTGCAACTTTTTTAAAAGCTCTTCTAATTCGATCCCAGTCTCGGGTATATCTCCGTAATACGATGATTCCGGGGAAGGCAAAGTGCGGTGATTCCCGGCGCTGCTTGCGTGCTCAATGACGAATTTGACGACTTGATCAACAATGTTCATAATTTCCTTAATATTCTGACCATTTGGATCGATAAAGGCGTTCTTAGGCAAAAAGGATAGCTTCATAGTACACACGCTGCTTTCTTTCACATTTTTCTCAATTATAGCATTGTGGTCATTCAGGAGTTCAAAAATTTAGAATCTGTTTGTGCAACAGGCATTTTCAGGGAAGGAGAAATTGACGGAAATCAGCCTGATCAAGCGGCGGTTGCTATGATAAAGAAAAAGCCCGTCAGTCAGGCTCTTTTTTCCGTTTTCGCTTTCATGCTTAACCGAAGCGTGATGACGGAAGCTGCGATGACGCCGGTCACAAGGCATTTGTACATATCCTTCAACAGAAGTCCCGACACCACGCCGGTGATCACTCCCAAACAGATGATTGTAACGCGTTCTCTTTGATTCATGTTTTAATCCTCCATCTTTTTCAATAATACGTTCGCTTTGTGAAGCGCAAAGTGTAAATCGATGAGCTCTTCATCGCTCAATTTATTGAGATTGCCGCTGAACGTTTCATAAATCCTCGTCCATTTTTTTTCGACCATTCCCTTGCCGAGAGAAGTCAAAGAGACGAGGACGGCGCGTTTGTCTTTAGGATCGGGCGCTTTTGTCACATAGCCGTCGGCTTCCAATGAGCCGATGACGTTCGTCAGCTGCTGTTTTGCGATATTTAACCCGGTGCTGATGTCTTTCATGTTTAAGGCTCTTTTTTGCATATACATAAATTCGATGACGTGATTTTGCATATGCGTCAGCCCTGTCGCATCTTTGTTTAATTCGCTGAACCCGGCGAATACGTTAGGGATCAATTCGATATATTCTTTTGCAATTTTTTCTTTCATGGATATCACCGTCTTTTAGTAATTGTATTATTACTATATGTCAGACAAGTCAATTTAATTTCATTAAAAAGGTTCAAAATCGTTTACTAATACCCGAATTAATAAAAATATTGACACCATATAGTTTAACGGTATAAACTATATGACATGCGAATAAAGTTTAGCGGTGTAAACTAATGCAGAGGTGAATCCTTTTGGATGAAAAGAAATTGTGCCAGGCGATCGATCTCTTTGCAGAAGTATTGTTTGTCGGCACGGAATTTGTACAGCGTGAAATTGACCAGGATGTGTTTCAGCACATTTCAAGGGAACAGGCTGATTTATTAACCGTTTTAAAAATTAAAGGACCTTCCACTCCGGGAAGCCTTGCGCTCATACAAAATGTACATAAAAGCGCCGTTTCCAACAGGCTGAAGAAGCTGCTTGAAAAAGGACTCGTTGAATGGGATGACTCTCCTGTCCAGCACGATAAACGTTCCAAGCTTATCAAAATTACGGAGCAAGGCGAAAACGTCATGGAAGAATTAGATTCGGCCATTTTTAAGGCTTTAAAAAAAGTGATTGATGATACAGATGAGGAGCACTTGGATTCCTTTATCGAGATATTCAAGATGTTAAAACAAAAATTTAAAGGAGACGTGACGGAATGAGATTGATCGTCAAATACAAATGGATCATTGCCGCATGCGTTTTGGCACTTACGGTCATCTTAAATTTATTTTCCCCGAACCTGACCGAGCTGGCGAATCAAAAGGGGCAGGTGCAGCTTCCTGCTGATTCGGTATCTGAGAAGGCAAAGGAGATTCTGAAAGATGCAGGGGAAAATAATAATACAATCAGCGTTGTTTTTTCGCTGGATCACGCCTTTAAGAAAGACGAAAAAGAAAGCATGCGCGATGCAGCGGATCAGATCAAAAAGATCGAAGGCGTGAAAGGCGTTACATCTCCTTTTTCAGGCGACAGGGAGATACAAGATCAACTGATATCAAAGGATAAGAAAACGGTCCTCATTCCCGTTACGGTCACAGGATCGGATAAACAAGTGGAAAAGATCGCGGATCGTATTTATCAAATCGTTCCCGAAGACTTGACGGCATACATTACAGGAGCGTCTCTCATTAATCAGGACTTTGCACACAGCTCAGAGGAAGGGCTGAAGAAAACCGAAGTTATCACGGTCTTTTTAATTATCGGTTTGCTTTTGGTTGTGTTTCGGTCAGTCGTAACGCCTTTTGTTCCGATTATCGCTGTCGGTTTTTCCTATTTGATCAGCCAATCGCTGTTGGCGATCCTGGTTCATCATGTTGATTTTCCGATTTCGAGTTTTACACAGACGTTTTTGGTGGCGATCCTGTTCGGGATCGGGACGGATTATTGCATCCTTCTTCTGACGCGCTTCCGCGAAGAGCTGGCAAACGGGCATGACAAAATAGAGTCGACTTTGATCGCTTACCGCACAGGGGGGAAAACGCTCTTTATCAGCGGCTTTGCCGTATTGATCGGTTTTTCCTCTCTCGGGTTTGCCAAATTTGCGATATTCCAATCTGCCGTAGGTGTCGCTGTCGGGGTCGGCGTATTAATGATCATTTTGTATACGCTGCTTCCGTTGTTTATGGTGACCCTGGGTGAAAAATTATTTTGGCCGTCCAAAAAAGTGCTTTCACACAGCGACAATAAATTGTGGGCGTTTCTTGGCAGACATTCGGTTGCGCGCCCGTTCTTGTTTATCATCATCACGGCCATCATTACAGTTCCGTTTATGTTAACGTATGATGATCAAATTTCTTTCGATTCCACTTCGGAAATCAGCAGCAGCTATAAATCGGTAAAAGGCCTTGAGGCGATAAAAGAAGGGCTTGGAGAAGGAAAAGCCTTTCCGGTGAATGTCGTCATCAAAGGTGAAAACAAGCTGACGACGGCTGAAACGATTCCTTATCTCGGGAACGTCAGCAAAGCCGTTGAGAAGGTGGATCACGTCGATTCGGTGATGACGATCACGCAGCCGACGGGAAAGGAAATTGAAGACCTGTCGATTGATCACCAGCTTGGGGCGGTTTCAGACGGACTTGATAAAGCGACAAAAGGCCTCGGCGATGTTCAAAAAGGTTTAACTGATGTAGAAGCGGGCCTAAGACAAATCGCGGGGCAAGCCGCAGATTCTGCCGGGAGCGGACAATCGGGCGGTTCGCTGGGGGATGCAGCCGATGGGTTAGGAAAAATCAACAGCCAGCTCCAGCTCATCAGCAAACAGATGGCTCAAACGGGCAGCACCGCACAGTCGGTGCCTCAGCTGACTGCAATCAGCGGCCAGCTTGGACAGATTCAAAGCGGGCTTGAGCAAGCCGATCAGCAGCTTGCAGGACAAAAACAGCAGGCCGGAACGCTGAAAGCAAGCTTAGGCAAGCTTGCAGACGGTGTGAAGAGTGCAAATGCCGGTCTTTCAAAAGTGACTGGCGGCATCACGGCTTCCGCTGATATGCTGAAGGATATGAGCAAAAGCTCTGCAGTGAAGGATACGGGGATATTCATTTCTGACCAGGTCATGAAAAACAAAGAATTTAAGAAGTCGATCGACAATTATTCATTTTCGGACGAAAAAGGCGTTCAATTAAGCGTGGTGCTCGACATCAACCCGTATTCGGAACAGGCCATTACAACGGTTAATCAGATCAAAAAAGCCGTCGCCGATGAAGTCTCAGGCACTCCATTGAAGGATGCAACGATTGCGTACGGCGGAGTCTCCAGTCAGAACGCCGATTTAAAAGAGCTGTCGACGACAGACTTATCCCGCACGATGGCGATTATGGTCATAGGTTTGTTTGCGGTGCTGACGATTTTGTTCCGTTCCATGATCATGCCCATCTATATGATTGCGTCTCTGTTTATCACATATTACACGTCGATATCGATTACGGAGCTGATTTTTGTCCGGGTCATGGGCGACGACGGGGTCAGCTGGGCCGTTCCATTCTTCAGCTTTGTGATCCTGATCGCTTTAGGGGTGGATTATTCGATTTTCCTGCTTGACCGGTTTAAGGAAGAGGTGCACCTCGGCATCAGCCAGGGCATCGTAAAGTCCATGAGCAAGATGGGGTCTGTGATTATGACGGCAGCCGTTATTTTGGCAGGTACATTCGCCGCCATGATGCCATCAGGGGTCAATACGCTGATGCAAGTGGCGACAGTCGTCATTGTCGGCCTTCTGTTATACGGACTCGTCATCCTGCCGCTGTTGATTCCGGCGATCACTGTGACGTTCGGAGAAGGCAACTGGTGGCCGTTTGGCAGAAAAAAGAGCGAAGAATAAAGCAAGAGAGTGATGAACAATCGATGTTCATCACTCTTTTTTAGATTTAAAACGTCAAATACCAGTAAAGCGCGATTTCATCTTGATGTTGATCCATCCCTTTATATAAGCATAGATCAAACCCGCCGATTTCAAATCCGCAGCTTTCATAAAATTTGCATGCTTTCACATTGTTGTTCTGCGTTTCCAGCGTGATCCCCGCCAGGCCTTTTTCCTGCGCCCAGCGTTTGACTTGCTCCATTAGTCTCCGCCCGATTCCATTGCGTCTAAACGCTGAATCGACTTTGATGTCCTCGATATAGGCATATTCATTCCAGTTCCGTTTGACTGCGGCAAGTCCTGCAGGCTGATTGCCGGCAAACGCCAAATAAACGGCTTGATCGGGATTATCGAGATATACAGAGTAATCAGCGGGCTCTGATTCTTCCGTATAGCTTTTTTCGTAGCTTTGAATTGGTTTTACCGAATACCGGATTTTATTTTCCTCAAGCGTGAGAAGCAGAACCGAGTCTACGACGAAACTGTCATCGATATCGGGCAGCCGGCCCAGATCCCCGCTTGCCATTTTTCTAATGGTTATGTTCATGCTCTGAGTTCACCTCATTTCCAACATCGTATCATAACAGCGAAGCGAGCGTCGCTAAACAATAGGGAGCTTATCGCCGATTATATAAATAAGGAAACTTATCGGAAAAGTATAGATGAATGGAGTTTTTGAGAATGGAATTTAACGAGCTTATCGAAACGCGACACTCTGCAAATAATTTCCTGGAAGATGTTCAAATCACGGTGAAAGATTTGGAGCCTATCTTTGAGGATATCAAGCTTGCGCCTTCGGCGTTCAATTTGCAGCACACAGAGTATAAAGTGGTATTGGATAAGGATTTAAAAGAAAAAGTCAAGGAAGCTGCGAACGGCCAATATAAAGTGCATTCAGCCTCTGCCGTGATTTTAGTGACGGGAGACCGCTACGCCTACCGGCAAACGGAAAAAATCAACGAAGGCATGAGGGATTTAGGAATTATTAAGGACTTTGAGCTGCAGGAAATGATCGAAAACAATACCCATTTTTACGAGTCGCGCGGGGAGCAATTCATGAAGGAAGAGGCGATTCGCAATGCTTCTCTTTCTGCGATGATGTTTATGCTCGCCGCCAAGAACCGGGGATGGGACACCTGCCCGATGATCGGATTTGACAGCGATCAAGTTCGCGATCTGCTGAAGATCCCGGATACACATGAAATCGTCCTCATGATAACGATCGGCAAAGAAAAAGAAAGCAACCGACGCTTGAGAGGATATCGCAAGCCGGTTAATGAATTTGTTTCTTTCTATTAGAAATGAGAGGCGGCCGTAAGAAAGGCCGCCCTTTTTATTGATGAGACAGCACTTCGGCTAAGTGGTCAAGATCAAGCTGAAGGTGGCGAATCATCGCTTTTGATGCCTGCTCGTCGTCTCTTTGTTTCATATGGCGGAAAATTTCCCGATGCTGCTCCAAAATGGCTTCAGCCCGTTTTTCTCCTTCAAAATTCAAAATACGGAAATAATAAATTAACCCTTCCAAATCGTTGAGCTGTTTCCGCAATAGACTGTTTTTTGTATATTGGACAATTAAGTTGTGGAATGTATCATTTAATTCGATAATCGTGTTTTGATCTTTGGATTGAAGGATGGCTTCCTCCGTTTTTTGCAAAACGTCTTCGATCGTTTTCAGTTCCTCTGCCGTTGCAATTCTTGCCGTCAATCCCGCAGCAAATGATTCAAGCGCCATCCGGCAAAAATAGATTTCTTCAACGTCCTTGATTGTCGGCTGATAGACCTTCACTCTTGAGTCGATGACGATGAGCCCCTCTTTTTCCAGAACCCTGATCGCTTCTCTCAAAGGGCTTTTGCTGACGCCGAGCTCCTTGGCTAACTTCGCTTCGGCGATTCGTTCACCGGGTTTTAATTTCCCTTCAAATATCATTCGCTTAATCGCATGGTAGGATTGTTCATAAAACGGTTTTGGTTTTTCAATCACGCTTCTCATCCTCGTATTCGTTCTCATTTCGTATTTTACCACAGGTTCCTTCGTTATCCCCCACTATAACCACTCCAAGTGCAGGATAAACAAAATGCCCGGCCGCAAGCCGGGCACTGAATTAAAATAAGAGAATGAACCCCGAAACGGCGGGAGTTAAAAATAAACCCGATTTCAAGACGACTTTCGGCAGGACATTGGTAAATTTAGCCCCGACATACGCGCCGCACATCGTACCGATCAGGATTTTGACCAATAGGACATAATCGACGAATCCTTCTGAAATATAGCCGACCCCACCGCCTAATGAGAGCGGAATAATGACGAGCATTGTCGTTCCTACGGAATGGCGAATCGACAGGTTCAGCATCATCATCAACCCGATTTGAATAAAAGGTGCAGAGCCGATTCCGAACGTTCCGGACAGGACGCCGGCCACGATTCCCAATAAACAGGCCTTGATCCAAAAGGCAAGGTTCGTTTCCTGCGCAGCTTCCTTTTCTTTCAAAAAGAATAATCTGATTAAAATGAGGATGGCCGATAAAAATAACATTCCCGCGGTCATATAATGCAATGAGCTTGAAGGTATCAGAGAAGTCAGCTTAGCTCCTACAAAGGATCCCGCTGCTGCAAAACAGCCGACGGTTAAGCCGATTTTCAGCTTGATATTTCCCTCGCGAAAGTGGCTGTACGTGCCCGATAAACTCGTAAAAGCCATGCCGGCCAGAGACGTTCCCAATGCTGTATGAATCGGAATGTGAAACAGCATCGTTAACAGCGCGATGACAAATCCGGCTCCACCGGCCCCGACAAAGCCAAGCAAAAGACCTAGTAAAAACATAACGAACACAATCGACATGTTGCTTCTTCTCCTTTATGAACACCTGAATATCTTTTTGTAGTCGACGGTATTCGGTCGACCATAATCGCTAAACAATATATTACTCTATTCATTTCATATTGACAAGCCGGGCCGGCATGGGGAAATTAATTTCAGCAAACCGGCCGAACATACAAAAAAGGCCCCGGCAGAGGACCTTTTTTAAGCTATCGTATCTTTCTGCGCCTGATCATGCTCGATGCAACAAGAAAACCGACGGCAAATAGGGCGATCGGTAAAAACCATTTGCCAAAACCGCTGCCCCATCCTAAAGCAATCGAGGCAGATTCGAGCAGAATGAAAGAGAATATGATGATACACACGTTTTTAAGTTGATTGATCAGTTTTCGGCTGTGCAAATAAAAGCGTTCTGCGTTTGTCTCATTCAACCGTTTAGGATAATTGTGGATTTCAAAGTGCTTTTCCAATAGCGTCATAAGCAAGAGAATGAACATCCCGATTCCGGGCAATATGATCAGCTCCCATTTTGATCCCCAGCGGTCTGCTTCACCGAGTACGCCATAATGTACGGGCACTTTTTCAGGAAGCTTGCTCCAAATCAAGATCAAAAAGACGATCGACCCGGCATAGCATAAACAGCCTAACATATCCCAGACCTTTTCGCTTAGGGTCTTTGGAATGTTTGCTTTTTGTTCTGGTGAATTTGGCATCTTTCTCCCCCTCTTTATCTTTATACGGATGAAGTGTGAAAAAGTTTGATTTTTTGATCCTTTGAAAAGTGACCCAGAACTTTTATTCATGTCAAAACATATTGTAAAGTATTGAATTCAGATGCAATCACCGAAAAATATCGAGGACTGAAAAAAATTGAACCGTGACACAATCATCAATCAGGTCAATGTTTATCAAATCAGTGTAAATTCCATCGATACTTCTTCAGGAATTTTTGTCGGAACCAATTATGCGCATAATTGGTCTTCACATCGAAAAAACAATTACGGTTTCGGATCGATCAGCAATTCGCAGATTTCAAACAACTATAGTTATGTGACGGACAATGATATCGTCGACACGCCGATCCAAAATCAGCCGAACATCCTGCTTGGACCTAAGGAAGGAAATGTAAATGAAGTGGATATCGGAGAAATCAATGTTAACGTCATAGATACTTGTGCAGCCATTTCAGTCGGCGAAAATGAAGTGAACGGCTGGAGCGCGCACAGCAAGCGAATAGCCGGTCAAGGGAGATTTACCGGCACCGTTCAAAATTCCCAAAATACGACTCTTGTGATTGATAATGATGACAATGACTGTCAAATAAACGATTTTCACTAAAGGCTGCTTTTTGGTTCGAAAAAGGAAGGTGATTTGTTTGGCAATTGGATTTTCACTCGGCGCCGTCAATGTGAATTCACAAAATACAAACTGTGTCATTGCCATCGGGGAGAATCAATTAAATGGTTATGCTGCGCACCGGAAAGTTAACAACGGAATTGGTTTCTTGTCCGGAAACGTATTAAATCAAGCAAACGTGACATCGGTATTTGACCCTGACGGAGTCGACTCATTGATGAATTCCCTAAACTTTTCACCGGCAGTTCAGAATCAGGCTCTTTAAGATGTTGTGTAAAGAGCTTGATTTTGTTTTGAAATGAAGACAAGCCTCCTTGATATTCTTTTAGCATGACTTTCGTTAAAAGCACATATGGATGAATAAAGATGTAATGATTGGCAGATCTGCGGGAGGCTTTAAGCAATGGTAAAACCCCATTTTCATTCAAACGTGAAAGAGATGCTGGGAGAGGATTTTTCCAATCTCCTGTACGAGATCTCGCCATTTGTTGAACCGAGGGTGGATATCCTTCAATCAAACGGCGGCTTGATCATATCCGTTGATTTGGCAGGCGCGGGCACCGATGACTTTACCGTGAGAAAAACGAACCACGCACTGTGCATTGAAGGAATCATTGAAAACAAACTTGGTTCAGAAAATGAGAAAGTCATCATCCGCAGGGAACGGTTCTACGGACCTTTCAAAAGGGAGCTTCCGATCCCCGAGGAGTGCGATTTGCAGAGGATTCAAGCGGTATTTGAAAGGGGAGTCCTGGTGATCACCATTCCTTTCTATAAAAATAAACGATGATGAAGGAGAACGTGATGACATCGATAAAATACGGTTCTTTAAAAGTAAATGCGATCAGAAATTCTTCCGGAATATTTGTCGGAACCAACATGTTAAAAGGCAGAAAAAGCGAATCGTTTATCCGTGAAGGCTTTGGGTCAGTGAGGGGGAAGCATAATAAAGTCAGAGAGAATAAAGGTGTTGTGGAAAAGCGTTATTAAAAAGGAATGGGGCATATGAGCCAAGACGATATTCTAAAAAAACTCGATGAATTGTCTCAAAAAATCGACACACTCGAGACATCCCTCAACCATCGAAGCCATCCTTCTTTATTTTTGAAAATGGACGTGAAAGACCTTCATTTGCAGGAATTGAACCTCGAAGAATTCGCATTTCACCTCGACAACATCGAAATAAAGGATCTGAGCGGGATGCTGAATATGGGAAATGTCTTCTCCCCATATATCCATCCGAAACCGAAAAGACCGCCTCACCAAAAGAAAAAAAGGAAAACCGATGAAATCGAAGTGAAAATAAACGGAAAAGCAGTGCCTTATACGATCAATTAGACGAAAGGATGTTGGCCGTGAAACGTTTTTCCCCTTCATTTTTTATTGGAGCGATTTCGATCGGAACAGTTGAAGGCGCCTCATGCGTCAACCTCGGAAACAACCTGCCGAGCGGTTTTGTGAACTACAAAAAACAGAACCAGGGATTCGGCTCGATCTCCGGCGATCATAACGATATTCACGATATTTTGGCGTCCATAGAAGAAAAGGAGCCGAATGATGCGTTTCATTATGATGGATTACATTACGGAAAAAATGAACAGGTGTTGGAAAAGATCGAAAGCGAGATGCTCGATTCGGGGCTTGAAATTGAAGAGCAATACGATGGGGAGACGAGAGGCGGCCCGCCTTCCGTATATTGACTAGGTCTATGTAATCATGGCGTGACATATTTACTAAATTGTGTGTAAAAAGGAATATCATTCTTCTTTTAGGTGGATAAATCAAGTACAATAGTTTTAGTTTTTTAGGAGGTATTAAGATGCAGAAGTATAGACGAAGAAATACAACGGCTTTTACGGTCATGGCATATTTCACATTTTTTGCAGGCGTTTTTTTATTTTGTATCGGCCTTTACAATGCCGAAAACCTGCAGCTCAATGAAAAAGGCTATTACATCGCTGTGATGATTTTAGTGGCGGTAGGCGCGATTCTGACGCAGAAAGTGACGCGTGATAATGCCGAAGACAACGAGATCATTGCAGAGCAGGAAAGAAGACAGAATATGTCTAATATGGAGTAATTGATGGGGAAGGCATCGAAGGATGCCTTCTTTATTTTTTTGCGTTTAAATATGTTTTTGTATTTATTCTCCAGCAGGACATCAATCATTCCGATGATTTTTGTATGATTGGTTTTTTTTCTAAAGTGTAAAAAGTTTTGGTCTTTGTTTCTTTGCGATTTAGTGATCGTGCCGAACACCCAGATGGAGCTTGTTATCAGTAGTATCGTTAATATAAAAGGAAAAAAAGTATATTCAATGTCATACGAAATGGAGACGGCTTGACCAGTAAATATAGCAGTTATAATGCTGGCGGTGAAGGAGCTATAAAGCGAGGCTTTTATCACATGGCCGATTTTCAGCGTTGGCCCTGAAAAATAAACTTTCAACCGGTTTAACGTGGATAAATCTTGTTTTTCGAGGTATGCCATCAGCTCTTCATCGTTTTCGGCTTTCGATAACAATATTTCTTCTGCTGTTTGTTTTGTTTCTTCGAATAATTGTTTGTCTGTTTGCATGTCTTTTGTCCTCTAGTCATATTATATTAGTTTGATTGATAGACGAACCAAAGCAGAGGCGCATGTCCCTCTGCTTTTTAATCAAATTTCTTTTTGAAACGTTCATCTAAAATAAAATCAATCATACCCGCGATTCTGGAATATTCCGCCCTTTTTTGAAAGTGCAGGATCGTTTGCATCGGTCCTTTTCGTGAGGAGATCAGCATCTTGGCGATCCAAAGAAAAGAGAAGATTAGATAGAACATGAAGAGGAATGAAAATAGCCTTGAAAGGTCATAGGTGGAGGAGGAGACTTGACCAGATAAAAAGGCCGCCATAATTACAGCGGTAATACTGCTAAAAAAAATGGCTTTAATAAAATACGTTAATGTGAAACTGGGATTTGAAAAATATATTTTTAACTGATTTAATGTAACAGAATCTTGATTTGCAAGGTATGTAAGCAGCTCATCGTCACTTTTGTGAGACTCAAGGAGTTTGGCTGTATGTTCAGCTTTTTGAAATAATTGTTTTTCGTTTCTCATTGGATTGTCACTCCTATATAAAAATACATGAGATTTTATTGGTACGGTATGTTTTCCAATGCCTTTTTGTATTTTTGTTGTAAAACATAATCAATCATTTTTACAATACGTGCAAACTCGGCTTTCTTGGAAAAATGTGTAATGAATTGACTCGGCTTTTTTTTCAAGGTGACAAGCTGTTTAAGCACCCAGAAGAAACACCCCACAAATATGGCAGCTAATGTGATAATGGAGATGCCGGAAACAAAAGGGAACATCGAATCTGCTTGACCACAAAGAATTGCAGTAATGAACGAAGCTAATACTATACTGAAAAATGCTGCACTGATGAAATAATGAAGCGCAAATGAAGGATCAGAGTAATAGACTTTCAGCTGATTTAAGGTTAATGAATCTTGTTTAGCGAGAAAGGCTAATAACTCTTCATCGCTCTTATCGCGGAAAGTTTTAAGGGTTTTGGCTGTTTTTTGCGTTGCAGTGAATACTTGTTTGTCTGTGTTCAATGTAAATACCTCCACGAGACTTTATATATTAAAGATTTGGAAAAACTGCATAAATACATTATATTATGTATTTATGCAGCTTTCATTAAATAAACAAATTAATCTGCTGTTTTTTCGCCAAATATCGCAAATAACACAGCAGACACTGCCGTACCAATAGCGATTTCAGGTGCTGCAGTTCCCACTATTACAACAGCTGCTACACCAACAGTAGCTGCTATAATTCCTCCAACTGCAACCCCAACTGCTCCCCAATCGATTGGTAAAGCTTCTTGAGGAGCTACAACTGGTTTGCTAGGTGACACATATAACTTCTTAATTTTAAAGGTAATTGTAGCCGACATTTCAGTTTTTGTATCGCCTACTACCGGAATTTCATTGCTAAATATAGTTAATGAGAGATCCAAAGATTCAACAGAAGGTGAAACGTTTACCGAGATATATCCGTTACGCACCGACAAACCGATATTCTTTAAAAGCTCATCATATGAATGAATTTGTGAAGAACTCAATGATGTTTTTGAGTTTCCTAATACTTCTGTAATCGATGCTCCGACCTTTCCGTTTTTAACTTGCAGTGTACCCGGTGATGTTTCACTTGGCTTTTTAAATACCAGTGAAGTAGACAACGTAATATCCAAGTATAGCGACTTGTAAACTGTCTCAGTTTTATCAAAAATAAACATTGTTGTAAATAGTTCAGAAATACTGCTCAGTGCCGGGATATTTGCTAAAATGTTTCTCAATGTGCGTACGCGTGCGTCATAGACCGGATCTGACGACGGGGTGACGCTTGCAGTACCTTTGTCCCTGCCTGAGTAAGCATCTTTATCAATGCCGATCATACCGCTTCCGCTGCCGATTGATTGTTCGTAGAATTGGTCAAAGGCCCAGTTTTTCGGCATTGTGTAGCCGAGGTTGCCGCTGAAGCCGGTCGACATATCGGCGACGAAGCTGTATTCCGTCAAACCTGCGTCGGCTGTTCTGATACAGATGTTTCTTGGCCCGTATACGCCGATCTTATATTTTGGCGAATTCGGAATGCTTTGCATTTTGTCAAACGCTGCTTTGATTTCATTAAAATAAGGGATGATTTTGTCTGTTACTTCATAATCATACGCGTCAAAATCAACGGCAAAATAAATGGTTGTGCCTGATGGGAAGCCTAACCCTTGTGCTGCGTTGACAGCGGCATACGCATCTGTTGTTCCTTGATTTTGCACGAAATACGAGGATTCGTAGCCGCCGTCCTGATAAATCGGAAACACTCTCAAACCTTCATTAAAAATGATGGAAAGCTCAGCAGGGGTCATTGCCTTTGATTTAAGGCCGCTGCTTGTCCGCACATTGCCCGTCAAATATCTGCCGACAACTTTATATCCGTTGTTACGCAAAGTTTTTGCAGTTGCTGCTGTTAGAACCGTGGAAGTGTCGCAGGCCGCGGCAGCACGCGAAGTATCGCCGGAGCTTGACAATAAAGCCTTGATTGTTGCCATATTGGCAATTCCCTTTGCCGGCAAACACATGAAGCTTTGAAAGCGTGAGACGGCAGATTCCACTTCTGCATCATAAACGCCGTCAAATTCACCTGAAGGATAGCCATTGCAATATAATGCGTATTGAAGAATCAGCACGAACTTTGTTCTGGAATCGCCTGGTTTAAGTGTCGGGCATTTGCTTGTTGTCCCTGGTCCAAAATTGCCGTTTGCCACACTTGTACTCATGCCTTCTTCTTTTTGCAAAGCATAAATCAGTGCCTTATTTGTCTCTCTGGAATAAACGCCGTCACAAGGCATTAATCCGAAATAAGCATTGTAATCCCGATTTAAATTTTGCTGAATTTGACGAATTTTCGTATCACCATTTCGAAGCAATTTAAAAGCGCTCATGTTGAGCAGAGCTTTCATGATTTGTGCAGTGACAACACCGTCTTGTTTGGCTAGGCCTGCAGCTCTCTGAAACCTTTTCACGGCATCCTCTGTACTCTCAAAGAAGTTACCCGTTAAACCGCCGGGATTAAATCCACTTCCTTTACACCAAAAAGCGCCTTGCAGAATGTAATTTAAGTTTGTAGGTTTTTCAGTTTTTTTCTGCTTTTTTAGCGGCACAAATTTGCTCTCTGTCGCCGGTCCGAAATTATCGGCGGGCTCTGCGATACCGAGTTCGATCTGCAATGCTCTCGTTAAACCGTAAATCGTCTCCCAGCTTGGTTTTCCGTTCTCTTTCACCTTGTTGTAGCCGTGTTTTCCGCTGTAGGTTTTGTTTAGCCATTCCTGAGTTTTCAATACCATTTGATCCATAGAAGGTCCCTCTTTTCTTTATTTAGGCTTTCACTATTAGGTGGCAAACGTATGACAAAAAAATAAGGGCATTGACCCATTCAGCAGTCAATGCCCGTAATTGTTTATTTTAACAGCCCCAAGCTCCCGGTCAGCCTGTTCACCTTCTTCTTATCCCCGCACATTCCGATTCCATAATAGCGGTAATCGGAGGAAGCGGAAGCTTGGAATTTTTCGATATATGCTTCATATGTATGACAGCTCTGGGCCGCATCGGGAGGATATCGTCGAACTCGTCGGTGAGCAGCTTTTGTCTCAGTTCATGAAGAAGCCCGGCGTTTCCTTTTAAGATGGGGATGGGGACTTTTACGATTCGATCCCTGAGCCGTCTGTTACGTTCCCGCCGAGAATGGCGGCTGTATTGGCGGTCAGTCCGACAGGCAGGCTTTCGTCTATGACGAGTGCGCATTTTGTTTCATTCAAGACGTATGCTCCTCCTTCAGCTGCGGTTTGGATTTCATCTCAGAAATATAAAGGCCTGTTAGTGTCAGCGCGCCTCCGACAAAGGCGATCCATGTCAGTTGTTCGTGCAAAATGATAATCGAAGCGGCAATCGTGATCACGGGCACCATATAAATGTAGGCGCTCGTTTTCACGGCTCCGAGCACCCCGACCGACCAGTTCCACGTCACAAAGCAAAGAGCGGATGCGCCAGCACCCAGAAACAACATGTTCAGCAGGTTGACGGAGGAAGCGAATGGGCTGAGCGTAAAACGGAAGTCAAACAGGAACAAAGCCGGGATCATAAAGATCAGCCCGTAAAGAAAGATGCGCTGGGTGCATTGAATCGTGTGATGGCGAAACGCGCTGATTTTTTTCATTAAAATGGCGTATATTCCCCAAACAAAAGCAGAGGCTGCGGCAAGCGGGTCACCGAACGGATTCAGCTTGAGCACGACGTTTCCATTGAAAGATATAAGCAAGAGACCGGTAAAAGCGGCGGCAAATCCAATGAAAAAGTGCGGCTTAAGCTTCTCGCCGTCCAGAAGGAAATGAGCCAGGACGGCTGTGATCATCGGGATCACCGAGACGATCATGCCGACATTTGAAGCATATGTGTAGGTGAGCGCGATATTTTCCAATAAGAAATACAAGGTTACGCCGCATAAGCCGGCCCCTGCAAAAAGGATCTCCTGCCGCAGGCTCTGTACGTTCAGAACGCGCGGGTGAACGATGAGCAGGACGATCAATCCAAGCAAAAATCGATAAAACAAAATCTCCATTGGCGAAAAATCCTCGAGCAGCACTTTTGTCGAGACAAAGGTCGTCCCCCAGATGAGAATCGTTAAAACGGCTGCAAGGTGTCCGGCGGTTTCACGTCGATGATTCATCCTTCAATCTCCAATCTGTCTTGTTCAAAGATTTTCATATATTGTTTCGGCGTCAGCCCGACCTGCCGCTTGAAAAACTTCGTCAAATGGCTTTGGTCGCTGAAGCCCGTTTGAAAGGCGGCGTCGATCGGCTTTACGCCTTGTTCCAGAAGCTTTTTTGCCTGATTGATGCGCACGGTTTCCAGGTAGCTGTACGGAGAAATTCCTTTTTGCTTCGTAAACGACCGCAGCAAATGATACTTGCTCCAGCCCGTGAGTCCGCTGAGATCATCAAGCTTAATATTTTCCGTATAATGCTCTTCTAAATAACCGCACACGGTTTTGACTTCATCAGACGGTTCGGGCGCGCGTTCGAGGAACGTCACGTCTGAATACGTTCTGATCAGCTCTTCAAGAAGGTTGAGAAACAGCTCCTCCTTTTGAAGAGCTTTTTCCTTTTGCAAAATTTGCACGTGCAGTTCTTTCAAGCTGGACGTCAGCTCATGGCGGAACAACACGTTTTGCGTGAAGTAAGGGAGGCTTTCGGCGCCCGTTATCTCCATCACGGCTTTTTCCATTACATCAGGCATGACGTTGATGCTGCGGTAATCAAGGGCCTTCCCGTCAATTTGCTCGCAGCTGTGCGTATCGTGCGGATTAAACAGCAGGAGATCTCCGGGGTTGATGATATACTCCTGTCCCTGGCAAAGCAAATAGCGCTGTCCTTTTTCGATAAAGCCGATCACATAATATTCGTGAAAGTGGTTCGGGAACTTCTGCATGATTCCTTTGAAGCGATAGGCTTCAACCTGCAGGTCTTGATCAAGGATCAGCGTCCGGGTTTCCTCTCGCATGACGGACCTCCTGTCGTGTTGTTGATTGTTTTAGTTTAGCATGTTTTTCAGGGATTTCTTGTATGATGTTGCGGTTTGAAAGATTGAAATATTTCATCAAAAAGTGTAATATTACACTAAATATTGCGATGGAGGAATACTGTGGACAAAGATTATATAATCGAACTTATTTCATTAAAATTAAGGCTGATTCGTACAGAAAGCGGCTATACGCAGGAGAAAATGGCGAATGTTCTTGGGATTTCGAAGAAGACGCTTGTGCAAATTGAAAAGGGAAGGACGACTGCGGGGTGGACGCATGTCGTGGCAGTGTGCGCGCTATTTCGAAACAGTGAGGTTTTGCAGTCAGTGCTGGGGGACGAACCGTTGGAAGTTGTCGAAACTGTGGCGCACCGCAGCATTGACCGGCCGAAGGGGAAAACGCTCGGCGGCAGGGTATGGTGGCGGGAGATTGACTGTAAAGGAGATTTTCGTATGCAGCAAAATTTGATTTCACATCATTACCGGATTCTGGATTCCTATGATGACCTCTGGTACAGTACGTTTGAAAAAGAGGAAGCGATGGCGCGCTTGGATGAGCTGGCGAGTGAGAACGGCGGAATTCAATAATGAAAAGGCTGAACGTCATATTAGGGCTGATCAGTGCAGTATTGCTCATCGGTCCGTATGCAATTTTTTATGTCCTAGACCACGGCAATCCGATCATGAATGCGTGGGTTCGCTCAGATGCTGAAAAGCATTTGTCGGAAATAGGGCATCAGGAAAAAATTATAAAGAGAATCATGTGATTGAACCTAAAACTGTGATAAACAAAGACTATTTTTTAACGCAATCTATGGGCGTTTTTAAAGATGAGCCGGATATGACATATTATTATGGAAAAAACAAAAAAACGGGCAAGATCGTTCAGTTTTGTGAGAAAAATGAATTAAGCGGCACGAGTGATGGAAAGACGAAGCACAGCGAACCGCACTGTGATTTCAGTCTGAAAAACCGTGGCTAAACGCCGGCTGGTTCAATGACAACATCACCATTTCTTCGACATGTTTCATATGAAACATGTATTTTTTTGGAATCCGGCGCGGCAGCGGGCTCGTAATATAATTTGACACAGTTTTAAAGAAAGTGAGATGATTGGCGTTAGAAAATAATAGAAGGAGATGGTGTCATGCAGCCTGAAGATATCGTCAGAAGCGGACCGAATCAATATATATGCAAGGAAGGAATCACGCGGGAGCTCCCGGCGTTTTTAGAGGGGTTCAAGCAGCCTGTCATTGTCACCGGCGTGAAGTCGTTTGCGGCTTTTTCCAATCATGCGGCGCTTCCGGCTGATTGGAAGGTGATTCAGCATAAGGGAACCAGTTCGCTTCGTGCGATTCGCAAAGCAGCCGAGGAAGCAGGTGCGGCGGATATCATCATCGGGATCGGCGGGGGAACCGTTTTAGATACGGCGAAGGCAGTCGCCGATCTGCTGAGTATTGAAGTGATGACGATTCCGACAATCCCGGGAACATGCGCCGCAGCTACGCCGCTCAGTGTGATTTACGATGACGAAGGGAACTTTGAAGGGGTGCAGTACCATAAGCGTTCAAGCTATTTGACGCTTGTTGACCCTGTCTTGCTTTTATCATCCCCGATTGCTTACGTAAAAAGCGGGATCGGCGATACGCTTGCGAAGTGGTATGAAGCTGAGGCGATCATCAGAACGACGAAGGATGCGCTGTCGATCATGGTTCAGGCGGGGCTCAGACAGTCCGTCTATATTCGCGACATCCTGTTAAACGAGAGTCTGCAGGCTGTAGAAAGCATCGAAAAAGGCGAACCATCTCCGGCTTTGGCGAATGTGCTGGAAGCGGTCATCGCACTTGCCGGAACGGTGGGCGGCTATGCAGGCCGCTACGGCAGAATGGCCGGGGCCCATGCGATTCACAACGGTTTGACGTTTATTCCGGAAACCCATCATGTGCTCCACGGTCAAAAGGTCGCTTACGGCATATTGGTTCAGCTTGCGTTGGAAGGACGGACAGACGAAATTCGCGAGCTGCTTCCGCTATATGATGCGCTCGGATTTCCGAAAAGGCTGCGCGATCTGGGCATTGTCGAAAACATTGAGCAAGCCAAACAAAAAATTGCAGCCCACGCGTGCAAACCGGAAGAGTCGCTTTGCTTAATGGGAACGTTCAGCGAAGCGGATGTCGTTGCTGCGATCGGGTCATTGGAATAATAAAAAGCGCCCTTGAATTGAATTCAAGGGCGTAAATTTTGTGTACAACATGCATTTTTGTTTAGAAAGTATCTATTAT
Organism: Bacillus sp. FSL W8-0848; assembly: GCF_038007805.1. NCBI lineage: Bacteria > Bacillati > Bacillota > Bacilli > Caryophanales > Bacillaceae > Bacillus > Bacillus sp. FSL W8-0848. Next base: position 255,303 of record NZ_JBBOYB010000001.1, read on the forward strand.
ACTGTTTAATCATGAAATCTCAGTTGTAAATGAAATACCGGGTCAAAGAATTTATGCAGAAATCGCAGAATTTGTTTTAAATGCTTTTGATTCGCCCTTTATTAACATAAACTAAGATTTCGAAATTCTTATTGAACCATTTGTATATGCAAATGGTTTGTTTGATTTTAGATCTCCCGTGTTAAAAAACTCTCCACACCTGCCATCGATGAAATAAAATCCCTACATTCAGTTTCTATATTTCCATTCTGTCTCCCCTTGAATAACTTAGATATTCGTTACTAAGTCAAGAGAAGGGGAAGAAGTTAAATATAATTAGAAAAGGTCTTTTGGATGGTTATGAAATATTACATATAGATGAGAAAATTTGAATAAAATGTATTTAATTACAAAATTCCCCTTACTTCGACAAAAGTGAATTGTTATTGTGATGTTAGGTGGAATCTATTTATGTGATTCCACATTAAAAATAGGAGGTGAATTTCATGAGAGGTAATGAAAAAGAATGGGAACCAGTAAACCAAAAAGGGCTCTCTAAACCAGCAGGAAATTCAATTATTAAAGCTGCTGGTTGTATGGGATGCTGGGCAGCGAAAAGTATAGCAATGACTCGCGTTTGTCCGTTGCCAAGTCCTCAAATGAAAGTGATTTAAATCTATTAAGTTTCGACAAAAACGGGTAGGGGGCATGCAGCTCCCTATTCAAAAGGGGGATTCTATGTCTTTATTGGGAGAATTATCGGAAATGGAACTAAGTGTACACCTTCAGCCACATGGTGCTTTATTGGTAGATCGTAAAAGTATGTTCTATTACAGGCTTAGTGGAAGGGGAGTGCAGCTTGCTCTTTTACTGGCTGAAAATAATAGCTTGCAAAAAACAGCAAGAATATGGGAAATAGTAACGAAGGAGGAAATGAGTGCTGATAAATTAAAAGAAGAATTAAGTACGCACCCATTCACTGCTGCATGGACAGAAGGATTGTTAGATAAACGGTTAATGATTACCGGCTCTACAAAGTCTTATTTACCTATTAGCTGCACACTTCAATTTACAAACTCTTGTAATTTGAGTTGTTCGTTTTGTTATGCAAGTTCAGGTAAACCTTATCAAAACGAGTTGAATGCTTTCGAATGGATAGAGGTAATGGAGAAGCTTGCTGCACATGGTGTGGCAGATATTACAATTACTGGTGGTGAAGCAAAATTAATTAAGGGATTTAAAGAACTTATCACTGCAGCAAGTTCATTATTTACCAATGTAAATCTTTTTAGTAATGGATTGAATTGGAGAGATGAAGAAATAGAACTTCTTAAACATTTAGGGAATGTATGTGTACAGATAAGTATTGATGGGAGTGCCGATACTCATGATCTCCTTAGAGGGAGAAAAGGCAGTTTTAAAGAAAGTATGAGAAATGTCAAGCGAATGACCGATTCTTCTCTCTCTGTCATAGTAGCTATGACTATAAATGAATTAAATGCTTGTGAGGTTTTGGAGGTCATTGAGAATTCTGTCGAATCTGGCGCCACTATTTTTAGGGCAGGAAGAACACTTAATGTGGGAAGAGCTTCAGATACAAGAGACATTTCTTCAGAAACAGAGCGTTTAGTAAAGCAACAGCTTAAAAAAGCGATTAGTGATTGGGGAGATCAAATTATCATTATCGATTGGGAGGAAGAAAAAAATGGTGTAACTGACTTTTGTACACCTGGATATTTGGCTTGGTATATCAGAGCTGATGGTTATGTAACACCGTGTCAAATTGAGGAATCAGCAATTGGACATATCTTGGAAGATAGTATGTTAGATATCGGTTCGCCTGAACGTTTAATGCAAGCAAAATGTAATGCGAAGCATTGTAGATGTATAGGTAAAATAGAGTTATCAGAACCTGATCTGCCGTTTAGTCAAATACGTATAGATGAGGTTAAGTCATGACTGTTTTGACTATTATTCTATGGATTTCTATTTCTGTGATAGGCTTACTTTTATTTCATAAATTTAAGCCTTTAATTTACCAATCTTTGTTGCTTGATAAAGATACTGCTCGATTAATTTGCAATAAGTTTATTAAGCGCTATGTCGGGATAGATGTAACTGATTGGGATTGTTATGCAATGTATTGGTATGACCATGATACTGTTAACAAACTGCATCATTTAGGTTTACTAAATAAAGTTCGACAAGTCCTGTATCATTGGGGATTGGTCGAGTCTTGGAGAATTCGTTTTGTAAATCAAAATAAATCAATTATAGCTGGAGTGAACTCAAAGGGAGAAATTACATTTTTTCATGCGGATGTACCACGAAGAGAATTGCCCAAGAAAGTTTCTAAAATCTCTCCAGAGCAGCTGAAATTAGAACTTGCTGCTTCAAATGAAGGACTATGGAGCCAAGCGGAAGTAAGTGGAGCAGGTGAAAAAGAAGAAGCTCTTGAAAATATCACGACTTATTGGTATATTGCCGAGTCGGATAATGTCAGAATGAAAATGACGGTTGAATTACATAATGGCTGTATATTAAGTATTGGAAGTGAACAAGAAATCCTAACAGAGAAAATGGGTGTTGCAGTAAAAAAAGAGCACCTTGAATCGACGTTAGGTATGACGGGGGTAATAGGGTCTTTAATTGCTGTAATTGCAGCAATCATGGTATTAATTAACATGGACATTCGCGCGGACGTCACAACTAGTATGATACTGGGAGGGATTCTTATATGTTGCAATCTATTAACTTTAAAAGAGGATATACAATTAACAATTGTAAATGCATACGATTCAAGGATAAGTGTAAAGATGGTGTATATATTTGGAACTTTGTCTACTATTCTTGCAGGTTTATCAACAGGATTTGTCGTATTTATATGTTCATTAGCCGGAAATACTGTAGGGTACAGCATGAAATGGTCAGTATGGGATAACCCTGCTTCTCAAGTATTAAGCGGAATAAGCATAGGGCTTGCTTGCCTGGGGCTGTCTGCTGCCATGTTTACAGTTCTTGAAAAGAAAAAATTATTACGTATCTCTCCTGAACTCTCAAATCGCACTGTCTATTTGTCCGGCTTTACATTTAGACAAGGACTAAATATCAGTCTTCAAAGTTCCTTATCAGAAGAGACGGTGTATAGACTTCTTATGATTCCTACAATTTGGTTGCTAACTGATAATATGGTGATTGCTGTCTTGGTTTCCTCAGTTTTATGGGCAATAATGCATCAAGGAACAGGCTATCATCCTAGGTGGATACGATGGTTGCATCTTACCCTTTTTGGATGCTTACTAGGGTTTGTCTTCCTACAATATGGATTTATATCAGTATTGGCTGCTCACTTCATTCATAACCTCATCTTGGTCTGTAAGCCGCTATGGGATTATAAAGTCAGAAAAAAACTTCAATTTGGCAAAAATACGAATCAATCTTCATTCTAACAATGAGGAGAAGGTAAATATGAAAATCATGCAAGTCAAAAATTTAACAAAAAAATATCATAATGGAGAGGGAATTGATCAACTATCTTTCTCAATTCACGCAGGGGAAATCGTTGCTTTGCTCGGTCCTAACGGAGCGGGCAAAACAACGACAATCCGCTGTATTACAGGCTTATATAAATCTGATAACGGTGATATTGAAATAAACGGTCTGAGGCCAGGTGATAATCGAGTTCAACGGATGGTTGCTTTAATTCCAGATCAACCTTATTTGTACCCCTCTTTAACCGTAGCCGAACATCTTCAGTTTCGAGCAAAAGCTTTTAATATTAAAGAAAACATACAAGAGAAGGTCCAAGAAGCGTTAAAAAAAGTGAACATGGAAGGAAAGGCCGATCGGATAACTGGACAGCTTTCCAGAGGACAAAAACAACGTGCTGTTTTAGCTGGGGCAATCATTCAAGACGCATTGTTATACATATTGGATGAACCGACAGTAGGTTTAGATATTCCTTCAAAACAATGGCTCTCTCAGTGGCTGATTAATAAAGCAAAAAACGAAGGAGCAGCAGCTCTTGTCTCCACTCATAGTCTTGATTTTGTGCTGGAAACTGCTCATCGTGTTTTATTGATTCGAGATGGGATACTTATAAAAGAGATTGATGTCCCCGAAAATCAAAAGGACTATTTAGCTTGGAAACAGGAAGTAATCGATCTCCTGGGGGATTGGTCGGATGATTAATATTCTGTCATTCTTATTTCTTCAGTCAAAAAGAAAAATTCTCAAACAAGAACAAGAAAAAAAGCTCCCTTTCTTAATTTTGTTTTTGTTTTTAGGGGCAATACTTATCCAAATTGGTTTTATAGCAAAAACGGAAACTTGGAATTCACCTTTAACAGGATGGATCTTGACAGGCGCTTTTATTGTCTATACGTGCTTTGGTCTTTTATCAAACCGTATTCCCAGCCAGATGGAGGATGTCATTTGGCTATATACTGCACCTTATAAGTTATCCGAGATCATTTATGCGGCATTAGTTTGGAAAGCTATTTGGAAGGGTTTACTATGGTTGTGCTCCGGCATCGCAAGTGATCTTATTTTACTATTATGGAAACAACATTACATAAATTTGACCGGAAAAGCTATAGGTCTGGTACTTTTAATCATTGTAATGGAGACTTGGATTATGGCGGTTTCATGCACAAGAGCAGTCAGAAGCGTAAAGTTTATATTTACTTTTTTTACACTGATTCTAAGTGTGTTTTATTGTGTAACTCTCTATTACTCTTTTATTAATGATCGGCCGCCAAGTTTTTGGAGGGTAGCGGGGGATCAAGTTGGTGAATTCGGCAACATTCTCATGCATTTTTATTCTCCGGTTGAATTTATAATGTTAGGATTAATTCTTATATCTATTGTAATAATTCACTTTACTTCAAATAAAATAGAGAGTAAAGAAAAATTGGTTAAAGAAGCTGAATTTTGGGCGGAATTTCAAGATAGTAATGTAGGTTTAGGCCAAGACCACTTTAAAGAAAAGCAAACTTGGTGGGGGTTGAAAGGATTAGTCGGTGTTTTTTCATTTTTATGGGTAGAGATTTTACTAGTTAAAAAAAATTTATTTTTTCATATGTCTCATTTTGCTTTTCTGTTACTCCTGTTTCCATATTTAATGTCAAAATATCCAGATGTATTTAATCTTCTTTTCACTTTAATTGTATGTGCTACTTTTTTTAGTTCTTATTATTCGGGCCTAGTTCGTCATGCAAAATCTGGCGATTTATTTCTGCTCCCGGGTTCATTGTGGAAAAAAGTGCTTTTGCTTGAGGTTTCAAATACTATATGGCTGTTCGTTCTTTTGGTTGTATCAGTTGTGGCACGTCAAATATTTGACCAGTCTTCAGTTGGAGAAGCCTTGCTTTTCATAATGTATGGGATAGGGGGGTATATATTTTTACTAACAATTCGTTGGGTATCATTTGTTCAAACACGACAAAAAGATCCGTCGATTTCTTTAACTTCCTATTATAAATATTTTTTAATAAATAGTGCTGTGAGCATCTTCTTTTTATTCATTGTTTTTGTTATTGCTCAAAAAGCTGTTGTGTTTATTTTTCCGGTAATTTTGATCGGAACAGGAGGTTGGACATGGTTTTTATTCTATAAATATAGAAGAAGTACTTATTTTAACTATCTGTGTTTAGGAACATTTCTCTTTTCTATTCTTCTGTCGTTAATTATAGGGAAACTGATAAACTGAAAAGTTTGGAGGGACAAATGAAATTGGAATCAAAAAAAAATCTAACGCAATCTGTAAGAAATCTTGCAAATAAAAACGAAGTTACGGTTACTAAAGCGATTGGGGAACTCAAGGAGACTGGAAAAGCAGCAATTCCAGTTTTGATTGAAGCATTGAAGGAAGAGGGCTCTTTACGCAATATTGCTGCAGCTGTTTTAGGAGAATTTGGTGAAGATGCTAGCGAAGCGTCACCAGAACTCGCATCACTTCTAAAAAGCGAGAAGGAAGAAACGAGAATGGCGGCGGCTATTTCATTAATGAGAATTGGTAAAGGCAGCCTTCCATACCTTATTGAGATTGCTAAAAATATGGATGGTCCCCCTTGCTTTTGGGCGTCTTGGGCAATAGCCTGGATCGAACCTTCTAAAATTGAACGAAAAATGTATGAATGTTTAAAACACGAACAAGAGAACCCATCCGGATTGGTTGCTCCGTTTGCGGCAGAGGAAGCCCTGGGGAAAATTATTGCTGCACAGTTAAAAGAAAAATAATGGAGGGTTTTTATGAAGAAAAATGAAATTACCGTTCCATTAATTCCAAATGATTTACCATGGATAAATGTAGAGGAGGGAGGAGTTGATCTTAAGAGAAAACAAAAGTACCTGTTTTATTTTTGGTCTGTCAGTTGTATAAACTGTAGGCAACTATCTGGTGATGTACTGAAAGAAACAAATAAATTTAATAATTTGCAGGTAATTGCTGTTCACGTCCCTTATTCAGAAGAAGAAAAATCTATCGAGTTAGTTAAAGAAAAATCTACAGAGAAGGGGTTTTCATTACCGATTGTACTGGATCAGAACTATCATATTGTTCAAGCTTGTCACATTCAAGCAGTACCAAGTTTTTGTTTATTTGGTTCTAATGGAAAGCTTGAGTTTTCATCAATGGGTGATGTCGGGTTTAAAAAATTACTTCGTCAACTAAATGAGAATTCGAATATGGAGAAAAAATAAGTCCTTTTATCTCTCAAATTTGATGTTTTGAATTAGATGTATTTTCTCGATTTATCCTTTTACATGATTACACTTGTTCAGCAGATTAGAACGTTCAGCGAAGCAGATGTCGTTGCTGCGATCGGGTCATTGGAATAGGATGCGAAAAAAAGGCCGCCGGACAAAACCGGCGGTCCTTGTTTTTATATTTTAAGTTCTACGTTCGCATGCTTTTTCAGCTTTTCAACCTGTTGTCCGAGCTTTTCCTGCTGCTTTTGCTTTTCGAGCATTGTTTTGATCTGTGATTTCACGTCTTCGAGCTTCGGCGTTTTTTGTTTGCTTTGTTTTTGCTGTGCAGCGTATTGATCATAGTATGATTTGATTTCTTCGTTCGTTACTTTATCCTGCGGGACTTCTTTCTTGATATATTTTTCAGCTTTGATGTTGTCGGCTATTTCGGATTTGAATTCGGACATGTTTAAGCCGGCTTTTTTTAAAGCGGCATCGAATTGTTTATCGCTTTTATACTGCTTTTTGCTTTCATCAAGCTGTTTGTTAATTTCTTGGGCAGACGCTTTATAGCCCTTTTTGTCGGCTTCTTCAAGAAGGAGGGTTTGTCCGACAAGGCTGTCGAGCGTTTGTTTTTTGATTTGCTTTGCCGCGTCAGCTGTCGTCGGGTCTTGTCCGGTTTGCTGATATTGCATTTGTGCGGTTGATAATAAGCTGTTGTAGTCGCTGCCGGTGATTTTTTTGCCGTTGACGACTGCAACGGTTTTCTTCTCATCCACTTTTTGCTTATCGAGCTTTTTCTGCATCGCCTTCATTTGTTTCTCTTGATCCTGTGCGTTTTGCGTTGTTTTTGCCTGATCATCGGCTTTTGATTTTTGGCTTTCCTCATTTGAACCGCAGGCGGCGAGAGCGAGAGCCATGAATCCGATCATGAGAGACGAAATCAGTTTTTTCATCAACGTGTGTCTCCTTTCTTGAACAAAAAGTCAGATCGCAAAAAAATGATCTAGTGCGCATTCTAAATGATATTCAATAAAAAAGAAACCATTTGGAATCGATTTTCCAATTTGTAATCAAATTGAAAGGAGTTCGTAATGTTTCAGATGAACGTCCGATATGTGATATACTGTAAAAAAATCGGAAGGGTGAAAAAAGCACATGATCTTATAATCCTTTTTAGAAAAATCCGTTACAAGCATATCATCGTATACGTCTATTCGACTTTGCCAAATGTAACGTCCTTTTTCTGAATAGGATTTGTCATGTGCTTCTATAGTAAAGAAGTTCTTCTTGCTGTGCGGCTGCATCGCCTCCTATTCAGAAAAATCAACACATACAGGGGGATTATTAGCCATGCAGTTGAACATAAACGAATATCCGCTGCCTGATCTTGCATCAGGACCATACGGAATCGCAAGAGGCGCGGATGGTGCGCTTTGGTTTACCGAGCAGAAAGGGAACCGGATCGGCAGAATCACTGCAGCCGGACAGATCACTGAATATGACGTTCCGACGCCTGATGCCGGCGTGTCGATCATCGCCGCCGGAAGCAGCGGAGAGCTCTGGTTTACAGAGTATAAAGCCGGGAAAATCGGAAAAATCACGGTTCAGGGTGAACTGACCGAATATCCGCTTCCGGCTGGAACGGCGCCATTCGGAATCACGGAAGGGCCGGACGGTGCCGTATGGTACACGGACATGGCAGGCCATAAAATCGGCAGGGTGTCCCGATCAGGAGAGCTTACGGAGTATGAACTGTCTTCTGGTTCATTCCCTTCATTCCTTGTTGCCGGTCCGGACGGTGCGCTTTGGTTTACGCAAAACCAAAACAACGCCATCGGCCGCATCACGCCGGAGGGCGACATCCGGGAGTTTCAGATTCCGACTGATCAATCCGGACCGGTCGGGATTGCGGCTGGTCCGGACTGCGCCCTGTGGTTTGTTGAAATAAACGGCAATCAAATCGGGAGGATCACTGTTTCGGGGGAGATCTGCGAATACCCGCTTCCTTCCGAAAACGCCCGGCCCCACGCCATCACCTCAGGTGAAGACGGCGCGCTCTGGTTCACGGAGTGGGGCGCCAATCAAATCGGGAGGATCACGGTGAAAGGAGACATCACCGAATATCCCATTCCTGCGGAGCATGCTGAACCGCACGGCATCGCCGCAGCGTGTGGCGGGATCTGGTTTGCCGAAGAATGCGGCCAAATCGGCCGGTTTACGATTCGCTAGACAAAGAACGTCCCTGTAACATGGGACGTTCTTCGTTTTGGACGCCACTAGTCCGTCCGTGTTTCCATTTGACGGTGATTGAAAAAGCCGAGGTTTTTATTCATCATGTAAAAATGGAAAATGTATTCACCGACCGACATGGCGACTGCTGCGAAAAATGCGGCCAGTGCGGAGGGGCCACCCTCCACTCCCATCGTACGTGAAAGCAGCCAGACAACAAGAAATGCGACGCCCAAATCGGCCAGCGTGGCGGTGATGTTGCTCGTTTTCGGCAAAATAAACAAGTCACCAAGCAAGTAGGAGACGGCGCCTAAAACTACCGTAATCAAGAGGGTATGTCCAAAAGTAAAGCCGAAACCGAGACCGAGTACAAGATACAAAATCACAATCGTCATGATGCCTTTAATCGCAAGAGCTTTGACATGTTCCATCCCCATTCACTCCTTCGTATGAGGTTTACTTTAGTTTTTCCTCGTATGAAGGAATCCAAACATGCTACCCGTCTTCTTTTGAAGTTTGAAATACATTCTATATTCCTTGGAAAATTGCACACCCGTTCTTGTTCAAGAAGAGTGTACAGGCTCATAGTACGATCAGCGGGCATTTGCACATCAACGTCGGTGCCCCGGTATTCCTGTCTGAATCACTTACCTATGATGATCAAGGCGAATACGCTCTGGATCATCACGAGAGGGGATAGAGCGAAGTTTATCGTCGAACAGCAATATGTACATAGGAAAAACCTGTTAACTGAACATTGTTCAGCAGCGGGTTTTTTTCTTTGTTTTGCGGCCCGCTAAATCGCTGCAACATGCTAAAAGGCCGGACCCGGCATATTTTGATAAAGACACCAAAACATCGCAAAGGGGACATCACGGTGAAAAAATTAATCATTAATGCTGACGATTTTGGTTATTCAAGAGGCGTCAATTATGGGATTATCGATGCCCACAACCTGGGGATTTTAACTTCGGCGACCTTAATGGCCAATATGCCGGGAGCCGAACATGCAGCCGGGCTTGCCGAAGCGTGTCCGGGTTTGGGAGTCGGCGTACATCTGGTGTTGACATGCGGAAGGCCGATTTTGCCTGGCCATCGGACAATCGTTGATGTGAAGGGGGATTTTCGGCGGCTTTCTTTTTATCAGGGAGCGTTCACTGTCGATTTGGAAGAAGTGTATGCCGAGTGGAAAGCGCAAATCGAAACAGTGTATGAATTAGGCCTTAAGCCGACTCATATGGACAGCCATCATCATATCAACTCCTATGCCGGGATTACGGAAGTGTTTTTAAAATTGGCGAAAGAATACGGGCTGCCTGTCAGAAATAACATGGAGCATGCGGCATTGGAACAGATCAAAACGACGGACCGTTTCGAACCCGTTCTCGAAACCGCTTTACAGGACGAACAAGCCGTCAGCCGGCTTTTCAATGACTGTGAATCGATAGAGGTCATGACGCATCCGGCTTACCTTGATAAAGCGCTTTTGGCGAATTCCTCGTTTACTTATCCGCGGGCCGATGAGCTGGAGTTTTTGATCGACCGAGAGACCGTAGGGCGGGTGAAGTCGCTGCCGGACGTACGCCTGTCAACATTCAGGGATCTATAAGAGGGGGAGAGGAGATGAAACATTTTCTTCAAAAGCTCGGCAAATCGATGCTCATTCCGATAGCTGCCCTTCCGGCTGCGGGACTTCTGCTTCGGCTGTCTGCTGAAGACATGCTCGACATTCCGCTTTTTCAGGCGTCGGGCGTCATCTTGAACAATATGGACATCTTGATAGCGATCGGCATTGCCATGGGGCTTGCCAATACAAAGGATAAGGGCATTCCCGCCTTGACGGGATTTTTGGCGGTTTCCGTCTTGCAGGAAGGGCTCGGCATCCTGAATCAGAACCTTGATATGAGCGTGTTCGGCGGGGTAGTTGCGGGGCTTGTGGCTGCGTTCATCTATAATCGATTTCATCAAACACGGCTGCCAAGCATGTTCGCTTTTTTTGGCGGTGAAAAGTTTCCGATTACAATGATCATTTTGGTGATGATCCCGATCGCGGGTTTGTTCTCCGTCGTATGGCCTTATGCGCAGGCGGGAATCGATGCTTTTAGTCAAATGCTTGTCGGGCTGGGGGCTTTCGGGATATTTGTCTTCGGTTTTTTCAACCGGTTTTTGCTGCCGTTCGGCCTTCATCATGTCATGAATACGTATGTTTATTTTGGCCTCGGACGTTTTGAAACGGCTTCAGGGGAAACGGTGACAGGCGAAATTACGCGGTTTCTGAATGGCGATCCGGCAGCCGGGTATTTTCTCGGCGGATTTTACGTCACGATGATGTTTGGCATTCCGGCGATTGCCTTAGCCATCACACGGGCCGCCAGAACGAAGAAGAAAGAAACGAAGGCGCTGATGTCCTCCGGAGCGGCCACATCGTTGATTACCGGCATTACCGAGCCGATTGAATTTACGTTTTTGTTTACCTCGCCCCTATTGTATTTCCTCCATTCTGTATACACGGGTCTTGCCGGCATGGTGCTGTACTTGCTCGGCATTCGGCACGGTTTCTCGTGGGGAGCGGGAGCAATCGACTATGCGCTGAATCTGAATTTATCTGATCGGGGTCTATTGTTGATTCCGGTCGGCCTCGCATTCTTTGTCCTCTATTACGTCACCTTTTATCTCGTCATTACAAAGCGAAACGTTCCAGTCATCGGCAGGGAACAGGATGCCGAAGCTCCGGCAAAAAGCGGACCGGGTACAAAGCATTCAGGCTATGAAACGATCGCGGCTAATATTCTCCAGCATATCGGAGGAAGAGAAAACGTGATCGCATGCGACAACTGCATGACGCGGCTGAGGATGAAAGTAACCGATACCTCACTTGCTGAAGAAACCAAATTAAAGCAAGCCGGAGCACACGGCGTCATCAAGATCGGAAGGCATGATATCCAGATTGTTATCGGCCCTGGGGCAGCGAATGTGAAGAGGGAATTGGAAAACATCATAGAGCGGGAATCGTAAATTCGTCATCGCTTTAGTGTTATCATAAAAACAGATGAACGAAAGGGTTCGTGTTCTTGCAAGTCATAAAGGCATATACCCGCCTTATCTCATTTTATGAAAAGCTGTCTGGCTCTCAAGCTGAACAGAGGTTTCAATATCGCGAAGCGGGCTTGGAAACCGCTGCAGTTGGCCGCTTTATTATTTTAGCAGCACCGCAAAAGGCCTTAGAGCCTTTCTTTGGAAACAAAAGCAACCTTGATAGTCGATTCTGTAGAGGAGTTTAAGAAATAGTTCGTAGAACGGCGGTTCTGAGATCATTCGCGACATTCGGGAAGTACCGACGGGAAAAACATAACGATGAAGCATCCCGATGGGTCCATCATTCGTGCAATTCTTCAAATAAATAAAACTTGCACCTCCGGTAACGTGAGGCGTTATGATCGTCGATGAGGGGGATGACAAAGATGGAAAAAGATCAATATTATACAATCGGGGTTTTCTCCGAGAAAACCGGCACATCGATCAGGACGCTGCACTAATATGATGAAATCGGGCTGCTCAAGCCTGAGAAGCACCCTAGCTCAGGACACCGCCTTTACACGGATCAGGATGAAATGACGCTGCATAAGATCACGTGTTTTAAATTTTTGGGGTACAGCCTTGAGCAAATTGCGCGGCTCATGAACGATTCCAGCTTTGACGTCAGTCTGATTGAAACATTGCGCAATCAAAAGAAAGAGCTTGAAGGAAAAAAGGAGCATATTGAAACCGTATTGAAAGCAATCAGCCGGATGATCGGTCTTCTGGAGGAAGAAAAAGAAATAGACGGGGCTATTTTCATGAGCCTGATCAACATCATCCAAACAGAGAAAGATCAGCGCGAATGGCTTGAGCGGAATATGCCGGAAGGAGCCGCCGACCGGTTGTTCAACAAACCTGAAGAAGAAATGGCATCATTGGATAAATCCTTTATTCAATTGGCCAAACAAGTCAAAAGACTGGCGGGAAAACCCGTTGACGATCCCGAGGTGCAAGAGATGGCAAATCGGCATATGAAGATGAGCCTTCAGTTTGTCGGCGAGGATGTTCTGGCGGCCTTCGGCAGCGTCGATACAGCTGAAACAGAGGAGTTTGTGAATCAAATTCCTTCGCCTTATACAAAGGAAGAGGAAGAATGGCTGGAACGCGTGCTGGAATATTATATGCTGCATAACGATAAATACCCTTACCGACAGTAAAAAGCGGCTTTCAGCCGCGATATGCTCTTTGTAAAGCGCACGGTGCCTGCCGGGCGCTTTTCGTATTGTGAGAAAGGACATTATTTTACATTGCGGCCTTTTTCATTTACTATAAATACTGTCCATTTTTTAGGGGATTTTGTTTTGTACGAAGCTGATGGAACGGGGTGTATATTGGAATACATAGCATATCCACGCATCATAAAGCTTGAAATGACAACATTTGATACGCAAAACAATCAGAGTTAAGGAAATCTGTATTTTTCCGGCTTTGTATTTGGAGGAAAGGCTTTTGCGAAACTTATTTCAGAAAAAAGATGTAGTACAACTTTTAGCACAACATCAAAAGCGGAAACACAACCCATCTATGGGAGCGTTTGATTTAACATTGATGGGAATCGGCGCCGTTATCGGAACGGGGGTTATGGTGCTGACCGGGATAACGGCGGCACAGGACGCCGGACCGGCTGTTATTTTTTCGTTCATCCTTGCTGCTGTTGCCTGCAGTCTGGCTGCTCTCTGCTATGCCGAAATATCGTCCGCACTCCCTGTATATGGAAGCGCTTATATTTACTCCTATACAACCATGGGAGAAATCGTCGGCCACCTGATGGGCTGGACGCTGCTGTCGGTATATATGGTCACCTCGTCTGCGGTTGCAAGCGGGTGGTCCAGCTATTTTAACAACTTGCTCGAAGGGTTTGGACTGTCCATTCCGAAACAGCTGCTGACCACGCCCGAACACGGCGGAATCATGAATCTTCCCGCTATCTTGATTACCTTCGTCATCACATGGATCTTGTCAAAGGGAACGAAAGAAAGCAAAAAGTTTAACAATGCAATGGTGATCGTAAAAATATTAATCGTCGCGCTCTTTATTATTGCCGGCAGTTTTTACGTGAAGCCTGAAAACTGGCAGCCTTTTATGCCGTTCGGTGCAGAGGGCGTCATTACCGGAGCGGCGGCGGTGTTTTTCGCATATTTGGGGTTTGATGCCATTTCTGCTTCAGCCGAGGATGTAAAAAACCCGCAGCGCAATTTGCCGATCGGCATTATAGGATCTTTAGTGATCTGTACGATGATTTATATCCTCGTCTGTCTGGTGATGACGGGCATGGTTCCGTACAGCCAGCTGAACGTCCCTGAGGCCATGTCTTACGTTTTACAGGTAGTCAATCAAAACGCGGTGGCGGAAATCATTTCGGTCGGTGCGGTAATCGGGCTGATGGCGGTGATTTTTGCGAATACCTTTGCGGCGACGAGAATCTCGTTTGCCATGAGCAGAGACGGGCTGCTGCCGAAAGTTTTTTCAATAGCGGGGAAAAAATCGGGGGCACCGGTATGGAATACATGGATCACCGGGATGTTAACAGCGTTCATCGCCGGGTTTGTCGATTTGAAAAACCTGTCTGATTTAGCCAATATGGGCGCACTGCTCACCTTTTTGATGGTGAGCCTGTCCGTAATCATATTGCGCAAAACCGAAAAAAACCTGCCGCGAGGATTTAAAGTTCCGTTCGTGCCGCTGCTTCCGATTCTTTCGATAGGCTTCTGCCTGTTTCTGATCGCGAATTTGCCGATGAAAACATGGCTCTATTTTTCTGTTTGGCTGCTGGCCGGAACGGCGGTTTATTTCGGTTATTCTTATAAACACAGCACACTTAAACAATAGATTCTCACGGTTTTATTCAAAGCTCGGCGTGCGAACGGGGCTTTCTTTTATGGAATAAGTGAAAATCATGAATTGAAACGCATCAAATGAAGAAGGCTGGATGAAAGTGCGGGGCGGCATTTTTTACTTCGGAGTATTGGGGAAAAGTCCATAGAACAACAGAGATGGGCAAACCGTAAAGCATGCGGCAGACGATTATAGGGAAGAGATAAACGATGTAGTTCCTCCTGCCAAAAAGGATAGAGACACTGGACATGTCGAAAAAACAGGAGGAAATCATCTGCCGGCTGCAGGAAATGACGGCCTACATCACGCTTTACGTATCGAACCCATCCTCTTTTATTATCGGACTTGTCCAGCGGGTTTTAAACAGCAGAAAGTCACAAAATAAAAGTGCGTATATTTTCCTCAAAAACAGCTTTACAGCTGTTTTTTTCGTTTGTGCATCGCGCGGTCGAAAAGGATGCCCGTTCCAATTCCGAGCAAATAGGCCAATAAATCGGTCCATAAAAATCCATAGCCGAGCACAAGCCCGCCCAGTGCGGTGCCTCGAATCCGGTCGATCCACCCGGCATGATACAGCTGGCTGAATTCTATTAAATAGCAGAACACCAGCGCCATGAACGCGATAGTTTTTGTACGCGCCGTCTTACATAAAAAACCGAATCCGAAGAAAATCATCAGGGCCCAAAGAGCGTCGCCTAAACAGGCATTGACAAAGTCCGGAAGCAGCCCTGCTATTTTTCGTGAACCCAATCCCGCCGCCATGGCCGCGATCACGAGCGAGGCCTGTCGTGTACGGTTGCGTTTGATCATGTGCAAAACCCCGTTTCTAATGATTGAGCAATTGTTATTGAAATAAGGGGAAAATTTCTCTGCGTGCATGTAATCTCTATTGATCTATATCTTATCATCATAATCGAAATCTGAAGGGTTTTTCTCAATTGAAACCTGCGATATGTTGGATTCGTAATAGCTTTATACAAACAAAAAGGAGATTTGCAAATGAACTCGATCAGTCTGCAAAAGAAAAGCTTGAACATCGTTTTGGAGAAAAAACAACTAACGAAAGTTACGGCACGGGTCGGCTTGGTTTTGGATATCACGGGATCAATGAGGTCTCTTTATAAAAATGGAAGCGTTCAGAAGACGGTTGAAAGGGTGCTGGCTGTCGCCGATCGGTTTGATGACGACGGGGTGCTTGATGTTTGGGTGTACGACAATGAATTTTCCCGCTTGACGCCGGTTACCGAAAAAGATTTTTCGGGGTATGTAGACCGGGAGATTATCAATAATGATTCGATTCATAAATGCGGAAGAAATGATGAACCGCCGGTCATGAAAGATGTTTTGAAAAAATACATTGCTGAAGAACCGAGTTCAGAACCTGCCTTTGTCATTTTTATCAATGACGGAGGGTGCAAAAAAACGATAAAACCTATTATCCAGGCGTCCTCGGATAAACCGTTATTCTGGCAGTTTGTCGGAATCGGCGGCGGAAATTTTGATTTTCTAAAAAAGCTTGATGCGCTGGAAGGCCGCGTTGTCGACAACGCCAATTTTTTGCATATTCAAGATATAGAACGCATTTCAGATGATGAACTGTATGAGTCGCTTCTCAACGAATTTCCCGTCTGGCTCAAAGAAGCGAAGCAAAAAGGAATTTTAGCAGAAACGGAGCGGGAATCTCAGCCTGATAAGCCGAAAAAGAAGGGGTTTTTCAGCAGGTTGTTCAGAACATAAGTCATCCGTCAAGAAACTCGATGACCCCGCAAATCAATCGAAAAGCCGCCCTTTCAGGCGGCTCCATTTTATCCTGCATGCTCGCTTTTTGCAGCGTGAACGTCTTCGGAATGCTCCCAGCAATCGATGTTGTCATGATGTTCCAATACATCTTTATAAAAGACAGGGTCTTTTCCGGCTTTTCTTTGCTTCACATAGTCGTTCAAAGCAGCAAAGGCGTTTTTCGATAACAGGGAGATCGCAATTAAATTGACGATGACCATCAATCCCATGAACAGGTCGGCCATATCCCAGACGAGCTGTACTTTTGCAACACAGCCGAAGATCACCATTCCGAGCACACCGATTCTATATAGCAATAAGACTGCTTTGCTTTTGTTTAAGAAACCGATGTTGGTCTCTCCGTAGTAATAGTTTCCGATGAGCGCGCAGAAACCGAATAACAGTATTAAAATCGCAAGAAATCCTGACGCCCACGGTCCGACGTGTTCGCTTAGAGCGGCCTGCGTCAGCGGGATTCCGCTCAGTCCCGGCTGCTTATAGGCATCAGAGAACAAAATGATCAGGGCGGTGCTTGTACAAATAATCAATGTGTCCGTTAAGACGCCGAGCGCCTGGATCAGCCCCTGTTTGACGGGGTGGCTTGTCGTGGCCGTTGCGGCGGCATTTGGCGCGCTTCCCATTCCCGCTTCGTTTGAGAAAATTCCGCGTTTGATCCCGTGCATCAGTGCCGCGCCTAATGCTCCCCCCGCTGCCTGCTCAAATCCGAACGCATTTTTCACGATCAGCGCAAAAACTTCCGGCAGCTCCGAAATGTTGGTCAAAATGACGAAAAAAGCGACTCCGATATAGAGAACGGCTAAAAACATGACGATATATTCGGACAGCTTCGCAATCCGCTTCACGCCGCCGAAAATGATCGTGCCGAAAACGGCGATCAAAATGACGCCGAGCGTGAAGCGGTCCGTCCCAAATGCGTTATTGAACGCGACGCTGATCGTATTCGATTGAACGGAGTTGAACACGATCCCGAACGACAGGGTGATTAAAACCGCAAACAGGGCGCCCATCCAGCGTTTTTTCAGCCCTTTTTCCATGTAGTAGGCGGGGCCGCCGCGGAAGCCGTTTACATCTTTCACTTTATAAATTTGGGCCAGCGTGCTTTCGACAAAGCTTGAAGCTGAGCCGATAATGGCGATGATCCACATCCAGAAGATCGCTCCGGGGCCGCCGAGTGCAATCGCGATCGCGATTCCCGTAATATTTCCGGTGCCGACCCGGGCCGCCATGCTGATGCAGAATGCCTGGAAAGGCGATATATCGTTTTTGGAACGGTTTGACGCGCCTTCTTTTAAAACGCGGACCATCTCTTTCAGCATCCGAACCTGCAAAAATTTCAATCTGAACGTAAAATATACTCCTACCGACAGAAGCAGCACGATTAATAGTTTTGACCAAAGAAAATCGTTTATGATTCCAATGACATACTGAAGAGCTTCCTGCATGTTCTCACCTCTTAATTGATTATCTTCAAAAAATACTCAGATCCCACTCCTGTGCCAATTGTTTCAAAAGCATGCCGCCTGTCAGGCTGTTGCCGTATTCGTCAATCGCCGGTCCATAGATGCCGATTCCGCATCCATGCTGAAAGGGCTCATTCCTTTTGAAGCTGGCGGGTACGGCGCACATGATTCCGCCGGATACGCCGCTTTTGGCGGGAACGCCGACAAAGGCCGCGAATTTTCCGGAAGCATTGTACATCCCGCACGTCAGCATTAACGCCTTGGTCAGCCGTGCGACATCCTTTGGAATGATTTGCTCATGGCTGAAAGGGTGGTATCCGTCGTTTGCGAGAATCATGCCGATCATGGCGATGTCCTCTGTGTTTCCTTCCATGGCGCATTGCTTAAGGTACACTTCGAGCGTTTTTTCGACATCGGCTTCCAAAAAGCCGGTTTCCTTCAGGTAATAGGCCAATGCCCTGTTTCGATGGGCGGTCTCCCATTCTGAACGGAACACGTCTTCATTGATGACGGGGCGTTTTCCGATCATTTTCTCAATGACGTCGTAAAGCGATTCGATTTTGTCGAGAGCCGATTCTCCTGGCAGCATTGACGCGATGGTCAGCGCGCCGGCATTGATCATCGGGTTGAACGGCTTTCCCGGTTTATTCATCTCGAGGCGGATGATCGAATTAAATGCATCTCCCGTCGGCTCTGCGTCGACACGGTCCAATACGTAATGAATCCCTCTTGCTAAACAGGCGGCGATAAAACTAATGACCTTTGAGATGCTTTGCAATGTGAAGGGGACATCCCAGTCGCCTGATTTCATCATCGTTTGATCAGCTCCTGTTACGCATATGCCGAGCTGTTTTGAATCGATTTTTCCTAAAGCGGGGATATATTCGGCATTGCGGCCGTCTGCGGAAAAGGGACGGTAATATTCGACCAGATCGTCAAGGCGGGTTTGCCGGAAATGGGCGTTATCACGTTCTTTCACGATTTCTTTCATCGAAATTCCTCCAATCTGAAAAGTCGAGTGCTTTTACGGCGGCTGTCCGTCTTGACGGCCTTCCGTAAGCCGCCGCGGCTGCCGGTTTTGTCAGGGGATAGGGGTTTGAACAAGAGAGAATATCTGGAAATGATAAGCGCTTTCAAATTGTAAGAATATAAATTCAATTTAAATCAGAACCTACACGATCATACAAAAAACGACAAACGCGCGGAAAAAATAAGCCGATGGATGTGAAAATCAAATGGACAGTAGGTACAATAGGAGTTGCGGATTAAGCACATATTCGATGTAAAATAAAACAACGCTGTTTAACGGGGGATCAACATGCTGAGGAGAAATTGGGACGAGGCCATGAAAAAGTTCGGCCGGCTTGCGAAAAAAGACGGCTACATTTTAACGCTGATGCTTTTCACCGTACCGCTTGCAGGCGAGCTGAAGTTTTATCCCTTGAATGAGATGTTCCGGGTCAGCTTCGGCGTTCCGACTTTTTTCTTTTTTTTGCTGCTGATGAGAAATGTGTCGGCCATGTTGCCAGGGTTTTTAACAGGTGCTGCGGTGGTCGTATTCAGGATGCTGCTGGATCTTCTCACTCAAGATCACATCGGTTTGGCGGCGGCCTTTTACAGCCATTTTCCGACTTTTTTCTTTTACTTTACGTACGCATTTCTTTTTTACATGGCCAAGGGCAAACGATTTTTTCAATACCGGCCGCTCTTCATCGGACTGCTCGGCTTCGTCATCGAAATCTTTGCCGACTGTGCAGAGATGTCCGTTCAGTATGTGATGTTTGCCTCAACGGTTACGCCGGAGAAGCTGCGCGATATGATGGCGATCGCGTTTTCCCACAGCTTTATCGTGCTCAGCTTTTTTAATGTCATGAAACTGTACGAGACACAATCGAGGGAAAAACAAGTCCGTGAACAAAATGAGCGCATGCTTATGATCGTCTCTAATTTATATGAGGAAACGATTCATTTGAAAAAAACGTTGAAAAACACGGAGCAAATAACGAGCGAGTCCTACCGGCTTTACCGCCGCTTGCATAACCGGAGCCTTGAAGCTCCATCTGAGCAGGAGCTCAGTCAGAAGCTTTTGAAGCTGGCCGGCGAGATCCATGAGGTCAAAAAGGATAATCAGCGCATTTTTGCCGGGCTTTCCAAATTGATTTCAAACGAAAATTTCAGGGACTATATGAAAGCGGAGGATTTGATCCGCCTTGTGGTTGGAATCAATCGGAAGTATGCCGAATCACTCGGAAAGGACATTGACTTTCAATATTCAATCAAGGGCGAGCATCCGAAATACCGCGTATATCTCGTGCTGTCGATGCTCAACAACGTGATGGCCAACGCTGTCGAAGCGATTCAAGAGAAAGGGGCGGTCCGTCTCCATCTTTCGAATCCGGGAGAAGGCATGGTAGAATTCGGAGTGGAAGACAGCGGCCCCGGCATCCCGGAGAAGATCGGGGACGTCGTGTTTGAGCCGGGATACACCTCTAAGTATGATGAATTCGGCACTCCTTCAACAGGGATCGGCCTTTCCTACGTAAAGGAAACCGTCGAAGAGCTGGGAGGCGAAATTGCGTTCCGCAATCGACCGCTTGGTGTCGCGTTTTCGATCAGGCTTCCTGTGCAACAATTGATCCAGAAAGGGTGAATGCCTTATGCGTTTTTTTATCGTTGACGATGACCGCGCCGTGCGTTCGATTTTAAGACAAATCATTGAAGACGAAGATTTGGGAGAAGCGGCGGGTGAAGCGGAAGACGGCAGTCAATTGGAAGGGCACGTTTTACGTTTAAAGCAAATTGATATTTTATTTGTCGATCTCTTGATGCCCGGCCGCGACGGAATCGAGACGATCCGTCATCTGCAAGGGTCTTTCCCTGGGAAAATCATCATGATCTCCCAGGTGGAAGCAAAGGAAATGGTTGCAGAAGCATATTCTCTCGGGATCGAATATTATATCCATAAACCGATCAACCGGATCGAAATATTAAACGTCATTCAAAAAGTGAAAGAGCGGATCGAATTGGAAAGGTCAATACAGGATATCCAGTCTTCTTTAAGCCGTCTGGGGAACGTAACCGGAGGCGGGAGGAACGTGCTGAAAGAAAAAAGCATTCAAGAGACGGGCGAATTTCTCCTTTCTGAATTGGGCATCGTCGGAGAAAACGGTTCCCAAGACCTGCTCGCCATCCTTCAATATTTATTTGATGATGAGCAAGCATCATTATATGAAAAAAACTTTCCGCCGCTCAAGCAAATTTTCATCAAAGTCGCGGAGCAAAAGCTCGGACCGGGTGCTTCGCCCGTTGACATCAACCGTGAGATCAAAGCGTCTGAACAGCGGATTCGAAGGGCGGTCATCCATTCATTAAACCATTTTGCATCCCTCGGATTGACGGACTTTTCAAACCCGAAGTTTGAAAGCTATGCATCGCGGTTTTTCGACTTCACCGTAATCAGCAAAAAAATGAAAGAGCTGCAAAAGGATGCGGTTCCCGCGCTTTCGTCCACCCGCGTGAACACGAAAAAGTTCATTCAGGTCTTATTTCTGGAAGCGAAGCGGCTGAATGAGAGCGCGGGGAGAAGGATATAGCAACCTGAAAAAAGATTGATCCAAGCGCCGGATCAACCTTTTTTTCATTTTTATATCCGAAACTCTCTTTTCAGCAGGGAGAACATATAAACATCGATGAACACGCCTTTTGCTTTCTCGTATTCCCGTAAAAGTCCTTCCTTTTGAAAGGATAATCGCCCGAGGAGTTTGATGGAGTCTTTGTTTTCCGGTTCGACTTTTGCTTCGATCCGGTTCAGCCCCATGTCCAGGAAGCCGTGGCGAACGAGTGTTTTGACGGCTTCAGCAGCAAAG
Organism: Bacillus sp. FSL W8-0848; assembly: GCF_038007805.1. Lineage (NCBI taxonomy): Bacteria > Bacillati > Bacillota > Bacilli > Caryophanales > Bacillaceae > Bacillus > Bacillus sp. FSL W8-0848. The sequence goes on from NZ_JBBOYB010000001.1 coordinate 277,243, forward strand.
CCTTTTCCCCAATGGGCTCTCCCCAGGTCATAGCCGATTTCAGCCCGGCTGTTTTCCTCGTCGATCGTGTTGAAGCCGCACGTTCCGATTACTTCATTTGTCTCTTTTACAACGATTGAAAAACGGTTTGCCCTGCCTTCAAGACTCATTCCGTTGATCAATTGAATCATGTCTTCCGCCTGGGCGACGTTTGTGAAAGGCGTGATGTTCATAAATTTCGTCACCAGCGGATCTGACCAGTAATGATAGAGAGTCTCCGCATCTTGCAATTCCATTTTTCTTACTATCAATCTTTCAGTTTCAAGGTTTGCTTGTACCATGGTCTGCCTCCTAAAGTTTGGGTTTGGCTTGTGTTCAGGAAAATGAGAAGACCATTCAGCTATCTGTGCATCGTTCATTCCTTTCTATTCATAACTTTCTTTATTTTACCATGAGATGAGCTGGTTTGTTTTGATTCTTTAAAGAAAATATGAAGAAAAACAGGAGAAAAGTTCTGGCGGAATGATTGGCTTTTTGTCGAATTCGTAGGCGAATGGAATCGATTGTGACAAATTCCGACAAAAACCTGGCAAAGCCGCTTGTTTCTCCGTATTTTCCGTTTTACAAAACTTTACTGACCGTTAACAAACAGCTCCTATAATAGAACCCGATCAATCATTTGAAGAGAGAGGGGTATTCTACATGTCACATGAAGGGCCGCTGGAGGAATGGATAAAAAAGCTGAACGAGGAAAGCTTGAAAGATCATACGTTTGACCGCCGCCGTTTTATTCAGGGCGCCGGAAAAATCGCCGGGCTTTCGCTTGGGCTCGCGATTGCTCAATCGATGGGGACGATGGAAGTCAATGCGGCGCCGAAGTTTTCGGATTATCCTTTCACGCTTGGCGTTGCATCGGGAGATCCGTTGTCAGACAGCGTCGTTTTGTGGACAAGATTGGCGCCGGATCCGCTAAACGGGGGAGGCATGCCGAATGAAGCCGTCACTGTGAAATGGGAGATCGCCAAGGATGAACATTTCCGCCATATCGTCAAACGCGGGAAAGAGAAGGCGACGCCGCACCTCGCCCATTCCGTTCACGCCGAAGTTGACGGATTGAAGCCGAACCAAGTGTATTACTACCGCTTCAAATGCGGCAATCAGCTCAGCCCGGTGGGGAAAACGAAAACCCTTCCTGCACCAGGGGCGGACGTCTCGAAGCTCACCTTTGCTTTCGCATCCTGCCAGCAGTACGAACACGGCTACTATACCGCTTATCAGCACATGGCGAAAGAAAAGCTCGATCTCGTTTTCCATCTCGGTGACTATATTTATGAATACGGTCCGAATGAGTATCTGTCAAAGACCGGAAACGTCAGAACTCACAGCGGTCCGGAGATCACCTCGCTTCTCGATTACCGCAACCGCCATGCCCAATACCGTTCAGATGCGAATCTGAAAGCGGCACACGCCGCCTTCCCGTGGGTCGTCACATGGGATGACCATGAAGTCGAAAACAACTATGCGAATACGATTCCAGAAAAAGGCCAGTCTGTTGAAGCCTTTATCAAACGCAGGGCAGCCGCGTACCAGGCTTATTACGAGCACATGCCGCTCCGCCGCAGATCGCTGCCGAACGGTCCTGACATGCAATTATACCGTCATTTTTCCTATGGCAATTTAGCCGATATCAATGTTCTTGATACCCGCCAGTACCGCGATGATCAGGCAAATGGCGACGGAAACAAGCCGCCTTCAGACGAATCAAACGATCCGAAGCGGACGCTTCTTGGAGCAGAGCAAGAGGCCTGGCTGCTCGGCAATCTCGGCCGGTCTGAAGCGCACTGGAATGTCCTGGCGCAGCAGATTTTCTTTGCACGCTGGAACTTTGGGACGAGTTCGGCCCCGATTTACAGCATGGATTCATGGGACGGCTACCCGGCCCAGCGCGAACGGATCATTGACTTTATCAAAGAGAAAAACATGAACAACATTGTCGTCCTCACCGGCGATGTTCATGCAAGCTGGGCGAACAATCTGCTCGTCGATTTTGACGATCCAAAATCGGCTATCTTTGGCGTCGAGTTCGTCGGCACATCGATTACATCCGGAGGAAACGGCGCCGATAAACGGGCGGATACGGATAAAATTTTATCGAATAATCCTCATATTAAATTTTTCAATGATTACCGCGGCTATGTGCGCTGCACGGTCACCCCTGAGGAGTGGCGGGCGGACTACCGGGTTGTTCCGTATGTGTCAGAGCCGGGCGCCGCGATTTCGACCAGGGCTTCGTATGTTTATCATAAAGACCACACTGGCCTGAAGCGGACAGCCTCCAACATCGTACCGGGAGGCGTAAAAAAATCGAACGAAGTCGAAGAGGACCGCTTTATTGCGCATGCAAGAGCGCACCAAAAACAAATGAAGCAAAAGCAGAAAAAGGTAACCCAGTAATCAGCGAAAGGATGACGGCAGATGCTATCCAATATCGGTATTCCCGGTCTCATTTTGGTCCTTGTCATTGCTTTGATTATTTTCGGACCTTCAAAGCTTCCTGAGATCGGGAGGGCTTTCGGCAAGACGTTAACCGAATTCAAAAGCGCGACGAAATCTTTGGTTTCTTCTGATGACAATGATGCTGACACTGAAGTGAAAAAGAAGCGCGACCAAACGGCAGGATAAAGGAAGCGGGCGGGTGAACCCGTCTGCTTCTTTATTCGAACATGCTAAAGAAAGCGGGAGGCAGCTGCAGATGAAAAGCCGGGAAACACATTTAATTGACCATCTTGAAGAACTGCGTCAGCGGATCATTAAAACGTTGCTCGTGTTTATTTTGTTTCTCATTGCAGGTTTTCTGTTTGTCCAGGATATTTATGACTGGCTGATCAGGGATTTGGACGCCAAGCTTGCCGTCTTGGGCCCGGGGGACATTATATGGGTGTATATGATGATATCGGGTGTTTTGGCGATTGCGGCGACAATACCCGTAGCCGCTTTTCAAGCCTGGCGGTTCGTATCGCCGGCGTTGACCAGAAATGAGCGGAGGGTGGCTTTATGCTATATTCCGGGGCTGTTTTTCTTTTTTATTCTGGGCATCTTATTCGGCTATTTTGTGCTGTTTCCGCTCGTCCTTCAATTTTTGATCGGCCTTTCAGCCGGCCATTTTCAAACGATGTTTACGGCGGAGCACTATTTTCGCTTTATGATCAACCTGACCCTTCCGTTCGGGTTTTTATTTGAAATGCCCCTTGTCGTGATGTTTTTAACGAGCCTTGGAATCCTCAATCCGGCAAGGCTTGCAAAAATGAGAAAGGTTTCTTATTTCGCTTTGGTCGTCATATCGATCGTGATTACGCCGCCCGATTTTATTTCAGACGTGATGGTGATCGTCCCGCTGTTGGTTTTGTATGAATTGAGCATTTCATTATCTTCGTTTGTTTACAGAAAAAAATTGATCGGCGAAGCCGGGGCAGAGGCCCAAGGCTGAAGACACAGTCTTCAGCCTATTTTTTTTCGACATTTTTGAAAAATCCGAAAATAAAGATATTGACAATTTGTTTATTTGTCTTACAATTAAACAAAAAGACATATTGAAAGGGGGTCATCATTCCATTTTGAATGAAATGACAGCGCTTTCTATATCATTCAAATAAGCAATTTAGGGGGACTGCAGATATGAGTCAAATTCGGAAGGCGCCGGAGGGAATACTTGGTTTTCCGGTTGCGCCCTTCAATGGACAAGGGAAGCTGGAGGAAGAAGCACTGTTTCAAAACATTCAATTTTTGCTGGATGAAGGGCTGGAAGCGATTTTCATCGCTTGCGGGTCCGGTGAATTTCAATCGCTCAGCAGGGCGGAATACGAACAAATGGTTGAAATCGCCGTTTCAGCGGCCGGCGGGAAGGTCCCTGTTTACACCGGGGTCGGCGGAAACTTAAGCACGGCGGTCGAATGGGCGGAATTATCCGCTGAAAAAGGAGCGGACGGATATCTGATCCTGCCTCCCTACCTGATCAAGGGCGAACAGGAGGGGCTTTACCAGTATACGAAAACGATCATCGAAAGCACGGATTTAAATGCGATTATCTATCAGCGCGATCATGCTGTCCTCACGCTGGGGCAAGTTGAGCGGCTGACTGAGCTTGAGCAGCTTGTCGGTCTAAAGGACGGGGCGGGGGATATGGATTTAAACATCAGTTTGTCTTATACGCTTGGAGACCGGCTCGGCCTGTTGAACGGCATGCCGATGGCCGAAGTAACGATGCCTGCATACGCTCCGATCGGTTTTACGTCGTATTCATCAGCGATTTCAAACTACATTCCCCACATTTCGAGAATGTTTTATGAGGCATTGTTAAATGGGAACAAACAGCTTGTGAAGGATCTGTATAAACATGTGATCCTGCCGATCAATGACATTCGCAAACAGCGGAAGGGGTATGCCGTTTCCCTTATTAAAGCAGGCATGGAAATCATGGGGCATAATGTGAAAAACGTTGCCAGACCGCCGATTGTGCCGGTTGAAAAAGACCATTGCCGCCAGCTCGAAACCATCTTGAAGAAAGCGATGGACCGCTTTCCGAAAAAAACGGCAGCCATCTAAATTAAAGGAGGAATCAGAATGCCCGTTACAACAGAACAAAAAACGTATTTGAACTTTATCAACGGGGAGTGGGTGAAAGCTGAATCAGGATCGGTAGAAAAGGTTGTCAATCCCGCAGACACACGGGATGTCGTCGGTTTTGTACAAAAGTCCTCGAGCGAAGACGTCGATCGGGCCGCCGCAGCCGCAAACGAAGCGAAAACAGCATGGAGAAAGCTGTCCGGAGCCGAGCGCGGCCGATTTTTATATAAAGCAGCAGACATCATGGAGCGGCGCCTTGATGAAATTGCCGAATGCGCGACGCGCGAAATGGGGAAAACGCTGCCTGAAGCAAAAGGCGAGACAGCCCGCGGAATCGCAATTCTGAAATTTTATGCAGGAGAAGGCATGCGCAAAACGGGAGACGTGATCCCGTCGACTGACAAAGACGCGCTCATGTTTACCGACAGGGTACCGCTCGGAGCCGTAGGGGTGATTGCCCCATGGAATTTTCCGGTGGCGATTCCGATATGGAAAATGGCGCCTGCGCTCGTTTATGGAAATACGGTCGTCATCAAGCCGGCGACCGAAACGGCCGTCACATGCCTAAAGATCGTATCGTGCTTTGAGGAAGCCGGATTTCCTGCAGGGGTCGTCAATGCGGTGACAGGACCGGGCTCTGAAGTCGGAGGGAGGCTGGCGGAGCACCCTGGGATTAGCGGCGTTACTTTTACAGGCTCCAATCAAACCGGAAAGAGCATCGGGCGCATCGCATTTGAGCGAGGGGCGAAATACCAGCTTGAAATGGGAGGGAAAAACCCGGTTATCGTAGCAAATGACGCCGATCTGGATGCCGCGGCGGAAGCGGCGGTGAGCGGAGCGTTTCGCTCAACAGGCCAAAAATGCACGGCAACAAGCCGCGTCATCGTTCAAAGCGGGGTGTATGACCGTTTCAAAGAAAAACTGATCCAGCGAACGAAAGACATCACGATCGGCGACAGCTTAAAAGAAGACGTCTGGATGGGACCGATCGCGAGCAAACAGCAGCTTGACAACTGCCTGTCCTATATTGAAAAAGGAAAGCAGGAAGGGGCCGAGCTCATTTTTGGCGGAGAGAGGCTGACCGACGGAAAATATGAGAACGGCTACTATATCAGTCCGGCCATCTTCGATCAAGTGACACAAGAAATGACGATTGCCCGGGAAGAAATCTTCGGACCTGTCATCGCGTTAATCAAAGCGGACACGATTGAAGAAGCGATAAAGATCGCGAATGATGTGGAGTATGGCTTGAGCGCTTCGATTTTCACGGAAAACATCGGTCATATGCTGTCATTTATCAATGATATGGAAGCCGGGCTCATTCGGGTAAACGCGGAAAGCGCCGGTGTCGAACTGCAGGCGCCGTTCGGCGGCCTCAAACAATCGAGTTCTCATTCCCGGGAGCAAGGAGAGGCGGCCAAAGAATTTTTCACAGCTGTCAAAACCGTTTTTATCAAGCGGTAATCCGGTTCGAAAGGGGCCTTGGTCGCCTCTTTCTTCCCCCTCGTTTCAATACAAATGAATAAAGGAGATGATGCTATGAAGAAAAATCATCCCGCAGGCAGAAAAAGCTCGGTCCGCTGGTTTATCGTGTTCATGCTGTTTTTCGTTACGGCGATTAACTATGCTGACCGCGCGACCCTATCGATCGTCGGCGATACCGTTCAGCATGAGCTTGGCTTAAGCTCTGTTGCGATGGGATATGTTTTCTCGGCGTTTGGCTGGGCATATGTAGTCGGGCAAATCCCGGGGGGATGGCTGCTCGACCGCTTTGGTTCAAAAATGGTCATCGCCGCCAGTATTTTCTTTTGGTCATTATTTACCCTTTTCCAGGGGACGCTCGGATTTTTTGCCGCCGGAACGGCCATCGTCCTGTTGTTTGCTCTCCGCTTTCTCGTCGGGCTGTCGGAAGCGCCGTCCTTTCCGGGAAACGGCAGGATGGTTGCCGCATGGTTTCCAAGCTCTGAGCGGGGAACGGCGTCGGCGATCTTTAATTCGGCCCAGTATTTTGCCCTGGTCATTTTTTCTCCGGTCATGGGATGGCTCGCCCATTCTTTCAACTGGCATACCGTCTTCGTGATCATGGGCGTTTTAGGAATCGTGATGTCTTTTGTCTGGCTGAAAACGGTCTATGAACCTAAGAAACATCCAAGAATCAACGAAGCGGAACTCGCCTATATCGCAGACGGCGGCGGACTCGTCTCGATGGATGTAGGAAAAAAAGAGAAGAAGGACAGAAAACCGCAATGGCCCTACATCAAACAGCTCCTAAGCAGCCGCATGCTGATCGGGGTCTATATCGCCCAATATTGCATCACCACCTTGACCTACTTCTTTCTGACATGGTTTCCGGTTTATCTCGTTCAGGCGCGCGGCATGTCGATCCTTGAAGCCGGAATCGTCGCATCCCTGCCCGCAATATGCGGATTTTTAGGCGGCGTGCTTGGCGGGCTTTTCTCCGACTTCCTTTTGAAAAAAGGTTTCTCTTTAACGGCTGCGAGAAAAACGCCGATCATCCTCGGCATGTTGATGTCATGCAGCATGATCGTCTGCAATTACGCCGATTCAGCATGGCTTGTCGTCTTCATCATGTCGCTCGCGTTCTTTGGAAAGGGCTTCGGCGCATTGGGATGGGCTGTCGTCTCGGATACTTCCCCAAAGGAATGCGCGGGCTTAAGCGGAGGCATCTTCAATACATTTGGAAATATCGCGTCGATTACCACTCCCATTATCATCGGCTATATTGTTGACAGTACGGGATCGTTTAACGGTGCGCTTGTGTTTGTCGGCGCAAATGCGATTGCCGCCGTGCTGAGCTATGTATTTCTCGTCGGTCCGATCAAGCGGGTCGTGCTGAAGGAGGAAGTACCGAAAACTGATGCATCTTTGACAATCTGAATGTAAGCGCTTCAATAAGAGGGGGGTTAAAATGAATTCACACATTCAGCAGATAAAAGAAGAAAAAAGCACCGCCGCTCCGACGATTGTCGGCATGAAAGTCATCCCTGTTGCAGGCCGAGACAGCATGCTGTTGAATTTAAGCGGCGCACACGGCCCGTTTTTCACGCGAAACCTTGTCATTTTAACGGATTCATCAGGTGCGGTCGGCGCCGGCGAGGTGCCGGGCGGTGAGAGAATCCGCCATACGCTTGAACAGGCGAAGCCGCTTGTAATGGATCAATCGATCGGTGCGTTTCAGTCGATTTTGCAGTCAGTCAAAAACCGGTTTGGCGATCTGGATGCAGAGGGCCGCGGAATGCAAACCTTTGACCTGCGGACGACGATCCATGCGGTAACGGCTCTGGAAGCGGCATTACTCGATTTATTGGGTAAGTTTCTCGGCGTGCCGGCTGCGGCGCTGTTGGGCGAAGGACAGCAGCGGGACAAGGTAAAGATGCTCGGGTACTTGTTTTATATCGGCGACAGGAGGCGGACCACGCTTCCTTACATCAGCGAACAAGACGCAACAGACGAGTGGTCCCGCATCCGCCGCGAAGAAGCGCTGACACCGGAAGCGATCGTTCGTCTCGCTGAAGCGGCGCATGACCGCTACGGATTCCGCGATTTTAAACTAAAGGGCGGCGTCCTCGAAGGAGAAAAAGAAATCGAGGCGGTCACCGCTTTGGCAAAACGGTTCCCAGAGGCGAGAATCACCCTTGATCCGAACGGGGCATGGTCGCTCACCGAAGCGATTGAGCTTTGCAAAGGCAAGCATGACATACTGGCATATGCCGAAGATCCGTGCGGCGCAGAAGATGGCTATTCGGCGCGGGAAATCATGGCGGAATTCCGCCGCGCGACAGGTCTTCCGACCGCTACCAACATGATCGCCACCGACTGGCGGCAAATGGGGCACGCCATTCAATTGCAAGCCGTGGATATTCCGCTCGCTGATCCGCATTTCTGGACGATGCAAGGTTCCGTGCGGGTGGCTCAAATGTGCCGCGATTGGGGGCTGACCTGGGGCTCCCATTCGAATAATCATTTTGATATCTCTCTTGCGATGTTTACGCATGTTGCAGCCGCCGCCCCGGGCCGGATAACGGCAATCGATACGCATTGGATATGGCAGGACGGGCAGCACTTGACGAAGGAGCCTTTTGCCATTAAGGACGGCCATGTTCAAGTCCCTGATAAGCCAGGGCTCGGCATTGAACTTGACATGGAACGGGTTGAGAAAGCTCATGCACTTTATAACAAAATGAATTTGGGGGCAAGAGACGATGCCGCCGCCATGCAGTTTTTGATCGAAAATTGGACATTTGACCATAAACGCCCGAGCCTTGTCCGGTAAAAGCAAGCGATTCTGCGGTATTCGTCCCCATATCAACGTTGTCATATGCTGTATTTTGTCTTACAATATGAGCAACTGAAAGGGGGACCACATCCGTGGAAGAAGATATGGAGACATTACAGGTAGAATCAGTAAATCGCAAAACATTGGCAAAACAGGTTGTTGAGCGGATCGTCCATTTACTGTCAAGCGGTCAAATGAAACCCGGCGATAAACTGCCGACGGAAATCGAATTAATGGAAATTTTAAACGTCAGCAGACCTGTCCTCAGGGAAGCGTTAATTTCTCTTGAAACGCTCGGCGTCATCAAAAGAAAAACCCGCGACGGCACGTATTTTAACGACAAAATCGGCATCCAGCCGTTCAATGTCATGCTGGCTTTGGCAGTTGACAATTTGCCTGCCATTATTGAGGCGCGCATGGCGCTTGAACTCGGTCTGGTGACGATCGCAGCGGAAAAAATAGATGACAGCCAGCTTGCGAGGCTGAAGGAAACGATCGATATAATCGCAAATAGCACGGATAACGATTACGGCGAAGCGGATAAGGAATTTCACCGGATCATCGCGTTAAGCGCGAATAACCCGGTAGTGGAAGGAATGATTCAGTCACTCTTGATGACGCACGCCAAAATAGACAGCCAGATTCCGTACAGGGAGAGGGACCGGACCGTCGAATATCATTCGAATATTTTGAAGGCCCTCGAACAAAGAGATCCTTATCAAGCCTATCACCACATGTATGAACACTTAAAATTTGTGCGCGACAAAATTCTGAAAGGTCTTGATCAAGAAAAAGGCGGAGATGAAAAGGGAAATTGATGCTTCAGATATAAGACAGCCGCGGTTCATTTGACAGCGCTTTCAACAAATCGCAAAGGGGAGTTGATGTTGAACTATGGCTGTACAAGTAAACCGGCAAGAAACCCCGCTTTACATTCAGGTGAATCCGAAGGACAATACGGCAATCATCGTCAATACCGGGGGACTGAAGGAGGGAACCGTATTTCCCTGCGGGCTTGAACTAAAAGAACGCGTTCCCGAAGGACATAAAGTCGCTTTAGCAGATATCGAAAAAGGCGGGGCGATTGTCCGCTACGGCGAAATTATCGGCTACGCCGCAGAGCCCATTCAAAAAGGCACATGGATTTCTGAATCGATGCTTGAGCTTCCGGAAGCCCCGGATTTAGAGGAACTGCCGATCGCTACAAAGGTTCCGAAGTCCATGCCGCCTCTTGAAGGCTATACATTTGAAGGGTATCGAAATGAGGACGGCAGCGTCGGAACGAGAAACGTCCTCGGGATTATGACGAGCGTCCAATGCGTCAGGGGCGTTCTTGATTACGCGGTCAAGCGGATCAAAGAAGAGCTCCTTCCGAAATACCCAAATGTCGATGGAGTGGCCGCATTAAACCATCAGTACGGATGCGGGGTGGCCATCAATGCCCCCGAAGCTGTCATTCCGATTCGCACGATTCAAAATATCGCGAGGCATCCCAATTTTGGCGGTGAAGCGATGGTCGTCGGCCTCGGCTGCGAGAAGCTGCTTCCTGCGAGGATCGCTCCGGACGGCGGCCCGGAAAACATCCTTTCTCTGCAAGATAGGCAAGGGTTTTCGCAAATGGTTCAATCCATTATGGACATGGCCGAAGAACGTTTGAAAAGGCTGAATGAGCGACAGCGGGAAACGTGCCCTGCTTCCGATTTGGTCATCGGTCTGCAATGCGGGGGAAGCGATGCATTTTCAGGGGTCACAGCCAATCCTGCGGCGGGGTATGCGGCAGATCTGCTCGTGCGGGCAGGGGCGACGGTTTTATTTTCTGAAGTAACCGAAGTGCGCGATGCCGTCCATTTATTAACCCCGCGGGCCGCAAACGAAGAAGTCGGACGCGTGCTCATCCGGGAAATGGCCTGGTATGACCGGTATCTCCAAAGGGGCGAAGCGGACCGGAGCGCCAACCCGTCGCCCGGCAATAAGAAGGGCGGGCTGGCAAATGTCGTGGAAAAATCGCTCGGATCGATCGCGAAATCGGGAAGCAGTCCGATAAACGGCGTATTGGCGCCAGGCGAAAGAGCCGAACAGAAAGGTCTCATTTTTGCGGCGACGCCCGCAAGCGACTTTGTCTGCGGAACGCTGCAGCTAGCTTCAGGAATGCACCTCCAAGTATTCACAACCGGACGGGGAACGCCGTACGGCTTGGAGACGGCGCCTGTCATCAAAGTCTCGACGAGGCAATCATTATCGGAAGATTGGCACGATTTAATCGATATCAATGCCGGACGGATCGCCACCGGTGAAGCGTCAATAGAAGAAGTCGGCTGGGATATCTTCCGAATGATTCTCGACGTCGCAAGCGGCCGCAAACGGACGTGGGCCGAACATTGGGGGCTCCACAATGATTTGTGTTTGTTCAACCCGGCGCCTGTGACTTGATCGAAAACCACCCTATAGCAGACTATAGGGTGGTTTTAATAATGGGATAAAAGAAGACGCAAGCCCCTTATTGTGCGCAACACCCGATACTTCAAATAGAATCATAGCCAAAAATATATTTATGAAACTTCGTGTAAATAGTTCCGTATAGATAATAAATGAAAATTGCTTCGGATTGAAAAAACATTAATATTCACTATAAAGGAACTGCTTGGTGGAATGTTTATCGACAACCTCTTATGAAAAAAATCAGATGAGTCTTTTGTACAGTTTGTTTGGCTTGAGGAACAAACCAAAGACCTCTCTTATTCCCCGTCACAATAACCGTTCGGCCTATTTCCTATGCTGATTATCATCTCGCTGACAGAGTTTTCAAGACATTTTTCCTATTTATCTAATTTATTCCATGTTGTAACATAAGAAAGGATTGTTTTCAAGTGGGTCAATCGCATCAAAAATGTTTGAAAGTCCGTTAACATAAGGACCCTTGGAGGTTTTAAAAAATGAAAAAAATAATGATGATGTGTTTTGCTATAATACTAGCTTTTACAGGAGGATGCAGTATGAGCGACAGCCAAAAGAGCGGCAATCAAGAAGAAGCCGTCAAACCGAAAGACCTGCCGAAAGTTCCGGCGTTTCAAGATAAGAAAACAAGAGAGTATATGGCGTCAACGAAGGAAGTGGAGCCTGGGTACTATCTGCTTGAATCGAAGCTGAAGGGGTTTACGATGTTGTTTCCGGAGGATGGGGAGTATTCTGACTCTGAAATATCTAATGAAAATGAGTCACTTTTCTTTGATAGTGTTGATAAAAAAACAAATATAGTAATGAATGCTTCTATTGAGTTTTATCGCAATGAATCATTTATAAATGATCCTGATACGATGTTGGATATTGTCAGCGGAGAAAATGAATATAAAGGTGATTTTGATAAACTGACATTAAAAGGGAAAGACATTTATTTTGCATCTAAAAAAGAGTCTTTTAATAAGAAAAGTAATCCTTCCTATATTTATCTTGGTTATATAAAATCAACAGAGCAAAATTACGTAGGAATAGCATATTCATATAGATTTAGCTGTTCGTCAAAAGTTGATTCATGCAGCCAGAAGCCAGATGAGTATGAAAAAAAGGTGAAAAAAATGCTAAAATCCATTACTTTTAATTTGAGTAAAAAGGGGAAGGAAGATGGGAAGTAAGAATATTTTTGAAAACGAAAATGTGAAATTGCGCTTAATAGATTTAGAGTACAATTATAAAAAGAAATTTGCTTCATCAAATCCAGCTGAAGTAAAAAAGGCTAAAGAAGAATTTAAATCAGACATTCGTAGAATCTATAAAGAAGAAACTAAACAAAAACTTACCCAAAACATTGAAATTTATACATCAAAAGAAATTGTTAAACAGAATAAAGAATCAGGTTATGACGGTACTGCTATTCATATAGTAGATAAGAAACATAATATTGATCAGCTTCATATTATCTCAGAAGGAAGCGCAGATAATAAAGATTGGTCTTACAACTTTTTTGGATTATTTCTTGGAATTGATGATAACCAATACAAAGCCACAAAAGAATTCACCAGAAATGCAAAGAATAAGGCTGGAAATAAAGAAAATTTGAAAACTTTTGCATTAGGGCATTCGTTGGCAAATAATAATCAAGTAATGGTTCAGTTAATTGATGGACAATATGACGAGGTATATGGTGTAAATGGTGCACAAATAAGTATAGATCACTTATTAAAAGCGGATAAACATTTAAGATATACCGTGCTTGAAAAATTTAAGGTTGATACATTTAAAGAGTTACTCAAAGTCCCAAAATCCAAACTCAAAAAAGCCATCATCAAATACTACAACGACAAAGGCGTCACCGCCAACATCACCCAGCGCATCTCCAAAGACGATCCGCTCTACGGCGTCAGCGGAAAGGCCGATTTCATCACGTTCGGCGATGTGAAGATGACGGATACGAATCCTGATGTGAAAGGGATTAGAAACTTAATCGACCAAATTCCGGATGAGGATGTCCGAAGGATTCAAAAATACTGGCGACAGTACTCAGGCGCCTATCAAAAGAACGGTCTTAATGGTTTTTTAAAAGAAGCGACAGGCATTGACTTCGATTTGATTGATAACTTTAAGAACATCAAGAGCCCCAAACAAAAGATGATATATATGACTGCAAAAGTCGGGGACTTTTTTAGCATGGCGGATGACATTGCGGCTGAAGTTAAGGAGAAGCTTCCAAAATTTTTGGCGTTTGTCGATACGATTATGAAAAACAAAGACATTATACTCGATCAGCTGGAGGCCAACGGCTATATAGATGACGTACAAAAGGCAGTAATCGAAAAAGACCTCGGGAATATCGATAAAGAAATATCGACACTGAAAAATCTATATCAGCAGCTTATGGATAATAAATTGAATTTCTTTGAATGGAAAGGAATCTTTGATAAATCCCAAGACAGCATTAACCGTTTGATCGCTTATGTAAAGCGGCTGGGTGCAGATACGGAAGACCTCCTCAGTTTAATTGCGGAAGGCCACAGTATAGCGCCGCTTTTAAACGCCTTGTCCAAAAAGAAAGGCATCAGCTATAAAGGCGGGGATATATACTTTTCAAAGAAAGACAAGGACGGAAAAGAGATTAAGGTCAATCTGTCATCGGCCGTCAGGATCTATCAGGCGGGGATGGCCGCCATTTCAAAAATCGAAGATGAAATCGACCGTTATCAACGCGTGTTTCACCACGAAATCCACGATCATTTCGCAAATAAAAAAGCCGCGCTTACGAAAGCCATTCATGATATGGAAGCCAATCCCTCGCACTACCAATACGACTTTCAGTTTACGCTTGCCTCAGGCTTTGCATCTTCAAGCGGCAAATTAAATAACATCGTCGTTCACGACTCGTACCACACGGCTCCGCTTCCCGAGTGTGACGGCATCATCAGTGAATTAAAAAAACAAACTTCCGAGAAAAAACGATTTGTGAAAGACATTCGCTCAAGCATTGAGAAGTTATGCGATGAGGACAAGCACATCTCAGCATTATTTGATTTTAAGGCATAGGGGGATTCAATTAAAATGGTAAAACCGTTATTGGAGGAAACAGAAACGGTTTCAGCAACATATATGTTTTTAAGCAGCATTTCGGCAAAGGATAAAGCTGACCGTCTGAATGCTCCGCTGAAAAGCATTTTGAAAGAGCTGAACGAGTTTGACAAGAAGCTAAAAAGTGAGATTGAAGGGCAAAAAGGCATGATCATCACGAAAATCAAAGAAGAATTGGATCACAAAAGCGAAAACCGGAAAACGGTGATTACCCGGATGAAACAAGATAATGAGCAATTTGCAAGCAGCTATCATGACATTATTGAAAATCTGCGGAAGCAAAGCGTGACGCTTTACTATAAAAAGAATAAGCCTCTGGATTAAAAAAGATGGCCCCCGCGATAAGGAGGTCATCTTTTCGTTTTAGCTTCATTGACGGAAAACCGGCGTTTTCCTATACTTGAAGAACTGAAACAACTAGGAAACCGGGTGAATACGCATCATGGAATTTGAAATTCGTTTTATTTCATTTTATGTCATACAAGTCGACGGCAAGGATGAGCAGGCCAACAAGCAGTTTAAACACTTCCAGACCCTTGATACGGAAGAATTCGAAAACAGCGAGCTGAAGGATTTCTTAGACGGGGAATTGAAAAAAATCGTCAAGCGGAAAGCGGATCGCCATCCGAAGTCTGAGCAGGTGCCGACGAAAATCGGCCGCTTCATCACAGAGCCGGGGCATGAGCTTGATTCCAATCCAAACTACAACCTGTTCCATCGGACAAAGCAGGCTGAAACAAAAGAAGATTTCAATGAACTGAGCGAGCAGTTCGTCCGCACATACCTTGACACGAGCGCCGTCCGCGGCGGCGTGTTTTTAGTGGCATCCGCCGTGCCGCGCAAATATTTCGATGATGCATTCGTCTTTATCATGAAATGCGATTTTGAGCCGAAGGTTGCCTCGATCGCCGACGAGTCATCGTTGATCCGCAAGGTCGAAATGGCGATCACGACAAAAAACATGAAATCGATTCAATATCCGCACATGACGGAAGAGGGCATGACTGAAGAAAGCGAAGTGAAAATCCACCAAGCGTCACACGCGCGCTATTTCGAGGATTTTCTGAAATTCGTCGAGTACGGGGAATCGATGCCTGAGATTATGAAGTCGCAGGTCATGAACATGGTGCAGGAGCACGTATATGAGACATTTGAAGACAGCAGCGAAGAGCTCAAGCAATTTGAACACGACATGGAAATCTGGGAAGCTAGCGAGAAGCGGGAGATTCAAGAGCGCCTCGACACCCATCAGGTGATCGAAGCCTCCGCACAGATCATTGAGCATATGCCTGAGGCAGAGCTGAAAATGAAGCTCGGAGAAACCGAGATTAAAGGATTGCTTGCCGACTTCGGGGACTCGATCCACCTCGCAAAAGTAAACGGCCGCTACGTCGCGCTCATTGAAGCAGAGACGATTTCGTTTGAAAAGGGGAGCTCTCCGGTGGAATTTTATAAGCCTGAAGGGCTGCATGAGGTGCTGGAGAGGATCACAAAGAAAAGCGGAGAGCAGGAATAACGGGATTTTTGCCGCCGAATGCAAGGCGGTTCTTCTATACACTCTGTGTAAAAAATTGTTTGATAAGGTTCACATTAACAAATTAAAGCCGATATAAAACAATAGACAGAGTTGAACAGGAGGATTCCGATGCGACTGAATCGTCAATACATCCGCACGCAGCTGATGGTCCAAAACATGCTGAAAGAGCATGCATCTAAAACAAGCAAAACCCGTTCTTTTCGTACTGCCGCGGTATTAGAAAAATCGTCTGCCGAAGGGCTGAAGCAGCTGAACTATTCAAAAGACAGGATTGTTAACAACGCCGGGAGTTTCAGCAGACTGTACCAAACAGCGAATAACCGGACTGTGACAGACACAGGGGAAGAAACGATGATTCGTGCAAATAATCCCTATGAGTCACAGAGCGACATCTGCACCAAAATCCTTGATGAAAAGTACAGCAGGATCAATGCGATCAATAAAACGAAGCCAGACCCGATCGGCTATATTAAGGATAAATATAAAAATCCGGCTTCCCCTTATTTGAAGCGATTTAACAGCAGCGGAAAGGCAGGCTGCGTACGACAATGAAACGGAATGGCTGTTCAAAGGCAAGGCGCAAAGCTATAACCTGCAAGATGCTGCATTCCGCAATGTATCTTTAAATGGCGAGGCCGATGCTGAGAATGAAAAGATATATCAGCGCAGCCAGGTCAACCAGCAGCTTCAAATATTGCTGGATCGGTTTCAAATTGAAATTCCAAAGGATACGACGCTCACGATTTCGATTACGCCGATTGATTATAAAGTTAAGGTCAGCGGTACAGATGATAAAGAACTGATTAATCAAATCGAGAGATTATTAGAAATGGGCGAAAACAGCAAGGAATTATTTTTACATATCATGAAAAGCTTAAGCAGTGATTCTGCCCAATATTCCCCTGATGCGTATCAAAAATACCAAACAGCCCGTGAAATGTATGAAGTGACGGGCTATCATGTGAAGGATTTGGAAGTCATCGACGGCCGTTTTGTAACGCCTGACGGACGCGATTTATTAGACGTGTATAAAGAAGAGCTTGAAAAGGATCCCGTGCAACAGAAGACGGTCCATTATGCATTGGCTCACTATGGATCACAGCTTAGCCAGCTTGCGAAAGCCGGGTATGATTCCATTCCGGATTTTATTTTATCGATTGACTACAGCAATGGATCTTTGAGAGATATAGGACAGAAGAAGACTTATGGAACAGGGGATACGGCCTGGTTCGAAAACCTAAAGCGTCAAGCCGGTATGAATCTTTAGTCAAAGGTATTGAGGACTATTGGCAAACCTGTTAAAATAAACCTAACTTTACAGAACGGAGGGGTTCTATGGCATACATCAGATTCCGGTTGCCGCTAATTAAATAGTGGAGCAAGGTCTCTGCCTGTGTGCAGGGTAATCGGGATTGATCTGCCTTTTGATGGAATCTAATATGAGGGGAAAGGGGCGCGATTCGGACGCCCCTTTTTTTTTGCGTTTTTGAACCGATTTTAAAACAGCACAGGCGGATGGCCTGTGTTTTTTTGATCGAAAAACGGATAAGGGGGAAATTGAATTGAATATGGAACAAATGCTGGGGCTGGCGGAGACATACGGTCTTCAGCTGAAATCTGAAGGTGCGGAGATCAATGAGTCGGGCATGGATTTTCAAGTCGTTTTTGCAGATGATGAATCAGGGAGGAGATGGGTGCTGAGAAGGCCAAGGCGGGACGATGTCATCAAAAGGGCCGCTGCCGAAGGAAGAGTGCTCAAAATGCTTCGGGGCCGCCTTCAGGCCGAGGTTCCGGAATGGCAAATCGATGAGCCGGAATTAATTGCGTATCCGATGCTTGCCGGTGTTCCGGCTGCCGTCATCGATATGGAGATCAGGAATTATGTGTGGAATATGAAGCATCAGCCGCCTGCCGAGCCGTTTGTCCGTTCGCTCGCGCAAACGCTTGCCGACCTCCACGGGATCGATCATCATGCGGCTAAGGAAGCAGGTGTACAGGTGATGAGTCCAGACGATGTACGACAAAAAAAAGCGGACGACATGGAGCGGATCAAGGAAGAGCTTGGAGTCAGCGAGATGCTGTGGGAAAGGTGGCAAAGGTGGATTTCGGATGATTCGTATTGGCCAAGGCATTCCGTGTTGATCCATGGCGACCTGCATCCGCCGCATATTCTGATTGACAGGGATCTCCGTGTGACAGGTCTGTTGGATTGGACTGAAGCGAAGGTCGCTGATCCTGCTAAAGATTTTCTTCTGTATCAGACGATTCTAGGCGAAACGGAAACAGCCCGGCTCATCGGCTTCTACGAAGAAGCCGGGGGGCGGGTCTGGCCGGGGATGAAACGGCATATTGCCGAGATGCAGGCCGCTTACGGAATCGAGATCGCCATGTTTGCGCTTTTGACAAAGAAAAAAGAGCATATGGACATGGCGTTTGAAGCGCTGGGCCTCAAATAAAAGAAAACCAGGCTGTCGATCGTATCGATGGCCTGGCATGCAAGCGGGCATTACGTAAAAATCTTCCCAATCAAAGCAAAAAAAGTCTCTTTTTCTTCTTCTGACAGCTTTTCAAACAGCTGATCAATCAATGCCTGGCGGTTTTCGACCATCTGCGCTGCGATCCGTTTTCCTTCCTGGGACAGTTCAAGCCAGACCGTGCGCCTGTCATCAGTGTTTCTTGATCTGATGACAAGCCCTTCTTTTTCTAAATGATTCAGCGCGTTCGTCGTAGCCGATGGAGACAGCGATACTTCCTGCAAAATGTTTTTCACGGTACAAGTTCCGTGTCTGTGAATGATCCGTAAAATAAACCCTTTTACGCTTGTAATATGCTTTGGAATCGTTTTTTCATCGATTTCCTTTGAAGATCGCAAAAATTTCGACAAGGCATGGTCTAACAGGTTGGCTTCCATGATATGGTGCTTCATGAAGGATTCCTCATTTCCGTATAGCGGCCTCATTGATTTGTACTAGTCGAACATAGGTCAATTTTATCATAAGTGAAGCGTATAGAAAGAGATTTTTAAGATTGAAAATAAATCCAAATTGTTTTCTCTAATTATCAATTAATAAACAGAACAATTCCAACTTGAAATGGTTTTACAATGGATATTTTTTGTTTTAGAATGAATTTGTACGTCACATAATATAACCATGTTTTGTGAGATACAATGAACAATTGGAGATGAATATTTTGGGTACACTTCAGCAATTAATCAATCACCATATGGAAAGCTCAGACGAATTGGCGGCTTTATCCGGAGGAAGCCGGACGTTTACGTTCAAGGAATACTGCGAGCGGGTGAACCAATTGTCGCATTATCTGCTGGAGGCAGGTGTTCAAAAAGGAGATCATGTTGCGATTTTATGTAAAAATAATCACCATTTCCCCGTCATTTTGCTGGCGTCATTGAAGATCGGCGCGACGGCCGTTCCCCTCAGCTGGCAGTTGACATCCTACGAATTGGAGGGGATTTTAAACAAATCCCAGCCCAAGGCCGTTTTTTACGACCGGGAGTTTGCAGACGTTTTATTGCCGCTGCGCCGGCAGCTTGAGCGTTGCATCCTGATTGAAGCAGGTGTGGGAATGGACACCACCGGACAATTTGAAAGCCTTTTAAAAGACAGGCCATCCGAGGTTGAGACGGAGCAGGTGACAGAACACGATTTAGCTTTGATGCTGTTCACATCCGGAACGACGGGAAATCCGAAGGGATGCATGGTTAATCACGGCAGCCTCGCCGCGTATTTGACAGAAGTGAATGTAAAAGGAAAGCGGCTGAAAGGAACCCGTTTTCTGGCGAGCCATCCGCTGTATCATATGAGCTCGCTGAACCATGTGTTTCAGGGCGCTTTTGAAGGAGTAGGGCTCTACTTTTTATCTGATCCGGAGCCTGCAGAGATTTTGCAGGAAATCGAAGCAAAAGGCATTCATATGATGATGGCGTTTCCGTCTGTATATACTTACATGCTTGAGGAAATGAAAAAGCGCGAGTATAACCTGTCATCGATCTTGAGCCTGATTTCAGGCGGGACAAAGGTTCCGGTGCGGCTGATTAAAGAATACCATGAACGCGGCATCCAAATGGTGCAGGGGTACGGAAGCACCGAAGCCTGGACGATCAGCGTCTGGAGGCCTGACATGGGCTGGGATAAAGTCAATTCCGCCGGTAAACCGATTCCTCACGTCAGCGTGAAAATCGTCCATCCCGAGACACGGGAAGAGCTTCCGGCAGGTGAAGTCGGGGAAGTTGCCGTCAAAAGCCCGTACGTGTTTGAAGGGTATTATCAAAACCCGCAAGCGACGCAAAAGGTACTGAAGGATGGATGGTTTTACATGGGCGACTCGGGCAGGCTTGACGAAGACGGATTTTTATATATTACCGGCCGCTATAAAGACGTGATTGTATATGGCGGAGACAATATTTATCCGGATCAGGTGGAGGAAGTGATCGAGCAGGTCCCGGGCGTTGTCGAAACGGCCGTTATCGGCGTTCCAGATGAGATGTACGGTGAAGTTCCGAGGGCATACGTCGTGAAAAACGAGAACTCTCCTTTAAGCGAACGGGATATCATCGAATTCTGCAAAGGGCGCCTTGCGGAATACAAAATTCCTGACATCGTGTTTGCCGAAAGCCTTCCGAAAAACAGGCTAGGCAAGATCGTCAAAAAGGATTTGCGGGAGCTTGCTGCTAAAGGGCAGTGAGTCATTCTTCGAATAAGCTGAACCGGCTCGGAAACGAGCCGGTTCTTTTCCTGCTACATCATATCCGGATCTGTAACAAGAATCGTTTTGATCGCCGTGATATCTTTTCTCTCTTTTGTAATCGGGTCAATGCCCATCAGATTGTCAATCGCCTGTTCAAAATTTTCAAGCGCCGTCTTTTCGGTGATCAGCTCTTTAAGCCGGGGCATGTCCGAGGCGCAGGATAAGGCCGATTCCATGGTCTGCCTGGCTTCCCCGGTCCCGACAATCGTAACTCCGCCCGATAGCAGCTGATACGGTTTGATTTTCATTTCATATGTGTCGTCAAAGCCCATGGGAACTAGCCTTCCGCCTTTTTCAGCCAATGGATAAGCCCATTCCAGCTGATTTCCGATCGCATCAAAAATCACGTCAAATTTTCGTCCCTGGTTGATGCGAAAAACTTCCTCAAGGTTTAATTCGTCAGGATGATAGACGTGATCGGACAAAGCGCGCGCCGCTTCCGCTCTAAAGCTGCCAATCTCCGTTGCGACGGTCAGCCTTGCCGTTTTTTTGGCCATCATCTGAACGAGCAGACCGATGGGCCCTGAGCCTAAAACCAATACGGAGTCATCCGGTTTGATCGCAGCTTTTTCCATCACATGTAAAACGCACGACAGAGGCTCGATTAAAACGGCCCGCTCCCACTCCATTGCGTCCGGTATTTTATACATAAACCGATCTTCGCCTACGTAATATTCGGCAAACGTTCCATGCGCCCCGATCCCCAGCTGCCAGTCTTCAAACGTCTCGCAGTAGCAGGTTAATCCTTTTCTGCAATAGTAGCATTTGCCGCAGTACTGGGTCGGATCAATGACGACGCGATCCCCGGGCTTGACGTTTTTGACGTCTTCGCCGGTCTCAACGACGACTCCGGCTGACTCATGGCCCATGATCATATTGTGTGCAGCATACATTTTTCCTTTCAGCACATTAAGGTCCGTTCCGCAAATTCCGGTGCCGTATATTTTCACCTTTACTTCATTGGGCTTTTGGATTTGCGGTTCTTCTACATCCAAATATTCAAGCTTATCAGAGGGAGTCCACACTAACGCTTTCATCTCTGCTCCTCCTTTTTTCCCAGCGGATTTCGTCAAGCAGTTTTTGATGAAGTTCCTTTGTCGATGCCGCAATGCACGATTGCTGGTTGTGATAGCTTAGATCCGTGAGAAGAGTGTCATCCAAAGAATGTCCATAGGCATCGGTAATGACAACACCCGCTTTTTTCGCTAAAAATACACTGGCCGCAATATCGTAAGGAAACAGATGCAAGACTTTGCCGTTCCCTACTTTCTGAAAATCGGGCAGCAGGCCGGGATCGTCTTTGAGCAGGCGATTGCCGATATCGACATATGCGTCCATTTGTCCGGTGATAATTCTGGAGATGGAGTAGGATGCGCTGTTGAACACGAAGACGCCGCCGTTATTTGCAGACAGGTCAATCAAATGGCCGTATGCACCGGTCATCAATTGCGCGGGATGGCCGTTGAACTCTAGGCTCCAAAACATGTGTTTTAATTCTGTAACGCTGCTCATATTCGGCAGTTTCCCGTCGAAGCCTTCGCTAAAGATGGAGGCGGTGTAAATATCGCCGTACATATAGGCGCCGCTTTTCAGCTCCAGCAGAAAAGCGAATTCAATATCTTTGATTTTCGCATCCGGTTTATACGCCGCCAAAGCAATGGAGATGCACGCCATTTCAAGCCCTGCGGCGGCCGGCCGGGTTCCGTCAATGGGGTCGACGATCAAAATGTATTGCGGATTTTCGCCAAACATCTTGAGCCCGCCGTCTTCCGTATAGAAAGCGATCGGACAGTCTCTGTTCGTGATAAACTCCAGCACCGCGTCTTCAGCAGCCTGATCGATGTTAAATTGGGCGTCCCCTCCCGGAGAATAGCCGTTGACGATCCGTTTTTTCAATGTCCCTTTTTGGCCTTTCAGCTTCTGATAAACAAATGTCCCGAGTTCGATGATATAGTCTCTCATTTTACCGCCTCCAGCAATTGGCGAAGTCTGTAGCAAAGCATTTCCGCTTCGCTGAGCGTGATGGTCAGCGGCGGCCGGATCTTAAACACGTTTCCGTAGCCGTAACGGGAAGTCCGGATAATCAAACCGTAGTCCATAGCCCGTTTGGAAATATAATTGGTCAGCTCGACATCAGGCTCGAAATCATCCTTGACAATCTCGACCCCGATCATCAGGCCGAGTCCTCTGACATCTCCGATAAATGGAAACGCCTGTTTCATGTCCTCTAAGGACTCCATAATATAGTTTCCGACGGTCGTTACGTTTTCTAAAAACCCCGGCCGCTGCATAATATCGATGGTTGCACAGGCTGCCGCCGACGCCATGACATTTGAGCCGTATGTGAAGGAGTGGTGATGGCCGGGCAGTCCGGTATATTTTTCTTCAGTGAGGGTGGCGGCGACTTGGAAGCCCGTGCCTCCCAGTCCTTTGGCGACAGTCATCATATTCGGCTTCACATCGAAGTGCTCGGCGGCGAACATTTTGCCGGTCCTTCCGAAGCCGGTCTGGATTTCGTCGAAGATCAGGGCGATATCGTGCTCTTCACAGAGCTGTTTCAACGCTTTGAGGTATCCTTTAGGCGGTACAATATTGCCTCCGTTCCCGGAAATCGGTTCGACGATAATGGCAGCGACTTTACCGCTGCTGGCGTACTCAATAAAATCATGAATCCTTTCTACACAAAGCATGCCGCACGTATCCGGCTTTTGTTTGTAAAAGCAGCGCTGACAATACGGATCAGGGACTTGCAGTCCGAAAGAAAACTGCGGGGGAAACGGCTCTCTGCGAAACGAATTTCCGGATAAAGCAGACATCATATACGTTTGTCCGAGGTGGCTTCGAAAAAGTGAAATGACATCTCTTTTTCCTGAATAATACTGAGCCATCTTAATAGCGCCTTCATTGGCAGCCGAACCGCTGCTGACCTTGGGGTGTACTTTCGTAAGGTTATCCGGGGAAATCTCGACAAGCTTTTCGGCTAATTGATTGACTGCATCCGTCTGGAAGGAAGAAGTGACATGAATGAGCTTGTCCGCCTGGTCTTTGACTGCGTCGATCACTTCTTTGTTGCTGTATCCCAAATTCAAGTTGAACGTTGCCGAGGCACAATCAATATATTCGTTGTCCTCCTGATCGTATAAATGAATTCCTTCTCCTCTGACCATCACAACATCATCGACTTTGTAATACAAGCTGTCCGGATTTGCAACCTGTTT
Organism: Bacillus sp. FSL W8-0848; assembly: GCF_038007805.1. Taxonomy (NCBI): domain Bacteria; kingdom Bacillati; phylum Bacillota; class Bacilli; order Caryophanales; family Bacillaceae; genus Bacillus; species Bacillus sp. FSL W8-0848. The sequence goes on from NZ_JBBOYB010000001.1 coordinate 301,217, forward strand.
CGTCCCCATATATACCACCCCTGATTTTTATTGAATATCCAAAAAAGGATAAACATGTCATTAATATTAGAATTTTGAAAAATATTGTCAATGCTTTTTTCATTAATTTTGTTAAATATTTGTTAACGTATAAATCAGGGATGTCCGTCTTCTAATTTTATGATATGTTAACAATAATTGGTTTGAAAAATCTTCGATAAGGAGATCAAACGATGAAAACTCGTCTGCTGTGGATCAGTTGTTTTTCTTACGGATTGATTGCTTTTACCCTCGTCATTCTCGGAGCTGTCCTGCCGGAGCTTCTGGCACATTACTCGCAAAGCTACAGCAATGGCGGAATATTGGTATTTTCGCAGTTTATGGGGTTTTTAATAGGGGTGCTTACGATGCCTCTGTTCGTCAAAAAACTGGGGAGAGTAAACGTCGTCCTTTTGGGCTTGGCGATGATCAGCTGTGAATTGTTTATCTTCTTTTTGCCTCCCTGGCCTTTGCTTTTTTTATTTGTCGGTGTAGCCGGGCTTGGAGCAGGGTTAGTTGAGCCTTGCGTGGGAACGATTATCCTGACGGCCATTAAGGATAAGCAGGCGGCAGCCATGAGCAAGGTGGAAGTGGCATACGGCCTGGGAGCTCTCTTTATGCCGCTGCTATCAGGCTTTTTAATCAGCAGAGGCATATGGCCATTGGCCTTTCTTGTGCTCGGATTAAGCGCTTTCCTGTTGATGATCGGCTGGAAGCGGCTGAATCTTGAAAGCCTGGATGAATTAATGGCTGATCAAGAAAGCCGGGAGAAGACGGGAAACGAGACTCGTATTAGATATCGAGATAAGAGCTTGCTGTTCATTGCTTTAGGGGCTGTCTATTTCTTCTTTTACGGCGGCAGTGAGATGTCGATCGTCAATTTCATGCCGGCCATTTTTGCCAAAAACTGGCAGATTGCTAATTCCTTGGCGACGATATCGGTCACCCTTTACTGGTCCGGGATGGTCATCGGACGGGCATTGACAGGGATCGTTTCTGAGAAAATGACCTATCACCGCTTTCTCAGGATGATTAATATTGGCAGTCTATTGTCGCTCATCATGTTGGCAATGAGCGGCAGCGTTTGGGCAGGATTTGCGCTTTGCTTCCTGGCCGGTCTGTTTATGGCGGGAATGTTTGCAATCGCTTTGATCATTACCAATCAGTTTTTCCCGGGGAAGACAGAGCAGACGACAAGCATTTTGCTTGCTTCCAACGGGCTCGGAGGTGCCATGCTGCCGGTCGCTATGGGATGGAGTTTGGACGATTTTCCTGTTCAAACGGCATTTTGGATATTGATTGTGTTAGGGGTTATTATGCTGTTTCTTGTACTTGTGCTGCGAGTCTTGGAGTCCGGTAAGTCACGCATTCTCAAAAAATCAGAGAACAGCGGAGTTAAATCGATGTAGTCTTTTGAAAGACCAGAAGGAACAGACATGGGGAGGGTATGTTTTACTATTATTTCGCAATGTTTCTTAAAACTTACATTTTATTACCGATATAAGGAAGGGAAGTTCTTTTATACATGAATAGGAGGCAATAACAAATGAAAAACAGCGTGTGTTTGTTAATGTTCATTCTTTTGTTGTTATCGGTTCCGGTGTATTCGGCTTCAGCGAGCGTATACGAAGACGAATACGAACCCAATGATTCACTGGCCTCCGCATATGATACCGGTTTGTGGAAATATAAGACGATTTCGGCAACGATTCATAGTACCAAAGATAAAGATTTTTATAAGTTCTATGCCACAAAAGGGGAACAGCTTGCCATTCACCTCAAGAACATCCCGGCAGGTACAGACTATGACCTTTTCTTATTTAAAGATTCCTACGGCTACCCTGCCATTGACGCTTCTGAAAGAACGGGAATCCAAAATGAAATCATTCGTTTTGATGTTCCTGAAACGGGAAAGTATATCGCCGTTGTCAGCTCGAAAAACGGCACATATGATGAATGGGGATTTTACAGGCTTGAATTTATAGACAGAATGAAAAGCGGAACATATACGGCCAGATTGTCACCATCAGCAATCTCCAGTCCTGGAAAAGGAACCGTCTCTCCAACGGCTGCAGTAAACCTGGCAAACGACTCAGCCGTCCCTGACGGAGCGGTCGTAAAGAGCGTATCCGCAGAAGGAACGATTTCCCCAAGTCTAGGCAACACCTTTAGAGAAGTACTAAACAAAGAAGAAGGCGTCTGGCATAAAACCGTTTCTGGAGGAACATTGTTCCCGGATATTAAATTGGAAAACGGACTGCCTGTCAAAACGACATGGAATGCCAGATATTACTCGCTTGCATGGAGCAGTTCAACTTGGAAATCGCCGCAGTTGAAGATCAACTACCAATATGATCAAACATACGGCTGGTAATAAATGATGAGCTGGAAAGGAGCTCCCATGAATATTCGAGATAGGGTTAAACTTGCACTTTATACAGAAAAACTGATAGATTTTGTTTCAAACCAACAGCAGTCAAAAACAAAAAGGCCTGAGACCGAAGCCGCTGCAAAAAAAGATACGCTGACCATCAGCAAGGAGGCTGAAGAAGCGCAAAAAAACGGACGATCACTAAAATCTCGAATGAATGGCGTGCAGCTTTCAATATATTTTCTCTATGAAAACAGGCAGCTCTTAAACAGTGATATCGAAAAAGCCCTCAGAGAAAACGGCATCACTCTTGCGGAAAATGAGCATGCAGATTCATGTCGATGGCAAAAATCACATTACAGTTGAAGGGACTTTTGACGATCTGAAAAGAGCGCAAATAGAAATGGCGCTGAATGGGGTAGAAGAGCTCGGGGCCGAGCTGTTAAGCCATTCGGATTATGTCGGTGAACAGAATGGAAAGCCGGTAGACAAAGCCGCTTACGAAAAATGGCATGTCAATGAGTTTCTAAAAAAGATGGCAGGGCTCACTCTGCCGGACGTCAGTTTGAATAAAGCGGGTGACATCATCGGCGGAAATGAGAAGCTTGAAAAAGTCATTCAAGCCGCCGCAAACCCGAAAAGCGATTTGGACAGAAGCTGCGGAAACATGCTGAAAAAGCTGAAGAATGTATTGGCAAAAGGTCCGGACACAATCCCCGACAGATCCGCTTCATTCGGCTATTCAGGCGGGACGCTGATTGATCTGAATGTCTCTAAAGGATTTTCCGCAGCCCAGATAGACGAATGGCTGGATGATCCGTTTTTAAGGAATGCCATCCAATATGTCTAACATCGTCTATAACGAGCCGTTTGAATGCGAAGAATGGATTTGGAAGATTCATGATGACGCGTATTTGCTAAAAAAATACCGGCAGATTGACTGTGAATACAGCGATGAAGATGAAGAGCTGTTCGAGTATGATTACGATTTTATCATGATCTCTTGTTTTGATGAAAAAGGGACGCATCTATATACTGCCAGAAAGTATTGGGATGAGGATGAGATTCACGCTCTTTCCCGTCCGAACGGAAATGATGCAAAAACTAAAAAAGAAGTTTCACGTTGCAAATATAAGGTATGAAAGCAGGCCGAGGCTTGCTTTTTTTTTTATAAAAAAAGCATTGACTCTCACGTTGCGTGATACTTTATAGTCAATATCAAAGGGAGGTCAGATTATGAAACTAAAGGTGAAAGAGGTTGCCGATATGGTCGGAATCAGTGTGCGCACACTCCATCATTACGATGAAATCGGACTTTTGATTCCGTCGGAGACGACTGAATCGGGCTATCGGCTTTATTCAGATGACGATCTGGAAAAGCTGCAGCAGATCTTATTTTTTAGAGAGCTCGACTTCCCTTTGAAAAGAATCAAAACCATTCTCGAGGATCCGTCTTTTGACCGGCATGAAGCGCTTCACATGCACCGGAAAATGCTGCTTGAAAAACGAAAGCGGCTGGACCAAATGATTGAGACGATCGATAAAACGATACAATTTACGAAAGGGGAAATAGAAATGACAAATGAAGAAAAATTTGCGGGCTTCGATTTCAGCCAAAACCCGTACGAAGCGGAAGCGCGCGAACGCTGGGGAGACGAAGCCATTGACAAAACGAAAGCCCATATGGCCGCCATGTCTGAAGACGAACGGAAAGCGGTGGAACGGCAATTTGACGCTATTTACAGAAAAATCGCATGCCTTCGAAACGGTGCGCCTGATGCAGAGGAGGCACAGGAAGCCATTCAAGAATGGTATGATTTTTTAAACCAAAATTCAGGCCATCACTTTTCGCTTGAGACATTCAAATGCATCGGGCAAATGTATGTCGATGATGAACGCTTTACAAAAAATATCGATCAATACGGCGAAGGCTTAGCTGAATTTATGCGCGACGCGATGGCGGTGTTTGCTGAGCGGAATAAGAAATCAGAATAGTTGCTGCTTTTTTACAAGCATGACCAAAAAAATCGCTCTCCTTTGGAGCGATTTTTTTGCGCTGCGATAAGGCTTTTTTAGTTTCTGCATCAGCCTCAATATTTTGTTTTTCGAGATGGAAAGGTATCTCAGTTTTTGAAGTGCTATGGTAAAATATTCATTGTACACAAAAGCTATATGCTCGCTTGAGGGAGTTTCTTGCTCATCCCCATTTGAAAGGGGGTGATGCATCATGACAACATACGAAACAATCTCTATAATGATTGCTTTCGGCATGCTGATTGCCGTGTTGTCTAAGAAAGAAAAATAGACACTCCCTTAAGCCTTGGCAAGTGAAAGGGATAGTGTCTACGGAAGAGCTATCTGAGCAAGCCCCTTGACGGGCCGCTTTGTGTATGATGACTCGACTGTTGGCGCAGTCGGGTCTTTTTTATTTTATGCATTTCTAAAAAAGGAATGCAATTTACGTGTGTCATGTTTTCCTGCCGTACTGCATTTTGACTTGGGTGTAATGCAGAATTTTACTTGGTTATTCGATACATTTATCTTACTCATTTGAGTCTAAAAAAGCAACTAATCATGAGTGGTCCATACCTTTTAAATAAGCTTCCTGAACAACTCTGCCCGTTCCGTCTTACAGGCAGAAGGCTAAACGCCACGATATTATATCGCCATGCGATATATCGGGTTACGATATAAAAGTCCGGAGGTGAAAAAATGAGATTATACCGCACAGGAATTGCATTTGTTCTAACCGGGATGGCGCTGCTCATGTTGATGATGTTATCGGGGGCAAGCGGAGCATTTTGGGCTATGGCGTGTGGGGGCAGTATTTTATGTAATATGACTGGGGCTGCATTGCTCATGAAGTTTGTAAGTGATAAACGTCGTGCTGATGGAGAGGTGTGAAAGTGAAGAAAACAAATCCGGAACGTTATTTGCCCCTTACCCAGGCGACGTTCTACATATTATTGTCATTAACCGAGCCGCTCCATGGCTATGGAATCATGCAGAAGGTAGACGGCATGAGCGGAGGGGAAGTGAAGCTCGGTCCAGGCACTCTTTATGGGGCGCTTAACAAGCTTGAAAAGCAGGGCCTGATTCAAAAGACCGAAGGCACGGGAGATGACCGCAGAAAGCAATATATTTTAACGAATGAAGGCTGGACGGTTGCAGAGCTTGAATTTAAGCGTCTGTCCAAATTGGTGGCAGTCAGTAAATCCATTTTGAGGAACAAGAGAGGCGGCAATGAATGATGAAAAAAAGAAAGTATGTATGTCGTTTCTTTTTAGCCTGGCAAGATCGTGCCGAAGAAAAGTGGCTAAGTGAAATGGCAATGAACGGCTGGATGCTGAAAAAGTTATTTCTATTTGTTTATTTATTTGAAAAAACGGAGCCAAATGAAACGGTATATCGACTTGACTATAAAGCTACATCAAACCGGGATGAAGAAGAATATGTACGGATCTTTCAGGATGCCGGCTGGAGGCATGTCACCCGTTTGTTTAATTGGCACTATTTTGCGGCTGATGCGAGTCAGGTTCAGACAACGGCGATTTATACCGATCGGGAATCAGAGGCTCTGAAATATAAAGGTTTACTGCGTGTATTATATACCGTGTTCATCGGCGTTTGTCTTAGCCTCTTCCTTCCCTTGCTTTATGTCGGGGTTCATGGCTATTTATATGGATTGTACGGCTTCGGCTTAATCGCCATCGCTTTATTCATCGCCTGCATCCTGAAAGTCCGTTCCAAAACGAAAATAGATTGACACGCCTTCAATGTGTAGCGTATGATAATTTTTACAAATCATGTACGGCTAAACGATGTGGAGGAAGAGTAAGTACGCGTCAATGGCGAAGGTTTAAGAGAGTCGGTGGCCGGTGTGAACCGATACCTCCCTGACGCGGAATGGGCTTCTGAATCGCCCTGCTGAAACGAAAAAGTAGGCGGGGCCGGAATGTTCTCTCCGTTATTAAGAGAAACATATCGAAAAGGGGTATTCCTTTTCTGTATGTTTGCTAAGCGAATCGTTGATGCGATTAAAAAAGGTGGTACCGCGAGACCCTCGTCCTTTTGTGGCGAGGGTTTTTTGTGTTTTTAAGGAGGTGATGGCCATGGAAGGAGACCGGCCGACGTGGCCGTTTCATGTCAGATTAAATGGGGGTGAACATTGTGGTGATCGCAACAGACGACTTGGAAATCACCTGCCCGCATTGCGGGGGCAGCGGCGAGGAAGACCGGCTTCCATGTCCGAAATGCTCGGGAAAAGGCGTCATCCAGACGGCACAGGGGAATACGCTGCTGCATTTTATTAAAAAGCATATCGATGAATAAAGGATGAGTATGAGAAATGAAACGAGCTGAGGGGAGCGTAGTTGAGCAGAGCGGCGTTCAGGCCGCTGCGGGGATATGTTTTATGGTATTTGGGACGATGTGTTTTGCATCAAAATCCATTTTTGTGAAATGGGTTTATGAACAAGGCGCATCACCTACTGCGGTTTTATTATACAGGCAATTGATTGCAGCGCCGCTGTTTTGGATGATATGTTTTCTTTATCGTTCAAAGCTGCCGCCGAAACCACAAAAAAGGGAGATTATACAAGCTTGCACAGCAGGTCTGCTTTGTTTTTTTCTGTCACCGCTGCTTGATTTTATCGGGCTTCATTATGTATCGGCGATTGTCGAGCGGATGCTTTTGATGAGCTATCCGATTTTCGCATTGATCCTGTCTGCACTGGCGAAAAAGAAAATAATGCCCATGCGCGATCTCATCGCCATTCTTCTTGTCAACGTCGGCCTGTTTTTGGCTGTCGGCGGCTGGGATTCACAGCTGGTCAAGGCGAATCTGTTTGGTGCGTGTTTGATTATTTTATCAGCGGTCGTTTATGCCGCCTATCTCGTTGTATCGGGCAGCCTTGTCCACCGGATCGGCGGCATTCGGATGAATGCTTACGGAATGTGAGCGGCGAGCGTTTTGATGGTCGAATACACGGGGGTCCAAGCGGCCGGAGACGAGCCGGTCAACCTTGTTTCCTACGATCCTTCACTGTACGGTTTGTTCGTCATCATGGCGGTCGTAACGACGGTCATTCCTTTTATGCTCATGCTTGAAGGCATCAAGCGGATTGGAGCGGAACGGGGTGCCGTCATTTCGATGGCTGGGCCGGTAATTACGATTTTCTTCGGTGTCTTGTTTTTGAACGAACACCTGACTGCCATTCAGTGGGCCGGATGCTGTCTTGTGCTGCTGGTGATTGGTTTTCTGGAATATCGAAAGATAAAGAGATAAAAAGCATCGTTCAAATCGGACGGTATTTTTTGCCGTATTTCAAAAAATTTACGATTACGCTAAATCCTTCTCTTTTTCATTAACGATTTCCCACTCTCCAAAGTTTTGATAAAATATATAAGTTGTAGTATATGATACGGAGGTTTAATCGTGGGAAAAGTGAAGAGAAACATGCCTTGCCCTTGCGGCAGCGGGCTGAAATATAAAAAGTGCTGCGGCAATACGAAGGCGGAATTTCCGGCCGTTGTTGTGCAAGAGCTGAAACAGATTCAAAAAGATGTTATGGAATTCGCGTTTACAGAACATAAACGAACGATTGATCAATTTCTCAATCAATATTCTTTTCTGGCAGATTTGGATGAATCGGCGCAAAAAATATGCGTCTTTAATTTAGGAGTGTGGGGAGTATTTTCCCAGCCGCTTGCAGAGGGCGCCCTGACGATCTTTGAGGATTATTTGCGGCAAAAGGGCTCTGCCATCCTCAGATCGCAAACGAAAGAAGCTGTTCAATCCTGGAAGCATCTGGATCCGGCTTTGCTGCAGGTCAAGCAAATCGCCGATGGTGCGGTTCGTTTTGAAGATGCGGTCTCAAATAAAGAAGTCACGATCAAAATGAGCGTGAAAAGAGAGGGGCCTTTCATCGGCGAGTATGTGCTCGGCTTTCCGATTCAGCTCGGCGGGCATACGGAATTCTTCCTGCAATTTACGATCTATCCGCGGAAAATGGCGGAAGCGATTAAAAGCAAGGTTTCAGAAGAGCTGGAACGCTTTACGGGTGAAGGCGGCGCAGCAGAACGGTTTATGAGGGAAGAGTTTCATCGCCTGCTGATGAGGCTCTGCCAAGAAGAAGAGCCTGCATCAAAACCTGCTCCCCGTGAGATCGAATGGGCGAACGATATGGAAAAAGAAACCGCGCTCGTCCTTGAAAAAGGCATGCTTGAAGCGGGACATCCCGAAACGTTCGTTTCTTGGGCGATCGGCGTATGGAAATCGTATTGCGCCAAAAAATCCCCGAGCATTAAAAAAACCGAAGCATTCGCGGCTGCATTGGAGTACTTCATCAATACGATATCCAAATCGGAAAAAGCGGTATCCCAGGCGAAGCTTGCGAAAAAGTACGGCGTCAGCGCTTCGACCGTCTCGAACCGTTTTAAAGATATCGAAGCCGCATTAAAAGATGACCTTGATCAACATCTTGAACTGATGCCTTCATGATACAAAAAACCTTCCGACATGATTGGAAGGTTTTTTGCGTTTTCCCAGTCTTGATTAAATCTTGATAAAAGCATCTTACAATATCAAATGACACCATGTGGAGCGCAGCCGCTCCGAAATCAAAGAAATACGGGGAGAGGAAAAGGCATGGGAAACATCCTGTTGGAAACGAAACATCTAAAAAAACAATTTGGCAGAAGCACAGTGGTGACAGATGTCTCGCTTACAGTTCAAAAAAACAGCATTTACGGACTGCTCGGTCCCAATGGCGCCGGGAAGTCAACAACTCTGAAAATGCTGACCGGAATTTTAAAACCAACGTCAGGGGAGATCTTTTTTGACGGCCATCCATGGAAAAGGTCTTTTTTACAAGATATAGGGTCTTTAATTGAATATCCGCCTCTTTATGACAATTTGACCGCATATGAAAACGTAAAAGTCCACGCAACACTAAGGGGCCTTGCACATGACAGAATCGAGAAGGTGCTGAAAACCGTTGATATGCACCATGCCGGAAAAAAAAGAGCGGGACAGTTCTCGATGGGAATGAAGCAGAGACTCGGGATCGCAATTGCCCTTTTGAATCATCCGAAGCTGCTTATTCTGGATGAGCCTACTAACGGACTGGACCCGATCGGCATACAGGAACTGAGGGAGCTCATCAGGTCATTTCCGCGGGAAGGGATCACGGTTATCTTATCAAGCCATATTCTTTCAGAGGTGGAGCAAATCGCAGATCATATCGGCATCATCAGCGGAGGACGCCTTGGGTACCAGGGGGAAATCGATAAGAAGGACGATCTTGAGCGGCTCTTTATGGAAGTCGTAAAGTCAAACCGTGAGAAAGACGGTGGAGATCAATGATCGGACAATACATAAAAGCAGAGAATCTGAAGTTTAAACGGGCGTTTGCGAGGAAAGCCATTGTCACCGTTCCTTTGATCAATATATGTTTCTCCTTTTTGATGAACGCCGGCTTTTTCGTCACGGGTACATTCAACTGGTGGTCGATCATATTTATGCCGATGAAGATCGCATTGATGTGTGCATCATCACACCAAAAGGAGAAAAAAGCGTCCAACTACAACGGCGTCTTTTCGGCACCGGTCGACTTGAAAACGATGTGGTATGCAAAAGTGGCGGTGATCGCAATTTATTCATTGGCTTCGCAAGTCATATTTTTAGGTTTCATGTATATGATGGGGTTTGTTATTCCGCAACTTGCGACTGTCAATTTGGCCATTATCACAGCCAGTCTGCTGCTTTGGGCCGCCACGCTCTGGGAAATTCCGCTCTGTCTGTTTCTCGCGAGAAGGTTTGGATTTGCCGCTGCCGTTACGGTCAATTTATTAGGCAGCTTGATTCTCGGCATTATGTCGGCTTCGAAATCTTTATGGTGGTTAAACCCGTGGAGCTGGTCGATCCGCATGATGTGTCCGGCGATCGGCATACATCCGAACGGCTTGCCGCTTGAGAATGGCGATCCCCTGCATAGCTGGGCGGTCGTTCCTCCGGCGGTGCTGCTTGCGGCTCTGTTGTTTGCAGTCTTGATGATCGTGACAAAACGTTCGTTTTCACCAACGGGGGGTGGTATAAAGTGAGGCTGTTTTTGAGGTGCCTGCGGGCAGATATCCAAAAAACGAAGCGCACCTCTTTTATGTGGCTGCACCTTTTGATTCCGTTCATTTACGCAGGGATTTTTCTGCTTTATTTCTATTCGAAAGACCCGGGCCCGTTTGATTTATATCAATCGTATATGACGTTGATGGCGGTTGCATTGCCGTTTCTCATCAGCATCATGTGCGGGACGGCTGCCCAACTCGAAGAGCATGCCGGAAAATTTCAAGTGCTCCTGGGCGCAACGTCTGTAAAGCTGACTGCGTATGTCAGTAAAATCGCCCTCCTCCTTATGATGAATGCGGCATCCGTCTTTTTGGCGATTGCAGTCTACCTGGCCGGGCTGACGTTTGTCTTAAAGGTGCCCGATCTTCCGTATGCTCTTTTTTGGGAAGGCGGGGCATGGCTGTTCGCCGGATGTGTGACATTGTATATGCTCTATTTTTTGGTCAGCTGTGTGTTTGGAATAGGAGCGTCCGTTCTATTGGGAGGCGCCGGCTTTCTTATGACGGCTCTGATGAATACGGGGCTTGGCGACGTGATATGGAAATACAACCCGTGGGCATGGGGCATCAGATTATCAGGCCTTGCCGGAATACGTTATTTTGGGAAAATCGACGCCGAATATATGCCGTTATTCGACCGGGAAATGAATACGGGAATATATATGATGACGTTTGTTATAATGGCTGTATTCATCACCAGCATCCTATGGTTTATCCGCTGGGAAGGAAGAAAGGCTAATGAATAGTGATAAAGGGTGGATAAGCAAGTGGCGAACATTTTGGCGGTAGACGATGATAAGGATATTCTGGTCCTCATTCAAAACATTTTGCGGCGGGATCAGCATCTGGTTCATACGCTGGATAGAATAAACAGAGAGTCTCTCGACGTTTTCGGAGGATACGATTTGATTTTGCTCGATGTCATGATGCCCGACATTGACGGATTTGAATTATGCAAGCTCATCCGTCCGATCGTAGACTGTCCGATTATATTCCTTACGGCGAAGACGGATGAAGAAGCAGTCGTAAAAGGTCTCATGACGGGAGGGGACGACTATATTTCGAAGCCGTTCGGCGTTCTCGAGCTTAGCGCAAGGGTCAATGCGCATTTAAGAAGGGAGAATCGGGAGAAGCACGAGAGAAGGCGGCTCATTTCCGGGTTTTTGTTTCATTTTGACAGCAAGGAAGTATTTATTCACGGTCAAAAATTAAACCTGACGAAAAACGAATATAAAATATGCGAGTTCCTGGCCCAACATAAAGGCCGGACCTTTTCGAGAGAACAGATTTATGAAGAAGTATACGGGTTGGACGGCGACGCTTTATACTCTACGATCACCGAATTCATCAGGACGATTCGAAAAAAATGCAAAGAACATCATGAGGATCCCATTAAAACGGTGTGGGGCGTAGGATACAAATGGGAATAACGAAAAGAAAAAAGACGCTCCGCAGAGAACTGATTGTATACATGATCACGCTATGTTTAAGTTTAGCCGCCGTTACCTCCCTGTATCTGTTTGTCAACACAATGGGAATGAATGCGGGTCTGATTGATCCGGCGAATGATAATGAACATAAAGCGGAAAAGCTGAAACCGCGGCTTCAGGAAGCAAAACAGGTAACAGGCAGCATGATCCCGGATACGATGTCATACGCCATTTTGGATAAGAAATCGAAGCGGAAAACCGCGGGGACGATAAAAGAGAAAGATTTATATATTGTGAGGAAAAAAATAGAGAACAAGCCGTATGTAAACTTCAAGCAAAAAGGCTATCTGATCATCGACCGAAAAGACGAATATTGCGTTTTGGAATATTCCTTGCGGGCTGAATTCCATTCTCCATTATTGAGAAAGTATCTTCCAAACTATGAGCTGACGAGCATTTGCATCCTGGTTATGTTGATCATCACGGTCATTTTTATTGTGACAACGCATTTTGCCAATCAATTAAAAAGGCATTTCGACAAATTAAACACGATAACGGAACAAATCAAGGAACAGAATCTGAATCTTTCACCGGAATACTCGAATTTCAAGGAATTTGATGATGTCATTGAATCTCTTATCGAGATGAAAAATGCCCTTCAGGAATCTCTTGAGGCGCAATGGCACATGGAAAAATCGAAAAACGAACAAATCGGCGCGCTTGCCCACGATGTGAAAATCCCTATGACGATTATTAAAGGAAATGCGGAACTGCTGGGTTTATCATCACAAAGCGGGGAGCAGTCCGATTATATCGGCTATATCCTGAATGCCGCAAATAAAATCGAGCAATATATCGATCAATTAATCCATATATCAAAAACAGAGGAAGCGTTCCGCGCCGATCTGAAACGCGTTCAAGTGAAGGAGCTTGTAAACAGCGTGATTCAGGAAATGACGGCATACATAGGAAGCAAAAGCGTTGAAATCGTGCGGACAGAACACAACCTTGATTCGCAAGAGGCAACAATTGATCGCCAGCTTCTTCAGCGGGCGCTGATGAATATTCTGTCAAACGCAGCCGACCATTCGCCTGACGAAGGGAAGGTTTATTTTGAAGCAGCCTGCCGGCGAGACTCCCTCACTTTTACGATCACGGACAGCGGGAATGGCTTTACTCCTGAAGGGCTGAAAAAAGCGGCACAGCTTTTTTACATGGAGGATAAAAGCAGAACATCCAACGGACATTACGGAATCGGCCTTACGTTTGCTCTTAATGTCGCAAAACTGCATCAAGGCGATCTGGTGATCAGGAATGCGGAGACGGGGGGCGGACAAGTGCAAATAACGATTCCGCTAAATTAGGCGTAAGGTTGGGAAGGGCCTTCCGGATCAATTCGGAAGGTCCTTTTTTTGTCTTTGAAGATTTTCTTTTAAACATTGATAAAGCTTGGCTGCCGCGTGCTTCAGAGGAAATGCCGACGTTTTGCAGAGGATGCCGAACCTGATGGCAATCGGATTGTCACTGAGGTCGCGGACCGTAGTTCCGGCAGGCGGGGAGGACGCGATGCTTTTTGGAACGAGGGCGATCCCGAGTCCTGCGGCTACATAGTTTTTCAATGCGGTCATGCTGCCGACTTCCATTGTGTTCATTTGGCTCCCGGGCAATTCCTGAAAGGCGATTTCGACTTTTTTCCGATACGTACAGTTGTGGGCCGTGATGAGCAGGCGATGCTCTCTGAGATCATTTAAGCTGACGCGCTCATGTTCTGCCGCAGGGTGTCCTTCGGGCATGAGCACTGTCAGCTCTTCCGCGAAAAGCGGTTCAAAATAAAGGTCTGTTCCGATCGCCGGCGTCGAGCAGACGGCGAGGTCGAGGTTCCCTTGCAAAAGCCGTTCCGCGAGCGGCGCCGAGTTTCCGATTTCGACGGATATCCGGATCTTTGGATGCTCTGCTAAAAATTCTCCCAAAATCCCGGGCAAAAGGCGGCTTGCGATCGGTTCCACCGCCCCTAGGCGAATGCTGCCGGCTTCACCGAGCAATAAGTCAGACATGTTGTTTTGCAGCTGCTCGATCTCTTTGACGATATGCCGGCTTTGATCAAAAAAAAGCCTGCCGGCTTCCGTCAGCCTGAATGTTTTTCCCCTTTCCAGCAGGCGGACTCCGAGGTCTGTTTCGAGTTTTTGAATTTGCATCGTCACGGTGGACTGGGCGTAATTCAGCTCTTCCGCCGCCCGATTGAAGCTTTTGCAAGTTACGATTTTATGAAACGTCTTTACTGCTTTCATATCCATGTTCAAATTCCTCCGATATGGGGTTCAATAAAATTGAATATATCGTTCAAATGATTCAATTATACTAAACCATAAAAGGAATATATACTATAAATCAAACAAGAGGAGGGATGATCACATGCCGTTTGTCCGAATTGATCTATTAAAGGGCAGAACAAAGGAAGAGCTTCGAACGATCAGCCGCTCTGTTCATCAGGCGATGACAGAGACGATCGATGTGCCGGAAGACGACTACTTTCAAGTGATTACACAGCACGATGAAGAAGAATTTTTCTTCGATCCGGGCTATATGAACATCAATCGAACGAAAGATCTGATTTATATTCAAATCACAATGAAGCAAAGACCGATCCAAAAAAAGCCGGCATTGTATCGACGCATCGCAGAACACCTGCACAGCGGGGCAGGCATTCGGATGGAGGATGTCATGATTATCGTGACCGAGAATGTGAAAGAGAACTGGTCGTTTGGAAATGGGATTGCACAGCTTGCATCAACAACCGGGGAAGGGGCGGATCAAAATGGATATTCAAGATAAAACGGCACTCGTGACGGGAGGCGGCACCGGAATCGGACGGGCTGTATCTCTTAAACTGGCAGAGCGCGGGGCTGCGGTTGCGGTGAACTATTCACGTTCAGAAGCGGAGGCGGAAGAAACGGTCCGGATGATCGCTGAAAGAGGAGGACGGGCGATCGCCGTTCAAGCTGACGTTTCCCGGGACGATGAAGTCCGGAATATGATTGAAACGATCGTACGGGAGTTCGGAACTGTCGATCTCCTCGTCAATAATGCAAGCATCACCCGGCATATTCAGCTTGACGATTTGGAGGCCGCTTCGGATGACGTCTGGGATGTGCTTTATGCTGTCAATGTCAAAGGGATGTTCCACTGTGCAAGGGCGGCGGCCCCGCTGATGAAAAAAAACGGCCGTGGTGCCATCGTTAACGTCGGAAGCATTGCCGGATTGACCGGATCAGGGTCTTCGCTACCGTATGCCGTATCAAAAGCGGCAGTTCACGGTCTTACGAAATCATTGGCTCATGCGCTTGCCCCGGAGATTACGGTTTCCAGCGTAGCGCCGGGAGCAGTGGCCACGAGATGGTGGGAAGGCAGGGAAGAAAAAATGATGCAGCTTACCCGCCAGATGCCTTTGGAACGGCTCGCTTCCCCTGAGGACATCGCCAAGCTCATCTGTGATGTACTTGAGCAGGAGGCCATGACGGGGCAGATCATAACCGCAGACAGCGGACAGACGCTGTAAACTATGTGTATTTCGCCCTATTTCTATATGAAACTATTTACCTTATGATGGTTCTTATAGAATAGAAAGAGGGAAGCTACATGAGACGTCTGGAATCTTTGGAAGCAATCGAAAAACTGAAAAACGGGGACCGGCATGTTTTGCGGGATGCCGAATGGTTGAAATATCTTTTTTTGACGGAGGAGAAAAACGTTAATCTGGAGCGCGTTCCTTCATTGGAAAAGATGCCTTCCAATCCTGTTCTTCTCTATGTTGAAAAGACGCTCTGCATATTAGAGCAAGCCGATATCCCGGAGAGGGAAAAGGCGATTATTGAAGAGGTCCTTATCTGGAGTGAGACGGCGAAATGCGGACAGCCTCATAAAAGAAAGGAATGGCGGGACAAAGGGTTTCAGCTCGCGATTCATAACATCGGCTCAGCGCAAATCTATGCAAACCGAAGCCGGCCGTTTTTGGCTGACCGGCAAGATACGGAGGAGCTTGTCTACCTGTTGATTTTGACGCACGGGCTTGTGGGGCAGTACATTCGCGGGGAATCGAGATACCGGCAGCTTGATCCTCTGATCGATTGGATGGAAGCATCAGGACAGGCGGACATCGATATGAAGAGGGTGCTGTATGTTTTGAACAAATGCATTATCGCCGGCGTGTCGGCTGCGCTTTGGGATTCGGTCAAACACGATGTGAGCGAGGTCGTGGCGCATCTTTCGGAAGGTGAGCGCAAAAGAGAGCTGCCGTTTGCAGAAAGGCTGAAAAAGCTGCGCCAGCAAGCGATTGATATGGGAGAAGACGGAAGCCGCTATGAGCCGTATTTGACAAAGCACTCGGCAGAAAACGCCCTGCGGCGGCTTTTTGGACAGGTCGACTTATGGTATGTGGAGTCAGCGCTTTCCTCTTTCAGCTTTGAAGAGTTCGTCAAAATCTTCCTGCTCATCCGCCGTTCCGTCAATCCCCTGTCTGTCAGGCATATCAGTTTTGAACCGCTGATGAAGGATATTTACCGCGACTATCAAGGCGTTCGGCATACGAATATTTATAAAAAGCGGATTATTGAAGCTTATTTGAAAGAAATGTCTGTCACAGACCTGCTTCACGGCAAGGCGCCTGTTAATGAACACGTTTCTTTAGCGGTTCAGCCGTTTGACGCCGCTTCGGAAATCATCGGTGTCACCTTTTCGTTCTCAAAGGCCGGGCTGAAGCTGATTGAGTTTTGTCAAGAAGCTGAGAAATCGCCGTTATACGAAAGGGCGATCGTACTGCTTTACGACTTTTTTGAGTTTCGGAAAGATTCATTTGACCGCCTGCAAAACGAGCAGGCTTACTTGTCAGATATGAATGGCGCTGAAGATTATAAAAAGAAGATCGCCGATTATGCCGTCGGGGAAAAGATGCTCGATATCGGCGCAGGCGGAGGCGTTATGCTCGATTTGCTGACGGAGTATCACCCCGAGGCTGAAGTGATCGGAATTGATCTATCGGTCAACGTCATTGAAGAACTGCAAAAACGGAAGGTCCGCGAGCATAAACCGTGGAAGGTCAAGCAGGCCGATGCGCTGGATTTGCCGGAGTATATCGAAAAGGAGAGCGTCGATACGATCGTATTTTCATCGATTCTCCACGAATTGTTTTCATACGTTCCTTATGAGGGCAGAAAATTCAATCACCGGATCATTTCCCAAGCTTTAAAAAGCGCGTTTGAAGTGCTGAGGCCAAAAGGCAGGATCATCATCAGAGACGGCATTATGACAGAGGACAAGATGGCGGTGGTCCGGATTCGCTTTAAAGATCCAGATGGAATGGCTTTCTTAAGAAGATATGTCCGTGACTTTAAAGGACGGCAGATAGAGATTCTTGAGATCGAGAAGGATGCGGCTGTACTTTATGTCAATGATGCGATGGAATTTCTCTATACATATACTTGGGGGGAAGAGGCGTATCCGCATGAAGTCCAAGAGCAGTTTGGCTATTTCACGCCTTCTGAATATCGGGCCTGTATTGAGAAAGAACTGGGCGGACGTGCGAATATCCTTGCTTTTGAGCATTATTTGCAAGCAGGGTATGAGGAGCATCTTATTCCCAAAATTGAATTAACAGAAGTGAATGGGGAGGAAGCTTCTTTGCCTGACAGCACTTGTTTTATTGTCATTGAAAAACGATAGCAAAAAAAGCACCGAAAAAAGGTGCTTTTTTGCTGTTAGTTTTTAAAGAAGCTTGAGAAATAATCCTCGGTATCATAATCAGTAAGATCAAGCTGCCATTTGCCGTCTTTCGTCTTCTTCATCGTGATTTCAACGGTTTTATCGTTTGAGGCGGTTTCCACTTTTTTGAGCTCTTCCGCCATGGCATCGATGGTAGGGTTGATCAGTTCTTCCCGGGACATATAATTTTTCCCGCTGTCTTTCACGTATTCTTCCATTCTCTTTTGGACTCTTTTTTGCGTATCTGAGCTGTCGATTGGTGTAATGGTTGCTTCGACTTTTGCTTCTTCGCTGGTCATCGTTTTTGTAACCGCTTTGACTTTCGCTTTATCTTTGTAGGCGTTTTGGATGGCGCTGATCAGTTTGTTCAGTTTCTTTTTATCGACATCTTCTTCATTATAGATGCCCATGGACTTGATAAGGGATTTTTGGCCGCCCTCAATATAATCGGTGACGATTTCCCGTTTGTTTTCGCCGGTCAATTTTTCGAAATCTTCATTATCCTTGCCGAAGAGCGTGATGTCTGTATAAGCAAGCAAAGCTTTTGCCGGGTCGTCAAGCTTTTTAGCAGACTCCAGCATGGCGCTGCTGCCGCCGTCTATTTCAAATTCAATCGGTTCGATTTTTTCGTCGCCATACGTTTCAGGCGCATATTCGAGCTGATACTTTTCCCCTTTTTCAACTTGGTAATACAGATATCCGTCGACTGATTTATCGGAGTTTAGCGTTGCAGTCGTTAATCTTTCATTCTGAGCATCATAAATGTTTACATCAGTCACTTTAGAATCGCCATGATAAAGGTTGAACGATCTGCGGGTGACGGATAATGGCTCTTTTCCCGTGTTTTTTACGGACACTTTCACTTTTAAAATCAGTTCACCATCGGCTAATTTTGTTGTTGAATCATCAGGGAGCGTATATTCTGTGCTGAGTATTTTGATCTCTGCGTTATCCGCTTTTTTTGCTTCGTCTTTGTCAGCGCTTGCACTTTTGTTCCCCCCGCTGCATGCGGCAGAAAATACGGCTACGATCATCAAGAGCAACATTAAATAAAACTTTTTATTACGCATGTCTATCTCCTTTTTCTATTTTTTTTCATTGTCATGCAACAAAAGGCCGACGTCGTTATGATGTATAACTTACTCAAGTCCCGGTCTTTTTGTTTGTCAAACAGTGAAATTATGATTATATAATTTCCTTTTTTCTGAGTTTCTTCTGCAAAATAGAAACAACAGTACTCATTTTAAGGTTTGGAGAATCATTGTGAAATAGGTTATAAATCCTAATTTTAGACGCTTTGTTTCACGTTTAGGCATTCCTGAAAAGTTTGACTGGGTGAAAAAGACTATAACAAAAGGATTACCTTTAGATGAAATAAATGGAATCCGAAAAGTAGTTCTGATACGCGAAAATTGTCTGAAAATCTTGAGAAATCAGAGGAAACATTGAAAAAAAGGCAATGTTATGTCGAAAAGACAGTTGGTGATTCAATAGTCCTGAGTTCAGACGGAAGGCCGTTTTGGGTGAAAAGGACGGCTTGGGGAAAATTTAAGGTTACGTTAAGGTACGAGTGAAAAGCCGGAGGGGCTTTCACTTCATCCCGGTCATCAACGCGATGGCTCGTCGCGAGCAACCAGCCGGCGGTCAGCTTCCAGACGAACTTGATCCAGCGGTCGTACGGAATGCTGCAATCGCGAGCATCGCCATCAGTACGCCTGAAATCGGGATGATCATATAGAAAATGATGTCGGCCGATTGCATGGATTCCTTCCGATACGGCTTTGAATACGCGAAAATACCCCGGCGGGTGCGGCGTCAGTACGGGCTGTAAATTCCCTGGGCGATCACGGTGCGGCCGTCTTGTTCCGTCCGTTCAAACTTGCCTGAAGGGATCAAGAAAGACGCAAAAGCGGCAAGGATGATGAAAGAAAAAATCCAATACATACGAGTGCGGAAATTGGAAACCCGTTTTTTCGGAAGGATTATTGCCCACGTGGCTGCTCTCCTTTATAATGTATTATTATTCATTTAAATATATATTTAATCATTTTCGAATAGATCACAGTCGCTTGTCAATTCCTTCGTAAGATTAGGAATCAAAAACAAGAAGGGGGCACCGCCATGAAAAGCCAAATTGAAAAAGAAATTGAAAACATCCGGCAAGATTTATTTCACATCAGCCAATACATCGGCAACCATCCTGAGCTGGGGCATGAAGAATTCAAAGCGTCAAAGATCCTGTCAGAAGAATTAAAAAAACACGGGTTTGAAGTAGAGCTTGGCACATGCGGCCTTGCGACGGCATTTACAGCCGTATATGACAGCGGCCGCCCCGGACCGGCGATCGGGTTGATGGCGGAATATGATGCGCTTCCCGACATCGGCCATGCCTGCGGCCACAACCTGATCGGGACGATGGCCGTCGGGGCTGCCATCGGCATCAGCAAAGTGATGGCGTCATGCAGCGGCAAAGTGTACGTATACGGAACGCCCGCAGAGGAAACAAAAGGCGGCAAAGTGACCATGGCCGAACAGGGGGTCTTTGACCATCTCGATGCGGCCATGATGGTTCATCCATATTACAGACACGAAAAAAGCGGAACATCGCTGGCGATGGATGCAATTCAATTTGAATTTTTCGGGAAAGCCTCACACGCAGCGGGAGCGCCGCATGAAGGAATCAATGCGCTTGATGCGGTGATTCAGACGTTCAACGGAATTAATGCGCTCAGACAGCATATTCTTCCTGATGCAAGGATTCACGGCATCATTCCCGAAGGCGGGAAAGCGGCCAATGTCGTTCCCGACTATGCGGTGGCCCAGTTCTATGTCAGGGGGGCGGAACGCAGCTATGTCAACGAACTGCTCGAAAAAGTGAAAAACTGCGCCAAGGCGGCTGCTCTGGCAACGGGCGCCCGTCTTCAAACATCTTTTTACGAGCTTTCCTATGACGATTTGAAAACGAATCAAGCCCTATCCGACATCTTTACAAAAAACATGATCGAATTAGGCGTCGAACCGGATTCGATCCACGAAAAAGCGGATGGAGGAGGCTCGGTTGACATGGGAAACGTCAGTCAGATCGCCCCGTCGATCCATCCGTATGTGCAAATCTGTGATGAACCGTATGCATGCCACACGCCGGAGTTTCGGGAAGCGGCCATGAGCAGCAAAGGGTTTGAAGGCTTGATGCTCGGTGCGAAATCGATGGCGTTTACCGCTTATGATTTGATGACGAATGAGGAGTTTTTGAAAAAAGTAAAAGAAGAATTTAGGCTTTTAAAGCAATAGCAAAAGGGGAAAACAAGGGGAGTTTTCTCCTTTTTTTTCGAAAGGATAGAAGAAAATCTGCCATAAGATTAGACGGAAAATTTATAAAATTTACACTGGTATTAAAGGGGGGCAGAAGGAGAAAATACAAAAAATACGCTTACATACAGCAAGGGGAGATCAAAACCATGATAAAAAAACGAATGCTGATGATTGTATTAGGGCTGTTGTTGATCACCGGGTGTTCGAGTTCGAATGAGCCTGCAAATGAATCAAAGGCTGAAGCGAAGACGGAAACTGCAGCAACCAAAACGGAACAAAAACAGAAAGGTCTTCCCAATATAAAAATTTTGGCAACCGGCGGAACGATTGCGGGAGCAGACAAGTCGAAAACGTCAACAACCAATTACAGAGCAGGTGCAGTAGGCGTTGATGCGCTGATTGAAGCTGTGCCTGAAATGCAGGATATCGCCAATATCAGCGGTGAACAGATCGCAAATATAGGCAGCCAAAATATGACGAATGAAACATTGCTGAAGCTGAGCAAACGCGCCAATGAGCTGCTCGCTTCAGATGATGTCGACGGAATCGTGGTCACCCACGGCACCGATACACTGGAAGAAACGGCTTACTTTTTGAATCTCGTCATAAAAAGCGATAAACCGATCGTCGTCGTCGGATCGATGAGGCCTTCGACCGCAATCGGAGCGGATGGTCCGTCCAATTTGTACAATGCCGTCAAAGTGGCCGCAAGCAAGGAAGCGAAAGGGAAAGGAACTTTAGTCGTCTTGAACGACCGCATCGCTTCGGCTAGATATGTGACGAAAACGAACACGACGACGCCTGATACATTTAAGTCGGAGGAAATGGGCAATATCGGCGTTATCGCAGGCGACATTTATATCTTCAATGACATCACGAAAAAACACACAAGGGAAACCGATTTTGACATTTCGAAAATCGATAAGCTGCCGCAGGTCGATATTATTTACGGGTATCAAAGCGATGGACGATATTTGTTTGATGCGGCGCAAAAAGCTGGCGCAAAAGGAATCATCTTCGCGGGCAGCGGAAACGGTTCAATCTCGGATGCGGCGAAAAACGGCGCAGTTGCCGCCGCAAAAAAAGGAGTGGCCGTCGTTCGGTCGAGCCGGACGAAAAACGGCGTTGTCACACCAAGCCCGGAGCTTGAAAAGAAAAAGCTTCTCGCCTCAAATTCGCTCAATCCCGAAAAGTCGCGAATATTGCTGATGCTTGCGCTGACGAAAACGAATGATCCTGCAAAAATCCAGACATACTTTAACGAATATTGATCAGCAAAAAGCTGCCGGAGCCGGCAGCTTTTTATATGTCCATCGATAAACGGATCATATCGATGCAGGCGATGCCGTTTTCGTAAATGGGCTCTTGATAATGCCTGATAAAGAAATCGCGGTCAACGCCTGTAATTCTAAATCCGCATTTTTGATAGAGCGCCAGCTGTGAAATGCTTGAATTGCCTGTGCCGATTTCGATCGTTTTAAAGCCCTGGGATTTTGCGGTTTGCAGGGCATGCTTAATTAACGCTTTTCCGATGCCCCTGCCTTGCCATTCTTCGGTCACGGCAATGTTGACCAGTTCAGCCGTTTCCGGCCTTGTCGGAATCAAAACGTAGACGCCGATGATCTGCCGGCCGGCTTCGGCTATATAGCACTGTCCTCTTTTGGCGTAGTCTTTCACCAATTTCTCCGAAGGGTCCGCAGACAGCAGCAAATCCAGCGGCAGCGGGCTTTCTGAAGGAAGTTTTCTGATTTTCATACAGCATTCTCCTTTTCCTTAATCATAGTCAAACCATTGAATTCCCGGGACGGCTCGGGCAAAATAGTAAACACAAGCGAACCGAGAAGAGAGGGAACTGGCATGAACGTATCTGAATATATGGCGCATGACGCCGTTCGTTTATCTAAGCTTATCAAAAAAAAGGAAGTATCGGCGAAAGAATTGGTTGAGGCTGCTTTTGCGCGTTTGGAAGAAGTAAATCCGCACCTCCATGCGGTGATTCGGACGAGAAAAGAAAAAGCAGTCAATGACATCAGCCGGATTGATATTTCCCGGCAGCCGTTTGCCGGCGTACCCATCCTTTTAAAGGATATTTCGCAGGCGGTGAAGGACGAGCCTTTGACGGCCGGTGCAAAGCTGCTGAAAGACTATATTCCGAAGCGGGATTCAAATTGGGTCGCCAGGCTGAGGGAAGCCGGCTTCTTGTTTATCGGGCATACGAATACGCCCGAATATGGACTGAAAAACATTTCTGAGCCTGAATTGTACGGGCCGTCAAGAAACCCTTGGAACGTTGCGCATTCGCCGGGAGGCTCAAGCGGGGGATCGGCAGCTGCGGTCGCATCGGGAATCGTGCCTGTGGCGGGTGCGAGCGACGGCGGAGGGTCCATCAGGATTCCGGCTTCTTTTACCGGGCTTTTCGGATTGAAGCCGACCCGGGGCAGGACGCCTGTAGGGCCCGGAGCAGGAAGGCAGTGGCAAGGTGCGTCCATCGATTTCGCCCTTTCGCGGACCGTCAGAGACAGTGCCGCTTTGCTCGACATTCTCCAGGTTATCCAGCCTGAAGCTGCTTTTCAAGCTCCGTTATTTCCCGGAAGCTATTTGGAAGATATGAAAAAAGGGGCTGAGAGCCCTTTGAAAATCGCGTTTTCTACAGAGTCTCCCGTGGGGACGCCTGTTAGCGAGGAGGCAAAACGCGCTGTCCGCAAAACCGTCGCATGGCTGGAAGCCCAGGGGCATCATGTTGAGGAACAGGCGCATGACGTCGATGGCCTCCGCTTGATGGAAAACTATTATTTGATGAACTGCGGAGAAATTTCAGCGATGATTGCAGGGATGGAAAAAACGCTCGGAAGGCCGATTACCGCGGAGGATGTTGAAATCGTCACATGGGTGCTGAATGAAGCCGGCAAAAAAGTGACGGCAGCGGAATTTACGGCAAGCCTCGCTTCATGGGACAAAGCGGCCGCACAAATGGCGGCATTTCATCAGAAATTTGACCTGTACGTTACACCGGCAACGGCTTACCAGGCTCCGAAGGTCGGCGAGCTGACCCATACGCAAAAGGAAGCCGAAGCGCTGATGAAGGTAAGCGGCATGGAAAAAAGCGACCAGCAGGCGCTGGTGTATGAGATGTTTTTGAAGAGCCTCACATACACACCGTTCACACAGCTTGCAAACCTGACCGGGCAGCCGGCGATGAGCGTTCCGGTGCATCTTACAAAAGACGGGCTTCCGCTCGGTGTTCAGTTTATGGCGCCAAAGGGAAAAGAACATTGGCTGCTTCGGATGGCCCATGCATTGGAGCAGACGGATTTATGGATCGGCATGAAAGGAAATCCGATGTTTGCTTAAAGGAGACTAAAAAGAACGGCCGGAAATCGGCCGTTCTTAGTTTTTCTCATAAAGCGCTTCAAGCTCATCGACCAGGGAGCCGACATATGCGACAGCCCGGCGGATCGGCTCGTCCGTCGACATATCGATGCCTGCCTCCTTTAAGAGGTCGAGCGGTTTCATCGTTCCGCCGGCTTTCAGGACGTTCAGCCATCTGTCCACCGCAGGCTGGCCTTCTTTTCTGATCATTTGCGAGACGAGCGTTGAGGCTGTCAGCCCTGCCGAATATGTGTAAGGGTAAAGTCCCATATAGTAGTGAGGCTGGCGCATCCATGTCAAGCTTGCTCCTTCGTCAAGCTCTGCGTCGTCGCCCCAGAATTCGGAAAGCACTTCCATTGTTTGTCCGGATAAAACGGACGCGGTAAGAGCGGCTCCCTGCTCAGCCATTTGATAGACTCTGCGCTGGTATTCCCCTTCAAGCAGATGGGTGACGAAATTATGATAATAGGTTCCCATCAGCTGATTGATCACCCAGCGCTTCATTTTCAGATCGTTTGTTTTCGAGAGAAGGTGCTGGGCGAGAAGCATTTCGTTCATGGTCGAAGGCGCTTCAATGAAATAGCGAGACGGGCGGACGTTCATGATTCTCTGGTGTTTGTTTGCGAAATAAAAATGGCCGGCATGGCCGAGTTCATGCGCAAGGGTAAAGACATCCCGCATCGTATCCGTCCAGGTCATCAGGATGTAAGGGTGAACGCCGTACGGACTTGAACAAAACGCTCCAGTTGATTTGCCGATATTGTCGGCCAGGTCGACCCATCTTCCGGTCAAGGCCGTTTCCATGACTTGTACATATTCAGGCCCCATCACGCGCAATGCCTCAATGATCATGCTGCGCGCTTCCGCAAAGGAGGTTTTCGGTTGAAATTCATGATCCAGCGGGGCCTGCAAATCGCAAAAACGCATTTGATCAAGGCCCAGCACCCGTTTTTTCAGGCGGACATACCGGCGCATATGCGGCCGAAGCTCATTTTTAATGACATCAAGCTGATTATGATACATATCGAGTGTCACGTTTTGCGGTTTCAGAAGCATATGGGTAACCGATTCATAGCCGCGAAGCCGCGACAGGTTGACCTGTTTTTTGACTTCTGTTTCATAGACTGCGGCAATCGTGTTTTGATACAGTTTCAATGTATCGGCAAAGGAGTCGAAGGCTTTTCTGCGAATGTCCGTGTCGGGAGAAAACATATATTTTCCCTCGTATAAAGCAAAGGAGTTGGCCAGCTCATGTCCGTTTTGATCTTCAATCGGAGCGAAGCGCATGTCGGCGAGCTTCGCCATTCCAAAAATTTTATAGGGCGCCTCATGTACTTCGCCCAATGCGGCCAGTGCTTCTTCCGTTTCCGGCGAGAGCTTGTAGGTTTTTCGTTCAAGCATCTCTGTCAGCATTTTCCGGAAAGGCCCGAGTCCTTTTTCGCTCTTTATGTAAGCTTCAATTGCATGCTCGGGAAGGCTGAGGATTTCTGACTCGATAAATGACAAGGCTGCATTGATTCGCGCCTGCAGCGCGGCTGTTCTTGAGGCGTTTGCTTGGTTGACTGGATTCGTGAGATCTTCGGATTTTTTGAGGTGGGTATAGGTCATGGCCCGGGTCATGCGCTCCATGAGCTTTTCCTGCAATGTTAAACATTCTAAAAGGGTTCCTGCTCCTTCGTGAAGCCTGCCTTTATAAGCGGCAATTGCCGGAAGGCCGCGTTCAATCTGAAGCAGTTCCGCTTCCCAGGCTTCATCTGAGGGGAATAAATCCGTCAGCTTCCATGTCAGCTCTTTCGGCACTTCTGAACGTTTCCATCTTGTTTCCGCCGTTTTTTCCAATATACGTCCTCCATTTCAAATCATTTCGTATTCCTAATTAATTATATAAGAGATGGAGGGTGAATGAAATCAATAAAAAACGACGGCTTTTGACCAAGCCGCCTTAATATTGGTTTATTGGGCGCCGCTTTTTCTGCCGCCGGTGCTTCTCATAATCAGGCTGACGATAAAGATCAGGATGATCGCGCCAATCAGGGCAGGGATGATATGAAAGCCTCCGACTGTCGGGCCCCACCGCCCCAAAATCGCGGATCCAAGCCATGAACCGATAAACCCGGCGATAATATTGCCGATGATTCCTCCCGGCACATCCCTTCTGATGATCAGGCCCGCAAGCCAGCCTAAAATACCTCCGATAATTAAAGACCATATAAAACTAAACACGTTTATAAATACCTCCTTAGGTTTCAGCGCGTTTTTTGCTTTCAACGTTAGCTTCTGAAATCTTTTAAAAAATATACAAAATTTTTCCGAATGACCGGGTATTGAAACCATTCAGGAAATCAAACGTATGACCTACAGGACGGATTTTTACACATCAGGAAAAGACACGGGATCCAGGCAAAGAGAGGAGCTGTCATATGAAACATTCACGAACAGAATGGAAGGGCTTTCGCAGTTTTGTTTTGCAAAAAATGAAGGAATGGAACGTGCCCGGAGCGGCGATCGCGGTGGTAAAGGACGATGAGGTCATCATGGCGGAAGGCTTCGGTTTTAAGGACAAGGAACAGAAATTAAAAGTGAACCCCGAGACGGTGTTTGCGATCGGATCGGCGACGAAAGGTTTCACAACCGCCGGTATGGCGATTCTGGCCGATGAGGGAAAAATGGATTGGGATCTGCCGGTCAGGGAATACCTTCACGAATTCAAGATGCATGACCCGGTTGCGACTGAACGGCTGACTCCGCGGGATTTGGCATGCCACCGTTCAGGCCTGCCGAGGCATGATATGATGTGGTACAATTCCCCCTTTTCCAGGGAAGAGATATTTCAGCGGCTTCGTTATTTGGAGCCGAATCGCGATTTCCGGGCGAAATGGCAATACCAGAATCTGATGTTCATGACGGCGGGCTATTTGACAGGGAGAATCGCCGGAACGACGTGGGAGGATTTTATTCACGAGCGTCTGTTCAAGCCGTTGAATATGAAGTCAAGCAATTTTTCGGTGGAAGACATGCAGAAGCTTCAAGACTATGCGCTTCCGCATCAGGAAAAAAACGGGGAAATTGAAAAAATGCCTTTTCGCAATATTAATGCCATCGGCCCCGCCGGTTCGATCAATTCGAATGTACTGGATATGGCCAATTGGGTGCGGCTCCATCTCGGCAACAGCAGATTCAGCGGGATTATATCGGAGGGAAGCCTCAATGAGCTGCATACACCGTGTATATCATGCGACCAATCGTTCAAAGGGAAAGAGTTTCCGATGGCGGGCTATAGCCTCGGCTGGTTTGTCGAGCCTTACCGGGGACATCATATGATTCACCACGGAGGAAATATCGATGGCTTTTCATCGCTTGTATGCTTCATGCCTTACGAAAACATCGGCGCCGTCATCCTGACGAATTTAAACGGCAGCGTGCTTCCGAATTTGCTTGCCTACAATATCTTTGACCGATTGCTCGGCCTTGATGAAATCGACTGGAGCGGCAGACTGAAAGGCGAGACGGAAAAGATCAAGAAAGCGGCCTTGGGAGTGGACCGGTCCGCCGATATCAGCAGAATCGAAGGAACGGAGCCTTCGCATGCTCTTGAGGACTATCCCGGAATTTATGAGCATCCGGGCTACGGAGAATTGAAAATAGAGCTTAAGGACGGAGCATTGCAGGCACTGTACAATTCGTTTGTCATGCCTTTGCAGCATTACCATTACGATACATTCGAAATGAAACTGGAACTTACCGGGGCAACGATGCTGTCTTCGTTTGACGCTGATTTGCACGGATATATCAGCAGTTTTTCTGTACCGTTTGAAATGGCGGAAGGTGCGAAGGAAATTGAATTTATCTGAAAGCCTGATCAGCAATTGTACGATCCCGAATTTCTCGAATCGCTCACCGGGAAATATACGCTGGAAGACGGGACAGAACTGGCCGTTTCCCTTAGAGGCGCGAAGACGCTCTGGGTTTCGCTGCCCGGACAGCCTGATTACGAGCTTGTTCCATACCGCGAGATGACATTTCAAATCAAAAATCTCCAGGGATTCAGCGTGCGCTTTGAAGCCGACGATTCCGGACAGGTGAAGGGCCTTCGGTTTATACAGCCGAACGGCGAGTTCCCTGCTGTCCGGAAATAGCGGCAGACACGTTTCGATTTATTTCCCGAGAAATATACACGAGACGCTAACTTGGCTCTCCTGCGGCTTCTAATAATAAGTCTGCGAGATGGACGGCTCTCACCTCGTTTCCAAGGCCTTCCCGTTCAATGCCTAGCTTCATTTGCAGCAGGCAGCCGGGATTTGCGGTGACGATCGTTGCCGCTTTGGTCGCTTTTGCCGCCTCCATTTTGGCGTCAAGAATTTTCATCGACATAACTGATTCGACAATATTGTAAATTCCGGCTGAGCCGCAGCAGCTTTCCGCATGTTTCATTTCCCTATATTCAGCGCCTTTGATGCCGCGGAGAAGCTTTCTTGGTTCAGCGGAAGTTTTCATCACATTCCGCAAATGGCATGAGTCTTGATATGTCACGATTTGGCTCGGAAGCTCGAGGGGGTTTTGCCCGAAATCCAGTTCCAGAAGGACGGAGGAAAAATCCCTCAGCTTTTGTGAAAAAGCCTTTGCCCGTTCCCGCCACTCCGGCTCATCCCTTAGGAGATGCTCATACTCTTTTAAAAACGCCCCGCAGCCTCCCGCATTTGTTACGATATAATCTGCGTTTATATTCTCGAACGCCCGGATGTTCCGTTTGGACAACCCGACGGCCTGCTCCCTCTCACCGCTGTGCCCGTGAAGGGCGCCGCAGCATGCCTGCTGCTCGGGAATGACGATCTCGCATCCCGACAGCCGGAGGAGCTTAATGGTCGCCATATTTGTATCTAAAAACAACGTATCCATCAGACAGCCTGAGAAAAAAGCGGCCCGTTTCCTGCGCTTGCCGATCGGCGGAAGGAGGTTCGGGCGGCTCTTCAGCCGCTTCAGATCCGGCACTTTAGGCAGAACGCTTTCCATTTTTGCGAGGTGATCGGGCAGCATCCGCAGCATGCCTGATTTCCGAACCGCACTCTGCAGCCCTGAACGCTGATAGATGCCGAGCATCCCGGTCAGCGCCCGAACGCGGTTTTGGTGCGGGAAAAGCCCTTTAAAAACTGCATTGCGAAGCATCCTTGCCGGAAGACGGTGTTTTTTATTTTGCTGAATGATGTCCCTCGCCTCTTCTAATAGGCGGCCGTAGTTGACGCCTGAGGGACATACGGGTTCACATGCCCGGCAGCCGAGGCAAAGCTCAAGGGAACGTTCGACATCTTCGTCAGGTTCAATGACTCCATCTGCGACGGCTTTCATTAAGGCGATGCGCCCGCGGGGAGAATGGCTTTCCTGAAAGCCTGATTCTATGTAGGTCGGGCAGGAAGGCAGACAAAATCCGCAGCGCATGCAGTTCAGCAGCTCTTCTTCATCCATCCGCTCGTGAAACTGCTGCTGAATGGCCTTTTTTTCTTTTGCTGTCGTCATTTTGACACCACCACCCGTTTGCGGGAATCTTTTGCGAAAACCTTGCCCGGATTCATAATGTTGTTCGGATCAAAAGCTTGCTTCACTGCTCTCATTGCATTCACTCCCGCTTCGCCGAGTTTAAGTTCGAGATAAGGGGCTTTCATTTCGCCGACGCCGTGCTCGCCGGTAATCGTGCCGCCAAGCTCAACGGCTTTTTTGAAAATGTCGGCAAAGGCCCGTTCGACCCGTTCCATTTCCTCTGTGTTCCGCACATCTGTCGTGCATGTCGGATGAAGGTTTCCGTCTCCCGCATGGCCGAACGTGCAAATGGTAAGATCATATTGTTCGGCAATGCGGTTGATCGCTTTCACCATGGCGGCAATGGCTGACCGGGGAACCGTGGCATCTTCCAGGATGGTGGTCGGCTTTAAGCGGGCCAAGGCGGAAAGCGCAGCGCGCCGGGCGTTGCGGAGGTCTTCAGCTTCCGCTTCTGTTTTCGCCGTTTGCACGGATACGGCGTTCCCCTTTTTGCAAATTTCTTCAATAATGCTGATGTCACGGCTGACGGTTTCTTCTGCGCCGTCCTGTTCGATCAGAAGGACGGCTTTGGCGTGAACCGGAAGGCCGATTTTGGCGAAGTCTTCGATGACCTGAAGAGTAGGCTGATCAAGAAATTCTAGTGTTGTCGGAATGATTTTGCAGGCGACGATGTTGGATACGGTCTTGGCTGCGGAATCGATATCTTCATAGAGGGCGAGGACGGTTTTCTTTGTTTCAGGAGCCGGGATTAATTTCAGTGTCGCTTCGGTGATGATGCCCAATGTCCCTTCAGAGCCGACAAACAGGCGCGTCAGGTCATAGCCGGCAACGTCTTTTGCGAGCTTTCCGCCGGTGCGGATGATATCGCCGTTTGCCAGCACTATTTCTAAAGCCATGACATAATCGCGGGTCACTCCATATTTCAGGCCGCGCAGCCCCCCTGAGTTTTCGTTGATATTTCCGCCGATCGTCGAAATCTTCATCGAGCTCGGGTCAGGCGGATAAAACAAGCCTTTTTCTTCTGCTGCTTGTATCAAGTCAAGAGTAATCACACCGGGCTGGACGGTCATGGTCAGATTTTCTTCATCGATTTCCAGGATCTGATTCATATGCTTGAACAAGAGGACAATCCCGCCTTCGGTCGGGCATGTGCCTGCGCAGAGATTGGTACCGGAGCCGCGCGGCACAACCGGAATGCGGTGGGTGTTGCAAAGCTTCAAAATGCGCGACACTTCATCGGTGCAGCGCGGTGCGACGACGGCATCAGGCATTGATTGGTATTGCGGCGTCGCATCATAGGAATAGACAAGGCGTCCTGCATTCGAATCATCATAGTTTTCCGGGCCGACGATGTTCATCAATTGCGATTTGATTTGTGCAGATATCATCAGTCATCACATCCTTTACCAACCATTATACAAAATGAAACGCTTTCAAAACATCGCTCTTTTATACTTCCAAACTGAAAAAACCCGTTCCATGAGGAAACGGGTTGTGTAATGGTGTTACTGTGCGCTGTTTTTCCAGCTTGTGAAATTATCAAATACTTCTTTCGTAATGCGGGTGCCTCTGTTGTAAGAGGACCCTCCGTATACGCCGTTCGTATGAACCGCCAGCGAGCATGGGCCGCTGCAGTTTGTCCTTGAACTGCTTTTCTCATATACCGGGGAACCGCTTTGACCTCCGTATGTGTCGATCGCATATTGCAGTTTATACGTTTCTGAAAGAGCGATCGTTCCGGACATTTGCCATTGGGTGCCTGTTGTTTTGTCTCCAGGATATCCGCTTATGGTCACGTTTGCCCCTGCAAGCGATGAAGCGGTGTATGAATATCCGAAATAGCCGACGGTATTGCCGATCGGCTGGCTGAGCTCGATCGCTGCGTAGTCATAATTGGAATTTCCGCTCTGCCAACCCGACGGGATGAAATAGCGGGTCGATGTAACAGATCCGTAAGGGTAAGCTGAACCGTTGCGTCCCGGAGAAACGGTGGCGGTTCCCGCGAATGATCGGCTTGCCGTGTCATAGACGCAGTGCCCGGCCGTTGCTACCGTTTTCGGTCCGATCAGCCAGCCTGTGCATGAGCCGATGCTGCTTGAAATATGGACGATTGCTCTGTATGGGAAGGCCGTTGTATCAGTCACGCTTGTCCGTTCATCTGAGCCGATTACCGATTTAGGGCTGTAAGGCGGGCCGGCGGGCGATTCTTTTATCGGTTTGGCCTGGACGGAGCCGCCTGGTGTTCCGGTTCCTTTGAAGGCTTTCGAATAGGCGCCGTTATTGTCAATTTTTATGTTGGGATCATAGGTGGAGCCGGGCTTGTACGAAGGGTCGCTGGAGACTGGGCTATGCGGCGATGATGCAGCTTGTGCAGAGTAAATGCCCGAAGAAAAAATAGAAATTCCGATGAGTCCGGCAATGAAAACGCGTGAAACACCATTTTTTGCCATCAAAACATCACTTCCTTATTTTATTTTCAAGTAAGATATTAGCAAAATAATTCTGAATCTTCCATATTTTAAAGAAAGATCATGCTAAAGATCCATTTTCGTTTTTATAACGGTCATGCAGGGTAATAGAATGGTAGAAAACGAGAAGACATGCAAGGAGGGCTTTAGCGTGTACAATGATTTGAAAGGGAAAACGGCAATCGTCACAGGCTCCTCAAAAGGAATCGGAAAAGCGATTGCAGAACGGTTTGGGAAAGAAAAGATGAATGTGATTATTAATTATCACAGCGATCCCGCCGGCGCTATGGAAACCGTTGATCATATTAAACAAAGCGGTGGAAACGCTCATGCGGTTGGCGCTGATGTCTCAAAGGAGGAGGGCGTGAAGGCGCTTCTTGAAGCTGCCGTTCAACATTTCGGCACGATTGATGTCATGGTGAATAATTCGGGATTCAACGGCAAAAGCGCACTCCCGCACGAACTAAGTCTTGACGATTGGAAAAAGGTGATCGACGTCAATTTAACAGGTGCATTTCTCGGCGCTAAAGAAGCGATTCGATACATGCTGGAGCACGGCAAAAAGGGAAGCATACTCAATATATCCAGCGTTCATCAGCAAATTCCGAGACCGACAAACGTTCAATATTCGGCTTCCAAAGGCGGAATGAAGCTGCTGACTGAAACGCTGGCCATCAACTATGCCGAAAAGGGCATCCGCATCAACGCCATCGCTCCGGGAACAATCGCAACCGAAAGCAATGACGATCTGGAGGGAAGCCATAAAGCGGCACAGTTAAGGAAGATTCCGATGAATGCATTTGGAACACCTGAACAAGTCGCCCAAGCGGCGGCATGGATCGTTTCGGATGAGGCGTCTTACGTCACCGGCGCGACATTGTTTGTTGACGGCGGCATGACGCTGTATCCTTCGCAATTGGAGTAGGACTTTTTTCGAAAACCGGAAACCGGGTTTTGATATTCTATTGGAACATGAGAGAATAAACCCGGTACAGCGTTTTCGAAGGGAGAGATTTTCATGGTGGAGGAACTGAAGAAAAACATTAGCAGACTAACCGAACAGGAAGCGAAAAGCATTTTGCTGAACATGCTGATAACGATTGAAATGCAGCAGGATGGGGGCGTTCCAAAAGACGAGTTTTGTGAACGGATGATCGATTTTTTTGATGAATTCAAGAAAAGAGGGGATCAGCCGCCAAGAAAGCATGACGTTCAAGCCATTCACATCGTGTTTGGCCTTTCTGTTGCCGGCAGCTTAAAAATGGCGCTCAAACAAGCCGGGAAAGCCGATCAAGAAGACATCATCGCCTTCCACGGCATATTGTCAATCGGTCCGCTTTCCCGGCTTGAAACAAAAGAAGGCCGAATGAAGCGCTATGAATGGATGAAAGAGCACTTCAACGATTATGATGATGAATTGAAAGAACAATATAACCGCTTTGAAGAGGAAATATATCGACTGGACGGCATTCAGGAGCATGTTCCCGTCATTATCTGGGCGGGAGATAATGCCCATGAGCAAACCGGGCTCAGGTTTGCGCTCAAATTATTGCATCACAAAACAAACGATATATTTCACCTCAATACATCTTCAAAGGGTGCTATCGTTTATAGGCATTCAGGCGAAATCCTCCCTGACAAACTCGGAGTTTTGTATGAAAAAAGAGCCTTCAAATCCCGGATGTCTCAAGGCGGGAAGCTTCGTTATCTTATGGAATGGGAAGAACTTTCAAGAAGTAAAAACGTATTAAGAACGTGGAAAAATAAAAAAATCAAAAGTGAAGAAGAGAACTTTTTTGATGCGTTGATTATTGATAGAGCAACAAAGTTCCAGAATCGCCATTCAAAAAAGGATTTTATCGTTTGTACGAGGGTCGTTGGGGAGGTTCTCGGCCATCTGGATGAATACATCGGCGATGAATTTATCGAATATCGAATCCGGGAGCTGATTTATAAAGGGGTATTTGAGATAAAAGGGGTACCTAAAGCGATGAGATATTACAGTGTCAGACTGGCATCATTCATCTGAATATCAATCAAATCCAATTTTTTGAAACTATTAAAAGACCCTTTCGTATAAATAATTGCGACTAATAAAAGGAAAGGGAGATTGGATTTGAACGGTCAACAGTTAAAGCAAAAAGCTCATCATATCGGTGCTGTCCCTGAAAACTATCGGCTCATGGTCGAAGAGTGCTGTGAAGAAGAACAAGGCCGGGCTTTTTATGTTTGGGAGGATGCGGACAATCAAGATAAAGGCATTACAGTAGAATTGGATCAAGAAGGAAGGCTGATCAGTCTGACGAAAGAAGACGCTTCATTTAAAACATACACGGACACGCTTCCGGACGAACGCCTGCGGCAAAAGGCCCTGCAATTTGTCGAACGCCATTATCCACATGCAGCGGAAGCGTTTGTTTTTCAGGAGAAGAAAGTGACAGAAGACACTGTTCAATATTCATACGCCCAGACCGTTCTCGATCTTCCGCTGCCGCAAACGGGCTTTTCCGTGACGGTCGGAAGAAACGGAGAAGTAAAGAGATTCCGCTATGACGGCGGGACAGATTCGTTTGCTGTTCCAAAGCAGATCGTTGATAAGGAAACGGTGATCTCCCGTTATCTTGAGAGCGTTGAATTGAATCTTGCCATCGAAAAGATTCATCAGAATTTGTACAAGGGGGGAGACGATCGGCCGCATCTTGTTTATGAGGCGGATTTGCCGTTTTTGAGCCATCCTGCCGATTCGGCAGAGGAAATTGAAATGTTGCAAGCCTCAATGGATGGAGAAGAGACGGAAACAATACCGCTCCCTTTATTGCCTGAAGCTGAGCGTGACGGAGATATCAATGAAATGATCGGCTTCAGCTCTTCTCTTCGGAAAATTCGCGAAATCGATTTTGGAGATTCGATTGTAACCGTATGGCGTGAAGGAGGCGATCCTGAACCAACAGACTTTACCATGGCAGGCTTTTTCAAAGAGCGCAATCAAAATACGCTGAAAATCAAGAAAGATAAACAATCGGGAAAACTGAAGGGAATGTTCTCTTTTATTAAAGCGGAAGGACCTCCTGTTTTGACCGAAGAAGCATGCCTTCAAAGGGCGTTGCAATTTCTCTATCGGCTTTATCCGTGTGCCGGGGAGTTTTTCCGCATGCGCCCTTTGGGGAATGAAGACAACGGACAGAACGCCCATTTTCAATTTGATGTTCAATATGAAGGAATGCCATTAAGAGCGGAATTTGCAACCATTATCATCAACCGCGCGAACGGTCGCGTCATCGGGTTTTTCGGGCCCGAAATCGAACCGGAAACACTGAAAGAGATGAACCCGTCACCCGCTGTTTCAGCTGGAGAAGCAAAAGCTATTTTTGCAGAGGCTTTTGATGTGAAGCTGCAATGGGAGAGAGAATACAAACGGGAAAAAAATGATCATTACAGGCTCGTCTACCGCCCGATATCGCCCGTATTCATCGATGCTCATAACGGAGAAGTTTTTATAGGGAAAATGATTTAAGAAACGGATGATAATTGATTGCATCGACAACTGCGCCCGGCGCAAAAGCCAGGGCGAATGCAAACGCTAGATTCATGCATTTAGAAAAGCCGCCAATTCCTTCTCAGGTATGATCAGATTTCCGCCATAGACCAAATAGGAATGAAATCCCCACTCGCCATATGCCGCCAGATGGCTGCGTTCGGCTGTTTTATGTATCAGCGCCCATACTCCCAAATTGCTTTGTGCGTTTGCATCCAGCAGGATCCAGTCGCCGTAGGTATAAACATGAGGAGGATCGAACGAATGAAAAAAATTCAAAGCCCCCGAACCATCGCGGGCGGGGAGGATGGAGCTGATGTTTTTCAGATAAACGGCATGGTGTATGTTGATTTTCACCCATGCCTTTTCTTCATTGCAGTCAATGACATGCTCCAGACTGAATTGGACAAATGCGGACCGATCAATTTCGGAGGGATAGCTGTCCCATCCGTTTAGACTGGAGCGTGCGGGCATGAACAACGTCCAGGACGTTTCGCCAATAGCCAAGTGAAACGGATGGGATGCTTGTATAATCCTTTCCTCCCCGGCAACCGGGGCTTGATCGGATCTAGCCCATATCCCCTCCTCCAAAGAAGGCACATTGCCGGTGAAATCGGACCATTCAATCCCTTCCTCAAAAGCAACCATTTCAAATTGGCTGCTTTCCATTTTCGGTTTCTCAGGCAACTGGTTGCATGCTGGACATTTAAAAGTTACGATGTCTTCGTTCACTTCCATCATTCTCCCCGGTAAAATTCTTCTAATCTGCAAAAAGCCTCCGGTTACTCCTCCCCGGTCGCCACCGGGTTATCAGCGTAACTGATCCAGTCGCTCCAGCTCCCGGCATACAGCTTTACATTCTTAAAGCCCGCTTCCTTTAATCCGAGCACATTCGGACAGGCTGAGACGCCTGATCCGCAATAGACGACGATTTCGCTTTTCGGATTTAATGATGCATAGTGCTCTTTAAGCTTTTCATGGCTCTTCCATTTGCCGTCTTCGCGCAAATTGCCTTTCCAAAAGTAGTTTTTGGCTCCGGGAATGTGGCCGGCCTTATGATCAAGCGGCTCGGTTTCCCCCGCATATCTCGCTTTTTCTCGTGCGTCGATCAAGGTCGAACCCGGGCGGCCGATCCGTTCTCTCACCTGTTTTGCATCAAGGAGTTCATCTTCCTGAGGTTTTGGAACAAATTTGCGCGGAACGGGCTTCGGCACCTCTGATGTGATGTCATGCCCTTCTTTTACCCAGTTCGACAAGCCGCCGTCCAATACATAGACGCTTGTGTGGCCGAGATAGCGGAGCTGCCACCAGAAGCGCGCGGCGAACATGCCGCCGTTGTCATCATAGACGACAACGGCCGTCTTGTGATCGATGCCGATATCGCCAAGCATTTTCGCTATCGTTTCAGGCGCCGGCAGGGGATGCCTTCCTCCGTGTGTTCCGGTATCTCCCGATAAATCCCGCTCCAGATCAACGTAAACGGCTCCCGGAAGGTGCCCTTTCAAATACGCTTTTCGGCCCTCTTCAGGCTTTGATAAGTGAAAGCTTACATCGACGATAACCATTCGGTCCGGATCTTCCTTCAGCCGCTTTATGACCCAATCCGGGCTTACGATTGCTGACACGTGCACCACCCCGATTTCAATTTTTTACAATTCTGATTAACAGAAGAATATCCTGATTCCGCACAGGATGTCAAAAATAAGCCGTGAAACGATTTTAATGGTCATCACCTAAATCAAAAAGAATATGATAAAGATGACAGTAAAATGGGGGTGGCAAAATGGCAGTGGTTCAGGCTTCATCTAAAGACGTTACCCTTTTGGCAAGGCTTTTGAGAGCTGAAGCTGAAGGCGAGGGGGTTCGGGGAATGCTTCTTGTCGGAAACGTCGGAATCAACCGCATCAGAGCGAATTGTTCGGATTTTAAGGGGTTGCGAACCATTCGGCAGATGATTTTTCAGCCCCACGCCTTTGAGGCGGTAATACACGGATATTTTTATCAAAGGGCGAGGGACAAAGAAAGGCGCTTGGCCAGAAGGTCTATAAACGGGGAAAGGTACTGGCCCGCAAAATATAGTTTGTGGTACTTCAAGCCGGCGGGTGCATGCCCGGCTCAGTGGTATAACCAGCCGCATGTCGGACGCTATAAATCGCACTGTTTTTATGAGCCGAGAGCAGAAGAGTGCGAAAATGTTTACCGGATGTTTTAAAATCTGAAAATCCCTTTTCAAGCCATTTGAAAAGGGATTTTTGCTTTTTTATAAAAACAGCTCCGCCAGTCTTTCAAAAGACTGCTTTTTATCTTCAAAACGGTAAACGTTCGTCAACACCATCATCTCTTCCGTTTGGTAGCGCTCTGAGAGCTCCAGCAGCTTCTGCTTGACGGTTTTGGGCGAGCCGATCACCATGCGCCCTCGGTTTTTCTCAAGCCTCGCCTTATCGGCGGCCGTATAGGAGGCCGATTTTGCCTCTTCTATGCTTGGAACGCGGCTGTCCAGCCCTTTTTCCACCCGAAGCAGCCAAAGATCCTGGCTTAAACAGAGCTCTTCCGCTTTTTCATCGGTTTCGGCGCAGACGACAAAGACGGCGGCGAGAGAATGGGGTCTGTCAAAGAAAGGGGACGGCTGAAAGCGTTCGTGATAAGTTTTAAAGGCGCCTTCGCCTCTTTCCGGATTGATGAAATGGCCGAATACATATCCCGCGCCCATGCCGGCCGCCAGTTCCGCGCTGTTTTCCCCGAGCCCGAGCAGCCATGGACCTGGAGATGAAGCCGTAAGGGGAGCGGCCTTTATCCCGGCGTACTCATGATCAGAAGGGATGTCATCTGTCAGATAGTAGATCAAATCCCGAAGCTGCCTCGGAAAATCGTGCAGGCTCTTCTTTACTCCGTCTGTCAGCGCGAGACGCGTTTTTGCGGTTCCCCCGGGCGAGCGGCCCAGCCCGAGGTCGATCCGGCCGGGATACAGCGCTTCGAGCTGGCGGAAGGTTTCGGCTACTTTAAACGGGCTGTACTGCGGGAGCAGGACGCCGCCGGAACCGACGCGAATGTTCGAGGTCTTTGCTGCAATATGGGCGATTAAGATCTCGGGGGCAGTGCTTGCAAGCCCCCTTGTACTGTGATGCTCGGCAAACCAGTATCTTCTGTACCCCCATTCATCAGCCAATCCGGCCAGCTCGGCTGACTGTTTCAGCGCCGTATTCGGATCAGATCCTTTTGACACCGGAACCTGGTCTAAAATGCTGAGATGTAGCATGAGTCTTCGGACTTCCTTTCCTGTAAATTGAACGTCCAAATCGTGTAAAACCAGCATAGAAAATTATCGCTGCAAGGTCAAACAAACGAGCTGTTAACAGAATCAGTCAAAACATGACAGCCTTGAAATAAAAACGAAATATAAATGTAATATAACTTGGCACCTATTGTCGAAAATAGATGTTATAATAACGTCTGTACATCAGTTTGGAAGATTTTTATCATAGGACGTAAGTCTGGAAGATTTATTATTTAACATTTTAATATTTTCTCGAATTTACATAATGAAAAAACAAAAATACATAAAGGAAAGAGGAGTAGAAAGTGAAGAAAAAAGTTTATGCTTTTGGTTTAGCGTCGGTCCTTGGCACCGCCGGTCTATTTACCCCCTTTATGAACGACAATGCGTCTGCGAAAAGCGCATCAGAGCAAAAACAGGAAGTACAAAAAAAGCGTTCTGAAGTTGATTCAAGCATCGACAGCAAAAGACGGGAAATTGCAAAGCTTCAAGAGGAACAGCAAAAGCTTGAACAAAAGATGAAAGAGCTTGATGAAAAAGCGCTTGCTACAAGCAACAAAATCGAAGACAAAGAAGCTGAAAACAAAAAATTGAAAGAAGAAGTGGCCGCACTGAAAAAAGAAATCAAAGAAACGGAAAAAAGAATTGAAGAGCGCTCAAAGGTCATTAAAAAGCGCGTGCGCAGCCTGCAGGAAAGCGGCGGATCGCAAAGCTACATCAACGTTCTTCTCGGCGCGCAAAGCTTTGGCGATTTCATCAGCCGTGCGACTGCTGTTTCAACGATCGTAGATGCGGACAAAGACCTTCTTGATGAACAGGAAAAAGATAAAAACAAGCTTGAAAAAGCAATGTCTGATTTGAATACGAAACTGGACGAGATCCAAAAAACGCTTGCGGATCTGAAAAACCTTAAAAAAGACCTTGATGCACAGCTGAAGGAGCAGGACAACCTCTCCAAACAGCTGCAAGCCAAGAAAGATAAAGCCGAATCAGAACTGAACGACCTGAAAAAAGAATCAGGCTCACTCACAAAAGAGGAAGCTGCGCTTGCGAAAAAAATCGCAGATGAAAAAGCAGCAGCTGCAGCCGCCGCCAAAGCTAAGGAAGAGTCAGCGAAAGCCAAAACATCCGAATCTTCATCAGATTCCGGATCAGTCAGCAAATCAAACGGATCTTCTGACAACGGTTCATCATCAAGCAGCAAAGCAAGAAAAAGCTCTTCACGCAGCTATTCTTCAGGTTCAGCTGTAAGCAACAACGGCAGTGCGATTGAAGTCGCGATCAGCACAGGATCAAGCATCGTCGGCCGTTCTCCGTACAAATGGGGAGGCGGACGCACGCAAGCTGATATCGATGCCCGCCGTTTTGACTGCTCATCTTTCGTTCGCTGGGCTTATGCTTCAGCAGGCGTAGAGCTTGGTTTCGGCGGTAACACTGACACGCTTCTCGGCAAAGGCCGCGCTGTCAGCCCGTCTAGCATGAAACGCGGAGATTTGGTTTTCTTCGACACTTATAAAACAAACGGCCATGTGGGAATCTATCTCGGAAACGGCCAATTCCTGAATGACAACAGCTCACGCGGAGTATCCATCGATTCCATGAGCAACCCTTATTGGAGAGCCCATTTCAGCGGAGTCGTAAGACGCGTCGTTGAATAAACAATAAACACAAACCGCCGTCCTGAAAAGGAACGGCGGTTTTTTGCATTACAGCGGCAAATCGCGCTTTTTAAAGATCAAAGTACCGGTCAAAAAAGCGGCTAAGCCGATGACTGAAAGAATAAGGGCGGCTTTCAATGTTTCGGCGCTGTCTCCTGCAATGTCGCCGGGCCTGAATAAAGAAAAGATAGAGAGATTTCTGAGCCATTCCGTCTTTTCGCTAAGCTTACCGATCAGATCCAGGCTGAAAAACAAAAATGTAATCATTCCGGATAGGCTGAGGGCTTTTTTCTCGTCATTTGAAGCGGCCGAAATGAAAAACGAAATGCCGCTGACCGCAAAAAAGAGCAAAAAGCCAAGCAGATTGATGAAAAGGAACCTGGATACATGAAAGTCGTATTCATCCCCGATCATCCATACATATCCGGCCAACCCGGCAATGGTTGTCACGGCCATAATGATAAACAGCCCGGTTGTTAAAACGGCGGCCTGTGTGAAAGCGACCTTTGCCCTTGTTGTCGGTGCTGACAGGATATAAGCCATTGCGCCCTGGTCAACCAGCTTTGCCAAAAGCTTTGTTGACAGCATGACGGCAAAGATCGAAAGGATAATGATAAAGATGAGTCCGTAATATTCCCCTGACATAAAGTCTTCCAGGCTCCCAAGCCCGTTTTCAAACCCGAAGGCGTTCAGAACTCCCTCCGGCATTGAGTTGATCATGTTCTCAAAATCCCCGGTATTTTTTGCAATGCTTGGATAGATGCCGAGGATCAAAAGGATATAAAACGCCGAACCTGCCGCATAGCTCATGATGCCTTTCACATTCGTTTTCATCATTTGTTTATACAGGGAGAGATTCATTTCGCTGCACCCTTTCTGTCATAGTAGTTCATAAACACTTCTTCAAGGCTTTGCGTCGACACATCAATATGGCGGACGCGATATTTTGCAGCCTCTTTTATAAACCGATCATGATTTCCCCAAACGGCGACCTTAACCCGGTTGCCTTGACGCGATTCGATTTGCAGGCCGGACTCGATGAAAGCCGGGATGTCCGCTTCGTTTTCAAACGTCACTTCAAACAATTTCCTCTGCATGGTCTGCAGCTCGTGAATATCTTTTACGGCGATGAGCCTGCCGTCTTTAATGATCGCGGCCCTGTCGCAGGTTCTTTCAATTTCCGGAAAGCTGTGGGAGGACATTAAAAACGTCGTCCCGTTCGCTTTTTCTTCGAGGACGATGTCAATAAACACTTTTTGCATCAACGGGTCAAGCCCTGATGTCGGTTCATCAAGGATGATCACTTCAGGACTATGCATAAAGGCGGCGACGATCCCCACTTTCTGCTTCATCCCTTTTGACATTTTTCTGATCGGGGTATGCACGTCGAATTGCAGGCGGTCGATCAGTTTATCGCGCTTCGCGGTATCTTTGATCTCCTGCATGTCAGCCATGAAATCGAGAAACGTCTTCCCCGTCATTCCCTCGATAAAAGCGATTTCTCCGGGAAGGTAGCCGATATGGTGCTGAATCTTACCTTGATGCTTCCGCACGTCCATTCCGTTTACCGTGATCTCGCCTTGATCAGGCTGCATAAACCCCATGATATGGCGGATGGTTGTCGACTTTCCGGCGCCGTTCGGGCCCAAAAATCCGAAAACCTCTCCTTTTTGAATGGAAAATGAAACATCAAATATGCCTTTTCCGTTCGGGAATGTTTTGGTCAATCCTTGAACTGTCAGCATTGGAATACCCTCCAAAGTGAAAAAAATGAAATATTTTTAATCATAAATTACATAATTCATTCTACGTTCGGAACAACTGGCGTGTCAATGAAAATTAATGAAATATTTTTATGTTATAATTTCATTATGAGAATATTTACAGCAAGGATGATTGGATGAACGGATTTGAAAAAAGGGCTTCATTGATTAAAGAGAAGATCAAGAAAGCGACATTGGAGCTGTTGAAGACGTGGGAACCGAAGCGAATCCGCATCACGGACATCGCCAGGAAAGCCAATGTTTCGCAGGTAACGATCTACAATTATTTCGGGAGCAAAGAAGCGCTTCTGCATGAGGTATTCAAGGACTATATTGACCAAGCCGTCGACGAGTTTACGGAATACATGAATAAAGATATATCGGTGAAAGAAAAGATTGAACATATCATTTTGCAAAAGAAAGAAGCCAATCGCGAAAAGTTTACGCTCACGATGATCAGAGAGCTGATGATCGAAGACAATGAAATGATGGACTATATTCAAACGCAATATGACGAAAAAATCATTCCGCTTATGCTTCAATTGATAGAAGACGGCCACCGGTCGGGTGCGATCTCTTCTATCATTACCGCGCAAAGCTTTCTTGTGTACATGAACATGATCATTCAACATTCAAAAGAGCTGGGAGAGGCTTTTGAGAAAAACAGCCATTTTACCGAAGAAATGCTGCACCTTTTTTTCTACGGCCTTTGCGGAAGGCCGTAGTGCATCAGGGTGGAAGGAAAAAGGCGGGGAGATTTGCATAAAGAGTAAACTCTTGCGAATTCCGCGGAACAGTTGTGACTGACGTCACCTGACTTATCGGCGCGAAGTCATTCGGAGGAGTCGGCGGGCCCGCATTAAGAACAGCTATTGATTGCTGCATCAAATGCATCCTCAGGGATATATGTCGTCCCGCCTTTATCTTTGAAAGGGATTTGATGCTCTTTTAAGCAATTTTTGTTTTCCTCTGTGAGAGAGTCCCCCCATTTGACATATTCACCTTTATAGTTCTTTTGACAAGCTGAAAGAATACACGTGATAGAAAGCAGTATGATGAATTTTTTCAACAAAAGGCATCCTTCTTTCTTTGAAAAATCTATTTTCATCTATTATATAAAACATTTGGACATTCAGTGTCATATCTATGAACATCTGAAACAATTCTCCCGCTTTTCCGTATATTTAAGGCAGAGACAAAAAATGAAAGGATTTACTGAAGATGAAGCGTTCCTTTTTCTTTTTGATGTTCAGTGCTTTTTT
This sequence comes from Bacillus sp. FSL W8-0848, assembly GCF_038007805.1. Lineage (NCBI taxonomy): Bacteria > Bacillati > Bacillota > Bacilli > Caryophanales > Bacillaceae > Bacillus > Bacillus sp. FSL W8-0848. Next base: position 345,087 of record NZ_JBBOYB010000001.1, read on the forward strand.
TCTTATTGCAGGATTTTCTGACGCGGAAAAATCCTTTTCGATTGATAAGGTTGATATTCAGGCATCGGTGAAAGAAAACGGCGATTTGGATGTTGAGGAAGTGTATACATACGATTTTCACGGTTCCTTCAACGGGATGACAAGGTCGTTCACCGAGAAGACGTCCGGCCGCGTGAAAGGGTTTAAAGCGTATCTTTCCGAAAAGCGGGGCGGATCCCGGCCGTTAAAAACAAAGTTTGAAGATGGAACGTATTTCGTGTATGCGGCTTCAAAAGACGAAACGAAAACCGTGCGGTACCACTATACCGTCGAGGAAGCCGCACAAAAGTTTGAAGATACGTCCGTTTTGTTCCATTCTTTTTATGAAAAGACAAATGAAGATTATCATCATGTGACGATCCGGGTGAAGCTTCCGGATCAGGTGAAGGACTCCGGAATACACGCGTTTTTACGCGAAAAAGGAAAAGGGAAGATCGCGGAGATCAAAGATCGGACTGTCACGTATAAAAGCGCTCTTTATCCGGCGGGGACAAGCTCTGAGCTGAGAATTTACTTCCCGCAGAATGCACTGCCAAAGGCAGTCCGTCATCCGTCTATTGAACCGAATGACGATTTGCTTAAGGAGGAAAGAAACACGGCCATACGCTATGCCAAACATGCCGAGCGAATGGGAAACGCAAACAGGCTGATATGGATTTCTGCGGGGCTCATCGGTTTGGCGCTTGCCGTTCTGGTCATGTTTTCGGTCATAAGAAAGAGGAACCTAAAGCTGGTTCCGGTCGAACAGCTGGAAACGTTCGATCCCGTGCTTGTTGCCTTTTTGTACAGAAAAGGGGCATTCAAAGACCGCGATCTGCTTTCCGGTTTGCTGTCGCTTTACCAGCGGGGGCTTCTCACCATGAAAAGGGTACAAGCGGAAGAAAGGTTTCTCCGCGATAAAAAAGCGCCGAATGAGACGTATCAATTCGATTTTTCGGGAAATAAGGCCGATCTGCCGAAGCCCGATCGGCTGCTCATCGAAAAGCTTTTTGACAAAACGGGAGAAAATGCATATACATTCAGGCTGGACTCGCTCAGCGGACCGACAGAAGAGGAAGTCAAAAAGCGGGAAGACTTGGAAAAGTACGAACGGAAGCGAATCATTCTCCAAAACGTGGTTCAAAAATGGACGGAAAGCGTCAAGCAAGATCCGCTGTACAGAGAGTTCTTTCAAGAAAACCGCTGGCTTAGAATGATTTCGCTTTCCCTCCTTTTCGTGCAGACGGGGCTTTTGCTCAATATCCTTTATGCGGATATTGTGCCGCTGATCGGTTTTATGACTGCGTGCATCATCTTCGGTTTTGGCTTTTCGGCCGGCATCGTTCTTGCAAAATCTAAACTGTATTCGATTCTGTTTTTCATCGGGCTGTTTTTCGCATCTGTTTTCACTGAAAGCGCAGACACCATTATGTCCTACGGCGGGTCTATCGTGCTGTCGATCCTGCTGATTGCCATGATCCCTTCCTTAAAAGAAAACAGATGCGCATCTGTATACAGAAGATCGATCCACTATTGGAGAAGTCAGCTGAAAAAAGGCGAACCTTTGAACAGTTTGGAAAAAGAAAAAAGCATGATCTATGCGATTGTTCTCGGGGTCGAGAAACAATTCCAGGCATCGTTCAAGACATCATCAGACACGCTTGACCGCACATCCCCGGTCATCGGCCTGGCTGCAGCCGGCTATCTTCAATACCCGTTTTCAAGCTGGCAGCATACGGCCGCTTATTCAGGCGGCGAAGCTCATGATGCAGGCGGTTCGGCGTCTGACGGCGGCAGCGGAGCAGGAGCTTTTTAAAAGAAAAACGGCGCCACATTGACTAACGCCTGCAGGCTGCAGGCGTTTTCTCATCCCCGGATTCGCTGTTCCGCCGTTTTTGTCCGGCGGGTAACGGGTGTATGGCCGTATGCTTTGGCCAGCCCGAACAGCGGCATGTTGTGATAAAACGTTTCATAGCGGCCTTTTGGGACTGTGTATGTTTCATGATATATGCCGACAGCTCCGGAGGCGGCCGATTTTTGATAATAATTGCGCCAGGCGGTCATGTGCTTTTCTTCTTTTGCATAGATAGTCAAGGCTTCAAATGAACGCCAGTATTGGATGAGGAAGATCGTCCGGAAATTGATCGATGTTTCCATAGAGAGGAAGCCGGAATCTTTGTTTTTGTAAAGCTCGCGGATCATCGGGGACATGGCGGTAAACACCGGCCACCATTTATGAACGGCGTGCCATTTGTTGATCCGCATGCCGATCACAAATACAACTACTTCGTCATCAGGGTCGGCCGTCATCGGCTTAGTGAAGATCGTTTTTCCCATTTGTCTCATCCCCCCGGTTTGTTAAACGGCTGATTGTCGCTTCACACCACTCGATTCCGGCACGCGTGCTCCGCTTTCCATAATCAAGCGTGAAAAGCCAGTACTCCGAATCGCGCGAATTGTCCTTACACGATATGATCGATTGTTCTATTGCGCGGTATGCGTCATATCGTTCTTTAAGCTTTTGCTGATACTCTCTGACTTTTTCGGCGGTTGACAGCCGGTCTTGCTGTTTGCTGAAAAAAATCTTCAGCAGAAACTCGTTTTTTTCCGCAGCGATTTCTTTGATCGGCTCTTCCAGCCAGGTTTGCAGTGCTTCCTGTCCCTCCTTTGTGATGCGGTACTCTTTTTTATCGGGCTTATTTTCTTGGGCGGATGCTTCAGCCGTCACCCATCCGGTTTCTGTCAGGTGCTTTAGTGAGGGGTAAATTTGGCCGTAGCTGATTTTCCAAAAGTGATTCAAACTCCTGTCGATCATTTGCTTTATGTCATATCCCGTTCGATAGCCTGCCGTGATCAAACCGAGCAGGGCATAAGGCGTATTGTTTTTCCTAGACATGGCTGCCACCTTTCTGCATCTATATGATATATATCTTTTAGATATATTTTAACGAAGTCTGTTTTCCCTTGCAATGGTTTGGGTTTAAAAGATTATAAAAAAAGTGAAACCTTCACTTGGAGTAGTCCGTATATATGGTTAAGCAGGTTAAATATTGATTCATTAGTCGTATATTTAATGAAAAGATCGAATGATTGTAGTATGATGAAATGAATCACGCTGGCGTGAATGATGTCGTTTCAGCAAATATTTTTCTTACAATTTATGATTCTATGGGGGAGTGAACGGTTTGGCTATTTCTTTAGAGAAAGGTCAGCGGATTGATTTAACAAAAGGAAATGCAGGGCTTTCCAAAATCATGGTCGGCCTTGGCTGGGACCCTGTTTCATCAGGGAGCGGCGGTTTTTTTGGAAAGCTTTTCGGCGGAGGCGCACCGAATGTGGATTGCGATGCCTCTGTATTGATGCTTGAAAATGGAAGAGTCACAGAAAACAAGAATGTCATTTATTTTGGAAATTTGAGAAGCAGATGCGGCAGCATTGAGCATACGGGCGATAATTTGACAGGGGAAGGCAGCGGGGACGATGAGCAAATTATCGTGGATCTTCAAAAGGTTCCCGCTCAAATCAATAAGCTTGTTTTTGTCGTGAACATTTACGATTGTGTCAAACGAAGCCAGCACTTCGGAATGATCGAAAATGCCTTCATCCGCATCGTCAACAGGGCTGACGGCCAAGAGATGGTCAGATACAATCTTAAAGAGGACTATTCAGGGCGGACAAGCCTGATAGCGGGCGAAATTTACCGCGATGGCGGCGAATGGAAGTTCACTGCCGTCGGAGAAGGCACAAACGATACGAGCATAACAGACCTCGTCAAACGCTACGCTTAATCGAAAAAACACGATAAGGAGAGATACAAATGGCAATCTCATTAGCAAAAGGGCAGAAGATCGATTTAACGAAAACGAATCCGGGCCTTTCGAAAGTTGTCGTGGGACTTGGCTGGGACGTCAATAAATACGACGGCGGAGCTGATTTCGACTTGGATTCCAGCGTGTTTTTGCTTGATGCTTCAGGGAAGTGCGCGTCGGAAAAAGATTTTGTTTTTTACAACCAAACCCAAGGCGGCAACGGTTCTGTCATACATACGGGCGACAACCGGACAGGTTTGGGCGAAGGCGACGACGAGCAGGTGAAAATCGACTTGAACGCTGTGCCGGCTAATATCGAACGGATTTCATTCGTCATTACGATCCATGAGGCGGAAGCCCGCAGGCAAAATTTCGGACAGGTGTCAAACGCATATGTCCGCGTGCTGAATGAAGAGACAAACGAAGAACTGATCCGTTATGATCTGGCTGAGGATTTCTCCATTGAAACGGCGCTGATCACCGGTGAGCTTTACCGCCACGGCGGAGAGTGGAAATTTTCTGCGATCGGTTCCGGATACCAGGGCGGACTGGCGCGGATTGCCACAGATTTTGGCTTGCAAGTCGGCTAAATCCGTTTTTGGACAGCGATGCCGCCTCCCCGCGGCATGACATTTTGTAAAGGAGGTTCCACCATATGGCTATTCAATTATCAAAAGGACAGCGGATCGACTTAACGAAGACGAATCCGGGCTTGACGAGAGCGCTGATCGGCCTGGGATGGGATACAAACAAATATACGGGCGGAGCTGATTTTGACCTGGACGCTTCCGCTTTCCTCGTGGACGCCGATGATAAATGCGTGAACGACTATGATTTTGTTTTCTACAACAATCTGGAGCACCCGAGCGGCGCCGTTATTCATACGGGCGACAACAGAACGGGGGAAGGGGACGGAGATGACGAGCAAATCATCGTCGATTTTTCCAAAATTCCTGCCCATGTCGAAAAAATCGGCATCACCGTGACGATTCATGATGCAGAAAGCCGCAGCCAAAATTTTGGACAAGTTTCAAACGCTTTTGTGCGGCTTGTCGATGATTCGACAAATGAAGAGCTGCTTCGCTTTGATTTAGGAGAAGACTTTTCGATCGAGACGGCAGTGGTTGTTTGTGAGCTTTACCGCCACGGGGCGGACTGGAAATTCAATGCGATCGGCAGCGGATTTTCGGGCGGATTGGCATCGCTGTGCCGGAATTACGGCCTGCAAGTCTAGTTTTACAGAGACTGGATCACGATTTTGTGGTTCAGTTTCCCTTTTCAATCATTAGGAGGTAACCAAACGTGGATTTATTCAATCATATTATTTCAATATACGCCTCATTTTTCGACTGGAAAATGTGGGTTGAGGTTTTAAGCGATCCCGTCTCGTGGGGGCTGATCGGTTCACTGGTCGTGCTGGAAGGGCTTTTGTCGGCGGACAACGCACTCGTTCTCGCCGTGATGGTGAAACACCTTCCGGAAAAACAGCGTAAAAAAGCGCTGACTTACGGTTTGGTCGGAGCGTATTTCTTTAGATTTCTGTTTATCGGACTCGGCATGATCCTTATCAAATTCTGGTGGATCAAGCTGCTCGGCGCTGCATACCTGGCATGGCTCGTCATTAAGCACTTCTTTATCGGAGAAGGCGATGATGATGCGAACACCGTTAAAAAAGACGGCTGGATGGTTCGCGTGTTCGGGATGTTCTGGGCTACCGTCATTACTGTAGAATTGATGGACCTTGCTTTCTCGGTCGACAGCATCCTTGCCGCATTTGCGATTTCTGAAAAAGTTTGGGTGCTGTTAATCGGCGGAATGCTCGGCATCTTAATGATGCGGACAGTCGCGAAATTCTTCCTGACACTGATTGATAAAGTGCCTGAGCTTGAAACGACTGCGTTTATTTTAATTGGAATCATCGCTTTGAAAATGGCTGCAAGCGTATGGCACATCGAGATGCCGCACAGCGTATTCTTCATCATTCTGGTTATTGCTTTTGCAGCGACATTTATCATTCACTATATGAACAAACAAAAAGCTGTCAAAGAACAAACGGCCGCTTCAAAGGAAGAATAAAAAGAAAATCGAAGGGGTGGAAGGGTTGTTTCCTGCTCCACTCTTTTTTTACATAGTCAAACAGCGGCAGGCGTTGTCCTTTAGCTAAAGAAGGTGATCCATTTGCAGTACTTTGATTTTTTATCGGCCTCTCAAAAAGAAAATGTCTTTTTCAAACAGCCTGGCATAGTGACGAAGGACTCCCCGAAACACATACTCGAGTATGCGCTCGGGGCTACGCTTTATGTGCCGGGAAACCGCAGTGACATCGCAGACATGATCATAAAGCGAAAATATCCCGCCCTATGCTCCGTTGTTTTCTGTCTTGAGGATTCGATCGGCGACTGTGAAGTTCTACAGGCCGAAAACAATCTTGTCAGCCAAGCCGACATCATTTATCAGGCTCAAAAATTGCGGCACATAGATCCCGATGTGCTTCCGCTGATGTTCATCCGCGTGCGTGAGCCTGAACAAATGCTTGAATTAGGCAATAAGCTTGGAAGGGCGCTTCACCTGTTTACCGGGTTTGTATTTCCTAAATTTTCAACGTTCAATGCCGAGCACTATCTTGATACTCTAACTAAATTGTCGAAAGAATCAGGCATTACACTGTACGGAATGCCTATTTTTGAAACCCCGGATTTACTTGCCATGGAAACGAGAAGAAAGGCGCTGGAGGAACTAAAATCGACGCTCGTCTTCTACCAGGATGTCATCCTGAACATACGGATCGGCGCCACCGATCTGTGCGGGTTGTACGGGTTGCGGCGGAAACCGCAGACTACCATTTATGACATTTGGGTCATTGCTGATTTTATTAAAGATATGATCAATTATTTCGGCTTACAGTTTGTCATATCCGGACCCGTCTGGGAGTATTTTGAAGATTCCTCGAAAACGGCCGGCTCTTTTCCGCAGCGGACTTCTGGTTGGGAGGGGCTTACAGACGAAGGTCTCAATCCGTATACGGACGGATTGATCAATGAAACGCTTCTTGACCTGGCCAACGGCATTCACGGCAAAACCGTGATTCACCCGACCCATATAAGAGCTGTGCAAAGCCTGCATGTCATTTCAATCGAAGAGTATTTGGATGCTTTAAGCATAGTCGAAAGCGCCGACGGCACGCGCGGCATTGTGAAAAGCTCTTTTTCCAATAAGATGAACGAAATCAAGCCGCACTTAAGCTGGGCGAAAAAAATACTTTTAAAATCTGAAATATACGGGGTGTATCATGAAAACCGCAGCTACATTGACATCCTTACGGCAGACAAACCGCCGCTTTCAAATCTTGGATCATATGGAAGTTGACCTGTCGGTTGCCGACAATCCGCTGTCTATTCCTCCCGAGGCGCTATTTGAAATGGCGGCCAGGGTCAATAAAAAGAGGGGTTTTTTATTTGTCAGCAAGGTACTCGGCAAGCACATTCCGGCAAGTCCTTTGAAGCCGCTGCTCGCTTCAGGGCTGTTGGCGATCGAGTATGCGGAAAGAACATTCGGCCTGATGACAGATATAAAGGAGGAAGTGATCAAAGGATTTTTGGCAGAGGATCATGAGAGCATGAAAAAGGCCTGCGACCTTCTCAAAAAACAGCGGCTTTCGCTGCCGGTCTCTCCGATTGTCATCGGCTTTGCAGAGACGGCGACTGCTCTCGGCCATGGTGTGTACGACTCTATTGAAGGTGCTTCCTTTATCCATACGACAAGAGAAACGTTAAAAGACGCCGATCCCGTCTTGACGTTTGAAGAAGAGCATTCCCACGCTGTTGATCAGCTCTGCTACACGGAAGAACCTATTTTCTCCGCTGCCGGGAGGCCCGTGGTTCTCGTAGACGATGAACTCACAACCGGCAAGACGGTGCTGAACATCATCAGGGATATTCAGAAAAAGCATCCGCGCAGGGAGTATGCCGTTCTTTCTCTGTTAGACTGGCGGTCAAGTGAACATAAAGAAGAATTCAGGAAAGCGGAAGCTGAACTGGGTGTGACCATTTCGACGAGCGCTTTGTTATCGGGAGCTGTCGCATTTCAAGGGAAAACGCTTGATCAATCGTTATACGATGATCGGCCGCACGGTGACGAAGAAGACGTCTCTGTCAGCTGGATCGACCTCAGCGATTGCTTCACGGCGCTTCCGCATCTTTCAGAACAAGCAGGGGCTGCTCCATTTGTCAAAGAGACAGGCCGTTTCGGACTTGCTGCAGACGATAAGCGCGGAGTCGAAGACGCATGTCAAAAAGCGGCCGAACGACTCAATGCCCTGCGAAAAGGAAAGCGCGTGCTGTGCCTGGGAACGGGCGAATTTATGTATCTTCCGATGAAAATCGCGTCTCTTATGGGTGAACACGTTTTCTATCATTCAACGACAAGAAGCCCGATACATCCGTCTGGTGAAGAAGGGTACGCCGTTAAGAACGGCTTCGGCTTTCCAAACCCGGAAAATGAGACTGTGAAGCATTTTATCTATAACCTTCCGAAACGGGGTTATGACGAAGCGTTTGTATTTATCGAAAAATCCGTTTCTGCGCGGTCTTTGCTGCCGATGCTTCGTATTTTCAGCGATCGGCAAATTAACAGTGTCACCGTTGTGACGTTTTCCAAAGGGAGTGATCGTCATGGCTGATGTTGCTGCAAGAATGGGGAGCTATCCCGAGTCGGATGTGACGTTTCTTTTAAAAGACCTGTCAGGCATTTCGATTGAAAAAGGCACGCGTGAAAGGGAAAGCCTGATTCAAGGCGGCATGCATTATTCTGAAATGCTCCCTGTCGAGTATAAACCGACCGAGGAGTACATGAAGCTGTTTTACGCTTCGCTTGAAGAAGGAAAACGCAAAGTGGCGGAGGCCGTCGGGGCCGTCGCTGAACAAATCGTCCAGACGCGGGGGCTGAATACCGTGCTTTGCAGTCTGGCGCGGGCCGGTACGCCAATCGGCGTCCTCATTAAACGCTATATTGAACGTAAATACGAAATCGCTCTTCCCCACTACAGCATCTCGATTATCAGGGACAGGGGAATTGACGAAAACGCCCTGCACTATATCCTCCGTCATCATCCCGGATATAAGGTTGCATTTATAGACGGCTGGACGGGTAAGGGTGCGATTACAAACGAATTGACGTGTGCAGTAAGAACTTTTAATGAAGCAAACGGCACTGAGCTTTCCGCAGAGCTCGCGGTTCTTGCCGATCCGGGTTATTGTTCATCTTTGTTTGGAACGAGGGAGGATTTCCTCATTCCGAGCGCCTGTTTGAATTCCACCGTATCGGGTCTTGTCAGCAGAACCGTTTTAAACGGGAAATGGATCGGAAAAGAAGATTTTCACGGCGCGAAATATTACGCGGACTTGCGAGAGGAAGATGTCTCAAATCTCTATGTCGACACGATTGCCGCTGAATTTCCCGCCGCTGAAAAACAAGCCGCAGAAACGGCCGCGCGGCTTCTCAAAAAAAGAGAGGAGCCCGATTGGCGCGGCCTGGCAGCAATTAAAAGCATTCAGAACGACTTCGGAATTGATAACACGAATTTCATCAAACCCGGAGTGGGTGAGACGACGAGGGTATTGCTGCGGAGAGTGCCCTGGAAGATCTTAATTCAGCCCGGTTCGAGGCACAGGCTCAAGCATATCATGCTCCTTGCAGAAGAGAGGGGCGTTCCAATTGAGGAATATACCGATATGTCTTACAGCTGCTGCGGATTGATCCGTCCGGTCGGGAGGGGCAAATGAAAGCTTTTGCAAGCGATTTGGACAGAACATTGATTTATTCAAAAAAAATGATTGAAGCATACGGCGCATCTGCCGGCTATGAACTGATCGAAACCCTCGGCGGCAAAGAGATTTCCTATATATCGGCCGCGACGGCCGCAAATCTGCGCAGGATCAATCAAGGCATGTATTTTATCCCGGTTACGACCCGGACGACAGAACAATATGAGCGAATTGCGTTTTTTCAAAAAGACGTTATTCCTGAATACGCGATTACGACCAATGGAGCCTGCATTTTAAAGAACGGCCGCCCGATCAGGGAATGGTCAAACTTTATCGAAAGCCGGCTTCAATCTTGCACGCCGATCGAAGACATATGTGAGGAAATCGGAAAGCTTCCATTATCGCGATCAGTGGAACGAATCCGGACGGCTCACCATTATTTTGTTTATTTGATTTTGAGCGAAGAAGGCATCAGCGGAATCGACGCCGCTTATGCAAAAGCGTGGGCCGCCGAGAAAGGGTGGCAGGCGTCCCTGCAAGGTAGGAAGCTCTATTTTATCCCGGAGCCGCTGAATAAATGGAAAGCGGTCGATTATTTGAAGTGCGAGCTGAACATCGATAAGGTTTATGCGGCGGGCGATTCGCTGCTCGATTTTGAGCTGATCGCCCAAGCTGACTGCGGTGTTTCGCCCGCTCACGGAGAGGTGCTGCATCACCACCCTGATCTCCATGCGACGGCGCATTGGGGCATGAAGGCGGCGGATGAAATCACAGAGCGCATTGTGAACGAAGAAATCAAACCATATTCTAGGATGATCAGTTATGATTAAAATAATCGATCTTACCAGCCGTGAGATTCTCAGTTCCCAGCAGGCCTGTGAAGAATGGGGAATCGACTCATCAACGCTTCGCAAAAGAGTGCACGATTTCCCCGCAGGAACGATCAGAAAGTTTGGGACGACCTATGCTGTGACACGGGCCGGCATGTGCGCCGTTTTCGGCACAAGCAATGAGCATCTAGCGGAAAAAGGGGGGGAAGCGAAGCGCTATGAATCAGCAGGTGAATATTCAAAGGACACCGATTAAAGATGATGAATGGAAAAAGGTGATCCATCAGCCGCTTTCAGAAAGAACCCCTTATGAAACAGGCGGCCAATTAACGATCGCCAACGTTGCGGGCCGGATTCTCGGGACGCCGCACGATGAAACAGATTACTATATTGGTTTGCATGAGCTGTACGAATCGCCGGACGTTCACGTTTTAAGCGAGACGCTGGATAAGACGATCGATCAGAAAAGGTTTCAGGCCATCCAGCACATCCATATGATCAACCAGAAGGAAAAAGGGTTGTCGGTCAACCGGTTTGCCGCCTTTCTGGACGGAGAGCAGCTTATTGTGAAACATCCCCATCCCGGGATGCACAGGCATTTGAGAAAAGCTTTTATCGATGTGCTGAAAACTTTTCAGTCTCACCATGAGCAAGGCTTCAATCACCCCGATTTTCGCAGGATTCTTTTGGATCTTGTGAAATGGATGGGGAATCATCTTGAACCTTGGCTGAAAGACGCCGATATTGAGAAAGGAATGCCGCGCGTTATTTGGTACGGAGACGCCACGAAAAGCCAGCTCTATTTTTTATATTATTTGATGCTCATCGGGTGCGATGTACTGATTTTTCATCCGGAAGGAAAGGATCAATTTAACGAGATCGACCCGGATCAAAGGTTCTCTTTTGTATACGCGTATCCGGGAACATCGGCACCTGAACCGTTCCCGACGGAAAAGCCGCAGCGAAAATCAACGGTGGCATACCGGTCGACGAAGGAATTGGACAGCGTGCTCCACAATGAAGAGTCCATGATGTATAAACCTTGGCAATTCAGGGAGCACACGCCGGTCTCCGTGACGCTGAAGACAACATATGATGAGCTGTTTTTAATTGCGAAAGAACGCGCGTTTATCCGGCCGAATTTCCGGGCGGACAATGCAACTGTCGAGATTCCGAATTTGTTTGCGATGATTATGGGCATTAACGCCAATGAAAAAGAATACTGGGACCGGCTGCAGACATTGACCGGGTACAAGGAGTCCCATACGATCAGGCGCTTCCCGTTTACAGAGGAGGTAAAAGCCAATTATCAGTTCCATTACAGCCATGCCCTCGATCAGACGGGGCAAATCGATCCCGTCCGTCTAAAGGAGAGCAATATTTGGCGCTGCAAGCATTTGCCGGAGGGAATTCAGGAAGGCATCGCACAGGCCATTTCGAGATTGTGCAAACACGCAAAGCTCCTGCCGCAAAACGGCGAAAGCGAAGCGGATGTCAAGCTTTATTTATTCACTCAGGCCGTCAATCTCCCTTCTTCGCTGTTGAACCTGATCCAAACGTTTGACTATGCGCAGACCGTGCCGAAGCTGATTCTGTACCATACCGAACAGACGGGTGCATTATCGCGTTCGGACGCCGCGGCGCTGCTCTTGTTAAACGAAATCGGCATCGATATCATCGTTTATAATCCGCCCGGTTACAAATGTATCGACCATTATATTGAAGACCAGCAGTTTGACACTCATTGGCTTGATGAGATGTCCTTTAATCAGGAATTCAAAGAGCCGTCAATCGTACGGAAGTTCATCAATAAAATTTTCTAACAAGGGGGCCATCCAAATGGCAAATACAACGGAAACAAGCCTCGTTAACATCGACAAAGAAGAAATTTCAATTGAAAAAGCGGAGGATATCCGCGCCAAGCTGCGCCAGGAGCCGGAGGTGCAAAGCCTCGCCCAGCAGATTGACGTCAAAAACCAGGTGGCGCTTTTGGAATTCGGGAAGGAACCGGCACAGGAAATTTCCAAGTTCTCAGACCGCATCCTCTCGATGATGAGAACAAACAGCGTGACAGATTCCGGGGCTATGCTATCGCAGCTCGGAAAAATCATGGACCGCTTTGACAAAAACGATTTTGAAGAACCGAAGGGCCTGCTGTCGAAAATCTTCAAGCGCGGAAACAGCATGATCGAGAAAATCTTTAAAAAATATCAAACGCTTGGCGGTGAAATTGAAAAAATTAACGTCGAGATCTCGAAATATAAGGATGAAATGACAAAGTCGACGATCACGCTCGACGAAATGTATGAGAACAACCTTAATTATTATGTTGAGCTTGAAAAATACGTCGTAGCCGGCCAGATGAAAATCGAAGAATTGAAGCAGCTTATCCCTCAATATGAAGCGCAAGCGGCAAGCGGCAACCAGATGGCGCAGATGGAGCTTGATACGCTGAAGGGCGGCATTCAGGCGCTGGAAGAACGCGTCTACGACCTGGATATGGCGAGGATGGTCGCCATCCAAACGGCGCCGCAGATTCGTCTGCTTCAGCGCGGAAACACGAAGCTGATCGGAAAAATCAACTCCGCGTTCATCATTACGATTCCGATTTTCAAAAACGGCATCATCCAGGCTGTTACGGCCAAGCGGCAAAAGCTTGTCGCCGATTCAATGAGCGAACTCGACCGCCGTACAAATGAAATGCTGAAGCGCAACGCTGAAAACATTTCAAATCAATCCGTGGAAATCGCGAGAATGTCCGGAAGACCAAGCATCGACATTGAAACGATCGAACAATCGTGGAATACGATTGTCAAAGGAATGCAGGAGACAAAGCAGATCGAAGAAGAAAACAAACGCCTGCGGGAAGAAGGATCCAAGCGCATTTTGGAGCTTCAGGACAATATGAAAAAGGCCGCGCTGAGTGGATCATGAGAGAAGGAGCCGTCCGTGTAAAGGACGGCTTTTTGTTCTAAGCATCAATCATAAATATTTTCATAAAACGTTAATCGGAAGCAATACTATAATGATGAGGCATGGTAATAGTCAAAACTGGTGAGAATAGGCTCAGTTTAAGCGTTTTGGCCTGTTTGTTCCTTCTTGCGTTTTTTATCATTCAAGGAGGATTTATAAGTATATAGGAGGATTTTGGAGTATTTATAGCTTTTATTGACTATGCAAATACCTTATCAGTATAGTTTGTACAATTTAAGCTGAATATGCTGTTTGAATGAAACGGTAAAAACATGTTACGGTTAAAAGGATGCTTTAAAATGGAGGGATAGAATGAGTGTAGAAGATAAAAATATAAAAATTAAAGTCAATAAAGTATCTAAGATTTTCGGGAAGCAGACAAAAAAAGCCGCGCAGATGCTGGCGAACGGAAAAACAAAAAAAGAGATTTTAAAAGCAACCGGTGCGACCGTTGGAGTCAATCAGGCTGACTTTGATGTATACGACGGAGAGATATTTGTCATCATGGGTCTATCAGGAAGCGGAAAATCCACTTTAGTGAGAATGCTGAATCGGTTGATTGAACCGACCGCTGGGGAAATATACATTGATGGTGACATGATAACAAATATGTCAAAGGAACAGCTGCGCGAGGTGCGGCGTAAAAAAATCAGCATGGTCTTTCAAAAGTTTGCTTTATTTCCCCACCGCACGATTCTCCATAATACGGAATACGGTTTGGAACTGCAGGGTGTTGATAAAGAAACGAGAAGGCAAAAAGCGCTTGAATCCCTTCGTCTTGTCGGACTTGAAGGGTATGAGGATCAATTTCCCGACCAATTGAGCGGAGGAATGCAGCAGCGCGTCGGCCTTGCCCGTGCGCTGACAAACGATCCCGATATTTTGCTGATGGACGAAGCGTTCAGCGCGCTTGATCCGCTGATCAGAAAAGATATGCAGGATGAACTGCTCGAGCTTCACGATTCTGTCGGGAAGACGATCATTTTTATTACGCACGATCTTGACGAAGCGCTCAGAATCGGCGACAGAATCGCACTGATGAAAGACGGAAACATCGTGCAGATCGGCACTCCTGAAGAAATCTTAATGAATCCGTCAAACGAATATGTTGAACGTTTCGTAGAAGATGTCGATTTATCGAAAGTGTTAACCGCCGGACATATTATGAAACGGGCCGAAACGGTCCGCATCGACAAAGGTCCGAGGGTTGCGCTGACGCTCATGAAAAACCTGGGGATCTCGTCTATCTATGCCGTAGATAAACATAAACGGCTGTTGGGCGTCATTTCTGCGGAATCCGCCAAAAAAGCGGCCGAAAAAGGAGCCGATTTGGAATCCGTTCTTCAGAAAGAAATGACGACCGTTCATGAAGATACGGTATTGACGGAGATTTTCGAGCTTGTCTCTGATGCCAACATTCCGATTGCCGTAGTGGACGACAAAAACAGAATGAAGGGCATTGTCGTAAGAGGCGCATTGATCGGCGCTCTTGCCGGAGACGACCAATATATTAACTTGCCAAACGAACAAAGCGCATCTGAAGAAGATGCCATCGTTGAGGAGGTGAACTAAGATGAGTGCACTGCCTAGAATTCCATTAGCAGAAATCATTGACCGTTTTGTTGATTGGCTGACCTTAACCTTTGGCGGAGTGTTTGACGGGATCGCCAACGGGCTTGAGAGTATCGTTGACGGCATTGTCATCGGATTGGGAGCCATTCCATCTATTTTGCTTATCGTCATTTTCGCTGCCGTCGCTTGGTTTATCAGTACGCGGGGGATCGCACTCTTCACATTAATCGGTTTTCTTATTATCGATTACCTTGGCTATTGGGACCCTATGCTTCAAACGTTGGCGCTCGTCGTCACATCTGTGGTCATCTCGATCATTGTCGGTGTGCCGGTCGGCATCTGGGCGTCCCAGCAAAATACGGTTCGCCGGATTGTGACGCCGATTTTGGACTTAATGCAGACAATGCCGGCTTTCGTATACCTGCTTCCCGCGATCTTTTTCTTTAATATCGGTGTTGTGCCGGGCGTTGTCGCTTCTGTTATTTTTGCAATGCCGCCGACGATCCGCATGACGGTTCTCGGTATTCAGCAGGTGCCGGAAGATTTGATCGAAGCGACAGAGGCATTCGGCTCTACAACGTCGCAGCGATTGTTTAAAGTGCAGCTGCCGCTCGCCGCAAAAACGATTTTGGCGGGTATCAACCAAAGCATCATGCTGGCGCTGTCAATGGTTGTTATTGCAGCTATGGTCGGGGCGCCGGGCCTCGGAGAAAAAGTATACAGCGCGGTTACACAGCTCAAGACCGGCGTAGGTGTTGAAGCCGGAATCGCAATCGTGATTGTCGCGATTACATTGGATCGCATTACGCAAAATATCCGGGTGAAGAAGACGAGGAGGAATGCCTGATGTTGAAAAAAATCATCGGCATCGGCACTGCCGCCGCTCTGTTCTTCTCGCTTGCGGCCTGCGCCCCAACGGCGGATGAGAATGCTACGGCCGGAGAACAGGTCAATCACAAAATCATCGGGATCGACCCCGGCTCCGGAATCATGGCGCTTACCGATAAGGCGATAAAAGATTATAAGCTCGATGACTGGACGGTCATCAAATCGTCAGGCGCGGCGATGACCGCCACGCTAAAGAAAAAATACGACAGAAAAAAGCCGATCATTATCACGGGCTGGACCCCGCATTGGATGTTCTCGAGATATGATCTGAAATATTTGGACGACCCTAAAAAATCGTACGGTACTGCGGAGCAGATTCATACGATTACCCGCAAAGGCTTTGGAAAAGAACAGCCTAATGCGGCTAAGCTTCTCAGCCAGTTCAAATGGACGGAAGATGACATGGCGGAAGTGATGATTCAAGTAGAAAACGGAACAGATCCGAAAAAAGCGGCGGCCAGCTATGTGAAAAAGCACCGCGATCAGATCGCTGAGTGGACAAAAGGCGTCAAAAAAGTGAAGGGAGACAAAATCAACCTCGCTTATGTCGCATGGGACAGCGAAATTGCCAGCACAAACGTTGTCGGAAAAGTATTCGAAGATTTGGGCTACAATGTGAAATTGACTCAGGTCGAAGCAGGGCCGATGTGGACGGCCATTGCAACCGGCAGCGCGGATGCTTCCCTGTCAGCTTGGCTGCCAAACACCCACAAAGCATACGCGGCTAAGTACAAAGGCAAATACGACGACGTCGGCACAAGCTTGACAGGCGTAAAGATGGGGCTTGTCGTGCCGAAGTATATGAAAAACGTCAACTCCATTGAAGATCTGAAGAAATAAACAAAACCTCTCAGCTCCGGCTGAGAGGTTTTTTTCGTAAACTTAGCCGATGCTGACCTCCATTTCATTTCCGATTTTTTCAAACGTCTTCAGCACCGCTTCGGCTAAAATGTCAGCTCCGGTAAACATGGCGTCCCTGTCAAAGGTCATCATCGGGTGATGGAGGCCGGGTGTGAGGCAGCAGCCGAGCCCGAGCATCGTCGCCTTTAGATGAGGGCGCTTCACAGAATAATAATGAAAATCTTCTCCTCCTGTTGTAACGAGCGGCTTATCGAGGTTCCCTGCGCCGATTACGCTGCTGATCGCCTCTGCCATGATGGCGATCGCCGCTTCGTTTTTAACGGCTGCCGGGAGGCTGTCTTCTTTATGCAGTTCGATGGTTGCTCCGAATGAGTCAGCCACGGCTTGGCAGGCTGTTTCTGTTTCCCTCTCAAGGACTTCCATTGCTTCATTCGTCTGAGCCCTTAGGTCAAGGCTGAAGCTGGCTTTGCCCGGAATGATATTGGAGCTTTCTCCGCCGGCCTGAAGCTTTGTCATTTTAACGGTATGCGGCGTCATCGGGTCGATATGGATGTGGGCGAGTTTGTGGACGAGCGTCGCCGCAATCTCGATGCTGTTTTTCCCGAGATGCGGACGGGCGCCGTGGGCTTCTTCGCCGATGACCGTACCCTCAATGTGGCAGCTTGCGCCATGCAAAATCGCCGGAGCGCACCTTCCGTTCAACGTTTCCTGCACAGGGCGGACATGAACGCCGTAAAGGTAATCGACATCGTCGAGAATCCCTTTTTCGATCATTTTCAAAGCCCCTCCGCCTTTTTCTTCAGCAGGCTGAAAGATGAAGCGGATCGTTCCTTTCGGCAGCTCTGTTTGCTCTTTCAGGGTCATTAATGTCCCGAGCGCCATCGTCATATGGGAATCATGCCCGCAGGAATGGTTTGCCTGAAACGTTCCGTCGACTTCCTGCCAGAGGGCGTCAATATCGGCCCTGACGGCGACGACTGGAGACCCCTCGCCGATTTCGCCGATGACACCGGTACAGTCCGCAAATGTTTGTGTTCGGCATCCGTTTTCTTCCAACTGCTTTTTGAGAAATGCCGTTGTTTCGTATTCTTTCCAGCTGACTTCAGGATGATTGTGAAGGTGTTCAAAAATGCTGATCATCTTTTGTTTGATAGAGTCCGTTAATGCCATCGTCAAACCTCCTGTATTGTTTTATCTAATACTTTTAATTAAAAACATATTGAAACCCCGGAATAAGGTTGTCTATAATATAGCACACGTACAGATTTTTCTGAATAATTGAATATTTGGGAAAAATGTTTTGATATTCATGTAAAGAGGAGATGGCCGCCCTCGACTAAGAAGAAACCGTTTCGATTGAAAATGCCTGATGCGTATGTGCTGCTGTTTATGGTGGCTGTCGTCTGCGCTCTTGCGACTTACATCATTCCTGCCGGGGAGTTTGACAGAGTGACAAAAGGCGAAGTCACAACCGCCGTACCCGGGAGCTATCATGCGGTAGATCAGTCCCCGGTGGGGATTGTAAGCTTTTTTACGGGGATTCAGGAAGGAATGGTCGGGTCTTCATCGATTATTTTCTTAATTTTATTCACCGGCGGAGCGCTCGCCATTTTAGAAAAAACGGGGGCCGTCGGCGGCTTAATCCACCATGTCATCAGCCGTTTCCGAACGAAGCAGCTGCTGTTCATCTGCATTGTCGGCGGACTTTTCTCGATTCTCGGAACGACGGGGGTCGTCGTAAATTCCGTCATCGGCTTTATCCCGCTCGGCATTATCGTTGCAAGGTCGTTGAAATGGGACGCGGCGGCCGGGGCTGCCGTCATCTATATCGGCTGCTACGCCGGATTCAATGCGACGATATTATCGCCTTCGCCGCTCTGACTTTCGCAAAAGATCGCCGACCTCCCATTGTTTTCAGGCCTCGGTTTGCGGATTGCGATTTACTTGTGTTTCGTCATTTCAAGTCTGATCTACATTTATTTATACACGAGAAAATTAAAAAAATCGCCTGAGGCGAGCATTCTCGGCAAGGACTGGTTTCCTGGAAGAGGGCTTGGCAGCGAGGCGAACATGGGACAGGCCTCATTTACCCGGCGCCATAAGCTGATCTTAGCCGTAGCCGGACTGTCGCTGCTCGGCTTTTTGTACGGAGCTTTGAAGCTTGGCTGGACGGATAATCAAATGGCGGGCATGTTTATTTTTATCTCCATTGCCGCGGGGATCATCGGGGGCATGAAGGCTAACGACATCGCTAAAACGTTTATCAACGGCTGTCAAAGCCTTGTATACGGAGCATTGATCGTTGGTATGGCAAGGACGATTTCGGTTATCCTTGAACAGGGGAGGCTGCTTGATACCGTAGTCAACGGACTGGCCAGTCTGTTGGACGGCTTCAGCCCTGTGGCCGGTGCGGTCGGCATGTATATTGCCAGCGGTCTTCTGCATTTTCTCATTTCCTCGGGATCAGGCGAGGCGGTTGTCTTTATTCCGATTCTTGCCCCGCTTGCCGACCTGATGAACATTACGAGACAGGTTGCCGTCGAAGCCGTGATGCTCGGCGAGGGCGTCGTCAACTGTATCAATCCGACATCGGGCGTGCTGATGGCCGTATTGGCCGCAAGCGGCATCCCCTATGTGTAATGGCTCAGGTTCATGGTTCCTCTCGCTTTGATCTGGTTCGTAATCGGACTGGTGTTCATCTGCATCGGAGTGATGACGGGCTGGGGCCCGTATTAAGCAGAAAAGCCGTTATGCCAGGAACTCGCATAACGGCTTTTCTATTAAATTCGAATCGATTTACCGGCGGCTTTCCATTGTTTTTTCCACCCTGTTTGAGCGAACAAAAGCAGTCCCAATGCAATAAAAGCAATCGCGGAAAATGTGAGGAACCCGCTCGAATAAGTGCCTGTGACTTGTTTTAGCGTTCCGAGGATATTCGGGAGAAAGAACCCTCCGATTCCCCCGGCGGCCCCGACGATTCCCGTCACCATCCCGATTTCTTTTTGAAAGCGCTGGGGCACAAGCTGAAAAATGGCGCCGTTCCCCATGCCAAGACAGCCCATGCCGATAAACAATGCGGTTGTGACGACCGTAAGCGACGGCAGCGTACTGACCGTGAACATACAAAGAGCCACTCCGATGAACAAAACTTGCAGCAGGCGCACGCCGCCTATTTTATCGGCGATCAATCCGCCGACAGGGCGAAGGCAGCTGCCCGATGCTACGACAAGGGTGACGAACTCCCCGGCCCTCACCGGTGGCACGGAATACTGTGACGCGAAAAAATAGCTCAAAAAGTTTGAAAGGCCGACAAAGCCCCCGAATGTGACACTGTATAAAAGGCAGAAATACCAGGTGTCCCTTTCTTTAAAGACGGCGAAGTAGTCTTTTACAGGCTTAGGGGCAGGCTGGTTCGGCGGCTCCTTGGCCATCAGTAAGTAGCTGATGAGAACGAGCGTTAAAGGAATGAGCGCCAGTCCCATCACACCGTTCCAGCCGGCATGTTCAGCGATGCGCGGACCGAACAGGGTGGCAAGCAGCGTGCCGCTGTTACCCGCACCGGCGATCCCCATGGCAAGACCTTGCAGATGCGGAGGGTACCAGCGGCTCGCCATCGGCAGGGAAGCTGAAAAGCTGGCCCCCGCTACCCCCAGCAAAATGCCGATCCTATACAATTCAACAACGGTAGAACCGAACAGCCACCCCCACAAGAGAGGAATCATCGTCACGAGCATTCCGCCGACGGCTGTTTTTTTCGGGCCGAAGCGGTCTGTTAAGATGCCTAATACGATTCGGAAAACCGAGCCGGCCAGAGTCGGGATGGCGACGATCAACCCTACCTGGGACGGCGAAAGGTCAAAATCAGCCGTAATATAAACGCCGAGCGCGCCGAGCAAGACCCAAATCATAAAGCTGACATCGAAATACAAAAAAGATGATAGCAGAGAAGGAGCGTGTCCGCTCTTTCTCAAATCCGCCAATTTCACTTGCAACACTCCCCATCAATAAATTCTTAAAATTTATGATGACAAAATGAACGGGGGTTGGCAGTATTTTTGTCAGCTTTACTCACAGATAAAAGTTTGAATTTTTTAAAAATTAAAATGATGGGGAGCAAGATCGTCCCCATCATTTTCTTAGTCATACATCGTGATATTCCGCTTGTCACGGAATTACTCCAGCCATCAGTTTGCATATTTCGGTCTGAGCCGCTTGGAGCTAAACTTACGCAATCGTGCCCGCCGGCAGATGATGCGCCCTGATGGATAGGATATTGCCCTGATCTTATTGACAGTCCCGACTAAAAGGCTGATCACTGTGTTTGATTAACTCGCTTTTTTCTGTATTTGCTGCTGCTGCTTCTTTGGCAAGAAGAATACGACGATCAGTCCGGCCGCTGCGACGAAGAACAGGACGAGGTAAATGCTGTGCAAGCCGGATACCAGGCCTTCCCGCATCATTAACAGCATGGATTCGGGAATGTGCCGGGCCGTCTCGGGATTCAGCAGTTTGTTCATGTCGATGTTGTTTGCTCCTGCCGCGTGCGAGGTCATGTAGCCCGCAATAGAGTTATTGAATAGCGTTCCCAGAATCGCGACACCGACCGTTTGGCCGAGCGTCCGCACAAACGTGTTCGAAGCGGTGGCAGCTCCGCGCATGTTCCAGCCGACAGCCGACTGTACGGATACCGTAAAGGAAGTCATCGAGAAGCCAAAGCCAAATCCAACCGCCAGCATCGCTGCGACAAAGAACCAATGCGGTGTGTGAATCGTTGCCAGCGCCAGACCGGTCGAACCGATGATCAGAAATGCCAAGCCCATCGTAGAAGTATTACGCGAACCGAGCTTCAGCATCAGCCGTCCGGCAATGGTCGCCCCGATCGGCCAGCCGATCGACATCGGCGTCAGCGTCAGCCCGGAGTTTGTCGCGCCAACTCCGAAAATTCCCTGCATCCACATCGGCAAATAAGTCGTGATGCCGATCAAAATCACAGAGATTAAAAAGCTCGCCAGGTTGGAAACGGAAATCTCGCGGATGCGAAACAGCTTCAGCGGCAGCATCGGTTCCGGAGACTTTGCTTCGATCCAAATGAAGGCGATGAGCGCGATCGCCGCGATGACAAACAGGCCGATGATCTTCCACGAATTCCACGGATAGATTGATCCGGCGCTGATAAAAGCGTATAGAAGGGAAGCCATGCCGATCGTAAACGTAATAGCCCCTAAGTAATCGATGTGTTTCTTTTTCTTTTCAAATTTCTCTTGTAAGAAGATCCAGATCATAATGATTGAAGCGATGCCAAACGGCAGGTTAAAGTAAAAAATCCAGCGCCAGGAAATGTTGTCGACCAGCGAGCCGCCCGCCAGCGGCCCGAGAATGCCGGATATGCCCCAGATGGCGCTGAACAACCCTTGAATTTTGGCGCGTTCTTCAAACGAATAGATGTCACCGATAATGGTAAAGGTCGTCGGCAAAACCGCTCCTGCCCCGATGCCCTGCAAAGCACGGAAACAAATCAATTCGGTCATCGTATGAGCCGCGCCTGACATCATCGAGCCGATCAAAAAGATAATCGTCCCAATGGTAAATATGATCTTGCGCCCGTACAAATCTGCGAGCTTGCCATATATCGGCGTCGTGATCGCAGATGTCAGCAAGTAGGCGGCAAACACCCAACTGATCAACTTAATCCCGCCCAAGTCGCTCACGATGGTCGGCATCGCCGTACTGACGATCGTGCCCTCGATTGCCGCCAAAAAAGTGGCGACCATCAATGCAATCGTCACATTGCGTCTTTTTGTTTTTTGATTCATATTTTACCCTCCGCGTGTTTCTATCGCATTCCAACCGATTTTGCCGTTGGAACGAATGTATTTGGTAATAGAATGCCGAAAGCTGAGCCCTTCAGCAAAAATGTGCAACGAAAATAATATATCACAGGCATGTCTAACCATGTGGTTTTTTGAATGAAAACTTTCCGGCCTTCATATTGCCCAACTGCCTAGGCTCGTACAAACAGCCTCTTTATTCACCGTGTGGATACTAATGAATGATCAGTAAAATTTTTGGGCAAAATAATGAACACAAAAGGTAACATTTCCAGAAAATGTTTAAGTTTAAGGAGAAAATGAGCAGAGACACAAAAAAGACAAAAATAAAAATGCATAAGTCTTGAAAAAGTATGTGAAGTATTGCACAATATAAATGTGAAACACTTCACAAATAACTTAGAATTAAAACTAACGGCAAAGGATGATGAATAATGGCTAACCAAAAAGTCAATCGTACAGTTTTAATCGGTGCTGGTTTTGTAGGCAGCAGCTATGCATTTACGTTAATTAACCAAGGAATCACAGATGAACTCGTGATTATTGATTTAAATAAAGACAAAGCAATGGGCGATGTTATGGACTTAAACCATGGAAAAGCATTTGCGCCCCATACTGTAAGAACGTGGTACGGCACATATGAAGATTGCAAAGACGCTGATGTTGTCTGCGTTTGTGCGGGAGCGAACCAAAAGCCCGGCGAAACACGGCTCGATTTGGTCGAGAAAAACCTTAAGATTTTTAAAGGAATCATCGGAGAAGTCATGGCAAGCGGATTTGACGGAATTTTCCTCGTTGCTACAAACCCGGTCGACATCCTGACCTATGCTACGTGGAAGTTCAGCGGCCTTCCGAAAGAACGGGTGATCGGAAGCGGTACGACTCTTGACACTGCCCGGTTCCGATACATGCTGAGCGAGTACTTCGGCACCGCTGCCCACAACGTTCACGGCTATATCATCGGCGAACACGGTGATACGGAGCTTCCTGTCTGGAGCCATGCGAATATTGCCGGGGTTCCTGTGAGCGAGCTTTTGAAAAAGAATGAGAACTACAAAGCGGAAGAGCTAGATGAACTGGTTGAAGATGTGAAAAATGCGGCTTACCAGATCATTGAGAAAAAAGGTGCGACATACTACGGCGTAGCCATGAGCCTGGCGCGGATCACAAAAGCGATTTTCCGCAACGAAGACGCGATTTTAACCGTCAGCACGTATCTTGACGGCGAATTCGGAGAAGATGATGTATATATCGGCGTTCCGGCGGTCGTCGGCCGCAGCGGGGTCAAAAAAGTGATTGAGCTTGAGCTGAACGAAAAAGAAAAAGAGCAATTCAAGCATAGTGCAGGCGTGCTGAAAGGTATTTTAAAACCTTATTTTGCTTAACTAAAAAAGACATAGAAGAGGGCTGATGACGATGTGGCAGCAGGTTTACGATCCATTTGGGAATGAGTATATCAGCGCTTTAGTTGCAACCCTGCCGATTTTATTCTTTCTTTTGGCGCTGACCGTGTTTAAAATGAAAGGAATTCTCGCAGCATTTTTAACCCTTGCGGTCAGCTTTATTGTAGCGGTGTTCTGTTTTCACATGCCGGTAGCCAAAGCGATTTCCGCCGTTTTTCTCGGAATCGCAAGCGGGCTGTGGCCAATCGGATATATCGTGCTGATGGCTGTTTGGCTTTATAAGATTTCTGTCAAAACGGGAAAATTTAAGGTCATCAGGGCGAGCATTGCCGGCATTTCATCCGATCAGCGGCTTCAACTGCTTCTGATCGGGTTCAGCTTTAATGCTTTTTTGGAAGGAGCCGCAGGCTTCGGAGTGCCGATCGCAATCAGTGCGGTCCTGCTCGTGGAACTCGGTTTTAAACCGTTGAAAGCGGCCTCTCTCTGTTTAATCGCAAACGCGGCATCAGGCGCGTTCGGAGCGATCGGTATACCGGTCATTACGGGAGCGCAGATGGGGGATTTGACCCCTCTCGAACTTTCCGGCACACTCGCCTGGATGCTTCCGGGGATCACATTTTTCGTCCCGTTCCTGCTCGTTTTCATTTTGGACGGGTTCAGGGGCATTAAAGAAACGCTGCCCGCCCTTCTCGCTGTAAGCGGAAGCTATACGGCGGTACAGACGTTTACAATGATTGTGCTCGGTCCTGAGCTGGCCAATATTTTGGCGGCATTAATCAGCATGGGAGCTCTCGCGCTGTTCCTCAGAAAATGGCAGCCGCGCCGGATCTACAGGGAAGACGGGAACGAACAGGAGCCCGCTGTCAAATACAGCTGGGGAGAGGTGGCAAAAGCCTGGTCTCCGTTTTACATCCTGACGGGCGTCATTGCCCTGTGGAGCCTTCCAGCTTTTAAAGCGCTGTTTCAAGACGGCGGCTTGCTCAAGCAGACAACGGTTTTATTAAAGGTGCCTTTTCTGCATCGGGAAATTCTGAAAACCCCGCCGATTGCAGCGCAGGCGGCACCGCTTGATGCCGTGCTGAAGCTTGACTTGATTTCAGCGACGGGGACCGCCATTTTGATTGCGGTGATCATCACGATTTTGTTCAGCCGAAACATCAATTTCCGGGGCGGGCTGTCCTGTCTGAAGGAAACAGGCCGGGAATTGTGGCTGCCGATTATGACGATCTGTTTTGTCATGGGGTTTGCAAACCTGGCTAACTACGCCGGGCTAAGCTCTTCGATCGGATTGGCTCTTGCAAAAGCGGGGGACGTTTTCCCGTTCGTCAGTCCCGTACTGGGCTGGATCGGCGTTTTCATCACCGGATCGGTTGTCAGCAATAACGCTCTGTTCGGCCATTTGCAGGCTGTCACCGGAGCGCAGATCGGTACGAGTTCGGCCCTTCTCCTTGCCGCAAATACGGCCGGCGGGGTGATGGCGAAGCTCATTTCTCCGCAGTCGATTGCGATTGCTACTGCGGCGGTTAAAGAAACAGGCCGGGAATCAAAACTGTTCAGCCAAACGGTAAAATACAGTCTCATACTGCTTCTCATCATCTGTATTTGGACGTTTGTGCTGTCAAAGCTCGGATTATAGGGAAAAAGCCTTTTCCTAAAAACTTGGGAAAAGGCTTTTTGATGTGTTCTAACCGTCCCTCTTTTTGAATACATTGTACAAGTTATCGCGAAGGGGGGAGCGCGGTATGTTGAACATTTTTCTCAGCTATGTGTTTTTAGGACTGTCTCTGGCCGCACCGGTCGGCCCGGTCAATGCGGCGCAGATCGACAGGGGCATGAAAGGCGGTTTTTTCCACGCCTGGCTTTTCGGTTTAGGAGCCGTGACGGCCGATGTTTTGTACATGGCGCTGATTTACTTTGGCGTTGCTCAGTTTTTAACGGCGCCATTTTTAAAAACGTTTTTATGGCTGTTCGGTTTTTTTGTTTTAACCTATACGGGAATTGAGAGCCTGGCCAAAGCAAAGGAAGTCTCGCTCATGAGAGGCAGGAGGGAGACAGAATCCTACCGTAAATCGTTCTTATCCGGGCTGGTTATTTCGCTTTCAAATCCTCTCAGCATTATGTTTTGGCTCGGCATTTACGGCAGCATCCTGGCGAAGACGATTGAAACATATGCTTCATATCAGCTCCTGTTGTGCAGCTCGGGCATTTTGATCGGTCTTTTTTTATGGGACCTGGCCATGTCTTTTGTGGCGGGGACATTCAGAACGTATTTAAGCCCGAGAATGATGCTGGTGACATCGTGGATCGCGGGCATTACGTTAATCGTCTTCGGCTTATATTTCGGCTACCAGGGAATTCATGCACTGATTCGCCCGGCCCGCTGACCGTCAGCGCGTGCGGGCCCTTTTTCTTTTCAACAGCATCGTCACGATTGCGATGATGGCGAGAAACAGCAGGCTGACGAAAAAGCCCGGTCTGCTGTTTTTCTCAAACAGCGTACCTGATACGGCGAATAAAATCAGGATGAGCGCCCCTATAATCTGAATGTTTCCTTTCAGCTTCGGTTTTGTCAGCTTTTTGCTTGAGCACAGGATAAATATCCAATTGTAAAGCAGCATTAGGCTTGCCGCTGTTGTCATATGCTCGTACAGCTGCTTTGGAAGCAAGAGGGACAGGACGATCGAAGCTGCCAGGACGAGGACGGTCAGCCCGAGCGCCGGCCACGACACTTTCGCTTTTTCTTTTTTTGAAAAGCAGGCCGGCGCATCGCCGTTTTTCGCCATCGTTCCCATCAGCGTCGTCACCGCGAATAGGGAAGCTGTCAAAGTTGAGAATCCCGCGATGATGAAAATTCCGTTGAAAATATCCATGATCACATCCAGATGGAACGGTTTAAGCGACGTAATAAACGGGCTGTTCTCTTCAGTAAACGCGCCGATCGGAATCAGGAGCATGGCAAGCCCGATAGAGACGACATAAATCAAAGCAAGCGTGGCCAGCATCAGGCTGCCCGATTTGCCCGATTCTTTCGGATCCTTTAAATGGATCGCCATCAGCCCCATCACCTCGATGCCGCCATAGGCGTAAAACGTATAAATCAAACCTGTCCAAAGCCCCATGAAGCCAAACGGAAACACTTCATGAAAACGGTCGGGAAGCTGCGCATCAGGCGTTTCACCGGGAAGCATTCCGCATAAGGCAAGGACTGCAATGATGATAAACATGACAATCGCCGCCGTTTTCAGGACGGCCAGCATGTGTTCAGTTTTTTCAAAGCTGCTCCGCCCCGTGAAAATGATGATCAGTCCGAGAATCGCGTAGATGGAGGCAAACACCCACAGCGGAATTTGTTCAAACCAATGGCGCGTAAAAAGCGAGATCGCGGTTAATTGGCTCCCGATAATCAGCATTTCGGATGACCAGTACACCCAGCCGTTGCTAAAGCCGGCCCAGTCGCCAAACGCCTCCCTTGCATAAGAGCAAAAAGATCCTTCCACAGGATGGTCGGCCGTAAGCTTTGCGAGCTGCTGAAAAACGAGAAACGTTCCGAGTGCAGCGAGAAGAAAAGCGGCTAATACGGAAAAGCCGCTTTTCTTAATGGCGATGCTTGATCCTAGAAAAAATCCCGTTCCAATCGTGCAGCCGACACCGATCATTGACAGCTGCCACCATTTTAAATTTCCTTGTTTTTTCATCGCTTCAACCCCTCTAATCTAATCGTTATTGTGTCTTCAAGCGCTTTTTTTATTCTTTTGAAAGAAGCGTGTATGCTCCTTCATATTCACTTCAAAACTATAATTGTGCTATAGTTAAATAAGATTTGAATCAAACGGCTCATTCAGTCAAAAGACCATAATAATCAGGAGGAATGACCGATGACTTTGCAGAAAAAAATCATGAAAGAACTGAACGTAAAACCTTCCATTGATCCGAAACAGGAAATTGAAAAAAGGGTCGGATTTTTAAAAAGCTATATGAAAAAAACAGGAGCAAAAGGTTTTGTTCTAGGAATCAGCGGAGGACAGGATTCCTCGCTTGCCGGGAGACTCGCCCAGCTTGCAGTGGAAGAATTGAGGGCTGAAGGCACGGAAGCGGAATTCATCGCGGTTCGGCTTCCGCACGGCGTCCAGCAGGATGAAGATGACGCCCAGCTTGCCCTTCGATTTATCAAGCCTGACAAATCGCTTGCTTTTGACATTGCACCGACGGTGAGCTCGTTTGTCTCTCAGTTCCGCGATGTGACGGGCGAGACGCTTGCAGATTTTCATAAGGGCAATGTAAAGGCAAGGGTGCGGATGATTGCCCAGTATGCAATCGGCGGCCAAAACGGATTATTGGTGATCGGAACGGACCATGCGGCAGAAGCAGTCACCGGCTTTTTCACCAAATATGGGGACGGCGGTGCCGATCTTTTGCCTCTGACAGGGCTGACAAAACGCCAAGGCCGGAGACTTCTCGAGGAGCTCGGGGCACCGGAGCGGCTCTATACGAAATCGCCTACGGCGGATTTGCTTGATGAAAAACCTCAGCAGGCTGACGAAACAGAGCTCGGGCTCACATATGAAGATATCGACGACTACCTTGAAGGGAAAGCCGTATCAAGCGATGTGGCCGAAGCGATTGAAAAACGCTACAAATCGTCAGAGCACAAACGCCAGGTGCCTGCTTCAATGTTTGACGACTGGTGGAAATAAAGAAGGAAAGAGGCTGCAAAGAACCCAGCCTCTTTTGTATATTCAGTTTCTGTCCCGGGCTTCTTCTATTTCATTAAAATCAGATTTGTCATATACTGAATATAATTGTTGATTCCTTTAGACGAGGAGGAGTAAAGCCTGGAGATGAATGTCAAAAGATCCACCCCTGTGGGAGAAAAAAACATCGTGCTGATCGGATTTATGGGCGTCGGCAAAACGACGATCGGCAAGCTGGCAGCCAAAAAACTGTGCCGCGATTTTATTGATATTGACCAAGAAATTGAAAAAGACCTTCAGATGAGCATTCCCGAAATGTTTAAACAAAAAGGGGAGGCGTTTTTTCGGAAGACGGAAAAAGAATATATTGTTCAAATGTGTGAACATAAAAAGAGCAAAGTCGTTTCTCTTGGCGGCGGTTCTTTTCTGCAGGAGGACATTAGAAAGAAATGCCTTGAACACTGCTTCGTCATTTTCCTTGATTTAACGTGGGAGAATTGGAAGCAGCGGATAGATTTGCTGCTTGAAAACAGGCCGATTCTTCACAACCGCTCAATCGAACAAGTAAAACAGCTGTTTAATGAAAGAAAGAGCATTTATGCCTTCCACCACCTAAGAATTGAAACAGACAATCTTTCCGCCGAAGAAGTCGCCGACTGTATTGCAGACAAGCTGAAGCCGGACAGTGAGCTTTGTCAGCCTTAAACAAACGTTTAATTAAGCATGGGTTTTCTGCCAAAAATGTTTGAAAACAGTCGTATGTTGAAGTGTTGCAAAAAGGGCACATATCATCGGCGCAAGATGTATCACGCATTAAATTGTTGAAAAAGGATAGATGAACAGGCGGGAAGATCTGTTTTCATCTATCCTTTTTAACAACATTTGGAGTCGTGTAACGCAGCGCATGCATTAACTGCCCTTTTAGTTCAGTGATTTTTATGTGTCTCAATTTCTTCAATTGAATGTTGGGGCAATTCATGTCAGACATTACTTCATCTTTTTGTTACTTCAAAAAGGCAAGCTACACCCTCCACGTTTTTCTTTGAACCGTTTTCGCTAATGTAGCAGTGACGATTGCGGTTGTATGGTAATCAGAAAAAGTAGGTAATGATGATATTTTTACCTTCTCTTTGTTGTCAGCTATCAAGAAAAGCATGTTCATTTTTGCCGGGATTATGTTTTACTCCCTTAGACCAATCGTCCTGCCGGAACTGCGTATGGCTGTGCGTATTAAAGGCGCTGTTTGAAATGACGGAGGAATCACTTTAATGGCCGGAAACTCCGCTCATGTAATCGCGGGTAAAAGTTCTAAATAGAAATCAATTGTCAAAGAAGTCGTTTATTCATCTCTTTGAACTTATAATAAATGTAACAAGAAAACATAGACGGGCGGTGCACCTATCTTGAACCAGCGAATTCAAGAAGAACTGAAAAACATTGAAGCTACATACGGCGTCAAAATCCTTTATGCAGTAGAATCCGGAAGCAGGGCCTGGGGGTTTCCGTCGCAAGACAGCGATTATGACGTCAGATTTATTTATATTCATCAAAAGGACTGGTATCTTTCCATAGACGAAAAGCGCGATGTCATCGAGCTGCCGATTAATGATTTGCTCGATATCAGCGGCTGGGAACTGACAAAAGCCTTAAGGCTCTTCCGGAAATCAAACCCCCCGCTGCTTGAATGGCTGTCTTCAGGAATGATCTATTATGAAGCTTATTCTTTAGCGGAAAAAATGAGGAAGCTTAAGTTGAGGGCTTTTTCGCCGGCATCCTGCATGTATCATTATTTAAATATGGCTTCAGGAAACTTCCGCCACTATCTGGAGAGGGAACAGGTTAAGGTCAAAAAGTATTTTTACGTGCTTCGCCCCATTCTGGCATGCCGGTGGATTGAGAATCATCAAACGGTTCCGCCGATTGAGTTTCCGGTGCTGCTTGAGGAGCTCGTTGAAGATGGACCGCTTAAAACGGAAATCGGCCGTCTGCTTGACCGAAAAAAGAAAGGGGAGGAATTCCTTCTTGAGCCTAAAAACCCCATCATTCACGATTTCATTGAGAAAGAACTTGAGAGGCTGAAGCCGGCGGCGAAGTCGTTTAAAATCAGCCGTGAAGACTTGACACCAGAGCTTGACAAGCTGTTCAGAGAAACGCTTGACGAGGTGTGGGCATAATATATATTCCCTTTAAGAAATGTCTTAAAGGGTTTTTTCTTTGTTTCTCGCGGGAAATGGTTCAGTAAAAGAGAAAGCGTTTTCAATATTTTTCTAATTCTATTGTCGTATAGCTTTATAATTTGTAGGTTAAAAGTTTCTCTTATGATGCAGGCAGATGTCAAACATTGTGGAAAAAACACAAAAATCGTCAGCTTTTTTGTTTTTTCGAAATATTGTGAATCAGCCATCAGCTCTTATAAAATTAAGAATATAAAGACATATTTCATGAGATGGCGGGGTGTGATAATGGAAGTGATCACAAGAGACTTTTTTTTATTCTTATCGAAAAGCAGCATCCTGAATCGTCTGGCGAGAAATTGGGGAAGTTCCATCGCAACCGGAAAAATTATCGGAGGAAAGGATTTCGAATCTTCGATACCGATTATCAGAGGGCTGAATGAGCAGGGGCTGACGGTTACCGTCGATCATTTAGGCGAGTTTGTGGACAGCAGGGAAGTGGCAAGGGAGCGTACTCAGGAATGCATTCGGGCTATTCAAACGATCGCCCAGGAAAAGCTTGAGTCGCACGTATCCTTAAAGATGACTTCGCTGGGGCTCGATATCGACCTTGATCTTGTCAGGGAAAACATGACCAGCATTCTGGATACCGCGGAACAGCACCAGGTGATGGTGACGATCGATATGGAAGACGAAGTTCGCTGTCAAAAGACGCTCGATCTGTTTAAGGAGTTCAGACAGAGGTACGAATACGTCAGCACCGTGTTACAGGCTTATTTGTACCGGACGGAACGCGACATGGAGGAGCTCAACCAGTACAATCCGTTTTTCCGTCTTGTAAAAGGGGCCTACAAGGAATCGCCTGAGGTGGCATATCCGGATAAGAAGGATGTTGATGAAAATTACAAAAAGCTCATTAAAAAGCAGCTGCTTAGCGGCCATTATACAGCCATCGCAACTCATGACGACAAGATGATCCAATTCACCAAAGACATTGTGAATGAGCACAACATCGGAAAGGACCGCTTCGAGTTTCAAATGCTGTACGGCATGCGCAATAAAACCCAGCTTGAACTGGTGAAAGAAGGCTACAACATGCGCGTGTACCTTCCGTACGGAGATGACTGGTACGGCTACTTCATGAGGCGGCTTGCCGAGCGGCCTGCCAACATCGCTTTCGCATTTAAGGGAATGACCAAGAAATAAAACGATAAAAAGGGGAGAATGAGAATGACAACACCTTACAAACACGAACCATTTACAGATTTTGGGAAAGAAGAAAACCGGGCGGCGTTTCAACAAGCATTGGATAAGGTAAATGAATGGATGGGTCAATCATACCCTCTTATTATCGATGGGGAGCGAATCGAGACTGAAGACAAAATCGTTTCGGTCAACCCGGCAAAGAAAGAAGAAGTCGTCGGTAAAGTATCAAAAGCGACTCAGGATCATGCCGAGAAAGCCATTCAAGCGGCGGCAAAAGCGTTTGAAACGTGGAGATACACCGATCCTGCGGAAAGAGCGGCTGTACTATTCCGTGCGGCAGCAAAGGTGCGCCGCAATAAGCATGAATTTTCGGCGCTTTTGGTCAAAGAAGCCGGCAAACCGTGGAATGAGGCTGATGCGGATACGGCTGAAGCCATCGACTTTATGGAATACTACGCGCGGCAAGTGCTTGAGCTTGCAAAAGGAAAGCCTGTCAACAGCCGTGAAGGCGAACGAAATCAATACGTGTATACGCCGACCGGCGTAACGGTCGTCATCCCGCCTTGGAACTTCCTGTTTGCGATCATGGCGGGAACAACGGTGGCGCCGATCGTTACGGGAAATACGGTAGTGCTGAAGCCGGCAAGCGCGGCGCCTGTCATTGCCGCGAGGTTCGTCGAAGTGCTTGAAGAAGCGGGTCTTCCGAAAGGGGTCGTGAACTATGTTCCGGGAAGCGGCGCTGAGGTCGGAGACTACCTCGTTGATCATCCGACAACAAGCCTGATCACATTTACCGGCTCAAGGGAAGTCGGAACGCGCATTTATGAACGTGCGGCAAAGGTTCATCCGGGACAGACCCATCTCAAACGGGTGATCGCGGAAATGGGCGGAAAAGACACGGTTGTCGTTGATGAGGACTGTGACATCGAATTGGCGGCGCAATCGATTTTCACATCCGCTTTCGGCTTTGCCGGCCAAAAATGTTCAGCCGGTTCGCGTGCCGTCGTTCACGAAAAAGTGTATGACGAGGTGCTCAAACGCGTCATCGAAATCACGGAGTCGAAAAAAGTGGGCGCTCCGGACAGTGCGGATGTTTACATGGGACCTGTCATCGATCAGGCGTCATATAACAAAATCATGGAATATATCGAGATTGGAAAACAAGAAGGCCGCCTTGTCAGCGGAGGAAACGGCGATGATTCAAAAGGGTATTTCATCGCTCCGACTATCTTCGCCGATTTGGACCCGAAAGCCCGCTTGATGCAGGAAGAGATCTTCGGCCCGGTCGTTGCCTTTTCGAAAGTAAGCAGCTTTGACGAGGCACTCGAAGTTGCCAATAATACGGAATACGGACTGACAGGAGCTGTCATTACAAACAATCGCGATCATATCAACAGGGCAAAACAGGAGTTCCATGTAGGGAACCTGTATTTTAACCGAAATTGTACAGGCGCGATCGTCGGCTACCATCCGTTTGGCGGATTTAAAATGTCAGGAACGGATTCAAAGGCAGGCGGACCGGATTATCTGGCGCTTCACATGCAGGCGAAGACGATCAGCGAAATGTTTTAATCGGCAAACAATCGGGGGGGAGAGAAGGCAGTCTTTAAAGGCTGCCTTCAAAAAAGAAAATAGAAGTCGAAAAATTTAGAAAAAACGGCATCCTGGGGGGATTCTTATCCAAAACGTACAATTGATCATTTCAATCGCGATTTATATGATCGGCATGCTTCTGATCGGATATTATGCGTATAAACGGACATCAAATCTGACGGATTACATGCTCGGCGGACGCACGCTCGGCCCGGCGGTCACGGCGCTCAGCGCGGGTGCATCCGATATGAGCGGGTGGCTGATGATGGGCTTGCCGGGTGCGATGTTCGCCACCGGCTTAAGCGGTGCGTGGATCGTCATCGGTCTTGTACTCGGTGCATGGGCAAACTGGCTTTATGTCGCGCCCCGGTTAAGGAGCTATACCGAAGCCGCCGGCAATTCGATTACGATTCCGTCATTTTTGGAAAACCGCTTTGCCGACAACACGAAAATTCTCCGCATCTTTTCCAGCATCGTCATTATTACGTTTTTCACGTTTTATGTATCATCCGGAATGGTGTCCGGCGGTGTTTTATTTAACAGCATTTTGCACCTGGATTACCATACCGGCTTATGGATCGTTTCGGCCGTTGTCATATGCTACACGCTGTTCGGCGGATTTTTGGCCGTAAGCTGGACGGACTTCGTACAAGGAATCATCATGTTTGCCGCATTGATTCTTGTTCCGGTTGTGACGCTCATACAAGCCGGCGGACCTGCCGAAGCCTTTACGGAAATCCGCTCGATTGATCCCGATCTTCTCAACGTATTTAAAGGGACGAGCGTTCTGGGCATTATTTCTATGTTTGCATGGGGACTCGGCTATTTTGGCCAGCCGCATATCATCGTGCGTTTTATGGCAATTTCCTCAGTAAAGGAAATCAAAAAAGCGCGCCGGATCGGCATGGGCTGGATGATATTTTCAACCGCTGGCGCATTGCTGACGGGGCTGATCGGCCTTGCATATTACTCCAAAAAAGGTCTTCACCTCGACGATCCGGAAACGATATTCATTCAATTAGGCAATATTCTGTTCCATCCGATCATTACCGGCTTTTTAATTTCGGCCATTTTAGCCGCGATTATGAGCACGATTTCCTCACAGCTTCTTGTTACTTCAAGCTCTTTAACCGAAGATTTGTATAAAACGATTTTCAAACGCTCCGCCTCTGATAAAGAACTGGTCTTCTTCGGCCGTCTGTCCGTTCTGGTCGTTTCGATTATCGCCCTGTGGCTCGGCTGGTCAAAAGACAATTCAATTTTGGGGTTAGTCAGCTACGCTTGGGCGGGATTCGGCTCTTCATTCGGCCCGGTCGTTATTTTAAGCTTATATTGGAAGCGGATGACGAAATGGGGTGCGCTTGCCGGTATCATTGCCGGAGCCGTCACAGTCGTGATTTGGGCGGCAGCAGGCCTTTCCGGTTTTCTATACGAAATGATACCGGGGTTCGCAGTAAGCCTGTTATCCGTGTATGTAGTCAGCATCGTGACGTCAAAGCCGAATCAGCACGTTGCCGACCAATTCGAAAATATCAATATGTGATTCTGGATCCTAGCCTCTGCCCTTTGGGCAGGGGCTGCTCGAATGTCAAAAAGTATATCTATACAAGAATGCAAAGGAGAAGTATGATTAAGTTAAAAACGGGTAGGAGAAAGGATATGGAAGAGCTATTAGAACAAGTTGTTTCTCTTTCAGACATCAACCAGATCATTGATTTTATCAGCGATGAGCTGAAAAAACCGGTCATACTGGAAAGCGCGGATTTTTTCCTATTAGCTTATAATTCGTATTACATTAACCACTTTGACGCAGCGAATCAACAAACGATTTTCTCCAAAAAATGTCCGCTTTCGATTTTTGAGAAATTTGTCGAAGAAGGGATCATAGATCAATTGAAAACCATTCCGACTCCTTTTCGGGTGAAGCAGATTGAAGAGATCGGACTGAATCAGCGGGTGGTCGTCAGCGCCAAACATAAAAACGAGATTATGGGCTACATTTGGATTCAGGAGATCGAAAACGAGCTGTCTGATGAAGAACTCGACTTTCTATATCAAGCTTCCTTTCATGTCGGAAAGATCATTTACAGACAGAAACGGCTGAAGCAGGAAAAAGAGGAGCAGGCGGAAGAGCTCTACAGGCAGGCGCTCCACGAACAGTTTCAAACGGAAAAAGAGCTTAAGGCCGCGGCTGACAAAGCCAATGTTGCACTGCCTTCCGTGTTTACCGTGATGGTTCTTCAAGTCATTGACGGGGAGAACGAGCTGCTCGACGATTTGAAAGAAACGATCAGGTCCTATTTGAATCTGAAAGACAACATCAGCCATGTGGTGGAGGATCATTCCAACATCGCGATCATCGTCGGCAGCGTGTCACGCAAACGTTCCGCCCTTGCCGCATCATCAGAGCTGATCAACCGGCTTTTAACCCATTTGCGCTCACAAACGCTGCCGCCTATATTCATCGGAGTCGGCAACGAATACAGCAGTCCGCTCTTTCTCGGCAAAAGCTACAGGGAAGCTCTGCAAGTCACAAAAGCTGCGGAAATCACCGGAAGCCAGGAGCATATTCCCTATGAATATCAAAAGCTCGGACTTTTCAGATACCTTGACCAAATCGCCGCAAAAAACGACCAGCTCCACTATTCGAATCCCGATCTGCTCCTTTTGAAGGAAAAAGATAAAGAGAGCCAAACCGAATTTTTAAGAACGCTCGAAATCTATCTTGTGAACAATTGCAAAGTCAAACAATCCGCAGAACAGCTGTTTATCCACCAGAACACGCTAAACTACCGCATTAAGCAAATATTGGACATGACCTCGATCGATCTGAACGATTTTCATACGAGATGCCAATTGTTCATCGATCTGATGCTGATGAAAAAAGCCGGATATAAATCTTAGGCAATTCCGGCAGAGACAGAAAGAGCCGGTACATGCTGCACCGGCTTTCTTTAGTATGTTCTGTATACGTAAGGATCTTTCGGCTTTTTGATGTTGGACCAGCTTTTTACCTTTAAAACGGGAATGACGGATTTAAATGGCTGATAGTATTCGGATGACAACGTTCCTTTCACATGTATCCATTGGTCATTTTTTGCCTTTATATCATCAGGGAATTCCACCAGCATGCCGTAGACGCCCGAATCGGCGATGCAGTGGATGATTCCGAAGCGGAGAACGAAAAGCTGCCGCTTATTGATCGATTCCCCTTTAAATGCAAAACCGTTGAAATCAATCGTTTTGCCGAGAAATTCCCCAGGATAATTATAGATCGTCTCCATGCCTTTTAGAAAATCATGATCCGTTAACGATATCTGTTTTTTCCCTTTATAATCCTTGAGGGCTTTCTCCATCAGTTCGTCATAGTCTTCCTGTCCGTAGTAAATGCTCGTATCAGGGCGCAAATACTGGGTTTGGGCGTAATGATCTGGCTGATCGATCGCCTTAAAGGAAAAGCCCTTCGACTTCACGATCGTAGAGTCAA
Source organism: Bacillus sp. FSL W8-0848 (assembly GCF_038007805.1). Classification (NCBI taxonomy): domain Bacteria; kingdom Bacillati; phylum Bacillota; class Bacilli; order Caryophanales; family Bacillaceae; genus Bacillus; species Bacillus sp. FSL W8-0848. The sequence continues at coordinate 382,182 of NZ_JBBOYB010000001.1, forward strand.
GCGTCGCCACCGGCAGGAAAAGCCCGGTAAATAAAGGAAACAGGAATACGAGGTAAATAAACATTCTTTTAAAGAACGGTTTATGTTTTTCGTGATCATGATCATGTCCGCACCCGCAGTCATGACCGCAATCCGCCCCTTCCTGCCCCTTTATATACTGATAGAATTGAACAGCCGTCAAAATGGCAAGCAGAAACATTCCGATATACGACAAATACGCGTATTTCATATTAATATATTTCGTTAAATTGCCTGAGGCGTGAAGCTGAAAAAAGAAAAACGTAAAAAACATTAAAATGAATGTACGAAACATGATCTCACCCCTTCACCAAAAGTGATCCGGCCAGAACGATAACGGCGATATAGGCGATCAGCACAAATACAAACCGCTTTTTAAAAGTGCCGAGCATCATCAGCAGGTTCTTGATATCGACCATCGCTCCAAACACGAGAAAGGCGATGAGCGAGCTGAGAGAAAACGTGCTGCTGAAGGATGACGCAATAAAGGCATCAACCTGTGAGCAAAGCGACAAAACAAAGGACAAGCCCATCATCACAAGCGATGAAGATATATCATTGTGTCCGATTGCAAGAAGCGTCGATGTTTTGACATATGTCTGCATCGCAGCCGCCACAAAAGCCCCGATGATCAAATATTTTCCGACTGAAAAAAACTCATCAACCGCATGGCTGAGCATGCCGCCCAGCTTTTTCAGAAATGTCTTTCCGGAATGGCCGTGGTGATGGTGTGACTCGCCTTCAAGAAGCTGATTTCCTTTAAATTGATAAGAAATGATAATTCCGGTAATAAGGGCTGCAGCGAACGCCAGCCCGCCGCGGTAAAGAACGACATCCCACTTGTTTCCGAAAGCGATAAACGTCGAAAACAATACAATCGGATTGATGATTGGAGCCGTCAGCATAAAAGCTGACGCCGCGTGAAGCGGCACACCCTTTAAAAGCAGGCGCCGGGCGATCGGAACGATGCCGCATTCACAAGCCGGAAACAGCATGCCGGCGAATATGCCGAACAGCACAGCTAGAAAGCGGTTTTTCGGAATGACCTTTGCGATCATTTCTTCCGTGACAAACATTTGAATCAAACCAGAGATAAAAACGCCGATCAATACGAACGGAATTGCTTCTATTAATATGCTGATAAAGATTGAATTGAGCTGCAGAAACTGTGAAGCCATAAAAAACCTCCGAGGGCTGCATTTTTTATTTCAAACTAGGATTATATCATAACTGTAATGGAGGAGGGATATGAGTGTATTTGGCGGGCTGTCTTCCCATGAGGCAAGCTGAATGCGGACAGGTTTGGCCCGTCCGCCGCGCTGCCCGGATGGCGGGAACAGCCACACGATGTGCAGGCAGAGAAGCGGCGGTCTGATTTCATGTCTCAAACCATATCCTCATCGTCCATATGAACGACAAATTCACTCGATTTCACGGCATCCTTGTTTTAAAGTCTGACGGATGCAGATTGCGTTAAAAAAACTGAACGGTGCGGCATTCACCGCTCCGTTGACAGACAAGACCGTTGTCACGAATGCAATCGGCCTTGACTCAGCGACAGTTTGTACGATTTTTTTCGGACAGAAACATCATCACCTTTTTTTATGCTTCATTCTCTCGTGAATGAAAGATGAATATTATGATAGAATATTCTTACAATTGATAAGGGGGGACGAGAGTCGTGCAGCAACCTTATGATTTACCATTAGAACAGTTATACCAATATAAACCAGAAAAAACCGCTTTGGACGATTTTCAAGAGTTTTGGGAGGAATCGCTGGGGGAGCTTGCAAAAGAAAAAGCCGAACCGCAGCTTGAAAGGTACGATTACCCGGCAGACGGCGTGAATGTGTACTGGCTGACATACCGGAGCATAGGCGGGGCGCACATTAAAGGATGGTATGCGGTGCCCGGCCGCAAAGGCCCGCATCCTGCAATCGTCAAGTATCACGGCTATAACGCGAGCTATGACGGTGACATTCATGACATCGTCAACTGGGCGCTGCATGGCTATGCGGCATTCGGGATGCTTGTCCGTGGACAGAACGGCAGCGAAGATACGAGCGGCTCCCCTCACGGACACGTGCCGGGCTGGATGACAAAAGGCATCCTTGACCCGAAAACGTATTATTACAGATACGTGTATCTCGATGCCGTAAGGGCGCTCGAGGTCGTCAAAGGGTTTGCCGAAGTCGATGAAAAACGGATCGGCGTCATCGGCGCGAGTCAAGGCGGCGGACTGGCGATCGCGGTTTCCGCATTGTCTGATATTCCGGCAGCTGCCGTTTCTGAATATCCGTATTTAAGCAATTTCCAAAGGGCGATCGATACAGCGATAGACCAGCCGTATCTGGAAATCAACTCTTTTTTCAAAAGGAACGGCAGCGCGGATATTGAGAGGAAAGCGATGAACACCCTGTCATATTTTGATATTATGAATCTCGCCGAATCGGTGAAGGCGCCCGTTCTCATGTCAATCGGCTTAGTGGACACCATCACGCCGCCATCGACCGTTTTTGCGGCCTACAATCATCTAAACACTGAAAAAGAGCTGAAAGTGTACCGTTATTTTGGCCACGAATTTATCCCGGCGTTCCAAACGGAAAAATTGGCGTTTTTGAGAAAGCATTTAAAATGAAAATGTAGGCACCCGGCTGAAGATTTGCCGGGTGCTATTTTATATCTTGATCAAAGAATATATCGTATAGTAAGATATAAAAGGGTGGTGATTTGATGAACGAAGTGATTGAAGCAATCAATAAAGACTGGACAGATATTTATTACCGTTTGCACTATAAGCATCAAGACGGGCTGTCACACCAGGCCGTCCGTCTGCTGCAGCATCTCGAAAAAAACAGGTACGCCACAATCGGCGATTTGGCAAGCCTTTTGGGGGTATCCCACAATACCGCATCTGAGCATGCGAAGCGGCTCATTCAGAAGAAGCTCGTTGAAAAAAAGAGGGACGCCAAGGATGAACGAAAGGTCTATGTCATATTAACGGCTGAAGGAGAAGCTGCCGTAAAACGGCATACCCGGCTTGATCCGGACAAGCTGAAAAAGGTGCTTGAGCATTTACATGAGGATGAGGCCGAAATGGTGAAAACGGCATTTTCCATATTAAGCCGGGGGGCAAAATCGTGTTTTTAATTGTTAAAATTGCCGTTTCTGCCGTTGTCATCGGCATTATTACTGAAATCGCCAGAAGGTCGCCGGAGACCGGAGGAATCGTCGCCGCACTTCCGCTTGTCAGTCTGCTCAGTTTATATTGGCTTTCGGTCCAAGGAGAGTCTCTGAAGCATTTAAGCCAATTTGCGGCAGGCGTGCTGTGGGGGCTTCCGGCAACCGCAGCGCTTATCCTGATCGTAGCTGTCTGCTTAAAATCCGCGCTTCCGCTTGCCGTTTCTTTCGTGTTCGGTTTATGCGGCTGGGGCGGATGCTTGCTGCTTCAAAAAGCTATTTTTGGCTGAGAGCGGAAAAATCAAGAATTTCGGGAACGGCGCCGTAGGTTCCCTTAATGCGAATGTTTTTGCATTCGCCTTCCGTATTTTCAAAATACAGCCTGTATGTGCGGGGCATTGATGTAATCACGTCTTGGGCTGTTCGATCCGGCCAGTTGCCGACATAGTCTTTTATACTCAAACTCATAAATCTGCCGGACAGGTGCATCATCTGGATTTTAATGGTCGTTTTGCAATTTTCCGCATTGAAAATCGTAAACTTATAACCTATGTTCCAGTTTCGCGAGTCAGAGTCATTGTAAGGAATAGGTTCCACATGCGATCCCGTAAACGTAATGTTTAATTTGTGCGGGAATGTGTAAGCCGCGGCACTGCCGCCAAAGCTGAAAAATCCGCAAACCAGTGTCAAAATCGCTGCCGACAAAAAACGTTTCATCAAAAATCACCTCCTTTTCCATTTTATTGTAACAAACGGGTGGAAAAATGAGGAGATGTTTTATAGAAGCATGCGGAGCGGGCTCTTTTTTATGTGCAAGGTTTGGACGGAATGATATACAGCTCGGAATGGGAAACCATTCTGGGCGTAATTGGAATATCCTGAAGCGCATCAGTTGGTATAACAGCAGTGGCAAAAAATCGCGAATAGCCGTATTGGCTAAGGATGATTCGGTACGTCTGTACAGATTCCGGCTCAAGCTCATACGAAAATGCGCGAGCTGAATCCTGATTGATCTGAAACGATTCCCAATCTCCATTTTGAAAATGATATAAGCATCCTTTTAGTTTATATGTCTCTTCATTGATCAAGGAAATATACATATGTTGATCATCTAACCTTCTGACCCGGTTTCCTTTCCTGTCAGAAAGATAAATCAGCCGTCCCTGTTCTCCGCTGCTTCTCTTCTGATGGACGGGTTGAACGAAAGGCGGGCGCTCCAGCTGGCCGGAAGATGCCGTGCAAGATATCATCAAAATAATAGACAACAGCATATTCGGTGTTCCAATCATCCTGTTCAGTTTTTAAATCGAATATGGATGTCTGGGCGATGATATAGACGATGCGGCTCCCTGAAGGAATATCTTTCAGACTGATATGGGTGTTTTTTGAGGAACGGGGAGGTACTGTCAATTGAAAGGTTTGGACGGGTTCAGAGTATTCTTCGAAGATTACCGAGATGTGAATATGATCCGTCTCATCTGTTTCATTACGATATGTATACGAGGCTCTAAAGTGTCCTGAAGGATCTGTTTTGTATTGCGCTTTGTTTCTGTTTATGACATAACGGTCCTCTGCATGGAAATGGGTTGACCTGATTCTGTTCATAAAACCGCCTCCTTTTTAGGATAGAGAACCGCCGGCTTTGGGCCGGCGGCTTTCTTTCTACCTTTTCAGGTAAACTTCTGTCCGCTTCTCCAAATAATCCTGAAACAAAGCGATCAGCGAACAAATCCCCCAGTAAATCAAGGCAATTAAAATATACATCGTCATGTAATCGAATTCCCGGCCGCCGACGATTTTTGCCTGTTGAAACAGCTCAGGTACGGTAATCATGGCCGCAAGGGAAGATGCTTTCACAAGGTCAAGCATCACGTTTGTAAGCGGCGGCAGGGCGATTCTCACCGATTGGGGGACGATGACGTGCCGCATCGTCTGCCAATAAGAAAATCCGATCGATTTTGCAGCGTCCCACTGGCCTCTGTCAACAGAAGACAAGGCTGAACGGATGATTTCGGCAATATAGCCGGCGCTGTTGACGCTAAAGCCGATCAAGGCAGCCGTTAATGCCGGAAACTGAATGCCGATGTACGGAAAACCAAAGTAAAGAATAAATAAAATGACCAATATCGGGACGCCTCTCATAAATGAGATATAGACTTTTGCCGGCCATCTGAGCAAAGCGAACCGGGACATGCGGCCAAGCGCGACGAAAAAGCCGAGAATCAGGCCGAAAAACATACTGGCAAACGAAATCAGCAGCGTATTCCATATGCCCTGCATGACATAAGGAAACGATTTAGCGGCTAATTCTGCATTGAAAATATATTCCCATTGAATCGAGCCCACGTCTCATTCCTCTATTTGTCTACATCGACGTCAGTAAAGTCGATATCCTGTTTTTTTGAAACATCGGCGCCGCCAAAGAATTGTTTTGAAATCTTCTTAATCGTTCCGTCTTTCAGCATGTCTTTTATCGTTTGATCGAACCGTTCTTTTAGTTCGGTATTTCCTTTTTTGATGATCATCCCTTGCTGGTGCGGGTAATATTTAAGATCGGGGTGAATCGTCAAATCCAAATCAGGCATTGCCTTAAGCGCCAGCTTTTGCAGATAATAGTCGTTTAAAATAACGTCTGTCCTGCCGTTTGCCACGTCTTTTAAATATTGTTCATTTGTTGCATTGTCGTAAATAACCTCTTCAGCCCCGTATTTTCTGGCGATATCCATGTAAACGGTCGTTGCCGCTCCCGCCGCCTTTTTCCCTTTCAGGTCATCAAGTGTGCGGATGCCTGATAAATCCTTCTTGCGGACGATTGCCGTACCGTATGAATACTTATAAGGCGTTGAGAACAAGAACTTTTTCTTGCGGTCCTTTGTCATTGTAATATCATTGGCTGCAGCGTCTGCCTGTCCACTGTTGACCGCTGTCAGCATGCCGTCAAAGCCCATTTCTTTAAATTCGACATCCAAACCGAGCCGCTTGGCCGCCTCGCGGACGACTTCAACTTCATAGCCGGTCAGCTTGTCCTTGCCGGAAACCGTGTCATGGTATGAAGTAGGGTAAAGGGTTCCCGAAGTCGCCACAACGATTTTCCCTTTTTCCTTGATTTGCTCCCAGGCCGTTTTTTGGCCGTTTTGAGTCGTGCTGCTGCACGCAGCGGTTAAAAATGCGAATGCCGCTGCGATAAGAACCAATGTATAAATGCGAACGTTTTTCACTGAAATATCCTCCTGCCATTCGTGTAGTCAAGAAAACATTAGCACTATAGAAGGCAAACAGGCAATAAGTTATTTTGTATTGGGAAAAAATAAATGAAAAAGATATTGGGCCATATACGGAGGATTGAAACATATTTGTATGATCAACGGACATGAGGCGTATCCGCATGCGGGAGGGCAGCTGAATCATACGATTTTTACGGCGATGGTTCCGGTAAATGGCCCGATTTAAAAGATAAAGATGTGCAGCCTTTACTGGTATATCAAAAAATAATCTCATTCTTTTTTCAAACGGGCGGCTGTTATCTGGGCCGTCCATTATTTCAGGCGTAATGTATAAGCGTTGGAAATTGGGATCCGCTGTGCCCGGTTATATTTTCTTGTTTAAAAAATGCTTTAAATTTAATTTTTTTATTAAAAAAACCTAGATTTTTATTTAAAAATTAGATATTTTTTATATATGATAATGATTCTCATTTTAAATTAATCGGAAAAGGAAGAGAATGATGTTGAAATACAGCAGGAAATTAACCGTACTTTTCGGCGTTTTAGCGTTGATGCTGATCATCGCATCCGGATGCTCCTCCGGCCAAAAAGAAAACAGCGGAGCATCGCAAGGAGAAGGAAGAGAAATAAAGCATGAACTTGGGACAGCCCATATCAGCGGTACGCCCAAAAGGGTTGTCGTTTTGGAGAATTCGTTTGTTGATGCAGTGACAAAATTGGGTGTGAAACCCGTTGGAATAGCAGACGACAAGAAAAAAGACATGATTGAAAAGCTTGTTGGCGAACCGATTGAATATACCTCTGTCGGCACCCGCAGCGAGCCGAATTTGGAAATCATCAGTTCTCTAAAGCCCGATTTAATCATAGCCGATGCTGAACGGCACAAAAACGTGTACCGCGATCTAAAAGGCATCGCGCCTACGATTGTACTGAAAAGCAGAGAGGCAACTTACCAGGAAACAATTGACGGATTTCAAACGATCGCCAAAGCCCTTAATAAGGAAAAAGAGGGGAAAAAAGACCTGGCAGACCATCAGAAGCAAATGAACAGCCTGAAAAGCAAACTGCCGAAAAAAGAAAATCGCACGATTCTGCTTGGTGTTGCCCGGACCGACTCTTTTAACGTCCACACGTCATCCTCATATGACGGAGAGATTATGGCAATTCTCGGGTTCAAGCACGCGCTGCAATCCAAAGAGGCGTATAAAGATGTCAGCCTGGAGCAATTGAGCGAAATCAACCCGGATATTCTTTTCGTATCAAGCAACGAAGGACATACGATTGTTGATGACTGGAAAAGCAATCCGATCTGGAAAAACCTTAAAGCGGTGAAGAACGGCCAAGTATATAACGCCGATCGCGATCTTTGGACAAGATTCCGCGGAATCAGCTCAAGCGAAAAGCTGTCAAAAGACCTGATCCAAAAAGTGTACGGCAAATAATCAAAACCAAAAAGAAGCGGGAGTCATTCCTTGCTTCTTCTTGTTTTATCAACAGGGTTCTGTAAGGAAGTGGGCCATTTGAATGTTTCAGCAAACAGACTTTTTATTTTGATAACGGCTTTCATTTTATTTATTTTAGGCATCGGTTTAAACCTGTCTGTGGGGGCGTCTCATATCAGCTTTGCCAATGCCTTGAAATCGCTTGTAGTGTGGGACCACTCAAGGGAACAGCTGATTATCACGACTCTCCGCCTCCCGAGGACGCTCATCGCCGTCTTTGTCGGGGCCAATCTGGCGGTAGCAGGAGCTTTGATGCAGGCAATGACGAGAAATCCGCTTGCATCCCCGCAGCTGTTCGGGGTGAATGCGGGAGCATCATTGGCGGTGATAGCGTCGATTGTGCTGTTTCCCCATTTGAACGCTTTTTCCTCCGTCGGATTTGCTCTCGTCGGTGCGGCAGCAGGAGGCTTGATCGTCTATTCTTTTTCTTCCTCAGGGGGAATGACGCCGGTTAAGCTTGCACTGACCGGCATGGCGGTCCACCTTTTTCTATCTTCATTCACACAGGGGATCATCATCCTGAACGAATCAGCGGGTGATGTCCTGTACTGGATGACCGGTGCGATTGACGGGAGCAACTGGAAAGATGTAACGGTCATATTGCCGTTTGCGCTTGTCGGCGTCGGGCTCGCCGTCATATGCTCGGGAGCGGTTTCGATTCTTGGATTAGGAGAAGAAACGGCAAAGGGGCTTGGGCAAAATACAAAAGCGATCAAAATGCTCGTCAGCCTGGTCATTCTTATTTTGGCCGGATCTTCTGTTGCCGTTGCCGGCCCGATCGGGTTTGTCGGCCTGATTGTTCCGCATATCGTCCGAAAGCTGGTTGGCGAGAACTATAAATTCGTCATCCCGTTTTCCGCATTGTTCGGAGCTCTCCTGCTCGTCTACGCTGATGTGCTTGCAAGGTGGATCGCATTTCCGTATGAATCTCCGGTCGGCATCGTGACCGCCATACTCGGAACCCCGTTTTTCTTATATTTGGCGAGGAAAGAGAGGAATGCAAGATGAAAAAGAGTCTTCATATCAAACATCCTTTTATGATCGTCATTCTTCTTTTTCTTGTTATGCTCGTCTGCGTCATCATCAGCATAGGCTTCGGGGCGCTTTATATTGCACCGGGCGATGTGATCAAAAATCTGTTTGGAATCAGCAGCGACTATCAATTCATTATTCAGAAATACCGGCTTGCAAGGGTGATTCTGGCAGTGCTTGCCGGAGCGGGTCTCGGAGTATCCGGTGCGATTTTGCAGGGAGTGATCAGAAATCCGCTTGCTTCACCTGATGTCATTGGAATAACAAAGGGCGCCAGCTTGTCGGCGATGGTCGTCATTCTGGTTTTTCCTGCGGCGCCTCTCATTGTCCTGCCTCTGTCCGCATTTGCCGGGGCGGGTCTTGTTGCTGTATTGTTAATGGTATTCGTACGCAAAAAAAATGCCCGGCCGTCGACGATCGCGTTAGTCGGTATCGCATTGGGTGCGATCTGCCACGCCGGCATGCAATATATGATGGTCAAGTTCCCCGGGGATGTGAATGCCGCCCTCATTTGGGTCACCGGGAGTCTGTGGGGGAGGAGCTGGGATGAGATCAGGCTCCTTGCTCCATGGCTTGTATTATTTTTGCCCATTCTCTTTCTCCTGGCGGCCAAGCTTGATTTAATGTCGCTCGGTGATGAGCTTGTCGACGGTTTGGGAGAACGGTCGGCGCGCCTCAGGTTTATGTTAATATTCGTCGCTGTCGGCCTTGCCGGCAGCTGTGTTGCAGTTGTCGGTTCAATCGGATTTGTCGGTTTAATCGCTCCGCACATTGCCAGAAGGCTTGTCGGGACAAAATCAAAATATCTGCTTCCCGCTTCAGGGCTTGCGGGTTCGATTATCCTCCTGGCAGCCGACAGCCTTGGCAGAGGATTGATGCCGCCTGTGGAAATACCGGCCGGCATATTGACCGCCATCATAGGGGCTCCATATTTTCTATATTTATTAAAAGCTGAATCTGCAAAAAAGTGAGTGGAGGATGATGAAGGTGAAACTATCGGCGCAAAAGCTGACCCTTTCTTACGATACATCGAGAATCATCAATGAGATTGACTTGGAAATTCCGGAGGGCAAGATCAGCGTTCTGATCGGCTCAAACGGATGCGGAAAATCCACCATATTGAAATCTCTTGCAAGGATCATGGCGCCTGAAAGCGGCTCTGTTTATTTGGACGGAAAAGAGATTCACCGGCAGCCGTCAAAAGAGATAGCGAAAAAAATGGCGATTTTGCCCCAATCGCCTCAAGCACCGGAAGGGCTTACCGTTGAGGAGCTGTGCTATTTCGGAAGACACCCTCATAAAAAACTGCTTTCCAGGCATACAAAAGAAGACCATGAAATGGTTGATTGGGCTTTAGAAGCGACGGGGATGACGGAGCTGCGAAGTCGGACGCTTGACGCCCTTTCCGGCGGACAAAGGCAAAGAGCTTGGATTTCAATGTCTTTGGCGCAAGGTACGGACTTGCTTTTGCTTGATGAACCCACGACATTTTTGGATATTGCCCATCAAATAGAAGTTTTGGAGCTGTTAAAACACTTGAACCGCGATCACGGCCGCACGATTGTGATGGTATTGCACGATTTGAACCAGGCTTCCCAATACGCCGATTATTTAATCAGCATATTGGACGGCAAGGTATACAGCGCAGGAGCGCCTGAAGAAGTGTTTACACCATCCTTGTTTCGCGACGTTTTTGGACTTGAGTGCTGCATCATGAAAAGCCCCGTCGACCAGAAGCCGATGTGCCTGCCGACCGGTTTATGCGGCAGAGCGCTCGCAGCGGCGCAAAATATGAATGGATGAGGTTTGTGCTTGAAGGCGCAAACCTCTTTTTTCGTTTTGATAGAAGACATGATACAGTTATGGTAAAAGTTCAAACAGGTGATGCCTATGTTTTTAAAAAAGCTGACATTGCTTCAAGAAAAAATTCCTCACGATTCAAAATATCCTTTTTCTATTCCGGCTATTAAACATTTAAGAGAATTGACATTTCAAAAAAGCGTTACTTTTTTTGTCGGGGAAAACGGATCGGGAAAATCGACGCTGCTTGAAGCGATTGCGTATAAATGCGAATTTAACACGGCCGGCGGGGGAAGGAATAATACATATGAAGTGCATGCATCGGAGTCTTCCCTGGGTGACTATCTCAGACTTTCCTGGCTTCCGAAAATAACGAACGGTTTTTTTCTGCGTGCGGAATCCTTCTATCACTTTGCGACTCATCTTGAAGAGGTGGATAATACAGGCTTCATCCATTACGGAGGCCGGTCCCTTCACGAGCAGTCTCACGGCGAATCTTTTTTGTCGCTTTTCAAGCACCGCTTCAACGAAAGAGGAATTTACCTTCTCGATGAGCCTGAAGCCGCTCTATCACCGGCGAGGCAGCTCGCTTTCTTAAAAATCATCCATGATTTGACCCGCAATAACGAAGCCCAGTTCATCATCGCTTCCCACTCCCCGATATTATTGGGTTATCCGGATGCGGAGATTTTCAGCTTCGACGGTGACGCCATCTCTGCAGTAAGCTATGAGAATACCGATCACTACACGTTAACGAAATATTTCCTCCAGCACCGCGAAAAGCTTCTTGCCGAATTGTTTTCAGAAGATGTTTGATGTGAAACGCGTTTCATACGATATGATAAAGTGCAAACATCGAAACAGGAGTGAAACCATTATGATTCATCAGGATCTGAAATCATTTCCAAAACATTTCTTATGGGGATCGGCTTCTGCCGCCTATCAAGTGGAAGGAGCCTGGAACGAGGACGGCAAAGGCGCCTCGGTTTGGGACGTATTCACGAAAATTCCGGGAAAAACGTTTAAAGGCAGCAATGGAGATATTGCGGTTGACCATTATCACCGGTTTACAGAAGATGTTGCTTTGATGGCTGAAATGGGATTGAAAGCATACCGATTCTCGGTAAGCTGGCCCTGGATTTTTCCTCAAGGCAGGGGAGAGGTCAATGAAGCGGGTTTAGCGTTTTATGACAGGCTTATTGACGAATTGCTGGCTCACGGTATCGAGCCTGTTTTAACGCTTTATCATTGGGATCTTCCCCAGGCTTTAATGGAAGAGTACGGGGGGTTCGAATCCAGACGGATCATCGAAGACTTTGACGCATATTGTGTGACGCTATACAAGCGTTATGGGGACAGGGTGAAATATTGGGTATCCCTTAATGAACAAAATTACAACTTTAACCATGGTTTTATCACGGCCATGCACCCTCCGGGAGTCAAGGACAGAAAGCGGTTTTATGAAGCGAATCATAACGCGTTTTTAGCTAATGCCAAGGCGATCGATTCGTTCCGCCGATACGTTCCGGACGGAAAAATCGGGCCCAGCTTTGCCTATTCGCCGGCATATCCGCTGTCCAGCCGTCCGGGCGATATCCTCGCTTTCGAAAACGCCGAGGAATTTACGAATCATTGGTGGCTTGACGTGTACTGCCGGGGAACATATCCGGATATTCCTTTTCAATATTTGAAGGAAAAAGGATGGGCGCCGACGGTCAAGGACGGGGATTTTGAGCTGCTGGCGAAAGGCAGACCGGATTTTGTCGGAGTGAACTACTATCAGACGATCACTTATGAAATGAATCCTCTTGACGGTGTGTCAGAAGGGAAAATGAACACCACAGGTCAAAAAGGCAGCAATCAGGAAACGGGTATTCCGGGTTTATATAAGACAAAAAGAAATCCTCATGTAGAGACGTCCAATTGGGACTGGGCCATTGATCCAATCGGTCTCAGAATCGGTCTGCGCAGGATATCAAGCCGCTACAAGCTGCCTGTTTTTATTACGGAAAACGGACTGGGCGAATTTGACAAGGTTGAGCAAGACGGCACGATTCAGGACGACTACAGAATCGCGTATTTACGCGCACATCTGGAACAGTGCAAACAGGCGGTGAATGACGGAGTCGAGTTAATCGGCTACTGCAGCTGGTCGTTTACCGATTTATTGAACTGGCTCAACGGATATCAAAAGAGATATGGATTTGTCTACGTGAACCGCGATGAAGAAAACGCCAGGGATTTAAAACGGATCAAAAAGAAAAGCTTTTATTGGTATCAAGACGTGATTAGGTCAAACGGAGAGAAGCTGTAAGGAATGGGCGCTGGACGGAGCCAGCGCCTTTTTTCGCCTCTGCAGCAATATGATCCTGAAGATCACCAAAAATAAAGGACGGACAAGTGCGTTTTTCTATTCTAAAATTTATTAATGTTGACACAATCTCCGTTGAATTCAAAATTTCTTTAAGAGAAAAGAAGGTATTTAAAATGAAAAATCTAATTTTCTCATAACGAAGAAAACCCCTATAGAAAAGTTTGCCGAACGAATGTTATAAAATAACCGGATAAGGAGTGATTGAATTGCTACGCAAATTGTTGAATTCATTGAAAAACAGCGGTTACCGCCGATACAGCAGCAGCGATTACGGAAAGCGCCCATACAAAAAATACAGCAGCAGCGATTATCGGAAAAAGGGCCATGGGCACCATCACTATAAACGAAAGCATCATCGTTTTTACAGCAGCTGATCTGACGTGAAAACGATCCTGAGATGGGTGTTTGACCGCCCGTTAAGTAAAGGGACGGAGATCTCCGGACAATATCGAATCAAAGATGTTCTCGGGATGGGAAGCTACGGCATCACATATCTTGCCGAAAGGCTTGACGGGTCCGGACCTTGTGTCGTCAAGCAGCTGCGAAGAACAAAGTCCTGGACATCCGACGGCCGAAAGTCCTTTGACAGGGAAGCGGAGATTCTGCGAACACTGGGCTCTCCAGCTGCGCCCCGCTTGTATGATGTGCTCGACAGCGGACGGAAGTGCTTTATCGTGATGGAATATATAGACGGAAAAACGTTTGAAGATTTGATTTTTGATGAAGGACGCATCTTCGATGAACGGGAAACTGTCTTGGTATTGCTTGAGGTGCTTCGAATCGTTTCTTCTATTCATGCCCGCGGGATGATTCACCGCGACCTGAGAATCCCAAATATTCTTGAATCGAAAGAAGGCATCCGCATCATCGATTACGGGCTTGCCTGCAGCTTGACTGAGGCCGGGGAGACGGTTTACCGGCATCCGGAGAAAAAGCTGATGCGGTCGGTTTCGGTAAAAAGCGATTTTTACGCGTTGGGGCATTTTGCGCTTTTTCTTCTGTATTCAGGGTATATACCAAAGACAAAGGAAGAAAAAAGCTGGGAAGAGGAGCTTTGTATTTCCGCAGGGCTGAAAGCCGTTTTGCGCAAAATGCTGCAGATTGATCCTCCGTATAATAGCGCCGTGGATATCATCGCCGATCTGGAGTCCAACCTGTCTCCCGGGCTGGTGATAAAAGAAAATCTGTAATCAAAAGGGATGGTCGCCAATGAATTCAATTTTGATCATCGGAGCAGGACCGACGGGATTGGTGCTCGCGCTCTGTCTTGCAAGGCAGGGTGTGCCGTTTCGCATCATCGATAAGAATTCAGGACCGGGCCGGACGTCCCGGGCTATGGTTGTTCATGCCCGCACGCTTGAATTTTACCGCCAGCTTGATATTGCCGATGAAGCGGTCAAAAAAGGCATCACGGTCAACCGGGTCCACATTCGCAGGAAGGGGAAAGAAAAAGGGCATTTCAAGCTTGGGGATATCGGGGAAGGTTTAAGCCCTTATCCTTTTGCACTCAGTTTTCCGCAGGATGAACACGAACGCTTTCTGCTTGAAAAGCTTAAAGCGGAAGGAATCGGAGTCGAATGGGAGACAGAACTCGTTTCTTTTGTTGATAAAGGCGGGTATGTTGCGGTGGAGCTAAAGAAAAAAGATCAGACGGAAATCGTTGAGACCTCTTATCTGTTGGGGTGCGACGGCGCACACAGCACCGTTCGGCGCGGCTTGGATTTGGATTTTCAGGGAGGCACGTATGATCATACCTTTTATGTTGCCGATGCGGAAGCGTCGGGCGAAGCTGCTTCAACTACAGATTTGAATGTGTGCCTTGGTGAAGATGAATTTTGTATCGTTTTCCCCGTCAGGAACACTGGATTGAACCGGTTCATCGGGATCGTGCCGTCCGTTCAGGAAGGCCGGGGAAGGGTTGCATTTGAAGATATTGCTCCCTTCATAGAAAGGCTGCTGAAAGTCAAGGTGCACGGTGTGAACTGGTTTTCAACATACCGCGTTCATCATCGGGTGGCTGAAAATTTCCGCAAAGGACGCATTTTTATTTTGGGGGATGCGGGCCATATTCATAGTCCGGTCGGCGGCCAGGGAATGAATACAGGCATCGGTGACGCCGTTAATTTAGCCTGGAAGCTGGCCTCGGTGTTTCACAGACGAGCCGATGAAGCCGTTTTGGACAGCTATGAAACGGAACGGATTGCTTTTGCCAGGCTTCTCGTAAACACGACAGACAAGGCCTTTCAGGCGATCATCGGCCGACATCCCGCCGGAAGGCTTGTCCGGACCGTGCTGATGCCTTATGCTGCGCCGTTTCTCCTTGGGTTTCGGCCGGTGAAAAATGCTGCATTCAACACCGTATCGCAAATCCGCATACATTATCGGGACAGTTTTTTGAGTATGGGAAAGGCCGGAAAGCTTCACGGAGGGGATCGTTTGCCATGGGTTGAAGAGATAGACAACTTTGCGCCTCTAAAAACCGCCGACTGGCAGATTCACATATATGGCAAGGCGAGTGAGGGATTGCGTGAAACGGCTAAAAATCTTAAACTGGCCCTGCGCGAATTTCAGTGGAGCCGGGCCTGCCATAAGGCGGGGCTTCTGAAGGACGCCCTCTACCTTGTCCGGCCGGACGGGTACATCGGCCTTGCCGACAGTAACCAGGATACCCGGAAGCTGCGTGAATATTTTTCTCAATGTACAATCAAATAAAGCTGCCGGTTGACCGGCAGCTTCGGTTTATTTCATCTTCACTTCTCCGATAAGGCGGTGCAGATCATCGGCCAATTTTGCAAGCTCGTTTGCAGAGGCTGTCACCTCTTCCATCGCGGCAAATTGTTCTTCCGTAAGACCTGCGACTTGCCGGGAATGTTCGGAGGTTTCCCTGACTTCTTTTGAAATATCGGCAAACGACGCCGTAATGCCCTGGATGTTTCCGGATATGTGCTGTGCGGAAGATGACAGCTCATCGATTCTGCTGCTGAACTCCTCCATTAAACCGACAATCTCTTCAAATGTCTTTTTGTTTCTTTCGATCATTTTCACGCCGTTAACCGCTTCCTCTTTTACTCCTTGTATCGAATCGGTTGTGCTCCCAATTTCCGACTGAATTCCTGATATAAGATGGGAAATTTGGCTTGCCGAGTGCTGGGACTCTTCTGCAAGCTTTCGGACTTCATCGGCCACGACTGCAAATCCTTTTCCGTGTTCCCCTGCTCTTGCTGCTTCGATTGAGGCATTTAAAGCGAGCAGGTTGGTTTGATCAGCGATTTGGGTAATCGCGTTGGAAATGCTGCCGATCTCATTTGACCTGGTGTTCAGCAGTTCAATAATTTCACCGCTCTCATGGACGGATTGATGCATCGTGTGGATTTGCTGCATCGTTTCAGAAATGTCCTTTCCTCCCTGCCGCGCCTTATCTTTCGCGTATTGACTTTTTTCCGAGAGCACCCGTGCGTTTTCGGAAATTTTTTGAATGTCTCCCGACACTTCCTCGATCGCCTGCTCGCTGCTGAGGATTCCGGAAGTCTGCATTTCAGACGAACTTGCGACTTGCTGAATGGCTTCCGTGATTTTTTCTGAAGCCCTGCTCGTTTCCTCAGCGCCACACGTCAGCTGATCGGATGCTGCCGCTACCTTGTGCGATGATTGTGAAAAGTTCTTCATCAAATGATTTAAATTGGTGTTCATTTGATTAAAATGGTTTGATAAATCACCGAGTTCGTCGGTTGAAAGGTCTTCGAGTTCGGACGTTAAATCGCCTTGGCCTGCCCGTTCAAATGCGTGCGTCAGCTTTTTAAGCCGTCTGTTGATCCTTTTGGTAAACAGGATGACAAGCAGAATGGAGATCGCTACTGAAATGCCGAGGGCTATAGCGAAAATCCCCAAAAAGGATTGAAGAGTGCTTGTGATCAGCTCCTGGCTGGCTCCTGTATAGAAGATGCCGATGATGTGCCCCTCCCGGTCCTTGATCGGCATATAAGCGGTTTGAAACAGTTTTCCTGCGACTTCAGCCTTTCCGTAATAATTTTTTCCTTCTTTCAGAACGACGTCTGCAACCTCTGCCGACACTTGGGTTCCGACAGCCCGTTTTCCGTCTTTCATCACATTTGTAGAGACGCGTGTATCGTTTTGGAAGATGGTGACCGTATCTTCGGTGTCTTTTCCGATTTTGTCAACGATCTCTTCATTGCCGTTGATAAGGGTTGCGCCTTTGTAAAGCTTGTCTCCTTTTATTTCCCAATCGCCTTGAAGCGTTTCGTTCTAATAACGGTAACTGAGATTTAAGTCGCTTCTGGCTTTTTCCGTTGCCATCTTCTCCAGATTTTTCGAAAGATCCGCTACGATAAAAATCCCCAGCACAGCCGAGAATATAAGGATGACGGTGAGAACGAGAAGATTGATTTTTGTCCCCAATTTCACCTTAAGCCGTTTTTCCATAAATATCAATCCTCCCTGAATTTCCGGTGTATTTAACATATCGGATATAACGGCCCGGTTTGACAGAGGGTAACAAGAAAAAAACTCCGCTGATCTGCGGAGCTGTAATATGGAGCGTATGAATGTTTTATCCCGTTGTCCCATTAGCGGGCTCTTCATGTATGTCTGCCGTCGTCCGGGCCTTTGCCTCGTCTTTTTTTATTTTGATATAGTTTTCGGCCCGTTTATGGATGTCTTTTTTCAGTCGATAGGCTTCCGTTTCCTGATAAGCCTTTGGGTTGTAGCGGATGGGTGCTGCGCTTTTTCCTTTGCCGGTTGCGCCGATTAATGCGGCGTGGTCTTTTTTGATCAGCTGCTGTGCGATCTCGGATGCTTCGTATTCCTTCATGAGAAGCCGGTCAAGATCATGGACCGCTTGAATTGTATCTGTAAGCACCTTGTGAGCAGCGTGTATATGCTGTTCGAACTCAGACGCCGAAAAGGTATGCAAGGTAATTAAATCATCGATTTTCTCTAAAATGCCTGTAAGCTCTTTTTTCTGTTCCGACACCATCGTTTTGGAATTCGTGCAGGCAAGAATGAGCTGGTTCTCAAGAAATTCCATGTCGACAAATGTGCCGGAGGAAAGCCTGGCATCCGCCATGGCGCCTGATACGCCATTCAAAAACTGGATCTGCATGTCGACCAGATCGAGCCAGTCGTCGACGATCCCGGCTTGGCCGCTGTAAAACGCTTTGATGTTGTCCGCGCCTTTTCCTTGAAATTCGTCATCCAAATCTGCAACACCTTGAAAAGCGTGTTTCAAGCTGACAAGTCCTTCTCTAAAACTTTTGTACTCTTCCAGCCGCTTCTTCATAGCCGCTAATAGAGAATTTGCTTCATAGACTTTCATGCTTCATGCCCTTTCTCAATCCTTTTGTGATGAGTTTACCACTTTGCATCACGCAGATGGTGAATAAATCCTGAATTTTTATGGAAATGAATCCTTTAGATTACTTATTTTCGGTTCTATTGTCCTGATATTTGACCCGGGAAGTCGTTATGCCTAGTTATTTTGAAGTCCAATGACGCTCAGGGAAAGAAGTTTTTCATTCGGTAAAAATGTGAAATACTGTGAACAACACGATTAGAATTAGGTTCTTATGCTATCTTAAAAGAAAAAAGACTTGGAAAAATGAAAAAAAGGAATTTGACTACTTTCCTTCACTTTATTAATATTATAGTCACATATTTTAGAAATTGAGGGATTTTTGTCGAAAATTGTCTAGTAAAGGGAGGATGCGGCTTTGAATGAAGATGGATACCGCCTTGGAATCGATATTGGAGGAACTTTTACCGATCTTTCTTTGTTAAATCCCCAGGATGGCAGCCTGACCGCGGTCAAGACGCCGACAGTCCCCGACGACCCGGCCAGGGGCATCCTAAATGGTTTAGCCCTTTTAAAGGAGAAGAAGATTCATCCCTCACAGATTCATTATTTTGTCCATGGCATGACGATAGGCTTGAATACGCTGCTGCAGCGAAAAGGGGCGCGCATCGCTTTGTTTGTGACCGAGGGATTTCGCGATATTCTCTCCCTTCAGCGCCTGCGTCTTCCGATTCCGTACGATTTCAGGTCGCGCATGCCGGAGCCGCTCATTCCCCGCAATTACGTATTTCCAATTAAAGAAAGAATGCTTCACGACGGATCAGAAAAAATTCCGCTCCATTTGGAAGAGGTTGATCATGCGGTCGAAAAAGCTTTGGCAGAAGGCTTGGAAGGCATCGTTGTATCATTTTTGCACAGCTACCGCAATCCTTTGCACGAACATCAGGCAGCTGAGCGAATCAAACTGAAAGCTCCTGAGCTTGAAGTGGTCATGTCATCTGAGTTGTGGCCGCAAATGAGAGAGTATGAGCGAACGGTGATGGCTGTCGCAAATTTATACATAAAGCCCAATGTACGACACTACTTTGACACGCTGAACGAGAGACTCGCCTCGGCGGAAATTCCGGCGACACCATTTATCACCCAGTCGAACGGCGGATTAATGGACATTGAAACGGCTGCAAAAGCACCTGTCAAAACCCTGTTTTCCGGGCCGGCCGCAGGGGTCATCGGAGCGATCCGTGCTGCGGAATCAGCTTGCACGCGAAATGTGATCACCTTTGATGTCGGAGGAACAAGCGCTGATATTTCGATCGTTGAAGAAGGAAAAGCGGCGTTGACGCAGTCGAACCAAATTTCGGGCTTTCCCGTCACCATCCCGTCTGTTGCGATGTATTCGATTGGAGCGGGCGGCGGTTCCTTTGCCTGGATTGATAAAGGGGGCCTCCTGAAGGTCGGGCCGGAATCGGTCGGCTCAGATCCGGGACCGGCCTGTTATGGAAAGGGAAAAAAGGCCGCGCTTACAGATGCATTTCTCGTTTGCGACTATTTGAATCCCGGCCGGTTTGCTTCGGGAAACATGAAGCTTTACCGCGAAAAATCAGAAGAGGCGCTCCTGCCGATCGCAAATTATTTGGACACTGATGTGCGCGGGGCTGCTGACCAAATGATCCAGGTGGCTGTAGCCAATATGTACACAGAATTAAGCAGCGTGATGGAGCAGCGGGGGGTCGATCCCCGGGAATTCACCCTGCTGGCGTTTGGGGGAGCAGGACCCGTGACGGCGAATTTTCTCGCAGAGGAAATTCAGGCAAAGAACGTGCTGATTCCTCCAAGTCCGGGAACGCTTTCCGCCTTGGGGGCATTGACCGCAGATTTTGTCTATGATGCCGTCTTTTCAAGACAGGTGCTGCTTGAAGAAGTGACGATGACCGAATTAAAAGAGGAGTTTGCAAAGCTTTCGAAGCAAGCCGAAAAATGGCTTGATGAACAGCGTGTGAAGACGCTCGCAGGCGCCTCTCTTTTGTTCCTGCTAGACGCCCGTTATAAGGGACAGGCATATGAGATCGAACTGCCGGTTTCGCCGGAATGGCTCGAAGCAAGCAGCGCCGGGGAAATCGCGGAATCCTTCCATTTGCTCCATGACCGCCAATACGGACACAGCGACGAAAATACAAGCATCGAACTGATGAATATGCGCGTCAGGATCATAGGAAGGACGCCGAAGCCGCCGATGAAAAAAATCAGCCGGCCTGCTGGCTCGCATGTGCAAGCTTCAGGCCGAAAAACGATCGTGATAAAAGGGAGAACGCATCAGGCGGATGTTTTTGACCGCAGCAGCCTGCAGTGCGGACATAAGGTCGACGGCCCCGCCGTTATTGAGCAGGATGACACAACGACGCTGATTCTGCCAAATTGGCAAGGCACTGCAGATCAGGCGGGCAATCTGATCATCGAACGGAAGGAGAGCGGACGGTAATGCGTACAGATCCTGCACGGCTGGAAATGATGAGAAGCTATTTTAACGCTATCGCTTCGGGAATGGGCCATGTCATCGAGCGGACCTCGTTTACGACGTTTGTGAAGGAATCTGCTGATTTTGCGACCGCATTGGCAACGCCTGAAGGAGAATTTTTCGTTTATCCGAAGACGGTTGGCGTGACGATCTTTTTAGGGCTGTCGCTAAAGCGGGCAATTGAAGAAAGCGGCCCGTTTGAACCCGGTGACATCGTCATCACGAACGACCCTTACTCAACCGACGGGTTGGCGACTCACCTGCCTGATATTCACGTTTTCAAACCGATTTTTATCGACGGGGAGATCATCAGCTATGCATGGGCTTTCGTCCATTGCAGCGATGTGGGGGGAATGGTGCCGGCCAGCATTTCGCCAACGGCGACGGACATCCATCAGGAAGGGCTGAGAATACCCCCTGTGAAGGTTTACAAAGCGGGCCGGGAAAATCGTGAAATATTGCGAATACTCCGGGCCAACAGCAGGGTTCCGGATTTAAATGAAGGAGACATCAATGCGATGATTGCGGCAGTCAATACAGGCGAAAGCCGCTTGAAGGCGATGATCGGGAAGTTTGGAAAAGCAGCCGTCCGGCAGGGAATGGACGACCTGCTCGAACAGGCGTCGATGAGAGCCGCTCAAGTTATCGGCCGCATTCCGGACGGAACGTACAGTTTTTCGGATTATCTTGATGATGACATGATCTCTGACGTACCGATACGGCTTGCCGTTTCGGCAAAAGTCGCCGCCGGAAGGATCACACTTGATTTTTCGGACTGCGATCCGCAGGTACAGACGGCTTTTAACCTCGTTACAAATGGATCAAAACATTCATTTTTATTCCAAGGTCTGATTAATTTTATCATCAGTGAAGATCCGTTTATTCCGGTTAACGGCGGGCTTACGAGGCCGATTGAAGTAATTGCGCCGAAAGGAACGCTCGTTCATCCGGAATATCCGGCGGCGGTCGGCATACGCCATTCGATCACCATGAGGCTGTATAATGCCGTGCTTGGCGCGCTTGCCAAAGCGCTTCCTGAAGCCGTTCCCGCAGCGGGCGCCGGACAGTCGGCGATCGTCGTTTTGTCTGTTCCCGACGAATCTTCGGGCGGCAGGAAGATGGCGGTGGTCGAGCCGATGGGCGGCGGAGGAGGCGGACAGCATGATATGGACGGTGCGGACGGAATCGATCATGCATCCGGATTTTTAAAAAACACGCCGATCGAAAACCTTGAACAGCATATTGATATTTATGTTCACCGTTATGAGCTTATCAAGGACACCGCCGGAGCGGGCCTGCACCGCGGCGGCCACGCGATCGGTCTCGATTTTGAAGCGGCGGCGCCGGAGTCGATTGTTACCGCAAGGGGAATGGAGCGCCTGCGTTTTCAGCCTTGGGGCCTTGCCGGCGGAAGGGCGGGGGCGCTGGGACGTGTCCGTCTTCATCCGGATCTGCCGCACGAAAAATCGATGCCGAAGATCGATGTTTTGAAGCTGGAGCAAGGAGACATCGTCAGCCTTCATTCTCCCGGCGGCGGGGGATGGGGCGATCCGTTCAGCAGGGATGCCGACCTCGTTCTGAAAGAAGTTGAAGAAGAGCTGCTGAGCGAGGAAGCCGCTCTGCAAGAATACGGCGTCATGCTGGAGAGGCATGATGACGGCAGCCTCAGCGTTGATCGCGAAAAAACGGATCAAATCAGAAAAGAAAAAGCCGCCAAAGCCAGAAAGCCTTGGGACTTTGGGAAGGCGAGAGAGGAATATGACCGCCGCTGGACTGAAGAAGCCAGCTCCGCCCTCGCCAGATTGCTGCGAAAGCTTCCGGCAAATCAAAGATCGCATGTTAAACATCTCGTGCACGATTATGTTTCAAAAGAAGATTGTGGCCCGATCAGTAAAGAGGCTGTCAGAGCCGTCTTTGAGAAACTGACCAGGCAAAAATAATGCGAAAATGGAGAGGAAACAATGAAAAGAAAAATATCTGCTTTGTTTATTCTGTCTCTTATCAGTATGCTTCTTCTTTCGGCATGCGGGGGCGGCGGCCAGGGCGGCAAAAAGTCCGATACCGTTGTGATCGGTGTGTATGGCGGCGATTGGGAAAAACATATCAAGCCGAGCATCGAATCGTTTGAAAAAGATACCGGTCTGAAAGTTAAAGTCGTCTCTGGGACGGACTCTGAGTGGTTTACAAAGGTCAAAGCGTCCAATGGGAAGAATCCGCCGTACGACCTTTTGATTTTGCAGCCGGATACGATTCAAAGAGCTCAAGCGGCAGGACTGTTGCAGCCGATCGATGAAAAGAAGGTTCCAAATGTAAAGGATTTGTATCACACCGTTCAAAAACGATTCACTGAAGGCGGCGAGCAGTATGCAGCCGGCTTCAGCATGGGGCAGCTTGGGATCGCCTACCGCAAAGATCTCGTTCCCCAGGAGCCGAAGCGGTGGACGGATCTTTGGAACTCCAGCTACAGGGGGCATGTCGCCATCTCTTCTCCGACATATTCGGCCGGGCTTCAGTTCTTTGCCGGGTTAATTAATGCGCAAGGCGGCTTGGAATCCAATAAAAAAGACGTAGATAAAGCGTTTAACAGTTTAGCGGATTTGAAGAAAAATGTGACGGCATTTCCCGATAACCCAGGATCGATTCAGACGCTTCTCGAGCGCGGCGATGCATGGGTTGTGCCGTTTTGGGACGGGCGGGCTTTTTCACTTGAGGATTCCGGTTTAGACCTTGGATTTGCCTATCCCGAGGAAGGTGCGGTCGCAGCCCTTGCCAGCTGGGCTGTGATGAAAGGGAGCCCTAATCAAGAGAATGCGTACAAGCTGTTAAACCATTTGATCAGTCCGAATGTCCAAAGTGATTTTTCTGACAGGACATTTTACGGTATGACTAATAAAAAAGTGAAATACAGCGACAAGCTGAAAGGCAAAGTCAAAGTCGGCGAAGATTATTACAAAAATCTAAAATGGGTCGACTATGAAACAGCAGCGGCGGAATTAAGCAATTGGACAAATCGCTGGAATCAAGTACTTGGCGGGAAATAGGTGACAATCATGAGCGCGATTCAGATACAGCATGTCAGCCGGCATTTCGGGAACAACATCGCATTGGAAGACGTACAGCTTGAAGTCAGGGAAGGGGAGTTTTTCTCTCTCCTTGGCCCGAGCGGCTGCGGAAAGTCCACTCTCCTTAATATTATAGCCGGATTTCTGAAACCGACCTCCGGACTTATTTCTATAGGGGGACAGGACGTAACTGATTTGCCGCCTTATCATCGAAACTGCGGAATGGTTTTTCAAGATTATGCATTATTTCCGCATTTGAATGTGTTTGAAAATGTCGCATACGGTTTAAAGGTTCAAAAGGTGCCGCGCCGGAGGCTTAAAGAGAGGGTGATGGAAAGCCTTTCTTTGGTGAGGCTCGAACAGTATGCAAAACGGATGCCGCACCAGCTTAGCGGAGGTCAGCGCCAACGGGTGGCGATCGCCCGCGCTTTGGCGGTTCAGCCTTCTGTTTTGCTGCTTGATGAGCCGTTAAGTAATCTGGATGCAAAGCTTCGAAAAGACATGCAGTTTGAACTGCGACGCATTCAAAAACGCGTCGGCATCACAACGATTCTGGTGACACACGATCAAGAGGAGGCTTTAAGCCTGTCTGACAGAGTCGGGATTCTCGGCGATGGAAAACTTCAGCAGCTTGGAACCCCTCTTGACGTATACCGTACACCGGCCAACCGGTTTGTCGCAGAATTCATCGGACAGGTCAATCTTATTGAAGCCCGGGCTGAAGATACGCGGGAGCCGACGGGCGGGTATCGTTATGCGGCTTCAGGTTTTGAAGTTCGGGAAGGTGTTCCGCTTTTGTTTGAGGTCGGCCGGAGTGTTGTAAAGGAGCCCTATTCCTCCGTATTATTCATGCTGCGCCCCGAGCGGATTTCGGTTTCCCTTGATAAGCCGGAAGCACGGGTGAATGTGCAGCATGTGACACTGACTGATGTCAGCTATATCGGAAACGCCCTTCGGCTGAAGGCGGCTTTTGCAAAGGGAGAGCTGGTCATTGAGGCTCCGGATCCGCAGTTTCCTGAGCTGCCGAAGCCGGGGGACAGGGTTTATATTTCGTGGAAGCCGGAAGACCTCGTGCCTCTTGAAATAAAGGGTGATGAAAATGGCGGCTGACCATCAGAAGCGGTTTCATTGGTTTTTGCTGCTTCCGGCTCTTTTGTTTCTCGGCGTGTTTCTCGTATTTCCGTTTATTCTTTTGCTGATCTTAAGCTTCAGGGACGTCGACGCGATGATGAATACGCTGGAAACGTACAGCTTTTCACAATATATTGAGGTGTTTACATCAGACGTCTACCTGAAAACGATCGGCACTACGCTTTGGACGGCATTAAAAACAACCGTCCTGTGCCTTTTGATGGCGTATCCGGCGGCTTATTTGCTCGTTCACGCGCCAAACCGCAAATGGCGTGCATTATTTTATATTTTGCTCGTTTCGCCTCTGTTGACCAGCGTCGTCATCCGGACGTTTTCGTGGATTGTGCTTCTTTCGCAAAACGGGCTTGTCAATGAGACGCTGATCAGCATGAATATGATCGAAAAGCCGCTCCCGCTGTTGTGGAATATGAACGCGGTCATCATTGCATACGTTCAGGTGATGCTGCCGTTTGCCGTTTTGCCGATCGCGACTTCTTTGAGCGATATCAGTCCGTATGTGAAGCATGCTTCAATGAGTCTCGGCGCGGGAAGGCTGCGGACATTTTTTTGCATTACGCTGCCGCTCTCGCTTCCCGGTATGGTCACCGGGGCGGTCATCGTGTTTTCTCTTGCCGCAGGCAGCTATATTACGCCTCTATTGGTTGGAGGACGAATGCAGCCCCTGCTGCCGCTCTCGATCTACCAGCAGGTGCTGCAAGTGTTTAATTTGCCGCTTGCTGCTGCCATGTCCTTTACTTTATTGGCCGCTGTATGTTTGATCGTCGGCCTTCTCGGAATGATTCTCAAGCGCTGGGAGGCGAGAATGAATGGCTAGTCAAAGATTCCGCCGCAAGTCTTCAGGAAAGTGGATTGATATATGCGTGTGGACAGCCGGCCTTGTCGTTTATCTTTTTTTGACGCTGCCTGTATGCGTGATTGTTCTGTCGGCATTCAGTCCGTCAGAGTATCCGACGTTCCCGCCGACGGATTTTTCGCTTCGTTGGTTTGAAGGGATTTTCAGCAGTCCGGAATGGATAGAATCGCTTTGGGTCAGCGGGATTTTGCTCGTGATTGTGACGCCGATGACGGTCATCGTTGGAACCGCTGCATCCTATGCTTTGGCAAGGCTGCGGTTTCCGGGGAAAAACGCCATTCAATCTTTTATACTCTCACCGCTGATGATTCCCCAAATCGTGCTGGGAGTGGCTCTTCTTTATTTATTTACGATGATGGGGATAAACGGAACCATGACGGGGCTGGTGATCGGGCATATGCTGATCAGTCTCCCGTACGTCGTACGGACGGTCGGCGTCAGCGTATCGAATTTAGATCCGAAGCTTGAGCTTGCGTCAATGAACCTCGGAGCAGGTCCTGTTCAAACCTTTTTTAGGGTGATTCTGCCCCTGATCAAACCGGGAATGGTAGCAGGCGCCGTATTTTCCGCCGTGACGTCGTTTGGAGAGATTTCTATCAGTCTGTTCGTCTCTTCTCCGGCAGTCACACCCGTTCCGGTCAGGACGTTCAGCTATATTGAACAGACATTTGATCCGAGCGTCAATGCGATTTCCGTTATCTTCATTGCGGTCTCTGTGATCGCGCTCATCATCATCGAGCGGACGATCGGGCTTTCAAAGACGATGTAGGTTGCGCACTGCCACGCTTATGGCAAGCAGGTTTTTTCCGCCTGCTTGCTTTTTTTGCGTCAAAAAGAATGAAGCCGCCAAGCGGGACAACATCGCTGCGATACAGGCGTTTCGAAGAGAATGGCATGTGCCCGGTGACAAAGGGACAGCCGCAGTACCTGTTCAAAAGACCCCGGCCGCCCTGGTTCAAATGTTGAGCCCTGCGCCCTGAGCCGGGCCGGTCTTTTTATGCCGCAATGAAAAAGGCTGATTGCTGGTCGGAGAATCAGCACAAGGCTTGCACCGGTTTTTGCGGTCTATCTTCAAAAAAACGACAGACTAGAAAAATTATATCAATATCATTTTATTTTCGGTAAATTTGTAAAGGTCATTAAAACGCAGTGTAATCCGGCTTAATGATTTTTTAAGATAAGATTTTCCTAAAATATATTACCATCATAATACCTATCGAATGTTCATAAACTCTTTACTTCCTGATTGAAAATTGCGGTTTTAAGCGATGTTTTTTCGTTTTACCGCATTATTTTTTTGAAATTTCGGAATCGCGCATCAATCCATCCGCCTAGTTTTCGGTATCGCGCATGAATCTTTTCACCTATTTTTCGGTGAAAAAAACAATATTTTCATTTAAAGTGAACTGTGAGCAGAAAATGAATTTATTTCAGTAAAAACAGATAAAGGCAAACCTGCGGAAACGCAGGGACGCAAAGCCATGGCCTAAGGCGCGGACGGCGCTACGGTTGACAGGTTGCCGAATAAACAGGGAGTCCACCCGTTTTTTATTCGGGTGGACTATTTCATTTTATTGGAAATATAACATTTTAATGGATATGGCTGATCTGTGGAAGCTTTTTTCACTCACCGGCACACCGCAATGTGGGTTGCGGTGCCATTAAGCCGTGATACATAAAACGCATGAAGGAGGAACATAAGAAATGGACAACACGGTGTATTACCCGCTGACACATGCTCAAAAACGAATTTGGTATACAGAGACGTTTTATCCCGGTACAAGCGTGTCGAATTTAAGCGGCTTTGGAAAGCTGAAATCGGAATCGGGAATAGATCCAGGCTTATTGACCGAGGCCATCCGGCAATTCGTCCGCACGAATGAAACGATGCGCTTCAGGCTGAAGCTGGCTGAAGGAGGCGAACCGAAGCAGTATATAGCCGAATATGAACCTTTTGATATCGAATACATTGATGCTGAAGAATACGGCGGTGTGGACGAGGTTTTGAGATGGGGACAAGCTGAAGCGCAGCGGCCTATACCGCTGTATGAAAGCCGGTTGTTTACGTTTGCCGTCGTCCGCATCAGTCCGGAAGAAAGCTGGTTTTTTACAAAAGTTCATCACGCCATTGCAGACGGCATTTCTATGACGCTCCTGGGAAACCGCATCACAGACATCTACTTGAAACTGGAGAAAGGGGAACAAGACTTCGAAGCCGTTCAGGCATCATTTACGGAGCACATTCAGAGTGAACTAGAATATGAACGGTCCAAACGGTTCGAAAAAGATAGGGCGTATTGGAACGCTCAATATGAATCGATTCCTGAACCCGTATCTCTGAAGCAAAGCGATTCTTACCAAATCCGTCTTGAGGCGGTTCGACTTTCGAAAGAGATTTCTCCTTCCCTGCATAAAAAAATTCAAACGTATTGTAAAGAAAACAACATAAGCGTACTCTCCTTGTTCCTGTCAATCTTACACATTTATATGCACAGGGTAACCGGCCAAAACGATATTGTGCTCGGCACCTTTATGGGAAACCGGACAAATGCAAAAGAAAAGCAGATGCTTGGGATGTTCGTTTCGACAATTCCGATGAAAGCGCACATTGATGCGCACCAGGACTTTACTGCATTTGTGCAGGAAAGGATGAAAGAACAGCTCAAAGTCATCAGGCATCAAAAATATCCGTACAATCTGCTGATCAATGATCTGCGGGAAAGAGAGCCGAATATCAACAGGCTGTTCGCCGTATCGCTTGAGTATCAGGTCATGCAATGGCAGCAAAAAGAAACGGTTTCGTTTTTGACCGAGCCGATTTTCAGCGGAAGCGAAATGAATGATATTTCCATTCATGTGAAAGAAAGATGGGATACGGGAACGCTTGCGATCGACTTTGACTACAGAAGCGAATTGTTCAGCAGCCGTGAAATGTCCGCTTTGTACGAGCGGCTCATGACGTTATTGGAGGATGCTTTGACTTCGCCGCATAAACGAATCAACGACCTTGCCGTGGTTTCGAATGAAGAAAAAGAAATGCTTCTGCAGCGGTCATCCGCTTCTCTTTTGAAAAACGAAAAAGAGATGACGCTGCACGGTTTGTTTGAACAAAAAGCGGCCGAGATTCCCGATAAAACAGCGGTGTTCTATGAAGGGAAACACCTCTCATACCGGGAGTTAAACGAGCAGGCAAACCGCTTGGCAAAGGCGCTTCGCAAAAGGGGAATCGGTCCGGATAAGCCGGCCGCCGTGTTGATGGAGCGGTCTGAACAGACGCTGACAGCCATTTTGGGCATCCTCAAAGCAGGGGGCGCTTATGTGCCGATCGATCCCGGTTTTCCGGAAGAAAGAATTCATTTTATGCTCAAGGATTCAAATGCCAAAGTGGTCATTGCCGACGGCGAATTTCACGCTGAGACAGCTGAAACGCTGCTGTTTGCCGAAGCGGTCGCCGAAACGGAAGAGGCCGGGAATCTGCCTTCTTCGGCAGGGGCGGAGCATCTCGCATACATCATTTATACGTCCGGTACAACCGGCCGCCCGAAAGGGGTCATGATTGAGCACAGGCAGGTTCACCACCTTGTCAGGGGGCTTCAGCAGGCAGTCGATACGTTGAAGGAGGATGACTTGAAGCTGGCGCTTTTGGCTCCGTTCCATTTCGATGCTTCGGTTCAGCAGATTTTCTTATCCCTTATACTGGGTAAGTCATTGTACATCGTTCCGAAAAAGACCGTTTCCGACGGCCGCGCGTTGGCCGCTTATTACCGCCGCCATCACATTGATATTACAGACTGTACACCGTCTCATTTGCAGCTTTTGCTTGCGGCGGATGATCTGCATGGAATCAAGCTGAAACATATCCTCACAGGCGGAGAAGCGCTGTCATGGAACACGGTCGATAAGCTTCTTCAATTGTTTTCGAAAACGGCCGATTCAAGGCCGCTCATCACGAATGTCTACGGACCGACGGAAACGTGTGTCGATGCTTCGGCGTTTACGATTCCAAATGACGGACACGTCCGTTATAACACCGCCTATGTCCCAATTGGCAAGCCGATCGGCAACAACCGCTTTTACATTTTGGATGAAAACGGGGCGCTTTTGCCGGATGGTGCCGAAGGCGAATTGTACATAGCAGGCGCCGGAGTCGGCCGCGGATATTTGAAACTTCCGGAGCTGACCGCGGAAAGATTTTCGGCTGATCCGTTTGTTCCGGGAGGCATCATGTATCGAACGGGCGATGCGGTAAAATGGCTTCCCGACGGCACGGTAGAATTTGTCGGCCGGAAAGATGATCAGGTGAAAATTCGCGGATACCGGATTGAGCTTGGGGAAATCGAATCGGTTCTGCAAGGGATGGAACATATCGAACAAGCGGTTGTGCTCGCCCGCCCGAGCGCAGGCGGTGATGAGCTTTGCGGATATGTCGTTCCGAAAAAAGGCGGCGCGGTTTCAGCGCCGGCATTAAGGGAGCACTTGTCCAAACATCTGCCTGATTATATGCTGCCTTCTTATTTTGTCGAGCTTCACGACATGCCGCTGACGCCGAGCGGCAAAGTGGACCGGAAAGCGCTGCTCCGCCACGAAGTGACGGTATCAGGCGTAACCGAATATACCGCGCCGAGAAACGACCGCGAACAAAAAATCGCTGATATTTGGCGGGATGTGCTCGGCGCTGGACAAGTCGGTATTCATGACCAGTTTTTTGAATTGGGAGGACATTCGCTGAAAGCCATGACGATGCTGGCAAAAATCCATAAAGCGTTCAGCGTCGAAGTTCCGCTCAACGTCCTGTTTGCAAAACCGACTGTAGCCGGTCTTAGTGAGTATATTGCTGAAGCTGAGCGGAAAGGGTTTGCCGAAATTAAGCCTGCGGCTGAAAGCGAACATTATCCTTTGTCATTGGCCCAGCAGCGGATCTATATCGTGAGCGAGCTGGAGGATGCCGGAATCGGCTACAATATGCCGGCCGCTGCCATGCTTGAAGGAACGCTTGACCTCCATCGTCTTGAAGAAGCGTTTCAAAAGCTTGTCGACAGGCATGAGGCGCTTCGCACTTCATTTCTATCGGTCAATGGGGAGCCGAGGCAGAAAATTCATCAACAGGTCCGGTTCAAACTTGAGATGATCGAGGGCGGAAGCATGGATGAAGAACGGATGCTGACATCGTTCGTCCGCCGCTTTGATCTTGAGAAAGCGCCTTTGATGAGAGTCGGGCTCGTCCGTATTGAAGATACAAGACACATGCTTTTGTTTGATATGCATCACCTGATTTCAGACGGGGTGTCCATCTCGATCATTCTGCATGACCTTGCCAAGTTCTATAACGGCGAACAGCTGCCGGATGTGCGCCTCCATTATAAAGATTATGCTTCTTGGCAAAGGGATGAGGCGGAAGGCGGCTTTCAAAAGGAAGAGGAGTACTGGAAAAACGTCTTTTCCGGCGAACTCCCTGTATTGCAGCTTTTGACGGATGAGCCGAGACCGGCCGTCCAAAGCTTTGAAGGAGACAGGGTGTCAGCCGTACTGCCGAAAGCGGTGAAGGATAAATTGAACGGACTGGCCGAGAAAAACGGTGCGACATTGTATATGGTCATGCTTGCCGCTTACAATGCACTGCTTGCCAAATACACCGGACAGGATGATGTAATCGTCGGGACGCCGACAGCGGGCCGCAGACACTCTGACCTCGAAGGCATCGTCGGAATGTTTGTCAATACGCTGGCGATCCGTTCGAAAGTAGACCGGCAGCACACGTTTACCGAATTGCTTGACGATGTGCGTCAAACGGTGCTTGATGCCTTTGAACACCAGGACTATCCGTTTGAATGGCTTGCCGAAAAGCTGAATGTCCCGCGCGATTTAAGCCGCCATCCGATCTTTGACACGATGTTTATTTTGCAGAATGCAATGGATGACATGCCGCTGATCGGCGACTTGCGTCTGTCAATCCATGAGACGAATGTCAAGATCGCAAAATTTGATCTGACGCTCCAGGCGAAAGAAGAGCGGGACGAAATCGTCATCGATTTGGATTACAGCACAAAGCTGTTTAGAAAAGGAACGGCTGAACGGATGCTGAAACACTATCTCCATCTGCTTCGGGAAATTACGGCCGACCCGTCCCGGAAGATAGGGGAGTACGGCTTGCTGACAGAGGAAGAAACGAATCGGCAGCTCGTCGAGTTCAATCCGGGCGCAAGCGATTATCCGAGAGAGAAAACGATCATTCAGCAGTTTGAAGAACAGGCGGAAAAAGCGGAAGACCGTCCGGCGCTGCAATTTGAAGGTACTGTCTTCACTTATGGAGAGCTTAACGAGAGAGCGAATCAACTGGCAAGACATCTGCGGGACAACGGGGTGGAAAATGGTACGACAGCCGCTGTTCTTACCGCCAGATCGGCCGAAATGGTCGTCGGCATTCTTGCGGTGCTAAAAGCCGGAGCTGCTTATGTTCCGATTGATCCGGATCATCCGGAGCAGCGGATCAAACACTTTTTCCATGACAGCGGAGCCTCTGTTCTTTTAACGCAAAAGGCGTTGAAGCCGCTGGCCGAGGCAGCGGAATTTACGGGCGGGACCATCATCCTTGATGATGAACATCTTTACCGGGGAGACGCGCGCAACCTGAACGTACCGGTTTCTCCTGAAGCGCTGGCGAACTTGACGTACACATCAGGCACAACGGGAATGCCGAAAGGAAACATGGTCACCCACCGGAACATTTTGCGTACGGTGAAAAATACGAACTATATGGAGATCATGGGTACCGATATCGTACTGTCCATTTCAAATTATGTGTTTGATGCCTTTATGTTTGATGTCTTCGGGTCGCTTTTAAACGGCGCCAAGCTTGTCATCGTTTCCAAGGAGACGATCCTTGACATGGAGCGGCTCGCCGGTGCAATCGAAAAAGAAAACGTCACCGTTTTAATGATTACGACCGCTTTGTTCAATCTCCTGACAGATATGCGCCCCGGCTGTATGAAGAACCTGCGCAGGGTGCTGTTCGGCGGCGAACGGGCGTCGGTCGACCATGTCAAAAGGGCGCTTAAGGCGGCCGGAAAAGGAAAGCTCCTTCATATGTACGGGCCGTCTGAGAGCACCGTCTTCACGACTTATCATCCGGTCAATGATGTGCCTGAAAATGCGCAGACCGTTCCGATCGGAAAGCCTGTCAGCAATACGGAGGTTTTGATTCTTGACCCGTTCGGAAACATACAGCCGAGAGGCGTTGCCGGAGAACTGTGCGTCGGAGGGGACGGACTTGTCCGCGGTTATTTTAACCGGCCGGATCTGACGGCGGAAAAATTCGTTCCGCATCCGTTTAAAAAGGGCCAAAAGATATATCGCACAGGCGATCTGGCGAGATGGCTGTCCGACGGAAGCATCGAATTTATCGGCCGGATCGACCATCAGGTCAAAATCCGCGGTCAGAGAATCGAGCTCGGCGAAATCGAGCATCATCTGCTGTCGCATGATGCGATTCAGGAAGCCGCCGTTTTGGCGGTCGATGGGACAGCGGGAGACAAAATGATCTGCGCGTATATCGTTGCCGACCGGGAGCTGTCAAACCGCGAGCTTCGCCAGCACGCAGCCGTTGGTCTGCCGGGCTATATGATTCCGTCGGTGTTTATGCAATTGGAGGAGCTTCCGCTGACAGGCAACGGAAAAGTCGACAGAAGGGCGTTGCCTGAACCTGATGCAGCGCAAATTGCGCAAACGGAATATACAGCGCCGAGAAATCGCGCAGAAGCGCAGCTTGCCGGGCTTTGGCAAGAGGTGCTCAACGTTCCGAAAGTCGGCGTGCACGACAATTTCTTTGAACTCGGCGGCCATTCCTTGCTCGGGATGGCTCTCATCGCCCGCATTCAGCAGGAGATGAATGTCGAACTGCGGCTGAAAGATCTGTTCCAGTCGCCGACGGTTGAAAGCCTGGCGAAAACCGCGGAACAGGCGGGGAAAACCTCTTCCGTCCGTATTGAACCCGCTAAAGAACAGGAGGCTTATCCGGTATCATCGGCTCAAAAACGGATCTATGTCCTTCAGCAGCTTGAGGGCGCCGAGAAAAGCTATAACATGCCATCCGTTCTTCGGCTTGAAGGAAAGCTTGATCTGAAACGGCTGGAAGAGGCAGCACGAATGCTCGTCATGCGCCATGAAGCGTTCAGAACATCGTTTCACATCAAGGATGGAGAGCCTGTACAGCGGATACGGAAGGATACCGGCTTTACGGTTGACGTAATCAACGCTGAGGAGCGTGAAGCCGAAAAGCTGATCAAGGAATTCATCAGGCCGTTTGATTTGGCCGAAGCGCCGCTGTTCAGGATGAATCTCATCCGCCTTGCAGAAGAGAAGCACCTTTTGTTTGTCGATATGCACCACATCATTTCAGACGGCGCGTCCGTCAGCGTGCTGATCGATGAACTGACAAGGCTCTATGCCGGGGAAACGCTTGAACCGCTTCGCATTCAGTATAAGGATTACACCGTTTGGCAGCGGGCATTTTTGCAAACCGGACGCGACAAAAAGCTTGAAGAATATTGGCTGAGAGAGCTTGGCGGCGAACTGCCGGTTCTCGCGCTGCCGACAGATTATCCGCGTCCGTCCGTTCAAACGTTTGAAGGCGACCGCATCGCCTTTACGATCAATCAGAAGCTTGTCCGGGCTTTGAGAAAGCTTGCTCAAGAAACGGGAACGACTCTGTATATGGTTCTTCTCGCTTCCTACAGCGCGTTTTTGTCGAAGCTCAGCGGACAGAAAGACATTGTGGTCGGATCGCCGGCAGCGGGAAGATCGCACGCTGATCTGGACAAGATCATCGGGATGTTTGTCAATACGCTTGCGATGAGGACGCATCCGCAAGGAGAAAAAACGTTTGCCGCGTTTTTAAAGGAAGTCAAGGAAACTTCGCTTGGTGCCTATGAGCATCAGGATTATCCGTTTGAAGAACTGGTTGAAAAATTGGAAGTCCGGCGCGATATGAGCCGAAATCCACTGTTCGATGCCGTATTCTCGATGCAAAATGCCGATTTGCGGGCATTGTCAATGGAAGGCGTCACCCTTTGTCCATACGAGTTTGAACACAAAACGGCCAAGTTTGATCTGACGCTGGCCGCAGCCGAAGAAGACGATATTGTCCGGTTTGAAATGGAGTATAATACAGCTCTTTTTAAAGATGAAACGATCAGTCGCTGGAGCAAGTACTGGCTCAATCTGCTCGAAGCGGTTGCTGACAATCCGAATATCCGCCCTTCAGAACTCTCCCTGATCGATGAAACGGAAAAACGCCGGATCGTCGAAGCGTGGAACGACACGGCGCTTGACGTTCCGTCAGACAAAACGATCCACGAGCTGTTCGAAGCACAGGTCAGCCGCACGCCTGATCACGGTGCAGCGGTATTCAACGGCCGCCGCTGGACGTACCGGGAGCTCAACGCCCGCGCAAACCGTCTGGCCCGCCTGCTTATCGAAAAGGGAGCGCGGCCGGAACAGCGGATCGGCATCATGGTCAAACCTTCCCTCGAAATGGCGGCCGGAGTGCTTTCGATTTTGAAAGCAGGAGCGGCTTATGTGCCGATCGATCCCGCCTATCCTGAACAAAGGGTCAAATACATCCTGGAAGACAGCGGAGCGGAGCTCCTGCTGACGCAAACGGGTACAGCCGTGCCTGACGGCTTCTGCGGGGAAACAATTTTGCTTGATGCCGTGTTAGCCGGGGAAGTGACTTCAGAAGACGAGGTGAATCCGCAGTCAGAGGCAAAACCGGACAACCTGGCCTACCTAATCTACACATCAGGTACGACGGGCCGGCCGAAAGGCGTCATGGTCGAGCACCATTCGCTTGTGAACTTGTGCTATTGGCACAATGACGAATTCGTTGTCACTGAACGCGACAAGAGCGCGAAATACGCCGGCTTCGGCTTTGATGCATCCGTGTGGGAGATGTTCCCGTACTGGATCGCCGGAAGCGAGCTGCACATGATCGATGAAGCGATCCGGATGGATATCGTCCGCCTGAATCAGTATTTTGAAGAACACGGCATCACGATCACGTTCCTCCCGACTCAGCTGTGCGAGCAGTTTATGGAGCTTGACAACAAATCGCTGCGCGTGCTTCTGACGGGCGGCGACAAGCTGAAGCGGGTCGAAAAGCGCGGCTATACGCTCGTCAACAACTACGGCCCGACGGAAAACACGGTCGTGGCGACAAGCACGGCGATTGACCCTGACGAAGGAATGCTTTCGATCGGCAGACCGATCGCCAACACCCGCGTTTACGTGCTCGGAGAGCACAATGAGGTACAGCCTGCCGGTGTCACGGGTGAATTGTGCATCGCCGGCCGCGGCTTAGCGCGCGGCTATCTCAACAAGCCGGAAGAAACGGAGAAGCGCTTTACGGCAGACCCGTTTGTACCGGGCGAGCGGATGTACCGGACGGGCGATGCCGTTAAGTGGCTTCCGGACGGCCGGATCGAATATATCGGCAGGATCGACCAGCAGGTGAAAATCCGCGGCTTCCGGATCGAGCTTTCTGAAATCGAAGTACAGCTTGCGAAGCTTCCAGGAGTACAAGAAGCAGCCGTCACTGACATCGAGGATGCGCATGGCAACAAAGCGCTCTGCGGCTATGTGACATCAGCCGAACCGCTTGATACAGGACGCCTCGCGGACCAATTAGCGAAGACGCTGCCTGATTACATGGTGCCCGCATATTGGGTGCAGCTCAGCGAGCTGCCGATTACGGCGAACGGAAAAGTCGACAAACGCGCGCTTCCACAGCCGGACCTTACCGTGCAGACAGCTGAATACAAAGCGCCGCGAAGTGAGACCGAACAGCTGTTGGCGGATGTTTGGCAGGAGGTTCTCGGCGTCGAACGAATCGGGATCAGCGACAATTTCTTCACGCTCGGCGGGGATTCGATCAAGGGGATTCAAATGGCGAGCCGCCTTCAGCAGCACGGCTTAAAGCTTGAGATGAAGGATTTATTCCAGCACCCGACAATCGAACAGATCAGTTTTTATGTAGAGACGGCTGATGATAAAGCAATCGATCAGGGGCCTGTCGAAGGCGAAGTGATGCTTACGCCGATCCAGCGCTGGTTCTTCGAACGTGCGTTTACAAATGAGCACCACTGGAATCAGTCGGTTATGCTTCATGCACCGTCAGGCTTCGACCCTGAGATTACCGGACAGGTTTTAAGCGGGCTGATGGCGCATCATGATGCCTTGCGCATCATTTATAAGCGTGATGGAGAGAACGTTGTTCAATACAACAGAGGGCTTGAAGCTGCGGAGGTTCAGCCTGAGGTCATTCACCTGCACCAATCAGGCGCTGAATTGGAGGCTTCCATTTTGGAAGAAGCCAATCGAATTCAAAGCAGCATCGATTTGTCGCAGGGACATCTGCTGAAAGCGGCAATCTTCAAAACCGGCCAAGGCGACCATTTGCTGATCGTCATTCACCATCTTGTCGTGGACGGTGTGTCATGGCGGATTTTGCTGGAGGACTTTGCGGCAGGATTGCTTCAAGCTGAAAAAGGCGAGCCGATCGTCCTTCCGGAAAAATCACATTCCTTTGCAGAATACGCGGCACGATTGAGTGAGTATGCCGGTTCCAAGACGTTTGCCAAGGAGATCGGCTATTGGGAGGAAATCGAGAAGACGGCGGCCGTGCCGCTCCCTAAAGATGCCGAAGCAGACGATAAGCGGATGCGCCATACGAAAACGGTTGAATTCTCGTTGACGAAAGAAGAAACGGAACAGCTCATGACAAAAGTCCACGAAGCGTACAACACGGAAATGAATGATATTTTGCTTACGGCGTTGGGCTTTGCCGTAAAAGAATGGACAGGACAAAGCGATTTCATCGTCACGCTGGAGGGACACGGGCGTGAGGACATCATTGACGGCTTGAATATGTCAAGAACCGTCGGCTGGTTTACGAGCCAGTTCCCTGCACTGATTCAGATGCGCCATTCCGATGATATGGGCTATCAAATCAAACAGGTCAAAGAAGATCTGCGCCACATCCCGCATAAAGGAATCGGCTATGGCATCTATCGCTATTTAACAGAAGAAGGCAAAAAAAGCGGGCGGGTCAAACCGGAGATCAGCTTCAACTATTTAGGCCAGTTCACGGAAATGTCTGAATCGGGTCGGTTCACCCGGTCGAAACTCCCGTCCGGCGATCCTCTGAGCCCCGATACTGAGAAGCCGAACGCTCTTGACATCGTCGGTTTTATCGAGGACGGCGTGCTGACGATGTCGATCGCTTATCATTCATTGGAATTTAAAGAAAGCACAATCTCAACTGTCGCCGGCAGCTTTAAAGCTTATTTGCTGCAACTGATCGATCATTGTCTGACTCAAGATGGAGACGAGTTGACCCCGAGTGATCTTGGAGACGACGATTTGACACTTGAAGAACTTGATAAATTGATGGAAATTTTCTAACAAAACATACGAGGTGGCTTATGGGGAAACAAAAGATTCAAAAGGTATATCCTTTGACACCGATGCAGGAAGGGATGCTGTATCACGCAATGCTTGATCCGGAATCTTCCTCTTACTTCACACAGCTGGAGCTTTTCATAGACGGGGATTTTGATTTAGAGATCTTTGAAAAAAGCGTGAATCTGCTCGTGCGTTCTTACGATATTCTCAGAACGGTTTTCGTTTATCAGCAATTGCAAAAGCCGCGTCAAGTCGTCCTGGCCGAGCGCGGAACGAAGGTTCATTTTGAAGATATCGCCGGATGGGATGAAGCGCGGCAAAACATGCGCATCGGACAATATAAACAGGACGTTCAGAAAGCCGGATTTAACCTTGCGAAAGATATGCTCTTTAAAGTGGCGGTTTTCCGGCTTGCCGATCAGCAATATCAGCTCATCTGGAGCAATCATCACATCGTGATGGACGGCTGGAGCATGGGCATATTGATGAAGCGGCTTTTTGAAAACTATGAAGCGGTTCGTTCAAACCGTCCGGCTCCGCTTGATCAAGGCAGGCCTTATGCCGACTATATCAAATGGCTCGGCCGGCAAGACAAGGAAGAAGCCGGGGCCTATTGGGAAAAGCGCCTCGGCGATGTGGAAAGCCCGAGTGTCATCCCGGGCCGAAAAGCGGGAGAGGCCGAAGGGGTCTATCAGAATGAAGAGTTCACATTGGTATGGGAGCGGGATTTGGTCGATGCCGTCCAAAGGGCGGCCAACCGCTATAACGTGACGGCGCCTAATCTGTTTCAGGCGATGTGGGGAGCGGTTCTTGCCAAATACAATGCCGCAGATGACGTGGTGTTCGGCACGGTTGTGTCCGGACGCCCGTCCGAGGTCAACGGCATCGAACATATGGCGGGCTTATTTATCAATACGATCCCGGTCCGCTTAAAAATCGGGAAAAACGCTACATTTGCCGAACTTTTCAAGCAGGCGCAGCAGCATGCCATCGAAGCGGAGCAATACGATTATCTCCCGCTGTATGAGATTCAAAAGAGCTCCGCTTTAGAGGGCCGTCTCATCAGCCATCTGGTTGCGTTTGAAAACTACCCATTGGATAAAGAGTTGGAAAACGGGGCGATGAAGGAGCGTCTAGGCTTTTCCATCAAAGCGGGAGCGGCCTTTGAACAAACGAACTACGATTTTAACCTGATCGTATACCCGGGAACAGAATGGACGCTCAAGCTGAAATACAACAGTGCGGTTTATGACGCCTCCTTCGTTGAGAAGGCGGCGGAGCACCTGACAAGGCTCGCCAGGATCGCCGTGTCCGATCCGGAATCACCGGCAAGGCGGGCCGGGATTTTATCAGATGAGGAACAAAAAGCGCTGCTTGCCTTCAATGATACAAAAACGGACTATCCGCGGGACAAGTCGATTCCGGAACTGTTTGAGGAACAGGCGGAACAGACGCCTGAAAAAGCGGCTGTCGTTTACAACGGATCGAGCATCACGTACCGCAGGCTCAATGAAAAAGCCAATCAGCTTGCGCGGCGTTTGCAGGAAAACGGCCTGATGCATGGGGGAAGGGCAGCGGTCATGATGGAGAGGTCGCTTGAATCGGCCGTCGGCATGCTGGCGGTGCTGAAAGCAGGCGGCGCATACGTGCCGATTGATCCGGACTACCCCGAAGATCGAATCCGCTTTTTGCTGGAAGACAGCGGTGCAAACATCGTCGTCATCAAGCAGGGAACAAAGCGCTCTTTCGACGGGTATAAAACGATTGCGGCTGATGATAACTCGCTTGAACGTGAAGATTCCGCCAATCTTGAAACGATCGCGAAGCCTGATGATCTCGCGTACTGCATATATACATCTGGTTCGACAGGGAAGCCGAAAGGCGTCATGGTCGAGCACCGCAATATCGTCCGCCTCGTCAAAAACGCCGGATATATTCCGCTTCATGCCGAAGTGAACATGGC
This sequence comes from Bacillus sp. FSL W8-0848, assembly GCF_038007805.1. Classification (NCBI taxonomy): domain Bacteria; kingdom Bacillati; phylum Bacillota; class Bacilli; order Caryophanales; family Bacillaceae; genus Bacillus; species Bacillus sp. FSL W8-0848. Next base: position 422,621 of record NZ_JBBOYB010000001.1, read on the forward strand.
GCAGACGGGAGCGGTCAGCTTTGACGCCAGTACGTTCGAGGTGTTTGGCGCATTATTGAACGGAGCGACCCTCTTTCCCGTTCCGAAAGAAACGCTTCTTGATGCGAGAGCGTTCAAAGCGTTTTTGGAAGAGAACGGCATCACGACGATGTGGCTGACATCACCGCTCTTCAATCAGCTCGCACATCAAGATCCGAACATGTTCAATACCGCAAAAGATATCATCATCGGCGGAGATGCGCTCGTACCGGGCATCGTCAACAAGGTCAGGCGCGCATGTCCCGCACTCTCCCTTTGGAACGGCTACGGCCCGACGGAAAACACGACATTTTCGACATGCTTTTGCATCGACCGGGAATATGAGCACGCGATCCCGATCGGAAAGCCGATTGCAAATTCAACGGCCTATATTCTTGATGACGAACAACAGCTTCTCCCGATCGGCGTGCCCGGCGAGCTGTGTGTCGGCGGAGACGGCGTGGCGCGCGGCTATTTGAATCGGCCTGAGCTGACCGCCGAAAAATTCGTCAGCGATCCATTTAGAGAAGGAGGGCGGATTTACCGGACAGGCGATTTGGCAAGACGGCTTCCCGACGGAAACATCGAATTTCTCGGACGGATTGATCACCAGGTGAAGGTGCGCGGCTTCCGGATCGAATTAGGCGAAATCGAAGCAAGGTTGGCGCAGCTTGACGGCATTCGTGAAGCAGCGGCCATCATCCAGGAAAACGATGCGGGCGAGAACGAAATCTGCGCGTATTATACGGGCGATCGGTCAGCTGCTGACGTGCGCTCAGAGCTGTCCAAGCCGCTTCCTGAGTATATGATCCCGTCTCATTTCACCCGGCTTGAGGCGATGCCGCTTACGGCAAACGGAAAGGTCGATAAACGCAGGCTTCCTGAGCCGGCTGCAAAGGAAGCGGATGCCCTATACCAACCTCCTGAAAATGAAACGGAAGAAATTCTCGCCGCGATCTGGGAAGAGATTCTCGGCATCAAGCGTCCTGGCATCGATGACAATTTCTTCTCAGTCGGCGGGCATTCGCTGAAAGCGATGATGCTTACGGCCAAGATTCAAGAGCAATTGCAAAAAGAGGTCCCTATCAAGATATTGTTTGAAACGCCGACGATCAGAGGGCTTGCCGAATTTCTTCAAGGGGAATCAAAAGAGGAAGTCGTCCATCCGATCGAACCAGCCCCGTCAAGCTCTTATTATCCGGTATCCTCCGCGCAAAGGAGGATGTACATTCTTAATCAGCTCGAAGAAGCGAGCACAAGCTACAATGTGCCGGCGGTGCTGCTGCTGGAGGGCGACTTGGACCAAAACCGTCTCGAATCTGCGTTTCGGGCTTTAATCAGCCGTCATGAAACACTCCGGACTTCGTTTGCCGTCATAGACGGGGACATCGTCCAGCACGTTCATGAGGACGTGCCGTTTACGCTAACGGTTTCACAAGCGGAAGAAGCGGAGGCCGAGTCGAAAATCGACGGGTTTATCCGCCCGTTTCAACTGGATCAGGCGCCGCTCGTCCGGGCGGAGCTCGTTCAATTGGAGGAAAAGCGCCATCTGCTGTTGATCGATATGCACCATATTATTACGGACGGAAGCTCGACAGGCATTTTCATCCGCGATCTTGCGCAGCTTTACCATGGCGGCGATTTGCCTGCCCAAAAGCTGCATTACAAAGATTTCGCCGTCTGGCAAAACGAACAGGAACGAACGGGCAAGCTTAAAAAACAGGAGCAATATTGGCTTGACGTATTCAAAGGCGAGCTCCCTGTGCTGGATCTGCCGTACGACGATCCGCGTCCTGCAAAACGCAGCTTTGAAGGAGAGCGGGTTGTCTTTGGAATTGATAAAAAGCTTGCAAGCGAGATTCAGAGGCTCCTTTCCGAGTCTGATACAACGCTTTATATGTTTCTGCTTGCTGCGTTCAATATCTTTTTGGCGAAGTATGCGGCACAGGACGATATCATTGTCGGATCGCCTGTTGCCGGGAGAACCCATCCCGATCTGAATGACATCCCGGGCATGTTTGTCAACACACTCGCCCTCCGCAATCGTCCTGAAGGGCAAAAAACGTTCAAAGAGTTTTTGCAGGAGGTCAAAGAAACGAGCCTTCAAGCGTTTGCCGAGCAAAGCTACCCGCTTGAAGAGCTGATCGAAAAGCTGCCTCTGGAGAGAGACACGAGCCGGAACCCGCTGTTCAGCGTATTTTTCAACATGCAAAACATGGACATGGCTGCTTTGAGTTTGGGAGGCTTGCAGATTTCTTCCTATTCCGTGCGCCATCGCACCGCAAAGTTCGACCTGTCTCTTGAAGCCGTCGAACACGACGGGGAAATCGGTTTGAGCTTTGATTATGCGACCGCTCTATTTAAGGAGGAAACGATCAGGCGCTGGAGCGGACACTTCCTGAACGTGGTCAAAACGATCTGTGAAAACCCCGGCGTCAAGCTTGCAGATATCGATCTGCTTTCTGACAACGAACGGAAGGCGCTGCTTGCTGAAGCAGTACACAGCGGGGCAGACCGGGGGGAAGACGCACCGTTTCATGAACTGTTTGAACGGCAGGTTGAAAAAACGCCTGAGCGGACAGCCGTCGTGTGCGGAGACACAAAGCTCACATACCGGGAGCTTGATGAAAAAGCCAATCAGCTTGCATACGTTCTTCGCGGAAAAGGCGCCGGCAAAGAAGATGTCATCGGCATTATGCTCGACCGTTCCGCTGACGTCATCGTCTCCATCCTTGGCGTCATGAAAGCCGGAGGCGCATTTTTGCCGATCGATCCGGAAATGCCGCCTGCCAGGATCCGGTATATGCTTGAAGACAGCGGAGCCAGCTTGCTGGTTACGGAATCAGCCTATCAAGCATCCCTTTCTGATATATATAAAGGAATATTCATAGATATTGAGAAAGACATTGATCCGGGTGTGAAGAAGGAGCGTCCTGATTCAGTCAATGACGGGGACAGTCTCGCCTATATCATTTACACATCAGGAACGACGGGCGCTCCAAAAGGCGTTCAGCTTGAACATTGCAATCTTGTGAACTATGTTTCCTGGTTTGTAAGCGAAGCGGAGCTTGCTGAATCGGATAAGTCGGTGCTCCTGTCATCCTTCGCGTTCGATCTCGGGTATACGGGCTTGTTCCCGGTCCTTCTTGCCGGAGGGGAGCTTCATATCATCCCGAAAGAAACATACACGGAACCGGACCGGCTATGCCGCTATATCAATGAAAAAGCGATCACATATATCAAGCTGACGCCGTCGCTGTTCCATACGATCGTGCAGACGCAAAGCTTTGCTTTATCTAAGGCGCTTGAGCCGCTGAGACTGATCGTGCTCGGGGGAGAAAAGATCAATCCGGCCGATGTGGAGCGGTACCATTTCCATTATCCGAAAGCCCGTTTTATCAACCATTACGGGCCGACGGAGACGACGATCGGCACGATCGCCAAACCGATCGATGCAGACGGGCTTAGCGAATTTGTCAAACGTCCGGCGATCGGGCGGCCGATTCCGGGTGCGGGAGCATTGGTATTGGATAAATCCCGCCGCCTTGTCCCCGCCGGAGCGCCGGGTGAGCTTTTTATAACCGGAAAAGGGCTTGCGCGCGGTTATTTGAACAAACGGGAGCTGACAGCCGAGAGGTTTATAGAAAACCCTTATGCACCGGGGACTCTCATGTATCAAACGGGCGATCTCGTCCGCCGTCTTCCGAATGGGGAGATCGAATTTTTAGGACGTACCGATGATCAGGTGAAAATCCGCGGATACAGGATTGAATTGAAGGAAATCGAAGACGCCCTGAAAGAGTGCAGGGATGTGGAAAGAGCGGTTGTCCTCGCTTTTGCGCCGGATTCGGGATTGGAGGAGCTGTGCGCCTATATTCAGTCGAAGCAAACAATCGCATCTTCCGAGCTGAGGGAGCATCTTTCCGAAAGACTGCCTGCGTACATGGTGCCGTCATACTTTGTCACCGTCGATGCGATTCCGCTGACGGCCAACGGCAAAGTTGACCGCAATGCCCTGCCTGAGCCGCAGGCGCCAAACGGCGAAAGCGACTCTTATGAGCCGCCGTCAACAGATCTCGAGAAAGAGCTGTGCCTTATGTGGGAAGACGTTCTCGGCATCAGGCCGATCGGTGCCGAAGACAACTTCTTCGATTTGGGCGGACATTCTTTGAAAGGGATGATGCTGACTGCAGATATTCAAGCCAAGCTGCACAAAAAGGTGCCGCTTAAAGCGCTTTTCGAATATCCGACAGTGCGCCGTCTTGCCCGCTATATCGAGTCGTCTGAAGATCAATCCGTACAGAGCGCGATACAGCCTGCTGAAAAAAGCGACTGGTATCCGGTATCATCCGCACAAAAACGGATGTACGTCCTTCATCATCTCGAAAAAAACGGCACCGGCTACAATATGCCGTCAGTGTTCTTGATGGAAGGCGACCTTGATATCGAGCGCTTAAAACGGGCGCTTCTGGCATTGGTGGATCGCCATGAGTCGCTGCGTACATCGTTTGCCGAAATCGACGGCAGCCCTGTTCAAAAAGTCCATGACAAAGCGGACATCGAGCTGAAGGTCACGCCTGTTCAAGAAGGCGAAGCCGAAAAAGAAATCAGCCGCTTTATCAGGCCGTTTGATATAAGCAGCGCTCCGCTCATCCGCGCCGAGCTGCTGTCAGTCGGGAGACAACGCCACCTGCTGTTGATCGATACGCACCACATTATTGCCGACGGCGTTTCGAGAAGCCTTTTTGTGAAAGAAATTGCAAGGCTCTACAGAGGCGAATCTCTGCCTGAGCGTAAGCTGCATTACAAAGATTATGCCGTATGGCAAACCGGGCCCGTGCAGCGGGAAACCATTCGGAAGCAGGAACAATTCTGGCTGAACGAGTTTTCAGAAGCCGTGCCGGAACTCGGCCTGCCGCTGGACTTCCCGCGCTCTCCGGTGCAAAGCTTTAGCGGGGATCAGGTTCACTTTAAAACATCGAAGCCCGCAGCGCTCAACATCCGGAGGCTTGCGACGGAGACGAAAACGACGCTGAATATCGTCATGCTGGCCGTTTTCAATATCTTTTTAAACCGTCTCACCGGCCAGAAAGATATTGTCGTAGGGTCTGCGACTGCCGGCAGAACACATTCAGAATTGAAAGACATGCCGGGCATGTTCGTCAACTCGCTGGCTCTTAAAAACCATGTGCCGCAGGACGCGACATTCCGCGAGTTTTTGGAAGATGTTAAAAACAGAAGCCTGGCTGCGCTTGATCATCAGGACTATCCGTTTGAAGATCTGATTGCCAAGCTTGATCTGCCCCGCGATATGAGCCGAAACCCGCTTTTCAATGTCATGCTGACGGTGGAAGATCCTGATAAGGAAACATTCGATTTGGACGGTGTAACGATTAAGCCGTATGACATATCGCACGCCGCTGCCAAGTTCGATTTGACGCTGGGAGCGTTTGAGAAAGACGGCGAAATCGGTCTGCAATTCGAATATGCGACAGATTTGTTTAAGAAAGAAACGATCAGGCGCTGGAGCGGGTATTTGCTCAATCTGCTCGAAGCGGTTGCTGACAATCCGAATATCCGCCTTTCAGAACTCTCCCTGCTGGATGAAGCGGAAAAACGACGGATCGTCGAAGCGTGGAACGACACGGCGCTTGACGTTCCGTCAGACAAAACGATCCACGAGCTGTTCGAAGCACAGGTCAGCCGCACGCCTGATCACGGTGCAGCGGTATTCAACGGCCGCCGCTGGACGTACCGGGAGCTCAACGCCCGCGCAAACCGTCTGGCCCGCCTGCTTATCGAAAAGGGAGCGCGGCCGGAACAGCGGATCGGCATCATGGTCAAACCTTCCCTCGAAATGGCGGCCGGAGTGCTTTCGATTTTGAAAGCAGGAGCGGCTTATGTGCCGATCGATCCCGCCTATCCTGAACAAAGGGTCAAATACATCCTGGAAGACAGCGGAGCGGAGCTCCTGCTGACGCAAACGGGTACAGCCGTGCCTGACGGCTTCTGCGGGGAAACAATTTTGCTTGATGCCGTGTTAGCCGGGGAAGTGACTTCAGAAGACGAGGTGAATCCGCAGTCAGAGGCAAAACCGGACAACCTGGCCTACCTAATCTACACATCAGGTACGACGGGCCGGCCGAAAGGCGTCATGGTCGAGCACCATTCGCTTGTGAACTTGTGCTATTGGCACAATGACGAATTCGTTGTCACTGAACGCGACAAGAGCGCGAAATACGCCGGCTTCGGCTTTGATGCATCCGTGTGGGAGATGTTCCCGTACTGGATCGCCGGAAGCGAGCTGCACATGATCGATGAAGCGATCCGGATGGATATCGTCCGCCTGAATCAGTATTTTGAAGAACACGGCATCACGATCACGTTCCTCCCGACTCAGCTGTGCGAGCAGTTTATGGAGCTTGACAACAAATCGCTGCGCGTGCTTCTGACGGGCGGCGACAAGCTGAAGCGGGTCGAAAAGCGCGGCTATACGCTCGTCAACAACTACGGCCCGACGGAAAACACGGTCGTGGCGACAAGCACGGCGATTGACCCTGACGAAGGAATGCTTTCGATCGGCAGACCGATCGCCAACACCCGCGTTTACGTGCTCGGAGAGCACAATGAGGTACAGCCTGCCGGTGTCACGGGTGAATTGTGCATCGCCGGCCGCGGCTTAGCGCGCGGCTATCTCAACAAGCCGGAAGAAACGGAGAAGCGCTTTACGGCAGACCCGTTTGTACCGGGCGAGCGGATGTACCGGACGGGCGATGCCGTTAAGTGGCTTCCGGACGGCCGGATCGAATATATCGGCAGGATCGACCAGCAGGTGAAAATCCGCGGCTTCCGGATCGAGCTTTCTGAAATCGAAGTACAGCTTGCGAAGCTTCCAGGAGTACAAGAAGCAGCCGTCACTGACATCGAGGATGCGCATGGCAACAAAGCGCTCTGCGGCTATGTGACATCAGCCGAACCGCTTGATACAGGACGCCTCGCGGACCAATTAGCGAAGACGCTGCCTGATTACATGGTGCCCGCATATTGGGTGCAGCTCAGCGAGCTGCCGATTACGGCGAACGGAAAAGTCGACAAACGCGCGCTTCCACAGCCGGACCTTACCGTGCAGACAGCTGAATACAAAGCGCCGCGAAGTGAGACCGAACAGCTGTTGGCGGATGTTTGGCAGGAGGTTCTCGGCGTCGAACGAATCGGGATCAGCGACAATTTCTTCACGCTCGGCGGGGATTCGATCAAAGGGATTCAAATGGCGAGCCGCTTACAGCAGCACGGCCTGAAGCTTGAGATGAAAGACTTGTTCCAGCACCCGACGATCGGCGGGATCAGCTCTTATATCGAATCGACGGAAGGAAAGCCGGCCGACCAGGGGCCTGTCGAAGGCGAAGTGATACTTTCACCGATTCAGCGCTGGTTCTTCGAACGCTCGTTTTCGAATGAGCACCACTGGAATCAGTCGGTTATGCTTCACGCGCCGTCAGGCTTCGACCCTGAGATTGTTGAACAAACATTGCAATCATTAGCCGGTCATCATGACGCACTGCGCATGGTTTACAGAAAAGAAGGCGGCCGGATCATTCAATACAACCGCGGACCGGATGAGAGGGCTTTTGCCTTCCGAGTGGTGAATCTCCAGTACGTCTCAGACGCTCAAGCGGAGATCGCTGCCCAAGCGGAGCGGTTGCAGGCAAGCCTTGATATCGCGAAAGGCCCGCTGATGAAAGCAGAGCAGTATCTGACGGCTGATGGGGACCATTTGCTGATCGTCATCCACCATCTCGTCGTGGACGGCGTGTCATGGCGGATTTTGCTGGAAGACTTTGCAGCGGGCTATCAGCAAGCCGCAAAGAATCAGGATATTGTCCTCCCTGATAAAACCGATTCGTTTAAAGACTGGGCCGAAGAGCTTGCGGTTTATGCGCAGTCCGAACAGTTCCTCAAGACGTGCGGCTATTGGCGCGAACTGGAAAAAGAACGGGTGCCGGCATTGCCGAAAGACCGCATTGTCAGCGAGAGAAAAACAAAAGACACAGCCGCTGCCAAGTTCGAGCTGACCGAGGAAGAAACGCGTCTCTTATTGACGAAAGTTCATGAGCCGTACGGTACGGATATCAATGATATTCTCCTTTCCGCCTTGAGCCTGACGATCCGGGAATGGACGAATCAATCGGGGGTCTGTATCAATATGGAAGGGCACGGCAGGGAAGAAATCATGCCGAATATGAATATCTCGAGAACAGTGGGATGGTTCACCGCCCAATATCCGGTTATCTTAAAAGCCGGCGAGGGAGGTTTGCCGGAGCTTATTAAAACCGTAAAAGAAACGCTCCGGCAGATCCCTGATAAGGGAGTCGGCTACGGCATTCTCAGGTATGTAACAGACCGGCAAAAAGCCGGCGATATCGATTTCTCCATCAAGCCGGAGATCAGCTTTAACTATTTAGGGCAGATAGACAATGAAGTGCAGACTGAATTTTTCGGCCCGTCTCCATACGATATGGGACATCAGGTTTCGGAAGAATCGGAAGCCCTCTACGCCCTGAGCTTCAGCGGCATCATCAGCAATGAAAAACTCATCATGTCCTGCTCCTTTAATACAAAGGAGTTTGACAGGTCTACCGTGCAGGAAAGGATCGAACGGTTTAAGCATCATCTGCTTTCATTGATCGACCATTGCACGGCCAAAAAGGAGCGGGAGTTCACGCCTAGCGACTTCAGCGCCGGCGGTCTTGAAATGGAAGAGATGGGCGACTTGTTTGATGTGCTTGAAGAAAATTTGAAATAAACATTGTGCGAGTTGCCCGCTTCCCAAGCGGGCAACTCCGTGAAAGGGGGACAAAACGTGAGCCAGTTTAAAAAAGAGCATGTGCAGGATATTTACTACTTATCTCCAATGCAGGAAGGGATGCTGTTTCATACTCTGCTGCATCCGGGACAGAGCTTTTATATTGAACAGATCAGCATGCAGGTAAAAGGCTCTTTTCGAAAAGATCTATTGGAAAAAAGCATGAACGTGATCGTCGAAAGGTATGATATCTTCCGGACCATATTCGTTCACGAAAAAATGAAAAGGCCTGTTCAAGTCGTCTTAAAAGAAAGGCATTTTCATGTGGTAGAAGTCGATTTATCAGGGCTTTCCGAAGAGGAGCAGAAAGAGCGTATCGAGGATTATAAACAGGAAGACAAACGAAAAGGCTTTAATCTGTCAAAAGACATCCCGATGCGAACGGCGATTTTCAAAACGGGAGCAGATGCGTATGAATGGGTGTGGAGCTACCACCACATCCTGCTTGACGGCTGGTGCTTCGGCATTGTCGTTCAAGAGCTGTTCAAAGTGTACAATGCACTCCGGAAAAACAAGTCTTACAGCTTGAAACCTGTCAAACCGTACAAAGAATATATCAAATGGCTCGAACAACAGGACAAACAAAAATCGCTTTCCTATTGGGAAGAATATTTAGCCGGATTTGAGGGGCAGACGACGTTTGCCGAACAGCGGAAAAAGACGAATCAAACAGGCTATCAGCCTGAAGAGCTGCTGTTTACATTGCCGAAAGCCGAAACGGAAGCTTTTGCAAAACTCGCAAAAGCCCGCAATACGACGCTGAGCACGGCGCTTCAGGCGGTATGGTCGGTGCTCCTCAGCCGCTATCAGCGTTCGCGCGACTTGATATTCGGAACCGTGGTCTCGGGGCGTCCCGCCGAAATAAAAGGCGTCGAGCATATGGTCGGCTTATTTATTAATGTTGTTCCGAAGCGGGTCACATTCGGCGACAAAACGACCTTTTCGGAGCTGATCGCCCGCTTGCAGAAGCAGACGCTCGAATCAGAGCCGCACCAATACGTGCCGCTTTACGATATCCAAAGCAAAACGGCGTCGCCTGATCTGATCGATCATATCATCGTGTTTGAAAACTATCCGCTCCAGGAAGCGAACAAACAGCAGGAGGAAGACGATCTCGGCTTTTCAATGGGGCGTGTCAGCGTGTTTGAAAAATCGAACTATGACTTGAATCTGCTTGCATCGCCGGGCGAAGAAATGATGCTGAAGTTCGCTTACAACGGAAATGTCTTTGATACATCGTTTGTGGAGCGCTTAAAGGATCAGCTCATAGAAGCGATCAGCCGGATTGCCGGCAATCCGGATCAGCCGCTTAATGGCATCACCATCGTCCCTGAAAACGAAAGAAAGCAACTGCTGTATGACTTTAATGCGCCTGAGGAGAAAACAACATCCGCTATGGCGATTCCGCAATGGTTTGAGCATTATGCTGAATTCATGCCTAACGAACCGGCCGTGTCGGCGGCGGGCTGCACGCTTACATATCGTGAATTGAACGACCGGGCCAACCGGCTCGCCCGCTACTTGAGAAAAAAAGGAGTGGGCCGAAAGAAGGCGGTAGCCCTCTTTTTCCGCCGCTCGCCGGACATGGCCGCCGCGATTCTCGCTGTTTTAAAAGCGGGAGGGGCTTATGTGCCGATCGATCCGGAATATCCCGATGACCGCATCCAATACATGCTTGAAGACAGCGGTGCGCTGTGCCTGCTGACTCAAGAGGAGCTCGCCGGACGAACCGTGTCGCTTTCCTTTAAAAACGAAACGGTGTTGATCAATGATCCGGCCGTTTCCGGTGAAAGCGGAGAAAGCCTTGGGATAGCCATTGACCCTGACGATCTTGCGTATATCATGTATACATCGGGAACGACCGGAAAACCGAAGGGCAACCTGACGACACACGCCAACATCACAAGAGTCGTCAGAGACACGAATTACATCGACATCACCCGCCAGGACACCTTGCTGTCCCTGTCTAACTACGCATTCGACGGATTTACGTTTGACCTGTACGGCGCTCTTTTGAACGGCGGAAAACTGGTGGTCGCAGGTCAGGACACCATTCTCGATATCAGCGGGCTCACGGAAACGATAGAGAAAGAAAAGATTACTGTCATGTTTGTGACAACGGCGTTGTTTAATCTTCTCGTCGACTCAGGAACCGGCTGGATGAAAGGACTGCGCAAAGTGCTGTTCGGAGGCGAACGCTCGTCTGTCAGCCATGTCAGAAAGGCGCTGGCGGAAATGGGGCCGGGAAGGATCATCCATGTATACGGCCCGACCGAAACGACCGTGTTTGCGACATTCTATCCCGTCGACAGCGTGAGCAGTGAAGCAGTTTCGATTCCGATCGGCAAACCATTGAATCAGACTGCGGCTTTCATTTTGACGGAGAAAAACGAGCTTCAGCCGCTCGGAGCGGTCGGCGAGCTGTGCCTGAGCGGAGCCGGCGTATCGCTCGGCTACTTGAACAGACCCGATCTGACAGCGGAGAAATTCGTCCCGCACCCGTTTATCCCTGGCCAAAACATGTACCGGACCGGGGACTTGGCCCGATGGCTTCCGGACGGCAATATCGAATTTGCCGGACGGATTGACGATCAGGTGAAAATCCGGGGGCACCGGATTGAGCTTGGCGAGATTGAGGAACAGCTTACCCGTTGTCCCGGCGTAAAAGAAGCTGTTGTCCTTGCTGCACGAAGCGGAAGCGGCGATTTAACGCTGACAGCTTATGTCGTTCCGGCTTCCGGCGGCGTCACGGAAGAAGCGATTCGCGGCCGCCTTGCGCAAAAGCTGCCGGCCTATATGGTGCCGCCTGTCTATTTCATACTTGAAGAATTGCCGCTGACGCCGAACGGAAAAGTGAACCGGCGCCTTCTTCCGGAAGCAGGAGAAGCCTCGGTACGAGAGGAGCGCAGGGAACCCCGCAATGAAACGGAAGCCAAGCTGGAGAGGATTTGGTCAGATGTGCTCGGCCGTCCGCACATCGGCATAGACGAGAACTTTTTCGAAATCGGAGGCCATTCATTGAAGGCGATGGCTGTCATCTCCCGGATATTGAAGGAGCTGGGGGCGGAAGTTCCGGTGAACATCATATTCGAATCTCCGACAATTGCGGCAATGGCTGCGTATATAGACGGCGGAGGCAAAACGGATGAAGCCGATAGAACCGTGTTCAATCCGGAAGCCGGCCGATACGTATTCGCTTTCCCGCCCGTTCTCGGATACGGCATTATGTACGGCAAGCTTGCCGAACAATTGCCGGAATATAAGATTTGCGCCTTTGATTTTATCGAAGCGGGAGACAGAGTCGAGCGTTTTGCGAACACGATCACGAAGCTTCAGCCTGAAGGTCCGCTGACATTGCTCGGCTACTCTGCAGGCTGCGGCCTTGCCTTTGAAGTGGCGCAGCAGCTTGAAAAAAGCGGCCGTGAAGTCGACAGGCTGATCATGATCGATTCGTATATGAAAAACAATGTCAGCGATTTGGAAGGCCGCACTGTCAAAGATGACGTCGCAGCGCTGCTAGAAGTCAACAAAAACAACGAATACATGCAAATCGAAGCAGTTGCGGAAGGCATTGCCGGAAAGCTTGAAGCGTACTATTCGTATTTTGTCGGCTTGATCCATCAAGGACAGGTTGACTCCGATATTCACTTTATTCAATCCGAGTCGCAAAAACCGCTCCCGGTATGGCTTTCTTCGTGGAAAGAAGGAACAAGGGCGTCTTATCGAGAATATCAAGGGTACGGAACGCATGATGAAATGCTCGCTGACGGCTTTGTAAAACAAAACGCGGAGATAGTCAGACGGGCTTTAAGCGAGCGTGCCGTTGTAAACGGGGGTGTATAATCATGAACGATATATTGAAAACTTTCGGGCCGTCTTCGGGCGGCATGCAATTGATTTGTTTTCCGTATGCAGGGGGCTATTCTGCATCATTCCGGCCGCTTTATGACTGCTTAAAAGCGGACTGTGACATGATGGCGATCGAACCGCCCGGCCACGGGACGAATCAAATGGAGCTTGTCGATGATTTGGAGGCGCTCATCGGGATGTACAAGACGGCACTGAAGCCGAAGCTGACGCGTCCGTTTGTGCTGTTCGGCTACAGCATGGGGGGAATAGTCGCATACAGAATGGCGCAGAAGCTCGAAAAGGAAGGAATCTTTCCGAGCGCCGTCATTATTTCGGCGATCCAGCCCCCTGATTGCAAGCGGAAAAAGGTGTCCCATTATGATGATGATGCCTTTCTCGACCATATCATCCAGCTTGGCGGAATCCCCGATGAGCTCGTAAGGAACAGGGAAGTCATCAACTATTTCCTCCCATCCTTCAGGGCAGACTACCGCGCGCTGGAGTCGTTTGTTCACACCGATCATTCGCTTGTCAACTCGCCTGTATACATATTGAACGGCGATCAAGATGAGAAATGCATGAGAGACGCTTCCGGCTGGAAAAAGTGGGTCAGGGAAGCCGAATTTCATACGTTTGAAGGCGGTCACATGTTTCTCCTCTCAAAAACGGAGGAAGTTGCAGCATGCATCAGGTCGATCCTCGCGGAAGCGGGCCAAACAATACGATAAAACGGAAAATCGGCGATTGTCAGCCGATTTTCCGTTTTTTTAATTGAGGACGCTTTTCTTTTCTTGTAGCGCCGATGATTCCGGCAATAATCACGATCGAACCGGCGATATGATACCATGCGAGCGTTTCCTGCAGCAAAACAACACCCGCCAAAATCGTCACCAATGTGGCCAAATGATTAAACAAGCTGATTTTCGCAGCTTCAATTTTCGATAAAGCATAGTTTGACAAGAAGGATGTCGCAAACGATGACAGCAAACCCAAATAAAGAATCGCCAGTACAAAGGCCGGATGCCGGAATGGCGCGAAGAAATCGTTAAGCGTCCCATCAGTCATATGGTCGAACGCGGCGATTCCGTTGAAAAAGACGAAGCCCGCGGCCGTGATCACATACGTTAATTCCAATGAGCTGAATCTTTTTGTCATCTTTCTGGCCAAGACGCTGTAGCCTGCTGAAGAAAACGCCGACAGCAGGATCAGTACAGCTCCTTTTACATTGGTGCTGCTAACGCCCGCGCTTTTCATTAAGAAAATGAAAGCCACGCCAGCCGCTGACAAAACCGTGAAAAAGAACTGCCGCCTGCTGAAGCGTTCCTTTAAAAAATAAGAAGCCAACAGCATCGTCAAAATCGGGATCGAGGCTTGTATAATCCCCGCTTCCGAGGAAGACGTATAGACGAGCCCAAAGGCTTGAAAACCAAAAAACATCACCGGATAAAATAAAGCGAGCGGCAAAATCAACAGCACGTCCTTCGCGCGGATGCCGATCTTGACCCAGCCGCACAAAAGGGGAATGAGCGCGGCGCAGAATGCGGCGGTAAAGCGGTGTGCGAGCAGGTCAAGCGGTCCCGCCGCTGCAAGCGCCAGTTTTACGAACAAAAATGAAAAACCGATGATAAAGGCGTATAACAAAGCTGCAACATAAGCAGATTTATGCAAATAGGATCACCCCGAATCGTATGCATGCAATACATGTGATTTGACCGGTCTCTGTCATCATATACGGCGGAAAAGTTTGATACAATACAAAAAAAGCATATCTGTACCGATACAGATTTGGAGAAGGAGACAAGCATGCAAAAATACGTCGGGCTGATGAATAAACTGGAGTCGTTGATCGAGGAACGCTCATTTCAAGAGGGGGATAAGCTCCCGTCAATCCGTACGCTTGCAGGCGAGTTTCGCGTAAGCAAAAGCACGGTGATCCGGGCGCTCAGCGAGCTGGAAAAGCGGCATATGATCTACTCGGTGCCAAAAAGCGGCTATTACGTCGTGAAAAAGACGAACAAGCTGCTGAACAGGGAGAGGAGCGTCATTGATTTCGCGGCATCCGCCCCTGATCCTGATGTTTTTCCGTACCTCGATTTTCAGCATTGCATCAACAAAGCCATTGATACGTACAAAAACGATTTATTTATATACGGAACGCCGAAAGGCCTTCCGTCTTTGATCGAAGTCGTCCAAAAAGAGCTCGCAAATGCACAGGTCTTTACGAAGCAGGACAATATTTTCATCACGTCAGGCGTTCAGCAGGCTTTGTCATTGCTTGCTTCGATCCCTTTTCCCGATCAGAAGCGGAAAATCCTGATTGAACAGCCAACCTACCATTTGCTGCTCAAATATCTTGAAGTTCACCGGCTTCCGGTGACCGGGATCGAACGGACGGCGCAAGGAATCGATCTGCAGCGGTTAGAGCTGCTTTTTCGCACAGAAGATATTAAGTTTTTCTATACGATGCCCAGGTTTCACAATCCGCTCGGAAGCTCCTATACCGAAAAAGAAAAAAAGAGCATCGTCCGATTGGCGGAGAAGTACGGCGTTTTCATCGTCGAGGATGATTTTTTAGGAGATTTAGAGGGGAATCAGAAGGCGGACCCGCTGTTTTCCTACGATGTTTCCTCACGCGTGATTTATTTGAAAAATTTTTCTAAAATCATTTTTCCCGGGCTGCGCGTCGGTGTTGCCGTGCTGCCGGATTCTTTGACAGAGGCGTTTAATCAATACAAACGGCTGACGGATATCGACAGTTCGATGCTGTCGCAGGCCGCTTTGGAAATCTATTTAAAAAGCGGAATGTTCGAAAGGCATAAGCAAAAAATCCGCGCTTCATACGAAAAACGGTCGCGCCTTTTGCATGGCTTGCTGAGTGAGCTCGCCGGATCAGCGGGAGAACTTGTTGACTTTCACCTTCCTGATCAGCCATGCGTCCATACCCATCTCGTCTTGGACCGCAAACTCCCGGCGTCCCGGATCATCAAAAACATGAGAAAGCGCGGCGTTTTGCTGGAGCCTGTCGATGCCCATTATTTAGCAGGTTTTCAAAAACGAAATTTGTTGAAAATCAATACCACCAATGTAAAAGAGGAGGATATTCCGCGCGGTATCGAGCTGTTAAAACAGACGATCTGCACATCGCGTTATTAAAAAAAGGCTGTGATTCTTTAGATCACAGCCTTTTACAGCTCATCATACCCTTTAATTTCAATTTTGCCGGGAAAATCGGGCTCAGCGGAACAGACCGCCATTTTATAATCGGGGTCAAGCTCATACGTTTTCATATAACAAGGCGGGTGGCCTGAAGGAACCTTCAGTGAAACGCGGCCGTCTTCTGCGAGCTTGACGGAAAACGAATCAAGCGGCAAAGACAGGCCCTTTCCCGCCTGTTTGACAAAGCTTTCTTTCATCGTCCATAAATGATAGAAATAGGATAGCCGTTCAGGCTCGCTTTTTTCCATCAAGTCGCGATATTCTTCGGAGGAAAAAAAACGTTCAGCAATATCGTAATTGACCGGTTTGATTTTTTCGACATCCACTCCGACCGGGGAGCTTCCGGCTGCGCATAAGATCCATTTTCCGGAATGGGAGATATTGAAATGAAAGTTCGGCAAGCCGAGAGCAGACGGCTTCCCATACCGGCCGGAGGTAAATGCAATTTGTTCATTCGCCAGGCCGAACGTTTCGCTGATGATCTTTCTTATGAGGACTTCCCCGATCAGCGTCCGATTGGCGTCTTCCGGATATCTGTATCGCTTCACCTTGTCCTGCTTTTCTTCAGACACCATGGCCATCATTCGTTCGAACTGGCCGGAATTCGGAAGCTCATTCATAGAAACAGCGTAAATCTTCATCACGTGCAACCTCTTTACATGAAATTTAATCTATTTTGATTGTAGCAAACATGAAAGGTAGACGAAAGGAGTTAAAAAACGATGAATGGAACACTGATAAATGACACGTTTTCCGGCAGAGAGCTATTGATCTATCTGCCTCCTTCATATCAGACTGGCCGAAAACGCTATCCGGCGCTTTACGTTCATGACAGGGGGGATCTGTTTAATCCGGGGTTTAGCGATAGCTTAGAGATGATTGAACATTTCTGCCGCCGCGGGGAAATGCCGGAACTGATCATGATCGGCGTGGCTTCAGAAGACAGGGAAAACGAGTATACCCCTTTTCCGCAGCCTCACTTAAAAAAAACGGATCATACATACGGAGGAAACGGCGCTCATTACGCCGAATTTTTGGCAAGGCAGCTAAAGCCGTTTATCGACCGGAACTATTTGACAGATGGGAGCCGCGAAAACACCGGGATCATCGGGAAGTCGTTCGGCGGGCTCATCTCGATGTATACAGCATATTTGGAACCGCAAACGTTCGGGAAAATCGGAAGCCTGTCGGGTTCCTTTTGGTTTAAAGGAATGATTGAATATATGCGCGGACACACCTTTCTAAATCCAGATCTGCGCATTTATATGGATGTGGGGAGCACGGAGGGAACAGACCGGGACAATCTTCAGAAAGAAATGATTCCGAGAACAAAGGAAGCCTTCCGCATTTTATCAGAAAGCGGGGTGTCAGGGGAACATCTCAAATTTGTCATTGATGAAGGCGGAGCGCACAGATTCGAGCGGTTTGCGAAGCGTTTTCCGGAAGCGGTCAAATCGCTGTTTGCAGACAGCCGGCCTTTTCTGTCACAACAAAGCACAGAATGACAGGAATTCCTGACCTTTGACTGATATGGTGGGAACTGAAAGGAGAAACAACAATGGAAGTCGTGAATCGTTTGGCTGATAGCATTGATTTTATCGAACAGAATCTTGACAAGGAATTGCGCCATGAAGATATTGCAAAGATCGCCTGCTGTTCAAAATTTCATTTTCAGCGCATGTTTTATATGCTGACGGGCAGTACGCTCGCTGACTACATCCGCAAACGGAGGCTGACCGTTGCAGCCCAGGAACTGGCTTCATCAGATGCAAAAGTCATTGATGTCGCTTTGAAGTATGGATACAACACACCTGAATCGTTTTCTAAAGCGTTCAGCAAGCTTCACGGAATGAGCCCTTCACAGGCGCGAGAAAAAGGCCGGACGCTCAAGGCATTTCCCCGTCTTTCCTTTCAAATTCAAATCAAGGGAGCAGAGGACATGAATTATAAGATCGTCCAGAAAGAATCGTTTCACATCATGGGCAAAGCTATTCAGACAAATGTAAGTATGGAGCAAAACAAAGTCGAGATTCCGGCGTTTTGGGATGAGCTGAACCGAAACGGCTTTACAGAATCATTGAAACCGTTCGCCGGACCGCTCGGCTTTCTCGGTGTATGCATGGATTTTAGCGAGCAAGCCGACACATTCACCTATGTCATCGGCGTCGAAAAAACGACCGAAGATCTTCCTGAGGGCTGTATCGTGAAAGAAGTCCCCGCATTAACGTGGGCCGTGTTCGATGCCGCAGGTCCCGTGAATCCAACCGTTCAGGCAACATGGGAGCGGATTTTCTCGGAATGGTTTGCGGCTACAGGTTATGAACATGCAGACGTCCCCGAATTAGAAACCTACCCGGTAGACGGGAACATCCTGGCTGAAGACCATGTCACACAGATTTGGATTCCGATTGTGAAGAAACGCTAAATATATATGATTGATTTATTCAAATTGACCATCCGTCAAAAAGCAAAAATCCGGAAAATGCGAGATTGAGGAAATGTACAATGAGATAAAGGATCGGCAGTTAGGTGAACAGCCGGCGGTAAAAAAAGAGGAAACCGGAACAGTCGTCCTGGTTTCCTCTTATCCGTTTTTCCTCAATGAAAACTGAACCGGCCGGGCCGCTTCAGCACGGCGTCCTGATACAGCGTATGCAAGGAGCCGTTTGGACTGCGGCAGCGAAAAGCGCAAAATCACGCCTGTCAAAATTGCGGTCAGTACGGTGCCGATGCCGATCGGGCCGCCGAGCAGCCAGCCGATAAACAAAATCGTCAGCTCCATGCCGTTGCGGACCCACTGCACATTCCAGCCCGTTTTCTCAGAGATCAAAAGCATCAGGGAGTCGCGCGGACCCGCGCCGAGATTGGCTGACACGTAAATGCCGACGCCATAACCGGTAAAAACGATGCCTAAAAGAAAAATGACGGCCGTTGAGACGTGTGTTTCAGGGTCTGGAAGGATGAAGTTAAAAAAATCTATAAAAATACCGATCAACAGCATGTTTAACAAGGCGCCGATTTTCGGCCAAGCCTTTGTAAACAGCGAGGTCAAGCCGACGATGACTGCTCCGACAATGATCGACCATTGGCCGACGGACAGCCCCAAAAGGACAAACAGTCCATAATGGAACGCGTCCCACGGACCGATGCCGAGCGCTTTTCCTTCAATTGTAAGAGAAACCCCAAAAGACAACACAATCAATCCGACAAAATAAAAAAGCCAGCGCAGAACGAATTCCCGCTTCAATCGATTCCCCTCTTTCCGAAAAAAACAATCGAGTGTTATTGTAACACAATCCGATGCCGATCAGAATAGGAATTATCGACCGAAAGCCTGTGAAACAAGCCTTTTGGCTAATTCAAAACGACGGTTTGCCCTGTTTCAGCAGACTCCCGAACCGCATCCAGCAGCATGTGCAGCTTCACGGCATCATCAAAGTCGAGAATGTTCCGCTCGTTTTCAAGAATATCTTTCGCCAGCACGCGATACGCTTTTTCAACATATCCAGCCGGGTGAGCGTCTTTTTCTGCTGACTGTCTGACGTGCTGCCAACGGATATGGTCAGCGCCTGTTAACAAAGCTGAAACCTCGGGATAGGCCATTTTTTCAAGTATAAGGCCGCCGAATTGCACATGTCCGAGTGAACGCTGCTGTGAAAGCCGGAAAGCGCCTTTTTCCCCTTGGATTTCTAAACGAAATGCCGGGTACACGCCGCCTTGAATATGAACGGATGCTGATGCGCCGCTCGCAAGCGTTCCGTTTATGACGATTTGATCAGCGGTATTTTTGGCAATCGTTTCGCCTGTTTCAGTGATGACGGCTTCCGGATAATTGATATTCATCAATGCGGACAGTTCTTTGAAGCCGCCGAGTATATAGCAAAGTGCATCAAGCGAATGACCGCCGTTGATGGCGAGCAGATCAGCGCCGTTTTCCTTTTGCAGCAGATAGCTGCTTTTCTCGTCCGTTACCCCGCCTTTTCCGTGCGTGGAGACGTGCATCGTGCAAGACAGCACCCTTCCGATGTCGCCTTTTTGAACCGCCTGCTTTAAGCAGTTGATTTCCGGGGATTGCCTTGCCTGCAGTCCGACGGCATGGCGGATGCCCGTTTTCTTTGCCAATTCAGCCAGCTTCTTCGCTTGGTTTGTGTCGATCGCAAGCGGCCATTCGCAATACACGTGCTTTTGCTCCCGAATTGCTGCGGTGACTGCTTCATCATGAAACGGAACCTTTACACTGACAACGACTAAATCGACATCCTTAGATCCCGCCAATGCCCGGTGATCTGCAAACGCGAGCGGTGCGCCGATTGCCGCTGCGCTCACTCTTGCGGATTCCATGTTGGACGTTCCGATCGCCGTAATCTGAAAATCCGGATGTTCCGTAAGAACCGGAATATGAGTCCGGCTGGCCCATTGATTATTCATTGAGCCTCCGATGATTCCCGTTTTGATCATACCATGCTTCATCAATGATCCCTCCAATTCCATTATGTGCTTTTCACCAGTATAATGAGATATGATGATCATGAAAAATGTTAATATATGATGCTTATATCAATTTTTTTGATGGGAAGGCAGGGAACTGATGGATATAGAAAACATGAAGGCGTTTGTTTCCGCAGCGGAGCTGCAAAGCATATCGGCTGCCGCCGTTAAACTGAATCATCTGCAATCCAATATGACGGCCAAGATTAAAAAAATAGAAGCTCATTACGGACAGGAGCTGTTCATCAGAAGTTCGAAAGGCGTCCGGTTGACAAAAGAAGGGGAAATCCTCTACCGGCAGTTTAAAAAAATGCTGCTGTTATGGGAAGAAACAGAAAATAAAATGAAAATGTACGATGAACAGCTCCGGGTCGGCACGATGCTATCGATCGGGGGAACGAAATTGGCGGGTTCGTCATTAAGCAGGCTTTATCAATTGTATCCGAACTTATCAGTGACGCTGAAAACGGGATCGACGGAATATATCGAGGAACAGCTTCTTCTGGGAAATATTGATATAGCATATACGATCGGATCAATGAACAACAAAAACATCCATTACGAACAATCGGGTGTGGAGGAAATGGTTATCATCGGGGAAGGGATTGAAGAAAGGACGAGATTGGAAGAGTACATAGAGGGCAAAAACGTCCTTATCCTTTCAGATCAATGTTTGTATCTCTCGATCTTGAACAATATGTTCGCGGACATGAACATCACCCGCGGCGAAACGATCGAGGTCGGCGACATGCAGACGCTCGTCCAGCTTGCTTCAATCGGCATGGGCATTTCCCTCGTTTCCAAAAGAGTCGCAAAACGCTTTAAGGCCGGGCCGTTTTTGGAGGCGCCGCCTTCCTGCCGATACGTCAATACGTATATGATCACCCGTTTGCATCATCAGCTGACACCGATCGAAAAGCAGTTTAGAGAGCTTACCCAGTCCTTATGTACAATGAATAGAAACGAAAGGTTTTCCGAATGAAATAGAATGGAGATTTATCGTTATTTTGCCTTTTAGCCGGCAGGTTTGCCCCCTCTTGTTCGCCTTTGTCCCGCGTTTAAGCCCTTCAATCCGAAAGCTTCTTTTTAAAGGTTAATAGAACATGTTTTTTAAACATAATTTTACTTAAACTTCTTAACAATGCGTTAAGAAGTTTTTTACATTAACCGCAAAAACCGCAAAAATAAAACAATTTAAAGAAAATTGGCTAGAAATCCTAAAAAATTAGGTATATTGCCCGATATGGCGAGTGAGATATTTTTTTGAAATAAACATAAATACAGTCAGGAGAGAGAAACATGCAACAAAGCAAGACATCAGATGTACAGAAATGGTTTCCGAGCGAAGACGGAAATGAAGCGAAGAGAAGCGAATTTTTATCGCTCATCGAGCAGCTGATCCGCGGAGTCGACGATTTGAAAAATCCGGATCAGGTCAACCTCAATGGAGTGAAGGACCGGGAAGGACTTTTTTATGAAAAATTGATTTCCGAAAGCAAAATTCCGGTTTCAGGACGTCCGATGGAAGATGTCAATGAAGAGCTGCTGAAGCTTTTGCACAGCCATCCGTACCATTCAAAATACTTTTTTACCAACATTCTTCCGATGGCCAGCATTCCGGGAATCTTAGGAATGATCACGGCCTTCATGGTCAACGGCAATAATTTGTGGGATGTGTACGGGCCGGCCGGCGCAGAGGCTGAAGTGAAGGTCATCGCGATGATGTCAAAGCTGGCGGGCTATGATGCCGAAAAAAGCGGAGGTTATACGACGTGGGGCGGACAAGGCGCGGTCTTCACCGGACTTCGGATCGCGATTGCGAAAATGGCGCCATCTGCACTTAAGGAAGGCGTTCCTGGGAACTTCTATGCCTTCTGTTCAGAAGCTGCGCATTACAGCTTGTTTAAGTCAATGGAAGCGACAGGGCTCGGCAGCGATCGCCTGATCAAAGTCAAAACCAACCTTGATCACTCAATGGACACGGGCGATTTGCGGAAAAAGATGAGAGAGGTTTGCGAAAATGGCGGTATTCCGGTTTATATCGTCGCCACGACGGGAACAACGGATGCGATCGGGATCGATGACGTCCGTGGCGTGCGGCTTGCCGCTGAAGAGGTATCCCGCGATTTTGAACTGCCTGTACCGCACATCCACGCCGATTCTGCACTTGGCGGATTTTTTGCGTTTTTTAATGATTATGATCTGGATGAGAACGCTTTATCCTTCAGTCCGGGCGTCCTCAGCATGATCAAGCCGATCAAGGAGAAAATGCAGCACTTGCACGAAGCCGACTCGCTTTGCTTTGATTTTCAAAAGCTCGGCCAGACGCCTTATGTCACAAGCCTGTTCCTTGTCAAAGATGCCAATGATTTGAAACGAATTGACCTCGATCCTGAGGAGACGCCTTATGTCGGCCACCGCGGCTATGGCGAGTATCATACGGGCTATACGCTGGAATGTTCACGGATGGCCAGCTCCATCAGCATGTACAGTGCGCTGTTGTCGTTTGGGCGAGAAGGCTATCAAAAGCTCCTCGGCCAATTCCTTGACGTCAATCATCATTTCCGCGGGGAGCTCATCCGCCAGATTCCGCAGGCGGACATTATGAACCCCGACAACCACGGGATGTCAACGCTGTTCCGGATCTATCCTGAAGGGGCGCCGAGATTTGCCGATGAGATGTCGGGAGAATGCAGCGTTCAGGAGCTAAAGAGGAACAATCTGCTGAATGAAAAATTATTCGAGAAGCTTGGGGAGCATCGGGACAAAATGTTTTTCGGCGATACGAAAAAGCACCTGATCGCCGGGACGCGGGAAGGGATCGAAGTTCCGCTGTACGTCAGCAAATTTTTCGTGATTTCTCCTTATACATTGCCTGAGCACGTGCCGCATATCGTCGCCTACTTAAAAGAAAAAATAGAAGAAGTCTGCCGGCAGTTTGAATCTGCCATGACGAAGTAAAAGGGGATATGGATGATGAATACGCTTAAGAAAAAGTTGACAGGACACATTTCCGTTAAAATCATGGCCGGCGTCGCGTTGGTTTTGATCATTACGATCGCCTGCTTTTCGGCCGTTTTTAATGTGATCAGCAAGGACTTGTCAGAGCAATTAAAACAGCAATTTCAAAACCGTCTTCACACAGACATTAATCTTGCGGAAGACCAAATCAATCGGATAAAAGGCAATAAACTGGACATTACATCCGCAGACAGCGATCTGTATCAACAGACGAAAAAAACGGTGGATGAGCTGAAAAAGAAAAACAAGCTCGAAAATCTTTACATCCTTTCCAATCAGGGAGGAAAAGAACGAATCATCATTTTATCTGATACGGCCGATGATTTCGGGACGCCATATGCTTTTTCAGCTAAGATGAAAGAGGCGTTGGCTGAAAATAAAACGACGGTAAGCGATGTATATAAAGACAAGTACGGAATTCATCAATCGATTTTTCTGCCGCTTACTGACTCTCAAGGGCAGCAGACCGGCATATTGGGCATTGACCTTGATGCTTCCGTCATTCCGCAAACGGCTGAGAAAGCGAAATGGTATACGCTCGGCATTTCGTTATTTGTGATGCTGATCGGGATGCTGATGGCTTATTTCCTCGGTACATACATTTCCAAGCCGATTCGGAAGCTGATGAATGCATCGGAAAAAATCGCAGACGGTGATCTGTCAGCTGAAGTAACCGTTAAGAGCAGCGATGAAGTCGGCAAATTAGCGGCTTCGTTCGAGCGGATGAGCGATAATTTGCGGAATTTGATCGGGCACATTTCAGCATCTTCCGAAGAGGTATCAAGAACGAGCCTTCAGCTGAAAAATGTCTCCTCTGAATCGAGCGAGAGCGCGGTTCAGGTCGCAGAATCGATGAACAGCATGAGCGAGGGAATCAACGAGGTCGTTTCATCGGTTACTGACTGCAGTACATCCACTGCTGAAATAGACAAACAGATCTCGCACGTGACCGAAAAAGTGAACGAAATGAAGCAGGTTGCCGAAGGCGTCAGCAAAGATTCCAAAACAGGCCAGGAGCTTGTGGAAGAAACGCTGCAGCAAACCAATACGATCAAAAACGTCATGGAAGAGTCGAAGCAAGCCGCTAAAGAGATGCAGAACCATACCGACGAAATCGAAAAAGTCATCGGAATGATTTCTTCAATTGCCGAACAGACGAATTTGCTGGCGTTGAATGCTTCGATTGAAGCCGCGCGCGTCGGAGAAGAAGGTCAGGGCTTTGCGGTCGTCGCAGGGGAAGTCAGAAAGCTGTCCGAACGCTCGGCTGAAGCCGCTTTATCCGTTTCACAGCTGGTGGCGGGAACGCAGGAAAGCAGCCGTCTTGTGATGGAGCGCATTGAAGAGGGCAATGAAGCCGTCGATAGAGGACAGATTTTAATCAATGGAACGTATGAGAATTTTTCAGGAATCTTTAAAGGGATTTCTCAATTTGCCGAGAGAACGGATCAATTGCTGAAATCGCTGTTAAAAGTAGAGGAATCGTATGAAAAGATCTCTTCAGCCATGGAGCAGATTTCCGCTGTTACAGAAGAGCAGGCGGCAGGTTCTGAAGAAGTGGCGGCAGCAGCCGAGCAGCAAAGCGCAGGCATGCAGGAGATCGCATCAGCGATCGAGCAGCTTTCAGCTCTGTCTGAGGAGCTGAATAAAGCGGCATCCCGCTTTAAAATAGCCGAATAAACGACAAAAACAGCCTGACCGGTCAGGCTGTTTTTTCGTTTATACCGGATTCAAAATCCGATTTAAAAATTGTTTGGTCCGCTCTTCCTTCGGGGCAGAGAAGATTTGCCCAGGCGGCCCCTGTTCAACGATCACGCCTCCGTCGATAAACACGACTTCATCCGCGACGTCCTGCGCGAATTTGATTTCATGGGTGACGACGACCATTGTCCAGCCTTCGTTTGCCAGGTCTTTCATGACCTTCAGCACTTCTCCGACCAGCTCGGGATCGAGGGCGGATGTAGGTTCGTCAAACAGCATCAGCTCCGGCTTGATCGCAAGGGCGCGGGCAATGCCGACGCGCTGCTGCTGTCCGCCCGAAAGCTGAAACGGATAAAGATCCATTTTTTCTTTAAGGCCGACTTTTTGCAAAAGCTGGATCGCTTCTTTTTTGACCTCCGCTTTATCGCGTTTTTGAACCTTGACGGGTCCTTCCATCACATTTTCGAGTACAGTGCGGTGCGGAAACAGGTGATACGCCTGAAACACCATTCCCGACTTTCTCCGCAGGCGAAGCAGGTCGGCCTGTTTTTGTTTCTTTGAAAAATCGATCGTAAAGTCGTCAAACGAAAGAATGCCGCGGTTTGGAATTTCGAGCGCGTTCAGGCAGCGGAGCAGCGTCGTTTTTCCCGAACCGGAAGGTCCTAAAATGGCGATTACTTTTCCTTTTTCGATATTCAAATCGATCTTTTTCAAAATTTCGTTTTCACCGAACGATTTATTAAGCCCCTTGATCGAAAGCATTGTCTGATCCCTCCTTATTTGGCCACATACCGGTCCACGCGCCGCTCAACCAGCTGCTGAACGATCGCCAGCACAAAGCAGATGATCCAGTAAATGAATGCGGCTTCGATATAAATAACTAAAATTTGATCGAGATTGGCGGCGCCGATTTCCTGGGCTTTTCTGAACAATTCGGCGACCAGAATCTGCGATGCGAGAGATGTATCTTTAATCAAGCTGATAAATGTATTGGATAATGGCGGAATCGAAACGCGCACAGCCTGCGGCAAAATGACTCTTGAGAGCGCCGTCTTCTGGGTCATTCCGATCGAGTAAGCGGCTTCCCACTGCCCTTTTGGAACCGACAGGATGGAAGCGCGGACGATTTCTGACGCATAAGCGCCGACGTTCAATGAAAACGCGATGACAGCGCTTGGGAACGGATCAATCGTGACCTGAAACGCCGGGAATAGGTAAAAAATGATAAACAATTGGACGAGCAGCGGCGTTCCGCGGATCGCCGAAACATAAATGCCGAAAATCGCCCTTAAAATGCGCGATTTTGACATTCTCGCCAGCGCCGTAATGAGGGCGATGATCATCCCGAATATAAAAGAGAGAATGGCAAGGGGAATCGAATAATAGATTCCCCTTACAAAAATCGGCCAAAACGATTCCCGTACAAGATCCCACGGGATGGCTGTACCGATGGCCGTCTGAATATTATTGAGTAACATCTTCGCCAAACCATTTCTTCGCGATTTTAGAAAGCGTGCCATCCTCTTTCATGTCTTTAAGCGCTGAATTCACTTTGTCAACCAGCTCGCCGCTGCCTTTGCGGAAAGCGAAATGAGTCGTCTGAGGTTCGCCTGTTTCAAAAGCGATTTTCAAGTTTTTGTTGCCTGATGTTTTCAAATAGTTGAGCACTGCGAGCTTATCGTTGTATGTGAGGTCAACGCGGCCTTGCTGGATTAATTGGAAAGACTGGGCCATTCCTTCAACGCCCTCGATATTCGCGCCCGCTTTTTTAGCCAGGTCGTTGTAGTTGCTCGTCAATGATTGTGCCGCTTTTTTTCCTTTAACGTCTTTTTCAGATTTCAGGCTGTTGTTGTCGGCTTTTGTGACGACGACTGCCTGTGATGTTGTATATGGATCAGAAAAATCGTATTTGTCTTCACGGCCTTTTTTTCCGACCTGGTTCGCGATGACATCAAAGCGCTTTGAGTTAAGACCGGCAAACATGCTGTCCCACTGCGTTTCTTTAAACTCTGCTTTCAGTCCGAGGCGCTTTGCGACTTCCTGCATGACTTCAACATCGTACCCGGTTAATTTGTCGGCTTTTTTGTCATGGTATGTGAAAGGTTCGTACGTTCCTTCCGTACCGATGGTGAGAACGCCTTTATCTTTAATTTGTGACCAAAGGTTTTTGTCACTGCCTGTGTTTTTATTGTCAGCATTGTCACCGGAGGCTCCGCAAGCTGCAGCTACGGTGATCAAAAGCGTCATGAGAACTGCGAATATTGCTTTTTTCATTTTATTCCCCACTTTTCTTATTGGATTTATTTGATATGATTTTACTTAAGGGTCTTCCAAAAGTAAAGCATAAACTTTTTTTAGTATGAGTCAAGAAATACGTTTTTAGTGATGAAAATAAAGAAGCTTCATCCCCGTTCCCGATCAGGCCGGATCCCCCATTTTTTCAAACGGTATTGGAGGCTCTGCCTGCTGATTCCGAGCGACCGTGCCGCTTGGGATATGTTGTTGTTGCATTTTTTGATCGTTTTTTGAATAAAATATTTCTCGGCATTCTCGATCTGCTCTTTTAAAGGAGGAGCCGATCCGGAAGGCTGCTGGGCAAAAAGGTCGAAGCCCGGATGTTTCGGCAGCTTGTCCGATGCTTTCGATTTTGCCCGGTATTGCAAAGGAAGGTGCGTAAGATCGATCTTTTCTTCATATGTCATTAAATTCATCGCGCCCTCGATCAAATGCTCAAGCTCTCTGACGTTTCCCGGCCAATCATAAGAAAGAAGGAAATCGGCGACATCGTTTTCCAATCCTTTGACCTCCATTTGAAACAGCACATTGTATTTATCAATAAAATGGTTTGCGAGAGGGATGATATCTTCTTTTCTGTCTTTTAACGGCGGGACGAACAATGTGACGACGCTCAGCCTGTAAAACAGATCTTTGCGGAGCCGCTGGGCGCTGATGGCATCGACCGGATCTTCGTTCATCGTCGCGATGATTCTGACGTCGATCGGCGTGTCTTTTGAAGCGCCGATTCGTCTGATCGTTTTCTCCTGGATGGCGCGCAGCAGTTTCGCCTGCAAATTTAAATCGAGCGAGTTGATTTCATCAAGCAGCAGCGTGCCTCCCTGTGCCTGTTCAAAAAGGCCGGGGCGGTCGACTGCACCCGTGAACGCTCCTTTTGCCGTTCCGAATAAAAGGCCCTCGACAAGGCTTTCGGGGAGGGCGGCGCAGTTTTGCGAAATGAACGGACCTGTTGACCTCTGGCTTCCATTATGTATGCTTTGGGCAAACAGCTCTTTTCCCGTTCCGGTGTCTCCGACGATCAGGATGGATGAAGAGGTGCGGGTCGCCCGCTTTGCGTGTTCGCAGACTTCCGTAAACGCCGGGCTCGCGCCGATCAGGCTGTCGAATGTGTACTTCGCATTTTCCGTTTTATTCATATTATCCCTAATGAGCCGCTCCAGCTTTGTGACGTCTTTTGCAATCTCAATCGCACCTTTAATATTCCCGTCTTTCAAAATGGGAAACGTATGATTGACGGTCGTAATCTCCTGGCCCTTATTATTGAAGTATGTCTGCTTGACGTTTTTGATCGTTTTCCCGTACTGGAGAGCCTGGACGAGCGTACTGTCATGCTGATCGGCAAACGTAAACACGTCTAGCAGGTTTTTGCCGAGCACATCCTCGACATCCATTCCTTCGATTTGCATCATTTTATTGTTATAAACGACAGATGTGCCGTTTTCATCGACGATATGCAGACCGATATCAAGTTCATTGATAATCCGCTGAAAAATCAGCTTCAGCAGTTCAAAATCCCTTAGCACATGTATTTCCCCCTTTGTTTGAAACTGCTTTTATTGTAAGCCACGAACGCTTCAGTGTGCAAAATTTTTATACATAGAAATTCTGCACTCCCTTTGAAAAGTGCAAAAATATTTGCGGAGGGACCGCCGGCATTCCTTCACAATTCGCAGTTTTCTCACTTGGCACGAAACTTGCAAATATGAAAGAGCGAGAAAGAAAAACAACATCTGGCTGTTGTCCGCCACACAAGAAGGAGGAATCTGAATGACTGTTTTATCAAAGTCCGAAGAAATTATGAAGCAGACGGCACAATACGGTGCCAACAATTATCATCCTCTGCCGATCGTCATTTCCGAGGCTGAAGGGGCATGGGTAAAAGATCCTGAAGGAAACAAATATATGGATATGCTGAGCGCATACTCCGCAGTCAACCAGGGGCACAGACACCCGAGAATCATTCAGGCGCTGAAAGATCAGGCCGATAAAATCACCTTGACGTCAAGAGCTTTTCACAATGACCAGCTCGGCCCTTTCTATGAAAAGGTCGCATCATTGACGGGAAAAGACATGGTGCTGCCGATGAATACCGGCGCAGAAGCGGTTGAATCTGCGGTCAAAGCGGCGCGGCGCTGGGCGTATGATGTTAAAGGCGTTGCCGACAATCAAGCGGAAATCATCGCTTGTACAGGAAACTTCCATGGGCGGACGATGCTTGCGGTCTCTCTCTCATCAGAAGAAGAATACAAGCGCGGCTTCGGACCGATGCTGCCTGGCATCAAGCTGATTCCGTACGGGGATGCCGAGGCGCTGAAAGAAGCGATTACGCCTAACACGGCGGCGTTCCTGCTTGAGCCGATCCAAGGGGAAGCTGGAATCGTCATTCCGCCGGAAGGCTATCTTAAGCAGGCAGCCGAGATTTGCAAGGAGCATAATGTCCTGTTTATCGCCGACGAAATTCAATCAGGCTTGGCGCGTACGGGCAAGATGTTTGCCTGCGATTGGGAAGAAGTTGTTCCGGATATGTACATTTTAGGGAAGGCACTCGGGGGCGGCGTGTTTCCGATTTCATGCATCGCGGCAAACCGCGACGTTCTCGGCGTATTTAATCCAGGCTCCCACGGATCGACCTTCGGCGGAAATCCGCTCGCATGCGCCGTATCTATCGCCGCGCTTGACGTATTGGAAGATGAGAGGCTTGCCGAACGTTCTTTGGAGCTTGGAGAATATTTTAAAGAAAAGCTTTCGCAAATCGACAATCCGAAAATCAAAGAGGTTCGCGGAAAAGGCCTTTTCATCGGAGTTGAACTTTCAGAGGCTGCAAGGCCTTACTGTGAACGCTTGAAGGAAGAGGGACTGCTCTGCAAAGAAACGCATGAGACGGTTATCCGTTTTGCGCCTCCTCTTGTCATATCCAAAGAGGATCTTGATTGGGCCATCGCAAAAATTTCCCGCGTGTTGTCGAAGTAAGGCGAAAGGCTGAGCAATAAGGGGTTGTTCAGCCCGTTTTTTCGCCCGGTCTGCGAAAATTGTCAAAAATTGAAATATAAGGGAATGATTCAGAAGATTTTAAAAATAATGATTTTGTCGGATTTAAGGGATTTTAGTATCAGGTAGACGCATAAGGGGTGCATAATACAGGGAGAAGTATTTGAAGGGTGTGAAAGGTTTGAACCATGAAAAAGATCAACAACACACATTGAAAAGGACGATGAAATCGAGGCATTTATTTATGATCTCGCTCGGCGGCGTGATCGGTACCGGTTTTTTTATGGGAACCGGCTTTACGATCAGTCAAGCCGGACCCGTTGGAGCGATCCTCTCCTATTTGGCGGGCGGGCTGATCATGTATTTCACAATGTTATGTCTCGGCGAGCTTGCGGTGGCAATGCCCGTCTCAGGCTCTTTTCAAACGTATGCGACTAAGTTTATCGGACCGGCGACAGGATTTGCCGTCGGCTGGATTTATTGGCTCGGCTGGGCGGTCACAGCGGCTTTGGAATTTCTATCCGCGGGACAGCTGATGAATCGGTGGTTTCCCAATACGAGCGCCTGGATTTGGTGCCTGATTTTTTGCGGGCTGCTGTTTTTGCTGAATGCCCTGTCGGCAAAGGCTTTCGGTGAGGCGGAGTTTTGGCTGTCAGGCATCAAGATCATCGTAATTATTCTTTTTATCATTTTAGGCGGCGGAGCCATGTTCGGATTGATTGACATGAAAGGCGGACAGCCTGCACCGTTTTTCTCCAATTTCGTCGAAAACGGTATTTTACCAAACGGTTTAAGCGCCGTATTTATTACGATGATCACGGTCAACTTTGCCTTCCAGGGAACAGAACTGATCGGAATTGCGGCGGGGGAGAGCGAAAATCCGGAAAAGACGGTGCCGCGCTCTATTAAACAAACGGTTTGGCGGACGCTTGTGTTTTTCGGCCTGTCTGTGTTCGTGCTTGCGGGATTGATTCCGTGGAAACAGGCAGGAGTCGTGAAAAGTCCGTTCGTCGTCGTTTTTGATCAAATCGGGATTCCATATGCCGCCGATTTGATGAATTTTGTCATTTTAATCGCGCTGTTATCGGTTGCTAATTCGGGCTTATATGCATCGACGCGGATGCTTTATTCGATGGCTGAACAAGGGATGGCCCCTGTTTCGTTAAGCAGAGTCAATAAAAGAGGCATTCCGATGAATGCGCTCTTGATAACCTTGGGCTTTGCCGGATTGTCGCTTTTCTCGAAGTTTATCAAAGCTGAAACGCTGTATATGCTGATGCTGTCGCTGGCGGGACTGAGTGCGCAAATCGGCTGGATCACGATCACGCTGTCACAGCTGCTGTTCCGGAAACGGTATATAAAAGAAGGCGGAAAGGTCGAGGATTTGAAATTCAAAACGCCGCTCTATCCGGTGTTGCCGCTTGTAGGATTTATTTTAAACAGCACCGTGCTTGTGAGCCTTGCCTTTGATTCAGAGCAGAGAATGGCATTGATCTGCGGAGTCGTATTTATGTTATGCTGCTATATCGTCTATCATTTTTTTGTTAAAAAGCGCCGCGCGGCAAAGCCGCACGAAGAAGAAAGCTTTATGGTACTGCAAAAACAAAACGAACGATGAGGTGATGGCTGATGAACAAACAGATTTCTCTGATTGGAATGCCGATGGATTTGGGACAGGCAAGGCGCGGCGTCGATATGGGACCGAGCGCCATCCGCTACGCAAGCATTGTCGAACGGATAACCGATTTGGGGTACGATATCGAGGATCTCGGGGATGTGCCGATCAACCGCGATCAGCCTAAACATGATGAGGGATTAAAAAATTTGGCATCTGTTTTGGAAGGCAATCAAAAATTGGCCGATATTGTCGACCATGTCATCGAAAAAGGCCGCTTCCCGCTCGTGTTAGGGGGAGACCACAGCATTGCTATCGGGACTTTGACCGGCGTTGCAAAGCATTCTCAGCAGCTCGGCGTGATCTGGTATGATGCGCATGGAGATTTGAACACCATCGAAACGTCGCCGTCCGGCAATATCCACGGCATGCCGCTGGCCGTAAGTCTCGGCCTGGGTGATGAAAAGCTCGTCAATCTTCACGGCTATGCGCCGAAAATCAAGCCGGAGCACGTCGTCATCATCGGCGCCCGCTCCCTTGATGAAGGAGAGCGCGAATATATCCGCAAAACGGGCATGAAGGTGTATACGATGCATGAAATCGACCGTTTAGGGATGACGCGGGTCATCGAGGAGACGATTGAATATTTGTCAGCGGACTGTGACGGCATCCATTTAAGCCTCGATTTAGACGGGCTTGATCCAAACGATGCGCCGGGAGTCGGAACGCCGGTCGTCGGCGGCATCAGCTACAGGGAGAGCCATTTGGCGATGGAAATGCTTTATGACGCAGATATCATCACGTCCGCCGAATTCGTCGAAGTCAACCCGATATTGGACCATAAAAACAAAACCGGCGAAGCGGCCGTCGAACTGGTCGAGTCGCTGCTGGGAAAAAAACTGCTGTAAACAACAAGAGCGCATCATGTGCTTCAGGCTGCCGTGAAAATCGGCAGCCTTTTTGATCTTCTCTTCAAAGGACGGTTTTAATTCCTGAGCAAACAAGTTCTCCTTTGGCTATGTGTGCGAAGGGGCTTTTTCTCTTTTCGAACAATCTTTTCTATCATTTGGTGATGGACGAGAGTGTGTTAATATGCGGTCTAATATTCTTTTAGTAAAAGGCATACAGTAATTAAGTATTAGCCCCCCTAAACATACGGTTAGCAAAGTTCCAACGCCGATTGGTCCATTGAAAACCACTGCCATAACCAAGAATACGAGGTAAATGAATGTTCTCGAAAAAAACAGATTTGTTCCAGTTAATTCTTGTATGATTAATGTTAATCGGTCAGTTGGAACCGGTGCAAAATTTGCGTGCAAATATGTTGCTGTTCCTAATCCGATAACAACTAAGCCGATTCCAAAACAAACAACTTTGCTGTACCATCGGTCCGGTGTTACAAAAAAGTGCAATAAAAAAAGCCACATATCAATGCCGATACCCGTTATACATGCTGTCAACAACCCCAACACTTCCGGTCTTTGTCTTTTTAAAATTGAATTACAACATATCAACATGAAAGCTATAATGATTTCCCAACTTCCGACATTCAGCCCCGCATTTACGGACAGTCCCACCAAAAGTGCGTCAAAAGGTGAAGCTCCAAGGTCTGATTGGACCGTGAAAGAAATACCAAGGGTTAGTATTAAAATTCCCAATACATAAAAAACATATTTCACTTTGCTCGACCTCTTCACTATGATTTTTATTGCGAATGCAACAAATTTGGGTTATATTAAATGTACGCCATTTTTATTGTATTTGCAACTAAAATATGTACTATGGAGGTCATTATGAAGGAAATTCTTCGTGAAATTGGAATGATTGCCAGGGCATTGGATTCTATAAGCAATATCGAGTTTAAAGAACATAACCTTACAAAAGGGCAATATTTGTACCTTGTCCGAATCTGCGAAAACCCGGGAATCATTCAAGAAAAGTTGGCCGAAATGATTAAAGTAGACCGGACAACCGCAGCCCGTGCAATAAAAAAACTGGAAATGAAGGGCTTTATTGAAAGGAAAGATGATGAATACAACAAAAAAATAAAAAAACTTTATCCAACAGAAAAGGGAAAAGAGGTATTTCCTTTTATAAAAAGAGAAAATGTTCATTCGAATCGTGTCGCATTAGCGGGATTTTCCGAAGAAGAAGCGGAAACCATTTTCAATCTTCTTCAAAGAGTAAGAAAAAATATAGAAAAAGACTGGGAATTTGTAAAAAAGGGAAACAAGAGAAACTATTGATAAAGGAGCGCCATATTGAAATGACGATCAATATAAAAAAGTGTACCCGTGAGGATTTGCGCAAACTTCAAGAAATTAGTTATGAAACATTTAATGAGACATTTAAGCATCAAAATTCACCCGAAAATATGAATGCCTATTTGGAAAGGGCGTTTAACTTAAAACAGTTAGAAACAGAACTATCCAATAGTTTTTCTCAATTCTTTTTTGTTTATTATCATAATGAAGTCGCCGGATATTTAAAGGTCAATATCAATGATGCCCAGTCTGAAGAGATGGGTGATGAATCACTTGAAATCGAGAGGATTTATATAAAGAACAATTTTCAAAAACACGGGCTTGGTAAATATCTGCTAAATAAAGCTTTGGAAATCGCACAGGAGTTCAACAAAAAGAAAGTCTGGCTAGGCGTGTGGGAAAAAAATGAAAATGCGATCGCTTTTTACAAGAAAATGGGGTTTGTTCAAACTGGAGCCCATTCTTTTTATATGGGCGATGAAGAACAAACGGATTTTATCATGACGAAAACAATCATATAACTTTTTTTAAAGGGGAGGGGATGATTATGTATATTCCAAAATATTATAAGGTTACAAATGCTGATGAAATTTGGGACTTTGTACAAGAAAACTCTTTTGGCACGATTGTCACGACAGAACGAGGGAAACCGATTGCCACTCATTTGCCATTGGGATTAAATAAAAAAGGTGATGATTGCTATATTACTGGGCATGTGGCTTATGGAAATCCCCAGTGGAGAACATTTGAATCCTGTGAAGATGTGCTTGTTATGTTTCAGGGGCCGCACGCTTACATTTCTTCTTCTTGGTATGCGCATGAAGAAGTACCAACATGGAATTATCAAGCCGTCCATGTATATGGTAAAGCAAGCATTTTAGAGAAAGATGAATTAGTAGAGGAATTAACAATCATGATGGAAAAATACGAAAAACATCGAGAACATCCAATTTTATGGGACAAACTTTCTCCTCAACTCTTAGAAAGTCAACTGAAAGGTATTGTTGGATTCAAGATTAAGGTGGGAGAAATTCAGGCAGCATATAAATTAAGTCAGAACCGAAATGAAACGGATTATATGAATATCATTGATCAATTACAAAATGAAGGAAATCCAAATTCGAGACAGATGGCAGAAGTGATGGAAAAAAGATTAAAAAACCGAAGCCGCCCGCTTTTATTAAATCCTCAGGATGCAAAAATACGGAGCTGTCATATTGGCAGAGCCGCTTCCGCGTTAGTGGAAGAAGAAATGTTCAAAAAAAGCCTGTATCGGTAATCTGCGATACAGGCTTTATCTATCGGTAACTAAATGTTCTTAAAACAAAGCCAAAAACTCCTTCACAGGCTTCGGCAAAAAGCTGTTTGCCCGCCAGACGACCGACGGTGTCAAAATAAACGGGTTGTCTTTTATCTCCAGCGTCTGAACGTGCCGGGCAAAATGCTCAGGCAGCATCGATAGCGGCAGAATCGTCGCCCCGAACCCCGAGGTGACGAGGCTGAGGAGCGTTGTGGAGTCATGGCACTCGCAGACGACCTTCGGCTCTGCGCCTGATTTTTGAAAAGCTTCGACGACCTTGTCGTATATACCTTTTCCATCTGACGGCCTAAGCAGGATTAACGGCAGTTTTGAAATTTCTTTCATGTCGGCTTTCCCGCTGAGGCCGTATGATTGATTTCCCGGAAGGACAAGCTTGCAGGGGATGTCGGGAAGACTTTTCGATTCGACGTTTTTGCTGTAAAAAGGAGTTGTCGTAATAGCCGCGTCAATCTGCCGGTTTTCCAGCAGTTTGTGAAGCCGTGAGGGCTCTCCCTCCCAAATATTAAACAGCAGGCTGGGATATTTCTCTCTGATCTGCGACACTTTTGACAACAAAAGCGCGGCACAGTAGATCGTTGAGCCGACGGCAAGCGTTCCGGCGACTTCCTCGCGCAATTCCTGCACTTCGAGAATCGAATCCCGAAGCTTATGCAAAATGTCTTTCGCCCTTTTATAAAAAACTTCCCCTTCATAGGTCAGTGTCAGACTCTTCTTTTTGTTGCGGTCGAATAGCACGACTCCGAGTTCTTCCTCCAATTGCTTCAACTGTCTGGAAAGCGGCGGCTGGGCGATATGCAGCTGCTTTGCCGCCGCTGTAATTTTTCCTTCCTCCGCAATCGTGACAAAGTATTTCAACTGACGGATATCCATTTTCGGGAACACTCCTTTTTATACCTTAAAAGTATTATATATAGATATTATAGATATTTTCAATATGGTAATTAGAGGCGTATCATTTGAATTGGAGGCATCACAGAAGAGAAAGGAGGACGCATATGAAGATCATTGTCGGAATAACGGGTGCAACGGGCGCCGTTTTTGGCGTGCGGATGCTGGATTGGCTGAATAAAGCCGGCGTTGAGACGCATCTTGTCATCTCTCCGTGGGCCGGCGCAACAATCCGGCATGAAACGGGGTACACCGTAAAGGATTTAGAGGCGCTCGCTTCTTTTACGTATTCCCATAAAGACCAGGGAGCCCGTATTTCGAGCGGTTCCTTTCAAACGGACGGAATGATTGTAGCTCCGTGCAGCATGAAAACATTGGCCGGCATCCGCACGGGGCTGGCGGACAATCTTTTGACCCGTTCGGCGGATGTCATGCTAAAGGAACGGAAAAAACTCGTTCTGTTAACAAGGGAAACCCCGCTCAACCAAATCCATCTCGAAAACATGCTTGAGCTGACCAAAATGGGGGCGATGATTCTCTCGCCCATGCCGGCTTTTTATAACCATCCCCAAAACTTGACTGAAATGGTCGACCATATCGTATTCCGGACGCTGGACCAATTTGGGATCCATCTGTCCGATGCAAAGCGCTGGGAAGGAATGAAACAGAAGACATAAGGAGGACAACAGAATGGCATATCAAGACTTTAGAGATTTTTTAAACACGCTGAAAAAAGAAGGACAGCTTCTTGAAGTTCAGGAAGAGGTGAAGCCGGAACCCGATTTGGGAGCCGCCGCACGCGCCGCCAACAACCTCGGAGACAAGTCGCCCGCTCTTTTATTCAACAATATTTACGGCTACAACAATGCTCAAATCGCGCTGAATGTCATCGGTTCCTGGCCGAACCACGCGTTGATGCTGGGCCTTCCAAAAGACACGCCCGTCAAAGAACAATTCTTTGAATTTGCGCGCCGCTATGACCAGTTTCCTGTCAAGGTGCAAAGAGAGGAGACGGCGCCGTTTCACGAAAACGAAATCACAGAAGACATCAACCTGTTTGACATACTGCCGCTCTTCCGCATCAATCAGGGCGATGGCGGCTTTTATTTAGACAAGGCCTGCGTTATTTCCAGAGACGTTGAAGATCCGGAACACTTCGGCAAGCAAAATGTCGGCATATACAGACTGCAGGTAAAAGGAAAAGACCGCCTCGGCATTCAGCCCGTCCCTCAGCATGACATTGCGATCCACTTGCGCCAGGCTGAAGAACGCGGCGAAAACCTGCCTGTTACGATTGCGCTCGGCTGTGAGCCGGTCATTACAACAGCGGCATCCACACCGCTATTATACGATCAATCGGAATACGAAATGGCAGGCGCATTGCAAGGCGAACCTTACAAAATCGTCAAATCAAAACTGTCTGATTTAGATATCCCATGGGGAGCGGAAGTGGTTCTCGAAGGTGAAATTCTGGCGGGCGAACGGGAGTATGAAGGTCCGTTCGGCGAGTTTACCGGCCACTATTCAGGCGGACGCAGCATGCCGATCATCAAAATCAAACGCGTCTACCACCGCAACAACCCGATTTTTGAACACCTTTATTTAGGCATGCCTTGGACTGAGGTTGACTACATGGTCGGCATTAATACATGTGTGCCGCTCTACCAGCAGCTAAAAGAGGCATATCCGAATGAAATTGTCGCGGTAAACGCGATGTATACGCACGGTTTGATCGCCATTGTCTCAACAAAAAGCCGCTACGGCGGATTCGCTAAAGCAGTCGGCATGCGCGCGCTGACAACTCCGCACGGCCTCGGCTACTGCAAAATGGTGATCGTCGTTGACGAAGACGTCGATCCGTTTAACCTTCCGCAGGTTATGTGGGCGCTATCGACGAAAATGCATCCAAAACACGATGCAGTGATCATCCCGGATCTATCCGTCCTGGCGCTTGATCCAGGTTCTGAACCGGCGGGTATTACCCACAAAATGATCCTGGATGCCACAACACCTGTTGCGCCGGAAACAAGAGGGCACTATTCACAGCCGCTCGATTCCCCTGTCAACACGAAGGAATGGGAAAAGAAATTAATGGATCTACTACATCGATAAGATAGGAGAGTGTTTTACTATGCATACATGTCCACGCTGTGATTCGAAAAAAGCGGAAACCGTCAGCAAGTCTCCGGTAGAAGGTGCATGGGAAGTCTACCAATGCCAGCACTGCTTTTTCACATGGAGATCATCAGAGCCTGAGACGATCACAAACCCGGAAAAATACAATCCGTCGTTTAAAATCGATCCGGCCGAAGTCGAAACGGCCGTCCAAGTTCCGGCCGTTCCGAAACGAAAATACTAAAGGCGGGTGTCCGGCATGCCATCTCAAATATCACGCGAACTGCTGGAGCTGCTGGACGGCAAAAACCTCGCTTCTAAACGGTGTGAAGCGATGATGCTGCAAACCGTCACAGAAGACGGCTGGCCCCACACCGCCATGATCAGCGCCGGCGAAATCCTCGCCCTGAACGAGACCGATGTCCGCCTGGCTCTCTGGCAAGGCACGAAAACAACTGCAAACATCGCCCGAACAGGCCGGGCGATGCTCGTCACATGCTGGAAAGGCAAAGCCCATTATGTCAGGCTGTCATTGTCCGAACTGCCCGAACTAAAAGATGCGAAACATCCGAGAGCACGATTTTCAGGCACCGTCGAAGCGGCCCGGGAAGACATCGCAAAATACGCAGACATCATCTCCGGGGTTCAGATTGAGTTAAAGGATGAGGCCGCCGTTTTAAAGCGGTGGGAGGAAACGCTGGAGGAATTAAGGAAATGAAGAAAAGGACCATGGTATGCCATGGTCCTTTCAATTATTTCTGCAGCATTTTATTCGTCACTTTATAAGCCAGGATACAGCCTATTGTGAGCAAAACAATGGCGATCAAAAGGATCACGAGCTTTTCAGCAACGGTATACATCGGCATGGGAAGGACAGCCCCACAGACGGCAAACAAGCCTCCAAAATAAAAAAACAGGATCAGCGGCTTTTTGTACTTTTTCCAAATGACCTGGTTGATCCCGTTTCTTTCAGGGTCTGCCGGATGTTTGCGGTCTTCATCTTTCATCAGTTTATTTAACAAGACATAAAAGATAAACGCGAATATCGTCGCTGAAATGATATTAAAACAGATCATAAACAGTTTTTCCCCCCAGCCCATTTCGGGGTTAAAGGGAATGGTGATAAGGGAACCGCACACGAAAAACAGATAGACGCCAAAGATCGCTTTGTTTCTCGGTTTTTGTAAAAATTTGCGCATTTCTATCTCTCCAGTCTTGAATTTGATTTAAACTCTAAAAATAAAATGAAGAATTGAAGATAAAATATAGAAGATCACGATACTTATAATTCCTTTTCCGAGCAGGTAAAGAGCGAAATATAGTTTTCTTAAGAACCAGTTATATCTTTGAAGACGTCTGCAAACAAAATAACCGGTACCTACAAGAAGGAAAACGAATAGATTTGTTATTTTTTGGGACGGATTTTCAGGGTTGAGATAAATCATTTTTTCATATCGTTCACATGAGCGTTAAATATTCTTGTTTTTAACATATGATTCAATTAACAACATAATTTATATTGACGGTTGGCAGAGTCCTCGTATGTATCTGGTTTAAAATTTCTTTTAATTTCAGGAATTTAGTACCTCTGCTGTTCAAAATCAGCATAAAGAGAAAGCATCCCGGTGGAGATGCTCAGTCTTTCATTATCCTATTCAAAACAATGTAGATTAGAAAGGCGAAACCTGTGGCTGAAAGAAAATTAAAGCAAAGTATAAATATCTTTCCTCTAAAATCAAGTGCTGGAATCACTAAAGTTGAAGCAGTAATGCCAAATAAAAAAATAAGATAAACAATAAGAATAACCTTATTCCTTCGCTTTATTAGGAATTTAGACAAAAGTTACACCTCATCAGCGTCTGAAGGTTTTTTTCGTTTTTTGTTTAGTTTTTTTTGCATCATGATTTCTTCATCATTGATAAAACCTTCAAATAATACCTCTTCAATCATGTTATGATTGAAAAATAGATTGAATTCTTCGGTAATATTTCCTTCAGGGTATGGTACTGAAACGTAATCAAAATTTTTTTTGCTTGAAGATTGAATTTGATCGCGGCCGTACACCATTACGGCTTTTTTAATGTTTTTTAGTTTGACAATGCTGCCAATTGGCAGCCACTTATATTCTTGCTTAACTTCTGTCATCTAATAGGCTCCTAACGTTGTCGTTTTTTCTTAGCTAGATGAGGATGTTTTTTAAGTAATACTTTTTTTCTGTAGATATGCAGACATAAAGGTATCACTAAGAAAAAGAAAGATATTTGTAATACACAATCCATGAAAATTTTAATTGGCATATGCTCTTGAGTTGTTAGTACAGTTAAAATTATTAGCATACATAACCAAGCAAATGGTCCCAACAATGAAGCAACAATGATTGCTGAATTTATTCGTTTTGCAAAAAAATCAGTATCATTCGTCATCTTGACTCTCCTATTCTTCCTCTAATTTAGCCCCAAACTTGAATGATAAACCGACGCCATCTGCCGCATAGATTTCATTTTCCAAACCGACACTGCCCCCAACCCCTACACTTCCTATAGAAACACCTAAACCAACATAGGGATCTATATCAATGTTGAACCATTCTTTTAACGGTTCATAACCAAACCAATTTAAAGGATTTACGGTTATCTCAGCCTCAGCAACACTTGCTTCGCCTCCTATGGAAGCAGTGTATTCGGAAATGTTTGCATTTGCCTGCGCATGACCAAATTTGGCTTCAAAAGAAACTGGGGATTTTTCATGTCCAATTTCTGCGTCTATTATATCACTTCTATTTTTGAACCGACTGTTTCTCCAGCTAAAATATATTTTGGTGTATCTTGAAGTTTGGGGATTGTGGTGGTGAACTTCGCATCTATTGCTTTAAAGGAAGTAGGCTTTTCGGACATCCCTTTGTCTCTAAATGCTTTATTTGTGTCGAATAAGCTTAACTCGCCTTTAATTGTTAATCCCCCATCTACTTTTACAGATCCATACACATTACCTGCTCCATAGAATCCTAAAAGACCGCTCTTATCATATGTATATTCAATTTTTTCATTTTTCTTTTTTGAACTGCTTTTAACTTCTTTTTCATCTTCAGAAGATGTTTGATCACTGTTTTTTATGATCTTTTCCAGCATTCGTTGCATTGGGCTATCGTCAATCCCATCTATTGTTGAACTGTCGCTCGTTTTACTCTTTTGTGCCAATACCGACCCGCTCTGATAATCCTGAATCTCAATCCTCGGCCCCGTATACATCTTCTCCAGCTGCTCGACATACTGCATCATCGTGTCCAAATCTTGCCTCGCCGCTTCCAACGCTTTCGTCTGTTCACGGTCAAAGGTGTGGAGCTTTTCGAGCGTGTCGCTGATTTGTCTTTGGGCTTTTTTGGCGTTTTCGTTGACGGCGGTGTCATCTAAGGTGGGGAGGCTGACAATGTGGCTGACTGTGGCGGCTGTCTGATTGGCTTTTGCCGTCAGTCTTGCTGTCAGCGATTCAGCCTGGCTGACGCCGTCATGGAGTTCGTTTTCGAGAAAGCTCTGTGAGATGAATCCGTCTTGGTTGGGTTCCAGGGAATGAAGCGCACTTTTCGTCTTTTCTAAAAGTCCTTTATAGTCGGAAATAAAAGATTCATAAAAAAGAAGAAAAGTCGTGTGGCACTCTTCATAGAAGGAACGGATCGCTTCGCCGCCTGCGCCTTTTAAAGCGTCGTCGAGAGAGGTGATGCCTTTGACGCTTTGCTTGACTTTTGAAATGTCGTCTTTCTGATTTTTCAATTCTGAGAGCGTTTGATCAAGGCCTTTTTGAAAGGCCTGGACATCTAATGTTTTCAATGCGATTCCCTTCCTTCTATTTTGCTTTCATCGATGATGCCAGCTTTTTGTCTGTATCTTTCACCATCTCTACGGCTGATTCGGTTTGGGCGATTTGTTTTGAGAGCGCTGAAGCGTAGGCTGTTGTCAGCTTTTTTAAGTCTTTGTTCATGTCTTCGATTTTGTCGGCGACATCGAGCTTATTTTGGCCTTTAATGTCCGTCGGAACACTTGGCTTGAGCGCGTGTGCCGAATGCTTCAGCTTTGAGAGTGCTTGTTTGACTTCACCAGTTTTGACTTTGATTTCTTGGCTCATGTTCTCAGACTCCTTTAGTGGTGAGCTTTTTTCGCTTCTTTTTCCAGCTTTTCAATCTTTGTATGAAGTGAGCTGATATCTTTGCCGAGCGAGTCGATTTCGCTGTTTAATGATTTGATGCCCTCGTTTAATTTTTCAAACAGATCATCAAATTGTTTACCGCAAATATCGTCATAGGCTGATTTCATATCATTTCTGACGTCTTTAAAAGAGTCGGCAAGACTGCCCTGCCACGTTTTCGCAGAAAGTCCTGGCTTTTTGATGCTGCTTTTCGAATCGTTAAATTCCTCTCTTACGCCTTTCAGCTCGGTTTCGCAATTTTTCAGCTGTACCAGCTCTTCTTTTTTGATGTTGAGCGTGCCTTGCATGGTAAATAGCTTCGTTTTTTCCCAGATGATCATGATCTGCCACCTCCTAATGACTTGATTCAAATGGCATATTGGTAGTTATTCGAAAAAGGACCTTTTTAATGTTACTACATGGTATAAATAAGTTGAATAGGAAAAATGAACCGTTACCATGACCCTGAAAATCGCGTGTAATATGGAAATGCTGAAACTTCCAGTAATCTGCACTCTATCAACCAATGTATAGACCTTAAGACCTAGTCCTTCTGTTATGATATTTATTTACTTTTTCGAGAAATTTAAGGTTGTGTTAAGAAAAAAATGGCCGAACAAGGTTTTTCACCCGAAATGTCAAATAGTTTAGGTGTTTCATATACACAAAGAGGAAAAAGGGGACAAAGACTTCTCCAACGTCTGTATCAGAAGCTATGGAAAATATAATGCTGAAATCGAACCGTTTGAAACCGCTGTCTTGTTTCCTGTATCAACAGGGGGATGAAGATGAAAAAGCTGCTGATGGTATATGCGGTCTTGCTTTGTTTGTTTTTTGTTTATGTCTACAATTATTCCCGCGGCGAAAAAGCCCCTTCAGATGAAGGAGGCGGGCTTTTAACAGGAAGTCTGTCGGAAAAGTTCGTGATGGTGACGTTTCAGTCCGGGATTGAATATTGGAAAAGCGGTTTGAAAGGCTTTGAAGATGCTGCACAGCTTTTCAATGTGTCTGTCGAATACCGAGGTGCGGCTCACTATGATGCCCATGAACAAATGACCGTGCTGGAGCAGGTGATCGCCAAAAAACCGGCGGGGATCGCGGTTTCGGCGATTGATCCGAAGGTGCTCGATTCCGTTATCAATAAAGCGCACGAACAGGGGATTCCAATCGTTCTTTTTGATTCAGACGCTCCGGGGAGCAATGCTTCGACGTACATCGGCACGAATAACAGGGAAGCCGGCGCCGAGGCCGCCCATAAAATGGCGAAGCTTTTGAAAGGAAAAGGGGAAACGGCCGTGATCACCCAGCCTCATCAATACAATCATCAGGAAAGGACGAAGGGCTTTAAGAAAACGATCGAACAGAGCTATCCGGAGATGAAGGTTGCTGCGGTTCTCGACGGAAAAGGGGATGAACTCGCTTCGAAAAAACAGGCTGAAGCATTATTGAAGAAAAATCCGCACATTAAAGGGATTTTCACGACTGAAGCGAATGGCGCCAG
This sequence comes from Bacillus sp. FSL W8-0848, assembly GCF_038007805.1. Taxonomy (NCBI): domain Bacteria; kingdom Bacillati; phylum Bacillota; class Bacilli; order Caryophanales; family Bacillaceae; genus Bacillus; species Bacillus sp. FSL W8-0848. Next base: position 466,940 of record NZ_JBBOYB010000001.1, read on the forward strand.
CGGGGTGGCACAGGCTGTGAAATCCGCCGGATTGACAGGAAAAGTCAGCATCATCGGCTTTGATAAAGACAAAAAAACGCTGGACGGCATCAAAGATGGATCGATTGCCGCAACCCTCGGCCAGGACACGTGGCAGATGGGCTACTGGTCGCTTCATATGCTGTTCCTTTCGAGCCGCCATTTCCCGCCTGGCATGAAAACCGCACGCCCGCTTCCGTCGTCGATCGATACGGGCATTACGATTATCACAAAGGAAAATGTAGAATCCTACTATGCGAATGATTAAGCTTGCGATCAACAATGCACCGATCCGCTATAAGCTGATCAGCCTTTTGCTTTTGATCAGCATGCTGCCGTCGATCGGTCTTGGCATTCTGTCGGGGTGGGCGGTTGAAAGCATCATCGAAAAACAGGTGATCGACCATACGCTGCAATTAATCGGCGAAGTGAATAAGACGACAGAGGTCTATGTCAGCCACATGCAGAACCTGACATATTTGATTTCGACGAATGACGAAATGGAAGCGTTTTTTCATCATCAAAAAGAAGACGGTGAAGCGGATTATATGCGGCGGACGTTTTTGCAGGGGCTGACTTCTTTATACTCTGAAGCGGCGGGCATTCTCGTTGTCAATGACAGAGGGGACATGATCAGCAATGAGATGTATGAACGGACAAAGACCGATTTGACGGAGGAGCCGTGGTATCGGGAGGCCGTGAAGAATGAAGGGATTTTCAAGATGATCGGAAAGCCCGTTAACCGGAATATCAGAAGCCATGTCGGCTACGGGGAAGACGAAGTCGTCACAGCCGTCAGAGCCGTGATCGATCCAGAGACACAGCGTGTCAAAGGCGTCATTTTAATCGATCTGAAGCTGAGGGTGCTCGCTGAAGCGACGAAAAATATCCGTTTGGGAAAAACGGGTTATTTGCTGATTATGGATGAAAACGGCGGCAATATTTATTCACCGGAATCTTCGCAGCTGTTTTTGCCGAAGAAGTGGTTTCAAAGGAAAAGCTCGGGGGACTTTACGAAGCGGATCAAAGGAGAGGAATATCAGTTTATTTATGAGACTTCCGGTTTTACGAACTGGACGACGATCGGCGTCTTTAAAACGGGTGAACCGGTCTTTGAAGTGAAGGAAATCCACTTATACGTAATGCTGTTTTTGCTTACGGCAGCGTTTTTGGGAATAACGGCTTCCTATTATTTGTCCCATTCGATGTCAAAGCCGATTTTGAAGCTGAATTCTTTTATGCAAAAAGCAGAAGGCGGAGACTTTTCGACGCTTTACGAAGAGGACAGGCAGGATGAAATCGGCCTTTTGGGAAGAAGCTTCAACAGCTTGATGCTCAGAATCAAAGAGCTGATGACATTAACCGAAAGACAGGAGCGGCAAAAACGGGAGGCTGAATTAAGAGCTTTGCAGGCGCAAATCAATCCCCATTTTCTATACAACACCCTGGATACGATCAACTGGATGGCGAGAAAAAAAGGTGCGCATGAGGTGACAGATTTGGTGCAGGCTTTATCAAAGCTGTTTCGCATATCGTTAAGCAAGGGCCGGGACATCATTCCTTTATCGGACGAATTCGCCCATGTTGAAAACTATTTGAAAATCCAAAAAGCGAGATACCGGGATAAGCTGAATTATTCGATTGTTCCGCCTGCAATAGAGGGTGAGCGCTTTATCCTCAAACTCGTCCTTCAGCCCATTGTGGAAAACGCGATTTATCACGGCATTAAAGAAAAGAAGGAGCCGGGGCATATCAGCATCAAAGGAGAGGAAGCAGACGGCTGTCTGTTCATACGCGTTGAAGATGACGGAGCCGGAATGGATGTTTCTGCATTAGCGCGTATTTCCAGACAGTTGAAAATGGGGGGAAGCACGGCAGGCTACGGAATGATCAATGTTCATGAACGGATTCTCCTTACTTTCGGGGAGCCGTACGGTTTAACGGTCGAAAGCCAAAAAGGAGCGGGAACCTCCGTTACAATCCGGCTGCCGATTTTAAAAGGGAGTGAATGCACTTGAGTGAAGAATGGCGCGTATTAATTGCTGATGATGAGCCTTGGATCAGGGAGGGGATACGCGATGCCGTTTCATGGGAGCGGTACCGCATGGAGGTGGCGGCTGAGGCGGAAAATGGAGAGGAAGCCTTTGAGCTCGCCCTTAAACATTCGATCGATTTATTGATCGTCGACTTGAACATGCCGACCGTAAACGGTTTGACGCTGATGAAGAAGCTGCGCCAGGCGCTGCCGCTGTGCCGGTTTGTCATCGTGACAGGCTATGATCAGTTTTCATACGCCCAGGAAGCGATTCGTTTACAGGTCGATGATTATTTGCTAAAGCCTGTGGAACCGGGCCAGCTCGACAAAGTGCTTCAGAATATCAGCAGCTCGCTTGCCGCCGAAAAAAAGAAGCAGCGCGACCAATTGCATATTCAAAAAAATCTCAGCCTTTTGAAAGAGCATGTGTTTCAACATTGGGTAAAAGGGCAGATTCGCGAAGAGGAAGTCTGCGCACAGCTCGAGAGCCTCCGGCTTCCGCCGCGGATACCGGACATGCTCGGCGTCGTCAGCACCGGGAATGTTTCGATCAAGCCGAATCATGTGAAAGAAAAAGCGGAACGTTTTTTCAAGGAAGAGTCTGAAGCAGCCGTTGTTTTCGGAGACGGTCATCTTGTAGGAGTTTGTTTATGGCGCATCCTGACGGAAAAAGAACAGAGGGCGTTTGAGGAGATGATGAAGAACGGGTTGCAGTCCGGTGTTTCCTCCTGCTTCATCAATCTTGCCGAAAGGGAGCAAACCGTACCTGAAGCATATCAATTTTGCAGGGAACAGGCGGCACGGTCTTTCAGGGGATCACCGGTTGTGGCCCGCGCCAAGGAATATATGCAAGAGCATTTTGCTGAAAGGGATTTTTCTTTAATGCAGACGGCAGATGCCTTGCAAGTCTCGTCCGTCTATTTGAGCCGGATGATGAAGCGTGAGCTCGGGATGACGTTTGTGCAGCTGCTGACGGAGATGCGCATGCAAAAAGCGGTTCACCTTTTGAAAACGACGTCATTGCCGATTCATGATATCGCAGAGCAAACCGGGTATGATACACAGCACTATTTCAGCACCGTTTTTAAAAAAACGATCGGGGTAACGCCGAATCAGTACCGCCGTATGTCGGGAATTGAACAAACGGGTAGAAAATCATAATGTAAGCGCTTTAAAAAAGTCTGATTTTTATAAAAATAGTTAATTAATTCAAAAGACGGATATTGCGGGAAATGGTACAGTTGGCTTGATTCACGATGGGAGAAATGAAAAGGGGGATATGAAGCGTGAAGAAATGCTGGCTGTTGACTGCATTGCTGTTGCTTTGTCTAACGGTTGCCGCCTGCTCGGGCAATCAGGCGAGCGGAGGGAAAGAGAAAGGCTATGTCGGAATTTCGATGCCGACGAAATCTTCGGAACGCTGGGTGTATGACGGGAAGTACATGGTGAAAGAGTTTGAAAAGCTCGGGTATAAAACGGATCTTCAATATGCGGAAGACGTGGTCGAAAACCAGGTATCACAAATTGAAAACATGATTACGAAAGGCGTCAATGTCCTCGTGATCGCTTCGATTGACGGGGAAGCGCTGACAGATGTCCTCGAAAAAGCGAGCAAACAGGATATCAAAGTCATTTCTTACGACAGACTTCTCATGAACAGCGAACATGTCGACTACTATGCGACATTTGACAATCACAAAGTCGGCGAGCTTCAAGGCAAATATATCGAAGAAAAGCTCGGCTTAAAAGACGGAAAAGGCCCGTTTAATATTGAACTATTCGCCGGATCGCCCGACGATAATAATGCGCACTTTTTCTTTGACGGTGCCATGTCTGTTTTGAAGCCTTATATCGATTCCGGGAAGCTGAAGGTCTTAAGCGGCCAGACCTCGTTTGAGCAAGGAGCAACATTAAGATGGGACGGCGCGACCGCCCAAGCGCGGATGGACAATCTGCTGAGCGCCCATTATACAAAGGCGAAGCTGGATGCAGTGCTTTCGCCGTATGACGGGATCAGCATCGGTATCATTTCATCGTTAAAGGGAGCCGGCTACGGAACGGATAAAAAGCCGCTGCCGGTCATCACCGGACAGGATGCAGAGCTTGCTTCGGTCAATTCGATCATGAAAGGCGAGCAGACGTCAACGATCTTTAAAGATACGAGAGAGCTGGCGAAGAAGGCCGTCGAGATGACGACATCGGTCTTAAAGGGCAAAAAAGCCGAGGTCAATGATACAAAGACGTATGACAACGGAAAAAAAGTCGTCCCGTCTTATTTGCTTGAGCCTGTCGTCGTCGATAAAGAGAACTACAAAAAGGTTTTGGTCGAAAGCGGTTACTATAAAGAATCGGAATTAGGGAAGTGACGTCATGCCGGATGTCATTTTGGAGATGAGAGGCATCACAAAAGAGTTTCCGGGCGTCAAAGCGCTTAAAAGTGTTAACCTGCGCGTCAAATCGGGCGAAATCCATGCGCTGTGCGGGGAAAATGGCGCCGGAAAATCGACGCTGATGAAGGTGTTAAGCGGCGTATATCCTTACGGAACGTATACAGGTGATATTTTATACAAAGGGGAAGTCTGCCGGTTTAAGAATATTAAGCAAAGCGAGGAAGCGGGAATCGTTATCATTCACCAGGAGCTTGCGCTGATTCCTGAGCTTTCCATTGCGGAAAATCTGTTTTTAGGAAATGAACAGGCAAAAAGAGGGGTCATCAACTGGCGGAAAACAAAGCAGGAAACGCTCGAATTGATGAAAAAGGTCGGCCTTCATGAATCGCCCGACACGCTGATTTCGCAAATCGGCGTCGGAAAACAGCAACTGGTGGAAATTGCGAAAGCGCTCGCTAAAAAAGTGCAGCTGTTGATTTTGGATGAGCCGACTGCCGCTTTGAACGAGTCAGACAGCGAGAATTTGCTTCAGCTTTTATTGGAGCTGAAACGGCAGGGGATTTCCTCGATTATGATTTCTCATAAATTAAATGAAATTACGAAGGTAGCGGATTCGATTACAGTGCTCAGGGACGGTCAGACGATTGAAACCCTTGACGTGAAAAGCGGAGAATTGACGGAAAACCGGATCATCAAGGGCATGGTCGGCCGTGAACTGCAAAACCGCTATCCCGATAGAAACGCACGTATCGGTCAGGTCATATTTGAAGCGAAAGACTGGACCGTCCATCATCCTCTCAGGCAGGAGCGGAAAGTCGTCAAAAACGCCAATCTGTCCGTCAGAAAAGGCGAGATCGCAGGGATCGCCGGATTGATGGGGGCGGGCAGAACAGAGCTTGCCATGAGCATTTTCGGCCGCTCTTACGGGAAAAACATTTCCGGCACGCTCACAAAAGACGGCCGGGAACTAAACATCAAAAATACCGAGGATGCCATCAAAAACGGCATCGTTTATGTGACCGAAGACCGCAAAGGAAACGGCCTGATATTAATGAACAGCATTAAAGAAAACATCACCCTTGCAAAACTGGAAAGAGTGTCTCACCGCATGGTGCTGGATGAGCGGAAAGAAAAGCATGAAGCAGAAGATTTCCGCAAAAAATTAAACATCAAGACGCCGTGCGTGTATCAGCAAACGGGAAATTTAAGCGGGGGAAATCAGCAGAAGGTCATGCTGAGCAAGTGGATCTTTGCAGAGCCCGATATTTTAATTCTCGATGAACCGACACGGGGGATTGATGTCGGCGCCAAATACGAAATCTACGCGATCATCAATCAGCTGGCCGAGGAAGGAAAAGCGGTGATCATCATTTCATCAGAACTTCCCGAACTGCTCGGAATGTGCGACCGGATCTATACGATGTGCGAGGGTGCGATCACTGCGGAATTTGCCAAAGAAGATGCCGACCAGGAGCGGCTGATGAAATACATGACCATCCGCACGGAGAAAGGGGGAGAGGCGTATGCAGACACCGGTGCAAACCGATAAAGACCGGGCGCAGCCCGGATACCTTCAGCTGCTGGCCGCCATGTATAAACAGAATATCAGGAAATACAGCATGGTGATTGCGCTCGTATTGATCATGCTGCTCTTTCAAATCTTGACGGACGGGATATTGCTCAGGCCGTTGAATATTACCAATCTCGTATTGCAAAACAGCTATATTCTTATTTTGGCGATCGGCATGATGCTTGTCATTATCACAGGACATATCGATTTATCGGTCGGTTCGGTCGCCGCATTTGTCGGCGCCGTATCAGCGATGATGATCATCCAGAATGACATGCCGCTTTCTGCCGCCGTCGTGCTGTCGCTTTTATTGGGAGCCGCGATCGGCGCCTGGCAGGGCTTTTGGATCGCTTATGTGAAGATTCCGGCATTTATCGTCACGCTCGCGGGGATGCTCCTGTTCAGGGGGCTGACGATGATCGTTCTTGAAGGCAAGTCGATCGCGCCGTTCCCCATTTCTTTTCAAAGGATGGCCTCGGGTTTTATCCCGGACTGGCTGAACGGAGGCATGCTTCATCTGACGACAATCGTTATCGGGATCGGGGTCTCTGTGTTTTATCTTATATATCAGCTTCAGCAAAGAAGGATGCAGAAAACATATCAATTCGACATTCAGGGAAAAGGGCTGTTTGCCGTCAAAGTATTGTTTATCATCGCGATCATCAATCTGTTTACTTATATTCTCGCAACCTATGAAGGCATTCCGCTCATTTTGGTCACGCTGTTTGTACTGATTGCGGGCTATACCTTTGTCATGAAAAAAACGGTCGTCGGACGGAGAATCTATGCGATCGGCGGGAACGAAAAAGCTGCCGAGCTGTCCGGAATCAAAACGAAACGGCTGACGTTCCTCGTCTTTGTCAACATGGGAGTCTTGGCCGCGCTTTCGGGGCTGATCTTTGCAGCGCGCTTAAATGCGGCAACGCCGAAAGCGGGGAACCTGTTTGAGCTTGATGCCATCGCGGCCTGCTTCATCGGCGGCGCCTCAGCCTACGGCGGAATCGGCACGATCGGCGGGGCGATTATCGGCGGCCTCGTCATGGGCGTCATGAACAACGGCATGTCCCTGCTCGGCCTCGGCATCGACTGGCAGCAGGCTATTAAAGGGCTCGTTCTTCTCGTTGCCGTCGCTTTTGATATATACAATAAAAATAAAGTTTCATAATGAAATCATTTAATTGCAAAGTAAAAACCTGTTTTTGATAGGGCAAAAACAGGTTTTTATTATGATCAGTTTTGCTCGATGGACGTTGTTTGATTTTCCGGTATCCGGTTCACCTTTTGCGGTTCGGGCAGCAAGATGTTCAAAATGCTCGCTCCCGCCAAAATGATGATTGACAAGTAGAAGGACGGATTGTAGCTGCCTGTCTGGCTGTACCATACACCGGGCAGATAAGCCCCGAGCGCCGAGCCGATTTGATGGCTGAGAAACAGCCAGCCGAGAATAAAGCCGACAGAATACTGTCTGAAATACTGCGTGGCGAGCATTTGCGTCGGCGCGACAGTCGCAAAGTCGACCAGGCCGAACAATACCGCGAACACAAGAAGGAGCAGCGGCTGATGGCTTGTCAGCAGAATGACAAGGGACAGCGCCCTCACGGCGTATAGAAAACAGAGGATTTTTCGGCTGCTCCAGCGGTCTGCGACAACTCCGGATATTAAAATGCCGATGATGTTAAATCCGGCCAGCAGGCTGACGGCGGCACTGGTGACTTCGGTTGAAAAGCCGTGATCATGAGAAAAAGGGATCAGGTGCGTATCCATTAATCCGGTTGTCGTAAACCCGCAAATGAAAAACGGCAAAATCAGAAACCAAAATTTTTTGTTCAAAAAGACGGCCCGGTACGGAACTTTTTTCGCCTTGCCGGATGGTTCGTCTTTCGTTTCTTCCGCATTGGCGCCGCCGATCGGCAGCAGGTTTTTTTCTGCCGGTTCGTTTCGTAAAAACAATAAAACGATCGGAAACACGATCAGGATTAAAAAGATTCCAAGGACGATGACGGTCACCTTCCAGTTGAACCAGTGAATCAGCATTAAAGACCCCGGCACAAGAAGCATCTGCCCCGCGCCGAACCCCGCTTCCATAATCCCGAATGCAAGTCCGCGCTTCTCATTGAACCAATTGGTCACAATAACGGTTGAAGCGACATTTGACGCTCCACCGACCCCGAGCGAAGCGATGATCCCGTACAAAATAAACAGCTGCCAAGGGGCGGTGACGAGATATGTAAAAAAGATGCTCAAGCCCACAAGGAGCGTGCTGAAGGATAATACGATCCTCGGGCCGAACTTGTCGACCAGCCTGCCGATCAAAGGCTGTGAGGCCCCATAGACGATAAAGCTCAGCATGGAAATAAGCGAAATGGTGCCCCTGTCCAGCGAAAATTCTTCCTCCCACGGCTGAATAAAGGCGCCGAAAGAAAGGCGGACTCCCTGAACCGCCAACAGCGTCAAAAATGTCACAAATACGATAATCCAAGCGTAGTGTAATTTTCGTTTCATAGCTCCTCCCATTTCATCAGGCTAGTTCAATGTCCCAGCGTTCTTCTTGAAGGCGCTGCCCCCATAACGGCGCCTCATCCTTGACCTCGGTCAGTCTGAATCCGAATTTTTCATAAAGAGGGCGCGCTTCAGCCATTGAGCTGACAGTCCAAAGAAAAATCCGTTCAAATTTCATTTCTCTGCAATAATCCATGAGCGTTCTGAGCAGGCTGCTGCCGATTCCCCTGCCACGAAAAGCGGAATCGACCAGGAACCATCTGAGCTGTACGGTGCGGTCATCGTGTTTGACGAGCCCGACGCATCCGGCGAACCTCCCGGCGCTTTCGGCGATCCAAATCTTTTCGATGTCGGCGTCAAACGTCTCGAGAAGGTAGTCCAAAAATGTATGGTCCCACCCGTGCGCCTCTTTATAAAATAGCCGCTGTTTTTCAATGATCATCTTGATATCGTCTGAAATATAGTAGTCTCTTATCGAAACGGCAGATTCTTTAGGCGAGAGCTGCTCCGACAATATGCATTCAATCGTCTCCATCGCGGCAGCCAGTTTTTCCTGGCTTTTAGCGTCTACATGCTCCAGCATATATTCAATTTGCTGGTTTGCTTTTGCCTCGAGCTTTTTATAAATGGTTTCGCCGAACCCGGTTAAATACAGGTAATGGTTGCGGCTGTCTTCTTCGCTTTTTTCCTTATAAAGCATGTTTTCCTTTTCAAACCGTTTGATGATTCTGCTTACATATCCGCGGTCAAGGCCGAGCGTATCCTGGAGGATCTTGGCCGTGCAATGGCTCGTATTTTTGATCTCAAATAATATCCGCGTTTCCGTTAGAGAAAACGGGCTGTCATAAATATGTTCATTCAGAAAACCGAGCACATTGGTGTAAAATCGATTGAACTTTCTGAATTCTAACGTGATGGAACGGTCGACTTCCGTCATATGAAAACCTCTCTCTCGTTAAATCGTTGCTTTAGTCAATTATAATATAATAGTTGCTTTAGTCAAGTATATGCCGAACCGGAATTTGTTGATGATAACAATTATAGAATATATTTTACAAATATTCCATAAAATCCAGATCGGCAGGCAGGAAAGAAGCGGGAAAGAATCGTATATAATCTAACAAATGGACGATCCCGGCAATACACGAACCTTTATATTAAAATCGTTTAACGTAGCGAGACGCCGCTGTCATCACGTTCTATGAAAATGAAGACGAAAGGATGAAATGCGGATGGTTACATCATTTCCCCCGATCAGCCCGAAAGTTCCCCGATTGCTGCATGGAGCCGATTATAATCCGGATCAGTGGCTCAATTACCCGGACGTATTAAAAGAGGATTGAAGCTGTCCCGCTGCAATGTGATGTCTGTCGGGATTTTTTCATGGGTTTCCCTTGAACCTGAAGAAGGACGGTTTACGTTTGACTGGCTTGACCGCGTGTTGGATGCTTTCAAGGACAACGGCATATATGCGTTTTTGGCCACGCCGAGCGGCGCCAAACCTGCATGGATGTCCAAAAAGTATCCGGAAGTGCTCAGAACGGATGCGAACAGGGTGCGGAGCCTTCACGGAAAGCGGCATGCCCATTGCTACACCTCGCCTGTCTATCGGCGAAAAACGGCGGTGATCAATGGCAAGCTTGCCGAACGGTACGCTCATCACCCGGCTGTGATCGGCTGGCATATTTCCAATGAATACAGCGGAGAATGCCACTGTGATCTGTGCCAGGCCAAATTCAGGGAATGGCTTCTGGCGAAGTACAAAACGCTCGATCAGCTGAACCATGCATGGTGGACGGGATTCTGGAGCCATACCTACACAGATTGGGACGAGGTTGAATCCCCGGCGCCCCACGGCGAAGACGCCGTTCACGGCCTGAATTTGGACTGGAAGCGCTTTGTCACTGATCAGACGGTTGATTTTTGCCGCCACGAAATCGCCCATGTCCGCTCCTTTCATCCTGAACTGCCCGTCACGACGAATTTCATGGGAACATTCCCGGGCCTGAACTATTGGAAGTTCGCCGATCTGCTTGACGTCATTTCGTGGGATTCCTATCCGGCATGGCACAACAATCGGCAGACAGACAACGAGCTGGGGGCGGAGATCGCTTTCGTTCATGATATCAACCGTTCCTTAAAAGGCGGCAAACCGTTTATGCTGATGGAAAGCACGCCGAGCATGACAAACTGGCACGACGTCAGCAAGCTGAAGCGCCCGGGCATGCATGAGCTGTCCTCATTGCAGGCGGTCGCCCACGGCTCTGATACCGTCCAGTATTTTCAATGGAGAAAAAGCCGCGGATCGAGCGAGAAGCTCCACGGTGCCGTCGTCGATCATGAGGGCTCTGAGCATACGCGCGTCTTTCAGGATGTGAAAAAGCTCGGTGAAAAGCTGGACAAGCTTGATGAAATCGCCGGTACGACGGCGGAACCGGAAGTTGTGCTTATTTTTGACTGGGAAAACCGCTGGGCCCTGGAAGATGCCCAAGGTCCGCGCAATATCGGTCTCCACTACGAACGGACGGTTAAATCGTTTTACCAGCCGTTCTGGCAGGAGGGGGTTCCTGTCGATGTCATTCATATGGACGGCGATTTTTCGAAATATAAACTGGTGATCGCACCGATGCTTTATATGCTGAAACAGGATACTGCCGAACGGATCGAGCGGTTTGTCCAAGAAGGCGGCACCTTTGTCGCGACATACTGGTCGGGAATTGTCGATGAAAACGATCTGGCTTTCCTCGGAGGCTTTCCCGGTGGTCTGAGAAAGATGCTTGGCATCTGGTCTGAAGAAATCGATGCCCTTCACGACGGGCAGAAGAACGCAATCGTCATGGACGCCGATAATCGGCTCGGGCTCAGCGGACGCTATGAAGCGGCTGAACTTTGCGACTTGATTCATCTTGAAGGCGCCGAAGCGCTCGCCTTTTACGAAGAAGATTTTTACGCGGGCCGACCTGCTCTCACCGTCAATTTGTACGGAGCGGGGAAAGCCTACTATATCGCATCGAGAAATGAAACGTCTTTTCAAAAGGATTTCGTTTCAAAGCTCATCGAAGGAACCGGAATCGCAAAAGTGCTCGATACAGACCTTCCGGACGGGGTGACGGCCCAGATGCGTACAGACGGCAAGCATGACTATATTTTTCTCTTAAACTTTACAGAGGAAAACGAAAACGTAGCCCTCCCGGATGAGGCGTTTACAGATGTGCTGAAAGGAACCCGCAAGAAGGGAACCGTTAAGTTGCCGCCATACGGAACAGCCATTTTGCGCCGGAGCCATCGTGCGGAATAAAAAGTCCGGAGAACGATTGATCTGCACCCTGTCAAGTAGACAGTGGAAATAACTAAAACACACTAGACGGCTTTAGCCCTGTATTCCACTGGGCTGAGGCCGTTTAGTTTTTCTTGTAGACGATCGTGGTTGTAAAAGTGGATATATTCATCAATTGCGCTTTGAAGTGCCTCAAATGTCTCGTACGAATTCCGTCTGTATTTCTCGCATTTTAATTTCCCCCAAAACGACTCAATGGGGCCGTTATCAATACAGCGGCCGACGCGGGACATACTCTGTGTCATATTTGCGTTTTCAATCATCCTTCTAAACTGGTGGGACGTGTATTGAAAACCTCTGTCGCTGTGAAGGAGAGGACGTGCGTTTGGGGCTGCCTCAAGCGCTTGGTTCAAGGTTTTAAACACAAGGGCGTTATTATTGGATTTCCCCAGCACATAAGACACGACCATTCCCTCATGAAGATCTAAAATGGCACTGAGGTACGCTTTCCGATGGCCGTATTTTAGCTCTGTCACATCAGTCACCCATTTTTGATTTGGTTTGTCCGCTTTAAACTCTCGATTCAGGATATTTTCGGACACATGTTGAGGCGTCGCTTTGCCGTAACGTTTTTTCTTCCGCCGAATGACACACTCCAGCTTGGCAATTTTCATCAGCCGATAGATGCGCTTATGATTGAGGCGCTCTTTAAAGCGGCGGTTCATGTTTAAGGTCATTCTGCGGTATCCGTAGATACCGCCAATTTGTTCGTGAAGTAGCGCCATTTTGGCGATAATCTTTTCATTCTGTTTTTCTCTCGCTGAAGGTACTCGGCTCCTCCATTTGTAATACCCCTGGCGCGAAACTTCGGCAATCTCACATAACATTTGGACAGAAAAGCCTTCTTTTCGATTCAGCTCTAAAATGGCGAGATATCGATCTTCGTACCGAACCTGACTTAGAACCGCCTCCTTTTGATCTCTTCCAACTTTTTTAAGAACGCATTCTCTGCGCGCAAACGCTCATTTTCCTGTTCCAGCCGTTTGTTTTCCCGTTGAATTTTTTCTTCAGGTGTCAGTTCTTCTTCGGTTTTGCGTTTTCCCTCGGTTGTCTTTTAAGGCCTCTTCTCCGCCTTCTTGATACTTTTTCACCCATTGATACACCTGTTGGTAGGAGACTTGATGAATCTCCATTGATCTGGCGTAGTCCTTTCCATGAGCTAGACAATCCTTCGCAATCTCAATCCGTTCTTCCAATGAAACGTTCTTCCGTTTGGTCATCAAACGATTCCTTCCTCTCCCGCTGTCTTTTAACGTTTTATGACCATTATAAAGCTCAACCCACTTCATGAGTACGGATTTACTGGAAATCTTATATTTTCTCGAGATTTCTCTTTGAGAGTAGCGTCCGGATAAGAAGTCTTTCACGGCATTGTATTTTAATTCTGCGGGATAGAACTTATGGCGCTTTGAACGTTCCAAACTCTCCACACCCGCCATATCATGCGATGTTCTCCATTCACGAATTGTTTCGGCATGAATGTCATATTTTTCTGCGATCTCCTTCACCGAATTATTCTCCTGATCACATTCTGATAGAATATTCAATTTTTCCTTTTTTGAAAACCATTTTCCAGCCATGAAAAAACTCCCCCAAGGCAAACAGATTTTTTTATTTCATCTGTCTACCTTTAGGGGAGCATATCAGATTCTCCGGATTTTTCTCGCTTATTCTGCGCGGTTTTTCAGGCTGCGGGGATTTACCTGATCTTTCAGAGCAGGTAAAGAATCCAAGGCTGCCCCGATCTTTTCCCAAGAGACGATTTTGAAATTTTGGTTCTTTAACGCGCCGTTTTCGGTATTTTCGCCGTCTTGGGCAACAAAGATCCCGTACGGATATTTCTTGCCGAGTCCGAAGCCGAGGACGTCGATTCCATCCGTATCGCTTGTCCCGTCAATGGCTTTGCCGTCTGCGATTGTAAACGCGCCGATATATTTGTGATCTCCCTGGCGGTCATAGATGGCGTATCTGTTATCGCCCTGGCTTGATGCGAGCAAATACCCCGTACCGTCTGCACCGTAATAAATGGTCAGCCCTTCAATGTCTGCGGTCAGATGCCTTCCGTCAGCCCGATCGATGACCTTTCCGTATTTGCCGCCGTTCGGTTCGGCGCTGAATGCCCAAATCGCGACATCCTCCTCAGCGATGTACAAGTTGCCGTATTCGTCATCTGCTGCAAGTCCTTCTGTTTGCGAGCCCATTTGAAATGCCCGCACCTTTTTGCCCTCGACTTGTCCTTTTCCGTTGTCCGACAGCTCATACTGTTCAAATTCGCCGTCCTTTCCCGTCACCATCGCATAGAACTTTCCGGTTTTCTGGCTGTGGTATAAGCTGAATCCGTAGACTTCATTGATGGCCGTTTTAATCGGCTTTTTCGGATTGACGATCGATGTCAGCTCGGCTTTAGCGCCGTTGAACGCGTATATTTCGATCGTGTTTTTTCCGGCTGATCTGTTGGATGCTCCGACAATATCGACCGTCCTGTCTCCCAGCGGGAAATTGTAGCGAAGGTCAACATTGTTTAATTGACCGAATGGATAGGAGGCAAGCTGCTTTCCCTCAAGATCATACACGATTAAGCCGGATTGTTTATTCGTGGTGATCAGCCTGCTTTTATCAGGATGTTTTGGATCAACCCAGATAGCCGGATCATCTGCGGCGTCATCGGCGCTGTTCACAGGCTCTGTTTCCATATCGGCAGTCACCGTGAAGTCTTTTGCGGCGGCTGCCTTTGTTTGAGGAAGCCCGCTCCATGGAGAAACGAAAATACATGCTGCAAGAACAGATGCAGCGGCCGTTTTGGATAAAGTATATTTCATATGACACCCTCCTTTTTATTGGAATTTATCATAGCAAATATATGTAAGTTGAAAATTAAAGAAATGTTAATTTTTGCTAAAGAAGAAGCGGGTTAATCCAATGCAGATGGAGAATTCTATAGTCCGCATACTGGAATTCCAAATAACTTTGTCCAGATTCAATGCGGAGAGCGAATGATTGGAACGTATATATCAAATTCGGGTGCGCTTAGATCCTGGTCTATCGGATAAAACTCCATGTGTGTGAAAGCTTTGTCGTTTAATTGAAAGCCGTTTGCTTTAATCCACTGATAGACGTTTCGATAAGTTGCTTCCGGATTTTCATCCTGCGGGTGCCTGGCATACGCATATGTCAGGGGAGGAACCTGAAAGCTGATCATTCCCGCCGGAAGAACTTCAGGCAGGCCGTCTGTTTCCATCAAAATGCAGAAATCGAATTGCTCTTCGCCGAAATGTTTCGAAATCGCCCACATTCCCCTGTCATCCTTCACGCCGATTATTTGCCGATAACGCTTCTTCAATTGCAAAATGACGCCGTGCAGCTTTTTTGCATGGGCTTCTTCGAATGTGACGGTTTTTGTAAAGCCGACTCCGGTAAATCCGGATTTTGCCGTTGCAGTGATTTCCATTGTTTCAGCCTCCATTTCCAAATTGATATTCAATTATTCGATAAACCAAAAGCGAATCCTCTAAAAAAAAGCAGCCTGTCTTATAGACAGGCTGCCGGGTGTTCGATTAACGAACGCCTTTCATAAATTTTTGAATTTTTGGAGAGAGCATAAATAAAATCAATCCCAATACGATAGCTACTCCGCCGATCGTTCCGAAATAGGCGATTTCAGTGTTTGTATTGTAATACTTTACGATCTGTGCATTGATGGCTTGTGCCGAAGCATTTGACAAAAACCAGAGGCTCATCGTCTGCGCGGAGAAAGCAGCAGGAGCAAGCTTTGACGTTGCAGATAAGCCGACTGGGGAGAGGCATAATTCCCCGAGCACGACAATCAAAAAGCTCAGTACGAGCCACATTGGATTAGCAAGCGATTGAGTGCCGTTAATGTAGGCAGGGAAAATCATGACGATGAATGACAAGCCGGCCAGAATCAGCCCGAGCGAAAATTTCGTCGGAGTCGACGGCTGGCGGTTGCCGAGACGCATCCAGAGCCACGCGAATACCGGCGCGAGCACGACGATAAACAGCGGGTTTAACGATTGAAACCATGATGATTGCAACTGCAGGCCCATAAATTCTAAATGAGTCCGTTTGTCTGCATACGTTGCCAAGATATTGGCGCCCTGCTCCTGAATCGCCCAGAACATCATCGATGCGATAAACAGCGGAATATAAGCGATAAGACGGGATTTTTCGTCACTTGTCGTTTTCGAGCTGCAAAACATTACGATGAAATAAGCCAAAGGAATCAGGATGCCGAGAATGCTGACAAGCATCGTAAACACGTTGATCGTCAAAAGGCCTTTCATAATGAAAAAAGCGGCGATGATGGCGATGAGTAAAACACCGAGGCCGAGGCGCACGAATACTTTTTTCCGTTCAGCCGGCGTCATCGGATTCGGAACGACTTGACCTGCTTGTCCGAGGTTTTTCTTTCTTGTCAGCACGTATGTGACAAGTCCGATGAACATTCCGACGGCGGCAAGGCTGAATCCGAGATGATAGTTGTACGTCTGGCCGACAGTGCCGACGATAATCGGTGCAAGGAATCCGCCAAGGTTAATCCCCATGTAGTAGATGCTGTACCCTGAATCGCGTCGGGTATCCTCAGGGCTGTACAGGTCGCCGACAATGCTTGATACGTTCGGCTTTAAAAGGCCTGTCCCGATGATGATCAAAAACATGCTGGCGAAGAAAGCGGGGACGCTGCCAGGGAACGACAAGAGAATGTGTCCGAACATAATGAACACGCCGCCGTAAAATACCGTTCTTGCCGTGCCGAGGAGCCTGTCCGCGATCCAGCCGCCGATGATTCCCGACATATAGACGAGGGAGCCGTAAACGGCCATAATCGAGTTTGCCGTGCTTTCATCAAAGCCGAGGCCGCCTTTGGACACTTGTGTATACAAATAATAGATAAGGATCGCTCTCATGCCGTAGTAAGAGAAACGCTCCCAAAATTCAGTGAAAAATAGAGTGAAGAGCCCGCGGGGATGTCCAAAAAACCCCTTTTGCGGAATGTTTTGAATAATTTCATTTTGATGATTAGACATTCGCAATACTCCTTCATTTTTGAGCTTATTATAAAAATCATATTCTTATATAATGATCGTGTCAATACACCTTAAATTGATTTATCTATTGATTAGGGAAAAAGACCCCGCTGATAAAGCGCTTTATATAAGGTAAGAAAAAAGATTTTCGGGGAGTGTTTAATATAAAGATTTTTTGATAAAATTTTATCTATTTTTGTACAAGCGAATGTTAATAGAGCGGCATATATATGAGAGAATAGAAGATTTTTCAAAAGGAGGCTGAATATACTGTGCCAGAGCCGCAAGCCGAGGAAATGACAATGACGGTTGCCGATGTGACAAAATTCGGCGCTGTCGGCGACGGTAAGACAGATTGCACAAACGCAATCAACGAATGTCTGAAATGGGCGAAGTCTATGGGCATCCATACAGTATGGATACCGAATGGCACATACTTGATTGATGCGACGCAAAACGGCGATCCCGCATTCCCTTTTCGAAACGCGGGAATCAATGTACCAGGCGGCATTGCAATCAAGATGGATGCCGAAGCGGTCATGCAGGTCAAGCCAAACGGTTCATGGGGATATTCTGTCTTTTATATAGGCGGTGAATCGAACGTTAAAATATCCGGAGGCGCAATCATCGGTGACAGGGATGATCACACTTACACGCCAACGCCGAGGCCGACGCACGAATGGGGATTCGGCATCTGTGTCGAGGGTGCGTCTCGTGTGCTGATCGAAAACGTGAGATTAGCCGATTTTACCGGTGACGGCATCATCATCAGCGCCGGCGGTCAAGACTACAGACCTTCAGTGGACGTGACGGTGCGAAATTGTAACATCAGCCGTTCCCGGAGAAATAACATCTCGATCACGGGCTGTGACGGCGTACTGGTTGAAGGGTGCAACATTCGGGATGCAGGGACCGGAAACGGCACGGCCCCGCGGTTTGGCATCGATATCGAAGGTTACAGTGAAGGATCTGTCTTCTATGAAAAACCTGTCAATGTCACCATTCGAAATAACGTCTTCAAAGGCAATGTAAACAGCGCGGTCACCAATTTTAACGGAGCCTCTGTGTTAATAGAAGGAAACCACGCAGACGGCACCATTTCTTATGGATACGGGGTCAAGACGATCATTGCCGGCAATGTTTTGGAAAACAATCCGGATGCAGACCGGCCGAAAACGGGCATTGCCGGACTGGGAACAGACACCTTGGGGGAAGAGCGTAATGCGGTGATTAAAGGCAATTTGATCACCGGCTTTTCGACGGGCATGGATATCCGCGGCAAAAGCGTTCTTGTCTCAGGCAATAAGATAAACAATTTTGAAAATGCGGGGATTTCGGTTTATGCGGCATCACAGGTTTTCATTGAAGGAAATGATATCGAAAACGGCGTGCCGGAAAAAAAGAAAAGCGTCGGCTTCAGCGTTATCCAGTCAGACCGCATTACCTTTTCCAACAACAGCATTACGGGCGTCATCCTCGGGGTAAGAAGCTCTGGCGATGATGTGCAATTGAAACAAAACGTCATCAAATTGTTTTCGAGAGGGGTCTGGATCTCACAGGGGAACGCGGTGATCGAAGGCAACTTCATTTCACCGGCCTCGTTTCAAATCGTGCCGGAATCCTATTCATTATCCGTCACAGATCGGGCTTCCGCCGTCATTCAGAATAACACCATCACCGGTTTTAAAAATTTTGCGATCTACTGCTCGACGGAAAAGGAAACGAAAATATTCGGCAATATGATTGAAGATTCCTCCCTTGTCGTGACGATTTATATGACGTCTGGAACGCATGAATTCATCGGCAATACCGTTTCTCTCGTCAGAGAGGAAAGGCCGGCCATCATCCTCTTCATCAGCCAGTCAACAGGCTCCCTCATCATGAACAATACCATCCACAGCCGTTCGGCAGACGGAATCACAGCCATCCAAACCGATGCTTCAACACAATCGAGAATCATCGGAAACACGGTTGTGAAAGGGACGATTCACAGTCATCAGACAGATGTTGTAAAAGGAAACATAATCGTTTGAGAAACAAGGCTCCCATTGCGAAGGGAGCCCGTTTTTTATGTCCTTTTTTTCTTTTTTCTGCCGTTCAAAATCGCTGCTGCCGTGAGAAATAGAAAATAGAAAAGGATGATCACATATTCGCCCAGCTCTAAAGTGGTGAACGTCATATTATTGACCACCGCCTCATGCAGCGTCATCCCCTGATAAAAATCGAGCACGATGGAAAACGTCATTAAGCAGATGAACAGCAAAACCCCGATCCCGATGACCTTCATAACCACCACTCTCCGTTCCCCGTTATTTTCTCTGTTTTCACGAAGCGCTATGCGCTTAAGCGGGTATAAATGATCTGTTGTTAGGAAAAATACGAAAAACAAGAAAAAAAGGGGATTCTGACAGCTATGCCATTCTTTTTTAAAGGCCGTTATCAAGCGAAACAAAAACATGAATCTCTTATGAATGGGGACGAAACGCCGGAAAACGACCATGTTGCAGGCGATGTCCGTTATTCACTTGCTGACAATCTTAATCTTATAAAAGAAAAAACGGGAAACAGCTCAGATATCGTGATCCGCAGGCTGAAGACCGGCGCCGAATCGAAAGTAGAGACAGCCATTGTTTATGTCGGCGGCATTGCGGATGAAAAGACGATTCATGAATTTCTCATTGAATCGATCACGAACTCCGAGAAACTAAATGAAAAAGAGACAGGACAGGAAGTCATCGATTGTATTTCCGCCGACTCCGTTTCACTGGGCGGTGTAAAGCAGAAAACGAGCTTTTCAGCGGTTCTCAATTCGCTGATGGCCGGGGATACCGTCATTTTTGTGGATCGAACGCAGAGCGCGATAATCGCCAGTACAAAAGGGGGAGAAAAGCGTTCCATTAACGAGCCTGAAAACCAGCGGGCGTTTCGCGGGTCGCGCGAAGGGTTTATCGAATCGCTTGATACAAACATTTCGCTTGTCAGAAAAATCATCAAAAATCCAAACCTCTGGGTCGAAAAAATGAACATGGGCAGCGTGACGAAAACCGATGTTGCGATCATGTACATCAACGGGATCTGCAATGAAAAAACGGTGAAAGAAGTCAAAAAAAGGCTCGCAGGAATTGAAATGGACAGCATCCTTGAATCAGGCTATATTGAACAGCTGATCGAGGATGTCTCATTTACGACATTTCCGACGATTTATCATACGGAACGGCCTGATATGGTCGCCGGCAATCTCCTTGAGGGAAGGGTCGCGATCTTTGTTGACGGAACGCCGTTCGTTTTGCTCGTTCCCGCGGTATTCATTCAGTTTTTTCAATCTGTCGAAGATTACTATTCCCGTTTTGATATTGCGACATTTATCCGATTTTTACGCGTTCTCATTTTCTTTATATCGTTGATCGCTCCCGCCGTTTATGTAGGAGCTACAACGTTTCACCAGGAGATGATTCCGACGGAGCTCTTGATCGTCATTGCCGCCCAGCGCGAAATCGTTCCGTTTCCGGCCGTTGTGGAGGCTTTGATCATGGAAATTTCCTTTGAGATATTGCGCGAAGCGGGCATCCGGCTACCAAAGGCGATCGGCTCTGCTGTGTCGATCGTCGGCGCCATCGTCATCGGACAAGCGGCGGTGCAGGCCGGAATCGTCTCCCCTGCAATGGTCATTGTCGTGGCGATTACGGCAATATCCAGCTTTGCGACGCCGGCGTTTGCAATGGCCATTTCCGCCCGGATAATTCGCTTTTTATTCATAATAGCCGCGGCGGCGACAGGGTTTTACGGCATTATTCTCGGATTGATCTTCATGTTTGTCCATTTAAGCAGCATTCGTTCCTTCGGTGTTCCTTATATGACGCCGTTTGCGCCGTTTATTCCCAAAAATTGGGGAGACGCAATTTTCCGGACGCCCTGGTGGACGCATGAGAAAAGGCCGGAACTGCTTGGCAACGACAATAAGCTCCGTCAAGGGAACGATCAAAAACCGGAGCCTCCGGATGACCGGAGCATGAAGGCAAAGCAGCCAAAGGGTGATGGAAATGAAACGCAGCATTAAAATGTTGCTGATGCTGACAGCCGTTTTCCTTCTTCAAGGATGCTGGGACAAAAGAGAGCTGACAGACCTGGCGCTGATCTCCGCCCTTGGGGTTGATAAAGGTGAAAACACAAAGTATGAAGCGACGTTTCAGGTTGTCAATCCGATCAGCGTGACGGGCGGCCTCCAAGGCGGACAAGGGGGAGACCGGCCGCCTATCACAAGCATAACTGTGCCCGGCAACAATTTGACCGAAATCAGCCGCCATGCTTCAACAAAAATTTCGCGGGAACTGTATTATTCGCATACAAATCTTGTTGTTGTTGATGAAGACCTGGCGAAAGACGAGGGCCTCGTCAAAATACTCGATATACTTGACCGCGACCCGGATTTTCGGACGACGTCAACGATCGTTATTGCCCACGGCGCAAAGGCGAAAGATTTGATTAAAGCCCTGACGCCGGTTGATAAAATTCCGGCAAATAAAATCAACAAAACGCTGCAATTTACAGAACAGCAATTGGGAGAGCATTTTAAAACAAGCATTCAGGATGTGCTCAAATGTATAACGTCTCGATCGAGGCATCCGGTCATTTCCTCCTTTAAGCTGACCGGCAGCAAGAAGAAAGCGCCTAAGATGGAAAGCATTCAGTCTACCGATCCGGCGGCGCAGATTGAAGCAAACGGCCTGGCCGTTTTTAAAGAAGGAAAACTTGCCGATTGGCTTGAAGGGGAGAATGCAAGGGGCGTCTTATGGCTGCGGAATAAGGTGCGTCAATCCTATCTTACGATCGATTTGATGAATAAAAAGGACTCCCTTACATTCGACGTCATTCGGCAAAACACGAAAGTAGAAGCGAAGCTCAAAAATAATCAGCCGGCCATATCCGTATACGTCAATATGGAGGGAGATGTCGGAGAAACGACAGTGCCGGTTCTTTTGGACGATCCGAAAGTGCTTAATGAAATCGAAAAAAAAGCGTCAGACAAATTAAAGAAGGAATTGCAGGATACCGTCAAGCTTGTCCAGCAACATAAAACAGATGTCCTTCAATTCGG
Organism: Bacillus sp. FSL W8-0848; assembly: GCF_038007805.1. Classification (NCBI taxonomy): domain Bacteria; kingdom Bacillati; phylum Bacillota; class Bacilli; order Caryophanales; family Bacillaceae; genus Bacillus; species Bacillus sp. FSL W8-0848. Next base: position 488,929 of record NZ_JBBOYB010000001.1, read on the forward strand.
CGATGTTGTATACAGACGCTACCCGGAGGTATGGAAAAAAATCGAACACCAGTGGGCTGATCAGTATTTTCCCGATTTGGATGTCGATATTACAGTAAACGCGTATGTCCGGAGAACCGGGTTAAGAAGCAATCCAAGCATTTTGAAAGGAAGCTGACGGGAAGAAAAGGAGGGCGTGCGAAATGGAGAAGGCAAAAATCAGTGCAAAGCAGCTGTTCGTATTGATCATTTTGTTTGAACTGGGCAGTTCTCTTTTGGTTATCCCCGGACAATCTGCCGAACAGGATGCCTGGATTGCAATTTTGGGCGGGACTGCCGGCGGTCTCGTCCTGTTTTTGATGCATCATTATTTTTATCAGTTTGATCCCAAGTCAACGGCTTACGAATCGATGTTTAAGGTTCTCGGAAAACCGATCGGCTGGGCGGTGTCTTTTCTCTATATTATTTATTATGCATATATTGCGGCGAGGATTTTGCGGGATTTTGGCGAAATGGTGTTAACATCTGCCTATTCGAACACACCGCTCCTTTTTGTCAACGGAATGTTAATCGCGGTATGCATTTATACCGTGCGAAAGGGGATTGAAGTGCTTGCCCGTGCAGGGGAGCTGTTATTTGGGGTCATGTTTGTGATATCGGCAATAGGCTTCATTTTGATTGTCAGTTCCGGTTTGATCAAACCGTATGAACTGATGCCCGTCCTGGGAAACGGGCCGGGGCCTGTCCTGCATGCCGTGTTTACGCAAACATTGTTTTTTCCGTTTGGCGAAATCATAGTCTTGACATTAATCCTTCCTTTTGTCAATGAGCCGAAAAAGGTCAAAAAAACCGGATTGTCGGCGATCGCCATCAGCGGTTTTCTTTTGGCGCTCAATGTAGCCATCAACATCAGCGTGCTCGGCGTTGATCTCAATAAACGTTCGCGGTTTCCTTTGCTGAGCACGATCCAAACGATACAAGTCGCAGAATTTTTGGACAGACTTGATGTATTTTTCATGCTTGTCCTCGTGATTGGCGGATTCTTTAAGATGGGTGTTTTTATATATGCCGTTACTGAAGGGCTTTCTACATTATTCAAATTGAAGAAGCCGTCAAAAGCCGTTCATGTGGTCGGCATCGTCATTTTGCTTTTATCGGCTTCCATTGCCAGCAACATTTCCGAACACATTAAAGAAGGAATCAGTTTTGTCCCTGTATACGTCCATTTGCCGATGCAAATCATTCTGCCGGCTTTGATTTGCCTCATTGCGCTTGCTAAAAAACGCAAAAATAAAAAAAGCGCAAAGCATTGACCCTGACCTTAGGGCACCCTTTACCATAAACAAACGAGGTGATTTCATGTGCTCTATTCGGTAAAACAGATGGCGGAAATGGCAAACGTCACGATCAAAACGCTGTATCATTATCACAAAATCGGCCTTTTATATCCATGCAAGGTGACGGAAGCCGGCTATCGCCTGTATGGAAGGAAAGAGCTGGAGCGGCTTCAGGAGATTTTGTTTTACCGGGAGCTGGAATTTCCTCTGAAGGACATTAAACAAATGCTGGATGGTGATGCTGATCGACTGACGGTTTTGAACGGGCAAAAAAAGCTTTTTCTTGCGAAGCAGAAAAGAATGCAGCAGCTCATTCAGACGATTGAGGAATCGATCAGGCACACCCGGAAAGGAGAAGCTATGGATCAATCGCAAATGTTTAAAGGATTTTCAAGCAGAGAAGAGTGGGAGGATGCGCTAAAGGAGCAGAATCAATATTTACAGGAGACGTACGAATACGATGTATTGACGGAAAAGCCGATCGATGCGGAAGAGATGAATGAAAAGGCCGCGGAAGCGAGCCGGTTTATGAGCGGGATGGCAGATGCGCTCAGATCGGGGCTGAAGCACGATCACAGGCAAGTCCAGGAATCGATCAAACGGCACATTGGCTTTTTAGGAATATCGGTGGCCGATTTTCAGATGCAGGCGCGCTTTTTCGTAGAAGACGATTTTCATCGGAGCGTGCTCGAAAACGAGCAAACCGGGCTTTCCTATTACATGCTTGCGGCGGCGGAAGCCTTTGCCGCATAAAAAAAGCGGCGGCGTCACTTGAGGACGCCGCCGTTCATAAAGGAAGAAAGCGGGTATATGCAGGTAACCGCAGTCAAGCAACATGCGGCCGCGGCCTTTATCCGGCAGTTTTTCGCTCTTTGATCGTGAAACTGCCTCTTGATAGTCTGATGTTGACATCTGACACCTTGGCGATTTGTTCGTCATGGGTGACCATGATCACGCATTTGTTTTCCTGATGGGCCAGGTGTTGAAACAGCTTAACGATGTCTTTTGATGTGTCTTCATCCAGATTTCCCGTCGGTTCATCGGCGACGATCAAATCGGAGTCACAGCAGAATGCGCGGATAATTGACACCCGCTGCTGCTGGCCGCCGCTCAGCGTCAGCACTTTTTGCCGCGCCTTTTCTTCGCTGATGCCGACTTTCTCAAGCATGTCCAATGCGTATTGATCTTTGTTTTTGATTTGCGATCCCGTAATCTCCATCGCTGATGTGATGTTTTGCAGAGCCGTCATATAAGGCAGAAGGTTGTACGATTGAAATACGATTGAAACATGCTGATTGCGGAAATGGGTGAGCCCCATCTTAGAAATGCTCCGGCCTTTATAGAGGATTTCTCCTTCTTTCGGAACATCAAGCCCCCCGGCAAGGGACAAAAAGGTGGTTTTGCCGGAACCGGAAGTTCCGACAATCGTGTAAAACCGCCCTTGTTTAAACCCGATATTGACGTTTTCAAACAGCGTCTGATCCTGATTTTTATACCAATAACAAACATCTTTAAATTCTAAAATATTGTCCATGATGTTCCCTTCCTTCTATTCGTGTTTTGTTAAAATCGTTTTCGGATGGAACCGCAAAACGGATATCGATGGCAGCAATGTTGCGAATACGGCGATGAGTAGGCCGATGCCCCCAAGCGCCATTAAATCTCCGACCGATACTTGAATGTTGAGCTGGTCAATGGCTTCGGCTTGAGCCGGGCTTTGGCCGAATAAGCCGCCACCGCCCGGCATACCGCTGCCGGGGCCGGTCATTCCGCTTGCAGTCTGGGTGTCCGACGATTGCTCAAGCTGCTGGGCCAGGAGCTGATTCCCGATTTGACCCGCGATAAAATTGCCGGTCAATGCCGAGAGGGCGACTGCTATACTTGCGATCATCAAGATTTCGGTCAAAAATTGGCCGATCAGCTTCCAGCGTTTCTCGCCGATCGCCATTAAGACGCCCATTTCATACTTTCTTTCTCTGATCGACATCATGACGATCAAACCGAGTATCACCGCTCCTGCAATCGTGACGAGATAGACGACATTTTTAGAGAATGAAGCTACGTTTTCGATAGGACCGACCATCTGCTGATATAATTGATCGTTTGCATCCAATGTGAATGTGTCCAAATCGATGCCTGTTTTCTTGGCAGCCGCAATGAAAGAGTCGATATTGGAAGCGTCGTCCATGTTGTAAACGGCTTCGTCAATCGCGTTTTTATAGTTGTCTCCTTTTAAAGCCGATGCGGCTGTATACGGCGTGTAGATCTTGTTGTACGGATTCAAAAACGAGAAGTTTTGCGCCTGGTTGTCACCTGAAGCCGTCGTTTTGTAAATTCCTACGATTTTCAATTTGATCGTTGTGTTTTCGTCCGTACTTGCTTTGACTTTGGTCGTGTCCCCGACTGTCAAATCGTTTTCTTCGGCAAGGTTTTTTTCGATCACGGCGACTTTTTTATTCACGTCATCATTCGTTAAAGCGCGCCCTTTCGTGATTTTTGATGTGCCGTCAGAAAAATCGTCGACTAAAGATGTGCTTGTAACACCTTCGATCGATACATCGGCCTGCATCATCTTTTGCCCGCCCTGCCCATTGCCGCCAGGCCCGGCAGACTGCTGGCCGCTGTTTGCATCAGATGAATCAGAATCGCTGCTGCCAGTTTCAATCGGATCGAAATTTTCCGCTAAAGCAGACGTTGATGAGATGAAATTATAGCTTTTGACATGGTCAAGGCTTGCGAGTTTTTTAGCTGATTTGACGGAAACCGGAGTCGATTCAAATCGTTGTTTTTCCCCTGACTTCTGTTGTTTTTGCATCATTTTTTCCCTGTCAACCTTCAGGGTAACGCTGCCCCCCAGCTGTTCTCTTGCCAGTTCGCCCGATTTTGTGGCGGCTGACTGGATCGTAAGCCCCGTAAGCACCAAAACGCAAATCATCGTAAAGACAAATAATTGTAACAGTGTTTTTCCTTTCTTCGCTTTCATGCTCCAAAAGGCGCGTTTGAAAAAATTCATGATCATTTATTCCTCCATATTGATATGTTTATGAATCACTTAAATTAAAACGTCAGGACTTTTGCCTTACTGATTTCATATTAGTCAGTACTTATGAAAAAATTATGACCAAACTGTTGCCGGTCTTTTAAATGTTTGCCAAGGAATTGAGAAATAGGAGAGCCGTGTGTAAAATGAATCTAACGTTGTCTAGCGGAGGCGCATTTACATGAAAATATTAATGATCGAAGATAATCTAAGCGTATGTACAATGACGGAAATGTTTTTTGCGAAAGAAGGATTTGAGACGGAATTCGTCCATGACGGACTTGAGGGATATAACCGATTTAAATCGGACAAGTGGGATTTGCTGATCATCGATTTGATGCTGCCGTCAATGGACGGCGTCACGATCTGCAAAAAGGTCAGGGAAGAAAGCACCGTACCGATTATTATGCTGACGGCAAAGGATACGGAATCTGACCAGGTGCTCGGCTTTGAACTCGGCGCCGACGATTATGTGACGAAGCCGTTCAGCCCGCTGGCGCTCGTGGCCAGAATCAAAGCGGTCAGCAGACGGTATCAAAGCACAGAGCAGCAAGCGGCCGCCGCTGATCCGGACATTCTTGAAACCGAATGCTTTCAAATCAACAAAAAAACGAGAGAGGTCTTTTTAAACGGTGAACAAATCAAGAACCTGACGCCTAAGGAATTTGATTTATTGTATTATATGGTGCAAAGCCCGAAACAGGTTTTTTCAAGGGAGCAGCTGCTTGAGCAAGTGTGGGGCTACCAATTTTACGGGGATGAGCGGACCGTTGACGTTCATATTAAACGGCTGAGAAAAAAGCTCGGCAGCGATTCGCGGCCTTTTCTGTACACCGTTTGGGGAGTAGGGTACAAGTTTGATGAGGATTAAGTATATTTATCAGCTGCTGACCAGCCACATCAGTATTTTAATTCTGGCTTTCGCGATCACGGGCGCGGTGTTTTCGCACTTTGTCAAAGATTTCGCCTACCAGAGCAAAGTCAGCGAGCTGACAACCTACGGCTACCGCATCATGGGGGAAATGGAAGAGCATCCTCCCGGAGATCAGCCGATCATGAAGCCTTTTGCCGAAATTTTAAAAAGCAGGCAGATCAATTTCTTTCTTTTCAATGCAAAAAAAGAGGTCTTGATGACTCCCGACCACTTGCGGCCGCGAAAATTGCTGCTGAAAGATGAAGAGTGGAAAGAGCTGAAGGAAGGAAAGCCGGTCGTCGTCAAAACCGACCTGCAGCGCTTTAATCAGGAAGTCTCGGTCGTAGCGCTCCCGAACTTCGTCAACAATGAGTTCCAGGGAGGCATCCTGCTTACGGCTCCGATCAGCGGCACGGAAGAAATGATCAGCCAAATGAACCGGTTTATGCTGTGTACGGCGGCAGGCGTCATCCTGCTTGCTTTCCTTTTGAGCTGGCTGACGTCAAAATTCCACGTCGGCCGCATCCAAAAGCTGCGCGACGCGACGAAAAAGGTGGCGGCGGGCGACTATAACATCCATATCGAAAACCGCAATATGGACGAAATCGGCGATCTCGGCGCAGACTTTAACGTCATGGCACAGAAATTAAAGAGCTCAAGCGAAGAAATCGACCGGCTTGAGAAACGGAGACGGCAGTTTATCACAGATGTGTCCCACGAATTAAAGACGCCACTCACGACGATCAGCGGTTTGGTGGAAGGGCTGAACAGCCGGACCATTCCGGAAAATCAGCAGGAAAAATGCCTGAAGCTGATTACGGAAGAGACGAAACGGCTCATCCGCCTTGTCAACGAAAATCTCGATTACGAGAAAATCCGCTCCAACCAGATTACGCTGAATAAGCTGCATTATCCGCTGATCGAGGTATTTGAAATCATCAAAGAACAGCTGGCGATTCAAGCGGAGGAAAAAAACGACAAACTGATACTTGACGTGGGGGAGCATGTAATGGTGCATGCGGACTATGACAGGCTGATCCAAATTCTCGTCAACATCACGAAAAACAGCATTCAATTCACAACGAATGGAACCGTTTGGCTGAGAGGATGGGAAGACTACAAGGAAACGGTGATCGAAATAGAGGATACCGGAATCGGCATTGATGAAAAGGATATCGAAAGCATTTGGGACCGTTTTTACAAAGCGGATCTGTCGCGGACGAACACGCCTTATGGAGAATACGGGCTCGGTCTGTCGATCGTCAGACAGCTCGTTGCCCTTCATCAAGGAACAGTGGAGCTTACGAGCGAGAAAAACAAAGGAACGAAATTTGTGATTCGCCTGCCGCTGACATTAAGGGATGATGATTAAAAAGGAAGCCGCCTTGCATGAAAGGCGGCTTCTTTCTTTTAGTCTTTGATTTTGAATTTCTCGATTAAGTGCTGCAATTCTTCGGCGTTTTGCGCGAGAATTTGTGCGGAAGATGCGATTTCTTCCATTGAAGCAAGCTGCTCCTGTGTCGCTGCACTGACCGTTTGCGTGCTTTCGGCCGCTGTTTCGGCCACTTCCTGTACGCCGGAAATCGCTGTTTCAATTTCGTTTGTACCGGCTGTCAGGTTTCTTACTAAAGCTGTAACATCGTTGATTTGGGCAACCGCTTCTTTAATCGAACTCTCGATTTTCCGGAAAGCGCCGCCTGCTTCATTGACGACGACAAGCCCTTCCTTGACTTCGCCTGTTGCCGAAATGACGGTATTCATCGTCTCTTTTGTATCATTCTGAATGATGGCGATCAATTTAGTGATCTGTTCTGCGGAGTGGGCCGACTGCTCGGCAAGCTTTCTGACTTCATCCGCCACGACGGCGAACCCTTTCCCTTGTTCGCCTGCTCTTGCCGCTTCAATTGCCGCGTTTAACGCCAGCAAATTCGTTTGTTCGGCGATGCTCGTAATCACTTCGGTAATCTTGCCGATTTCATCTGAGCGATCTGACAAATGCTTAAACGCTTCCGAGAGGGAGACGACCGTTTCATTGATCGACGTCATTTGAGCGCCGACTTTTTCGATTGCTTTCGTTCCCTCGATTGACATCTGCGCCGATTCGCCTGCTGTTGAAGCGGCTTTTTCAGCATTGGAGGAAATTCTTCCGGCGAATTCGGTCATCCCTTTAATGATGGTTCTGCTGCTTTCAACGCTTTCTGCCTGTTTTTCAGAACCTGAGGCAAGCTCCTGGATTGTCGAGGAAATGTATTCGCTCGCTTTTGTGCTTTCCTCGGCGCTTGCGCTTAGCTGCTGAGAAGAAGCCGCCACTTGATGGGACGTCTCGCCGACCGTTTCAATAATCGAGCGAACACCTGCTACCATTTGGTTAAAGGATGCCGTCAGCATGCCCACTTCATCCTTCGATTGATACGTTCCTTTGACGGTAAAATCGCCTTGCTCTGTTTGTGCAAATAATCTCTGAATCTCTTTAATCGGCCTGACGATCAATCTTGTCATCAGGAGTCCGCAAGTGACGGACAGGATAAGGGCTGCGGCAATCACGATGATGAGCAGCATGACAATCGAACCTGCTTCTTTCGTATCCTGCTGATATCTCGTTTTTGCATTTTCGGAATTTAATGTTTGAATCTCATCGAACAGCTTATTGACAGCCGTTCTTTGCGGCTCCACATTTTTTAAATAATACGCGTACGCTTCCTTGTTTTTATTTGCTATCGCCAAATTGAGCATGTCGTTGCTTGCATTTTGCAGTTTCGTATATTCTGATTTAAATGTTTCGTATTTTTCTTTTACGTTATCCGGCAAATCCAGCTTATCGATCTGCTCCATTGCGGTTTTGTTTTCTTCGTTTTTTTTCTCAACGTCTTTTTGAAGCTGATCATTGATGCTGTCGTCTTCGGTTACCATCAGTTCGAAATTGTTCGCATCTATTTCAAGGTTGTTTGCCCTCAGCTTCGAAAATAATTGGTTGGGGACTAATTGCCCCTGATAAATGGCCTCAGATCCCTTTGAAATTTTGTTGAGGCCGTTTATGCCCTGAAGGCCGACGATTAACAGGGCAATCGCAGATAGCAGGATGATGATAAACAGTTTACCCCTGATTTTGATATTTTTAAGTAGATTCATGTTTGTTGCCCCCGTCATTTATTTATTTTATATATCGGGCCTTTTCAAGAGATTTTAAATGGGGGCGGAATATTTTCTGACAACAAAAAAACCCCATAAAAAGGGGTTTTTCAGACAAGCACTTTGGCGAAAAATTCCTGGTATAAAGCGTGGACGGCCTGTTTTTCCTGGGCTTCTTTGACGCCGAACATCATGCTGACCTCAGATGAGCCCTGATTGATCATTTCGATGTTGACGTGAGCGTCAGACAGAGCTTTTGCCGCCCTTGCCGTTGTTCCGACGTTGTGGCGCATCGCTTCACCGACGACCATGACCAGGGCAATGTTGTGCTCAACCGTCACTTCATCGGCGTCCAATTCATCCTTGATCCGCTTAATGATCCGGTTTTCGATCGTATCATCCATCTGGTTCTGTCTTAAAATAATCGTCATGTCGTCGATGCCTGACGGGATATGTTCGTATGTCAGTCCGTCGTCTTCAAGAATCTGAAGGACGCGGCGTCCGAATCCGATTTCGCGGTTCATCAAATATTTGCTGATGTATATGCTGCAAAAGCCGCTGTCACTGGCGATGCCGACGACCGGACCGTTCGTGTTGTCGCGCTTTGTGACGACTCTTGTCCCTTCTGCAGACGGATTGTTCGTATTTTTGATCTGCACCGGTATGTTCGCGCGGAAAGCGGGAATTAGCGCTTCATCATGAAAGACGGAAAAGCCGGCGTAGGACAGCTCGCGCATTTCTCTGTATGTCAGTTCGCGGATCTCTTTCGGATGCGGAACGATCGAAGGATTGACCGTGTAGACCGCATCAACGTCCGTGAAGTTTTCGTACAGTTCCGCTTTTAAGCCGTTCGCCAAAATCGAGCCCGTAATATCTGAACCGCTCCGAGAAAACGTAATCACTTCGCCTTCCTCATTAAAGCCGAAGAATCCGGGAAATACGATAATGCCCAGCTCTTGTCTGAGCTGAAACAGATTATCATACGATTCTGGCAGCACCTGGGCGTTTCCCGGTTCACTCGTTACGAAAAGGCCTGCGTCTTTCGGATTGACATAATGGGCTTCAACTCCGCGATGGCGGAAATAAGCCGCGACCAGTTTGGCGTTATTGTCTTCACCGCTCGCTTTGATCGCATCGATAAAGCGTTCCGGGCTCTGTTTATCGCTTTGAAGCAGGCGGAGCAAATCGGAGCGGATCAGGCCGATGACTTCATTTCCGAGTCCGACTTCCAGCGCAATATCGGCGTACCGTCCGACGATTTCTTCAACCAGCTCAGGCGCCTCCCCTTTTGATAAATACCGTTCGGCACAGGCGATAAGCAGATCGGTTACTTTCGTGTCTGCTGCATGCCGTTTCCCCGGCGCTGATACGACGACAGCTCTCCGCTTTGGATCTTGTGCGACGATGTCAAAAACCTTTTCAAGCTGAGCGCCGGTTGCTAACGAACTGCCGCCAAATTTAACGACCTTCATGTTTTACATCTCCTAAAGTTTTAATTTTCACAATAAATTTAATTTTTATTATTACGCTTTTTTCAGGAAGAATCAAGGTTTTTCTTTCCTGTATGAACAAATGTGTTTTTTGAAGAGGACTTTAGAGGGCGGTTTTTGCTTTCTTTCAATCTGAATCATATTGACTATGTGAGAAAAGGTGATAAGATGATGGATGGGCTCTTATTGATAATGATAATCATTAGCGTTTTGGGGCAGGGTATGTTTTTTGTCGTGGGGGAGGCGATTCAGCATGAAATTGCGGTATTTACTGCTTCTGCTCATCATTCTTTGTTTCAGTTCAATTTTTATCGGCGTCAAACAACTGTCACCCCTTGATCTATTCAGATTGAACGAGGATGACATTCAGACGCTGTACATAAGCCGGCTTCCGCGAATGATCAGCATCGTGCTTGCGGGAATGAGCCTGAGCATTTGCGGGCTGATTATGCAGCAGCTGACCCGCAATAAATTCGTCTCGCCGACGACGGCTGGGACGATGGATTGGGCAAGGCTCGGCGTCATCATTTCGATAATGCTGTTTTCTTCAGCGGGCATAGTTGTAAAGATTGTGTTTGCCTGTGCTTTTTCGCTGTTCGGCAGCTTTTTGTTTCTTAAGATTTTGGACAGCATCAGATTTAAGGACGCGGTGTTTATTCCGCTCGTCGGTTTGATGCTTGGGGGCGTTGTCAGTGCCATTTCCACGTTCATAGCGTATCAGTACGACCTGATTCAAAACGTCAATGCGTGGTTTGAGGGGAATTTCTCGCTTGTCATGAAAGGAAGGTATGAGCTGTTATACTTGAGCATTCCGCTCGTCATCATCGCCTACCTGTTTGCCAATAAATTTACGGTGGCCGGGATGGGCGAGAGCTTCTCAGTCAATCTGGGGCTGAATTATCAGCGGGTGATCAACATCGGCCTGATCATTGTTTCGGTCATCTCGTCAGTCGTCATTTTGACGGTCGGGACGCTTCCTTTCCTCGGGCTGATCATTCCGAATATCGTTTCGATTTATCGCGGAGACCATTTGAAAAACAGCCTGCCTCACACGGCGGTTCTCGGCGCCGTCTTTGTCCTGTTTTGTGACATATTGGGCCGGCTGATCATTTATCCTTATGAAATCTCGGTCGGCCTGATGGTCGGCATCATCGGAAGCGGCGTTTTTCTTTACTTGCTTTTAAGGAGAAAAGCCTATGGATTCTAAACGGAAAATGTTCGTACTCATCATGGCTGCAGCCGTCTGCACCGGCCTGTTTTTGTTTTACGCATTGCCGTCGGTATGGGAATATGCGCTGCCGCGAAGAATGACCAAAGTATTGGCGATCATCTTAGTCGGTACGGCGATCGGCTATTCATCGATGATCTTCCAAACGATCACAAACAACAGAATTTTAACGCCGGGCATTCTCGGGCTTGATTCGCTTTATGTTTTGCTGCAAACGGCGGTGATTTACTTTTTCGGCGCCGCGCAGCTGGCCGAACTCGGGAAAAACGCGAACTTCCTGCTGTCGACGGGGCTGATGGTCTGCTTTTCCTTCGCGCTGTTTGCGCTGATGTTCCGCCGCGGGGGACGGCATATCTTTTTGCTGCTCCTTGTGGGGATCGTGTTTGGCACGCTGTTCAGAAGCCTGTCATCCTTTATGCAGATGCTGATCGATCCGAATGAGTTTCAGGTTGTGCAGAACAAGATGTTTGCCAGCTTTAACAATGTAAATACAGACATTTTACTGCTCGCATCGGCCGTCATCATCGCGGTTCTGGCCTATGCATGGCGGTTTCGCCGCATTTTTGACGTGCTGTCGCTCGGAAGGGACCATGCCGTCAACCTTGGAATCGACTATGACCGGACGGTGAAAAAAATGCTGATCATCGTCGCAGTGCTCGTTTCTGTATCAACCGCGCTTGTCGGACCGATTACCTTTTTGGGGCTGCTCGCTGTCAATGTTGCGCGCGAATTTTTCAAGACGTACAAACACAGCGTTTTGATTCCGGGAGCGGTGCTTTTCAGCATCACCGCCCTTGTCGGCGGCCAGTTCATCGTTGAAAAGGTGTTCGGTTTAACGGCGACTTTAGTGGTGATCATTGATTTTATCGGCGGGATTTATTTTATTTACCTGCTGCTGAAGGAGCGTAAATGATGATAGAAGTCTCACATGTCACGAAGCAATACGGAGATCAAACCGTTGTGGAAGACGCAGCGGTATCGATTCAAAAAGGAAAGATCACATCCTTTATCGGGCCGAACGGAGCCGGGAAAAGCACGCTGCTTTCCATGGTCAGCAGGCTGATCGCGCCGGACTCCGGAGAGGTTCGGATCGAAGGCAAGGAAATCAGCGCATATAAAAGCGATGATTTGGCCAAAAAAATCAGCATTCTGAAGCAGTCCAACAAGATCGACATTAGGCTCACCGTGAGGGAGCTCGTCAGCTTCGGGAGATTCCCGTATTCGCAAGGGAGGCTGACGAAGGAAGATTGGACGTACGTCGATCAGGCGATCGATTATATGAAGCTGAAAGACATTGAGCATAAACATTTGGATCAATTGAGCGGAGGCCAGTGCCAGCGGGCATTCATCGCGATGGTCATCGCGCAGGACACCGATTACATCCTGCTTGATGAACCGTTGAACAACCTGGATATGAAGCATTCCGTAGAAATAATGAAGCTGCTGAAAAAGCTTGTCGTTCAGCACGGCAAAACGATTGTCATTGTCATTCACGATATTAACTTTGCCTCCGTCTATTCCGACCGGATTGTCGCCCTGAAAAACGGGCGAATCGTCAAGGAAGGGCCGACGGAGGACATCATACAAACACCGGTGCTGAAAGAAATTTACGATATGGACATACCTATTCAGCAAATCGGAGACCAAAAAATCTGTGTCTATTTTTCATAAAAAGGATGAGGTGATTGCATTGAAAAAGCTATCGTTGTTCTTTATGGCTGTGATTGCGGTTTTAGTTATTGCCGCATGCGGAAGCAAGGATGCGCAAACGGACGGGAAAAAGGGAGAATCCGTTCAGATCAAACATAAAAGCGATACAACAGATGTTCCAAAAAATCCGAAAAAGATCGTCGTCTTCAATTTCGGAATGCTCGATACGCTTGATAAATTGGGACTCGGCGACCGTGTTGCCGGCCTGCCGAAGCAAAGTCTTCCTTCATACTTGAAACAATACAATGATAAAAAATACGAAAGCGTCGGCGGACTGAAAGAGCCTGATTTTGAAAAAATCGCCGAGCTTGATCCCGATTTGATCATCATCGAAGGCAGACAGGCAGACCAATATGATGAATTCAAAAAGATCGCGCCGACGATCGACATCGAGCTCGATCAGAAAAACTACATGAACAGCTTTAAAGAAAACACAGAGATCATCGGAAAAATCTTCGGCAAAGAAGACGCTGTCAAACAAGAGCTCGCCAAAATCGATAGCCAGGTAGAAAAAGTCAGCAAACTGGCGAAAGAAAAAGGCGGAAAAGGACTTGTCGTGCTGACGAGCGATAAACAAATCAGCGCCTACGGAAGCGGGTCAAGATTCGGGCTGGTTCACGACGTACTCGGCGTTCAGCCTGCCGATAAACAGATTAAAGCTTCGCTTCACGGCCAAATCGTCTCTTCTGAATATATTTCAGAAAAGAATCCGGACTATCTGTTTGTCATCGACCGGAGCGCTGCCATCGGCGAAAAAGGAACAGCTAAAGAAGTCATCGAAAACGAGATCGTAAAATCGATAAACGCCTATAAAAACGGACACATCACATACCTTGACCCGGGCTACTGGTATTTATCCGGCGGCGGTCTTGAGTCCGTGTCTGAGATGGTGAAAGAAATCGAAAAAGGTTTGAAATAAAAACAAGGCTGCCGGCACCGGCAGCCTTTTTATTTAAGAAAACACCAGTTCACATGTGAACTGGTGTCAAACATCAACGCGCCGGCTGTCCTTCTTTCTGCACTTTGCGCTTCAGCGTGAAGGAGAGGATGAATCCGGCAAGCGCCAACACGGCGGCGACGATAAAGGCGGAGTTCATTCCGTGAATGACTGCGTTTATCGGATTGGTCGTGCTTGCATTTTTCGTCGAATTGCTCATGACGGAGATCAAAACGGCTGTGCCGATTGATCCTCCGATTTGGCGCATCGTGTTGTTCATCGCGGTTCCATGTGCGATGAGATGCGGCGGGAGTGCATTGATACCGGCCGTCGTCAGCGGCATCATGATCATCGACGTTCCGGCCATGCGGATCGTGTAAAGGATGACGATGAAGGTGATCGATGTATCGTCTTTCAGATCCGCAAACGGAATCGATGTTAAGAGCAAGATGGCAAAACCGATAATCGCCAGCCCTTTGCCGCCGATCTTGTCAAAAATTTTGCCGATGATCGGAGACATAATGCCCATTGCGACCGCACCCGGCAGGAGCATCAAGCCTGAATCAAAAGCTGAAATCGATCTGACGTTTTGCGTATACAGCGGCAAAATCGTTTCCGTTCCGATCATTAAAGCAAACACGATCATTCCAAGCAATGTCGTAAGGCTGAACGTCCATGATTGAAAAACGCGGAATTCGAGAATCGGTCTTTTGATTTTCATTTGTCTCATAATAAAGAAGATCAAGGATACGGCGCCGACTGAAAGAGAAATCAGGACGGTCTGGTCTCCCCAGCCGTCAGACCCGGCGCTGCTGAATCCGTACAACAAACCGCCGAAGCCTAAAGTTGACAGGATAATCGAAAGGATATCGAGAGATGTTTCTCTCAGCTTTGTTACGTTTTTCATCAATATGATGACGAGTATAAGATCAATGACGGCAATCGGCAAAATAATGTAAAATAAGTATCTCCAAGTAAAGCTGTCAACGATCCAGCCTGACAATGTCGGTCCGATGGCAGGCGCAAAGGCGATAACCAATCCGACCATCCCCATCGCAGCCCCGCGTTTGTCGACAGGGAAAATCGTTAAAAAGATCGTTTGCATCAGCGGCATCATAATCCCCGCGCCTGCGGCCTGAATGATGCGCGCAGCCAAGAGGACCGGGAAATTTGGTGCAAACGCGCCGACGACCGTTCCGGCCGTAAAGATTGCCATTGCTGTGATGACCAGGGCGCGGCTTGAGAATTTTTCAATTAAAAATGCGGTAATCGGAATCAGGATGCCGTTTGTCAGCATAAATGCCGTCGTCAGCCATTGTCCCTGTGTCGCATCTATGTTCAAATCTGCCATGATATGAGGCAGTGCGGTGACCAAAAGCGTCTGATTCAAAATCGCAATAAACGCTCCGGCCATAAGTAAACCTACGATGATTTTTCTGTTATACGTCTGGTGTTCCGTTCCTGTGCTCATGTGCATCCCTCTTATTCTGTTATACATATCGTTTTGATTTGTGAAATGGGGTGTTGCAGCCTTTCAATTTGTCCCAGGTAACCAAGGAGAGCCTGAATTAAAAATGCGCGCTGCTCTTTGGCGAATAATTCCTCTTTCAGCAATTCGGAGGCGGACTGCAGTTCATCGACATCATATTCCTCTTTTGAAAGCGAATCGATCGCTTCTTTCAGCTTCTGCAAGTGGCCGGATAAGAGTTCTTCCTTATTAGGCATCCTGCATGACGCCGAATTTCTAAAGGAAGCGATAATGTCTTCATTCAATGATGTGCTCGGATCTCCGGCCTTTTTTTTCTCTACGACCAGATCCATCACCATCATAATAAAGCTTGGGATCGTCTCAATATCCGGCTGCGTCTTCTTGATGATAGACAGAAAAAGAAATTCTCTCATCAGACCGTGGAAAATGATGACGAGATCCCATATAAACGGCTTCACATCTTCTCCGTACGCTTGAAGGATCGAATCTCTGTGCCAGCAGATGATCATTGACCTCGTCTGTTTGAGATGTTCTTTAAAGACCGCTGTATGCGGAGATGTATCATTGGAAATGAAATTGATAAATTGGCGGTTTTCTCTGAACTCTGTAATCTCCAGAGCGATTTTCTTGGCAAATTTCTCTTTTGGTGTCAGCGCGGATTCTGCGTTCAGCATCGCACCTCTTTTCAGCATTTCCTGCTGGTTGTATTTGATTAGTGCCAGCAAAAGGTCTTCCTTTGATTGAAACAATTTATAAATCGAAGCTTTTGACACCTTGCATTCCTCGGCGATCGCCTGCATAGAAACATTCGAATAGCCTTTTTGGGCAAACAGTTTTTTGGCAGCCGTTAAAATGTCTGCTTTTTTATCCTTCATCCTGACTCCTTCTTTCACAAACGATAAAACTCATGAGTCACGAAAAAACCCATGAGTTTTCATAAACGAAATATTAGCAGAAGCACTCCCGACTCGTCAACGATTTTGTTTCACTTTTTTGGCGGACGGATCCATTCTGCAGCATCATCATAGGAAAGAACGCCTTCTGTCATGTGCCGGAAGCTTCCGCGGCTGATGATCTCTTCGCCGATCGTTTTCAGAAGAGTCATGCTTGCCCTGAAAGGTCCTGATCCCAAGCTGATTCTTTCGATTCCCATGTCGGAAAGGAGCTTGACCGAAGGGGCGCCCGCGCCGGCCAGTACATTGAGCGAACCGGAAATGCCATTCCTTAGTTGATGAATGGTTTTAGTGTCAACAGCTCCGGGGACGAATATGCAGTCTGCGCCGGCTTCCCTGTAGATGTTTGCCCGCCGGACGGCCGACTGTAGGCGGAAATCAGAATCACAATGCCTGAGCCAGTACAAATCGGTGCGTGCATTAATAAAAAGGGGGAGGTCAAGCTTTTTTACCGCAGCGATTTTTTCCGCCTGCGATGAAGCGTCGCTTAATGGCTGTTCAGGATTCCCTGTTCCGTCTTCAATATTGATTCCGACGACACCAGTTTTAGCGATTTTTTGGACGTTTTCGCTGATTTCTTCGGGGGACGTGTCATAGCCTGCTTCAATATCAGCGCTGACGGGGACATCGACCGAACCTGCAATGTTTGTGAGGACATCAAGCAATGTTTCAAAAGGGAGGTGTTCCACGTCTTTGTAGCCTAACGACATGGCGATCCCTGCGCTGGTCGTTCCGACGGCTTTAAAGCCTGTTCTTTCAAAAACGGCAGCGCTCGCCGCATCCCACGCATTCGGCAGAACAAAAGGGGCTGATTGATGATGGAGACGTTGAAAAGTCTCGAACTTTTTTAGCTGCTTCATTTCTTTCACTCCTTTTTAAACACATTGTAGATCGTGTATCCTTCGATGCACATCGAAATGTGGAGTGAAAAAAAGGCTATCGATTGACGATAGCCTTAAGGAAGATCCCTATTCAAGCTTAAATCCCTGCTTTTCAAGCATTTCCCGTATGTGCGGATAGTAGACGCGGCTGTAATATGAAGAAATGCCTTCTGACCAGTTTCTTGAATCCGCTCCATTGGTCCGTTTTTTCATGTATTCGGATATGACTTCATCGTACTCGTCGATCAAAGGCTTTAGATCATGGTTGTATGTCTCGCTGTGCCTTACCGCTTGTTCAGGCAGGCGCGGTTTTTTCGCGGAGCGGTCCGCCGGATGGCCGACGACAAGCCCTGCAACAGGAAAGACGAATTCAGGAATGTCGAGAAGCTCAATCAGCTCTTCGGCGCGGCCGCGGACTGCCCCGATCGGTACGGTGCCGAGCCCCATCGATTCAGCGGCAGCAGTAGCCGTTCCGAGGGCGATGCCGGCATCGACTGCCCCGACGAGAACAGATTCGGTTCCGTCCGTAATCGCAAGAGGCTGTCCGTTTTTTTCGAGGGCGATTTTGGCTCTGTTGAAATCCGCGCAGAACAAAAGGAAAACGGGAGCCTCTTCGATCCATTTCTGTCCTCCGGCAAGCTCGGCGATTTTTTGTTTCCGTTTTTGATCCTGAACCGTAATGACGGTGACCTGCTGTCCGTTGATCGAAGTCGGTGCGGCTTGGACAGCCTGGATGATGGCGTCAAGCTGTTCAGGGCTTACAGGCTCATCGGTATAGCTGCGGATTGACCTGTGATCTGTTAATGTTTTCATCACTTCATTCATTTGACTCTCCGTCCTTTCCATATTAATGGGTTTCAGTGCGCAACACGTTCAGCGGTTCTGCCAGCAGATCGCCCGCAGCTTTGACAAATGTTTGGAAATGCTCGGTTTGATTATGGGCGTCGAGCGCTTCTTGATCCTTCCATTGCTCAAGCATGACAAATGTATTGGCATTCTCGGTGTCTTCGAAAAGCTGGTATTGTGCGTTTCCGGCTTCAGCCCTTGAATGCTTCAACAGCGGCTGTACGCTCTCCAAAAAGGATTCGCGCTGTTCGGGTTTTACTTTCATATAAGCCTGCAATACGATCATGTAAAAAACCTCCAGATAAAATATAGGATACCTTCTGTTTTCCTTTGTATACGGTTTGCCATTGTTCGAAAACCATCGAACGATTGCATCGTAACATGCCCGGTAATGAAGCTGCAACCATTTTGCACCAACTGGTACAATTGTCTTGAAGTAAGGATTATGATACATTTAACCCATGAATATAAAAGACATGAAATTAACTTCGGTTCTGCACGCATTGAGTGATCCGATCAGACTGGAAATTGTCAAAGCTTTGGCTGATACAGCCGAAAAAACGTGCGGCGCCTGCACGAACATCAATGTCGCGAAATCAACCTTGTCCCATCACTTTAAGGTGCTCAGGGAAGCCGGCATTCTCAAGGTGCGAATCGAAGGGAAACATCATTACTATTCGCTTTGCAAAGAGGAGCTGGAACAGCAGTTTCCGGGATTGATCCGCGCGATCCTTCAGGTTGAAAAAGAACAGTGGTAAACAAAAATGATACCGGCAGGTCCAAACCTGCCGGTGCTTTTATGTTCAGCCGCATACCGCTTCATAAAGTTTTGAGACGCCTTCGTCTATTTCATCAATGCCGATTTTTGCAAATCCGAGCACCAGCGATACCTGGCCGTCTGCGTTGTTTTTCTTCTTTAATATAAACCGGTTCATCCCATACACTTCGACAAGGTTTTCCCTTGCCCTCGCCAAAACCTCTTCCTCGCTCCGTTTTGTGTCAAAATCAGCGACAAAGTGCAGCCCTGCGCTCGCACCTTTGATCTTGACCCGGCCGGCGAAGGTTTTTTCAAGGCTTCCGATCAATCTTGTCCGTTTTTCCTCATAGATCTGGTTCATTTTTTTGATGTGCCGTTGATACTCTCCCGATTCAATCAGCTCCTGAAGCGCAAACTGCGTCAGGGCGCTGCTTGATTGAATCGAGGAATGGTGCCTTTTTCTGTACCGTTTCAGAAGCTTTTGCGGCAGCACCATGTAGCTGATTCTCAAGCCCGGGAGAAGCGATTTTGAAAATGTGCCGATGTAGATGACCTTCTCAGACCGGTCAAGGCTTTGCAGAGCGGGAATCGTGTCGCTTCCGTATTTAAATTCGCTGTCATAATCATCTTCGACAATATAGCGGTTTTCTCCGTCAGATACCCAGTTCAAAAGCTGAATTCTTCGCGACACCGGCATGATGATTCCGGTCGGAAACTGGTGTGAAGGGGTGACGAACAGCACGTCCGGATTCAGGCGGTGAATATCGTCAATGCGCATTCCTTTATGGTCAAGCCCAATCGTCACCACGCGTTTCCGCTCATTTTTCAACTGTTGATAAATGCGGCTGTATCCCGGCTCTTCCATTGCATACACCGCCGATTCAGGGAGGAGATCCTGGATGGTGTGAATGAGCGGCTGGGTCCCGGCGCTGACCACGATTTGTTCGGGATGGCATTTGACGCCTCTCGCTAGCGCAATGAAGCGAGCGAACGTTTGCCGAACTTTGTAGGCGCCCTGCGGGTGCGTCATTTCCCCTAGTTCGGCGGTATGGGAAGCGGCGGCTTTTTGCTCGCAGCGAAACCATGTTTTAAAAGGAAAATGCGCCGTATCCACGCTCATATGAGAAAACGAAATCCAGCCGTCTTTATTGCCGTCCTCTTCGCGCAATTCCTCATCGAGCCGGAGCGGACCGGTGTGCCGTGCGGCATGAAACGTCTCGATTTGTTCCACGAAAAAGCCTTTCCTTTCCTCAGAATAAAGATACCCTTCGGCGAGAAGCTGCTGGTAAGCTGCATTGACGGAATTGATGCTGACATTGAGTGCTCCTGCGAGCTCCCGCTTTGACGGGAGCTTTTTTCCCGGCATAAGGTTTCGACTGAAAATTTCCTCTTTGATCTTTTGATAAATTTGATGATAAATAAAATCCGCATCCTGTGAACGGTCAATCGCAATCGTAATCATCGCGCCTCCTACTGGTACCATCAAAAATGTTAAGTTGGTACTTTTCATCATACCAAAAAATATTCAGAATTATAAGAAATAAATCAAAGGGAGAGATGATGATGAGTCTTAACACAGCAGTCTTAACAACGGGTGAATGGCAGGCAAAGCGGGACCGGTATGTGGCCAGAGGCGTCAGCAACGGAAACCGCAGCATTGCGGCAAGAGGGGAAGGCGCACTTGTATATGACATTGACGGAAGGCGTTTTATCGATTTCGCCGGAGCGATCGGCACATTAAACGTCGGGCATTCCCACCCAAAAGTCGTCGAAGCGGTCAAACAGCAGGCCGATCAGCTGATCCACCCGGGCTTTAACGTCATGATGTATCAGCCCTATCTCGAACTGGCGGAAAAACTGTGCCGGCTGACACCCGGTGATCATGAGAAAAAAGCGATTTTCTTAAATTCGGGTGCGGAAGCCGTGGAAAATGCGGTGAAGATCGCAAGAAAGTATACGAAACGCCAAGCCGTCGTTTCCTTTACGCGCGGATTCCACGGGCGCACGAATATGACGATGAGCATGACGAGCAAAGTCAAACCGTACAAGTTCGGTTTCGGGCCGTTCGCTCCCGAGGTGTATCAGGCTCCGTTTCCTTACTATTACCGGAAGCCTCTCGGGATGAGCGATGAGAGCTATGACGAAATGGTGATTCAGGCGTTTGACGATTTCTTTGTTTCTGCGGTCGCGCCTGAGACGGTTGCCTGTGTCGTCATGGAGCCTGTGCAGGGGGAAGGCGGCTTTATCATCCCTTCCAAACGGTTTGTCCAGCATGTCGCAGCCTTCTGCAAGGAACACGGCATCGTCCTTGTGGCTGATGAGATTCAAACCGGGTTTGCGAGGACGGGCAAGTACTTTGCGATCGAGCACTTCGATGTCGTGCCTGACCTTGTGACGGTTTCAAAGTCGCTTGCCGCAGGCGTTCCGCTCAGCGGGGTGATCGGAAGTTCGGAAATGCTTGATGCCGCGGCGCCCGGCGAGCTTGGCGGGACATATGCCGGCAGTCCGCTCGGCTGCGTTGCCGCTCTTGCAGTGCTCGACATCATCGAAGAGGAAGGGCTGAACAAGCGTTCAGAAGAAATCGGAAAAGCGATCGAAGACAAAGCGCTCGCATGGAAGCAGACATATCCGCAGATCGGCGAAATCCGCAGGCTCGGCGCGATGGCGGCGATCGAAATCGTCAAGGATCAGGACACGCGCGAGCCTGATAAAGCTGCGGCTGCTGCCATCGCCAAGTATGCGAATGAACACGGGCTGCTGTTACTTACGGCAGGAATCAACGGCAATATCATCCGTTTTCTGACGCCGCTCGTCATAACGGATGAATTGCTTCACGAAGGGCTCGCCATCATCGAAGAAGCGCTGCAAACAGTGCTGGACTAGGGAGGGGGGTGTTCATGGAAAAACAGCAAATGAAAAAATCAATGTCACAGATGGATGTCCTGTTCCTTGCGATCGGCGCTATGCTCGGCTGGGGCTGGGTCGTTCTGTCCGGAGACTGGATCTCGACGGCCGGCTTTTTAGGCAGCATGTTCGCGTTTATCATCGGCGGAATTCTTGTCATATTGATCGGTTTGACGTATGCGGAGCTTTCTTCTGCGATCCCGGAAACGGGCGGGGGGATGATTTTCGTCCTCAGGGCGTTTGGCAGGAAAACCGCATTTATCGCGGCCTGGGGCGTGCTGTTCGGATACGTGTCCGTGATTACCTTCGAGGCGGTCGCTTTGCCGACTGTGATCGACTATGTGATGCCTGTCGAACATCTTGGGTTTTTGTGGACGCTTGGCGGCTGGGATGTCTATTTCACATGGGTTTTGATCGGTTCCGGAGGCGCGGTCGTTCTGACTGCCCTCAACTATTTCGGCGTTAAGCCGGCAGCTATCTTCCAGTCGGTGTTTACGATTGCGATCATCGCTACGGGTTTTTTGCTGCTGGGCGGCGCTCTGGTCAACGGCGATTATAGAAACGTCGAACCGCTCTTTAAAGACGGGTTTTCCGGGATGATGTCGGTGCTCGTCATGATCCCGTTTTTGTTTGTCGGGTTTGACGTGATTCCCCAGGTTGCCGCAGAAATCAAGGCTCCTAAAAAAATCATCGGCAAAATGCTGATCATCTCGATTATCAGTGCGGTCATTTTCTACCTTTTGATCGTGTTCGGCGTGACATTGGGATTATCGGAAAGCGAGCTTGTGTCGTCCTCTTTGGCGACCGCTGATGCGATGGTGAACCTGCTTGGCAGCCAATTGTTCGGAACGGTGCTCGTCCTCGGCGGAGTGGCGGGGATCATCACGAGCTGGAACGCTTTTATCATTGGCGCGAGCCGCATCCTCTATGCGATGTCTGAAAAAGGGATGGTTCCGAAATGGTTCGGCTATATCCACCCGACATATAAAACGCCGACACACGCGATTTTGTTTCTTGGAGCGCTTGCTTTTTTCGCACCGCTTTTAGGGCGGCCGGCCCTCGTGTGGATCGTCAATGCAGGGGGAACAGGCATTATCGTCGGGTACTTGATCGTATCGGCGGCGTTCATGAAGCTGAGAAAAACGGAGCCTGACTTAAACAGACCGTACAAGATCAATAAGTGGAAAACGATTGGTATATCTGCTATCCTCTTAAGTGTTATCTTTCTTGCCTTTTATCTGCCGGGCATGCCGGCTGCGCTCGCGTGGCCGTATGAATGGCTGATATTGGCTGGATGGACGTTGATCGGCATTGTTTTATACAATAGCAATTCAAAACAAAACGGGGAGGAGATTCAACATGACCAGCATGCTAGAAGTTTTTAACCCGGCGACTGGAGAGAAAATCGAGACCGTTCCCCAACAGTCCCGACAAGAAGTAGAAGCAGCAGTCGAGCGTTCTCATAAGGCGTTTCAGAAATGGTCCAAAACATCTGCCGCAGAAAGAGCTTCATTATTGAAGAAGTGGTTTGACCTCATCATGGAGCATAAAGAAGAACTGGCCGAAATGATCACGCTTGAAAACGGAAAACCATACAAGGAAGCGGCAGGCGAAGTGATATATGCGGCAGGGTATATCGAGTGGTATGCCGAGGAAGCGAAGCGCATTTACGGAAGAACGGTTCCCGCATCTGTTACCAATAAGCGGATTGTCGTGACGCGGCAGGCCGTCGGCCCGGTAGCGGCGATTACGCCATGGAATTTCCCGGCGGCGATGATCACCAGGAAAGCGGCGCCTGCACTTGCGGCCGGCTGCACGTTTATCATTAAGCCTGCTCCCGATACGCCGCTGACGGCGCTCGAACTGGTGCGTCTCGGACATGAAGCCGGCATTCCGAAAGACGTTCTGCAATGCGTGATCGGCGACGGCGAGGAGATCGGCAGCATTTTTACGAGCCATCCGCTGATCCGCAAAATTACGTTCACAGGCTCAACACCCGTCGGCAAGCATTTGATCAAAAACAGCGCCGACACGGTGAAGCACGTATCGATGGAACTTGGCGGGCATGCGCCGCTGATCGTCGACGAGGATGCCAACATCGACCTCGCCGTGAAGCAGGCGATGCTGTCGAAATACAGAAATGCCGGACAAACCTGCGTCTGTGCCAACCGTCTGATCGTGCACGAATCGGTGAAAGATGAGTTTGCCGAAAAGCTCCGCGCGGAAGTCGCCAAACTCAAAGTCGGCAACGGCCTTGAAGAAGGCGTTACAGTCGGACCGATCATCAATAAAAAAGGCTTCCAAAAAATCGTCGAACAAATCAATGATGCGGTCGATAAAGGAGCGAAGGTGCTAATCGGAGCCGAATATGACAGCGATGATGAAAAAGCATGCTATTTCGTTCACCCGACTGTCCTGACGGATGTCGATCTATCGATGACGATTATGCATGAGGAGACATTCGGCCCGGTCGCACCGATCATTTCTTTCAAAACGATCGATGAGGCGATTGAGATTGCCAACGATACGCCTTACGGTTTAGCCGCGTATTTCTTCACGGAAAACTACCGCCGCGGCATATATTTGTCAGAACGCCTCGAATACGGCATCCTCGGCTGGAATGACGGAGGTCCGTCAACCGTTCAGGCGCCGTTCGGCGGCATGAAGGAAAGCGGAATCGGACGCGAAGGCGGACTGGAAGGCATCGAGCCGTATTTGGAAACGAAATATTTATCGATCGGATTGGATGAATAAGATTTAGATATTCACAGAATGATATAAAACTGGCCCTGTGTACATCTTGTATTCAGGGCTTTATTTTTTAAAAAGGAAATGGAGTTCTTTTCCGAGTGGGAGAGGGCTCTTTTTTTTCTGTATCCGAATCTTAAATTAATCATTGATCTAGAGTGCGCTCTAGGTCTTACACTATCAATATCTAAACGAAGGAAAGGGTGTTTGAGATATGATGAATGTTGAAGGGAAAGTCGTGATTTTAACGGGAGCATCCAGCGGAATCGGAGAAGCTGCCGCAAAGGTGCTTGCCGAAAGCGGCGCTAGGGTCGTGCTAGCTGCAAGACGAGAGGAGCGTCTGAGGAATCTTAAGCTGGCTCTTGAAAATCAAGGAGGCATAGTGGAATATAAAGTGACTGACGTGACGTTGAGGGAGGAGATGAAGGAGCTTGTTCGTTTTACGATCGATGCCTTCGGACAAATTGATGTTCTGATTAACAACGCGGGGATCATGCCTCTTTCTTTTTTGCACGAAAAGAAAACAGAGGAATGGAATCAAATGATCGATGTTAACGTGAAAGGTGTACTTTACGGCATTGGTGCGGTTCTGCCGTACATGAGAAAACGAAAACAAGGCCACATTATCGACGTTTCCTCAGTCACAGGGCACATCGTGAGAAAAACGTGGGCCGTCTATTCAGGAACAAAATTTGCCGTACGGGCGATAACGGAAGCTTTGCGGAAAGAAGAAGCGGGAAACAATATCCGCACAACGATTATTTGCCCCGGTGCAGTGAGAACGGAGTTGGTTGACACCATTTCGAATGAAGAAATTAAAAAAAGCATCAATGAGTCTTTGCGAATTTCGCTCCCGGCTGAATCCATCGCCGCTGCGATCCTTTATGCCATCTCACAGCCGGAACATACGGCCGTCAATGAAATCATCGTAAGACCGACGAGACAGGAACTATAAATAATAGCTCACCTTTTAGAGGGTGAGCTACTCGTTTTAGCGAATGGATAATAGGGACAAAAATTGAATAGATACGGAGGGCATGAATTTGAGCTACACCATTGGTCAAGTATCGGAGCAAACAGGGTTATCGATCCATGCGCTGCGATATTATGAGAAAGAAGGAATTATGCCGGCTGTAAACCGCAATGAAAACGGAATACGCCTTTATGAATCCAAGGATATTGAAGCACTTGAATTTATCACGTGCCTACGGGCGACGGGGATGAAAATTTCCGATATAAAGGAATTTGTAAAGGACACCACAACGATTGACGAACGGATTGGAATGCTTGAGAAACAGCAGGAAAACGTAAAAGCGCAAATAGATCAGCTGGTGGCGTATCAAGCGATGATTTATCGTAAAATTGATATATATAACAAGATGAGGCGGGGATTGAAGTGAAAAATCCCTGTTTTTTTATGCGGAGATTCCCCGTTTCTTTTTAGTGTTGTAAGAGACATAAAAAATCCCCGGCGATATGGCACGATGCCTGACCTTGAAGCAAGGGCGGCGATTCCTTGACGAGTACGGCCTCGAAGGAGCGAAGTGAGAGGTTCGGTTAAGGACAGTGTGACCGCCGTCGAAGCGGGCGCTTTTTCGAGCCCTGCCGTATTCAACAGGAATGCCGCTGCCGTTTCGACTACGCCGATCTAAAGCCTGACCGCCATCCTCTTAATGCGCGCTTTGAAATGCCGGCAGTAAAAAAAGAGGCAGGTAGCCTCTTTTGAAAATGTTTATGATTTTTTTCTGCGTACTGCCATAAGCAGGCCTGTTCCTCCAAGCACGACGGCGAGAATTGACAAAATGAGAGTGGCGGTTTGAATGCCTGAGCTGCCTTGTGCTTCAGCCGGGCTCTCTTTTGTTGTCGCGCCGTGCCCGTCAACCGTGGCTTTTCCGAGCTTGGAAGCATCGACGATGTTGGTAATCGCGTGCGGGGTATCGGCGTTTTCGTCACCGGTCCATTCGACGATGCTCCCGTCTTTATAATACTGGTAGGCGTTCCATGCCGCTTTCTGTTCTTTATCAGGGTTTTTGGCCGTGAAGGTAAACTGCTGGAATTGGCCCGGCTGAATGCCTCCGTCCTTGGCTTCCCATGTCACCCTGATGACCTTGCCGTCTTTTCCGGCTTTTGTACTTGTTTTCCAGCCGGGAACCGCTTCGTACTGCTGGAATTCGACGCCGTCTGGCATGCTGAGCACGATTTTTGTCGTAGCGATATCTTTTTCAACCGGCACTTTCATTGTATAGGTTTCCCATGACCCTGCCGCTGATTCGTCAGGCTTTACCGACACGTGGGCGCTGACCGGTGCGGCGAAGAGCAGCATAGCTGCAAATACAGCGCTTAAAAACATGCTTCGTTTCAACATATTGATCAATACTCCTTTTTATTGATTTTTGCATTAAATACCGTTCTGATTTCGTCAAATGATGCCGTTAACCCGTGCACCCGGATTTTCCAGATGCCATCTTCGTTCAGATTTAAATTTTTCGACTGGAACACGCCTTTTTCTTTTTTGGCAAGGGTGAAGGTGCTTTCCTTGCTGTCACTGAAAAGCCCGGTTTTGGAAACCGTTATGTCGATTTTTTGGATATCTTTGATCACGTCTCCGTTCCGGTCCCTGACAACGACTTCAAATGTATTGGAGCCGGGCATGTTCGGACTGATTCTCAATGACAGCGTTTCTCCGTCAGTCAGATGTTTTGTTTCGTTAAACGGCTGCGGGAGAGGCGCCGGAGGACTCGGAATATTCGTGAAGACGGCGGTTGTCACGAGAATGAGAAGTCCGATCGCCCATTCGGCCTTGATCGATCTCCCGCGCGAGCGTTCCGGTTTTTTTCTGGAGCGGAAATAGTGGAACGCGCCAAATCCGGCCATCAGCAGGACGAGCGCCAATTTGACGAGAAGCCCTTTTCCGTAATTGGACTGAAACAGGTTATCCAGCGTGTGGACGATGAAAAAGCTGTTGAACATCCCGGAAAATACGAGCAGTCCGGCTGAACCGAAAGCCCAGGGGGAAAAGCGCTGTACCGTCTCCCAAATCTGCTCTTTATCGGGTTTGAACCAATCCTTCCCGAAAAACAGCGCAAGCGCAGCCAGCCCTCCCGTCCACACAGAAGCCGCTATTAAGTGGATGAAATCCATGGCGGCCGTCATATAGCTGTAATCCGTCGATGCGGCATGGCCTGAGAATGCTTTGGCAAGCAGAAGGCCGGTAAAGAAGACGAGTTTCAATACGACCCCGGATCTGCTTGAGAAAACGGCAAGCAATGCAACCAAGACGATGCTGACAATCCATAGCGTCCCGCCTGACGTCTGAAGAAGCGTTTCTTTTAAAAGGTGTGGCTGAAAAGCTTCAGTCCATGAAACACCTGCGTATGCTTTTGTCAGGAGCAAGGGCTGAATGATGACGGCCGCACCGATCAGGAGAAGGGCGATCTGCGCTATTCGCTGAACGCGGCGGCGCATCGCGGAAGACCATCCGTTTTTCGGCCGGTGCCAAACAAGCTGAAAAAGCAAAGATCCCATGAAAAGGGAAAAACCCGTATATAACAAGACGCGTTCGATCACAGTATCCGCATTCGGAAGGTTAGAAGAAGCGTTTTGTTGGTCCTTGGGCAATCCGCCTTGAATGTTTCCGACGCTGAAAGGGATCGTTCCTGAAACGGGATGCCCGTCTGCAGACACCACTCTCCATTCAGCAGAGTAAATATCATTCTTGACGTTTTTGTTCAGCTTTACCGTGAGGATTTTTCGATTTTGCGGATCAATCTTCGTCTGCCCCGAATCGACCCGCTCGCCTGAAGAGTTTCTTACCGTTATCGAGTGGAACCCTTTCTGAATCGGTTCGTTAAACTCAATTTTGATTTCAGGCGGCGCTTTTTTCAGCTCCTCGTTTTGAGAAGGGTTTGAATTGACGATATATGCGTGCGCAAAAGCGGCTTTCGGCAGCAGGATGAGACAAAGAACGGCCAGCGCCGCAAAGAGAGTTGCTCTTTTCATAACATTCATCCAATCTTTCATCAATAATTTCATGTTTTCAGGCTGCAGCAGTTTTCTTTCATGGTCTTTTGAATTTCGCGCGCCGCATCTTCAAAAGAAAGCAGCTTTCCGCCGAACCCCGTTTTAAATTTCCCGGCATCGGCCGCCGAAGCGAAAGGGATTGCCTGCGGCTGGCAGCAATTCAAATGAAGGTCAGCATCGAGCAGAAAGACGGCCATTTTTGCGCTGATCGTCGTGTCCACTAAAAAATCGCGGCAGATGATTTGTGATATATCTTCTTTGATTTTTTCGTAGCGGAGCATCGCACAGTGGGCGCAGCAAAATTGCTCAATCAGACCGTCGTTTTTCACGATTTGCACGGAAAGCCTCGGATTCAGCCCTCTTCCGCAGACTGAACACATTTGCCCAGGCTGCTGCTTCGGGCGGTTTAAGGCGATGCCGCCGGCCGTTTTGATGACCTGGCCGTTTTCGATGAGCGGTTTAATATCGCGGTATACCGTCATTTCCGAGACATCCAGCCTTTTTGAAATCTCTGAAATGCGCAGCGTTTCCTCTTCTTTGATCCATGAGAGAATCTGCTCTCTCCGTTTGATCGGTAACATTCTCCCCCTCCATTCGTTATTCCTCTATGAATAGCCTATTAGATTGAAAGAAAAGAAACAAGCATTAAAGTGATAAAAAATGTGAAAATGTGTTGAACTTTAACAACTTCATATTTTATAGGAAAACAGGACCATTTCTGAAATCGTATGTCAGGAAATGTAACAGGTTTGAATGCTTTAGCGGAGCAATGTGAAATAATGATAGCGTAGCTGCTGCAAAGGGGAGGGGAGAATATGGGGAAACAAAAGCTGATTTTAATAGGAAACGGCATGGCTGGAGTCCGTACGATAGAAGAGATTGTAAAGCATGCGGGAGATGCGTTTCAAATCGCCGTCATCGGCAGCGAACCCCATCCGAATTACAATCGTATGTTGTTATCTTCCGTCCTGCAGGGTGACGCAAGTTTAAAAGATATTACGCTTAACAGCCGCACATGGTATGAAGAGCACGGGATCGCTCTTTATGCGGGGGAAACGGCTGTCAAGATCGATACGGATAGACGGACGGTGTCAACGGACAAAAAACGTGAAGTCGCTTATGACAAGCTGATTATCGCAACGGGGTCCTCGCCGTTTATCCCTCCGGTTCCAGGGGCGGACAAAGAAGGGGTATACGGTTTTCGTACGATAGAAGATTGCCGGGCGTTCATAGATGCCGCCGGGCGTTTTCGCAAAGCTGCGGTCATCGGCGGGGGAATCCTCGGTCTGGAGGCGGCAAAAGGCCTGGTGAATCTCGGAATGGAGGTTTCCGTGATCCATCATTCTTCCTGTATTATGCAGAACCAGCTTGATCGGACGGCTTCCTCCATGCTGCAGCGCGACCTTGAACGGCAGGGCATTCACTTTTTTTTGGCAAAAGACACAGAAGCCGTTTTGGGGACATCACGGGCTACGGGGCTGCGGTTCAAAGACGGGGCGGAGCTTGAGGCAGATCTGATTGTCATGGCCGCCGGCGTCAGGCCGAACATCGGGCTTGCAAAAGCGGGCGGGCTTGATGTGAACCGCGCGATCATTGTCAACGGCTATATGGAGACAAACGTCCCGGATGTGTATGCCGTCGGGGAATGCGCCGAACATAACGGAGTCGTGTACGGGCTGATCAAGCCGTTATATGAGCAGGGACAGGTGCTGGCCAGGCACATTTGCGGCCTGGAATGCGAACCGTACCGTGGATCGGTTCAGTCGGCAACGCTGAAAATAGCGGGAATCGATTTGTTTTCAGCGGGACAAATCAAAGACGATGATACAACAACGACGATTCGGCTTGTTGACGAATCGGCGGGAATTTATAAAAAAGCGGTCTTTCAGGATGATCAGATGGCCGGCGTGATTTTATACGGGGATACAAGAAACAAGCAGAAGCTTTTGGACAGCATCATCAAGAAAAGGGATATCACGGTTGTGAAAAAAAACTTCTTTCAATCGGGCGGAGAAAGCACCGTCAGTTCGATGCCGCTTGGCGAAACGGTCTGCCAGTGCCATGCGGTGTCAAAAGGGGCGATCATCGAAGCCGTCAAATCGCACGATTTAAAAACGGCTGGCGATGTGAAACGCTGTACAAAAGCCTCCGGCTCCTGCGGGGGATGCAGGCCGCTCATCGAAGAGCTGCTGATCCATGCCGCTGAACACGAATATGAAGAGCCCGCGGGCGCACAAGCGATGTGCTCATGCACTTCATTAACGGAAGACGAAGTCGTCGAACAAATCCAGATGAGACAGCTTTCTTCCGTTCAAGACGTCATGTCGCAATTGGGGTGGAAGACCGGAAGCGGGTGCTCCGTATGCATGCCGGCGATTCATTACTATTTAAGGATGATCAAACCGGGTGTGACAGCGGACGAACCGTTGTTGCATGAAGACGGCGGCTGCACAATCGTTCCGCAAACGTACGGAGGGCTGATAAAAGCTGATGAGCTGAGGACAGTTGCCGATGCGATTGAAAAATACGGCATACCGCACGCCGTTTTGACGCATGGCCAGCGGTTGAAGATCCCGGGAATTGGGCAAAGCGTCAGCGAAGAGCTGCAAATGCCGATCTGCGCCGTTCACAAGCATACGGTCGGTCCGGTCAAAACGTGCGCGTGCACAAACCCTGATTACGTTCAGGCCATCGCAGTCGAGCTGGAGAAAGAAACGGAAGCCCTCATCATGCCGGCCAAGACCTCTATCGCTATTTCTGCCTGCACGGATGACTGCGTCTATTGTACTGTGCACGATATCGGAGTCTTAAAGGCGGGCAGGGGCTGGGAGCTTTACGCCGGCGGACGCGGCGGGCAAAACGCCCGGGCGGGAGAGTTGTTTTCCGTGGCTGAGACGCTTAAGGAAGCCGGAGAATATATCAAAGGCTTTCTTCAATACTACCGCGAGACAGCAAATTACCTTGAAAAGGTCGGGCAGTGGATCGAACGCGCCGGAATCATTCATATCAGGGAGGTTTTATTTGACAACGATCTCCGCGGGCAGCTGTTGGAACGGCTTGAAAAAGAGCGGAGGCTGCTTGTGCAAGAAACGATAAAAGGGCTGATGTAATGTGACAGAACTGCTGCTGAAATACTTTCGAACAAAGCAAAAAGAAGTACAATCCGAGAAAACATATGACACGCAATGTCCATTTTGCAGCATGCAATGCAAAATGCAGCTGATCGAACAAACGATTGTCACGAGAAAGAAGTATACGGCTGTCGGAAAAGATAATCCGACGACAAAAGGCCGCTTGTGCATGAAAGGGATGAGTGCCCATCAGCATGCGCTTCATTCAGAGCGAATCACGCATCCGCTCTTGAAAAAAAACGGTCAATTTGTCCGCGTATCCTGGGATGAGGCGCTTCGGTTCATCAGAGAACGGGTGATGAGCATCCAGGGTGAAAACGGCCATGACGCAGTGGCGGTTTACGGGAGCGCGTCGATCACAAACGAGGAAGCCTATCTGCTCGGGAAATTCGCCCGCGTCGCTCTGAAAACGAAGCACATTGACTACAACGGACGGCTTTGCATGTCGGCTGCAGCCGCAGCGGCCAACCAAACCTTTGGGATGGACCGCGGGTTTACAAACTCGCTTACAGAGATTCCGTATACAAGGGTGATCATGCTTGCGGGAACAAACATCGCCGAATGCCAGCCGACGATGATGCCGTACTTTGAAAAGGCTAAGGAAAACGGCGCCTACATCATCGTGATTGACCCGCGTGAAACGGCGACGGCGAACATCGCCGATCTCCACTTGAAGCTAAAGCCCGGAACAGATGCCGCCCTTGCAAACGGCATGCTGAAAATCATCATCGAAGAGCGGCTGACAGATGAAGCTTTCATCAAACAGCGGGCTGAGGGCTTTGAAGACGTCAAGCGCCATGTCGCTTCACTTAGCCTTGAAGAAATTTCCGGGCAGACAGGCGTGCCGATTGAACAGATGCGAAAAGCCGCCGTCAAATTCGCCAAGGAAGAAACGGGGATGCTGTTTACTGCGAGAGGCGTCGAGCAGCAGACGGACGGGACAGCAGCTGTCAGGAATTTACTGAATATTCTAATATCAGTTGGGAAAATCGGAAAGTTCGCCTGCGGGTACGGGGCGATCACAGGCCAGGGAAACGGACAGGGAGCAAGAGAGCACGGCCAGAAAAGCGATCAGCTTCCGGGGTACCGGTCGATCGAAAACGAAAGGGATCGCGCCTATATCGCGGATGTCTGGGGAATTGCGGAAGAGGAGCTTCCGAAAAAAGGCGTTTCCGCCTATGAAATGATCAAGAAGGTTCATGAAGGGGAGATTGCCGGGATGTTTCTGATGTGCTCAAACCCTGCCGTATCCAACCCGAACGCCGATTTTGTCAAAGCGGCTTTGAAAAAATTGAAATTTTTTGCAGTGATCGATTTGTTTATATCAGAAACGGCAAGGCATGCCGACGTCATTTTGCCGGCGTCATCCTACCTTGAAGATGAAGGTACGATGACGAACGTGGAAGGCAGGGTTACTCTAAGGGAAGCGTCAAGACCGTGCCCGGGTGAAGCGCGGCACGACTGGAAAATCATCTGCGATATTGCAGACGTGCTCGGCAAAGGCCGTTTTTTCCGATACGAATCTGCAGAGGAGATTTTTCAAGAGCTGAGGAAAGCAAGCCGCGGGGGAATCGCCGATTATTCCGGAATTACGTATGAGCGCCTCAGAAAGGAAGGCGGCATTTTATGGCCGTGCCCCGAAACGGAGCATCCGGGAACAGAGCGTTTGTTTGAAACGGAATTCGCCCACCCGGATCAAAAAGCGAAAATGTGCGTCGTCCCCAATGAGCCGGCTGTCAAAAAAGACCGCCCGACAGAAGAATATCCGCTGTATTTAACGACGGGGAGAGTGATGCCGCACTATTTAACAGGCGTCCAGACAAGGAGGAGCGCTTCACTTGCGGCGCGTCATTTTGAATCATTTGTGGAAATCCATCCGGATACGGCGGCAAAATATCAGATTGCAGACCGCGTCCTGGTCAAAATCGAATCGAAAAGGGGGAGCATCATCGTCAGAAGCAAATGGTCCGAGTCGATCAGGCCGGACACCGTTTTCGTTCCGATGCATTGGGCGGATTCGCAAAGTGTGAACAGCCTCATTGCCGAAGACTTGGATCCCTCCTGCAAAATGCCGGGTTTTAAGGTGTGTGCAGTCCGCATAAGCCCCTTTGATGACAAAATTGTGAATAAATTGTCATAAAGTGTCATAAAAAGTTTACAAAATTAAATATATTTTGTGATAACTTGAAACATGTAAAATAAATACATCTTTTGAGCGAGTTTGTAAATCTCTTTGAAAAGGGGAGGATCATAGTGGAAAAAAAGCAGCTAGTCCTTGTAGGGAACGGAATGGCCGGGGTAAGGGCCATTGAAGAAATACTTAAAGTGTCGGACGAACAGTTCCAGATCACGATTTTCGGAAAAGAACCGCATCCGAATTACAACCGGATTCTTCTTTCCAAAGTGCTGCAAGGTGATACGGACATTCAAGACATTACATTGAACGATTGGAGCTGGTATGAAGAAAACGGCATTCAGCTTTATACGGGTGAAGAAGTCGTCAAAGTCGACCCGGAAAACAAAACGGTGACGACGGACTCAGGAAGGATTCAGCCGTATGATGAGCTGATTTTGGCGACAGGTTCTCTCCCTTTTATTCTGCCGCTGCCCGGCGCTGACAAAGAAGGCGTCACAGGTTTTCGCGACATCAAGGATACGGATGTGATGCTCGAAGCTTCCAAAACGTATAAAAAAGCGGCCGTCATCGGCGGCGGACTGCTCGGGCTGGAAGCCGCGCGCGGACTTCTCAACCTCGGGATGGACGTCAGCGTCATCCACCTCGCTCCGTACTTGATGGAGCGCCAGCTTGACGCGACGGCTGGCCGTCTTCTGCAAAAAGAGCTCGAAAAGCAGGGCATGAAATTCTTTCTTGAAAAGCAGACGGAAGAAATTTTCGGAAACGAACGTGTAGAAGGTTTAAAATTCAAAGACGGCACAACGCTGGACGCCGATCTGGTCGTCATGGCCGTCGGAATCAAGCCGAACGTTCAGCTTGGCAAAGACTGCGGCCTTCCGGTGAACAGGGGCATCATCGTTGATGATTACATGCAGACGGAAGATCCTCACATTTACGCTGTCGGCGAATGCGCCGAGCACAGGGGAATCGCATACGGGCTTGTCGCGCCTCTTTATGAACAGGCGAAGGTGCTTGCGAAGAAAATTTGCGGCATAGAGACGAAGCCGTATGAAGGCTCTGTTTTATCGACCCAATTAAAAGTTTCGGGCGTTGAGGTCTTTTCTGCAGGCGACTTTAACGAAGATGACGACGAAGGCAAAAAAGCGATCAAAGTGTTTGATGATCAGGACGGGATCTATAAAAAGGTCGTTCTTCGCGGCAACCAGGTGATCGGCGCCGTATTGTTCGGCGACAGCAGCGACGGCAACAGATTGTTCTCTATGATACAAAAAGGGGCGGACATCACGGAAACGTCGAAAGTGTCAATCCTGCAGCCTTTGAATCAGGAGGAAGGCATGAGCATTACGGCCGCGATGAGCGACGATGAGATCGTGTGCGGATGCAACGGCGTCTCAAAAGGCATGATCATTCAGGCGATCAAAGAGCAGGGCTGTACCTCAACCGATGAAATCAAGGCGTGTACGGGAGCTTCCCGTTCTTGCGGAGGCTGTAAACCGCTCGTTGCGGAAATCCTCCAGCATACGCTCGGATCCGAATTTGACGCATCAGCGCAAAAAGAAGCAATCTGCGGCTGCACCGACCTTTCAAGAGATGAAGTGGTCGCCGAAATCAGGGAAAAAGGCCTCACGCATACGAGAGAAGTCATGAATGTGCTCGGCTGGAAAACGGAGGAAGGCTGTTCAAAATGCCGTCCGGCTCTCAACTACTATCTCGGCATGATCAACCCGAAAGAATACCATGATGAAAGGGAATCGCGCTTTGTAAACGAACGGATGCATGCCAACATTCAAAAAGACGGCACATATTCCGTCGTACCGCGGATGTACGGAGGCGTCACCAATGCAAACGATCTGCGCCGCATTGCCGATGTCGTCGACAAATACGAGATTCCTCTTGTGAAAATGACGGGAGGTCAGCGGATCGACCTGATCGGCGTCAAAAAAGAAGACCTTCCGAAAGTTTGGGAAGACCTCGACATGCCGTCCGGCTTTGCTTACGGCAAAACGCTCAGAACTGTCAAAACGTGCGTTGGCGAACAATTCTGCCGCTTCGGTACACAGGATTCGATGGCTCTCGGAATCGAGCTTGAGAAAAAATTCGAAGGGCTTTACGCACCTCATAAAATCAAAATGGCAGTTTCTGCATGTCCGAGAAACTGCGCTGAATCAGGCATTAAAGACGTCGGCATCGTCGGCATTGACGGAGGCTGGGAAATCTATGTCGGCGGAAACGGCGGTACGCATCTGCGCGCCGGAGATCTTTTGATGAAAGTAAAAACGAAGGAAGAAGTTTTCGAAGTGACGGGAGCCTACCTTCAATATTACAGGGAAACGGCCAACTATTTAGAACGCACTTCCGCATGGCTTGAACGGGTCGGCTTGTCCCACGTCCAATCCGTATTGAACGATGAAGCGAAGCGCAAAGAATTGAATGAACGCATGGATGAAGCGCTGTCTGTCCACAAAGATCCGTGGAGGAACTTCTTGGAAGATGAAAAGACAACAAAGCAATTGTTTGAAAGTGTTGTTACATCTTAAGGCAAGCGGAAACCATTTTGAGGAGGAATTCACATGGTGAACAAAGATTTGACAAAGGTCTTCGTCGCGAAAATCGGCGATCTGCCGGATCGGCTGGGAAAGACAGTGATGGTCGACGATAAGGAAATTGCGGTATTCAAGCTTTCGAACGGCGGGGTCCGCGCGGTTGAAAACCGCTGCCCCCACAAAGGGGGCGTGCTTGCCGAAGGAATGGTAAGCGGCGAATTCGTATTTTGCCCGATGCACGATTGGAAAATCAGCCTTGTAGACGGAAAAGTACAAGAGCCTGATACAGGCTGCATCAAAACCTATGAAACGGTGGTTGACGGGGAAGACCTGTTTATCGTTTATTGAGAGCTTCATGGGATCACTTTCGCGTGATCCTCTTCATTTTATAAACCGCTAAGGCATTCACAGAATCGGCAGATGGAAGGATGACAGTTGATGGGGAATGGAAAAGTATTTTTTGTAGGGGCCGGACCGGGAGACTCGGGACTCATTACGCTGAAAGGGAAAGCATTGATTGAGAAAGCGGATGTCATTTTGTATGACAGGCTGGTCAATGCCCGGCTGCTTGAACATGCGAAAGATTCGTGCGAATTCATCTATTGCGGGAAGCTGCCAAACCGGCATTACATGAAACAGGATGAAATCAATGCATTTCTGATCGAGAAAGGCTTAAAAGGCCTCACTGTCGTCCGGCTCAAAGGGGGAGATCCGAGCGTATTCGGCAGAGTCGGGGAAGAAGCCGCCGCCATCAGCGAATACGGCATCCCGTATGAAATGGTGCCCGGCATTACTTCCGGAATCGCGGCGCCCCTTTACGCCGGGCTGCCGGTGACCCACCGCGATTTTGCTTCATCTTTTGCCGTGATCACAGCCCACGATAAATCAGGCAAACCTGATATGGACTGGGAGGGGCTTGCCAGAAGCGTTCAAACCCTCGTATTTTATATGGGCATCAAAAATCTCGCCTATATATCAGAGCAGCTGATCAAACACGGCAAATCTCCCCTCGTCCCCGTTATGGTCATCCAATGGGGCACATGGGGCAGGCAGCGGAGCGTAAAAGGGACGCTTCAGGATATCCGGCAAAAAGTAGCGGAGCATCATATCAAAAATCCCGCGATCATCGTCATCGGGAATATCGTGTCTTTCCGGCGCCGCAGCTGGTTTGAGGATAAGCCACTGATCGGGCGGAACATCCTTGCCGTTCAAAGCGGGGAAAAAAGCCTGCCGGCAGACGAGCTGAGGGAAAAAGGCGCTGAAGTCATTGAATGGCCAAAGTGGAAACCGCTAAAATCGATTCCGGATGATGCGCTGTTAAAGCGGATCGAAACCTTTGACAGCGTGCTGTTCACGTCGAGGAGATCGGCGGATGAGTTTTTCAGCCGTCTCGCATTCCTGAAGGTTGACATTAGAGATGTACGGGGCAGGCTCTATGCTTCCGATCCTTCTGTAAAAGAAGCGCTTGAGGAGCGGGGATTTGCGGCCTTTTTGCAGCAAGACGCGCCGCTTTCAGGTTCGTGCCTGATCGTCGGCTGCCGCCGGGCGGTACAAAACAAACCGCATCCGCAATGCGAGATATTTACGACGCACGACCAAACGATCGATACCCGTTTTACAGCGATCATAAAACGCGAAATCCAAGAGTTTCCCATCGATACGATCTTGTTTTCTGCGAGAGAGTGTGTCGAACTGTTTATGAAAGAGGCTGGAAGCATCGGCATGTCTCCCGAAGCGGCAGCACATCGCATTCGCGCCGTCTGCCTCAGCAAAGAGGCGGAAAAAGCGGCAAAAGACAGCGGATTCCGGCATGTTCATACTTCGGGAAAGAATATGCCGCTTGAAGCCTCTTTAAAAGAATTTGAATATGATGAAGTTTTACAGAGCCGATGAGCAGAAAAAGCAGGGGCATGCCCCCTGCTTTTTTCATCTGTTTGGATTTCCTGATCCTGAATCTGCTGCTTTCACAAGAGATTCGTAATAATCGATTTTGTCATCGATCTTTTCTAAATTGGCTTGCAGTTTGCCGATATCCTCCGCGATTTTACGGCGGTGGGTTTTCAGCATGTCCCTCCGTTTTTCGGCTGTTTCATTTCCTTGGCTGCGCAGGGATGAAAATGTCTTCATGTTTTCGATCGACATTCCCGTTTCCCGCAGGCGAAGCAAAAAATGAATCCAGGAAATATCGGACTCTGTATATTCGCGGTACCCGTTTTGGTCGCGCCGAATATCTGGAAGAAGGCCGATTTTTTCATAATATCGCAGCGTGTGGGCCGAAAGCTTTGTCAATTGTGCGGTCTGTTGAATAGTAAATGTGTTATCCATATTCCCTATTATACTAAAAAAAGCTTGCCTTAGAGCGCGCTCTAACGTGTAGGATTCATTTCAGGGAGGGATCAATATGGATCAAGAAAGATACACGCGCGGATTTGAAAATTTACGCGCCATTGATGGAGAAGGCGGAAGGAAGGTAATCGATTCGTTGAAGGACATAGCGCCTGATCTTGGACGATATATTGTCGAATTCGCATTCGGAGATATTTATTCGAGGGAGGGCTTGACTCTGAAAGAACGCGAGCTGATCACGATTTCTGCTTTGACCGCTCAAGGGGGCTGTGAAGCGCAGCTTCATGTCCATATCAATGCGGGGCTGAATGTCGGGCTGACGCCTCTGCAAATAACGGAGACGATGCTGCAGTGCGTTCCTTATACAGGATTTCCGCGTGTATTGAACGCGGTGAACGTTGCAAAACGGGTGTTTCAGGAGCAGCATTGACGGATAGAGAGCTGACGTTCTGTTTTTGAAAACAGAACGTCAGCTTTTCGGCATTTGGTAGTTCAGCAGCCATTTTACGCCATATTTGTCCGTTACATTGGCGTGAAGCGCGCCCCAAAACGTTTTTTGCAGTTCGAGGGATGCTTGTCCTCCGCTTTTCAGCGCTTCGTATGCCCGGCGGATTTCTTCCTCGCTTTCACACTCTAACGTGACACTGACATGGTCACCTTTTGTCACTTTTCCAAAAACGTCAGAAAAATGGATGACGCTGTCCCCGAGATGAAGTTCGGCGTGCAGATATTTTCCTTCGTGTCCTTTGAACGACTCGATTCCGTCGGCCAGCTGAACGTTTTGAACTTCTCCGCCGAGGGCGTCCTGATAAAATGCGATGGCTTCTTCACAGCCGTCTATAAAGAGATAGGGGTTTGCACTTTTC
This sequence comes from Bacillus sp. FSL W8-0848, assembly GCF_038007805.1. Lineage (NCBI taxonomy): Bacteria > Bacillati > Bacillota > Bacilli > Caryophanales > Bacillaceae > Bacillus > Bacillus sp. FSL W8-0848. The sequence continues at coordinate 528,313 of NZ_JBBOYB010000001.1, forward strand.
AATGTAGTCTCCTCCTTTTGACTTAGTATACCCGAAATCGTGGGAGAATGAGAGAATATACAGTATAATGAGATAAAAAGGATGATGACTGTGAATATGACTGCGCTTCCGCACCGGTACCCCTTTTTATTCGTAGACCGCATCGTTGAAAATCAGCCGGGGAAATCGGCGAAAGGATATAAACTAATATCGGAAAATGACTGGTACATCACGGAAACGCAAAAGGAGATGCCGTTTTCGATCGTCATTGAAGCACTGGCCCAGACCGCCGCTTTCACAGCCTTGACGGAAGGCGCGGAAATCGGCTTTCTTTCTTCTGTAAAAAAGGCGGAATGCTTCGGCCGGGCGGTTCCGGGCGACAAGCTTGACCTTGATTTTGAAGTGCTCCGCTATAAGCGCGGATTTTTATTCGGGAAAGGGCTGGCATCTGTGAACGGCCAAAAGGTTGCAGAAGCCGAGCTGGGGATTTATATGGAGAGCGGAAAATAACAAGGAAAGGCCGCCGGGTATTGCCGGCGGCTTTTTTTATTTTTTGACAGAGATCGTGACGTTGTTTCCGGAAGGGACAACCGTTGCAAAGTCCTGCGTATCCACGACAGGCGTGACCGCTTTATTGTCGATTGTTATGCCGTTAAAAGCGGCTGAAAAGTTGGCTCTGATGGCATCGCGCTGACTTTCAGACGATACCGCGGCAGTGGCAAGCGTTTTCCATCTTAAAAGAGTGCTGATGTTCGTTCCTTGAATTTCCATAATGATGCGGCCGGTATAACCGTCATTGTTCGTTCCCCAGAAAGTTGCACGCGTATTGCCGTTCAAATTTTTATAAATCGTCATTTGCACCGTGCTTCCGGGGCGAAAGCCTTTCGTATATGTGAATTGCTCTTTTCCTTCGATATACGTTTCCTCATTTTTTGAACCGACTTTCATGAGCGGCTTCCAGACCTTGTAGGTGGTGCTGTATTGAAGGCCGATATCCGACTCGGTTCCGTTTTTCGCGCTGAAGCCTGAATAAATATAAGCAGTCGCGTTTGCAACTTCAATATTGCTCGGAAGCTGGATCTTAGCCGTGAAAATAGAGCCTGTACTGTTCAAATAAGCGCGCCCGCCGATCCCCTTAGGCAGCTTTGAAGCCGCTTCTGCCACTTGAGCGCCTGCACCGGGAAGACCCGGAATGCCCGATGAAAATGTACCAAAAAGAACTGCTGCACTTGCCGCACTTGCCATCAACCATTTTTTCAACAAAAATCCCTCTTTTCATATGGAATCATTATACTCTCGACAATAATTATACCGATTTTTGGAATGGGAGGATAAAGATGAAATGACAAAATATTTACAAAATGGCATTTTCAAGTATGAAATAATGTTTTAATCTTCATGTTGGTGATCTGAACTGCCGCTATTGCTCGGTTTCTTCTTAAAATGGCAGCCTGACAATCGTGCAAAAAGAATGCGATCATATATTATGAGAGAGGCTTTTGTCGCGATTTCTTTGTCCCGGGCGATTTTTATATTAGAATATAAGGAGCCTAAAAAAAGTGGAGGTATTTTATATCGTGGCAGTCAGTCAAAAAGATCGAATAGATGTAAAGCTTGTTGCATTGGATATGGACGGGACGCTGTTGAATGATGAACAGACCATTTCGGAAGAAAATCGGAAAGCGATAAAAGAAGCCGAGGCAAAAGGGGTTTATGTCGTGCTCAGCACCGGACGCACGCTGATGACGTGCCGTGAATTCGCGGAATCGCTGAAGCTGTCTTCTTTCCTGATCACGGCAAACGGAAGCGAAATCTGGGATTCCTCCTTTCAGCTGGTCGAACGACAGCTGCTTCATCCTGATCATGTGAAAATGATGTGGGAGTTAAGGAATCTGCATAATACCGATTTTTGGGCGGCGAGCGTTGATAAAGTATGGAGAGGCGAATTTCCCGAAGATATCCATTCATATGAATGGCTGAAATTCGGGTTTGACATTCCGGATGCCGAGGTGAGGAACCGGGTATTGGAGGAGCTGAAAAAGAACAAAGAGCTCGAAGTCACCAATTCCAGCCCGACGAACATCGAAGTCAATGCGATCGGCATCAATAAAGCGGCGGCTTTGGCAAAAGTGTCCGAGCGCCTCGGCTTTACAATGGAGAATGTGATGGCGGTCGGCGACAGCTTAAATGACATCGCCATGATTAAAGAGGCAGGGCTGGGTGTAGCAATGGGCAATGCCCAGGATATCGTCAAAGAGACGGCGGACTGGATTACGGATACAAATACAGACCATGGCGTCGCGAAAGCGATCAGGCATTGGGTGCTGAGATAACAATAAAAAAGAGCTGAAACGGCTCTTTTTTTATTGAGCATGTTAAAAAAACGAATTCCGTATAAAATAAGCAAACACGCCGGAAGAAACGGTTCTTCGGACGGAATGATGCGTAGTAAAAACGATTTATTTTATGTGAGCTTTTCTGACAATGTGATGCCAAGAAAGCTAATCCCTGTTATAATCAAATTATGTTTGATTATTCGGAATTAAAGTTCCGAAAATCGGAACAAAAAAGGGGAAAAACAACATTTCGACGAATTGTGCGAATCAATAGGGGGGGATTTGATGAATCATGTTGATCTGAACTGCGATTTGGGAGAAAGCTTCGGCGCCTATCAAATCGGTTTGGACAAAGATATTCTGGCGTTTGTCACATCGGCTAACATCGCTTGCGGATTTCATGCCGGAGATCCAAGCGTGATGAGGAAAACCGTCGCAATGGCGGCGGAAAAAGGCGTTCAAATCGGCGCGCACCCCGGACTTCCGGATTTAGCCGGATTCGGCCGGCGTAATATGGCGATCACGCCTCAGGAAGCTTATGATCTCGTCGTTTATCAAATTGGCGCGCTCTTTGGATTTTTAAAAGCGGAAGGCGTCAAAATGCAGCATGTAAAACCTCACGGAGCGCTATACAATATGGCGGCAAAAAGCAGAGAATTAGCGGATGCTATTGCTCAAGCGGTATACAATACAGATTCTGAGCTGATCCTGTTCGGCCTGGCGGGGAGCGAGCTCGTCCGAGCCGGGGAAAGAGCCGGCCTGAAAACCGCTCATGAAGTGTTCGCCGACCGTACATACCAGGAAGACGGGACGCTGACTCCGCGTACGCAGGGTGATGCGCTGATTCAAGATGATGATGAAGCCGTCAGCCAGGTGATCCGGATGGTTAGGGAAGGGAAAGTCCGCAGCCGCCAGGGAACCGATGTCAGTCTCAAAGCCGATACGGTATGCATCCACGGCGACGGGGAACACGCCCTGCAATTTGCGAAAAAGATCCGCAAAGAGCTCGAACAGGCGGACATTACAATTAAAGCTTTTTCAACATGATGCTGGCAGAAGGAGGAATGCGAATTGGAGCAAAATAAAAAAACAAAATCAGCTTCAAGCAACTGGACATTATTATTAGGTGCGGCCTTTTTGATGGCCACATCTGCAATCGGACCCGGATTTTTGACGCAAACGACGGTATTTACGCAAAGCTTGGCCGCAAGCTTCGGTTTTGTCATTTTAATTTCCGTTATTTTAGATATTATCGCACAAACGAATGTATGGAGAATTATCGCAGCTTCTGAAAAAAGGGGACAGGAAATCGCCAACCTCGTCTTTCCGGGCCTCGGCTATTTTGTAGCAGTCCTCGTCGTTTTGGGCGGACTGGCCTTCAATATCGGGAACATCGGCGGCGCCGGACTCGGGCTGCAGGTTTTATTCGGTGTTTCTCCGCAGACAGGAGCGCTCATCAGCGCTGTCATCGCGATTTTAATTTTTGTGATTAAAGAAGCCGGAAAAGCGATGGACCGGTTTACTTTAATCGCTGGTGCCGTGATGATCCTGCTGACCGTCTATGTAGCCGTTACGACAAACCCGCCGGTCGGAGAGGCGCTTGTGAAAACGGTGGTTCCGGATCATATCGACATCCTTTCGATTGTGACGCTTGTCGGCGGAACTGTCGGAGGCTATATCACATTTGCCGGAGGACACCGTCTCCTTGATGCAGGCGTCAAAGGAAAGGATTCGATTCCTCAAGTAACGAAAAGCTCTATTTCCGGTATTTTAATTACTACGGTTATGAGGATTGCACTCTTTTTGGCCGTTCTCGGCGTCGTATCAAAGGGACTGCAAATCAACCCTGACAATCCGCCTGCTTCAGTTTTTCAGCTTGCTGCGGGAAATATCGGCTATAAAATGTTCGGGATCGTCATGTGGGCGGCCGCCGTTACATCAGTTGTCGGGGCAGCTTATACCTCTGTATCCTTTTTTAAAACATTTTCGCCTAAAATTGAAAAAAATTCGCGCACCATTATCATCGGGTTTATTGTCATTTCCACGCTTTGTTTTGTAACGATCGGAAAACCCGTCAACCTGCTGGTGCTTGCCGGAGCTTTGAACGGTTTGATTTTGCCGATCGCACTCGGCGCCCTTTTAATCGGCGCTTATAAAAAAGACATCGTCGGAGATTACAGACATCCGATTTGGCTTACGGTTCCCGGGATTATCGTCGTGATCATCATGGCGGTTATGGGCGGCATTACGCTGGTCACTGAAATTCCAAAATTATGGGGATGATCAATTGAAACTTACAAATGATGCAGCCTGAAGAAATCCGCGGCTTGATCCGTACAGGCAAGCTTTCAGAACCGACGGCCGGCATGGCCGGAGGCTACGCCCAGGCCAATTTGGTTATTTTAAAAAAGGAGCTGGCGTTTGAATTTCTTCTGTTTTGCCAGCGGAATCAAAAGCCGTGCCCGATACTCGATGTGACCGAACCGGGTTCTCCCGTTCCGTCCATCGTTGCGCCCGGCGCCGATATCCGGACCGATTTTCCAAGATACCGCGTCTACAGGCGGGGCGAACTGACGGATGAGGTGACAGATATCACGTCCTTATGGGAGGATGACATGGTCGGTTTTTTGATCGGCTGCAGCTTTACGTTTGAACAAGCTTTGCTCAATAACGGAATTCCTGTCAGACACATTGAAGAAAACCGAAATGTTCCGATGTATCAAACGAATATTCCTTGTGTCAAAGCCGGGCGGTTTCAAGGACCGATGGTCGTCAGCATGAGACCGGTTCCGGAAGAACAGACGGTGCGGGCCGTTCAGGTCACATCAAGGTTTCCCGCCGTCCACGGCGGTCCGGTCCATATCGGAAACCCTGAAGCCATAGGCATCAAAAACATTGCACATCCTGACTTCGGCGATGCGGTGACGATCAAAGAAGGGGAAGTTCCGGTGTTTTGGGCATGCGGTGTCACGCCTCAGGCTGTAGCAATGCATGTCAAGCCGGAGCTTGTGATCACGCATGCGCCCGGGCATATGCTGATTACGGATATTCGGGATGAGCAGCTTGGCGTTTTATAACATGTTTGCAATCAATACAGGACGATGCTTCTGTATTGATTTTTGATTTTGGGGAGGAAAGGCAAGGTGATGTAAAATTGAACAATCGATCTGACGTTAAAATGGCACCGCTCGGGGATGCGGCGGTCCTCATCCAGCTTGGAACGGAAATTAATGAACGGACACACCAACTGGTAAGCGCATTAACAAAACATATTGAACATCATCCGTTTCCGGGCTTTATTGAATGTGTACCGGCCTTTACGAGCGTGACTGTTTTTTATCATCCGTTTGAAGTCTATCAGCAGATGAAAGGCGGCCCCGCATTCGATTCTCCGTATGAAAAAGTAAAAGCCTTCATTCAAAAATGCCTCGAAGAGATGACCGCCGAGGAAGAAACCGAAAGCCGGACGGTCGAAATCCCCGTATGCTACGGAGGCCGCTTCGGCCCGGATTTGGAGGAAGTGGCCCGGATCAACGGACTGACTCCCGAAGAAGTCATCGACATCCATACAGCGGGGGAATACCTCGTGTATATGCTCGGTTTTGCGCCGGGTTTCCCTTATTTAGGCGGAATGTCTGAAAAAATAGCGGCTCCGCGGCGTTCTTCCCCGCGGACGGCTATTCCGGCCGGTTCTGTGGGAATAGCAGGCATGCAGACCGGCGTTTATCCGCTGTCAACACCGGGCGGCTGGCAGCTTATCGGCAATACGCCTCTTGATCTGTTCAGACCTCACGAACAGCCGCCGACCCTTTTGAGAGCCGGGGATATTGTCAAATTTGTCCGCGTGACGGAAGAAGAGTACGACAGATTAAAGGAGGGAGAATCGTGAGCATAGAAGTGTTGAAGCCCGGTCTTATGACGACGGTTCAGGACCTCGGGCGCACCGGATTTCAAAAATACGGTGTCATCGTCGGCGGAGCGATGGATGCGGACTCGCTGCGCATCGCCAATCTCCTGGCCGGAAACGGCGGGAATGAAGCGGCGCTTGAAGTGACGCTGATGGGGCCGGGGCCGTCTCTCCGCTTTGCCGAAACGACGTTGATAGCGGTGGCGGGAGCTGATTTTTCGCTGATGGTGAATGATGAGGAAGTGCCTCTGTGGCGACCGGTCCTTGTCGGGGAGGGAAGCGTTCTGAACTTCGGAATGACGAAGCGGGGCAGCCGCGCTTATATGGCGGTTGCCGGAGGAATCGACGTCCCGTCCGTCATGGACAGCAAAAGCACGTACGTGAGGGCCGGAATCGGCGGATTTGAAGGAAGAGCGCTGCAAAAAGGCGACTGCTTAACGGCCGGGGAGACCACGCCTTTAGCGGAAAACATCAGAGAACAGCTTGCATCTAACCGCCAAACCCGCGGATTTGCCGCACCGAACTGGTCCGTCGATCACCGCTATTTTCTCCCGCTGAAGAAGAACCCGGTAATCCGCGTCATCAAAGGCGAACAGTTCGATCAGTTTACAGATGCTTCACAGGAGCGATTGATGTCAGGCACATTCCGCGTGACGGCAAAATCAGACCGGATGGGATATCGTCTTGAAGGGGATCCGCTTGAGTTGAAAAGCCCCCTTGAAATGATTTCTGAAGCCGTATCTTTCGGAACGGTTCAGGTACCCCCTGACGGCAATCCGATTGTTCTGCTTGCAGACAGGCAGACGGCCGGCGGCTATCCGCGAATCGCCCATGTGATTTCTGCCGACCGTTCAGCCGTTACACAGCTGATGCCGGGAGAGCAGCTGCAATTTCAGCCGGTTGCGCTTGAGGAAGCGGAGCGCCTGTTCATTGAAAGAGAGACAAAAATCGTTGAACTTGCTGCCAGAATAAAGCTTGAATACATGGTATGATGTATCTCAGGAGGGGAAGGGATGGAAAGCAAGAATAAAACGGTTGTCAAAGCCATGACTCTGCTCAATCTATTTTTGACGAGGGAAAAGCTCTCGCTCAATGACATGATTGAGCTTACAGGCATGCCGAAAACGTCTGTTTACCGCATGGTCCGTTCGCTTGAAGATATGGGGTTTCTTGACAGAGATGAAGACGGGATGTATGCGTTGGGGCTGCTGTTTCTGCAGTACGGCCAGCTCGTCTCCGACAGGCTTGATATCCGGAAAATCGCTTTGCCCGTCATGGAAAAACTGCGCGATGAAGTCGATGAAGCCGTCCATTTAATCGTCAGAGAGGGCGATGAAGCGATGTACATAGAAAAAATAGAAGGAACGCATACGGTCCGCCTTTACACGGCAATCGGAAGGCGGTCACCGCTGTATGCAGGAGCCTGTGCAAGGAGCATCCTGACGTTTCTTCCGCGGGAGGAGCGGGACGAGTATATCAGGAAAACCGATTTGGTGCCGATCGCCTCGGGAACGATCCGCGATAAGGACGAGCTTGCACGCGTCCTGGATGAATCGTACCGGAGCGGTTATACCGTCAGTCATTCAGAGCTTGAAGACTACACTTCCGCCATCGCTGCGCCGATTTTTAACAATAAACGCCAGATCGTAGCAGGCATCAGCATTGCCGGATTTGAAGCCCGCTTTCAAAACGACCGGCTTCCGTATTTGACGGAAAGAGTCAGACAGGCTGCGCTTGAGATTTCAAGGAAATTGGGTTTTTAAAGAAAAAGCAGTATCCTTTTCACCCGCCTATGAGTACATATATCGTAGCTGCCGCGGCAGATGCGGCAAAATCAGAGGGGGAAAAGGATATGGCAATTGTATATACCGCTCTCGGCGATTCCTTAACCGTCGGAGTCGGTGCCGGCTTTTTTCAACCGGGATTCGTTCCGCGCTACAAAAAGAAAATGGAAGAAGATTTGAAGCAGAACGTTACGTTAGCGGTCTTCGCTAAATCGGGTCTTACAACAGCCGAAATTCTCAGCATGCTTGACCGCCCTTTCATCAGGAACCACATCGACAAAGCGGATGCCATCACGATAACAGGCTGCGGAAACGATCTGATCCAATCTCTCGAAGCTTATAAAAGAGAAAAGGATCAGCACGTTTTTTTGGAAGCTTCCTCACACTGTCAGAAAAACTATTCAGCAATGCTGAAAAAGATCAGGGAATTAAAAGAGAAAAATGAGAGGTACTTTATCCGGCTGCTCAACTTATACAATCCGTTTCCGGAAATCGAATTAGCGGAAAAATGGATTTCCGGTTTTAACGCTCATTTACAACAGCTGCAAGCAGCGCCTTATGTCAAGGTTGTCGACATACATTCGGTTTTTAAAGGACATGAGTCGGAATACTTATCGTTTGACAAGGTTCACCCGAACAGCGCGGGATACGAAGCGATTGCGGAAAAGCTGAGAGAAGCCGGTTATAAACCGTTGAAAATTGAAGAATGTTAAGAAAGGCCTTCTATACAAAGAAGGTCTTTTTTTTATGCGTTCGACGGGAGCTTGATTTAAAAGCTTCTTAAATTTTGTCACACCGCCCATGCCAAAGTAGCGCTTTCTTTCAATTGAGCCAAGGGGTGTAAGCGTTTTAACATAAAAGCAAGGCCGACATTATTCGACATTATTTTTTTAACGCCATGAAAGGACAATAAAGGAGGGTTATGCAATGCAAGACAAACAGCAATCAGGTGTAAAGGTGAAAATTCAGCGGTTCGGGAGCCATTTGAGCGGCATGATCATGCCGAATATCGGCGCATTTATCGCATGGGGGATTATTACCGCTCTATTTATCCCGTCAGGCTGGATACCAAATGAAGCGCTTGCTACATTGGTAGACCCGATGATCAAGTATTTGCTGCCGCTTCTGATCGCATACACCGGCGGTAAGATGGTGTACGACCACCGCGGGGGCGTCGTCGGGGCGACGGCTGCGATCGGGGTCATCGTCGGAGCTGATATTCCGATGTTTCTCGGCGCCATGATCATGGGGCCGCTCGGCGGTTATTTGATCAAACAGACAGACAAGCTCTTTAAAGATAAAGTTCGTTCCGGCTTTGAGATGCTCATTAACAACTTTACGGCCGGAATCGTCGGATTTATTCTGACGGCACTCGCATTTATGGCGATCGGTCCGGTCGTGCTCGGTTTGAATAAAACATTGGCCGCAGGGGTTGAAGTGATCGTACATGCGAATTTGCTGCCGCTGGCGAGCATATTTGTCGAACCGGCAAAGGTTCTGTTTTTAAATAACGCGATCAACCACGGCATTTTAAGCCCGATTGGAATTGAAGAAGCTGCAAAAACGGGGAAATCGATTCTGTTCCTGCTTGAAGCCAATCCGGGACCCGGGCTTGGTATTCTCTTGGCATACATGATTTTCGGCAGGGGCGCATCAAAACAAACGGCCCCAGGCGCTGCGATCATCCATTTTCTCGGGGGGATTCACGAAATCTACTTCCCTTATATTTTGATGAAACCGCTTTTGATTTTGGCAGCGATTGCAGGGGGCGCCAGCGGCGTTCTGACATTCTCTATTTTTAACGCCGGACTTGCCGCCGTTCCTTCTCCGGGAAGCATTATCGCGGTTCTGGCGATGACGCCGAAAGGAAATCACATCGGCATCATCCTGGGCGTGCTTGTGGCAACAGCTGTCTCATTTATCGTCGCATCACTCATTTTAAAGACGTCCAAAGCTGCCGAAGAAGAAGATTTAACAGCGGCAGCAGAAAAGATGCAGCAGATGAAAGGGAAGAAGAGCCAAGCCGTTTCCGCCTTGACAAATGCCGAAGAAGAGCAAGCTGAAGAGCAGCAAATCAATGTGGAAAACGTCAGCAAAGTCATCTTTGCGTGCGATGCAGGAATGGGCTCAAGCGCAATGGGCGCATCCATTTTGCGAAATAAAGTGAAAAAAGCCGGACTGGATATAGAAGTGACCAATACGTCGATCAACAATCTTCCGGATGATGCAGACATCGTCATCACCCATAAGGATTTGACAGATCGTGCGAAGGCCAAGCTTCCAAACGCAAAACATATCTCGGTGGAAAATTTTCTCAATAGTCCAAAATACGACGAATTAATCGATCAACTTAGCTAATAAATTCGTGAGCCTGTTCACCAGGCTCACACAACATGTACGAAAGAGAGTGATGTCCTAATGAAACCAGTACTTGCAAAAGAAAACATTCGCTTAAACCAATCTGCCGCTTCCCAAAAGGACGCGATCCGTCTTGCCGGGGAGGCTCTCGTCGAAAACGGCTATGTCACGGCTGATTATATAGAAAAAATGTTTGCGAGAGAGGAAGTATCCTCCACTTATATGGGCAACGCGATTGCCATTCCGCACGGAACGGAGGATGGGAAGCAGGAAGTGCTCCACTCCGGAATTTCGGTCATTCAAATTCCTGATGGCGTCGAATACGGTGAAGGAAACATTGCGAAAGTCGTATTCGGCATTGCCGGGAAAAACGATGAACACCTTGACATTCTCTCAAAGATTGCGATCGTCTGCTCTGACGCCGACAACGTCGAACGACTGATCAATGCGAAAGACGAAGCTGAACTGATAGCGGTTTTTGAAGAAGGTGACCAGCTATGATCGCCTTGCATTTCGGTGCAGGTAACATCGGCCGCGGCTTTATCGGGGCCCTGCTTACAAAATCGGGGTATGACGTCGTTTTTGCAGATGTGAACGAAGCGGTGATCAATGAACTGAACGAAAAACGCCGCTATTCTGTCGAGCTCGCCGATCTATCAAGGCAAACGGAAACGATCGGCCCAGTACAGGCAATCAACAGCGGCAAACAGCCTGAAGAATTATACGAATGGATCGCCAAGGCCGACCTTGTGACGACAGCCGTTGGGCCTTCAGTGCTGAAACTGATTGCCGGGTCTGTGGCAGAAGGGCTGAAAAGACGTCTCAGCAAAAACAAAAAACCTTTAAATATCGTAGCCTGTGAAAATATGATCGGCGGAAGCGACCATTTAAAAGAAGCCGTTTTCTCTTATTTAACTGAAGAAGAGAAGAAGGTGCTCAGTACGCTTGTCGGATTTCCAAACTCCGCGGTAGACCGGATCGTGCCGGTTCAGCAGCACGACGATCCGCTGAAAGTGTCTGTCGAGCCTTTCTTTGAATGGGTGGTCGATAAAACCGCTTTTGCCGGAGAAGTGCCAGATATAGAAGGAGTGACGTATGTATCAGACCTTGCTCCTTACATTGAAAGAAAACTGTTTACCGTAAATACCGGGCATGCCATCGCAGCATATGCCGGTTATCAAAAAGGCTTTCAAACGATCAGAGACGCCGTCTGCGATCCTGAAGTCCGCGAGACGCTGGCCAGGGCGCTCGAAGAAACAGGGCAGTATCTGATCCAAACATACGGCTTTTCGGAAGAAGAGCATCAGAGCTATATCAAAAAAATCATCGGCCGCTTTGAAAATGAGTTTATATCAGACGACATCACCCGTGTGGCAAGATCGCCGCTCCGCAAGCTCGGCGAACACGACCGTCTGATCCGCCCCGCCCGAAAGCTCAGCAGCCTGAATGTGAAGCCGGTTCATTTAGCCGAAGGAATCGCCCGGGCGCTGCAATTTGATTTCGCGGATGATCCGGAAGCAGTCCGGCTCCAAAGCATGATTCGTGAGAAAGGCTATAGGGGCGTTCTCGGCGAAGTGTGCGGGCTTGCAGCGGAAGATCCATTGGTGCCGCTGATCTTGAAGCATGTGGAGAAATAGTGACGGGTTGCGAACACGCCGGGCCTGCATCAAGAGATGGAAAAATACACAGCCTAATCTGGAAGCATCGTCATCGCCGATGCTTCCATTTACCGTTATCAAAAATTTAATTAGTTTGAATTGAAGATTTTATGTAAGCAATTTATGATAAGGTAGTCATTCTCCCCGGCAGCATTCCCGTGATCCACTTGCACTTCGAAAACGATAATCACCGGAGGCGGCGCTTTATGTACATGACAGCAAGGGAACAAAAACTCATTAAATATCTGTTACACCAAAACCGTTATGTAAAGGTCGGCGACATCGCCGATTATATTGAGGTCAGCACACGAACCGTCCACCGCGAGCTGAAAGCGGTTAAATCAGTCATTGAAGAATATCGGCTCAAGCTTGATAAACAGCCGGGCAAAGGCCTGAAGCTCGTCGGCTCTTCCCGCGATAAACAGAGGCTGTTAAATGCCCTCTCACATGACAGCCTTGTGGAATACAGCTCTGATGAACGAAAGCTCCTGATTTTGTGCGCGATGCTTGAAGCAGGAGAGCCGATCAAGCTGTATACGATCGCCAGCGATTTGCAGGTGACCGCCGCGACCATCAGCCACGATCTCGATGAGCTGGAAAAATGGATTGCCCCGTTCGGCCTTTCCTTGATCAGAAAGAGAGGCTACGGGATTGAACTGAGGGGACCTGAAGATGCCAAGCGAAAAATCGTCGGCAATTTAATAGCGGACAAGCTCGATGTACAGCAATTTTTAGAGACGGTTGAAATGAATATTAAGGGCAAGAACCAGACGCCGGAAAAAATATTCGGAGTCGTCAGCAGGGGGAAATTGCTCAAGGCTGAAAAAGTGCTGTCCCGGGCAAAAGAACAGCACGGCCTCTCGCTTTCTGACAGCGCGTACATCGCCCTCGTCGTTCACTTGACGTTTGCAATCGAGCGAATCGAGCTTGGCGAAGTCATCAATATGAACGAAGAGGAACTGGCGGAGCTGAAAAGCACGAAAGAATTCGAGCTCGCCCTCGCGATTGCCGAAGCGCTCGAAGAAGCGTTCCATGTCAAGATACCAGATGCAGAGGCCGGCTATATTACGATGCACCTCAGAAGCGCCAACCGAAGCTATAAAAAAGACTACAGGGCGGAAGACATTGAGCTTGACACCGCCTTGCGCACGAAAAAGCTGATCGATTTCATCTCGCAAAAAACAGGTCTGAATCTAAATGACAATCAATCGCTCTATGAAGGGCTGATCGCCCATCTTGAGCCGGCCATCGTCCGGATCAAAGAAAAAATGACGATTCACAACCCTTTACAAGAGCAGATAAAAAAAGACTATTTTCTTTTATTCATGGCCATCGAAGAAGGCGTCGAACGATTCTTTCCGGAAATGCATTTTCCGGATGAAGAGATTGCGTTTATCGTCCTCCACTTCGGCTCTGCGCTTGAAATGAACAAAGAAAAAATACACATCAATGCGCTCGTCATTTGTTCAAGCGGAATCGGTTCATCAAAGATGCTTGCGTCAAGGCTGAAAAAAGAGCTTCCTGAAATCGCATCCTTTGACATCTCTTCGGTGATGGAACTGAAAACGAAGGATGCCGGCGCTTATGACATCATCGTGTCGACCGTGCCGATTCCGTACGAGGGGATCGACTACGTCATCGTCAGCCCGCTCCTTGACGAAGAAGACGTCAAACACGTCAAGCACCAGCTCACCCGGAAAATTCCGCTCATTCTTCAAAAAAAACGTGCCGAACAAAAAGAGCCCGCGCCATTCCCGGATATGCTCCGAACCGCCGCTAAAATCAATCAGTACGCGACGGCGATCCAGCATATCCTAAGCCATTTTTCCGTCGACGTGCTGGAGACGGCGGAGAGCCATGAACAGACGGTTAAACGGCTGTGCGCGCGCCTGAAAGATCAAGGTTTGATCACCGATGCCGGCGATTTGGCGGAGGGGCTTCTGAAGCGCGAAGCACTGGGGGGCCTCGGTATACCCGGCACATCGTTCGCCTTGTTTCATTTAAAAACGGAGGCGGCAATCGTTCCTGTTTTCAAAGCCGTCGACTTAACTGCGCCGTATGACATCAAGGGCATGGACGGCAGTACCGTCAAGATGACAAGGATGCTCATCATGCTTGCACCCGCTGATATTTCGCCTGAAGGAGCCGAGCTTTTAAGCTCGATCAGCTCCTCAATCATTGAGAGCGACGACAGCCTCGCCGCATATGAAACAGGTGACGCCGACCTGCTCTACAGAAGGCTGAACATTCTGTTTCACACATTCCTTCAGGATAAAAAATGGTGAAGACGCCCGGACCAAGTGATCCGGGTTTTTTTGTTTGGCATATACGCATGTTTATTCACAGCATCGCGCGGTTAATTGTGTAGTAGCACCATCAAAAAGGAGGAATGTATCATGGATTTACGCAATCGGCAGACAGAAGGGCAGCCGGCGCAAACGCAGGACCGCCAGCCCGGCATCGAAAGCGCGATGGATCCGCGTCCTGTCTACGAAAATGAAAACCATATCGGAACGGATAAACTTAAGGGGAAAGTCGCGCTCATCACGGGCGGCGACAGCGGAATCGGAAGAGCTGTCGCAGTCGCTTATGCGAAAGAAGGAGCAGACATTGCGATCGTGTACTTGAATGAGCATGAGGATGCCCAGGAGACGAAAGCAAGAGTTGAAAAAGAAGGCGTCAAATGCCTGCTTCTTCCCGGTGATGTCGGGGATGAGGCATTCTGCGTCGATGCGGTCGAACGGACGGTGAACGAATTGGGAAGGCTCGACATCCTCGTCAACAATGCGGCTGAACAGCATCCGAAAAACAGCATTAAAGATTCCGCCGAGCAGCTCGAACGGACGTTTCGAACCAATTTCTATTCGTATTTCCATTTTACGAAAAAAGCAATTGACTACTTAGAGCCGGGGAGCGCGATCATCAATACGACATCGATCAATCCGTACCGCGGAAACCCGCAGCTGATCGACTATACGGCGACCAAAGGAGCGATCAATGCCTTTACACGGTCAATGGCGATGGCGCTTGTAAAAGACGGCATCCGCGTCAATGCGGTGGCTCCGGGGCCGATTTGGACGCCGCTTATCCCGTCGACCTTTTCAGCGGAGAAAGTCGCATCATTCGGAACGGATACACCGATGGGGCGTCCGGGACAGCCTGCCGATCATGTCGGCTGCTACGTGCTCCTCGCTTCGGACGATTCCTCTTATATGACGGGGCAAACCCTGCATGTAAACGGAGGAGACTTCATTTCGACATAAGAGGGGGAAGCGAGATTGAAGGTAACAAAGGAAGCGGTCAATCAATATTATCAAAAAGCGGGTATCGTACTGACGGAGGACGAGAAGGAGCGAATCCAGATCATGGACTACGGCTTAGACAGGCTGAATGAGCTTGGGCTTCAGCTCTTCGTCTACGTCAATACGGACCGCTACTGTGCCAAGGAGCTCGTTTTGTTTCCTGAACAAACGTGCCCTGAACACCGCCATCCTCCCGTAAACGGGGAAAAGGGAAAAGAAGAAACGTTCAGATGCAGATACGGGAGCGTCTATCTATATGTTGAAGGAGAAACAACACGCGCTCCCTCCGTTCTTCCGCCCCGCGAAGATATCGAATATTTCACCGTCTGGCATGAAATCCGGCTCTCGCCCGGAGAGCAATATACCATTCTGCCGAATACAAAGCATTGGTTCAAAGCCGGAAAGGATGGCGCGGTTATTGCTGAGTTTTCATCAACGAGCACAGACGAACACGATGTTTTTACAGATCCAAGAATTTAGCGAATGGGAGATGCTCTCATTCGCTTTTTTCTTCACGGCTGAATACGGCAGGTGCCGTCGGCAAAATAAAGCCGAAGGAATATTTATTTTCCGTGATTTTATAATGAATCGCTGGATGCACTTTCCGTCTGAAAAAAACCGTTCAAGCTTTCGTGTTTTTCCGGTGACACGTCCGAGTCGCGCAAACTTCGGGGCCGCTTCGCCGTACATTCGGGTGCCTTTACCCGAAAGAGCGTTTCTCCGGTATCAACGGTTTCGGAACACTCTGCGATAAATATATAGCCCGTATTATGTAATCGGGATGTCCCGTCCATCAGGCTCAGTCGATTGTTTAATATACAAGACGATGTGGAAAAGTAACAATGGATATGATAAAAAGGAGGGATCCTGACATGGATCAGGAACAAATCAAACAAAAGGTGCTGGATATTCTCGACCATCACAAAGTCGGATCGCTGGCAACGGTAGAAGGCGGCAAGCCCCATTCCCGCTATATGACCTTTTTCCACGACGGGCCGACGCTTTATACCCCGACAAGCGTTGAGACGCATAAAGCCGAGGAAATCGAAAACAATCCGAATGTCCACGTGCTGCTCGGCTATGACGGAGAAGGCTTTGGCGATGCCTATCTTGAAATCGAAGGGACGGCGAAGCTGAACGGCTCGAAAGAATTGAAAGGTCAAATGTGGAATGAACGGCTCAGCCGCTGGTTTGAAGGAAAAGACGATCCGAACTTATCCGTTCTCGAAATTCATCCTTCAGAAATCAGGCTCATGAATGAAGGGGAAAGCACGCCCGTAACGCTTGATCTGTAATCTCTGTATCGAACAGTTTGTCAAATGAGAGGAACTGTAGTATAATACAGGACAGCGCCTAAGGAGCAAATAAAAGGAAAGTAAACTTCTTTTTTCTTTCTTAGAAGATGCTTGTTTTTCTTCCTCTGACCGCCCCTAACAGGATAGAGGGAAAAAAGACTTTTTGTTTCACAATTCACACTGGCGCGGCTTCGGAGCCGCAAGGACGATTGAGAGGTAGGGCTTTCGTTGTCTTGGTTTCAGAAATTCCATGGTGTTTACTTTCAAACGGAACGATAGATGCTAATGTCATCTTATGATGATAGATATATTATTTGCTCAAAAAATAAAACGAATGGGAACCGCTTCGGCTTTTGCTGAAGCGGTTTTTAAATTGGCGAAACATTTTTCTCCGATAGACAGTCTTACTTGTAGACTGGAGGAATCGTACATGGATTTTTTGACTTCTAAAGTGCTTTTGATTTTCTTTTTTTTGCTGCTGATTCACTCGATCGAGACATTGGCCTATGCGGCACGGCTGTCCGGGGCAAGGGTCGGGTTTATCGCCTCGGCTCTGTCCCTGTTTAACGTAATGGTGATCGTTTCGAGAATGTCCAACATGGTTCAGCAGCCTGTCACAGGAAAGCTCGTCGATGTTGCAGGCGCTCATGCGCTTTCGCTCGTGGGGCAGCAGTTTCGTTTTTTAATCTTCGGCTCGACGGTCGGAACCATCTGCGGCATGCTGCTCTTGCCGACATTCGTCGCCGTTTTTTCGAGGGCGATCGTTCATTTGGCAGGGGAAAACGGCTCCGTTCTGCACATGTTTCGGAAAGGTCTGACGAAAAGGAGCCTGAAAAACATCAGGCAATACGTGAAAAAACCGTCCGTCCATTATATGAAAGGCTTTCAGCTCCGCTATATTCCGAAACGGCTGTTTGTGTTAAATATGGTCATTACTGCGATTTATACGATCGGAGTCCTCGCTGCTCTTTATGCCGGGGTTCTCGTTCCTGAAAGGCATACAACGGCTGTGATGGCATCAGGTCTTGTCAACGGAGTGGCGACGATACTCCTTGCGCTGTTTGTCGATCCGAAGGTTTCGGTGCTGGCCGATGATGTGGCCAAAGGGAAACGGAGCTATGTTTATTTGAAATGGGCCTCTGTCACAATGGCGGTATCCAGGGTAACCGGAACGGTTCTCGCACAGCTTTTGTTTATACCTGCATCTTACTATATCGCATGGATGACCAAATGGATGTAGGTGTTATGTAACGAAATGATTGAAAAACACATCATAATATTTCGTTTTGTAAGATGAATAAGTATAGAGAATAATATTTCGGATGTAATATGCTCTTTCAGCTTTCTTTTATTAATTGTCGGCTGGATCATCCTGTGGTAGTCTATTTGTGGCGGTGATAAAAGTGGATAATGTGAAAAGAGTAAGAGTAAGGGTAAAAAAGAAGAAGAAAAAACGGCGGAAAATCATCAAACGGCTGCTGCT
Source organism: Bacillus sp. FSL W8-0848 (assembly GCF_038007805.1). Lineage (NCBI taxonomy): Bacteria > Bacillati > Bacillota > Bacilli > Caryophanales > Bacillaceae > Bacillus > Bacillus sp. FSL W8-0848. The sequence continues at coordinate 546,415 of NZ_JBBOYB010000001.1, forward strand.
GTTCATTGTGCTGCTTATCATTGCTGTTACGGGATACAGCATCTACGAATACCAACAAGGTTTAGCAGAGTCTGACGGAAGCTTTAAAAATGACGGTCAGTTCGAGTTCAACGGTGAAGGCTCGGATTTGGACGAAGTGAACGTTCTCGTGCTCGGAATCGATTCCAGAGGGGAAGAGCATTCAAGATCGGATTCGATGATGGTCATTCATTATGATAAAAAACAAAAACAGCCTAAATTGATCTCGATCATGAGGGACAGCTATGTCGATATACCGGGGCATCCCAAGCAAAAGATCAATGCAGCATATGCATTCGGCGGCCCTGAGCTTGTCCGCAAAACACTTAAGGAAAACTTCGGGTTGAATATCAACTACTACGCCGTCCTCGATTTTAAAGGGTTTGCCAAAATTGTCGATGCGGTGGCCCCTGACGGCATTGAAGTCAATGTACCGAAAAAGATGTCATACGGAATCGGCATGACACTGGAGCCCGGCAAGCAGGTTCTGCACGGCGACAAACTGCTCGGATATGTCCGTTTCAGGCATGACAGGGAGAGCGATTTTGGACGGGTGAGAAGACAGCAGGAAGTCTTTGGAAAACTGGAAAAAGAAGCGGTGAATATCGGAAATATCGCGCGGCTACCGAAGATCTTGGGCCTTGTCGACCCGTATGTTGAAACAAACCTTCCAAACGGCGTCATCTTTTCAGTCGGTAAAGATTTCTTGTTGGGAGACACAAAGGAAACGAAAAGCTTTAGGCTGCCTGTTGACGGGTCGTTTACGAATAAAACGGTCCCGACATACGGCGCGGTATTGGATTTGGATCTTGAAAAAAATAAAGAAGCCCTGCAGCAATTTCTTGACGAGTGATCCGCCGAATAATACGGCGGATCTTATTTTTGATCATACGTTTTTAGGCCCCGGTCGTACAGAAAGTTCCCGAACGGAACAAATGCGGCGACAAGACCAGCGGCAGGCCATTTCAGCGACCACTTCACGGCAAATGTCGCATACAACAGGACCATGAGATAAAGGATGAAAAATCCGCCGTGAAGCGAGCCTGCAATCGTGACGGCCATCGGGTAGCCCGCCCAATATTTCAGAGGCATAGCGACAAAAAGCAGGAAAAGCAGTGACATGCCCTCGATAAACCCCATCGCTCGAAGGCGGCCAATCGGCGTTTGCAGCATGAAATACCTCCTTTTGTCCAATCTTTACCTCTATAATATAGACCAAAAAAGGACAAATAGAACAGGCAGACGTTTATTTTTCGGCCGGAATTTTCATTAAGGCCCCGAAATATTGCTGTGCCGTCGTAAAGCAGATAAATGCTATAAGCTCTGAGATCTCTTCGTCGGAAAACATCTCTTTCAACACCTTAAACTGGCTGTCTCCGACCCGGTCCCTCTCTGATAGAAATACTTCTGCAAAGCCCATCGCAAGACTTGTTTTTTCAAGATTTGAAGCCTCGGGTTTTCCTTTCGCTTTGCAATATTCGCAGCCGTTCCCCTGGGCAAGCACTCTGCGCACCTGCTCCTTCAGCTCTTTTGATAACAAACCGTCCCCGGCAAGCTCGTCTGCCAAAGCCGTCCATGCTGACAGAATGGAATCGGAATGCCCGAGCAGCCGCTGAAACGGAGTCTCTCCTTTTGCAGAAGGGTTAATTCTTGTCATATTCTGATCACCTCTCCATAATAGTATCTAAATGATGCGAAAATAGGAATTTCATTTGTAAAGATAGATCTATAAATATTTAAAAAACGAAACGAAAAAAGGAGCAGTTCGTTGCAAATGAATTTAGATGAGCTCGATTTTAAAATCATAGAAGAATTAAAGAAAGACAGCCGTTTGTCGATGAGAGAACTCGGCCGCAAGATCAATCTCTCCGCTCCGTCTGTGACCGAGAGGGTGAGGCGGCTTGAAGCGTTCGGCGTCATTAAGCAATACACATTGGACATCGATTATCAGAAAATCGGCCTCCCCGTCTCCTGCATCATTGAGGCGACAGTAAAAAACGGGGAATACGAAAGGTTTAAAGCGTATATTGAACGCCTTCCGAATATCGAATTTTGCTACCGGATCGCAGGGGCGGCATGCTATATGCTGAAAATAAACGCCGAAAATCTTGAAGAGGTTGAAGCGTTTATCAATCGAACATCGCCTTATGCCCAGACTGTAACGCATGTCATTTTTTCAGAAATCAAAACGAAGGATTTCGAACGTTAGAGACGAACCCTTGTCATCTGTTATAATAAAAGGATGGATGAATAAGAAAGTGAAGTGATGGACTTGGCAAAAACAGTCGTTTTAGCAGAAAAACCTTCAGTCGGCCGGGATTTGGCCCGCGTCCTGAAGTGTCATAAAAAAGGAAACGGATACCTTGAAGGAGACCGCTATATCGTGACATGGGCGCTCGGCCATTTGGTCACATTGGCGGATCCGGAAGGCTATGGAAAAGAGTATCAATCATGGCGCCTTGAAGACCTGCCGATCATCCCTGAGCCTTTAAAGCTCGTCGTCATTAAAAAGACGGGAAAGCAATTCCAGGCGGTCAAATCGCAGCTTGTCAGAAAAGATGTCAAAGATATCGTGATTGCTACAGACGCCGGACGTGAAGGCGAGCTTGTCGCCCGCTGGATCATCGACAAGGCAAAGGTCACGAAACCTTTGAAACGCTTATGGATTTCATCCGTCACAGATAAAGCGATTAAAGACGGATTTAAAAACTTAAAGAACGGCAAAGAATTTGAAAACCTCTACCATTCTGCGGTGGCGCGCGCGGAAGCGGACTGGATCGTCGGCATTAACGCGACAAGGGCGCTGACGACGAAATTCAACGCACAGCTTTCCTGCGGCCGCGTGCAGACGCCGACATTGGCGATGATCGCCAAACGAGAGGAAGACATCAAAAACTTTAAGCCGGTTCCTTACTACGGCCTGCGCGCCGCTGTTGACGGCATGACGCTGTCTTGGCAGGACAAAAAAACGAAGCAGAGCCGGACATTCAACGCATCTGTTACATCGCAGCTTGCACGAGCTCTCCGAGGCAAACAAGCCGTGATCGCCGATCTGAAAAAAACGGCGAAAAAGAGCTTTGCACCGGGCCTTTATGATTTAACAGAGCTGCAAAGGGATGCCCACAAACGCTTCGGCTTTTCCGCGAAGGAAACGCTGTCCGTCCTGCAAAAGCTTTACGAACAGCACAAGCTGGTCACGTATCCGCGGACGGATTCAAGATTTCTTTCGCAAGACATCGTCCCGACGTTAAAAGACCGCCTGGAAGGGATGCAGGTCAAGCCGTACGCCCAGCATGTCACCCGGATTTTGCAGCGCGGCATAAAAGCGAACAAAAGCTTTGTCAACGATGCAAAGGTATCGGATCACCACGCGATCATTCCGACGGAAGAGCCGCTTGCGCTCGGCGCTTTAAGCGATAAAGAGAGAAAGCTGTACGACCTGATCGCGAAGCGTTTTCTCGCGGTACTGATGCCGCCGTTTGAATATGAAGAAACAAAGGTCATTGCCGAAATCGGAGGCGAAACGTTTACCGCAAAAGGGAAAACCGTTCAGTCCCAAGGCTGGAAAGCCGTCTATGACTATTTTGATGAAGACGATGATGAGGAAGAAAAGGACCAGACCCTTCCAAAGCTCGCAAAGGGCGATGCGCTCTCCGTCCGCTCATTGACGGAGACAAAGGGGGAAACGAAACCGCCGGCCCGCTTCAATGAAGGAACGCTATTGTCCGCGATGGAAAACCCTGCTGCATTTATGCAGGGTGAGGAAAAAAACCTCGTCAAAACCCTTGGTGAGACGGGCGGCCTCGGAACGGTCGCAACCCGCGCCGACATTATTGAAAAGCTGTTCAATACGTTTTTGATCGAGAAAAAGGGAAAAGAGATTTTCATTACCTCAAAAGGCAAACAGCTTCTTGAGCTTGTCCCGTCAGACTTAAAATCTCCGGCGCTGACCGCCGAATGGGAGCAGAAGCTGTCAGGAATCGCAAAAGGCAAGCTAAAGTCTTCCGCTTTCATCAAGGAAATGAAAGAATACACAAAGCAGACGATCAAGGAAATCAAAAGCAGCAATCAAACATTCAAGCACGACAATATCACGGGCACACACTGTCCGGACTGCGGCAAGCTGATGCTGAAAGTCAACGGAAAGCGCGGTACGATGCTTGTCTGCCAGGACAGGGAATGCGGCCACCGGAAAACGGTCGCCAAACAGACGAACGCCCGCTGCCCAGTCTGCCACAAGCGCATGGAGCTGCGCGGCCACGGGGAGGGCCAAACCTTCGCCTGCGTCTGCGGCCACCGCGAGAAGCTGTCCGTTTTTGAAAAACGCAGAGCAAACGACAAAAACTCAAAAGCGTCAAAACGCGACGTACATGCCTACATGAAAAAACAAAACAAAGATGAACCGATCAACAACGCGCTCGCCGAACAGCTCAAGAAGCTGAAACTTGACCAATAACTTCAAAAACCTGCCAATCGGCAGGTTTTTATTATACTAGTCAAGAATGATGATCAAAAAATATACGCTGACAACCAAAAAACAAAGAACGGTTAAAAAATAGTCGATATGCTGCAGGAGACTTTTATCCCCGGGCTTGCGGTCTTACTTGAGTTTTGCGGCAACCCTTTAAAAGATCGACATTGATGCTGGACCTATCAAGTAGCGGGCGGCGAAGACCGAGCCCGAGTTTGAAAAAAGAGGACGATCAATCAAAGCTTGAAACCATGTCGTAAAATCCGGTCAAAAGAAACGCTTTTTTATGCTAAAAAAGTATTTACAACAGACATAAACGGGAGTATGATCTCTCTATAAAACGAATAATTAAAATCGCTTAATCTGAATCAGAGCGGGGGAACCATTTTGAGGCATATTATTGCCTTGTGGGGTGAATCCTTTTAAGGTAGGGCAAACTCTCATGAGCCCGAATCCGTCAGCTAACCTCGTAAGCGTTAGGAGAGAGGGAAATCACCTGGGAATAAAATCCGATTCCGCAGGGGCTGTTTGCCTCTGTGCTTTTTTGTGCGGAAAAAATATGGAAATTAACAGCAAAAAGGAGAAGTCAAAATCATGTACAGTACAATAAAGCGCTTTTTAATCGGTAAACCATTGAAATCAAAAGAACTGACAGGACAAAAGATCACAAAGACGAAGGCTCTTGCTTTATTGTCATCTGATGCCTTGTCTTCTGTCGCTTACGGTACAGAGCAAATTTTGATCGTTTTGGCTGCCGTCAGCACTGCTGCATTATGGTATTCATTGCCGATAGCGGTGGGCGTCTTGATTCTTTTGACGGCTTTGATCCTTTCCTACCGGCAGATCATATTTTCTTATCCGCATGGTGGAGGGGCGTATGTCGTTTCAAGGGAAAACCTTGGAGTAAATCCGGGGCTTGTCGCAGGCGGGTCACTGCTCGTCGATTACATTCTGACGGTAGCAGTCAGCGTGTCGGCGGGAACAGATGCCATCACATCGGCGATTCCGTCTTTGCATCCGTACCACCTGATCATTGCGGTCGTCCTTGTTCTATTCATCATGATATTAAATTTGCGCGGATTAACGGAATCGGCCTCGATTTTGGCCTATCCGGTTTACTTGTTTGTCGCGGCTCTCTTGATTCTTATCGGAGCGGGCATTTTTAAATTGATGACCGGACAAATTGAACCGGCGGAGCATGCGGCAATCGGGACGCCTGTCGCCGGACTGTCCCTGTTTTTGCTGCTCAAGGCTTTTTCATCAGGCTGTTCAGCTTTGACCGGGGTTGAGGCGATCTCAAACGCGATCCCGGCTTTCAGGGATCCGGCGCCGAAAAATGCCGCGAACACGCTTTTGATGATGGGAATCCTGCTTGCCGTTCTGTTTTCGGGAATTACGGTGCTCGCCTTCGGCTACGGCATCATGCCGAAAAGCGAAGAAACGGTCGTATCCCAGATCGCATCGGAAACGTTCGGGCGTTCATTCCTATACTATTTCATTCAGGGAACGACATCGATGATTTTAGTATTGGCTGCCAACACCGGATTTTCAGCCTTCCCGCAGCTTGCGTTTAACCTGGCCCGGGATAAATACATGCCGAGAATGTTTACGGTTAGAGGAGACCGCTTAGGCTATTCAAACGGAATCATCTTTCTCGGCTTTGCTTCGATTTTGCTGATTCTTTTGTTTAACGGACAGACAGAACATTTAATTCCGTTATACGCGGTCGGCGTGTTCATCCCGTTTACGCTTTCTCAAACGGGTATGTGCTTGAAATGGATCAGACAAAAGCCGGAAGGCTGGGTATTGAAAATGATCATTAATGCAACAGGTACGGCGATCTCTGCAGTTGTTTTGCTCATTCTGTTTATCACGAAGTTTCAGGTTGTATGGCCGATCGTTGTCTTCATGCCGATCGTCATCTGGATATTCTATGCGGTCAAAAGGCACTATGATGCCGTCGGCGAACAGCTTAGAATGACAGGCAAGCCTTTGGAGCCGATCGAAGGGAACGTCGTCATCGTGCCTGTCGCCGGCGTGACCCACGTCGTCGAAAAGTCGATCCAATACGCCAAAACGTTGTCAGACCAGGTCATCGCGGTTCACGTATCGTTTGATAAAGAAGAAGAGAAAAAGATTGAGAAAAAATGGGAGGAGCTGCAAAACGGCGTCAGACTCGTTACTCTATACTCCTCATACCGAAGCTTAATTCATCCTTTGGAAAAATTCCTGGAAACCGTGGAAGCGAAAGCGGCGAGCTACAACTATTCCGTCATGGTTCTCGTTCCGCAGTTCATTCCGAAAAAAAGCTGGCACAACATTCTTCACAATCAGTCAGCATTTTTGCTGCGCTTGAGGCTGCTGTGGAAAAAAGACATTGTCATCGCCACGCTCCCATACCATTTTAAAAAGTAAAAAGCTTGCAGAGCCTGAGTCTCTGCAAGCTTTTTTTGCCTGCAATATGCCGCAGAACGTTTGAACGGAAAAGGGAGGTGGTAACCAGACAGAAAAAGGGGGACGTGACATGGCAAACAAAACCGCAGGAAAAATAGCAGCAGAACTGCTGGAAGAATGGAATATCGATCATATTTACGGCATGCCGGAGACAGCATCAACGAATTCATCAACGAATTGCGTCATGAGCGAAACAGCCTCCGCTTTATTCAGGTGCGCCACGAGGAAACAGCAGCCCTTGCCGCATCCGCTCAAGCAAAATTGACGGGCAAAATCGGCGTCTGCCTTTCAATTGCAGGTCCGGGAGCCGTTCATCTGCTCAACGGGCTGTATGATGCAAAAGCCGACGGCGTTCCTGTGCTCGCCATTGCGGGACAGGTAGCTTCAAGCCAAATCGGCAGGGATGCGTTCCAGGAAATCGGTCTCGAAAGAATGTTTGAGGATGTGTCCGTTTTTAATCAGCAGGTGCATTCGGCCGAGGCGCTCCCCGACCTTTTAAATCAGGCGCTCCGGGCAGCTTACAGCCAAAAAGGGGTCGCCGTCCTCACCGTATCGGACGACCTGTTTGCGGAAAAAATCAAGCGGAAGCCGGCCTATACGTCGGCGCTTTATATCGAAGGCGGGCTGCATCCGAAAAAAAGCCAGCTTTTGCAGTGCGCCCAACTGATCAACGAAGCGAAAAAACCCGTGATTTTGGCGGGAAGAGGAATGAAAACGGCGAAGGAGGAGCTTTTGGAATTTGCCGATAAAGCGGCAGCGCCGATCGTTATTACGCTTCCGGCGAAAGGCGCCGTTCCCGACCGCCATCCTCATGTTCTCGGAAATCTCGGTCATATCGGCACAAAGCCCGCTTATGAGGCAATGAAGAATGCGATTTGTTGATCATGCTTGCGACGTCGTTTCCTTACCGGGAGTACCTGCCGGAAGATACGCCTGCGATTCAGCTTGATAACGATTCTGTGAAAATCGGGAAGCGCTATCCGGTCACCGCAGGGCTCGTCTGCGACGCTAAAACAGGCTTGGCAGAGCTGACAAAGACCATTGAACGGAAAGCAAACCGTTCGTTTTTGGAGAGCTGTACGGATCATATGAAAAAGTGGCGGTACCATGTTGAAAAGGACGAACAGCGGGCGACTTCCCCGCTCAAGCCGCAGCAAGTGATCGCAAGGCTTCAGGATGCGGCTGCGGACGATGCAGTTTTGTCTGTTGACGTCGGAAATGTAACAGTATGGATGGCCCGCCATTTTGACATGACCAATCAGGATTTTATCATTTCAAGCTGGCTCGGTACGATGGGCTGCGGTCTGCCTGGAGCAATTGCCGCCAAGCTGTCATATCCCGAACGCCAGGTGGTGGCCGTGTGCGGAGACGGCGGCTTCAGCATGTCTATGCACGATTTTCCGACCGCTGTCAAATACGGTCTCCCGATTGTCGTCGTTATCTTAAATAATCAAAACTTGGGCATGATTCAATATGAACAGCAGGAAAAAGGCCATATTGAATACGCCACAAAGCTTGAAAATGTCGATTATGCTGCATTTGCGGAAGCGTGCGGAGGAAAAGGCTTCAGCGTGAAAAAACACGAAGAGCTCATTCCTGCGCTGAAAAACGCATTTGCGTCGCAAAAACCGGCCGTCATCGATGTGGCCATCGAAGACGAACCGCCGCTGCCGGGAAAAATCTCTTACACGCAGGCGGCAAACTTCAGCAAATATATGATGAAAAAATTCTTTGAGAAGCAAGAACTCGATTTGCCTCCGTTAAAGAAAAGCTTGCGAAGGCTGTTTTAGCATTGAAAACATCACCTCTGTTCCAAAAGGGGGTGATGTTTTTCAATCGTACTCCCGTCTGTAAAAATCGACCGCAGCCTTTGCGGCTTTTAAAAGAGCTTGGCGCATTTCGCGGGGTTCCAGCACTTTGATCTGATCGGCAAACCCGAGCAAATACTCCAGCGCCTCTTTCTCTGCATTGAAGGAAAACGTAACCGGAATCCAGCCATCTTCCCCGGCAGCCTCTTTTTGGGCGATTTTTACGAATCGTCCCGTAAACATCAGTCTCGGAAAAATGGACGGTGCGGCTAATGCGCGCACTTCGTATGCCGGCAGATTGTCGATGAACGATTTCGTCGACGCTTCCCAATACTGTGCAAGATTGAAATCGTCAGGCCTTGTAAACGTTTCGTCAAGCGATTGTGCAGAGTGGATGCGTGAAGCTCTGTAGTTTCTGATGTTTTCGCCGTGTGATGCGATGAGATACCAGACATGCCCTTTCGCAGCCAAACCGAGCGGACACACAATCCGGGTGTTCGTTTTTCCGTCTGCCCGTTCATAGGTGATCCGGAGCTTGTTTTCCTTCCAGATGGCCTCTTGAAGAACGGCGAAAGCGGCGATTTTCTCTGTTTGGTTTCGCCAAGTGCTGGTATCAATGTGAATCCGGCGCCATACTTCTTTCGCCTGTTCCCTGTAAGCGGGAGGGAGGGAGGCCATTAATTTCGTCCGCGCTTCGTGCGAAGGCCTGGCGAGTCCCAAATCTTCCAGCAATTGCGTAGAAGGAGAAATGAAAAGCGAGCGGATTTCCTGTTCTTTTAAACCGGTCAGCTTCGTTTGATAGTCCTCCATCAGCCGCCATCCGCCGTTTTTTCCGCGCTCCGCATAAACGGGGATTCCAGCACCGCTCAGCGCCTCCATATCCCTGTGAATCGTACGTTCCGATACTTCAAGCTGTTTAGCCAGCGCTTTTGCTGATATCCGCCCGTAGGACTGCAACAGCAAAACGATCGACATCAGCCGGTCTCCTCTCAACTCAGATCACCTTCTCCTGTTTTATTTCTTTCATTAAATAAAACATGACAAAAGGTGTCAAGATTAAACGGATATACTGGGAATCAAACATCGAGAAAGGGATGAAATTAATGGAAAGTTTAAAAGGAAAAATTGCGCTCGTAACGGGAGCATCCAGGGGAGCGGGCCGGGCGATTGCCGAGGAATTGGGAAAGGCCGGGGCCACGGTATATGTCACTGGACGAAGCGCGAAAGGAAACACGACAAATGGGTGGCCGGGCTCTGTCGATGATACCGTGTCGCAAATCAAAGCAGCAGGGGGAAAAGCGATTGGGGCGGTGTGCGACCATACGAATGATCAAGAAACGAAGCATCTCATCGACAGAATCAGGACTGAACAAGGGCGCCTCGATATCCTCGTCAACAACGTATGGGGCGGTAATGAGCGGAAAATTGAATCAAAGCCTTTTTGGGAGCAGCCTCCGGGGCACTGGGACAATATGTTTACGGCCGGTGTCCGCGCCCAGCTCATGACCAATTATTATGCAATTCCGCTGTTTCGCCTGAATGGTGCGGGCGTGATCATTCATACAACGTTTTGGGACAGGGACAAGTATATCGGGAATTTTTACTATGACTTGGCTAAGAATGCACTGAACCGGATGGCGTACGGTCTCTCTTCAGAACTTAAGCGGGACGGCATCGCCGTTTTGGGGCTGTCCCCGGGTTTTATGAGAACGGAGCTTGTCCTTCGGGAGTTTCATACAGATGAGGCGCACTGGCACGAAATCGGGGAATTAAAGCGGACGGAAACGCCTTATTATGTCGGGCGGGCCGCCGTCTGTCTGGCCGGCGACCCGAATATTTTAGAGAAAAGCGGCAAAGTGCTGAGAGCCGGCGATTTGGCGGAAGAGTACGATTTTGCGGATATAGACGGCAGAAGAATCCCGCCGTTTGAACTGTAACATCAAAAAAGCCTGCTTCCGCAACGCTCGGAAGTCAGGCTTATATTTATGACGGATTGGATCATTTCTTCTTCTTCATCCCCGCGGCCATGAACGGAAGAACCGTTCCGAACAGCATCGTGCCGCCGAAAAAATTGCCGAGATAAGGCTGTCCGATCAAGTAGCAGACGGCAAATACGAGGGCGGCCAGGCCGATCATCGTGTAAGCCGGATAAAATCTTTTTTGAAAGCTTGTCTTTTGGGTGATAACAAAAAAGATTAATCCGACAATAAGCGGAATGATCCATAGATAAAACAATAAAAAAATTTTCATAGCCAAAAACTCCATATTTTTTGATATCTATCATACCAGATTGAGGCGGAAAATGCGTGTGACAAATCCTTAACTCTTTCTTTGGGCGGCATATTCTTCACGCAGAAGCCCGTAGACGATATGGTCGGCAAAATGGTCGTGAAGCCACTCGCATTGTCTGAGGCAGCCTTCTTTCGTAAAGCCGAGTCTTTCAGGGATGGCCCGGCTTTTGACATTTTTTACAGCCGCCCTGATTTCGATCCGGTTTAATTCATACTCGTTGAACAGCTGATCGATCAGCGCGCGGCATGCATCCGTCATAATGCCTTTCCCCTGAAACGGTTCCCCGAGCCAGTAGCCGATAGAAGTCGTCCGGTTAATCCAGTTGATATAGTGGAGACCGATGATGCCGGCAAACTCGCCTTGATACCAGATCCCCGCCTGAAACCCGTTGTTTGCCGCTTGCTGCTTCATGCTTTCTTCAATAAAGGCTTCGCTGTCTTCGAGCTTCTTCGCCCCGTCGACCCAAAACAGCCATTTTCTTAAATGATTTTTCGATTGCTGGATGAGCATGTAGACAGCGCGGGCATCCTTCGGTTCAAGCAATTTTAAATACAAGTCATCATGAACAGTAAGTGTGAACATCCAGAATCCTCCTTTTTCAACAGTATAATATAAAAAAGCCGACATACGTCAGCTTTTTTAACCAAATAATGTATCAAATATAAGGAAGATGTTCAGCGAGACGATAAGCGCCGTGATGATCCAGGATACGGCCGTCACCCACTTCGCGTTTTTCAAGCTTCCCATAATCCGCCCGCTGCTTGTAAATAAAATGAGCGGAATGAGGGCAAATGCGATGCCGAAAGACAGGACGACCTGGCTTAGGACGAGAGCGGTCGTCGGATTGACGCCTGATGCGATGATCGCGATAGGCGGCAGAATCGTAATGAATCGTCTGACATAAAGCGGAATCCTGAAATTGATAAAGCCCTGCATGATAATATCCCCTGACAGCGTTCCGACAGAAGAGCTTGACAAGCCCGCAATCAAAAGCCCGACGCCGAACAGTACGGCGGATAGGGGGCTGACCATGCTGCTGAAATGATGAAAAGCTACATCCAGGTCTTCTACGAAAATGCCGTTTTTGAAGAACAGGGCAGCGGCGACGATCAGCATGCTGGCGTTGATCGCTCCGGCAATGAGCATTGCGATTAATATATCAATGAATTCAAAGCGAAAAATCTTTTTCTTTTCCGCTTCTGTTTTTCCTACCACTCTTCGCTGCGTGAGAGCGGAGTGAAGGTAAATCGCATGGGGCATAACCGTCGCTCCCAGGATTCCTGCCGCCAGAAGAATGCTGTCTGCCCCGTGAAAGCGGGGGATGAGCATACCTTGAAGCACCGCCGCCGGATCAGGCTTTGCAAAAAATGTCTGAAGCGCAAAAGCGATCACGACGATAAACAGCATTCCCGTAATCGCCGCTTCCAGCGGGCGGAAACCGCGTCTTTGCAGCTCCAAAATCGCAAACGATCCCACAGCTGCGATGAGGGAAGCTTCAAGAAGCGGAATGCCGAACAACAGGTTGAGCCCGAGCGCGGCCCCGATGAATTCGGCCAGATCGGTCGCGATGACGACGAGCTCTCCTTGAATCCACAGGCCGACAGAAACCGGTTTTGGAAACTCTTCTCTTGCGACTTCAGGCAGGTTTTTCCCCGTAGCAATCCCGAGCTTGGCGGATAATGATTGGATGAGAAGCGCCATGATATTTGAAAAAAGAATAACCCATAAAAGCAAATACCCGTACTTGGAACCGGCGGCGATATTCGTGGCAAAGTTCCCGGGATCAATATAGGCGATGGCCGCTATGAAAGCGGGGCCCAAAAAGGGAAGCAGCCTTTTAAAGCCTCTGCTTTTTCCGTCTAATGCGTCTTGAGCTTCTTTTGATATTTGAGTGTGTCTGGACATGTCATTACTGACCATCTGATTCACCTAGATTCTCTGTTGTTTTTCCTTGTGCACAAAAGTTTCCTTAGTGCAAAATGTAATTTAATCATATGCCTGCCATCATAAAATGTCAACCGTTTGATTTTATAGTGTATGCAGGAAGTGTTTCATGCAAACAAAAACCAGCATCGTTTTGACACGATGCTGGCGTGTGGCCGCTTATGCTTCAGATCCCATTCTTCCGCGGAAGATCAAGCTTAATATAAAGACGAGAATCGCGGCTCCGATAATAGCCGGAATGATGGCGAAGCCCGCAATATCCGGCCCCCATGTGCCAAACAGCCCGTGGCCGATCCAGGCGCCGATAAAACCGACGACCATCGAGCCGATGATGCCTCCAGGAGCGCCGTTTCCTCCGATGGCTCCCCCCGATCAGTCCGATCACAATGGCAACGACGATAGAAACGAGAAATCCTAACATTGTCTTTTCCTCCTCTTTCAAATGATTTGTATTATGTGTTTAGCCTCCTTGGGAGTTACATAAACATTTGAAAGCGCATCGGGTGCTAATCTTCGAGCAATGAAGCGCCTGCGATGCCTGGGTGGGTCATCTCGTAAGGATCGAGAATCAAGTCAAGCTCTTCTTCTGTCAATACGCCGTGCAGCAGGCAGAGTTCGCGGACCGATCTGCCTGTGGCGATCGCTTCTTTCGCAATCCGCGCGGCGGCCTCATAGCCGAGATGGGGATTGACCGCCGTAATGACGCCGACGCTTTTTTCGACGAATTCTTTCAGCCTGATCTCATTCGCTTCAATCCCCTTGACGCAATAGTCGGTGAATACGCGGAAGCCGTTGTTCATGATCTTGATCGATTGCAGCAGATTGAAGACAAGGACAGGCTCCATGACGTTTAACTCGAGCTGGCCGGCTTCTGATGCAAGGCAGATCGTATGATCATTGCCGATGACCTGGAACGCGATCTGATTCATTACCTCTGGCATCACCGGATTGACTTTGCCGGGCATGATAGAAGATCCGGGCTGGCGGGGAGGGAGCCTGATCTCGGCAAGGCCTGCCCTTGGTCCTGATGCCATCAGCCGAAGATCATTGGCGATCTTCGACATGTTCATCATTCCTACCTTTAAGGCGGCGGAGACTTCTGTGTAAGCATCCGTATTTTGGGTGGCGTCGACAAGATGATCTGCGCCGGTCAGCTCGTATCCGCTGATCTCAGACAAATGTTTGACGACGTTTTTAATATATCGCGGGTCAGCGTTCAGCCCCGTTCCCACCGCCGTCGCACCCATATTGACTTCATACAGGTGGTGCCGGGATTGCTTAATCCGCTCGATGTCCCGTTCGATCACGCGCGAATACGCTTCAAATTCCTGTCCGAGACGGATCGGGACGGCGTCTTGAAGATGAGTCCGTCCCATTTTGATGACGGAATCGAATTCGGCCGCTTTTTTTCGGAAGGCATCCAGCATATCCCCCATTGTCGCCAGCAGTTTTTTCAAATGGTTCAAGGTTGCCAGGTGTATGGCGGTCGGAAATACGTCATTCGTCGATTGAGCCATGTTGACGTGCGTATTCGGGCTCAAATGGAAATAATCGCCTTTTTCTTTTCCCAACAGCTCCAATCCCCTGTTCGCGATAACTTCGTTTGTATTCATATTCATCGACGTTCCGGCCCCGCCCTGAATGGGATCGACGATGAAATGATCATGCCAGAGGCCGTCGACGATTTCTCCGGCCGCTTGAACGATCACCTCGCCAAGGCCTTTGTACAGCCGCTTAATTTCCATATTGGAAAGAGCTGCCGCTTTTTTCACCATCGCCAATGCTTTAATCAGCTCTTCGTCGATTTGGTAGCCGGTAATCGGAAAGTTCTCAACGGCCCTCATCGTCTGTACGCCGTAATAAGCGTCAGACGGGACTTCTTTTTCGCCTAAAAAATCTTTTTCAATCCGGGTTGTTTTCTCTTCCATGTGTCAGACCCTCCGTCATGTGTTTCTTATCCTGTAGTGTGTCACGATTCACCCGGTTTTAGTTTTTGAACGAAAAAAAGTAAAATCGGCTTGGAAACGGCATCTGTCAAGAAATAAAAAGCCCTTTTTTCTTAATCATATCCGCTTATTTGCATGCCGCAGGATTTTTAAGGAAACATATGCAAAGAGAAAATAAATAGTAAAATAGTTATGTTAATTTATTATTAACTTAATTAAATACTTTACGATCCCGCTTTTTTGTAGTAAAGTCCTTTATAAATTTTTCAAACGAAAGGAAGATCACGATGGGAAAAGCGCTGATGATCAACTTCCCGGGCGAAGGCCACATCAACCCCTCTTTAGGTGTGACAAAGGAGCTTCAAAGCAGGGGAGAGACGATCGTTTATTATGCTGTCGAAGAATACGCGGAAAAAATCAAAAAAACAGGGGCTGAAGTCCGTTTGTACCCGGATTTCAGAGAAACGTTATCCTTCGGAAAAAACATGACAGGCGATGAAAACAGGGACTACGCCGAAATGATGTACAACATGGCGAAAAAGGCGAGCGGCATCGTTGACCTTATATATGAAGAAGTGCGCCATGAAACGTACGACTATGTTATTTTTGACCATCACTTTTTGGCAGGAAAAATCGTTGCGGAGATGCTCGGTCTTCCGGGCATTTCATTGTGCACGACGTTTGCGATTAATAAAGACATGAGCAGGTCGTTTAAAGACAGGCAGGGTGATTTCGAAAGCTCGCCTTATTTTGAAAAATTCAAAGAGATGATGGCGGAGTTAAACGCAAGGTATCCGATCAGCCTTGACGATCCGTTCGATGTTTTCCTTTGTCCGGGGGATATCACGGTCGTCTTCACTTCAAGAGAATTTCAGCCGCAGGCGGATAAATTTGGAGACGATTATTTGTTTGTGGGACCGTCCGTTACCAGCCGGCAGGAGTTTGCCGATTTTCCGTTCGCCGAACTGGAAGGCGAAAAGGTCATCGTCATTTCAATGGGGACGATTTTTAATCGCCAACAAGAGGTGTACAATATGTGCATTGAAGCCTTAAAAGATTTTGACGGCAAAGTGGTGATGTCAATCGGCAAATATACGGACCCGGCCGATCTTGACCAGATCCCCGGACACTTTATCGTAAGGCCGTATATACCGCAGCTGGAACTATTGAAAATCGCCGATTTATTCGTCACGCACGGAGGAATGAACAGCACAAATGAAGGGCTCTACTTTGACACGCCGCTTATCGTCATTCCGATGGGGGGAGATCAATTTCTTGTCGCCTCGCAGGTCGAGAAGGCAGGAGCCGGACTGAAGCTTGACAAAAAAGAGCTGTCCTCAAGCATATTGCGGCAAAAAATCAAAGAGATCATCAATAACAGTTCCTATGCTGCAAGAGCTGCGGACATCGGCCGGTCACTAAGGGACGCCGGCGGTTACAAACGGGCGGCGGACGCCATTTTCGGCCTCGTCCGCCAAAACTGAGACGCTCCAATACCGGAGCGTCATTTTTTTAGTTCATCCGTATCTTTTTTTGAACGCTGCCGTCCTTTTGATGGACGATGACGGAGCTTCCCTTGTTCCGGGCGATTTCCTTTGCCCGTTTAACCGCCTCAGCTTTTGTCTCCTTTACATCGCTTGCGCGTTTTGCATCCTCTGCCTTTACGGCCCAGCCTTTTTCATGCTTTACGACATGCTCGCGCTTTTCGGCCAGCTGGGGGCGCTGGTTTGAATCTCCCTCATCCCGCGTTGTTTCGCGGCCGTTTTCCAAAAACGCGTTGATCTCGCGTTCGCTTCTGTTTTCGGCCCACTCTTTCGCTTGGCTCGTCGCGATCGGAATCGCGCGGCCTTCGTCATAGCCTTCGTCAATCATCGCGTTTGCTATTTCGATCGCTTTTTTTCTGACCGGCTTGTCCAGATTTTTCAGTGAAGCAGGATAGTCCTCCATTGTCCAAGGCATCCTTTTCACACCCCCTTTTTCGCTATTGGTTTTGTCATACCCGTTTCATGCGGTTAAAAAAACGGCGTTTCATTGTATACTATAAAAAACGGTAAGGAGGACAGACGTCCTATGCATAATGAACAGTCGGATTTAGAGGCCCAGCTGAAAGACATTGAAAAATGGGAAAAAGAGCAGCAAAAAGTGTGGTTTTGGGAAAGGATCGGCCGGATTCCGTTTAAAGTGCTGGACAAGCTTACGCCGGCGTTTATCCAGGATAAAATCGGCCTTTTGCTTGATGAAATCGGAGGCTTTATTCAAAACGGAGGCCGATATTTAACATCTGAAAAGCATCTGATTCGAAAGTTTCAAAAAGAACTGCCGGACGAATCGATTCAAACGATTGACGATATTAAAAAAGCTCCGATCTCCGTCATGGACCATATTTGCGAAGAACTGGGGAAGAACAGGGCCAACACGGCGGTCGTTCAAGGAGCAACGACGGGCGTCGGCGGTTTGTTTACCCTTGCCATCGATATTCCGGCCATTCTCGGCCTTTCGCTGAAAACATTGCAGGATATTGCGGTATCATACGGATACGATCCGAAAGATAAAACAGAGCGGATGTTCATTATCAAATGCCTGCAGCTAAGTGCAGCGGACATCGTCGGAAAAAAAGCGATCATCGGGGAGCTCAGCCAATACCACAAGCAGCCCGGCGCACGCCAAAACATGATTTCGCAGATTCAGGGATGGCGGGAAGTCGTTTATACATACCGCGATTCTTTCGGGTGGAAAAAGCTGTTTCAAATGGTGCCCGTGGCCGGCATTTTGTTTGGCGCTGTCACAAACCGTTCGATGATAAGCGGAGTAGCGGAAGCGGGAATGATGATGTATAAGAAGCGGAGAATATTGGAGCGGCTTGAGGATATGAAGAATGATCCGGAGACATCAGATCCCGCCGATGAGAGATAACGGCAACATCGTTCTGACCAAAAAGACCTGTGATTCTGATATGCTCCCCTAAAGGTAGACAGATGAAATAAAAAAATCTGTTTGCCTTGGGGGAGTTTTTTCATGGCTGGAAAATGGTTTTCAAAAGAAGAAAAATTGAATATTCTATCAGAATGTGATCAGGGCAATAATTCGGTGAAGGAGATCGCAGAAAAATATGGCATTCATGCCGAAACGATTCGTGAATGGAGAACATCGCATGATATGGCGGGTGTGGAGAGTTTGGAACGTTCAAAGCGCCATAAGTTCTATCCCGCAGAATTAAAATACAATGCCGTGAAAGACTTCTTATCCGGACGCTACTCTCAAAGAGAAATCTCGAGAAAATATAAGATTTCCAGTAAATCCGTACTCATGAAGTGGGTTGAGCTTTATAATGGTCATAAAACGTTAAAAGACAGCGGGAGAGGAAGGAATCGTTTGATGACCAAACGGAAGAACGTTTCATTGGAAGAACGGATTGAGATTGCGAAGGATTGTCTAGCTCATGGAAAGGACTACGCCAGATCAATGGAGATTCATCAAGTCTCCTACCAACAGGTGTATCAATGGGTGAAAAAGTATCAAGAAGGTGGAGAAGAAGCCTTAAAAGATACACGGGGAAAACGCAAAACCGAAGAAGAACTGACACCTGAAGAAAAAATTCAACGGGAAAACAAACGGCTGGAACAGGAAAATGAGCGTTTGCGCGCAGAGAATGCGTTCTTAAAAAAGTTGGAAGAGATCAAAAGGAGGCGGTTCTAAGTCAGGTTCGGTACGAAGATCGATATCTCGCCATTTTAGAGCTGAATCGAAAAGAAGGCTTTTCTGTCCAAATGTTATGTGAGATTGCCGAAGTTTCGCGCCAGGGGTATTACAAATGGAGGAGCCGAGTACCTTCAGCGAGAGAAAAACAGAATGAAAAGATTATCGCCAAAATGGCGCTACTTCACGAACAAATTGGCGGTATCTACGGATACCGCAGAATGACCTTAAACATGAACCGCCGCTTTAAAGAGCGCCTCAATCATAAGCGCATCTATCGGCTGATGAAAATTGCCAAGCTGGAGTGTGTCATTCGGCGGAAGAAAAAACGTTACGGCAAAGCGACGCCTCAACATGTGTCCGAAAATATCCTGAATCGAGAGTTTAAAGCGGACAAACCAAATCAAAAATGGGTGACTGATGTGACAGAGCTAAAATACGGCCATCGGAAAGCGTACCTCAGTGCCATTTTAGATCTTCATGAGGGAATGGTCGTGTCTTATGTGCTGGGGAAATCCAATAATAACGCCCTTGTGTTTAAAACCTTGAACCAAGCGCTTGAGGCAGCCCCAAACGCACGTCCTCTCCTTCACAGCGACAGAGGTTTTCAATACACGTCCCACCAGTTTAGAAGGATGATTGAAAACGCAAATATGACACAGAGTATGTCCCGCGTCGGCCGCTGTATTGATAACGGCCCCATTGAGTCGTTTTGGGGGAAATTAAAATGCGAGAAATACAGACGGAATTCGTACGAGACATTTGAGGCACTTCAAAGCGCAATTGATGAATATATCCACTTTTACAACCACGATCGTCTATAAGAAAAACTAAACGGCCTCAGCCCAGTGGAATACAGGGCTAAAGCCGTCTAGTGTGTTTTAGTTATTTCCACTGTCTACTTGACAGGGTGCAGATCATTCTTCGCGGGTTTTTTATATTCATGTTTATTCCGATTGCCCTATATGACAGCCGGGTTATAAAATGATAAGGGGAAGGAGGGGAAATTTGTGAAAAAAATCGTGTCTTTCGCTTTGCCGGCTGTGTTTTTGGTCATGGCAGCGGGATGCAGCAGTCATTCGGCGACTTCGACATCATCAGAACATACAGGTGCTAAAACAAATTCTTCTGAAACAAATTCTTCTAATACCGATCAAAAACAGAATGCTTCAACAGGCGATTCAAATTCGGGGGATCATCAGACAATAACAAACAGCGATGATCAAAGCTCCTCAACATCATCAGCAAACGGCAGCGGCGATCAGAAATCGCCGGCATCATCAAAAAAGAACGGAGATACGGACTCAGATGATCAAAAATCGAGCTCCTCACAATCCAATCGCACTGACATTACTTCCGGAAGTTCTGCAATTGAGCACTTAAAAAGTAAATTAAAAATGGAAAACCAGGATGATATCGTATTTGATGATATGGGGGGAGATTTGGAGACGGACGGTAATGGTTCTTTCTATACAGTTGCATTAACATCAAAGTCATTACGGAAAAACGGCGGCAGCGGGACAGTTGGATTATACAAAGTCTATCAAGATGGTACATACAAAGAAAAAAAATGAAGCCCTCATACTTGAGGGCTTATGCTCGTCAGCTTTTCCGTTCCGTAAATCTTGGTAAACCGAATATTATCGCACAGATCCCGCAAACGCCGATCAAAATCGGATAATAGGAATAAGGAAGGACGCTGATCGGCGATATTTTCGCAATCTGCGCCGCTGACAAGAGCTGGGCGCCATACGGAATCAGCCCTTGAACCGCGCATGAGAAAATATCAAGGATGCTCGCCGACTTACGACGATCAATACCGTATTGATCTGACAAATCTTTGGCAAGAGGACCGGATGTGATAATTGCGATCGTGTTGTTGGCCGTGGCCAGGTTTGTGGCGCTGACAATCCCGGCAATTCCGGCTTCCGCGCCTTTTTTCGACCGAATCCGGCGGGACACGAAGCCAAGCAGGAAGGCGATTCCGCCGTTTCGCTTCATCATTTCCGCCATTCCGCCGATCAAAAGGGATAAGATAATCAGCTCGGACATGCCGCTGATTCCTTCGGTGACGGCTGTCAAATAGGTGTGTACGGTCAGGCTGCCGTCGGCGATTCCGATGATTCCGGCCAAAACGATTCCGGCGAGGATGACGGCCATCACGTTAAACCCGAGAAGCGCAAAAATCAGCACACAGAGATACGGAAGCACCTTCACCAAGCTGTATGATTCTGACTGAACCCCGGGATGGCCTCCCGAAGTGAAGATCATAAATAGGATAATCGTGATAACGGCGGCGGGCAGGATGATCAGAAAATTCGTTTTGAACTTGTCGGTCATTTTCGTTTTTTGCGTGCGGACTGCCGCGATTGTCGTGTCAGATATAAAGGACAAGTTATCGCCGAACATCGCTCCCCCGACGACAGCAGCCGCCGTGAGCGAGGCGGAAATCCCGATTTCTCCGCTTATCCCTGCGCCGATCGGAGCAAGAGCCGCTATCGTTCCCATCGAAGTCCCCAGGGAAATCGAAATGAAAGCGGCGATGACAAACAGACCCGCGACCATGAACTGCCCAGGAATGAAAGACAGCGCCAGATGCACGGTCGAATCGACCGCTCCCATCGCTTTCGTCGCCGAAGAAAAAGCCCCGGCTAAAATGAAGATCATAATCATGATCATAATATCGGGGTGCCCCGCCCCTTTTGCGAACCGCTCCATCTTTTGGTTCAGCGTCTCTTTTCGGTTCATCGCGAGTGAAAAAACCGCTGCGATCAGGGCGGCGCAAACGATCGGCAGGCTGTAGAAATCGCCGGTGATAAGCCCTGATCCTACGAATAAACAGACAAATAAGAAGAGCGGCAAAAGCCCGTAGGCTTTTCCGTTTTGTGTTTGCATCATTCGATAAACTCCTTTTTTCATCAATATTCAACACTTTAAAAGGCGAATGCACAAAAGTCAAATGGTAAAATAAGTTGAAAAGAATGTCAAATTCGAAAGGTGAAACAGATGAACAAAATGAATTTTTCCTCTTTGACGAAGGGGATTGAGGAAAAATATGCCAATTCCATCGTTTCGGAGGTGAACGACCACTGCTTGCGGATTGCGGTCTTGGAGGGCGAGTACATGTGGCATTTCCACCCCGATTCAGATGAGCTGTTTATCGTATTGGAGGGGGAGCTTCTCATCGACTTTAAGGACTGCGGCACAGAGGTGCTGCAGCCGAAGGATACGCTGCTCATTCCGAAAGGCGTGATTCATCGGACCCGCGCAAACGCAAGGACCGTCAATCTGTGTATGGAACAAACGAGCGCGGAAACCGTGATGTTTAACGAAGGAAATGTGCTGAAGCTGATTTGCTGCAAAACAGATGAACTGCATAAACAGCCGTTCAGCGAAGCGCAGGCGAAATGGAGCCCGCTTCAAAACGCAAAAGGCTTCATCAGGCAATGGGGCGGCTTTCGGCAGTCTGAAGACGGATGGGAGGCCGTGATCATGGCGCTGTGGGAGTCGAAACACGATTATTTGAATTTTATGGAGCATGACCATGATGCGATCTTTGCAAAAACGAATCAGACGGGCATGTTTCATGCAATCGAAGTTACGCTCATCGAAGGCGCCGCAGAGATCAATCAGGCATTGAAAAGCAATTGCACGGTACCTGAACCTGGATGGACGGTCGACGGCAGGTCGTGAACGAGCCAGAATATTCTCCGGCTCTCCGTCCGAATGTGCTATTTTTGTTTACTCTTTTTCAGATGTGGAATGTATAAACCAAACACTTCAAAAGGAGGAATTCAAAATGGCAAACAACAATGATCACAAAATGAGCCGCGAGGAAGCAGGCCGAAAAGGCGGAGAAGCAACAAGCAAAAACCACGATAAGGAATTCTACCAGGAGATCGGTGAAAAAGGCGGAGAAGCAACAAGCAAAAACCACGATAAAGAATTCTACCAGGAGATCGGTGAAAAAGGCGGGGAAGCGACAAGCAAAAACCATGATAAAGATTTTTACCGGGAGATCGGTGAAAAAGGCGACGCCAAAGAAGAAGCGGTTGACAAGAAAAAGAGAAGGACTCGAGTCCTTCTCTTTTTTACTGCCCGTTTGACGTGAAGTGTTTTTTCTGTAAGTCTCTTACCTGTTGAATCAGGTGTTCCCCGATGATCGGCTTGTATTGATCGTAGACGGGATTGAGCCGCTTCATCCATGCTTTTCGCTCCTCAACCGTTAACTCATGGATGAGGATGGGCGAATGCTTCCTGATTTGTTGAAGCTGATCTTTGTTCATCTCGGCGGCGTGCTTTTCATTCCATTCGGTCGTCTCCTTCATCGCCTCTGATAAAATCCGCTTCGTCTCCTTTGGCAGGCTGTTCCACCATGTCTGATCCGTCATGACGGCATAGCCGAGGTATCCGTGATTGCTTATTGTCATATAGTTCTGGACATTATAAAATTTTTTAGAATAGATGTTTGAAATCGTGTTTTCTTCTCCGTCGACTTTTTTCGATTCGAGAAGCTGAAAGGTGGAATTGAAGGAATCCTGCCGGCCTTTCGCCTGAAGCAGCTTAAACTGATCCTCGATGACATCGCTCTGCATGATGCGCAAAGTTTGGCCTTTCAGGTCATCCGGGTTTTTGACCGGGCCTTTGTTGGAGGTAATCTGCTTAAAGCCGTTTGTCCAATAGGCAAGGCCTTTGATCCGGTCTTTTTCCAGCGATGCAAACAGCTGTTCTCCGATTTTCCCGTGCAGGCCTTCTCTCACTGCATCATAATCCGCAAAGGCGTAAGGCAGATCCAAAACGAACCAATCGGGTGAAAGCATGCCGAGCTTTGATGTCGAAGGCGCGATAAACTGAACATCGCCTTCTTTTAAGGCTTTGATTTCTTCAATATCGGAATAGAGGCTTCCGTTTGGAAAAACCTCAATTTTTATTTTTCCATCTGATTTTTCATTAACCAATTGGGCGAACTTTTTTGCGGCGAGCCCTTTCGGCGTATTTTCCGCAACGACATGGCTGAACTTGAACACAACCAGCTCTTTCAGCCCCTTCTGCTCATCGTCGTATATGCGGTCGCGGCTGGGGAAATTGTCATGAAAGCCTATATATAAAGCGGTTGCAATACCGAACACAAGCATACTTAAAAATGCAAGCAAGCTTTTCATTTAAAACCTCCTCTTTCTAAAGTCCGCTATGATAAGCATACTGTTTCAGGTGACGGCTCGTAAAGATGAAGGTTTTCCATGAAGGAGGAAAAATGAAAATCAATCGGATATCGATCCGCTGGAAAATTACGATTTTATCGTATTTGGTTGTGATTTTCTCCTTGATTATCGGCGGCATCGTCTTAATCGGAAACATTCAGCAGACGGAAGAACGCGAATTGAAAAAAAGGCTGATGAACACGGCGAGAACGGTCGCAGAGCTCTCTGACGTCAAGAGTGCTTTGGAGCATTCCGTTCCCCGTTCTCTCAACGATGTTGTTGAAGATATACGGATCATTAATGAAGCGGATTATATCGTTGTCATGGACATGAACCATATCCGCTATTCGCATCCCGTCTCAGGGGCGATCGGGAAGCGATCATTGGGAGAAGATGAGGAAGCGGCGTTTGCCGAGCATATTTATTTCTCAGAAGCGGAGGGCGAGCTTGGTCCTGCCGTTCGCGCGTTTTATCCGGTCAAGGATGAAAACCTGAACCAGATCGGCGTCGTGCTCGTCGGCAGGACATTGCCGGGCATTGCCGATATCTTAGCAGATTTAAAGAAAGATATTTTGGCCGTCGTCTTTTTGACGTTGATTTTTGGGCTTGTCGGCTCGTTTTTATTGGCCAGGCATATCAAAAAGCAAATGTTCAAGATGGAGCCCCATGAGATCGTCAGAATGCTTGAGGAACGGACGGCCACCTTCCATTCGATCAATGAAGGCGTCATCGCGATTGACAATCAATACATCATTACGATTTTTAACGAAAAGGCAAAACGGATTTTCAATGTGAGCGGAGACGTCGTCGGACGGCTGATCTTCGATGTATTAGCAGATACGCGGCTTCCTGAGATCGTTGATCAAAACCGGCCCGTTTACAATGAGGAAATTCAGGTCAGCGGAAAAGTGATCATGAGCAGCCGGATTCCGATCGTCATGAAGAAAAAGGTGATCGGTGCCGTCGCGATTTTTCAGGACCGGACAGAAGCTGCGAAACTTGCCGAAGAGCTGACAGGCGTGAAAAACTTTATCGATGCGCTGAGGGTGCAAAATCACGAGCATATGAACAAGCTTCACACTATCGCCGGCCTGATTCAATTGGGAAAAGCGGATCAGGCGCTTGATTTGGCTTTTCAGGCGACGACGGAACAGGAACATGCATCGCGTTTTTTAAACAAAGCGATTCAAAACGACGCGGCGGCAGGCCTGCTGTTAAGCAAAATCACGAGGGGAAAAGAGCTCGGCATCAGCGTCAACATCGATGCCAA
Organism: Bacillus sp. FSL W8-0848; assembly: GCF_038007805.1. Taxonomy (NCBI): domain Bacteria; kingdom Bacillati; phylum Bacillota; class Bacilli; order Caryophanales; family Bacillaceae; genus Bacillus; species Bacillus sp. FSL W8-0848. Next base: position 571,515 of record NZ_JBBOYB010000001.1, read on the forward strand.
CAGCAGCCTCCGCCGCTTTCCAAAGAAAATCGACCAGCATGATATCGTCGTACTGCTCGGAAATTTAATCGAGAATGCCTTCGCTTCCTTTGAATCTGTTTCAAGGGAAGAGAAACGGATCGATATCAGCATTGAACAGTCTGAGGACGTGCTGGCAATTTTAATAGAAGACAACGGCTGCGGAATGGAAGAAGCATATCTTCCCCGTATTTATGAAAAGGGATTTACAATGAATAAAGAGGACGGAACGGGGTACGGACTTTACTTAGTGAAGCAAATCGTCGACAAAGGGATGGGACAGATCGACGCAGCATCATACCCGGGGCAGGGAACATCGTTTTCAATTTTGATTCCAATGGAATAAAGGGGGAGGACCAATATGACGGCTAAAGATGTCATTCGTGTTTTGCTGATCGAGGATGATCCGATGGTTCAGGAGGTAAATAAAGAGTTTATCTCAGGCGTCAGCGGTTTTGAAGTTGCGGCTCTGGCGGGAAACGGCGAAGAAGGGATCAGGCTGATCAAAGAGGTGCGGCCGGATCTCGTGATTTTGGATGTATATATGCCGAAAAAGGACGGAATCAAAACGCTGCAGGAGATCAGGAAGCAAAAACTGGAGACGGATTGCATCGTCGTCACGGCGGCAAAGGATAAAGAAACGATCGCCCTTATGCTGCAAAACGGAGCGGTCGACTACATTTTAAAGCCATTTAAAATGGAAAGAATCAGGAAGTCTTTGGAAAAATACAAACTATTTAAGCAAAAGCTTCATGAGACGGAGACATTTTCGCAGGAAAAGCTTGATGCGATGCTGAATATCAGCGGCGAAAGGGAGCCGGTCAAAGAGCTGCCAAAAGGGCTGAATATGTTCACACTGAAGGAAATAATGGCATATATGAATCGGCAGACAGAGCCGAACTCCGCCGAAGAGGTCGCAAACGCACTCGGCATCGCAAGGGTGACGGCGAGACGGTACTTGGACTTTTTGGAAAAAGAAGGGAGGGTTAAGCTGGATATCCAATATGGCGGCATAGGCCGTCCTGTCAACCGCTATATCGCAACATATTAAATCCGTGACCAAAAAGACCAAAATGTCCGATATGACCATAATCTTCTCTCATTCATTTGAAAGCGCTACCATTATGGTAAGAAAGTCTTAAGCAGCTTTCAACGAAACGGGGGATGAGAACATGAAGCTGTCAAAACTATTGAAAAACTTGACGTTTCAAGTCATCACCGCGGTTTTGCTAGGGGTATTGGTCGGCGTCCTGTGGCCTGACGCCGGGAAACAAATGAAACCGCTTGGTGATACATTTATCAATGCCGTGAAGATGGTGATTGCACCGATCATTTTCTTCACGATTGTCCTCGGCATTGCCAAAATGGGGGATATGAAAAAGGTCGGCAAAGTCGGAGGGAAGGCATTCATTTATTTTGAAGTGGTGACAACGCTTGCGCTCATTGTCGGGCTCTTTGTCGTCAACCTCATTAAACCGGGGGCCGGCCTTGATTACAGCAAGCTTGAAAAAGGGGATGTCTCGCAATATACCCAAAACGGCGGCCAGGGCATAGACTGGGTGGAATTCGTCACGCATATCGTGCCGTCAAATATGGTCGACGCTTTTGCAAAAGGGGATATTCTGCAAGTGCTATTTTTCTCCATTCTTTTTGGAACCGGCCTTGCTGCATTGGGGAAAAAAGGGCAGAGCATCATCGATTTTTTTGATAAATTATCACAGGTTTTCTTCAAAATTATCGGCTATATTATGAGGGCTGCCCCGATCGGTGCATTCGGCGCCATTACCTATACAATCGGACATTTCGGGCTCGCATCCATGCAGCCGCTGGCAAAGCTGATGCTGTCCGTTTACTTGACGATGTTTATATTCGTGTTTGTCGTATTGAACATTATTTGCCGAATGTACGGTTTTAGTTTATGGAATTATTTGCGCTTTATTAAAGACGAGCTGCTGATCGTTCTCGGCACAAGCTCCTCTGAATCCGTGCTTCCGCGAATGATGGATAAGATGGAGCGCTACGGCTGCTCGAAGTCGGTGGTCGGCCTCGTCATTCCGACGGGCTACTCCTTTAACCTTGACGGCACTTCCATCTATTTATCGATGGCCGTTGTCTTCCTTGCGCAAGTATTTGGCATCGATTTATCGATCGGCCAGCAGATTACGATCATTCTCGTCTTGATGCTGACGTCAAAAGGAGCTGCGGGCGTGACCGGAAGCGGATTTATCGTACTGGCGTCAACCCTTTCCGCCCTTCAGGTCATTCCGCTTGAAGGCCTGGCACTCCTGCTCGGGGTCGATCGCTTTATGAGCGAAGGAAGGGCGATCGTCAATCTGATCGGAAATGGAATCGCGAATATCGTGGTAGCAAAAAGCGAGAAAGAATTCGATGAAGAAAAAAGCATGGAAGCCGTATCTCGGATGAAAAAGATGAAGACTGCCGTTTAAGAAAAGGGGCGCCGGAGAACCGGCGCCTTTCGCATTCAAAAAACGTTTTGAAAAATAAAATTTTTTAAGATTTATTTAAGCCGCAGAAAGAGATTTCTGCGCTTTTTTGTTATATAATTTACAGATGATACATCATCTTATAAATATACAGCGTGAATATGCTAAAAGTTAAGGACTAAAGTACTGGTGGGAGTGTGCACGAATGGCAGCGTTGATTAAATTTTTTCAGCATCCTGGGGTCAGGCGCTTTTTTGTTTTTGTTGTTTTAGCGGGGATCTTATACTTTTTCCGCAGCATGATGAATTTGATACTGCTCACATTTATTTTTACGTTTTTAATGAATCGTTTGGAAAATGTGATCAGAAGTTTTTTAAACCGTTTTATCAAAGTCAGCCAAAGGCTGATTATATCCTGTTTATACGCTGCGCTTGTCCTTGGTCTTTCGATCGGCGGGGCGGTGTACTATCCCGTTATCGTCAAGCAGATTCAGCAGCTGATTAAACAGGGCAAATATATCGCTTCTCATCCAGACAGCATTCCTTTTCTCGATATGGTCACCGGCATGTTCGGGGATATCAACCTGACATCATATTTGGAAAAAGGGCTTAACTTTATCTATACATATATCACGGACATCGGCACATTCAGCATCCAGGTGATTATGTCCTTAATTCTCAGTATGTTTTTCTTGATAGAAAAAGATAAAGTCATGAAATTGATGGATAAATTCAAAACGAGCAAAGTCGCTGTTTTTTATGAGGAGATTGCGTTTTTCGGAAAGAAGTTTACGCGAACGTTCGGCAAGGTGCTTGAAGCTCAGTTCATCATCGCTTCCGTGAACTGCGCGTTAACGACCATCGCCCTCGGAATCATGGGTTTTCCTCAGCTTTTCGGCCTTGCGGTCATGGTATTTTTCCTCGGATTGGTTCCTGTCGCCGGCGTTGTGATTTCTCTTATTCCTTTAAGTTTCATAGCCTACAGCATCGGAGGAATGGCATACATCGTCTCCTTAGTGCTCGTCATCTTGATCGTTCATGCGATTGAAACATACTTCCTCAATCCGAAATTGATGTCAGCCAAGACGGAACTGCCGATATTCTTCACGTTTATCGTGCTGATTTTTTCCGAGCATTTCATGGGCATTTGGGGCCTGATTATCGGGATTCCGATTTTTGTGTTCCTGCTTGATGTTCTCGATGTGACAAACCAGGACGAAAAGCAGGCCGTGAAGCCTAAGGATAAGTAATAAATTGTAAAACGAAATAGGTTATTTACATATTTCGAATTATCAGGTATAAATGTAATATAACGAAATAACGCCACGCGTTTAATCCTTTAGTAGGAGTGGGGGACCCGATCTTTTGGGGTGAATTTTTCCGTTTTAGCGGAAAAACGGACATCTCTTCGTCCGAACCCGTCAGCTAACCCCATCGACGTGAAGAGAGCCATGTGGAACCAAACGGAATTGTAAAAGTCCATGGGAGACCTCTCTCATGGGCTTTTTTGTTCAGAAAGGGGAGGATTTTATTGAAGTTGGCAACGAAAATTATCATTGGTTTGATCCTTGGTGCTGTCGTCGGCATTGTGCTGAACGTTACGTCGCCGGACCTGTTCTCGAAGCTTAACACGTTTGTATTCGCGCCACTTGGGACCATTTTCTTAAACCTCATTAAGATGCTGGTCGTCCCGATTGTATTCTTTTCTCTGACTTTAGGGGTAGCCGGTCTCGGAGATCCGAAAAAACTCGGCAGAATCGGTGCGAAAACGATCGCGTACTTTTTATCGACAACAGCGGTCGCCATCATCATCGGACTTATTTTGGCTTTGATCATTAAGCCCGGTGAAATCGGAAGCTACGATACGAGCTCCGCGCAATATAAGGCCGAGGAAGCACCGAGCATTGCGGATACGCTGTTGAACATCATTCCGACGAATCCGGTTCAGGCGATGGCTGAGGGAAATATGCTGCAGATCATCGCTTTCTCGATCCTGGTTGGACTCGGCATTACGATGCTCGGGAAAAAAGCCGACGCTCTCCTAAAAGTGGTTGAGCAAGGCAACGAATTGATGATGTATCTCGTCAACCTTGTGATGAAATTCGCGCCGTACGGGACGTTCGGTTTGATCGCGACGGCAATCGGCAGCCAGGGATGGAACGCGATCAAAGCGATGGGACTGTACATGATCGTTGTCATATTGGCGCTTGTTATACACACGATCGTCACTTACGGTTCGACGATTGCATTATTTGCAAAGCGGAATCCAATTACATTTTTTAAGGACTTCTCAGAAGTGATGATCGTAGCGTTCAGTACGTCAAGCAGCAATGCGACGCTTCCAGTTTCCATGGATGTGGCTCAAAGAAAACTGAAAGTGCCGGAGCCGATCAGCAGTTTCGTTCAGCCGCTCGGAGCGACGATCAATATGGATGGGACGGCGATCATGCAAGGGGTAGCGACGATCTTTATCGCCCAGGTCTACGGAGTCGAACTGACGATTCCGCAGCTGTTAATGGTCGTTTTAACAGCCGTGCTGGCCAGCATCGGAACGGCGGGAGTCCTGGGTGTCGGCCTGATCATGTTGGCGATGGTGCTTCAATCTGTAAACCTTCCTGTCGCCGGAATTGCCTTAATTTTGGGAATTGACCGACTTTTGGATATGGTCAGAACGGCCGTCAACACGACGGGAGATGCTGCATGCGCAGTCATTGTCACCGAGACCGAGAAAAAGCACGGCAATATCGAAGCGCCGCATCCGGAAGTGTCTGTGTAACACGGTGAAAAATGCTATAATCAAACAGTGCCTTTTGGCACTGTTTATTTTTTGTACAAAAGGAGGGACCTCCATGACACCTGTTTTACATATAGAAGGCGTCGATAAGATCATTGACGGCAAGACGATCCTGAAAAACATCAATCTCGAGGCGGACAAGGGGGAAATCATCGGCCTGCTTGGTCCGAACGGTTCCGGAAAAACGACCCTTATCAAATTGATGACCGGTTTGATCAAACAGAGCAGCGGGTCGATCATCATTAACGGTTTTCCGATTGACCGCCAATTCGAAAAAGCGATTCAGGCCGTGGGTGCAATCGTGGAAAACCCGGAATTTTATCCGTACCTCACAGGCTATGAAAATCTCATACATTATGCAAATATGCACAAAGATATCGCTCAGGAGCGGCTCGATGAGGTGGTCGAACGCGTCGGCCTTGGAGATGCAATCGATGATAAAGTCAAAACATACTCGCTCGGCATGAGGCAGCGCCTCGGGATTGCCCAGGCGATCCTACACCGTCCGAAGCTGCTGATATTGGACGAACCGACAAACGGTCTCGATCCTGCGGGAATGAAAGATTTCCGCGGACACCTTCGCGAGCTGGCCAAAGAGGAAGGAACCGTCATCTTGTTTGCAACGCACTTGTTGAAGGAAGTCGAAGATTTGTGCGATCGGGTCGTCATCCTTCAAAATGGAAGAGTCAAATCGACAGTCACCTTACATGGCGCAGAAGAAAAGCTTGAAAAAGCGCTTTTGGAAGTGGAGCCTGAGGAGAAAGCACTTCAATGGCTGAAAGGGAACGGCTATGAAGCCTGGAAGGAAAAAGGACTCATAGCCGTTAAAGTTGAGAAAAGGAAAATTCCGGCTTTAAATAAACAGCTTGTCATGAACGATATCGATGTATATTCGATTGCTCCGTTTAAGCAGTTGCTGGAGGATGAATACATGACGTTAACGGCCGCCATGGAAGAGGAGGGGGATTTTGATGTACAGACTCATCAAAAATGAGCATGTCAAGCTGCTGAAGCGAAGGGTGACGTTTGTGTCGCTGGTGCTGATCGCTGCGTTTCAATTTCTGTTTGCGCTGGTAACGAAACGGATATTGGCGGGCGCAGGCGCTGAAGACCATTTCATCGGCTATTTTTCCTTTGCGCCGAACCTCAACATACTCCTGCAGGGGCTATCGGTTGCGGTGGCAGCTTCGATTATTTCATTTGAATACGACAAAAAGACGATCAAATTTCTGCTGATCCGACCGGTCAGCAGGGAAAAAATCCTCATTTCTAAATTTTTGACAAGCGTCCTTGCAAGCATTTGGCTCTTTGTCGTCTATTACGGCTTTTCGCTGCTTTACGGACTCGTCTTTTTCGGCATAAAGCTTGATCCTGCGGCAAAGCCGTTATTTCTCAATACGCTGCAAATCATCGGTTCACAGTGGCTTGAGGTTTTTATGATGGTCTCCTTTGCGTTTTTATGCTCTGCCTTGTTCAGAAGCAGCGCGCTCAGCATCATGGTTTCGATCGTCGTGCTGTACGGGGCCAAAGCGCTTGTCACGATCATGGCGTATTTGCAAAATCCGTGGGGTAAATTTTTGCTGTTTGCCAACACCGATTTCACGCAATACGGCGAACACGCAAAAACTGTTTTTGCAGGAATGACACCGCTGTTTTCGGTCTTTATCATCATCATTCATTTTGTGTTTTTTATCGTTGTGGCCTGGTGGAGCTTCTGCAAGCGGGATGTGAAAATATAAGATTTTTGTCAAATATGTGACGGCGGACATGACATTTTTGTGAAAAATGTCATGTCTACAGTTTAATTTTCCTATTTTCCTTATAATAAGGAAATAGGAGTTGAACAGACGATGCGAAAATTCATTACAGCATTACCGATAATTCTGCTGCTGTCATTTTCATTTGTCACGTTTGCTTTTCATTTTGACCACCTTGTCTATTTTAGGCTTGCACTCGGATTGTTTTCGCTTGCAGGTTTGTTGATGTTGTATAAATTAAAAAACGGCGTCCGCTTTTTTATCGGCTATCTGTATGCAAGCTGGATCGCGCTTGCCGGCATCGCCGCTTATGAAGAACCGCTATTCTCCGACTTTTTCTTCGGCGGTCTCGTCATCACGATGGGGTACTTGACATACATGCTGATATATCTCGGAATGAAGACGGACGGACGCGGCGGTCAAACCGCATAAACAGAAAAGTGCGCCTCGCCCTTGAGAGCGTGCTTTTTTGCTGTCTGGCGGTTATCGGTTGCAAGGTCGGCTTTTCTCAAACTATAATCATATTAAATTGATCGGAATAATGTCAGGAGGTTGCCGTGTGTGCACACTATTTGTAAAAAACGAAAAACAGCAGGAATGGCTCAGTAAGATTGGAAAACTGGCTGATGAATTTGCGAAAACGGCCGCTTATTATGATGAACATGCTCTTTTTCCGGAAGACAATATCCGGCAATTGCGAGAATCCGGGTATACAGCGCTGACCGTTGCGAAAAAACTTGGCGGTGAAGGCATTTCGCTGTATGACATGCTTTTGTTTCAGGAAAGGCTGGCAAAGGGAGACGGACCGACCGCTCTCAGCATCGGCTGGCATTTGAGCGTCATGGGTGAATTGGCTGAAGGAAACAGCTGGGATCCAGAAGTGTTTAAGAAAGTGTCACAAGAAGCGCTGAAGGGAGCGCTGATCAACAGGGCGGCCAGTGAAGCGCAGACCGGCAGTCCGACGAGAGGCGGACGCCCGGGTACGAATGCCGCTAGACATGAGGGCGGCTGGATCGTAAACGGACGAAAAACCTTTACGACGATGTCCCCTGTTCTTGATTATTTTCTTGTCACCGCTTGGATCGAAGAAAAGCAGGCGATAGGCGTCTTTTTGATTCATAAGGACGCAGACGGCGTGTCAATTGAGGAAACGTGGGATATGATCGCGATGAGGGGAACGGGAAGCCACGATCTTGTGCTGAAAGATGTCCGCCTTGACGACTCAATGCTTGTGGAGCTTCAAACAGGGAAACGGACGGATAAAATCAACGGCTGGCTTTTGCATATACCGGCTGTCTATCTCGGAATCGCTCAAGCGGCGCGGGATTATGCCGTTGATTTTGCAAATGCCTACTCGCCAAACAGTTTGAAAGGGCCGATCAAAGACGTGCCGGCTGTTCAGCGGCATATCGGGGAAATCGATTTGGAGCTGATGAAAGCCCGCCATTTCTTGTACAATGTCGCCGGCATTTATGATGATCCAAAACGCCGCGGCCTTTTAGGCGGAGAGCTCGGGGCCGTCAAACACGCAGTCACAAATACAGCGATCGCTGTTGTCGACAAAGCGATGCGGGTCGTCGGAGCGAAAAGTCTTTCAGGAAACAATCCGCTTCAGCGGTATTACCGCGACGTCAGAGCCGGGCTTCACAACCCGCCGATGGATGACGCAACAATCGCCAAGCTTGCAGGAATTGCGTTTGGCGAAAACTAGAAAAGCCGGACAAACGTCCGGCTTAATGTTATGACCGCTTTTCTTTAGCAACGGAAAGCAGCCTGTTCTCATGCTTGCGGTCGATGCGGTCGTAAATCATATCCATTTCCTTCTCGCTTCGGGTGATTTCTTTTTTATATTCTTCGACAAGCTGATGATAGGTTTTAATCTTCCGTTTTGACATGGTAGTCCGCCTTTCTAAGCTTAATGGATTCGTATTCGCTTTCAAGCTCGTTCAAAGACAACTCGTAAAGATGGCGTTCTTCTTTTTTGTATATGCCAAGCTGAATGAACCGCTGTATCAGCTGCATTTTTCTTTCTTCCATTTGTGGGGGCACATATCTTCACCTCACACAGAATTCTATTTGATATTGATAATCATTATCAATTAATTATATTATACAAAACCAGTTTGCGCCGTGTAAAGCGTCACCCTCTAAAGAATATTGAACAAAAAACCATAATATGAATTATTATCCAATTAAACACACAAAAAAAGAAGCCGACAAGGGCTTCATACAACTAGAAAAAATAATTGCAAAATAGGAACAAAACACATTCTACCCGAATTTAATGATCGAATCAAGCACTTTTTTGACATCTAATGTTTCCCGGGAAATACTATTTGTCGAAACAAATACAGGTCCGGATCCGTCTTTTATATGATAGCAGTAAGGCATGGACTCAGAATTTGTCCATGCCAAAAGACATAAAAAGCAGCCATGAAACGAATTAACTTATATGTTCTGATAGAAATTCAGTCACTTCTTCAGGTGTTTTGGCATTGGCACTGTGAAGATGGCCGGTTTTTTCTCCGTTTTTGAAAATCAAAAGGCTTGGAATGCCCATAACCTGATATTGATCTGCAAGCTCCGGAAGGTCGTCTCTGTTCAGTTCATACCATTCGTTGTCCTTGTAGGCGTCAAGAATGTCCCCGATAAACATATTCATGCGGGTGCAGTCGGGGCACCAGTCTGCGTAAAATTTGACGATGATTTCTTTATCGGATTGGATGAGTTCATTAAATTGTGCTTCAGTAGTGATTTTTTTCAATTGCCATCTCTCCTTTTCAATGCCATTTTAATATAAAATGAGATGGAATTACATATAAATGCTTTTTTCAGGCTGCTCTAAAATCATTAGATCATTTTCCCGGGAAAGTGATAAGATAGTAAAGATGAATCCAGTGGGGGGAGTACGAATTGAAGACAAGATTAGGATTGGTATACGGCGGAAAATCTGCGGAGCATAACGTGTCCCTGCAAACTGCATTAGCCGTTACGAAAGCGTTAGATACAGAAAAGTTTGATATACATCCGATTTACATTACAGAAAAAGGCGAGTGGGTGAGAGGCCCTCAGCTGACAGAGCCCGTTTCAAATGTGAAAATGCTTCAATTTGAACAGGCGGGGCGGACATTTTCTCCGGCAGCGCTGAACCGCGACATGTTCCCTGGACAGTCAGGCACAGATGAAGAAGCGATTGACGTCGTATTTCCGCTTCTGCACGGGCCGAACGGAGAAGACGGCACGATTCAGGGCATGCTGGAATTGTTAAACGTTCCTTATGTCGGAAACGGGGTTTTAGCTTCTTCCGCGGGAATGGATAAAGTCGTCATGAAGCACCTGTTTGCCCAAGCGGGTCTGGATCAGGCGAAATATGTGTCTTTTGTGAAAAAAACATGGAATGAAGCGAAAGAAGAAAGCTATGAAAAAGTGGAGGCGGAGCTTGGGTATCCGTGCTTTGTCAAGCCGGCAAACCTCGGTTCAAGCGTCGGAATCAGCAAGTGCCGGAACCGCGAAGAGCTCGATCATGCTTTTGAACTGGCTTTCCAATATGACCGCAAGATCGTCGTCGAAGAAGGCGTCATCGGCCGCGAAATCGAAATCGGCGTTCTTGGCAATGATGAACCGGCATGTTCGGTGGCGGGCGAAATCGCTCCGAAAAAGGACTTTTATGACTACAAAGCAAAATATGAAGACGGAGATACCGATTTGATTATTCCTGCTTCTTTATCAGAAGACGAATACGACACGATGAGCAGCATGGCGGTCAGGGCTTTTCAGGCGATTGACGGTTCAGGCCTTGTCAGGGCGGACTTTTTCTTGACGAATGAAGGAAAGATTCTGATCAATGAGGTCAACACAATGCCCGGATTTACGCCGTTTAGCATGTTTCCTCTTCTGTGGAAGGAGTCTGGAGTCGAATATCCCGACCTGATCGAAAAGCTCGTCGATTTAGCGATTGAGCGGCATAAAGAAAAACAGCAGATTAAATATACATTTTAACAACGCAGGCTGAAAAGCCGCGAGATTATCCCGGCGAGGGGCACAAGACACTATCTTTTTTGCGGATAGTGTCTCTTTTCCTTGCTGGAGAAAGAGAGGGAAAACATATGATAAAGAGAACGGTAAAAGAAATCGCCGAGATGGCGGGAGGCACACTTCTGGAAGAAGCGTTCGGCGAACGGCTGGTCAAAGGCGTGTCAACAGATTCCAGAGCACTAAAAAAAGAACAATTATTTATTCCGCTTGCAGGCGAGCGGTTCAACGGGCACGCTTTTGCAGAACAGGCTTTTCAGGCCGGCGTGTCTGCCGTTCTGTGGAATCGGAATGAGCCGAATCCGCCGGAAGGACGAGCGGTCATCATTGTCGATGACACGCTGGAAGCCCTGCAAAGACTCGCTAAAACTTACCGCGATCAGCTCGATGTTCAAGTGATCGGCGTGACCGGATCAAACGGGAAAACGACGACAAAGGACATGATCCACGCCGTTTTAAATACCGAATACAATGTGCACAAAACAGAAGGAAACTATAACAACCATATCGGCATGCCGCTTACGATTCTTGCGATGCCGGAAGATACCGATATCGCCGTGCTTGAAATGGGAATGAGCGCAAAAGGGGAAATCGATTTTCTCACCCGCCTTGCCCGTCCGGATATTGCCGTTATTACGAATATCGGCGAATCGCATCTGCTTGAACTCGGCTCAAGAGAAGGGATTGCCGAAGCGAAGCTCGAAATTGTCAACGGCCTTTCAAAAGACGGCACGCTCATTTATATCGGGGATGAACCTCTTCTGTCTGAAAAAATCGTTCATCCGCCATACCATACCAAAACGTTCGGAGAAGGTCCTGGCGCCGATTATCAGCTTGAGGACGCAAGGCAGACGGAAGAAGGCGCATCTTTCCGCGTCAAAGGGATCAGCACCGGATTTTTTATCCCTGTCCTCGGAAAGCATAATGTCAAGAATGCCTTGGCCGCCATTGCAGCGGGCGATCTATTAAACGTCAGCCGCGCAAACATCGCCGAGGGCCTGAAAACGCTGAAAGTAACGGGAATGAGGCTTGAGCTTGTGAAAACGCAGGACGGCCTTGCCGTGATCAACGATGCCTACAACGCGAGCCCGACGTCCATGAAGGCGGCGATCGAGCTCGTCGAACAGCTTGACGGATACGGCAAAAAACTGCTCGTTCTCGGCGACATGCTTGAGCTTGGAGAACATGAAAAAGCCTTTCACGAAGACATCGGGCAATCGATCGATCCGGATGTGATCGAGTATGTATTTGCATACGGAGAACTCGGTGAATATATTGCAAAAGGGGCGCTTCAACATTTTCCGGAAAACAGAGTCTTTCACTTCAGCCCCGGTGATAAAGACAGCCTGACACGGGAACTGAAAGAAAAAGCGAATGCCGGAGATGTCATCCTTGTGAAAGCATCAAGAGGAATGAAGCTCGAGGACGTTATCAAAGATTTGCAGGACTAAAAGCTTGATCGTTTTTTACGGTATACCAAAAAAGAAAACGGGTGAAAGGTCATGATCGGGTGTTTATGCATTCATGGTTTTACGGGAGCTCCGTACGAAATCGAACCGCTTGCCGCGTATTTGAAGAAAACGTGCGATTGGAAGATCGAGATGATCACGCTTCCGGGGCACGGGGAAACGCCGGTTTTAAAGGGCGTCTGTTTTCAGGAATGGATTGCCTGCGCGGAAGTCGAACTCGTCCGCCTTCTAAAAGAATGCGAAGTCGTATATGTCATCGGTTTTTCGATGGGCGGCATGATCGCTGCTTATTTGGCGGGAAAATACCCGGTCAGCCGCCTTGTCCTTTTAAGTGCGGCTGCCCAATATATCAGTCCCGGACAGCTGATTCAGGATTTGAAAAGCGTGATAAAAGATTCATTTCATGGCAGGCTGGAGGATAATCTGCTTTACAAAAGATACAAGCGGAAGCTGACAAGCACGCCGGTTTCCTCCACTCTCCAATTCCGCAAGCTCGTCAAAGCCACGAAACCCGGTTTGAAAAAACTTCATATTCCCGTCCTCATCGTTCAAGGAGAACGCGATTCCATCGTGCCGTTATCAAGCGCCTATTATTTATACGAAACGATTCCCTCCAAAGAAAAAGAGCTTTGCCTGCTGCCTGATGTCAGCCACCATATCTGTCTTGAGGAAAACCCCGAATTTCTTTTTCGGACGGTCGAGGCGTTTCTGAAAAGAGAATCCGGAGATTCTGTAAATAAATCATGACATATTGGGAAAAATAAACATGCAGGGCTTGGATGATCAAGAAAAAAATAAACGCGCACTGTCGAAACCCTTTAAAGCCTGTGTTACAATGTGTAAAAGGCGGATGGAAAGACGGTCCGCGGCGGGAAACAGTAAATTTGCCGGATGCTACATATGATGCTGCATCACCGGCTTGATAAAAACGGGTCGAGGGGAGCGCATCCCTTATGTCCGCCTTATTGAAAAACACATATCGTAATGGTAATATAACATGTAAAGTAATTCGGGCTTTGTATAAGTATGAACCTGTCCTTTATATAAAGGGCAGTTTTTATTGATGAAACACGACATTACTGAAACAGTAAGCAGAAGGAGTTTGAATACATTGACTATAACGTTTCAAGATTTTCAATTAAGTTCAGATCTCACAAAAGCGATTAAACGCATGGGATTTGAAGAAGCAACACCGATTCAGGCGCAAACGATACCGCTTGGACTTGCAAATAAAGATGTCATCGGACAAGCACAAACGGGAACAGGAAAAACGGCTGCATTTGGCATTCCTCTTGTTGAGAAAATCAACCCCGAGTCTCCTAACATTCAAGCCATTGTTATCGCACCTACTCGTGAATTAGCCATTCAAGTTTCTGAAGAGCTATATAAAATCGGACAGGATAAACGCGCTCGAGTTCTTCCGATTTACGGAGGCCAGGATATCGGCCGCCAAATTCGCGCGCTCAAGAAAAATCCCCACATTATCGTCGGAACTCCAGGCCGTCTGATCGACCATATCAACCGCCGCACGATGCGTCTGCAAACGGTCAATACCGTTGTGCTTGATGAAGCGGACGAAATGCTGAACATGGGATTCATCGAAGATATCGAATCGATTCTTTCCAATGTACCGGAAGATCACCAGACATTGCTGTTTTCTGCAACGATGCCGGCGCCGATTAAGCGGATCGCCGAACGCTTTATGAACAATCCGGAGCATATTAAAGTAAAAGCGAAGGAAATGACGGTTTCAAACATTCAGCAATTCTATCTGGAAGTGCATGAACGCAAAAAATTTGATACGCTGACACGTCTTCTCGACATCCAGTCTCCTGAGCTTGCGATCGTCTTCGGCCGTACGAAGCGCCGCGTTGATGAGCTGACGGAAGCGCTGAACCTGCGCGGCTATACGGCTGAAGGAATTCACGGAGATTTGACACAGGCGAAGCGGATGGTAGCCCTCCGCAAATTCAAGCAAGGCGCAATCGAAGTGCTTGTCGCAACAGACGTTGCTGCCCGCGGTCTGGATATTTCCGGAGTTACGCACGTTTATAACTTTGATGTTCCCCAAGATCCTGAAAGCTACGTTCACCGTATCGGAAGAACGGGCCGCGCGGGCAAAACGGGAATGGCGATGACATTCATTACACCGCGTGAGAAGGATATGCTGCGTGCCATCGAACAAACGACAAAACGCAAAATGGACCGGATGAAACCGCCGACTCTTGACGAGGCTATCGAAGGACAGCAGCAGGTAACCGTTGACCGCATCCGGACGATCATGGAAGAAAACAACCTGAACTTCTATATGTCTGCAGCGGCTGAACTGCTGGAAGACCGTGATGCAGTAACGGTCGTAGCGGCTGCCATCAAAATGATGACAAAAGAGCCGGATGATACGCCTGTCCGTTTGACAGAAGAAGCGCCCCTCAGAACGAAGCGGCATAAAAGCCACCACCGTTCATCAAAGCGGAGAGACGGCGGCGGATACAGAGGAAAGAACAACCGTTCTTCCTATGATAAAAAGCGTTCTTCAAATGACAGACGCCAAAAAAAATCCTATAATTCATAATCAAAAGGCGAATCCTTTTTTACGGATTCGCCTTTTTTAAAAAATGAAACATTTTCGGCGGCGAAGTCGTAAATAGAACATAGGATTGGGGGAATCTAATGTTGAGAAGAGAGCCAAAAAATCAAATCAGCCGTAACGGCGTGAAGGTATGGAAAATCAGCGCCGGCATCACATCGTTTGTCCTGTTTCTGATTGCTGCCGGACTGTTTGCGGTAACCGTGATCTTTAAATGGCCGATTTGGATCGGGATAGCGGGGGCAGCCGTTTGGCTGGGGATTTCCGTCTTTATCATTTTTATCATACCGAACATCCGCCACCGGATCTGGCGCTATGAAGTTCACGAAAATGAAATCGATATCCAGCACGGCATCTTTGTCGTCACCCGTGTGATCGTTCCGATGGTCAGGGTGCAGCATGTCGATACATCACAGGGGCCGCTATTAAGGAAATACAATCTGGCATCTGTGCAGATTTCAACCGCCGCCACGACCCATTCAATCCCGGCCCTTGATGTGGAAGAAGCGGATCAGCTCAGAGATTTCATCTCGAGGCTCGCCAGGGTGACTGAAGATGATGTCTGAGCCGAAACGTCTGCATCCCGCGGCAATGATACTGAACTTCTTTGCAGGGCTGGTCGAAACAGTTAAAAACTATATCATTCCGTTCGGCGTCGCCTTCTTTTTGAATAAAAATCATACGGTGACGATCATAGCGTCCGCCGCAGTCGGCCTGATTTTCATTTTCCTTGTCGCAAGCAGCATTATCAAATGGAGAAAATTCACCTATCGGATTGAAGAGGATGAACTGCGGGTAGAGGAAGGCCTAATAACGAAGAAAAAAAGGTACATTCCGATCGAGCGCATTCAAACGGTCAACACAAGCGCCGGCATCATCCAGCAAATTTTCAGGCTTGTCAAACTCCAGGTCGAAACGGCCGGAGGCGGAAAAGAAGCTGAGGTCATCCTTTCGGCCATTTCCCAGACTGAAGCGGAAAACATCAAGCAGGCACTCTTTGAGAGAAAGCAGGAAATCAATGCTGTTGAAGGCGAGCCGGCTGATCTTGAGGAAGAAAGCGCCGGGAAGGCTGATGAAAAAGAGCCTGTGGACATGACATACGAAATGAGCGGAAAGGAGCTCTTGGCCGCTGCTTCCACTTCAAGCGGAATAGGCGTTATTATTTCGGGGATATTTGCCATCTATACCCAGCTTGATGAGATTGTCAACCTGAACTGGCTGTATGACAAATTTTCCTTTCTAAATAAAGCCGGAGCGACTGTCATCGCCTTCGTCATCTTTGCCGCCCTTTTCATCGCATGGCTGCTCAGCGTCATCGGGATGATGCTGAAGTATACCGATTTTAAGGTTGTACGGAAAAACAACGAAATCATCATTTCCAGGGGTCTGATTGAAAAGCACCAAATGACGATCCCGCTCCATCGAATCCAGGCTGTGAAAATAAAAGAAAGCCTGATCAGGCAGCCGCTCGGCTTCGTCTCCGTCACGATCGTAAGCGCGGGCGGAACCGTTTCCGAAGAGGACAAGTCCACCGTTTTATTTCCGATCGCAAGCAAGAAAACATTGAGGAAACGGCTCGAACAATTCGTACCCGAATATGTTCCCGAAGAAGGGCTGAACCGTCTGCCGAAACGCGCTTTAAGACGCTATATGTTCCGCGCTTCCTGGCCGCTGTTGGCCGTGATCCCGCTCTCGGTTTTTTTGCCGCCGTGGGGGTATTTGTCCATTTTGCTCATCCCGTTTTTCTGGATCATCGGGTACTTGTCATATCGGGATGCCGGCTGGAAAATAAGCGGCGAAAAGCTGATCATGTCCTCCAGGTTCATCGGCAAGACGACAGCGGTCATACAGCGGAGGCGCATGCAGGTTTACGAGGTGAGCCGCTCGTATTTTCAGCGCAGGAAAAAGCTTGTGAGCATCCATACGGTCACAAAATCCAACGTGCTGCTTGAGAAGTTTTCCGTAAAGGATGCAGATGAGAAAGATTCGGAAGATATTTTTGAATGGTATTCTTATGAAAAAAGAGTGAACGGCTAAAAACCGTCACTCTTTTTTTTGAGAAGCGGCGGAGAAAGCGCCAAGCCGCCCAAAAGACCGAAAATATGCGCCATGATGTTGATATTGTAGTTGATGAATGTCATCAAAACCGAAATCGCGAGAATGGTCACGATAATCTGCGAATTCGCCCTGTCCATGAGCCCCTTTCGAAAGAGGACGATGTACAAATATACGCCGAACAGGCCGAAGATCGCCCCTGAAGCCCCGACATGCGTATATTCCGGCGGTTCGATGAAGTACGTGCCGATATTCCCGATCACGCCAGAGCCGATATAGACGGCGAGAAACCGAAGCGTCCCCATCATCCGCTCAAGCGCGGGTGCGAATAAAAAGAGCGACATCGAATTAAAGAGAAGGTGGGAAAATCCCGCATGAATAAAGATCGGAGTGACAAGCCGCCACCACTCTCCTTCGGCGATTCCCCAGTTAAAACCTATCGTCAAATCGGACCACATCTGCACGGTCGGAAGCGGGATTAAAAAAAGACACCATATGACAAGCTGAAGGGCCAATATCGCGGTTGTAACCGGATAGAGCCTGATAAACGTCTGGAAATCTTCCGTTCTGATAAACATGCTTTCGTCAAAAGCCCCTTTACAATGATCTCGTACATATATAGTAACACGTTTATGACAGCATCTTGTTAAATAGTACGCGGCAAAAAATGAATTGAAAGGTTGTCATGCTAGTCTGCATATTGTTCCCGCCTCCCTCATATATTGGGTAGTGCAATAAGGGAGACAAGTCGTTGCAGGCTTTTATGGTACGCATGCCGATTCAGCCGGCCCCTGTTCTAGGCGTACCGTTAAAGTCGAACAAGCGGTTTCTTCCTTTTTACATCAATGATTAAAAAGGGGTTGAAAAAGGTGAGAAAAAGCTTTGTTTTGCTTTTAACGGGGCTGCTTGTCGTCTTAATGCTTTCTGCCTGCGGCCAAAAATCGCAAGAAGATGTTGTCAGGGGGCTCGACAAGAAGGCAAAAGAATACACGTCCTATAAAGCAAAAGCAAAAATGACGATTCAAACGGGAAATGAGCCGCAAGAGTACAACGTGGAAATCTGGCACAAAAAACCTTCCTTTTACAGGGTTTATTTAGAAAACCCTAAAAAAGACCAGAGCCAGGTGATTTTGCGCAATGAAAACGGCGTATTTGTTCTGACACCGTCCCTGAATAAAAGCTTCCGTTTTCACAGCGATTGGCCCAACAACAGCAGCCAGGTGTATTTGTTTGAATCGCTTGTGAAAGACATTAAAAGCGATGGAGAAGCATCCTTTAAAGCGAAGGATTCAAAGTATATTTTCGAAACGAAAACAAACTATCAGCATAACCAGATGCTGCCGATGCAGGAAATCGTATTTCATAAAAAAAATATGGCCCCTCAATCTGTAAAAGTGATGGATACGGACAGGAAAGCCATGGTCAAGGTTGAGTTTGAAAGCTTTGAATTTGATAAGCCTTTAGACAAAAGCTCGTTCGACGAAAAGAAAAACATGACGCTGTCGCAAATCGATGTAGCGACTAGCACCGAACCGTCTGACACGTTTGCAGTCAAGACGCCGCTCGATGTCCCTCAAGGCGTGAAAAAGCTTGAAGAAAAAGAAATGGCCACCGACGACGGCAAAAGAATCGTCATCACATACGGCGGCGAAAAATCGTTTACGCTGATTCAGGAAAAAGCCCGCGTCGCCAAAACGGCAACATCGGTCTCCATGAACGGCGAGCCGGTCGACCTCGGATTTACGGTCGGCGCGCTCTCGGAAAAATCGTTGTCCTGGACATATGATGGAGTCGATTATTACATCTCATCAGACGATCTTTCCCAAGATGAACTCCTGATGGTCGCAAAGAGCATGCAGGGCCAATCATCAAAATAGCCTTGTCATTTCAAGCAGCCTGTTTTCCGATATGCGGGGAACGGGCTGTTTTATATTCTCCTCAAATTGGATATAATACCAGAAACTTTTGCCCTGCCTGCCTCGTCTAAAACAAGGCAGCATTTCCCTTTCTGCCGCATTTTTAGTATGATGGGGAAAGACTTAGTCGAAACAAGGAACAGGAAGTGTCAGTATGAGCTTAAAACCATTCTATCGAAAGACATGGGCTGAAATCGACTTAACGGCCTTAAAGGAAAATGTGCGGAATATGAAGCGCCATATCGGCGAGGATGTTCACCTGATGGCGGTCGTCAAAGCGAATGCCTACGGCCATGGGGACGCCCAAGTGGCGAAGGCGGCTCTTGCAGAAGGTGCGTCGATTCTGGCCGTGGCCTTTTTGGATGAAGCGATTTCATTAAGAGAGCAAGGGATAGACGCACCGATCCTCGTGCTCGGAGCGGTGCCTCCGGAGTATGCCGGCATTGCCGCAAAACGGCGTATTACCGTCACCGGCTATTCGGTTGACTGGCTGAAAGAAGTGCTTCGTTTGATCGGCGATATCGGTGAACCGCTCGATTTTCACTTGAAAATCGACACGGGCATGGGACGGCTCGGCTGCAGAAATGAAGATGAAATAAAAGAAATGATGGAAATGGCCGAATCGTCCGGCAAGGTGAACTGCTGCGGCGTCTTCACCCATTTTGCGACAGCGGACGAAAAGGATACGGATTATTTCAACATGCAGCTTGACCGCTTTAAGAAACTGATCAAACCGCTTCCGCTCGACCGGCTGATGGTGCATTCGTCAAACAGCGCCGCTGGCATGCGCTTTGAGAAGCAGCTCTTTAACGCGGTTCGTTTCGGCGTCAGCATGTACGGCATGTCGCCGTCACCCGAGATTAAGGACGAGCTTCCGTTTCCGCTGAAGGAAGTGCTTTCGCTCCATACAGAGCTCGTCCATGTGAAAAAAATCGCCAAAGGGGAAAGCGTCAGCTACGGTGCGACGTATACGGCCGAGCATGATGAGTGGATCGGCACCGTCCCTGTCGGCTATGCGGACGGCTGGCTCCGCCGCCTTGCCGGAAGCGAAGTGCTGATCGACGGAAAAAGGCAAAAAATCGCCGGAAGAATCTGCATGGACCAGTTTATGATCTCCCTTCGCGAGGAATATCCGGTCGGCACAAAAGTAACCTTAATCGGAAAGCAGAATGACGAATCGATTTCAGTCGACGAAATCGCCCGAAAACTGCAGACGATTAATTATGAAATTACCTGTATGATAAGTTCAAGGGTCCCCCGTATGTTTTTGGAAAATGGGAGTATAATGGAAATAAGGAATCCGATTTTACCGTAAATAAACGATAAGCTGAAAAACAGCTTTGCTTGCGGAAAGATTAATGATATGATTATGTTTGGAATGGATAAAATGTTGTATCCGTAAGTTTCGTGGAGGTGTATGTTTTTGTCTGAATCCAGCGCTACAACTGAAATTATGATTCGCTTGCCAGAAGCTTTAGTATCAGAACTGGATGGTGTCGTCATGCAAGATAACGGGAGCCGAAATGAACTGATCTACCAAGCCACAAAAATGTATTTACGTGAACGCAAAAATCGACAAATTCGGGAATCGATGAGACGCGGTTATATGGAGATGGCAAAAATCAATTTAAACATCTCCTCAGAGGCACAATTTGCAGAGTATGAGGCTGAAAACACAGTAGAGCGCTTAGTAAGCGGAGGATAATCATTTGATTGTTAAACGCGGCGATGTTTATTTTGCTGATCTATCTCCTGTTGTTGGCTCAGAACAAGGCGGGGTGCGCCCGGTTTTAGTGATTCAAAACAACATCGGCAATCGCTTCAGCCCAACTGCTATTGTTGCAGCCATAACAGCCCAAATACAGAAAGCAAAATTACCTACCCACGTCGAAATTGATGCGAAACGCTATGGTTTTGAAAGAGATTCCGTTATATTGCTCGAACAAATCCGGACGATTGATAAGCAAAGATTAACGGACAAAATCACCCATCTCGATGATGAAATGATGGAAAAGGTTAACGAAGCCTTACAAATCAGTTTGGCACTAATCGATTTTTAAATATGGAACAAAGTTGCTCATGAGGATAGAGCAACTTTTTTTGTGTTCAAAATTGACAAACGATATAATGAAAATGTTAGTCCAAAAATTGTTACTGTATGTACTTGGGGGGATAAACGTGTCGAATGAATTAGTATTATCGTATATTTCAGAGCATCAAAATGAGCTTGCCGAAAGCTTTGCGGTCATTTTGAGAGACCTGAACGGCAAATTATCGAACGCGAAGCTCACCGGACAGATGTATCATGAAATTAGCAACGAATATATTCAAATTTTAATGAATGGTTTGAAAGCTGAAGATGAGAATGTCGACAATATTTATCAGTTTTCTTCCAAAGCGGTACAAATCGGCGTTCCTTTAAAGCTTCTTTCTTCAGGTTTATCAGCGTTTTGGAAGCAGCTCTACTACGCCATGAACAAGGATCGTCCCGAAGATCAGCAGTGTTATGATCTCATATGGGAAATTGACAAATTTATTGATCCGATCAACAGCGAGATTTTAAATCAGTATGCGATTTCTTGGGAAAAAACCGTCGCCATGCAAAAGGTTGCGCTTCAGGAGCTTTCCGCGCCGCTGATCCCGGTTTTTGAAAACATTACGGTGATGCCTCTCGTCGGAACGATCGATACCGAGCGCGCCAAAAAGATTATGGAAAACCTGTTAAACGGCGTCGTCAAACATCGTTCTGAAGTGGTGTTAATCGATATTACGGGAGTCCCTGTCGTCGATACGATGGTTGCACACCACATCATACAGGCATCAGAAGCCGTCAGACTGGTGGGCGCAAAATGCCTGCTTGTAGGGATCCGCCCGGAAATCGCGCAGACGATTGTGAATTTAGGCATTGATTTAACTCAGGTTATTACGAAAAATACCCTGCAAAAAGGAATTCAAACCGCGTTGGAAATGACAGACCGAAAAATCGTTTCATTGGAGGAATAACGTTGAGAGTGCCTAAAATTCCGATTTTGAAACTTTACAATTGTTTACTGGTATCCATTCAGGTAGAGCTCGATGACCAGACCGCTCTCAATTTTCAAGAGGATTTGCTCAATAAAATTTATGAAACCGGATCGAACGGAGTGGTGATCGATCTGACCTCTGTGGATATCATCGATTCATTTATCGCCAAAGTACTCGGCGATGTCATTACAATGTCAAAATTAATGGGGGCAAAAGTCGTCCTGACTGGCATACAGCCGGCCGTTGCCGTGACATTGATTGAACTCGGCATTTCATTGGACGAGATCGAGACAGCCCTCGATCTCGAAAAAGGGCTCGAGAGATTGCAGCGGGAATTGGGGGAATAGGTATGAAAGACCAGTCCTGTGTAAAGATTTTGACAGAATGGGATATTGTGGCTGCCAGACAGCTCGGGCGAAATGTCGCGAAACAACTGGGATTCGGCACAGTCGATCAGGCCAGAATCACGACGGCCATTTCAGAGCTGGCCCGGAATATCTATTTATATGCCGGGAAAGGCCAAATCTGTATCGAAGAGGTCGATGAAAGGGGTAAAAAAGGGTTGAAAATCACTGCCAAGGATGAAGGTCCGGGAATAGCCGACATCCGCAAAGTGATGGAAGACGGTTTTTCAACCTCAGGCGGTCTCGGAGCCGGCCTGCCTGGTGTAAGGCGTCTGATGGATCAATTCGAATTGAGCTCAGACGCTGACAAGGGAACGGATATACAAGCCGTTAAGTGGCTTCGATAGGAGGGAAGGAATGGATTTCAGGGAAGTGATCGAGCAGCGCTATCGTCAGCTGCTTAGCCGTTATATATCTGAATTAACCGAGACGTCCCTTTATCAAGGGCAGAAATTCAGCAGAAAAACGATCGAGCATCAAGTGCCGCCGGAGGAGATTATCAGCATACACCGAAAAGTTCTGTCTGAACTATATCCGGACCTTCCGGATGATGTATTCCATTCGCTCGACTTCTTAATTGAAGTAATGATTGGTTACGGCTTGGCCTATCAAGAACATCAGACACTGCGGGGCATTCAGCAGGAAATCAAATCGGAAATCGAAATTGCCGCCAATGTGCAGCAGACGCTCCTTGAAACTACGATACCGAAAGACGAAGCGCTTGACATCGGGGCGATCAGCGTTCCGGCGAAGCAAATGAGCGGCGATTATTATCACTTCGTCCGTGATAAGGAATCCATCAATATCGCGATTGCGGATGTGATCGGAAAAGGGATACCGGCCGCCTTATGCATGTCGATGATCAAGTATGCGATGGACTCTTTGCCGGATTCTGGAACAAACCCTTCACAAGTTCTGAAAAGCCTGAACCGGGTTGTCGAACAAAACGTGGACCCGAGCATGTTTATTACGATGTTCTACGGAAACTACCACTTGAAAAAACATCTGTTTACATTCGCATCGGCCGGTCATGAGCCGGGCTTTTATTATAACGGCAAAGAAGACAAATTCCACGATCTAAAAGGAAAAGGGCTCGTTCTCGGCATTTCATCGGATTATGAATATGAACAATACGAGCAAAGGCTGGACATCGGGGATATGATTATTCTGTTTTCTGATGGAGTGACAGAATGCAGAACAGATGCCGGATTTTTGGAACGGTCAGACCTCCAAAACCTCATCTCCGTACATATGGAAGAGCCCGCACAGCAAATGGCTGAGAATATTTACGAAAGCCTGCTAAAGCTGCAGGACTTTCAGCTCCATGACGATTTCACCTTCATTGTTTTAAAAAGAAAGGTTTAGCCCCTTTCTTAGCCGGGTAATAAAGCAATAGCGATTAATGAGAACCAGAGGTGATATTGTGAATTTGGCAGTCGATACGAAAAAAAATGACCGTGTGATAGAGGTAAAAGTAGCTGGAGAAATAGATGTACACTCTGCCCCTGCACTGCGCGAACAGCTGATGCCGCTCGCTGAAGAGGGAAGGGATCTCAAAGTGTGCCTGCAGGATGTTTCGTATATGGACAGCACGGGACTGGGTGTATTTGTAGCGGTATATAAAACGGTAAACAAAACGGGAGGCTCTTTATTGCTTGAAAATCTGTCCGACCGTTTGATCCGTCTGTTCGACATTACAGGTTTAAAGGACATTATCGATATTTCTGGAAAGTCAGAGGGTGGATTATAATGCAGAGAGCAGCTGATTACATTGAAATGAAGTCACCTGCCAAACCGGAATATGTGGGAATCATCCGTTTAACCCTGTCGGGAATCGCAAGCAAGATGGGGTATTCATATGATGATATTGAAGATTTGAAAATCGCCGTCAGCGAAGCCTGCACGAACGCCGTCCAGCATGCCTATAAAGCGGATAAAACCGGAGAGGTATCCGTCAGGTTCGGCGTGTTTAGTGACCGCCTCGAAATCGTAGTCGCAGATCAGGGCGACAGTTTTGACATACAGGATAAACAGAAGGGGCTTGGACCGTATTCCCCGGAGCACACGGTAGATCAATTGTCAGAAGGAGGGCTCGGCTTATATTTAATGGAGACGCTGATGGATGAAGTGAATGTGCAGATTGACTCAGGCGTGACTGTATCAATGACAAAGTTCTTAAACAGGGAGCGAGTTGATGATGGCACAACCGTCCAAAACTACGAAACTAACTAAAGATGAAGTGGACCGTCTGATTAAAGATTATCAGGACAACGGGGATGAAAAAGCCCAGCTTGCCCTTGTCGAGTCATACAGCAGCCTGGTCGAAACGCTGGCCAAAAAATATTCGAAAGGCAAAAGCTTTCATGAAGATCTCTGCCAGGTCGGAATGCTCGGGCTGCTCGGAGCCATCAAGCGCTATGATCCCGATGTGGGAAAATCGTTTGAAGCCTTCGCCATTCCGACCATTATCGGGGAAATCAAGCGGTTTCTCCGCGATAAAACGTGGAGCGTCCATGTGCCGAGAAGGATCAAGGAATTGGGGCCTAGGATTAAAATGGCCGTCGATCAATTAACAGCGGAAAACCAGCGTTCTCCGAGGGTCGACGAGATCGCTTCCTTTCTTGACGTGTCAGAAGAGGAAGTGCTTGAAACGATGGAAATGGGCAAAAGCTATCAGGCGCTGTCCGTAGACCACAGCATTGAAGCTGATGCAGACGGCAGCACGGTGACAATCCTCGATATTGTCGGCTCCAAGGAAGAAGGCTATGAGAAGGTGAACCAGAAGTTGACGCTCGAAAGCGTCCTGCACGTCCTGTCAGACCGCGAAAAACAGATCATTGAGCTGACATACATCCAAAACAAAAGCCAAAAAGAAACCGGTGACATTTTGGGAATATCGCAGATGCACGTATCAAGACTGCAGCGGAAAGCCGTTAAACGGCTGAGGGAGGCCTTGGCGGAAGATCCGTATATGGAGATCAGGCAATGATCTGGACCGAATCGAATGAACATATTCAAGCGCTCGTTTATCAGCTTCCCAAAGAAGGAAAAACGGTTTGCGGAGACAGCTTTTATTTCAATGCGACGGACGGCGGCATGATATGCGCACTGGCCGACGGACTCGGCAGCGGCCAAATGGCCCGCGAATCCTCTTCAGCGATCAGCGATATTGTCAAAGCGTACAGCGATGAAGACGTTGCAAGCTTGATGGAACGCTGCAATCAGGCGCTCAAGCAAAAGCGGGGGGCGACCGTCTCGATTTTAAAAGCAGATTTTAAAACGAGAACCATCGTCTACAGCTCTGTCGGCAATATCCGCTTTATTTTGTACGCTCCTTCAGACAAATATATTTACCCTCTTCCCGTTACGGGGTACTTATCAGGAAAACCGCAAACATATAAAACATACACATATCCGTATGAAAAAGGCTCACGGTTTATCATTCATTCAGACGGACTTTCCGTTCCGTCTCTGCGCACCTATCTGAAAAACCACTTCACGCCTGAAGACATCTCAAATCAGATTGAGGCGTATACAAAACTCGGAAATGACGATTTAACCTATATCATCGGACAGCTTTTCTAGCTGAAAAGCTGTCCGTTTGGTATAGGTGTTTTTTAAAATCTTTTGGTACACTAAGAAGACAATACTCTTATGGAGGCTACAATGGATACTTTAGCGTTAATCGTCAAACAAATCGCAAAAGAAACCGGGCTGACGTCCAAACATATCGGCAATGTCATTCAATTATTGGAGGACGGTAACACCGTTCCTTTTATCGCGAGATACCGCAAGGAACAAACGGGTTCCATGGATGAAGTGCAAATTCAAACGATTTCCGGGCGCTGGGGATATATTCAGCATCTGAATCAGCGGAAGGAAGAAGTGATCCGCCTGATTGACGAGCAGGACAAGCTGACGGATGAATTAAAGCTCAAAATCGAGAAGGCGGCAAAGCTGCAAGAGGTCGAAGACTTATACCGCCCTTATAAACAAAAAAGAAAAACGAAGGCAACTGTCGCCAAAAGCAAAGGGCTTGAACCGCTCGCTGATTTCATCATCTCTCTTCCAGAGAACAAAGACATTTCGGCAGAAGCAGAGCGATACATAAACGAGGAAAAAGAGGTGTTCAGCGCGGAAGAAGCGCTTGAAGGATCGAAAAACATTCTCGCCGAACGCATCTCCGACGAACCGGAATTCAGAAGATGGATCCGCCAGGAGACCTTTAAAAAAGGAACCTTGAAATCAGAAGTCAAAGATGCGGAAGCAGACGAAAAGAAAATTTACGAAATGTACTACGAATATGAAGAGCCGATCCAGAAAATCGTTCCCCATCGCGTGCTCGCCGTCAACAGAGGCGAAAAAGAGGGGATATTAAAGGTAGCGATCGAACCGCCGGCCGACCGCATTCAAGCTTATTTGGAAAAACAAATCCTCAAACAGAAGCAAACGACGGCGAAAGACGTGATAAAGGATGCGATCGAAGACGGATACAAGCGTCTGATCCAGCCGTCGATCGAAAGGGACATCAGAAAAGAGCTGACAGAGAAAGCGGAAGATCAGGCGATTCACATTTTTGCCGAGAATCTGCGCAAGCTGCTGCTTCAGCCGCCGATGAAAGGCAAGCTCGTCCTCGGCGTCGATCCGGCATTCCGTACAGGATGCAAGCTGGCGGTCGTCGATGAGACGGGGAAGGTCCTGAAAATCGACGTCATTTATCCGCACCCCCCGGTCAACAAGAAGGCGGCAGCCGCCGAAAAAGTGAAAAGCATCATCGAAGCATTCGGCATTGAAGTCATCGCCATCGGAAACGGCACAGCTTCACGGGAAACGGAGCAGTTTATCGCCGATCTTTTGAAAGATATCGACAGACAGGTATACTATCTAATCGTCAACGAAGCCGGGGCAAGCGTTTATTCCGCCTCAGAACTGGCGAGAGAGGAATTTCCGGATCTGCAGGTTGAAGAACGCAGCGCTGTTTCAATCGCGCGCAGGCTTCAAGACCCGCTGGCCGAGCTTGTCAAAATCGATCCGAAATCGGTCGGCGTCGGCCAGTATCAGCACGATGTCAGCCAGAAAAAATTAAACGACTCCCTCAGCTTTGTCGTCGAAACCGTCGTCAACAAGGTCGGCGTCAACGTCAACACGGCGTCTGCGGCGCTTTTGCAATATGTAGCTGGACTGACCAAATCGGTCGCGGGCAATATCGTCAAAAAACGGGAGGAAATCGGAAAATTCACAAGCCGGAAAGAATTAAAAGACATCCCGCGGCTCGGCGCGAAAACGTATGAGCAGTGCATCGGCTTTTTAAGGGTGCCTGACGGCGAAGAAGCGCTCGACCGCACCGGCATCCATCCGGAAAGCTACAAAGAAACGAGAGAGCTTTTGAAAAAGCTGAACCTGTCAACAGACCAGATCGGGTCTGCCGAGCTCCGGGCCAAACTAAAAGAACTGAATATATCGCAAACCGCCAAAGAGTTAGCGATCGGCGACATCACGCTGAAAGACATCTGCGACCAGCTGACAAGGCCTGAGCGCGATCCGAGGGATGAAGTGCCAAAGCCTCTCCTGAAAACCGACGTGCTCAAGCTGGAGGATTTAAAAGAAGGCATGGAACTCCAGGGAACGGTCCGCAATGTCGTGGACTTCGGCGCCTTCGTCGACATCGGCGTCAAACAAGACGGGCTCGTGCACATTTCAAAGCTCAGCAGCTCTTTCGTCAAGCATCCCCTTGACGTCGTATCGGTCGGCGACATTGTCACGGTTTGGGTGGAGCATGCAGATGCGGCAAAAGGAAGGGTGTCATTATCGATGGTAAAAGAAAAATAGCACTGCTCCTTTAGCAGTGTTTTTTTCTGTAAAAATACCAGCATTGATTCAGCAATTTAATCTGATAATGATCTTTTTCATAAAAGGCTTTTTGCATCTGGTTTTTGAGCCAATTCGGCATTGACAATCCCTCCTAAAGGCTCTGATGATATTAGCTTATGCGGGCGGGATTTTGTCCCGTTCGATATTTTTAAAAATGAGGTGAAGACAAAGAGTGGACGATCATCAAGTACAGCAGCTGACCGAACAGATTTCCATGACGTATTTTAAAAAGCCATTCCGGCACCGGGCCTACTTCAACAGCCGCCTGAAAACGACAGGAGGCAGATATTTGCTCAACTCCCACGATATCGAGCTGAACAAAAAATATTTGGCAGAGCACGGCCAAAAAGAGCTTGAAGGCATCATCAAGCACGAGCTGTGCCATTACCACCTTCACCTTGAAGGAAAAGGCTACAGGCACCGCGACAAAGATTTCAGAGCGCTCTTAAAGGAAGTCGGCGCTCCGAGATTTTGCACGCCGCTGAGCGCGAAAAAACAAACGAGAAACGTGCGCACATACATGTGCACATCGTGCGGCCAAACCTTTTTAAGAAAGCGTTCCATGGACACAAACCGATATGTTTGCGGCAAATGCGGAGGGAAAATAAAAGAAATGATAAAAAAGGGTTGACTGATCAGGCTTGTATATGATAAATTATAAAAGCCGTCGCAAGACAGGCAGTGAAACAAAATGTTTTTCTTGACACAATTTGTCGTCATATTTATAATAAAATGAGTCTGGTCATTCCACAGTAGCTCAGTGGTAGAGCTATCGGCTGTTAACCGATCGGTCGCAGGTTCGAATCCTGCCTGTGGAGCCATATGGAGAAGTACTCAAGTGGCTGAAGAGGCGCCCCTGCTAAGGGTGTAGGTCGCGTAAGCGGCGCGAGGGTTCAAATCCCTCCTTCTCCGCCATTGAAGAATATGACGCTGAATACACATATGGCCCGTTGGTCAAGTGGTTAAGACACCGCCCTTTCACGGCGGTAACACGGGTTCGAATCCCGTACGGGTCATTTCTCATATCTGTTGGGCTATAGCCAAGCGGTAAGGCAACGGACTTTGACTCCGTCATTCGTTGGTTCGAATCCAGCTAGCCCAGCCATATATGAGCCATTAGCTCAGTTGGTAGAGCATCTGACTTTTAATCAGAGGGTCGAAGGTTCGAGTCCTTCATGGCTCACCATGTCACATAAGCGGGTGTGGCGGAATTGGCAGACGCGCTAGACTTAGGATCTAGTGTCTTTACGGCGTGGGGGTTCGAGTCCCTTCACCCGCACTTTACAACTTCATCATGCGGTCGTGGCGGAATGGCAGACGCGCTAGGTTGAGGGCCTAGTGGGTGAATAACCCGTGGAGGTTCAAGTCCTCTCGGCCGCATCCTAATAATACCAAGGGTTAACCACCTTTGGTATTATTTTTTTATGCAGAAAATGCGGCTATGGGAGAAAGCTTGCTCTATGCTGGCTATTCGGAATTTAATGCGGTTATTTACTAATCTGTATATGTTATGCTTTAATGGTAAGTGGTGAAAATATTACCCATAGCTGCCATTTGACTGCATATTCTTTCATTAAACAATAAAAAACGGTGATGAAAATTGAAAATAGGCAGGGTACCCGTTTTTAGGTACATTTATGAAAAAGGAGCATAACGATGTTAAAAAGGTTTTCTCTTGTTTTTCTTACACTGATTATGTCTATATTTGTTGTACTGGCGGCTGCGAAAAATTCCTTTGGAGATCATGCCGTTTCATTTGATGAGCCTATTATCTTAATGATATCGATTGGAATAGTTGTATTTCTATTCATCCCTCCATTAGCCATGTCCTTTTTTGGCAACTTGGTTGTAAGAATCATATCCGGAGTATATCAATGTTTTATAGTTTTAACTTTTATGGTGCTAATTCCAATTGGATTTCTAATTCCCAATGGCTTTTTGACGATTCTTGTTTCTATTGCAGGAACTTTAGTCAGTATAACAAGTGTTGCAGTAACCTTATTAATTGGCGGAAATAAAGAAGTTAAACCATAATAATATAGTTGATTTTTTTGAACTGTCCCTGTCAAGTTGACAGTAATCATAAAACAAGGTGAGAAGGTTTATCAAATTTAGAGGAAAAAGGCCTTCCATTGATCAGCGACACCAACATGATGGTGATAAAATGCTTTTGATATTGTTTGCTCGTTTATCAGAAAAGCAACAGCCTTAAATGCTTTTCTTGGCTCCACCATTTTATTTTTCATTCTTTATCATCTTTTGCTCGATATTCAGCTTCAGTTTTTTATACAACATTTAAAAGCAGGCATATGCCTGCTTTTTTAAGTGATTGCTTTTCAGATGTTTGAAAGTCGTTTATTACGATGTAATCATTCTTCCGGATGTTTGAAAATCGTTTATTGACGATGTAATCATTCTTCCGGATGTTTGAAAATCGTTTATTGACGATGTAATCATTCTTCCGGATGTTTGAAAATCGTTTATTGACGATGTAATCATTCTTCCGGAGGTTTGAAATTCATTGATCGATGATGTAATCATTCTTCCGGCGATTTGGTAAGAGTCGGAGGGGGTAGCAAATTTAGCCGAAATCGCTGTTGATGCGGCCAAAGAGAATAAAGCAATACCGAGTAGAATTTTGTTTTTCATAAAAATCAACTCCCCTTTTTATTCATATGCATTGCCTGAATCGTTTTTCGGTAAAATTGGACTGATTCGTCAAGTTTACCAATTTTATTATAATATTCTGCCGCGTCGAAAGCCAATTCCTCAACATCTGCATACAGGCCTTTATCTTCAAGATATTTGAATTCCTCCTCTGCAGAATCATGATCAAGATAGATTTTTCTCAATATGTTAAGCTGGGCTTCATGGGATTTGTCATTGACAGACCTGGCTTGTTCAATACCTTGTTCATAAAGGTTTAGGGCCTCTGTATAATTTTCTTGTTTTAAACAGACATACATGAGCTGAAATAAAGCTTTAGGGATATATCGGGAATTTTCTTTTTTAAATATTGATAAAGACTTTAATATATGTTCATATGATTCAGAAAATTGCTTCAAATAAAAATAACAGTTCCCCAAATTAAAATAAGCCGACGCTAACAAGAGGTTACTATCCGTTTTCTTTGCTTCAAGTAAAGCGGATTGCAAGGTTGTTAAGGCGTCTTTATATTTCATGGTATCAACTTGATTTCCGGCTATCACGAAGTAACAATATATTTCTTTTTCTATCAAGGTCTCATGAGCTTTGAATGTATCGAGCGCCATTGTGGCATAATTCATGGATATGTAGTTTTGTCTAAGGTGATAATAAATTTCCGATAGCTTATAATAAAACTCGGCTTTTTCTTCTTCGCTGTCAACTGATGCCAATTTTTTTTCGGCGATTTTGTAACAGGTTATGGCCGTATTGAAATTGTGCTGCTTAAATTCGTACATCCCTTTAAAAAACCAATAGTAGTAGTGGATCATTTCATCAACTTGTGTGTTTTGCATGTCCTCTTTCTTGGTTTCAATACTCGATAATGAATCAGAGATGTCTATTGCGTCGTTTGGCTTCATGTCTTTTAACATGAGATTGTGACGGAAATCAATTAAAGAGTAATACAACAATACTGTTTGATTTTCTTCCATTTCTTCAAGCTCTTGTTGAATTTCGGCTTTAATAAATTCTGCATCTGTGACTTGGTTTCGGCGTATCATCGAATACCAATCATTGATTTTTATAGCAACATTCTCTGATGGAATTTTTTGCTTCATGATGCAAACCCCTTTCATAATCAAGACGTTCTCTGTATCCATTTATTGCATATGTTAACACATTTCCTCAGTTTCGAGAATAAAAAAGAAAAGTTTGTGTGCCGCAATAGAAGGTTTTGATAGAATGGCTGGTTGGGATTCACGTGCCAATAATTCAAGTCTCTCGGCGATATCATTGCAATACCAGGGATTTACAATCCCTTGGTATTTTTTATTTTGCTTTCATATTTTTTTACTCATTTAAACGTTCTCTTTAAACATCTATTGTCGTCTTTACAGAAGCATATCCAAGCCTTTCTTTTATTGTTGCATAACCTTCACCCCTTAATCTATTGATCAAATTGATGATAGGAGAATAAAAACAATACCGTCATGTCAAAAATAAATTTGACATGACACCGATTAGTGTCCTATAATCAAGACACCAATTGGTGTCCAATTAAGGGGAGGAGGATTTTGAACGAGAACAATCAAGAGCGCGATATTTATGGAGCTGTCGCTGACCCAACAAGACGCAAATTGCTGCGTTTGTTGGCTGACGCGGAAGAATTGCCACTCAAAGAGCTGACCGTTCATTTTGACATGGGCCGTACTGCTGTTTCGAAGCATTTGGCAATCCTTAAAGATGCAGGTCTCGTCATCAGCAGAAAGGCCGGCAGAGAAACGCGCTATCGGCTGAATGCTGCCCCATTGAAAGAAATTGAGGAGTGGGTATCGTTTTACAGGAAATTCTGGAGCGAAAGAATGTTGCTTTTAGACCAAATACTACAGGAGGAACAAAAAAAATGAGTTTAACGGTATCACAAGATTTTCATTATAAGAGCCCGATCGAGAAAGTATGGCATGCCTTAACGGATGCAAATACGCTTGCAAAATGGATCATGCCTAATGATTTTAAGCCTGTCGTCGGACATAAATTTCAGTTCCGGAATGAACAGTGGAATTTAGTTATTGACTCTGAAGTTCTTGAAGTAGACGAGCCTTACAAGTTATCTTATACTTGGGCAGGCGGCGGGATAAACACGACAGTCACATGGACATTAAAGCACGAGGATGGAACAACCTGCCTACATCTTGAACAAACAGGATTCGAAAAAGAAGATCAAGCGTTTAAAGGTGCGACATATGGCTGGGCGAGAATGGGCGAAGAACTTAAGAAATTGTTAGCGGAAATGTAATATAGCTAACGCATAGGAAAAAGCAAACTGCTTGGAAAGAGGGTGTTCCTTGATGACAAATAGCGGAATGAATCCTAAGGTTGATGAATTTTTAAGTAAAGCTGCAAAGTGGAAGGAAGAATATGAGAAGCTAAGAAATATCGTTCTTGACTGTGGGCTGACTGAGGAATTTAAGTGGATGCACCCTTGTTACACGTTTAATAATAAAAACATCGTTTTAATACATGGATTTAAAGAATATTGTGCGCTTCTGTTTCACAAAGGCGCCTTGTTAAAGGACCCCAATGGGATTCTCATCCAACAAACGGAGAATGTACAAGCGGCGCGCCAGATTCGGTTCACCAACGTTCAGGAAATAGCTGAAATGGAAACCATCTTGAAAGCCTATATTAATGAAGCCATTGAAGTTGAAAAAGCCGGTTTGGAAGTAGATTTTAAAAAGGATGCAGAATTCACTATTCCTGAAGAACTTCAACATAAATTCGATGAAATCCCTGCTTTGAAAACCGCTTTTGAAGCATTGACCCCGGGACGGCAAAGAGCTTACATTCTTTATTTTTCTCAAGCCAAACAATCCAAAACCCGGGTCTCAAGGATTGAAAAATATGTGCAGAAAATTCTCGAAGGCAAAGGATTAAATGATTAGTATATCCGATGAGAAAATTGAAATAGATAAAGTTAGAGGCGTAGACAATGTGTTTACTCCTCTATTTTTTTGATGTTATGAAAAGTTGCCATACCCGCAGCAGCGTTTTATTTGCAGTGGTTAAAAAAGAGCAGGGGCATAAAAAGCAGGGGGTGAAAAAATCATCCACCTCTTTTTATCGTACGTATTGCAACAAATATAAATAGGCAAAAAGAGGCAATTGGAATAAAAAAGTGCACCTTAAAGACTGAAATAAAACAGGCCAACAGTATGGTGATAAAAAGTAAATTTCAATTTATGATAAGTTTCGCTCCCTAAAAATTGGATAAGGAGCATATTCCCTTTTCTCAAGCTGAAGGGGGTTGAGCAGTCAAGCAGCAGATCAAGAAGAGGAGGGTGGTACACGAACGAGAAAACCGGCATTTGTGCATCATATCATTTTAATATTTTAATAATTTTTTAAAAGAAATTGATGAAATTTAAGAAAATGGAGATTATGCTATGTACAAAAAATTTGGAATCTCTTTATTGCTTGCTTTATTAATTGTTTCAGCTTTCTCGCAGACGGCATCTGCTCATACAGTGAATCCGGTGAACCAAAATGCCCAGTCGACAACGAAGGAGCTGATGAATTGGCTTGCTCATCTGCCGAACCGATCGGAAAATCGCGTACTGTCAGGTGCATTCGGCGGATATTCTAATGCGACGTTTTCTATGAAAGAAGCCAATCGAATCAAAGATGCTACAGGGCAGTCATCTGCCGTGTATGCTTGTGATTATTCGAGAGGATGGCTGGAGACAGCTCATATTGCCGATGCGATCGACTATGGCTGTAACAGCGATCTAATCTCTCATTGGAAGAGCGGAGGCATACCTCAGATCAGCATGCATCTTCCTAATCCTGCGTTTCAATCCGGCAATTACAAAACAAAGATCTCAAGCAGTCAGTATGAAAAAATCTTAGACTCATCAACCACAGAAGGCAAACGATTGGATGCTGTACTGAGCAAGGTTGCAGATGGCCTTCAGCAGTTAAAAAATGAAGGCGTTCCAGTTCTTTTCAGACCTCTTCACGAAATGAACGGAGAATGGTTCTGGTGGGGGCTTACCGGCTATAACCAAAAGGATAGCGAGCGAATATCACTATACAAACAGCTTTACCAAAAAATCTATCATTATATGACCGATACAAGAGGATTGGACAACTTGATTTGGGTTTATGCACCAGACGCCAACCGCGACTTTAAGACAGACTTTTATCCTGGGGATTCATATGTTGATATTGTCGGATTAGACGCGTATTTCTCAGATGCTTATTCGATCAAAGGATATGACGAGTTAACGGCGCTTAATAAGCCATTTGCCTTTACAGAAGTCGGTCCGCAAACAACAAACGGCAGCCTGGATTATTCTCAATTTATCAATGCAGTTAAACAAAAATATCCGAAAACCATTTATTTCTTAGCTTGGGATGAGGGGTGGAGCCCTGCGGCTAATCAGGGTGCCTTTAATCTCTATAATGACAGTTGGACGCTGAATAAGGGAGAGCTATGGGAAGGCAGCTCACTTACACCGGCAGCCGAATAAACGCTGCCCTAATATAACCATGAAGAAAGAGCGTTTCTTCATGGTTTTTCTTTTGGTAGAAGACATACAGGGAAATATATCATTGACTAATCATTGAAGACGGGTCTCGAGACTTGACAAAATGAAGAGCCGGTTTGGTAAGTCTGATTTTAATTACCGGCCTTTAAGCTAACCGCATCAAAGGAATACCAGGGGTGTAATTCATGGTGTTTTTTTATCCCTGAAGTTTACTCCACCTGTTATAAAATAATCCGACTTACTCAGCAGTTTTTGTTTGTTTATTAGGAAAGAGACGACCATAAACATCTATTGTGGCATGTCCGCGTTTGTCTGGTTTCACTTTGATGAAATCGATATGAGGATCCAGCAGGGATATTGATTGTTTTTCAGCTTCACCAAATCTTAAGAATTCTTAAGATTTTTTATGCCTCTTTCTTCATGTTTTAAATGTAAAGTATGATTATAAATTCAAAACAAATGGAGAGATTAAATATGAAGCGTCTGTCTTTCTTATTTCAATATATCGTTCATCCAAGAGCTGTCGGTGCCGTCCTTCCCAGTTCAAGGTTTCTTGGAGATAAAATGATGGAAACAATCAATTTTCAGAAAGCTGAATACATTGTCGAATATGGACCTGGTACAGGCGTATTTACAGAAAAACTGCTTGAAAAGCGAAACCCGAAGACGATCGTTTTATTAGTGGAAAACAATAAAGAATTTCATTTATTGTTGAAAGAAAAATTTAAAGGGGAAAAGAATGTATTCAATGTATATGGATCTGCCGAAAATATTGGCGGGTATTTAAAGGAGCATTGTATTCCTTATGCAGACTACGTTGTTTCCGGCCTCCCTTTTGCAAGTTTGCCAAAAAGCGTTTCAGTCAACATTTTATTAAATACCGCCAAAATCTTAAAAAAGGATGGACAATTCATTACGTTCCAATACACTAAGTTTAAAAAGACGTTTATTGAACAGTTTTTTGCCAAAATAGATATAAAAAGAGAGTTTAGAAATTTGCCGCCGGCTTATGTCTTTAGCTGCTCGAAGTAACTAATACGGAGGAATCATATGGAGTCTAACGTTCTGATTGTTGATGATGACAAAGATATCAGAAACCTTATTTCTGTTTATTTGGAAAATGAAGGTCTGTGCACCCAAAAAGCTGAAAATGCGATTGAAGCTTTAAAACTATTGGAACAAAGAGAGTTTGACCTCATGATTTTGGATATTATGATGCCTGACATGGATGGAATTGAAGCGTGTATGAAGATAAGGCAAGAACGAACTCTGCCTATTATCATGCTTTCTGCAAAATCGGAAGATATGGATAAAATTCAAGGGCTTGCTTCCGGTGCCGATGATTACTTATCAAAGCCGTTCAATCCGTTGGAATTAATCGCCAGGGTCAAATCTCAATTAAGAAGGTATAAAAATACAATAATGATGCCAACAACACTAAGAACGTCATTGAAATTGGCGATTTGACCATAAATACAGATACACGGCAAGTGTGGGTGCGGGGGAAGGAAGTAAGGCTTACTCCGAAAGAGTTTGATATACTTGAATTCCTTTGTGTAAACAAGGGGATTGTTCTTAGTGTCGAAAAAATATATGAAGCTGTATGGAAGGAAGACTTTTTTAAATCGGATAATACTGTGATGGTGCATATTACAAAAATTAGAGAAAAAATCGAAGAAGATCCCAAGCATCCTATTTACATTAAAACGGTTTGGGGAACAGGGTATAAAATATGAGAACGTTTGGGAATAAGCTGATTGTAAAGCTTCTTGGAGTGATAGCAATCAGTTTTGTTGTTTCATTCGGTATGATGATCCTGATTATTTTATCTATTGTGTATCTATATAAAATACATTACCTTACAGATTTTAGCCTTCGCAGCAGCTATTTTATGATATTGCTTCAGTATTTAGCAGCTATTTTTTCCTTTATTGCAGTCTTTTTGTTAATGGTACGGAAAAAAATATTATATTTGAAACTCATTACTGAGAGTGTTCACCATATTGCAAATGGAAAACTCGGCTTGACAATCAGGCTTGAGAGCTGGGATGAATTGACCCGGCTTGCACAAAATATCAATCATATGTCCAAAGAATTAGAGAATAAGTTTGAACATGAAAGACAATTAGAAAAGGCGAAAAATGAACTTATCACAAATGTATCTCATGATTTAAGGACACCATTAACATCGATTATCGGATATTTGGATTTACTAAAAAACGAACAATACGGCAGTAAAGCACAATTTCAGGAATACGTTGAAGCGATTTATTCAAAATCGCAAAGGCTCAAATACCTGATTGATGAACTGTTTGAATATACTCATTTATCAAGCCCGGACGTTAAGTTAAGCCTTAATGAAGCAGACTTGTCAGGTTTATTGGAACAAATTGTCGGAGAATATATTCCGATTTTTGAAAAGGAACGATTAAGCGTTCTAAAATCAATTACGGAAGAAAATGTTCCTGTTTTAATGGATATAGAAAAGATGGTTCGTGTATATGATAATCTCTTTATGAATGCGGTAAAATACAGTATGAAACCGTCTGAATTATTAATAAGCCTTGAAGTAATCGGCGACAAAGCGATCTTGAAAGTATCAAACAAAGTTGATAAATTTCCGGCTAACGATATAAACAAATTATTTGAACGATTTTTCAAGGGTGATATGGCGAGAACAGATAATCAAGGAACCGGACTTGGACTTGCCATTTCAAAAAGAATTGTTGAACTTCATCATGGTCATATCTATGCCGAATATAAAGATGGTTGGTTGAGCTTTATTGTTGAACATCCGATCCGTATATAAGGGCTTATGGGATGAAACGTTCCATAAGCTTTTTAAACTTAAGAATCCTTAAGAATTTTAAGGGGTGTTCCTTCATTCCCATTGCTTATCATGTATGTAACGAAAGCGAAGAGAGTGAAGGAATTGAAAAAGAAAGTAGTTATTGCAGCTTTATGGGTTTTGGCCATTTATCTATTAAAGCATTTTCATTTGCTGCCAGTCGATATGGGCGGGTTAAAGGAATTTATATCTGGAAATACAAAAGATGCAATGTTGCTGTTTAGTGCTCTGTGGATCGTTAGGCTTCTCTTTCTTATTCCAGGTTCAACTCTCATGTTGTTAGGGGGAATATGCTTCGAACCGATGCTTGGTTTTTTATTATCAATGACGGGCATGGTTGTGAGCGAAACGCTGGTTTATATTTTCTCAAAAATGTTTTTCCGTGAAAAAATCGATCGATTTTTAGAGAGTAAACATTCAGATTTAAAAACTTCATTGGAGACTTACAATTATAAATTTTTGGCACTGGGAATAATTTGTCCGATAGCCCCAACAGATGCAATTTGTTTTTTATCGGCAGCGGTTGGGTTAAAGTATTCTGCTTACATTATCACCATCATGATCTCGAATATCCCATTCATGATATTATATAGCTTTTTAGGAATAAGCTTTAGCAAGTCTTTAGCGGGTATCGTCTTAGTTATCGTATCGTTTGTTTTGATTGCTGTTGTATCCATAAAAATTTGGAACAGTCTTAAGCAGGAGCAAAGAACATAGCGCTCATATTCATAAAAGCTTAAATGAATCGAGCCGGCATAACACCTATGATTTTCAATTACAATGTCGACTTAGGTCCTTTCTTAAAAAGAAACATGCCGATCTTCGCTGGTAAAGTAGCGGTTAGCAATCCCTGAATTACAAGTCTTCGGCGGTCATCAGGAGTTAGGTGAAGAGTTGCTTCATCACCTGAAACTTTAGTAAACAATTCAATATCTTCTGCGCCTATTTTTAAAGACAATTTTATTCCTCCTTAATTTAGATTCTTTTTCTGATCTAGCAAGTAGCTTTTAATTTAAATGAGACATATATTCAAATGCTGTTGTTCCATATACGCTTTTAAAATGTTTATTTAAATGGGTTAAATCGACAAAACCGCATTCAGCTACTGCTGCATAAACATCCCTTTGCTTTTCTATTAACTGCTTCGC
This sequence comes from Bacillus sp. FSL W8-0848, assembly GCF_038007805.1. Taxonomy (NCBI): domain Bacteria; kingdom Bacillati; phylum Bacillota; class Bacilli; order Caryophanales; family Bacillaceae; genus Bacillus; species Bacillus sp. FSL W8-0848. Next base: position 611,074 of record NZ_JBBOYB010000001.1, read on the forward strand.
ACGTTCTATCTTGCAGTTAAGAAAGTATTGATATGGCGAAATTCCGGTATGGGATTTGAATAATCTGATAAACTGAAACTTGGATAAATGAAGCTCTTTACATATCTCATCAAGTTTAAGTACATTTTCTAAGTTGGAATGAAGCATATCCTTTGCTTTTCGAATGATGGCGCTATCTTTCTTACAGTCTGTGGAAAGATTAGTTTGAATAAGGCTATCTGTAAGAGATAAGAGTAATTCACTGCACAACGCTTCATCTTTTCCGTTTAATATTGCAGAAGAAAGACATAATATCCTTTGTTTAAGTTTATAATCATATACAATAGGGTTTGAAAAACGTACCATATCCTTTTTCTCAATAACATCTAATAGCAATTGCGGCTCAATATATAGCATCACATAATCAAGCCCTGATTCATCATATGCCATTCCATCATGTGCCTGTTCCGGGTTAAAAAGCATAACACCATTTTGATATGATAATTGTAAGCTGCCATCTAAGGTATACTTTTGAATGCTATTGCATACTCCTTGTGAGAGTGTTTTTTATATGTAAAATCAGTAAAGCTTGCTGACAGTGCAGTAATACCTGCCGATTTTTTATAGATGAATTTGTCCATTTCATCACCTCTTGATAACTTACCTTATCCATATCATGATGCCGGCATAAACTAAAAATAATGCCATCATTACATTAACAAATTTTTTATGCCTCTGTAATAACCTCTTGAAAATGGTGCCGAACAGAACCCATGCAGCAAATGCTAAAAATCCAATGAGAGTGATAGCGAAGACACTTATGATCACTGCAGGCACTGACGTCTCATTTTCCATAACAAAGCTGGGGATTACAGTCATTGTAAACAGCACCACCTTTGGATTCAAAAATTGCATAAGGAAGCCTGACCAAAAGGTGCCAGTCTGGTTTACAGTTGGTTTTGATGCATCCATTTTGTAAATTTGATAAGCGAGATACAGCATATAAAGGCTTCCGGTGATCTGCATAACGATTAAAATTTTGGGGAGTATCGTTACCAGCATAGCAGAAATAACAAGTAATAAACCAAAAGCGATAGTTGCTCCATACGTATATTCCATTGCTTTTTTTGTCCCCAAATGATTCACCGTGGATAATATGACAATGTTAGTAGGCCCCGGTGTAAAAGTAATAATAAAACAGTATATTAAAAAAGATGAAATATTCATGAGATTACTCCAAGGTATTCTCACATGATTATATTTCATGAAATTAAATGGCATATAGTATGTTATTGCAGGGCTTTATAAAAGGAGCTCTAGTGAGTGAAGATCCATCAATGAAAGACATTAATAATTGCTTGCTGCGGCTCATGGGGAAGAGTTAAAGCAGGGGATATTGACGGGGTTTTGCAGCTGAAAATAAGCCTTCACTTTACCTCAGGGCCTAGTGGATGAATAACCTGAAATTCAAGTCCTCTCGGCTGCATGATAGGAATACCAAGGGTTTTGGCGCCCTTGGTATTTTTGGTTTTCGCGTATTTCTTTGTCCTGCATTTCGCGCCTGCTCTGGCTGTCGAAAAAACCCTGCAGTCTAAGAATAATGGGTTTTAGGCATATTTAATGTGGAACATCTGTAGTGATTTTAATACACGGATCTGAACTCTGTTTATCATTCCGATGATGAGGTTATTGATTTAAAATAGGCATCTCTCCAAGCAGATTCTTTAAATGAATAGAATCCCACGGCAAATGCTCGGTAAGGCCTAATCCGACTACATCCGTTTCTTCAGAGAGTTCTTTCAGCAGATTAAGCAGTTGAGGCATTTGCATTGTTCCCTCAGGAGAATAATTTACAGGTGCTTCAGGGTTTGCAAATAAAATAGAACGAAATGCCTTAGGGTCGAGCACGTCTAAATCAAGGTGAATCGCCAGGTGTTTAATGCCGCTTTCTTTAATCCACTCTTTTATTGATTCCGTACTGTTCGTTAACTCTTCGGTTCCAGCAGTTCTAATACCCAGTCTTTGAATCATTTCTGTGTCTTGTTCTGCAGGAGCTATCCCCAGCCTTTGAAATTCTTCTGACATCACTTTTGCTTCTTGTTCTGTAGGAGCTGCCAGTCCCGCGATAAAGATATTTTCAGGTTTTAGAGGAATTTTCACACGTTTTGCGAACTCTTCATCTCCTTCACCCAAAAGGTTCCCGAGAGGCAATGTATGTCCGTTATCATACCCGTTATATCTAACTAAATCACTGTGGGCATCGATCCAAATTAACCCTAATTCTCCGCCGTATCGTTCGTTTAAATAAGCAAATGGAGCTTGTTCGACTAAACAGTCACCGCCAAACATGACAATGCGGTCCGGCTTGTGAGCATGAATGATATGCTGTGCAGATTTTAATTGTTCAAGCAGCTGTTTTCTTCCGTTCATACCGTTCTCGTTTTCAAGCGGTGTTCCATCATAAGCTTGAACCGGAACATGAATAAGGGGTTGATCATTGTCAGGAGCCAGCCAAGCAAGCAGTTCGGCTCCAAAGGAGTAGTTGGGGTTGTTTCCGCCTTGCCATTGCGGCATTAACAGCCGTATCGTTTTTTTAGCCATGTTTTAGTCTCCTTTACTTCAAAGTAAGGTTAGTATAAAATGAACGAAAATAAAAAAATAGTACGCACTTTAATGATAGGTACTATCCAAAAGGAGAGTGTAAAAATGAGTATGGCTGAGTATAAAGGCAAAGTTAAAAATATTCAAGATACACCTTTTGGCTACACATTGTCCGTGATCGGCGGCAAATGGAAAATGGTTATTATTTACCTCCTCGCAGAAAATCAACCGGTTCGCTTTAATGAGCTGAAAAGACAGATAGGGACTATTACTTATAAAACGTTGAGCGCACAACTTAAAGAATTGGAAGCGGATGGCCTGGTGAACCGGAAAGAGTATCCTCAAGTTCCACCTAAAGTCGAGTACAGTCTCACCGAAAAAGCGGAAACTCTATTGCCGGTTTTGGAAGAGTTATGTGAATGGGGCGTAAAAAATCAAAATAAATAGAAAAAGCCAATGAGAGTGAGGCCTCTCTGCTTGGCTTATGGTTAATCTGCCTTTTCCATTAGGTTTTCCCGTCTGATATGATCGCGGATTTTTTAGTCTTTAAAGAAGGCTCCTTATTGATATTAAAGTTATACCTATAATACAGGCAGCGCCGATCCATTGAAAAAAACCAAACGGTTGTTTTAACCAGACGACAGTCGTTAAAACGGCCGACAATGGTTCCAAACTGCCTAAAAGGCTTGTTTCTTTAGGGGGAAGACTTTGCAAACTTTTTATGACGAACCAAAATGCAATCATTGTTCCAAATATGGTAACAAATAAAATGTAAACATAGGCATCAGTTGTTAAACTTCTAAAATCCATCTGCCATGGCGGGTGGATTAAGCTTAATGCAAAACCGCCGATGATCATAGCCCAGCCTACAATCACCAGAGAGTCAAATTTATGTAACAAACCAACTGCATACAACGTATAAAAAGCTGCCGCCACTCCTGATAAAACTCCCCAAACGATTGCAATTGTCGGTACTGACAGTTGAGAAATTGACCCATTTGTTAATAAAAAAAAGCATCCGGCCAGAGCAAGAGAAACTGTCAGCACATCTTGTTTTGTAAGAACCGTTTTTTTTCGTAAAAGCGAATAAACGATAACCATGGCAGGAGATAAATATTGTAATAACGTAGCAACAGCTGCATTTCCGTGTTCAATTGCTGCCATATATGTGTATTGAACAGCAAGCATACCGAACAATCCAAAAATGATAAGCTGGCAAGCTGTTTTCCTATTTTTCCATACCCCTATGATCTGGGAGCGCTCCTTTCTGAATAGTTGAAGCATTAAGAGTAAAAAGCCGGCAATCAGCAGGCGGATCGTGACAAGCCAATTGACATCAATTTGATAATCTTGAAACAATTTTTTTGCTACTGTACCCCCAATTCCCCAAAAAGTCGCCCCTGTTATCACAAAAAACAGTCCGCTATTTCTTTTGGAAGTATTCATATGTATGATCCCTCACTCAATAATTGTAATAATAGTGTTATGATAAATGCGAAACCTCATAAAAAATACTCAAATCGAATGAAAAAATATAAATATATTGAGGCGATACAATGCAAATCAAAGATTTTATGATTGATCAAAACTTAAAAGAACTAACCGAACACCGTACATTAGAATTACCGGTTGCATGTTACGAAACAACGATCAATCAAAATATAAATGGTTATATACCGCTTCATTGGCATGACGAAATTCAATTTGTTTTGATCCTGAAAGGAGAAGCCGTATTTCAAATAAATGAAGAAAAAATCGCGGTTCAAGAAGGAGACGGACTGTTTATCAATAGCGGCTGCCTGCATATGGCAGAAGAAAAGAACCGCCCGGGGTGTACTTATATTTGCTTAAATGTTTCTCCGCGTTTTGTTTTAGCCCAGGAGCTTTATACAAGCTATGTGCAGCCCTATATTCATTCAACAAATCTGCCTTATTTAATTTTGGATGCAAATGAACAATGGGCGAAAAACATTTTAATAGCCCTTAAAGAAATCAATCAATTGGTGAAACAAAAAACATCCCTCTTTGAAATTGACATCACCATGCAATTAACTTTCATGTGGAAAAACTTAGTCGTTAATGGTTTTCAATTGGAGTATGATCAATCTGAAATGATAAAAAATCATCGAATGAAACAAATGTTAAATTGGATACATCTCCATTATGCCGAAAAAATGACGTTAGAGGACATTGCAAAAGCCGGCAACCTGAGTCGTTCCGAGTGCTGCCGGTATTTTAGGCGAATGCTGAATAAGACGCCGCTGCGTTATGTAATGGATTATCGAATTCAACAAAGCTTATTGTTATTGCAACAGCCGGAAACCAATGTGACAGAAGCGGCCTATCAAGTCGGGTTTAACAGTACAAGTTATTTCATTAATAAATTTAAACAAGCTATGAATATGACGCCTTTGTCATACAAAAAAATTCGCATGAAAAAATAACATCACCAGTGATAAAGTTTATTCTTTGATCATTTGATTCTGGTGTATTCAACAAGCGCCGGATGTTAGACCAGCTCACCAAGGAACTATTATCGAAGCGGGACAGAGGAGGTTTTTGCGCAGCTGAATCAATGCTCATTTACTTCCATCAATAATTCTTCTATACTAACAATACCTTAAACTTGTGACAGAGGTGAATAAACATGCTGTGGACGCCATTATTTGAAAATGATGTACCAGTAGCACTTCTCCGCCCTTAGGGGAGTAAGGTGACTACTGCTCTCCGTTAAGGGCAATGATTTGACCAAAACGAAAACGGAGGGTGCAAAAATGAAAAACACTTTGTTAGGTTCTCTATATTTAGCATTGGCTGCCAGTATTTGGGGCGGCATGTATGTTGTTGTAAAGGTTGTAGTAGCGGTTATACCCCCATTAGAGCTTGTATGGATGCGATATGCAGTAGCGATTATCGCCTTGCTCACCATTGGTTTTGTTAAAAAGCTATCCTGGCGAATTCGCAGACGTGACATTTTATTAATCATAACCATCGGGATCATTGGCAATACAATTTCGATTGTTACGCAGGAAATTGGCACCAATCTATCTTCGGCACAAATGGGAGCGATTATTACGTCTTCCACGCCTGCATTTATGGTGATATTCGCTAGGTTATTGCTTAAAGAGCGGCTGGACGTCAAAAAGGGAATATCTGTGGCTTTAGCGACCATCGGGGTTTTACTGATTGTAGGAAACGGCCAAATTGACATGTCTAATCAACTTGGCGGACTGTCGCTCCTTATTGCTGCTTTAACATGGGCCCTGATGTCTGTCCTTTTAAAGCGTGTTCCAGGTGGTTATTCTCCGATTGTGGTGACAACTTATTCAATCTTGGTTGCCATCATCATATTGACTCCTTTTGTCTGGGTGAATATAGACGAAATTCAATTTTCGCAGCTGGCCCATCCGACAATTTGGGGAGGGCTGTTATATTTGGGGATCATTTCAACGGCTTGTGCATTTATCCTTTGGAACCGCGGATTACAAATGCTGAATGCTTCAAGCGGAGGTTTATTTTTCTTTTTCCAGCCTCTGGTTGGAACATTGTTTGGATGGCTTTTGTTGGGAGAAAGCCTGGGCGGAACGTTTTGGATCGGTTCCATTTTGATTTTTATCGGTGTTTTGTTAGTGATTCGGGAGAAAAAATAGAATAATAGAAACCTGCGGAATCATAAATTCCAAAGGTTTCTTTTTTATTGCTGCAGTTATAAATCAGCGGAATAAGCAGTCAGGGTGTTCCTGGCTGCTTATTTTTGGCGAAAGACCTATTTCTCTGTTGCAAAATAAAGCAAGGCAATGACCGGAAAAGCGATTCCAATCGATAATGCCGCACTCCATCCTCCAGAGGCGTATGCCCATCCTCCAATTGATGACCCAATAGCACCGCCCAGAAAGAAGATAGCCATGAATAATCCGTTTAATCGACTGCGAATTTCCGGTCCCAAAGAGAAAATGGCACGTTGACTGAGCACAAGATTTGCAGATACGCCCATATCCAACAAAATAGCTGCGATGACTAGAACTGCTATTCCGACGGCGGAGCTGCTCTGAATAATCAGCGGCAGCAATAAAGAAACGATGACAACAGAAAGAGCTATTCCAGTGGCAAGGCGAGTCAAGCCGCGGTCAGCCAGACGGCCGCCGATGGGTGCAGCGACTGCACCCGCAATTCCCACAAGTGCGTACAGTGCTATACCCTTCTGGGAAAAATGAAAAGCAGGACTGGACAATAATAATGGAACAGTAGTCCAGAACAAGCTGAAAGCTCCAAATACAAATGCATGATAGATAGCCCGGCGACGCAGACTGGTGTAGTTCGCAGCAGCTTCCACATTGAACCTAGTAAGGCAGCATAGCCTGTGTTTGCTGTTGGTTTTCTGGCAGGGAGTACTTTTGACAATACGATTGCCAGGACAACACTTACTGCGGCAGACAAAGCAAATATTGCATTCCACCCCAACATATCCGCAACTAAACTTGATATCGGGCGAGAAAGCATGATACCTAGTAATAGACCGCTCATGACATTGCCAACAACGCGGCCGCGTGCAGCTTCTGATGCAAGGTATGATGCGAAGGGTACGAGTACTTGTGCTGCGATCGATCCCAGCCCGATGAAAAATGCAGCTGCCAAAAACAGTATTCCATGTTTCACAAATGCCGTTGCAGTCAGAGCACCTGCGCTTAGAAGCAGCGATACAATGACAAGTTTTTTGTTCTCTACAATATCTCCAAGAGGTACAAGAAATAGCAAGCCGGCAGCGTATCCAAGCTGAGTCAGTGTAACAATCAACCCGGCACTGCCAGCAGAAAGTCCAATTGCAGTACTAATGTATCCTGCCAAGGGTTGTGCATAGTAAAGGTTAGCGACAATGATACCGCATGCAGCTGCTAAAAGTATGGTTAAACTTGGTGAAATCTCTTTATTAATCGTTTGTTTATTTAAATTAGACATGATGAACTCCTTTTTTGAAATAATCTTTAGCTTTTTAAAATGTTCGCCACTATGTGAATGTACTGTTCGCTAATCATTCTCCTTTCCGTATATTTTAGTCGTAAGATTTCTGGGGTGGGCTTGGAATTCAACCGGATGACGACTCTCATGATATTTTAGAAACTAAACGTTTAGTTTTGTTATATAAATAATATACTGAACGTTCAGTTTTGTAAATGGGTTTTCTATTTTCTTTTTCATTTTCGTTAAGTATACTAAACGTATAGTTTATATTTTGGAAAGGAATGATGAATGTGCAGAGTAAACGCGGACGGCCGCGTGATGAAGGAACGCATAAGGCGATTCTTTCTGCAGCCTATGAACTATTGTTGGAAAACGGCTTTGATGCGGTTACAGTCGATAAAATCGCCGAGCGTGCTAAAGTGAGCAAGGCAACTATTTATAAATGGTGGTCTAACAAGGCCGCTGTTGTAATGGACAGCTTTCTTTCTACTGCTACAGCCAGATTACCTGTCCTCGATACAGGATCGACAGTAAATGATATTGTAACCCACGCCACAAATTTAGCAATGTTTTTGACAAGTCGGGAAGGAAACGTCATTACAGAATTAATAGGTGCTGGACAGCTGGATTCTAAGTTGGCGGAAGAATATCGCACCCGATTTTTCAAACCTCGCCGGCTCCAAGCCAAGCACCTTTTAGAAAAAGGAATTGAGAGAGGGGAATTAAAAGAGAATCTCGATATTGAAGTAAGCATCGATCTAATTTACGGGCCGATTTTCTATCGTCTGCTTGTAACCGGCGACGAGGTAGACGACTCCTATGTGCATGATTTGGTGATGAATGCATTTAGGGGAATTCAAGCTACCTGAATGATATTGGGGTATTTCCAACCGGACCGTTCCTGGTTTTTATTGATCATTTATTCAACTGACGAGCATGTTGTTGAACAAGTAAATGTTAAATTGTATCTTTAAAAACTTAAAGGAACTTGTATAAACAAGTAGAAAGTAATTGCACATGGACAAAAGGGTTGATTGAAAATAAGGAGATTAAATCATGAAAACCGAAAAAGAAAAAATGTTGAATGGTGAACTTTATAACGCGGCAGACCCGGAATTGCGAAGCGAAAGAATGAATGCCAGAAGGTTGACTAGGATGTTTAATGAGTCACTCGAAACCGATGGCAATAAAAGAACCGGATTATTAAAAAAACTGTTCGGTTCGACTGGAGAAAATATTCACATAGAGCCGTCGTTTCGGTGTGATTATGGCTACAACATACACATTGGCGAAAATTTCTTTGCCAATTTTGATTGTGTATTTCTTGATGTTAATGAGATTCGAATAGGCGATAACTGTTTTTTTGCACCGGGAGTTCACATTTATACTGCGACTCATCCGCTAAATGCAAATGAAAGAATATCAGGGGCAGAATACGGAATCCCAGTACATATTGGTGATAATGTTTGGATTGGCGGAAGAGCCGTTATTAACCCTGGGGTTAAAATAGGCAATAATGCTGTTATAGCTTCGGGTGCGGTTGTAACAAAGGATGTGCCTGATCATGCGGTAGTGGGCGGAAATCCTGCAAAAATACTTAAACGAATTGAAGAATAGACTACAGCTTCATGAATCGTTCCTTCAATTACTCACCGTGAAAGATAAGTTTAAAAAACCGAAATAAAAAACATACCGACATGATGTGGTATGTTTTCTTTTTAATATAGGCCGCTAACTCAATCGCAGCCAGATTCCTGCGCCTGATTTTTAAGGATCACTTTCAAAAAACGGTTAATTCAGGGTTGAAACTTCATTTGATTTTTCTTTCCACAGCATTGTAAGGCTTAGACCGATTATCATAACGATTCCGGCAAAAAGGAAAGGATAATGAATGTTGAGATCAAATAGAATTCCGCCCAGAGCCGGACCGAAAATATTCCCTAAGCTGGTGTAAGTGGAGTTCATGCCTGCTACGAACCCCTGCTGGTTACCGGCAACTTTGGATAAAAACGTTGTTAAGGCCGGGCGCAGCAAATCAAACGCCAGAAAAATAAAGCAAGTGACAAGCAAAACGGCTAAAAGCCCTGACATAACAGTAGACACAAAAGCTAAGACCGCACCGATGATTAAGCAAAGCTGAATCATCCTTTTCTCTCCAAGTTTATTGACCAATTTCCCGAATAATAACACTTGAATAATGACGGCAACAATCGAACTAATCGTAATAATGGTTGCGATATCCTTTGGTGTAAAGCCGAATTTATGATCAGAAAACAAGCTGAATACCGTTTCATAGGCCGATAAGCCGAAAGCCAGTACAAAGACGATAATAAATGCAATGAAATAGACTGGATGAATTGATTTTTTTAAGTCTTTGAAGAAATCGGATTCGCTTGTATGAGACGAGAGTCGTTCGCGCTCTTTTTTCGGCAATGACTCTTTTAATATAAATACGGAAGAGACAGCGGACAGGAATGCTAAGGCGGCAGCGAAGAAGAACGGCATTCGGATGCCATAGTCGGCAATAAATCCTCCAGCCCCGGGTCCAATAATAAAGCCGGTGCTAATCGCTGCAGAAACATACCCCATAGCTTTTGACCTTTCCTCCAGGGTTGTAATATCAGCTACATACGCTGTTACGGCCGGCATGATAAAGGCAGCGCTTATTCCGCCTAATATCCTCGATACATAAAAAATTGAAACATGGGTTCCTAAGCCGAAAATCAACTCTGATATACCGAAAATCAGTAAACCGAGGACAATCATTTTTTTTCTCCCAAAACGGTCAGCCCATCTTCCTGCAAAAGGTGACGTGAATAACTGGGAAATAGCAAAAACGGCAACAAGATAACCCATGGTGCTGCCGGATAAATGCATGATATCCATAAAAGAAGGCATAACCGGAATAATTAAACCGATGCCAAGAAATGCTATGAAAATGTTGATTAATAGTATAATGAATACTGTTTTTTGTTCTCTAATCGTTTTTTTCATTTAAAAACTCCTCTACCCTTTATCCGGATCAACATCACTTAGAAAAAAACGGATCCGCAGGATCTATCCTGTTCTTTGTTGAATTCAGGTACAATAAAATCATAAAGTATATGGTTACCGTATAGTCAAGGGGGTTTTTATGAGCGAAGATTTAAGAAAGTACTTTACAACAGGTGAGTTTGCCAAGCTCTGCCACGTAAAAAAACAAACCCTGTTTCACTATGACGAGATTGGTCTGCTTTCTCCCGAAATAAAAAAAGAGAATGGGTATAGATATTATTCCTATAATCAGTTTGAGCTTTTTCAAGTTATTAATTTGTTTAAAGAGGTTGGCGTACCGTTAAAAGAAATCAAGTCCCTTTTAAAAGGCAAAACACCAGGCAGGATCGTCCCGCTTCTTAAAGAAAAGTCAGCTGAAATTGAGGAAAAGATTAAAAAACTGATGCATTTGCAAAAGATCATCCAGACGAAGGTGGCGTTGACTGAACAAGCGCTGGAAACAGATTTCTCCTCGGTTTCCTTTCAGTATTTAAACGAAGAAACATTCATGATAAGCAGAAATACATTGCATTTGCCGGAACGAAAATACATTGCTGCTATTTCAGAACTCATTCATGATGTCGAGTCTCATGGATTAGATGAGGGGTATCCTGTCGGCGGGATCTTCGCACGCGAACAAATTCTTACAAAAGACTTCTATAATTACACACACTTTTATATAAAAGTAAAAGAAGGAATAGATAATATAAACGTTCATGTGAGGCCAAAAGGTCTGTATGCAGTCGGATATCAAAAAGGTGAAGAGGTTGAAGAGGCCTACAGCAGAATGATTCAATTCATCGAGAAGAACGGGATGCAGGTAGGTGAATATGCATATGAGGAATTCATGCTTGATGAAGTGATGGTCGACGGATTTGAAAATCAAATCACCAAAATCCTCATTCAGGTTAAAGAGTTGTTGATGTAAACGAACATGGCGCTTATGAGGTTCAAATCTTCTCTTAACATTCCAAGAATACCAAGGGTTTGGAAGACCTTGGTATTTTTTCGGATTTTAATTTGATTCATTGCTAAAAAAGGAAAAATAAAGAAGAGAAATATATGAGAACATCTGCAATGATAATATTTTTGACTGCTCAAAAACCGTATCATCCTTATGATACATAAATAATTCGGAATATATACCGAAATTCAATTATTTGAAAGGTTTAAATTTTGATTAAGAGTGTTATAATTAGTTAGTTCATTCATGAACCTTTGATTTTCTTGAGTCGAAGGTAATAAAGAAGAAGCAGGAGTGGAATTTTAAAATGTAATAACTGCACATTCTATTACATCAAAGCAAACATAAAAGAACAATATTCACAAAATCGGAGGATTACAAGTGGGACGAAAGATTCCTTTATCTTTTATAATCATTATAGGATTAATGTTATTTGCGCTATTTTTCGGAGCAGGAAATTTAATTTTCCCACCTATGCTTGGTCAATTAGCCGGAACAAATTTATGGGCAGCTAATGCAGGTTTTTTAGTGACTGGAGTTGGGTTGCCGCTTCTCGGCATTACAGCGTTTGTGTTTTCGGGAAAAAACGACCTTCAATCTTTGGCGGGGCGTGTACATCCATTATTCGGGATGGTGTTTACTGTCGTTCTGTATCTGGCAATCGGTCCTTTTTTTGCGATACCCAGATCAGGGAGCGTATCCTTTGAGATTGGAGTTAAACCTTTTTTATCTGATCATCCGGGGCATGTCCCTTTAATTATATTTACGGTTGTCTTTTTCACAATTGCATGTTTGCTTTCGCTTAATCCGGCAAAAATTGTTGATGTCGTCGGAAAAGTGTTAACGCCGATTAAATTAACTTTTATAGGAATACTTGTAATTGTGGCAATATTCAACCCAATCGGATCTTTCCAATCGCCTTCAAAAGAGTATGCTGCACATGCATTTTTTAAAGGGTTTCAAGAAGGCTATTTAACATTAGATGCGCTTGTGGCATTTGTGTTTGGCATTATTATTGTGAATGCTATTAAAGAAAAAGGCACGACAGACAAAAAACAAGTCTTGGCCGTTTGCGTAAAAGCAGCACTTATCGCTGCGGTACTCTTGGCGTTTCTTTATTCTGCCCTTGCTTATATGGGCGCCTCCAGTGTTGAAAAATTAGGTCATTTCGAAAATGGTGCTGAAGTGTTAGCTAACGTTTCAGAATATTATTTTGGTTCTTATGGCGCCGTCTTATTAGGGTTGATGATTACCGTGGCGTGTTTGACTACAAGTGTGGGATTGATCACTGCCTGCGCTTCATTTTTTCATCAATTGTTTCCGAAGTTTTCTTACAGAAACTTTGCCATCGTGTTGTCTGTATTTAGTGCACTGGTCGCGAATTTAGGTCTGACACAGCTGATTAATGTTTCACTCCCGGTGTTAATGACCATGTATCCAATTGCTATTGTGTTAATGTTTCTAACCTTTTTGCATTCTGCCTTTAACGGCAGGTCAGAGGTATACCAAGGCAGCTTGATCTTAACATTTATTGTGAGTTTGTTTGACGGCTTAAATGCCGGAGGAATAAATATTGATGTTGTTCATAATTTCTTCACACATGTCCTTCCGTTCTATAGCATCGGTTTAGGCTGGATTCTTCCTGCTATTATAGGCGGTCTGGGCGGTTATATGATGAGTTTGACGCGAAAAAGACGTATTGCGTAATATTTGGGTCCAATGGGGGAAAGTCTGAGGGGGATTGAAGTACCCGGCTGCATTATAGAGATACCAAGGGTTTTTTAGATCCTTGGTATTTTTTGTTTTATCCGCCGCTTTTCCTTTTGTTCTTTACGGAGATGCGTAAGATTGGAATATTATCGAGAAGGTTCGTTTACTTGCGCATCCCAATATTGTTAAAAGGTTTTCTTCAGCCAAAAAAATCAGCTGCACAAGCAAGCCGAAAACAAGTCAAAAAGATTTCAGCACACGTACAACAGACACGAGAGACACATATACTGAATGATACTTGTGATCAGATGAGAAAGGAGAAAGCAGCTGTGACAAAATATCGAATCGTGTCTTTTGATGGAGGCGGCACCTTAGGCGCTTTAAGTTTACAGCTTATGAACAGACTGGCTCGGCAAAACCCAAACTTAATCAGTGAGACCCATGTTTTTTCGGGTAATTCAATCGGTTCTTTCACTGCTCTTGCATTAGCAAGCGGAAGATCCCCGAAGGAAACACTTCATTATTTTAAGGATAAAATCCTGCCGGCATTCAGCATTGACCGGCCAGGCGGCCCTGTTTTTAATCAGCAATTGCCGTATTCTGGTTTTATTGAAGCGGTACGAAACTTTTTCCCGCCAGATCTTCGTCTTAAAGATTTAAAAAAACGAATTGTCGTTCCTTCATTTCAATTATACTCACCGGAGCTGGATCGTTGGACTCCTGTATTATTCCATAACTTTCCCGGCTCTCCCTATTTACATGAGAAAGTGAGTGATGTCATACTGCGGAGCAGCGGTGCTCCCGCGACGCAACGTGCCTATCAAAACTACGTGGACGGTTATGTAGTAGCGACGAACCCTAGTACAGCCAGTATCGCGTTTGCGGTGGGCAAAGCCAACGTGCCGTTGGATGAAATTGCGGTATTATCCATTGGAACAGGTGAAGCCCCGACGCAGCTGAGAAGGGATACGAAGGGATGGGGAATGGTAAGTGCAGATAACATACGCCCTGAAAATTTGGAGAACCTTCCGCCAAATTGGGGAGTCCTTTTGGACCGGTCGCCTAATGAACCGTTACTGCCGTTTCTTCAGATTGTCGCTGGCGGAAATGGTTACTATGAATCCATGGTCAGTTCTAATCTTCTGGGAAATCGCTTTTTTCGATTAGATCCGCGGATTCCTAACTTCTCCAAAACAGACCCTACCGTGTTCCCCGCCCTCATTGATATTGCTAACAAAACCAATTTACAACCTGTACTTCGATTTATAGAGAAAAACTGGGGATAACTAAAAATACCAAGGGTTTTGAGGCCCTTGGCATTTTTGTTTTCATTTCAGCCGCTTAAAAAAGATCAGATTTATATTTCATCCTCAGTGTTGAGCGCAGTTTCGCTATGAACCCTATCTTTATATTTTTCTCCCCAGTCCTTCATGTGTAAAATAATGGGCTCCAATGTTTTCCCAAACTCGGTTAAAGAGTATTCGACTTTTGGAGGGACCTGTTGATAAACTTCGCGGTGAACCACTCCATCCCGTTCCAGTTCCCTTAACTGCAACGTAAGCATGCGTTGCGTAATTTTAGGATATAGTCTCTGAAATTCGTTAAATCTCTTTTTGCCGTCAATGAGATGATAAAGGAGAATGCCTTTCCACTTACCGCCGATCACATCCAATGTTGTCTCAACCGGACATCCTTCAAAGTGATCCGAAGAATAATCAAAACCGATTTTTCGATTTCTCAAGCCTTTCACTCCCAATAGTATAATTTTTGATACTATATACAATTAATGTGCGTACTTTTTATTGTTGATTATACAACATATAATCAATTCATATCAAAAGAATGAAAGGAATGGACGATATGAAAACACTGGTACTTGTTGTACATCCGAACATCGAATCCTCACGAATAAATAAAAAGTGGAAAGAAGCGGTTTTAAGCGAACCGGGCGTCACCGTTCATGATCTTTATGAAAAATATCGCGATCAACCCATTGATGTGGAATTTGAACAACGACTGCTCCTCGCCCATGATCGTATTGTTTTTCAGTTCCCTTTGTACTGGTACAGCAGTCCGCCACTTTTAAAACACTGGTTTGATGAAGTGTTTACTTTTGGCTGGGCGCATGGCCCCGGCGGAACGAAATTGAGAGGAAAGGAATGGGTGATGGCCATGTCCGTCGGTTCTCCTGAACATTCTTACCAAGCAGGCGGATATAATTTATTTTCAGTAAGCGAACTGACAAGGCCGTTCCAGGCATCTGCCAATTTAGTAGGCATGACTTTTCTGCCTTCCTTTGCCGAATACCGCGCTAATAAAATCAGTGACGAAGAAATCGCCCAAAGCGCGATTCGGTATGTTGAACATATTACAAATGCAGAATTAAACCCGAAGGTTCGTTTTCGCAACTATTTGAAACAGCTGGAGGGTGTGGATTTAAAATAAAAAATACTCAACAATCCTGCTTTGATCGGGCAGTATTTTCTTGTATGAAGCCCATCACGTAAAAAAGCCTGCAGCGGTTTTCTGCAGGCTTAAAAAATGCGTTCTTCCTATTGTTCCTTCGGCTTCTTCAACTTATGAATCACAACCAGTAAAATAAACCAAACCGGCGTGACAAACAGGGCAACACGGGTATCTTCCGCAAGTGCGAGCACGACGAGAATGAACGCCAGAAAGATAAGGACCATGTAGTTGGAAAACGGATAAAGCGGCATCTTGAATTTGTTCGCTTTCGCCAAATCTGGTCTTGTTTTTCGGTATTTTAAATGGCAGATGACGGTAATTCCCCAAATAAAGATGAAGCATATCGTCGAAATGCTTGTAATGAGCGTAAATACCTCTTCCGGCATGATATAGTTCATCGTTACGCCGATGAGGATCACGACGGCGGAAAAGAACAATGCATTGCTGGGTACTTTACGGGAGGTAAGCTTTGTCATTGATCCAGGTGCATTATGTTCTTTTGCCAGCGAGTATACCATCCGGCTCGTGCTGAATATGGCGCTGTTGCTTGCCGACGCTGCCGATGTGAGCACGACAAAATTGATAATCGTAGCCGCTGCCGCGATTCCGACCGCAGCGAAGACCTGCACGAACGGGCTTTTGTCAGGATCGATTACATTCCACGGGTAGATGCACATGATTACAAGCAAAGAGCCGATATAGAAAAGCAGAATCCTGACGGGAATATTGTTGATCGCTTTCGGAATTACGTTTTCCGGATCTTTTGTTTCGCCTGCCGTAAGACCGACGAGTTCAATGCCGACAAACGCAAAAACAACCATTTGGAACGAGAGAAGAAACCCGTGCAAGCCATTAGGGAACATGCCGCCACGGCTCCAAAGATTCGTGAAGCTGGCTGTGCTTGAATGAGTCGAAAAACCTGTGATGATCATAAAAAGGCCAATTGCGATCAGCGCAAGGATCGCGATGACTTTGATTAATGCGAACCAGAATTCCAATTCTCCAAACAGTTTAACGGTTGCCAAATTCATCATCAGCAAAATTATAAGGGCGATGAAACCAGGCAGCCACTGCGGCGCTTCGGGAAACCAGTACTGGGTATAAAGCCCGACCGCCGTCAAATCGGCCATAGCGAGCGAGATCCAGCAAAACCAGTAGGTCCAACCGGTAATAAAGGCCGCCGTATCGCCTAAATAGTCTCTCACAAAATCAACAAACGAGTGATACCCCAGATTGCTGAGGAGCAGTTCACCCAGTGAGCGCATAATAAAAAAGCAAATGATTCCAGTAATCAAGTAGGCGAATAAAATCGACGGCCCGGCAAAATGGATCGACTTTCCCGAACCGAGAAACAATCCCGTTCCGATGGCGCCGCCGATCGCCATGAGCTGTATGTGTCTGTTTTTTAAACCTCTCGACAATTTTTGTTCATTGTCATTTGTTATATCGTCTGTCAATGATGTGTTCCTCCAATATAAACTCCCGCAAGTTTTATCTTCTATTATAACACTAAAATTTGTAGGAATTAATGACGTTTTTTTGTCCGAAGAGAGCGCATAGGGTACGAAAATGTTCTCATCTTCCTCCTTATATGAAACCGATCTTTTTATTGAAATTATACCGGTGATTGGTATAATTTTCTTGAAAAATCATTCAAAAGGGGGTAAGTAAATGGAACCATCCGTCAGTATTATCATTCCCGTCTACAATGCAGAAAAATATGTATCCGCGTGTTTAGACAGTGTTTTAGCGCAAACTTTGACACATTTAGAAGCGATTGTGGTTGATGACGGCTCCCGCGATTCGAGCAGAGAGATCATCAAACAATACGCAGCAAAAGATGACAGAATCATTCCTGTTTTCCAGGACAACGCAGGCCCAAGCATGGCCAGAAACCGGGCGCTAAAACTGGCAAAAGGCGAGTTTGTCGCTTTCCTTGACTCGGATGACTGGGTTGAGCCTGATACTTATAAGGAAATGTACGATGCGGCAATCGGCAATAACGCCGATATCGTATTCACTTCCTTGATGTGGGAATACGATGGAACAGGTGAGAATCGTATCCAGCATTATTCTGCTCCGCCAAACCGGCCGCTGACGAAAGAAACGATTAAAGACGTCATTTTAACCGACTTTTTATACAACGGCGCATACGGACAAGTCTGCAAATTATTCAGGAAGTCTTTGCTGGAAGAGAACGGCATCACATTTCCGGAGGGAAAGTCTCTCGGAGAAGATTGGCTGTTTAATATGGAAGCTTTTACGTATTGCAATTCAGCTTTTTATATTGATCAACCATACTACCATTACAGAAAATCTAATAATACGAGTTTAATGAGGAGATATAACCCTGAATTATTCGATTCATACATCAATCACAATACGCTGGAAAAATATTCGAAACGCTGGGGGCTTTATAATGAAAAGGTGGCCATAGACTTAGCAAGGAGAAAATGCTTTATCGCCGTTAATGGATGCATTCAAAATGAATTTAAACCGGACTGTAAAAAATCGATGCGGGAAAAATTGCAATTGATTTCTAACATCGTAAACCATCCCGATGTTCAAAGCGCTGCACACCTTTCATTACAGCACGAACGTCATTTGCAGAAAAAAATCTACTTGAAGATGCTCAAACAAAAAGCAGTGCTCGGACTTTTTTTAATGGGAAAGATGTTGTCGCTTAGATCTTGATATCTAACATTAAAATGGGGAGGGATGGGACAATACATACTTTCAGCCATTTCATCGATCAACTCCCCTGTCATATCAAACCGCCCGCATTAATCTCTCATCTTTGCATCGTGCCGCAATTGGTGTATCCTAAAAAAAGGGTTCTAACAGCATAAGGGGGTACACAAGCTGAATAAAAAAAGGGTAACGATATTTTCAGCTATGCTGGTACTGATCGCGATATATGTTCTGTACACCTTGTTTGAGAATTTGATTGCGGATCCAGGGTCGACGTCGTTTTTAAGCCATAAAACCGAGCCGCGCGATTCGTTTCATCTTCCGGTTTGGCTGAAGGTCATGTATGTCCACGTAGTTGCGGCTTGTTTGGCGATGCTGTCCGGAACGGTTAATTTCTTCGGAAGAGCGAAACGCCGCCGGTTTCACCGCTTTAATGGATACATCTATGCCGTGTGCGTGTTTGTCGTGACGCTGTCGTCAGGTTATATGGCGCCGGACTCTACCGGAGGGAGGATCGTCAGCATCGCCTTTAACACTGTGAATATGTATTGGCCGCTGGCTGTGTTTATCTCGATCTTTCAAGCGAGGCGAAAGCAGTTTGATAAGCACCGGAACTGGATGATCCGCAGCTATTTATTCTGCTTTACGAATTTGTTTATTCATATGATGACGTTTGTGTTCAATAGCGGATTAGGCTTGGCTTATGAAACCAGCTACACGATAGGGGTGTACGGTTCGATTGTGCTCAATGTCCTGATAGCTGAATGCATCATTCGGATTATATGCAGGAAGGCCCAGTCAATCCGGTCTCATCAAAGCAATGCCAAGGGATTCTAGACCTGGCATTGCCGTGATGACACGTTCCGTGGTTCACCGCACGGGGTGCGAGTGCGGAAACGCTCGTTTCCATGATGACGCCGTCGGGACTTTCGATAGATAAGGGCTTGTTAAAGTTTCCTTTTGGTGAAGGAACGATTTGTATCGTTCGGCTAAATCAAAAAATGCCGCCTCCATTTCCTCGAATGAAGATCTGTCAAACGCCCTCCTTACATTATTCCTCAGCGTTAAAAATCGCAACAGGCCGCGCCCAGCCCGCTGAGCCTTTTTCAACTTTAACCGGAAAAGCCATCACATAAAAACCCGCGGAAGGCAGCTGGTCAAGGTTGGCAAGCTTTTCGATTTGGCAGTACGGAATCTTGCTTCCGGCATAATGCCCTTCCCATATAATCGAAGGATCTTTTTCGTTTTTGTACCGTTTAGCTGTTATGCTAAACGGCGCATCCCAGCTCCAGGCGTCAGTCCCGACAAGCCGGACGCCGCGTTCTGTTAAATAGAGCGTTGCTTCGCGCCCCATTCCGCATCCGCTGCCTAAGTAATCCTTTTCCCCGTATTTTGCACCGGCTGATGTATTGACAAATACAATATCGCCGGGCGCGAGCTTATGGTTGATTCGGTTAAGCTCTCGTTCGATTTCTTCTGCAGTGACGACATGCCCGTCTTCAAAATGTCTAAAATCCAGTTTAACGCCGGGGCCATGAAACCAATCAAGAGGAATCTCATCTATGGTCGGCATTTGTTTGCCGTCGTCCGTTACGGAGCGGTAATGATAGGGTGCATCGATATGAGTCCCTGCGTGGGTCGACATCTTCACATGTTCCACTGCCCAGCCTTCCTGTCCGGGAAGGTCTTGCAGGGAAAGTCCGGGAAAGCTTTGGATCATCTGCTGCGCCCCTTGTTTATGGTTCGCATACTCAATCTCAGGTATAAAGCCCGGCGGATCAGACGGAATATCGCCTTTTAAGGACACTGACAGATCAACGATTCGTTGTATTTTCATCAATTTTCTCCTTTTTTAGCAGATTAAGAGGCGTGATCGCCTTTTCATTTTCATTCTAATAACGAATCACAGATTGGACAACCTGCAGATTTACTAAAAGTGGAAACGTGATATAGCTCACAGTTTAAGAGATGCCATTCGTGTAAAGTGAATGATAGTTTTTTGCTGGGGGAGGAGTTAACCGATGAAAAGAACCGATTTGCCTCTTGTTTATTCATGCTCGGGATGTTCTTCAGCCGCACAAACGGCCAACACCATTGCCATCAAAATGGATCGGGAAAACGTTGCCGAAATGTCATGCATTGCCGGTGTCGGCGGTGATGTGAAACCGCTTGTCAAAACGGCAACATCAGGGCGGGATATCATTGCCATTGATGGCTGCCCTCTGTGCTGCTGCAAGAGCTGTTTAGCTAAACATGACGTTCAGCCGAAGCATCATTTTGTACTGTCAGACTTTGATGTACCAAAGAAAAAAGGCGTAGACCCCGATCCTGTCCTTACAATGAAGGCCTATGAACAGATTTTGCAGTTCACGAATGCCACATCTTAACGGTTCATTTTGAGAACGACTATTGAGATAGTCGTTTTTTTTATAGAGGAGAGACAAATGACAAAAAATAAAATTTGTCATTTGACATTTAATCTGTTATGATTTTTCAAAGGAGGTGTACTGAAGCGGCACAATGGTGAAGAACTCTGAGGTGTTAACAAAAGAACAAATACTTTCAGCTACGGAAGAAGCGGTCAGGCGGTTTGGCGTTGCAAAAACATCGATAACGGATGTGGCTAAAGCGTTGAATGTCAGCCACGGCACGATTTACCGCCATTTCAAAAGCAAAAAAGAGATTTTTGAAACAGCTACCGAAAAGTGGCTCAATGAAAAGATCCATAGGCCGCTAACCGATCTGTTTCACGATCCTTCCCTCGGAGGAGCCGGGCATGTAAAAGCTTATATGAAAAAACTGTTTGAGCTTAAAATGCACTATGCCGCCGAGGATGAAGAATTGTTTGCGATGTACGCCAAGGTGACAAATGAATCTTCTGAGCTTGTCGACAAAAGCATTGAACAGATCGTGATGCAATTAAGCAAGCTGATCGCAGGCTGTGATGTTAAGTCAAGTGATCATACAGAAGCGGCAAAAGGCATTTTTTATGCGACAGAACGTTTCCATCACCCCGGTCATGCGAGTGAGTGGAAAAGAGATACGATGAAGCAGGAATTTGACATCGTGTGGCGTCTTTTGGAAAACGGGTTTTTAAAACCAAACAGTTAGGCGGGGATGAAAATATGGAAAATCTAAAAGGAAAAACAGCGATTATAACCGGCGCTTCCCGGGGAATCGGGCGCGCCATTGCCGAACAGCTCGCTGGGCTGGGTGCTAAAGTTGTCGTCAATTATGCAAGCAGTCCGCAAAAGGCAAGAGATGTCGTGGAAAGCATTAAGCAAAAGGGCGGAGAGGCTGTTGCCATTCAGGCTGACCTCAGCACGGTCGCCGGTGTGGAGTCATTATTCAAATCGGCAATTGAGGCATTCGGCAAAGTGGATATCCTGATTAACAATGCGGGAGTGAGCATTTTCAAACCGATCCAGGATATCACGGAGGAGGACTTTGACCGGCAGTTCAATCTGAACGTAAAAGGCACGTTTTTTGCCTGCCGGCAGGCGATGACATACATGGAGGAAAAGGGGAGAATCATCAACTTTTCTACGTCTGTCGCTGGACAGATGTTTCCGGCATACAGCGTATATGCGGGAACAAAAGGAGCTGTTGAACAGTTCACCCGCCAGCTTGCGAAGGAATTCGCAGCAAAGCAGATTACGATCAATGCGGTTGCCCCGGGTCCGGTCAACACAGAATTGTTTACCGAAGGAAAAACAGAGCAGCAAATCGAAGGACTGAAACAGTCGATTGCCCTCGGCCGCATCGGCGAACCGGAAGACATCGCAAATGTGATCGAATTTCTGGTCAGCGAAAAATCGCAATGGATCACGGGACAGACGATCCGCGTGAACGGCGGATTTATTTAATATGCAAAAAAAGCCCAAGACGAGTCTTGGGACTTTTTTGCATTATTTCCACTGTGCGATTGTTTCGACCGGGAGCCGGTATGAAGCATATCCTTCGTCAGCTGCTTTTCCGATCGACAGAAGCATCACCGGAACATAGCGCTCTTTATCTAATCCGAAGGTTTCAGCAATTTTTTCTTTTTCATAGCCGCCGATCGGGTTTGTGTCATAGCCGTGTGCGCGGGCAGTCAGCATGAGCTGCATGGAGACGAGACCGGCGTCAATCAGGATGGTCTCCCGGTTTACCTGTGCCGGAAGCTGTTCAAAATGCGCCATCAGAGCTTTCATTTGCCTGTCTTTTACTTCTTGCGGCATGTAGCCGAGCTCTACGGCTTTTGAATAAATGTCTTCCAAATAATCGGCATTGTTCATATCGGCAAATACTGCGATGACGGCAGACGAAGTATTGACTTGCGTTTGATTGAATTTCGCAAGAGGCGCGAGCTTCTCTTTGCCTTCAGGGCTGTCGATGATCAGAAAGCGCCATGGCTGTGCATTAACAGAGGACGGCGCTGTCGTCGCTTCCTCTAATATGTCAGTCATCTCTTCCTTGCTGATTTTGACCGTGGGATCGTAGTTGCGAATCGAACGGCGGCCTTTCATAATCTTCATAAAATCGTTTGTTTTTAATTCAGTTCTCATGTGAAAAACACTCCTCTATGCTTGTATATTGTTTATGTTTGTTTGCATCTTCGCCAGTATATCAATAAGTACACGGCGTTCTTCTGCGCTGACGCCTGCGAGCATTTCCTTCATAAAACGCTCTTTTTCTCTCTTGGAAGACTCGATTCGTTCCCGTCCCTGCTCGGTTAAACGGACGAGTGTGATACGGTTGTCCTCCGGCTTCCGTCTTCTTGATACCATTCCACTGGCTTCAAGCTGTTTGACGTGTCTTGTGACGGCAGCGCTGTCGATATTCACCTTTTTTTGAAGGTCGCTTTGACTGATTTCGTCTACATGAAAAAGCAAAGCGAGCAATTCCAGCCGGGATTGGCTGATGCCGGTGCAAGCTTCGAACTTCATGCCAATCCCTTTGTTTAAGCATTGCAGCTGATATAAAATCTCGCCTTCCTGTGAACAATATGACGGCAAAACCGATCCCTTCTTTCTTGTCCGGTAATTAATTGATGCATCAATGATTGATATATCAATTAATATACAAACCTTTTTTTCTTTTTGCAAATATCATGCTCTCCTTCCTGCATAAAAAAATACCAAGGTTTTTGCATCCTTGGTATGAGACAGCTAAATGAATCTTTTTTTATCATGTTTTCTTAAGACTTCATGCAGTTTCTCTGCAAATTCGTCAGGGTATAATGAGCAGCCGACATGGTTCCCGGGAAAATCAACGACTTCTGTCTCTACACGATCAGCCAGTGCTTCAGCATAGCGGTACGGGAGAAATCCTTTTGAATCAATGCCTCCCGCAGGTACCACGATCGCCTGGGAACTCAGCTTGCTTATATCAGGTCTGTATTCCCTCAGAGCCGGCACCTCGGATAAGATAAAGTAATCGATGTTAGCCATCAGCCGCTCCATCCGGGCTTCGTCTTGCTGCGGCTGAACAGATGACGCGATGCCCATCGCTTCTGCGAACTCGGCTAAAGCCGGTAAACCGTTTGTTCGATAATGCCGCTCAAGCTTCTCAAGGCTCTTTATTCCCAAGGTGCGGTCGCCGCCTGACAAGAGCTCCGGGATCGGAGGTTCGTGTGCAGCGAGGATCCGGATTTGCTGTGGGTAACGGATCGCCAGGTCAAGGCCGATAACCGCCCCGGAACTGCACCCGAACACAAAGGCGGGTTCATCGGACAGACTCGCCAGCAGCCGGTGGGCGTCATCGCTGTGGGTTTCGATCTGATAATGTTCACGTTGATCATCGAGTATGCTCCGGGAATGCCCGCGGCGGTCGTAGGTAACGACGGTGTAGCGATCTGACAGCAGGTCTTTCATAGGGTACGAATCAGCATCACCGTTGCCGCCGTGAATCATCAGCAATATGGGCCCCGACCCGCGCATCTCGTAATACAGGCTTGCACCGGGTACCTTTAATGTGCCATTTTTGACTATAGTCATTAAAAAACGCTCCTCTCTATACATTACTGTATTTACATTACACCGTGCACCGGGTGATATAAATGCAGAAAACGGCTGAGAAAAAAACTCGTCATATGCAAAAAAGCACTGATCGCCTCGCGATCAGTGCTTTTTTTATTTAGAGTACACAATCTTTTTCACCGTTTCGGCGGAAAGGTGATGATCGTCGGCCAATTGATCAATCGTTCTGCCTTTTTTAAATGCACTTTTCATCAAAGCGTTCCGGTCATCGATCAGCTTTCTCGCCCCTGAACGCGCTCCCCATTGTTCGCGGGCGGATTCAGGTTTTGGAATGTAGATCGTTTCTCCTTGAACATGCTTTTGAATTTCTGATATCAGCTTTTCCGGCAAAACAGCTGTTGCATTGAGATAAGCCATATTCATGAGCTCCTTATTTTTTTATCGCAAAATAAGGGTGCAAAGCCTATCATCAGAAAAGCCAACTTTCAGGCGATTGATAAAAAAAGTACGCCCCATGCAAAGTATCGCCTTTCCAATCACAGGCTTTGCATGAGTCGCTTGAGTAACCGGCATTCTGATCCCAGCCATATTCGTCACCTCCTGGTTTGAGCGGCTTTCATAATCATACACAAAAAAGTTGGGCTAAGCGCAAACTATTTTTCACGCTTCAGCGTCTATACATACTGGAAAAGCTTAATGGAAAAAGGAGCTCTGTATTGCCATGGAGAAACAGACAGCCAAAGCGTCGCTTGTAGCGTTCATAACCGGCGGAAAAGAAGATTTTTACCGGCTGGCTTACAGTTATGTGAAAAACCAAGAAGACGCGTTAGACATCGTTCAGGAATCGATCCAAAAAGCGCTCGCTTCCGTCGATTCTGTACGAAATCCCGATACGATCAAAAGCTGGTTTTACAAAATTTTGGTCCGTACCGCGATCGATGTTTTGAGGAAGCAGAAAAAACTCAAAGTAATGGATGACCGGACACTGGAATTTTTAAGCCGGGGAAAGGAAGATACCTATCAAGATACAGACCTTCGCGAAGCGCTTGAAGAATTGCCGTATCAATATAAAACGATCATCATTCTGCGGTTTTTTGAAGACATGAAAATCGAAGAAATCGCGGACATCACGGGGGACAACATCAATACCGTCAAAACACGGCTCTACAGAGGGTTGAAGCTCATGCGCATTCAGTTGACGAAGGAGGAGCTTTCGTAATGGATAAGAAACTGGAACAATTAAGAAAAGAGTATAAACAGGTGCCCATTCCACAAGAACTGGATGAGATTGTCGAAAAAGCCCTTCAGCATCGTCCGAACAGAAAAAGAAGGATCGTGATGTGGCCCGCATCGATCGCTGCAGCTGCGGCTGTTTTCATTTTTGCGGCCGTCAATATCAACCCCGAGGCAGCGAAAGCGATGTCGCGAATCCCCGTCATCGGCAAGGTCGTCAAAGCGATCACAATCACCGAGATCAAACAGGAAAAAGACGAATCGAGCATTGATGTGAAAACCCCGGCTTTGTCCGGGCTTTCCAACCGTGAGCTGGAGAAGAACATCAACAAAAAATATGTGAAAGAAAGCCAACAGCTGTATCGGGAATTTATGGGGACAACATCGAAGCACAAAAAAGGGCACCTCAGCATTTACAGCGATTTTAAGACTGTAACGGATACGCCGGAATTGATCTCAATCCGCCGCGAAACCGAAAAAACGCAGGCATCCGCCTACACGGAGCGGCGCTATGTGACCATCGACAAGAAAAACGGCGTCCTGCTTACGCTGAAGAGCTTATTTAAGGATAAACGCTATATCGGCGTCATCAGCAAAAATATAAAAAAGCAAATGAAGCAGCAAATGAAGGAAAATCCTGATAAAATATATTGGGTCGGGGATGAGGAGATAGAACCATTTAAACAGATTCATGCTGATCAAAATTTTTATATCACCGAAGATCATAAACTGATGATTTCGTTCGACGAATATGAAGTTGCGCCTGGTTATATGGGGATTGTAGAGTTTGAAATTCCGACCGGCGTGATTGCAAATCTGCTTGTCGGAACCCGCTACATCCGTTAGCAGGAAAGACTGATACTTCTTTTGTCACGGATTTCCACCCTTCCGTCTGTACTATTATCGAAATCAACCGAAGAAGGGGAGCACGCATTATTGGAGGAATACCATGTTAGATAAGGCACATCATCATCGCTACATACCGGGATTAGACGGACTTCGGGCTTTTGCCGTTCTCGCGGTCATCGCTTACCACCTCGACTTTGATTGGGCCGACGGAGGCTTCATCGGGGTCGATATCTTTTTCGTATTGTCCGGCTATTTAATCACATCGATCGTTTTGCCGGCGTATGGAAATGACATGACATTGAATTTCCGCAGCTTTTGGATCCGGAGAATGCGTCGGATCGTACCGGCGGCCTCGCTCATGATTATCGCGACCGTCATCTGGGTCGTATTGTTCAAACCTGACATGCTGCACACAGTGCGAGGAGATGCGGTCTTCTCTCTATTGTATGTCAGCAATTGGTGGTTTATTTTTCATGATCTATCTTATTTCGACAGCTTCGGCTCTCCGTCGCCGTTAAAAAACCTTTGGTCATTGGCGATAGAAGAACAATTTTATATCATCTGGCCGATCATTTTGCTTGCGGGAATGTACATATGCAAAAAACGAACGAGGCTGGCGGCGGCGGTTCTCGTACTCGCGCTATGCTCAGCCGTTTTGATGAGCGTGCTGTACGTACCAGGCGGAGATCCGAGCCGCGTCTACTACGGAACGGATACACGCTCTTTTGAGCTGCTGCTCGGCTGCGCGTTAGCACTTGTATGGCCGATGAAAAGGCTCTCTTCAAACAGGCTGCCGAGCCGTTTGAAGCATGCGATGCACGGAACAGAGCTGGCCGCTTTTGTCATATTGATCCTCTGCATCCATTTCGTTGATGAATATGTTCCGTTCCTTTATCATGGCGGCATGCTCCTGATCAGCATCATCGCTGCGGTACTGATCGCATGCGTCAGTCATCCGAGCAGCTTTTTGGGGCATTTGCTGTCATGGAAACCGCTCAGGTGGGTTGGAACGAGATCATACGGCATTTATCTTTGGCATTATCCTGTCATCGTGCTGAGCACGCCCGTTCAGGAAATTGGAAATCCGGTTTATTGGCATGCTGCCGTTAAGGTCGCCGCAACGCTGATTCTCGCCGAGCTTTCCTATCGTTTCCTTGAGCAGCCGATTCGGAAGGACGGCTTTACGCCATTTGTCCGCCGCGTTTTTTTGAACAGGATTGTAGAATGGAAAACGTCGTCCACCATCAGCAGAATGACGACGGGATTGCTTTTTGCCGCCCTCATCATTTTTGCGGGCGGGCTGTCCGGAATAGCCGGCGCACCGAAACAGCAGCAGTCGATGCCTGCCCGGTCCCATCAGCAGGCAAGCGCATCCTTTGACAAAGAGGGAAAACAGGCGGCAGCTGCAAAAGAAGAACCGGGGAAACAAACAAAATCCAAGGAAGAAAAGAAGGGGAATTCGCGTCAGAAAACGATGTCAAGCATTAGAGAAAAGGAAGTGCTGGCCATCGGCGACTCCGTCATGCTTGACATTGCCCCAAACCTCCGCCGTACATTTTCTCATGTTACGATAGACGGAAAGGTCGGAAGGCAGGTATCAGAAGCGCTTCAATTGACACCGCAATATGCATCGTTTAATCAGCCGGACAAAGCCGTGATTATTGAGCTGGGGACAAACGGCTATTTTACGGACGGCCAAATGGATGCGCTGCTTGACGCTTTCTCAAAAGCCCGCATTTATCTTGTGAACACGCGTGTGCCGCGGCAATGGGAGAAAAAAGTGAACGAATCGCTGCGCGAGCAGGCGCATAACCGCCGAAATGTGACACTCCTTGACTGGCACAGCGAAGCTCTCGAGCATCCCGAGTATTTTGCCTCAGACGGCGTACACCTCGTGCCGAAAGGAGCGGAGGCTTTGACGGCGCTTATCGTTGAGGCGATGAAATAATGCTTTATACATAAGAAGAAGCTTTTTATTTCTTGAATTTCGTGATGAACCTGATCAAAAACGGCGTTTTTAAAGTTCCTTTTACTAGTTTGTTATGATGTTTTATAAAATTATTTATTTGTTTTCTTCTATGGGGAACCATTAACAAAGGCAATCTGTCTTTGCGAAACCATCCGATTTTTGCTGTTTCAGGCCCCTGGTTAATGGGTTCCCCGCCCTGTAATTTTCCTGAATAGATATACTGCACGTCTCGATATTGGGGTTGATCGTACTCTCCTATTTTGCACGTAATAGAAACGCGGCAGCCTGTTTCTTCTTCCATTTCCCTTATGGCACATGTCTCCGGCTGTTCATGCTTTTCCATTCTGCCTCCCGGCAAATCCCAGACAGGGTAATCTTTTCTTTTTACGAGAAGTATTTTTCCTTCGCCATTTTCAACAATCGTGAAGCAACCTATCGTATTTACTGCATTCAAGTTTAGATAACTCCTTCCTCCATGTCATTTCAATGATAGATAAACTGGCCGGTTCTGACCGGTTTTATTTTATCCCGCCAGGTCATGAGCAATCCACTTCCACGATCGAAAAAATATGTTACAATATACAAATGTTTTGCGAGCCCATTCAGCCTATTTCATGATTCAATCATATATTTTACTAGCTTTAAAGAAAGGTTTGATACTATGCTTCATAATCCAACAGGAAAGGAACGCCTTGCATTGGCTTTTCTGCTCGGCATGCTTGCGATACTGGGCCCGCTGAATATCGATATGTATTTGCCCAGTTTTCCCGAAATTGCCGACGATTTATCAGCCGGCGCCTCGCTCGTACAGCTCAGCTTAACGGCGTGTTTGATCGGGCTTACGCTCGGCCAGCTCGTGATCGGACCTGTCAGTGATGCAAAGGGAAGACGGAAGCCCTTATTAATATCCATCTTTTTATTTGCGTTGTCTTCTCTGTTTTGCGCGCTTTCCCCGGACATTGTCATGCTGGTCATCGGCCGTTTTCTGCAGGGGTTCACAGCTTCGGCGGGAATCGTGCTTTCGCGTGCGATCGTGCGGGACGTATTTACCGGAAGGGAGCTTTCGAAATTTTTCTCGCTCTTAATGGTCATTACCGCGGTCGCGCCGATGGTTGCGCCGATGACTGGCGGCGCCATTCTGCTTTTGCCGTTTGCAACATGGCATACGATTTTCTATACGCTGACATTGATCGGATTGTTTCTCGTTCTGGTCATTTCACTGAAGCTAAAAGAGACATTGCCGCCTGAGAAGCGGATTCCAAGTTCAATCGGATCATCTGTGAAGACGATGGGCAGTTTGATAAAGGACAGGTCCTTTATGGGCTATGCGCTGACCGTCGGTTTCATTCACGGGGGTAGCTTTGCCTATGTTTCCGGAACGCCTTTTGTGTACCAGGATATTTACGGTGTATCTCCGCAAGTATTCAGCGTTTTATTCGGAATCAACGGCCTGGCGATTATTTCAGGGAGCTTTATCATCGGGCGCTTCGGGGGAATCATTCACGAAAGAAAACTGCTTCGGATAGCGGTCATTACCGCTTTAATCGCAACGAGTGTTCTGCTTGCGATGACGATCATCAGAGGACCGCTTGCGACACTGGTCATCTCGATCTTCGTCTACATGATCACGATCGGAATGACATTGACAAGCACCTTTACGCTTGCGATGGAAAATCAGGGGCATCGTGCGGGCAGTGCAAGCGCGATGCTTGGAATGCTTCCGCTGCTGCTCGGTTCGGTCGTTTCCCCTCTTGTGGGAATGAATGAAACGACGGCCGTTCCGATGGGAGCGATCATGTTTATTACGGCTGTTATCGGTTCTCTTGCCTTTTTTGCGTTGACAAGGGAAAGATCGGATAAAAACAAGGACGGAATCGCTTGATTCCGTCCTTTTGCTTTTATAGAGAGGCACGCAGAATGGCGAGCACATCGTCTTTGTTCAGTTTTTGGAAGTTGCCGAAGCCGCCGTGCTCCATTTCTTTTGCCGCAATGCCGGCGATCAGGTCGAGCTTTTCTTCGCCGATGCCGTAATCGGAAAGGCGGGAAGGAGCGCCGAGGCTTGTCCAGAAAGCGGACAGCTTGTCGATTCCTTCAAGCGCGATTTCTTTGTCTGTTTTGCCCTCAGTTTCAATGTCAAACATATTGAGCATAAGGGCTTTGAAGCGGCCGACATTTGTGTCAAGCGTATATCTCATCCAGTTCGGGAACAAAATCGCAAGTCCTCCTGCATGTGGAATATCGTAAACGGCTGAAACAGCATGCTCCATTGTATGGGACGCCCAGTCGCCGAAATAGCCCATTTGCAGCGTACCGTTTAATGCAATCGTTCCGGCGTATAAAATCGTTTCACGATGCTTGTAGTTCTGCAGGTCTTCAAGCAGCTTCGGCGCCGTTTCGATCACAGTCTTCAGGACGGCAAAACACATTCTGTCCTGAAGCGGCGTATTTTCGACATTGTGGAAGTATTGTTCAAACACGTGGCTCATCATGTCAACCATGCCGTAAACCGTTTGGTTTTCAGGAACGGTGAACGTATTTACAGGGTCTAAAATGGAGAACCTCGGATGGGTCACATCGCTGCCCCACACGTATTTCTCATTCGTTTCCCAGTTTGTGATGACAGAATCAGGGTTCATTTCAGATCCTGTTGCAGCAAGGGTCAAAACCGTACCGAACGGCAGGGCGTCCGAGATGCTCGTTTTCTTGCTGAAAATATCCCAAGGATCGCCGTCGTATTTTGCGCCGGCCGCGATCGCTTTGGTGCAGTCGATGACGCTTCCTCCGCCGACCGCGAGAAGAAACTCGATATCATGCTGTCTGCACAAATCGATGCCTTTTTGCACTGTAGCAAGGCGCGGGTTCGGTTCTACCCCGGAAAGCTCGTGCCAATCTGCGCCTTCTTCCTTTAAAACGGCGGTTACTTGATCGTAAAGACCGTTTCGTTTAATACTGCCTCCGCCGTATACAAGCAAAACCCGCTTTCCGTATTTTTTCAGTTCATTTCTTAATTGTTCAAGCTGGCCTTTTCCGAAGATCAGCTTCGTCGGATTATAATAAGTGAAATTTTCCATGTGATAAAACCTCCAAATCTTGTACGAAAAGTAGGTTTACTACTATAACATACCTTAGTTCACAGAAAAAGAGCAGATCTTCGTACGTCGATTTTTTGACATAAAAAAGCTTGCCGGAAAAACCATTATCCGGCAAGCTCGAAAAGCGCAGTTCGTTTACTTCATGGAAACATCGGCAGACTCGTTCATATGAATGACCATCGAGACGGCGGTGCCGACATCCGGAGCGCTTTGTATTTTCAATTCGCCTCCGCAGAAATGTTTCAGCCGTTTGTTAATATTTTTCAAGCCGACGCTGCTGCTCATGTTCGATGAAAAGATGTCATTCAGTTTTTCCGGCGTCATGCCCAGTCCGTTATCTTCCACTTTGATGTAATACCCGTTTTCACCTTCTGTTTTGACCGTCAGTTTAACCCAGCCTCCTCCTCGCTTCTTGCTGATCCCGTGGTGAACGGCATTTTCGACAAGGGGCTGAATCATTAAAGGCGGCAGCATGAAGTCGATGTCTGGATCAACTTCGAAAATGACGTCGAGCCGATCGCCGTAGCGCGTTTTTTCTATAGAAAGAAAGGAGTGGAACGAATGTTCAGGAGCAGAGCCAGGAAAACGGCAATTCGGTCTTTGTCGTCCTTTCAAGCGGCGGCGGCTCCGGTTCAGGAGAAAAAGGAAGCCTGACCATCTTGAAAACCGGAAAAGACGGCAAGCCTCTCTCAGGAGCAGACTTTCAATTGTGGACGAAGGACAACAAGCAGCTCCTGCGTTCAGGAACGACCGATGCCGACGGTAAGATGACTTTCGGAAATATCCGCTACGGCACCTACGTACTAAAAGAAACAAAAGCGCCTGACGGATACACGATCAGCGACGCTTATGCAAACGGAGTCTCTGTTGCAATTGACGGAAAATCATCCAGTGCAGGGGCGCTGTATCAAGTCATAAATGAGCAGAACAAGGTGACGCTTATCAAAAGAGACGAACAGAAAAATCCATTGACAGGGGCTGTTTTCAAGCTTGAAAAGAAATCCGGCGACGGCACCTTCACTGAGATACGCACTCAAATCACAAGCGATGAAAACGGAAAAGTTGAAATCATCGGTTTGCCGGTCGGCGACTATCGTTTGATAGAAACCAAAGCTCCGGCAGGGTTTATCCTGAATACAGAAGCAATTGACTTCTCGGTCACCAAGAATGACAAGAATCAAGTGCCTGACATCGTTTTAGGTACACTGATCAATTACAAAGGCAGTGCCGAGTTAACGAAAGAAGATGCGGAAGGCCACAAGCTGGAAGGAGCCGTCTTCAAGATCGTTGACGAAGAAGGCAACACCGTCCGTGACGAACTGACGTCAAATCAAGACGTGAAAGTTGCGGCTGAAGACCTCGCGCCGGGACGCTACGCCTTTGTCGAAACGAAAGCGCCAGAAGGGTATGTGCTGAACAGCGAGAAAAAGCAATTTACCATCTCTGAATCGGCAAAAGGAAAACCGGAGGCGGCAGACGCAGGAACAGCAGTGAACTACAAAGGCTCCGTCCATTTGACGAAGAAAGATGAAGACGGAAACGGCCTGGCAGGCGCTGTTTTCAAGATCGTCGACAACAACGGAAAAACGGTCAAAGACAATCTTGTGTCAGATAAAGACGGCAGCATTACGGCTGACGGTTTAGCTCCGGGAAGCTATCAATTTGTTGAAAAGCAGGCGCCTGACGGCTACCTTGTTTCAACCAGCTCAGTGCCGTTCACCATCGAAGCTGAACACGAAGGCCAGCCGGAGCAGGCTGAATTAACGGCGGTCAACACGAAAAACAGCGTTGTGCTGACAAAAGTTGACCAGAATGACAAAGACACCGTTCTGCCGGGTGCGACGTTCAACCTGACAGACAGTGACGGCAAGGTATTGATAGCCGACTTGACAACGGATGAAAAAGGACAGATTACAGTCCGCGGTCTCGAACCGGGCGATTACCGGTTTGTCGAAACAAAAGCACCTGAGAATTACAAATTGGATCAAACGCCAATACCGTTCACGATCAGTAATACCGATACAAAACCAGTGGAGATCACCGCAGATAACATATTGACGCCGGGCGATGCGACGCTGACAAAGGCGGATCGAAACGATCACAGTATCGTGTTTGGCCCTTTGCTCAATATTAAAAAAGGGGACACGATCGTCATCACAGATTTTAAGAAAGATTACATCTACACTGTGACATCAAAAAAGATCATTTCAGAAATGGATTCAGATGTGATTGATGAGACAGAAGAAAAGGTCATTACGCTGATCACATGCGACAAACCCGAAAGAACCAAGGGGCGCCTCGCAGTAAAAGGGAAGCTGATTCATACGGCTGTCCATTTGGAATAAAACCGCGGTACAAGACGTTTTTTTGCAGGCAAAGGCAGCAAGATGCTTTCCGCCAGTCCGGCCGGTTCTAAACGGATGACACGTGTCATGATGATCCTGTTTTAAATGTGTATTTGAACGTACGACAAAACAGGCCGGATAAAAAACGGCCTGTTTTGTTCGTTTAAATTAGAAAATTGAAATAGAGCCGATCAAAAGAGCGGTACCCGTCATCACAAGCACGGCCAGGACAGCCCACATGATCCCGAATTTCTGATGTTCGTCAATGGAAACCCCGACAAGACCGACGAGCAAATGCGTAGACGGCACAAGCGGGCTCAGCATATGGATCGGCTGGCCGATAATGGAGGCCCTTGCGATTTCGACTTTATTGACTCCATAGGCGACAGCAGTTTCTGATAAAATCGGCAGCACCCCGTAGAAATACGCGTCATTCGGCATCAGGAACGTGAAAATGCCGCTTGTAAGGGCGACGATCATCGGAATGAATCCGCCCATTTGTTCAGGAATCATCGAAACAAGCGAGATCGCCATTTCATCAACCATCTTTGTGCCTGTTAAAATTCCGGTAAAGACCCCGGCCGCAAATATCATGGAACCGATGGCCAGAACGTTGCTGGAATGGGCTGAAATGCGCTGCCTCTGATGATCGAGGTTTGGATAATTCACGATCAGCGCGATGCAGAAGGCAATGATAAACAGAACCGTCAGGCTTATTTTGCCCGACACGAGAAACCCGATCAATGAAAGCGTTAACAATAAATTGAACCACCAAAGCTTAGGCCGTTTCCACTCATCCTCGGCAGCTGCTGCCGTTTCATCGGCATGAGCCGGCTGTTTGAGCTCGATCACGCCGAGGCGTTTTCGTTCTGCTTTTCCAAGTACATACGCAACCGCGACCATGCAAAGCATCCCGCTTGCGATGACGGGAATCATCGGACCGGTCAGTTCAGCCGGATCGACTCCGAGCGCGCTCGCGGCCCGCGGCGTTGCGCCTCCCCACGGAATCGTATTCATAATCCCCATGCCGACTCCTGCGATCCCCGCTAATATAATCGGGCGGATGCCAAGCAGCAAATAGAGCGGAAGCATTGCACTCGTTGTAATCATATATGTTGTCGAGCCGTCACCGTCCAATGCGACAAGCATGGTGAGCACCGCAGTGCCGACGACGATTTTTAACGGATCTCCTTTGACCAATTTTAATATTTTTGCGACCATCGGATCAAACAGGCCCGTATCGATCATAATCCCGAAATATAAAATCGCAAACATAATCATGACGGCGGTTGGCGCCACTTGCTGAATCCCCGATATCATCATGTCGCCGACATCGGTGAATCCGAATCCGGCAATCAGCGCAAACACAATCGGCGTCAAGACTAATGCAGTCAGGACAGAAAGCCGTTTTGTCATGATCAGTACCATAAACACAAGCATCATGAAAAACCCTAAGATAGCTAACACAATCGTTACCCCCTCTTGGTGAATCCGCTTACATTTTTTTCTCCTCATTCCCCTTTTTGTCATCGTATGGGAAAATCGTTTTGAAGTAAATAATTTGGTTTTTATGTATTTTTAATTTTTTAAAACCGTTTTGTTCTTTTTGTCCATTTTTGTGCATAAAAAGCATTCCGCCGTTAGCGGAATGCTTTTTAATCGCCGGCCATGATGTTTTGATAAAAGGCCGATTGTTCGTCAAGAAACCGTTTCGTCTCCCTGCTGTTTAAGTAAAAGCTTTCCCAGTCAAGTTCGTTTATTTTCCGTTTCCATTCCGGTGAGGATGTGACCTTTTTTAACGCTTCATCCCAGTAAGAAACTTCTTCTTCAGTCATGTTTTTCGGCCCCAGCACGCCTCTCCAATGAGAAAATACAAACGGTATGCCCTGCTCTTTCCATGTCGGCACATGCGGAAAGGCGGGGAGCCTTTTGTCCGAGGTGACGGCGGCAAGTGTAATGTCTCCGTTCCGTTCATATGTTTTGGCTTCGGAAACCGTCATCGAAGCGGCTTCTATTTCATGTCTGACCAGCGCCCGAACAAGCTCCTCGCTGCTGTCATACTGCAAAAATTGAATGTCAAAAGGATCAATCCCGTACATATCGGCCGCCCTGACGATCGATAGCTGATCATCATTTCCGAACCCCGGAGAAAAACCGATTTTCACTTCGCCGGGGCGCTTCTTAATACCGTCGAGCACATCCTTTCCGCTTTTCAGAGCCGATCCTTTCGGAAGGGCGACAACCTGCCATTCTTTTGCAAGTATCGCGAGCGGGGTGAAATCGTCAATTTTCAGCTTGCTCTGTCCGAGAATGTAATTGCTCAGGATTAAACTGGACGCCATGCTGATGGTTTGCGTATCGCTTTGATTTACATATTTCCAGCCTTTGTCTCCGCCGCTTCCGGGAATATACACGATACGGACATCGCTGTTTACGATTTGCTTTTGCGTAAGGACAGATTGTATCGCTTGCGCCGTTAAATCCCAGCCTCCGGAAGGCTCAGCGGGTACGACGATTTCAATCGGGCCTTCCGGCAGGCGCGGGGCAGCCGCTTTCCTCGCGTCTCCGGGAAGCAGAATCAACAGGCAGATCAGGATGACCGCGAGCTTCTTCATATTTAATCAGCCGCCAAATAATATTTTCGTTCCGGCCTGCCGATAATCCCGTATTCCAACTCTGCGCAAGCTTCTTCTTTTGACACGAGATACTCGGCATAGCGGCGGGCCGTCGTACGGGATGCACCCATTTTTTCCCCGAGTTCTTCCGCCGTCATCCCGGCTGCGGCGCCTGCAAGCGTGTCTTTGATTTTTTGCAGTGTAATGGAATTGATGCCCTTCGGCAAATCCTCCTCGGAACCGGAAACTTTTGAGCGGTTTCCAAAAATTTGGTCGATCATCGATTGGCTTACTTCCGGCTGGGAAAGCAGCATGCTCCTTTTTTCTTTATATTGGAGCAGCACCTGTTTGAATTTATCGGCCGTCACGGGTTTAATCAAATAATGAGCGACTCCGCCCCGGAGCGCTTCCTGTAAATGACGGGTTTCTGTTGCCGCCGTGATGATCATAATATCCACTTCAGGAAACCGGCTCCGAATGGCGGGAATCAGCGCCGTGCCAAGCTCATCCGGCATATAAATATCGAGCAGCAGCAAATCGGCGTTTCGGTCTTCCAAAATCGCCATGATTTCCTTAGCGTTTGCCGCTTTGCCGATAATGTTGAATCCATCGAGCTGTTCGATCAGTCTCTCATGAATTTGCGCAACGCGAAAATCATCCTCCGCAATCACGATGTCAATCAAATGGATTCCCCCTTTGTTTGTTTCTCCTTCGGTATAAAAACGGTAAATACCGCACCGCCGCTTTTTTGATTTGTCAATTCGATCCAGCCGCCCAGTTCATGCACTGACTCCTTTACGTTGGCCAGCCCGTGGCCCCTCTTCATCCCCTTGGAAGAATAGCCTCTTTGAAACACGGCCTCCGTCTTATCCGGCGGAACGCCGGCTCCCGTGTCGGAAACTTCAATGACGATGTCTCGCCCGATATCCGTAATGAAAAATGAAACCTGCCATACGTCTTGTTCAGCCACCGCTTCGAAAGCGTTGTCAATTAAATTGCCTATAATCGTGATGAGATGGGACATTCCGATATGCGCAGGAAGCGGATCGAGCGTGCTGTTTTCATCAATGGACAGCTTGACTTTTTTTTCTGAAGCCTTGCCCATTTTGCCTAACAGGATAGCCTGCACCTGCTGGGAATGAATGTTATGGAATAAAATATCGTGCTGTTCATTTTGGATCGCGTATTCCTGTTTAATCAGGTCGATCGCTTCTTCGTATTCGCCGAGCTCAAGCAGCCCCAGGATCGCATAGAGCTTATTCGAAAATTCATGCGTCTGTGCACGGAGGTCTTCAGAGTATTTTCGCACCTCTGTCAGCGTATCGATGAGCTTTTTCAGCTCGGTTTTTTCCCGGAAGCTGACGACAATCCCGTATATCTGCCTGTCTTGTGTCATCATTTTCGTGTTGATAATAAAGACTTGATCACCTACGCAGACCTCCTGATTGAGCAGCATCTCTTCCTGATGAAGGACGGACATCAATCCGGCCCCGGGCATGATTTCATCGATGGGACGGTTAATGACGGGTCTGGGAAGCTTAAGCATTTCGGCTGCCGAAACGTTCATCATCGTGACGATGCCTTCCTTATTCGTAGCGACGATCCCTTCCTTTATCGCCCGCAGCATTGCATTCCGTTCCCGGTAAAGGGATGCGATTTCATGAGGCTCAAGGCCGAGCGTATCCTTTCGGATGCTTTTGGCAAGCGCGGCTGCACCCGCAAATCCCAAAAGTAAAACGAGCACGGACATGAAGCTCAAATCCCTTAGGTGTTCTTTAATGCCTTGTTCTGTTTCGTTCAGCAGGAGATCAACCGACACGCTGCCGATAATCCGGCTGCGTCCTTTTTGCTCGAGAATGATCGGCGCGCTTCCCCTTATTACCTTGCGGCCATCCGCTTTTGCTTCAGATATGTGAGAGCCTCCGAACAAGATCTCTCTGCTTCTCGCCACCCTCGTTGTTCCCTTCCTGCCGGAGGCGGTTTTGATTTTTCCTTTTTCGTCAAGGACGTAAATGGCGTAAGCGCCGGTCTGTTCTTTCATATGGTCAATGACTTCCTGCGCTTCTTTTGCATGCCTGCGGGTTTGAACGAGTTCTTTTGCCGGAGGCATATAAGAAATGGTTCTTGCGGTCTGAACTGCAAGCTGCTCTGCCTGTTTTCGCCCTTCTTTTGTTTGCTGAACGGCAAATGTAACCGTCAGGATGCCGATCACGAAGATCAGCAGCGCCGCAATCAAACCTGTAATTTTTGTTTGCAGAGAGAAAATGAACCGCTTTTTGACCACAAGCACCAGCCGTCCTTTCTATATTAAAATGATACCATTTTGATTCAGACTTTTCATATTTTTAAAAATCTCTTTTTGAAACTATAAAGTCAGCTTTGCTTTTGAGGTGGTCTGTACAGATATAACAAAAATATAACAAAGAAGTACCTATAACATTACAAACAGGGCAAATAAGCCGGTTAAGAAGGTGAATGGTATATAAGCCTTATGTTTGTCGGTTTTATCTGAAGAAATGGCTAAATTTAAAGAAGGTTTCTGAAATTTTTTATTGACTGAAAGCGCTTTTAAAATTATGATAATAGCAGACGTCACAAAAAAGTAACAAAAATATAACTATAACATAACAATTGAAAAAGACATGATGTGCTTGCTTTCGCGAACAAATGAAAGCGATTGCAATTTGAATTTGCTTATGTTGGCGGAGGGGATTGTTTTTCCGCCGGAATAAAATTCTTAATTTTCGAAAAATGGTTTCGCGAAGGAGGGGGACGGGAAATAAAGAACATCAGCCGGATGCGGTTCAAAGCGGGGAGTATATAGGATTGGGTTTCGAAACCCGAAGGAATGACAATTTATTAAGATTCTTCATAAAGGCGGGGAAGTAGACATGAATGAACAACTAAATCAAAAATCCTTTTTGCGCACCATTATTTTAGTGTCGACATTCGGCGGCCTTCTGTTTGGATATGATACGGGGGTCGTCAACGGTGCATTGCCTTACATGGCTGAAAAAGACCAGCTGAACCTGACTGCATTTACTGAAGGCCTCGTGGCGAGTTCGCTCCTGCTCGGCGCCGCGTTTGGAGCTGTATTCGGCGGCAGGTTGTCCGATTATGTCGGGCGCCGCAAAAACATTATTTTTCTGGCGGTCCTGTTCTTTTTCGCAACGCTAGGATGTACGCTGGCACCGAATGTTAATGTAATGATTGTTTCTCGTTTCTTGCTTGGAATTGCTGTCGGGGGAGCGTCAGTAACGGTGCCGACCTATCTGGCTGAAATGTCGCCGGCTGAAAAGAGGGGCAGGATGGTTACCCAAAATGAACTGATGATTGTATCCGGGCAGCTCCTCGCTTTTACCTTCAATGCGATCCTCGGCAATACGATGGGGGACAACTCCCACGTTTGGCGGTACATGCTCGCAATCGCTGCAATTCCGGCCGTGGTATTATTCTTCGGTATGCTGAGGGTTCCCGAAAGTCCGCGCTGGCTGATTTCGAAAGGGAAAAACGAAGATGCGCTGGGCGTCCTTAAAAAAATTCGGATGGAAACCACCGCGCAAACGGAATTTGCTGAAATTGAAGCTGCTGTTGACAGGAAGTCAGACATTAAAAAAGCAACCTTTAGGGATTTGACTGTGCCGTGGGTGCGCCGCATCGTATTTATCGGGATCGGCATTGCCATCGTACAGCAGATCACGGGCGTTAACTCGATTATGTATTATGGAACTGAAATTCTTAAAAACTCCGGCTTTGAAACAAAAGCCGCGCTTATCGGGAATATTGCAAACGGTTTAATTTCGGTATTGGCGACTTTCGTTGGGATTTGGCTGCTTGGTAAAGTCGGCCGCCGGCCCATGCTGTTGACCGGTTTGATCGGAACGACGTCAGCGCTTTTGCTTATCGGAATTTTCTCATCGTTGCTGCAAGGCTCGCCTGCGCTTCCTTTTATTGTCCTTGCATTAACCGTGACATTTCTTGCATTCCAGCAAGGAGCCATTTCGCCGGTCACATGGCTGATGCTTTCGGAAATTTTCCCGCTTCGCCTGCGGGGGCTTGGAATGGGTGTTACCGTATTCTGTCTATGGATCGCCAATTTCTTTGTCGGCCTTGGATTCCCGATATTGCTCGATCAGATCGGGCTGTCCTCGACGTTCTATATTTTCGTCGGTCTTGGGATTGTCTCGATTACCTTCGTGAAAAGATTCCTACCTGAAACGAAGGGGCTTACGCTTGAACAGCTTGAGCAAAATTTCCGCAGCTATAAAACCGAAGATGAACAAAACGGTGTAAGTGCGAAAGTCAGCGGCTGATGTGAAGCGTTTGCAGACAGCGGTGCTTTATCACCTGGATATCAATGAAGGGGCCGGCGGATATAAGCTGTGTTGGATGCAGCGATCCGGGAAAAATGCCTCTGGCACAGAAAACGAATAAAGATCGATCAGGGAGGAACGTGCGTGAATAAACAGAGAAATCATAAAATCTATTTGCAGGTCATTATGATTTCGGCGACGTTTGGAGGGCTTCTCTTTGGATATGATACCGGTGTGATAAACGGGGCTTTGCCTTTTATGGCAAGGCCTGATCAGCTTCATTTGACACCGGTGACAGAAGGTCTTGTTACGAGTGTGCTCCTGTTAGGGGCGGCATTCGGTGCATTGTTCTGCGGGAAATTGGCTGATCTCTACGGCCGTCGCAGGATGATCCTGAATCTTTCGTTTTTATTCTTGCTGGCATCAGTTGGGACTGCATTTGCGCCGAATGTTTCGGCAATGGCTGTCTTTCGTTTTTTGCTGGGGCTGGCTGTCGGGGGAGCATCATCGATGGTCCCTGCCTTTTTAGCAGAAATGGCCCCAGCTGAAAAAAGAGGCCGCATGGTAACGCAAAATGAACTGATGATCGTCGGCGGGCAATTTTTAGCCTACGTTTTCAATGCGATTCTTGGAGTTGCAATGGCCGACACCGGGCATGTTTGGAGATACATGCTTCTCCTGTGTGCGGTTCCGGCTCTCTTCTTATTTGCAAGCATGCTCATCGTTCCGGAAAGCCCGAGATGGCTGGCCTCAAAAGGGAAAAAAGATGAGGCGCTGCGCGTCTTAAAACAAATACGCGAAGAAAAACGGGCGAAAGCTGAATTTAAAGAAATTGTAGCGGCGGCGGAAAAAGATTCTGAGCTTAAAAAAGCAACGGTTAAAGATTTTTCTGCACCATGGCTGCGCCGCCTTTTGCTAATTGGGATCGGCGTTGCCGTCGTTAATCAAATTACAGGCGTCAACTCAATTATGTATTATGGAACTCAAATCCTTCGGGAGTCTGGTTTTGGTACAAAGGCG
Organism: Bacillus sp. FSL W8-0848; assembly: GCF_038007805.1. Lineage (NCBI taxonomy): Bacteria > Bacillati > Bacillota > Bacilli > Caryophanales > Bacillaceae > Bacillus > Bacillus sp. FSL W8-0848. Next base: position 652,873 of record NZ_JBBOYB010000001.1, read on the forward strand.
GCATTGATTTCCAATATAGGGAATGGACTGATATCGGTGATGGCCGTGGTATTTGGTATTTGGCTGGTTGGAAAGGTGAATCGCCGTCCGATGTTGATCATTGGTTTGTCAGGAACGACCACAGCGCTTTTGTCCATTGCCGTATTCTCAATGGTGCTTGACGGATCTGCGGCTCTTCCTTATATCGTGCTTTCTTTGACCGTTTTATTTCTTGCTTTCATGCAGGGGTGTGTCGGACCGGTGACTTGGCTCGTCATTGCAGAAATTTTTCCGCAAAGGTTAAGGGGGCTCGGTTCCGGCATCAGCGTTTTTTTCATGTGGATGCTAAACTTTATGATCGGTTTTGCTTTTCCGGTCATGCTCAGCTCTGCAGGTCTGTCCGTTACATTCTTTGTCTTCGTGGCATTGGGTATCTTGGCAATCGGATTTGTGTACAAATTTATGCCTGAAACAAAGGGGAGAACACTCGAGGAGCTGGAAGAGCAATTCCGTTCGCAGCATGATAAACACAGCTCTGAAAAATCGATGATTGAAGCATGAGACCCTCCGGATTCAAAAACCCGATTCATTCATTTGAATCGGGTTTTATCAAATATCTCGTTTGATGCTGCAAAATAAAAGCTTCATTAAATGCTTTCCGTTAGAATGCCGGTTCGTTTTAATTGCGAATATATAATAAAGAAGGGAATACTTTATTGGAAATAACATAAAATAAAAGGCTGAAGTTTACCTGTATATAATGAATGTCTGTTTTTTGAATAAAAAATGAAAAAAAGTATTGACCGATGAATTTGGACGTGGTATATTATTATTCGTCGCTGATGACAACGGAGTTATCGCTTCAGAATAAATCGATTGATGTTTTAAATCTGAAGGGGTGTACAAATCCGTTAAAATGTGTATAATGGATAAAGCCGAGTAACAAGGCACGATTCATTACTAAAAAACAAAAAAACTTGTTGACTTTAACTGATTTTCATAGTATTATAGTTAAGTCGCCTGATGAAGCGCCCGTAGCTCAATTGGATAGAGCGTTTGACTACGGATCAAAAGGTTAGGGGTTCGACTCCTCTCGGGCGCGCCATATTGCATGATGATGCGGGTGTAGTTTAGTGGTAAAACCTCAGCCTTCCAAGCTGATGTCGTGAGTTCGATTCTCATCACCCGCTCCAATCTTAAATGATCTTTGAAAACTAAACAAGACAAAACGTACCTGTTAATTCAAATAAATCGCACATAAACGTGCGTAGTCATTTTCAAACAGGCCTGCACGATGCAGGTCATGCAGATGTCGTCACAGGATGTGACGAACTTAATCTGCGTTCCATTTTATGGAGAGTTTGATCCTGGCTCAGGACGAACGCTGGCGGCGTGCCTAATACATGCAAGTCGAGCGGACCGACGGGAGCTTGCTCCCTTAGGTCAGCGGCGGACGGGTGAGTAACACGTGGGTAACCTGCCTGTAAGACTGGGATAACTCCGGGAAACCGGGGCTAATACCGGATGCTTGTTTGAACCGCATGGTTCAAACATAAAAGGTGGCTTTTCGCTACCACTTACAGATGGACCCGCGGCGCATTAGCTAGTTGGTGGGGTAACGGCTCACCAAGGCGACGATGCGTAGCCGACCTGAGAGGGTGATCGGCCACACTGGGACTGAGACACGGCCCAGACTCCTACGGGAGGCAGCAGTAGGGAATCTTCCGCAATGGACGAAAGTCTGACGGAGCAACGCCGCGTGAGTGATGAAGGTTTTCGGATCGTAAAACTCTGTTGTTAGGGAAGAACATGTACCGTTCGAATAGGGCGGTACCTTGACGGTACCTAACCAGAAAGCCACGGCTAACTACGTGCCAGCAGCCGCGGTAATACGTAGGTGGCAAGCGTTGTCCGGAATTATTGGGCGTAAAGCGCGCGCAGGCGGTTCTTTAAGTCTGATGTGAAAGCCCCCGGCTCAACCGGGGAGGGTCATTGGAAACTGGGGAACTTGAGTGCAGAAGAGGAGAGTGGAATTCCACGTGTAGCGGTGAAATGCGTAGAGATGTGGAGGAACACCAGTGGCGAAGGCGACTCTCTGGTCTGTAACTGACGCTGAGGCGCGAAAGCGTGGGGAGCGAACAGGATTAGA
>NZ_JBBOYB010000001.1:660000-977500 GCF_038007805.1 Bacillus sp. FSL W8-0848
GCAGAGGATGAGCGTCTCATTGAGCATTTTATTGAGCGGCACAAAAGACCTGTGCCACGTGTCAAAGCCGGTTTGATCTGTTCCCGTTATCAAAGCGTTGCGCTTAACGATATCAGTGACGGACTTGCGAGCGAATTGAATGAAATTGCTGAAGCAAGCCGTGTTTCCATAGACATCTATCAAGATTTGATACCAAGATCTTCGGATTTACATAAGCTGCGTTCAGAATGGGAAGAGTGGGTCTTGTTCGGCGGCGAGGATTTTGAGCTTGTCGGTACGATTTCAAGCGATCAATGGGAGCGATTTGACCGGGAATGCACAAGCTGTGGAGTGCCCGTTTACAAAATCGGCGCAGTCAGCAGATCCGGGGAGGCAAACGTGTTCTATTATCGAGGGCAAGACCGCATTCTCCTTGAGAAAAAAGGCTATAATCATTTTAGACAAGACAGGTGACATAAAGTTGAAAACATTGGAATGGAAAACGACGGAACCCGAAGAGACAAAGAGCATCGCTAAGCTTACGGCGCGCTTTGTTCAGCCAGGGGATGTCATTACATTGGAGGGCGATCTCGGAGCCGGAAAAACGACTTTTACAAAAGGCTTTGCTGAAGGCCTCGGGATTCAGCGGGTTGTCAACAGTCCGACCTTTACGATCATAAAGGAATACCGGGAAGGTGCTCTTCCGCTGTTTCATATGGACGTTTACAGAATGGAAGATGAAACAGAAGACCTCGGTTTGGATGAATATTTTGAAGGGGAAGGGGTCTGCCTTGTCGAATGGGCCCATTTGATCGAAGAGCAGCTTCCCGAAGAACGCCTCGAGGTTGTCATCAAAAGACTCGGCGGAGATGAGCGGAAGCTCACTTTGACGCCAAAAGGCAATCGGTACGAAAAACTTTGCAGGGAGATAAGCGAACATGACGACACTAGCAATTGATACATCTAACCTGACGCTTGGCGTTGCGTTAGTCCGGGACGGAAAGGTAATTGCCGAGCACATATCACACCTGAAAAAAAATCATTCCGTCCGGGCGATGCCTGCGATTGATGAATTGCTTCAGGAGTGCGGCCTGGAGCCTTCTGATCTGAGCAAAATCGCAGTTGCGAAAGGGCCTGGATCTTATACCGGAGTGCGCATCGGCGTCACGATAGCCAAAACGCTGGCCTGGTCGTTGAACATTCCCGCGGCATCAGTTTCGAGCCTGGAAGTGTTAGCCGCCAACGGCCGTTTTTTCTCGGGCGTCATCTGTCCGTTGTTTGATGCAAGGCGTGGACAGGTTTATACAGGATTGTACCGCTATGACGACAATAACAGGCTGGAGACCCTGGAAGGCGATCAAAATATTCTGCTTGAAGATTGGCTGAAAAAGCTGAAAGACATTGAGCAGCAAGTGCTGTTTTTAGGAAATGATACAGATATTCATAAAGATATGATCGAAAAGATGCTCGGTAAGCAGGCGGTGATCGGAGGCGCTTCCCTTCACCTCCCCCGCCCTTCCGAATTGGCCTTGATCGGGGAGCGGAAAGAGCCGGAGCCAACGCACGGCCTTGTGCCAAACTATATCCGTTTGGCAGAAGCGGAAGCCAAATGGCTGGAAAAACAAAAATAGCGGGTGGAGCCATGAATACTCAAATGGTCATACGTGACATGAAATCAAATGATGTCGATCAAGTGTATGAAATCGAAAAACGCTCTTTTTCGTCCCCTTGGAAAAAAGAATCGTTCTATCATGAGCTCCATCACAATATGTATGCTCATTATCTCGTCCTCGAAGTAGAAGAGCAAATCATCGGATACTGCGGGATCTGGATTGTGCTGGATGATGCGCAGATTACGAACATTGCCGTTTTGCCTGAATATCGCGGGCGCCGTTACGGAGAAGAGATTTTAAAAGCCGCCATGAAACTGTGCCTGATGAAAAAAGCAGCTCAGCTTTCTTTAGAGGTGAGGGTGTCGAACCATATCGCCCAAAGCTTATATCGAAAACTCGGTTTTCAGCCGGGGGGAATTCGCAAAAATTATTATACTGATAACGGAGAAGATGCTTTATTAATGTGGGTGAGACTGAATGAATCATAAAAAAGATTTGTATGTATTGGGAATTGAGACAAGCTGTGATGAAACCGCTGCCGCCATCGTAAAAAACGGTAAAGACATTATAACAAACGTTGTAGCGTCGCAAATTGAAAGCCACAAACGTTTTGGAGGGGTCGTTCCGGAAATTGCGTCAAGACACCACGTAGAGCAGATGACGATCGTGCTTGAGGAAGCTTTTTCACAGTCAGGCATGTCTTTTGACGATATTGATGCAATTGCGGTAACTGAAGGCCCCGGGCTTGTCGGCGCATTGCTGATCGGCGTAAACGCAGCGAAAGCACTGAGTTTTGCCCGCAAGATTCCGCTTGTCGGCGTTCACCATATTGCAGGCCATATTTATGCCAACCGGCTTGTCCAAGAGCTTCGCTTTCCGGCGCTTGCTTTAGTCGTCTCAGGCGGGCACACGGAGCTTGTGTATATGAAGGAACACGGTTCATTTGAAGTGATCGGCGAAACGCTCGATGATGCGGCAGGAGAAGCATACGATAAAGTAGCCAGAACGATGGGACTGCCTTATCCGGGAGGGCCTCATATTGATAAGCTCGCGCAAAAAGGCGAAGCCAACGTACCATTGCCGCGGGCCTGGCTTGAAGAGGGCTCATATAACTTCAGCTTCAGCGGCCTTAAATCAGCGGTGATCAACACGCTTCACAATGCCTCGCAAAAAGGGGAAACGATATCGCCGGAGGACTTGTCCGCAAGTTTCCAGGAAAGCGTCATCGACGTGCTCGTAACGAAAACGAAGCGGGCTGCCAAGGCTTACGGAGTCAAACAGGTTATGCTTGCCGGAGGAGTTGCGGCAAACAAGGGGCTTAGAACGGCCCTTGAAGAGACATTTTCCGCATATCCGGACATCGAGCTGCTCATTCCGCCGCTTTCGCTTTGCACAGATAATGCGGCTATGATTGCAGCGGCAGGAACCGTCGCTTTCGAAAAAGGAATCAGGGGAAAATATGATATGAATGGCCAGCCCGGCTTGGAGCTGACATCTTACTAAAAACCTCACACACCGTGAGGTTTTTTTAGTTATTAACAGCTTGTTAACATATATCCACAGGCATGTTAATAATATTAAAAAACCTGTTATATAGAAGTTTTTTTACTTGTTAATAATGTGAATAAATATTATGTTTTTTGTGGATATTGTGGGTAAATCGCTTTCTTTCTTGTAAACAAAGGGTTTGTTTTGTGGATAAAAAAGCCGCTTCATCGATTGAAGCGGCTTTGATCTTTATTCTTCTGTAGAAAGTGCTTCCCATTCGGATAATAAGTGCTCAAGTTCGTTATTCAGGCGCTCGTTTTCGGAGTTGATCTCCTGAACCTTTTCGTGGTCTTGAAAGACGTCGGGTTCGCAGAGCAGCTCCTCATTTTGTTCAATTGTTTCTTCGATGGCCGTGATGCGCGTTTCGATTTCGTCTATGCGGCGCTGCCGCTGCCGCTCTTTTCTCTTCCATTCCTTTTCTTCTTCATAGCTCCGCTTTGTTTTGGCCTTATCTGCATCAGGTTTGCTTTGCTCGTCTGTATTTTGCTTTTCCAGTGCTTTAAGCTCAAGCTGCTGGGCCTTTTTTTCCGTATAATAATCGTAGTCTCCTAAATATTCTTCCACTTTCTCAGGTGAAAGCTCGAATACTTTTGTTGCAATGCGGTTGATAAAATAGCGGTCATGGGACACGAACAAAATCGTTCCCGGATAATCGATCAAAGCATTTTCCAATATTTCTTTGCTGTCCAAGTCAAGATGGTTTGTCGGCTCGTCAAGAATGAGAAAATTGGCTTTTTGAAGCATCAGCTTCGCGAGCGCGAGCCGTGCTTTTTCGCCGCCGCTCAGGGCGTGAACAGGCTTTAAGACATCGTCTCCGGAAAACAGGAAATTCCCGAGGCATGTTCTGATATCTTTCTCATTCATCTCGGGGTAGTCGTCCCAAAGCTCGTCAAGCACGCGCTTGGACGAATGGAGTTCAGCCTGCTCCTGGTCGTAATAGCCGATCGAGACGTGTGAACCGGTTGATATCGTGCCTGTAAGGGGTTTAAGCTTTTGAATCAGCGTTTTTAAAAGGGTTGATTTGCCTACTCCGTTAGGGCCGACAAGGGCCACGCTTTCACCGCGCGAAATTTGAAAATAGAGCGAGCGGAGGAGCGGAGGCTGATCTTGGTAGCTGACCGTCAAATCCTGAACGCGCAGGACGTCGTTTCCGCTTTGCCGGGCAATGTCAAAACGGAAGGAGGCCGATTTTTCGTCGCCGAGCGGTTTATCCATGACGTCCATCCGTTCAAGCTGTTTGCGCCTGCTTTGTGCGCGTTTTGTCGTTGAAGCCCTCGCCAGGTTTCGGTCGACGAAGTCCTGGAGTTTGGCGATTTCATCCTGCTGCTTTTCATACAGTTTCATTTCTTTTTCAAGCTGTTCAGCTTTTAATTTCAGATAATCGCTGTAGTTTCCGATGTATTTTTTGCTCCTGGAGCGGGATATTTCGTACACCTGGGTGACAACCTTATCAAGAAAGTACCTGTCATGGGAGACGATGAGTATCGCTCCGCTGTAGTTTTGCAAATATTGCTCAAGCCAGGTAAGCGTATCGATGTCAAGGTGGTTCGTCGGTTCATCGAGAATGAGCAGGTCAGGTTTGGCCAGTAGCATTTTTCCGAGAGCGAGCCTCGTTTTTTGTCCTCCGCTTAAATCCTGGACGCGCGCGGTGTCGCCGTATCCGGCAAATCCGAGACCATGGATCACGGATCTGACGTCGGCTTCATATTGGTAGCCGCCCTTATCTTTAAATTCCTGCTGCAGTCTGTCGTACGTTTTCATTAACGATTCAAGCTTGTCGGGTGCAGCATGCGCCATCTGCTCTTCGACTGAGCGCATCTCTTTTTCCATCGCTTTCAGATGATCGAATACAGTCAGCAATTCTTCTTTTATTGAAAGCTTTGAATCGAGTCCCGAATGCTGATCAAGGTAGCCGATTGTTAAATCCTTCGGCTTGATGATGTCCCCTTTTTCATAAGAAAGCCTGCCGGCGATAATTTTCAAAAAAGTCGATTTTCCGGCTCCGTTGCGCCCGACGATCGCAATCCGGTCCCGGGATCTGACTTCCAGCTTTATATTCGTTAAAATGGAATCGGCTCCAAACGATTTTGAGAGCTGATTGACTTGTAAAATCATCATGATTTATTTCACCTCTTGTTTGCTATTTTTAGTGTAGCCTATCAGATAGCAGTCAGCAAACAATTAAGCGGAGTCTGGAAGATTTTAACCAAAAGGAAAAGACAGATTGAAAAAAATAGTGTATGATCTTTAGTAAGGAGAGTTTTATAATGATGAACCAATTTACGCATTTTAACGAACAAGGCAGAGCCAAGATGGTTGATATAAGCGAAAAGGAAGCTTCAGTGCGAACTGCTGTAGCTTTCTCAAGCGTGTCTATGAAAAGAGACGTGCATGAAAAAATCAAAAACCAGGAGATGGGGAAAGGCGATGTGCTGGCTGTGGCTCAGGTGGCAGGAATCATGGCGGCAAAACAAACGTCCGACATCATCCCGATGTGCCATCCGATCGCTCTGAAGGGAGTCGACATCGCCTTTCGATGGGAAGAAAAAGACCAGAACAGCATCCTGCATATTCAGTCAACCGTCAAGACAAAAGGGAGCACAGGTGTGGAAATGGAAGCGTTAACGTCAGTTTCCGTATGTGCGCTGACCGTCTATGACATGTGCAAGGCTGCGGATAAGGGAATGGTGATAGGACCGACCTATCTCGCTGAAAAAACAGGCGGGAAAAGCGGTGACTATAAAAGGGAAAAAGCTGATGTAAACATGGAGGATCGTTTATGAACTTGGATCATTCAAAAATTCCGCAAGCGACAGCTAAGCGGCTGCCGCTATACTATCGTTTTTTAAAAAACCTTCATGCATCCGGAAAGCAGCGTGTTTCATCCGCTGAATTGAGCGATGCCGTAAAAGTCGATTCTGCCACGATTCGGAGGGACTTTTCATATTTCGGTGCACTCGGCAAAAAAGGCTACGGCTATAATGTGAATTATTTGCTGTCCTTTTTCAGAAAGACGCTCGACCAGGATGAAATGACAAACGTAACGCTTATCGGCGTAGGAAATTTAGGGACAGCCTTTCTCCATTACAACTTCATTAAAAACAACAATACGAAAATCTCAATGGCTTTCGATATCAATGAAAGCAAAATCGGAAAAGAAGTCGGAGGCGTTCCCGTTTACGATTTAAATGACCTTGAAAAGCATTTGACAAACGATATTCCCGTCGCGATTTTGACGGTCCCGGCCCAGGCCGCCCAACCTATTACGGACAGGCTTGTTGCGCTCGGTATTAAAGGCATTCTCAATTTTACGCCGGCCCGTTTGAATGTGCCGGAACACATTCGAATTCATCATATAGATTTAGCGGTTGAACTTCAGTCATTGGTATATTTTCTGAAGCATTATTCAATGACAGAAGAAAAATGACGGAAAGGGGGAGGCTTTTACATGCCGACAATCGGTCCTGGAAGCTTTATTTTAATCGTTATCTTGGCGATTCTGATTTTCGGTCCGCAAAAACTTCCTGAACTGGGAAAGGCAGCAGGCAAGACGCTAAGGGAGTTTAAAAACGCAACAAGAGGTCTGGCAGACGACGAAAGCGAAAAAAAGAAAGAAGATCAGTAGGATGGGATGACATTGATGAAGGGAAGAGAAATGTCGCTTCTGGAACATATTATTGAACTGCGAAGACGGCTCGTGTTCATTGCCTTCTTTTTTGCCGTTTTTGTCATGGCGGGCTTCTTTTTGGCTAAGCCGATCATTCTTTATTTGCAGCAGACCGATGAAGCGAAACTGCTGACGCTGAACGCGTTTAAACTGACCGATCCGCTCTTGGTATACATGCAGTTCGCTGTCATTATCGGCGCTGTGATGACCTCGCCGCTTGTCTTGTACCAGCTGTGGGCTTTTATCAGCCCGGGGCTGTATGAAAAAGAACGCAAAGTGACGCTAAGCTATATTCCTGTATCGATCATACTTTTTTTAGGCGGCATTGCTTTTTCTTATTTTATTTTATTTCCGTTTGTCGTTGAATTTATGACGAATCTTTCCGATGATCTTAAGGTGAATCAAGTCATCGGGATTTATGAGTATTTTCAGTTTTTAATACAGCTGACGCTTCCTTTCGGCTTATTGTTTCAGATGCCTGTGATCATTATGTTCATTACAAGGCTCGGTTTGGTGACGCCCATGATGTTGGCTAAGATCAGGAAGTATGCATACTTCTTTTTGTTCGTCATCGCGGCGTTCATCACGCCTCCTGATATGTTGTCCGATTTTATGGTGGCAGCGCCTCTTTTGATCCTGTATGAAATCAGCATCATCATTTCGAGAATTTCCTACAGGAAAGCGCAGAAAGCCGTCATTCAGGAAGCCAATCAGGCATTTTTAAAATAAAGGGCCATCTCTTTTTGAGAGAATGGCTCTTTTTCTTTATTTTTTCCGCTTTGAAAGGGCGAACATTTTGAAGGAAATGCTGATGTTATAGGCGGCGAACAGCATCAGGAGAATGGTGTAGAACGACCACATATTCCCCGGAGAGGTCGCTGCCAGATACGTAAACAGCACGCCCGTCAAAAAATACATCACGCCCCAAAACACCGGGCTTCTCATCATAAAAATCCTCCGATAATCAGCTGCACTTTTTCAACCCGTTCCAAATAGTCCTGAATCTGGCCCTGAAACGTCTGCATGATCACGACAAACGTATTCATGGCGACATGGGCAAAGATCGGCACGATAATCCGGTTTGTCCTGACGTACAAAAAAGCGAATGTGAAGCCCATTGCCGCATAGATTAAAAAGTGTGAGAAATCTATGTGGACAACCGAGAAAAGGACGGAGCTGAACAGAGCAGCGATAAAGAAATTCGTTTTTTCATATATAGCTCCGAAAATGATCTTTCTGAAAATGATTTCTTCCAGAATGGGGCCGAACACAGAAGAGACGATGACCATGAGCGGCAATGCCTGAATCAATTTCATGATCATTTGCGTATTTTCCGACTCGGGATTGGCCCCGAATAGCGTCATTTCAATCATGGCAGCAATTGACTGAGCAAAAAGCGCGAGAAAAACGCCGCCGACCGCCCAGGCTACCGATGCCCCAATCGATGCTTTCGGCCTGTTTCGAAGCGTTGTTTTCGGCACTGTCCTTAAAATCAGCAGCACGATGACGAGACAGAGCAAAAAGGCAATGACTGACCATACGCTTGTCAGCGTCAGCTTTGCTTGAACGGGAGTCTGTCCTTTTCCTACGCCGAGCAGGTAAAGCAGAGGCACGCCGACGATGGACGACAATTGCATGAGGACGTATGTCAAAATAATAAACCAGTATTGTTTTCTCAAGCCGTATGTACTCCTTTTCTAGAATCTAAAGCAGACTACATTTATTGTAACACACTCTTATTAAATTATCGGATGGGAAAGGGAAACGGAAACTTGCAAGCGCAAAAATTTTTAGACTTATCACTTGAAATTGCCAGGGAGATTCTTTATTATAAGAATTGTGTTAGCACTCAATGAGTGCGAGTGCTAAAATTACATATGAAAATATTGAGGAGGTTGTTTCATTGTTAAAGCCATTAGGTGATCGCGTTGTCATTGAGCTCGTTGAGTCTGAAGAAAAAACTGCTAGCGGAATCGTACTTCCTGACTCCGCAAAAGAAAAACCCCAAGAGGGTAAAGTAGTTGCTGCCGGTTCAGGCCGTGTATTAGAGAGCGGAGAACGCGTGGCATTAGAAGTAAAAACAGGCGACCGCATCATCTTCTCAAAATATGCCGGTACTGAAGTGAAATATGAAGGTACTGACTACTTAATCCTGCGTGAAAGCGACATTTTAGCTGTTATCGGCTAAGTCTTAAATAAAATCTTTATATAATCCTGAGGAGGTTCGAATCACATGGCAAAAGATATTAAGTTTAGCGAAGAAGCCCGCCGTTCCATGCTGCGCGGTGTAGATGCATTGGCGGATGCTGTAAAGGTAACGTTGGGACCTAAAGGACGCAACGTCGTTCTTGAGAAAAAATTCGGTTCTCCGCTTATCACAAACGACGGTGTAACCATCGCGAAAGAAATCGAGCTTGAAGATGCGTTCGAAAACATGGGTGCAAAGCTTGTTGCTGAAGTGGCCAGCAAAACGAACGATGTTGCCGGTGACGGTACGACAACGGCGACTGTTCTTGCTCAAGCGATGATCCGCGAAGGCCTTAAAAACGTAACAGCCGGAGCTAATCCCGTGGGCGTCCGTAAAGGAATCGAGCAGGCTGTTGCAGTAGCGATTGAAAACCTGAAAGAAATCTCTAAACCGATCGAAGGCAAAGAGTCTATCGCACAAGTTGCTGCCATCTCTGCTGCTGACGAAGAAGTCGGAAGCCTGATCGCTGAAGCGATGGAACGCGTTGGCAACGACGGTGTCATCACAATTGAAGAATCCAAAGGATTCACAACTGAACTTGAAGTTGTTGAAGGTATGCAGTTCGACCGCGGCTATGCGTCTCCTTACATGGTGACTGACTCCGATAAGATGGAAGCGGTTCTTGAGAACCCGTACATCCTGGTCACTGACAAAAAAATCACAAACATTCAAGAAATCCTTCCGGTTCTTGAGCAAGTCGTTCAGCAAGGCAAACCATTGCTTCTCATCGCTGAAGACGTTGAAGGCGAAGCTCTTGCAACGCTTGTTGTCAACAAGCTCCGCGGAACATTCAATGCAGTGGCTGTTAAAGCTCCTGGATTCGGCGACCGCCGCAAAGCGATGCTTGAAGACATCTCTATCCTGACAGGTGCTGAAGTGATCACAGAAGATTTAGGTCTTGACCTTAAATCAGCTCAAATCGGCCAATTGGGACGCGCTTCTAAAGTCGTCGTTACGAAAGAAAACACGACGATCGTTGAAGGCGCCGGAGATACAGAGCAAATCGCGGCTCGTGTCAACCAAATCCGCGCTCAAGTTGAAGAAACAACTTCTGAATTCGATAAAGAAAAATTACAAGAGCGCCTTGCGAAACTTGCAGGCGGCGTAGCTGTCATCAAAGTCGGCGCTGCGACTGAGACAGAACTGAAAGAACGCAAACTTCGCATCGAAGACGCCCTCAACTCTACTCGTGCTGCGGTAGAAGAAGGAATTGTATCTGGCGGAGGTACAGCTCTTGTCAACGTATACAATAAAGTAGCTGAAATCAACGCAGAAGGCGACGAATTGACTGGTGTGAACATCGTTCTTCGCGCTCTTGAAGAGCCAATCCGTCAAATCGCGCACAATGCCGGCCTTGAAGGATCTGTCATCGTTGAACGCCTGAAAGGCGAAAAAGTCGGAATCGGCTACAACGCTGCAACAGGCGAATGGGTCAACATGATCGAAAAAGGTATCGTAGACCCTACAAAAGTTACACGCTCAGCTCTGCAAAACGCTGCATCAGTAGCGGCAATGTTCCTGACTACTGAAGCAGTCGTTGCCGACAAGCCTGAAGAAAACAAAGGCGGCGGCATGCCTGACATGGGTGGAATGGGCGGAATGGGCGGCATGATGTAATAGGCTTTTAAAAGCTTATTATATCAAGGTTTCCCTATCTCTTGTGGAGTTTTTGCCCACATTTTGCCCACAGTTGACAGATTAAAGTAAGCTTCTCATGAGTTCGCTGAACTTGTGGGAAGCTTCTTTCTTTTTTGGCTTAGTGATATGCAAATAGATATTTTTGGTTGTATCATCATCAGTGTGTCCCAAACGATCCATAATTTGTTCCAGGCTAACCCCTGCTTCAGCCAGCAGAGAGGTATGAGTGTGTCTTAATGAATGTGGGGTTAGTGATGGATTTAAATTGGCAATTTTAAGCAATCTTTTCATACGTATTTCAATTAACTTCACATAAGCCGGATACCCTGCATTTACTTCATCCAATTGAGCAAAAACAAACCCTTCATTATGATACGTCTTACGGTATTTCATTTGCACTTCTTTTTGAGCCTTTCTAAGCTTATCAAGCTCGATCAGGACATCTTCCGTAACATCTATCACGCGTTTAGATTTTTTTGTTTTTGGAGTGAGTAATTCGTATTCTTTTATGGCATTGCGTGGATTGTAATACGTTTTTGTAATGCTTATAGTTTGTTCTTCAAAGTCGATGTCGCTCCATTTTAGAGCACAAAGTTCTCCAGCTCTCATGCCTGTATAGGCAAGCGTAAAGAATATTGGATAGTCACGAATATCCATTTGATGATCCGGGATAATAGAGAGAAAATGTGCAAGTTCTTCTTTCTCTAAATATTTTGGTAATTCTTTTTCTCGCTCTAATTCCTCAACGGTTTTTTGAACTTTCGGGACAATCGCATATTCGGTCGGATCGGTTTTGATCACTTCAAGTTCAATCGCACGTTTAAAGATCATTCTCCCGGTTCGGTGGGCACCGTCGATTGTATTTTCTGCATATCCTCTTGCTTTTAAGTCATTAAGTGCCTCTTGATATTGCTTGCGTGTTATATCTTTCATCTTCAAATACTGAAAATAGTCCATCAAACGACTGATTTCGTGCTTACGAACCCTTATCGTACTTACCTTTACCTTCCCAGTGTTTTCGTACCAGATCAGCCATTCTTTCGCGAACTCTTCGAATGTAATTTCTTTCTCTTCAATATAGGTTCCTTGCAGTAGCTCATATTGGATTCGTTTAGCTTCCTCTTCGGCTTCTGCCTTTGTTCTAAAACCTCCAACTTCCTTTTGTTTACGCTTACCAGTAGTCGGATCAACAATATCATACCGATAGTACCACTTTGCGCCACAGGTGCACCGTTTCTTTTTGCACTTGCAGCCTCGACGCCTAAATGATCCTTTCATTGTTTATCACCCTTTACAACTTTTGTGTGAATTGTATCGCTTGTCCGATGACTCTGGCTGGGTTGTCCGGGGTGATAATAAAAGGGCTGTAATTCGGATTATCCGGCATCAAAATTACCATATCTCCTTGACGCTTAATTCTTTTCAGGGTAGCTTCTGTGTCGCCGTTAACAAGCACGGCAGCTATTGCCCCATTTTCTACTTCCGGTTGTTCACGTACTAATACATATGACCCGTCAGGAATCGTTGGTTCCATGCTTGTCCCTTTTGCCTTTAGATAAAATAGATTACCACTTGGTAGTTGATCGGGAGACTCGTATATATATTCAGTTACATTTTCTTCGGCTAATATCGGTTCACCGCATGCAATTGTTCCGAGTACAGGAACGGGAACTGTTTGTGGTGCTAAAGGAGTAAGATTGGATGGTGCTTCTTCTGTCAATTGAGTACGAGTAATTCCGAAATAATCAGCCATTAATTGAATTTTGTCTGGTCTGGGATATGTTTTCCCTTTAACCCAGTTAGATACGGTCATCTCTGGAATATTTAAATCTCGAGCCATCATAGTTTGTGATATTCCCTTACGTTTTAATTGTTTTTTTAAATTGTTTGCCATGATTTCCTTTAGTTTTTGAATATCAATCATTTTAATTCCTCCTTGTTTTCTTCCTTATTATAGTACCTAAAAACGGTAAGTATGTAAAGGATCAAACTACTTTTTTTCGGTAAAAATAATGTTAAAAGGTATTGACAGTAACTTTTAAAGGTAGTATATTGAGAGCATAGAATAATGAAAGGAGTTGAAAGTGTTGATTAAAATAACTTTAGCTGCAGCTAGGGTCAATGCAGGCCTAAGCCAAGCGCAAGCTGCTAAAGAGATTGGCATAACACCAAAAACTCTTCGGAATTATGAGAAAGGTATTACCGCTATACCTGGATACCGACTTAAGAAAGCCGCAGAAGTTTATGACTTGCCAGAGGACATAATCAAATTACCTATTGTAAATGATGGGGCATATGATGAAGAAGAAAAAAATTTACAGCTAACTACCGTTTAAAGGTACAATCGTATGAAAGGAGATTTGAATACAATGCAAATAATTGATCAATTGCCGCCAATACTTACTGTTAAGCAAGTAGCAGAGTTAATGGGATGGCATCCCAATACTGTTTATCAACGTTGCACTTCTGGTGATTTGCCAAGTTTTAAAAGTGGTAACAGCAGGCGGATACGTCGAGAAGCATACTTGGAATGGATTAAAAAAATGGAAGCCAAAAACTAAAATTTTTTAGGAGGTTAATAGAGTGAGACGAATTCAATTAACAGATGGAATGCCTTCGAACATTACAAAAAATGAACTAAAACAAGAAACACTTGAACTTTTAAAGGCAGTCATTAAGGAATGCTCTAAAAGTGGTTTAAGTTATGTTGAAATTAATAAAGCTCTGCACCTTGCAGATGAAGAGCTTTATAAAAGTGTTATTTTCGGCCAGATACCTTCTACCGAAAGAGAAACAAAAGATGGTATTTCTCAAGAAAAACTTGAATGGATGAAAAAAGCAGGTATTAAAGCGTTTGAAAAGCCGATGAAGTTCTATTCAGCATTTCATGAGAATCTTTTTTCAGAGGACTATATAAAAAATACCCCGCTTGAAGAAATCAAAGCAGGGTATGAGAGTATGCAAGTGCCTAGATAAAAGGAATTAAACCTTTAATCTTACTTAGGTAGTCTAATACATCATTAAGACCGTTTTTGAATCTGTTTTCCATATAAATAATTCCGGCATCTGTAAACCAAACTTGACTAACCACATTGTCAGTATACAGGCAATCGACAAGTCTTGAACGTTTAAGTTCTCTGCAAGTCTCGTCTACATCAACAAAAGACCATTGAGGAACCAGTGTTTCATAGATTTGTTTTGAGCTTCCTAACAATTTAGCTTGTGCTTTAGGGCTACCATCTTGTAAGTCCTGACAATATTTTTTGTAAAGAATACAAATTAAAGCATCAGCATCTTTAGTTAGAGATACTTCCAAATTAATTTCACCTCCCTTCAAAAATATTTTATCAGAAGGGGAGCAAAATAAAACTTTTTAGGAGGTCACATAGATGGAAAATCAATTAGTCTTCATTAAAGAAAATATCGCTGTCACAGACAGCCTAACCATTGCGGAGATGTTTGGGAAGGAACATAAAAATGTATTGAGAGATATTGAAACTCAAATGGAATATGCAGGTGAAGAATTTAATGAGCTCAATTTTGAGCGCAACTCTTATAAGGATTCTTTAAACCGTCTCAAACCAAAATACGACCTAACCGAAGAAGCATTCACACTGGTTGTGTTCGGTTACAACACGAAAGAAGCTGTTCAAACCAAAATAAAATTCATTCAAGAATTTAAGAGGATGAAAGAATACATCCAGAACCAGCAGCAGCCAAAAGCGATGAACGCAAAAGAGAGCATCATTGCCAATATGAAACTAACCATCCAGCTCAACGAAGATGTTGGAGAAATGAAAGAGGACATAAAGCAACTTCGGCATGATCTGGATAAAAAATTAACGCTCGATTACTCTCAGCAGCAAGCTATGAGGAACGCAGTGAACAAACGTGTGCATAAGCTCTGGAATGAAAATAAGGTCGACAAAACTTTCTATGAAACGACCAGAAGAGTTTATGCAGCATTATGGAAGAACCTAAAAGATGCGTACAGAGTCAATGCCTATCCGAACATTCTGCAAAAAGACTTTGAAGAAGCGATGAGCTTCATTGAAGGATGGAGACCGATTTTTAATGGAAGTCAATCAGCGTAGAAGGAGAGAGAAAATCAATGGATAAGCATCAAATGTATTCTGTTGCACTTTCAGGAGCAATTTTTGAAGTCTTTAATGAAGAATCAGAGCACTTTATAGAAGAGTTAACGGACGTGGATTTGACCGAGTTTTTCACGGCGGCCAACACAGCTTTACTGATGATTTTTAACGAATTAACCGGCGAAAAGAAGAACGCAATTGAATTTACGCATGTTCTTAACGGACTAGCTGTGCAGAAAGCGATTAAAAACGTAAAGGAGAGAAAAGAAAATGAAGCCTTATAGATTGGAAATGCAAAAAGTAAAAATCAAATCAGTTGAATATGAAGAAGCTTTGGAGAATACAGCAAAAGACCTCATTAAACAACTCAAATCATTTTGTCAGACATATGGAGACTTACTACATTGTTTAGATCAATTTAGATATAAGCCAAAGACCGAACAAGTAATTGCCGAGTATGCTAAAAAACTTGTTAAACAAGAGATCAATAGCATCCCATTAGAAAGGAGCTTGTGAAATGAACAAACAAAATAAGTCAACCCCTGCGGCAACAGAGGTTGAAAATCAAGTTTGTATAAAACTGATCATAAAAGATACACGACTAAAAGATATTGATGAGTACATTAAAGAGTTAACATCTGATTTTATTGAAAATTTTGGTTTCGAGCCTTCAGAACTTTTTCTGGCAGCGGAAGGCAACTCTCTAAGTATCCGAATGTATCTAAATTGAATTTGAAAATCTTCTTAGTGGTTTTGATTCTTAAGATATTTCGCTTTGCTTTCACATCTGCTTTATTATTTGTTCGAAACAAAATATAACCTCGTACTGAGGAGTGAGCAGGAATATCAATAATTGGATTTAAAAGTTTGTTCTCTAAATCGTACACTGTCATTTTAGAAGTTGCTGATACGAATTGCATACCGTTTTCTTCTTTTATACCTGTATCAGTCGTTATTTTATATTGTTTACCTGTTCTACTGTAAGAATTAAAAATTAATTTGTCGTTCAAAGTAAATTCAACAATAGAGATTGGAGTCTCACTTTTATTGGCAATAACTACATCAAAAACTATTCGGTAATCATCTTGCCAATATACATCTGGAATATTTAAGTCTTCTCTATCGGGTTTAAATAGTTTTACAGAGCGAGGAAACATTTGTTCACATGTTAAATTCGGTCTCTTAGCTAAATAATTTAAGAAGGTAATAAAACATGTAACAGATGCTGTTAAACAAGTAGCAATAGATAGCCAAATAGTAATGTTAATGTCCATAATATTTCACCTCCTATTATCTTGATAGGGACATTATACCAAAAAAGGAGGAGCAATCATGTTTTTAGTTGGCCATGTATGGCTACATAACCAAATTCATGTCGTAATCAGTGAATCTGTCCATACGCATAATCAGGCTTTGAACGGGTTAATGCAGCAGGGCGGTTCCATCATTCAGAATGAATGCAAAAACAATGCTCTCGGCTCTGTGATCGTGAACGGGAAAAGATCAGTTTGGCCTTTGACCAAGTCAGAAGGGCGTGTAATTGGAGGTAAACAACATGGCTAAGTATCGTCACGTTCATACTGAGTTTTGGCAAGACCCAAAAGTTCTTGAAGAGATGACACCGGAAGATAGGTACTTTTATCTTTACCTACTTACAAACCCTAATACATCTCAAATAGGCATTTATTCAATTACAAAAAAACAAATGGCTTTTGATTTAGGGTATTCCATTGAATCAATTAACAGCCTTATGGAAAGATTTTTAAAACATCATAAACTAGTGGAATTTAATCCTACGACACGCGAAATTGCAATTATCAAATGGGGGAAATACAACCTGACAAAAGCGGGTAAACCGATGCTCGATTGCATTCAAAAGGAGCTGCGGCAAGTCAAGGACAGATCATTGATTCAATTGATTTATCCTCACATTCCAAATGAATCTATAAAACAACTATTCTTACGATACGTTAACGATACGTCGACGACAAGTGACCAAAAAGAAAAAGAAAAAGAAAAAGAAAAAGAAAATAATATATTGTCGGGCAAGCCCGACGACGCATCTTCTGAAAAAGATGAAATTCCTTACAAACTGATCATTGACCTTTTAAACAAAGTCGCTGGAACAAAGTACCGTCATACTACAACAAAAACCAGGTCTTTAATTAAGGCGCGCTGGAATGAAGGCAATCGATTTGACGACTTTAAACATGTCATTTTAGTTAAATGGGAAGAATGGCGCGGTTCTGATATGGACAAGTATCTAAGGCCTGAAACGCTGTTTGGCACTAAATTTGAAAATTATCTTAACCAAAAGCCAAAAGGAGGTAGACCTCATGACAGAAACCTTCACCAAAGATCGGGCGGCAAGAGTCAAGGCCGAGTTATCACGGAGGATGACATTCCATACTGATGAGAATGGAAAGCCTGTCTATTGCCGCAAGCATACAAGGCTCATTGGAGGAGAAGAGAAGCCTTACCCGGTTCAACTGATGAAACTGCGAGACGGCTCAATAAAATGTCCTATGTGTGAAAGAGAACAGCGAAATAAGGAAATCGAGCGTGAAGCCGAGATATGGCGCCGCCAGGTGGAACGGCAGATTTTATCGACTTACTCCCTAATTGCCGACCCTACTCTTAAAAAAGCAACATTCGAAACGTTCCGCAGCTACAACCAAGAGGACGAGCAGAATAAACGCAGGATGATGGAGCTTGTCAGCCGAATCAAGGCAGGCGCTGTGATGAACATCTTTTTGACAGGAGAGTCTAACGCCGGAAAAAGTCATCTTGCAATGGCCGCCCTTAAAGAACTGAACAAAAATGATTCCGAAGAGTACGCGAAGTCAGCCCTCTTTGTTAACAGTGATGCCCTCATGAGGCGAATTAAAAACTCATTTAAAGATGACTCCGAAAAGTTGACAGAGGCTTTTGCAATCGAGCTGCTGACAAGGGTTGATTATCTCGTAATCGATGACCTGGGCGCCGAAGTAGGGGACACGGACAACGAAAACAGAGCCGCAAATGATTTTATTCATCGTGTATGGTATGGGGTTTCTACTGGCCGTCAAGGAAAAGTAACGATCATCACGACCAATCTTTCAGGTGTGGCTTTAACCAAACTCTATGACAAGAAAACCGTTAGCCGTTTGACAGCACATCTTGAAGCGATTCAGTTTTTAGAAAAACAAAAAGAGAAAAAGGGGCGGAAAGCTCCGGCTCTAACCTTTTAGGAGGTGAAAATAAGTGAAGGATACTAACTTGAAAACGATCATGCCGGGCGTGTGGGGGCATGTGGCAACCGATAAAACACCGGAGGAACTCAAGCAAGGATTAAAGGAAATTGAACAAAAACTAGAAAATTGGCTGGCCTATTGGTCAAATGTACGGAGGGAGAACGCATGAAACATGGTAAGCGACCTACACGCGCGCAGAAGCAAATCATCAAAAAGAACGGTTTAAACCCTGAGAATTGGCTGGTATCAAAGAATCTGCAGCATGAACAAAGATTAGTAGTTGTTCACCGTCATACCGGTACCGTGCGGGAGTGTTGGGCGTGAAAAAGACTGCCCGCGCTGATCGTTTAGAAATTGCTCTGGATAACTTGAATTATGAATGGTCATATGTCCAGCTTTGTAAATTGATAGATTACTGGTATGACGGCAAATCGTTATATGACGCTGCCGATCTTCTGAGAAGAAAACCGGACGAGCTTTTGATTCTGATTGTGGACCTTGCAAAAAGAAGGATTCTCCCTCATAGGCCTTACGGTATAAGCGCGAATCCGAGAATATGGATTAGTCCGCAAATGATGAAAACGAAAAAGAACGGAGTAAGACAGCTATTCTGTGAAAGTCCTGTTTATATCCCGTTCCTTGAAAATAATTTTATTTGGTATGATCAGGAGCTTTATAGGTTTAGAGATTTGTGGGATCGGGGTCAGTCCATTATCAAAATAGCAAAATCCTTTAAAAGAGAAATAGAAGAATTATTATTCCTCGTCATTGATCAGGGGAACAAGGGAATAATTCAGCCGCGAAATGGGGGGCTTTTAGGTGAGGAAGCATCAGAACAAGATAAAAGACGGTTCAAAATTATCGTTTGAAAAAGCATCCTTACAGCAGCTTTTAGTCATTATCAGGTTTGAACATTGTCCAAAGCGTTACAAAAATGCCGCTTTGAAAAATCTTTTAAAGAGGTGAAATCTGCATGACAGAACAAGAGCGTATGGAAAAAATCGAATGGATCAATTTGATCGAAAGGTACGGAAAGGAATCGCTTAAACAGAAGAGCGATGAGGAAATTGAAAAGCTTTATAATCTGGCTATGCTCAGGCAAACAGATGATGTGTTTGCATAAAAAAACCAGAGCATAAAAAGCCCCGGAAATAAAACCTGAACACTTTTATTTTAACACGGGGGTGCGGCTGGTGAACAGTCCTAAAAAGATCGACGTCAATCAAGAATTATCAAGGAAAATTGAAGACGGGAAGGTCACTGTCATCGTTTTAGATGGATTGAACGGAACGGCATATGAAGCAGAGGCCCCGGAACACGGCAGAACGATCATCGAAACGTTTAAAGGTGCTTTTTCCCGAATTAATCTTGAATCATCACACAAATTCAATTAATTTGCAGGGGCTTTCCCCTGCGGGGGAGGAACGGAATGTTTAAAGCGAAGTCAATCACCTTTAATTCTGAAACTTATATGCTTGGTCAAAAATATAAGCCGCCAGGCTTCACAAAGATGGCGACTGTCACAAACATCGTGGATAATCGGAATGCCTTTTTACATAACGATGGCGGTTTTGAGGTCCGCTTTGATTCAGGGGATTTCTTACGGATTTATTCAAACGATGTTGTCATCCATTGGGAACAGACGGGGGGTGAGAAGGGATGAATGACCCGAATGTTTTTTTGAACCCGTGCGCCATATGTAAGACGGCGGAAGCTGATTGTCCGTCCGAAATTTTTTGCCCTTTCTGTGGAATCCAAGATGTTGCGATAGATTCGGATGATTTTAAAAAAATAGAAGAGGCGATGAAAGAATGACACTCTTACAATCTTCATTACTTCATACAATCAAGGCTCAGCGGGATAACATGATGACCATTGACGAGCTGGCTGAGAAGTACGAACTTCACCCGGATTACGTGAAATCGATCATAGAGCGAACTGAAGGGCTGGCGATTAAGGGCAACGTGGCCTATGCTCAGAAACAATCTTCTCTGCTGCCGATACTTGGGGTTGCCGTACTGTTCTTTGTTATTGTGATCTTGCCGATGCTTGCAAATTAAAATTTGTAGGCGCGATGGGCGCCTGGCGGACGGAAATAGAATAATGTCCTAAATGGAATACCTGCGGACACTGAACTTACAGCTTTTACGCTGTTTGTTTGGTGTCTGTTTTTTTATTTGTCCCGGCTGCGGTCTAGCGAAAGGAGAAATAGACATGAAACCCACCAAAAGAAAACGCCCTGAAAAAACGCAGGAGCGCTCTGAGCGCTTTTGGAGAGAGATTATGGGGCAAAACAAGCAGATTCTTAAACGAGGCAAAGGCGGCGCTTATAAGCGCAAATAAAAGGAGGAATTAATCAATGTTATTTCAATTACCCGAAATCGATAGAGAAGCAACCAAAAAGAAGGTTGAAGCCATACTGGATAATTACAGGGTGGTTCTCTTGCAAGTGCCAGATGATCTGCTGCCGAAGATCACAGCGGGTTTTAACATCGTTCCACCGTCAAATACAAACGCGTTTCATTCATCTACCGAGGATACGGCCATCAAAAGAATTGAAATGGAACAGGAACGACATGCCTTTCTCTTAAAAATTCAAAAGGCTGTGAATCGATTGCCGGCCAATGAACGGCAGATCATCATCATGAGGTATATGTCACAGGATCACCGTTTTGATTATGAGGTTTATAACGAAATCGGGTTAAGCCCGCGCACATACTTCCGGATAAAATCGCGTGCTTTTTACAATCTGGCTTTTGCATTGAAAGAAGAAGTGTATGTGAAGGGAAGTGCTTCGTAATGAATTTTGTGCAGCCTATCCGGGATATGGACCAGATTTATTATATAAAGAAATTCCTAAGAGAACGGAGTGAAAGAAACTATCTGCTTTTCGTCACCGGCATAAACTCAGGCTTGCGTATATCTGATTTACTTCGTTTAAGAGTCCGCGACGCCAAACGAATGTACATTGATTTACGCGAGAAGAAAACCGGCAAGCAGAAACGGATTAAAATAAATAAGGCACTAAAAAAGGCCTTGGCCGACTATATTAAAGATAGAGATGACCAGGAATTTTTATTTAAGAGCCGCGAAGGACTAAATAAACCGATCAGCAGAAGCACAGCATACAACATATTGAAAGAGGCTGCGGAATACGTCGGACTTGATGGGATCGGCACCCACACCATGAGAAAAACGTTCGGTTATTGGCACTATAAAAAATTCAAAGACGTGGCTCTGCTTCAAGAGATATTTAACCATTCCAGCCCTGACGTCACTCTTCGATATATCGGGATTACTCAAGACACAATGGATCAAACAATGGATGCATTCAGCTTATAAGCTCATCTGTCTTCAAAACGGATGAGTTTTTTCTGTCTATTTTAATGAACTAACCATAATGAGAAAGTGTCCAACTCATTTTAAGGAAATGGCTACAAACTATGCAGGGCAAAGGGTTCCGCGTTTCTGTGAATTGGACACAATATAAGATATGGCTAATTCGTGGATAATGTGGATAAATAAAAAAATTCGATTGACAGCAAAATGATTTTGGCACAATTATGGCACAACGTTGGCACTCTGTTTTGTTTTAGATCGGTTAATATGGTAATAGGTCAAAAACAACGAAAGTGAAATTAAAAAAGAGCAACCGGCTGGCTGCTCTTTTGTCTTATGATCTAGGGTTTTTGTAAATACCAAGATGTTCTTTAATAGCATCTTGAAGAAGATGCGAATAATTAATTTTATGCTCTTTTGCAATGTCGTCCATCCAGCGCGGGATAGTTAATGTTTTCTTAACTGCCGCATTCTCCATTTCATGACGGAAAGGCGGCATCCATGTTTCGATTAATACGATGATTTGGCTATCTTCTGTTTCGATATCTTTTGAAGATGTCGGCTGAGGAATTTCATCACCATCTTGTTCAAGGCCATATAGATGGAGTGCCATAGCTTCTTTAGCCATTGTTAGAGCTTCTTCATCCGTATCACCACAAGTGATGCAGCCAGGCAGATCAGGAAAAGTCACTGTGATTCCGTCATTGTCGTAATCGAAAAGGGCTGGATAAATGTAACGATCTTTTTTCATAATCTATAACCCCTTTATATTTTTATGATAGTTCCTTTACAAGCAGGGCTATTCAAGCCCCGCCTGTTTAAGGATTGATTTTACTGTTTTCTTTGGAAAGTCTTTCTTAGGATGTGGGATGGTAACCGTTCCGGGTTTTGTTGGATGTTTAAACTGATGATGACTACCTTTTACCCTTACTTGGTACCAACCATCTTGCTCAATTTTCTTGATTAGCTCTCTTGAATTCATTTGATGGTTACCATCTCCTTTCGACATACTTATTATAACACGTATAAAAATACGTATCAAGTATCTTTTGTTATTTTTTATTTATTTCAATAGCATCCTACGGGGTGCTTTTTTATTTGGGTAGCTACTGACCACGGAAGGCGTTCGGGTGCACACGGATAGCCGGATGAAAGCAAGCGTTTCAGGGGGTTCAGTCTTAAACCCCTTGGTTTTATGTTCTCTGTAAACCGGGTCCAGTGAATCTTAGAAAAAACGATTGTCGGCAAAGGAAGCCTCTAAGTGTGGGTCCGGTTTAGAAAGAATATACTGGAGGGTGTTCCTATTGAAAATCTTAGTCGTTAAATATAATGGATTAATTAAATCAGACGAACAGCGAGAAAAAATCAGAGAGGAGGCAAGGAAAGCAATTGAAAGAGGGGTTTTTGTTTGTGATGAGAGCGTGAGTGTGGATTCGGTTGATGTTGAAGCGAATTCTGCTGGTCTTCATAAAAATGTAAATAACGCTGAGGTGCATCTAAAATCGACTGAACTCAATGATCCAACTCAGAAAACGATAACTGTTAAATCTCCTTCTGTTTATACAGAGGCAATAAAAAATATTACAAAGAGTTTCCAAGAATGTGTGGCAGATATTAAACAGATAATATATGAAAAGCCACCTATTGGGGTGAAGCCTAGATTCATTCATGATGAACAAAGGGCAGAAGAATTGAGCAACGCAATGATGAGATATATACAAGTTAATAGGAAAATACCTGCTGAGTGGCTGGAAGAATACAATGAATTAGTTGGAAATGAAAATTAACATAGATGATAAAAACAGGCGCTTTCCCAAACGGGAAGGCGTTTTTTTATGTAGGAGGCTTGCATATGGAAGTCGTTATAGAAAGTATTGAGAGAAAAGGAGAAACCCTATTTAGTGGCGGGAGCATAATGGTATTTCAAACCTATGGGTTTTTGATAAAAGCCACCGTTCGTTTTAAGTCTGGACCCAAAGTTGAAGGCAGCTTTCATTTTCCAGGGGAACGGGAAATGAGCTTCTCTCAAGCTGAGCAGAAAATACGTGAGTTGTTTGCTGATCAAGGGGAAGGCGTATGAGTAGGGAACGTAAGCAACGCTATAGATACCTACGAGAGCAACGAAGGGAACGTGACTATGAGCTTGGATTTATACAACTGGCTGGCCGTCCGTTCTGTAAGCCCAGACTAGTACGACTGGGGCCGGCGCTAACCCTATCGAGATTCATGGCGGGGGCAAGGCGATGAATACTGACCGTAAGAAGGAGGAATAGCATGGACGCAGTTTACGAACATCCGTTTATGACAATGTGGTTTATATTCTGGTTTGCTTTTTGTTTGCACGGAATAACTATCAAAATCAAAAAATGGTAACTGAGGAGGAACAGTGATGAGCAAACGAGTCATTCAAAAGTTAGCACACGGCTCATTGGTGTGGGACAAAGGAGAAATGAAGTCTCATTTTGTAACACATGAGGAAGCCGCAAAGCTTGAGCAAGGACCGGCAGCAGAAGTGTCAGAGGACAAAGCAGATCCGAAGCCAAAGGCAACAAAATCGAAAGGGACAAAGAAGGATGAAAAGACTGATACCAAATGAGATATTGCATTCATGACGGCTGCCGGACTCTCTTAGAGGAAGGCAGCTATTATTGTGATCAGCATAGGCCAAGGAAGAAAGGCCGAAAGCAAAACAAGTTTCAGTCTGCAAACAAGTCTTTCTATCGATCTGATGCTTGGAAGGCCATGAGAGAGTACATTTACCAACGTGACGCCGGCACTTGCAATGAGTGTGGTCGTTTTGTTTTTGGACAGAACGCGCACATTCACCATGTCATTCCGATTTCCAAGCAGCCAGAATTGAAGCTTGATGAAAACAATTTGATTCTCCTTTGTCCAAAATGCCACGCCAAAATAGAAAATCAGGAAAAACAATCCCCCCCATCTGTTTTTTCAAAATTTTTTTGATTTGGGGACAGGGCAGGGGGAGTCACGTGTATACAAAAATGAAATTTTAAAGGGGGGTGTGAGGGAATTTGAAGGAAATGACACCACAGCAGCGGTCGGCCAGAACTCGAAAATTGAAAAAAATACGAGCTGATGAAGAAGGGAAAATTTTAGCCTGGCTGAAAGAGGCGGGGACATATTCTGAAACCCTTACGCCTCTGATCAATACCTATTTGGATGCTCATGTGATCTATACCCAAATGTATGAAGAATGGCGGGAAGAAGGTTTTCCGGCCACGCGGCTGCATCAAAATAAAGCCGGCGCAGTAAATGAAATGAAACACCCTCTTGCTCAACAGGTAGCTGATTGGAACACGAAAAAAAGCAAGCTGCTGGAACAGCTGGGGCTTACACCGAAGCTTCAAAAACAAGTCGGTGGTCAGCCTAATTCTAATACCGACAGTTTCCAAACCTTTAAATCGAAGTGGAGTGCTGACAGGTGATAGAACGGGGTGTGAACTATGCTGATTTATATGCTGATCAGGTATTGAAGAATAAAAAAGATCATTGTAAATCGGTTATAAAAGTTGTTGAGCGCTACAAGAGAATGAAAAAGCGGAAAGACGTGTGGCTGGATGTCGACGAGGCAAATAAAGTCATGGATTTTATAGAAACCTTCTGCAAACATTCAAAAGGAGAGCTTGCCGGCGAACCAATTGAATTGGAATTATGGCAAAAATTCATTTTCACAAACATATACGGCTTTTATAAAAAGGATGACAAGGGAAGGACCGTCCGGGCTGTTCGGACTGTTTATATTCAGATTCCACGGAAAAACGGCAAAACTGTTTTAGCGGCCGGCGCTGCCACATATGCAATGTACGCAGACGGAGAAAAGGGCGCCGAATGTTTTACAGCGGCGACCGATGCAGAACAAGCGAACATTGCAGCAAAACAAATTGCGGCGACCATTCAAAATAGTCCAGACCTTAACACTCGGACTCAAATTTATAAAGGTCCGAAGGGGCACATTAACGCTATCATTTACCGGTACACCATCAACGGTACACGGTTTGAAAATAGCATCCTGCCTCTGTCTAAAAATACACAGGGCCTTGATGGTAAAAACCCTCATTTCGTTTTGCTGGATGAAGTACACGCGCAAAATAATGCCGACATGTACGATGTTTTAAAATCCGGTATGGGTTCGCGGTTGCAGCCGTTAATGTTCATCATTTCGACAGCGGGAAAAGGCACGACTTCCGTCGGCCTGCAAATCTATGATTATGCGCGAGGCCTATTGAAAAACAAAAATGAGGAAGAAGAGGACATTTCCTATTTCACGTACATTACCGAACCCGACAAGGGAGATAAATGGGATGATCGGAAAGTCTGGAAAAAGGTGAACCCAAACTGGGGAATCAGTGTCCAACCCGACTTTTTAGAAAGTGAGTTTAAAACGGCTCAGATGAGCGCGGAGCGAAAGGATGAGTTTTTGGCCAAGTATCTGAATATTTTCGTCCGCAGCACCGGCACGTATTTTGACAAAGATATTGTCCAGAAAATGATCGAGGACAAGGAAGGGAATCTGATCAAAGACCTGGGCGATTTATCCGGCGAACAGGCAGTCATTGGCCTTGATTTATCCAGAACCACAGACCTCACATGCGTGTCTATTAATATCCCGACCCATGATGAAAACGGAAAATCTATGTTGAAAGTCAAACAGATGTATTTTATCCCGGATCATAACCTGGAAGCACGCGAAAAAATGGAGAACATCCCGTATCGGAACTTGGCCGAGCGGGGTTTTTTAACGTTATGCCCTGGTAAAACGATTGACTATGATATGGTCGTCGAATTCATTGTGGAATGCTCACGAATTTATGATGTTGAGCAGGTCAATTATGACCCGGCTCTTTCTCAAAAAGTGGTTGAAGCCCTTGAGGCCGAGGGATTGACCTGTGTCGAGACAAAGCAATATTCGACCGTCCTCAACGCTCCTTTTGATGACGTAGAAGTATTAATGTATGAGGAACGAATTAAGACGGATAATCCCCTTTTTATCTACTGCACAGAAAACGTTGTAGCGGATAAAAACTTTCAAGGCTTGAAGCGGCCTTCCAAAAAGCAAAGTAAAGCAAAAATAGACGGCTTTGTTGCTTTTTTGAATGCCCATAAAGAAACTATGATGATGCTGGTTGATTACGATGAAGACGAATATGACGCAATGCTTAATGAATTGTACAGATAGGGGGTGATGAGAGTGGGGTTTATCCGTAATTTAGCGGGACGGTTCAGCAAACGCAGTTTCAATTGGTTTCAAAACTCATATTTTAATTATGGTGCATTTGTAAATGACGATAATATCCTGAAATCCAGTGACACATACAATCTGATGAAGCTGATCAGCGATCAGGTCGCATTGACAGATTTTGTTGTGGAAGATGGAACGACGGGGAGAGACTCAAAAGACCCGCGGGCTCTTCAAGCTTTGCGGATTTTAAATTGTCCCAATGATTATTTAACCGGTTTTGAATTTAAGAAACTGCTGACAAATGTATATTTGCTCCGCGGTGACGTGTATGTCTTCTACGATCAAAGCCAGCTGCACATTTTAAATAACGCTTATAGCGAGCTGACCGCCGCCGGAACGGAGAAAATCACTGTGTCCGGTGAAGTCGTTCCGTCCTACATGGTGAGGCACATCAAAAATATAGGCTTGAGCCATTTGGAGGGTGTTGGCCTGTTAGAGCTGGCAAAGGAAACGCTGGAAGGCGTCATGAACGCTGAAAAGGCGCTGACTGAAAAATATAAAAAAGGCGGGCTTATGGCGTTCCTTCTTAAATTAGAGACGCACCTTTCCCCGACCAACACGAATCAAACCAAAACCGTAAAAGCGATACTTGACCAGCTTGAAGGGATTAAAGATTCAGGGAAAACAAAATTGATTCCTTTAGGCCGAGGATATGAAATTGAAGCGCTTGAATCCCCTGTGGATGATGAAAAGACGCTCAAATATTTGAATATCTACAAAAAAGATTTAGGTAAGTTTTTCGGGATGGATAAGGACTTGCTGGACAAGCTCGAAGAAAAAGACATGGAACAAGCCATGATGAAGCTTTATACCAGCTGTCTACAGCCTATTTTTCGCAACATCGAAGAGCATTTGACCATTTTGTTCTTCGGAAAAGATAGTGGGCTGCGCCTGAAATTCCGTCACAATCTCTTAAACTTCGTTGGAATGAAAACAAAAACAGAGATTGCCTACAATCTGGTACGGACATCGATCGCCGTTCCCGATGATGCACGGGAAATGATCGGTTTCCCACGTTTGAACACAAAAGAATCCAGCAAGCTTTATATCAGTAAGGACCTTGTTGGCTTGGATAGGCTGGAAGATGTTCTGAAAAGCAGCCTGAAAGGTGGTGATGAGGATGGATAAAGAGCAGCGGACTTTTCAAATCAAGGGGCTGGAAATTCGGCAGCTTGCAGATCAGGAAGAGACACCACAAATAACCGGTTATGGGGCTGTTTTTAATAGTCCGGCCGATATTGGCGGGATGTTCACCGAAGTGATCGCGCCCGGAGCCTTTCAAAAAGCGTTATCAAGGCAGGCCGATGTTCGTGCCCTTTTTAATCACAATTGGGATTATGTGCTTGGGCGGACACGCAGCGGCACCCTCCAACTCGAAGAAGATGACAAGGGTTTGAAATTTACTGTTACGCCGCCAGGTACCTCTTGGGCAAATGATCTGCGCCGGAGTATGGAGCGCGGCGACATCAATCAATGTTCTTTTGGCTTCAACGTAGTAAAAGATGAATGGAATTATGATACATCACCGGCGACACGCACGATTCAAGAGGTAGAACTCTTTGAAATTAGCGTTGTCGCCTTTCCTGCTTATGAGGATACAGAAGCGTCACTAGTCCGATCTGGTGACATTTATCAGAGGGCAAAACAAAAAAATGAGCTGCGGCAAAAAAAGCAGCAACTAATTAATAAAATTCAGGAGGCTATGAAATGAAGAAATATTTAGAGAGACGTAAAGCAGCAATTGAAGCACGTATGAAAGAAATCCGGGCTGATCTCGAATCCGATCAAACGGAAGCTTCTTCCGTTGAGAAGCTTGAAAAAGAAGTCACTGAACTATCAGAAGAATTGGAAGCTATTAAAGCGGAGCTTACAAAACTAGAAAGTGGTGAAAGTGGTGATGCTTCCACGGCCGAGGGAGAAGGAGAAAGAGACGGCGACGAAGGCGAAGAAGAAAGGGAATCAGATGAAACAGAACAGCGCGGCCAGCAGTTTTTCGATACAGAAAAACGGGATGCTATTGTCAGCAATATTATGAAATCTTTGTCCTCTGAAAGCCGCAAACAGGCAAAAGCAGGGGAGCAGCGCAAAGCCTTTGCAAACTATCTTGTCGGGCGTATCAGCGAAAACGAAGCGCGGGCGATGGGCGTTGAGACAACCAACGGGAAAGTTTTAATTCCGGAATCTCTATCAAAAGAAATCATTACCTATGCCCAGGAAGAAAACCTGTTACGGAAATACGGAACTCGCGTTCAGACAAAAGGGACACAAGGTTATCCGGTTCTTGTGAAGAAAGCAAAAGCCCAACGGATTAAAACTGAAAGAACATTGGACAATCCAATTCCACAGACCGACATCAATTTTGACGAAGTATTCCTGAATCCTTCTGAAATTGATGCGCTAGTGCTGATTACCAAAAAATTGCTTGCTATGACTGATATGCCTGTTGAACAAACAGTTATTGAAGAGCTGAAAAAATCCTATGTAGAAGAAGAGGCAAATTTCTTCTTCAACTCTACAGATAATCCCGGTTCCTTGATTCAAAAAGCTGTTGCATTTAATCCGGGGAATATGGAGGTTTATGACAAGCTTGTTCGATTGAAAAATTCAGTTCCAACTTCTAAACTCAAAAATTCTCGTTGGATGATGAATAGAGCTGCCCTTACAGCTATTGAAACGTTAAAAGATAAAGACGGAAAGCCGTTGTTGCGCGAGGCTTATATTGAAGGATCCTTCGGTTACAGGATTCTGGGCTATCCGGTTGATGTAACTGATTATGTGGACGGTAGCACGCCGGATGTACCACGCCTATACTTTGGTGATTTTAGTTCATTCCACATTCAAGATGTCATTAATTCTTTAGAAGTCAGCAAGCTTCTGGAAAAATACAGTGATACAAACCATGTCGGCTTCAAAATTTGGCACTTAAATGACGGCCAATTAATCTACTCACCATTTGAACCAACAGTATTTAAATTGGAGTTGACGACTGATGGCGGAACTGCATCGGCTTAATGATCGCTTAAAAGAGCATTTAAGGATTGAAGACAGTGAGGAAGATTCCTTGCTGTCTTTTTATTTGCAGTCGGCTACAAAATACATCAGAAGGGCAACAGGGCGTGAGGATGATCATTTGATTATTCTGGCGGCCGGCATCTTTTATGAATTTAGGGTGACGGAAAAAAGTATGAGCCTTGCCCTGGATGCCTTGACCCCTTTAATCCTTCAAGCGGAAATGTGTGGTGATGACAATGCCAGTGAATCCGGGGGACCTGAAACATAAAATTCAGATTCAAAAGCGGGTGCCAGGGCGCAATCCGGAAACGATGAAACCGGAATACGTTTGGACAACGTTTATAAAAGCCTGGGCTGAAATCATGCAGCCGCGGGATCGTTACATTATCCAAGCATCTGCGGCCCATCAGGAAAATACTGCATGGTTTCGCATTCGACACAGAAAAGGGATTAAATCAGGCTCTATGCGTGTTGTATACAAGGGTCAGCCTTTTAAGATTGAAGAGGTCATTCCCGATTTGCAAAATCAGGAGCTTATGACATTGCAATGTGTGGGGTGGGATCATGAGAATAGCAGTTCAAGTTGATGGCTTTGACGATGCTCTTCGTCGTCTTGAAAGGTTTGGGCAAGATGTTGAAAAACGTCAAGTCAGAGCATTGCGAGCCGGCGGGAACGTTTTAAGAGACGGCATGAGGGCGGAGGTTCCTGTATCAGAAATTGATCACAAACACATCAAAGACGATATTCAGGTACGGCAGACGCCGAAGAAAGACAGACCAATTCCAAACGCAATCAGCTTTGATATAGGCCCTGGAAAGGAAACGGCTTGGCGGGCGAAGTTTGTCCATAATGGCTATGTTGCAAAAAACGGCCGGTTCGTACGGGGAAACCCGTTTGCTGTTCGGGCTTATCGGCTTAAACGCGTGGCAATCAACCAGGCTGTCATGAATGAAATGCGGAAAGGGGCAAGGTCATGATTAATTATGAACCGTACATCGTAAAAGCCCTTTTAGATGATCCTGACGTATTTCAGATGACTGACGGCCGGATATATGCCGGAAACTTCCCTTTAGAGGAATCTCGTGAATATCCTCACATTTTAGTTCTGGAGATGGATAACGTTGATAAGGACTATGAGGACAATAAAGCCGTATCAGCGGAAATTGATATACAGATCAACCTATGGGTGAAGGCTGACGACAACATAGGGCCTTTGCAAACCGCGGTGGATAAAAAAATGAAAGCTCTCAATTGTAGACGTATCACTGTTTCTTCCTTTGATGAAGATGATCGTTCTGCTTTTAGAAGAGCTTTTTTATATCGAACAATTGTGAAATTAAAGGAGGAAGATCAATGAGCAGTGTTATTGTAGGTCTTGAAAATTTAGTATATGCCAAGCTCATCAAAGACGAAAAAGGAAATATTCAATATGGACCTGTGCAGCATTTCGCGCCAGCTATTTCAGCAAACGTTGATACATCCAACGAAAACAGCACGTTATACGCAGATAACGGGCCGATTATCGTCAATTCAAATACCGGTGAAACAAAAGTGAAAATAGGGACTTCTGAAATCCCTCAGGCCGTTCTTGCGGAGATTACAGGGCAAAAGATGGTCAAAGGGGTTATTGCATGGAGACAAGACGCTGTTCCGCCATATGTTGCCCTCGGGTTTACGGGAACAAAAGAGGACGGAAATGTGCGCCATGTATGGTTAACCAAAGGCCGTTTTGGCATTCCGGGTACTGATTGGAAAACCAAAGAAGACAAAACAGATTTCCAGACAGAAGAAATTGAAGGCACATTTGTCCAACGAAGTGACAAGGTTTTCAAAATCACCGGTGACAGCAGCGTGGAAGGATATGAAGAATACAGAGATACATTCTTTGATGAAGTATTTGACGTCTCTAAACTTGATAGTTCTTCAACGGTTACGGCTTCAACTTCAACAACAACCACAACTAAAACAAGTACAAGCGGGGGAGCAGCATAATGTCTAAACCTTTGGAAATTACATTACGAATTGACGGTGAAGATGTAGCGTTTACGCAGGAATTTATCCCTTTTAAATTTAAGCGTAAAGCACTTGAAATTGAGAAGTACGCGAGAAGCGATGAGGCAGAACCAGAGGAAGTTGAAAACAGACAGTTGAACCTTATCGTTGAAATTTTTGATAAAAAATTCACAAGAAAGCAGATTAATGACGGTCTGAATACGATCGATCACCGGAATGTGATTTATGACATTATCGGGGTCGGGGTTCTCGGCTACCCAACCCGTGAGGAAATCGAAAAAGAAAAAGAGGATTTTGATCTGGGAAAGCTGCTGGAAAAGGTACAGAAAGAGTCACAATAGATCAGGCATTAGACAACGTCAAAGATATATACATTCAATTGATGGACGAAAGAGGATGGACGCTAAATGAAATTGATAATAGCGACTATCCTTTTTTTATTGAATTGCTTGAGCATCGGGAAAAACTCAAGAACCCGAAAGAGCAACGCAAGCGGGCAAAAACTGTGCCGATAGATCATGTATTTTAGGTGGGAGGTGAGACTGTGGCAACGGAAAGCTTAGGAAATATGATTTATCGCTTAGGGTTTGATGATGGCGGTTTTTCAGCCGGAATGGACAACGTGGCGGAAAAAATGGCGTTGGTTCGAAGTGAAATGAAGGCTTCTGCATCGCAGTTTGGAGAGCTTGGAGACGCATCCGACAAGCTGCGTCAAAAACAGGAAGGTTTGTCCAAACTGCATCAGCTACAAGGTTCAAAAATCGAACAGTTGCGGGCAAAATATGAAGAGCTCGCGCGTGAAAAAGGAGAAAACTCACAAGCTGCTTTACAACTGGCCCAAAGGATCAACAATGAAACGGCCATGTATAACCGTCTCGGCCGGCAGTTAAGGGCTACGACATTAGAAATTAACACCCAAAATTCTGCATGGACCCGAGCAGGCAGAAGCTTGCAAGAGTATGGGGAACGCCTTCAAACCCAAGGCGAACGCCTACAGACGATAGGTAAGGTAGGGTTCGCCGGGATTACGGCTCCTATCGGGTTGCTGGGAGGATTGGCTCTTAAATCCGCAGCAGATTTCCAAAAAGCCCAGGGTAAAATCTCATCTTCCTTGAACATGACGAAAGAAGAGGCGCAGGAAGTAGCCAACATATCAAAAGATGTGTGGGTTAGCGGCTTCGGTGAATCACTCGAAGAAGCCAACCAAGGCGTTATTGATGTGAGAAAAAATCTTCAAGGCTTAAAGGGAGAAGAACTTGAACAGGCCACAAAACGGGCTTATGTACTCCGGGATACTTTCGAGTTTGAAATACCTGAAAGCACCAGAGCAGCCAAAGCCTTGATTGATAACTTCGCTGTTGATAGTGGAAAAGCTTTTGACTATATCACTGTTGCTGCACAAAAAGGCGGCGATTATTCAAACGAGCTTTTAGATACGATCTCAGAATACTCACCCCAGTTCAAATCAGCAGGGCTTTCCATTGACGGCATGTTTAACATTATGATTCAAGGCGCGCAAAATGGCGCTTGGAACATGGATAAGGTTGGGGATGCGGTCAAAGAATTTAATATCCGCGCTCAGGACGGTTCAAAAACGACTGCCGCAGGCTTTAAAGCTATCGGGCTGGATGCTGACAAGATGGGGGCAGCCATCGCCAAAGGCGGAAAAGAAGGGGAACAAGCCTTCATGGCAACCGTGTCCGCCTTAGCAGCCATGAAAGACCCAATGGAAAAAGATCAGGCCGGTGTCGCTTTATTCGGTACCCAATGGGAAGATTTGCGGGGTAAAGTGGTAACTGCATTGAATCCTACCAAGGATATGCTTGGTGATGTTAAAGGTGCCACAGACAAGGCAGGAAAGGCTTTAAAAGATAACTTCGGGGATCGTGTGGCAAAAGATTTTAGACTATTGCAGACTAATTTACTCCCAGTCGGTGAAATTTTACTTGATAAGATCGAACCAGCTTTGCAAGCGGCAGGAAAGACAGTCAAAGACTTTACGAATTGGTTTCAAGGCCTTTCGCCGGCCATGCAGAACACAATCGTTATCGCTGGATTGGTTGCCGCGGCGTTCCCTCCTGTTGTTATTGCTTTAGGTGCAGTTGTATCAAGCATTAGCACTGTCACTGGTGCCCTGGGAAGGGGTGCCGCAGCATTCGGAAGATACAGAGCTGAGGCAGCTATGACCCAACGTTCAACGGCACAATTAGCGGCCGCGAACACCGCGGCAGCCGTACAAATGAATGCAAGCGGCGCCGCATTATCTCGTAATACTCGCGGTCTTCGTGGTATGCGTGGAGCTTCATCAGCGGCAAGTGTAGCGTTGTCGTTGTTTGGTGGCAAATGGGGTGGCGTCCTTAGTATTGCAACTATGTTCGCGCCTGAGATTATTAAAGGGACAAAATCACTCTTTAATTTTCGCGGGGGCGCACGAACAGCAACAGCGGCAGCCGAAACTTTGGGCGGCGGTGCAGCTCAAGCGACTGGCAAATTTGCCGGGTTTGGAGCAAAGGCACTGGGCCTTGTTAGAAGTCTCGGAAGTGTGTCGCGAATTGCTGGGATTGCCCGGCTTGGTTTCAGTGCATTAGGTGGCCCAATCGGGCTTACGATTACCGGGATCAGCCTATTGGCAGAAGGCGGGTATCACCTGTATAACCACATGAAACAAGAACAAATTCCGACGCTGGACAGCTTTGGGAAAAAAGTTTCTGAATCCACGACAAAAGCTGTTTTGGGCTATAAAAAATTAAATGATCAAGCAACCGTCCAGCTTAACAAGCTGCAATGGTCTGGTGAAACTGTCTCTAAAAAAACGGCAGACAGTATCGTCCAAAATTTTGATCAGATGGGCAACAAGATCAAAACAAGTATTGAGACAAAAGGAAACCAAAGTTATCAGACTCTTAGTAAATTCCTTTCATCCAGTAAAAGCTTGAGTCAGAGGGAACAAAATGCAATTTTAAACAACGTAAAAAAGAAGCAAAATGAAGAAACCCAGGCTGTCGATAAAGGGCAGAAACAGATCAAAGAAATATTAAACAAGGCCAGTGCAGAAAAACGTCAGCTTACACAAAAAGAACGTACCCAAATCAACAGCATTCAAAAGAAAATGATGAACACGGCTGTTCAAACCATGAGCAAAGGCGAGGTAGAACAGAAGGCTATTATGAGCAAGCTCAGAAGCGAGTCGAAAAATATTACGGCTCGGCAGGCTGCCGATACAATCAAAAACAGTATCAAAGCCCGTGATGGTTCTGTGAAAGAAGCGAACAAAAAATATGATCAAACTGTGGAAGCAATTGTCCGGGAACGGGATGAGACAGGTTCTATCAGCAAGAAACAAGCTGATAAGTTGATCAAAGAGGCAAAACGGCAGCGCGACGGCTCTGTTAAAAAAGCAGAGGAAATGCACAAAAATGTTGTAAAGCAAGCAGAGAAACAAGCAGGCGGGCATATTGATCAAGTTGATAAAGAAACAGGCGATGTCCTCACAAGATGGAATAATTATGTTATTGATCAGGCAGTCATTGTCAATACCGTCACCGGTGGAATTAATAAGATTCTTGAATTTATGCATATCCCAACCATTCCAGAATGGACACCAAAAGGCTACAATAGCAAAAAAGGTAAAAAGCTGAATGGTAAATATGCAAAAGGAACAAATTTTCACCCTGGTGGGGCGGCATTAGTCGGTGAGGAAGGTTGGGAGCTGGCGCATTCGCCGGGAATCGGTACGTATGTTGTCGGTATGAGCGGCCCACAAATTTGGGATCTCCCGCGTGGAACTTCTGTCCTTCCTCATGATGAATCTAAAAAGCTAACATCTATGACGGAGATGCCTGGCTATGCCGGCGGGGTCGGCGACTTTTTCAAAAAGGCTGTGGATGGCTCTAAAAAGATGGTCAATGGGGCTGTATCTTTTGGGAAAAGCGTCGTAGATAAAGTCGGGGATGTCAGCGCGGCTGCAATGGATTTGCTTACCCACGGCCCAGGTAAATTAATCAAAAAATTGTTTAATGGGCTGATCCCATACAAATCAGGGAAAGGCATTGACTCATTTGGAACCGGCATAATGAAGATTTTAAAAAATGGGGCTACCGAATTTCTGAAAGGGGTTATGCCGGACCAGGAAACATTCAAAGGAACTGGCGGGACGAAAGCCGTCAACCAATGGGTAACGGAAGCGGTCGGCATCGCGGGCGTGCCTATTTCGTGGATTCCTGGGCTTGTTACAATCGCCATGAAGGAGAGCGGCGGGAATCCGAACGCTATCAACCTATGGGATTCCAACGCGAAAGCCGGGCATCCTTCACAAGGGTTAATGCAAACCATCCCGTCCACATTCAACGCCTATAAGTTCCCGGGACATAATAACATCTTAAACCCTATAGACAACATTCTCGCAGCCATTAACTATATCAAGGCACGATATGGAAATATATCAAATCATCCGGGTTTAAAATCGATGGCCCGAGGCGGCGGATATGTTGGATATGCTGCAGGCGGAGTATCCCCGGGAGCAGGCGGCACAAAACTTGCGGCTTTGAACGAAAGAGGGTATGACGAGCATATCATTACGACGGATCCGAAATATCGCGAAAGAAGTATCGGGATTTGGGCCAGAGCCGGGCAAGAATTAGGCATCCCAGCGCAGACCGTTCCGCAAATGCCGTCCATTGAGCCGATCACACAGCGTCAGGATCAACAAATTGCATTGCTAATAGAACAAAACGCTCTTTTAAGAGAAATTGCAGCAAAAGAGGGCGATGTGATCATGTACGGTAAGAAAGTCGGCAAGGTCTTAACGGCTATCAGTACAAAAGAATTTAATGATAGAAGCTCATTGATTGGAGGGATTTCATGAGGGATTTGGATTTGATCATAGGTGATAACCCCATAAGCGAAATTCTGCCTGGTGTGTCTCTCCTTTCATTCGTTCCTGAATCTCCTGTTTATGAACGTCAGACCGTTACCTTGAAAAATAGAAACGGTCTGCTCAGTCCATCGAAAAACAGTCCTGGACGTTACAAAGAAAGAAAAATAGCGGCTGAATTTGCAGTCGAAGCCCACAACGCAGAGCAATTCTATTTGTATCGTTCGAATTTATATGCCTTGCTTGTCACTCAAGACCCGTATCATGTGATTCACTCATATGAGCCAAATAAACGATGGCTTGTGACAGCAGATGATGTATTTTCTATTCCACAGGATAACGGGAAGCTGACAAACTCTTTTTCTGTTACATTTACGGCTGTTCAAGGATTGGCTGAATCTGTTTATGACAGTACCGTTCCTGTTAACTTACAGGGGGAACGGTTTAATCTAGGGATGAATATAGGCCGATTCAGCGAGCAGCCTTTTCAATTTAAAAACAAGAACCGTTTCAGCGTATACAATTTTGGGGATGTCACCCTTTCGCCTATAGAGCATGATTACAAAGTGAAAATGTACTTTGAAGGAAAAGACATTAAGATCACAAATAAAACAACCGGGGACAGCATAACGCTTTCCGGGAGCCATTCAAAAAAGAATCTTTTGACGGTGGTCAAACAATATATCGTCAAAGGAAGTGAGGTCATTTCTACCCGCGGCCGGTTCCCGGAACTTGCGCCAGGAGAAAATGAATTTTCAATTGAAAATGCAGATTATAGTGACCTTTATTTCATTACACGATTTTACTATAAGTAGGGGGCGGTAACAGGTGAATCAAATGTATGTTCAAGATCGGTTTACAGGTCAAAAATATGAAATTGTAGACGCCGCCCCACGTGTAACGGATGGAGTTGACGGGAAAAAGAGTCTGGATTTTACTCTTGAAAATAGTTTAAGTGATCCATTGGCATTTAATGCGTTGACTGGCCGTAATCTTATCGTTATCGATGAGAGGGTTTTTAAAAATCAAAAATATGTCATTCGTAATGTTCAAATCTCCCAAGATGGAGAGTTACTATCAAAGTCGATCTCGGCCAATCATATTTACGTCTTTTTGCTTGGAAAAAATCGCGTGGATGATGTGATAACGGGGGGAATTTCTCTTGATAAAGCCCTAAAACACGCCCTGAAAGGCAGCAATTTCACTTTTGAAATTATGGCTGATGCCAGAGACATCAAGCCCGTAAAAACTGATAGTTTCGGGGATTCTTTTTCCATTGACCTGATGGACTCTATCGCCTCTAATTACAAGGTTGAATTTGATGTGGATAATCATCATATCTACGTGTATAAAAAGATGGGCCGTAGAATTAATAAAACCCTTGATACCAGGGCAAATATACAAGGACTACAGATTCAAATATCCGAAGATAATACGGCCACACGCGGGCGCGGCTATGGGAAACAAAAAGAAGAAAAAGACATGTTGGGTGACGAATCAATCGGATACGAATCAAAGACTGGTTCATGGACTTATGATGAGTCATTAAAAGCTGATAAAACATCAAAAATTGGTTCAGCTTTTACTTTCTCTTTTACAGGCACAGGATTCAGGTTTAAAACTCTGACTTCGAAGCTTGGCGGTAAATGGGAATTTGTCATTGATAAAGATACAACGAAGACGATTTCAGTCTATAAAGACAATGATCCGAAAGAGGAAGTCATTGAAGTGGTTAGAGGCCTTGACCATAAAAAACATGATGTGGTTGCGACCTTTAAAAGCAAAGACAGCAAAAACCCAAACACAAAAGGCACAAAAGGTGCTGCGCCGGTTATGTACTTGCTTCGCGGAAATATATTTGAGATTTACAGAGAATTTAAAAATGAAGCCGAAAAATATGTGTTTCCTCCCGTCCTTTTTGTTCATCCGAATGAAAAGGATTTTTTAATTGAAGGGCAGCCAACATGGGCAGAAACCATAAGAGACGAATCGATCACAAAAGCGGAAGATATGAAATCTCTCTTGAAACAAAAAGTCAATCCGTTTCCAGAGGTCACAGTTGATATTGATTTTGAAGAAATTGAGGTCCCTGAGTTGAAAGGCATAGAAGACAAGATCACAAAAGGAGATACCATCCACGTCATTGCGGATACGCCTCAAAACGGCATTACATTTGAGGATGATCTGCGCGCGGTGAGTATGGTCTATAATCCGTTGGATGACACCGAAAAGCCAGAAGTCACTTTCTCCAACTTTAGAAAAGACCTGATTGATATTCAACTGGACAGCAGGCGCCGCATTAAAAAACAAGAAAGGTATCTGATCGAACAAAAAAATCAAATACTGGCCCAAATACAGGCGGCCAAAGCGGAGCTTTTTAATGCAGTGAACGCAACACAAAGCAAAATCCCCGGAAACTTTACGTATACACTGACCTTTAATTCTGGAGTGTGGGCGGTCACGGGTGGTCCGGGGAATGTTTCTGTCAGTTCTACTGCCCTCCTTTTGGAAACTGATGATGATTTTCAAATTAAGTATGTTACAGCTGAAAGCTCAACGGTCATGAAACAAAACAACGTTTCTGCCTCTGTTGATTATGAAGAAAGTCAAACGGACAGCTTTACAGTTTCCCTTCTTCAAAACGGGAAGCTATTGAATCCAGTAAACGCCCCGGAAG
Organism: Bacillus sp. FSL W8-0848; assembly: GCF_038007805.1. NCBI lineage: Bacteria > Bacillati > Bacillota > Bacilli > Caryophanales > Bacillaceae > Bacillus > Bacillus sp. FSL W8-0848. The sequence goes on from NZ_JBBOYB010000001.1 coordinate 699,196, forward strand.
GTTCAAAAATAACGATTCTGATTGTGGGCTACAGTTAAAAGGAAAGTTGGTGATAGTTATGTTTCACTTAGAAAAACAGCATAATCCTGTTCCTAATGGAAAGCTTCTTTCACAATTGGACGAAAATGCACGGTTGACGGAAGAGGCAATTAACGGCAATATCAAGGCTTTAAATTCCCATAAGAAAGCAGCAACAGCCCACAAGTCGGATCAGATCGATCACGGCGGGTTTACAGTTGCGAACCGATTAGATAATCTTTCGGCGCGTTTTGCTAATGTGATTGTGAATCACGACGGGAAAGACGTAAAAGAGGTTGTGGACGCCAGGGTGACAACTGACGGGAAAATTGCCCAAACATTGAAAGATCGGCTGGATTTAGAATTTAATAAGCTTGAACAGAAAATAAAAAGGGAAGTACATGTGGATGATTTCGGAGCCGTACCAGACGGGGAAACCGACAGTACCGAGGCATTCAGAAAAGCAGTGGGGGACGGCCATGTAAGGGTTCAATTAAGCGCCGGGACCTATGTGGTTCGAGGGGTTAAGCTCCCATCCTGGACCTATCTGATCGGCCAGGGTAAAGGCGTGACGATTCTGCAGCTACATGAGGATACACCGGCCAGCGAATGGGTGATCACAAACGCCGATTATGAGAACGGAAATCGAAATATTTTCGTGCAAGGTATGTCCCTTGATTGGAACCCGGACAGGCAGGGCGGCGTCGGGGCTACCGGCGGACAGCATTCAAGTTGTTTGACATATGCCAAAGTAAAATTTGGGTGGGTTAAAGACGTTGAGGCTATTAACGCAGGTTTACACGGATTTGATATAACAGCGCCCACATATGATCATCTGGCGTCTACACAGTATACAAAAGACGGATGCCGGTATATTTGGTTGGATAACTGTGTAGCTTATGGGGCGGGGGACGACGGAATTACCACGCACTATAGCGAATACATTTTTATTTCAAATTCTTACTCTTTTGATCAGCGCGGTACGGCTCACCCAAAAGGACAGTCAAATTCAAATGGCATAGAAGTTGATGACGGGTCAAAGCATGTTTGGCTGATTAATAACTTTACATCCGGCAATATCCGGGGTGTAGAAGTCAAAGCACATAAGGAATGGCCAGCATCCCAAAATGTTCATATTATCGGACATACTTCTTTCCGTGATGTGCGTGCTTATGATTTAAGGCATATCGGGCATCATCTGGCGGCCGATCCGGAAAGTACAATGGCTTATGATGTCACCCTGACGGATTGTACCGCCATTGAGCCTGTATTTAATGATATGTATGCAGGGCTGTCGCCTCGTGCCTTAGTTGTTTCGGCTTATAAAAATGTAACTATCAGCAATTTTACAGCAATTGGTGATCCTTTATATGATTATCAAGATAATCCAGTGATTGCTTTGCAGTATCGCAGCCGTAACATATCTTTGAACAATATCACGATCAGGGGATTCAAAAAAGCAGGGTTTGATATTCGTCTATATGGCGGCCCGCAAAAAACGGATAATGTCAACCTGTCCAATTTTGCATTTTATAAGTCGGCTAAGCAGGGAATCGGGATCGGCGGCGGGGTGTACTCCGTGAATATCTCCAATGGAATTATGGAGGGAGAAGGCGGAACCTACGGGATTACGTCGCCCAATTCACAGGCAAACATTAATAATGTTCAGGCGTCTGGCTACTCCTATGCTGCCATGATTAAAGGCAACAAGTACAAGTTTGTACCAACGAACTTTAAAGGAGGATTTCGAGGAGCGACGACTTCCGGGGCTCCATTAGATTCAACAAGTGCAATTATAGCGGCAACAGGTGACAACATTGCAAAAGGCCCGCGGAATTTCATGGGCGGTGTATCAGGCGGCTCCTCCACAGAGGGATCAAGGCAAGCCATTATAGCGTCCAACAACTCGCACACAAAAGGGGACGGACCTGCAAGAGTGGTGATGGCTTCCCAGGCAGTTGTTAACGATGATAGTTATTCGGTAGGTGGTGGATACGGTAATGGTTCACCTTCGAAGGATAATATCAAATGGAAAATCGGCTCCACAAACGGAAATATCCAAGGTGTTGGCCGTGTGGAAAGCGTGTCCGACTTCAAAGACCTTGCGGAATATTTTGAGTCCAAAGACGGCCGCAAAATTGAATCTGGTTATCTGGTGACCTTGGACGGAGACAAGATCAGGAAAGCCGAAAAAGGGGACAGGGTTCTCGGTGTTATTTCTGAGACGGCCGGGGTCGTTATGGGCGGTGCGGCTTTCTATTGGAATGACCGGTATCTTAGGAATGAGTTTGGCGGCATGATCTATGAAACGATTATCGATGACAGCGGCCGGAAACTCAAAATTCCAAAAGAAAATCCAAACTATAACCCTAACCTTGAATACATCCCACGGGAGGAACGGGATGAGTGGCATGTCGTCGGGTTGATCGGCCAGGTATACGTAAGGATTGATGAGACTGTCCAGGCCGGGGACCGGATCGTACCAGTTGGCGGAATTGGAACTAAATCAGAAGATGGCGCAGGCTTTTACGTGATGCGTATTAAGCAGCCCTATTCTCTTCAAAAAGGATACGGTCTCGCCCAGATTTTCATACACCCACAGATGTAAGGAGGTTCAGCGATGATCTATAAGGAAGGCGAAATATCATTTGATATTAACGCGCGGAGAGTGGCGCCCATTTCTACAAACATACAATTTTTTACCCAGGACACGGGCAGCGCAAAGCTGTCCTTTTCTTTTACAAAAGACGGCGCTCCGCTGCCTTTGTCGGCGGTGGATGCTAAAATCGTTCTTCTGTATGCCAATGACTCATTTTATAAACGCAGCTTGACGCTGACGGACAAGGTAAACGGGAAAGCAGAATATGTTCTATCTGATGAAGAGCTCAAGCATTACGGTGAAGTTAAGGCCGAAATCAAGCTTTATTACACAAACGGCCAGGCGCTCGCGACAGTCTTTTTCACTTTCTCCATTGCAAAAACGCTTGAGGATCAGAACATTGTTCCGGTCGCAGAATATTACATCGAAGATGTGGAATCGTTTAGGGATCAAATTAGCCAAACTCTCGAAGAAATAAAAGCGAAGTTTGATGAATTCGAAAACATCGAAACAAAAAACGGCGCCCAAGAGAAGGCGGATGCAGCGGAAACCAACGCGAAAGCTTATACGGACCAACACGCAGCTAAAACAGACAATCCGCATAAGGTCACGAAATCCCAGGTCGGATTAGCTAACGTTGATAATGTGAAGCAGGCGGCGAAGACGGATTTCGATACGCATGTCGCGGATAATGTACGGCATATTACGGCTGACGAGCGAACGAAGTGGAACGGAAGCCAGTTATTTAAAATAACGAATGACGTCGGAGGCGTTCTCGTCTCAATAGGTGACACTGACGATTTTTATACGAAGATTATTCAAAGCGGGAGACGGTTCGGCACTTTTTATTCCACGGGTAAGGCAATAAACGCGGCTTCTACTAACTCTACACGAGGCGTTTTTCATATGACTTCAACCGATAGTAATGGGTTAGGCACGTTTGGCTACGTTATAGCAGTTGATTGGCAAAATAACATGTTTACGAATTATTTAGACCTAAATTTAGGATGGCAAGGGTGGCGTCGTGTTTTAACTTCGTCTGACCTATCGCCGGCCTGGAATAACGTGACGCTCATAAACGGAGCTAAACAGGATTCGGTGTATCCGTTGAAATTTTCCGTTAGCAACAACGTTCTATGGTTGCGCGGATCTTTTGGAACATTGCCGACTATCGGGACATCTGTCGCTAAGTTTACGAATAAGCCGACCCAGCTAGTCGATTTTGTCGTGCCTACGATCGGTTCTTACGGAACAGCCCGGTTTGCGCTAACGACAGACGGCGATTTAAGATATGACGGCATGTTAGCGAATGATGAAACGAAGGTAACGAGGGTGTCGTTTAATGAATCAATACCGTTATGGTAGGGGAGGCGATAAGCATGCACGTTCTTTTTTACGATGAAAATTACCAATATGTTGGCGAAGATGATTTTTCCGGTGAAGAATTGCCGCCGAATAGCACGATCACCCCGATTCCAAAAGGATTATACGTTCCGAAGTATGATCCGGAAAAAGACAAGTGGATAGAATCAGCAAGCAAAGAGTATATAGAAAGTGTAACGCCGCCTGCACCGGAGCCGAACCCTACCGATCTGCTGAAAAAACAAAATGCTTTACTTTCTTTACAAATAGCGAAACTACAGGCAGATGTTTCAGCACTGAAAGGCGGGGGGGCTTCATGAAGTATCCAACTTTCTCAGATATAAAACAGTTTTATGATTGGGGGTGTTACACAGATGAAGATATGCGGGAATACGTAAGAATTAACTGGATCACTCCGGCTGAATATGAAGAAATAACAGGCCGGAGTTATGATAAGCCCGCCGTCAGTGTGGACTTAGGCATGGCACACACCCTATAAGGGTGTTTTTATTTTGCCTCAAAGGAGGTGAAAACGATGTGAGAACAGGAGGATTAAGGGACATGCAGCAAACAAATGAATTGGACGTCTTCAAGCAGGAGATCACTGAGCTTAAAGCTGATCAAAAAACGCTCGAACAGCGTGTCAGCACTCTGGAAAGGGCGTCTGACCGACACGATCAGCAGATTATGTCCATCAATGAAAAGCTCAACAAGATTGAGGAAAATACCACGTGGATCAAGCGCAGCATTACGGGCGCTACATTAATTTTATTCAAAAATAAGGAGGAAAACACATTATGAAAAACTTTGACAAAGGCACGGTGGTTCGCACGGTGCTTCTTTTTATTGCATTGATTAACCAAACTTTGATCATGTTCGGGAAGGCTGCTCTTCCGGTCACCGAGGACCAGGTCAACACGCTGGCAGACACTTTGTATTTGGCCGGATCAACGGTGTTTACTATCATCACATCTCTCGTCGCTTGGTGGAAACATAACTATGTCACAAACAAAGGAAAGCTGCAAAAAGAAGTTCTAAAACAAAAAGGATTAACGAAATGAGGTTGCCGGCCGGCAGCCTTTTTTATTTAAAACAAAATAGGAGTGATTCAAGTGGTTAAGGTAGTCAAAAACTATGTGAAGGTTAACAAGTATACCCGGCCGGGGCTGAAATTGTCAGGAGTCAAAGGTATTGTCATGCACTGGACGGCGACACCCGGCGCTTCTGCATTGAATGAGCGGAATTACTTCAATGGAACGTGTATCGCGGCCGAACGTTACGCCTCAGCACATTATTTTGTAGACCGCAAGGAAGCGCAGCAAATTATCCCTGAAAATGAAGTCGCATACCATGCACACGACGGGAACCGCTGCTATGTGAGCTTCCTAAAGCCGAATGCCAACACGACGGCAATCGGTGTTGAAATGTGCGTCGAAAAAAACGGCAAGATTCACAGCGAAACCGTTCAAAATGCTGCTGAACTGGTTGCCGATCTGTGCAAGCGTTACGGACTTTCTACAAACAAAATTGTCCGTCATTACGATGTGACAAATAAAAACTGTCCGGCGCCTTGGGTGAGCGATTCCAGCCAGCTCACAGCTTTTCGGAAAAAAGTCGACAGCCTACTTGGGAATAAAACCGTGTCAAACACGACGGCACCCACGAGCCAGTCGAGCAAATCAACAGGGACGACTATCCTTAAAAAAGGATCATCAGGATCAAGCGTAAAGGCGCTGCAAAAACGTTTGATTGCTGCGGGCTTCTCATTGCCGAAATACGGGGCGGATGGTTCTTACGGGGATGAAACGGTGCAAGCTGTCAAAGCCCTTCAAAAGAAATCCGGGATTACAGCAGACGGCATTTATGGACCGGCTACCGAAAAGGCGCTCGCGGCCATTGAAGCGAAAAAGAAAAAATCATCATCAAGCGGCAAAAAATCATCCTACACGCTGCCGTCTGGTATCTATAAGGTGAAAAGCCCACTGATGAAGGGAACGGCCGTCCGGCAGATTCAAGAGGCTTTAGCAGCTGTATATTATTATCCGGACAAAGGTGCCAAAAATAACGGTATAGATGGTTATTACGGGCCAAAGACAGCAAACGCGGTCAAACGATTCCAGATGATGCACGGGCTGTCTGCGGATGGAATTTACGGTCCTAAAACGAAGGCGAAACTTGAAGCTCTGTTAAAGTAAAGAAAATTTTTTGGCGATATTCAAAATTCTTTTATGCACAATAAAAACCCCCATTTGGGGGTTTTTTTAAATGAAACTGAATATGACGTATATCGCAACTTCAGCTACAAGTAAATAAATCATGTACCTTGCATATCTATACACATCATCGTCATCAGCACTTTTTTTACTTTTAAATGTCCATGCAAATAAACCTAAAACGGTTAACGCTAAGATGACTTCAACTATTGTTAATGGAGACATTTTTACCACTTCCCTCGACATTTCCATCCATAGTATCCCAACTCTATTGCAAGAGACGCTGCATTAACTTTCATCCCAGATTTAATCAAAGTTTTGAACATTAATCTTGCGGCTAAATCATACTGCTTAGTTTTGATATATGTAAAGATAGCACCATTTAAAAATTGACGCGCTATATTTCCATAACTACCAATCATTTTGTTTACAACACATTTACCAAAAGCAGTTGCACTAGCAACCTGAAAACTAGACTTCTGAAAAGAAGAGTCTGACGCCATTAACTCTTTTAGTTTCAAGGCAGCGGGATCACCCTCCAACACTTTTTGATCAAACAATTCCTTGTTTTTAATAACATAACCATCATTAGTTAGTTCCCCAACTTCTTCGAAGTAAAACTTTAATATTTCCTCTAATTCCTTTTCTGAATAATCACCAGAATCGGAATAGATTTTAACCTGGGAATTCGGCAATTCGCTTGCCTGTGAAATTTGAGGTACAGCAAAGGTTACTAATAAGAAAGCTGTTAGCAATAGGATAAATGGTTTACAGACTCTTTTAGCTATCGTCTCCACTTTTCTCTCTCCCTTATAATGTATTTGGTATTGTATAGATTACCATAAAATGAGTGGTGATGCCTCTGAATATTGAAAAATAGTAAAAAAGATACATTTTAAAAGCGGGAACTTGAATCTGGTCAATAATGCTCTGCATGCAAAAATACGTTCTCTTCCTGTAGGAAAAAGAACGAACGTTTGGTATAATTGTCATAGGTAAAACAAACCAATGGAGGGGGATACTATGAAAAAATCCGAACAAATATTAGAAGCCATAGACGAACTAACTAAAGAAAAAGGTTTCCCGCCATCTGTTAGGGAAATAGGTGAAAGGGTTGGTTTAAAATCTTCAAGTACAACAAAAGGTCATCTTGACCGGTTGCGTAAAAAGGGGCTTGTTGATTGGGAAGAAGGTAAGCCGCGAACGTTACATTTATTACGTAAAGAAAAAGCCACCTTTTAGATTGGTGGCATTGTTGTTTTTATGTAATTTAGGCAGACATAACATTACTACTATTATTATTTTGTTTTGCGACCATCATAATACCGGCAATTAACAAGAGAATGCCTGACACAAAGTAAATAGAAAAGGTATAAAGGACACCCATAATTAGAATGAAAATTCCCCAGCCTTTGCTGTTTGCTTTGACTTTAAATGTTGCAACCCAAATAAGCACAAGAAGTGGAATTGATAAATAAGTATAAATTAATAAGTAATAGAAAAATCCCATGTCAGCTTCATCTGCTGGTGTAAAACCATAAAAAAATGTGAAAATAGCTGTGAAAAACCAACCAATTGTTAAAAAGATTGTTGCAATTAATGATAAGGTAAACTCTGCTGTTCGTTTCAACTTTATTCTCTCCTTAATTTTAATCTCAATAATAACAACAAATTCTCAATACATTCTAAGAAATATCCCCTCCATGTCCAAGCTTTCATGTGAAAAAAGCCCTCATTGTTTTATAATGAACATTTACATTTTAAAACAAATGAGGGGGATTTTCTACATAGTTTTACTTGAACAGCTTGCCCAATATTTTGCCGGCTGTTTTTCCTGCAGCTCGGCGGGCCATTCGTTTCCCTAGCGTTCCATTTTTCGCCGCGTTAACATCTCCTAAAATTTTAGCTGACTTATACAGTGCTGATCTGATTTTGTTGATACTCATTTTTCCTCGTCCCTTTTTGTATTTGTGGTTTTATTATAGCAAATATTGTTCATCTTATTGCCCACTATTTGCCCACAGTGGGTAAAATTTTCGCTTATTTTCACTTGTTTTTTATAGGGCAAAGACGGGCAATGAGAACACCAGAAACCTCTTGTACTATAAGGGGTAGAAGGGGTTAGCAAGGCAATAAAGGGTAACCATAACAGAAATGGGCGGCATGATGTAAGCCCGCACCGCGAAACCCCTTGAGAGATCAAGGGGTTTTTCCTGCATTCCAGGGTTTTCCAGCCCGACATTTCCGTTTGCAAAAATTGGCTTGGATAGAATTTGCAAAATAATTCATTCTACAATTAGATACAGTATTTGTAAAAAAGGAGGGAAGCACGGCATGACTGTCATTAATCAGGTCAAACAGGCGATAGCCAGTCTGAAAAGTGCTCAGGCAAGCTTAGAAACCTTTCACCTCAGCACCGATAACAAAGAAGCCAAAAAGCTTTATCAACAAGCTGCTCAACAAACCCAGTCCATCGTTCAATCGCTTGAGCCGCGCGTTCAGCAAATCGAACAGGAAGAACCGCAATATAAACAACAGTAAGCATGAAAAGGTTGGTTTCGCCAACCTTTTCTCTGAAAGGAAGGTGATGCTGGTGAGGGGGTTCAATCATTACTTTCTTATCTGCGTTTTTTTACTTTTTAGCAGTGCCGTCACCATTGGCTGTCAAGATCAAAATGCCGCCGAGGGCCAATCGGGCGCGGTGCGTAATGTAAGTACGAAAGATGGGAAGACCGATCAATCGGTTGCAAATCAAGCAAAAAAGCGGTTATTAAAAAAAGAAGAGGTTACAGAGGTCAGAGGAGCCAACAGCAAGAAGGATCTTGTTCTGGCCGTGCAGGTCGAACATATGGACCGATTCCGGCTGAAGGACATCGAAAAAAAATCGAAAGAGCAGTTAAAAAAAGAATTTCCGGGCTACAGCATCGAAATCTCGACTGACCAAAAAATTTTTTGGGAATTGGACAAATTAGAAAAGCAGCTTCAGCACAAAAACGTGAGCAGCAAGAAACTGAACAAAAAGCTGAACAAAATCAAACAATTGATGAAGGAAAAGCCTTAGAGAGGGTGGGGTCAAATGGCGGATCAAAAAAAGAAAAATCTGACGCCTGTCATGCAGGAATATCAACAATTCGCAAAAGAGCGTGAAGTCAAACGGCCTGTTTTGAAAAATTGCGTACAAGCTTTTATAACGGGCGGAATCATTTGTTTAATCGGGCAAGCGATTCAAACATTTTACATGTATTATTTTAATTTCACGACGCTGACTGCCGGCAATCCGACGGTTGCGACGATGATTTTCATATCGATGCTCTTAACGGGATTTGGGGTTTATGACCGGATTGCCCAGTTCGGGGGCGCAGGTTCGGCCGTTCCCGTGACGGGGTTTGGAAATGCCGTCATTTCCGCGGCGATTGAGCACCGGACCGAAGGATATGTGTTAGGCGTCGGCGGCAATATGTTCAAGTTGGCCGGATCTGTCATTCTGTTCGGCGTGTTCTCCGCATTTGTGATCGCCACGATTAAAACAATCCTCATCACATGGGGGGGATTGTAATGCTTGCGGGTCACCGTACTTGGATGTTTGAGAACAAACCGGTGATTGTTTCAACCGGAACGTCGGGAGGGCCATTCGAGGGAAACGGAAAAATCCCGGAAGACTTTGATGTGCTGCACAACGATATTTGGCTGAATGAAGATTCCTTTGAAAAAGCCCAGAAGGTTCTTTTGGAGGATGCTTGCAAAGCGGCGGTGCAAAAGGCGAAGATCCAGCAGGAGCGGGTGCAGTTTTTTCTCGGCGGTGATTTGATTAATCAAATTACGCCGACAAGTTTTGCGGCAAAAACGCTCGGGGCGCCGTATTTAGGCTTATTTGGAGCCTGCTCGACATCGATGGAAGGCCTGGCTTTGGGGGCGTTTATCGTCAATCATAAGGGGGCGGACTGTTTGCTGACAGGGGCTGTGAGTCACAATGCGGCGGTTGAGAAACAGTTCCGCTACCCGACGGAATACGGTTCGCAAAAACCGCCTACTTCACAGTGGACTGTGACAGGAGCGGGGGTGGCGCTGTTAAGGGATCAAGGAGACGGCCCTGTTGTTACATCAGCGACACTCGGCAGAGTGATCGATATGGGATTGACTGATCCGTTTAACATGGGCAGTGCGATGGCGCCTGCCGCGGTCGATACGATCGAAGCTCATTTAAAGGAACGGGATGTTGATCCTTCTTATTATGATGTGATTGCGACAGGAGACCTCGGGCATATCGGCAGAGAAATCGCCCTGGATCTATTTAAAAAGCATGAAACATCGATTACGGAAAAACAATTTCAGGATTGCGGATTGATGATTTACAGGGAAGGGCAGCCCGTTCTTGCCGGGGGAAGCGGCGCAGGGTGTTCAGCGGTTGTCACATACGGCCATTTGCTGAACCGGATGAAAAAGGGCGAGATCAAACGACTGCTGGTCGTTGCCACCGGAGCGCTGTTATCGCCGCTGTCATATCAGCAGAAAGAAACGATTCCGTGTATTGCCCATGCTGTTTCAATTGAGGTCGGAGGTGAAGGATAGGTGATCTTTTTTTGGGCATTTGTCGTCGGAGGTCTCATATGTGTCGTCGGCCAAATCATGTTCGATGTGTTTAAGCTGACGCCGGCCCATACGCTGTGTACGTTCGTTGTCATCGGAGCCTTGCTTGATGCGTTCGGGCTGTATGAGCCGTTTATTGATTTTGCAGGAGCCGGAGCGACCGTTCCGATCGTGAGCTTCGGAAATCAGCTGTTCCACGGGGCGATGGAAGAAGCGCAGCAATACGGTTTGATCGGCGTCATCACCGGCATGTTTAAAGTAACGAGCTCCGGAATTTCGGCTGCGATCATCTTCGGAATGATTGGAGCGCTTCTTTTTAAACCAAAAGGATAAGGAGGTGCCTGTAAAATGACGGTTGGAGCACAGGTCAAACAATGCCTTGCCAGCCTCAAAAGCGTTGAATCAGGTCTGTCGGCATTGGCGCTGAAATCGCAGGATGAAGAAACGAAACGCCTTTTTCATGAAACAATGATGGAAACAGACGAAGTGATCAAAGATTTGAAAAAACGGGTTGGTGAGCTTGAACGAGAGGAATATCAATATAAAGGCTTCTGACTGAAAATTTTTGTACAGATTGGAGGGATCACATGTGCCTGAGTGGTTAGATGTCGTCATCCGTTCTTTTATCTTTATGTCCGCTCTGTTTGTTATCACAAGGATGCTTGGGAAACGGCAGCTGGCAGAGCTTTCGTTTTTTGAATATATTGCGGGAATTACGATCGGGGGCATTACATCCGAGGTCGTTATGGGTCTTGAGAACAGCATCATCAACGCCTTAATTGCTGTCGTCATTTTTTCGGCAGTCCCTTTCCTGGTCGAATTGATCTCATTAAAAAGCAAGAAATTCCGCGACTTTTTTGAAGGAACGGGAACGGTTTTCATTAAAAACGGAAAGGTGATGGAAGACAATTTAAAAAAAGAAAAATACTCGACAGACGAGTTGCTGGAGCTTTTAAGAAAGAAGGATGTTTTTAATATTGCGGAGGTCGAGTTCGCCATCCTGGAGCAAACCGGCGATTTAAACGTGCTCTTGAAAAAGGAGCACAGACCGGTTACCGTCAAGGACCTTCAGCTTCCATACCAGGCGGAAAAAGAGCCGCAGACCGTGATCACAGACGGACAAATTTTGGACGAGCCCCTGTCGATTGCCGGATTGAACAGGCGCTGGCTGCAGGAGGAACTTGAAAAACTGGGCGTCACAATAGAAAATGTGTACCTCGGACAAGTTGATTCAAACGGACAGTTGACGGTCGATCTGTATGATGACCAATTACAAATTCCGTCACCTCAGGAAAAGCCTTTATTATTGGCAACGATTAAAAAATGCCAAGCCGACCTTGAACTGTTTGCTCTGGCGACGGACTCAAAGCCGGCAAAAGCGATGTATGCCAAGAACGCAAATAAACTGAAAGACTTGATCCAAAAGCTTGAGCCTGTTTTACATGAATAGCAGGTAAAAGGATTTTCTCTTTTAATGGGACGGGCTTTGCTTGATGACATCCACACTATTATTTTGAGGCGAATTCACCAATAGCGATACTTCATAAGCTTCCATTTCATCTGAACTGTAGGGTTGCAGCAGTCTTTTTAAACGTTCAGCATCCTGTTGACGGGGGTTCAGCCATTCCTTTTCATGATCACGGGTAAGAATAACGGGCATCCGGTCGTGAATATCCGCCATGAAAGCGTTTGGTGTTGTCGTAATAATGGTGCATGTATAAACAGGTTCGCCGCCGGGGGATCTCCACCTTTCCCACAGGCCTGCAAACGAAAAAAGGTCATCTGATTTCAGCTTGATCCTCATGGGCTGTTTTCGTTTTGAATCAATGCGTTTCCATTCGTAGAAGCCGTCAGCCGGAATGATGCATCTTCTGCTCATAAGAGGCTTACGGAAGGCCGGTTTTTCGGACAATGTTTCAGCCCGGGCGTTGATCATCTTATAGCCGACTTTTTCATCTTTGGACCACGGCGGGATGAGCCCCCAGCGCAAATAGCCCAGCCGATGGACCGTACCGTCATTGATGACGGCCAGGATTTCTTGGGAGGGAGCGATGTTGTAGCTGGGCCTGTATTCTTCTTCCGGAATCGTTTGACCGATGTCAAAACGGTCGATGATTGTTTCATAATGAGAAAACAGTGTGAATCTGCCGCACATCTCAATCACCTTCGAAGGTTTTTGTTTATTGTATAATAATGGAATCCTGAAATCAAAGCATGTGATAAATTTCGATCAGGTTCTTTTCCGGGTCCCGAAAATGGGCAATACGCGCCCGCCACTCCTTGCGATTGTGCGGTTCGGTCACAAACTCGATGCCGTTGTCTTTGAAACGGTTATAAGCCTTATCGACATCTTCGACTTCAAATTGAAGGAGAAATTTTGCTTGAGATTCCCCTTCCCCGCAGGTAACTTCAGCCATCGCTTTTCGCGATAAAAGCTCAATTTTCGTTTCCCCATTGTTGAAAAGGGCATATTCCATTTCTTCCTCATAAAAGCTTACGGACAGCCCTAATATATCCTTGTAAAACGCGGCAGTTTTCTGAAAATCGTCCACCAATAGCCTGATTTGCAACAGTTTCAATTCAATCGCCTCCTATTGATGTACAGTATACAAAAAGAAACTTGACAGCATTGTGTCAAGTTTCTTGTCCGTTATTTAATTCGCTGTGTTTTTTCGAATAAAGAAAATAGACGATGATACCGACTGCGATCCAAATGACAAACGCTGTCCATGTGACGCGCGGCAGGCTGAGGGCCAAGTAAAGGCATAGGCCGGCGCTGAGAAGCGGTACAAATGGAACGAGCGGCACCCTGAAAGCTGCTTTAATATTCGGGTGTTTTTTGCGAAGTACGATTACGGCAATCGAAATGATCGTGAATGCAGCAAGCGTCCCCATGTTGACAAGGTGAGCGAGTGTGCCCAGGTCGATAAAACCCGCAATTCCGGCTGCGATGAAACCTGTCAGCCATGTGTTTTGGAACGGCGTTTTGAACTTTCGATGCACTTTCGCAAATGTTTTAGGCAGCAGTCCGTCCCTGCTCATTGAAAACGTTAAGCGAACCTGTGCGTACAGAAGGGCGAGCATAACGGTCGTAATTCCGATAATGGCGCCGACTGAAATAATTCCGGCAAGGCTGTCCTGATTGACATACTTAAGCGCAAATGACACGGGATCGGCGACATTCAGTTTTGTATAAGGCACCATCCCCGTCAGCACGAATGTAACAGCGATGTAAAGCACCGTACAAACCGCCAGCGCTCCGATGATTCCGATCGGCATCGCCTTTTGCGGATTTTTAACTTCCTCTGATGCGTTTGAGACAGCGTCAAATCCGATATAAGCAAAGAAAACCGTCGCAGCGCTCGTAATGACGCCCTGAATGCCGAACGGCATAAACGGCGACCAGTTCTCCGGTTTGACATAGCCGACTCCGGCGATGATAAATAATAAAATAATGGCAATTTTCAGCAAAACAATCACATTGTTAAATCGCGTGCTTTCCTTTACGCCTCTTCCGACAATCGCCGTAATGATCAGAATAATTGCAGCCGCCGGCAGGTTGAAGACGCCGCCTGATGCACTTCCCGGAGCGGCAGTCAATACAGCGGGAATGTGCAGGTTGAATCCGGCAAGCAAAGACTGAAAGTAAGAAGACCAGCCTGTTGCAACCGCAGACAGCGCAATAACGTATTCAAGCATTAAATCCCAGCCGATCAAAAAGGCGAGAAACTCTCCGAGCGTTGCATAAGAATACGTATATACACTTCCTGATACCGGTATGGAAGACGAAAATTCAGCGTAGCAAAATGCTGCAAGCGCACAAGCGATAGCCGCTAATATAAACGACAGAATAAGGGCGGGCCCTGCAGTTGTTGCGGCGACCGTTCCGGTAATGACGAAGATCCCGGTCCCGATGACACAGCCGATTCCCAATAAGACTAAATCAAAAGCGCTTAAAGAACGGGCCAGGCTTTTCGTTGCGCTTTGCTCCATTAATTTGTCGAACGATTTTTTTCTAAATAATGAACCCATAAGTTCCTCCTGATAATAAGCGAAATATTCAAACAATTATTTATGTCGACCTTTGTATTATATTGTCGAAAAGGAAAATAATCAACAAGAAAATTTTGCCCTTTAAAAGGTTGAAGCATAAAAGCGGCAAACTGCCGCTGAATTGTCACATTTTCCTTCAGTATAGCCGCTGGCGCAAAACAAAATAAGCCGGCAAATTGGACCTTTTAGGTCTAACTTGCCAGCTTGATAAAAATGCTTTTTTATTTAATAGTAAACGTAAATTACAGAGGAGGTTGATTTTTTCAAATTTGTTGGAGGAATAACGCCTAGAATCATACTCAAAAAAAAAAAATACCCCATAATTTGTAAATTGATATAACAAAAAAGGATAATTGCCTGATAGAATCTTACTTGCTTAGGATTTTAGGATTCTTTGCTTAAGGCTGCTCTTGCTGCTGGAAGTTTCCTTGCCGGAAAGCGTTCACTTGTTCAGGTTTCCTTTCTGGAAAGCGTTCACGTTGCTCAGGTTCCCTTGCTGGAAAGTGTTCACATTGCTTGGGATTCCTTTCTGGAAAGTGTTCACGTTGCTCAGGTTTCCTTGCTGGAAAGTGTTCACATTGCTTGGGATTCCTTGTTGAAACGCGTTCGCGCTGCTGAGGTTCCCCTGCTGGAACACATTCATGTTAGCACCTGCACCGACCGAGGGTTGAGACGGAACATATCTTATACCGTTAAACATTTGTCTCCACAGGTGGTCATTGGTTACCCATATTTCTTTATCGGGAAGTTCAACCGCGCATACTCTTTGTAATGGCCAATTTTGTTCGACGAGTCCATTTACTTTAGTATGATTGATTAGCAAAACGCTGAAATCGTTTTTGACTAAATCTGATAATACGGCTTCAAGCTCCTGGGCTTCTTTGAACGTTCCGCTCGTTCTGACAAACAGGATTCGATCAGCTGTCTCCATTTTGTCTAGAAATCTGTTAATCCTTCTTTTGAATTTGGCCTTTACTTCCGGGTAAGTGACGAGATCCTCCATTGTGTTTTTGTCTGCTTTAAAATCGTGGGCAGAGTCGACACAGTAATAATCATCTCTTACTAAGATGTACCGGTCAGGAGTATCGACTCCTGTCGAGTATCCTGTTACTCTGAGATTATGAGGCTCCAAAAAGTGAGAGAAACGATCTTTTAACATCCTTGTGAGGTCTGACAAATAAGGGGTTCCGACCCAATCTAAAGGACCGGCAAACGGCCTTAAATTATTTTTTCTCAGCTGAAGCCCTGTTAAACAAAGATGCCCCAAACCGAAAATAGCATTATAGTTTCCTTTGATTTGATTTAAATTCATACATCAATGCTCCTTTTTGTGAAATGTCCTGCTGGTTGATACTAGTATTCTATGTTTATATGATAGTTGAGCAACGACTCGTACCTACATTCATTCAGCGTAATAGGAAAAATAGTTAAAACACCTGCTGGTCTCTTATTTTCGGAAAATGGTCACAGAAAAATTTGATCGTCAGCGATAAACAAAAGGAGCCTCTGTGCTCCTTTTCCCGGATAAAGCCGACAGGAATTTCCGTCCGTTTGTCGAATAAGGAATCGGAACAACGGACAAAAGGAGAAGAGACAATGGATGCAAGAATTGTGGAGCTTACCCATGGGGCAGAAGAATATATAAAAGAAATCGCGGAGCTTTGGAGCGACAATGCAGCAGAAACCGCGGGTTGTGAATTGAATGAGGAAGAGAAGACAGCGGTTCAAGAACAAATCAAACAATATATGCAATCCAAATACGGTGCGGTATTCGCAGCGACGAATGAAAAACACCAGGCCGTTGGATACGCCATTGCTTCGCTGAAGCAAGATTTAGTCAGCAATACGCTGTACGGCCAAATCGATGAAATCTATGTGGCGCCGGAGTACCGAAGACAGAAAATGGCCGGAAAAATTGCGGCTGAATTGCTGAATTGGCTTGAGCGGAAGGATGTTTCATTTGTTCAAGTTTATGTTGACACAGATAATGAATCAGCTTTGGCATTTTGGGAAGAAATGGGCTTGGAAAGGGAGTTTTTTGTTCTCTCTAAGCATTAATTTTTTCACATACGACACCCCTGTAGGGTATTGTAACATAATGTACAAAAAAACGGCTGCTCTCTTATGATAATATAGAGGATATGAGACATAATGGAGATGATGAAATATGACTTGGCTTTTTGTGACGATGCTTATTCTCATGAGCCTTGTTAAACTAGTATTGACGTGCCTTCCATCCGGCGTCGTCGAATGGATTTCCGCCAAATTTGAAGTGCATTCAAAACTAAGCGGCGAAAATGCCGACGTAACGATCGGCGGAAAACGCCTCGAGGGCCAAGATAAAAAAGAAGTGATTCAGCATTTTAACGAAGCTATATTTATGGAGAAGTATTATATATACCCGGGGGACGAGCATTTATATTTACATCCTAAGGACAGCGGAACGCCTGTAGTCATCGACACGAAAAAAGGCAAAAAAGATGTAAGGCTGTGGATATTTGCCTACAATGACCGCGTCGATGTCGTCAAACAATACAAGAAGAAAGTCGTCGCGTACTGCCTGCAGTCTGATATTCTTCAAAAGAGGGCGGCTGGGGAACCTTCAAGCGTGTCTGGATAAAGCAGGACTTTTTAAAGCCTTTTTAAACAAAAAGGCTTTTTTCTTTTGTCTGTCAGGTGTTCTTTAATCAATCTGCATATAAAAAGAAAAACCCGAAGAATCGGGTTTAAAAATTGACTTTTACAGTAGTACCATCGTGGTACTTTATAGGTTCATCATCGTTAAATACATCTTTTAGTTTAATGTTGATATATTTTAAATCATCAGCATCGGAATCAAGGTACGGTACCACGATGTACCCTTCTTTTGCCACTTTTCCGTAGAAAGAACCAACACCGTTTTTATCCGGATTTTGAATCATATCCTCAGAGGAGACTTCAATTTGTTTTTTTGTATTGGTTGTAATTGCGTCTATGCCGTTAAACATAACGTTTTTATCCGATGTGTTTTCGGTATTATATGATATTTGAATCGTCAAAAACTTGTCGGTTTTGATGCCTTTTTGTTTCAAGAAATTCTTCCCGCTTTCTTGAAGATTGGATCTTTCAATAACTTTAACTTCATCAATTTTCATCTTTATCGGATCTAAGTCGAAGGTTTTGTTCACTTTTGCAATCTTTTTTAATGTCACTTTTGTTCCGTTGTCCTCTTTACTCCATTGCCCTATTTTTTCTAAAGGGCCATCTGTTTTCAATGAATCTTCACTGCTACTTTCTGTTTTGGCTGCGCTTTTTTGAGTTTTAGATGTTGATGTTTCGCTATTGCCGCAAGCAGCTAAAAGCATTGAGACGGTTAGTAACGCGATAAAAAAAGTAAAATATTTTTTCATTTTCTAAGCCCCTTAATCATCTTTTTATCTATATAAATCTTTAGGCTGTTTCTAATCGAATGCCTAAAAGGATCATCGTCCTGACGTCTCCCTTTTTCATTACAAATTTTCCATAATTACTATATCGACAAGATGAAGGATTCATTTAATATTTTCTCTTGAAATTTTCAAAACAACTGAGCATAAATACCTGTAAAAAAATCAGATGTGAATGAACAGATTTTTCGGCGATTATAGCGGTTGTTTTCCTTTTGGTTTTTACTGAGCGGCAATGGAAGAATAAATATGAAAAATTTCTTGTCGGTTATAACAATAATTGAAATAGGCTTTTTCAATAAATTATTTTGTTGACTGCCCGGTCAGCAAGAGTTGCAATTTTTACTAACCAATTGGCCGATTAATGGAAAAGGACTGAGTGATGTGCCTTTACAGCTTTATGATAAAGAGCAAATATTTGATGCCTGTTTAGCGGTTTTTGCCCGCCGCGGCTATTCAAAGACTTCGACGGGGATGCTTGCGGAAGCGGCCGGCGTCTCAAAGGCGCTGATTTTTCATCATTTCAAAAGCAAGAAAGATTTGTATCTCTCTTTGCTGGATTACTGTATTGATAAAGTGAAAACATACCTGTCAATCGATGACCTGTTACAATGCGGCGACTTTTTTGAAGCGAAAGAAAAGGCCAGCTTGGCGAAGATTGAGTTTTTCAAGAAGCATCCGGACGCTTATAAATTGACAATGGAGACGTTTCGCACGCCTCCTTCAGAGCTGAAGGAGGAAATTGCTGAAATGTATGGGGAACAATTTGCGATCAGAGACCGGCTGTGGAGAGAATTGTTTGCAAAGGTGCCTTTAAGGGAAGGGGTGGATCGCGAGGAAGCCTTCGAATTGATTATGCTGGCTAACGAACATTTTGAGCGGAAATTTTTGTCGGAAATAGCGGAAGACCGCGAGTTTGATGAGGACTATAACAGACGGCTCCTTGATGAGAGAAACCGCTTTTTGAACATGATTCGTTTTGGCATTGAACGATAAAAGGGGGATGCCTTATGAAAACGTATGTATTGGGCTTTCATGAGATTGATAAAGGGGATTTGCCTCTTGTCGGGGAAAAGGGCTTGAATCTCGGGGAATTATCAAAGATCGAAGGCGTCCGCGTACCCGCCGGCTTTTGTGTTACGACCGACGCTTATCAATCGATGGTCGGACAAAACGAGAAAATGAGCGAGCTGCTTGACAGGTTGTGCCAAGTAAAATTGAAAGATAAGGAGCAGATCGCAAAACTCAGCCAGGAGATACGCGATGAAATCGAAAACGTGAAGATCGACCGAGAGATCGAAGAAGCAATCAGGCTCTGTCACTCAAATCTTGGGGAGAATGAAGCATACGCCGTCCGTTCGAGCGCTACGGCTGAGGATTTGCCGAATGCTTCTTTTGCGGGACAGCAGGACAGCTATTTGAACATTATCGGGATAGAAGCGATTTTGCAGCATGTCACGAGATGCTGGGCATCCCTGTTTACAGAGCGGGCTGTGACTTACCGGATCCAACACCGCTTTGACCATCGCAAAGTCCAATTATCCGTCGTCATCCAGCAGATGGTTTTTCCTGAGGCGTCAGGAATTTTATTTACCGCTGATCCGGCCACATCCAACCGGAACGTGCTGTCCATCGATGCAAGCTTCGGCTTGGGGGAGGCGCTTGTTTCCGGACTTGTAACCGCAGACAACTATAAGGTTCGCGGAGGAAGGATCGCTGACAAAACGGTTTCTGCCAAAAAAACGGGGGTTTATGCACTGAAGGGCGGAGGTACGGAAGAACGGGGGATTGAAGACGAACGGCAAAACGTACAGGCGCTGGCTGATGAGCAGATCGTGCAGCTTGAGAGCATCGGCAGAATGATCGAGACCCATTTCGACTCGCCGCAGGATATCGAATGGTGTCTTGCTGATGATCTGTTTTATGTCGTGCAGAGCCGCCCGATTACAACATTGTTTCCGATTCCGGAAAAAAGCGACGGACGACTTCGCGTCTATGTGTCGGTAGGCCACCAGCAGATGATGACAGAACCGATCAATCCGCTCGGGATATCGCTTTTCAGCATGCTTTCGGAATACGAATTGAGCCACGCCGGCGGGAGGCTGTTTATCGATTTATCGCATGATTTGGCGTCAGCAGCCGGACGGAAAATCGTCCTCGCTGCGTTGGGCAAAAACGATCCGCTGATGCACAATGCGCTTACAAATGTAATCAAAAGAAAGGAGCTTGTGAAATCACTTCCAAAAGGCAAACGGATGTTCAAATTCGGCGCTGAAGGATTTTCCTGGTCACTGCCGGCTGACATGGTCAAGGTGTACCGGAAAAACGACATAGGGATCGCCAAGCGGCTTATTTCCAAAGCCGAGGCGTCCATAAAAACCGCTGAGCGGAACTTGCAGCATGTCTCCGGAGATGAGCTGTTTGAAGCCTTGTTGGAGGATCAAAAAGAGCTCAAGAACGTTCTCCATGATAAAGAGAGCATGGCCGTTATTATGGTCGGGATTTTTGCGGCGTATTGGATCAATAAAAAAATGGAGAAATGGCTCGGAGAAAAGAGCGCGGCCGACGCGCTTTCGCAATCAGTGCCGAACAATATCACGTCAGAGATGGGGCTGGCGCTGCTTGATGTAGCAGATGCGGTCAGACAATATCCTGAAGTGCTTGACTATTTGAAACACCCGAACGATGCCGCCTTTTTTGAAGATCTCGAAAAGCTGGAGGGGGGAGCTGACGCCAGTGCAGCTTTCCGGGAGTTTCTTGATCAATACGGCATGCGCTGCACGGGTGAGATCGACATTACGAAAACGCGGTGGAGCGAACGGCCGTCCGCGCTCATTCCATTGATTGAAAGCAATATCAAACATTTCGAGCCGGGGGCGCGAACGGCCAAGTTTGAACAAGGAAAACTCAAGGCCGACCAAAAGGAGAAAGACTTGTTAAGCCGTTTGGAAAAGTTAAAAGGAGGCAGACAAAAAGCGAAAAAAACAAAGAAAATGATCAGTGTTTTGCGCAATTACATCGGCTATCGCGAATATCCAAAGTATGCACTGATCAAACGCTTCTTTATTTATAAAAAAGCTTTGCTGAAAGAAGCTGCCGTTTTGGAGAAAAAGAAGCTCATCAAAGCGAAGGAGGATGTCTATTATTTATCCTTTGACGAATTCCGGAACGCCGTTCGAACGGGGAGCCTCGATTACCGGATCATTGAAGAGCGAAAGGCCGCATACCAACACTATGAGAAACTGACGCCTCCGCGGTTGATGACATCCGAAGGGGAAGTCATTTTCGGCGAATACAACAGCGGACATCTTCCGGAAGGAGCCTTGGCGGGCATCCCGGTTTCCGCAGGCGTTATCGAAGGAAGGGCGCGGGTCGTGTTAAAAATGGAGGAAGCCGATATAGAGGAGGGGGATATCCTCGTAACGGCGTTTACGGATCCGAGCTGGACGCCGTTGTTTGTATCTGTAAAAGGCTTGGTGACTGAGGTCGGCGGGCTCATGACCCACGGCGCTGTCATCGCGCGGGAATACGGGCTCCCGGCCGTCGTCGGGGTTGAGCATGGGACGAAAGAAATTAAAGACGGCCAGAGGATCAGGATTAATGGTTCTGAAGGGTATGTTAAAATTTTGGAATGATTTGAAGTTGAAACGACTGCAGCTCAGGATTCTTTTCGAAAAACCTGAGCGTTTTTTTATTCCCCAGGCAATTTAGGCGCCGCCCAATTATGCGAAGACAATCACCCAATAAGGGGGAGGATAAGTATAATATTGAAAAAAATACAGATGAGGAGCGGAGAATGTTGTATGTTTACCAGCCTTTACAGGCGTATCCGCGGCAATATTATAATCCTTACTCGTATCCTGGCGCTTTTCCCGGAGGATCACCATATACCTCCTATGGCCCCTCTTCTCTTTTTAACTCTCCGTGTTTCAGAGAGTGTATAAGAAGCGGAGCCGATCATTATTTCTGCTGCTATATATGCGGTTTCTGTTAAGCCGGAGAAGCAGGGTTCTCTTTTCAGTCATCACATTCCAGCAATTCTTTAAGAACGACGGCATGGTTGTGGAGCTCGTCCTTGGCGCCGTAAAGCAAAACAACGCGCTCATTTTTCATCATGTCTCTTAATTCCTTTAACTTCGCCTGTTTTTCATCGTCCTGTCTGATTTCTTCTTGATAGGCTTCTTTAAACTGTTCAAATTTCTCCGGATCATGTTGAAACCATTTTCTTAATGAAGGGCTTGGGGCGATTTCTTTCATCCATTCGTCAAGACGGGCATCTTCTTTGGAAATTCCGCGCGGCCAGACGCGGTCAATTAAAATTCTGCGGCCTTCCAACCGGGGATGTTCGTTATAAATCCGCTGCAAAACGATCGGCATTTGCTCCATCTCCTTTTATTGGCTTTAGCCGAAACAACCGGCATGATAAAGGGCTTCTCACGCTGATGCCCGAGGAAGCCCTTTGGCTTTTATTCGATCGAGCTTTTTTGGGCGCTGTACATTTCCGCTACACTTTCATCAATTTCATCCCTCGACATCTGCCGCGCTTTTTCGGCTCTGCCGTAGCCGATTTCGAGCCTTCCTTCTTTCAGCCCTTTGAAAATGGCATCGGCAAAATCATCGACCGGGGCTCCGAAGTCGTGCAGGCCGACTCCGCCCAGATCCGTATTGACCGCCGGAGGAGCTACTTCAATAACCTGAACGGCGGTTTCGGAAAGCTGGTGCCTTAAGCTCATCGTAAAGGAGTGAAGAGCGGCCTTTGTCGACGAGTATATCGGCGCGATCGCCATCGGCGTAAAGGCGAGCCCTGACGTGACATTGATAATCGCGGCGTCTGTTTTCTTTCCGGCGAAATATGGAGCAAACAGCATGGCAAGGTGGAGCGGGGCCTCCAAATTGACGGCGATTTCTTTACTGTAGCGGGCCCAGTTGTCTTTTGCATCGGTTTTTAATATGTGGTAGCGCTGCTGGATTCCTGCGTTATTCACAAGTACGTTGACCTGGGGATGATGTTCAGTTACCCATTCAAACAGCGCAATGCGTTCAGCCTCAACCGTTACATCGCATACACGCGTAATAATGTCCGGAAATTTTCGCTTTGCTTCTTCAAGCTTCTTTTCGCGTCTTCCGCATATAATGACCGTATTTCCGGCACGAACGAAGCGTTCGGCAAAAGCGAGTCCGATTCCTGAGGCTCCGCCTGTGATCAGTATTGTATTTCCCGACAGTTCCATTCAAATCCCTCATTTCTTTTAAATGCTTCTCCTGTATACTATGATGATCGAAATATTCGCAGACTGCAAGTCTTGGCATAGACGGGGGAAACGCTTCCATTATTATTGAATCATGAAGGGAGTGGAATGAAATGTCAAAAATCACAGTGGAAACCTGTTATGGATCGTTGAAAGGAACCGTACAAAACGGTGTCCGCATATGGAAGGGCATCCCTTATGCGAAGCCTCCTGTCGGTGAATGGAGATTTAAAGCCCCGCAGGAAGTTGATCCATGGGAGGGCGTCAGGGATGCAACTGAATTCGGCCCCATCTGCCCCCAGCCCGAAGGTTTATTGTTCCAGTCACTGGAGAAGGTGGAGAAGTCTGAGGACTGCCTTTACTTAAATGTGTTTGCGCCAAACTCGCCCGGCGGGAACCGGCCGGTGATGGTATGGATTCACGGCGGCGCGTTTTATCTCGGTGCAGGCAGCGAGCCGTTGTATGACGGATCACACCTTGCATCTCATGGCGATGTCATTGTAGTGACGATCAATTACCGTCTCGGTCCGTTTGGATTTTTGCACCTTTCTTCTGTCAATGAATCCTACAGCGATAATCTCGGTCTCCTTGACCAAATAGCCGCGCTGAAATGGGTGAAGGAAAACATTTCTTTCTTCGGAGGAAATCCCGAGAATGTAACCGTTTTTGGGGAATCGGCCGGCGCGATGAGCATTGCTTCCCTCATGGCGATGCCGGGAGCAAAAGGCTTGTTCCAAAAAGCGATCATGCAAAGCGGTGCTTCCGAAACCATTCCAAAGGAAAGAGCAAACCTTGCGGCAGATGCGTTTCTAAACATACTAAACATCGATCCGGACCATTCCGAACGGCTTCATGACGTAACTGCCAAAGAGCTTCTTGACGCAACGGATGAGCTTCGCGATGTAATGGAAGAAAATATTTTTCAATTGCTGTTTATGCCGGTCGTTGACGGGAAGACGCTGCCGCTGGAGCCTGTATCAGCCGTTGCACAAGGAGCAGCGGACGGCATCAAGTTGTTAATCGGGACAAACCGGGATGAAGGCGTGTTGTTTTTCACGCCGGAGTCAGAGATATTGCCCGGGCAAAAAAAGGTTGAGATTCTGAGAGAACATGTAGGCGACGAATTGGCGAAATCTGTTGCCGAATGGTATCCGGAATCATTGGAAGGCCAAATCAACATGATGACAGACATCTTTTTTTGGCGTCCTGCCGTTTTGTTTGCCGCCGGGCAGTCGGCGCATTCGCCTGTATGGATGTACCGGTTTGACTGGCATTCCGATCATCCGCCGTTCCACAAAGCGGCACACGGATTGGACATCCCTTTTGTATTCGGCAACATTGATTTCCTCGAAATGATCACGAATACGAAAGCAAGCGAAGAAACAAAACAGCTTTCGCAACATATGCAAGCTACATGGCTGTCATTTGCACATACGGGAAGTCCGTGTACTGAAGCCGCAAACTGGCCGAACTACAATGAAGAAACGCGAAAAACGCTTATTTTCAATACATCCATTTCAATAGAAGAAGATCCCGATGCCGAGAAAAGAAAAAAGTTGATGGCATGATGCCAACCTCCCTCTCGGTGAGGGAGGTTCTCGATCATCCGCTTTGCTGATACCGTTCATGTTGAATTTGCTCCAAAGATTTTCCGCGCGTCTCCGGAGCCATGAGAAGGCCGATGATCATATGAATGGCGAGAAATACGATCATCACGCTTCCGGCCGTTTTAAAGCCGAGTGCGGTGATCATAGCCGGAACGACTAATGAAATCAAGCCGACGCCGATTCGTACGATAAAGAACATAAAGCCTTGGGCCATCGCTCTGTATTTCGTATGAAACAGCTCCGCCGCCCATAATCCGTAAAAGGCCTGCGCGCCAAAGCCGGCGGCAACTCCCCAGAGGCTGACGAACGATAAAAGCTCCGCCATTCTCATGTTCCCGAAGGTGAGAATGATCCATGCAGCCGTCCCCATTGCTGCACCGATGCCGAACAATCGCTTTCTGTTCGCTTTATCCCCTAAACGAATAAAGACAACATATGTGGCTGCTACCGTCAATATCCATAAAAACGCTTGCAGCAAATTGGCCTGGGCAGCCGTTAAGCCGCCGACCGTTTCATAAATATAAGGCATAAAATAGCCCATTGTGCCGGCGACAAGGTTCCAGAAAGCATAAATACCGATCAACAGAACCATTGCATGAAGGTTTGCTTTATTCGTAAACAGCTCTTTAATAGACGCCTTTTCATCCATTCCTTTCGCTTTGTCCTTCTGTTTTTGTTCTTCCCAGATGGCAGATTCATGAATTTGCTGCTGCAAAATCCACGTTATGATTGCGACGACGAATAATTGGGCAAAAATCAGCCGGCTCCCCAATAAGCCGAGCGGCGCCAATGCAACGGACAATAGCAGGGTGACGGCGGGGCCGATTGACCATGCGAACTGCCCCCAGCCGACGCGCGCGGCCCGCTCATGATCGGGAGCTTCCTCGGCGATATACGTCCAGGCCGCAGGTATGGCCGCTCCCACCGCAATCCCCGTTACGATGTAGCCCGTTAACAGCATAGGAAAGTTAAACGATGCCGCAATCAATAAAACCCCCAGCATATAGACGAGGAGATTATATTTATATACGAATTTGCGTCCGTACCGATCGACTAAATAACCCCCGATCAAGGCGCCGATTGCAGCTCCAAACCCATTTGTGCTTAAGGCGCCGAGAAGCCCGACCTTCGCGTCGTTCAACCCCAGGTATTCGACCCATAAAGACAGACCGCCTGCCCCGGCGACAATTGACCCGGCTTCCAGATAATTGGACATCGCAACCGTTATCGTAGATTTTAAACTGCCATTCTTTCTACCTCCCATATTTCTTCCCCTTTCAAAGCTGTTGTCTTTTTAGGCGGCAGAAGACAAACGAATATTGTAAACGCTTACTTTTTTCCGCGCATGAGCGCGCCTGCAATTCAGATCACCCCCTCTCCCAAATTTTATTTCTAACATAACCTTATTCTTAAAACGGAAATAAATCAACATAAAATTTTGAATTTTTGTTTGTGTTATTTTGTTTTTGTTTGTTTTGGGCTTGTAAACAAAGAATAGCAGGAAAGCAATATTTTAAGTAAAAATGGAACTTTTCCATGGGAGGAATCAGCATCTTGACTTGCTTTTTAAAAATATCCTGAAAAGCGGCGGGATGGACGTTTTATTGATTACTGCCATGCGTATTGATTGCATGATTAATTAGCCATCCGTATCCTAAAGATAAGATCATAGCAACAATAAGAACTAAATCGGCACGTGCCGCAGTACATAAAACGGCCCGGGTCTGAAAAGAAAATATGGAGGAAAAACAAAATGGAACTAGGCATCAGCACCTTTGTAGAAACAACCCCGGACATAAAGACGGGAAAAGTGAAAAGCCATGCAGAGCGGCTGCGCGAGGTCGTTGAGGAGATCGTTCTTGCCGATCAGGTCGGGCTGGATGTATTCGGCGTGGGAGAGCATCACCGCGAAGATTATGCGGCTTCTTCTCCCGCTGTCGTGTTGGCTGCGGCGGCCCGCGAGACGAAGAGGATCAGGCTGACAAGCGCGGTTACAGTGCTTTCATCAGATGATCCCGTACGCGTCTTCCAGGATTTTGCCACGCTCGACGGGCTTTCAAACGGACGGGCGGAAATCATGGCCGGCAGGGGATCTTTCATCGAATCGTTCCCCCTGTTCGGCTATGATTTAGATGATTATGATGAGCTGTTTGAAGAGAAGCTTGATTTGCTCTTAAAGCTGCAAAAGTCGGAGAGGGTAACGTGGAGCGGCAAGCATCGTCCGGCCATTCAAAATTTGGGGGTATATCCGCGGCCTGTCCAGGACCCGCTGCCTGTATGGATCGGGAGCGGGGGAAACCAGGAATCCGTCGTTCGCGCGGGGCTGCTCGGCCTGCCGCTCGTCCTTGCCATCATCGGAGGGAGTCCGCTTCACTTTGCTCCGCTTGTTGAGCTTTATCAAAAAGCGGCCGAGCATGCGGGGCATGACGCTTCAAAGCTCCAAGTCGCCTCTCATTCACACGGATTTATTGCCGAGGATACGGAGACGGCTGCCGAACAGTTTTTCCCTTCGACTCAGCAGGCGATGAATACGCTCGCCCGTGAGCGCGGCTGGGGGCCGTATACCCGTTCAAGCTTTGATGCTGCACGAAGCTTTGAAGGAGCGCTTTATGTCGGGGATCCTGAGACCGTAGCTGAAAAAATCATTCATCTTCGGAAACATGTAGGGATCACAAGGTTTATGCTCCATGTGCCGGTTGGATCGATGCCGCATGAAGAAGTCATGAAGGCGATTGAGCTTTTTGGAAAGGAAACGGCGCCGCGCGTCAGGGAGGAAGTGTCTCGCTGGGAAGCGGCGCAATAAGTACGAGGCCCGCATATTGTGCGGGCCGCTTTATTTCATGTAATGCTTTTTAAAATCGGGATGGATCGAAAATTTGCGGCGCAGATTGATGAGGTTTTCCCCGAAGCTTTCCTCCAGTACGCCGCGATGCTTCGCCATGATTTCCATGAGGTACAGATCGTGGATCATCACTTCCGTAATCGGCATCACCAGGCCTACGTGCATCGTCCAAGCGGCGCGGCTGTCTTTCCCCTGCGAGACGATGCCTGCTACGACTTCAGAATCGTCTACGCTGAATACAAGCCACCGGCCGTCATACTCTTCTGTAATCTCGCGGCTCCTGTCATGCAGGTATACGTTCGCGAAATCTGCCTCAATGCCGCCGTAGGCGATAATCGTAACGATGACGCCTTTATCTGCGGCTTGTTTCAGTTCTGATTCAATTTCTTTAAAATCCTCTTTCCAAATTTCCAGAAGAATTCTTTTTTGGGCGGATAGAATGCACGCCTTTACTTTATCGAGGATTTCGCTTCGTCCTGTAATGTTCCAAATATTTTCGCGGTCGTTTGCAGAACGCTCGAACTTCTCGAAATATTTTTCAGCCTGTTCAAACGTCTCCTCCGCTTTTAAGCGGCGGTTTTTAATGAGCTCTTTGGCAGGTACGGGAATGTACTGCGGCGTGTTGCCGTAGCTCACAAAAATATCCCCGCGAATCACAAGGCTTTCCAGGACTTCGTATATTTTTGAGCGCGGGACGCCGGATTTTTTTGCCACTGCATAGCCTGTCAGCGGAGATTCTTCTAATAAAGCGAGGTATGCTTTTGATTCATATTCGGTGAAATTCAGGTTTTTTAATATTTCTAAAATGTTATCTTTCATAGATCCTCCTCACGTCAAGGAATAGTCGCTACCTTTGTAACTCATATTTTAGCCGGACGTATTGATTTTTTTCAAGCGCACTGATACACTTTTTAAGTAGTTACTCAGGTAGTCACTATAAAAATATCGTGTATGGAGGGAGAACATCGTATGGATAGCCTTGTGTCATACATAGCGATTGCCGCCATGATGGTCGTCATACCGGGAGCCGATACGATGCTGGTTGTGAAAAACACGCTTCGGTACGGTCCGAATGCGGGCCGCTGCAATGTTCTCGGATTGGCGACAGGACTTTCCTTCTGGACGCTGATTGCCATTCTTGGCTTAGCCGTTGCCATTGCGAAGTCTGTGGTTCTTTTCAGTACGATCAAATATTTGGGGGCCGCCTATTTAATTTATTTAGGCGTAAAAAGTTTCTTTTCCAAAAGCGCCGTTTCGATGGAAGACATTCAAGTGCAAAACGAGAACCTTAAACATTCCTCAAAGCGCCACTATAAAGATTCTTTTTTACAGGGCTTGTTAAGCAATATTCTCAATCCAAAGACCGTTTTGGTCTATATCACGATCATGCCCCAATTTGTCAATTTGAAGGAAAGCGTGAATCAGCAATTGATTGTGCTCGCGTTAATCCTTACTTTCCTGGCCGTGTTTTGGTTTCTGATCCTTGTTTATCTCATTGATTTCGCAAAAAAATGGCTGAGGAACGCAAAGTTTCAGAAGGTCTTTCAAAGAACAGCCGGGTTGGTGCTGGTAGGCTTTGGCATCAAAACCGGGTTAAATTAAAAAAAGGAGTGAGAAACAGAACTCACTCCTTTTTTATTTATATTTCTTCAATACGATTGCGGAATTGTGTCCGCCAAACCCAAATGAGTTTGACAGTCCGACATTCAGTGAGGCTTTGCGGGCGCCTTCCCGTACAATGTCCAAGTCGCACTCCGGATCGGGATTGTCCACATTCATCGTCGGCGGGATGATGCCTTTTCTCAAACTTTCCGCCAACGCGATGGCCTCTGCACCGCCGGCTGCGCCGAGCATATGGCCAAGCATCGATTTATTGGCAGTAACCGGGACTTTGCCGGCGTGATCGCCAAACAGTTTTTTGATAGCCAAAACCTCAGAACGGTCGCCAACCTGCGTGCTTGTGGCGTGAGCGCTAATCACATCCACCTCATCAGCTGCTATATTCGCTTTTCTAAGCGCATTATTCATCGCCGCATATGCTCCCTTTCCTTCAGGATGCGATGCCACCATATGATGCGCATCCGAGCTCGCGCCATAGCCAATGACTTCGCATAAAATAGGGGCATTCCTTAATACGGCGCTTTCCAATGATTCCAATACCAATATACCTGCACCTTCGCTCATTACAAAGCCGTCCCGGTCAATATCAAATGGCCGGCTTGCCCGGGCAGGCTCATCGTTTCTCGTTGACAAAGCATGGGCATTTCCGAAGCTGGCCAATGACAATTCCGTAATCGCAGCTTCGCTTCCTCCGGCAAAGATGATATCGGCTTCACCGTTTTTAATCGCAAGAAATGCTTCGCCAATCGAAGTATTCCCGATGGAGCATGCGGTTACAGGTGATAACGACGGGCCCAGCGCTCCCAATCTGATGCTGATTTGAGCCGCTGCTGCATTTGATATCATCATCGGCACCAGGCTTGGGCTTACTCTTCCCGGCCCCCGCTCATTCATTACGTTCACCTGGTCAATCAATGTATGAATGCCGCCGATTCCTGAACCGACATATACGCCTAAACGTTCACGATTGGTCTTATCAAGCTGCAATCGGGATTGTTCCAGCGCTTGTTCAGCGGCTGCCAAGGCAAACTGGGTAAAGCGGTCCAATCGTCTGGCTTCCTTCTTTCCCCATCTTCCTTCTGCGTCAAAGTCGCGGACAATACCCGCTATTTTTGTTTTGAGCTGGGAAGTATCCAGTGTATCGATTGAAGATATTCCGGATTCTCCGCTAACTAAACGGTTCCAAAACGTATTGACATCATTGCCCAGAGGAGAAATAACTCCCATACCGGTAATGACGACTCTTTTCATAGCAATTCCCCCCTTGAATATATTCTCAATTTTAACGGTTTCGTATCCTATTACAAGTTGTAGATTATCATAGTATAATGAGTACCATGATAAGAAAGGAGACGCACATGAAACCTGAAACAAGACTTCAAGCGCTATCGGAGTTTTTGAAAACCCAGCGTTCCAAAATTCATCCGCAAATGGTCGGACTGCCGACAGGCACCCGCAGAAGAACGCCGGGCTTAAGAAGGGAAGAAGTCGCCCAATTGGCAGGCGTCAGCACAACATGGTATACGTGGCTGGAACAAGGCAGGGATATCAAAGTGTCCGCTGCGGTATTGGATGCCGTCTCAGATGCCTTGCAGCTAAACAAGGATGAGCGGAATTATTTATATGCCCTTGCATTTGAAGAAGGGGTGAAACAGGCGTCCCCGATTGCAACCGAAACAGAGATCAGCCCGGCTTTAAGCAAAATCCTGCAGGAGCTTCGCTATTGTCCGACGATCATATCTGACAGAAGGTGCCACATTGTCGGGTGGAACGAGGCAGCAGCCCATGTGTTTATAAACTTTGACCAAATTCCGCCAGAAGAGAGAAATCTTATACGGCTACTGTTTTCAAGAAAGGAATTCAGGAGTCTCGCGGTAAACTGGGAGCATTTTGTGAGAGGATTTATCGCCATTTTCAGAACGTATTACGGGCAATATGTTGCTGATGACTGGTACTCGCAGTTCATAGAAGAGATGGAACAAGCCTATCCGGAATTTCATAAATTGTGGAATGAAAGCGAGGTAAGCTCGGCGCCCGAAGTATTGATTGAATTCCGCCACGCCAGGGCCGGAAAAATGCTGTTTAACCTGACATCGCTGCAGGTGCAGGGGGATGCCGATTTGCGATGCAGCGTCTATACGCCTGTCGAAAATACGGAAACTGAAGCCAAGCTGAAGCGCCTGGTCGAATCGCAGTGATTTGCATAAGGCCTTTCTTCTATTAAGAAAGGCCTCTTTACAAGAATCACGTTCTCGCCGCAAAAATTTGAAAGGTCACGCCGAACGGATCAATGACCATGCCGTAGGCCGGGCTGAAGTAAGTTTTTTCGAGTTCAATCACGACTTTTCCTTGTTCCCGGAGTTTTTCATAGAGCCGTTTAGCTTCGGAAACCTCGCTCGCCGTCACGCAGATGGAGAGCTGGTTTCCGTTTTGAAAAGGCAGCTCCGGGATAATATCTGCGATCATAATGGTTGTTTCGCCGATTTTTAATACGGCGTGGGCAACAAAGTCTAATTCATGTTCTTGAAATTTTGCTGCTTCATCCTCAGGTCCTTCCCCTATCGTCTGCTGAAATACAACCTCGGCGCCCAGAGCCTCTCGATAGTATTCGATTGCTTTTTTGGCCTTTCCGTCCATGAGGATGTACGGGGTGAGCTGTAATGACATAAAGAAACATCTCCTTTTCTGTTGATCTAAAGCGATTGTATATTATAATGGTGACAACTTATGTCATGGTTATAATTTTTTTGGAGGTATACATGTCAAAAGCGAAAAGATTGAATGAAATGATGTTGATGGTGAATCGTAAGAAGCGGTTTACGGTTGGTGAGTTGGCACAGGAATTCGGGGTTTCCAAAAGAACCGTACTGAGGGATTTGCAGGAGCTGAGCGAGATGGGTGTTCCCCTTTATTCCGAGACGGGGCCGCATGGCGGCTACCAAGTGTTGAACGAAAGAATTCTCCCTCCCATCGCGTTCAGCGAGGATGAAGCGGTCTCAATCTTTTTTGCTATTCATGCGTTAAGGCATTATATATCTCTGCCGTTTGACGCCCAATACGAATCAATCAAGAAAAAATTTTACTTGAACCTTGCCGGAGACATTAGGGAAACGATTGACAGCATGAAGGACCGCGTTGATTTTTTCTCGGCCCATCAGCAAAAAGATGATATCCCGTTTTTACGATTGCTGCTGGAGGCGGCCGTCCGGCAGGAAGTCGTCGCCATCAGCTATGAGTCGGGCGGCGCAGCCACAGAGAGAAAGATTCAGCCGATCGGCATCTACGCAAATCAAGGAAAATGGTATTGTCCGGCTTACTGTTTTTTTAGAAATGATTATCGAATGTTCAGATGCGACCGCATCAGCTTTGCGGAACGTGACGATAAGACGGAGCCGATTGATCTGGCCGATGTTGATTTGAAAAACCGGTTTTCAGTTCTTGCTCCCCGCCGGGATATGCTCGAGCTCCGCGTCAAGCTGACGGAAAAAGGTACAGAGAGGTACGGCTCCGTCAAATGGCCGCATATTGAGCTGCACCGGAGAGAAGACGGCTCCGGGGTTCTGAAAGGGCATATCTCACGGCGCGACCTCGGTTTCTTCTCCGAGTATTTTATTTCTTACGGCCGGGAAGCCGTCATTGAAAAGCCCGCAGAATTAATCGAAAAGACAAAGGATATGCTGAATGACATGTTAAATCAATACGAAAAAAATACAACTTCGGGCTGAGCTTGCTTTAAGACCCGGGCTCATGTTTGAACGGCGGATTCCTTGCTACACTTGACAGGACTGATTGTTAAAGGAGAGGAATAGATTGAAGACATTAGGTCCGGCAGGGATGAAATGGCTGAAAATCGCTCATATCTTTTTAGCAGCCCTGTTTTTCGGCGGCATCATGAGCTCTTTGGCATTGAACTTTGCGGTGAATTTGGCTGCGTATCATGAAACATTTGACTTCTACCGGCATACCGTAATCATTAGCGACTATATCATCAGAATCGGAGCGGTCGGCACTTTGCTCATCGGACTTCTATACGGCCTCTTTACAAAATGGGGATTTTTTAAGCATAGATGGATCGCGGTAAAATGGGTGTTTTTCATCATCCAGACGTTCATCGGAATCTTTATTGTCGATCAATTGATGGAAGCGAATATGGCAATGCTTGAGGCGGGGAAAGCTTCGGCTTTGAACAGTCCCGTATTCATGCACAATCACACTTTAAGACAATATGCAGCGATTGTCCAAATCGCAATAACGGTTTTTATCATTTGCATTTCCGTATTAAAGCCGTGGAAAAAGAAAAAAACGGCGCTGTAAAAGAATGAATCCTAGAAAAAAAGACGCCATCCGCCGATAAAAAGACATTCTCAAAGATTTTGAGAGTGTCTTTTTTGTTTCAAAAGGTTGACGCGAGATTTAAAGTTAAGTATCATTACAAATGTGATATAAATATTACATTTGTGTTACAAAGGTTAAAAATCATGAGATTGAAAGAGGTTTAACTTGAAATATGTCGATACAAAAAGCAATGGCGGTATTAGGTTTTTTAGTCCTAACGGCTTTATTGCTGTTTACGATCAATAAAAGCTCATCGCTTATCAATGCCTCCCCTAATAAAAAAGCGTCTGTCTATACGGAGGTTTACAAGGGGAAAGAATCTTTGTCCTATCCGAAATTCAGCGATTTAAAAGACAAGTATTTGAAAATGATCAATGATGCGATTGGGCGCCACATGGAAGCCTCCTATAAAGAATATGAAATGCTGAAAAAAGAGGCGGA
The DNA here is from genome assembly GCF_038007805.1 of Bacillus sp. FSL W8-0848. Taxonomy (NCBI): domain Bacteria; kingdom Bacillati; phylum Bacillota; class Bacilli; order Caryophanales; family Bacillaceae; genus Bacillus; species Bacillus sp. FSL W8-0848. The sequence goes on from NZ_JBBOYB010000001.1 coordinate 733,547, forward strand.
TCAAAGCGGCGGGGAAAGCGCGTATGAAACGTCCTATAAAGTCAATTACAACGACGGGGATAGGCTGAGCTTTTTCATCTACGACTATCAATATACCGGCGGGGCGCACGGGGTGTATACCGCCACATCCTATAACTATGATTTAAACGAACACAGGCGGATTACGCTGCTGGACGTGTTAAATAATCAGGCGAAAATCGAAAAAGCGAAAAACTACATTTTCAGTTATATCAACAAGCATTCGGAACAATTTTATTCTGACCTTAAAAAGAGCGATATCCGTTTAGATCAAGATACTGCGTTTTATTTTACGGACAGCGGGATTTCCATTGTATTTCAGCAGTATGATATCGGGCCGTCTTCTTCCGGAAACCAGGAAATTAAGATTCCTTCTTCATTTTTATATTAGGCAGACATCTTTTTTTGGCAGGATAAACGAATCCAACTGTAGCAGGAGAGTGAGCAAGGATGTCTGTCAAACCATCGAACCGATGGATTAATATTGTAATCTTTATGAGTATTTTCATAGTGTTGGCGGGGTGCTCTTCCAATAAGGCGGCAGGCCATGCAGAGGCCAAAAAACAAGAAAAGAGCCGCGGCCAATCCGGCATCGGGGTCGAATCATTGGTCAGCGACAGCGAACAAGAGCGATATGCTGTCCATTATCCGGTTTTTCATGTAAAAGAAATCGATGATCGATTAAAAGAATACGTGAGCGGGGAACTGAACCGTTTTAAAAAAGAAAATGAACAAGCGCGCGCCCGTAAAGAAAGCGGGCCGTTTGAATTGAATATCAAGTATAAGGTTGCCTATTATTCAAAGCAGGCTGCTGCGGTTGTTTTAACCGAATACATAGAAACCGGCGGCATGGGAAAGACGTCGATCAGAACGTTCAATGCCGATTTGAAGCGCAAAAAAATGCTTGACCTGGACGATCTTTTTGTGAAAAACTCCGATTTTCTGTACAGGATCGCAAACATTTCTTATGAACAATTAAAACGCAAAAATCCTAACGCGGACGCCGACCTGTTAAGGGAAGGAACAAGCCCGTCAGAAAAGAATTTCAGCCGCTTCGCCCTTCTTGAAGACGAGATCGAATTTTATTTTGAGAAAGGGCAGACAGGTTTGGAACAGTCCGTGAAAATCGAAAAAGACGAATTAAAGGATATTTTACGAGATCAATATAAAAGCATGACAAAAAATAAGACATCGCAGGAAAAACCGAAGGATAAAGGCGCCGTTCCGATTCCGAAGGAAGACATTCGCGTCAATCCGGATGACAAAGTCATCGCGTTGACGTTTGACGACGGCCCGAACCCTGCTCCGACAAACAAAATCCTTGACGCGTTACAAAAATACGACGGCCATGCGACCTTCTTCGTCTTGGGAAGCAGGGCCCAATATTACCCGGAAACGATCAAAAGGATGCTGAAGGAAGGAAATGAAGTCGGCAACCATTCCTGGGACCATCCATTGCTCACAAGGCTTTCCAAGGAAAGGGCATATAAGGAAATCAATGATACGCAAACCGTCATTGAGAAAATCAGCGGCCATTTTCCGACACACTTAAGGCCTCCATACGGCGGCATAAACGATTCCGTCCGCGGGCTCACGAATTTAAAAATCGCTTTATGGGACGTAGATCCGGAAGACTGGAAATATAAAAACAAAGATTACATCGTCAATCATGTCATGAGCCGTGCAGGGGACGGAAAAGTCATTTTGATGCACGATATTTACGCTACATCCGCCAGCGCAGCCGAGGAGATTATTAAACGGTTAACGAAGCAAGGCTACAAACTGGTTACGGTAACACAGCTTGAAGAGATTCAAAAACAAAGAGGGCATTAAGACTGCGGAGAAAGTGTTCAATCGAATGCTTTCTCCGTATTTTTTTCGAGTGGGATTTATAGGAAAAAAGATATTTGTCTAAAAATTCTATCTATTATATGATGATGATTAATGATCAATGAAGAAAGGGGAGAGGGAAATGGTTTTCAAGCGCAAGCTATTATGCTGCGTGCTGCTGTTTTTCATTATGCTGCCTGCATCGAAAACGGATGCGGCAAGTCTGAACGGCACCCTGATGCAGTATTTCGAATGGAATCTGCCTAATGACGGACAACATTGGAAACGCTTGCAAAGCGATGCGGGATATTTATCCGACATCGGAATAACGGCCGTATGGATTCCTCCGGCCTACAAGGGGACTAGCCAATCTGACGTTGGATACGGCCCGTACGATTTGTACGATCTGGGAGAGTTTGATCAAAAAGGGACGGTGCGGACGAAATACGGGACAAAAACGGAGCTCCAGTCAGCGATCGGTTCGCTTCATTCCGAGAGCATCCAAGTGTATGGAGATGTTGTCCTTAACCACAAGGCGGGTGCAGATCAAGCGGAGGACGTAACCGCAGTTGAAGTGAACCAGAACAATCGGAATCAGGAAACATCCGGAGAGCATCAAATCAAAGCGTGGACACGATTCGATTTTCCCGGGCGCGGCAGCACTTACAGCGATTTTAAGTGGCGCTCGCACCATTTCGACGGAGCCGACTGGGATGAGTCCAGAAAGCTGAACCGCATCTATAAGTTTCAAGGGAAAGCCTGGGATTGGGAAGTGTCGAGCGAACACGGGAACTACGATTATTTGATGTATGCAGATGTTGACTATGACCATCCCGATGTTGCGAAGGAAATGAAACGATGGGGAACCTGGTATGCAAACGAGCTGCAGTTGGACGGGTTTCGCCTTGATGCCGTCAAACATATTAAATTTTCGTTTTTGCGCGATTGGGTGGATGCTGTCAGGCTATCAACAGGAAAGGAAATGTTCACGGTGGCCGAGTATTGGCAAAATCACCTTGGCGAACTCGAAAACTACTTGAATAAAACAAACTTTAATCACTCCGTTTTTGATGTGCCGCTCCACTATCATTTTCATGCCGCATCTTCGCAAGGGGGCGGCTATGATATGAGGCATTTGCTGAACGGAACGGTCGTTTCCAAGCATCCTTTGAAAGCGGTTACATTCGTTGACAATCATGATACACAGCCGGGACAATCGCTTGAGTCTACGGTACAAACGTGGTTTAAGCCGCTCGCTTATGCGTTCATTTTGACAAGGGAAGCCGGCTACCCGCAAGTTTTCTATGGGGATGTGTACGGGACAAAAGGCTCGACATCGCGGGAAATTCCCCCGCTCAAAGGTAAAATAGAGCCGATATTAAAAGCGCGTAAACACTATGCATACGGAAAACAGCACGATTATTTCGATCATCACGATATCGTCGGCTGGACGAGGGAAGGCGATCCATCGGTCGGACGATCAGGTTTGGCGGCTTTAATCACGGATGGTCCGGGCGGATCAAAGTGGATGTATGCAGGCCGGCAAAATGCGGGAGAGACGTGGTATGACATCACCGGGAACAGGTCGGATTCCGTTACCATTAATTCCGACGGCTGGGGACAGTTTCATGTGAACGGCGGCTCGGTTTCGATTTATGTTCAGAGGCCATAAGGTCAGGCAGCAGATTTCCTTTAGGAAATCTGCTTTTTTATTTCTTCGCTTTGATTACGTAATATAATACATTTTAACAAATTGTCTTCAGTTCCGGGCAGTTTGAATAAGCGCATGTGAGGCGGGATGAAAAATGGCAACGTTGTCAGATGTAGCAAAAAAAGCAAATGTGTCGAAAATGACGGTATCGCGGGTGATCAATCATCCTGAGACGGTGACGGATGAGCTGAAGAAGCTCGTTCACTCTGCGATGGAAGAGCTGAACTATATTCCTAACTATGCGGCAAGGGCGCTCGTTCAAAACAGAACACAGGTTGTGAAGCTTCTCATCCTTGAGGAAATGGATACGACAGAACCTTATTACATGAACCTGCTGACCGGGATCAGCCGGGAGCTGGACCGCCATCATTATGCATTGCAGCTTGTGACAAGGAAATCTCTCAATATCGGTCAATGCGACGGGATTATTGCGACGGGTTTAAGAAAAGTTGATTTTGAAGGCGTGATCAAAGCTTTTGAAAAGCCGATTGTCGTTTTTGGGCAAAACGAGATGGGCTATGATTTTATCGATGTGAACAACGAAAAAGGCGTTTATATGGCAACCCGCCACGTCATGGGCCTCGGAAACAGGAATGTCGTCTTTTTCGGGATTGATTTGGATGAGCCTTTTGAACGATCAAGGGAAAAAGGATACTTACAGGCAATGAATGAAGGATCAAAAGAAGCAAGGGTGTTCCGAATGGAAAACAGCTCAAAAAAAAGCGAATGTCTGGCGAAAGAGCTGCTGGCATCTCTGGAGGGGCCGGCTGCGTTTGTCTGCGCTTCCGACCGCATTGCACTCGGCGTCATCCGTGCGGCACAGTCGCTGGGGAAGAGAATTCCCGAAGATACGGCAGTCACCGGATATGACGGCGTTTTTCTCGACCGCATTTCATCGCCCCGCTTGACAACGGTCAGACAGCCCGTCGTTGAAATGGGGGAAGCATGTGCAAAAACGCTGCTGAAAAAAATAAATGAAGGCGGAGCCCCTCAAGGAAATCGATTTTTTGAGCCTGAGCTGATCGTGCGGGAATCGACTCTGTAAGAGCATGATTCTGTTACCGTTAACAGGATGAAAAAGATTGTTCCTCTGATTACGGCATGATAATTTCAACGTGTGGCCGGTCAGCATAAATCGGAAATGCAAAGGAGGAAAACGAATGGAATATGCAGCAATACATCATCAGCCTTTCAGCTCTTATGCCTATCCTTATGACGGGAGGACACTGCATATCAAGATCCGCACGAAAAAAGGCGATGCCGATGAAGTCCGGTTGATTTGGGGCGATCCTTACGAGTACGCGGCAGAAGAGGATGCGAAGGCCGGCAGGTGGCTGTCAAAAGAGCAGCAGATGAAAAAAATCGCCGTAACAGAAGCGCATGATTATTGGTTTATTGAAGTGGCGCCGCCGCATAGGCGGCTGCAGTACGCTTTTGCTTTAAGGGGAGCCGGTCAGGAGGATATTTTTTACGGAAGCCCTGGCGTCTGTCCGTATAACGAAAAAACGCTGGCGGCGATTCACCATTATTTTAAATTTCCGTTTGTTCATGAAATTGATGCGTTTCAAGCACCCGAATGGGTCAAATCAACGATTTGGTATCAAATTTTTCCGGAGCGTTTTGCAAACGGCAGAGAAGACCTGTCACCGGAAAATGCTTTGCCCTGGGGAAGCAAGGACCCGGACGTACACGATTTTTTCGGCGGGGATTTGCAGGGGATCATCGACAAGCTCGATTATTTGGAGGACCTGGGGGTTAGCGGCATCTATTTGACCCCGATCTTTTCCGCGCCTTCCAACCATAAATACGACACGTTGGATTACTATTCGATCGATCCGCATTTCGGCGATCCGGAGCTTTTCCGTACGTTGGTCGATGAGCTTCACGGCCGGGGGATGAGAATCATGCTTGATGCCGTTTTCAATCATATCGGCAGCGCTTCGCCGCAGTGGCAGGACGTCGTGAAAAACGGCGAACGATCACGCTATAAAGACTGGTTCCACATTCATTCTTTTCCCGTCGAAGAAGGCCGTTATGATACGTTTGCGTTTACGCCCGACATGCCGAAGCTCAATACCGCCAATCCGGATGTTCAGTCGTATTTGCTTGATATTGCGCTGTACTGGATCCGCGAATTTGACATTGACGGCTGGCGTTTAGACGTGGCAAATGAAGTCGATCACGCTTTTTGGAAGAGATTCAGGCAAGCCGTATCTGCCGAAAAGCCGGACGTGTATATTTTGGGGGAAATCTGGCATTCAGCCGAACCTTGGCTTAGAGGAGACGAATTTCATGCGGTGATGAATTATCCGTTTACAGAGCCGATGATACAGTATTTTGCGGACCGGGCGATTCTTCCATCGGAAATGGCACACCGTATAAACGCGCATTTGATGAACGGGATGCAGCAGGTCAATGAAGCGATGTTTAATTTGCTTGACAGCCACGATACAGGACGGATTTTGACCAGGTGCCGCCATGATGAGAAAAAGGTGCGGTCTTTATTGGCCTTTATGTTTGCCCAGACAGGTTCTCCGTGCATCTATTACGGGACGGAAATCGGGCTTGACGGCGGACATGATCCATTATGCCGGAAGTGCATGGTGTGGGAAGAAGACAAGCAAAACAAAGAAATGCTTGCGTTTATGAAGCGGCTGATCGCATTGCGCAAACGGGAGAATGCGTTATTCACTTACGGGCGCCTCGAGTGGAACGTGCTGGATGATCAGCGGGACTTTATCAGTTTTTCGCGGGTTGACGGCGACAAAAAACTTATTTTTTTCTTTCATCAAGGGAGCGATATCCGCAGCATCAGTTTGCAGGATAATGTCGAAGCGCATCAGAAAATATACGATGCCTGGACAGAAAAGCCGCTTCAACATACAGATGTGATTGACATTCATCCGGGGGAGTTTTTTATTTTGGGCGCAGTGTAATTCTGTTACCGGTAACAATCCGAAAGCTGTTGTAACCGTTTTCTATCGAGGATTACAATGATGACAGATTCTTGATAGAAGGGGGAAAAAAGATGGCACATGTAAAAAAAGGTTTGGCATTATTGTTTGCGTCAGTTCTTGTCTTTACTCTTGCGGCTTGTTCAGGTTCGAAGGATGCGGCGGGGTCTGACGGAAAAAAAGTGCTGACCGTGTCTGTTGAAGAAACGTATAAAGATTACGTCGAAAGCATCAAAGCGGATTTTGAAAAAGAAAACAATGCAACAATCAAAATCGTGGAAAAACCGATGTTCGATCAGTTGGGAGCGCTTCCTCTTGACGGTCCGGCAGGAAATGGGCCTGATGTCATGCTTGCCGCATACGACCGCATCGGCGGCTTGGGCCAACAGGGGCATCTGCTTGACATCGAACCGTCTGATACAAAAAGCTTCGGCGATAAAGAAATGCGGCAGGTGACCATTGACGGCAAAGTGTACGGGATGCCGCTAGTCATCGAAACACTCGTCTTATATTACAACAAAGATCTGCTGAAAGCCCCGCCGAAAACGTTTCAAGACCTTGAGAATTTAGCAAAAGATCCGCGGTTTTCTTTTTCCTCTGAAAAAGGAAAATCAACAGCCTTTTTGGCAAAATGGACCGATTTTTACATGTCATACGGTTTGCTGGCCGGCTACGGCGGCTATGTATTCGGCAAAGACGGCACAGATTCCGGAGACATCGGGCTCAACAGCAAAGGAGCCGTAGAAGCGGTGGAATATGCGGGGAAATGGTTCAGGGAATATTGGCCGAAAGGCATGCAGGACAACTCAAGCGCCGACGATTTTATTCAGCAAACGTTTATGGACGGCAAAGCAGCGGCTGTAATAGGAGGGCCTTGGTCTGCTTCAAATTATAAGGAGGCCGGGTTGAACTACGGGGCAGCCAAAATACCGGCATTGCCCAATGGAAAAGAGTACGCCCCGTTCGCCGGCGGTAAAGGCTGGGTGGCATCTAAATACACAAAAGAACCCGAACTCGCGAAAAAATGGCTTGAATATGCTGCAAACGATCAAAATGCTTACCATTTTTATAAGGAGACAAACGAAGTTCCGGCCAACTTGGCTGCAAGGAAAAAGGCGGACAAGCAAAAGGATGAGCTGACGTCTGCCGTCATTAAACAATATGAGACCGCAACTCCGACCCCGAATATTCCGGAAATGGCCGAAGTATGGACAGGCGCGGAAAGTTTGATTTTTGATGCAGCGTCAGGAAAAAAATCAGCACAGCAATCAGCGGATGATGCTGCGGGTGTCATCAAAGAAAATATTAAGGAAAAGTATACGAAATAAAACGGCGGGTAAGCGTCCGGAAGAAAAAGAGGGCGGGAAAACATGAATAAAGACCATACACTTGCAAAACAGCGCCGAAAAGCGGTGCTTTTATCGATCATTCCAGGGGCCGGGCAGATCGCGAACCGTCAATTTTCAAAAGGGATTCTTTTTTTCGTCATCACAGGATTGTTTGCTTGTGAATTAGGCGTGTTCGGCATTCGCGCGCTTGCCGGCTTGATCACTTTGGGAAGCGCTCCAGGAGAAGACCACTCGCTGTTTCTGCTGATAGAAGGTACGCTGCAACTGATTGTGACGCTGATGTTTTTGATGTTTTGGGCCTTCGCGATATACGATGCACAGAAGACCGCCGCGATGAAATCGGCGGGCCTGAAGATTAACAGGACGGCCGGGGATATGATCAAAAATGCGTGGGATCAGGGGTTTCCGTATTTATTTACGCTGCCGGCCTACATCATGATGATATTTGTCATTATATTCCCGGTTTTGGTGACGCTGTTTATCGCTTTTACAAACTACGATTTTTATCATATTCCGCCCGGCAGTCTCATTGACTGGGTGGGGTTTAAAAACTTCTTGAATATATTCTTTCTCGGCTCCTACCGGGAGACATTTGCCGATGTACTCACCTGGACGGTCGTATGGACGATCTGTGCGACAACGCTGCAAATCGTTCTGGGCATCGTGACGGCGCTTATCGTCAATCAGGACTTTATTAAAGGCAAACGGGCCTTTCGAATGATTTTCTTGCTGCCGTGGGCGGTTCCGGCTTTTATTACGATTATGAGCTTTGCCAACATCTTCAACGACAGCGCAGGAGCCATGAACACGCAGGTGATACCGTTGTTGAATCATCTGCCATTTGTGGAGCTGTCCGCGATCCCGTGGAAGACCGATCCGTTTTGGACGAAGACGGCCCTCATTATGATTCAGACATGGCTTGGGTTTCCGTACATTTATGTCATGGTAACGGGCGTGCTTCAGGCGATTCCGGGCGAGCTTTACGAAGCGGCAAAAATAGACGGGGCGACTTTTATTCAGCGCTTTCGGCATATTACATTGCCGATGATTTTATTTGCGACAGCGCCCGTGATGATTACCCAGTATACCTTTAACTTCAATAATTTCTCGATCATCTACTTATTCAATGAGGGAGGTCCGGGCAGCGCGGGAGCGGGCGCGGGGTCAACCGATATTTTAATTTCCTGGATCTATAAGCTCACGACAGGCACATCGCCGCAGTACTCGGTCGCGGCTGCCGTCACGCTGTTGATTTCTTTCATTGTCATTGGTGTTTCCCTGATCGCTTTCAAGAAATCGAATGCCTTTGGCAATGAGGAGGTGATGTAGATGAAAGGGATGTTTGAAAACGCGCGGCGTGCAATGACTCTCAATAAAATCTTCACCTATTTATTTTTGATCCTTTTAAGCGTTGTGATTATCTATCCGCTGCTGATCACGGCCTCATCTGCATTTCGCGTCGGAAATGTCGCGGCTTTTCGGCTCGATTTTTCGGGCTCCTGGACTTTAGATCATTTTAGGCGGCTGTTTGAAGAAACGCTTTATCTTCATTGGTACGGCAACACACTTGTCATCGCCCTGTCGGTCATGGTGCTGCAGGTAGCCGTCGTGACGATTGCCGGCTATGCTTACAGCCGCTACCGGTTTGCCGGCAGAAAAAAAAGCCTTGTCTTCTTTTTGATCATTCAAATGGTGCCGACGATGGCGGCGCTGACCGCTTTTTATGTCCTCGCCATGCTGATAGGTGCCCTTGATCAATACTGGTTTTTAACAGCGATCTATATCGGCGGCGGGATTCCGATGAACACGTGGCTGATGAAAGGCTATTTTGATACCGTACCGAGAGAAATCGATGAAGCGGCACGGATTGACGGAGCAGGGCATCTCAGAATTTTCGCCTCGGTTGTCCTGCCGCTGGTCAAACCGATGCTTGCAGTGCAGGCGCTCTGGGCGTTTATGGGCCCGTTCGGGGACTATTTGCTGGCAAAGTTTCTGCTTCGTTCGCCGGAAAGAATGACCATCGCCGTCGGCTTGCAGTCGTTCATATCGAACCCGCAGCAGCAAAAAGTCGCCCTGTTTGCAGCCGGAGCGATCCTTGCAGCACTGCCGATCTGCGTCTTGTTCTTTTTTCTGCAAAAAAACTTTGTGTCCGGTTTGACAACCGGCGGAACGAAAGGATAGATCCATGGAGAAACATGACCGCTTCATCATCCGCTTCCTTAAAGCAGCTGCATCTCCATCCGGCGCCTGCCGCTGCAGAAGGACATTCAACTGGCTGCATATCTTGTTTCTCTTTAGTTTTTTGACGGCTTGCCTGATGGCGCCGTTCGCCATTTCGTTTGCGAAGCTCGAGCGCTTCAATGTCAGGTCTTTTTTGCCGTCAGTGATCCAAGATGTCAATGACCGCTTTGCCGAGCGGTTAAAGGGCTATCAATTGAAAAGCGGAAAGCTGACAGGAGGGGAAACCGGCTTTTATGAGGTGGAGGGACGGACATTGCTGGCGGTCGATCTGAAGCATCGGTTTAAGACAAGCGGTGAAAACGGGCATCTTCACATTAAAGGCTATGATAACGCGATCATCTTCCAGCCTGATCGCCTGATCATCAGCGATCAAAACGGCACCGGGTTTTCCGTCCGTTATGGCAAAAGGGATGTGAAAGATATGAATCTGTACGATTTGGAGAATATGATCGGCGAATTGTGGCTTGCCCAGTATAAGCCGATGATCATGCTGCTGGCATTTTCGGCGATTTTGATAAGCCGGTTGTTATTAACGGGTATTCTTGCCGGGGGTTTATGGATCACAAAACGATCAAAAATGACCGGTATTGCGTCATTCAAAGAAGCAGCCGCTCTAGCTGTGAGCTGTTCAGCCATTCCGGTATTTGCCGCAGCTTTAGCCGGCCTGATTCATTTTGACTTTATCACCGTGCTGTTGATCGATACGTGCGGCGTCATCTTGATGATCTCGCTTGCATGCGGACGCTTGTGGAAAACCCGAAATCTACACTCAGGAGGAAACCATGGCAATTCAGCGGCTATTTGAGATTGACGAATGGAAAATCAAGACAAACACATTTCAAAAGGAACATAAACGGCTCCAGGAAAGCTTGACATCTATCGCCAACGGCTATATGGGAATCAGGGGGAACTTTGAAGAAAGTTATTCAGGAGACAGCCATCAAGGCACATATATTGCAGGGGTGTGGTTTCCTGACAAAACGCGCGTCGGATGGTGGAAAAACGGCTATCCGGAATATTTCGGGAAAGTGATCAATGCGATGAATTTTATCGGCATAGACGTATATATAGACGGGGAAAAAATCGATCTCTATCAACACCCGGTCGAATCGTTTGCATTAGAACTCGATATGAAGGAAGGGATACTGCGGAGAAGCGCGGTCGTCAGCATCCGGGATAAAACTGTCAAAATCGGGTCTGAGCGGTTCTTGAGCCTTGCCGTAAAAGAGCTTTGTGCGATTCATTATGAAGCAGAGTGCCTGACCGATGAAGCTGTTATCACGCTTGTGCCTTACCTTGACGGAAACGTCGCAAATGAAGATGCCAACTACCAGGAACGGTTTTGGCAGGAAGCAGCGAAAGGGGCAGATTCCCACCGCGGCCATTTGGTAACAAAAACGATCGACAATCCGTTTGGCACGCCGCGTTTTACCGTTTCCGCCGCGATGGCAAACGTGACAAAAGGCTTTGTCAGCGAAAGCTGTAAAACGGCCGGCATGTATGCGGAGAATCGCTATAGGTATGAAACGAAGCCGGGAACGAAAGCTTCTTTAACAAAATTCGTCGCCGTGACGACTTCCCGCGATTTTCCGGAAGCAGAGCTTTTGTCAAAAGGCAGGGAGCTCTTGGCGGATATTGTTGACGGGGGCTATGAAGAAGCAAGGCGGAGGCATATCGATCAATGGAAGGAAAGGTGGGAAAAAGCGGATATCGAAATTAAAGGAGATGATGAACTCCAGCAAGGAATCCGCTACAACATCTTTCAATTATTCTCGACATACTACGGGGATGATTCGCGGCTGAATATCGGGCCAAAAGGATTTACCGGCGAAAAATACGGAGGAGCCGCGTATTGGGATACCGAGGCATATGCCGTCCCGATGTATTTGGCCACAGCCGATCCGGAGGTGACAAAAAACCTGCTGCTGTACCGCTATCACCATTTGGAGGCTGCCAAGCGAAACGCCGCCAAATTGGGGATGAAAGGGGCTCTTTACCCGATGGTGACCTTCATCGGCGACGAATGCCACAACGAATGGGAGATCACCTTTGAAGAAATTCACCGCAACGGCGCGATTTGCTACGCAATCTACAATTATATCAATTATACGGGCGACAAGGACTATATGAAAGAATACGGGATAAACGTTCTCGTGGAAGTAAGCAGATTTTGGGCCGACCGCGTCCATTTTTCGAAACGAAAAAATAAATATATGATTCACGGCGTCACAGGGCCGAACGAATACGAAAACAATGTCAACAACAACTGGTATACCAATTTGATTGCAGCCTGGACGCTTGAGTATACGCTTGAAAATCTGGCCGGCCTTCCGGCGGAAAAACATAGACAGCTAAAGGTGCGGGAAGATGAAATCGAGACATGGAAGGATATTATCGAGCGGATGTACTATCCGTACAGCGAAGAATTAAACATTTTCGTCCAGCATGATACGTTTTTGGATAAAGAGCTGCAGACGGCGGATGATTTGAATCCGGATGAACGGCCGCTTTATCAGCATTGGTCATGGGACAAAATTCTCCGCTCCAGTTTTATTAAGCAGGCCGATGTTCTTCAGGGAATGTACCTTTTGAATCACCGCTTTACATTGGAAGAAAAACGGCGCAACTTTGAGTTTTACGAACCGATGACCGTCCATGAGTCAAGCCTTTCCCCTTCTGTTCACGCAGTGCTCGCAGCCGAACTGCAAATGGAGAAAAAAGCGCTTGAACTCTATAAACGGACAGCCCGCCTTGATCTTGACAATTACAATCATGACACAGAAGAAGGGCTTCACATCACATCGATGACGGGAAGCTGGCTCGTCATCGTCCAAGGGTTTGCCGGCATGCGCGTAGCGAATGAGACGCTCTCATTTGCCCCGTTTTTGCCGGAAGAATGGAACGGGTACTCGTTTAAAATCAATTACCGCAACCGGCTGATCCGGGTTGCAGTAGCGGAAGAACGCGTCGTTTTTGACCTGTTAAAAGGGGACCCTCTGCAGATGACGGTTTATCAGAAGCCGATTCTTTTGAACGGACGATATGAAGGGAGGACGCCTGATGAGAGAATGGTGGAAGGAAGCTGTCATTTACCAAATTTACCCGCGCAGTTTCTATGACTCAAACGGAGACGGATTCGGAGATTTGCAGGGAATCATTCAAAAGCTGGATTATATCAAAACCCTGGGGGCGGATGTGATCTGGCTGAGCCCGGTGTTTGATTCTCCGCAGGATGACAACGGCTATGACATTCGCGACTACCGGCGCATATACGAAAAGTTCGGGACGAACGAAGACATGTTTCAGCTCATCGATGAAGTGCATAAGCGCGGCATGAAAATCATCATGGACCTCGTCGTCAATCATACGTCTGATGAGCATGCCTGGTTTGCCGAAAGCCGCAAGTCCAAGGACAATCCGTACCGCGATTATTATTTTTGGAGAGATCCCAAACCGGACGGCTCAGAGCCCAACAATTGGGGATCGATCTTCTCAGGATCGGCGTGGACGTTCGATGAGCAGACGGGCCAGTATTATTTGCACTACTTTTCGAAAAAACAGCCTGATCTAAATTGGGAAAACGAAGACGTCCGCCGGGAAGTGTATGATCTCATGAGGTTTTGGATGGATAAAGGCGTCGACGGCTGGCGGATGGATGTGATCGGCTCGATATCCAAATACACCGATTTTCCCAGCTATGAAACAAATGACAGCAGCAGGTACATCGTCGGCCGCTATCATTCAAACGGCCCCCGCCTTCATGAGTTTATTCAGGAGATGAATCGTGAAGTGCTGTCCCGTTACGACTGTATGACCGTCGGTGAAGCAAACGGCTCTGATATTGAAGATGCGAAAAAGTATACGGACGCTGACAGGCAGGAGCTGAATATGATCTTTACCTTTGAGCATATGGATATTGATACAGAGAGTCATTCGCCTAATGGAAAATGGCAGATCAAGCCGTTTGATCCCATTGCATTAAAAAAGACGCTGACCCGCTGGCAGACCGCGTTAATGGATGTCGGCTGGAACACCCTGTATTTTGAAAATCATGATCAGCCCAGAGTGATTTCCCGCTGGGGCAATGATGGCATCTTGCGAAAACAGTGCGCCAAAGCTTTTGCCACGGTCCTTCACGGCATGAAAGGTACGCCGTTTATCTACCAGGGAGAAGAGATCGGCATGGTCAACGGCGATTTTTCGCTTGATATGTATGATGATCTCGAAATAAAAAACGCGTATCAGGAACTGGTCGTTGAAAATCAAACGATGTCAGAAGAAGGGTTTTTAAAAGCCGCGGCGAAAAAAGGAAGGGATCATGCAAGAACGCCGATGCAATGGGATGACAAAAGGCATGCGGGATTCACGGACGGCGAGCCGTGGCTGACCGTCAACCCCCGCTATAAAGAGATCAATGTGAAAGAGTCGTTGGCTGACCAAGATTCGATTTTCTATTATTATCAAAAGCTCATTCGGCTGCGGAAACAGCACAAGGTGATCGTATATGGGGATTATCGGCTGATCCTTGAGGATGATCCGCAAATATTTTCCTATATTCGCGAATATGAAGGGGAAAAGCTGTTGGTCGCCGTCAATTTGTCGGAAGAAAAGGCAATGTTTGAAGCGCCGAAGGAACTCCTTGATGAGCCGTGGAAAATGATTTTATCAAATTATTCGCGGGACTTGGCCGGCATGCACGATATGTGCCTGCAGCCCTATGAGGCTTTTATGTACATTACATCGAAGGAAACGCGATCATGAAAGCCGTCATATTCGATTTGGACGGCGTGATCACGGATACGGCGGAATATCATTTTCTCGCCTGGAAGCGTTTAGCGGAACAACTGCATATTCCATTTGACCGCAGTTTTAACGAAAGTTTGAAAGGGATCGGCAGACAGCAATCGCTTGACAACATCCTCACACGCGGCGGTGCAGCGTCTACGTTTTCGACAGCGGAAAAGCAGGCTCTCATGCGCCAAAAAAATCAATATTACCAAAAGCTGATCGAAAATCTTGCGCCGGGGGACCTATTGCCGGGAATCGAGAAGCTTCTTAGCGAGCTGAAAGGTGAACATATCCAAATCGCTTTAGCTTCTTCCAGCCGTAATGCCCCTGCCATTTTAAAACGCTTGGGGATCTCCGGCGATTTTCAAGCCGTCGTGGACCCGGATACGATCGAAAAGGGAAAACCCGCTCCCGACATCTTTTTAACAGCCGCTGGGCTTCTCGGCGTCTCCCCGGCAGAATGTGCGGCGATAGAAGATGCTGAAGCGGGGATCGCCGCGATCAAATCAGCGGGAATGTTCGCGGTCGGGGTCGGTGATGAACGATCCATGCACGCTGCTGATCTGATCGTCAGCCGGACGTCGCAATTATCGTTTCATTTGCTGTATAGCGGGTGGAAACGCCAGCAACAGAAAGGAGCTAATCGCGCGTGAATCTGAAAAGATTCAGCTCTCCGGAAGAGTTTTTAAAAACGGTTGAACATAAGCTGTTAGAGAATGAAGCGGTCAACAATTTGCCGATCGGCATCCTTTACGGTTTGAAACGGCGGCCGGATGTTGACGCCGTTTTGCTGACGGCGGAAAACGGTGAATTTGATGAATAAGCAAAAAGCTGATGTTCATCAGCTTTTTGCTATTTTCTGATCAGCCGTTTATGAACCACTTTGATGCGATCTCCTTTGTGCACGCTGTCATATTGCTTTTTCGAAACGAGAACGGCTTTTTCGCCGCCGTGTTTTCCACTATGATGAGCCAGTACCTTTTTTCTCTTGGCTGTATGATGTCTTTCTCTCTTATCCCGACAGTTTGCAGCATGCTTTTTTGTTCAGCGGAAAACCCTTTTGAATGGGAAACCATCCAATACGGAAAGTAATAATTGAAGAAAGCCGCCCCTGCGGGATTTTGATCGATCGTGTGCTTCATGCTTCCTTTATACAGCGCAGTTGCGGGCAGCGTTTTTTGCAGGCTGTTTCTGAGAGCTGTCCCCCCGTTTTTAGACGACCTTTTCAGCAGATAGCCCTTGCTTGCGGCTTGTTTCATATAGGTGCGGGCGCTTTTATGAACAGAGCCCGCCCGGCTTTTTGAAGAGGAGCTGTGTGCCGCTGTGCTCGAAGATTTTGACGGGCTGTTGCCGCTTGCGGCCTCCGCCTGATCGGCCCCTGAAAACATGGCCAACATGAGACCCGCGGTCAGCAGCCGGAAATACTTCATCATTTACCATCACCGCTTTTTTGTTCTACCTTATCCTTCACTACGCCTTCAAGGGGCTCCTGGTCGTACTTCATATACGGCGGCCTGTAGATGAATGCTTTATCATCGCGGATCTTCATATACGGCTGCTCGATATCTTCAACATTTTCAACGTATTTTTTAAACGTTTTCGTTTTTTGTTTGCCGTTTTCCATATAGGAGACTTTCATTTCCGGGGCGCTGTCTGATTCGCTGTCGTTCACATAGTCAAACCAGACGAGGTCGTATTTTTTTATGGACTTGTCCTGGTTTACTTCCCTTGAACGCTCCTCGTTGCTGTCGTCGCATCCCGATATGAAAAGGGAAGCGACTGAGATGACCAAACTGAATAAAATAACTCTCGATTTTGTCATTTTTACCATCCTGTCTATCTATTTTTCTCTTTTTATACGATCAAAACTCATATGAGTGTCAATTTTTATATCGGACTTTTCAGTGCAAAGTATATGTAATATTTGCCGTTCAAACGTAATCAAACTGTAAAAGAGCTTGTCTCTGAAACAAGGTATAATCTGAATGTCAGAAAAAAACCCCATTCACGGAGGATATCTTTATTATGAAGAAAATACTCTTTTCATTTTTTGTTTTAGCGGCCAGTTTACTAGTTGCATTCAATTTTGGCGGTGAAGCGAGCGCTAAGACAAAAAAAGTCAGCGGCTATATTACATGGTATAATGGAGTCGGAAAAATCGGCGCTGACGGCAAAAGGCTGGGCCATTGGGATTGTGCTACAAAAATGGGCTTCGATGTTCCGAGAAAAGGAACGAAAATAAGAGCATATTCAAAAGCGAAACCGAAGAAAGCCATCACGGTATATAAATACGATGTCGGCAGACTTCCGGGCGCTGTTTTGGATGTAAGCCCAAAAGCCTTTAGAGCTTTAGGATATTCAACAAGCAAAGGCAAAGTTGCCGGACACTATACATACAAAAAATAAACAAACGGAAGCAAGAAAACAGGTTTTCTTGCTTCTTTATATTGGCGGAGAGTAAAATATGAAAAAAATTATTACGATCATTGTAGCGGCGGCAATCGTGCTGGCTGCCGGTATTTTTGCAGTCATCCATTTTTCGGCTCCGAAAAAGGAGCAAACACAGTCTGATCGTCCGGACCTACTCGTATCGATGACAGACCAAAAGCTAATGACCTCTTATTATAAAAATAACAAAGTGCTGTACAAGGAAAAAATGACGGACTATCCTGCGTCCGCATTGGACCGGAAACACAATATCCTGTATTATACGAACACGGACGAAAGCGGCGTCAAGCGCCTGATCAAGCTTGAGTTGAAAACAGGCAAAAAAACGACGCTGTATTCCGGTAAGGAGTACGTCGACGAGCTAAGCTTGTCCAAAGACGGCTCAAAGCTGTTCATGCGTTATAATCAGCCGGAAGAACGAAATTTTCATCTTGCGTCCTTTGATCTGAAAACGAAGTCCTTTACCGTGATCTATCCGAAGCTGAGTGACAAGGATGAGACCGTGAGTTTCTATCAATACGATCAAAACAGCGGCAAATCTGTCCTTCTGCATTATTCCGAGTCGGAAGACTATAAGAAAACCGATGAGGCGAACAGCAAGGGAATCGATCCGGAACCGACGAATATGCGCATTTCTTTAGCCGATGAGAAACACGAGAAGGAAATCAAAACGATCGCGAAATTTATCAATGACATTGCGATTTCGCCTGACGGAAAGACGATTGTCTTTACCGCGACAGATGCGGAAGGCGAAAAAACGGCGATCTGCGAGCTGGATCTCGAGACGAAAAAATACCAATCAATCATTGCAAACGGGCGCGATTTCACATTGATCGACTCAGCCGAGCCGCAGTTTTCAAAAGACGGGAAAACGATCTATTTCCTTGCTGAAGCAAAGGGAGCAAAGGTTTTGAAAGATGACGCGGGAAACGAAGCAAACGTGCGAACGATTTTCGCCTATGATAGGGATACAAAAAAAGTGAGCAAAGAATGGGAGCAATCAAACGGAATCATCAATGGTTTTACCGTTCTGAATTAAAGGCGGACATCAGCCGGCAGCGTCTGTTCCAGACAGCTTTGCCGGCTGATTTTTTGCGGAGGTATAAGTGTGTCCGTTTCCGGCGCCGGCTGACTGCTTGTCCCTTATTTTTTTATAGACGGACGAATAAAAGCCCTTGAACTTCGGGGAAAAAAAGAGTTTGAGGCAGAGGCGGCGGGCTGCCCGGAATATGGACAGTCCGGAGCTTAATAGTATGGGAAAGGGTATAAAGAGGTCATCATTGAAAACGGGAAAACCGCTCTTCTAAACCTGCGGTACGACCTCATCGGCAATCCGTTCCCGCCGTAAAGCTGCTTTTCTTCCGTTACTTTTTCAGGCACGTAAACGGTTGCCTCCCGCCGGCCGGCGCTTTCGAGGATGCCGTGAACCGAACGCCCGTCCTTTAATTTCAGCACGACATGGTAATGCATATACTTGCGGCAAAGGTTGTGCAAAGATCTATCATGATCATGGGGCATTGAGGTCTGAACATCTTTGGGGACGCTCATGGCTGTTTCATCTCCTTTACCATCATAATATTCACCGATTGGATGATTGTTCCAAAGGACGACAAAAAGAAAAAGCCGATTATGCAGTGTCAATCGGCTTCATTCAAACATTCTTAGCACTTCTTTCTCCGGCATTTGAAGCGGTCATCGTCATCATCGGAAAAACACTTTCTTTTTCTGCATTTGAAGCGGTCGCGGTCTTCGCTGTCGCTGTGACTGTCACTGTCATTGCCATCATCGGAAGGACGGTTCTCCGGGGGATCAAGCGCCCTCCATCCGTTGTTCCGCCTGCGTTTGTAAGGATCATAATTGTCGTACTCATCGTAGTCGTACATGTTCACAATCACCCGCCTTTTATTGGTTATGATAATTTATTACAATGGCAATGTGTTTGCCTGTGCATTTATAATGGTTTTGTATGCTTCGTAAACACCTTAAAAAATTACAAAAAGAATGAAAGGAAATAACAGGATTTTCGTACCGGAAACGCTAATTTAAATATAAAGCATGAAAGATGCGGGACTGGTATGATATAAGAGAGGAAGTTCCCGCGTAACGCGCTGATAAAAAAACTGATATTGCAGATACAAAGGAGAGTAAAAATGAAGAATAATAGAAAAAAAGAGATTATCTCATGGATCAGGACGCTTCTTATTGCGGGGGCCATCGTTGCTGCCTGCCGCTATTTTCTGTTCACCCCGTCTACCGTTTTAGGAGACTCCATGTATCCGACATTGCAAAACGGAAATATGGTCATGGTCAGTAAGATCAGCGAGATTAACCGGTTCGATAAAATCATCTTTCATGCCCCGGATGCTGACGAAGACTATGTCAAAAGAGTCATCGGCCTGCCTGGGGATTCGATCGAGATGAAAAATGACGTTCTTTATGTTAACGGAAAAGCCTATGATGAGCCGTACTTAAAGCAAAACAAAAAGGAGCTGACAGGCGGTAAACTGTTAACGGACGATTTTACGCTGAAAGAATTAACGGGCGAATCAAAAGTGCCGAAAGACAGTTTATTCGTCATGGGAGATAACCGCCAAAACAGCAGAGACAGCCGTTATTTCGGATTTATTTCAAAATCGTCTGTCGTCGGAAAAGTTGAATTTCGCTATTTTCCATTCAATGAAATCGGCGGAATCGAATAAGGAAAGAAAAGACTTCTCATCATATATGGGAGGTCTTTTTTTGTGAGCAGGCTGTTTGAAGAGTCGTCTGCTAAAGTGAAATAATAGAAAAAACCGAGTCGAAAGGAGCTGGGGTCAAATGAAGGTGTTCATCGTCGGTGCAAATGGGCAGATAGGCAAACACTTGACCGGCATGTTAAAGGAAAGCAGCGAACATCAGGTGAGAGCGATGGTCAGAAGCGAAGAGCAGGCGGAGACGCTGGAGCGTTCGGGGATCGAGACAGCGCTTGCCAATTTAGAAGGTACTGTCCACGACATTGAGGAGGCTGCAAAAGGCTGTGATGCAATCGTCTTTACCGCCGGATCGGGCGGTAAAACGGGCGCTGATAAAACGCTGCTCGTCGATCTGGACGGTGCGGCAAAAACGATTGAAGCCGCCGAAAAAGCGGGGATTCAACGGTTTATCATGATAAGCACTTTGCAGGCCCATCACCGGGAGAATTGGAATGAAGCGATCAAGCCTTATTACGTTGCAAAGCATTATGCGGATAAAATACTGGAGAGAAGCAGCTTAACGTATACGATCATCCGTCCCGGAGGGCTTTTAAATGAACCGGGCACAGGAAAAATAAAAGCCGCGGAAAACCTGGAGCGCGGAACGATCCCGCGCGAAGACGTAGCCGCAACAGCCGCCGCCGCGCTTAGCGAAGAGCGCACATTCCGCCGGTCGTTTGATCTGCTTTCAGGAGAAACGGCCATCGCTGAAGCGATAAAAGCGATCTGATCAGGCCATGCCGGGAATCCATGATGAACGGGTTCCCGGCATTTAGAAAACAGGAATATAAATTTTCATTTTCATGTCATCAGGAAAACAGGAACGGCGAACGTCCGTCACCTCAAAATCCGGTCCTTCCCTTCTTTCGTAATTCGCATTTGGAAGCCATGTGCGATAGATGTATCTTCTTGTGTTTTGAACCAACTCAGTCCGGCCGTTTACCTCAAACATGGCATATGTTCCTCCGGGAATGTCAAGATGAACAAACGATTCCGGTATTGTTTCGGGCGGTTTCTGAACCGCTTCTCCGACGACGAATGAAAATCCGCCCTCATCCAGAAAGTTGCACGATATGCCGTATGACATATCAGGCGCTGCTTTGCCGGGGATCTGCATATAATATTCATTGGCTCCGAAATCATGATAGAATCCCGGAATGTCTGCAAAGTGCTTTTCGCCGTTTAGGTCGGTATGATACTCATAACCGACAATCAGCATGCTGTCGAGATGAATGATGTTCGGTCTGGGAATCGATTCGTCTTCATTGATGCTTGTCTTAAAATCGAGGAAATTGATTTCACGCTGATCATTCAGGGCGATGCTTGTCTTGCGGTATTTGCCCGGGGTGATCCCGAAACAATTCGCAAATGCACGGCTGAAAGCTTCCTGGGAGCCATATTGAAAATCAATGGCTATGTCCAGAATGGACCTGTCGGTTTCTTTCAGCAGTCCGGCCGCTTCAGACAGCCTTCTGCGGCGAATATACTCTTGTACAGAAAAACCGGAAATGGCTTGAAAAAGCCGTTGGAAATGAAATGGCGAAAAACATGCCTTCGACGCAATGTCGGTGATCTTTAATTCGTTTTGAAGGTTTTCTTCCATAAAACGAACCGCATGTTGAATTCTTTCGTAATCGTCCACTTTATCGCAGCCTTTCAAAGTTTTCTTGCCCTTATTGTACATGATTGAAGGCTCTATTTTTTGATCATTTGTGCTTTTTGAAAAATAAAAAGCCTCCTTTTGCGGGAGGCTTTTGTTATTGAGTATGAAAATCAGTGACTTCAAGAGGCCGCATCATATCATAATCTTCATGCTCCAGTATGTGGCAATGCCATACATACCTGCCGCTGTACGGGCTGAAGGTGGCGAGAATCCGCGTGACCGATCCAGGCGGAACTTTTACGATATCTTTCATGCCTCTTTCGTTTGCAGCCGGAGCGACGGCAGGGCCTGTAAAAATCAGTTCTCCGTTTTGCTGAAAGCGCTCTGTATCAAACGGGCGGTGGTCGAGAATGAAAAATTGAATGAGGTGCAAATGAATCGGATGAATCGCTCTTCCTGCGTTGACGATCGACCAAATTTCGGTGCTGTCGCGCCTAGGTTTCTCAGTTACGGGATCGCTCCATCGCGTATTGTTCAGGAGCAGGACGGGCCTTCCGTATTGATCCTGCGACGCACCCAATGTCAATTTTCTGATGGCGTCGATTTTTTGTTTTTTGATAAACGGCCGCTTTCTTAATATGCTTGGAATTTTGCTCGTATCCTTTTGTTTTAATGGTTTTGTCACACGGAACTGCATGATATCGGCATCGGTTTCCGGATCTGCTTCTTCTCCGCCGCAGCCGATCCGGTTTTTCAATGTGATCGTTTGTCCTTCGGCATCCGAAAAATCGACGATGATGTCGAACCTTTCAGCCGGGGCGATCGTAAGCGACTGGACTTTTACCGGCCACTGGAGAAGGCCTCCGTCTGTTCCGATTTGATACATCGCATGGTCTGAATCGAAATACAGCTCAAATATTCTTGAATTTGAAGCGTTCAAAATCCGGAAACGGTATTTTCGCGGTTCGATTTCAGCATACGGCCACACCTTGCCATTCACTAAAATGGTATCCCCGCAAAATCCGGGAACGATCGACGGATTCGGCAGGTCGCGGGACGCGTTTTCAGGCTGCCGCGGGTAAAACAATGAACCGTCTTCATTAAGCGACTTATCCTGGATCAAAAGGGGGACCTCATATTCTCCTTTTGGTATGTTTAATGACTGTTCCTCCTTATCGCGGATAAAATATAAGCCGACAAGGCCCGCATATACATTCAGCCTCGTAATCGCCATGGCGTGGTCATGATACCAGAGAGCGCAAGCGTCCTGATGATTGGGGTATTCATACACCTCCCTTTCGAAAAACGGCCCCGTTTCTTTAAAATTCTTCGTATACCAGGCTTCCGGATAGCCGTCGCTGTCCGCCGGCGTATTTCCGCCGTGGAGATGGACGACCGTTTTCACTTCATGTTCTTCATGCCCGTCATGGTGAATCGTGTGGTCAATCGGGAGAAAGTGGTGGCGCGGCAGTTTATTCATCCATTTGACGGCGACCTTTTCGTTTTTTTTGACTTCAAACGTAGGCCCCGGATAGCTTTCGTTATAGCCGAAAAGCCTGGTAGGTTCAAGATCCCGGTGAAGCTTTTGATAAAACTCTTTCATCGTTACCTCATAATAGGTTTTTGTCTTGCTTTTTGTATGAGGTTTGATCACTTTTGGAATGGGCAGCGGGTCGACAAATTTTTCAAGCTTCATGTTTCACCTGTCCTCTATGTTCTGATAAATAGGTCAGTATATTATAAGACGGGACCTGTGTTTAGGTTCCTGCTGGGGAAAGAAATAGACGCAGGCGAAAAGAGCCTGAGTATTACGAAGAAATGAACAAGATGTTTCAAAACCATTAAATATCGTATTGAAAGCGGTTTTTAAGAGGGCGGAAGTGGAGTTTTCCCGTTTGGCGGTGTTACATTATGGGTAAGCTGAAAGCGGCTTGAAAGGAGATGTTTGGCTTGTGCCGAAAAGCATAGATTGGATCGATGTGTCAAAAGGGCTGGGAATTATTTTGGTCGTTTTAGGTCATACGCCGACGACCGATTGGCTGAAGACCTTCATTTTTTCTTTTCATATGCCGCTGTTTTTCTTTTTGTCAGGGCTTGTCTACCATGATGCGAATATGACCTTTCTTTCGTTCCTGTACAAAAAGGTGAAGACGCTCCTTCTGCCTTACTTCATATTTTCCGCCCTTGCCTATTTGTTTTGGTTTTTCGTCGAAAGGGATTTTACGTTCAGCGGCAGCTCGGACGTCGATCCGCTTGTTCCATTTAAAGGGATTTTCTATTCCATGCCTGATGATTATATGCTGACGCATAATCCGGCTCTCTGGTTTTTAACATGTCTGTTCGTTGTAGAAATGCTGTTTTTCGTAATGAGAAATTGGCTGAAGGCCCGGCATCTCGTATTTATCGTCGTGTTATGCGCCCTGCTAAGCTATTTCAATTATCAATATTTCGAAATCAAGCTTCCGTGGAATATCGAAGTGGCATTGACCGCCCTTTCCTTCTACACTGCCGGTTATTTTCTGAAACGCGATTTGCGGAACGTCAAGGATCGCAAGGCACTGCTGATCGCGGTGATTCTGTTTATTGCTGTCGGCTTTCTTCAAAGCCAGAATGTCAGGGTGGATATGAGAGCGAATGAGTACGGGAACATGGCGATCTTTTATATCACGTCATTTTTAGGGACGGCCGGCGTGATTTTTGCAAGCTTTAAGCTGCAGCATGCAGCGCCTCTTCAATTCCTCGGCAAAAATTCATTGGTTATCCTTGTCCTTCACTACCCGGTGATCCGGGCGTTAAAAGCCGTCGTTTATTACCTTATGAATGTTTCTCTTGATGAGACCTACGGTTCTGTCGTGTGGGGCGGCGTTTATACGGCTGCAACCTTGGTGATTATGGTTCCGTGCATTTTCATTTTGAACAGGTACCCGGTCTTGCTCGGAAGGAGAAGAAGATGCTGAATGAAAAGCTTTGCAGGAGATTTTGCTGCAAGGCTTTTGCCGTTATCTCCTTTATGAAAAAAAGAAATAATATTCAGAAAAGACGCGGAAGCCGTTTTGCTTTTATTCCGAGGGGCGGAAGCAATTTTTGGAAAACCTTGATGCGCCGGGTTTTATCAGGGATTGGCCGAATTGAAATATGTTTCCTCCGTTAAAAAATGTTCTATGGCGTCTATAATTCTGCAAGAAGTGAATCATGTTTCTATAGACTCACTCAAGTTTTGCTTTGTATGATTAAAAAGCGAATACACGGATGGGAAAGGAAGCTTTTTATGGAAAGGTACGACGAATTAAAAAAAGGAGAAACCGGGGCGTGGGTCAGCATTTGCGCTTACCTCGTTCTGTCGGCCGTTAAGCTGATCATCGGATACGTCTTTCATTCCGAGGCCCTCAAGGCAGACGGGCTTAACAATACGACGGATATCATTGCCTCTTTAGCGGTGCTGATCGGTCTCAGGATTTCGCAAAAGCCGCCTGATGAAGACCATCCGTACGGACACTTCAGAGCCGAGACGATCGCTTCGCTCGTCGCCTCTTTTATCATGATGGTTGTCGGGCTTGATGTGCTGTATAGTTCGGGAGAGACGTTTTTGCATCCGCGGGAAACGACTCCTGATATGATAGCGGCATGGACGGCGGTCGGGAGTGCGGCCGTCATGTTTTTGGTGTACGCCTATAATAAACGGCTCGCCGAAAGGGTGAACAGCCAGGCGCTGCATGCGGCAGCTGCAGATAATAGATCTGATGCCATCGTCAGCATCGGAACGTTTACCGGTATTTTTGCGTCGCAATTTAACCTCGCCTGGGTCGATACTTTAGCGGCGTTTATCATCGGGCTGATCATTTGCAAAACCGCGTGGGACATATTTAAAGAAGCCGCTCATTCCTTGACGGACGGATTTGATATAAAGGATATTTCGACATATAAAGAAACGATTCAAAAAGTTCCCGGCGTCGGCAGGATCAAGGATGTGAAGGCGAGATATTTGGGAAGCGCCGTGCATGTTGAAGTCATCGTAGAGGTGAGGCCTGATCTGAACATTTTGGAAAGCCACGATATCGCCGATGAGATCGAAAGAAAAATGCAGGAGGAGCACTCGATCATCCATTCCCATGTTCATATAGAACCGTTCAGAGACGGCGAAAAATAACCTTTTCCATTTTGGAAAAGGTTATTTTTATTTACATAGAAAGAGAGTTTAACCATTTAGTTGTTTTCTGCCGAAACATCGTTTATCGTAAAGTTAAATCAATTTCGAATCCGTACGCATGAGGAGGAAAAGGATGGCTTACGAAGAAACGCTGCACCCTGTTTTGGGAAAAGTAGCCGATAATATTGATAACGTAATGGTAGGAAAGAAAGATATTGCCGTATTGAGCCTGACCGCCATTCTTGCCAACGGCCATGTGCTTTTGGAGGATGTGCCCGGAGTGGGGAAGACGATGATGGTTCGCACGCTGGCGAAATCGACGGGCGCCGAATTTAAGAGAATTCAGTTTACGCCGGACTTACTGCCATCAGACGTAACAGGCGTTTCCATATATAATCCGAAAACCCTTGAATTTGAATACCGTTCAGGCCCGATTATGGGGGAGATCGTGTTGGCGGATGAAATCAACCGTACGTCGCCAAAAACCCAGTCGGCTCTGCTTGAAGCGATGGAGGAAGGGAGCGTGACCGTCGACGGTGTGACGATGCCGCTTTCTAAGCCTTTTTTTGTCATGGCTACCCAAAACCCGGTGGAATACGAAGGAACGTATCCGCTGCCTGAGGCCCAGCTTGACCGCTTCCTATTCAAGCTTCGAATGGGCTATCCGACGGTCGCCGAAGAGATTCAGGTGCTGGACCTTCAGGAAAAAAGCCGTCCGATTGAAGAGATTGAGCCGGTGATCACGAAGGATGAGCTGGCCGGCTTCCAAAAAGAGGCCGAAACGGTCTATGTGGATGCTTCCATAAAAGAATATATTGTTGACATCACACAACAAACAAGACATCATTCAGACGTCTATCTCGGCGTCAGCCCCCGCGGTTCGATCGCCCTGATGAAAGCTGCACAGGCGTTTGCTTTCCTGTATAACCGCGATTATGTTATACCGGATGATATCCAGTACCTTGCGCCTTTTACGCTTCCGCACAGAATGATATTGCGGTCGGAGGCGAAATTTGAAGGGAAGCGGCCGGAGACGGTTCTTCAGGAGATCATGGCGAAAGCGAAGGTTCCCGTTGGAAGGCGATGAGCAGATCATGAGAGAGCGTATCGGTCATATCAGGTTTTGGTGGAAGCTGTTTATTTTATTTCTTCTTTTTATATCGACGTTCTGCTATGCGATGTTTCAAGGGGGATTTGTCAGCTGGTTTTTGTTTTACGTTTTTCTTCCCTTCGTTTTGTACGCCGTCTTGTTTGCAACTTACCCGCTGAAGAAAATCGAGGCCGAACGAACGCTCAGCCGCGGACAGTTTAAAGCCGGCGATCAGCTTGAAGCCGTGATTACGATAAAGAGAAAATTTCCGT
The DNA here is from genome assembly GCF_038007805.1 of Bacillus sp. FSL W8-0848. Classification (NCBI taxonomy): domain Bacteria; kingdom Bacillati; phylum Bacillota; class Bacilli; order Caryophanales; family Bacillaceae; genus Bacillus; species Bacillus sp. FSL W8-0848. The sequence continues at coordinate 760,730 of NZ_JBBOYB010000001.1, forward strand.
TTCCGCTTATGTTTATGATCGTTGAAGACTGCCTTCCCGGTTCTCTTTTAAAAAACGGCCATGCGCAGGGAGCGGTGAGGTTTCTTTTTCCCTGGTTTCAAAAAGAAATCAAAATGGCTTATACGATCCCGTCCGTTCCGAGGGGCGATCATCGTCTGAACACGGTCAGAATCCGTACAGGCGATCCCCTGGGGCTTCTGGAAAAGGAAATATATGTGCGGCTTGAAACCTCATTTCTCGTTCTGCCTTCGTATCAAAAGATCGCGTACGATGCCAATACTGGAAGCTTTGACGATAAAGCCGGACATGCCGCAGACTTTCAGAGGCAAAACAGCCATTTGGCTTCAAGCGTGAGGGAATATCAGCCGGGGGACCGCTTTTCGTGGGTGGACTGGAAGACGTCGGCGAGACGGAACCGGCTGATGACAAAGGAGTTTGAACAGGTGAAGGGCCGGAATTTGTGCGTTTTCATGGATCGTACCCCTTCTCCTGCTTTTGAAGACATCGTTGTCTTTACGGCTTCGGTTCTGCGCGCGGCTCTTCAAAACGGGGCCTATGCAGGGCTTGTTTCGATTGGGAAAGATCGATCCTTGTTTCCGATCCGCGGCGGAGAAGATCATTTAAGAAAGCTCTTTTATCATTTGGCGCTGGCAGATTGCGATTCCCCCCATCCGTTTCACAAGCTGCTGGAGAGCGAGCTTCAGCTGCCCGATATGAGGAAGACGGCGAAATATATCGTGACAGGCCGCATGACAGCGGCGTTATCGCACGTGTTGGGAAACGCATCGAAAGACAAGGCGCCGGCCGTATTTCTCATCAAAGAAAAAGGCGGCGCTGTCTCACCGGAAGAGAATGCGGCGATTGAGCATGTAAAAGCGCGCGGAATCGAAGTCAGCGTCATTAGCGGAGAGCGCTTTTCGCATGTTTTTTTGAAAGCGAGGTGAGATGATGATGTCCAAAGAACAAAACGGCCGGATCAGTCAGCTGATTTTTTACGTTTTAACCTTTTTGCTGCTTTGGGAGTGGCTCCGCCCCCTGCAGTATTTTACCGATACGGGGCATACCTTCTTTTTTATCGTGTTTATCGCTGTCGTTTTTCTGATGACATTTTTTAAAGTTCCCTGGTTTATCAGGTTTCCGGTCAGCCTCGGTTTCATTCTGTTTGCCCTTCATTGGATATTTTACGAGGGATCATTGCTTCAACCTTCCTGGCTCGGAATGCTGGCAGGCGATGTCAATCGAAATCTGTCGTACATCTTTTCGGGGATGTGGCGGGATATGTCGCCTTTGTTTCGGACGCTGCTCTTTTTCGTCCTGCTTTGGCTGCTCGTCTACCTTCTGCACTATTGGGTGATTTATCAGCGGAGAATTTTCTTCTTTTTCATCATGACCGTCGTTTATATTACGGTGATCGATACGTTTACGCCGTTTGACGCGTCGCATGCGATCATCCGGATCGTTGTGTTCGGCTTTCTCCTGCTCGGAATGCTGTTTTTGGAGCGGATGAAGGAAAGCGAGAAGTTCAAAGCTTCTCCATCGTTATTTGCCAAATGGTTTGCCCCTCTCGTGCTGATGACGGCTGTCGCCGCGGCCATTGCAATAGCTGCGCCGAAGGCCGATCCGGTCTGGCCTGATCCGGTTCCGTTCCTCAAAACGGCGGCAAACGGCGATTTTTCTTCAGGGGGAAAAACCAAAGTCGGCTATGGAACGAATGATGAATCATTGGGCGGACCGTTTACGCAGGACGATACACGGGTGTTTTCGTGGCAGGGCAATGAAAGAAGCTATTTCAGAGTCGAAACGAAAAGCTATTACACCGGCAAAGGCTGGACTGAAGATGAGAAAGCGGGAACATCGATCAACCTTGATGATACGAAGCTTCATTATGCATGGTATGAAGACGGCGTAAAAACGCAAACGTGGAAAGTCAAGGTCGACATCAATCCGGCTTACCGCTATCACCATGTCCTTTACCCGATCGGGACGACGGACATCTTATTGGACAATTTTGTGCCGCTCGCGATGAACAGCCGAACGGAGCGGATCGTTCCGGTCGGCAAGATGGGAGCCGACGTGAAAAACCTTGGAAGCTATACAGTGACCTACCAATCTCCTGTTTTTGACGTGAAAAAACTTCAGCGCATCAGCATGGATACTGAAGGAGAATGGAGCAAAGACCATCAAAAATACTTGCAGCTCCCTGACTCCCTTCCTGAGCGTGTCAAACGGCTCGCCCATGATTTGACGAAAGATCATGACAACGTGTATGACAAAGCGAAAGCGATTGAAGATTATCTCGGGTCTTCCGAGTTTTCGTATGAGACGAAAGATGTTGCCGTTCCGAAAAATCATCAGGATTACGTCGATCAATTTTTATTTGAGACGAAAATCGGGTATTGCGACAACTTTTCAACGGCCATGATCGTGCTCTTGCGGTCTGCCGGTGTACCGGCCCGCTGGGTGAAGGGCTATACATCGGGACAGTATGCCGGAACGTCGCAGGACCGGAATCATAACGTTTATGAAGTGACAAACAACAATGCCCATTCCTGGGTCGAAGTCTACTTTAAAGGGCAGGGATGGGTGACATTTGAACCGACAAAAGGTTTTATCAATCCGGAGCAATTAGTCGAGCAGTCAAGCAGTCAGCCTGGCGATGCTTCTCATGAAGCGGCCGAAAAAGAACAGAATCATTACGGAGATCGGCCGGAGGAGACTGCCGAAGAGAAGCAAAGAAACGATCAGAAGCAGGCGCTTGATGAAAAACAAGACCGTCAAAGCGCAGATGTGGAACGCTGGGACGCCGCAGGTGCGCTCAGCGGTGGAGCGGTGCTGCTTATCATCGTTGCCGCCGGGGCGTCATTTTACTTTACCCGTGCCAAATGGCTGCCGCTGGTCATTGCTTTCAGGCTGAAAAAACGGCGGGATGACGCCGTTTTCTTCAAGGCTTATGACGAACTGCTCCGCCAGCTGAAGCGAAAAGGCATGAAAAAAGAAGCGGGCCAGACGCTCCGCGAATTTGCGGAAAAGGTTGATGAACGTTACAAAACCGATGACATGACCCGGTTGACGCTGATGTATGAACGGGCTCTCTATCGGAAAGAAAATGCGAGGGAGCTTTGGCATGAATCAGTTGAGTTATGGGAAAATTTAATTAAAAGGAGATAGTCTTGACCGCTATCTTTCCTATTGTTAGAATAAGTGAATATTAAAAACCCTTATATATTCTTGCTGGCAGGCCCGGCGTCTGCCGTTTAAACAAAGCCGGGCCTTAGTCCCGCGAATGGGGGCAGGACTGCTGTATGTCTGCCGCCATTTTTTCTGTGCAAAAGACAATTTGATAAAGAGGTGACACCATGACGAAGTTAGTAAATGAAATGATTCTTGTATTGGATTTTGGAAGTCAGTACAACCAGCTGATCACTCGGCGCATACGTGAGTTTGGTGTATACAGCGAGCTGCATCCGCACACTTTGACGGCGGAGGAAATCAGGGAAATGAATCCGAAGGGAATTATTTTGTCCGGGGGTCCGAACAGCGTATATGACGAAGCATCTTTCCGCTGTGACGAAAAGATCTTTGACCTGGACATCCCGGTTCTTGGAATTTGCTATGGCATGCAGCTGATGACCCATTACCTCGGCGGCAGAGTGGAAGCGGCAAGTCAGCGTGAGTACGGAAAAGCGGACATTCACATTAAAGGCGAGCCTGATCTGTTTAAAGATCTTCCGAAAGAACAGGTCGTCTGGATGAGTCATGGTGATTTAGTTGTTGAAGTTCCGGAAGGCTTCACCGTTGATGCGACGAGCCATCATTGCCCGAATTCCGCGATGAGCAAAAAAGACAAAAAATGGTACGGCGTTCAGTTCCACCCGGAAGTCCGCCACTCCGAATACGGAAACGATCTGCTGAAAAACTTCGTTTTCGAGGTTTGCGAGTGTGCCGGAGAATGGTCAATGGAGAACTTCATCGAAATCGAAATGCAAAAAATCCGTGAAACAGTCGGCGACAAACAAGTGTTATGCGCGCTTAGCGGCGGGGTCGATTCCTCTGTCGTCGCAGTGCTGATCCATAAAGCGATCGGCGATCAGCTGACATGTATTTTCGTCGATCACGGCCTGCTCCGCAAAGGTGAAGCAGAAGGCGTCATGAAGACGTTCAGCGAAGGCTTTAACATGAACGTCATCAAAGTCGATGCAAAAGACCGCTTCCTCAACAAGCTGAAAGGTGTTTCAGATCCTGAACAAAAACGGAAAATCATCGGCAATGAGTTTATCTACGTGTTTGACGATGAAGCGGACAAGCTGAAAGGAATCGATTTCCTTGCACAAGGAACGCTTTACACCGACATTATCGAGAGCGGAACGGCGACTGCGCAGACGATCAAGTCTCACCACAATGTCGGCGGACTGCCGGAAGACATGCAGTTTGAGCTGATCGAACCGCTGAATACGCTGTTTAAAGACGAAGTTCGCGCGCTCGGCACAGAGCTCGGCATTCCTGATGAGATCGTTTGGCGCCAGCCGTTCCCCGGCCCGGGCCTTGGAATTCGCGTGTTAGGAGAAGTAACGGAAGAAAAGCTGGAGATCGTCCGTGAATCAGACGCGATCCTGCGCGAAGAAATCGCCAAAGCCGGCCTTGACCGCGACATTTGGCAATACTTCACCGTCCTTCCTGATATCCGCAGCGTCGGAGTCATGGGAGACGCGAGAACATATGATTACACAATCGGCATTCGCGCCGTCACTTCTATCGACGGCATGACATCAGACTGGGCAAGAATCCCGTGGGATGTCCTCGAAAAGATTTCGACGCGGATCGTCAACGAAGTGAAGCACATCAACAGAGTGGTGTACGATATTACCTCTAAGCCGCCTGCCACAATTGAATGGGAATAATAAAGATGCCCCGGATCTTAACGGATTTGGGGCTTTTTATTGTTGGGATAATGTTTTATTTCGATAGCTTTCCGGAGAACGCGGAGGCCGAATTGGAACATACAGTAAACGAACATAGCGGGACGTTATTTTGCATAATGTTCGCTTTTTTGTATTGTGTTTACGGTAAGATATTGTTACAATAGCATAGTAATTGAAAAAGAACTTGTCGTATAATCATGGGAATATGGCCCATAAGTTTCTACCAAGCTACCGTAAATAGCTTGACTACGCTGGTATATATTGATTTGATTTTTTAAAACATTCAGTATGAAATATGCCGTAGTCAAGCGTCCCATATCATTGGGGCGTTTTTTGTTTAAAAGCAAAGGTTTATGAAACAATAAAAACGACAGAAAATCGAGAGGAGTTACCATTTTGAAGCGTTTCTTTCAGTTTGACGAATTGGATACAAATTATCGGAGAGAAATCATCGGCGGACTGACAACCTTTTTGTCAATGGCTTACATTCTGTTTGTCAACCCGCTTACCCTTTCTCTCGCTTCAGTCACTGATTTTCCGAAAGATTTAAGAATAGATCAAGGTTCAGTCTTTACAGCGACTGCGATCGCTTCTGCCGTCGGCTGTATTTTGATGGGCCTCATCGCGAAATATCCGATTGCCATTGCTCCCGGAATGGGACTGAATGCGTTTTTTGCTTTCACCGTCGTCTTGAACATGGGGATTTCCTGGCAGACGGCTTTATCGGGCGTATTCATTTCAGGACTTATTTTTGTCGGTCTATCATTAACAGGCTTGAGGGAAAAAATCATCAATGCCATTCCGCCGGAGCTTAAACTGGCAGTCGGCGCCGGCATCGGCCTTTTCATTACATTTGTCGGTCTTCAAGGTTCGAAAATTATCGTGGCGAATCCGAGCACGCTCGTGTCTCTCGGAAACATCCACAGCGGTCCTGTGCTGCTGACGATCTTCGGAATAATCGTCACCGTCATTTTGATGGTGCTCCGGGTGAACGGAGCCGTCTTCTTCGGAATGCTGATCACGGCCGTGGCCGGTATATTGACCGGCTTGATCGATGCGCCGACAAAGATTGTCGACAAAATTCCAAGCCTTGAACCGACGTTTGGACAAGCCATCATTCATTTGCACGATATTTTTTCTTTGAATATGCTGATCGTCATTTTAACGTTTTTGTTTGTCGGATTTTTTGACACCGCCGGTACGCTGGTAGCAGTGGCGACGCAGGCGGGATTAATGAAGGAAAACAAACTGCCGAGAGCCGGCAGGGCGCTGTTTGCCGATTCGTCTTCCATCGTTGTCGGCGCCGTCCTCGGAACATCAACGACGACTTCTTATGTTGAATCAAGCGCGGGTGTTGCCGCAGGCGCAAGATCCGGTTTTGCGGCTGTCGTAACAGGAATTCTGTTTTTGTTTGCGATGTTTTTCTCTCCGCTGCTTACCGTCGTGACATCAAATGTGACGGCTCCTGCATTGATCGTTGTCGGCGTTTTGATGGTCGCTCCTCTCGGCAAAATCGACTGGACCAAGTTTGAAATCGCCGTTCCCGCGTTTTTAACGATGATCTGCATGCCACTGACGTACAGCATCGCGACCGGGATTGCGATCGGCTTTATCTTTTATCCGATCACTATGATTTTTAAAGGAAAAGCGAAAGAAGTACATCCGATTATGTACTGTTTGTTTGTGATCTTTATTCTTTACTTTATTTTCTTGAATCATTAAGCTTTTCGCGGCCGATAACTCTTGCGGGTTATCGGCTTTTTTGTGTATATCTCGAAATTAGGCGAACCGTGCAAAACTTTTCGCGTTCGTTCAGCGTTATATATAATGACCGCCAAATCTGTTTTAAAATAGTGGTTTTGCTTGACTGTTTTGCAAGGCTTAGGTAATTTATAAAAGAAATCAGTAGCGTTAGCTTTGGGCAAAGAATAGGAGTTGCTTATATGATTGATGAACAATATAAAGAAAAAAGTCGTGATGAAGATCATGAACCTGAGATAGATCAGCCGGCATCGAGAATGTCCAGAAGCTCGCGCAACGCGAGGGCGGCAAAGGAAACAGACGGAACACCGCAGAAGAAAGTCAAAACGGTTTTGCGAAGCGTAAATGCCGCTTTAGTCCGTTATTTCAGCTTTATGCTCGATGTGTTAAAGTCCCCTGTACAGGCGGCCGAAGAAAACGACCGGTCTTATTTTAAGTATTCCGTTATTTCGATGACGCTGTTAGCCGTTTTCTTTTCGCTCGGAAACTTTTATCAGCTATTGTCCGGCCGCGGCAGGGTGCTTGGATTTGGCGTGTCGGTCTCATTCATGGAAGTGTTTCTCGTCGTTTTCCTTTACTGCATGATCTTTATGTTCTGGAACATCGCGGCGATTTGGGCGGCGTCGAGGTTTTGGCTGAAGAATAAGCTGTCTTTTGCCGAAACTGCGGCCAAGTACGGCTCGCTGTTGGTTCCTTTTATCATCCCTGCCGCTCTGTGGATGGTTTGTGCGATTTTAAACATCACGACGATGACGGTGATCCTGTCGATCCTGATGTTTTTGGGAATGGTATTCGGAACGTTTATCATGATTCAGTCCATTTATGAAAAAAGCGGCAGGGCGCGGGCGGATTTAATGTATTTCGTCTTTGCCGTCCTGTTGGCCGAATTGGTATATGCCGGAGCGACATGGAAGTTCATGGTCGGCTATTTGCTGTCTTCGCTCGTTCCGGTGTAACGGGCCTTTAGCCGGTTCACATGTAGAACCGGCTTTTTTGATCATAAAATCCGAGTTGACTCATAAGAATAATAAGTATAATATAAAAACACATGTCAGTTCGGATCGGGGGGAGTAATCAATGGCCAATTTTCTCCGCAAAGCCATTTATGAAAAAAAGAAATGGCTCATCAGACAGATCGTGAAGTCAGGACGGATAGACAATACAAACGATTTATCGGCATATACGCTGACTGATCTTGAAAAGGTGCATCGTTCAGTAACGGAACATCATACAAAAAAGCGGCCGTAAGCATGATAACGGCACAGGCCAGGGCGTTTTGCAAAACGCCTTTTTTTTGTTGTTTCACAAGCTTTGAAACTTCTCTAAAAAGGGTAAACTGATCATAATTGGAACGCGATGTCAGATTGTCGAAAAATTTTGCGGTGAAGCAAGGACATTACAGGATTGTATATGCGGAATTTCTCTAGTAGAATATGATTGCTTCTGCATCTAAAGGAGGGATTGGAGTTGCTTCACACGGCATTTATCCACGCTGTGAGTATGGTTGGCATTATTCTGGTTATCAATATTATATATGTAACATTTTTAACCCTTCGAATGATACTGACATTGAAAGGTCAGCGGTATTTGGCCGCTTTTATCGGTACGATCGAAATGCTGGTCTACGTCGTCGGACTTGGGCTGGTTTTAGATAATTTAAATCAAATCCAAAACGTGATCGCCTATGCGATTGGATTTGGAATCGGAATTATCGTAGGGACGAAAATCGAAGAAAAGCTTGCACTCGGATATATTATGGTAAACGCGATTACGAAGGAGCTTGATTTGGACCTTCCGAAACAGCTCCGCGAAAAAGGGTACGGCGTCACCCACTGGGTCGTCGGCGGACTTGAAGGCGACAGAACGGCGATGCAGATTTTGACGCCGAGAAGGTATGAACTGCAATTGTACGAGACGATCAAATCGATTGACTCAAAAGCCTTTATCGTTTCCTACGAACCGAAAACGATCCACGGCGGCTTCTGGGTGAAAGCCGTTAAGAAAAGGAGAATTAAAGAGTAATGACAAAGCCGAAGAAAAAACGCTTTGAAGTGGCTGAAGGCGAAACGATCGACGCCGTGTTGAGCCGCATGCAGGAAGAAGGATATACGCCGGTGCGCCGGATGGAGGAGCCTGTGTTTAAAGAAACGGAGGAAAATGGAACGATTCAGGTTGTTCCGTGCGGAAGGAAAATTATATTTGAAGGGAAATTGACCTAAAACCGAACATTAAAACAATAAAAAATAGTATTGTTCGATAATGTCGTTGACATTATGGAAGTCCGTTGTTAAGATAAACATGACATGAAAACACGACCTCATATAATCTTGGGAATATGGCCCATAAGTCTCTACCCGATGACCGTAAATCATCGGACTATGCAGGAAAGTGGACAATAAACTGACATGGAAATCGCGAGAAGCGGACGACTGACGATTAACGCGCCATGCCCGGTTTGTGTTGCTTCCTAACATGCAATACAAAGCCGGGCTTTTTGTTTGCGATGAATTACAGCTAAAGGTGGGACAATCAAATGCAGCCTCTTGCAGGTGTTATTATGGGAAGCACATCAGATTGGGAAACGATGAAGCATGCTTGCGGCATACTAGAAGAATTAAAGATTCCATTTGAGAAAAAGGTTGTTTCCGCTCATCGGACGCCTGATCTCATGTTTGATTATGCCGAAACGGCGCGGGAAAGGGGCTTGAAAGTGATCATTGCCGGAGCGGGGGGCGCTGCCCATCTGCCGGGAATGGTCGCGTCCAAAACGACGCTGCCCGTCATCGGCGTTCCGGTGCAGTCAAAAGCGCTGAACGGACTTGACTCGCTTTTATCAATCGTCCAAATGCCTGGCGGCGTTCCGGTGGCTACCGTGGCGATCGGAAAAGCGGGAGCCGTCAATGCGGGACTGCTGGCGGCGCAAATCCTTTCCGCGTTTGATGAAAAAATAGCCCGCGTTTTGAGCGAACGAAGGGAAACGATCAGACAAACCGTGTTGGAAAGCAGTGATCAGCTTGGATAAACAAACGATTTTTCCCGGTGCGACAATCGGTATCATCGGAGGCGGCCAGCTCGGCAAAATGATGGCTGTCGCCGCAAAGCAAATGGGCTATCGCATAGCGGTCGTTGATCCCGTTCCTTCCTCGCCGTGCGGACAGGTGGCGGACCTTGAAATCACAGCGGCCTACAATGATCAAGAAGCGATCGAAAAGCTGGCGGAAGCGAGCGATGTCATCACCTATGAATTTGAAAACATCGACTATCACGCCTTTAACTGGCTAAAAGAGAATGCTTACCTGCCGCAGGGAAGCGAGCTTTTGCTGTTGACCCAAAACAGGGAGACGGAGAAAAAAGCGATCGAATCAGCCGGCTGCAGGGTTGCGCTGTACAGAATCATTCATGACCGCACAGAGCTTGAAGCGGCTGCGTCAGAGCTCGGGCTTCCGGCGGTGCTGAAGACGTGCCGCGGCGGATACGACGGAAAAGGGCAGTATGTGATCAAGGAAAAAGCCCAAATCGGAGAAGCAGCAGCGCTCCTAGAGCATGGAACGTGCATTTTGGAAAGCTGGGTGCATTTTAAAATGGAGCTGTCCGTCATCGTGACGAGATCGGTGAACGGTGAAACCGCAGTGTTCCCGGCTGCTGAAAATATTCATAAACACAACATTTTGTTTCAAAGCATTGTTCCGGCAAGAGCCGATGAGGCGATTCAGGAAAAAGCGGCTGACCTCGCCGTCCGGCTCGCCGAAAAGCTTCAGCTCGTCGGAACGCTGGCTGTTGAGCTATTTCTTACGGAAGACGGCGGGCTGCTCGTCAATGAACTTGCGCCGCGCCCTCATAACTCGGGCCATTACACGCTTGATCTTTGCGAAACAAGCCAGTTTGAACAGCATATCCGCGCCGTCTGCGGATTGCCGCTCGGCAAAACAGACCTTCTCAAAGAAGGAATGATGGTGAATCTTCTCGGCGATGAAGTGTACATGGTTCAGGAAGAGCCTGGGCTGCTGAAAGAAGCGAAGCTTTATATTTACGGAAAACATGAAGTAAAACCCGGCCGCAAAATGGGGCATATTACATTTATGAGAAAACCTGATCAGCATTGGATTCAGCAGATGACTGAAAAGTGGACTGAAAGAGATGGAGGAAGAGAACAATGATCGAACGTTATTCAAGACCGGAAATGGCCGCGATTTGGACGGATGAAAACAGGTTTCAGGCATGGCTTGAAGTCGAAATTTTGGCATGTGAAGCATGGGCGGAGCTTGGCGTCATTCCTAAAGAAGACGTCAAGGTTTTGCGCCAAAACGCGTCATTTGATATCGACCGAATTTTAGAAATCGAGAAAGACACGCGCCACGATGTCGTCGCCTTTACCCGCGCCGTGTCCGAAACGCTCGGCGAAGAAAGAAAATGGGTTCACTACGGTCTGACGTCAACGGACGTTGTCGATACCGCTCTTTCCTACCTATTAAAGCAGGCCAACGACATCCTGCTCAAGGACCTTGAGAGATTTATTGACATCCTAAAAGAAAAAGCAAAAGAGCATAAATATACGGTCATGATGGGACGCACACACGGCGTGCATGCAGAGCCGACGACATTCGGCTTAAAGCTTGCCCTTTGGTACGAAGAAATGAAGCGCAACCTGGAGCGCTTCAAACAGGCGAAGGAAGGCATCGAAGTCGGAAAAATTTCCGGTGCTGTAGGAACATACGCAAACATCGATCCTTTCGTCGAGAAGTACGTATGCGAAAAGCTCGGCTTAAAACCGGCGCCGATTTCCACACAGACGCTGCAGCGCGACAGACACGCCGATTATATGGCGGCAATTGCCCTGATCGCAACGAGCATCGAAAAATTTGCCGTTGAAATCCGCGGTCTGCAAAAAAGCGAAACGCGCGAGGTTGAAGAATTTTTCGCAAAAGGACAGAAAGGCTCATCAGCGATGCCGCATAAGCGGAATCCGATCGGCTCTGAAAACATGACGGGAATGGCGCGCGTCATCCGCGGCTACATGCTGACGGCTTACGAAAATGTACCGCTTTGGCACGAACGCGATATTTCCCATTCTTCGGCGGAACGCATCATTCTGCCTGATGCGACGATTGCGCTGAACTACATGCTGAACCGCTTCGGCAACATCGTGAAGAACCTGACCGTGTTCCCTGAAAACATGAAGCGCAACATGGACCGCACGCTCGGACTGATCTATTCACAGCGCGTCCTGCTTGCTCTGATCGACAGCGGCATGACACGCGAAGAAGCGTATGACACAGTACAGCCGAAAGCGATGGAGGCATGGGAGAAGCAGGTGCCGTTCCGCCAGCTTGTCGAAGCCGAGGAAAACATTACGTCGCGACTCACCTCTGAACAAATCGCCGACTGTTTCGACTACAATTATCATTTGAAAAACGTCGACTTCATCTTTGAGCGCTTAGGTTTGGCATAACATGAACCTCCCGCCTTATTCAGGCGGGAGAATAAGAGATGGAATATTTCCAACATTCGGGTTAGGAGGCCTTCTGTGAATATTGTGAAAAATGAACTTTTATACGAAGGAAAAGCGAAAAAGATTTTTCTTACGAATGATGACGATATTTTGTTTGTCGAGTACAAGGATTCTGCAACGGCTTTTAACGGAGAAAAAAAGGCCGAAATCGACGGAAAAGGCCGCTTAAATAATGAAATTTCGAGCATGATTTTCACGAGGCTTCATGAGAAAGGGATTGGAAATCACTTCGTGAAGAGGGTTTCTGAAACCGAACAGCTTATCAAAAAAGTGAACATCATCCCGCTTGAAGTCGTCGTCCGCAATGTCGTTGCGGGGAGCATGTCCAAACGGCTCGGCATTCCTGAAGGCACTGAGCTGGGACATCCGCTCATCGAGTTTTACTATAAAGACGACTCGCTCGGCGACCCGCTGATCACAGAAGACCATATTTGGATTTTGCAAGCGGCTGAACCCGATCAGGTGGAAACCATCAAATCGATCACAAGACAGGTCAACGAAGAGCTGCAGCAGATTTTCGCGGCGATCGGTGTCAGATTGATAGATTTCAAGCTTGAGTTCGGGCTTGATGCAAACGGCTGCGTGCTGCTCGCCGATGAAATCTCGCCGGATACGTGCCGTCTGTGGGATAAAGAAACGAATGAAAAACTTGACAAAGACGTGTTCAGACGGAATTTAGGCGGATTGACTGATGCGTACGAAGAAATATTCAAAAGACTTGGAGGCATGTAAAATGTACAAAGTGAAAGTTTATGTCAGCTTGAAAGAAAGTGTCCTAGATCCTCAGGGGAGCGCTGTCCAGCATGCTTTGCACAGCATGTCTTACAAAGAAGTTCAGGAAGTCCGCATCGGCAAATACATGGAGCTTACAATCGAAAAATCAGACCGCGACCTTGACGTTTTGGTCAAAGAAATGTGCGAAAAGCTTCTGGCAAATACGGTGATTGAAGATTACAGATACGAAGTCGAGGAGGTTGTCGCACAGTGAAATTTGCGGTGATTGTGTTACCGGGCTCTAACTGCGATATCGACATGTTCCACGCCATCAAAGACGAACTCGGCGAAGAAGCGGAATACGTCTGGCACACGGACACAAGTCTTGAGGAGTATGACGGCGTTTTGATTCCAGGGGGCTTTTCGTACGGTGATTACTTAAGGTGCGGCGCGATCGCCCGCTTTGCAAACATCATGCCGGCCGTCAAAAAAGCAGCCGAAGAAGGAAAGCCTGTACTCGGCGTCTGCAACGGATTTCAAATCTTGCAGGAGCTCGGATTATTGCCGGGCGTGATGAGACGCAACAAAGACTTGAAATTTATCTGCCGCCCTGTCGAACTGATCGTCAAAAACAATGAAACCATGTTCACGTCTTCTTATGCTGCAGGCGAATCGATTACGATTCCGGTTGCCCACGGTGAAGGAAACTTCTATTGTGACGAAGACACGCTTGCCAGGCTGAAAGAAAACAACCAGATTGCGTTCACATATGGAACCAACATCAACGGAAGCGTCGCCGACATTGCAGGCGTCGTGAATGCAAAAGGCAATGTACTGGGCATGATGCCTCACCCTGAGCGCGCGGTCGACACTATGCTCGGAAGCGCCGACGGTCTCAAACTATTTCAGTCCATCGTGAAAAATTGGAGGGAAACTCATGTCGCTACTGCTTGAACCAAGTAAAGAACAAATTAAGGAAGAGAAACTTTATCAGCAAATGGGCGTCAGCGATGACGAGTTCGCCATGATCGAATCGATTCTCGGAAGGCTTCCAAACTATACGGAAATCGGGATTTTTTCGGTGATGTGGTCAGAGCATTGCAGCTACAAAAATTCGAAGCCGATCCTGCGGAAGTTCCCGACGAAAGGCGACCGCGTCCTTCAAGGTCCCGGGGAAGGCGCGGGGATCGTCGACATCGGCGACAATCAGGCGGTCGTGTTCAAAATCGAATCGCACAACCACCCGTCGGCGATTGAACCGTATCAAGGAGCTGCAACAGGCGTAGGCGGCATCATCCGCGATGTCTTTTCGATGGGTGCGCGGCCGATCGCAGTCTTAAACTCTCTTCGGTTCGGCGAACTCACTTCACCGCGCGTGAAGTACTTGTTTGAAGAAGTAGTCGCAGGCATTGCCGGATACGGCAACTGCATCGGAATCCCGACCGTCGGCGGCGAAGTGCAGTTTGACAGCTGCTATGAAGGCAACCCTCTCGTCAATGCAATGTGCGTCGGGCTGATCAACCATGAAGATATTAAAAAAGGGCAGGCGAAAGGCGTCGGCAACACCGTCATGTACGTCGGCGCGAAAACGGGGCGCGACGGCATCCACGGCGCAACGTTCGCATCAGAGGAAATGTCTGATGCTTCAGAAGAAAAGCGTTCAGCGGTTCAAGTCGGCGATCCTTTCATGGAGAAGCTTCTGCTTGAAGCGTGTCTTGAAGTGATCAAATCCGATGCCCTTGTCGGCATTCAGGATATGGGCGCGGCCGGTTTGACCAGTTCGAGCGCGGAGATGGCTTCAAAAGCCGGCTCCGGAATTGAAATGAACCTTGACTTGATCCCTCAGCGGGAAACGGGAATGACGCCTTACGAAATGATGCTTTCAGAGTCTCAGGAGCGGATGCTTTTAGTCATCGAGCGCGGCCGCGAACAGGAAATCATCGATATTTTTGACAAATACGATCTTGAAGCGGTTGCCGTCGGACGCGTAACAGATGACAAAATGCTGCGCCTGTTCCATAAAGGCGAAATCGTCGCCGAGCTTCCGGTCGATGCCCTTGCGGAAGATGCGCCTGTTTACCACAAGCCGTCTAAGGTTCCGGCGTATTACAAAGAATTCCTTGAAGCAGACGTCCCTGCACCAAAGGTGGATGATGCGAAAGAAACGCTTCTTAGTCTATTGCAGCAGCCGACGATCGCCAGCAAGGAATGGGTCTATGACCAATACGACTACATGGTGCGGACGAATACGGTAGTTGCGCCGGGCTCAGATGCGGGGGTTCTCAGAATCCGCGGTACGAAAAAAGCGCTCGCGATGACGACCGACTGCAATGCCCGCTATTTGTACCTCGATCCGGAAATCGGCGGAAAAATCGCCGTTGCCGAGGCTGCGCGCAACATCATTTGCTCCGGTGCAGAGCCGCTTGCGGTCACCGATAACCTGAACTTCGGAAATCCGGAAAAGCCGGAGATTTTCTGGCAGATTGAAAAGGCGGCCGACGGCATCAGCGAGGCATGCAGCGTACTGGGCACCCCGGTTATCGGCGGAAACGTATCCCTTTACAACGAATCGAACGGAAACGCGATCTATCCGACGCCTGTCATCGGTATGGTCGGGCTGATCGAAGATACGAAACACATTACGACGCAGCAATTTAAAGCAGCGGGGGATTTGATCTATGTGATCGGAGAGACGCTTCCTGAATTTGCGGGCAGCGAGCTGCAAAAGCTGACAGAAGGAAAAATCTACGGAAAAGCGCCGGCGATCGATCTTGAAGTCGAAGAGTCAAGGCAAAAAGCCCTTCTTCAAGCGATCCGCTCCGGTTTGGTCCAA
Source organism: Bacillus sp. FSL W8-0848 (assembly GCF_038007805.1). Taxonomy (NCBI): domain Bacteria; kingdom Bacillati; phylum Bacillota; class Bacilli; order Caryophanales; family Bacillaceae; genus Bacillus; species Bacillus sp. FSL W8-0848. Next base: position 776,466 of record NZ_JBBOYB010000001.1, read on the forward strand.
TCGGCGCACGATGTGTCAGAAGGCGGTCTCGGTGTTGCGCTGGCAGAAAGTGCAATGTCTGCTGAAGGACTTGGCGCCAATGTGACGCTTCCGGGCGAACCGGCATTATTATTCAGCGAAACACAATCACGGTTTATCGTTTCTGTGAAAAAAGAGGATCGGGAAGCGTTCGAAAAGCTTGTCAAAGACGCCAACCTTATCGGTGAAGTAACATCGGACAACATGCTTACGGTTCAAAGCGAGGAAGGAAAACAATGGATTCATGCGCAGACAGAAGAGCTGAAAAGCGCATGGAAAGGAGCTATCCCATGCTTGCTGAAATCAAAGGCTTAAACGAAGAATGCGGCGTATTTGGGATTTGGGGGCATGAAGAAGCACCGCAAATTACGTATTACGGCCTCCACAGCCTGCAGCACAGGGGGCAGGAAGGCGCCGGCATCGTGGCGACAGACGGCCAACACATGTCCGCCCACAAAGGCCAGGGGCTGATTACGGAAGTTTTCCAAAACGGCGAGCTCGAAAAAGTGAAAGGAAAAGGGGCGATCGGCCACGTCCGCTATGCTACGGCTGGCGGCGGCGGCTTCGAAAACGTCCAGCCGTTCCTTTTCCATTCGCAAAACAACGGCAGCCTGGCGCTTGCGCACAACGGAAACTTGGTGAACGCAACCCAGCTGAAACAGCAGCTTGAAAACCAGGGCAGCATTTTTCAAACGTCTTCTGATACGGAAGTGCTCGCACATTTAATTAAGCGAAGCGGCCATTTCGAGTTGAAAGATCAGATCAAAAATGCTCTTTCCATGCTGAAAGGCGCTTATGCTTTCCTGATCATGACGGAAAAGGAAATGATCGTGGCGCTTGACCCGAACGGACTGAGACCGCTATCTGTCGCAATGCTCGGCGACGCGTATGTTGTCGCTTCTGAAACATGTGCGTTTGATGTGGTCGGCGCGACATATTTGCGCGATGTAGAACCGGGCGAGATGCTGATCATCAATGATGAAGGCATGAACTCAGAGCGGTTCTCCATCAACATCAACCGCTCGATCTGCAGCATGGAGTACATTTATTTCTCAAGACCTGACAGCAATATTAACGGCATTAACGTCCACAGCGCGAGAAAGAATCTCGGCAAAAAGCTCGCCGAGGAATCAGGCATTGAAGCAGATGTGGTGACAGGCGTTCCGGACTCAAGCATTTCAGCGGCGATCGGCTATGCCGAAGCGACGGGAATTCCTTACGAACTCGGATTGATCAAAAACCGCTATGTCGGCAGAACGTTCATTCAGCCGTCGCAGTCGCTCAGGGAGCAAGGCGTCAGGATGAAGCTGTCAGCCGTCCGCGGAGTCGTTGAAGGCAAGCGCGTCGTCATGGTGGACGATTCCATTGTAAGAGGCACGACGAGCCGCAGGATTGTGACGATGCTGCGCGAAGCCGGAGCGACGGAAGTGCACGTCAGAATCAGTTCTCCGCCTATTGCCCATCCGTGCTTTTACGGAATTGACACATCGACGCACGAAGAACTGATCGCTTCCTCTCATTCAGTGGAAGAAATCCGTCAGGAAATCGGCGCCGATACATTGTCATTCTTGAGCATTGAAGGGCTCCTTTCCGGGATCGGAAGACAGTATGAAGGCGAAAACCGCGGCCAGTGCATGGCCTGCTTTACAGGAAAATACCCGACCGAGATTTATCAAGATACTGTTCTTCCTCACGTGAAAGAAGCCGTTTTAACAAAATAAACCAGCCGGCGCGCTTGAAGCGCCTGGCCTGCTGAAATGAATAAAGGGCAGCAGAAGCGATGCGGCTGCTCTTTTGATTTTGAATATCACGAATGGACAAGCGCGGAATAAGGAGTGATTGTGTTGTCTGAAAGCTATAAAAACGCCGGGGTTGATATTGAAGCCGGATATGAAGCCGTAAAACGGATGAAAAAACATGTGGAAAGAACGAAGCGAATCGGCGCAATGGGCGGTCTTGGCGGGTTTGGCGGCATGTTTGACCTGTCCGAACTGCCGTACAAACAGCCGGTTCTGATTTCGGGAACGGACGGTGTCGGCACAAAGCTAAAGCTCGCTTTTGCGATGGACAAGCATGACACGATCGGTATCGATGCCGTCGCTATGTGTGTCAATGATGTGCTCGCTCAAGGAGCGGAGCCGCTTTTCTTCCTCGATTACCTTGCGGTCGGAAAAGCCGATCCCGTCAAAATTGAAGAGATTGTAAAAGGCGTCGCTGAAGGCTGCGTACAGTCGGGATCAGCGCTTGTCGGCGGAGAAACGGCGGAAATGCCTGGTCTTTATACAGAGAATGAATACGATATTGCCGGGTTCTCGGTCGGAGCTGCTGAAAAAGATGGCATCGTCACGGGCGAAAACATCGGCGAAGGACATCTCTTAATCGGACTTTCTTCAAGCGGACTTCACAGCAACGGCTTCTCTCTCGTTCGGAAAGTTCTTCTTGAAGATGCCGGTCTGAATCTTGATGAGACGTATACACCTTTTGAACGGCCTCTTGGCGAAGAGCTTTTAGAGCCGACGAAAATTTATGTCAAACCTGTCCTTGAAGCGGTGAAATCAGGCAAAATCGCCGGCATGGCGCACGTGACCGGCGGCGGCTTTATCGAAAACCTGCCGCGCATGATGCCTGATGGCCTTGGAGTTGAAATCGACATCGGCTCATGGCCCGTCCCTCCTATCTTTCCGTTCATTCAGGAGAAAGGCGGCCTCAAATCCGAGGAAATGTTCAATGTTTTCAATATGGGAATCGGCTTTGTCCTTGCGGTAAAAGAAAAGGATATGACAGACGTGATTCAAACGCTCGAAAACAAAGGTGAAAAAGCCTATCTTATCGGCAGAGTGAAAGCCGGAAGCGGCGTTGTGTTTGGCGGTGCCGGTCTTTCATGAGAAAATTCGCGGTATTTGCATCTGGAAGCGGAACGAATTTTGAAGCGATCGAGAGAAGAATGAGAGAAGAGAACTGGGATGCCGAAATCGTCCTTGTCGTCTGTGACAAGCCCGATGCGAAAGTGCTTGATAGGGCGGAAAGAGCCGGAATCCCGTCGTTTGCATTCCAGCCGAAATCATTCGAAAATAAAGCGGCTTTTGAACAGGTGATCGTTGAACAGCTCCGCCTCCACGAAGCGGAATGGATTGTCCTGGCGGGGTATATGAGGCTGATCGGCGATACGCTTCTTTCGGCTTACCGGAATAAAATCATCAACATCCATCCGTCGCTCCTGCCGGCGTTCCCCGGCATCGACGCGATCGGACAAGCGTACAGAGCAGGCGTGAAAGTGGCAGGCATCACGGTTCACTATGTTGACGAAGGCATGGATACCGGTCCGATTATCGCCCAGCGCGCCGTTGAGCTTGAAAAAAACGAAACACTCGCGTCTCTCGAAGAAAAGATACACAAATTGGAGCATGAGCTTTATCCCGAAGTAATCAAAGAGCTTCTTGAACTAAATGGCAGAGGTGAGAAGGAATGACGATCAAACGCGCATTAATCAGCGTATCTGATAAAACGAACATTGTCCCTTTTGTAAAAGAATTGACAGAGCTTGGCGTTGAAGTGATTTCAACAGGCGGCACAAGCAAACTTCTTCAGGAAAACGGAGTTGACGTCATCGGCATTTCTGAAGTGACAGGCTTTCCCGAAATCATGGACGGCCGTCTGAAAACCCTTCATCCGAATATTCACGGCGGGCTTCTTGCCGTACGCGGCAACGAAAAACACATGGCGCAGCTGAATGAGCAGGGTATCCAGCCGATCGACCTTGTCGTTGTCAACCTTTATCCGTTTAAAGAAACGATTTCAAAGGAAGGCGTCACATACGAAGAAGCGATTGAAAACATCGATATCGGCGGACCGGGCATGCTTCGCGCCGCCGCGAAAAACCATCAGGATGTCGTCGTCATCGTCGACCCTCAAGACTACGAGCCGGTGCTGAACGAAATCAAAGAAGCTGGCGGGGTATCCCTTGAGAAAAAACGCGGCCTTGCGGCAAAAGTATTCCGCCACACGGCAGCTTATGACGCGTTGATCGCTGACTACTTAACAAACGTAACCGGTGAAAAAGAGCCTGAACAGTTCACCGTCACGTTTGAGAAAAAACAATCGCTCCGCTACGGCGAAAATCCGCATCAGGAAGCAGTCTTTTATCAAAGCGCGCTCCCTGTCAAAGGGTCAATCGCTTCAGCTGAACAGCTGCACGGAAAAGAGCTCTCCTACAACAACATCAAAGACGCGGATGCGGCACTTCAAATCGTCCGCGAGTTCACAGAGCCGGCTGCGGTTGCCGTCAAGCACATGAACCCTTGCGGCGTCGGGACGGGCAACACGATCGAAGAGGCGTTTAACAAAGCATACGCCGCTGACGAAACGTCGATTTTCGGCGGCATCATCGCGCTCAACCGTGAAGTTGACAAAGCGACTGCCGAAGCTCTTCACCAGATCTTTTTGGAAATCATTATCGCACCGGCATTCAGCCAAGAAGCGCTTGATATTTTAACATCCAAGAAAAACCTTCGTCTCTTGACGCTTGATGTCAATCAGCCTGTGAAAAACGAAAAGCAGCTGACATCTGTTCAAGGCGGGCTTTTGATTCAGGATCTGGATATGCACGGCTTTGACGACGCTGACATTACGATACCTACGAAAAGGGAGCCGACCGAACAGGAATGGGCAGACCTGAAACTCGCTTGGAAAGTCGTGAAGCACGTCAAATCGAATGCGATTGTCCTGGCAAAAGACGATATGACGATCGGCGTCGGCGCCGGGCAAATGAACCGTGTCGGCTCCGCGAAAATCGCAATTGAGCAAGCCGGCGGGAAAGCGAAAGGAAGCGCGCTCGGATCAGATGCCTTCTTCCCGATGCCTGATACAGTCGAAGAAGCGGCTAAAGCCGGTGTGACGGCGATCATTCAGCCGGGCGGCTCAGTTCGTGATGAAGATTCGATTAAAAAAGCGGATGAATACGGCATCGCGATGGTGTTCACCGGAATCCGCCATTTCAAACATTAAGGGAGTGACCAGCGTGAACGTATTGATTATCGGCAGAGGCGGCAGGGAGCACACACTGGCCTGGAAAGCGGCGCAAAGCCCTCTTGTCAGCACTGTATATGCAGCGCCCGGCAATGACGGAATGGCCGGGACCGCCGTACTCGTTGATCTTGACGAAGGCAATCACGAGGGGTTTCTCGCTTTCGCAAAGGAAAACAATATCGGACTGACGATCGTCGGCCCTGAGGTCCCCTTAATCGAAGGGCTTGTTGATGCATTTGAAGAAGCGGGCCTTCCGGTGTTCGGACCTTCGAAAAAAGCAGCTGTAATTGAAGGCAGCAAGCAGTTTGCCAAAGATCTCATGAAAAAATATCAGATTCCGACAGCAGAATACGAAACGTTTACATCTTTTGAAAATGCAAAGGCGTATGTCGAGGAAAAAGGCGCTCCGATCGTCATCAAAGCGGACGGCCTCGCCGCCGGAAAAGGCGTCACAGTCGCGATGACAGCCGAAGAGGCGATTCAGTGTCTGCATGACTTTTTAGAAGATGAAAAGTTCGGCGAAGCAAGCGCGTCTGTCGTCATCGAGGAATTTTTGAGCGGTGAAGAATTTTCGCTGATGGCTTTTGTCAAAGGTGAGAAAGTGTATCCGATGGTAATCGCGCAGGACCATAAGCGCGCTTTTGACGGAGACAAAGGCCCGAATACAGGGGGGATGGGCGCCTATTCTCCTGTTCCGCAGATTTCCGGTGCGGTTGTCGAAGACGCCGTTAAAACGATTTTGGAGCCCGCCGCCAAGGCGATGGTCAACGAAGGACGTTCGTTTACGGGCATTTTATATGCCGGCTTAATGCTGACCGAAAAAGGAACAAAAGTGATCGAATTCAATGCCAGATTCGGTGATCCGGAGACACAGGTCGTCCTCCCGCGCCTTGAATCAGACCTTGTGCAAGTGATGCTTGACCTCCTCGCGGACAAAGAAGTGGAGCTCAAGTGGAAGGATACGGCGGCAGTCACCGTTGTTCTTGCATCTGAAGGCTATCCGGAAAGCTATGAAAAAGGCACGCCGATCGGCGCGCTTGAGCCTGACATGGAACAGACCGTCGTCTTTCACGCAGGCACGAAAAAAAGCGGCGATCAGTTTGTGACGAACGGCGGCCGCGTCGCCAATGTCACAGCGTTTGCAGAGACGTTTGATGCGGCAAGGGAAGCAGCCTATCAAGCGGTGGAACGAGTAAGAAAACCGGGGCTGTTTTACCGGACGGATATCGGCGCGCGTGCGCTCAAGGCAGCGCAGAAATAACGATGGAGAGACAGAGCGGAGCATCCGTTTTGTCTCTTTTTTTGCAGTCAATTTTTTTGGATCATCTTGATCATCGATTCAGCCATCAATTCGGGCGGAAAAGGCATGCCGTTTTCAAGCCACCATGCGGCTGTCCCCGCAAAGGCGGAAATCACAAACCGCCGCTGGATATCAAGAGGCACTGAGCGGTCAGTATCAGCAGCTGCCGTTTTTTTGATTCCCGTCAAAAAGCTGTCATTCCAAAAATCATTGAGCAGCTCCTTAATGTTCAGCTCATATCTTCGATTGATGATAATCGCAAAATCACCGCAGTTCTGTTGCAAATGCTGATAAAAGCGCAGCACATACCAGTACGCTTCAGGCTTTTCCCCGCTGCAATCTATATCAAGCGGCGAAAAGATATCCTCTTTCATCGCTTCAAACATGTCTCTCATATTTTGATGAAGCAAATCGTACTTATCTTGATAATGCTGATAAAATGTCGTTCGGTTCAAGTTTGCCCGTTGCGTAATATCCTGCACAGAGATTTTTCCCCATTCTTTTTCAGCAAGCAGTTCAAACAAGGCTTTTTTTAAGTTTGTTTTCGATTTTGTGATCCGCTTGTCCCCTCGGTAGCTGTCAGCCACTTCAGCCGCCTCCTCAAAACACTTTTTCGACACTTCTTTTCCATTTGTTGGTTGAATAGTCAGGTGGAATCTTTTAATTTAAAACTAACATATTAAACTTCATGAATCAGCTGACAAGCAACCGAAGGAGTGAAAGCGAATGAGTCAAACAAAACAGCAGAACCCCATTCAGAAAGCGCTGATTAACGGAAAGAACAGACAAGACCCGTATGATCCGTTTCCATGGTATGAAAAAATGCGCACCGAATCACCGATTCATTATGATGAAGACAGCAAAGTGTGGAGTGTGTTCCGTTATAATGATGTCAAAAGAGTGATCAGCGACAAAGACTTTTTTTCAAATCAATTCCCTCAGATTGGAACTGGCAATACGTTTGCGAAAACGATGATCAGCATGGATCCGCCGAAACATACGAGAATCAGATCGATCGTCAACAGGGCTTTTACACCGCGCGTCATGAAAGAGTGGGAGCCGCGCATTCGCGAACTGACGAATGAACTGCTCACTGATGTCCGCGGCAGGGAAGAGATCGACCTTGTACAGGATTTTTCATATCCGTTGCCCGTCATTGTCATTTCGGAATTGCTCGGCGTTCCTTCAGTGTATAAGCATCATTTCAAAGAATGGTCCGACCTGTTGGTCAGCCTGCCGAAGAGCGATCGGCCGGAAGATGTGAACGAGTGGAAAAACATCAGGGATCAAGGCGAAGAAGAACTGACCGCATTTTTTGAAAAGATGATTGAAGAGAAAAGACAAAACCTCGGCAATGACCTGATTTCGCTTTTGATCAAAGCAGAACAAGAAGGGGACAAGCTTTCTCCAGATGAATTGGTTCCGTTTTGCAATCTGCTCTTGATGGCGGGGAATGAAACGACGACGAATTTGGTTTCAAATGCGGTCTACAGCATTCTCGAAACACCGGGTGCATATGACGAGCTCGCCGGGCATCCTGAACTGATTCCGCAGGCCGTCGAGGAAGCCGTCCGTTTCCGGGCGCCCGCACCGATGATCGTGCGCTTCGTTAAACAGGATACCGAAATCAGAGGAGTGAGCTTGAAAAAAGGAGAAGGTGTGGTCGCTTTCCTTGCATCCGCCAACCGTGATGAAGCGAAATTTGAGAGGGCGCACGAATTTGATATTCACCGCCATCCGAACCCGCATATCGGATTTGGGCACGGCATCCACTTCTGCTTGGGCGCCCCGCTCGCGAGGCTGGAAGCGGCGATCGCTCTTGAGGCGCTCCTCAAGCAGTATTCCTCGATGGAAAAGCTTGCGATCGTGCCGATGGCCGACAGCAGCATGTATGGCTTGAAACATTTTCGTCTGCGGGTGAAGTCAGCAGGGAAAACGGCGCCATACTCATTTTAAAAGCACCTGAAATGGTGCTTTTTTGTTGTCGGTGGAAAAACCGCCCAACCTTTAGCAACATTTTTTTAAGGCAGTGATAGGGAAGGAGAAAGCATATGAGCCATGTAACCTGCAAAAGGTGTAAAAAACAAATATCAAAAGACGAGACATTTTTTACATGGACAAACCCGTCGGATATCACCCATGTCAAAAGGTTTTTGGAGAGCAACGGCTTGATTTTATGTGAAGACTGTACAAGAGAGCATTTGCAAAAATGACGCTATTCAATGTAAAAAAGCACCCAAAAGGTGCTTTTTATGATTGTTCGCCAGTCTCTCCCTGCTGTTTCATATACGTTTGGCAGACATACGTCATGGGACAAAATCGTAAAATGCCGGAAGCGGTTTTGAGCGCACCCATAAACATGCAGAAAAGCGTCATTCTGCACCACGGCTTTCTCGTAAACTTGGCGGCTGCGGCGGATAAAATCGTAAGACCGCAGGCGATGCGAAATACGGCGTCAAACAGTCCGATGTTTTGTTTCATGATGATTCCTCCGATTTAAATAATTAAATAATTGTGTTTTCGAAAAATTGTAACGGATTGGTAATGCGTGACAATAGTAAATGTGTTAACATAGGGTCATTACATGTAAAGGAGAGTATGTGAATGTTCGAACGCACCTTAAATTGGAAAAACAAAGACATCAGATCGCAAGTTGATGTTGTAAGTTCAAGGCTGCTCCCAACGCTCCTTTTACGAAATGCAAACGTATTGAACCCTTATTTAAAGCAATGGATCTCTGCAAACGTATGGATTCATCGTGACAGAATCGTTTATGTCGGCCGCGATCTTCCGAAAACGGCTGTTAAAACTACCATAGATTGTGAAGGAAAATACATTGTACCCGGGTATATTGAGCCGCATGCCCATCCTTTTCAAATTTATAATCCCCAAACATTGGCCGAATATGTGTCACAGTTTGGAACGACGACATTCGTCAATGACAACTTGTTCCTGCTTTTGCATTGCGGAAAAAAGAAAGCGTTTTCTATTTTGGAGGAGCTGAAAAAACAGCCTGTTCACTACTATTGGTGGTCAAGGTATGATTTGCAGACAGAGGTGCCTGACGAAGACCGGATTCTTTCGATCGACTACCGGAAGCACTGGGGCGAGCACCCTGACGTGATTCAGGGCGGAGAAATGACGGGCTGGCCGCGCCTTTTGGACGGAGATGACTTAATCCTGCACTGCATGCAATGCACGAAAAGAAGGCGGAAACGGATCGAAGGCCATTTTCCGGGCGCATCAGAGAAAACGCTCACAAAAATGAAGCTTTTCGGCGCTGATGCCGATCATGAAGCCATGACGGGAAAGGAAGTATTAAAGCGGCTTGAGCTGGGCTATTATGCCGGATTAAGGCATTCTTCGATACGCCCTGATCTCAGAACGATCCTGCGCGACCTTCACGAAGAGGGATTCCGCCATTACGACCACTTGTTCTACACGACTGACGGCGCAACGCCGAATTTTTATAAGGAAGGCATGACAAACAAGCTCATTTCAATCGCTCTTGAAGAGGGCGTTCCGGCGATCGACGCATATAATATGGCCTCTTTCAATATTGCGAAATACTATCAGCTTGAAGATCTTCTCGGCGTCGTCGCACCGGGCAGATATGCGACATTGAACATATTGGAAAGCCCTGAAAATCCGGCTCCGGTAACGGTGCTTGCGAAAGGCCGGATCTTGAAATCTGACGGGGCGGACATGGAGCTGTTTGGAGAGACGGACTGGAAAAAAGGCGGTCTTGTCCCTCTGAACCTTTCATATGATCTAACGATGGATGATTTGCAGTTTTCCATGCCGCTCGGATTGAAGATGAGGAATGCCGTCATCATGGAGCCTTATACGATTGAGATTGACAACTCCGTCAACCAGCTCTCATTTGATCATGATGAAAGCTATCTCGCCCTGTTCGACAAAAACGGCAGATGGCGGGTCAATACGATGCTGAAAGGCTTTGCCACACGCGTGCAGGGGTTTGTCAGCTCATATTCGACGACGGGAGACATTATTGCAATCGGGAAAAATAAAGATGACATGCTGCTGGCTTTTGAGCGAATGAAGGAAATCGGCGGAGGCATCGTATTAGCCGAAAACGGAAAAATCCTCCACGAAATTCCTCTTCATTTAAGCGGCGGGGCGTCAAAAGAGGCGTTTCAGAAGGTGCTTGAACGGGAAAGCGCGCTGAAAGACCTCCTTTTTGAAAGAGGATACATGTTCAGCGATCCTGTCTATACCCTGCTGTTTCTCCAAAGCACCCATCTGCCCTACATCAGGGTGACGCCGAAAGGGATCTTTGATGTCATGAAAAAAACTGTACTCTTTCCATCGATAATGCGTTAAAATATAAAAGAGCGGGAGCTAATGTATGATCAATCGATATGTGAGGGTACTGCTGTCTATAGCCTGTGCCGCAATGCTGATGTCATGCGGGATAAGCAATGAGCAGAATGTGCAGAATACCTATCCGCTGACGGGAATGAAAGCGGATGGAGAGATTCGCAAGCGGCCGCTCGCCGTTGTGGTGAACAATCATCCAAAGGCAAGGCCGCAGTCGGGGTTAAGCAAGGCAGACATCGTGATTGAGAGTTTGAGCGAAGGACCGATTACAAGATTTTTGGCGATTTTTCAAAGCGAAATGCCTGAAACCGCAGGTCCCGTCAGAAGCGCCAGAGAGTATTTCATTGATCTGGCTCTCGGTTTTGACGGCATACTGGTGCATCACGGCTGGAGTCCGGGTGCAAGAAACCGGCTTGAAAGCGGTGCGGCGGATCATATCAACGGAATGGATTATGACGGCAGTCTGTTTTGGAGAGCGGACTTCCGGGAGGCGCCCCATAACTCGTATACTTCATTTGAAAATATTAAAAAAGCAGCCGCTGACAAAGGATATTCCATGAAAGCCGCTCCAGAACCTTATACGTTTAAAAAAGCCCGTCCAACATCAGGGACGCCTTACCGCATCCGGTTAGATTACGGGACAAAAAACGTTACAAACCAAGTAGATTTTGGTTATGATAAAAAGGTTGACGGTTATATGAGAATGTCAGACGGCATGCTGACAACAGACCTTGAAACTGAAGAACCGATCATTCTTCAAAATATACTAATAGTGGAAGCCGAACATCGCATCAAAGATGCCTACGGGAGAAGGGATATCGACCTGCGTTCAGGCGGACAAGGGCTGCTTCTGCAGAACGGGGAAGTCCATCAAGTCGATTGGAAAAACGAAGAAGGCCGGCTTGTGCCGGTAAAGGACGGAAAAACCGTTCCTTTCGTTCCGGGAAAAACGTGGATCAACATCATTCCCGATCTCAGCAAGGTTTCTATTAGCAAAGGAGAAGGTGTGTAACGATGCAGATCGATAAATTGCGCGGGAGAGAGCTCGACCAGCTTTTTCAATCCATCCTATCATTGAGAGATCTCGAAGAATGCTACCGTTTTTTCGATGATCTGTGTACGATAAATGAAATACAATCGCTGGCTCAGCGGCTCGAAGTCGCCAGAATGCTCCGCGACGGCAACACGTACCACAAAATTGAAACGGAAACCGGAGCGAGCACGGCGACCATTTCCAGGGTGAAACGCTGCCTGAATTACGGAAATGACGCCTATATTATGGCGCTGGACCGTGTAAAAGAAGAATCAGAATGATCTTTCAAACCGCCTGGCCCCTTTAGCCCGGCGGTTTTTTATGTCCAAAATTTCCACTCTTACTTTCTTCGTTATCCGTTTTTCCAACAGGGGTGAATTTGTTATAATATTTAAATGGCAAGAACGATTGGAGGAGCTTTTTTTATGTACGATATTACCGAGTGGAAGCACGTCTTTAAACTCGATCCAAATAAAGAGATAACAGATGAACAGCTCGAGCAGCTGTGCGAATCGGGAACGGATGCGATTCTGATCGGCGGTAGCGACAACATCACAGAGGATGATGTGCTCCGGCTGATGTCGAAAGTGCGTCGTTTTTTAGTGCCGTGCGTCCTTGAAGTATCCGCGATTGATGCGATCGTGCCGGGATTTGACCTCTATTTTATCCCGACCGTACTGAACAGCAAAAACCCCGACTGGATCGTCGGCCTACATAAAGAAGCGATGAAAGAATACGGCGAGCTGATGTCTCCTGAAGAGATCATCGTCGAAGGCTACTGCATTTTAAACCCGGACTGCAAGGCGGCGGCTTTGACAGACGCCGATGCAGAGATTGGACTGGAAGACATCAAAGCCTATGCGCGGCTGGCTGAAAAGCTCTTTTCGATGCCGGTCTTTTATCTGGAATACAGCGGAATGCTCGGGGATGCCGAGACGGTGAAGGAAGCGAAGGCCGTTCTGACCGATACGGTTTTATTTTACGGCGGCGGCATTTCAGATCCCGAAACAGCGGCAAAAATGGCCGAATACGCAGACGTCGTCGTTGTCGGGAACGCGGTTTACGAAGTTTTCGGACAAGCGCTGAAAACGGTGGATGCGGTAAAAAAATAAGCGGAACAAACCGGATTGGTTTATAATAGAACATATGTTTGAAGAGGCGGTGAACGGATTGAATTATATTAGCGACCAATTATTGAATGGATTAAATAACGTACAGCAGGAAGCGGTCAAAACAACGGAAGGGCCGCTTTTGATCATGGCCGGCGCGGGAAGCGGAAAAACGCGGGTTTTGACCCATCGGATCGCGTATTTGATGGCGGAAAAGCGCGTCGCTCCGTGGAACATTCTGGCGATCACGTTTACGAACAAAGCGGCGAGAGAGATGAAAGACCGCGTGGAAAGCATTCTCGGACCAGGTGCGGATGACATTTGGATTTCGACTTTCCACAGCATGTGCGTGAGAATTTTGCGGAGGGACATCGACCGGATCGGGATCAACCGCAATTTCTCGATTCTTGATACGTCAGATCAGCTTTCTGTCATTAAAGGAATCTTGAAGGAAAGAAACATCGATCCGAAAAAGTTTGACCCGCGGAGCATTCTCGGCTCCATCAGCGGCGCGAAAAACGAACTGATCGATCCTGAGGAATACGAGAAAACGGCAGGCGGCTTTTTTGAGCAGGTTGTCAGCGACGTCTACAAAGATTATCAGAAAAAACTGCGGAAAAACCAGTCCCTCGATTTTGACGACTTGATCATGACGACGATCCGTCTGTTTGAGAGGGTGCCTGAGGTGCTAGAATACTATCAGCGCAAATTTCAATACATTCATGTCGATGAGTATCAGGATACGAACAGGGCGCAGTATCTGCTCGTCAAAAAAATGGCGCAGCGCTTCCAAAACATCTGCGTCGTCGGGGACTCGGACCAGTCGATCTACAGATGGCGCGGAGCGGACATCGCCAACATCCTGTCCTTTGAAAAAGACTACCCGAACGCAAGCGTCATTTTGCTGGAGCAAAACTACAGATCGACGAAGCGGATCTTGAACGCAGCCAACGAAGTGATCAAAAACAACTCGAACAGAAAACCGAAAAACCTGTGGACGGAAAATGACGAAGGGGCGAAGATCTCCTATTTCAGGGGGGACAACGAATTTGGCGAAGGGCAGTTTGTAGCCGGGAAAATCAGGGAGCTCGTCCAATCCGGCAAGCGCTCCTACTCCGATATCGCGATTTTATACCGGACAAACGCCCAGTCCCGCGTCATTGAGGAAACGCTGATGAAAGCGAACATCAATTACAACATCGTCGGCGGCACAAAGTTCTATGACCGGAAGGAAATTAAAGACATCCTCGCCTACCTGCGGCTTGTCGCTAATCCGGATGACGATATCAGCTTTGCGAGAATCGTCAATGTGCCGAAGCGCGGCGTCGGTGCGACTTCCGTCGATAAAATCGCCGCATACGCGGACATGAACGGGCTGTCTCTGTTTGAAGCGCTCGGACAGGTCGACTTTATCGGCCTCAGCGCGAAAGCGGCCAACGCCCTTGACGACTTCAGACAGATGATCGAAAACTTGACGAATATGCAGGAATACTTATCCGTCACAGAACTGACAGAGGAAATCCTTGAAAAAACCGAATACCGCGACATGCTGAAGGCGGAAAAAACGCTCGAAGCCCAGAGCCGGTTAGAGAATATCGACGAGTTTTTGTCCGTGACGAAAAACTTTGAACAGCAAAGCGAAGATAAGTCGCTCGTCGCCTTTTTGACGGACCTTGCGCTCATCGCCGATATCGATCAGCTTGATCAGCAGGAAGAGGAATCCGGTAATAAAGATGCCGTCATCTTGATGACGCTTCACGCTGCCAAAGGACTCGAATTTCCGGTCGTCTTTCTGATGGGGCTTGAAGAAGGGGTCTTCCCGCACAGCCGTTCCCTGATGGAGGAAGCGGAAATGGAAGAGGAGCGGAGGCTCGCTTATGTCGGCATTACGCGGGCTGAGGAAGAGCTCTATTTAACGAACGCGCGGATGAGAACGCTGTTCGGCAGAACGAATATTAACCCGGAATCGCGATTCATCGCGGAAATACCGGAAGAATTATTGGACAATCTAAACGAGAAGAAGAATACGGCGTCTCCGTTCGGACGAAAACCGGAGCGTAAAGCGCCTGTCACCCGTCCGGCGACGGCTTACACGAAAACGGGCGGCGACGGAATCGAATGGGCCGTCGGAGACAAAGCCTCTCATAAAAAATGGGGCACAGGCACGGTCGTCAGCGTGAAAGGGGCAGGTGAATCGACTGAGCTTGACATCGCCTTTCCGAGTCCGATCGGAGTGAAACGTCTGCTCGCGGCCTTTGCGCCAATTGAAAAGCAATAATGGCAAAAGACCTCAGGATGAAAGGACGAAATCGATGGAAAAAGAAGCAGCTAAACGACGTGTGGAACAACTGCATGCATTGATCAACAAATACAACTACGAATATCACACGCTTGACGATCCGAGTGTGCCGGATTCCGAATATGACAAACTGATGAAGGAGCTCATTTCGATTGAAGAAGAGCACCCGGATCTGAAAACGCCTGATTCGCCTTCACAGCGCGTCGGCGGGGCTGTTTTGGACGCTTTTCAAAAGGTGCAGCACAAAACGCCCATGCTGAGTCTCGGCAATGCGTTTAATGAAGAGGATCTGCGCGACTTTGACCGAAGGGTCCGCCAGTCGGTCGGAGACGTCGAGTACAACGTCGAGCTCAAAATCGACGGTCTTGCTGTTTCGCTTCGTTATGAGAACGGGGTATTTGTCAGAGGCGCGACAAGGGGAGACGGAACGACGGGCGAAGATATTACCGAAAACTTGAAGACGATCAGAAACATCCCTCTTAAAATGAAGCGCCCCCTGTCGATTGAGGTGCGCGGGGAGGCTTATATGCCGAAGCGCTCCTTTGAACTGCTGAACGAAGCGCGGCTTGAGCGGGGGGAAGAGCCGTTTGCGAACCCGCGGAATGCGGCCGCCGGCTCATTGAGACAGCTTGACCCGAAAATTGCCGCGAAACGAAACCTCGATATTTTCGTCTACAGTATAGCGGAGCTTGACGAAATGGGCGTCGAAACGCAAAGCCAGGGTCTTGATTTTCTTGATGAACTCGGCTTTAAAACGAATCATGAACGTAAAAAATGCAGCACAATCGAAGAGGTAATCGAGATCGTTGACGAGCTGAAAACAAAGCGGGCCGATCTTCCGTATGAAATCGACGGCATCGTCATTAAAGTCGATTCCCTCGATCAGCAGGAAGAGCTCGGATTTACGGCGAAAAGCCCGCGCTGGGCGATTGCCTACAAGTTTCCGGCCGAAGAGGTCGTGACAAAGCTTTTGGACATCGAATTAAGCGTCGGCCGCACCGGCGTTGTAACGCCGACGGCGATCCTTGAGCCCGTAAAAGTGGCGGGAACGACGGTCCAAAGGGCTTCCCTTCATAACGAAGATTTAATTAAGGAGAAGGATATCCGGCTGTATGACAAAGTCGTCATCAAAAAAGCGGGAGACATCATCCCCGAGGTTGTCAATGTGCTCGTTGAACAGCGGACAGGCGAAGAAAAGGAATTCAGCATGCCTGACGAATGCCCTGAATGCGGAAGCGAACTCGTCAGAATCGAAGGAGAAGTCGCGCTGCGCTGCATCAATCCGGAATGTCCGGCCCAGATCAGGGAAGGGCTGATTCACTTCGTCTCCCGCAATGCGATGAATATTGAAGGGCTTGGAGAGCGCGTCATCACCCAGCTGTTCCGCGAGGATTTGGTCAAGAATGTCGCCGATCTTTACAAGCTGACGCGGGAGCAGCTCATCAACCTCGAACGAATGGGAGAAAAATCGACCGACAACCTGCTTCAGTCGATCAAAAAATCGAAGGAAAACTCGCTGGAGCGGCTTCTTTTCGGCCTCGGCATCCGCTTTATCGGCGAGAAAGCGGCGAAAACGCTCGCCATGCACTTTGAGACGATTGACCGCCTCAAAACGGCATCAAAAGAAGAATTGCTGGAAGTCGATGAAATCGGCGAAAAGATGGCTGATGCGATCGTCACCTATTTTGAAAAAGAAGAGATGCTCAAGCTTTTGGATGAGCTTAAACAGCTCGGCGTGAACACCGTGTATACAGGCCCGAAAAAAGTAAAAGCCGAAGACAGCGACTCCTACTTTGCGGGGAAAACGATCGTGCTGACCGGAAAGCTCAGCGAAATGTCGCGTAACGACGCGAAAGCGGAAATCGAAGCGCTCGGGGGAAAAATCACAGGCAGCGTAAGCAAAAAAACCGATCTTGTCATTGCCGGCGAAGCGGCGGGCAGCAAACTGGCCAAAGCTGAAGAGCTTAACATCGAAGTATGGGATGAAGCAAGATTGATCAGAGAGCTAAAGAAATAAGAGGAGTGTTTTCTATTGAAAAAAGCATTGATTTTGGCGGCTGCTGCGGGGATGCTGATGCTCTCAGCCTGTGCGCCGTCGAATTTTAAGGGAGAAGAGGAGCAGGAGATGGTGCAAAAGACGAAAAAGTCGAAAGAAAAAGCCATCGTTCCGAAATACAACATCTCTGATTCGTATTATAAAATGGTTCTTCCTTTTAAAGCCGGAAAGGCGCGCGGATTGACGACCGAACAGATGAACACGAGGCTTGACATCGATGAATTCGAAACGGGCATGATGCGCCTCGCCCAAGACTCTTTCTCAACGAAAGACTACCTTTTTCAGGAAGGGCAGTATTTGGATGAAGATACGGTCTCTAGCTGGCTGGCCCGCAAAAAAACGGGAAGCGACCTGAAAAAAGCGGAGAAAAAGGATAAGGATTTTAAAAACCTCGGGCTGAATCCGGCTCTTTCCGGCAGCGGATCTGCCGAAAAACAAAACGAGGAAAGCCCGATTTATCTGGCTCATATGCTTGAACACGATTATCTCGTCAGAAAAGACAAGGATACGATCGAGCTTGGCGGAGTTGTGATCGGCCTGGCGCTTAACTCGGTTTACTATTACCGCGAAAATGTCGGCGATCCACAAAAAGAAGTGACGATCAGCACCAAGAAACTGAAGCAAGAGGGCGAAAAGATCGCACAGGAAGTGGCAAAACGCATCCGGAACATGAAGGATCTCAAAAACATTCCGCTCACGATCGTCCTGTACAAGCAGGCGCCGAAATCGTCGATCGTGCCCGGAAACTTTATCGCCAAAACCGAAGTGAAAGCAGGCACAAGCGATATCTCGGGCTGGGATAATATCAATGAAGAATACACATTCTTCCCGTCAACGGAAGGAACAGAAAAGCATCCGGACGATGCGGAGCTGTTCAACCGCTTTAAAAATAAAATCGAAACATACTTTCCAAACTACACAGGCGTCGTCGGAACGGCTTTGTATAAAGACGACCAAATGCAGGAAATGAAAATCAACATTCCGATGCAGTTCTACGGCAAAAGCGAAGTCATTGCATTTACGCAATTTCTGACCGGGGAAGTGATGGATTATTACGGCAAAAGCGAGCTGAACGTCGAGATCAACATTACGTCATCAGACGGCCAGGAAGCCCTCATCCTCAAAAAGCCAGGAGCCAAAGAACCGACCGTTCATATTTATGATTCATAAAAAAGAAGCAGCTATTCGGCTGCTTCTTTTTTACATCGTATCGCACTTCACCCCGACGACTCCGTCAATCGACTTAATATCGTAATACACATCTGTCACATACCGCTTCCTGTGAACCCTCACTTTCGTCTCCATCACCGCAAACTCTTTTTCAGGCATGTCATCGATCCGGACGGAGTGGATGCGGATATGCTTCGCTTTCATTTCCTTGAGAATGTCCGTCATTTTGTCCTTGTCGGACAATGACATGCGGACGCGGATTTCTTTCTCCTGCAGGCGGTTCGGGCCGATTTTGCCGACGACCCACGGCAAAAATTCGACGCTTATTAAAATAAATGCGAGACTGATAAATGCTTCCTTATAAAAGCCTGCACCTATGGCGACGCCGAGACCCGCCGCTCCCCAGATCATTGCTGAGGTGGTGAGCCCGGAAATGACGTCATTGCTTTTGCGCAAAATTACGCCGGCTCCGATAAAGCCGATCCCGGAAATGATTTGTGCAGGCAGACGCAAAGGATCCATCATGATCCTGTTTGACCTTGGAAAATGATAGGCCGCGTCAATGCTGATCATCGTCAACACGCATGAACTGATGGCGATGACAATGCACGTTTTCAAGCCGAGCGGCTTATTTTTCAATTCCCTTTCAAGGCCGATGACCATCCCGACCAATGTCGCGATTCCAAGCTTCATCAGCGTATCCATATCGATGTGCCAATCCATGCGCATGTCTCCTTTCTTTTATATTGCTTTCATAATTGATATGATTTTCTCACAGAGAAGATGGGTGTACAACAGGTTTTTCAGGAGGGGGGGTATACATTGCTGATTTTTAAATCACTTCTTTTTCCGCTCACGGTCGTTTCCGTTATCCTTATCGCTGCGTATAACATGTTTATCCGCAAGAAAACCGTTCAAAACCACTACACTCCCTTTGATTATATTGCCGGACAGACATCAAAAGAATTCCATGCGGAAAAAAAAGAACAGGAAGGCCGGGAGGATGACGATTCAGGAGAAGGGAAATAAAAAGGCCGCAGGGAATACCCTGGACGGCCTTTTCGTCTATGATGCAGAACGGTGTTTTTCTTCCATCTCCTCAAACATCTCAGCCGCTTTTTCAGCGGGTTTATGCGTCATGAGGCTGACGGCGGCAACCGCTGCGAGGCTCAGGAAGAAGCCCGGAATCATTTCGTATATGCCGGTCGTTTGATCGAGTCCGGTCATAATCCAGAGCAGCACTGTAACAGCGCCGGTTACGATGCCTGCCAGTGCGCCCCACTGATTCATCCGCTTCCAGTAGAGGCTGAGCAGAATCGCAGGTCCAAACGCAGAACCGAATCCGGCCCACGCATAGCCGACGAGATTCAAAATCGTGTCATTCGGACTTAATGATAAAAGAAGGGCGATGACGGCGACCAACAGGACGCTCAACCGTCCGACGAGGACAAGCTCTTTATCTGTTGCCCCGCGGCGGAAAAACGTTCTGTACAGGTCTTCGGTCATGGCGCTTGAGGTGACCAGAAGCTGGGATGAAACCGTACTCATGATCGCCGCAAGCAGCGCGGAAAGCAAGAATCCGGTGATCAACGGATGAAACAGAATGTTCGAAAATACGATGAAAATCGTTTCCGGATCTTTCAGGCTGATACCTGTTTGATGGACGTAAGCTACGCCGATCAGCCCCGTAAGTAATGCGCCGGCTACTGAGACGATCATCCAGCCCATTCCGATGCGGCGGGCGGGTTTCAGCTCTTTCACCGATGAAATCGCCATAAAACGGACGATGATGTGCGGCTGCCCGAAGTAGCCCAATCCCCAGGCAATAAAAGAAATAATGCTAATGACGGTCGTTCCTTTGAAGAAGTCCAGCAGGCTTGGATTGACTTCTTCTATCATATTAAATGTCGGCGTAACTCCGCCCAACTGAGTAAAGGCAACGATCGGCACGAGCACTAATGCAATAAACATAATCAAACCCTGCACAAAGTCGGTCAGACTGACAGCCAAAAATCCTCCGAACAGCGTATAGGCAATTACGACGAGGGCGGTAGAGAACAAACCGATCCTGTAGTCAAGGCCGAACGCCGTTTCAAACATCCTTCCTCCGGATACCATGCCAGCTGACGTATACAGCGTAAAGAACACCATGATGACGAGGGCTGACGCCAGACGCAGGACTCTTGTCGTATCATTGAATCGATTTTCGAAAAAGTCTGGAATGGTAATCGCGTCATTCGCCACTTCCGTAAATGTACGCAAGCGCGGTGCGACAAGCACATAGTTGACATAAGCTCCGATTGTCAGGCCGACGGCAAGCCAGCCGCTCGAAAGTCCTGTGACATACATCGCTCCCGGCAGTCCCATCAGCATCCAGCTGCTCATGTCAGATGCGCCGGCCGATAAAGCCGTAACAGCAGGCCCGAGATCTCTTCCTCCGAGCATATAGTCATTCAAATTGGATGTTTTTCGGTAGGAATACCAGCCGATTAAGAGCATGGCGGCAAAATAAATGCCAAGCGAAATAAATACTTCAATACTCACGTTTCGTATCTCTCCTCTTTACAATAATGTGGCATCACCTCTCCTGAAATTTTAACAATACTGATTTGCTGTGTACGAAGATTGATTTGCAGGGCCTCGTCTTTAAAATCAAGCATTGGAAAAACCAGGCGCTGCCATGTGATCGTA
Organism: Bacillus sp. FSL W8-0848; assembly: GCF_038007805.1. Lineage (NCBI taxonomy): Bacteria > Bacillati > Bacillota > Bacilli > Caryophanales > Bacillaceae > Bacillus > Bacillus sp. FSL W8-0848. The sequence goes on from NZ_JBBOYB010000001.1 coordinate 797,508, forward strand.
CTTAGTTACCTAACCTATCAAACTATTCCGCATCAATCAACCGGAGGACACGCCCGTTTTTTTGCAAAAAGGACGCAGCCGTTCCGATGGGCATCACAATGAAAACGTTTGCAAATAAATACAAAAGTAAAAATGTTCTGAATTTTAGTACAGCCCACTACCGGGCGTTTTTAGTATACAATAGAATCAGGGCCGGGATTCCGCGGTTTTGTTGATTTAGAAGGCTGAAATTTGATATGATCAGTATTATATGACTAAGCGAGAATCATCTTGGAGGTGTTTGTGTAATGTCGCGTATTTCAATAGAAGAAGTAAAGCATGTTGCCCATCTGGCCAGACTGGCGATCACGGATGAGGAAGCGGCTATGTTTACCGAACAGCTTGACAGCATTATTTCTTTTGCCGAAGAGCTGAATGAAGTCGATACAGAGAATGTCAAGCCAACGACACATGTATTGCAAATGAAGAATATCATGAGGGAAGATGTCCCGGATAAAGGCCTCCCGGTTGAGGAAGTCGTCAAAAACGCACCTGATCATAAAGACGGCTATATTCGCGTGCCGTCAATTCTGGACTAAAGGAGGGAGCAAGAGAACATGTCACTGTTTGACCATAAAATATCTGAACTGAAAAGACTCATACATAAAAAAGAGATCAGCATATCGGACTTAGTCGATGAATCGTATAAGAGGATCCACGAAGTCGACGGAAAGGTGCAGGCCTTTTTACAGCTTGATGAAGAAAAAGCCCGCGCTTATGCCAAAGAGCTGGATGAAGCGGTAGGCGGCCGGGACGAGCACGGCCTTTTGTTCGGGATGCCGATCGGAATCAAAGATAATATCGTCACAAAGGATCTTCGCACAACGTGTGCGAGCAAAATCCTGGAAAACTTCGACCCGATCTATGACGCTACGGTTGTTGAGCGCCTGCACGATGCAGAAGCGGTTACGATCGGAAAGCTGAACATGGATGAATTTGCGATGGGGTCTTCCACAGAAAATTCAGGCTTCCAAAAAACGAAAAACCCGTGGAACTTAGAAACCGTTCCGGGCGGCTCAAGCGGCGGCTCCGCGGCGGCGGTTGCGGCGGGAGAAGTGCCGTTTTCACTCGGTTCCGACACGGGCGGATCGATCCGCCAGCCGGCTTCTTTCTGCGGCGTCGTCGGCTTAAAGCCTACATACGGCCGCGTGTCAAGGTACGGCCTTGTCGCATTTGCGTCTTCATTGGATCAAATCGGACCGATCACAAGATCCGTCGAGGACAACGCATACCTTCTCCAGGCGATTGCGGGCGTCGACAAAATGGATTCGACGAGCGCCAATGTGGACGTGCCTGACTATCTGTCTGCGCTGACAGGCGATATTAAAGGCTTAAAAATCGCCGTTCCGAAAGAATACCTCGGCGAAGGGGTAAGCGAAGAAGCGAAGCAGTCCGTCCTTGAAGCGCTGAAAGTGCTTGAAGGCCTTGGCGCGACATGGGAAGAAGTATCCCTGCCGCACAGCAAATACGCGCTTGCGACGTATTACCTGCTGTCTTCATCAGAAGCTTCGGCGAACCTTGCCCGATTCGACGGCATCCGCTACGGCTACCGCACCGACAATGCGGACAACCTGATCGACCTTTATAAACAAACGCGTTCCGAAGGCTTCGGAGACGAAGTGAAGCGCCGCATCATGCTCGGCACGTTCGCGTTAAGCTCAGGCTACTACGATGCTTACTATAAAAAGGCGCAAAAGGTCAGAACGCTGATCAAAAAAGACTTTGAAGACGTATTCGAAAACTATGACGTCATCATCGGACCGACAACGCCGACGCCTGCGTTTAAAATCGGCGAAAAAACGAGCGATCCGCTCACAATGTATGCGAACGACATCCTGACGATCCCGGTCAACCTTGCCGGTGTACCGGGAATCAGCGTACCGTGCGGATTTGCGAACGGTTTGCCGCTCGGCCTGCAAATCATCGGCAAACACTTTGACGAAAGCACAGTATACCGCGTCGCCCATGCATTCGAACAGGCGACAGACCATCATAAAGCAAAACCTGAACTGTAAGGGGTGAAAAAACATGAACTTTGAAACGGTAATCGGACTTGAAGTCCACGTTGAGCTAAAAACGAAATCGAAAATCTTCTCAAGCTCGCCGACGCCATTCGGCGCCGCGGCCAATACGCAGACAAGCGTCATCGATTTGGGATATCCGGGCGTTTTGCCAGTCTTGAATAAAGAAGCCGTCAATTTTGCCATGAAAGCGGCGATGGCGTTAAACTGCGAAATCGCGACAGAGACGAAATTTGACCGGAAAAACTATTTCTACCCTGACAACCCGAAAGCGTACCAAATTTCCCAATTCGATAAACCGATCGGCGAAAACGGCTGGATCGAAATCGAAGTCGGCGGAAAAACGAAACGCATCGGCATCACGCGCCTTCATCTTGAAGAGGATGCCGGCAAACTGACGCACACAGGCGACGGATACTCCCTTGTCGACTACAACCGCCAAGGTACGCCGCTCGTCGAAATCGTTTCAGAACCGGACATCCGCACGCCTGAAGAAGCGTACGCGTATCTTGAAAAGCTGAAGTCGATCATTCAATATACGGGCGTTTCCGACTGTAAGATGGAGGAAGGATCGCTCCGCTGCGACGCCAACATTTCGCTCCGCCCGATCGGACAGAAGGAATTCGGCACGAAGACAGAGCTGAAAAACCTGAACTCCTTCGCCTTCGTCCAAAAAGGCCTTGAGCATGAAGAAAAACGCCAGGCGCAAGTACTTCTGTCAGGCGGCGTCATTCAGCAGGAGACGCGCCGCTATGATGAGGCATCAAAAACGACGATTTTGATGAGGGTCAAAGAAGGTTCTGACGACTACCGCTATTTCCCTGAACCGGACCTCGTCGAGCTTTACATCGACGACGAATGGAAACAGCGCGTAAAAGACAGCATTCCAGAGCTTCCGGACCAGCGCCGCAAGCGCTACATCGAGGAGCTCGGCCTGCCTGCCTATGATGCGAAAGTCTTGACGCTGACAAAAGAAATGTCCGACTTCTTCGAAGCAGCCGTCGAAAAAGGCGCCGACGCCAAGCTCGCTTCAAACTGGCTGATGGGTGAAGTTTCGGCCTACCTGAATGCACAGCAAAAAGAGCTCGCAGACGTCGCGCTTACGCCGGAAGGCCTTGCCGGTCTGATCAAGCTGATCGAAAAAGGCACGATTTCATCGAAAATCGCGAAAAAAGTCTTCAAAGAATTAATCGAAAACGGCGGAGACGCTGAAAAAATCGTCAAAGAAAAAGGCCTTGTGCAAATCTCTGACAAAGCTACGCTCAGAAAGCTTGTCACAGAAGCGCTCGACAACAATCCGCAGTCGATCGAGGACTTCAAAAACGGAAAAGACCGTGCAATCGGCTTCCTCGTCGGCCAAATCATGAAAGCTTCAAAAGGCCAGGCAAATCCGCCGATGGTCAACAAGCTTCTTCTTGAAGAAATTAATAAACGGTAATATAAGACCCTTGGAGAAACGATGTCTCCAAGGGTTTTTTATTCAACGACAGGCGTTAATGAATCGCCGTTCCATATTTCTCCCTTATTCAGCGTCCAGCTGTCATTATAGAGATTTGACGCTCCTTTATTTGCCGCAGGGCTCCAGCCGTCATTCCAGGCCAAGAAGTAGGTTGTTTTCGGATATTTTTGTCTGATCGCATTGATAAATAGTTCGTAATCCAGGCTGCCGTTCGTTTCCTGCGGCCCGACTTCTGTGAAGGCAAACGGCTTGTTAAGAGATGTCAGCTCGTCATAATGCGATGACAAAACATACTGTATTTCTTTTCATCGCAGCAAAACCTCCTGTTCTTTTTATACATCAATTCAAAATCTACTAATTGTAATAGAATAAAAAAAGGAACATGGGACGATTGTTTGGTTTTCATCAGGAATATTTCCGCCCCCGTTAAATTACTGCCGCGATAGTTTTTGCATTTAACGAGAAATTTCATTGCAAATAGTTCGAAAGACCTTTCGAAAAAGAGTATAATAGCACTGAGGGAAACAAATATTTTACTAGGGGATGATGAAAATGAAAGCGCTTAGATGGCACGATGCGAAAGACTTGCGATTGGAACAAATCGACGAACCCCAGGCGGCAGCGGGCAAAGTGAAAGTCAAAGTAGAATGGTGCGGGATTTGCGGAAGCGATCTTCACGAATATACCGCAGGTCCTATTTTCATTCCGACTGAAACACACCCGCTAAGCGGCGATAAAGCCCCGGTCGTTTTGGGACACGAATTTTCGGGGCAGGTCGTGGAAGTAGGAGAGGGGGTTACAAATGTCAAAGCCGGCGATCGTGTAACGGTTGAACCGATCTACGCGTGCGGCGAATGTGAAGCTTGCAAACAAGGAATGTATAATCTGTGCGATAAAATGGGATTCTTCGGGCTCGCCGGGGGAGGCGGCGGATTTTCCGAGTATGCAGCCGTGCCGGCGGAAATGATTCATAAATTGCCGGATGACGTATCATTTGAACAAGGTGCGCTTGTTGAACCGTCAGCCGTTGCGCTTCATGCCGTCCGTCAAAGCAAATTGAAAGTCGGCGACAAAGCGGCCGTTTTTGGGACAGGCCCAATCGGCTTGCTTGTGATTGAAGCGCTAAAAGCGTCCGGCGCATCGGAAATCTACGCTGTCGAATTATCAGACATCCGCCGCCAAAAAGCAGCAGAGCTTGGTGCAATCGTCATTGATCCAAAACAATGCGACGCAGTGGCCGAAATCCAAAAACGGACAAACGGCGGCGTCGATGTAGCCTATGAAGTGACAGGCGTGCCGCCCGTTTTAAAACAGGCGATTCATGCAACAAAAATCAACGGGGAAACGATGGTCGTCAGCATTTTTGAAAAAGAAGCGCCGATCCATCCTCACGATATCGTCATGAAAGAACGCACACTAACCGGGATCATCGGATACCGCGACGTGTTTCCCGCTGTCATCAGTCTGATGGCTCAAGGGTATTTCCCGGCTGACAAACTGGTCACGAAACGAATTACGCTTGATGAAGTCATCGAAGAGGGCTTCGAAGGATTGTTGAGAGAAAGAGATCAAGTGAAAATCCTGGTCAAAGCTGAATAAATAAAGAAACCAGATTCCTATTTTTATGGGAATCTGGTTTCTTTTTTAGCGATCAAGAAAACGGGAAATCATCTGAAAGAGATGACGCACGCTTTCCTCCTGTTCCAGGTTCGTCAGCATTCCTTGAATTACGGGCTTCCGCGGAGCCTCCAGTTTCAGCTCCTCTTCCAGCACATCAAGCGTGATGTGGATGTCTTCGGCCAGATCCGCTTGATTCCTGTATGCTGCGATCTCCTCAAGAATCCCGTTTTTATCAACTTTTTGCTGGCCGTCATGGTACAGCAGATACGTTTTTTCTGCAAGAATCGGCCGTTCGCCGCTTTGCGTCATGCCGCCGATCATCTCGTCGACCCTTCTGATAATAAAACCGGCAAGCTCATCAAAGTCAATGTCGAGCTCGTTGAAGATAAATAAATTTTGATAAGAGTGCACGATTCCCTGCACCATGACCGTCAAGTCATCGAGGAAAGGCTTTGCGGCGTCGCCGTAGGCCGCCAGCAGCGCCTCCTGATATGCTTCATGAAATTTTCCGCTGACATTTTTAAAATATTCCTCGATTTTGCTGTTTTCCGGGATGCTGTGCTCGCTGATCATCACGAGGATGAAGTCTCGATGCTCTTTGCTTTCTTCAAACTGATAAGCAATCTGCTCCTTGAAAATATCCTTCGGAGGAGCATTTTTTTGCCGTATCTTCTTCATATTTTCTGTCATTCTATCGATATAATACTTAATGATTGCGAGAAGAAGCGCGTCCTTCGATTTAAAATGCAGATAAAAAGCTCCTTTTGAAATGCCGCATTCATTGGAAATCTCCTGAATGGTCGTAGAGGCAAACCCGTTTTTCGCGAACAGGCGAAGGCCGGCTTTAATGATTTTTTCTTCTTTTTCAGTCATGAAAGTACTCCTTTTGAACAACATTAAAATTGATTTAATTTTAACATATATAAGTTGACGCTATTTACTTTTGACGTTTATTATTGTATAGAATGACCAGTCAGTCAATCAGTATTCAGAAAATATTTTTTAAAATGGAGGTCGTAATGAATTCTATCATCAATTTTGTGCTGAAGAACAAGTTCGCTGTGTGGCTGATGACGATTATTGTTACGGTTGCCGGCCTTTATGCGGGTTTGAATATGAAGCAGGAATCCATTCCTGACGTAAACATGCCATACCTTTCGATTAATACGACATATCCGGGGGCTGCCCCGAGCCAAGTGGCTGATGATGTCACAAAGCCGATTGAACAAGCGGTGCAAAACCTTGACGGCGTGCACGTTGTGACGTCCACATCTTACGAAAACGCATCATCGGTGATGATCGAATACGATTATGATAAAGATATGGACAAGGCGAAAACAGAAGCGGCTGAAGCGCTGGAAAACGTCAATCTTCCCGATGACGTGAAAGATCCGGAAATTTCGCGCTACAGCATGAACTCCTTCCCGATCCTGACGCTCAGCGTATCAAGCGACAAAAGCAACCTTCAAGAGCTTACGAAAAACGTGGAAAACAGCCTCGTTCCTAAGCTTGAAGGCATTGAAGGCGTAGCCTCTGTTCAAGTATCCGGACAGCAGGTTGAAGAAGTCGAATTTTCTTTTAAAGAAGACAAAATGAAAAAATACGGCCTTGACAAAGACACAGTCAAGCAAGTGATTCAAGGGTCAAATGTGACAACTCCGCTTGGATTGTACACATTCGGCAATAAAGAAAAATCCGTCGTCGTCAGCGGCGATATCGAAACAATCAAAGATTTGAAGAATATGAGAATTCCGGTTGCATCTGCTTCAAGTGCAAGCAGTGCAGCAGCACAGGTCCGGCAAAGCGCAAGTACAGAAGTGCCGACTGTCAAGCTTTCTGAGATTGCCAGCATTAAAGACGTGAAAAAAGCCGAATCGATTTCGCGCACGAACGGAAAAGACAGCATCGGCATCAATATCGTCAAAGCAAATGATGCAAATACGGTAGAAGTTGCCGACAACGTCAAAAAAGAACTGAAGCAATTCAAAGAAGACCACAAAGGCTTCCAGTACAGCGCTACGTTAGACATGGCTGAACCGATCACCCAGTCGGTCGAAACGATGCTGGACAAAGCGATTTTCGGAGCGCTCTTTGCGGTTGTGATCATTCTCTTATTCTTAAGAGATATTAAATCAACATTAATTTCGATCGTTTCCATTCCGTTGTCTCTGCTTATCGCGCTGCTAGTCTTAAATCAGCTTGATATCACGCTGAATATCATGACGCTCGGCGCCATGACGGTCGCGATCGGCCGGGTTGTCGACGACTCGATCGTCGTCATCGAGAACATCTACCGCCGCATGAGGCTGAAAGACGAACCGCTCCGCGGAAAAGCATTGGTCCGCGAAGCGACGAAAGAAATGTTCAAACCGATCATGTCATCAACGATCGTAACGATTGCGGTATTCCTGCCGCTCGCACTGGTAGGCGGCCAGATCGGCGAATTGTTCATCCCGTTCGCCCTGGCGATCGTATTTGCGCTTGCCGCATCACTCCTGATTTCGATCACGCTCGTGCCGATGCTCGCGCACAGCCTGTTCAAAAAATCGCTGACGGGAGCACCTGTAAAAGGGAAAGAACATAAGCCTGGAAGACTGGCAAACGCCTATAAAAAAATCTTAAACTGGGCGCTCAGCCATAAATGGATTACATCGATCATCGCGATTCTGATGCTGCTCGGAAGCTTGTTCCTCGTTCCGCTGATCGGCGCAAGCTACCTGCCGTCTGAAGAAGAAAAAACGATTCAGATCACATACACGCCTGAACCGGGCGAAACGAAAAAAGAGGCGGAAGACGAAGCCGCAAAAGCCGAAAAGCTCTTATTGGACCGCAAGCACGTCGATACGGTTCAATACTCCTTAGGCTCAAGCAGCCCGCTCGCCCAAGGGAATTCAAACGGCGCGCTCTTCTATATTAAATATGAAGACGATACGCCTGATTTTGACAAAGAAAAAGACAACGTGCTGAAAGAAATCCAGAAAAAATCCAAACGCGGAGAATGGAAAACGCAGAATTTCAACTCTTCGGGCAATAACAACGAATTAACGTACTATGTGTACGGCGATTCTGAAAAAGATATTAAAGGCACTGTCAAAGACATCGAAAAGATAATGAAAGATCAAAAAGATCTGAAAAACGTGAAGTCAGGCCTGTCCAGCACATATGACGAATATACATTTGTCGCTGACCAGGAGAAGCTGAGCAAACTCGGTTTGACGGCGTCTCAAATTTCTCAGGCCTTAATGACGGAAACGTCGCAGGCTCCACTGACAACCGTCAAAAAAGACGGCAAAGAGCTTGATGTCAACATTAAAACAGAAAAAGACGAGTATAAGAGCGTCAAAGATTTAGAAAACAAAAAACTCACATCGGCGACAGGCCAGGAAGTGAAAATCGGCGATGTGGCAAAAGTAAAAGAAGGCACAACATCTGACACCGTTTCAAAACGCGACGGAAAAGTCTATGCCGATGTCACAGGGGAAATCAAGACAGACAACATTACAAAGGTATCAAGCGATGTCCAGAAGAAAATTGACAAGCTTGACCTTCCTGACAACGTTACGATCGATACAGGCGGCGTTTCCGCAGATATCGCCGATTCCTTTACGAAGCTCGGACTCGCGATGCTTGCAGCTGTTGCGATCGTGTATCTCGTGCTCGTAATTACGTTCGGCGGAGCATTGGCGCCGTTTGCGATTCTGTTCTCGCTGCCGTTTACAGTCATCGGAGCCTTGATCGGGCTTTACGTCTCAGGTGAAACGATCAGCTTGAACGCGATGATCGGCATGCTGATGCTGATCGGAATCGTCGTCACAAACGCCATCGTCCTGATCGACCGCGTCATTCATAAAGAAGCGGAAGGACTGTCTACGAGAGAAGCGCTCCTTGAAGCCGGCTCTACACGACTCCGCCCGATCCTGATGACGGCGATTGCGACAATCGGCGCCTTGATTCCGCTGGCGCTCGGATTCGAAGGCGGCAGCCAGGTCATTTCAAAAGGGCTCGGCGTTACCGTTATCGGCGGTCTGATCAGTTCGACCCTTCTGACATTGGTTATTGTGCCGATCGTATATGAAATTTTGGCCAAATTCCGCCGGAAAAAGCCGGGAATGGAAGAAGAGTAGGATATAAGAAAGCCTCAGCTTTTGACAGCTGAGGCTTTTTTTAATCATTGGGGTTGATGATCGCCAATTGCTGATGATCCTCCCATTTTCCGTTGATTTTGACGTTTTTTCTGGCAAGACCTTCTTTGTGAAAACCCGCTTTTTCGAGCACGCGGATCGATCCGGGATTATGGGGCATGACGCCGGCTTCGATGCGGTGCAGTTTCAAATCATTGAACGCATAGCCGACCATCAGCTTGACCGCTTCTGTCGTATAGCCTTTCCCGTTATGCTTTTCATCGAGAAAATAGCCGATAAACGCGCTTTGCAGAGAGCCGCGCAGCACTTGAAAGAGGTTGACCGTGCCGATCAGCGCATCATCTGACTGAAGAAAAATCCCGAAATAATAGTCTTCGTCTTGCTGCATTTGTTCCCAAAACGTTTGCAGCCGCTTTTTTTGCCCTTCAAGCGTATAAAAATCAGCAGAGCGTTCCATCGAAAACCGTTCGAAAAACCCGCGGTTGTCCGTCTGCAGCTTCAGGCACGCTTCCGCATCATCCGCCGTCAGCGGCCTGATATAAATCGACTCTCCTTTTTTCACGCCACTGCCCTCCTTATACTGCCGGTACGTTGTCGGCTTTTTTCATTAACTCTTCAAAGTAGGAAAAGAACGCTTCCCTGTCGACCTGATCGACGACTTCGACCGGCCTTCCGTCTGGATGTGCCTCTGTCGTTCCTTGACGCGGGCTTTCCGTGTGAACGATCGCATTGACCGTTTTTGAGCCGATCATGTCCTTCCTGCCGAGCGTCAGCGTTGTCAGCACATCCCACAGGTAGTAGGTGGAGTTCGTCTCCGTATGTACAAGCGGCGGGCACAGCGCATAGCATTGGCCGATGAAATCAATGCCGATATGTTTACGCAGGCTTGCCCAATGGGCGCGGATGCCGTTTGTCAAAGGCACCTGGTTCGTGCTTTCAAGCGCGACCATATCGATCGCAATGCCGCTCGCAAACACCGTCTTCACGCTGTACGGGTCCCAAAACGCGTTCCATTCCGCCGTCCCGTCGTGCTCGGGCTCCTCGACATTCCCTTTTTCAAGAAAGGTGCCGCCCATCCAGACGAGCTTTTGAATCCGCTTTTCGATCGACGGATCTTTTTCAAGCGCGCGCGCCAAATCCGTGAGCGGTCCGGTAAACAGCAATGTCACCGGTTCTTTGCTGCCGTTTACCTTCTCAATCAGATGAAGGTGGGCGGGAAGGTCGGAAATGGGAGTCTCTACCGTCCCTTTTTCGTTTAAAATCGGCAAGGCGTCAACATAAAAGGCGTGCATGCGCCACTCCTTCGGAAAAGGGTTGACCCCTCTTGAATCAGATGCCGCCGTCTCGACACGGTACGGGCCGAAGCGGTCGATGATTTTTCTGCTTGCGCTCAGCGCAGGCTCCAGATAGCAGTCACCGGGTATGACAGATGTCCCGATCAATTCGATATCGTCCATTTGCAATAGCAAAAATAAGGAGACGAGATCGTCGACCCCTCCGTCATGGTTGAAATAAACAAGCTTCTTCACGTGATCACACCCTTTTTTCTTAATATTTATTATTTTACATCAATCGACCTTCAAAGTCTTTTCACGTTCTTATTTACCAAGATTGGCATCCATTTAGTTGCGATTTTTTCAACAACTAGTATAATTAAAGGTTGTTGGTAAAGAAATGATACGGATACTCTAATAGGATGATGAACATGAAACGTGCACGAATCATATACAACCCGACTTCCGGACGCGAAATTTTCAAAAAAAATCTTCCCCAAGTTCTCCAAAAATTCGAACAGGCGGGCTTCGAGACATCATGCCACGCAACGACGGGAGAAGGGGACGCCGTACAGGCCGCCAGAAGCGCCGCAGAGAGAGAGTTTGATTTAATTGTTGCAGCAGGCGGCGACGGGACGCTGAACGAAGTCGTCAACGGCCTGGCGCCGTTGGAAGTCCGTCCGAACCTGGGGGTCATACCGGTCGGGACGACAAATGATTTCGCAAGAGCTCTCGGCATACCGAGAGAGGATATTTTAAAGGCCGTTGACACAATACTAGAAGGAGAACCCCGTCCGATCGACATCGGGCGCGTAAACGGCCAGTATTTCATCAATATCGCCGGAGGCGGACGCCTGACCGAACTGACGTATGACGTACCAAGCAAATTGAAAACGATGCTCGGCCAGCTCGCTTATTATTTAAAAGGAATGGAAATGCTTCCGTCGCTGAAGCCGACAGAAGTCGAAATCGAATACGACGGCAAGCTGTTCCACGGCGAAGTGATGCTGTTTTTGGTGATGCTCACCAATTCGGTCGGCGGCTTCGAAAAGCTTGCCCCGGACTCAAGCCTGAATGACGGCATGTTTGACCTGATTATTTTAAAACGGACAAACCTCGCCGAATTTATCCGGCTTGCCGGACTCGCGCTCCGCGGCGACCACATCCACAACGAACACGTCATTTATACGAAAGCGAACCGCGTAAAAGTGAAGCAGAAGGACAAAATGCTCTTAAACCTTGACGGCGAATACGGCGGCGAACTGCCCGGAGAATTCGAAAACCTCTACCGCCACATCAACGTCGTCATGTCAAAAGAAAAAGCACAAAGACTCGATGATTGAACTTGGTCTCATACAGACGCGGCCAAGTTTTTCTTATAGAAGGTGAAGGAAATGAAACAAACAGCCCCCGTACAAAAAAACGAATATTACGACGTCGTATTTGAAGATCTGACCCACGAAGGCGCAGGAGTCGCAAAGGTCGACGGCTTCCCGGTTTTCGTCCCGAACGCCCTGCCCGACGAAAAAGCGAAGATCAAAGTGACGCGCGTCAAAAAAGGCTTCGCCTTCGGCCGTCTGATCGATGTAAAGGAAGAAAGCCGCTTCCGCACCAAAGCGCCGTGCCCGATCTACAAACAGTGCGGCGGCTGCCAGCTGCAGCACATCAATTACGAAGGCCAATTGCTTTACAAGCAGAAGCAGGTCAAAGACGTGCTCGAGCGAATCGGCAAGCTCGACTTAAGCCGCATTACCGTCCACCCGACCCTCGGCATGGAAGACCCGTGGAACTACCGAAACAAAGCCCAGGTCCCTGTCGGCGAACGGGAAGGCGGACTCGTCGCAGGCTTCTACCAGCAGCGCAGCCACGAGATCATCGACATGAACAAATGCCTCATCCAGCAGTCGGAAAACGACCGCGTCGTTCAAGCGATCAAAGAAATCTGCAATCGCTACGGGATCAAAGCGTACGACGAAGAGCGCCACAAAGGCTGGCTCAGACACATCATGGTCAGATACGGCGCCGCGACAGGCGAAATGATGGTCGTCTTCATCACGAAGACAAACGATTTCCCGCACAAAAACGCGATCATGAAGGAAATCACCGCCTCATTCCCGCACGTCAAATCGATCGTCCAAAACATCAACCCGAAAAAAACAAACGTCATCTTCGGCGACGAAACAACGGTCATCTGGGGAGAAGAATACATCTACGATACCATCGGCGGCATCAAATTCGCCATCTCCGCCAGATCGTTCTACCAGGTTAACCCCGAACAGACGAAAGTGCTCTACGACAAAGCGCTCGAATACGCCGAACTGAACGGCGAAGAAACCGTCATCGACGCCTACTGCGGCATCGGCACGATTTCGCTGTTTCTGGCGAAGCAGGCGAAAAAAGTGTACGGCGTCGAGATTGTGCCGGAAGCGATTGAGGATGCGAAGCGGAATGCTGAGTTGAACGGCATTGAGAACGCCGAGTTTGAAGTTGGCGAAGCTGAGGTCGTGATTCCGAAGTGGTATAAGGAAGGCATCAAGGCTGATACGCTTGTCGTCGACCCGCCGCGCAAAGGCTGCGACGAGGCTTTGCTGCGGACGATTATTGAAATGAAGCCGAAGCGGGTGGTGTATGTGTCGTGCAATCCGGGAACCTTGGCGCGCGATTTGCGGGTGCTTGAGGATGGCGGGTATGCGACGCTTGAAGTGCAGCCTGTTGATATGTTTCCGCATACGAGCCATGTGGAGTGTGTGGCGAAGTTGGTTTTGAAAGGTACAGTTGATTAAACTAATAGTTTAAAACTTTACGGATGACATCTTTTCTTCTTCAAAGACTTAATCTTTTTGATGTTGCTCTTTGATAACTTTTTTTGAAGGCCTGGATTTATCCCGGTCTTTTTTGTTGTAATTCGTAAAAATTACACGATAAATTGTTGACGGGGTATTTTTAGAGTGATATGATTCAAATTGTAATTAGATTGAGTAATTTTAAAGAAATACTCTATCGATGAGGGTGGGATATGAAACTTGAAGATATTGTAACGGTTAAGATAGGAAGAAACCTTTCTAGAGGCAACGTTAAAAATGATCATACATTAGTTGCTTATACATATGAGGATTTAATGAATGATTTAGATGGCTCATTTCTAGACTCACAAGCTAGTTTTGATGCTGGACATTCAAATCATAAAGAAAGCTATTTGAGCAATGCCGGAGACGTTGTTTTCAGCTTTGTTAGTTCCAAAGCTGGAATAGTGAGTGACTTAAACCGAGGGAAAATCATTAATCAAAATTTTGCGAAACTCATGATCGAACATGATGAATTGGATCGTAGCTATTTATGTTATGCGTTGAATGAATCGTATGCAATGAAAAGGCAAATGGCAATTTCGATGCAAGGAAGTGCTGTGCCAAAATTAACTCCAGCGATTTTAAAAGAGTTGGAAATCCAGTTACCAAGTATTGAGAAACAAAGGATAATTGGAAAAGCTTATTTCTGTTTAAGAAAGCGTCAAGCTTTGGCGAAAAAGCAAGCAGAACTTGAAGAGCAGCTTTATTTAGAAATATTAAAACAATTAGACCAACAATAGAAAAAAGTGAGGAACACAACCATGGCTGAATTATATTCGAAATTATACAGCGCCGCAGACAACTTGCGAAGCAAAATGGATGCATCAGAATATAAAAACTACTTATTAGGATTGATCTTTTACAAATACTTATCTGATAAATTATTAAAGGAAGTAGTTGAAATAGCAGGTGAATCAACAGATGAATACAACACACAAGAAAAACAAACTCGTTTGTACCAGAAGTTATTAGCAGATGATGAGATGAAAAATGACTTGATTGAAACGTTAGTCGATACATTAGGTTATGATATTGAGCCAAAGCATTTATTCAGTGTATTAGCCAATCAAGCGAAACAAAATACGTTTCAGCTGAATGACTTGAATAAAGCCTTTATCGATTTGTCTACGAGGTATGATCAATTTAATGGATTGTTTGATGATGTAGATTTGAAATCAAAAAAACTGGGATCAGATGATCAGCAGCGGAACATCACTATTACAGAAGTACTGAAGAAACTAAATGATGTCAATGTGATAGAACATAATGGTGATGTTATTGGGGATGCCTATGAGTACTTAATTAGTCAATTCGCCTCAGAAGCTGGTAAGAAAGCGGGGGAATTTTACACCCCTCATGAAGTATCTGACATGATGGCTCGTATTGCCGCGATTGGTCAAGAAGACAAAAAATTGTTTAGCGTATTTGACCCTACCATGGGATCGGGTTCCTTGATGTTGAATATTCGAAACTATATTAACTATCCTGAAAGTGTAAAGTATCATGGACAAGAACTAAATACAACAACCTATAATCTAGCGAAAATGAACTTGATCTTACATGGTGTGAATAAGGAAGATATGCGGTTACGCAATGGGGATACATTGAACAAAGATTGGCCGACAGAAGAGCCTTATACCTTTGATGCCGTTCTTATGAATCCTCCATACTCTGCAAAATGGTCTGCAGATGCTACATTTTTAGATGATTCTCGTTTCAATCGTTACGGAAAGTTAGCGCCAAAATCAAAAGCGGATTTTGCTTTTCTTTTACATGGGTTCTACCATTTGAAAGATTCGGGAACAATGGCCATCGTCTTACCGCATGGGGTCCTGTTCCGTGGAGCTGCAGAAGGTGTGATTCGTAAGAAATTATTAGAAGATGGTAGTATTTATGCCGTGATTGGCATGCCAGCAAACTTATTCTTTGGAACCTCGATTCCAACAACAGTCATCATCTTGAAGAAAAATCGTAGCACTCGTGATGTGTTATTTATTGATGCAAGTAAGGAGTTCGTGAAAGGAAAAAACCAAAATAAACTTTCTAAAGAACATATTGATAGGATTGTCGAAACGTATAAGAAGCGAGAAGATGTTGAGAAATATGCCCATGTCGCTACATTTGAGGAAATCAAAGAGAATGATTTCAATTTGAACATTCCTCGATATGTAGATACCTTTGAGGAAGAAGAACCTGTTGATATGGCTGCGATTGGCTCAAAGATCAAAGATATTCGAAAAGAAAAAGTAGAACTAGAATCTAGCTTATATGACATGATTTCTTCGCTACAATTTGATGAAGAAAATGCTGAATGGATCAAGGGTGCGTTAGAGGTGTTTAATCGTGGAAAATAACAATACACCAGAAATTCGATTTCCTGGATATAGCGGAGATTGGGAGGAGCGTAAGATTGGGGAATTTTTGACTGAAAGTAGAATTTCAGGGACAAATGGTCTTAAGGCTAAAAAATTGACAGTAAAACTTTGGGGAAAAGGCGTCGTTCCAAAGGAAGAAATTTACCAAGGTAGTGAAGAAACCAAATACTATATTCGCAAAGCAGGCCAATTTATTTATGGGAAGTTAGATTTTCTCCATCAAGCTTTTGGAATTATTCCTGATAATCTAGATGGCTATGAATCAACATTAGATTCACCTGCATTTGATATCGCAGAAAATCTTAACTCATTTTTCTTTCTTGAATACGTATCAAGAAAACAATTTTATCTATATCAAGGAACGATTGCTAATGGATCTCGAAAAGCTAAAAGAATTCATTCAGATACTTTTTTTAATATGCCTTTAATAATGCCTTCGGTGGAAGAACAAACTGATATAGGAACTTTCTTTAAAAAGATAGACGACACGATTGCTCTTCATCAGCAAGAACTAACCACCCTCAAACAAACAAAACAGGGGTTCTTGCAAAAAATGTTTCCAAGAGAAGGGGAGTCTGTCCCGGAGGTTCGGTTCCCAGGGTTTACTGGAGATTGGGAACAGAGAAAGTTGGAAGAGATAGCTAATTATCGTAGAGGTTCTTTTCCACAACCATATGGGAAGAAGGAATGGTACGATGAAGAAAATGGGATGCCTTTTGTACAAGTTGTGGATGTCGGTGAAAATCTTAAATTGGTTGATAATACAAAGCAAAAGATTAGTAAATTAGCACAACCCAAAAGTGTGTTTGTTGAGGAAGGAAAGGTGATAATTACTTTACAAGGGAGTATTGGTAGGGTTGCTATTACACAATACTCTTCTTATGTTGATAGAACACTATTGATTTTTGAAAATTATAAGGTACCAATAAACAAATATTATTTTGCATACGTTATTCAACAATTGTTTGAGAAGGAAAAGCAGAAGGCTCCAGGAGGAACTATAAAAACAATAACAAAGGAAGCATTAAGTAATTTTCTCATAAACCTTCCAAGTGTAGAAGAACAAACTCAAATCGGCAACTTCTTCAAACAACTAGACGACACGATTGTTCTCCATGAAAGCGAATTAGAAGCCTTAAAAGCAACGAAAAAAGCATTCCTACAAAAAATGTTTGTCTAACGAATAAAGAGGGGGTAAACATGACAACGATCCAGCATAAAGACGAAGCAGAGGTAGAACGTCGCCTGATCGAAGTGTTAGGGGAAGGGCATAATCAGTGGAATTATCGTCCTGATTTAAAATCTGAAGAAGATCTATGGAAGAACTTGCGTCAAAAGATTACACAAAATAACTTATCAGAAATTGGGGAACATCCAATTACTGATAAAGAATTCGATACGATTAAAACAGAATTACTATTGAAAACACAGACCCCCTTTGATGCTGCTAGGTGGCTCAAAGGGGAAAATGGAATTGCCCGGATTACGATTGAACGTGAAGATGTCTCTTTAGGTTCGATGTCTTTAGTGCTGTATTCTAACCAAGACATAGGTGGCGGAATTTCTACATACGAAGTTGTTCATCAGATTGCGAAACAAAAGTCTAACGTTGATGGTCGTGATCGCCGATTTGACGTAACACTCTTAATCAATGGGTTGCCAATTGTTCAAATTGAATTGAAAAAGGTCAGTGCCAAAGACGGCGTATTTCAAGCCTTTAATCAAATCAAGAAATACTCAGAAGAAGGGATGTTTAGAAATAATATCTTTTCTACTCTTCAATTATTTGTTATCTCTAACGAACAAACGACTCGCTATTTTGCCAATGCGATGCCAAAAGACATGCACAAGAAATTTGTCTTTAACTGGCGAACAAAGGACAATCGAAAAGTAGAAAATCTCTATGAATTTGTAAAACAAGTCTTAAATATTCCAGATGCCCATCGATTGATTGCCGATTATACAATTGTAAGTGAGGATCAAGACAACAAAGCTGTAATAGTATTAAAGCCGTATCAAATTCATGCGATCCAAGCCTTGTTTACATCTGCCATGAAACATCAATCCGGCTATGTTTGGCATGCGACTGGTTCAGGAAAAACGTTGACAAGTTTTGTTTCTACGAAGTTATTAGCTCGCAAAGCAGGTGTAGATCGTACCATTATGCTGATTGATCGAAAAGACTTAGATAATCAAACGACGACCGAATTCATCAAGTTTGCTTCCGAGTTTAATACCGGTATTTCTTCTGGTGATGCAATATCGAATAGCTTGATTGTCGGAACTGGAAGTGCGAAGGAGTTAAGTGATACTCTACTGTCTGATGCCAATTCCAATACAGTGATTATTACCACTCGTCAAAAATTAGAAGCTGCCTTGCGCTATGCCCAAAGGCAAGAGGAGCAAAAAGGTACTCAGCGCTTTAAGAAACTACTAGGGCAACATATTGTCTTTGTCGTGGATGAGTGCCATCGTGCGTTAAGTGCAGAAGGGATGCAAGTCATTAAGGGATTCTTTCCAAATTCAACTTGGTTTGGATTTACAGGTACACCGATATTTAACGAAAATAAAAAACAGGCAAAAGGTCAATTAGCTCGCACCACTCGTGATCAATATGGAGAAGTTTTGCACACCTATACCATTAAAAATGCATTAGATGATGGTGCTGTTTTAGGGTTTCAAGTAGAGCACGAAGATACGATTGATCCAACATCATTAAATAATTATATTTTTAATCAACTGCGTCAAAATGAAAAATACGCCAATTTGACTGCAGATGAAATTAATCACATCATTGATCAAATGGACGGAATAGAAAAGGAAGCATATCTTGAACCATCTTCGTTTGAAAATGATGATCATATTCAAAAAGTTATTCACAAAATTTTCAGACCGGATAATGCCTATACTAAATTTGATTTCCAAAACGGCCGCCCGCAAAAGTCTGCCATTTTAACAACAAGTTCCATTGATATGGCGAAGCTCTACTATCGGGCAATCAAGGAAATGACGAAAGATCCAGAATGGTTGACGAAAGAATTTGCTGGACATCCGATCCGAACCGGACGTACGATTGAAGATCCGGATTTTCCACGAATTGCGATCACCTATTCGATTCAAGAAAACGAAGACAATTCGAAACAAATTCAAGATGAAATGAAAGAGATTATTAAGGAATATAACGATTATTATCACACTGCTTGGTCGATAGAAGATATTGAACGATATAATGGTGATATTAACAATCGTTTAGCTCGTAAGAAAGCAGAGTTCAAAGAATTTGGTAAACAAATTGACCTTGTCATTGTTGTCGATCGGTTATTGACTGGTTTCGATGCACCAACGATACAAACATTATTTGTGGATCGAAATTTAAGTTATGCGAATTTGATTCAAGCATTCTCTAGAACCAATCGTACTTATCCAGGAAAGAAAAAAGGATTAATTGTGACATACCGGAAACCTTCAACAATGGAGCAAAATGTAAAGAATGCGACGAAATTATATTCACAAGCACAAGAGGAATCTAGTCTTGTTTATCCGACTTATGATGAAACGAAGAAACGCTTTAAAAAGGCTCACAAAGCGCTAACTGCGTTAGTTCCAAATCCAACCGATATTGATGAGAACACATCTCTTGAAATCCGAATTGAGTTCGTGAAAGCATTTCAAGAGCTAAACAATTCATACGAAGCTTTAGTTACATATAATGACTACAACGATGATATGGAGAAATCAACAGCACTTCAAGAGCAGGTGAAAACCTTAGAAGAATACATTGGTATATATAACACGGTTAAGGGTTCACTCGAAGATGAAGGGAACCAAGATGGACCGGGACCAGATTTCTCAGACATTGAATTCTATGGAGAAAATGCAGTTAAGATCTATGATATCGACTCAACTTATATTGACCGACTATTAGAAACATACTCGGCCAATAATCAGAACATCCGCGACGAGATCGAAAATGCACTTCAAAAACTGAAGAAATCAGAAATTGTTAAAGACGTATACCGCACGATGTTAAATGCTATTGATGCCAATGAAATAGATGCAGAGGAAGATATTCTTGCAGTGAAACGAAGCTTCTTCACTAGAGCACGTGACAAAGCGATTCATGAATTTGCAAATACGTGGTTTGTGGAAGAAGATGAGCTGCATTTGTCCGCGATACAATATGTAATAGGAACAGATCCGATTCCGAATATTGGTCGAATCATCAACAGTAAACAATTTGAGAAGTATAAAGCCGTACATCCAGATGCAAAACCATTGAAATATGGACCAGAAATGAAGCGGCAGTGGAGAAAGACATTAGATGAAGTCATTGTACCTTTGGATGATGAGTTGAGATAAAACCGTTTGGATCAAAATTACTTTTTCAGGACTTAAACGATTAATGAAATAAGTAATATTTAGATTTGAATTAAAAGCTTTGGTCAAACACTACCAAGACTTTTTGTTGTTTAACCAGTTTACTCTAACATAGAGCCACTTCACTAATTGACAAAAGGGCATTACAAAAATTTACACATATGATAAGATCATGTTAAAGATAAACAACAATCTTAAATGAAATGAGGGGGCTTGATATGAACAAGGTCGCTTCTGAGGTTGTAGCGGGTGTCTTGAACGAATTCCATTTGGCGATTAAAAAGCACGATATTGAACAGGCAAAAATGCTTTTTGAAAAGGCTAAGTCGATGTTTACAGAAATGGAAGAAAACCAAAATGTCCTGGTCTACTACTCGCTTCTTGAAGAACGGTATCGGATGATGCTTTATGATGCAAGGGGAGAACGTTTGCCGCGCCAATCTTATTTTAATGCCTCGCAAATCAAGAGTATCGAACAGACGGATGATATGATTGATTACTATTTTTACTTTTTTGAGGCGATGCATGAAGCATACAACAAGAATGTTGAACGGGCGATCAGCCTTTATAAGGTTGCCGAGAAAAAATTAGCGAAGATTCCCGATGATATTGAAGCGGCTGAGTTTTATTTCAAAGTGTCCTGGCTGTACATGTCTCTCCGGCAAAATGCGGTTTCTCTCAATTATGCAAAAGATGCGATGAATATTTACAAGATGTATGACGGGTATAAAAAGAAGCTGGCGATTTCTCAGGTTGTCATGGGGACAAATTATATGCAAATGCAGCGCTTTAAAGACGCAGAGAAATACTTCGCGGAATCGATTGGAATTTCAAAAGAGATTGGCGATCCATTTTTAGAGGCGATGCTTCACCACAATATCAGCATTCTTTATTCTTATTCAGACCGATCCCAGGATTGTATCCTGGCAGTACAGCACGCCTTGAGCAATCCAGAGTGGCGTGAATCGAGTTATTATATCAACTCTCTTTACATGCTGGTCAGGGAGTTTTTCAAAATCGGCGAAACAGAGGCGGCTCTTTACTATTATCAAAAAGGACAAGAGGAATTAGAGAAAAACGGGAATAAGCATTATGAAAAGAAAATAAATATTATATATGAACTGTATTGTCGTGAAAACGTAGGGAGCATCAAAGATGACATCCATTCCTTGGATGAGATGAACGATTTAGACGGCGTTTACGACCTTTCTTTGCTCATATCAAGCTATTTTGAAGACAAAGGAGATTACAAGAAAGCACTAGAATTTGCTAAAATAGCCATGAAAGCCGAAAACAAAATGAGATCATTAGGGAGTGAGGGATTGTAATGAAAAAAATCATTCTTTGCTTGTCGTTAACAGTTGTGATCTTTGGCGGTGCTGCTTTATCCCAGAGCCATAATACGGCGTCAGGAAGTGTTCAAGTAGCGGAATTGCCTGTCGGGGGTTAATAAAGTCCTTTTTAGGGCTTCTTTTTTTGCAATCATGAAATGGGGTGTAATTTAAGAAGAAACCGAAAGAACACGAAACATAACATCCTTTCACATTTGCAAGAAGCCCTCCAACGCATGAAGGCGTATGAAATCTTTTAACGAATTGGAGGGATGAAAAATGAATGATCACAAATTTTTTTCGTTATTAAAACATGCAGATGAACCTTTTGTCGGCTGGGATTTTTCATTTATTACTGACACAGGAAGAATGACAAGCGGGCTGTTCTCATGGTCATATGGAAGCATGGCTCTTTCTCTTATTCAAGATGCCACATCAATGTTGGATATGGGAACAGGCGGCGGGGAGTTTTTATCCAAATTGGGCCCTTTTCCACCGTCAGCATATGCTACAGAAAGTTATTTGCCTAATGTGCCTGTCGCAAAGGAACGATTGACGCCTTTAGGGGTTCAGGTTGTTCAAGTTGATAATAATGAGGCTCTTCCTTTCATTGAAGACGATATTTACCGCGAGCTGTGGATCGACCAGGCTCCGCCCCCTCCGATCAAGTCGATGGATCAAAACGGGCATGTTTTGTACATCGGAAGCTTTTCCAAAACGCTGAGCCCGGGACTCAGGATCGGCTGGATCGTCGGGCCTGAGCCTGTCGTCGAACGTTTATCAGATATTAAAATGCAGACAGACTACGGTTCAAGCTCGCTGTCTCAAAGAGTGGCCGCCGAATGGCTGACAACCGGACATTATCAGAAGCACCTCGAAAACGTCAGGGAACAGCTTAAAAAGAGAAGGGATTTTGTCTTGGAGGTTTTGGAAGAACACTTGAAAGGATTGGCGTCATGGAGCGTGCCAAAGGGCGGCTTTTTTATTTGGCTGAACATACTGCCGCCCCTGTCGATGAAATCTCTTTATGCAAAAGCATTGGCAGAAGGCATTCTTCTGAATTCCGGGAGCATCTATGCGCAGGAAAACGGGAATTTTATCAGGCTATCCTATGCTTTTGCCTCCCCCGGCGATCTTAAAAAGGGAATCTATCAATTAAGCCTGATCATCAAGACGTTAGCGACAGAAAGCGGAAAAAAATAAAAAATGCTCCGGAAATTTGATACAATTTCCCTAAATACATAAAGACAGGAGAAAATCGATGCAGCATCAACTGAAGGCTTACACCTCAATGGCGCTTGCGATGGCGATCGTCGGCAGCTCTGTCGTCGTCGGCAAGCTGATGGTCGAAACGATTCCGGTGTTTCTTTCGTCAGGAATTCGCTTTTTGATCGCGGCGGCCGTTTTAATCGCCTTGCTTATTGTTTTTGAAAAAGGGTTTCCGGCGCTTACGAAAAAAGACGTGTTTGTGCTAGTGATGCAGTCGTTTACCGGCGTTTTTCTGTTCAGCGTCTGCATGCTTTACGGCGTCAAGCTGACGACGGGGAGGGAGAGCGGGATGATTACGAGCACGACGCCGATGGCTGCCGGGATTTTGGCTTTTTTTCTATTGAAAGAACGAATCGAAAAGCGGATGGCGATTGGAATCGTGCTCGCTGTCATGGGCGTGATGACGATCAATCTGTTTGGAGCTGACGCGGCAGGAAGCCCGCACGCTTTGATCGGGAATCTATTAATCGCAGCTGCTGTGGTTGGCGAGGCGATGTTTACGCTTTTGGCAAAACTGTTGTCCCCGCATATTTCGGCTTTGGCGATTGCACGTTTGTGTCGCTGTTCGGGTTTTTGTTTTTTCTTCCTTTTGCCGTCATCGAAGCGCTGTCTTTCGATTTCACAGCACCGGGTTTTCTTGATTGGTCATACGTGCTTTATTATGCGCTGATCGTCACGGTGCTTGCCTTTTACTTGTGGTACAGCGGTGTGGCGAAGGTTTCCGCCGGCATTTCCGGGATTTTCACGTCGGTATTGCCCGTTTCCGCCGTCGTCTTATCCGGCATCGTTCTGAAGGAGCAATTTACCATGATCCACCTGATCGGAATCACGCTTGTGATCGCCGGGATATTTGTCACCGTGGTTGTGAAAGAGGACGGCCAAAATCTCGCATCCTAGCAGATTTCCAAAAAAATGTCGCAAATTTAATGCATCAATTTGATGAAATCGCCAAGCCCTGCGGTATAATAGATTTTGTGAATGAAATGGAAAGAGAGTGGTTACATTATGGGCCGTAAATGGAACAATATAAAAGAAAAGAAAGCGTCTAAGGATGCGAATACGAGCCGGATATACGCCAAATTCGGACGTGAAATATATGTGGCGGCAAAGCAGGGCGAACCGGATCCCGAATTAAACCAGGCGCTGAAGTTCGTGCTTGAGCGCGCCAAAACATACAATGTCCCGAAAGCGATTATTGAGCGGGCGATCGAAAAAGCGAAGGGCGGCTCTGAGGAAAATTACGACGAGCTGCGCTATGAAGGCTTCGGTCCGAACGGAGCGATGGTGATCGTTGACGCGTTGACAAACAACGTCAACCGCACGGCTGCTGATGTGCGCTCCACATTTGGCAAAAATGGCGGAAACATGGGTGTGAGCGGATCTGTCGCATACATGTTTGACCCGACGGCTGTCATCGGCTTTGAAGGCAAAACGGCGGATGAAACGCTTGAATTGTTGATGGAAGCCGACATCGATGTCCGCGACATCATCGAAGAAGACGACGCCGTGATCGTCTACGCCGAGCCTGATCAATTCCACGCCGTGCAGGAAGCGCTGCAAAACGCCGGAATCTCCGAGTTCACGGTCGCAGAGCTGACAATGCTCGCGCAAAACGAAGTAACGCTTCCCGAGGATGCTCAGGCTCAATTTGAAAAGCTGATCGATGCTCTGGAAGATTTGGAGGATGTTCAGCAAGTTTATCATAATGTCGATTTAGGAGAGTAATCCTCATCACCACCCGTGATTGAAATCATGGGTGGTTTTTTGCAAAAAAGCCCCATTGTACATAACTGCTGAATGGGGAATATACTATTCTACGTCTTTTAATAATGCTTCAATTTTATCAAGACGCTGCTTGATCTCCTTTATTTCCTCGCTTTCAAGTTTGAATTTCTCTTCAGCCAGTTTACCGTTCCTTAAATACCTTTTGACAACCTTGGTTAAGGCAACGATACCCACGATGACAAGCGCAGCCATTACTGCATAATATATAGGTATTAAAATTGTGATGATATCAACGGCTCCCATCTTTATTCTCCTTACATTCTGTAGATTTTTGTTTTGCTAATTTCTCAATCAAATCATTATCAATCGTAAAGGAAAATTCCTTTAGATAATAATACTTTAGAGCTTTACCATCTGATGAAACTTTCATTTCACTAAATATAACTCCTGCCTCCTCAAGTTTGGTTAAATGTAAATAAAGTAATGTCCTATTGATTCCTAACTTGCGTGCAAGCTCGCTAACATAGCAACCTCCTTTTAATAAGATGGTTAAAATCTGTAAACGAAATGGATTTCCAAGGGCCTTTGCAATTAAGATTAATTGGTTTGGTTCATTTATTTTATTCATATGTAACAATAATTTAACACATGTGCATCTAAAAAAAAGGTGTTTTTTCAAAAAAATGATTTGTTTGTTAAATTGTGTGAATTTTGAGAGAGATTATATATGATAATATTAACATTAGTTGAATAGACTTCCAGTTAAATACACCCAATAAATTTACTTTATTTGGAGAGTGATTGGAATGAAGAGATCTTTAGCCTTATTATTTTCCTTTTTGTTAGTATTCCCTACTGCCTTAGGGACTGCTAGTGCAAAGGAAAAAACACAAGATTTAAGTTTGGAAGAAAAAATTTTTGAAATTGATGAAAGCGATTTATCAACTCAAGTTAAAAAACAAGAGTTTATCCAAGCTTTAGAGGATGCAACTCATGCGGAGAAGACTGAATATCTTGAAAAAGTAGGGAAACGAGTACAAAATACTTTAAATGAAGTTGATGTTGAATTAGGTGAAAATCAAGAAATAGATTTAGGCATGGGAACGACTATTGAATTAGAATCTTCTGATGTTGTTGAGGCACCTGAAGATGAATTCGTAAAGACTTCTGGATACGATTTTTCAAAGGGAAACATACTCCAAAAAAAATACGGTGCTAGAAGATTTACATGCAGGGTTAGTGTGAAATCACTTGGTATCACATTAGGATCTCTCGTGCTGCGAAATCACTATACGGTAGGGAGTTTTGGGTTGAAAATGAGGTATGCATCCGATAATGGTACATCTGGAACAGATCCTTTAATGATTATCACTAGTTCTTCTACATCGGTTCCTGATGGTAAAGCTGTAAAAGTAGGGCATGATATGAATGCAAGAGGTTCGTATAAATGGAAACTGGGGATTTCAGGTATATATAAATCTTTCACATCAGAAATATACAGTACAATCAAGTTAAGTAAGCTAAATAAGAAAAAGAAATTTGCTGTCGTTTATCAAAATTACAAATTTACTGAGTGATAGCCCTGTAAAAAAATATAATTTGTTCGTTAGATTAAATTTCGACAGCTTAAACGCTGTCATTTTTCGTTTGAAGTAAAAAGAGTCATTTCCTATTTTTTTTCTTTCTTGCTACATCTCAGCCTTTGTTGTTTTTCGAAGATGTTAGTTAGTTATATTTTATTCATTAAGATTGCTTACGGCACTCTGTATTTATTTTTAGAGTGCCCCGACAATTTTAAGACATTTGATTATACCCCTGTTTAAATGAATGATCGCACTTGGATTTGAACCTTAGGAGGTGTGAATCAGCTATGTGTAGCTTCGAGAAATAACTTGTCTTTGTACAAAAAGCTAGGACAGGGGGGGATTCTGCAAAAAGCAGACCGCACAAAAAATCGGTCTGCTTTAATCTTTATACAAACTGCAGCAACTGCATCAAAATCGGCACAACAAACATAAACAAAATCGTACTTGTCGCAACGGTGTTTGTCGCAAAGTCGACATCGCCGCCTGCTTCTGCGGCGAGCATCGGGGTGACGGTCGGCGTCGCTGTAGCCGATTGGACGATTAATGTTTGCTTCAGCAGCGATGACAGCGGGATCGGCAGAAGCAGCAAAAACAGCACGAGCGGCGAAATGATGAAGCGCCCGAGTAAAACGCCGATTGTATCTTTGTCAAAGCGGATGCTTTTCAGCCCGGATTTGTTAAGGACGATCCCGATAAAAATCAATGACAGCGGCGTGACCAGGTTGCCGACGTATGTCAGCGCAGAATTCGCGAACTCAGGCACCGGAATTTGGAACCATAGAAACACAATTGAAATCAGAAAGCCCAGGAGCGGAGGCGGCAAAAGCTTCGAAATCAGCTTTTTGAACGTTATTTTTTGCGTGCTGTGCGCTTCGTCTTTGCTGTCTTTGGCGATTAAAAAGGCTCCCAGCGACCAGAGCGAAATCGTATTAATAATATAGTAGACAAGGAAATAAGGAAGGCTTTTTTCGCCGAACAACGCGATGTTCAGCGGCAAACCGATGAAAATCGCATTCGCGTTGACAAAAGAAGCTCTGAACGTTCCGATTCTGCCTTTTCTCGTCCGCAATGCTTTTGATAGTAAAAAGGCAATGATATAGGAAATGATGACCCCGCACAGAGGCCAGATTAAGCTGGAGGATAAATCGATCAGTTTTTCTTTCGTGAAAAACTTTAAGACGGATACAAAGATAGAGCAGGGCAGCGCTATTTTTGTAATCAGGTTTGAAATGCTTTTGTTGAATCCTTCCACAAACCAGCCCTTCTCATTCAAAATATACCCTAATGCAATTAATAACAAAATGATAATGACGCTTGAAATCGATGTCCAAATGTTCATGTGCATTCCTTCTTTTCTTTATTTATGGAAATGAAATATTCCCTGCGTAAAATAATAGTTCAGCCGGGAGAACACTCACAAATACGGTTTATTTATAGGCCGATAAGAAAGATTTATCAGTACGCCGTATAGCCTGACGGGGCGGGCCGTATTAGTTTTATTTATTATCGTATAAAAATTATATAGGGGTTTTTGGCCGGGCGCCGGGTCTACAATAGCAGCGTACCGAAAATGGAATAAGGAGTTGATGGTTGTGGCTGAGGGAAGCGGTCCTGAAAGAAAAGCCCGGCAGCTGGCGTTTAAGCCGATTCCGTTTCTCATTTCTATCATTGTTGGAACGGTGCTTTGGTTTTTACACTATCCGCAAGGCATTTCTCTTCAGGGCGGCCATGTGCTGGCATTGTTCCTCGCAACGATTCTTGGCTGCATATTGAATGCGGCTCCGCTCGGACTTTATGCATTTATTGATTTGATCATTTTAACAGTGACGCATACGGTGAGCGGTGAAGTTGCTTTTTCAGGCTATAGTGACAGCACGATTTGGTTGATTGTGGCGGCATATTGTGCGGCCGTCGGATTTACGAAGACAGGACTCGGATTAAGGATTGCTTATCTGTTCGTCAAACTGTTCGGCAAACGGACATTGACGTTAGGATATGCCCTTGTGTTATGCGAATTGGTGATATCGCCCGCCATTCCTAGTAATACGGCGCGGGGGGCGGGAATCATTTTTCCGATTATCCAGCAGCTGGCGAAATCGTACGGTTCTGATCCGAAGCTCGGCACATCGCGAAAGATTGGCTCTTTCCTTGTGATTTTAGGATTCCACGCTAATCTGCTGACATCGGCTATATTTCTGACGGCGATTTCGACGAGCCCGATCGCGGTGTCATTGGCGGACAAACTCGGTGTCCACATTTCGTGGGGGCAATGGGCGTTGGCCGGGTTGTTGCCGGCGGTTGTCTCATTAGTCGTGATCCCGCTGTTCATCTATCTGGTCTATAAACCGGAAATTACGAAAATGCCCGAAGCACCGGCGATGGCGCAAAAGGAACTGGAGAAAATGGGTCCGGTCAAACGCTCGGAAATCTACATGCTGATTTCTTTTCTCGTCATGATTTTATTGTGGATTTTCGGAAATGCGCTCGGCGTCTCCACAACGATTGCGGCCTTTATCGGGGTCACGATGCTCGTCTTCTTTGGCGTTATTAAATGGTCTGATATTCCGGAACAGAAGAGCGCCTGGAACCTGCTCGTCTGGCTCGGACCGCTGTTGATGATGGGAGCTCAGCTCAATCGCTTCGGCGTTATCAAATGGTTCAGCAACGCTGTAGGCGCGGAGGTCCATGGTTTGTCATGGGGCGTCGCTTTCGTTGTGTTAGGTTTGATCTACTATTACAGTCATTATTTCTTTACGAGCCTGATCATTCACGTCAATGCGTTCTATACGCCGTTTTTGGCGATTTTGATCGGCATGGGCGCTCCGCCTGTCGCATCCGCATTGTATTTGGCTTTCCTGACGGCGCTGTGCGCGCAGCCGACCAATTACGGAACGCTGGCAGGACCGCTTTATTTCAGTTCTGAGTATGTTTCCTCAAAAGCGTGGTTCAGCCTCGGCTTCGCCGTATCCGCTTTGACGTTTGCGATTTGGACAGGCCTTGGCATGCTTTGGTGGCACATGATCGGAATCATGTAAATATAAAAAAGAGAGAAGGAAATAGTATGTCAAATATTGGTATTTTAACGAACCCATTATTGAATAAAGGAACCGTATTTAAACAAGAAGAACGTGATGCATTAGGGCTGAACGGTTTGATTCCGCCCGTCGTTCAAACGATTGACGAACAGGAGCGGCAAGTTTACAGCCAATATCAAAAAAAGGGAACTCGTCTTGAGCAAAGAATCTTTTTAATGGATATTTACAAAACAAACCGGACGCTTTTTTACTATACGATGGAAAAGCACCTTGTCGAATTTATGCCGGTCGTCTATGATCCTGTCGTAGCTGAGGCGATTGAGGAATACAGCGATCGTTTTGTTTCCCCGGATGCCGTCTATTTGTCAATCCATGATCAGGACAATATGAAAGCGGCGCTTGAAAGCTTTGCCGGCGGACGGGATATTCGGTTAATCGTTGTGACAGACAGCGAAGGGATTTTAGGGATGGGCGACTGCGGCATCAACGGAGTTGAAATCGCAACCGGGAAATTAGCCGTCTACACGGCGGCTGCGGGCATTAATCCGAACCAGGTTCTCCCCGTAGTCCTTGATGTCGGGACGAATAACAAAGAGCTGTTGGACAATCCTCATTACCTGGGAAATAAACACGAACGGGTGAGAGGCGAGGCTTATGACCAATTTATCGACAAATTTGTGAAAGAAGTCACAAATTCATTCCCGAAAGCATTGCTTCACTGGGAAGATTTCGGCCGTGCGAACGCAGCCAAGATTCTCGAAACATATCAATCAGACATCTGCACGATCAACGACGATATTCAGGGAACGGGGATCGTCATTTTAGCGGTTCTCTTAGGTTCGATGAAAGTGTCAAACATCCCGTTAAATAAACAAAAGGTGCTGATTTTCGGGGCAGGGACGGCTGGTGTCGGAATCGCCAATCAAATTCTGGAAGAGATGCTGCGGACGGAGGACATCACTGTAGAAGAAGCGAAAAAACGGTTTTATTTAGTCGATAAACAAGGATTATTGACGGATGACATGCCGGATCTCACGAACGGCCAACAAAAATTCGCACGTCCTCATGGCGAAATGAACGGCAAGCAGTATAAAGATTTACAAGACATTATCGCCTTCGTGAAACCGACTGTTTTGGTCGGGACATCAACTACGCCGGGGGCATTTACTGAAGGTGCGATCAAAGAAATGGCGAAACACGTCGAGCGTCCGGCGATCTTCCCGATCTCAAATCTGACGAAGCTGATCGAGGCACAAGCAGCCGACGTTATCAAATGGACGGACGGCAAAGCCCTGGTATGTACTGGAATTCCGTCTGATGATGTCGAATACAATGGCGTCACCTATCAGATCGGGCAAGGCAACAATGCGCTGATGTATCCTGGACTTGGCCTCGGAATCATCGCCGCCGAAGCGAAAATCGTCACGCAAAACATGCTGTCAGCCGCGGCGCGGGCCGTCGGCGATTTGGTCAATCCGCAAGTTGAAGGAGCGGCCATTTTGCCTCCGGTCGCCGAGATGAGAAAAGTCTCAAAAATCGTCGCTGAAGCCGTTGTGAATCAGGCGGTTGAAGACGGAGTCAATCAAAAAGAAATCACACATGCCGAAGAAGAAGTCAGCCGTTTAATATGGGAGCCGGGATATTAACAAAACTGTCACTTGTAAGCATTCCGGAAGAGAGGCTATCATTTACAAATGATAGCCTTTTAACAAAGGAGACACCTGTGATATGAACTTAAAAGATTTAGAGTATTTTCAGACGCTTTGCTATACGAGAAGTTTTACAAAGACCGCAGAAGCCCTCTATGTGTCACAGCCATCCGTGACCTTTGCGATTCACCGCCTCGAAGATGAGCTCGGCGTGAAGCTGTTCGAGATCAATAAGTCGCACCGCTCCGTCGAATTGACGATTGCCGGCCAATTTTTGCAGAAAAAAGCCGGGCATATTTTAACAGAAGTCGAAAACACCGTCAGGGAAATCAGAGAGTTTAACCACCCGACGATACGCCTCGGGCTGCCGCCGATCATCGGAGGCTACTACGCCGCTGATATCATGAAGCAGATCGATGATAAAGGGCTTTTGCCTTTCATTAATTTGGTAATGCACCTCCAGGCAGCATAGATTCAGCGGCCGCAGCAACATTAACTTTCAGGAAGTAGAGCATGAAAAGATGCTCTTGCTCGGCCAATCGTTCGTACACCGCACGGCCTTTCAGTACTTTTCAAAAAAATACCGGATCAAGCCGAAGGTCGTTTATCAAACGGATAAAATCCAGACGCTGAAAGCTTTGATCGCCGTCGACTGCGGGATCAGCCTGTTAAGCAGAATGGTCGTTTCAGACGCGGAAGACATCGCGATGGTTCCTCTTGATGAAGAGGTCATCCCTTATTTTTACGTATCGATTTGCTTTAATAAAAACCATACGCTGAGCGAAGAAGAAAAATCAATTATCGAACTGTTTCAAGCCCACGAAAAAGAGGCGTGCGAAGCGCACAAGGATTTTACCGAAATCGCCCGGTAAAATCTTTTTTATGTCAAAAAAACGGCGGGTACCTGAATTTCCTTGAAAGTCAGCCGATACATATGATGTAGTCTAACTTTTCCCAAAACTGTTTGATAGGAGATGGCCTAACAATGTTTCAAATTACCGATCTCAACCGCCAATACATCGGAGGGGAGTGGAGAGACGGCCAAAGCGAGAGCGTCTTGGCAGATCTGAACCCCTATACACAAAAAACGATCGCCTCTTTTCACAAAGCGACGCCGGATGACATCGATCAGGCCTATAAGGCGGCAGTGAAAGCGAAAAAAGAATGGGACCGCGTCGGCCCATATGAGAAACGGGCGATTTTGGAAAAAGCGGCCGCCTATATTGAGGAACATAAAGAAGCGATTGTGTTTCTCATTATGGAAGAGCTGGGCGGGACAAGGCTGAAAGCGGCTTTTGAAATCGATCTTGTCATCAATATGATCAAAGAAGCGGCCGGTTTTCCGCTCAAGATGGAAGGAAGAATTCTGCCTTCCCCTGTCGATGGAAAAGAAAATCGCCTGTACCGGATTCCGGCTGGCGTCGTCGGGGTGATCAGCCCTTTCAATTTTCCGTTCTTTTTATCTGTCAAATCGGTTGCTCCGGCGCTAGGCGCGGGAAACGGCGTAGTGCTGAAGCCGCATGAGGAAACGCCGATCTGCGGCGGAACCTTGATTGCAAAAATATTTGAAGAAGCAGGGCTTCCGAAGGGGCTTTTAAACGTTGTTGTTACGGACATCGAAGAGATCGGAGACAGCTTTGTTGAACACCCGATCCCAAGGATCATCTCGTTTACGGGTTCGACAAAGGTGGGAAGCTACATCGGCCAGCTTGCGGTCAAGCACTTTAAAAAACCGCTGCTTGAGCTTGGCGGCAACAGCGCGCTGATCGTTCTGGAGGATGCCGATTTGGAATATGCGGTCAATGCCGCGGCATTCAGCCGCTTCACCCATCAGGGGCAAATCTGCATGTCGGCCAACCGGATTCTCGTTCAAAAAGAGGTGTATCCGGCCTTTTTGAAATTATTTTATCAAAAGGTGTCAGCTCTTAAGACGGGAGATCCGATGGACCCGGATACGATTATCGGCCCTGTCATTAATGAACGCCAGGCGGAAAGTCTGCGCAAGGCCGTAGAAAAAGGAATCGAAGAAGGCGCGGTTGCGCTGATCAAAGGCGAAATTAAAGGCAATCTCGTCGAACCGACGATTTTAACAGATGTAAAGCCGGGCATGGCGATTGCGCGGGAAGAGCTGTTCGGGCCGGTCGTCTGTGTCATGCCGTTTCAAACGGAAGAGGAAGCCATCAGAATTGCGAATGACACACCGTTCGGGTTAAGCGGAGCCGTTCATACGGGGAATGTGGAACGCGGCGTGGAGCTCGCCAAACAGATCGAAACGGGAATGATCCATGTCAATGACACCACGATCAACGACGAGCCGCACATCGCTTTCGGCGGAGAAAAACAGTCAGGCCTCGGAAGGCTGAACGGAGAATGGAGCCTTGATGAGTTTACGACATTGAAGTGGATCTCTGTCCAGCATCAAAAAAGGGTTTTTCCATATTAAAAGGAGGTTTACAACATGAACGAAGCAGTACAGACAGAAATCCATCCTCTTTTGGACGCATTTGTAAAGGTCGCCCCTTTCCTGAATGCGCTCATTCAGGATGATGTGACAATCGGGATTTATGATACGGAAAAACTGATCATCAACATTCCCGGGAAAACTTTTTCCCTGAATGTGAAGCCCGGTGATCCCTTGCAGGAAGGGGACATTATTACAGACGCGATCCGTCAGAATCAAATGAAATCGAGCCTTGTGCCGAAGGAGCTGTTCGGTTTTCCGCTTATGGCAAGGGCGATTCCGCTCCATGACGAAAGAGGCCGGGTCATCGGCGGCGTCGGACTCGGCACGAGCCTTGAAAAATCGGATCAGCTTCACCGCGTTGCCGAAAACCTGTCGGTCATTGTTGAGCAGACCGCTACAGCCATTCAGGACATCGCCGAATCTGTCAGCGGATTTTCCGAGCAAATGTCCGACATCTCCAAGCAGGCAAAGCAAGTCAGCGAAAGCGCCGGAGAAATCGAGAAAATTTCCGTCACCGTAAAAGGCATATCAGACCAAAGCAATCTCCTCGGGCTGAACGCGGCGATCGAGGCTGCAAGAGCGGGCGAATCGGGCAAAGGATTCTCGGTTGTGGCCGACGAAATCAGAAAGCTTGCAACGCATTCGAAAGAAAACGTCGGACAGATCGACGAAATCACGAAAAAGATTCATGCATTATTGAAAGGGCTCGAACAGTCGATCGAAGTCATCAACGAGCATACAAGCGGACAGGCTGCCGGTGTTGAACAAATTTCGGCAACCATGCAGGAAATCAGCAGCAACGCGCAAAACCTCGCAAAGATGGCGGAATATCATGTGGGAGACTAAAAAATAGATTGAACAGCGGAAGCTGCCGGATGAGCCGGCGGCTTTTTTAGCGGGTGGCTGGAGGATGCATGATGTTACTTCTATGAAGCACAATGTGACGTGTTTTGGTACCTGCTGAGCAAACTTGTATGCCCGTCAGGACAGTTTCTCTCAACAAGCGAATAGGAAGCGATGACATAAACCTCAAATGATAGCTTTATACTATAATTTGAAAATAATGCCTATAAGAGAATAGATAATGACAGATGAAAAAAGAATTGTCATATGAAACAAAGAGTAAATAAACATATATGTTGCCCATTTTTCCGGATCCATTCTTTTGTAACCGTATACACTAAGACCAAACCATATCAAACTTAAAAGAAGGGCAACGAGCATAAGTCCAAGGCTTAAAGAATAAAAAAGGACACTTGTTCCAATGAGGATGATTAAATAAATATTGGTTTGTATATATGTTCTTTTAACTCCTTTGACAACTGGGAGCATTGGGACTTTCGCAGCCTTATACTCATCATTCTTTCGAATAGCTATAGCATAAAAATGAGGCATTTGCCATATAACAGAGATAACAAAAAGACCGAGAATAGCAGGATGCGTAACATCCGGATAAATAGCTGCCCATCCAATGAGAGGCGGCATAGCTCCAGCGATGCTTCCAACCTCTGTATTGTAAACTGTTCTTCTTTTACTCCACATGGTATACGGGACAATATAAAAAAACAATCCTAGAAATCCTAGGAGTGCTGCCAGAGAAGTTGTCAACGCAAGAATGGCGATTCCGAAAAGCGCCATAAAGGTACCAAGCCATAAAACTGTTTTAGTCTTAATTTCTCCTGTTACAGTCGGTCTGTTTTTGGTTCTCTCCATGATGGAATCTATATCTCGGTCAAATAAGTTATTAAAAGCTCCTGCCGCCCCCATTACCAAAATTGAACCAACCAAAGCGAAAATTATTTCTGGCAATTTTTCAAAAAGGCTGATTTTATAAGTATATAAAGCTAATGTTAATCCGGCAAACATCGGAATAAGGTTAGATTTAATAATTCCTGTTTTAATGGTTTGTGCCAATTTTGTTGAGGCAGTCTCTTTATCCGTTATTATTTTGTTTTCAATTTGCATTTGTTCTTCTCCTTTATTTGATTATCTTAAAATCCGGCTAGAGAAGTGTTGTGATGAATGGGATAAATTTAGATACCAATTAGTATTTAGATACTAATTGGTATGTTAATTCTTTATGGTATGATTGTCAAGAGAAGGAGGAAGAAGAATGCTTAGGAGAAGGTTAAACCAAAAAGAGCGGAAAGAGGAAACGAGGCAAATGCTTTTACATTCGGCTGTTGAGATCTTTTCAGAGCTTGGCTTTCATGGAGCTTCCGTTGAAAAAATTGCTGAACATGCCGGATTTAGTAAGGGTGCAGTTTATTCTAATTTTAAATCCAAGGAAGAACTCTTTCTTGCATTATTGGAACAGCAAATGAATTTACATGTGAATAACATCGATAAAATAATAGACCAGCAGGATTCACTTGCACATTTTATTGAAGCAATGAATGAGCATTTTATTTCAGTGACGAATGAAAATCAAAAGTGGATTATTTTAAATACGGAGTTTCTTCTTCATGCAATGCGTAATGAGCCGGTTCGCTCTAAATGGTCTTGCATGATTATGGAGTCCGTGGATCAGATCTCTAAGTCTGTTGCAAAATTAATGTCGAAAGAGAATCATAATAGTGCTCTATCTCCGGAAGAAATCGCATGGACCATTTTTTCATTAGAAAATGGTCTTGCTATATTTAATTTTATTAATGAAGAAAAGGTCCCGGCTAATTTATATGGAAAAGCACTAAAAGATATGCTCCTAACCCCTGAAAATCCTACTGACGGCCATAGAAATGATTCAGTTTAAATTTACTGCAAAAGGCCGAGGCTGTTTAAAGGAAGGAGCCCGCCCACAAGATCGGCGGCTTATTTATTTTCTGGAGCACAATCATTAAAATTTTATTTTAAATTCTCAAAAGGAATTTCCCTTCCAAAATCGAAAGTGGTATAGGAAATCGCTTTCACAAGGGGGAAGGGTATGAAGGTATACACGAAAACAAAGCTGACCGGATTATGGTTGGGGCCGATCGGTTTTTTGCTGATTTTCGGCCTGATTCCCGAGGCGGAGCTGGCCCATGCGCCGCGGGTGGTCCTGGCTGTGACGGCTTGGACGGCCGTCTGGTGGATCACGGAGGCCGTGCCGATTCCGGCGGCGTCTTTATTGCCTGTCATTCTGCTGCCGACGTTAGGCGGTTTAGATATTGACACGGCGGCTAAAGCATACGGCGATCCGATCGTTTTCATGTATATGGGCGGATTTATCATTGCGATCGCCATTGAGAAGTGGAATCTTCATCAGCGGATGGCTTTGCATATTTTGAAGCGGATCGGTGCGGAAAGCTACCGGATTGTGCTGGGCGTGATGGTGGCGACGGCGTTTTTGTCGATGTGGATTTCAAATGCCGCGACCGCTTTGATGATGCTTCCTGTTGCGCTGGCCGTCATTAAAGAAGTGCGGGAAAAAGGGATTTTAAAAGGGGATTCGCTTCAGAAGTTCAGCAAGAGCATTCTGTTGTCCGTAGCGTATGCCGCATCAATCGGCGGTCTTGCCACATTGATCGGATCTGTCCCGAATGCGGTGTTTGCGGCAATGTCCAAACAGATGCTGAATCGGGAGATTATGTTTTTTGAATGGTTCTTATTCGGTTTTCCGGTTACCGTTCTTTTTTTAGTTATTTTATATTTTTATTTGACGAAGGTGCAGTTTAAAGTCGGCCGCTTTGAAGGGGAAAAGCCTGATTTCATCGATCATGACCTGCATGCGCTCGGACCGATGACGCGGGAGGAGAAGACGGTGTTCGCCGTGTTTTTGATGACGGCTCTGTTATGGATGTTTAAATTCGTGCTTCCGTTTGACATATCCGATACATCGATTGCGATCCTCGGGGCGCTTCTGCTTTTTTTAATCCCGAGCACAAAGGACGAACGGATTTTGGAATGGAAGGATATGCAGTCGCTGCCTTGGGGGATGCTCCTTTTGTTCGGAGGCGGGTTGTCGCTGGCTGCCGGTTTTTCCGAGACGGATGTAACGGGATGGATCGCCGGAAAGCTGAAGCTTTTGGAAGGGCATCCTTATTTATTCGTTTTAATCGTGTTAACGGGAGCGATTTTATTCATGACGGAGATTATGTCGAATACGGCTGTCGCCAATATGGTGATTCCGATGACGGTGGGACTCGGCGCTGCGATTCATGTTGAGCCGTACGGGCTGATGGCGGCGGCCGCGCTCGCATCCTCGTGCGCATTTATGCTGCCGATTTCGACTCCGCCGAATGCTGCCGTTTTCAGCGCAAATGTGCTGAGTATGAAGGATATGATCAAAGCGGGGTTTTGGCTGAATGTCGCGGGCATTTTGATCATCGTTACAGGCGTATATTTTCTGCTCCCCGCCGTTTTGCAGTAAAATGCCCATAAACCTCTCACTAGTTTTCTTTCATTAACTGATTTAAAATATAGCTATGACATTAGGTGAGGATTGGTAGACACATGAGCATTTTAAAAGCGGAAGGTTTATATAAAACGTACGGAGATAAAACACTGTTTGACCATATATCGTTTCATATCGAAGAAAACGAGCGGATCGGCTTGATCGGACCGAACGGAACAGGGAAAAGCACACTGCTCAAGGTGATTGCCGGCGATGAATCGACGGAAAAAGGAGAGATTACGAGAGCCGGCAGCCTCCATACCGAGTATTTGCATCAAGATCCGGACTTGGACGGCAGCCATACGGTGCTTGAACATATTTATTCGGGCGATTCCGTGATGATGCGGACGATGAGGGCGTATGAAAAAGCGCTGCAGGAGCTGAACGCCTCTCCCGAAGACCCGAAGAAACAGGAAAACCTGCTGGCCGCTCAAGGGAAAATGGATGAGCACGGCGCCTGGGACGCGAACACGGCGGCGAAAACGATCCTGACGAAGCTCGGCGTTACGGACGTGACGAAAGAAGTCAGAGCCCTTTCCGGAGGCCAAAAAAAGCGGGTGGCGATCGCCAAAACGTTGATACAGCCTGCAGATCTTCTCATTTTGGATGAGCCGACAAACCATCTCGACAATGAAACGATCGAATGGCTTGAAGGTTATTTGA
The DNA here is from genome assembly GCF_038007805.1 of Bacillus sp. FSL W8-0848. Classification (NCBI taxonomy): domain Bacteria; kingdom Bacillati; phylum Bacillota; class Bacilli; order Caryophanales; family Bacillaceae; genus Bacillus; species Bacillus sp. FSL W8-0848. Next base: position 835,755 of record NZ_JBBOYB010000001.1, read on the forward strand.
GCGGCTATCCAGGCTCGGTCGTCCTCGTAACCCATGACCGCTACTTCCTTAACCGGGTGACGAACCGGATCTACGAACTTGATCGAGGCAGCCTTTATACGTATAAAGGAAACTACGAAGTGTTTTTAGAGAAGCGGGCTGAACGGGAGGCGCTCGCCGAACAAAACGAGACGAAGCGGCAAAACCTGCTCAGAAGGGAGCTCGCCTGGCTGAGGAGGGGGGCAAAGGCCCGTTCGACAAAGCAGAAAGCGAGAATTCAGCGCGTCGAGGAACTGAAGGAGCAGGAAGCGCCTGAAGCCGCTTCATCCCTTGATTTTGCGATCGGCTCCCACCGTCTCGGGAAACAGGTGATCGAAGCTGAAGGAGTGGAGATCAGCCGCGGCGGAAGAAAGCTTGTCACCGCATTTCAAGAGCTCATCGCCCCCGGCGACCGCGTCGGCATCATCGGGCCGAACGGCATCGGCAAGACGACGCTGTTAAACGCCCTGGCCGGACGCCTCGAGCCTGAAGCGGGCTCCATCACGATCGGCCAAACCGTCAGAATCGGCTATTATACGCAGGATCACAGCGAGATGGACGATTCGCTGCAAGTGATCGAATATATTAAAGAGACGGCCGAGGTCGTCAAAACGGCCGACGGTGAGGTGATCACCGCCGAACAGATGCTGGAAAGGTTCCTCTTTCCGCGACGTGTGCAGCGCACCTACATCCGCAAGCTGTCAGGCGGCGAGAAGCGGCGCCTCTATCTGCTGAAAGTGCTGATGGAGGAGCCGAATGTCCTGTTTCTCGATGAGCCGACAAATGATCTGGATACTGAGACGCTCGGCGTGCTCGAAGACTATTTGGATCAGTTCCCGGGCGTCGTCATTACGGTATCCCATGACCGCTATTTCCTTGACCGGGTCGTCGACCGTCTGCTCGTGTTTGAAGGAAACGGCATCATTTCGCGCTTTCAGGGATCGTACAGCGATTATATGGACAAGCAGAAGGAACAAAGCCGCCAGAAACCGGCTGCTGAAGAAAGCGCGCCTGCAAAACCTGAGAAAAAGAAAAGGAAAAAGCTATCTTATAAAGATCAGCTCGAATGGGAAGGCATTGAAGATAAAATCGCGCTTTTGGAAGAAAAGCATAAACAATTGGACGAGGAAATCGCCGCAGCGGGCAGCGATTTTGCAAAAATCCAGACCTTGATGGAAGACCAAAAGAAAACGGCTGAAGAGCTTGAGGCGGCAATGGAGCGCTGGACCGAGCTTTCGCTGATGATCGAGGAGCTTGAACAATCATAACTGCCGGGAGAACCCCGGCAGTTTTTTCATGCTACAACGGTTCAGATGCGTTCAAAACGGCTTGAAGCAACCCGGGGAAGCGGCTGTTTAAGTCTTCTTCGCGAATCGAAATAAAACGCTGTGTCCCGTCTATTCTTGTATGAATCACTCCCGATTCCCTGAGCACTTTAAAATGGTGGGAAAGGGTTGATTTAGGGATGGGAATATTGACTGCGCTGCACGACTGTTCTCCGGCTTCAGCGAGATTTTTAATGATTTGCAGCCTGTATTGATCACTTAGTGCGTAAAGGACAGCGGATAATGTGATGTCATCCCGGTTTGGGTGGTAAAGCGTCCTCAATGTGATTCACCTGCCTTACATATACTTATGATTTGAATTGTAGCATAAGTGGTGCTATTATTCTATTGTTCGAATATATTCGAACAATAGAATAAACCGAAAGGGTGACAATATTTGAAAAAGGTGCTTCCGCTTTTCTTTTGGATCATGTTTATGATTGGGACAGATACGTTTTTAGCGTCTCCCTTATTGCCGACTTTAAGGGAGCTGTACAACGTCCCTGTAGAAATGTCCGGCTGGATCGTGAGTGCATATGCGCTCGGCTACGCTTTATTCGCTTTAATCGCCGGTCCGGTGTCTGACGGGCTGAATCGAAAAACGGTGATGACCTGGGGGATGGCCGCCTTCGGTGCGAGCACCTTGTTATGCGGTTTTGCCCCGAATTTCTGGACGATGATTTTGCTGCGGTTTGCAGCCGGATTGAGCGCTGCGTTTGTGACGCCGCAAGTGTGGGCTTCGATTCCAACGCTTGTTCCGAAAGAGCGGATGGTAAAAAGCATGGGGATCGCTGCTGCCGGTTTATCTTTTTCGCAGATGCTCGGCTTGCCGCTCGGCGGTTATTTGGCATCCATTCATTGGTCTGCTCCGTTTTTGATCCTTGTAGCATGCTCGTTTATCTTCGCAGGGCTCATTCATTTCGTTTTGCCCGATTTAAAGCCGCATCAGCAGGCAGCAGAAAAGGTTCCGCTTGCGGCCCGCTACAGGACGCTGTTGTCTGAAGCGAAGGTGTTGAAAACATTTTTCGCTTATTTTATCTTTCAAATGGGAAATTTTGCCGCTTTTTCTTTTCTGGGCACATGGCTGGCGGATGATTTTCGGTTCAATGTCGGTCAAGTGGGAACGGCAATGCTCATTTTAGGATTGGGGAACGTATTTGGAAGCACATTGGGCGTTCATTTGGTCGCAAAGCTGGGCAGGGCTTTTTCTTTGTATGCCGGGATTGCGATTTTGACCGTACTGTATGTCGTTCTTGCGCAAACGAAGCAGTTTTCATTTGCCGAGATTAACTTTTTTATTATGTTCTTTATTACGGGGATCGTATTTACATTGATGATGAGCCTTTTACAAAGCTTGTCGCCTCATTCGAGAGGGACGATCGCTTCATTGGCGAATTCCTGTATGTACATAGGGCAAACGGCGGGAGCATCGGCTGCCGGACTGTTATATTCCCGATTCGGCGGATTTTTTGCGGTTGCCATGTTCACAGCGGTATTATACATTCTCTCAATCTTATTGTTTAAAAACAGCAAAATACTGAAACAGACTTTGTAATCATCCGAGAGGCTGCCGTTTGTGACGGCAGCCTCTCAATTTATATTTTCGAGTACGACAGCCGCGCGGCGGCATCGTGCAGGTGAATCGATTCCTCATTGCGGCTTTCGATTTCAAAAGCGGAGATCCAGTCCATTTCGTATAAGTCAGCAGCTGTTAAGCGGATGACGTCTTCTACAAATCTCGGATTCTCGTAAGCCTGTTCTGTTACTTTCTTTTCGTCGGGTCTTTTTAAGACGGGGTAAAGCTTCGCGCTTGCATTGGTTTCGGCTGCGGCGAGAAGCTCCGTTTTGAAATCTTCCGGCATGGCGGCCCTGTCATTGATGTGCGCTGTGATCTTGATGACGCCGCGCTGATTGTGGGCGCCGTACTCGCTGATTTCTTTTGAGCAGGGGCAAAGTGTCGCAGCTTTGGCCGTGATGCCAACTGTCCCAGTCCAGCCCTCTTTTTCATGATACGAAACATTCATATGTATATCGGCGTGCATCAGCCCGGGAACTTTGAGTTCTGGGCTGAGCCGCTCAAAATACCATGGAAATGAGAGAGACACTGCTGCCCCTTGCTGCTCCATGTTGACCGCCAGTTCCTTCGTAAAGTCTTTCAGTGAATCAAGCCCGACGATCCAGTTTTCTGCATGGTATCGCTGTAATTGTTCAGTCAGCCGGCTCATGTTGATGCCTTTCCTGCTGCGCGCAAGATGAGTCGTTAACGAAAATGAACCGATCGTCGTCTGGGAAAACGGCTTGACTGCCGATGTGATGCGGATCGGGTGGGAAATGTTTGTAACGCCGACCTGATCAATGTCAAATAAATAATCGTTCGGCGTATTTTGTATATCTTTCATTTGTTCTTTAACGGTTGGCTTCGTTCCTTTTACCGCCTCGACAGATCCGAAGAGGCGGTGACGTTCCGGTTTTGCCGGTAATTGAAGGGGATGTTCCATTGAAAAAGCTCCTTTCATTGAAATAAATCGTAATAATTCCTATTTATTTTGAAGGAACGCTGTGATAAAATCAAGTAGTCTGATTAATAAAACGTAATAATTACGATTTGAAAAGGAGAATCAGCATGAACAATAAAATTCCTGTAACGGTTTTAAGCGGATACCTCGGGGCGGGCAAAACGACTTTGCTGAATTACATACTGCAAAACCGCCGGGGCCTGAAGGTTGCCGTCATCGTCAATGACATGAGTGAAGTGAACATCGACGCCGGACTGGTCAAGCAGGGCGGAGGCCTTTCAAGGACGGATGAAAAGCTGGTCGAAATGTCGAACGGCTGCATCTGCTGCACGCTGAGAGAAGATTTGTTGGTGGAGGTCGAAAAGCTCGCTAAACAGGGGAATATCGATTATATCGTGATCGAGTCGACCGGAATCAGCGAGCCGATTCCGGTCGCGCAAACCTTTTCCTACATCGATGAAGAACTGGGCATCGATTTAACCCGGTTTTGCCGGTTGGATACGATGGTCACGGTTGTCGACGCCAATCGTTTTTGGCACGACTTTCAGTCAGGGGACAGCCTGCTGGACAGGAAAGAAGCCGTCGGCGAAGAGGATGAGCGTGATATTGCCGATCTCCTCATTGACCAGATCGAATTTTGCGATGTACTGATTTTGAATAAATGCGATCTTGTTTCTCAAGAAGAGCTGGCAAAGCTGGAGAAAGTGCTGAGAACGTTGCAGCCTGGTGCGAAAATCATCCGGGCGGTCAAGGGGGAAGTGGATCCGGGAGAGATTTTGAATACACGATTGTTTGATTTTGAGAAGGCAAGCAGTTCGGCGGGGTGGTTAAGGGAATTAAATCAGGGGCATGAGCAGCATACGCCTGAGACTGAGGAATACGGGATTTCTTCCTTCGTGTATGAAGCGCGCCGTCCTTTTCACACAGAGCGGTTTTATAACTGGATCCAAACGCTTTCGGAAAACGTTGTCAGAGCGAAAGGAATTGCCTGGTGCGCGACGAGGAACGACCTTGCCCTATTAATGTCTCAGGCCGGTCCGTCCGCCAGTCTTGAGCCGGTCTCGTACTGGGTGGCAGCATTGCCGAAGCAGGAGCGGGAACGAATCTTAAAGGAAGAGCCAGAGGTTTTACAAGATTGGGATGCCGAATTCGGCGACCGCCACACAAAGCTCGTCTTTATCGGAATCGACCTTTCGCCTGAAGAGATTTCAGCCGAAGCGGACCGATGCCTGCTGACAGATTCCGAGATGGCGGATGATTGGTCATTACTGCCTGATCCGTTTGATTGGGTGATTCAAAAAGCATAAACAAAGAAGCCAAAAGGCAAAAGAGGAACATCCCGTCCTCTTTTGCCTTTTTTTCTGCTTGCATTGACATATGAGGAAAGGAATACTAATATTCTATCTATAATGTTAACTTAAATTCGAATAAAGTTAACATATAAGGGGTGAAAGAATGCAAGGGGAAACGTATTACAGCGTGAGAATGAGGGCTTCCCAAAACGGCTCCCATGAAGTAGGGGGCAAGCACATATCAGGAGGAGAGAGGCTCTCGACTTTCAGCGGTTTGAAGGATGCGGTCAATGCTTTATTGGATAAAGGCTTGTCTCATTCAAGAGGAAAACCGGACTTTATGCAAATTCAGTTTGAATGTGTTAACGAACCGATAAGAGCGATTCATCCTTTGAAAATTGAAACAAACGAAGCGAATTCAGCAGAAAACGGAAAAGCGCTTGCCGCGGAGCTTCTGCAGCAAGCAGGCATTCCGGTAAATGTCATTGAAAAAGCGTTTCAGCGCATCGACGAATTCTCAGAAGTAAGAGGCGCTGTATTGCTTGACGTCCGCTCCGGAAAGCGGGTTGACGAAAGAAAGGAAAAAGGCGTACGTGTTTCGCGGATGGATTGGCCTGACGCCGATTTTAGAGAATGGGCGGCCTGTTGCAGAGTCCCGCTGAATTCACGAATAAAAGAAGCGCTCGCACTGGCGACAAAGGTATGCGGGCACCCGGCCGTCATCGCCGAATTGTGCTGGTCGGATGACCCTGATTACATAGCCGGCTACGTCGCCGGCGAAAAGCTCGGCTACCAGCGGATTACAAAGATGAAAGAGTATGGAGACGAAAGCGGCTGCCGCGTTTTTTTCGTCGATGGATCGGCCGATTTGAACGATTGCATCAGCTATTTGGAAAAAAAGCCTTTGTTTATTCAAGCAGGAGGGGAAGCATGGAACTGTCATTAATCGAAAAAAGCAAAATGTATCTTTGGCTGCCTTTTACACAGATGAAAGACTATGATGAAAACCCGCTCATCATCGAAAGCGGAAACGGCATCATGCTAAAAGATATAAACGGCAAGGAATACTATGACGGATTTTCTTCAGTCTGGCTCAATGTACACGGACACCGCAAAAAGGAATTGGATGAGGCGGTTAAAAAACAGCTCGACAAAATCGCCCATTCTACATTGCTTGGGATGACGAATGTTCCGGCGACAGAGCTTGCCGAAACTTTAATCAAGATAAGCCCTGAAAAGCTTACTCGCGTTTTTTATTCCGACAGCGGCGCTGAAGCGATGGAAATCGCCTTGAAAATGGCGTTTCAATATTGGAAAAATATAGGAAAACCCGAAAAGCAAAAGTTCATCTCGATGCGAAACGGGTATCACGGAGATACGATCGGCGCCGTCAGCGTCGGTTCGATCGAGCTTTTTCATCATGTCTACGGACCGCTCATGTTTGAAAGCTTCAAGGCGCGGGTTCCTTATGTATACCGTTCCGAAAGCCCAGGCCCTGACGAGTGCCGCGATGAATGCCTGAACGAACTCAAAGAGCTGCTGAAAGAGCATCACGAGGAGATAGCGGCACTGTCGATCGAATCGATGGTTCAAGGAGCGTCTGGCATGATCGTGATGCCTGAAGGGTTTTTGGCCGGCGTTCGCGAGCTCTGCACGGCGTATGACGTGTTAATGATTGTCGATGAAGTGGCAACGGGGTTTGGCCGCACCGGAAAAATGTTTGCCTGTGAGCATGAAGGCGTTCAGCCTGACCTCATGGCAGCAGGGAAAGGGATTACCGGAGGCTACTTGCCGATAGCCGTTACATTCGCAACAGAAGAAATTTATAGAGCATTCTACGACGACTATGAAACGCTAAAAACGTTTTTCCACGGCCACTCCTATACGGGGAATCAGCTTGGCTGCGCGGTTGCGATCGAAAATTTGCGCTTGTTTGAATCTGAACAAATCGTTGAACAAGTCGCCGAAAAATCGGAAGCCCTTCGCGGATTCCTCCGTACCTTGGAGGCGCTCCCCCATGTCGGCGATATCCGGCAGCTCGGCTTTATGTGCGGGATAGAGCTTGTCCAGTCAAAGGAAACAAAGCGGCCTTACCCTCCCGAAAAGCGGGTCGGGTATCAGGTTTCGTTGAAAATGAGGGAGCTTGGCATGCTGACACGGCCGCTCGGGGATGTTGTCGCATTTCTGCCGCCGCTTGCGAGCACAACCGAGCAGCTTGAAGCGATGGTGTCCATCATGAAAGAAGCGATCGATGAGGTTACAAGCGGTGAACTTTGATGAGTGGTTAACCCGGCGGCTGGACAAAACAAAATCAGCAGGGCTTTACCGCACGCTGCGGCCGGAGGGTTGCGGCGAGAAGAATTGGGCATCCAATGATTACTTAGGTCTGGCCAATGACAGCCGGCTGATATCGGCCGCAAAGACGGCGCTTCATCAGGGAACAGGCAGCGGCGGATCGCGGTTAACGGCAGGCAACACGACTTGGCACGAAAAACTGGAGCGGAAAATTGCCGGCTTTAAACAGACGGAAGCGGCCCTCTTGTTTTCAAGCGGATATTTGGCGAACATCGGCGTGCTTTCTTCATTGCCTGAAAAAGGGGACGTCATATTGAGCGACCGGCACAACCATGCGAGCATCATCGACGGGTGCCGCCTCTCAAAAGCCGACACGGTCGTTTATCAGCACATCGATATAAGCGATCTTGAAAAAAAGCTGGCAGCGGCGCAGAGGTACAACAGGCGTTTTATCGTAACAGACGGCGTATTCAGCATGGACGGAACGATCGCGCCTCTCGACCGGATCATCCCGCTCGCAAAGCGCTATCAGGCTTTCGTTATTGTCGATGATGCACACGCAACGGGCGTGCTTGGGGAAAACGGAAGGGGAACGTGCGAATATTTCGGCGCGAGCCCTGATGTCGAGATCGGCACGCTAAGTAAAGCCGCCGGTGCAGAAGGCGGGTTTGCCGCTGGTTCGAACGTACTTGTTGATTTTTTGCTCAATCATGCCAGGACGTTTATCTTTCAGACAGCCGTCCCGCCGTCGAGCTGTGCAGCTGCGTATACGGCGTTGGAGCTCATCGAAGACAGCCGCGATAAACGGCGGAGGTTAAGGTCGTCTGCAAAAACAATAAGAACGGGTCTGGAGAATATGGGGTTTACGGTAAAAGGAGCGGATACGCCGATTATCCCCGTCATCATCGGAGATGCCCAAAAAGCCGTTTTATTTGCGAAACTCCTTGAGGAAAAGGGGATTTTTGCGCCGGCGATCCGCCCGCCGACGGTTCCGGAAGGCGAAAGCCGGATCAGGCTGACGGTCACTGCAAACCGCAGCCAAAGCGAAATAGCCGATTTGCTGAAATGGTTTTATTTTATCGGAAAAGGGATGAAAATCGTAAAATGAAGGGTTTTTTTGTAACGGGAACTGACACGGGTGTAGGGAAAACGATCATATCTTGCGGAATTGCCGCCGCATTAAAAAAGCAAAAGTTCGATGTCGGGGTGTTTAAGCCGTTTTTGAGCGGGATATCGCGCACCCATCCGGAAAGCGATACAGCCATGTTGAAGCGGGCGTCGCAAACATCTCTCACATACGAAGACATCACGCCTTTTGAATATAAAGAGCCGCTTGCTCCGTACGCCGCCGCAAAGCTGGAAGGAAAGACCGCCGGCATCGAAGAGCTCATCAATCATTGGAAAGCGATAAAAGATCATCACGACTATTTCATCGTCGAAGGAGCAGGCGGCATCGCGGTGCCGCTCGGAAAGGATTTTTTGGTCAGCGATGCGATCAAAGCGCTGAATCTGCCGGTTGTCATTGTGGCAAGGCCTGATCTTGGGACGATAAACCATACGTTCTTAACCGTTCAATATGCGAAAAGCACGGGGCTTCACGTAATCGGCATCGTCATCAACGGAATCAGCAGCCGACCGGGTCTTGATGAACAAACCAATCCGGAGATGATCGAAGCATTATGCGGCGTGCCGATTTTAGGCGTAACACCAAGGCTTGCAGATGCAGCGGCAGAGAACATTGAAAAAATGGCAGAGGGCCATATTGATATTCCTTTTATGATGAATCAAATACAAACGGGGGCGAAAAGATGAATCAGTGGATGGATCTTGCTGAAAGAGTGTTGGACGGAGAGGAATTGACAGACAATGAGGCACTTCAGATCTTGGAATGTCCTGATGAAGACATTCTGTTATTGATGCATGCCGCTTTTCACATTCGAAAACGTTATTACGGAAAAAAAGTGAAGCTCAATATGATCATGAATGCAAAATCCGGCCTTTGTCCGGAAAACTGCGGCTACTGTTCACAGTCTGCGATCTCAAAAGCGTCGATCGAGTCTTACCGGATGGTCGACAAAAGCACATTGCTTGAAGGCGCAAAGCGGGCTCACGATTTAAATATAGGAACGTACTGTATCGTCGCCAGCGGCAGAGGCCCGTCAAACCGGGAAATCGATCAAGTCGCTGCAGCCGTCAAAGACATTAAAGAAACATACGGTTTAAAAGTGTGCGCATGTCTTGGCATCTTAAAGCCGGAGCAGGCACAGCGCCTCAAAGAAGCCGGCGTTGACAGGTACAACCACAATATCAACACGTCGAAACGCAATCATTCAAACATCACGACCTCGCATACATACGATGATCGGGTCAGTACGGTAGAGACGGCCAAACAGTCGGGCATGTCTCCGTGTTCGGGTGTCATTGTCGGCATGAAGGAGACGAAGCAGGATGTGGTCGACATGGCGAAAAGCTTAAAAGCGCTCGATGCCGATTCGATCCCGGTCAATTTTTTGCACGCCATTGACGGTACCCCGCTGGAAGGTGTGAACGAACTTCATCCGCTTTATTGTTTGAAAGTTTTGGCATTGTTCCGTTTCATCAATCCGACAAAGGAAATCCGCATTTCCGGAGGCAGGGAAGTCAACCTCCGTTCGCTTCAGCCATTGGGGCTGTATGCCGCCAATTCGATTTTCGTCGGCGATTATTTAACGACGGCGGGTCAGGAGGAAACAGAAGATCAAAAGATGCTGAGGGATGCAGGATTTGAAATCGAATCGGTGGAAGAAATGAAAGCCGGTTTGCAGACGGCGTCAGGCAAGGAGGCATGACATGACAACAGAGCTGGATTCCGTCTTAGGTATTGATCGGGATTTTTGGAGAGAGCCCTATCCTTTTTACGATAAGCTGCGGTCCATTGATCCCGTTTATAAAGGAACGGTATTGAAGCAGCCGGGCTGGTATGTTACAGGACACAATGAAGCGATGACGATTTTTAAAGACGCCAGATTTAAAAACCGCATCCCCCTTCCGGAAACGTCAACAAAATACGAAGCTCTAAAAAATGTACAGCAAAATATGCTCCTATTCAAAAACGACTCAGACCATAAGCGGATGCGAACGCTTGTCGGCAAAGAGTTTACGCCGAAGGCGGCAGATGTTTTGCGCCCTTTTATAAAAGAAGCCGCTGATGAGCTGCTTGATCAGCTGCAAACCGGGACAACCGCGGATATCGTCTCACAATTCGCGTTTCCGTTGGCAAGCCTCGTCATCGCCCGCATCCTCGGAGTGCCGAAAGAGGAGAGGCATCAATTTAGACAATGGACGGCGAATTTAATTGAGACCATTGATTTTACACGCTCCCGACAGACGCTTGTCAAAGGAAGCGATACCGCATCCAGGCTGACGGCATATGTCAGGGACTTGATCAGCAAACGAAAAGCCGTTCCGCAGGATGACTTGATCACAACATTCATCAGCGCCGGGAAGCTGACTGAGGAGGAAGTGCTTGCGACGTGTGTATTGCTCGTCATCGCCGGACACGAGACAACGGTAAACCTCATCAGCAATGGACTGCTTTCATTAATGAAGCATCCCGCACAGCTCGGTGCACTGAAGGAAAATCCGGAGCTGATCACATCTGCAGTCGAGGAGTTTTTGCGCTATGAAAGCCCGACCCAGCTGACGGCCCGAACCGCTTCAGAAGACTGCGGCATCAATGGACACGTCATCAGAAAAGGAGAGCAGGTCTATATTCTATTAGGCGCGGCAAACCGCGACCCGAACGTCTTCGATCATCCCCATGTACTCGATATTGAAAGACATCCGAATCCGCATCTTGCCTTTGGGTACGGAGCTCATGTTTGTCCGGGCTCTTCATTGGCGCGGCTTGAAGCGCAAATTGCGATTCAAGCGCTTTTAGAGCGGGCACCCGGGCTTCGGCTAGCAGGCTCCGCCGTTCAATACCGCAGGCTATTGGGATTTAGAGCGCTCGCCAGTTTGCCGGTTATCCTGAATTAGAAGGGGCATAGCCCCCTTTTTTTACATATAAAACTTAACGTTTACGTAAAAGTCTGAAAGGTGTATAATAAGAAAGGAAAAGAGGCAACGGGGGGATATTGACGTGAATTGGATGAAAATCGACCAAATGGCAAAGCGCAGCGGTTTGACGAAAAGAACGATCCGTTTTTACGAAGAAATCGGCCTTCTCTCTTCGCCGAAGCGGACGGAAGGCGGTGTCCGCCTTTATTCCGAAGACGACCTGGAAGAGCTCGAACGGGTAATCAGCGCCAAGGAAGTATTGGGATTTTCCCTGCAAGAGCTGCAGCAGTTCATGGAAACGAGCAAGCACCTGGAAATGCATAAAGAAGGCTATCTTTTGTCATTGGATAAGAAGGAAAGGAAAGAAAAGCTCGAAGACATCCAGCATATGCTGGACGAACAAATGCGAATGATTGACGAAAAGATCGAAAAATTTCAATCGTTCAAGGAGCGCTTGGAGGGCATGCGAAAAAAAGCCCGTCATGCGCTGGAACACATTGATTAAACCAAACGGAAAACGCTATATACATAGCGTTTGTTTTTATGGAAAGAAAGGTATGATTCATTGATGGAGAAACAACAGAATTCAGGTTTTTTTAAACAGCCGAAAGCGGTTTGGGCCGTAGCGTTTGCCTGCGTTATTTCGTTTATGGGCATCGGGCTGGTCGATCCGATTCTTCCGGCGATTGCAGCGCAGCTGCACGCGTCTCCCAGCCAGGTTTCGCTTTTATTTACAAGCTATCTGCTTGTGACAGGCTTTGCGATGATTTTGTCCGGAGCGATTTCGAGCCGGATCGGTGCAAAGCAGACATTGATATCAGGTCTCATTTTGATTATTATTTTTGCCGCGTTGGGCGGATTTTCCCATTCGATTGCTCAGCTTGTCGGCTTCCGGGGCGGATGGGGCCTCGGCAACGCCTTGTTCATTTCAACCGCTCTTGCCGTTATCGTCAGTGTGGCGACAGGGGGAAGCGCAAAAGCGATCATCCTGTATGAAGCGGCTCTCGGCTTGGGGATTTCTGTAGGTCCCCTTGCCGGCGGAGAGCTTGGAACGATTTCATGGAGGGCGCCGTTTTTCGGAGTATCCATTTTAATGACAGTCGCATTGCTTGCGATTCTTATTCTACTGCCGGCCATCCCGAAGCCGCAAAAGAAAATTTCCATCGGCGCTCCGATACGGGCGCTGCGTTACAAGGGGCTATTTACGCTTTCGAGCGCCGCCTTTTTATATAACTTCGGCTTTTTTACGCTGCTTGCGTATTCTCCGTTTGTTCTTGATTTAAATGAGAGGGGCCTCGGATACGTCTTTTTCGGCTGGGGACTGTTTCTCGCGATCACGTCCGTGTTTACCGCACCGGCGGTAGAGCGTGCTTTGGGAACCGTCCGCTCCCTCATCCTGCTGTTCGTCTTGTTTGCGGCAGATCTGCTGGCGCTTGCCATCTGGACGGATTACATGGCTCTAGTCATCGCGTTCATCGTGATCGGCGGCGGTATTTTAGGAATGGTCAATACGATCCTGACGACCGCTGTGATGGGAGCAGCGCCTGTCGAACGGTCAGTCGCTTCATCTGCGTACAGTTCAATCCGTTTTATCGGCGGGGCGATCGCGCCGTGGCTTGCAGGTGTGCTGGCCGACCATTATAATGCACATGCGCCTTATGTTGCCGGCTGTATCGCGGTGCTGATCGGCATGGCGGTCTTAATCGGCGGCCGCCGCCATTTGGCAAACATCAAAGCCGGACATTAAGGAAAAAGCTTGTTTCCTTTAAAAGGAGACAAGCTTTTTTTGCTTTACAGCACTTTCGTCGTCCATGATTCACAGTTCCACGTATCTGTCGCAATCTCCGTATAAAATTCGGGTTCGTGGGAGATAAGAAGGATCGAGCCTTTGTATTCCTTGAGAGCTCTTTTTAATTCTTCCTTCGCTTCAACATCCAGGTGATTCGTCGGTTCGTCGAGAACGAGAAGGTTTGTTTCCGCATTGATGAGTTTGCACAGTCTGACCTTCGCTTTTTCTCCTCCGCTTAAAACGGAGACCCGGCTTTCGATATGCTTTGTCGTCAAGCCGCATTTTGCCAGAGCAGCCCTGACTTCGTATTGCGTAAAGGAAGGGAATTCGTTCCACACCTCATCGATGCAGGTGTTGTGGCCTTCATCTTTTACTTCCTGTTCAAAATAGCCGATATGAAGGTATTCGCCCCGTTCGACTTCTCCTGACAAAGGGCGGATTTCGCCGAGCAGGCTTTTCAGCAAAGTCGTTTTTCCGATGCCGTTCGCACCGTACAGGGCGATTTTTTGGCCGCGCTCCATTTTCAGATTGAGCGGGCGGGACAGCGGCTCATCATAGCCGATGACGAGGTCTTTCGTTTCAAAGATCAACTTGCCGGACGTTCTAGCCTGTTTAAAGCGGAACTCAGGCTTCGGTTTTTCCGACGGCAGTTCGATCATGTCCATCTTATCGAGTTTTTTCTGCCGTGACATCGCCATATTGCGCGTGCTGACCCGCGCTTTGTTGCGGGCGACGAAATCTTTAAGCTCTGAAATTTCCTGCTGCTGCTTTTTATAGGCCGCTTCAAGCTGCTGTTTTTTCGCTTCATACACTTCGCGGAATTGGTTGTAGTCGCCGACATAGCGGGTCAGCTGCTGGTTTTCGACATGATAGATAAGATTGATGACGCTGTTGAGAAACGGAATATCGTGCGAAATCAAAATAAACGCGTTTTCGTAATCCTGCAAATAGCGTTTCAGCCACTCGATATGCTGTTCATCCAGGTAGTTCGTCGGCTCGTCCAATAGGAGAATGTCGGGTTTTTCAAGCAGCAGCTTGGCAAGCAGCACTTTCGTCCGCTGGCCTCCGCTTAAATCGGTGACATCCCGGTCAAGCCCAAGGTCATGGAGCCCGAGGCCGCGGGCAATCTCTTCGACCTTTGCATCAATTGCGTAAAAATCGTTGTTCGTCAGGGCGTCCTGGATCGTCCCGACTTCTTCAAGCAGCTTCTCAAGCTCGTCGGGATCAGCCTCTCCCATTTTGCCGTAAATGGCGTTCATTTCTTCTTCCATTGCAAATAAATAATGAAAAGCGTTTCTCAGCACATCGCGGATCGTCTGTCCGCGCTCGAGAACGGTATGCTGGTCAAGGTAGCCGACGCGGACTTTTTTTGACCATTCCACTTTACCTTCATCAGGTTCGAGCTTGCCCGTGATGATGTTCATAAACGTCGATTTGCCCTCGCCGTTAGCGCCGATGAGGCCGACGTGTTCGCCTTTCAGCAGGCGAAAGGATATATCTTGAAAGATCGCCCGGTCGCCAAAACCGTGGCTTAGCTTTGTTACCGATAATAAACTCATGTTTTGCACCTCGGAATATATGATAAAACCGTTCTTTACGATTATACCGGACTGCCGGGGGCAAGGTAAAAGAAAAATTGCGAAGCCGCTTCCGTTTTGAGATACTAGGAACAGGATCAACCTGAGAATAAAGGAGAAAAACATGACAGAAAAATGGCCATTTTTAAATAAAGCAAAACCGTTTATTAAGGAAAATTGGGAGGCGTCGGGCTTCCGTGAACCGACCGATGTTCAAAAAAGCACGGCCGGGCTTATTTTGGACGGGCGCGACGTGATCGCCGAATCGCCGACCGGAACGGGAAAAACGCTCGCTTACATACTGCCTGTATTGGAAAAACTGGACGCCGGTCAAAAAAACGTCCAGGCTGTAATCCTTGCCCCTTCCCGCGAGCTCGTCATGCAGATTTTTGACGTCATCGTTGAGTGGAAAAAGGGGTCTGACATCAGAGCCGCTTCATTCATCGGAGGAGCCAATATAAAGAAGCAGCAGGAAAAGCTGAAAAAACATCCGCACATTATTGCCGGCACGCCGGGGCGGGTGCTCGAGCTGATCAAGATGAAAAAGCTGAAGATGCATGAAGTAAAAACGATCGTCCTTGATGAGACGGACCATCTTCTTACACTTGAGCACCGCGGCACGATTCAAAGCATCATCAAATCGACGCTGCGCGACAGGCAGCTTGTCTGCTTTTCAGCGACGTTAAAAGAGGATGCCGAACGCGAGCTCCGCGGGATGACGAAAGACGCTGAACTGATCAGGGTGAAAAGAAAGAGTGAAGAAGCGGCAAAAATCAAGCACCAATTTCTCGTCTGCGACCAGCGCGATAAAATCAAAATTCTGCAAAAGTTTTCAAGGCTCAAGGGAATGCAGGCTCTCGTGTTCGTGAAAGACATCGGCAATTTAAGCGTGTACGCCGAAAAATTGGCTTATCACCATGTCGATGTCGGAGTCCTGCACAGTGAAGCGAAAAAGCTCGAACGGGCGAACATTCTCAAGGCGTTTGAAGCAGGCGAGTTTAACCTGCTTTTGGCAACCGACATCGCGGCGCGCGGCATCGACATTCAGCAGCTGCCATATGTCATTCATGCCGATTTGCCGAATGAAGAAGGCTATATCCACCGCTCGGGAAGAACGGGTAGAGCCGGAAGCGAAGGAACGGTCATCAGCCTTGTGACCCGCGGCGAAGCAGAGCGGCTGAAAAAGCTAGCGAAAAAGCTCGGAATCCGCCTTCAGAAAATTGTATATGAGAGAGGACAAATCATCGAAAAATAGGGGGCCTAAAAAGCCCCTCTTTTTTATGTTTTCAGGCATGGCCGCTTTTTACGGATTCAGCGTCTGAGGAGGACCGATTCAGGGAGGAAAAGGTGATATACGTCTGCATCCCTTGTATTTAAGAGGTATTGATTGGCGTTTTCCTTGGAGTCGTTAAGCATGTCCTTTGTGACAAAAGGAAGCAGGGTGAACAGATATGAAGCCAGGATGTCTTCCGTGCTGCCGGCCGTTCGCTCTTCGGGATCGCCGATGTTCATGATGATCGAAAAGATAAAATCAACATTGATGCCGAACCGTTGGGCCGCAAAGGTTTCAAAAAGGTGGGTATCCGAGTCTTCATGACCTTCCAATAGGAAAATTTGTTTGAGCAAATCGCTGATGATCCATGCGTTGTATTGCTGTTCCGGCGAAAAATAATTCAAGCGGAATCACCCCATTTTCGATTGATCTTCTTTTACTGTACCTAAACGAATCCGATAACAAACATATTTTCTGAAAATCTATAACAAATGTAATATTGATACAAGAATGTCACGCAGCGCATTTCGTTGTTTAACCGGGTGCCGATGGGGTAAGTCATAACTACAACATGCAACAAAGGAGGAGATTTTAGATGAAACCAGTTGTAAGGGAATATACAAATGATGAAAAGCTGATGAAGGATATCAACGAACTCAAGGAGATCGGCGTCGCCAGAGAGGACATATACGTTCTTTCACATGATGACGACAGGACGGAAAGAATTGCGGAAAACGCGGACGCCAATACGATCGGTGCAGAGGAGACAGGCATCAAACATGCGGTGGGGAATTTCTTCAATAAAAAGGGAGATGAACTTCGCAATAAAATTCATGAAATCGGCTTTTCAAAACAGGAAGCGGAACAGTTCGAAAAGCACCTTGATGAAGGAAAAGTGCTCCTGTTTGTAACCGATCATGATAAAGTGAAATCCTGGGTTTAAGACAGGCTGCCGACTGTGTCGGCAGCTTATTTTTTTTCATGAACCGGTGAGAAAAGGGCAAAGTAAAAAGAAATACAGATCTATAGGAGGAAATATGTCGTGACAAAAGAAAAAGATCCGGAAAAGAAACCGGAAGTTCGCTTCATTCCGTTGATCATCACGATTGCAGCCGGAATCATCATCTGGTTCATACCGGTGCCCGCCGGACTGCACCCGAAAGCGTGGCATTTATTCGCGATATTTGTGGCGACGATTATCGGCTTCATATCCAAGCCTTTGCCGATGGGATCGATCGCTATATTCGCCCTGGCGGTCACGGCTCTCACCGGAACGCTGTCAATTGAAGAGACGCTGAGCGGATTTGGAAATAAAACGATTTGGCTGATCGTCATTGCGTTTTTCATTTCCCGCGGTTTTATTAAAACAGGCCTTGGAGCGAGAATCGCCTATATGTTTGTCAGGGTGTTCGGCAAAAAAACACTCGGGCTCTCGTATTCGCTGCTTTTCAGCGATTTGATTCTCGCACCCGCCATCCCCAGCAATACTGCTAGAGCGGGAGGCATCATTTTTCCGATTATCCATTCTTTGTCGGAAACGTTCGGTTCAACGCCGGACAACGGCACAGAGCGGAAAATTGGGGCCTTTTTGCTGAAAGTCGGCTTTCAAGGAAATCTGATTACGTCTGCGATGTTCTTGACGGCGATGGCGGCGAATCCATTAGTCGCAAAACTCGCACATGATGTGGCGGGAGTGAATATGACCTGGACAAGCTGGGCGCTTGCTTCGATCGTTCCCGGAATCGTGAGCCTGATCGTTACGCCGCTTGTCATTTATAAATTGTACCCGCCCGAAATTAAAGAAACACCGGACGCTGCGGGCATTGCGACAAACAAGCTGAAGGAAATGGGACCTTTTAAACGATCAGAATTGTTCATGGTCATCGTCTTCTTCCTCGTCCTTTTTCTGTGGATATTCGGAAGCCGCGCCAATATAGACGCCACGACGACGGCTTTGATCGGTTTGTCAGTCTTATTTTTGACACAGGTGCTGACATGGGACGATATTAAAAAGGAGCAGGGTGCATGGGATACGCTTATATGGTTTGCGACTCTCCTCATGCTTGCGTCCTTTTTGAATACGCTCGGAATGGTCGGCTGGTTCAGCGATATGATGAAGTCTTTTGTTTCAGGTTTCCCATGGATGACAGCCTTCCTCGTGTTAATTCTCGTCTACTTTTATTCGCACTATTTCTTTGCCAGCGCAACCGCCCATATCAGCGCGATGTATTCGGCGTTTTTCGCCGTTACCGTAGCCGCCGGCGCGCCGCCGCTTTTATCGGCCTTCGCCCTCGCGTTTTTCAGCAACCTGTTCGGCTGTACGACACACTATGGCGCAGGAGCGGCACCCGTCTTTTTCGGTGCCGGCTATATCCCGGAAGGAAAATGGTGGTTTATCGGTTTCATCCTGTCGCTAGTTCATCTTGTGGTATGGCTCGTTGTCGGCGGCCTGTGGTGGAAGGTGCTGGGGATGTGGTGAAAAGAAGGGCAGGAGCTTGTCCTTCTTTTTATGTTCATATTGACACAGTTGATTTGAAATACACAATTTATGGTCTAGAGACGCATTTAAATTAAAAGCTTTGGAATTAGGGCCTCTATCATAAAACCCGTTTTTTATGAGTTTTTCTTTGAAACAAATGAAGGATAATAAAAATCCAATTTTTGTATTTACTTATATTGATTTACATATTAACCTAATATATGACAGATCTGTTTTTTTTTAAGTTGGCCAATAAAAGAAGAAAATTAAAAAATGGGAAGAGGGGATTATTATGAAAAAATTTTTAAGGAGAAAGAAAATATTAGTCACTTTCTCTATTATTGCTTTGGTCTTTATTTTCGGCTTTAGTACGGCGAGTTTAGCTTATAATGAACCGTATTCTTTCAATATCCGAACTGCAGTAACTGGAGCCTATAAGCATAAGCTAAGCAATAAATCTACCACCATAACTGCTAATGCAAAAACTATCAAGGCTGAGACTGGTGAAACTCTACCACAAACCCATAAATATACTGTAACAATTAGCAAGGGGATATTTACTAGTTACAATACCGGCAGATTAACCACAGGAAAAAGTTATAGCAAAAATGTAGGGAAAGTAGCTTCGGGAACGTACAGAGTTAATGTTACGAAGCATACATATTCAGATTATGGAATTAATATAAAAGGTGGAGGAAGGATTAAACAATAGAAAGATTATGAGACAAGATAATAGAATTATAATATCGACAAATCAAGTAACAAAATCATATGGGGAGGGTGCTTCATTATTTTATGCGTTGCACCCTACTACTCTTTCTATAAGCAAGGGTTCAATCAATGTAATATTGGGAAAAAGCGGATCAGGGAAAACAACTTTGCTGAGTCTCCTTGGTGGCATGGAGGATCCTACCAACGGCCATGTATGGTTTAAACAGCAAAATTTTTATAAATTAAATGATGCTGAACAAGCTAATATTAGAGGCAATAATTTTGGTTTCATTTTTCAAAATTATCATTTAATACCTGAGATTTCAGTGTTTGATAATATTATTCTCCCTCTAATGATTAATAAAAAGAAAAAAGACATTTCGGATATTAAAAAACTGACAAATATTTTGGGAATTGGAAACAAGTTAAAATCCTTTCCTTTCCAACTATCAGGTGGTCAGCAACAAAGAGTCGCTATTGCAAGAGCAATGGCCAATGATCCAGAAATCATTTTTGCGGACGAGCCTACTGGTAATTTAGATCGAAAAAATGCGAAAAAAGTTATTGAACTTTTAGTTTCTCTATGTGAACAATTTGATAAAACATTAGTGATTGTTACACACGAAGAAAACTTGATAGAAAGGCCAGATCAGCTTTTTTTTATTGAAGATGGACGAGTTAAAACTTTATAAAGGTGTTGAAATATGTTTTGGGTTAAATTAGCTTTCAAGTCATTGTTCCATAGAAAAAAATATCTTATTTAATGGTTTTTGTTATCTTTATATCTATGGTCTTTCTTATTATGGTGAACAGTGCGACAGAAGAAATTCTGAAATACACAAAAGAAAAGGCCTATGAAAAATATGGTGAACATCATGCTATAATTAACAATCTTAATGAAAAGGAGTTCAAAGAATTAAAAGGAATACATAGTATAAAAAAAGGAGGAGGAATTTTTTTAGTTGGTTATACGGAAGATTTTAATGATTCTGCAATCGGAGCATCTATTGGATGGTTTGACAAAAATGCTTTAGAATTAGGGCATATCCATATTTTACATGGGAGGATGCCTGTACACAAAAATGAGATTGCTATTGAATCATTTTTAACTGAATCTTTTAAAACAGATGACGTTATTGGAGAGAATGTTAAACTAAAAATAGGTGCTATTGAGGAAGATTACCAAGTAGTAGGTGTTGTGAATAACTATTCATCTAATTGGTCTACTCCAATAAATATAGAAAAAGGAAAGAATACATATCCGAATATCTTTGTAAGTCCGACAATACTTAATGCAAAAAAGCACATTGATATACAAAATAGTCTTATTTTTTCTCTTCAAAATGAAGATGTAGATAGGATCGAACAAGAAATAAATGAAAATTTCGAAAAGCATTTGTCAAGTGTTGAACAATTATATGAAAACGAGAATCTTTTTAATGAAGGATATAAAAACTATAATACCATTTTTCACATCTGTTTGTTTTTTTCAATTATTCTAATATTCGGTTCGTTATGCTGCTGTTTTCGAATATTTGAGGTTTTCTATAAGAATTACCGAAAAAAAATTGCGATACTGAGATCTTATGGAGCAAAAAAACATCATATAAGGCTTCTTGTTTTTTTTCAGATTACCATCATTGTTTTAGTGAGTTTCTTAATATCTTTTCCAGTTGGGACATACTTGAAAAAGATATTAAATCATCAAACATATGTTACTGATAGCTATAGTTCTTCACCTCTGCTGGAATCTACTCTGTTCGTCACGATTTGGCTCATCGTATTATTTTTTTCATTATGCATAACAGCATTAATTTTAACGGAAAAAATAAGCAAAGAAACAATTCAAACGAATTTAAAAGGGAATCCTCTTATAGTAAAGGGATACCGTGTTTATCAATTTATCGAAAAATTTCCTTTTAAATTGAAGTCTTTAGTGATTCAACTTGCGTTTCGATGGAAATCTTCCATATTATTTATTGTGATACTGTCTTTCTCGATCATGATTTTTTTCTTTACCCAGTTAATTTCCGAAGAAATAATTGATAAACCCGAAGAAACAACACCGGATTTTATACTTTCATCTAAGCAATTGACTGCTGAAGAACATGTAAATGGCTATGCAATAGAAACCAATCAATCTGTTTCTTTTGATTATAAAAGTGTGGAAGATCTTCAACGCATGCCAGGAATTATTTATATTGATAAAGTTCCAAACTCACTAGGGAGTACCTTACTTTTAACTAAACAACAGCTTTCACCATACATTAAATCTTGGATGAGTAACTATAAACTGGAAAATATAAATGTTGAGATATCTGAGGATACAATTGATAATTTAATACCAAATAATCTTATACCAATTCCTAATGTGGATATTGTATTAGTGAATGACAGTGAACTTAAACAACTTAAATACATGTATAATTTCGAAGAAAGTTCCATTGGGAAATTAAAAAAATCCAGGTCAGCCTTTATTTTCTTTCTGAAATAAATCAAAAAGGAATGAATAATAAAATTATAAATGGAGACGAAGTGAAAATTGGTAGGATTGCTTTTACCTCTAATGAAAAAAAACTAGCTTTTGAAAATTGGGATTTTAAGATAGAACAAATCATCTTGTCTCCTTACATGATGCAAAAAAATCAAATTTCTCAAGAGCGTGAAGGAATTACAGTTTTAATTTATGAAGAAGTAGCTAAAAAATTTTGGGTTTTTGATGGCTATAAAGAATTGAAAATATATACTGATCATTCTATTTCTAATCAAAAAAAGAAGGGGATTATTAATAAAACGAAACAAATGGTGGCCTCAATTCCTGGAAGTCTTTATTATTCGGAAACAGAAGATAATAAGAGGATTGAATCAATTTCAAATTATCTTTCAATATTAGGAACTATATTATTTACGGTTACTGCATTTTATTCTGTTTTAACATTAGCTGCAACAATCTATTCTAGAATCATTCAAAGACAAGCTGAAATTGCAATTAATCGAGCCTTTGGAAAAAGTGTCACAGCAGTTTTTAAAGAACTAATAATTGAAATGACTACCTATTTAATTTTAGCGTTTCTTTTAAGCGGAACAATAATTCTTTTTCTTACATTTTCAATGCCTGAAAACCATAATATTTATAATTATCTTAAATATTATTTTTACTCAGTTGCTTTTACAGGCACTTTATCCTTGATTTCACTATCTATTTTATTTTTCGTATTGAAAAAAATAAGTATTTCTGACGCTTTAAAAGCTAAAGAAGAATAGTTTGGTAAGTAGTGTTTATGAGCTATGGTGAAAATCAACAAAACTTGATAGTATAGTGACAAAAAATAAGGGTGTGGATTTTAATGTTCTGGTCAGTTGATTTAATGCTGCTCGGTTTCATGTTTGCAATCGTCTACTTTTTGTATGACATTGTCAAAAACCGAAAAAAGACAAGTTTTTTTAGGAAAATGGCGTTTGCCAGTTTTATTGTTTATTTGAGCTTTGTTTATCACTATACGTTAGGCGGGATCAACATTCCGCCGCAGCCGGCATACGCTCAAATGAACATTCAGCTCATTCCATTTTATTTTGTCGCTGAATGGATGCAAATGTATCAGCAGAGCGGATTTGACTGGTTTTTTTGGAATTCCGTCAAGCTTACATTTTTTAATATTTTATTGCTCATTCCTTTAGGTGTGTATCTTTCCGTTCTATGGAGAAAAACTTCGCTTAAAAAAGCGGCAGTGTTTGTTTTTTTGACAAGCTTTTTGATTGAGAGTCTCCAACTTGTGCTATCTGTGACAGGATTAATAATGGCGAGAACTTTTAATGTCGACGATTTAATTCTAAATACGGCCGGCGGCGTAATTGGTTTTTGTCTGACATCTTTAATGTTTGGAGCAAAAGGATCAGGTTCCCGCAGGAAAGGTCTGCATTTTTGAATAAAGCGCGAAAGATGATTCTCGCAAGGCAATCATCTTTGTTACTTAAAACCGAAAACTCAGGTTTTTAAATCGATGAATGCCGGTGCCATGCTTGACCAGCCCGTGTTTCTTCAAGTGCCATGCCGCATACCAGGCTTCCTGTAAAATGACGGGATCAAGCCCCAGCTGATGGTGCCCGCCGAAAACCTTCCCCACACGCCTGATGGCCGAAATTTTTTCAAGCAACTCAACCAAGCTGGCCGGATCTGTCGTCGGGTAAAAAGCGTAGATGGGAGCTCCGGTATACAGAAGGTCTCCGGTGAACAGATAACCGTTTGCGGCGTCAAAGATGCAGATATGGCC
This sequence comes from Bacillus sp. FSL W8-0848, assembly GCF_038007805.1. Lineage (NCBI taxonomy): Bacteria > Bacillati > Bacillota > Bacilli > Caryophanales > Bacillaceae > Bacillus > Bacillus sp. FSL W8-0848. The sequence continues at coordinate 859,339 of NZ_JBBOYB010000001.1, forward strand.
CGGGGAATGTCCTGGTGTATGGTAAATGACGAGCGGCCTTGAACCGATCTCGATGATGTCGCCGTCTGCCATAACACCCGTCGGTTCACCTGTGTACGGCGTATAGCTTTCAGGATCGAACGTGTCAGGGACGGGTTTTGTAATATCGCGTGACACGTCTTTTCGTATTTGTTCGATTGGAAGACCTTTTATTCCGCCGGCGAGCCAATCTTTCTCAGCTTCGTGTACATAAATGCGCTCATATTTCCCGTGGCATCCGATATGATCCCAATGCACATGGGTGGTAATGACGGTAACCGGCATGCTCGTCAGCTTGTCGGTTATTCTTTTGATATTGTCAATCCCGAGTCCTGTGTCAATCAAAGCGGCTTCTTTTGTTCCGAGCAGCAAATAGGAGTGAACATTTTCCCAATGTCCGTATTCACTGATCGCAAATGTCTTCTCATCAAGCTTTGTCACGGTAAACCAGCGATCCTCCATCACTTTCCCGCCTCCCAGCTCTTTTAAAAAAACTGTACCATGCCACCCGCCGGCCGGGAAGCCGCCCCTTCGATGCAAAAATACTCATAAACACACCGGAGTAAGCACACACTAACGCTGAAAAATTTTGTAAAGCGACGGTGATACAAGTGAGCGATTCTTATATGCCCCTGACCTCCGTGAATAGCGGGGTCTGCAAGGAATATGCAAAAGGAATTTACGGATTAACGGTTCAGATTGTCAATGTGTTTTTTATCCTCGCGCCTTCAGGTGATGCGGTGCTGATCGACTGCGGAATGCCGAAATCGGCATCTTTCATTATCAAAGAGGCGGAGAAGCTGCTTGAAAACGATCGTCAGCTGAAGGCGATCATTTTGACGCATGGGCATTTCGATCATGTCGGGGCGCTGGAGGAGCTGTTGGATAGATGGCAAGTTCCCGTTTATGTCCATCCGGAAGAAATGCCGTATGTAACGGGAAAGGCCGATTACCCGCCGGCAAAGCCTGAGGCGAAAAGCGGGCTGGTCGCAAAGCTGTCCCCTCTCTTTCCGCGGCATTCGATCGATGTTTCGTCAAGGGCAAATCCGCTTAAGGAAGACGGCTCAGTTCCGTTTTTAGAAGACTGGAGATGGATTGCTACCCCGGGCCATATCTCGCTTTTTCGCGAATCGGACAAAACGCTGGTTGCGGGTGACGCCGTCACGACGGTTGAACAGGAATCCCTTTTTGAAGTTGCGATTCAAAAACAAGAGCTGAACGGGCCGCCGGCGTATTTCACGATGGACTGGTTAAAAGTGGGGGAGTCGATTCGAAAGCTGGCTGAGCTGAAGCCCGCCTCATTATTGACCGGACACGGCGTGCCGATGAAGGGAACGGACTTTTCGCAAGAGCTTTCGAGCCTGGCGGACAGCCTTCCCGCTTCACAGGGATGGTAAGAAAAAATTACCATAACAACACGTGTTTTTATGCATCAAATGATTAATTTTCTGACTTTTTTGACAAAAGGAGCGGTTGTTTCATTTATAATGCAGATATGCTGTGAAAGGAGCTGAGGAAAGATGAACATTCAAAAAAGGGTACAGGCTTTGTTTGGAATTTCTCTTTTGTTGGGCGGACTGATGCTGTCCGGTGTGGTCCATGCTGCTGACACCCCTTATTATGGAAAGTTATATACTCAGCCAGAACAACTGTCTTCATTATATCCGGAGCCTCGGGCAGCGTTTCAAACTCCGGCATTCGTAAAGGATGATGAGGCATTCACGACACAGGAAGAAATGATGAGGTTTATCACAAGACTGACAAAAAAGAGTCCGAATGTCAAAATGAAAAATATCGGTTTTTCAATTGAGAAAAGAGCGATTCCGGTTCTGTACTTTACAAAAGACGACCGCATCCTCTCCGTATCCAATAAACCGACGATATGGCTGGAGGCGCAGATTCACGGCAATGAACCGGCCTCAGGCGAATCGGCTCTGGCCATCGCTGAAAAGCTGGCCGGACCTTACGGCGACAAGGTGCTTCAAAAAGTCAATGTGATCATCGTTCCGAGAATCAATCCTGACGGATCGTATCAGTTCACTAGAAAGCTTGCGAGCGGCATTGACGCAAACCGGGATCATGTGAAGCTTGAGTCGCCCGAGCTGCGTGCGCTTCATAGAGAATTCAATAAATATTCTCCGGAGGTCGTCATCGACGCACACGAATACGGCGTCGGCCAAAATGAATTTCAGAATATCGGAGAAAAAGGCGCTTTAAAATACCACGATCTTTTAATTTTATCAGGGAAAAATTTAAATATACCGGAAGGAATCAGAAGCGCATCTGACAGCCTTTTTGTAAACGGCGTCAGAGAAAAGCTCAGTGAAAAAGGGTTTTCAAACGATTTCTACTATACGACAGGGAAAACGGAAGACGGAAAAATAGAGATCTATGAAGGAGGACCGGAAGCGAGAATCGGACGCAACGCCTTTGCTCTTCAGCCGGCTCTTTCATTTCTTGTCGAGAGCAGGGGAATCGACATCGGCCGCGAAAACTTTAAACGTAGGGTGGCCGCCCAAGTGACGACGCATAAAACGATCATAGATACGACAGTCAAGCATGCGGCGGAAATCAAACATCTTGTCGCCTCTGAAAAATGGAAGCTGAACCAAAAAGGAGCGAAAGCCGATGACAAGGACCAGGTGGTCATCAAAAGCGATTTTGCCGGACCGTTTAAAGACACGCTGAAAATGGCTGACATCGCTTCAGGGCAGGCGATTGACGTCCCTGTTCAATATTACAACTCAAGCCAAGCTGTTCCCGTCCTTTCGCGAACGCGGCCGGTCGCCTATCTCGTCCTCCCCGGACACGAGGACATCGATAGAAAACTGAAAGACCAAGGTTTAAAAAGCGCGGCATTGCGGTTTAAGCAGAAACTTTCAGCAGAAGCCTATCAGGTCACCTCAAAAGAAACGGCCGGAGAATCAGAAGGCCGTCCTGTGGTTCAAGTTGAAACGGCGCTCAAACACGTGAAAAAAGAATTTCCGAAAGGCACAAAAGTGTATGTTACGGCACAGCCGCAAACGAATCTGCTGTCGATCGCGCTTGAGCCTGAATCGGTTGACAGCTTTGTAAGCACAGGCTACATCTCCTCTGAAAAAGGAAAAGAGCTGCCTGTCTATCGCTTTATGCTTGATCAAAAAGCGCTTCATTTACAAAAATAAACGAAAAGCATCCGTCTTGACGGCGGATGCTTTTTAACATTTATTTCAGAAAGAAAGGTTTTAAACCTCAACGAAAACCGATAAAATAAGAATCAATTGGGAGCAGGAAGGGGAGGAGTCATTTGGAAAATCGTGAAGCGCTTTGGATGGAAGCAAAGAACTTCATTGAACAATGCTATAAAGAATTGTCTAAATCAGCCGAAGAAATGAAGGAACGTTTACATACAATCCGGGAGGACATCATCAGAACGGGGAGCTATTCGCATCAGGCAGAAGAGCTGGAACACGGAGCAAGGATGGCCTGGAGAAACAGCAGCCGCTGCATCGGAAGGCTGTTCTGGAACTCTCTTTCCGTCATTGACAGGCGCGATGCGGAAACGGAAGAGGAGGTTCGGGACGCGCTTTATCATCATATCAAATCGGCGACGAACGACGGGAAAATCAAACCGTTCATCACGATTTTTCCTCCTGAGGAAAACGGCAAAAAAAAGGTGACGATTTGGAATCACCAGCTGATCAGGTATGCGGGATATGAGACGGAAAACGGCATCATCGGGGATCCGGCTTCAATCGATTTGACTAGGGCATGCGAGGAGCTTGGCTGGAGAGGCGAAAGAACGCATTTTGACGTGCTTCCGCTTATTTTTCAAATCGATGGCAAGCCTCCCGTCTGGTATGAGCTGCCCCGGTCGATCGTCAAAGAGGTGCCGCTTACACACCCTGACATTGAAGCGTTTAAAGACCTGGGACTGAAATGGTATGCTGTGCCGATCATTGCGGATATGAAGCTTGAAATCGGGGGAATTCATTATAACGCGGCTCCGTTTAACGGCTGGTACATGGGCACGGAGATCGGCGCGCGCAATTTAGCCGATGAAGACCGCTACAATATGCTCGGGAAAGTGGCGAACATCATGGGCCTTGATACTGAGCGAAATGCTTCATTGTGGAAAGACCGGGCGCTCGTTGAATTGAACACGGCCGTGCTTCATTCATACAAACAGGCAGGCGTCAGCATCGTCGATCACCACACGGCGGCAAGCCAGTTTAAACGCTTTGAGGAGCAGGAGGCAGAAGAGGGGCGCGAGCTGACGGCAAGCTGGACGTGGCTGATCCCGCCGCTGTCGCCGGCATCGACCCATATTTTCCACAGCCATTATGAGAATAAAACCGTAAAACCGAATTATTTTTATCAGGATAAGCCTTATATCGAACAGTAAAAGGAGACTGCAGCAATGAAAAAACACCTTTGGCTTGGCGCCGCTCTGGCTGTTATGTTGTCCGTTTTGACTTATACGGGAGCGGAAGCAAAAGGGGCAAAAATCGTACTTGGTTATACGACGGGGGAGACGGCATCATACCGTTCGCTGACGAGTTATCACAGCTATCTGAACGCGATAGCGCCTGATACGTATGCGTTTGACCAAAAAGGAAACATCATCGGAGAGACGCCGAAAAACCAGCTGTCGTATGCAAAAAAGAAAAAAATAAAAACGTGGGCGGTCATCTCCAATTATAATGAATCGATTCAAGACTTTGACGGGAACCTGGCGTCGCGCGTCATGACAAACAAAACTGTGCGCAAACATTTTGCCGCCCGGCTCGTCAAGCTTGCCAAAAAAGAATCGTTTACCGGAATCAACATCGACTTTGAAGCGGTAAAACCGGGCGACAGGGCCAAGTATTCGAGCCTCATTCAATACGTGGCAGGCGTACTGAAAAAGAACAAGATCAAAACGATGGTATCGGTTCCTGCCAAAAGCGCGGATAATCGAAATGATGACTGGAGCTGGCCGTACGACTACGCAAAAATCGGCAAATATGCCGACTATGTGCAAGTCATGACATACGACGAACACGGCGTTTGGGGCAGTCTGGGATCAGTCGCCGGAACGAACTGGATCAAGGGAACGTTACAATATGCGGTAAAGACGATCAAAGCGAATAAAGTGATCATGGGCATTCCGTCTTACGGGAACGACTGGGATCTGAAGGATCATTCGAACAGCAAATTAAAACAGTGGAATGAGCTTGCGGCGCTCAAAAAAAAGCTGAAGGCAAAGCCTGTTTACAACAAAAAATCGGGCTCCATGATGTTTTCTTATAAGGACGCAAACAAACATAAGCATGTCGTCTGGTATGAAGACGAAAAAACGATTGCAGCGAAGAGCCGCCTGGCCAGGCAGTATAAAATCGCAGGTGTATCCGTTTATTCTTTAGGACACGAATCAGCGTCGTTCTGGAAGGCGGTTCAAAAAGGAATGAAATAAACGTTGAAAACGGCTGTCCGAAAAAAACGGGCAGCCTGATTTATGCCCGAAGGAGCTGTTTTATGAAACACGATATTGACTTATTTATGGAACGGAATTTTATGGGAATGCACTTAAAACCGCCGTTATTCTACAGATGGCCGTACGGGATTCGTTTTGAAATCGCAAAGCCTTGGGCAGATCATGAAGAACCGGACAACCTTCGGCAGATGAAAGAAAGAAGCCTTGCGATATTCAACCGGGTGTTTTCAGCCGCCGATAACATGCTGATTGCCGCGGATATCACCTTTGGGCAAAAAAAGCGGATGAACCTTTTTAAAAAATGCGTGAAGCAAAAAACGATTTTAAAGAGGCTGCAGCATCGGGGGGACAGCCGTTTTTATCTTCGCTGCACGAAGGGCGATATCCGCTTCGGCAACTGCTGTCCGTCATATGCGCCAAAGATTTTTCGAATCCGGGATACGATTTTGACATCTATTTTTTGAATGCCTCGCGGAAGATGGTTTTCCATTTGTATGATGACCGGGGTTGCGATGTGATCGCCGCTCGGAAAGAAGACCTTGAGCCGCTGTACAGCCGGTTGAACGAATGGATTTTAGACGTTGACAGGGACCGGATTGATCGATTATTTGCAAATAAATAAGACCGGTTAAAACCGGCCTTATCTGTTCATGCCGTTTTCTTTTCGGAATAGCATGTACGAGTAGATATACGGCGCAAAAACGGTAATCAAAATAATCGGCAGAATCACACCTGGACCGATGGCAAACAAGCCGTCAGCTATGATGAAGATGCCTGCGACGGTAAACACCTTCGCCCCGAATCTGTGGGTTTTTTTCCAAATCTCATCACTGCTCAATGTCCAAGGGTTTTTAATGCCCATAAAGAAATTGGGACGGACCCGCGGAAGGTAATTGCCGATTACGATCAGAAGAGCCCCAACAAGGACCGGGGCGATGCTCCGGGTCGGCAGATCGTATCCGAGTCCGGACAGCACCATCAATAGATTGATCAAAGAAAAGATCACCATCATCGCATTGACGAGAATATCATACGTTTTTGAAAACAGGCGGTAGTTTTTCTTGCGGGGGTCGATTTTTGGCGTGACGGCCATCAAGCCGTACACAACGACAAGCAGTCCCATCGCAGTCAGCATCGCTTCCATTTTTGGGGCATAGCGGTCGACTTCGCCTGAGGACGACCAATGGATCGGGACCTGGTCGGCCATGTGCGGGTACGCGAATACCCAAACCAACAGATTGATGATCATTATAGATAGCGGAAATATGTGCTTCTTCATTTTGCATCTCCTTCGTCTTTTCCATTTTGTTCAGTAAAGCTGAAAGCCCAGCTGATAATATCTTGAAACATCGTCGTATTCAGCGAGTAAATGATGAATTGCCCTTTTTTTTCATCCTGAATTAATTCGGCCTGTTTTAAGATTTTTAGATGCTGGGAGATACTCGGCTTTGACATTTGAAAATGGCCGGCGATTTCACCGGCAGTCATGTCCCGTTCTTTCAGCAGATTCAATATTTTTCTCCTAGTCGGATCGGCCAATGCTTTAAAGGTTTGATTCATGTTTAACATCCTTGATATTTAGGTATTTAGTTATTTAACTAAATGCTAAAGTATTTCCCTGAAGAAGTCAAGAGACACGAAAAAATAATATGAGATGTTAAACTTCTGGTATCCGTCAAGCTGTTTCGTTTCCTCGACTGTGACGTCTGTGACGCGTGAAAACGGGCTTCCTTTTTGGACGGCTTTCAGAAACTGTTTCAGGCTTTCTTCAGGCCCTTCGGCACGGATCTCCACAGTGCCGTTATCGCGGTTTTTGACCCAACCGGTCAGTTTCTGTTTATCCGCCTCCATTTGTACGAAGTAGCGGAAGCCGACGCCTTGGACGCGTCCGTCAACAATGATCCGATATTGAAGCACCCTAGAACACCCCTTTTCTTCTATGCTATCATATTTCCCGTTTTTCGATCACGGGATGGACATGAAGAATGCGAATCGCTACAATATGAAAATATAGGAAGGGCGTGATGATTTGGATCAAAAAGAGTATGAGATTTCGTCAATTTATGTAGGATCGCCGGAGGTATGCGAATTTGAAGGGAAGAAAGTGGAGACGGCGATTTTTAAACGTCCCGCCGGCTCTCCCGTATTTTTGAGCAGGACGAATTTTGACGGCGACAAGCAGGCCGATCTCGTCCATCACGGGGGCGCGGATAAGGCCGTGTGCGTCTATCCGGCTGACCATTATCCGTATTGGGAGAACGCGCTTGGCGAAAAGCTTCCTCAGGCTGCATTCGGCGAAAATCTGTCTGTCAAAGGATTAACCGAACAAGATGTATGCATTGGTGACATTTTCAAGCTCGGTGAAGCGCTGGTGCAGGTGAGCCAGCCGCGGCAGCCTTGTTTTAAGCTCGCCAAAAAGCTGAATGTCAAAGATATGGTGCTGAAAGTAAGGGACACCGGCTACAGCGGCTTTTATTTCAGGGTGCTGGAAGAAGGGATCGTTGCACCTGATTCGCGGCTGCGCTTCGTCTCCCGTGACGCGCACGAAATCACTGTCGCATATGCAAACCGTTTGATGTACCATGACCGGAATAATCAGCCAGCCATTCGGAAGATCCTTGAGGTCGAGGCTTTGTCAGAAAGCTGGAGGGCGGCATTTATAAAGCAGCTGGGCGCATAAAAAAAGCCGCACCGGAAAAACGGTGCGGCGTCATGATTATTTTTTTACAGTGTCAAGCAGATTCGCTAAAAAGTGCGTTTTGTAGCTTTGAAGCTTTCTTCCTTCATACGTCGTCATCCCCAGTTTTTTCAATTCTTGAACATACCAGCCTTTGCTTCCGTAATGCATGTCAGAAAACTCCTTTCCATCATGGATTAATTGGCATTCTAACATCCATCCAAAAGCGTTGAAAAGGGGCATAACGAAATTTTCAAAAACTGATTCTTTCGAATCAGTCTAAAGGTATGAATCGAAAGGTTAACGATAGATCAGACTGGTGATGACCATCGCAAGAATCAACATGCTGAGAACGATTCCGATGTATTTCAAAAAACCGTTCTTTTTTTTATGGGCATATACGGTTAATATCACGCTTTCGATGAAAAAAATCAGTCCGATGATGGCAAACAACATAAATAAAAGAGCTCCTTTCAGCCATGCTGTTTTTTATTGTAACATAAAAAACCCGGACTTTGACGGCAGTCCGGGTTTGCGCTTATCGATTAATCCAGCTTCGTTAAAATGACCGGTTCGCCTTTCGTGATCACGATCGTATGCTCGATCTGCGCCACCAGGCTTCCGTCAGGCGTTTTGAACGTCCAGCCGTCTCCTGTTTCTACAACATGTTCGGCTTTGGTCGAAACAAACGGCTCCAGTGCGATGACGGTTCCGTTTTTGAAGAGCACGCTGTCAAACGGATCATAGTAGTTTAGAATGTGATTCGGCGCTTCGTGAAGCTTTTTTCCGATCCCGTGGCCGGTCAGGTTTTTAATGACGGTAAATCCGTTTGCCTTCGCTTCGTTGTATACGGCTCTGCCGATTTGGTTTTGTTTTTTTCCGGCCCGCGCCTGCTCGAGCCCTTTTTGAAAAGCGCTTTCTGCGCATTGGCACAGCTTGTGCAGCGTTTCATCGCCATTGCCCAATACGAATGAAATTCCGGTGTCTGAATAGTAGCCGCCGAATTCAGCCGAAATGTCGATATTGATCAAATCTCCTTCTTTTAAAATCGTAGAAGTGCTCGGAATGCCGTGGGCCACTTCATCATTGACGCTGATGCACGTCGTTCCCGGGAAATCGTATTCTTTCTCCGGAGCTGATGCGGCTCCGTGGGCTTCAAGCACCTGCTTTCCGATCAGATCGAGCTCTTTTGTACTCATGCCGGGCTCGGCTTTTGCCTTCATTTCTTCCCTCGCCAAAGCGACGATTCTGCCGATTTTTTTGAGCCCTTCAAGCTCTTGGTCATTCGTTACAATCACAGTTCATTCCCGCTTTCTTTTTTTATATTCTACATCAAGCTTACCATATCTGTTCCCGAAAAAGGAACAGCGCGGCCTGGCGGCGAAAAAACACCTGCCTTCCGTCTAAGAAAGCAGGTGTTTTTGATCATTGTCCGGACTCCGATGTCGTTGCTTTAGATGCGTCGGATTCGGAGCTTTTCGGATTATGATTGGTGTAGTCGTAGTCGTTCGGATCGATTGCCTTGAATCCTTTCGGTTTATAGAACCGCAGCAAATCTCCGTCGACGATTTTATCCGACATTTCAAGCTCTTTTTTCACCGATTCATCGATGTTCGGATCGACGTCTTTTTCGCTGAGGAGCTTGCCTGTCTTCGTATCGTAGTAGTTTCCGTTCGTTTTCGTGTACTTCGGCGAAATGAAGTCGCCGTTTCTGAACGGAATCACTTCGCGGTGTTCAGGAGACAGAAGGTCGGAACCGCTCATCAAGTAATCTTTCGTATCCACGCCCATCAAGTGAAGCAGGGTAGGTTCCACATCGACTTCGCCGCCGTATTTGTGGGATTTTACCCCTTTGACACCCGGTGCGTGGATGAACAGCGGAACCCGCTGTAATTGAGCATTCTCATACGGTGTAATATCTTTGCCCAATACTTTGGACATCGCTTTATTATGGTTTTCAGAAATGCCGTAGTGGTCGCCGTACATGACCACAATCGTATTATCATACAATCCTGATTTTTTCAGATCGTTGAAAAACTGTTCGAGCGCCTGATCCATGTAATGAGCCGATTGGAAATACTGGTCAACGACGCTGTCGCCCGTGTTTCCGGCCGGGAAGTCTGTATCGCCTTCATCCATTTCAAACGGGAAATGGTTTGACAGCGTGATGAACTTCGTATAGAACGGCTGCTTCAGGCTATTTAACAGCGGCATGGATTCTTTGAAGAACGGTATATCCTTCATGCCGTAGTTTTTCGTATTCTCTTCGCTCATATCGTAGTACGTCGCGTCGAAAAATTTGTCATATCCGATGGCTTTGTACATTTCATTGCGGTTCCAGAACGTTTTGTAGTTGCCGTGGAAAACCGCGGATGTATAGCCTTGGGATTTCAAAATCGCCGGTGCCGACTGAAGCGTGTTTTGCGCTTTATTGATGAATACCGAACCTTGTGATAAAGGATACAGCGAGTTGTCCATCATAAATTCGGCGTCTGATGTTTTACCTTGTCCAGTTTGGTGGAAAAAGTTATCGAAATAGAACGTTTCATTGTCGTGTGCCAGCGAGTTTAAAAACGGCGTAACTTCTTTGCCGTCAACCTTATAGTCGATGATAAAATTCTGCAGCGATTCCATCGAAATATAGACGACGTTCATGCCTTTCGCTTTTCCGAAATACTTAGGATCCGGCTTATCATAATTGGCTTTGATATAGTTTTCGACGTCTGTAACATCGCTTGATTTTGCAAAGGCGCGCTGGCTGTTTGACCTGATGTTTTGAACCGCGTCGTAGATTGTGAAGTTGTATGTGCCCAAATACTTCACAAGGTAGTTCCGGTCAAATGAGCGGGTGAGAAGCTCCGGACGGTCCATCTCCGCAACTGCAAGATTGGCGAGAAAGACCAGGATGCTTGCACCCATTACGATTTTAAACGGACGCTTTGTCGTTTTTTCAGACGGTCTGTTATAAAAAACGGCCAATGCGATCAATATGATCGTATCGATAAAATAAAAGACATCGAGAGGATGCATTAATGAGAAAATACTGTCCCCGAGCTGTCCGCCGTTTGTTCTTGCCTGCATGATCGTAGGCAGCGTGATAAAGTCACTGAAAAATCTGTAGTATACGATGTTTGCGTAAAGCAAAAAAGACATTAAAAAATGAATCACTATTATGGCTGTCTGCTGTAATTTTTTCTTGAACAGAAGTCCAAATCCAAGAAAGAACAAGCTTGAGCTAATCGGATTCACAAAAAGCAAAATCTTTTGTACTATGTTGGTTATTCCTAAATTAAATTCAATTACATAAGCAGCATACGTTTTTAGCCATAGCAATACAACGGCTATCAGAAAAAAGGCAAGCCCTCTTTCCTTTATAAATCTTTTCATTGTTACACTCCTTTTTCCGGATCAGCATAAAACCATCGGAACGAAAGAAAAAACGAATGTATAAAATATACCATGAAATGCCGATTTAGAAAAGCGTTAACTGAGCCGGCCGAAGAAACGGCAAAACCCCCGGCGGAAAACGGTTTTTTGAGGATTTTTCAGCGATCTGGAAATATTTTGCGCAGACTAGTATTGGCTCTGTTATTGTTTTATGGCAGACTGATTTATAATATGAATGAAAAAGGCTGGTGAGAACATGGATTTCTCATATCTAATCTCTGAGGACAGAATTAAGCGGGCGATTGAGGACGGGGAGTTTGACAGGCTGCCGGGAATGGGCAAGCCGCTTAAAAAAGATGAAGCAGCCCATGTTCCAGAAGATCTCCGGATGGCTTACAGGGTGCTGAAAAACGCCGGAATGGCCGGTGATGAAGGGGCTTTGAAAAAAGAGCTGATGACCATTGAAGAATTGATCGCCAAATGTACGGACGAAAGCGAACGCGAGCGGTTGATGGAAAGAAAAACGGAAAACAGGCTCAAGCTTGACAGGCTTGCAGACAAAAAAGGCCTGTTCGACAAACCTGCGTCCGCTTTTTATAAAGATAAGGTGTATCGCCGGTTCGGCCGTTAGCAGAAATAGAGGCAGACCTTAAAGGTCTGTTTTTTTATTTTTTTGAAAGCGCTGTAAAAAATCTGTTGACTACTTGTATATACAGATATACAATAAAAGCATAACATGTATATACAAGTATAGAACGGAGGGGTTGGCATGGGGGAACTGAACAGATCTGCACGGCAAATTGCCGATGCTATCGGCGGTGCGGAAAATATAGCAGCGGCCACTCACTGTGTGACTCGTTTGCGATTTGCATTAATAGATGAAAGCAAGGTTGATCAAGAGGCGCTTGATCAAATTGACGTCGTGAAGGGATCGTTTTCGGCGAACGGCCAGTTTCAGGTGGTGATCGGCCAGGGGACGGTCAACAGCGTATACGCCGAGTTCGTGAAGGAAACAGGAATCGGCGAAGCCACGAAGGATGATGTGAAGAAAGCTGCTGAGAAAAAGATGAATCCTTTGCAGCGTGCCGTGAAAACGCTTGCAGATATTTTTATTCCGATTTTGCCGGCAATTGTTACAGCTGGATTGCTGATGGGGATCAACAATATTTTAACGGCACAGGACATTTTCTTCAGCGGGAAGTCGATCGTTCAAGTTTATCCGCAGTGGGCTGATCTGGCCAATATGATCAATTTGATTGCGGGAACGGCATTCGCCTTTCTGCCTGCCTTAATCGGCTGGTCGGCCGTGAAGCGTTTCGGCGGCAATCCGCTTCTTGGGATCGTGCTCGGCGTCATGCTGGTGCATCCGGATCTCTTAAACGCCTGGGGATACGGTGCTGCGGAGCAAAGCGGAAAAATCCCCGTTTGGAACCTTTTCGGCCTTGAGGTGCAGAAGGTCGGGTACCAGGGGCAGGTGCTGCCGATATTGATCGCTTCCTATTTGCTTGCGAAAATTGAGCTGTTTTTAACGAAGCGGACTCCCGAAAGCATTCAGCTGCTCGTCGTTGCTCCGATCACGCTGCTTGTGACAGGCTTTGCGTCGTTTATCATCATCGGGCCGGTTACATTTGCAATTGGAAACGCTTTAACTTCCGGGTTTATTGCGGTATTCGGCACATTCGCAGCTCTTGGGGGCCTCTTGTACGGCGGGTTGTACTCGGCCCTCGTCATAACCGGAATGCATCACACGTTCCTTGCGGTTGACCTGCAGCTCATCGGCTCTAAGCTCGGCGGGACATTTTTATGGCCGATGCTCGCGCTCTCCAATATCGCTCAAGGGTCGGCGGCGCTTGCGATGATGTTCATTGTAAAAGATGAAAAACAAAAAGGGCTTTCTTTAACATCAGGTATTTCCGCTTATCTCGGCATTACAGAACCGGCGATATTCGGGGTGAACCTGCGGTACAGGTTTCCGTTTATCATCGCGATGATCAGCTCCGGGCTTGCCGGAATGTATATTTCCTCACAAGGCGTTTTGGCGAGCTCTGTCGGAGTCGGCGGCGTCCCGGGCATTTTCTCAATCATGAGCCAGTATTGGGGCGCGTTTGCGATCGGAATGGCTATTGTGCTGGTGGCGCCGTTTGCCGGAACATACGTCTATGCAAGAATGAAACAAAAATCCTAAACGGGAAGAGACGCATGTTGCGGTCTCTTTTCCCTTTTCAATAGAAAGAAAGTGGTGGTGCTGATAATGGAAACGAAACAACAGCCATGGTGGAAAACAGCCGTGGTCTATCAAATCTATCCGAAAAGCTTCAACGACACGACAGGAAGCGGTGTCGGCGATATTCAGGGCATCATCGAAAAGCTTGATTACATAAAAGAGCTTTCCTGTGATGTCATTTGGCTGACGCCGATCTACGAATCTCCTCAACGTGACAACGGCTATGACATCAGCGACTATTACCGGATTCATGAAGATTACGGAACAATGGAGGACTTTGAGCGGTTGTTGGAGGAAGCCCACAAACGCGGCTTAAAGGTGATCATGGATCTTGTCGTCAACCATACGTCGACAGAGCACAGATGGTTTAAAGAAGCATCATCGGCGAAAGACAATCCTTACCGGAATTTTTATATTTGGAAGGATGGGAAGCCGGACGGATCAGAGCCGACGAACTGGGAGTCGAAATTCGGCGGCTCCGCATGGGCATTTGATGAAAAGACGGGTCAATATTATCTCCATCTTTACGATGTGACGCAGGCTGATTTGAATTGGGAGAATGAAGAGGTCAGAAAAAAAGTATATGAGATGATGCATTTCTGGTTCGAAAAAGGGATTGACGGCTTCAGGCTCGACGTCATCAATGTCATTTCCAAAGACCAGCGCTTTCCGGATGACGACCAAGGAGACGGACGGAGGTTTTATACAGACGGTCCGCGCGTTCACGAATTTTTGCATGAAATGAACAGGGAAGTCTTTTCACAATATGACAGCATGACAGTCGGAGAAATGTCATCGACATCAATTGCCGATTGCATCAAATACACGAACCCTGACAGTCAAGAGCTGAATATGGTGTTTAACTTCCATCATTTAAAGGTCGACTATCCAAACGGGGAAAAGTGGAGCTTAAGCGAATTTGATTTCTTGAAATTAAAGAAGATTCTTTCTGAATGGCAGACGGAGATGAATAAAGGAGGCGGCTGGAATGCGCTGTTCTGGTGCAACCACGATCAGCCGCGGATCGTCTCGCGCTACGGGGACGACGGGAAGCACCGCAAAAAATCGGCGAAAATGCTGGCGACGGCGATCCATATGCTGCAAGGCACCCCTTACATTTATCAAGGTGAAGAAATCGGAATGACCAATCCGAAATTTGATGATATTTCGCAGTATCGGGATGTGGAATCTATAAATATGTATTGCTTAATGAAAGAAGAAGGAAAGCCCGAACAAGAGATCATCGGCATCTTAAAAGCGAAATCGCGCGATAATTCGCGGACACCGATGCAATGGAACGGCGGGGAAAACGCAGGGTTTACGACGGGAACGCCTTGGATTCCGATTCCCGCAAACTACAAAGACATCAATGCCGAGGAAGCGCTGCAAGATCCCGATTCGGTTTTTTACCATTATAAAAAGCTGAATGAGCTGCGGAAAGAATACGAGATTATCACAACAGGCGATTTTCAGCTCATTCTTGAAGGCGATCCGCAGCTTTTCGCATATATAAGAAACGGAAAAAACGAAAAGCTCCTCGTCATCAATAATTTCTACGGCAAGGAAACCGAGTTCCGCCTGCCTGAAACTATCGATTGCGAAGGGTATTCTGCCGAGGTTCTGATCACAAACGATCCGGAGATTCCGGAACAATTCGGCCGTTTTACGGTAAAGCCTTATCAATCGATAGTTTATCATCTTGCCAAACCATGCTAAACTAAGCTGGGTGGTAAAAAATGAAAGTCAACAAATATGTCATGATTTATAAAGAAATCGCCGAACAAATCGATCAGGGCATCCTGAACGCCGGCGATATCCTGCCGTCGGAACACGATCTGACAGACCGGCACGACACGTCGAGGGAAACCGTTCGAAAAGCGCTGAATATG
Source organism: Bacillus sp. FSL W8-0848 (assembly GCF_038007805.1). NCBI lineage: Bacteria > Bacillati > Bacillota > Bacilli > Caryophanales > Bacillaceae > Bacillus > Bacillus sp. FSL W8-0848. The sequence continues at coordinate 874,989 of NZ_JBBOYB010000001.1, forward strand.
CTTGCTCAAAACGGCTACATTCAAAAAATCAGGGGAAAAGGATCAGTCGTCCTCAACAGGGAAAAAATGCAGTTCCCGGTTTCCGGACTGGTCAGTTTTAAAGAGCTTTCCGAAACGCTTGGAAGAGAGACGAGCACGACCGTACATGAATTCGGCTTGACCCATCCGGGTGTATATATCCAAAAACAGCTTCGGATCAAAGAAGACGAAGAGGTATGGCGAGTCGTCAGGTCCCGGACAATCAACGGAGAGCGCGTCATCCTTGATAAGGATTATTTTATCCGTAAAAGCGTCCCGCTTTTAACGAAAGAGATATGCGAGGATTCCATTTATCAATATATTGAGGAGGAGCTTGGACTCGCGATCAGCTATGCCCACAAGGAAATCGTCGTTGAGCCGTGTACGGAAACGGATCAAACATATTTGGATTTAAACGGATATGAGCACATCGTCGTCGTGAAAAACTATGTGTTCCTCGATGACACGACACTGTTTCAATATACGGAAAGCAGACACCGGCTTGATAAATTCCGGTTTGTCGATTTTGCAAGACGGGAAAAGTAGCACGGTTCGCCTGACGGCGGCCGTGTTTTTTTGTGTGGAGCCGTTTCTCATCGCGTCCAATCTGAATATGATGCCAAAGGCAAGGCATGAGAAATGGAGGCTATGCGAATGATTCATGAGACCGTTAAGGTTGGAAAGAACGTGGTATTGGGAGAAGGTGCCGTCATTGAAGAAAACGTGGCGATCGGGGATGACGTGACGATCGGCCACCATGCGATCATCAAGAAGGATACACAGCTCGGAAGCGGAGTGATGATCGGCGATTTGGCCGTACTCGGCAAAGAGACTTCTTCAAATAAAAAAATGGCGCGCCAGCCGAAAAAAGCAGGCGGACCTTTGGTGATTGAAGATGGATCCGTCATCGGTTCAAACGTTGTCATCTACAGAGACGTCCGCTTGGGAAAGGGCGTGTTTGTGGGCGATATGGCAAGCATCCGCGAAAATGTAACAGTCGGAGAAGAAAGCATCATCGGCCGAAGCGCCATGGTTGAGAACAATACAAAGATCGGGTGCAGGGTTACCGTCCAAACGGGATGCTATATCACCGCCGATATGGAAATCGAAGATCAAGTATTCATCGGTCCGTGCTGTTCAACATCAAATGATAAATATATGGGAACGGGAAATTATCAATATAAAGGTCCAACGATTAAAAGGGGAGCAAAAATCGGCAACAATGCGACATTGCTGCCATCTGTCGTTATCGGAGAACACGCCGTAATCGGCGCCGGAGCCGTCATCACAAGAGATATTCCCGCCGGAAAAACCGCTTACGGCAACCCGGGCAGGGTGATGAAATAACCGTCTTCTATAGAAAGACGGTTTTTGGTTTTGAAGGAATAAATGTTAAATAACGAAGGAGCGACAGGCCCAACGGGACCAGCCAGCTCTCAAACAGCGCTTTTCTTTACAAATATCTCAGGTTCTATTTCAGCCTATAATCCGCCGACTGTTCCGTTAAATACTGAAGTAACTGTATGCAGCGGTTAAAATGTTAAAATCGATTATGCTCTGGCAGTAGAGGATGTAAATACAGCAAAATTAGTATTGAATCACACTGAGACGGAACTCTGCTTCAAACTAGAATATTTAATAGAAATCTTACGGCAGCTGGAACACAAAAATTCCCGTTAGCTAGCACTTTTGTTGATACTGTACCTGACGCTGCAAACTGTTACCTATACAGTTAGAAAAGCCGTAACAACAGCTGCAAACGTAGCTTCTGCAGCAGCTTTCAATAGAGATTTAAATATAATTCGATTCCCTTAGAGAAGAGGGAGATGTTCTTTTAGAGCATCTCTCTTTATTTTTAAATAAGTTTTAAGAGAATTCATTTTTTAACAATATAGTAGACGCTCAAACTTTAGCTATAAATGTGTTTTAATCGTATGGAAAACAACGTGACCGAGTGATATATGAATTCATAGTATATGCTAGCTTCAATCTTTAAATTAACTATTGAAGCAAATCTAAGAAAAGGAGGTAAAATCCTATATGTCGATTCAAAATGTAGTTGTTAATGGGGGTTTCGAGACAGGGACACTCCCACCTTGGGTTGGCCAAAATGCAACGGTCACTACTCAGTTTTCTCATTCGGGTTTTTGGTCGACAACATTGCTGGGTGGAAATGTAGTATCATTTATAGCTCAATTTGCCCCAGTTAACCCTGGAGAGGGTTTAGAATTTCTAGTGTCTTTGGCCAAATCGGGATTTTTACCGTCTCCTCAAGTGCAGATACAGGTTTCGTTTTTTGATAGTTCATTTAACTTCCTTGGACAGGGGCTATTTGTTAATATTCCATTTAATAGATTACCGGTTGTAGAAAATAACACATGGATTGAAATCTATCAAACGACAGATCCTGCTCCTGTGGGTTCTACTATGGCGTTTATTTTGATTAATACTCTTCCGCAATTTGGAACTGCTAATGTCATAGTAGACGATGTAGCACTTTTACAGACTGATGGAGCGGCAGGTCCGACAGGTCCAACAGGAGCAACAGGTCCGACGGGAGCAACCGGCCCGACAGGTCCGACGGGAGCAACCGGCCCGACAGGTCCGACGGGAGCGACAGGTCCAACAGGAGCAACAGGTCCGACGGGAGCGACAGGTCCAACAGGAGCAACAGGTCCGACGGGAGCGACAGGTCCAACAGGAGCAACCGGCCCGACAGGTCCGACAGGAGCAACAGGAGCGACAGGCCCGACAGGAGCAACCGGCCCGACAGGAGCAACTGGAGTGACAGGCCCGACAGGTCCAACAGGAGCAACTGGAGCAACCGGCCCAACGGGAGCAACAGGTCCGACAGGAGCAACAGGTCCAACGGGAGCAACCGGTCCAACGGGGGCAACCGGTCCGACAGGAGCAACCGGCGCAACAGGAGCGACAGGCCCAACGGGAGCAACCGGCCCAACGGGAGCAACAGGAGCGACAGGCCCGACAGGTCCGACGGGAGCAACCGGCCCGACAGGTCCGACGGGAGCGACAGGTCCGACAGGAGCAACCGGTCCAACGGGAGCAACAGGTCCGACAGGAGCAACCGGAGCAACAGGAGCGACAGGCCCAACGGGAGCAACCGGCCCGACAGGTCCGACGGGAGCGACAGGTCCAACAGGAGCGACAGGTCCGACGGGAGCAACCGGCCCGACAGGTCCGACGGGAACGACAGGTCCAACAGGAGCGACAGGTGCGACAGGAGCAACCGGCCCAACGGGAGCAACAGGAGCGACAGGCCCGACAGGCCCAACGGGAGCAACAGGAGCGACAGGCCCGACAGGAGCGACAGGTCCAACAGGAGCGACAGGTCCGACGGGAGCGACAGGTCCAACAGGAGCAACCGGTCCGACGGGAGCGACAGGTCCGACAGGTCCAACAGGAGCGACAGGCCCGACAGGAGCAACCGGCCCGACAGGTCCGACGGGAGCAACCGGTCCGACAGGCTCAACGGGAGCAACCGGCCCGACAGGTCCGACGGGAGCGACAGGTCCAACAGGAGCAACCGGCGCAACAGGAGCGACAGGTCCGACGGGAGCAACCGGCGCAACAGGAGCGACAGGCCCGACAGGTTCGACGGGAGCAACAGGAGCGACAGGCCCAACTGGAGCAACCGGTCCGACAGGAGCAACCGGCCCGACAGGTTCGACGGGAGCAACAGGAGCGACAGGTCCGACGGGAGCGACAGGTCCAACAGGAGCGACAGGTGCGACAGGAGCAACCGGCCCAACGGGAGCAACAGGTCCGACGGGAGCAACAGGAGCGACAGGCCCGACAGGTTCGACGGGAGCAACAGGAGCGACAGGCCCGACAGGAGCAACAGGAGCGACAGGCCCGACAGGCCCGACAGGTCCAACCGGAGCAACAGGAGCGACAGGCCCAACAGGAGCAACCGGAGCAACAGGAGCGACAGGCCCAACAGGAGCGACAGGCCCGACAGGCCCGACAGGTTCGACGGGAGCAACAGGAGCGACAGGCCCAACAGGAGCAACCGGTCCAACGGGAGCAACCGGCCCGACAGGAGCAACCGGCGCAACAGGAGCGACAGGTCCAACAGGAGCAACAGGAGCGACAGGAGCAACCGGCCCGACAGGAGCAACCGGCCCGACAGGAGCAACCGGCCCAACGGGAGCAACAGGAGCAACGGGAGCAACAGGAGCGACAGGAGCAACCGGCCCAACCGGTCCAACCGGTCCGACAGGCCCAACAGGCCCAACCGGCCCGACGGGTCCAACCGGTCCAACCGGCGCATAACAAACAGCAATTTAACTGTTGTATAGCTTATTTCTAACCAATTTGTATATTTGGAATCGCGGAAGGTTTAAGGGGTGCATGAAAGCTTCGGTTTTCATGCGCCTCTTTTTATATACTGAAAGGAAGAAATACTTTCACGTAAAAAAGGACTGCCGATAAGCTAAGGCAGTCCTTTCTTTTTTTATATTAATCAATCAAATTGTCAGTAAATGTTTAATCTCCATTTTTAGTTCATCAATGTTTTGTTTATATGTTTCACCTCTGGAGCTTAAACTCAAATCAAAGTAGTGCTCCATTTTTTCAATCAGCGGTTTGACGCACCTTTTCCTCTCTTCCTGATCAAGATGCTGTGTAAAACTATTGCTTTGGTAATCAATTGCAGTGTCCGCGTAGACTTTTCCAAGCGTATAGTACTTCATCGCGGCTCGCTCGGTCGGCTCAAGCTCATTCCATTTGATGTTCGGCAAATAGATTTCTTTGCTGAAATGGTTGATGATATATTCCATTACATAAATAATAGACGGAATTCTTTTAGCGACATTGTAGGTGAAATTATCCTGGTGCCTGCGGTAGCAATAGGCAGGTTTGTGAACGTATCGGCGTTTCCAGCCGCGTTTGATGTTTACAATGCTGTTGAGCGCGTCGCCGGCATATGGGTTTTTGGAATCGACCACCCAGGAATGGTTATGATCCCGGTAAAAAGACAGTTTGTATAGCCCCACCATTGGATACACGCCGGACCCGCTTCTTTCAAAAGTCCTGCGGACGGCTTCATCATCTGTATAAGGTTGATAGATCCAGCTCCCGATTCGATTTCCGTTTTTATCGACCAGCAAAAAGTCGCCGTACACATAATCCAAATCCTCTTGTTCAAGAAAATATGTGATAAAATCAGCGAGCACCTCTTCATGCGCCAAATAGTCATCCGCGCTGATAGGCATAACATATTCTCCAGAAGCTTCTTCAAAAATTTCTGCAAATGCCGTATCCGCCATGCCGGAATTTTCGCGATGGCATATCGCTTTGATATGGGGGTATTTGTCTTGATATGCACTGATAATGTCAAGGGAATCGTCTGTAGAACAGTCATCTACGATGATGATCTCGATGTTCGGGTACGATTGATTGATCACGGATTGAAGGCATTGGTCCAAAAAGCGGGCGTAGTTATAATTCACGATGCCGACCGTGATTTTGGGAGGATCAAAAAAGACGGTCCGGGTTTTTGTTTTTGCGGGTTTTGCAAATCGGGAGACGGTTTCCTCGATTGTTTTCATTTGTTTTTCTAATGAATAGTGTTCTTCGATAAAGGCGCGGTATTGGTTTGATGAATAGTCGTCTTCAGTGATCATTTCGACGAGTTCATCAATCGTATTCCATACATAAGGTTCATCATAGATCGTTTTGGCGCCGTAAAAATTGTGAACGAGCGGCTTCAGCCCTTTTGCCATCGCTTCCATTACCGACATTTGCTGGCTTTCTAAAAGGCTTGTCGAAATCAGGTAGTGCTTATCCTCCAAGTATTGATTAACATCACTTTGCCAGCCGTCGATTTGAACACTGCCTGCTAGACCAAGTTCTTCAATCATTTGCTGAAAGTATAATTGATAGCGGATGTCCTGGTACTGGCCTGCGATAAATAGCTTATATCTCGGGTCTTTGTCGTGGATGGCCTTAAACGCGTGCAATAAAAGCATCGGGCCTTTCTTGTAATTGATATATCCGACATAAGCGATATGAAATCCTTTTTCGCGCTCTCTAAACGTATACCGCTCTAAATCAACTCCGTTTGGAATCGTCACGGTCTTCGTTTTATCCAGGCTTTTCACATGCTTGACGATGTACTCCTCCATATGCTTACCATCAAAAATGACCTGGTCAATAACATCCCAGCGAACCTGATAAGGATACGATGTAAAAGCCTCATAGCTGTGAAGCCTGCAAATTAAGGTTTTTTCGTGAGCGAGAGGCAGTTTGCTTCCGTAAATGGTTAGGTTGTCGCACCATTCAAACCAGCAAATGTCCGCCCACTTCATCCCGTTGTCGATTTGTCTGAGATCTGTGATGATCAGTTTCAGTGCTCTGTATGATTTTGGGAGATGTTCGGCTACAGCGTGTATAAACGTATCTAAACCGGGTTTGACAAAAAAGACGATTTTCGGCCGAAGGCTTTCGACGCTTCGAAAAAGTTCGATTTTCTCGCGAAACAGTTTTTCTTTCTGTGCTTTATCCATAAAAAGAGCGGCATCATCATACCATTCACAGGCTTCTTGAAGGCGGCGCTTTTTCTCATTGATAAAACCTAAACTGACCAGCGAGGAAATCTCGAATGGATCGGTTTTCATTTTCTCCTCAATCAGCCGTTCAGCTTCGACCCATCTGTTTTCATCTATCATTTTAATGATGCCGTTGTCCGTAGCAGCGAGATCGAGTGAACACAGCAGCAGTTCCAATTCATTGTTTTGGGTCATCAAAATCCTCCTGTTAGACGTTGAATTTCACTAGTAATATCTATATTCACAAATAGAAAGAAGTTTCCGGGTGATCCATTGATTCATGATAAGGACACAAACAAGAAGCATAATGCTCTCATAATCTATTGAAGTGAAAATAAAGATGAAGGAAGTGAACGGTTTGATCACAATCAGCCTTTGTATGATTGTTAAAAATGAAGAAGAAGTATTGGCAAGATGTCTTGATACCGTAAAAGACATCGTAGACGAAATCAATATCGTCGATACGGGATCGACCGATAAAACGGTGGAGATTGCGAAACAATACACAGACCGCGTCTTTTTCTTTGAGTGGATCGGCGATTTTGCAGCCGCAAGGAATGAATCGTTTAAGCATGCCACGAAAGACTACATTCTATATCTTGATGCAGATGATGTCCTGCTTGAGAAAGACCGCAAGAAATTAAAAGAATTAAAAGAGACGCTCGATCCGTCCGTTGATTCGGTCTCGATGTATTATGACGCCGGAACGGACGAATTCGGAAACGTCACGTTACGATACCGGCGCAACCGCCTGGTCAAACGCGAGAAAAATTTTCAATGGAGAGGCGACTGCCACCAGTACCTGGAGGTTTACGGCAATATCATCAATGCCGATATTTCGGTGACGCATAAAAAAATCCGCCATTCCGTCGGGCGGAATCTCAATATTTATCAAAAGAAAATTGACCGCGGCGATGCGTTTTCTCCGAGAGACCATTTTTACTACGGAAACGAATTGAGAGAGAACGGGCATTATGAGAAGGCGATCGAAAGCTATAATAAAAATATTGAAATGAAAGAAGGATGGATTGAGGACAAAGTATACGCCTGCATCAATAAAGCGGACTGCTACCGCTATCTCGGGGATATGGAAAATGAGCTCCGATCGCTGTTCCAGTCGTTTGAATTTTCGAAAACGCCGCGCGCGGAGACATGCAGCAGAATCGGCTACAACTTTCAGCGCAGGCGGGAATATCAGGCGGCGATTTATTGGTATGATCAGGCGACAAAGCAGGTTCCAGACTCAAATAAATGGAGCTTCAGCTATCCGGCGTATTACACATGGTATCCGCATCTGCAAATGTGTGTGTGTTATTACAATTTGGGAGATTTTGAGAAATCGTATGAACACAATGAAGAGGCCAGAAAATATCGTCCGGAGGATAAGTCCGTCCTTCATAATAAGCAGTTGCTTGAAGGAAAATTAGGCATAAAAAAATAATCAGGGAAAAGCTTACTTTTGAAAAGTAGGCTTTCTTTTTTGAGGCGGGTGGCAATTTGCAGTGCGAGGTCATAAATTATTCCAAATCAAGCTGAGTAACGAAGGAGGGATCTATGCTGCGCGAAACTTACCTTTCATTTGACGGCTGCACCAGGATGATAACGGATGAACCGTTATTGACGGCATTGGAAAATACGTTCACGATCGAGTTTTGGGCAAAGCCTGCGGCAGCGGCTTTACACAACTTCCGGTTCGCAGTTACGCCGATTTCCGGAGCCTATGGGGACGGCGATGATTCGCGGGCCGGTGTGGGTGTGGCCGTTGGAACGGACGGCGTTGTCATATATGAGCATACAGCGGACGATCTGGCCGCTGTTTTGCATTGTGCCGCGTCGCTCTATGATTGGACGCACATCGCCGTTGTATATGATAATAAAGTCCCGTCCATTTACATCAATGGGGCGTTTGCCGCAAAGGGTACGGTCAGCAGAAGCGATGCGGCGGTTCCGTCCGGCGTGTTCGGGGGAATGAAGACGGGCGGCTTTTATGAGGGAGGCCTGAAAGAAATAAGAGTGTGGAAGGCAGCAAAAACACAAGCGGAGCTTAAACGGCACATCAATCAGGAACTTCGCGGAGATGAATCAGGCCTTTTCAGGTATTGGAAATTAGACGAAGGAGCTGGGGACACGGTCAGAGATTCGGTCAATCATCTTCACGGAACGATTGCGAAAGCGAAATGGCAGATGTCAGAGACGCCGATCAACATCTTATTTGCGTACATCGTACCGAGCGGAGGGATTGAAACGCTAAACAGGCAGCGCTGCTACGGACTGGCTAAGCATAAGGTTAACTGCCATTTTTTATACACAGCAGACGGGATCGGTCTGCAAAATGAGCTCGATACGTCAATCTTTGTCACGGACAGTGACGAAGAAATCAAACAGATCATTTATGAGGGTAAATATGACGCGATCGTCGTCAGCTCGGATGTTCGGCTGGCGAAAAGGCTGCGCAATCTCGGATATCAAGGGATTCTGATTTATGAAATTCAAGGGGCGGGAATCAACAAGGAATACATTGACCAATATATTAAACATTTCGCTTATTCTGTGGTTCAGAAGGATTGTGACGCCATGCTGCACCCGCCGACGCCGCACCTCGTCAAAGCGGTCAACACGTATTTTCCTGCTAAGAAAAAGTTCTGTTTGCAAAATTGTTTTCATACGAAAGAATTTCACTATCAAGTCCATCCTTTAGAAAAAAATCCGGTGATCGGCTGGGTTGGGAGGCTTGAAGATAATAAAAACTGGCGGGAGTTTTTGTTGATCGGAGCGGAATTTATCAAGGAAAATCCTGAAGTCAAGCTATGGATGTTCGAAGACAGTACCTTGTCGAGAGCAACGGAGAGAAACGCCTTTGAACAAAAACTCAAAGAACTGAAAATCAGCCGGAATGTGGAGATTTTCGCCAATCAGCCCCATCGTAAAATGGCGGAATACCTCTCCATCATCGGCGATTCCGGCGGCTTTTTGTGCTCTACATCAAAAGTGGAAGGGTTCCGGTATGCGGTTCTTGAAGCTATGGTTTGCAGGTGCCCCGTCCTTTCTTCGGACTCGGACGGCGTGCGCAATTTCATCGACCACAACGTGACGGGGAAATTCTATCGGTCAGGCAGCATTGAAGAAGCAGTCAAAGAAGGGAAAGAATTGATGGATAATCTAGCTTTAAGAGAAGTAATCAGACAAAATGCCGTCAAACACATTGAAACGAATTTTTCTCCGGACAAGTACGCAGAAGAATTCTTACGCATGATAAAAAAACTCAAAAAAGGGTGAAAGTCAATATCCCTCTGAATCCAGAGGGATATTTGTCATTTCTTTAAAATGTCGGCAAGCGTTTCCGTATGGTATATCTGGCCGAATGCCGGTTCGTTTTCCGGGATGACGGCGCGATGGCTGATGTGCCCGTTGTCATTGACAAAAAAGACGATATGCTTTGCTTCGGCGCCCTTTGCTTTGTATTGGAGATAATAATGAAACAAACGATTCAGCATCACGTGATTCGAAGGAAAAGCGCCTTTTCCGTAAAGCATGGAGAGGGGTGCATCGGCATTTTGGATTCCGGTTAAAATAGCGGTGTCTTCAGAGGCACCCGGCAGATGGAGAAAGGTCAGCCGCGGATCTTCAATTGCTTTGAGCGCTTCGGACGCCGATTGATCAGGCGTTGTGTCAAGCGCCGTAATCTGATAATTGCTGAACGTCTGTTCAAGGAGCCGCTCCAGTTGATCGACCGTTTGCAGAGATCCGTCAGAAACCGGATAGATGACCGTCAGCTCACACGGAATGTTCCGCCGCTTTCTGGCTTCAAGCTTTGCGAGGTTTAGCGCATGGCGAAATCTGCGATGCTGCTCCTTTGAGTGCCTCAGCTGCGCCGATACGCTCAATGGGGAATCGACCCGGTACGCCGCTAACACCTCCGGAATGTACACAATATCGCAATGTTCGGTCAGCCGCAGCCAATACTCATAATCTTCGACAGGCCACAGCTGATATCCGCCCGTCTTTGCCGCCGCTTTTGACTTATACATAAAAGAGGCGCCGATAAAGCAAATATCGAGAAGCGTTTCCTTCGGCTGCCCCTGATAATTGGAAAATTGCTCTCTTAGGACGGTGCCTTTGTGGTCGATATGGTGAAAATTGCTGTAGGATAAGCCGACGTTTTCCGGCGCGTTCCGATGCTTTTCGATAAATTCGGGATCATACACATTATCGCTGGACACCCATGTTAAGTAACGAATCGATTCAAACTTCTGCAAATAGTTGAAACCCGTATTTAAAGCTTTTGCGATCCCTTCATTTTTCTCTTTTTCAATCAGATGAACCCTCTCGTCTCCTTCGGTTTCGCGTTTGATGATCTCGATATGATCACTCGGTGCTCCGTCAGATACGACGGCAAAATAATAGTTTGTAAAGCTTTGCTCAAGCACCGATTTCAGCGCAAGTTTCAAATAGTCATGATTCTGTTTATACACGGGCATGACAATTCCGACATCCCTCATTTGCATCCCTCTTTAACTTCAAATTTTCACCTTCTTGATAGATTATGTTTTTCTTCATGTTGCTGATATAGGTTTTTCGCCGCTACAGCCGTGACAAGTTCGGAACGTCACACATAAATTATTGGGAACTTTCTCTTGAAGGAGGAATCGGGATGATCCCGTTAATCAATTTGAAACGGCAGTTTCAAACGGTAAAACAAGATATGTTAAAAGAGTTTGAGCAGGTATTGGACAGCGGGCAGTATATATTGGGGCCGAAAGTCAAAGAGCTGGAGAATAAAACGGCCGAAAAGCTCAGCGTGCGGGATGCCGTGGCGGTGGCCAACGGAACGGATGCTTTAGTGCTGACGCTGAAAGCGTTTGGCATCGGAAAAGGGGATGAAGTGATCACAACGCCGTTCACCTTTTTCGCTACCGCAGAAGCCGTCTCAAGGGTCGGGGCGACCCCCGTGTTTGCAGACGTCGACCGCGGCACATACAATCTTGATCCGGCAAAAATAGAAGAAAACATCACACCGGCTACAAAAGCGATCATTCCCGTTCATATTTTCGGCCAGCCGGCTGATATGGACGAGATCAATGCGATCGCCAAAAAGCACAGGCTGATTGTGATTGAAGACGCCTGCCAGGCATTCGGCGCGGAATACAAAGGCCGTCCCGCAGGCAGCCTCGGGGATGCGGCCTGCTTCTCATTTTTTCCGACGAAAAATTTAGGCACGCTGGGCGACGGGGGAATGGTAACGATGTCTGATCCTGAAGCGGCCGAACGTGTAAGGACGCTCAGAACGCATGGTACAAGCAAAAAATACTTTCACGACAAAATCGGTTTTAACAGCCGGCTTGATGAACTGCACGCGGCCGCCTTGCTCATTCTGCTTGAAAAAATCGACGGCTGGAATGAACAAAGAAGAAAGGTCGCCGGCAAGTACCGTGAGGCATTGAAAGAGGCATCACACGTGACGCTGCCGACAGAAAAAGAAGACCGCTCCCACATCTACCACCTCTTCTGCATCGGAGCAGAAAACCGTGAAGAGATCATGCAGGCGCTTGAAAACCGGCAAATCCACTCAGGCATATACTATCCGTGCTGTCTTCATCTTCAGGACGTCTACTCTTCATTGCAATACAAAAAAGGAGATTTCCCGGTGGCCGAATCATTGTCTGACACGCTTTTTGCGATTCCGATGGACCCTTTCCTTACAAGCGATGAACAGGATCAGGTCATCTCCGTGCTGCTTGCAAAAGGAGGAGGGAAGACGTGACGGTTCGATTTGGACTGATCGGCTGCGGCTATATATCAAAAAAACACCTGTTCACCTTAAGCAGGCGCCCTGAAGCAGAGCTTGCAGCGGTCAGCGATGTAACCGAAGAGCGTATGGACGAAGCAGCTGACTACTACCAGTCATTGAGAAGCTTAAAGCCTGAGGTCGCCCGCTATCGGGAATATCCCGACATGCTGGCAGATCCGTCGATCGATGCGGTAATCGTTGCGGCTGTTTCGGGTCTTCATGCAGAAATGGCGAAACGGTCCCTGCTAGCCGAAAAACATGTCATTCTCGAAAAACCGATGACACTGTCGCTCGAGAAGGCCGATGAGCTCATCCGGCTGGCGAAAGAGAAAAAACGTAAGCTCATGGTCTGCCATCAAATGCGTCATCGGCCGATCATGAAAAAAATTAAAGAAACGATCGAAGAGGGAAAATTAGGGGAGCTGTACTTAGGTACTGCGGCGCTTCGGCTCAACCGGTCTCCGGCCTACTACGCAGCGGCTTCATGGCGCGGGAATTGGGAAAAAGACGGGGGGATGCTCATCAATCAGGGGATCCATCTGGTCGACCTTCTGCAATGGTTTTTAGGAGACGTGACAAGCGCATACGGCGATATCCTGACTGCTTCGCCAGGGAAAGAAACGGAAGACGTAGCACTCGGCATCCTGACGTTTGCCAATCAGGCAAAAGGCGTCATAGAAGCCAACATCATCACACAGCCGAACAATCTGGGAAGCTCGCTGTCCATTTTCGGGGAAAAGGGTTCGATTTCGTTGGAAGGCCCGTCATTAAACCGGATCAGCCGCTGGTATATTGCAGGGAAAGAGACGGACAGGGAAGAAGCGGAAAAGCTGATTGATCTCCGGGGTGAACAGGAGGCGATGTACGACAACTTCATCCGTTCCATCCGAGCGGACGAACCGCTCTTGATTGACGGCAGCGAAGGAAAAAAAGCGCTGGACACGATATTCGGAATCTATCAATCCGCACTGACAAAGGAAGTGGTGCATCTCCCCCTTCCATCATTTCAAACGGCTGACATGAGAAAGAAATAGGTGTCGCAAATCGGTAAACCGTCCCTTTCAAAAAAAGAGATAAAACATATTTTATTAAAGGAATGTATGAAGGGGCGATTAAATACATGAATAATCAAGAACAGCAACACCGGACGATAGCTGTCATAGGCCTGGGGTTTGTCGGTCTGCCCTTGTCTATGCTGCTGATATCAAAAGGGTTTTCTGTCATTGGCATCGATTTGGACGAAACGAAAATCAAATCTTTGAAAGCCGGGAACAGCTATATTTCTGATATAAAAGGAGAAACGATCAAGAGCGCCATTACGAGCGGCTTTTTTCGGCCTGCCGCTGACTACGGGCTGATCAAAAAAGCCGAGGCGGTGATTATATGCGTGCCGACGCCTTTGGACGATGAATCGGCTCCGAACCTGGACTACGTGACAAAAGCGGCGGAATCGATCAGGGAGCACCTGCAAAAAGGCCAGCTTGTTGTCTTGGAAAGCTCGACATACCCGGGCACGACGAAAGATCTCGTCAAACCGATTTTGGAAAAAAGCGGCCTGGCGTGCGGGAAAGATTTTTATCTTGCCTATTCCCCGGAACGCGTCGATCCCGGCAACAAGTTTCCGATCGAAGTCGTTCCGAAAGTTGTCGGGGGAGCGTCGGACGCCTGCCGGGATCAAGTCTATCAGTTATACAGCAGCATCTATCAGGAAGTCGTTCCGGTCACATCTCCTGAAACGGCCGAGCTGACAAAGCTGCTCGAAAACACGTACCGGTTCATCAATATTTCATTTATTAACGAATTTGCGATGATCTGCGACAAGCTAGGTGTTGACGTATGGGAAGTCATAAGGGCGGCGAGCACGAAGCCGTACGGATTTGCTGCGTTTTATCCGGGTCCGGGAATCGGCGGCCACTGCATTCCGGTCGACCCTTTATATTTGCAATTTATCATCGGAAAAAAAGGCATCTCAAGCGACTTCATTCGGCTTTCGGAAGAGATGAACGAAAGGATCGTCCGCTATATTGCCGAACGCTCGCTGCAATTGGCGCAAAAAGAAAACACAACAGAAGCGAACATTCTCATCTACGGCGTCACCTATAAACGAAATGTCGCGGACGTGCGCGAATCAAAATCGCTCGACATCATCGAGAAGCTCGTCGGGATGGGGGCGGAGGTTTCCTATCACGATCCGCATTTTCCAGAGCTTCGAATCGGCGGAAAGGCGTTTTTCAGTCAACCAATTAATTCCGAAACGCTGAAGGAGTACGACTGTATCGTCATTTTGACGGACCACGCCGAACTGCCGAAAGAACTCCTCTTACAACACGCAAAAGTCATCTTTGATACGAGGGGAATTTTAACAGACAGCTCAGGAAACGCTAAAGTCGTTCAGCTCGGAAACGGTCTTTCACAGCCGTATCATCAGTCAGCAGAAAGCGGATGAAATATAACGGATATATCATGAGAAACAGGTTGAACGACCACCAGAACGGATCGAAATCCCCGCTGAACAGCCAAAAGGCGATCGCTTGCAGGCCGGAACAGAACGTTAGAACAAGGGATACCAGGGCGGCGCTTTTCCATAACGGCCGCTTTTTTTTATGCAAATATAAGCTGGAGAGTCCGCTGATCGAAATTAAAAGATCCAGCGGCAAAAACGACCAGTTCCAAGCGATGACGACCGGATCGTCATAATTCTTAAATGCCGCGCTTTCCGGAATGAGGTGAAAAAACGTAACGAACCAATATAAAATAAAGCCGATATCTGTAACAAGCAAAAACGGTTTCAAATATTTCACGGTTTCCTCCTGGTTCAATTGATTGACCGGTGCTCTGTTATATTCAATGCGACGACTCCGGTGATAATCAGAATGATAGAAACGGCTTTCACGATACTGACGCTTTCACCCAAAAAAAGAAAACCGATCAGCGAAATCAAGACGATTCCGACCCCGGACCAAACGGCATAAGCAACGGAAACGTCCATCGTTTTCAGGGTGAGCGTCAAAAACGCCAGGCTCGCACCGTAAAACGCAAGCAGTAGAACGCTCGGAACAACCTTTGAAAAGCCGTTCGACAGCTTCATGCTGACCGTTCCCGCCGTTTCAAACAATACCGCTAAACATAAATAAAGCCAGTGCACATCGATTCCTCCTCTAATCTTGTTTTGTGCTGATCCCGTGTATCAAAATATCGACGGCGGACTTCAGCATCTCTCCCATCGTAAAGCGGTTTTTCAAAGAAGAAGCGGGATCATAAATCTGATTCAGGCTCCCTGTATACATGTGAATGAATAACGGCAAATCGATCTCTTTGATGATTCCTTGCGCCATTCCCTGGTTGAACAGATCTTCTACAACGGCCCAATCGTCTTTTAAGAACGAATCGAGCTTCAGCCATTGGTCATAGTGATATTTTTTCAATTCCGCCAATAGGCGAATATCCATGAATTCAAAATCGGCTGGAACGGCAATCAAAATTTGTTCAATTTTTTCTATCGTGCCAAGCTGTTCATTAGCTGCGATGGCTTGCTCTTTTTCTTTAATCTGTGAGACGACATGATCGATGACTTCGGCTACAAGGTCGTCTTTTGATGCGAAGCATTCATAAATCGTGCGTTTGCTGACGGCCAGCTGTTTTGCTAAATCGTTCATCGTAAAGGTAAATCCTTTTTGCCTAATGAGATGAATTGTTTCTTTCAGCATTCGTTCTTTCATTCCTGTTTGTCCCCTTTCTGGTACCGATAAAAACATTTTAGTACCAAAGGTATTGTAATCCGGAATTGGACAAATGTAAAATTCTTCTCACTCACGCCCAGGTCAATTCAGAATACAATGTGGTAAAACAGTGCTTAAAGGGTGAGGGCCGTGTGGATCGGAGTATCGTTGATCGTCTTGGGGCTGGGGATCAGCATTTTTGCCGTCAGTCTCATTGTCAGCTATTTGTTTGTGATGCCAAACAGGAGCAGCTATGAAGAAACATTTTTCAGCGGGGTCAGGAATGGGGAGATTATTGACGATGTGTATCGGTCGCACGACAAAGAGGAGCTTTTTTTGACTGCTGAGGACGGCTGCCGGCTTCATGCGATGTATTTCCCGGCTCCGGACAGCCGGAAAGCCGTGATCATCGCCCATGGCATTAAATGGTCGCTGTTTGGGGGCTATAAATATGTTGAGCTGTTCCAGTCGCTCGGCTATCATGTGCTGCTTTGCGACAGCAGATGCCACGGATTAAGCGGCGGTTCGCATGTTTCCTACGGATATTATGAAAAGAACGATTTGGCGATGTGGGCAGATGAGCTTGAAAACAAGCTCGGCAAAAGCGTCTTTGTCGGTATGCTCGGCGAATCGCTCGGAGCGGCGGCCGCCGTTGAATTGATGAAACAGGATGAGAGGATTCGATTTTGCATCGCGGATTCGTGTTTCAGCGATTTAACAGAGCTTTGCCGCTACCAGCTGAAAGGTGCCGTCAAGCTGGTTGTACCGTTTCTCATTCCGCTGACGAGCAGGCTGATTAAACGGCGTCACGGCTGGAGCCTTGCCGACATTTCCCCGGTCCGTGATCTTGAAGAGACGGATACGCCGCTGTTCATTATCCACGGCAAAAATGATCAGCTCGTCCCGCCGCAAATGGCCGAAAGCCTGTACGAGCGGAAAACGGGAATCAAGAAGCTGTATTTGATCGAAGGAGCGGGACACGTCGGAGGATTTCGCCAAAACCCCGAAGAGTATATCCGGAAGGTTCAAGACTTTTTACTGCAGGTTGAAACGGTCAACTAGTTACTCGGCAGCCGCCGATTTGCGGGCTTCTTCTATTTTATCGGCATGCGACACTCCCCAGCTCATCATTTGGTTGATGATCGGAATTAACGTCTGGCCGAATTCGGTTAAACGGTATTCGACTTTTGGAGGAACCTGCTTATAAATTTCGCGGTGAACGATGCCGTCGCGCTCCAGCTCGCGAAGCTGCAGGGTCAGCATTCTTTGCGTCACTTTCGGGATTAAGCGGCGCAGCTCGTTAAACCGCTTTTTCCCGTCTATTAAATGAAACAGGATCACGCTTTTCCATTTGCCGCCGATAATGTCAATCGTCGCTTCAACCGGGCATGAATATCCGGCCGGTCCTTTACAGTCTGCCATCTTCATCTCTCCTTAGTATAAAAAATGATACTATCCAACAAAAATGTGCGTACTTTTTAACTTTTATTATAATAATTAGAATGTAATTGAGAAAGGAATACACTTTTTAGTAAAGGAGAGAAGCAAATCATGGCAGATCAATCAAAGAAACAGGAGATTCTTGAAGCATTTCGATTCAGACATGCCACAAAAGAATTCGACCCGGACAAAAAGATTTCAGATGAAGATTTTCAGCTTATTCTGGAGGCCGGCCGACTGTCGCCAAGCTCAGTAGGACTGGAGCCGTGGAAATTTGTCGTCGTTCAAAACAAAGAGCTGCGCGAAAAGCTCCGTCAAGTCTCATGGGGGGCACAGGGACAGCTCCCGACCGCCAGCCATTTCGTGCTGCTGCTCGGCCGCACGGCTAAGGAAATGAGATATGACTCCGACTATATCGCACATCAATTAAAGCATGTGAAGAAAATGCCGGATGACATCATCGAAAACATGGTAAAAGAAGACGGCGTGATCAAGAGCTTCCAGGACGGCGATTTTCACTTGTTCGAAAGCGACAGGGCGATGTTTGACTGGGTCTCCAAACAAACGTACATCGCGCTTGCCAATATGATGACGGCAGCCGCTTTGATCGGCATCGATTCCTGCCCGATTGAAGGCTTCAATTATGACAAGGTTCATGACATCCTTGAAAAAGAAGGCCTGCTTGAGGAAGGGCGGTTTGACATTTCGGTAATGGCCGCGTTCGGATACCGCGTTAAAGAGCCTCGTCCGAAAACAAGGCAGGAGCTTGATCAAGTCGTGAAATGGGTCAACTAAAAAAAAGCCGATTCTCCGCAGAATCGGCTTTTTTATATTTACATTTGATTGATTTTTTTCCGGTGGTAAAGGTAGAGACCGCTTCCGGATGCGAGCAGCAAAAGGCCGAACATGAGCCAATTGTAGATAGTAGAGGCCGTATCAGGCAATGATCCGTTTGCCTGATCAGCCGGGTCTTGTCCGCCGTTTACACCGTCTGTGCCGTTTCCGGAGCTCCCGCCGGCGGGAGCGTCTCCGCTTGCGGGCGGAGCTGAAGGCGTCCCGGCATTGCGTGCGTTTAAGACGGTATATTCGCTGAAATGATTCACATATCCGGCGACTGTTTGGTCTTTCGTGTAGCCGTTTTTCACTTTTGTGAAGCGGTTATGCTTCCGGTCGACGTGATAGACGCCTGCTTGTTTGTCAGGCTTATCGACTTGGAAAAACAGTCCGACCGGCTTTTTGAATGAGCTGACGGCTTTTCCTTTTTGGCGGATGCTGAAATCGTACACTTTCGTAACCGCCTGTTTGATGTCCTTCCCGATTTTGATGCCGATCTCCGTCTCTTCCTTTTTCAGATTTGCGGCCGGAAGCGCCATGGCGATTTTATTGTTTTTCAGCGTAATGTTTGGATCGTTTGTTCTTTCTTTGATGAGATTGGTTTGCGCTTTTGACATGTTCAGCTTAATGTCTTCCCGCTCTGTATCAGGGAAATAGACGATCGCCTTGTTGGCGTTTTGCGCGTATGTTTGAAACGGCTTTTCCTTCAGCGTCCATATGCCGGTTGCCTGCTTATCCGGCAGGAAAACCTCCGTGATTCTGTCTTCGATGCTCGGTGAGACCGAAGCGGATAATTTAAGCTGTTCCGTAAAGGTCTCATAGTCGGTAAATCCGAGATCCACTCCATTTTTCGCCTGTTTAAAGACAGAGTAACCGTCACCGCCTCCGCCCATAAAGTTGTTTGTGGCGACACGGTATGTTTTCTTTAGGTTAAGCGGCCTGGACTTGCCTTTTTCATCGGCAAGGTTCACGTCTAAAATTCGTTCCCCTTTCGGTTTATTCAATGTAAAAGTATACGTTAAACCGGCCACATGAGGAAACGCGCCGCCGCCTTCTTCCACCTGGCTGACGCCGTGCTCAAGCGCTTCTTTGATCTGTGCTCCGGTCAAATCGGCGGCATAAAGCGTATTTCCGAACGGCATCACGGTAAGAACCTCGCCGAGAGTGACGGGGCCTTTGTCGATTCCGCTTCTGATTCCGCCGCCGTTTGTAATCGCAATGTCAGCGCCGCCGGCTTGTTTGGCCTTTCTAAGCATACCGTCTGCAATGAAGTTCCCGAGGTTGGTTTCCTTTGACCTGACATGCTCGCGGGTTCCGTCCAGGGGAACATCGGCAATGCCGACGACTTCGGTTTTTAAGTCTTCAATTTCATTTTTAAAACCGTCAAGTATACCTTTGGCATCTTTATCCTCGGCCGTATTTTCATCGATTGCGATCAACCTGGAGCCCGATTTGCCCGTTTGAACGATTCCGTCCTCATCAAAGGCGACATCGACTCTCCCTAAAAACTGTCCGTAGTCTTTTGCCTGGGCGACGATTGTCGGCTCCTGATTCGGAACGACTTCCAACCGGTCGACGAGCGTATGCGTGTGTCCGCCGATGATCAAATCGATTCCCTGCACTTTTTTCGCCAGCTCCAAGTCGCGGCTATAGCCGATATGGGTGAGGGCGATGATTTTGTTGACCTTTTCTTTCTCCTTGATGTCCTTGACGGTTTTTTCTGCGGTTTGATACGCGTCATTGAAGGCGATGTTTGCCCCGGGACTTGACGTATATGACGTATCCTCAGTCGTCAGTCCGAAAACGGCTACCTTTTCGCCGTTCACATCAAGGAGAATGTACGGATAGATTCCCGTTTCTTTAGGTTCGCCGGCCTTTAAGACCGCCGGTTTTTGCGCGAATCGGTTCAGCTTCGGCTCTTTTGAGACATCGACATTAGAACTGACGATCGGAAATGCAGGCGCCTCGAATTTATGTTTGTTCCCCGGATCAACTGCGGCGCCGTTTCCGCCGAGAAAATCGGCCAGCACGCCCGGTCCTTTGTCAAATTCATGGTTGCCGAACGTCATCGCGTCATAGCCCATCATGTTCATCAGCTTCAGATCGGCGAGGCCGTTCCATTTTGTAAAATAAAGATCTCCGGAAAACACATCGCCGGCATCAAGCAGAATATTGTTTTGTGTTTGCGAGCGGACTTCTTTTACCTTTGCTGCGCGCCTTGCCGCATTGTCGAGGTGTGCGTGCGTATCATTCGTATGCATCACCGTTAACGTCCAGTTTTGATCATCTTTCGGCGGCTCTGATCCATCTCCGTCAAAATTCAGCTTGTATACGCCGTATCCGCTGTTTTCGGATTCTCTGACGAAACCGATGTCTTTTGCTTTCTCGGCAAAAGGCTTCGCAAGAAGGGAAGATTCAAACGTCACGTTTGCTCCTTTAATCGGCGCTATCGACCAGTTGTTGTCCGCGGCCGGATTGATCGTTCCTTTTTCTATAATGTAATTCATCAGCACCTGCCGGTTTTCGTCAGCAGCGGCGTACACGACTTTGTCCTGTGTCAAGTGAGGGAATCCGCCTCCGCCGGAAGCGCGGTAGTTGTTGGTGACAACGAGAAATTCCTGATCGTCCTTGACGGGCTTTCCGTTATAGGCGAGGTTTTTGACGCGGCTGGCCTCCGGATGTTTCAGCCCGCCTGTAGTGCTGTATTTCGCCGGCTGTGTGACATCGATCTGATACGTCACACCGTCAATCACATCGAAATTGTATGATCTGAAGTCCGGATTAAGGAGCGACTGTTCCCCCGTTTTAGATGGATCGATTTGGTTGAACTGCCCCGCGGACATCTCGATCCAGTCTTTGACCTCTTTTCCGGTCAGTTTGACGATATACAGCGTATTGTCGTACAAGTACAGGTCGCCGATGTTTTTAATGGCGAGATCGCCGGCTTTTATGTTCGTATAGTAATCAGCGCCGTTGCGGCCTCCCGCTTTAAACGGAGCGCCGGCCGACAAGATCGGCAGGTCCTTGTATTCCGTATCTTTCATGACGTCCTCGGCATACCACTTTTGCGCGTCAGTGACGATCTGGATGGACGGATCGTCCTTTACTTGGGAGAAAAAGCTGTTAATATCCGTTTCCGTTTTGCCGACGGGTTTGCGGACGTAGTCCAGCGTTTTCTCATGGGTATCCTGAATGGCTGACACCACCGTTTCGTTTTGCGAGGCTACGTTTCCGGAAACGGCTTCCGTTTTCGCGCTTGCATCCTTGACCATCCATTTTCCGCCGATTTTTTCAAGCTGCATATCGATAATGCCTAAATGGCTCCCCCAGTTTTTCGGCATTACGACAGGAATCCCGTTAATTGTGCCTTTTTGAATATCAATTTTCGCATTTCCGGCATAATCGGGGCCGGGGAACAGGCCGTGCTGGTGGCCTGAGATGATCGCGTCGATTCCGTCAGCTTTCAAAGCAAGGTCAAGCACGGCATTTTCCGCTCCTGCCGGCTGTTCTTCAGTTTCGATGCCGGTGTGAGCGATCGCGATGATCACGTCGGCGCCTTCCGCTTTCATTTTCGGAATCGTTTCTTTTGCTGATTCGGCAATGTCCTGCACCTTGATTTTGCCGTCCAGGTGCTTTTTATCCCATGTTAAAATCTGAGGCGGGACAAATCCTGTGTAGCCTACTTTCAGCTGCTGCTTTTGCCCGCTTTCATCGGTGAATGTCCGCTCTTCTATGTGAAACGGCTTGTATTTGTTTTGCCCGTCCATCGTTTTGATATTGGCGTTGACGATGGGAAATTGTGCACCTTTGAGGGTTCCGTCCAAAAATTCAAGCCCGTAGTTGAATTCGTGGTTTCCGAGCGTACCTGCGTCATATTTCAGCTTGTTCATGACATCAATGATCGGGTGTGTTTTCGAGCCGGAGATGATCGGTTCGCGTTCATGTTTGAAGACATATTCTCCAAGAGGGTTTCCTTGAATCAGGTCGCCGTTGTCGACGAGAAGCGTGTTAGGATTTCGGCTGCGGTATTTTTCGATGAGCTGCGCCGTCCGGGACAGCCCGAATTCCGCCGTCTCTTTGTCGGCATAGTAATCATAATTCATCATATGTGCGTGAATATCCGTCGTGCCCAATATGCTGAGATTGACAAGGGGATGTTCTTCCGCATGGGTCTGGGTGTTTGGAAAGAGTAAGCTAAGTATCATCGCTGAGGTAAGCAGAATACGGAGAACTGAAAACCGTCTATTCTGTATTCCCACCATTTCTCCACCTTTCAGATTAAAGTAACACCCTCTATTGTAAGAACTTTTTGTAAAGTTTTGTAGATATTTCGTTTCGAATATTGTAAACAGTCTGAAATTGATTCTAAAGTCTTCGTCTGTCTGACAATCCTTTTGGGTATTTCGGAGGATCCGGCCGCCGGATGTTTTATTTAGTGTGGCAGGGGTAAAAGGATTTATGTAGACAAAAGATGTTGGGAGTGAACGTAAATGGGCAAAAAAATTGCAGTCCTGCTGACAGACTACTTTGAGGATTCCGAGTATGCCGAACCTGCCAAATCGTTCAAAGATGCCGGACATGAGCTGACGGTCATCGAAAAAGAAAAAGGCAAAACGGTGAAAGGAAAGCAGGGACAGGCAGAAGTTGAGACAGACGCATCGATAGACGAAGTCAGTCCCGCCGATTTTGACGCCTTATTGATTCCGGGCGGATTTTCTCCTGATATTTTAAGAGCGGATGGACGGTTTGTATCATTTGCAAAAGCCTTTATGGATGAGAAAAAGCCGGTATTTGCGATCTGCCACGGACCGCAGCTTTTGATCACGGCCAAGGCGCTTGACGGCAGAAGCGCGACAGGCTACACATCGATTCGCGTTGATTTGGAAAACGCCGGAGCCAAATTTCAGGACAAAGAAGTTGTCGTGTGCCAAGACCAGCTTGTCACGAGCCGGACGCCGGACGACATTCCGGCATTTACGCGTGAAGCATTGAAATTGCTCGGCTAAGCAAAAAAGACCGGATGTGATTCCGGTCTTTTTTTTGCTGAGAGCCTATTTGCGCAGTGCAGCGAGCTCTTCGGCGATCGCCTGCATTTCAGCTTGGGCTGAAGGATTTCTTTTTCATTACCATTTTGTGCAAATATTCAAGATCATCAAGCTTTTCATCGCTGAAGTCCTCCGCTTTGATGACGCTGATGTTCAGCATGTTTAATTTTTGCGAGATCTCTTCGACCATTTTGTTCAGCACGGCTGTTTTTTGATCAGACAATCGGGCACTTCCTTTCCCTCGGATTTCGTAGTCTTTATTGTAACAGAAATGCCTGAGAAGAAAAGGACCATTGTCAGGTAAAGCGATTTCGGCAAGCCAGGGAGATTGATCAGATTCGCAATCGGTCCCGGCCGCTCCGTCTTCTACGGCCTGGACGAGAATGATAAGGCCGGAAAAGACATAAAATAAGGCTGTGGCCGGTGCCAGCCGGCAATGGCCGGGAGATTCACAAAAGTATAGCTGCCGATAGGCTTGAATTCGGAAGGAGCCTCGCCGTTACATATTCCCCTTTTATGACCAAAACCGCTCCGATAAAAACCAAACATTTTATCTTCGGGCTGCCGAAACTTCTCCTCGATCAGAGGCAGATATTCTGACCAAAGTTGAAAAAATAAGAAAAAACTTTAGTATAAAATCAAATACGTTTTTCTTTTAGAAAAGAGGGGAAAGAAATGATAAAGGTGTTATTCGTCTGCCTCGGCAACATTTGCCGGTCGCCGATGGCGGAAGCGGTATTCAACGACATGCTCAACAAAAGCGGGCTTTGCCGACATATAGAAGCCGATTCGGCCGGCACCGGAAACTGGCATGTCGGCAAGCCGCCGCATGAAGGAACGCGCGCGTTGCTGGCGGAAAAGCGGATCAGCTGTGAGGGGCTGTACGCGAGACAGCTCACGGCAAATGACTTGGAAGTGTTTGATTACATCATTGCGATGGATGCTGAAAACGAAGGGAATATCAGAAGGATGGCGGGCTTCGCCGAAAAGCCCGTGATCAGGCGGCTTCTTGACTTTGTCGATGACAGCAAAACGAAAGATGTCCCAGATCCTTACTACACGGGGAATTTTGATGAGGTGTACGGGCTTGTAGCGGAAGGCTGCCGTCAACTGCTCAACGAAATCAAAAAAGAACACAATTTATAAAAAAAGGGAGAGATCTTTGATGAAAGGTGAACGCGTCGTTCTTAGAAACATCCTCCTCGGCGCCTCGGTCGGGGCGGTCATGTCACTCTTGCACAAACCGACAAGGGAAGCCTGCGGTGCGAAATTGTCGGCCTGCAAAAGCAAAGTCAAACTTTACCGGAACAATCCGAATCTGTTAACCGACTGCATCAAAGAGAAGATTGAAGAAACGAAAAAACTGTCGGCATCTGTTACAGACGACCTGAGTTTTTTAAATCAACAGATCAGGGAATTGAAGGAAACCACCCCTAAGGTGATCGAATTAATCGAGGAAACGAGGGAGCATTTCTCCAAAAAATCTGACAATCGTCTGGAGTGAGAAAAGTGGTGAGCTTTGTAAAAGAGCTGGTATGGCGCTTTCTGCTGCATGAAGGGCCGAGCAAATCAGCAGAACTTGCGTATTTTTTCCTTTTGTCCTTGTTTCCGTTCATGATCTTTTTGCTCACGCTGATCAGGTATGTACCCGTCAAGACCGCGGATGTCATCGGCCTGATCGCGCAGTACGCCCCTGAGAATACGCTTTCGATTATCGAAGAAACCCTCAAAACGGGAAACAGGGGGCTCCTTTCCTTCGGTATCATCGCGGCGGTATGGTCGGCTTCAAACGGAGTAAACGCGATTGTCAGGGCGTTTAACCATGCCTATGAAGTAAAGGAAACCCGCTCTTTTATTATGGTTCGCCTGACCTCGCTTTTCCTGACTGCGGCGCTTGTATTTACGATCCTAATCGCCCTGCTGCTTCCGGTATTCGGCAGAGTCATCGGCCATTTTATCGCAGGTCTCGACGGTACGCCGCACATGTTTCTAGCGGCTTGGTCAGCGATTCGCTGGGGAATCAGCCCGCTCGTCCTTTTGATCGTATTTACGGCTTTGTACCTTTTTGCGCCGAACAAACGGCTGTCATTTACATTCGTGCTTCCCGGCGCGATTGCGGCAACCGCAGGCTGGATCATCGTCAGTGTCGCATTTTCTTATTATGTCAGCGAATTCGCAAACTACAGCGCCACCTACGGAAGCCTCGGCGGAATCATCGCTTTGATGGTCTGGTTTTATTTAAGCGGAATGATGATTATTTTAGGAGGCGAAATCAATGCCCTTTTGCATAAACGTAAAATCATTCCTGAAAAAAATCCGGCAAAACGAGCAACCTAAAAAGGAACCTTTTAAAAAGTTCAAAGCGGAGGGATCATCTTGACAAAGCATACGAAAAAAGGCGGAAGCCATAACAAGCAAAACTCAAAGCAAAGCTCAAAACATAAAACGAGCGGAAGCGCCAACGGACAAAACGGATATCATTAAAGGTTCCCCGGCATTCAAAAAGGCCGTCTGCATTCATGCAGGCGGCTTTTTAAAGCGGTTTTGCCTCTGACGGATGCCGGATGCCTTTCATACCTTTAGATCTTCCAAAAAGCACGCCAAACCAGATCAAAGCCATCACAAGCGTAATGAAATAAAACAGATTCCCGTTCTCAAATGTTT
This sequence comes from Bacillus sp. FSL W8-0848, assembly GCF_038007805.1. Classification (NCBI taxonomy): domain Bacteria; kingdom Bacillati; phylum Bacillota; class Bacilli; order Caryophanales; family Bacillaceae; genus Bacillus; species Bacillus sp. FSL W8-0848. Next base: position 901,066 of record NZ_JBBOYB010000001.1, read on the forward strand.
GCATATACCAGCCCCCGGCGACGGGTCCGAAAATGCTTCCGAAGCTGAAGGTAATCCCGCACATCAAGTTTCCGGCCGGAAGAAGGTGCTTTGGGAGCAAATCGGCCATAAAGCTGATGCCGAGAGAAAAAGTCGAACCGACGGCCATTCCCGCCGCAAAAAAACATCCCGCTAAAAACGGCGAAGAATCGGAGAACCCTGCTGTAAAAAAACACCCCGCACCGACGGCCAAAATCACAAGCAGCACCTTTTTTCTCCCGAATTTGTCGCTCATGATGCCGAGCGGGTATTGAAACACGATGCTGCCGATGGCAAAAGCAGGCAAAATGATCGATACGCCTTCAACAGAGATCCCCGATCTGAGCGCATACACCGGGAAGTTCCCGTTGAGCGCGGTCTCTAAAAACCCGTAGCCAAACGTAGGCAAAAAGGCGACCCATCCAAGCAAAAACGCCTGGAAAAAGCGCTTCAGGCTGTTATCGGCCCTGGTGTCTCCCGCGCTTTTTTCAGGGAAGTCATTTTTCAGGAAGAAAATAAACAGCCAGGCCATTAGACTGAACGCACCCGAGATGATAAACGGCAAGGAAGGTGCAACCTCAACAAGCGGCGTTAAAAAAGGTCCAGCGGCAAATCCGAGCCCGAAAGAAAGCCCGTATAACGAAATATTCCGCCCTCGCTTTTTTTCAGACGACAGGGTCGTCACCCATGTCTGTGTTGAGAAATGGAGCATATGATCGCCGATCCCGATCAACAGCCGCAAAAAGAACCAGACGATATACGACTGAATCAACAAAAAACTGAACAGGCTTGCGACCACCATCATCCCGCCGATCACGATCAGCGGCTTAAAGCCGAGCCTTCTCAGCGGCGCTTCCATGAACGGGGAAGCGATCAACACGCCGATGTAGAGGCCTGTGGCGTGAAGTCCGTTCAAAGCCGCGGAATGTCCTTCCTGTTCAAAAATAACCGAAATGACCGGGAGCAGCATCCCTTGGGAAAATCCTGATATACTGACAATTAAAACGAGTATGAAAAAGTGAAATCGTGACATCGCCAATTCTCCTTATCGTGGTCCTTCTTTGATCGTACAACTAGAGGAAGTTTTTAGGCAAGACGATTTTCAGCAAGAGGTGAAAACGATGGAAATGAAATCGAATGAAAACGGTTTTTATGCCGATTTCGAATATGGCCGTCTTACGGTCTCCGGCCAAGAGGAAGCAGGGTTCAGGCCATATCAGCTCATGGTCGCTTCAATCGCGGCTTGCAGCGGGGAGGTCTTTCGCAAAATCCTTGAAAAAAAGCGGCTGCAACTAAAAGGTATGACCATCAAGGCCAAAGAAGAACGCGTACCGGAAGAAGCGAACCGTCTGAAAAGCATTCATCTGCATTTTATTTTGAAAGGAGAACGCCTAAGACCCGACATCATCGAAAAATCGCTGAAGGGGGCGATGAAAAACTGCGCGATGGTCAAGTCTCTTCAGGGCAGCATAGACATTACCGAATCGTTTGAAATTCTCTTGTAGGCGTTTCAATCATTCGCCGATGCGGAATAGAACAGTATGTCCGTATATAATCGGACGGGTTCGTGCAAAAATAACCTACAACGATACGTATGAAATGAGGAATCTTCCATGGGCCGTATTTTCTTTATAATGATGGCTGCAGGCGTTCCGCTGTCGATTGCCGGAAGCGTTTTGCATTGGCCGTCTACGCTGATGTTCATCATTTACTGCCTTACGATTATCGCGCTTGCCAGCTATATGGGGAGAGCGACAGAGAGCCTCGCGATTATCGCCGGCCCGAGGGTCGGCGGTCTATTAAATGCCACATTCGGCAATGCTGTGGAGCTGATCATTTCCATTTTCGCATTGAGAGAAGGGCTGATCGGAATCGTGCTCGCTTCCCTGACAGGTTCTGTACTCGGCAATCTTCTGCTTGTAGCGGGCCTGTCGTTTTTCATCGGCGGCCTTAAATACAAGAGGCAGGAGTTTAATGTTTATGATGCCAGGCATAATTCAGGCCTGCTCATGTTTGCGGTCATCGTGGCGTTCGTCATTCCGGAAGTGTTCACGATCAACATGATCGAGCCCAAGAAACTGACGATGAGCGTCGGGATCAGCATCATCATGATTTTGCTGTACTTGGCCGCGCTTTATTTTAAGCTTGTCAGCCATCGAGGGGTCTATCAGTCAAATCTCGAAGCCGAGGAAGAAAAAGAAGAGCCGGAATGGTCGGGAATGCGAGCTACGCTGATTTTGTTTTTGGCGACGCTTGCCGTGGCTTACATTTCGGAAAACCTCGTTCATACTTTTCATTCGGTTGCCAGACAATTCGGCTGGTCAGAGCTTTTTATCGGCGTCATCATTGTCGCGATCGTTGGAAACGCTGCAGAACATGCGTCAGCTGTCTTGATGGCTTTTAAAAACAAGATGGATATCGCGGTTGAAATCGCCATCGGTTCAACCCTGCAGATCGCGATGTTCGTCGCGCCGGTGCTTGTGATCTGTTCTCTGTTTTTCCCAACCGGGATGCCGCTCGTCTTTACTTTGCCTGAGCTTGTCGCGATGGCCTCCAGCGTTCTTTTGATGATCGTGATTTCCAACGACGGGGATACGAACTGGTTCGAAGGAGCGACATTATTGGCGGCGTATATCATTATGGGAATCGGTTTCTTTCTTCTTTAAAAAAAGATGGATAAAGGCGTCTGTTACGGAAAACACTAAAGAAAAAGGAACAGAAAGAGTGATAGTATGAAAAAGCTTTTGTGTTTTACGCTGACCGCGTTTTTATCCTTTAGTTTTTTCGCTGTACAGGAAGCAGATGCAGCTAAACCGATCAAGATTCCAAGCTCTGTCACTAACATTTCCAAAGAAAACACGTATCCGAACGCCTCGCAGGACCAGCCGCGGCTGCAGCCGAGCGAATTGGCCCAAGAACTTCTGAAAACATCAGATACGGCGATCGAAAACCCGCATTTGATTAAAATGCTGAATGAAACAAGCATTTCGGGAACACCGACCGCCATTGGATACAGAGCGACGATTTATTTGGGAAGATGGGCGCTGGGATACACGTCCAACGAAACCGTCGCAAACTGGGAATACCGCAAAATCAACACAAACCGCTTTGACAACAGGGGCGGAAAAGCGCCTGCCGAGCTGACTTATTCGCAGGAGCAGACGAGTAAAATCAAGGGCGGCTTAACCGCAAAAGTGCCGAAATCAGACGATGTAAAAAATATGATGATGCTCAAAGCCATGGAAAAAACGAAGCTGCCGCTTGCATTTGAAACTGTCGTAGGAGCCGGCACAAAGCGGGATCAGGTGTATAAGATTTCGCCGAAAAAGCTCGGCTACCTGAATGCATACGCCCCGGCCGTAAATGAAAAGGGGAAAGTCACTTACGGAGAAGTCTACCTCGTCCTAAGAGGCAATAAAAGAAAGCTTGTCGTCAAAAATATTACCTCACAAGGAATCGGAGCTTGGATTCCTGTACAGGATCACCTGACTTTCAGCTTTCAGCTGAGCAATCAGCCAAAATAAAAAAGCAAGCCGAAAAAGGCTTGCTTTTTTAGATTCTTGCTTTTCGGGAAGAAAAATCGACATTCTCGTAATAGCTGTTTTTCACCAATACATTCGGGCCGAGGCACCTCACGTTTGGACAATGGCAGCTCAGCTCCCGGGCAAGGTCTGTTTTTCTCCATCTGCTGTAGGCATCTGTCAGGCTGTCTGTTTGAATATTGCCGAGCGGCGGAGTATCGCCGAAATCCGTCACAATAATATTGCCGTCGAAAATATTCACGTTCAGACGGGAACGCCCGTCAGGATCATTTCTGACCGTGACATTTTTGGCTGCGCGAAGGCGCTCGAGGAGAGCGTGGTCTTCGGGATCGGAGCTGCACGCATAAAAAGGCAGGGTGCCGAACAGCATCCACGTATTCTCATCGCGGATGTCGAGAAGGCGATGAATCGCTTCCCTCATCTCCTTCAAGCTCAATGATTCGAGCGCGCTTGCAAAATCGCTCGGATACATCGGATGCACTTCATGGCGCTGGCATTTCATTTCCTCAACGATCTGGCGGTGAATATGTTCGATATGAGGAAGCGTCCGCTTGTTCAGCATTGTCTCAGCTGATACCATCACCCCTTCATTGACAAGCGTCCTGCTGTTTTCGATCATTTTCTCGAAATAGCGGGCGCGCTGCGCAAATGTCGGCTTCTTATCCATCATCGCAAAGCCGATTTCGGCAAAGTCCTCGACCGTTCCCCAGTTGTGCGAGATGTGAAGAACGTCCAAATAAGGGATGATCAGCTCATAGCGGCCGATATCGAGCGTCAGGTTTGAATTAATCTGCGTCCTGACGCCGCGCTCGTGCGCATATTTTAATAAAGGAACGACATATTCCTTTACCGATTTTAACGAAAGCATCGGCTCTCCGCCGGTAATGCTTAAAGAGCGGAGCCGCGGAATTTCATCAAGCCGTTTTAACAGCAGGCTGAGCGGAAGCGCGTTCGGATCCTTCGGCTGAAGGGTATACCCGACGGCACAGTGCTCGCAGCGCATATTGCAAAGTGTTGTTGTCGTAAATTCAACATTCGTCAGCTGCATATCGCCGTATTGGTCAACGTCCATATACGCTTCCCACGGATCATATTCCGGCGTGATCGGACGGACCGTCATTTTTTGTGTCATGGCATATCTAACTCCTTTATCGATAGGACATACTAATATAGCCCAACTATTCATTTTAGACCTCATCCCTGAGCTCTGCAAGTGAAGGATCATTGAAAAAAAGCGTGGAATAGGCTACCATAAAGGAACAAAAAGGAGGAGAAGCATGGGCAACGCAGTAACTGATAAAGCACAGCAAGTGAATTATTTGAAAAACAGATTGGATATGTTTATGTCTGTCATCGATTCTTTAGACCCTGAATCGACGGACATTGAAGATATTGACAGGCTGATCGGCATGCTTGACGACCTTGAAGCCAAGTATGAACGATTTAAAAAAGACTGGAAGTAAAACCGCGAGCCACCCCAAAGCCGCGGTTTTTTTCGTGTTTTCCAAGTGTTGCTTGGTATGAAAAACAGAGCTCTTTTGCACAATAAGGAAAAATGAAGCTGGGAGCGAAGATCATGAAACGAATCTGTGCCATATGCTGCGGATTTCTGATGATGCTGGCTTTTTCGGGCAATGCGCAAGCGATATCCAACAAGCCGTTTCATTGGGGATTCGCCAAAAGCAAAAACCATCAGCCGGTAGACGCGGGAAAAGAGTTCAACGAAATGTTAAAAAAGTACGACGCCTTTTATTTGGGCAATACAAAGGAAAAGACGATCTACTTAACGTTTGATAACGGCTATGAGAATGGATATACCCCGAAGGTGCTCGATGTCTTGAAAAAACAAAACGTCAAGGCGGCTTTCTTTGTGACAGGCCATTTTGTCAAAGACAAGCCCGAGCTCATCAAAAGGATGGCAGATGAAGGCCACATCATCGGCAACCACTCATTCCACCATCCAGACCTCACGACGAAAACGAGCCGCGTCATTCAAGAGGAATTGGAATCCGTCGATGAGGAAGTGTTTAAAATCACAGGCAAAAAGAACAATCTCTATTTGCGCCCGCCGCGGGGCGTATTCAGCGAACGGGTGCTGGCCGAAGCGAAAAAGCTCGGCTATCAGACCGTTTTCTGGTCAGTCGCCTTTGTCGACTGGAAAATCGACGCCCAAAGAGGCTGGAAATACGCCTATGACAACATGCTGAAACAGGCGCATCCAGGCGCCGTCTACCTGCTGCACACAGTGTCAAAAGACAATGCCGAGGCACTTGACAAGGCGATTACCGATTTGAAAAGAGAAGGGTATACATTCAAAAGCCTCGACGACCTGATGTTTGAAAAATATATGATGCTAAAGCCCCTATAATGAAAATCCTCCGGAAATCCGGAGGATTTTTCTTTAGGCTTAAAAATAATGCTTCCGGCTCTTTCAATTCCTCCAGGCAATCCCATAGAATAAAAAACCATTTTATATACATATATTACTAGATTTAAAAACGAAATAGGTTTATTATTATATTCGAAGGGGGAATTACCATGTCAAATTCAGTGAAGTCAGTCACATCACCTAAAAAATTTATCACGGGAAAACGATTGCTTGAGAATTTGAACGATTATATTAAAGATTTTGGCGACAAGGCTTACATCATTTGCGACGCATTTATTTTGGAACGGGCCCAAAAAGAAGCCGGAGAATCTATTAAAAAAGCAGGCAATCAAGCCGTTTTTGAAAAATTTAATTATGAGTGTACACAGGAAGAAATCGATCGAAACAGGGAGCTTGCACGCGAAGCGGGCGCGAACATCATCGTTGGGATCGGGGGCGGAAAAACGCTTGATACGGCAAAAGCGACAGCATATTATGAAAATCTGCCGGTCGTGATTTTCCCAACCATCGCTTCAACAGATGCTCCTTGTACGGCGCTGGCCGTCATCTATAAACATAGCGGAGCATTTGACCGCTATTTATTTTTGCCGACAAACCCTGACGTCGTTCTCGCTGACTCAGATATTTTATCTGCAGCGCCGCCGCGCTTTTTCGCCGCCGGAATCGGTGACGCGCTGGCGACATACTTTGAAGCGCGCGCATGCTATCGCGCCAACGGGGATAACCTTGTGCTGATGAAGCCTTCAACAACGGGCCTCGGCCTTGCCCGCCTTTGCTATGATACGCTATTGGAAAACGGCGTAAAAGCGATGCAGGCTGTCAAAAACGGAATTTCGACGCGCGCCGTGGAAGATACCATTGAAGCGACGATTTATTTGAGCGGAGTCGGCGCGGAATCAGGCGGTCTTGCCGCAGCCCACGCCATCCACAACGGAATGACGGCCGTACCGGCCCTTCATCATGCTCAGCACGGCGAAAAAGTCACCTTCGGCCTTCTCGCTCAGCTCGTCCTTGAAAACGTGCCGACAGAAGAATTGGAAACGGTCATCAACTTCATCAAAGGCGTCGGCCTCCCGCTGACATTAAAAGACCTTGGAGTCGAGGAATTCGTCGAAGAAGAATGGCGCCAAGTCGCTCAAAGCGCTTGTGCGGAAGGCGACACAATGGGCAACATGCCGTTCCCTGTCACACCTGACGACGTCTACAACGCCATCATCGCCGCCAACGCGATCGCAGAGTCTTATCACGATTAAGGCGGACAAGCTGCTTCCCGGGGAGGGGAGCAGTTTTTTATGTGCGACGAAATGGGGATTATGAGAATCTAAAAAAGCAGGCAGGGCGCCTGCTTATTCTTTTTCTCCGATGTCTTTTAGGTATTGTTCGCGTTCTTTTTTATCCGGATAGGCTGTTTTTATGTACTCTTCCATTTCTTTTTTCGTATATTCGCTCCAGTCGGTGAAGCGGTCTGCAACGTCTTTTGAATATCCCATACTACTTTTGTTAAAGGCGATGTGAATGAAGCGGTTTCCCCGATTGGTTTGAATAAGTTCGGGCTGTATTAAAAGTTGGATACCCGCCCGGCTTTTTATTTTTTCACCTTAATTTCAAACTCCGGTGCTTCAAGATCACCAGATATTCCCACATCTTCATTCCCGGGGGCCGTGAACGTGATGTCGTACGTTTTTTGCGAATGTGGCGGCGCTTCCAGCGTTTCCGGCTTGAATTGAAATTCATAGACATCGACAGGCGAAAGCGAGACCCGTTCGGTGTTTGTTCCATAATTGTTCACTTTGACCGTACAGTTCATCTCGCCGCCTTCTTCATTTCCGTCATAGCTGCATGAACTTTCTCTGCTTATGTACTCGACCGCATCAGAGCCCGTTGCGTTCCATTTCAAAAAAACCATCAATTGCTCGGTGACAAGCGGGTAAAGCGCGGTCAATCCCATTATAAACAGGAACAGCTTAAAGCGGATCCACGGCGTTTTTCTGTAATGGAGCGAAGCAAGCACGAATCCGGCAATAATGAGAAAAATACCGGCAACAGCGGCGTAATAAAGGCCGCCATGGCTCCGGGCGGGTCCGCCAAACATGCGGATGATCGCTTCGCCTGCCGGAAACTCCTGGTGGGTGTTGGCGCCAAACAGCAAACCGAACACAATCAGGCCGATTCCGACCGATCCTTTGTGAAGCTTCATGTTGCCCCTCCTTATTTATATCGTCTCATATAGTAGTCGAAGCGGAGCTCAAAAGGTTTCCTTTTTTACTTGAAAATGTCAAACCATCCTTTGTGGCGAAACCAGATGATCATGCCGGCGACGACGGCGGCCATGACGCCGAGTATGAAAAAATACCCGTAGCGCCAATGAAGTTCGGGCATGTTGTCAAAATTCATGCCGTATACGCCGACGATAAACGTCAGCGGAATGAAAATCGTCGATACAATCGTCAGCGTCATCATGATCGCGTTCATCCGGTTGGAGTTCAGCGTCTGGTAGCTGTCTCTTAAATCAGCGGTCATGTCGCGGTTGTTTTCGACGATTTCAGTCAGCTTGAGAAGATGGTCGTAGATGTCATTGTAATAGGCTTTTCGTTCGCGGTGATCTTTTAAATGCTCTATATTTAAGATCCGATAGAGCAAATCGCGCATCGGAATGATTGTTCTCCTGAGCTTCAAAAGATCGCTTCTGATGTCAAACACTTCGTTCATCAGCGTTCCAAACGTTTTCCGGTTGTCGCTTTCGGCAATTTCATTGAGCCGGTCTTCGATTTGATACAAGATTGGAAAATACTCATCGACAAGCTGATCCATAATCATATAGGCAATATGGTTCGGACCTTTCTTCCAAAGGGATTTGTCTTCTGAAAACCGCTTTCTCACCTTTTCAATACCCGTTGATTGATGAAAGTGGAATGAAACAACGTAATTTTTTCCGACGAATAGGTCGACTTCTTCAGAAGCTAAAGTTTTTTGATTTAAAGCATGAATAACGAAAAAAAGATATTCTTCATATTGATCAAGCTTCGGGCGCTGCAAATAATGAAAGCAGTCCTCAATCGACAATGGGTGAAAGTCAAAATGGTCTTTCAGCAAAGAAGCTTCCTCTTCAGTAGGCTGATCGAAATCGGTCCAATACCATTCTATCTCTTGATCTGCCAGCCTTTCCGTAGAAATGCCGGATAAAAGCCGTCCATCTTTTGTAATCGCGGTATGTGTAAACATTGGCAACCCTCCACCTTCATCATAGCATGCTCCCGGCACCTGGTATCATTCAGTTAAAAAATTAAATTTCCGCCGTTTTATAAGTGAAAAGCAAACATGGTATACTGTGGACAAAGAAGAAAAGGGATGGGAAGCCATGTGGAAGGAAATCGTAAGCGTATCACCCCCTTATCAATTCGACCGCGTTCTTGAGAGACTGTCTCTTGATCCGCTCAATGCGGTCAGCCTTGAACAACGGGAAGTCAGGCTCCCGCTTCGCAATCTGAAGAAAAAGCCGTCCGTCGTTACGGTCAAAGGGGCAGGGACGGCTGACGCTCCTCAATTTATCGTCAGCGGAACAGACGATCAGGAGTTCATGATGGAAGAAGTGAAGCGGATTTTCGGGTGGAAAGAAAGCCTTCAGCCCGTTTTGGATCATTTTTCAAAAACGAGCTTGTCCAAGCTGTTTGAAGATCATGCGGGAACGCCGCTAGTCCTCGATTTTCAGCTGTATCATTGCCTGATGAAATGCATCATCCACCAGCAGCTGAACCTGTCGTTCGCTTTTACGCTGACGGAGCGGTTCGTTCATACATTCGGCGAACTGAAAGACGGCGTCTGGTTTTATCCGCTTCCCGAAACGATTGCAAAGCTCGATTACGGCGATCTCCGCGACCTCCAGTTCAGCATGAGGAAGTCCGAATATGTGATCGATACATCAAGAATGATCGCTGAAGGGGAGTTAAACCTTGATGAGCTGTCATCGCTGACAGATGAAGACATCATGGAAAAGCTGGTGAAAATCAGAGGGATCGGCCCGTGGACCGTGCAAAACGTCCTGCTCTTCGGGCTCGGGCGCCCAAACCTGTTTCCGATGGCTGATATCGGCCTGCAAAAAGCGATCAAGCGCCATTTTGGCTTAACAGATAAACCGACAAAAGACGAAATGCTTGAAATGAGCAGGGAATGGCAGCCTTATTTAAGCTATGCTTCCCTGTATTTATGGAGGAGCATTGAATAGAAATGGAGAGAACATGAGTGAAACGTGAAAGCAAAAGATCATCAGCAGAAATAAAAGTCGGACAGCAATTTCCGCTGACGATCAAACGCCTCGGCATCAACGGCGAAGGCGTGGGCTATTTTAAGAAAAAAGTCGTCTTCGTTCCGGGCGCCCTGCCCGGCGAGGAAGTCGTCGTCGAGGCGACAAAGGTTCATCCGAAATTTTCCAAAGGCCGTGTCAAAAAGGTGCGCAAACGCTCGGAGCACCGTGTCAAACCGCCCTGCATCATCTATGAACAGTGCGGGGGCTGTCAGCTTCAGCACCTGGCATACGATCAGCAGCTGAAAGAAAAGCGGGACATCGTCATTCAGTCGCTTGAACGCCACACCCGCTTTGACATCGGCAAGATGGAGATCAGGCCGACGATCGGGATGGACAATCCGTGGCATTACCGGAATAAAAGCCAATTCCAGCTCGGCACGAAAAACGGAAAAATGGTTGCCGGCCTGTACGGGCTTGATTCGCATCGCCTCGTTCCGATTACTGAATGCATCGTCCAGCATCCGGGGACAAACAAAACGACGCAGACCGTCAAGCAGATTCTCGAGGACTTCGGCATCTCTGTCTATGATGAACGGAAGCGGACCGGCGATGTCCGGACGATCGTCACAAGAGTGGGCTTTGAAACGGGAGAGGTGCAGGTCGTGCTCGTCACAGCAAAAGACGAACTCCCGCGCAAGGAGCTGATAGCTGAAGAAATCAAAAAACGCCTGCCTGAGGTGACATCGGTCATCCAAAACGTCAACAAAGCGAAAACATCGGTGATCTTCGGCGAAGATACAAGGCTGCTTGCCGGCAATATGGTCATTCAGGAATTTCTCGGAGACGTCTCATTTGAGCTGAGCGCCCGCGCCTTTTTTCAGCTCAACCCGATCCAGACCGTCAAGCTCTACGACGAAGTGAAAAAAGCCGCCAAGCTGACCGGCACAGAAAAGGTCGTCGACGCCTACTGCGGGGTCGGCACGATCGGAATGTGGCTCGCAGACGGCGCCGGAGATATCCGCGGCATGGACGTCATAAAAGAATCGATCGAAGATGCCAACAAAAACATGAAAAAGCACGGCATCGAAAACGCCCGATATGTCACAGGCACGGCCGAACACTGGCTGCCAAAATGGACGAAAGAAGGCTTCCGCCCTGACGTCGTCATCGTCGACCCGCCGAGAACCGGCTGCGACCGGACGTTTTTGGACACGATCAAACAGGTCAAGCCGAAGCGGTTCGTCTACGTCTCATGCAACCCGTCAACGCTCGCCAAAGACCTGCAGTATGTAGCGAAAGATTACCGCGTCGAATATATTCAGCCTGTCGATATGTTTCCGCAGACCGCCCATGTGGAGAGTGTCGTATCGCTCAAGCTGAAATAAAACGCCTTCCACAAGGCGTTTTTTAGCGGAATCACAAGGAGGTACAAACGATGAAAAGACTCTGCATCATCCCCTGCGGCAAGAAAAAGATCTGGGATGTCGACCCGTCTAAGGGGCCGTCTGCCGCGCGGGACGTGTATCTCAGCCCGTTCCATCAGGCGTGCCGTACATATGCGCAAACCTTTTTTGCCGATTGGACGATCCTCTCCGCCAAGCACGGTTTTCTGCGGCCGGACGATATCGTGCCGGAAAACTACGATGTCACCTTCGGCATTCGCCACCCGGAGATCATGCCGCTTGATGAGCTGAAGGCGCAAGCCGAACAGAAACACCTCACGCAATACGATGAAATCGTGATGCTCGGCGGAAAAAAATACCGTCCCGTCCTTCTGAGCGTGTTTGGAAAAGAGCAGCAAATCACCTATCCGCTGGCCGGGTACCGGGGAATCGGCTACATGCTTCAGGCGCTGAAAGAGGCCGCGGATGAAAGATTAGAACTTGGGACAAAATGAGTTTTTTCATTTTGTCTCTTTTTTTATGAAAAGTGTAACAAATGAACCATTTGCGGCCACTAAATACTTGGGAAGAAAAATGTCAGGTGCCCACAGGTTTGGGGATTCAGCCGGCGGTCAAAACGATCGCTTTTTTTCATTGCCAAACATGTGTTGAAAAAGGCTTTTCGCTCCAAGCAGCATAGAGCCGGTCCAGGAGCATCTTTTTCACAGGAAAAACGAAATGGAGGGATACCATGGAGGATAAGACGCGCTATATTATTCGCGATTTGCTTCCTCTGTACCGGGAAGGACTGCTGAGCGAAGAGACCGCGAAGTGGTTTGAGGAGCAGGTCAAAAACAACCCGGAATACAAAAAGCTGGCGACAGAAACCCCGCTTCCAAAGAAAATCATCGATCACAGGCTTTCTCTTTATCAGATCTTGTTTACGGCCATTTCTTTTTTTCTCGCGATCAAAACGTCGCTTTTAAATGGAAGCTTTGGCTTCATATTATGGTATGCGGTCCTTGGCCTCTTCATCTATCTGTTCTACCGGAATGTTAGAATTGTTTTCCTGCTCTCATTTGTTCCGATTTTCATTTGGGGAGTTGCCGATTCGCTTGCAGAACTCGCCGGCGGGGAGGCCATCGGGGGAACGACGCTTGGGGAATATGTGATCAGCTCGATTTGCGGGGCGGTCTGGCTCGCCGTGATTCACTGTTTATTCGCCATTGTCGGAAGCTTTATCGGCTGGCTGTGCATCAAACTGGCAGAAAGCGGGTCATGTCATGAAAAAGAAAATCGTATATAGTGTGCTCCTTTTCATTACCGTAGCTTTCGTACTTGCCGCATACAATTCATTTAACGGCAACCCGGTAAGCGGGATGTTGTCGAAAAAAGCGCTGGAGCGTTATTTGGCAGAGCGCTATCCTGACAAGGAGCTGGAAATTGAAGAGGGCGTATACAACTTTAAGTTTGCGGAATATGTGTTTGATGTCACGGAAGTTGGCGATCAAACAAGAACGTATCAGTTCACGCTTACGGGGTTTTTCAAACCGGAGGTCAACATTGACGGCATTCACGATGCGAATCTTGATGAGCAGTTGATGAAGCGGCTGGGCGGCGAAGCTTCAAAAGAACTGAAAGCAGTTTTAGAGCGAAAAGTGAGGCATCTCGTGGACGCCGACGTTTATCTGGAGGTTTTAAAGGACAAACTCGCAGATAACGCAAAATGGAGCAAAGACATCAAGCTCGATGGACCGATGCAAATCGAACTTGTACTGGATGCGGCAGACAGCAATCAGGAAGACATTTATCGCGCCGCGAAAACGGTTCAGCATGTTTTGAAAGATCAAGGATATGATTATGAATATGTCAATATCAACGCAAATGATTTTGCTGGAGAGGACACAAAAGATATGGAAAGCGGTTATGTCAAATATGCCGTATCGTTTGAAAAAGGCGCTGATATCAAGCTCAGCGATGTTGAAACACTCAATCAATAAACCATTCACCCCTATTTCCTGCGATTGGAGATAGGGATTTATTCTTTTTTCATTCCGCTGCAAAAAGAGACGACCGTCTGTTTCACAAATGCGTCTTTTACAATTTTTTGAAATCGGCCTGCAGCAAGCGCATTTGAGGAGAAAAATCCGTATAAAGTTGTCAGAAACACGAAAGCCTGCGAACCTGCATCACCTGCTTTGACCAGGTCTTTCTTTTGCATTGCGACAATATAATCTATCACATAACGAAGGAGTTCTTCCGTGTGCTCCAAAATAAAACCAAACAGATCAGAAAGCCTTTCTCCCTCTTGGACGGCGATAAGATACAGCGGTTTGTTGTTTTCCATGAGCTGCAGATAGGATTCGGCAATCAGCGTTAAATCTTTTTCCAAATCCCATGTAATGCTGTTTTCAAAGATCGTTTTAAAGGCGGGGATATATGAAAATTTTTGAACGGCGGCTTCCAAAAGTCCTTTTTTTGTTTTGAAATGCCGGTAAACCGTCATTTCGCTTACGCCTGCAGAAAGGGCGATATCCTTGATCGTCACTGATGTAAATCCGTCATTTTGCATTAAGTCCAAGGCAGCAGAAATAATCCGGTCGTTCGTCTCTTGCATGCATGAATCCCTCCATTTTATGATAGTTAGTAGTAACTAACATCAGTCTAAACAGGCGGCATTTGCATGTCAAGCTGTTTAAAAATGGACGAAAAGGAGTTTTACAGATGGCAAACGTATTAATCGTAAACTTTCCGGCAGAAGGTCACGTCAATCCAACTTTAGGCATCACAAAGGCCTTTGTTGACAGGGGAGACAATGTTCATTACATTACAACGGAAATATTTAAAGACAGGTTGGAAGGTGTAGGTGCGACTGTCCATCTGCATGAAGATTTGCTTAGAACCGCGAGCATCGATCCGGGGTCTCCTTCCGGTCTTCTTTCGTTTTTGAAGATTCACCTGCGGACATCGCTGTATATATTGGAGGTCGTGAAGGAACTGGCCAAAAGCATTCAGTTTGATTTCGTTTATTATGATACATTCTGTGCGGGGGAACTGGTCAGGGATTATTTAAATATCCCGGGAGTCGCGTCATCTGCTTCATTCCTATTCGGAGAGGAGCATCTGGATATTCTGCCGCTGCACCCGGATTCGGGCGTGCCGCTCAAAATGGACAAAGAATGTGAAGACCTGCTTGCCGAGATCAAAGAAACATACGGAGTGTCCCCGCGCCATGTCTCTCAATTTATGAGCAACCGGGCTGAGTTGACCGTCGTGTATACTAGCCGTTATTTCCAGCCTGAGAGCGGCCGGTACGGGGATGACTATTTGTTTATCGGCCCGAGCTTTCCGAAACGGCTGGACAAAAAGCACGACTTTCCGCTTGAGAAGCTAAAGGAGAAGAGGGTCATTTATATTTCAATGGGCACGGTTTTGGACAAAACGGCGGAATTTTTCAACTTGTGCATTGATGCGTTTTCTTGTTTTGAAGGCATCGTGGTGATAGCGGCGGGAGAAAGAGCCGACTTCTCGCATTTGAAGGATGTTCCCGAAAACTTCATCATAGCCCCTTATGTTCCGCAGCTTGAAGTGTTGAAAGAAACGGATGTATTCATTACCCATGGAGGAAT
Source organism: Bacillus sp. FSL W8-0848 (assembly GCF_038007805.1). Lineage (NCBI taxonomy): Bacteria > Bacillati > Bacillota > Bacilli > Caryophanales > Bacillaceae > Bacillus > Bacillus sp. FSL W8-0848. Next base: position 916,269 of record NZ_JBBOYB010000001.1, read on the forward strand.
GAACAGCGTAAATGAAAGCATCCATTTTCAGGTTCCGATGGTCGTCGTGCCCCATGATAAGGATCAGCCGATGATCGCCGCGCGGCTTGCTGAATTGAATGCAGGCTATACGATTTTCAAAGACAAGCTTGATGCGAACACATTGCGGCACGCTGCAGATCAAGTATTGAACAACAGCCTATATAAAGAAAACATTCAAAAAATCGAAGAGAGCTTCCAGAGCAGCATGGAGATAAACGAAGCGCTTAAAGTTATTGATCAATATGCCGCCCAAAAAGCAAACCGCTAACCGGTTTGCTTTTTTTTGCTAATTGCGATGCATAATTCGCCTGAAAAAGAAAAAAATAGAATGAATAAATTTTGAGAAAGGGTGTTGTGCAATGCGCAAATTATGGCTGTCTTTATTGGTAATCGCGCCGTTGTCCTTCTTCGCCCCGCTTTCTGAGGCGCATGGGGAAACGCGCGATCTTACAGAGCAGCAAAAAAATGAACTGGCTTCGATGCAAAGGGATATTATGGAGAAGAAAAAACAGCTGATCAACAAGTATGTCGAGTACGGAATTATCGATCAAGAGAGAGGGAAAGAGATCAAATCCCATATTGAGCAACGCTATGAAAAAGAGAAAAAGAACGGGTTTATGCCGAAGTGGCATCATGACAAGGAAAAGAAGTTCTATAAACATCATATGCCATAAAAACGCATGCCTCGGAATGACAGCGTCAATTTCTTCGTGACAAAAGTGTAAAGACAGGTGTAAACTAATACTCATGTAAAATCAGCTAAGAGGTGAGTGAGTATGAAGAACAACCGTCCGGCTTCCGAGCGGAAGCTGCTCGGCGTTGCTGGTCTCGGCTGGCTTTTTGATGCCATGGACGTCGGAATATTGTCGTTTATTATCGCTGCTTTACACAAGGAATGGAAATTGACGCCTGAAGAGATGAGCTGGATCGGCAGCATCAACTCAATCGGCATGGCTGTCGGGGCTTTTTTATTCGGGCTATTGGCCGATCGCATCGGCCGTAAAAACGTATTTATCATTACCCTGCTGTTTTTCTCGGTGGGCAGCGGCTTATCTGCTTTTACAACGACACTTGCGGCATTTTTGGTTTTGCGCTTTGTTGTCGGCATGGGGCTGGGAGGAGAGCTTCCGGTCGCATCAACGCTCGTATCGGAGACCGTTGCCCCCGAGTGGCGGGGAAGGGTCGTCGTCCTGCTGGAAAGCTTTTGGGCATTCGGCTGGCTGGCCGCAGCACTGATTTCGTATTTTATTATTCCGCATTACGGCTGGCAGATCGCCTTGCTCATTACCGCGCTTCCGGCGTTTTATGCGCTGTATCTGCGCCTGGCGCTTCCCGACTCGCCAAAATACGGCACGATTGCTAAAGAGCGGAAGCCGTCCATCGTTGACAATATAAAAAGCGTCTGGTCCGCCCGCTTCGTCCGTCCGACGGCGATGCTGTGGATCGTCTGGTTTTGCGTCGTTTTTTCCTATTACGGGATGTTTTTATGGCTGCCGAGCGTGATGGTCATGAAAGGATTCAGCATGATTCAAAGCTTTGAATATGTATTGGTCATGACTTTGGCCCAGCTGCCCGGCTATTTCTCGGCCGCCTGGCTGATCGAGAAAGCCGGCCGGAAAATGGTCCTCATTCTTTACCTACTCGGAACAGCCGCCAGCGCCTACTTTTTCGGAACGGCCGAGTCGCTCGCCCTCCTGTTGGCGGCAGGAATGTTTTTATCATTCTTCAACCTTGGCGCATGGGGAGCGCTTTACGCGTATACGCCTGAGCAGTACCCGACGCAGATCAGGGGGACCGGCGCCGGAATGGCCGCTGCGTTCGGCAGAATCGGCGGGATTTTGGGGCCGCTCCTTGTGGGCAGTCTCGTCAGCCAAGGCACATCGCTTTCCGTCATTTTCCTGATCTTCTGCCTGGCGGTTTTGGCAGCCGTCGGCGCGGTTCTCTTTTTGGGAACGGAAACGAAGCAGCAAGAGCTTGCTTAGTTGTGCGAAGGGCGTAAAGAGGGATCGGAAAAGGATAAACATCGCTTAAAGACGTTGAGAGAAGGTGAGCCGCACCTTCTCTTTTTGTGAAAATAGTACTATTGATGCAAAAGCCTGAACAGAATAGAATCGTAATAAGAACAAAATATCGGCGGGTTTGTTACTGGTAAAGCAGGCAAGACCTAAAATATGACGAAGGACCCACTCCTTTCAGTGCGCTTTCTTGCGCCTATCGGCAGACGTCCTTCGCATGTTTTAGGTCTTTTTTCGTTCTTTGGCCGGCGCGTTTTTCCCGAATGTCACATTTTTCATTTTGATCGCTGGCTGCTCATTTGATAGGATAAAAAAATTGAAGGAGGAGACACCGGTTATGGAGCATAAAGAAATCGCAAAAGAACTGTTGTCCAGGATCGGCGGCAGCGAAAACGTCATCGATATCAGCCACTGTACGACAAGGCTGCGTTTCAATGTCAAAGATGATACAAAAATAGATATTGCCTCTATCGAAAAGCTGGAGCACGTGCAGGGGACTTTTTTTAGGTACGGCTTATTTCAAATCATTTTCGGAGCGGGCACCGTTAATAAAATCTACAAAGAAATGCTTCAATTATGTGAACCGGCTCCTATAGAGAAGGAAATAAAACCTCAATCTCGAATGAATCGTTTTACGAGATTTGCAAAAACGTTGTCTGATATATTCGTCCCGATCATTCCGGCAATGGTCGCAAGCGGGCTGATCAAGGGGCTGATCGGGGTCCTCAAGGAATTTGGACTAAGCGCAGCGGACGTCCCGGCTATGAAAATGCTCGATATTTTTTCGAGTTCCGCATTTATCATTCTCCCCGTGCTGCTTGGATTCAGCGCGGCGAAGCAGTTTGGTGCGAATCCGTATCTGGGGGCGGTCATCGGCGGTATTCTCACCCACCCGGATTTGCTCGATCCTTCATTGCTCGGCAGCAAAGCACTGCCATCCGTTGATGTTTTCGGGCTTGAAGTGCCATTGATCGGATATCAGGAGACGGTCATCCCGATTCTGTTGTCCGTTTATATCATGAGCTGCATTGAAAAGCTGCTGAAAAAAATCGTTCCCCGCTCTTTGGATTTGCTTGTCATTCCATTTGTAACGGTGATGATTACAGGGTTTGCCGCACTGTTTATCATGGGGCCTGTTTCTTTATTCATCGGCCGTTTGATGAGTGAAAGCCTGGGCTTTGTTTATCAATATGCGGGACCGGTTGCCGGCCTGTTATTTGGCGGACTTTACTCATTGATCGTCCTGAGCGGCCTGCATCACAGCTTTTATGTGATCGAAGCCTCGCTGCTTGCAGATCCCGAATACGGCGTCAACTTTTTGCTTCCGATCTGGTCGATGGCCAACGTCGCTCAAGGGGGAGCCGGGCTTGCCGCATTTATTAAAACGAAAAACGCCGATATCAAAAAGATTGCGATACCCGCCTCACTTACCGCCTTTCTCGGAATCGTCGAACCCGTGATGTTCGGCGTCAATTTAAAATATCTCAGGCCGTTTATCGGTGCAGCGATCGGCGGCGCGCTTGGCGGTGCATATGTGACCTTCGTCCACGTCGCCGCCAATTCATACGGGCTGACCGGCATTCCGATGATTTCGATCATTTTGCCGCTCGGAACCGCCAATCTTGTTCATTACTTGATCGGTTTTGCGATTGCCGCGGTTTCTGCGTTCGTTGCGACGCTGTGTCTTGGCTTGAAAGAGGAAAAAGAATAATTCCGTTTTCATTACCAAAACAGGGATGAAAGGAAGGCAGCTATGAAAATCAAGAAAATCTTAAATAACAACGCGCTGGTAGTGAAAGACCGTGATGAAGAAAAAATCGTGCTGGGGTCCGGAATCGCCTTTCAGAAAAAGAAAAATGATGTCGTGGACAGGTCTAAAATCGAAAAAATCTTTGTCAAGAAAGATTCAACAGAGTACCGCCAGTTTAAGAATATATTAAAAACGCTTCCGGAGGATCACATTCAGATTGCAGAGGACATCATCTCTCATGCGGAAAAGGAGCTGGGGATTAAAATCCACGAACGGATCCATGTTGCTTTCTCAGACCACCTGTCGTTTGCGATTGAACGCCTCAGCAAAGGAATGGTCATCAAAAATCCGCTTCTTCATGAAGTCAAAGTCCTATATACGAAAGAATTCCAAATCGGACGCTGGGCGAAAGCGCTCATTAAAGAGAAGCTTCACATCGACATTCCCGAGGATGAAGTCGCAAACATCGCTTTACATATACATACCGCCAAAACAAACGCCGGGGATATGACCAAAACGCTCGACCTTACGACAATGATCAGGGATATCATCAGAATCATCGAAAACAGATTGAACATCACGATCAAAGACGAAACGATTTCATATGAAAGGCTTGTCACGCATCTCCGCTTTGCGATTCAGCACGTCGAAGCGGGTGAGACCTTTTATGAACTTGATGCTGACATGATGGACCTGATTAAAAAGAGGTTCAGACAAGCCTTTTTGTGCGCGCGCGAAATCGGGGAATTCGTCAAAAAAGAGTACGGGTTTGAATTTCCGGAAAAGGAATTATGCTATATTTCAATGCATATTCAAAGGTTTTACCAGCGGTCGGTTTAACCTTATGAGAAAACACCGGCAGTCTGAGCCGGTGTTTTTTATTGGACGAGCATGCCTTTAGCGACTGCATCGGCTTTCTCTTTGCCCTTTAACAATTCAGCCAGCTTTAAGGCAAACGGGATCGTTGTCGCAGGCCCGCGGGAGGTAATGATATTCCCGTCTATCACGACGTTTTCATCTGTGACGATGTCCGCTCCTGTAAGCTCCTTCTCAACGCCGGGGTAGCAGGTTGCTTTTTTGCCGCTGACAAGCCCCGTTTTTCCAAGCGTCATCGTCGCGGCGCAAATGGCGGCAACGTATGTTCCGGATGCTGCGGCTTCTTTTAAAGTCTCATGCAGGGCATCATGCTCAAGCATTTTTTTGCTTCCCACGTTTCCACCCGGCAGAATCAGCATGTCCGCTGCACGAAAGTCGGCGTCGTCAAACATTTTGTCGGCTTCAACGACGATGCCGTGTCCGCCTTGGACGCTTCGTTCTGGATCGAGGGAGACGGTGACGGTTTCCACTTCCGCCCTCCGTAAAATATCAATCGTTGCAATCGCTTCGATTTCTTCAAATCCGTCAATTAAAAAGACATATGCTTTTGTCATGGAATCGACCTCCTTACTCTCCATTCTAACGGCCAAAAAGTTTTTCTGGCAAATCATTCGTAGACAAAACGAGACGCGGGTCTCATTTTGTTTCTTTTTTCGCCCGTCTCTTTGAGAGCCATCTGCGGCGGAGCGGCTTTTTTTATGTTGGCACGATTTTTGCTTAATAAAAAGTGAGCGATAAAAGATAGGGAGGTTTTGCATAATGGAAGCGGCATTGACAAAGGAAAAAGCGGAATGGATGTACAAAAAAATGCTCGAAATCCGCAAATTTGAAGACAAGGTGCATGAGCTGTTCGCCCAGGGAATATTGCCGGGATTTGTCCACCTTTATGCTGGGGAAGAAGCGGTGGCGGTCGGCGTCTGCGCCCATTTAAACGACAAAGACAGCATCACGAGCACGCACCGCGGTCACGGGCATTGCATCGCAAAAGGGTGCGACATCAAAGGAATGATGGCTGAGATCTACGGAAAAGCGACAGGGCTTTGCAAGGGCAAGGGAGGATCGATGCACATCGCAGACTTTGACAAAGGAATGCTCGGCGCAAACGGGATTGTCGGCGGCGGTTTTCCGTTGGCCTGCGGGGCTGCTCTTACAGCCAAATATAAAGGCGAGAAAAATGTAAGCGTTTGCTTCTTTGGTGACGGCGCAAACAATCAAGGCACTTTCCACGAAGGGATCAATCTCGCTGCCATCTGGAAGCTGCCCGTTATCTTCGTTGCCGAAAATAACGGCTACGGCGAAGCGACGCCGTTTTCCTACGCGTCGAGCTGCAAAGCGATCGCCGACCGTGCCGCGGGCTACGGAATTCCAGGCGTACAAGTGGATGGAAAAGACGTGATGGCCGTCTATCAAGCGGCCGAAGAGGCGGTAAAACGGGCGAAGAACGGCGAAGGCCCGACGTTAATCGAATGCATCACATATCGCAATTACGGTCATTTTGAAGGGGATGCCCAGCGCTACAAGACGAGCGAAGAAAAACTGGAGCATCAAGAAGAAAAAGATGCGATCTCCATTTTCAGACGCGAATTGCTGGCAAGTCAGAAGCTGACTGAAGAGGAGCTTGACCGGATTGAAACATCTGTCGCAAAAGCGGTAGAGGAAGCGGTCGAGTTCAGCGAAAAAAGCCCGTATCCTGATCAGGCCGAACTGCTGACAGACGTGTATGTTTCCTATTAATCGATTCAAAGGGGGAATTGAAAAATGGCGAGAGTATTAAGCGTGTCAGGCGCGCTCAATGAAGCGATCAAACTGGCGATGAGAAAAGACGCCGATGTTATTTTAATGGGGGAAGACGTCGCCGGCGGAGCGAACGTCGACCACCTGCAGGATGATGAAGCGTGGGGCGGCGTGCTTGGCGTGACAAAGGGGCTCGTTCAGGAATTCGGAAGGGAACGGGTTCTCGATACGCCGATCAGTGAAGCTGGGTATATCGGCGCTGCAATGGCTGCCGCTTCAACGGGTCTCAGGCCGATCGCCGAATTGATGTTCAATGATTTTATCGGCACCTGTTTGGACCAGGTGCTGAACCAAGGTGCGAAGTTCCGCTATATGTTCGGCGGAAAAGCGGAGGTGCCGATAACGATCAGAACAACGCACGGGGCTGGCTTCAGAGCGGCTGCCCAGCATTCGCAAAGCCTGTATGCCCTTTTTACAAGCATTCCGGGGCTGAAGGTGGTCGTACCTTCTGCTCCTTATGATGCCAAAGGCTTGCTGCTTGCGGCGATTGAAGATCAAGATCCCGTCATCTTCTTTGAAGACAAAACATTATACAACATGACCGGTGATGTCCCTGAAGGTTATTACACGCTTCCGATCGGCAAGGCAGACGTGAAGCGGGAAGGTTCTGACGTGACGATCTTCGCCGTCGGCAAACAGGTCAACACGGCTTTAGAAGCAGCAGAACAGCTTGCGGCCCGGGGAATCGAGGCGGAAGTCCTTGATCCGCGCAGCTTGTCGCCGCTTGATGAAGAGGCGATTCTGGCTTCAGTAGAAAAAACAAACCGGCTCGTGATCGTTGATGAAGCGAATCCGAGGTGCGGCATCGCCGCGGATATCGCCTCCCTGGTCGCAGATAAGGGATTTGATTTGCTGGACGCCCCGATCAAAAAGGTGACGGCGCCGCACACACCTGTCCCGTTTTCGCCGCCGCTTGAAGACATCTATCTGCCGACGCCTGACAAGGTAATGAACACCGTTTTGGAGCTTGTTGGAGAGACATCGTCTCAAGGCGTGTGACATTAAGAAAGGAGAGAGAAAACATGGCCGTCGAAGTTGTCATGCCAAAGCTTGGAATGTCAATGAAAGAAGGGATCGTGTCCGCCTGGAATAAAAAAGCCGGGGAAGCCGTTGAAAAAGGAGAAAGCATCGCTAGCATCAACTCTGAAAAGATCGAAATGGACATCGAGTCGCCGGCAAAAGGGACCGTTTTAGAAATTAAAGTGCCTGAAGGAGAAGGTGTGCCGCCGGGAACCGTCATCTGCTGTATCGGCGATGAAAGCGAACAGGCCCCAAAAGAAAAGGAACCGAAACCGGCGGGAGAACGCCTGAAAATTTCTCCAGCCGCCCGTAAAATCTCTGAAGGCGCAAACGTGGACATTCATTCGATACAGGGCACTGGACCGGGCGGAAGGATTACGAAGGCTGATGTTTTAAAGGCGCTTCCTGAAGCGCCGAAAACACAGCCGGCCAAAAAGGATCAGCAGCCTGTAAACACGATGAGGAAGACGATCGCCGCAAGGATGACAGAAAGCCTGCAAAACAGCGCACAGCTTACCATCACGATGAAAGCCGATGTAACCAAACTGACCGCCCTGCAGCATCAGCTTAATGAAACGGCCAAAACAAAATATGATACAAAGCTGACGCTGACCGATTTTGCCGCAAGGGCGGCGACGCTTTCGCTATTGGAGCACCCTGAGATGAACAGCTCATATCAAGACGAAAGGCTTTCGGTTTATGAACACGTCCATTTAGGAATTGCGGCCGCATTGGACGGCGGTTTGGCGGTTCCCGTCATCCGCCATGCCGAGCGCCTGCCGTTAATTGAACTGGCAAAAAAAATAAAATGGTACGCTGAAAAAGCACGCGAAGGCCGGCTTCTTCACGATGAGATTGAAGGTTCAACTTTTACGATCACAAACCTGGGCGCGTACGGAGTCGAGCATTTCACGCCGATCTTGAATCCGCCTGAGGCGGGGATCCTCGGAATCGGCCGGATGTACGAAGCGCCCGTTTACAAGGAAGGGGAATTGTGCAAAAGCGATATCCTTCCGCTGAGCCTGACGTTTGATCATCGGGCGCTCGACGGGGCGCCGGCCGCGGCGTTTCTGACAACCGTAAAAACGTATTTGGAAAACCCTGCATCGATTCTTTTATAGAAAGAAGGTGAAAACATGACACTCGCCATAATCGGAGGAGGACCGGGAGGATATGTGGCGGCGATTACGGCCGCCCGCCTCGGCAGGGAAGTCATATTGATTGACCGCGGGCCATTGGGAGGAACGTGTCTGAACGAAGGCTGCATCCCGACAAAAGCGCTGCTTGAAAGCGCGGATGTGTATGAAAAAATCAAGGCGGCCAATGAGTTCGGCATTGATCTGCCGCAAGAAGGAGCCGTCATTCGATGGCAGGGCGTTCAGAAGCGAAAAACGGCGATCGTCCAAAAGCTTTTAGGAGGCATCACCTATTTAATGAACAAAAACAGGATCAAGGTGCTGAACGGAAAAGCGTCTTTTCTCTCCGAACGCGACATCCTTGTGGAAGGAGAAGGGCAGAGGGAGGTCGTCAAAGCTGATCAAGCGATCATCGCCTCGGGTTCTGAATCGGCGGAGCTGCCGTTCGCCCCTTTTGACGGGAAGTGGATCATCCATAGCAGCGATGCCATGGCGCTTCCGTCCATTCCCGACACGATTTTCATCATCGGAGGAGGCATCATCGGCTGCGAATTTGCGAGCATTTTCAGCAGAATGGGCGCTAAAGTCGTCATCGCTGAGAAAGCCGGGCAGATTCTGCCTGAAGAGGACCCTGACATCGCCGCATTTTTGCGCAGCAAGCTTGAACAATCCGGAGTCGACGTCATGACATCCGTATCTGTTGAACGGCTTGATCACATTCAGAAGAAAGCTTTTTTGAACAATGGAGTAGAAATCGGTGCGGACGTTTGTTTAATCGCGATTGGCCGGAAGCCGAGGGTGTCGGATTTAAACCTTGATCATATCGGAATTCAATATGACAGCAGGGGCATTTACGTTAATCAGCATATGCAAACGAACCTTCCGCATATCTATGCCTGCGGGGATGTGACGGGCGGCGTACAGCTTGCACACGCTGCCTTTCACGAAGGGAAAATCGCCGCTTCCCACGCTTCAGGCAAAGACGTGCAGGCAAGCGGCGAGATCATCCCGCGCTGCATCTATACTTCACCTGAAATCGCCGGCGTCGGGCTGAATGAAAAGAAAGCAAGGGAACGATATGGCGATATTCGGGTGGGAGAGTTTTCGTTTTCCGCAAATGGGAAAGCGCTTATCTTACACGAACCTGTCGGCAAGGTGAAAATCATCACGGAGCCGGAATATAACGAGATCGTCGGCGTATCCATCATCGGGCCGAATGCCACCGAACTGATCGGGCAGGCATCCATTATGATGCATGCCGAGATGACGGCTGACGCAATGGAGAATTTGATCGCCGCACATCCGACTCTTTCAGAAACGATTCACGAAGCATTACTGCAAACCACGGGGCAGGCCGTCCATTGCTGATGCATCTAAAAAAGCAATGTTGAAAGCGCTTTTATAATTCTCTATAATGAGAAAAAAGCCTTTAGGAGAGGATGGAATGAATCCGACGCCCTGCTATTTAAATACGTGGAAGCGCTTCATTCAGGAGGGGCTGCTTGACAGGTCCCGCCTGAACAAAAGAGTCATGGAATCATGGTACCGCTGTAAAAATGCAAATGTGAATCCGTATTTAGATAAAGGACGGTCGATATTGCAAAAGGATTTGTTCAACGCTCAAAAACAGAAGCATTCCGAATTTTTTGAGGCCGCCCTGCCTTATTTGAAAAAGATCAGCCTTGAATTGGAAGAATCGGAAATGATGGCTCTTCTCATCGATGCGGACGGCTATGTGCTAAGCTTGGCGGGAAGCAAAAGAACGCTTGAAGAAGCAAGAAAAATCAATTTTGTCGAAGGGGTGTGCTGGACAGAAACGGAAGTCGGTACAAACGCAATCGGTACGGCGCTTGAAATCGGCGAGGCCGTCTCGATTAACGGAACAGAGCATTACTCCGTCGCCTCCCATCAATGGAGCTGTTCAGCCGCCCCGATCCGGCATGAGGACGGAACGACCTTAGGCATCATTGACATTTCCTGTCTCGCTGACAGGCGGCACCCTTTTATGCTCGGCATGGCAGCGACCGCGGCCCATGCCATTGAACGCGAAATCAATGTCCGCTCAAAACGAAAAGAAGTGGAACTCGTCAACCGTTGTCTTGAGATCATCGATGCTGATGAACCGTTTATCGTCTGCAATGATAAAAAAGCGATCGTTTCGGCAAGCAAGCCGGTGCGCGAACGTTTTTCAGACTGGCGCGGCATGAATGTCAATGAATTGCTTAGCCGAGGGTGTTACACCCGCTCGGAACAGAAAATTGTCTCAGACATAAACGGAGAGCCGCTCGGAACCTCAATCTCATTGAGAGAAGCCCCGCAAAAAGAACATACCGGAACATTTATATCCTATTTCAGCTATAGAGGAGCCGCAGGTACAAGCGAGGTATTTCAAAAGGCGCTCAACGAAATGAAAATGGCAGCAAATACGGATGCCAACGTATACATATGGGGGGAAACAGGTTCTGGAAAAGAATTGGCGGCAAGGGCGATCCATGAGGGGAGCGCCAGAAGAAACGGCCCTTTTATTGCCGTAAATTGCGGCGCCATTCCCGAAAGCTTAATGGAAAGCGAACTGTTCGGTTATGCGGAAGGCGCGTTTACCGGGGCGAAACGCCGCGGCTCAAAAGGGAAATTTGAGCAGGCTGACAAAGGAACGATCTTCTTGGATGAAATCGGAGAAATCCCCCATGCGATGCAAGTTGCGCTGTTAAGGATCATCGAGGAGCGGAAGGTCACCCCGATCGGCGGCACTCATGAAATTCCTTTGGACATCAGAATCATTTCTGCAACCCATCGCGATATAACCGAGCTTTTACGAAAAGGGAAGATTCGCAAAGATTTGTACTACCGCCTTCATGTCTACCCCGTCAACATTCCGCCGCTGAGGGAACGGAAAGAAGATATTCCCGATTTGTTCACCCATTACAAAAAGAAGCATCAGTGGAATGCCGAATGTCCTGATCATTTTTTTCGGCGGCTTGAAGCATACCATTGGCCTGGAAACATTCGTGAACTTTTCAATGTTTTTGAACGTCTGAGAGTGTTGTTTCCTTCCGGAGGAATGATCTGCGAGGCCGATTATGAACCGGTCCTGAGCGCGCTTGACTGGCAAAGCTCAGAACCGCCTGCCGCAGATCGCTGTTCAAGCGCCCCGCTTACATTCAGGGAGCATATCCAAAAACATATGATGATGGAGGCTTTGCAAAAAACGAAAGGCAATGTGACAAAGGCCGCAAAGCTGGCAGGCATTCCGAGAAGCACGTTCTACAAGCGCCTGCAAAAGTATAATTTATAGCTATCCTCTCGGCGCCCAAAGCATGATGCATACACCCGCTAAACAGATGACAGCCCCGACCCAGTCATAGAGGTCAGGGGTTTTTTTGTCGACCCACCAGCCCCACAGAACGGCAAGAATGATAAACACACCTCCGTAGGCGGCATACACGCGGCCGAATGACGGGAACTTCTGCAACGTTGGGATGATCCCGTAGGCGATTAAAATCAGGCTTCCGCAAATTCCGTACCAAGCCGGCTTGGACTCCCTCAGCCACAGCCAAACAAGATAGCCCCCGCCGATTTCAGCCAAACCCGCGAGCAGAAATAATAGCAGTGCAATCAGCATAAACGAAACACTCCAATTACGATGTCTTACACTGATTGTACAATAATCCCATGGGAAATTTCCCGCTTTCCGTGAAAATAAACAGAACACGATTATAGGAACTGTCTGCCCCAAACCTGTTGGATGCCGATGTAAAGCGTGATATAAGTAACATGTAAACGCTTATAAGGGGGCAATAAAATGAACAAATCGTATTCGATCGTCATAGCCGGAGGAGGAAGCACTTTTACCCCGGGAATCGTTTTGATGCTGCTGGACAATCTTGATGACTTTCCGATCTCCCGCCTGAAGCTTTACGATAATGACGAGGAGCGCCAAAACAAAATCGCAGGCGCCTGTGAAGTGTTGATTAAAGAAAGGGCGCCTCATATTGAATTTTTGGCGACGACTGATCCGAAAGAAGCGTTTTCTGAGGTCGATTTTGTGATGGCTCATATCAGGGTCGGAAAATATGCGATGAGGGAGCTCGACGAAAAAATCCCTCTGAAATACGGAGTTGTCGGCCAGGAAACGTGCGGACCGGGAGGAATCGCCTATGGAATGAGATCCATCGGCGGCGTTCTCGAGCTGATCGATTATATGGAGACCTATTCTCCTGATGCGTGGATGCTCAACTATTCCAATCCGGCTGCCATTGTCGCCGAGGCGACGAGAAGGCTGCGCCCGACTTCAAAAGTGCTGAACATATGCGATATGCCGATCGGCATTGAAGACAGAATGGCCCAAATCCTTGGATTATCTTCCCGGAAAGAAATGGTCGTCCGTTATTACGGCCTCAATCATTTTGGCTGGTGGACGTCAATCTGTGACAAGGCCGGAAACGATCTGATGCCGGCGATCAAGGAACACGTCGGGAAGTTCGGCTACATTCCGAAAAACGAACAAGAACAAGCAGAAGCAAGCTGGAATGATACCTTCAAAAAGGCCCGTGAAGTCTACCAGCTTGATCCGGATACGCTGCCAAACACATATTTGCAATATTATTTCTACCCGGATGATATGGTGAAAAAATCGAATCCCGATTTTACCCGGGCGAACGAAGTCATGGAGGGCAGGGAAAAATTCATTTTCGGCGAATGCGAAAAAATCGTCAGGGCGCAATCGTCTGCAGACAGCCAAATCAAAATTGATGACCATGCTTCATATATCGTCGACCTTGCCCGTGCGCTCGCATATAATACGGGGGAACGGATGCTGTTAATCGTTGAAAACAACGGCACGATCGAAAACTTTGATCCAACGGCGATGGTTGAGGTACCGTGCATCGTCGGCAAAAACGGGCCTGAGCCGATCACGGTCGGCCGGATTCCGCAGTTCCAAAAAGGACTGATGGAGCAGCAGGTATCCGTTGAAAAGCTGGTTGTCGAAGCGTGGATTGAAAAGTCGTATCAAAAACTGTGGCAGGCGCTGACGTTGTCTAAGACGGTTCCAAACGCACGAACGGCAAAGCTCATTTTAGACGACCTGGTTGAAGCAAACAAAGATTACTGGCCGCCGCTGGCAGAGAAAAACCTTCAGCCGTCATAAAGGACGTCGCGTTTTACATGCCAACCGGCAGTTGATTCATTGCTTGGCATAACCCCCATTTTTTCTCGTATTTTATATAATAAAAATAGAGAAAAAATGGGGTGAACATGATGCAATTGGAAGAATTGATGAACAAGCATTATAAAAAACTAAATGAAAATGATTTTCATATTTTGAAATATATTTTGAATCATCAGGATACCTGCTACAAGCTAGGCATAAATGAACTGGCTAAAAAGTGCAATGTATCACGCACTTCTATTTTAAGGCTTTCTCAAAAGCTTGATTTCAGCGGATACAGCGAATTTCGGGTGTTTTTGAAATGGGAGGCGGAGAAGCGGGCGGAAGAGCGGGATGAATGCCGTTCTTTCGAAGGGCTGATGAGGGATATGGAAGCCAGCATGAAATATTTAAAAAATACGGATATGCGGAAGATGTGCAAACTGATTGACGAAGCAGACCGTATTTTTGTGTACGGCTCCGGCACGGCCCAAACTTCCTGCGCTTGTGAGCTGCAGCGCATGTTTATACCCCGGCACAGGTATTTGATGGTCATCAAAGATCAAATCGAATTCGAAATGATGATGTCTGATTTTACCGATCAAGATCTTATCATCATCATTTCGCTGTCCGGGGAAACCCCGTCTCTGATTCCGCAAGCCCAAACGCTCTCTGCCAAAGGGATTCCGTTTATTTCCCTGACCAACCTGAAAAATAATTTACTCGCTCAATTGACGCCGTACAACCTCTATGCGACGAGCCAGCCTGTAACGATTTCTTCTCATACAGAACTGACGGCGTTTGCTCCTTTTTTTCTCGTCGGGGAAGCGTTGTTTCGCAGTTATATCGATTACACTGAAGAAAAGAACCGGACCGAAAAAAATCATGTTTAACAAACAAGGGGGGGTTTACATTGATGCAAAAAGTGCAACGATTCGGCAGCGCCATGTTTGTTCCGGTCTTGTTATTTGCGTTTGCGGGAATCGTCGTGGGACTGAGCACTTTATTTAAAAACGAGCAGCTGATGGGAGCGATCGCCCGGCCTGACACCTTTTGGTATCAATGCTGGTATATCATTGAGGAAGGGGGCTGGACCGTATTTAGGCAGATGCCGCTGTTGTTCGCGGTCGGCATTCCGATCGCACTCGCGAAAAAAGCTCAGGCGCGCGCATGTTTGGAAACGCTTACTACCTATTTGACCTTTAACTACTTTATCAGCGCCATCCTCACCGTTTGGGGCGATTTTTTCGGCGTAGACATGAGCAAGGAAGCCGGGGGAACCAGCGGACTTGCAGAAATTGCAGGCATCAAAACCCTTGACACAAACATCATTGGCGCGATTTTGATTTCTTCTATTGTCGTGTATATCCACAACCGCTACTTTGATAAAAAGCTGCCCGACTTTCTGGGGATTTTTCAAGGTTCTTCATTTGTCGTGATCATCTCGTTTGCCGTCATGCTGCCGGTCGCTTTGGCAACAGCGTACATTTGGCCGATGGTTCAAGGCGGTATTGCATCATTGCAAACGTTTCTCGTGGGGTCGGGCGCATTTGGCGTATGGGTCTACACATTTCTTGAAAGGGTCTTGATTCCGACGGGGCTTCATCATTTCATATACACGCCGTTTGTTTTCGGACCGGCCGTTGTTGAAGGCGGGATTGTCACCTATTGGGCCCAGCACCTCGGGGAGTTTTCAGCCAGTGCGCAGCCGCTGAAGGAGCTGTTTCCGCAGGGCGGGTTTGCGCTTCACGGAAACTCCAAGATCTTCGGAATTCTTGGAATCGCGCTTGCCATTTATGTGACAGCCAAAAAGGAAAAGAAAAAAATCGTAGCCGGCTTGTTGATTCCGATTACCTTGACGGCCATGATAGCCGGGATCACAGAACCGATTGAGTTTACCTTTTTATTCATCTCGCCTTTGCTGTTTTTGGTCCACAGCCTTTTAGCGGCTACAATGGCGACATTGATGTATGCTTGCGGAGTTGTCGGGAATATGGGCGGAGGTTTAATCGAAATCTTGACGCTCAACTGGATACCGCTCTTTCATTCGCATGGCAGCACTTATCTGTTTCAAATATTGATCGGCCTTTCCTTCTCAGTCATTTATTTCTTTGTATTCAGATTCCTGATTTTAAGAATGGACATCGCAACACCGGGGCGGGAAAAAGGTGAACAGCAGGAAACGAAGTTTTATACAAAACAAGATTTCAAGGCGAAGAAGCATTCAGAAAAAGAGGTTTCAGCGGGCAGGGAACACGAAGAAGATCAAGCGGTTCTTTGTATTCGCGCCCTCGGCGGAAAAGATAACATCGCGGAAGTGACGAATTGTGCGACACGTTTGAGGGTCAGCGTCTATGACGAATCAAAAGTGCAGCCGGACAACGAATTTAAAGCGCTGGGCGCCCACGGTGTGGTCAGGAACGGCAAAGCTTTGCAGATCATCATCGGCCTTTCGGTTCCTCAGGTAAGGGAAAGGGTGGAGAAGCTGCTGGACAGCTAAAAAAGAGCATGCTGCCTTTAAACATTTTGAGACAAGGCAGCTTTTTTATATGCCCGGTTTTAAGCATTAAACTTCAGTTTTTCTATATCGCGCTTACTGGCCGCAATTTCCTTTGTCATCTCATTCAGGTTGTGATCGAAAAACGCGGTTCTTTGAAATAATTTATCGAACTTCTTTCCTGTATCAAGCTTAAAAGCGGACAGTTCTGCCTGGGTTTTCTCCTGCGCTTCTTTAAGCGCCCCGAGCATAGTAAAGACCTCGGTTCTAAAGTGATCAAAATGTTTTTGATGTGCCAGGGTTTTCACTTTAAAAGATGTAAATCCTTTTTTAAACGATGTGAGGTCTTTTTTGAGAGTGCTCATTTCGTCTTTAATTAAGATGAGTTCCTTTTTAAAAGGGTGAAGCTCTTCTCTGAATATGGTCCTGATGGTTTGTTCGAGTGCTGCGCTCATGTTTTCGCCTCCTTTCCGCCCTTTCACTATACCATGGATTGAAGTGCTGCAAAGGAGGGGAAAGGGAAGTTTTGCCGTTTGAAAACGCATAATTGACTATAGGAAAAACTGAACTGCAGCAAACAAAAAAGGCAATGCCCTGTCGGCATGCCTTTTTTAATGATTTTTTTCCTGAAGGTCTTCGATTTCGATCCATTTCTGCGACCAGTCTTCGATTTCTCTTAGCACGGGTTCAAGCGCTTGTCCTTTTTCGGTCAGGGAGTACTCAATCCGTACGGGGGTTTCGGGGTAAACGTGGCGATGGATGATACCTTCATGTTCAAGTTCTTTTAATCTTTCGGATAACAGCCTTCCGCTGATGGGAAGGGATGATTCTATATGACAAAACCGCTGCGGGCCGTTTAGGAGCTGGTGAATGATCAATCCGTTCCAGCGCTGACTTATCATTTTCATTCCTTTTTCAAATTTGGGACATAAAGATGATAGGCTCATGTTCCTCACCTCTCTAGGTATATTATAGCGATTTTCGAATAAATGAGCAAAGATCAGGAAATGTCTTGACGTAAGTATGTTATTTATATATACTAACTTACACAAAGTAAGTAACGAACAAAAAAAGGAGGATATTATTGTCATATCTGATGAGATGTTAATAGATTGATAGGATGGATGTTTGCCGGTGTTCAAGATTGCGGACTTAAAATAAAACCAAAAAGGAGATTATGATGAATAAAAAATACGAAATTGGTGCATTAATATTACGTCTAATTACAGGTTTTACGTTTTTCCTTCACGGATTGTCAAAGTTTCAAGGGGGAATTGAAAACACTGTCGGATTTTTCAGCAGTGTCGGGATTCCGGGCTTTCTTGCTTATATCGTAGCGATCATCGAGCTGGCGGGAGGAGCCTTGGTGATCCTTGGTCTTGGTACCCGGATTATCGGAGTTTTATTTGCCGTTGTCATGCTTGGAGCTATTTTCACAGTAAAGCTTTCCGCCGGGTTCATGGGAACTGACGGAGGCGCGGGCTATGAATTTGATGTCGCGCTTCTTGCAATGTCCGTTTCCCTTGCATTGAGCGGAAGCAGCATGCTGTCTTTGGACAGCTTGTTTCGCGCCAAACGGCAAGAAGATTTGTCTGAGAAATTGTCTTAAGAAAACAGCGCCGGAAAAGGAGGAAATGATAATGACTAAGCAGATACATCCGCATACAGAACTGGGCCATGTCAAGCTAAAGGTCAGCAATCTCGAAAGGTCCATCTCCTTTTACCGGGACGTGATCGGCTTACAAGTGTTAAAACGGAATGACAAGACGGCGGAGTTCACCGCCGACGGAATGCATCCGCTGCTTTTGATCGAAGAGATCCCAAATGCGGTGGTGCTCCCTGAAAGGTCTGCCGCGGGTCTTTATCATTTTGCTATTTTGCTGCCAAACCGCAAAGAGCTGGGCTTGGCTTTGAAAAACTTGCTTAGCTCAGGCTTTGAAATCGGCCAGGGGGATCACCTCGTCAGCGAGGCGCTGTATTTGTCAGATCCGGATCAAAACGGGATTGAAGTCTACAGGGACCGGCCGCGTGAAGGATGGAAGCGCGATGATGAGGGCAATTATGTGATGGGAACGGAGCCCGTTGATATAGCGGGGCTTCTGGAAGAAGCCGGTGACCGGGAATGGAAGGGGCTTCCCCCTGAAACAAAAATCGGCCATGTTCATTTTCACGTGAGGGACTTGAAAGAGGCAAGAGAGTTCTACCATTCTGTGCTCGGATTCGGCATATCCGGGGATTATCGGTTCATGTCAGCGCTTTTTGTCTCTGCGGGCGGCTATCACCACCATATCGGATTAAATGTGTGGGCCGGGCAGGGTGCTCCTTTTGCTCCGGCTGAAGCCGCCGGCATGGCTTATTATACGGTCCTTCTGCCGAATCAGGCCGAGCTTGAAAACACCCTTGAAAAACTGAAAAGCTCAGGGCATGCGCCCCGCCGAAAAGAGGGCGCATGGTTTGTGAAAGATCCGGCTTCAGGAGTCGATATCAGATTAACCGTTAAGTAAAGATGAAACGATTCGTTTCATCTTTTTTTATGCCGTAAACAATGACAAATACAGCAAAGAATGAGACAAAACAGACATCAATAACAAAGATTCGCGGTCAGGAGCTGTGCTAACATAAATGTACCAAATGCTTTTATTTGGAAAAATAAAAGGGGTGAGGATTGGTGGCAAAGCATCTGACCGGGAGTTTGCAGCAGCGGGCTGTCTGGAATCCCAACATCGGGAATGGGCGTTTTCGCAATCCTGTTCTGTTTATGGATTATTCAGATCCTGACATCGTGAGAAAAGGCAGCGATTTTTTTATGGCGGCTTCAAGTTTTTCTTGTTTTCCTGGTATTCCGATTTTGCATTCCCGTGATTTGGTGAATTGGAACATTATCGGCCATGTGTTTGATCAGCTTCCATTTGAAGTCTATAAAGAGCCGGCGCACGGAAAAGGGGCATGGGCGCCGAGCATTCGATACCATAACGGCGCTTTTTGGGTATACTTCGCCACCCCTGACGAAGGGATTTTTATGAGCAAAACAAAGGATCCGTTCCGCGGTTGGGAGCCTTTGGTTCATGTGAAAAAAACGAAGGGATGGATCGATCCGTGCCCGTTTTGGGATGATGACGGCCAAGCCTATTTGATACACGCTTATGCAAACAGCCGAATCGGCATTAAAAGCAAGATGAACCTGTGCAGAATGAAAAACGACGGAACGGCTTTAATAGACGACGGAAAAATCGTGTTTGACGGGGCGCTGAACCATCCGACAATCGAGGGGCCGAAGCTGTATAAGCGGGCCGGACTTTATTATATTTTCGCCCCGGCCGGCGGGGTGAAGGAAGGGTGGCAGACGGTTCTCCGCAGCAGGAGCATCTATGGTCCGTACGAAGACCGAATCGTCCTTCATCAAGGGAGCACGGACATTAACGGACCGCATCAGGGCGGTCTTGTCGATCTTGATTCAGGCGAATCGTGGTTTCTCCATTTTCAAGACCGCGCCGCATTCGGCAGGATCGTCCACCTTCAGCCTGTCAGCTGGGAAGACGGCTGGCCGCGGGTCGGGGAAGATATCGACAATGACGGCATCGGCGAGCCCGTTTTGGAGTGGGAGAAGCCGAACACGGAAAGCGAAGATGTACTTGAGCCCCATTGTCAAACAAGCGACGACTTTTCTTCAAAAAGCCTTGCCCTTCAATGGCAATGGCAGGCCAATCCAAAACGGGAGTGGTACTCTCTCCATGCCAGGCCGGAACACCTGCGCCTGTACAGCCGCCGATTGCCTGACCGATGGAAACTCGGCAGCATGCCGAACGTCATCATGCAGAAATTTCCGGGGCCAAGATTTACGGCGACGGCCAAACTGTCGTTATTCGCTTTATCAGAAACAATCCGCGCCGGGCTCGCCGTCATGGGAAAAGAGTATGCCTATCTCGCTTTTTCCAAATCTGAAAAAAGCGGGCATGTCATCGCTTTTTATAAAGGCAGCATTGCAGATGGAGCAGAGGATATCAAAACGGAAGAGCACGAGGGTTCCGAAAGCACGGTTTATCTCAGGGTGACAGCCGACGAAAAAGCGGTATGCCGATTCAGCTACAGCTTTGACGAGAGGCATTTCACGGCGATAGGCGAGGCATTTCACGGCGATAGGCGAGGCATTTCAAGCCGTCCAGGGATTCTGGATCGGCGCCAAGGTGGGAATGTTTTGCGCAGATGCCGGAACAGCCGGGCCTGAGGGTTATGGCGATATCGATTGGTTTATCGTTGAACAGAAGGGAGCCTGCCGGAATGAAGGATAACAAGACGTATACAAATCCTGTACTGACAGGTTTTCATCCTGATCCGTCGATTATCAGGGTCGGCGACGACTACTATATGGCGAACTCCACCTTTCAGTATTTTCCGGCGATTGCGATTTCCCATTCTAAAGATTTGGTGCATTGGCGCATCATCGGCCACGGCATTACCGAAGGTTTGGACCTTTCTGATATTAAAGATTCCCACGGCATATGGGCGCCCGATTTATCGTATCATGACGGAACCTTCTACATTTTCGCGACTTTCAGGCTGAACGGGCCGACTATGATCAACAGAAAAAAGCTGATCCGCAGGCAGATCATGATCAAGTCAGACCGTCCGGAAGGCCCTTATACAAAGCCGGTATTCATCGATGAAGGCAGCGGTATCGATCCTTCCCATTTTGTCGATGATGACGGAAAACACTATATGCTGCTTAGTCCGGCATGCACGCTTTTTCCGCTAAATGACGAATGTACAGAAATCACAGGCGCGCCGTCGCTGATTTGGGAAGGGACGGGCAGAAGGGCGCCGGAAGGGCCCCATCTCCTCAAAACAAATGGATACTATTATGCCATTTTGGCAGAAGGAGGAACAGGCTATTCCCATTCGATCACGATCGCGCGCTCCAAGCATTTATACGGTCCATATGAGCCGTGTCCGCATAATCCGATTTTGACGCAAGCAAATCCCGATGCCCTTTTGCAGCGGGCAGGCCACGGCAAGCTCGTCAAAACGCAAAACGGCGAATGGTGGGCGGTATACCTGTGCGGCCGACCGAATGAAGGTAACTTCACAACCGTCGGCAGAGAAACCGCCTTGGACCCCGTGCAATGGGGAGAAGACGATTGGTTTGTCATCAACAATTTACGCGGTCCGAGCACGATCCAGGCTGCCCCGAACCTTCCGGAAGTCAAATGGGAGGAAAAGGATTTCGATGATTTTCTTGATGATTCGCTTGATTTACAGTGGCAGTTTGTCAGGAATCCAGACCATTCCGGCTGGTCTTTAACGGAAAAGCCGGGTTTCCTCAGGCTCTGGACAGGTGATGCTGATCTACGCGAAATAAAAGCGAAAAATACGATCGTCAGAAGGGAAAAACACCACCAGTACAGCGCTGTGCTGAAGCTCTGCTTTGCGCCGTCGAAAAACGGGGAACAGGCGGGGCTCACCTGTTATTACAGCACGAAAAACTACTTGAAATGCTGCCTCATTTACGAGGACCGTTTGAAGGTCAAAGTGATTGAAAACCGAAACGGCGTTCAGAAAACGCTGGGCGAAAAAAACGTCAAGGAAGGGCCGATATATGTAAAAGCCGTCATCAATAAACAGACGAGGAATTTTTACTACAGCTATGAAGAAAAGCATTGGCACCATGCAGGCGGCACGGAAGACGCCACCTTTTTAAGCGATGAAGGCGCCCGCGATGAAAAAGGCCATACGGGGACAATGGTCGGGATGTATGCGAATAACGGCGGAAGCAAAAGGAGGATACCCGCTGACTTTGACTGGTTCCGCTATACGGCTTTTTAATAATCTCTGCTCTTTTTCCGGTACTGCAGCGGCGGGATGCCGACGATGTCTTTAAATACCTTGTTGAAGTGGCTGATATGCTTGAAACCGGTTTTTTCGGCTATGCTCAACATCTTCTCATCCGTATCGCGAAGGTATTTTTTCGCCTCCCGGATTCTGATGTGCCGGGTATATTCATGAAGATGAAAGCCCGTGACTTTTTTAAACGCCCTGCTTAAATAGGAAGGGCTGATGTAAAACCGTTGGGCCAATCCGTTCAGCGTAATCGTTTCATGAAAGCGCCCGTTGATGTATGATGCGATTTCCGATATTTTTTCGTGCATCGGATGAAGCTTCGGCTCATCTTTTTGGCCGCCGCTTTTGAGGGAGCGGTAAATGCTGAACAGCAATTGAAACAATAAAGCCCTGATGACATCCTCATACCCGTCTTTCTTGAGCCTGCACTCCCGTTTCATGTCCAAAAGAAGCTGTTCGACAGATGTTTGTTCTCTCAGCGGAAACGAGATGCAGTTTGTATGCTCAGGAAACGGAAGCAGCCGGTGTTTGCTGCATGCGAGAAGCGGCTTGATGAAATCGTGCGAAAAATTGACCAAAATCCGCTCGAATTCCTGAACTTCCGTACTTGACGTTCTGTGCACGTCATGGGGATTGATGAAGATCATACTGCCTTTTTCGGCGGTATATACCTTTTGGTTAATAAAATAGGTTCGTTCGCCGTTCAGCAAATAATACAATTCATAGCCTTCATGGCCATGCGGTTTATTCATTTCGGTAAAACCTTTTCTTTGCATGTACTGAATCGAAAAAGAACGCTCATCAATGTAATATTTGGGGTGAAGCATGGCGGACATTTCTCCTTTTTGAAAGCGTTATCTTTTTAGAAACGGGAGGGACAGCATGTACAGATTGTTTTGTTTAATGTTGTTGTTCGCATTTACAGCCGGCTGCGCAAATGATGAAAAAGCGGCGACAGTAGAGGGGGCTGCGCTTACAATCGACTGGCTGGTTCCGCTTCATACCCCGCAGCCGCCGAAAGGCGAAGCGCTTGCTGTGATTGAAGAAAAGACGAATACGAAGCTTGACCTCATTTGGGTTCCGGACTCGACAAAGGAAGAACGCCTCAGTGCTGTGCTTGCCGGCGGGAACATGCCTAAAATCATCACGCTGCCGGACCTTGACGACTCCGCAGCCGTAAATGCTTTGCGATCGGGAATGTTTTGGGAAATCGGTCCGTTTTTGAAAGACTATCCGAATTTAAAAAAATTGGATAAAACCATTTTAAAAAATATCTCGATTGATGGCAAAGTTTACGGGATTTATAGAGAACGGCCGCTGGCGAGACAGGGCGTCGTCATCCGCAAAGACTGGCTCGACAATCTCGGGCTGGACACGCCGGAGACGGCGGAGGATCTATACAGCATTGCCAAAGCGTTCACAGAACAGGATCCTGACCAAAATGGCAAGGACGATACGATCGGCCTTGCGGACCGCAATGATTTGGAATTCGGGGCTTTTAAAACGGCGGCATCGTATTTCGGGGCCCCGAATAAATGGGGACAGACCCAAGACGGCAACTTGTTTCCCGATTTTCAAAGCGGCGCATACTTGGAAGCGATGAAGTGGATGAGAAGAATTTACGACGAAGGGCTGATGAATCGGGATTTTGCGGTGACAAGCAAAACACAGCAGCAGGACTTGGTGATCCAGGGAAAAGCGGGAATATATATCGGAACGATGAGCGATGCGATGAATTTGCGCGATCAAGGCTTGAGCTTGAATTCTGACTTTGAGCTTGATATCGCAAACCGCATCAAAGGCCCGGACGGCAAGGAGCAAACATGGGCGCTCGGCGGCCACGGCGGCCTCTTTGCCATTTCAAAGTCAAGCGTCAAAACGGAAAAAGGGGTTAAACAGATCCTTGCGTTTTTTGACCGAATCGCTGAAGAGGATCTTAACAATTTAATGCTATACGGCATTGAAGGCGTTCACTATGAAAAAAAGGGAGATCAACACTACGTTCGAAAACACGAAAACTATCATCGGTGGGAGGCGGACATTCAGCCGCTGCAGCAGCTGATCGGCGTGAACAAGCAGGCCTTGAAAAGCGCCGAAGACCCGCTGCGCGCCAAACAAGAGAAGCTGGAAAAAGACAACAGGGAGATTGCTGTTCTCAATCCGGCTGAGCCATTGTACTCCGCAACGCAAATGGACAGAGGGACGGAATTAAAAAAGATCATCGATGATGCGACATTTCGATTTATTCTTGGTGAAATTGACGATAAAGGCTTTGAGGAAGCCGTCAAGAAATGGGAAAGCCAAGGCGGAAAAAAGATCATCGAAGAGTTAAATGAAGATGCCAAAAAATCATAAAAGCCCCTGGGAAAGGGGCTCTCCATCATCGGACTTGAAGAACGGATGTTAAATAGTGCTTCAAAGCTTCGATCTGTCCTGAAGCATCGGCTTCAGCTTTTCCTAAATAAATCGTCTGCATGACGATGGCGTCATTCATGTTCATGAAAAATTTTGTGATCGTTTCGACCGACTGAAGCGGCTCAAATTCGCCATTGTCTGCGCCTTTTTGCAAAAGCTCGGTGAAACGGGCGGCAAACGTTTCATACCTTTTGACGAGGTACGCTTTCCGTGAACTGTTCCGCCAGCTTGCGAAGAAATATTCAAATTGGACGGCGGCAAACGAATCCGCAATCTCATCCAGCCCTTCTTTAAAATCATCGATATACGAGAGAATGATGCTCCATACGCTTTCTTCAGACCGTGAGCGTTCCTGCAATTCTTTCAAAAAAACGTCAAGATGCTCTTCAATGATGTGTTTGAACATGTCCTCGGTGCTTGAAAAATAAAGATACACGCCCCCGCGGCTGAAGCCTGATTCCTCAACGACATCTTTCATCGTCGTCATTTCAAAGCCTTTACGCTTAAACACCCGTTCCGCAGCTTTTAAAATCTCAGCCTTCCGTCTGTCTTTCTGTTCCTGTGTGATTTTCGGTGACAATCGGTGTCCCCCTTCCTTTGGATAACATGATAACCGCCGCCCCCAGGACCGCCAGCAGGCTTCCGGAGAAGATGAATGCGTTTTTGACGCCGGCCCATTCGGCAAGAAGGCCGCCGCAGCTCATTCCCGCCACAGACCCAAAAGTGGTCGTGCTTTGTATGGTCCCAAAGATGCGTCCGCTGTATGAAGCCGGAACGGTTTGCTGGGCAAGGATATGAAAGGGAATGTATACGAGGGAAAATCCGGCCCCTGCAAAGAAAAAAACGATTAAAAATAACACGTGCAGCCATTCGCCGGCGAGACCGGCAATAAACGGCGCGCTTCCGATCGATATCCCGAGCGTCATCGAGCCGCCGATAAAAAAGCGTAAAAACGACCGGATCGCGATTTTGCCGAGGAAGGCGGTCGTTAAAAGCATTCCTGCCCCGCTTGCCGACATGCAGGTTCCGAGCAGTTCGGGAGGGGTCCCCGGGAGCTCCCGGATGAGCACGACGATTTGTGAATCCGCTATTTGCAGCACCAATATGACAAAAAAGGATATAGCCAAGCCGGTGAAAAGCAATCTGTTTTTCTGAATGAAGACAATCCCTTGTTTAAAATCCGCAAACAGCCGGCCGCGGGATTTCAGCCCGCCCGATCTTCGCTCAAGATAGGGATCTTTCGGCAAAGCGAAAAGGAGAAGGCCTGACAGGAGAAACAATGCCGCATTGACGTAAAAGGAGACATGGATGCTAAAGGCCGCGATCAATCCCCCAGCTATCGCAGGCCCGATGATTTTGCTCCCGTTGTCGATCATTCCGCTGACAGAAACGGCTTTCTGCATGTGCGGTTCAGGAACGATTTCTTTTAATTTACCATTTTTAGCAGGGACGAAAAAAGAAGAAAATGAGCTTAGAAGAAATAATAAAACGTAAAGGCTCCAGATTGATTCGGCAAATAACATCAAAAAAGCCGTGCACGACCGTCCGATTTCAGAGGTGATCATGATCGTTTTCCGGTTATAGCGATCAGCAAGCACACCCGCGATCGGCGTGATGCCGATCGCAGGAACGGCAAAACACATCATCAATGCCGACATTTCCAAAGGAGACGCCTGAAATTGAAAGCCGGCCAAACTTAAAACCGCCAACACCTGAATCCAATCGCCAAAGCTGGAAAGAATTTGAGACCCGATCAGTGTGAAGAAAGGTCTGTTCAGAGCCAATCTGTTTACAGCGTTCATATGTCCTCCTTATAAAAACGACACACGTGTCGTTTTTATTTTATTTTACCAAACATTTTGTGGGGAAACATTAGTTTTTTGGAAATAAGAGCCCGGCTGCTTTAAAACTTGTCAAATAAACAATATAATTCCATAGAGGAGAACATAAAGGAGGAGCTAAAGATGGAGGTTGCCGTCATATACGCACATCCCAACCCAAACAGTTTTAACGGAGCGATTCTGAAAGAGGTGAAAAAAGCGCTTGAGGATGGAAACCATTCCTATACGGTCATCGATCTGTACAAAGAACGCTTTGACCCGGTCCTTGTATTCAATGAAAAGAAACGGCGATCTGACATGAAGGACGACCCTGAAACGGCGGAATACCGGAAGATCATGAAAAACGCAGATCATCTCATCTTGATTTACCCGCTGTGGTGGGGCGGAATGCCGGCGATTTTAAAGGGATTCATCGATCGGGTATTTGTCGCCGGTGAAGCCTATACCTATGAAGGAAAGCTGCCGAAAGGACTGCTGAAGGCGCGCACAGCTTCGGTTTATTACACGGCTGACGCACCCGGCTGGTATTTGCGGTTTTGGCGGCGCGATGCCGACTGGGTTACCGTTAAAGACAACATCTTGAAATTTTGCGGCGTTCGTCGTGTCAGACGTTTTTTATTTCCGCAGGTGAAAGACAGCACGGCTGAAAAACGAAAAAAATGGCTTGACCGCGTATATCGGTCGGCAGCCTTTTCATCTAAAGGGGGATGATGATGGAAAAGAATACAAAATGGCTTGACTGGGCCAAGGAAATACAGGCGATTTCCCAAGCAGGGCTCGCGTATACAAAAGACGAATTTGACAGGGAGCGCTTTCTGCGTCTTCGCGAGATCAGCTGCGAAATCATCGCTGAGTACACAGAGGCCGATTTTTCGAAAGTAAAGAACCTGTTTGCCGGCGAATCAGGCTACCAAACGCCGAAAGTAGACGTCCGCGCCGTCATATTCAAAGCGGACCGCCTCCTCCTCGTGCAGGAAAAAGCTGACGGCAAATGGGCGCTTCCCGGCGGATGGGCGGATATCGGCCTGACGCCGAAGGAGACCGCCGTCAAAGAAGTGTTCGAAGAAACAGGCTTTAAGGCTGAAGCAGGAAAGCTTTTGGCCGTCATGGACAAAAAGCGCCCAATCATCCCCCTTCAGCTTACCATGTCTACAAACTGTTTATCGCCTGTGATATTGTTGGAGGGAAAGCAGCCGCGGGAACGGAAACGAACAACCTCGGTTTTTTCTCATTGGAAGATCTGCCCGACTTATCAGAGGCGAGGAATACGTACGCTCAGATCAAATTTCTTTTTCAAGAGAAAAACGGGTCCGGTCAGGTGTACTGTGACTAAAAGGGGGAAATCACACTGGAAGATCTAAGATACCCAATCGGAACATTTCAAGCTCCGCGTCAAGCGGACGAACAAAAGCGCGCAGCTTTGATCCAAACGCTGAAAACTTGCCCTGCTATGCTGAAAGAAGCCGTATCAGGGCTTAATGACACGCAGCTTGATACGCCCTACCGAACTGGGGGATGGACGGTTCGCCAAGTCGTCTCCCATGTAGCCGACAGCCATCTGAACGGCTATATTCGCTGCAAACTGGCGCTGACGGAGGAAACGCCGCTCATCCGGCCGTACGATGAGCAAAAATGGGCGGGACTGACCGATTCCCTTACATTCGATCCGCAATTGGCAATAGAGCTTTTAGAGCCGCTTCACAACCGCTGGGCCGCTCTCTTTGAAGCGCTGACAGAAGCGGATTACGAAAAAGCGTATTTCCACCCGGACACCGGGGAGGAGACCAGCCTCCATCATGCGCTTGCCCTTTACGTTTGGCATTCGAAACACCATATTGCCCATATCACGTCGCTTCGGGACAGAATGGGCTGGATATAGCAAAAAAACGCGCGCCAAGGCGCGTTTTTTTGCGGCAAATGACTGTCTGATTTCCCGGCGGGTTGTTAAAACTGTGATTAGAGGGCGGATGTTTTAAAATAAAAAGATAAGGGAAAAACGCACGATAGAGAGAAGAGGTATTCATGAAAAAAAATGCGCTTTCTGTCTTAAGAATGATATTGCCGGCAGCCGTACTTCTACTGGTCGTTTATCAGGCCAGAAAAGAGCTCGCCGGGCTGTCCGTTAAAGAAACCTTTCTGATTATAAACAATGTCGAAAGAAGCAATCTTTTCATATTGGTTTTTATCGGCCTCATGTCCGTTCTCGCCATGTCTTTATACGATTTTGTGCTAGTCCGCTCTCTCGGGATGAGGATTTCCAGGTGGAAAACGCTCAGGGTGTCATGGATCGCCAATTCGTTCAACAATGTCCTTGGATTCGGCGGCCTGTCAGGCGCCGGTTTACGAACGATTCTTTATAAAGAGCATGTCAGTGATGTCAAGCGGCTGATCAAAGGAATCGCAACGCTTGCAACCTCCGTACTTCTCGGCCTGTCCGTGCTCAGCATGTTCGTTCTCGCCGGACTGCTGTCTCCGGGAAAACTGCTCTTTGAAAAGACGTGGCTCTTCCTCGGTGTCATCGGAATGGCGCTGATCGTTCCCGTCCTCATCGTCTTTTTGATCATCAAAAGGAAGAGGGGCGATGCCATAGAAAAAGGCTTGAGACCTTCCGTCTTTTTTTCATATTTGGGGGCATCTGCTGCCGAATGGATTGCGGCGGGGCTGGTCATGTATTTCTCGCTCGTGACCTTGGGAATAGACCTTGACATTAGAAAGGTCCTCGGCGTTTTTGCGATCGCTTCCGTCGCGGGAATGATCAGTCTCGTCCCTGGCGGATTCGGCTCGTTTGATTTGCTTTTTTTAGTCGGATTGAATCAATTCGGCGTCGATAATGAAATCACTTTGACAGCCATTGTCCTGTACAGGCTCGCCTACTCATTTATTCCTTTTGGGCTCGGCCTTCTTTTTGCGGCGGCGGACATGACGGGAAATAGGTTAAAAAAGCTTGAAGAAAAGCCGATTATTGCCCCGGCAATTGAGACGACCAATATTCTGCTCGTCTTGCACAGAGCTTTGCTGTTCCGTTTGCTGAACGGCTCGCTTGCCGTAATTTCATTTTGCTGCGGAGCGATTATTCTGGCGTCTGCCGCCCTCCCGATCGACAGGAGCACGCTCATTCCGGATATTCCCCGCCATATGCTGACGGTATTAAACGGCCTTTCCATCAGTTTCGGTTTAATTTTATTGATCGTTCCGCTTGAGCTTTATAAGAGGACGAAGCGTTCCTTATATTTGGCCTTGACCGCTTTGGCATTTAGTTTTGTGTTCAGCATTTTTAAAGGCTTTAATATCAGCGCGGTATTTATCACGCCTATCGTGTTCATCCTGCTTATTTTGCTGCGCCGGCAGTTTTCGAGGGAGCGGTCTGTATATACCTTTGGACAAATGGCGTGGGCGGCGTTTATTTACCTTTTTGCCCTTTGGAACTACAATATCATCGCCTCCACCATGTGGGAGAGGCTCGGCCATGTGCTCGTAAAAGACTATTACATCCACAGCGAACAGCATGTCGATTATGCGACAGTGTTTGCTTTATTGTTTGTTCCGATGTTTTGCATCATCTTTATTTGGCTGTTCAACAGAAAGATCAACCCGATCGGGGAAGAGCCGGACTTTGAAAAGCTGGAGCAATTTTTGAATGAAAAAGGCGGCAACGCTTTGAGCCATTTGGGGTTTTTGGGAGATAAACGGTTTTTCTACTCCAGCGACGGCAATGCGCTGATTCAATTTGCGAAAATCGGCCAGCGTCTCGTCGTTCTCGGCGATCCGTCCGGCAAAAAGGAATCCTTTCCGCTCATTTTGCAGGAATTCCTTCATTTGGCCGATCAAAAAGGCTACCTCGTCATTTTCTACCAGATTGAGCGTGAGGATATGGCGCTTTATCACGATTTCGGCTACCGTTTCTTTAAGCTTGGCGAAGAAGCGATCGTCGATCTCAACACCTTTACGATTAAAGGAAAAAAACGGGCCGGTTTAAGGGCGATATACAACCGCTTTGAACGGGAAGGGTATACGTTCCACGTCGAACAGCCGCCGTTTTCCAAAGATTTTCTCAATCAGCTGCGGAACGTATCTGATGAGTGGCTGGGACGAAAAAAGGAAAAAGGATTTTCGCTCGGTTATTTTAAGGAAGAGTATTTGCAAAAGGCGCCGATCGCTGTATTAAAAGATGAAGACGGCGAGATCGTCGCATTTATGAATATCATGCCGATGTACCAAGAAGGCGAGATTTCCATCGACTTGATGCGCTATTCTCACAACGCGCCAAAAGGCATCATGGATGCGCTGTTTATCCATTTGTTTCAATGGGGGAAAGAACAGGGCTATACCGCGTTTAACATGGGAATGGCCCCGCTCTCAAACGTCGGCACATCCTTTCAGTCATTTTGGACGGAGCGGCTCGCCGCCGTGATATTCAACAATGTCAGCTACATATACAGCTTCAGCGGCCTCCGTTCCTTCAAAGAAAAATACAAGCCGGAATGGCGCGGAAAATATTTAGCCTACAGAAAAAACAGATCGCTGCCGGCCACGATGTTTCTCGTCACAAGGCTGATCGGGAGACGGGAGAAGTGATGAGCTGTCTTAGACAGCCCTATTTGTATAATTTCATTCCCGAAAATCAATTTTCCCGCAGTTTCAAAAAACCATCACTCCCCTTATAATGAAAAGAAGCCGCGAAACAAGGGGGATTCTCATGAAACAAGTCGAAGTACTCAGATATGATGCATTTTCAAAGGAGCCGAATAAAGGAAATCCGGCGGGGGTCGTGTTAGAAGGGAGTCGTTTGACCGACGAAGAGATGCAGCTGATTGCCGAGAAAGCCGGATACAATGAAACTTCATTTTTGCTGCCGAGCAAGTCGGCTGGCCTTCGCCTCCGCTATTTCACGCCCGGGCACGAAATGAATTTATGCGGCCATGCGACCGTTGCTTCCCTTTATGCGCTCCATGAGAAAGGCGGGATCGGAGCCGGTGCGGAGCTTAAGGTTGAGACGAAGGCCGGCAACCTGACCGTTAAGACGGGTTATGCTGATGAAGAAAAGCATTTTTTTGTGACGCTGGAGCAGGCGCCGCCGAGCTTTCATCCGTTTGCGGGAGACAGGGCAAAATTGGCTGAAGCACTCGGCATCACTGAAGCGGATTTCCACGATTCGTTGCCCGTCGTTTACGGAAGCACCGGGACATGGACGCTGCTCGTGCCTGTTCAGAATTTGGAGGCATGCCGGAAGATGCAGCCGAAAAATTCCGAATTCCCGGCCATTTTAACGGACATGCCCCGCGCTTCTGTCCATCCGTTCTCTTTGGAGACGATCCACCGTGACAGCCATCTCCACGGCCGGCATTTTTCTTCGCCGTATTCCGGGACGATTGAGGATCCTGTTACCGGAACGGCTTCAGGGGTTATGGGAGCCTATATGAAAACGTACGGACAGCCGTTTTGTGAAACGGGTCAAAATGTATTTTTGATCGAACAGGGGCAAGAAATCGGCAAAGACGGGAAGGTGAAAATCGAAATTTTGGAAGAAAACGGCCAGATGAAGGCTGAAATGACGGGAACGGCCGTTTTTGTGGAAAAGCAACTCATCGATATTTGAAACCGCCGCCTCCGTTTTGAATGAATGGTTTATCGTTGAAAACGAGAAAATAAACCTTTATAATCAACAATGATAATCATTTTCATTTGAGGAGGCGCTGATATGAGCGATATCTTGCAGTCTGAAAAAGGCAGCATTCGTGAAACGATAAGAAATAGAAGAACGATTCGGAAATTTAAAAGCGATCCGGTGCCTAAAGAAGTTGTCCTTGAGCTGCTGGAAGACGCGGTTTATGCGCCAAATCACAAGCTGACAGAGCCGTGGCGGTTTATTTATGTCGGGACCGAAAGCGGAAAACAGAAGCATGCCGACAATTTAGACAAGGCATTCCAAGAGATTAAGCCTGATAGGTCTGAAGAACAAATCAAAAAATTCAGGGACCATATTATGAGTGTTCCGGCTTTTCTCTTTGTCATTTTGAAGGAAGACGAAAATGAACGGGTCAGAAAT
This sequence comes from Bacillus sp. FSL W8-0848, assembly GCF_038007805.1. Taxonomy (NCBI): domain Bacteria; kingdom Bacillati; phylum Bacillota; class Bacilli; order Caryophanales; family Bacillaceae; genus Bacillus; species Bacillus sp. FSL W8-0848. The sequence continues at coordinate 948,664 of NZ_JBBOYB010000001.1, forward strand.
GACGACTTCGCAGCTGTCAGCTGTTTGATTCAAAACCTCCAGCTTCTCGCCTGGGAAAAAGGGATCGGGATGGTGTGGAAAAGCGGACAGGTGCTTTATAATCGAACGCTTCAGCAATTAATGGGGCTTGACAGCAATGAACGGTTTGCCGCGATTTTGCAGATCGGCTATCCGGCGGAAATTCCTAAATTGCAAACAAGGACACCCGCAAAGCAGCTTCTTACGGAGCTTTCTTAAAGAAGAAAGCCCTGCAAACAGGGCTTTCCCGAAATACTACTTTGACTGCCGCTCTTTGGCGCGGTTGTCAGCTGCCTCCATGCGGCTTCGAGCTTCGCGGTCATCCTGATCGGCAAGCTCTGCAGAATATTCCTCATAAACGCCGTCAGTTTCTTTTTTATACTGATCAGGAACTTGAGGAAGCTTTTGTTTGTTTTTGTCGCGGTTTTTGTGGATCGAATTTCTGCCCATTCTCACATCACCCCTAAGTCATTAATCAGCCGGACAGTGTTATTGTTGGCTGATCAGACTGCCGCTATGCATTATGATTTTTCATCGGCGGCCCGCTTTGCTCTTTTAAATTCCCGCTGATACATGACTTCCTGCGTTTTGGTCAAGGTCGTTTTCATTTGGTCGCGCTTTTTCTTTTCAGCCATTTTTAAAGCCTCCTAAACATCAGATTATTCACAGGCTGTCCGTTTTGGAGGCATTTATACAATGTTACGCTTCTTTTAGCCGGAGGCTTTCGTCTTCAAACGTCCGCAGGCTGTGTAACGTGTAGAGATCTTTCGGGATTTCAAACAAATGAAATGCATCGCTGTCCGCCCCGTTCAGCCTGCCGGGATCAGCCTGAACCGCGTATGGCAGCTTTTCGGCGGCCTTGAGGGAACGGGTGTTTGTTTTCCTGATTTTCATAAACACCGTCTCAATGTTTTTTTCATAAAAAAGCTCGCAGAAAAACGCGTTTTTTGCCCGCTGATTATAGCCCTTTCCGTGGAAAGGCTTCCCGAGCCACGTTCCCAAAAACCCCGTATTTCCCTTTATTTCATATAAACTGATGCAGCCGATCGGATTTTCCCATTCGTCGAGAATCGTGCGGGAGATCAGTTTTCCCTGTTCTTCCTCTTCGATGATGTTCTTCACATGAAACATGTACTCTTCAATGGTCTCCGCTTTATTCCGGACAAAAGGAAATACTTCCGGATGTTTCACAAGATCAAAAAGCGCATGGCAGTCGGCCATTTCACGTTTTTTCAGCATGGCAGCCCCTCCTTGAGGGCGGCTTTTCCTTCATTAACAAGATGTTGCTCCACCCTCGAAATTTTTTAATCAATCATGTCCTGCTCATCCATTAAAAAATTCGGGGTGGGAATCGAACCCACTAAAACCAGAGACCTGGTGGCGCACCATTTGCCTTCCCTATTCATATCAAACTGCTTTTGATTTCTATATTTTACGCAGCAAAAAAGCGAAAAGATACAAGGCTATTGCGGGAAAATTGCGCTTAAAAAAGCTCATTTGGCGAAACCGGGAAATTTGTGCTTTTACACGGGATGTATTTTTGTTCGGTTTCTGCCGGTTTTCTTGATAAAATATAGACGTGATGTCCGGGCTTCTGTTAACGCCGGCAATTTCATCATGATCTCTCAAACGGAAAACGAGAGAAGGGAGTTTTTTATGCCGTATATTACAAAAATCTCCGCCCAGAAAAACAATAAAGACCGGGTCAATATCTTTCTGGACGAAAAATACGCGTTCAGCGTTGACATGGATGTTCTCGTCAAGTTTAATCTGAAAAAGGGAAAGCAGCTTGACGAGCTTGACGTCATCGAAATTCAGTATGGCGATGATATTAAAAAAGGTTTTAATCAAGCGCTCGATTACCTTTCGTATAGGATGCGCTCGATAAAAGAAGTCAAAGACCATTTAAAGAAAAAAGGCGTCGCAGATTCCGCGGTGACCGAAATCATTCATATGCTGAAAAGCTATAAATACGTAGATGACCGGGAATTTGCGGCCGCTTATGTAAGCACTCACCGCAAAACGAGCGGCAAAGGCCCCGATGTTCTACATAAAGAGCTGCAATTGAAGGGAATCGATGAAGAGCTGATCAGGGAAGCATTAAGCTCATTCACGTTTTCCGAACAGGTTGAAGCCGCTGTAAAACACGCTGAAAAAGTGCTGAAAAAAGGAAAAAAGCTGTCTTCCAAAGAGATGAAACAAGCGATCGAACAGCAGCTGATTCGAAAGGGATATTCTTTCGATGTGATTGCCATCGCTCTTTCGGAAACAGACTACGAAAATGATGATGACGCTGAAAAAGAAGCGCTGTACAAGCAGGGGGAAAAAGCGATGAGGCGCTACAACTACGACGGCTCGTACGAAACGAAAATGAAGGTCAAACAATTTTTGTTTCGCAAAGGATTTCCGCTTGAGATGATCGATCAATATTTAGACGAAGAGGGATGAGAAAATGGAGAAAAGATACAGTGAGATGACGGCTTCCGAACTGCAAAGGGAAATCGGCATCCTCACGGAAAAGGCGAGAAAGGCAGAGCAAATGGGGATCGTCAATGAGCTTGCCGTCCACGAACGGAAAATCGCGATGGCGAAAGCGTACCTTTTGCATCCGGCCGATTTTAAGCCGGGTCATGTATATGAAATCGAGGATGCAGGAGATGATTTTTACATCCGCTACCTAAACGGCGTCTTTGCCTGGGGGTACCGTCTCAAATCTCCCGAGCATGAAGAGGCCCTGCCGATTTCTTTATTAAAAGAAAAGGATTAAGGCAAGCTTAACCCTTTTCATATCGGCGTCTATCTTGTGCGGATGCGCGTGTTGCGCTGGAGAATGATGAGATCCTGGGTCTGCTGTGTTTCACCGTTTACCTGCGCCCGCGCATGTTTCGTGTTTGCCCAAGGCTGCGGATAGTTTTGCGTTTTCATCTGGTAAAAATCGTTTGTATAAGGTTTGCGGTTTGCACACAAAGAAACTCACTCCATCCAGAAAAAATTTAGCGTTTGCCGGAAGCCCTCATTCTTTCTTGAGGATGGGTATTCGTGCTTCCGTCAGCGCGCTTTGAAGCAAAATCATCTTTGGCCCGGGGCTCACCTTCAAATTTGTTGTCGTTCATGTTCGGAAAGCCTCTTGCTTTATTCCGCATCTGTTATAGGCTCCTCCATTCAAGTCCAAAATGTTTGACGTCTTCGCTTCAGAAGACGTAATGTTAGTATATGAAATGGATGACGTTTTCAAAAAGAAAGTTTTTTCCTAAAGGAAGGAGGGAAAGTTCAAGGTGGAAGCACACTTTGAAAAGCTGACAAATGCGCTTCTTGAAAAGAACCATATGCTGAGCTACGCGCAGGCGAGAACTTGGGTAGAGCTCTTGTGGGAAGACTTTGAAACGGCATTTGCCAAAGCCGGCCATCCTTACAGGGGAATAGAACTGACGGAACGCGTCGTTTTAGATTGGATTGAGGACTACGGCAGCCATCTGCATTTATTCGAAACCGACAATTCTTCTTTTCAAGACCTGTTCACCTCAGACAACGGACTGCTGCATTAATCGTATTTTCATCTGATTCTCTGCGAAAGGAATGTGATGAAATGAAAGCAATCGTTATCGGTTCAGGGATCGCGGGTGCTAGCGCCGCATATCACCTCGTGAAAAAAGGAGCGGACGTATCGATTTTGGATGAAGGGCATGAAGGGCAGTCAACCAAAGCTGGTGCCGGGATCATCTGTCCGTGGTTTTCTTCCAGAAGCGAAGACTGGTATCGTTTGGCAAGAGCGGGCGCCGCATATTATCCTTCCCTTGTATCACAGCTTGAACAAGACGGGGAAACCGACACCGGCTACGCCAAAACGGGTGCGCTGCGGGTCAGCGGAGACGTTGAAGCGCTCGATCAAATTGAAAGAAAATTAAGAGAACAAAAGCGTGAAGCGCCTGAAGCCGGTGAAATCACCCGCTTATCAAACGAAGAGGCAAGACGGCTTTTTCCTCCGCTTGCTGACGGGCTTGAAGCAATTTATGTATCAGGGGCTGCCCGCGTGGATGGCCATCTGCTGCGAAACTCGCTTATTTCGGCGGCAAAAAAGCACGGGGCCGTCTTATTGAACGGCAAGGCGGAGCTCTCTGTTGAACAGGACGTCATAAAAGGCGCAACCATTGACGGCCGGCTCCTGTATGCAGATGCGGTGATATTGGCCGGAGGCGCTTGGACGAATCAATTGCTTCAGCCTTTGGGCATACAGCTGCCATTAGAGCCGCAGCGCGGCCAAATCGTTCATTTGAAGGCCTGTGACGGGGAGACTGGAAAATGGCCGGTTGTTTTACCCGATACAGACCATTACATCGTATCATTTGACGGTTCTCGGGTTGTAGCCGGAGCGACAAGGGAAACCGGTTCAGGATTTGATTACAGAATCACCGCCGGAGGAATAGAGGAGGTCTTGGATGAAGCCTTGTCCGTTGCACCGGGTCTCCACGGTGCGGCTCTCGAAGAAATCAGAATCGGATTCCGTCCGTTTACAAAGGATTTGCTTCCCCTTCTCGGGTACATTCCGGGTGCGGACGGTTTGATCGCGGCCACAGGATTCGGCCCTTCAGGCTTAACGATCGGCCCTTACGCCGGTTCGCTCATTGCTTCTTTGGCGTTTGGAGAAAAAACGGATCTTCATATAGACCAATACCTTCCAGTAAGAGACATATCAAAATAATCGGAAACTACTCCTTAAATTTTTTTGAGTTATATCATTTTTTGCCACTTGTTCATAGATGTCTGATATAATGACAAAATAATGTTGTGGAAAATAGTGCAGCATGCCCACTGTTTTCCTTTTGTTGTGTTTTTATAGGCGTGCGAAGTTATCCTGCTTATTTTTAATATGTCCAAAAGAGGTGCCTTTAAGTGAAGAAAGGAATCGTTTCGATTATTATTCCTTCCTATAATGAAGCAAGCAACATTAAACTGATTTATGAATCATTGAGGAACGAATTTCAATCCATTGATTATGAGTATGAAATTTATTACATAAACGATGGCAGCACAGATCAAACTTTGGAGGAAATCAAAGATCTGGCGGAAAAAAATGAGCGGGTGAAATATATTTCATTTTCAAGAAACTTCGGCAAGGAAGCAGCCATTCTTGCCGGTTTTCAGCATGCCCGCGGCGATGCCGTCGTCGTCATGGATGCGGATTTGCAGCATCCGACATACCTTTTGCCTGATTTTATTAAAGGGTATGAAGAAGGCTATGACCAGGTGGTTGCCCAGCGGAATCGAAAGGGAGACAATCCTGTAAGGTCTTATCTGTCTTCGCTTTATTACCGTTTCATCAACAACGCGGTCGAAGTCGATTTAAGGGACGGTGTCGGCGATTTCCGGCTATTGAGCAGAAAAGCCGTCAACGCGCTTCTCAAGCTGAGCGAAGGAAACCGTTTTTCCAAAGGGTTGTTTTGCTGGATCGGCTTTGATCAAAAAATTATTTATTACGAAAACGTCGAACGAAAAAACGGAAAATCAAAGTGGTCGTTCCGGCACTTGCTGAACTATGGGATCGACGGCATCGTTTCGTTTAACAACAGGCCGCTTCGCATTTGCTTTTACACCGGAATGTTCATTTTGTTCCTTTCGCTTATTTATATTGTTGCAACGTTTATCAGGATTTTGAAATACGGTGTTATCGTTCCGGGCTATTTTACGATCATTTCGGCTGTTTTGTTTCTCGGCGGAGTTCAGCTTCTCAGCCTCGGGATCATCGGCGAGTACATCGGGAGAATCTACTATGAAACGAAAAAGCGTCCTCATTATTTAATACAGGAGGCAAACATCGGGCATGGAGAAGCTCATGAAAAAAATGAATCTTGAATTTATTCGCTTTGCCATTGTAGGCGTCGTTAATACGTTGAATTACTATGCGGTTTATTTGCTGCTTCACTTTTTGCTGCATATCGATTATATGGCATCACACGTTGTGGCTTTTCTTGTCAGCCTTGTGATTTCATTTTTCCTGAATTGCTATTTTACGTTTAAAACAAAGCCGACTTTTGCGAAGTTTTTGCAGTTTCCGCTCACACAGCTGTTCAATCTGGCCGCGTCTTCTTTCTTTATGTACGTTTTTGTGAACCTTTTGCACATGAACAGTGCGGCAGCTCCGCTTGCTTCCATGTTTTTAACCGTTCCTCTGACATTTCTGTTGACAGGGAAGATTTTGAAAAGAGACAGGGGAAAGATATGAAAAAAACAGCATTATTATTTGTCATATCAAGCATTGCCATTTCTTTGGCCGCCCATTTGTTTTTTCTGTTCGAATGGGCACACGGCCGCTATATGACGGGGAACGGCGACGGGCTTGCGCAGATGGTTGTGTTTAAAGCGTTCCTTTTTGACCAATACAAACACGGCAACTTTTTTTATTCCTATTCCTTCGGCCTGGGAGGCGGAATCTACAGTCAGCTTGGTTATTATTTCACGACATCTTTTGTGTTTCTTGCCTCTTTTGCCGCGGTCCTGCTGCTTCAGTTTTTTCATCTGGCGGGGAATGCAGATCCCCTGTTTTGGGCGAATGCTGCGGTTTTTATCAGCGCGGTTAAGCTCGGCCTGATTATTTTGACCGCATCGTATGCATTTTTATATATGGTGAAAAATAGAGCGGCCGCTTTTACAGGAGCCGTTTTGTACGGAACGTCGGTCATCTATTTCCGCCATACAGTGTTCTGGGAGTTTTTCAGCGATTCGATGCTCTGGCTGCCTCTGCTTGTCGCAGGAGCGGAAAAAATCATCAGGGAAAAGCGTCCGGGCCTGTTTATCCTGGCCTGCTCTTTGACGCTGTTTAACAATTTTTATTTTGCGTACATCAATTTGATTTTCATTGCGATCTATGTCGTCTTTCGCTGGTTTATTCATCTTGATGACCGCGAGGCGTCAAAGTGGGAGCAATTCAGGATGTTTTTCGCGTCGTGTCTGATTTCCTTCGGGATCAGCGCCGTTTCTTTTGTGCCTGCCGTCTACGGCTTTTTGAACAATTTGCGGCCGCCGTATGATCAGCCGGTCCCGTTGTACGACTTCACAGATGACATCTTGTTTTCGAGCCGCATCATCCTGCTGCCGGCGGCTTTTGTCTTGTTTTTGTTCGTTTTTTCCTTTTATAAAAACAAAACGTTCAGGCTGTTTGCCGGAATCAGCCTGCTCTTGGGCCTTCTTCATTTCAGCCCGCTCGCCGCGAGCGCGTTTAACGGCTTCTCTGCCCCGCAGAACCGTTTTGAATATCTGCTTGCCTTTACAATCGGTGGGGCCGCGGCCGCCGGCTTAAGCAGCATCAAAAGCATCAGGCGCAAAGAAATTGCATGGTCGTGCCTATTGACTGTTTTGGTATACGTAGCAGTCATTTTCCGCGAAGACCTTGATTTGTCGCTGCTGACAAATTGGAGCTCGCTCGTTTTGCTGTTTTTAACAATGGGCGCATTTATCGCCGCCGGTTTGCGATATCGAAAATCGCTGCTCGTTTTGCACGGCTGTGTATTGGCATCGGCTGTATTCGTTGCCAATACATATGAAAAATACGTCCTTTCGGAATCGAGTGAAATTAAATCGGTTTCGAAGAATTATTTGACGAGCAATGATTATGACGGCGAAGAACAGCGGGAGCTCCTGGAAAACATCAAAAAAGACGACAGAGGAGATCCGTATACGAGAATCGACTGGATGAACGGCGTCCGCAACAATACGCCGATGATCCAGAAATTCAACGGCTTCAGCGCTTATTCAAGCATCCTCAACAAAAATCTGCTGCTGTTTTATTGGACAGACCTTGAAGTCGATATGGGGAGGGAAAGCGTCAGCCGCTATGCGACAATGGGCGGCCGCGCCAATTTGTACAGCCTGTTGTACGGCAAGTATTATATGAGAGAGAAGGAAAACGCCTCTGATGCTCCTTACGGATTTGAGAAAACGGACGAGTCGAAACATTATGTCGTCTTTAAGAACAACTATACGCTTCCGTTTATCCGGACGGCCAATACCGTTTATTCCGAAAAAGACCTGGATAACGCGCCGGTTTTGGCAAAAGAGCATGCCATGCTGAAAGGAATCGTTTTAGAAAACCCGGGCGGAAAAGCAAAGCCTCCTACAAGCTCTGATTTGATGGGACAGACGAAGTTGAAGAAGAACGGGGCGAGCTACGAAAACGGCGTGCTCAATGTGACATCGGAAAACGGCGGAATCGATCTCATTCCGCCGGATAACGTCCCGCAAGAAGGCGACTACTATGTCACCTTTTATTTGAAGAGCCTTGCAAAAGACCAGTTTTTCAACCTGAAGGTCAATGATTACATCACCTCAAGAAAATCAAACAAGTCGATTTATAAAACGGGGGTTTACGATTTGACTATCAGGGTGCCGAAAGCGGAAAAGGTTTCGATCCGGCTTCCGAAAGGGAAATATAAGCTCGACGGTCTGAAGCTCTATCAGGAGGATTACCAAACCTTAAAACAAGCTTCTGCGAAAAAAGCGCCGGACGCACGCATGAACTGGAAACAAAACAAATTGTCGATCCAATATCAAAACAATAACGGAGACCGGTACATGGTGCTGCCGATTCCGTTTGAAAAAGGCTGGGAAGTCACAGTGAACGGAAAAAAACAAACCGTTCAAAAAGCGAACTATGCATTCACCGGCTTTTCCATCGATAAAGGGAAAAACGACATTCAGCTCGCATATTACCCGCCTTATTTCAAAGAAACGCTTGCCGTCACCGTCATCGGTCTTGCGGCCGGAATCTGGTACAGCCGGAGAAGAAAAAAGCTTGGCTCTTAAACGGAGCCAAGCTTTAATTTTTTCTGCAATTTTTCTTCGCTGAAAATCCAGCCCGTATACGACCGCATTAGTTCCAAAGAGTCACGGTCGATATGGGCGATGGCAACGAACGGATAATGTTCTTTGCTGCGGTATCTCAAATCGATAAAACGGACCTCGTAATGGTCCTTATACGTATCGATTTCCCATCTGTAAACAGGCGAAAAAGAAAGAAAGGCTGAGATGTTCTTATCCTGCTTCGCTGCTTTCATGACGGGCGAATCGGGTAACGGAACCCTGTTGAATGTATCAAGAATGACGATCTTTCCATCGATGCTTCTGCCGACGTAAAAAGCCGATTTGGCCTTGACGGCGATTCGCCACTGTCTGAATTTCATCGTCGGTGATATAATGATCTCTTCAATATCATCGATTTTCCTGCGGAGCTCTTGTTTGATCCGCCTTTGCATCACAAACCTCAGGATATAGTAGCCGGCGAGGATGCCATAAAGGGTCAAAAATGTATAGCCCTGATCTGCGCCCGCAAGCCAAACGGCGATTGCCGCAAGATGACTGACGAAGATAAACGGGTCGAATGTATTGATCAAACCGAGCGCCACCCATTTTCTTGTAAATGGTCGAAGCGCCTGGGTACCGTACGCATTAAAAATGTCGACGAACACATGCAGGGCGACTGCGGCAAGCGTCCACAGCCAAAGATGAAGCAGGTTTGCATCAGGGTAAAACAAATACAGAATCCCCGGAAACAATAATGACCAAATGAGGACGGCGGGAATTGAATGGGTAATTCCCCTGTGATGTCTAATATAAACAGCGTTGTTTTTCAACTTTAAAATTGTATCGATATCCGGCGCCTGTGATCCGGCGATTGTCGCGATCATGACGGCCTGAGCCATTGCCGGGTCCATTCCGACGGCGGGATCAAGCGTCGCGATGCCGCCGAGCGCAACACCCATGACAACGTGTGTGCCAGTATCCATTGGTGACCTCCCCTAACGGTGTTTCAAAAATCGTATTCCATTGCCTTATTCCCAACGCCGTCCCAATACCAAACAGGAAAAGCAGCAGCTGAAATATTTAACGCTTTTGCTTTCCTCGCTTTTCATGTAACATGTTTATCGTGTATACATTTAGTTTACAACAAAAAGCCAAAAGAACAAAAGTGCAGTGTGTAAATGTGACGAGGACAGGCAAGGAGAAGTTTCATGATTGATCTGAAAAATAAATTAGAGCAAAAAAATATTAAACAATTTCAAGAAGATTTAATTTCTTGGTATGAAAAAGAAAAACGGGATCTTCCGTGGCGTTCTGACAGCGATCCTTATAAAATATGGGTTTCCGAGGTCATGCTGCAGCAGACCAGAGTGGAGACGGTGATCCCGTATTTTAACAATTTCATCGAAAAGTTTCCGAACGTAAAGGCTCTGGCTGAAGCTGATGAAGAAAAGGTGCTGAAAGCCTGGGAAGGACTGGGCTACTATTCCCGTGTCCGGAATCTGCAAAGCGCAGTCAAAGAAGTGCATGAACGATACGGCGGAGTTGTTCCTTCCTCAAAAGAGGAATTTGGCGGTTTGAAAGGCGTAGGTCCTTATACGCGAGGAGCGGTGCTCAGCATCGCCTACAACCAGCCTGTACCGGCGGTCGACGGCAATGTGATGCGGGTGATGTCACGCATTCTTTCGATATGGGATGACATCGCAAAACCGAAAACCAAAACATTGTTTGAAAACATCGTTGAAGCCTTTATTTCTAAAGAGAAGCCTTCTGAATTCAATCAAGGGCTGATGGAGCTCGGCGCCATCATCTGCACGCCGAAATCGCCTTCCTGCCTTTTGTGTCCCGTCCGTGAACATTGTTCTGCTTTTGCGGAGGGGTGCGAAAAAGAGCTGCCCGTCAAAAGCAAAAAGAAAAAACCCGGGGTGAAAAGCCTTGCCGCTGTTGTTCTGACAGATGAAGAAGGCTCAGTCTACATCCATAAAAGGCCGGGATCAGGGCTGCTTGCGAACCTGTGGGAATTTCCGAATACAGAAACGCAAAAAGGCCTGAAAACAGAACGGGAGCAGCTTTCGGCATTTTTGAAGGAACAAGCCGGAGTCGATGCCGAAATCGGTCCTCTTGAAGGAGTCGTCGAACACGTCTTTACACACCTAGTCTGGAACATTTCCGTTTTCTTCGGGAAAACGCGCAATCAGCCGGATGATTCCTATTTGAAAAAAGTAACAATAGAAGAGCTTGATGAATACGCCTTCCCGGTATCACACCAGAAAATATGGAATATGTATATGAAATAGGCAGCTTGACCGTGCATGCTGCCCGTTAATCATACTGAATATCGGTGCCGTGCGTATAATCGGCTTCACGGCGGCTCAGACCGCCTCTTGTTTTAATCTCTTTTACAACCTCCACATATTCCGCATGTCCCTCTTCATTTAAGAAGGGCATCATTTGCTGGAAGGCGTGGTGGAAATAGAGGAGCTCCGCATCTTTCCATTCGTGCTTCGGCGTTTGATCGAGCTCGCTCATGTCACGTCCGACGTACATAAGGCGAAAGCCTCCTTTTGAAAAAATGGATGACATTATTTTGCAACGAATTGAAATAACTATACTAGGAGATGAATAAAAGATGGAACAAAGAAAATGCGCGCTTATTACAGGAAGCAGCAGGGGAGTCGGAAAAGCGGCTGCTCTGAGGCTCGCGAAAAACGGCTACAATATTGTCATTAACTATGCGAGAAGCAAAAAAGCAGCTTTGGAAACCGCTGAAGAAATCGAGCGTCTCGGCGTAAAAGCGCTTGTTGTCAAAGCGAACGTCGGCCAGCCGGCGAAAATTAAAGATATGTTTCAGCAAATCGACGAGGCGTTCGGCAGACTTGACATATTTGTCAACAATGCCGCATCAGGCGTTCTCCGCCCGGTTATGGAGCTTGAAGAAAGCCATTGGGACTGGACGATGAACATCAATGCCAAAGCTTTGCTTTTTTGCGCCCAGGAAGCGGCGAAACTGATGGAAAAAACAGGCGGCGGCCATATCGTCAGCATCAGCTCGCTCGGTTCGATCCGCTATTTGGAAAACTACACGACGGTCGGCGTATCAAAAGCTGCGCTTGAATCTCTGACAAGATATCTCGCTGTCGAGCTCTCGCCGAAAAATATCATCGTCAATGCCGTATCCGGCGGGGCAATTGACACAGACGCACTGAAGCATTTTCCAAACCGCGAGGAGCTTCTCGAAGATGCCCGGAAAAACACACCTGCCGGCCGCATGGTTGAGATCGATGACATGGTCGATGCGATCGAATTTTTGGCATCCGGAAAAGCGGATATGATCCGCGGCCAGACGATCATCGTTGACGGCGGCCGTTCCCTGCTCGTTTAAATTTTTGTGCATGAATGAATAGGATATCACCCGACTGCACAATCTAAGTGTCGTGGAGGTGATATACAATGGCTAACCAACAATCCAAAACAAACGCACAAAAAGTAAGACAACAAAACCAAGCTTCTGCACAAGGTGGTCAGTTCGGCACTGAATTTGCCAGCGAAACTGACGCGCAGCAAGTAAGACAAAATAACCAGCAAGCTGAGCAAAAGAAACAACAAAACAGCTAATCACTGAAACAGGAAAAAGCGCTTCACCATTCGGTTGAGGTGCTTTTTTCTTTGCGACAAAAATTCCGAATCTTAGGCAGAATCAGTCAAAGGACATTTCCCATGTATAGAGAAATGATACATAGGCAATAAATGGAGTAGAGCAAAGAATGGAGGATATCAATGCCGGAATTTGAAAACTTGGTTCAGGGCCAGATGGAGATTATGGACAAGTTGTTATACCTTCAGGCAGAGATTGAAAGATGCCAGGAGATCGAAAAAGAACTGATGGCCCTTGAAAAAAAAGCCCAGCTATTATCAATTCGGGAAGACATCTCCCAAAAACGAAGAGATCTCGCCGCTATTCAGGATTTGTTTCAAAAACAGACGGAACAGGTCATACAGGCTTACCAAAAAATCGAAGCCTAAAGTTTATCTTTATCGCTTTCCTGAAAAAAGAGCCATTCCTGGTCCGGAGTGGCTGTTTTATTTTCATTTTTTATTTTCAACCGTTATAATAAATAAAAGAACTGTCGGACAGGCGATGTGAAACACTGACTTGTAAGGCTTTTGCAAAGAAAGTAGGGGAGAAACATGGGCTTTCCCAAGGAAGGAGAAACCATTCAAATTCATAGCTACAAGCACAATGGGCAAATTCATCGAATATGGAGCGAAACGACGATATTAAAAGCAACGGAATTGTGCATCATCGGCGCCAACGACCGGACGGTGGTCACCGAATCAGACGGCCGGACATGGGTGACACGAGAGCCCGCCATTTGTTATTTCCATGCCAAGCAGTGGTTTAACGTCATCGGCATGCTTCGCGAAGACGGCATTTATTACTATTGCAACATCAGCTCGCCGTTTGCTTTGGACGATGAAGCCATCAAGTACATCGATTATGATCTGGACGTGAAAGTCTTTCCCGATATGACCTACCATATCCTTGATGAAGACGAATATGCAGACCATAAAAAAGCGATGAATTATCCGAAGGAAATAGACGGCATCTTAAGATACCATTTGAATACGCTGCTGCACTGGATTCACCAAAGGAAAGGGCCGTTTGCTCCGGAGTTTATCGATATTTGGTATGAACGGTATCTCCATTATACAAAATAAACCAACAAGCCTGTTGAGTATCAACAGGTTTTTTGCAGTGGACTCACACTATCAAAAATAGAGAGGGGGATGTGAGTGTGGGTATTATCAGAAGATATATGGAATTTGTCAAGCCGTATAAGTGGAAAATCATCGTTACAGTTCTGATCGGCATCATTAAATTTTCGATTCCTCTTGTTATTCCGCTCCTTTTGAAATATGTAGTCGATGACATTATTCAAGGAAACGGAACGGTCCAGGAAAAAACATCTTCACTATTTACCGTAATGGCGGTCGTGTTCGCCATTTTTTTGCTGCTCCGGCCGCCTGTCGAATACTACCGGCAGTATTTCGCGCAATGGACGGCAAGCAAGGTGCTGTATGATATCAGAGACAGGCTTTTTTCCCATATTCAAAGGCTAAGCCTCAGATATTATGCGAATACCCGCGCCGGCGAAATTATTTCAAGGGTGATCAATGACGTCGAACAGACAAAAGAATTCGTCATCATCGGGCTTATGAATGTTTGGCTTGATGTGATGACGATTTTTATCGCCATCGCCATCATGATGACGATGGATGTGAAGCTGACGATTATTTCGATCATTTTATTCCCGCTTTACGGGCTGTCGGTTAAATATTTTTACGGCAGGCTGAGGATCTTGACGAGGGAGCGGTCCCAGGCTTTGGCCCAAGTGCAGGGCCACCTTCATGAAAGGGTTCAGGGTATGCCTGTGATCAGAAGTTTTGCCATCGAAGAACACGAACAGAGGCAATTTGACAACGAAAATGGAAACTTCCTCGGCAAAGCGATCCGCCATACGGCATGGAACGCGAAAACGTTCGCAGTAGTCAACACGATTACAGACCTCGCACCGCTCATCATCATTACGGTTGCAGGATACCACGTGATTCACGGTTCGTTGACGGTCGGAACGATGGTAGCGTTTGTCGGGTATATCGAAAGGCTGTATAATCCGTTGAGGCGGCTTATTAATTCGTCGACAACATTGACCCAGTCCGTCGCATCGATGGACAGGCTGTTCGAATTCATCGATGAGCCGTATGAATTAAAGGATAAACCGAATGCTGTGAAAGCAGGCCGTTTAAAAGGCGTCGTCGAATTTAAAAACGTCTCGTTTCAATATGAGGAAACAAACGACATGATTTTGCAAAACCTGTCTTTAACGGCAAACCAGGGCGAAACGGTCGCACTCGTCGGCATGAGCGGAGGGGGGAAATCCACGCTCGTCAGCCTGATCCCGAGGTTCTACGATGTCACGTCAGGGAGTCTCTTAATCGACGGTGTAGACGTCCGGGATTACGAGGCGAGAAGTTTAAGAAACCAGATCGGCATGGTGCTGCAGGACACCTTTTTGTTCAGCGAATCGATCAGGGAAAACATTTCGATCGGAAATCCGGAGGCATCGATGGACCAAATCATTGAAGCGGCAAAGGCGGCGAATGCCCACGATTTCATTATGGAGCTGCCTGACGGTTATGAGACGAAGGTCGGTGAACGGGGAGTCAAGCTTTCAGGAGGGCAGAAGCAGCGGATTTCGATCGCACGGGTTTTCTTGAAAAACCCTCCGCTATTAATCCTGGATGAAGCCACCTCTGCGCTTGATCTTGAAAGCGAGCATTATATTCAAGAAGCGATGGAAAAGCTCGCGAAAGACCGGACGACTTTTATCGTCGCCCACAGGCTGTCAACGATCACGCACGCCGATAAAATCGTCGTGATTGAAAACGGACAAATCGCCGAAACGGGAACCCACGAGGAGTTAATGAACCGCGAAGGCCATTATAAGCATTTATTCACCATTCAAAAACTGAATTGATATAAAAGCCCGGCTTCAATGATATGCTCCCCTAAAGGTAGACAGATGAAATAAAAAAATCTGTTTGCCTTGGGGGAGTTTTTTCATGGCTGGAAAATGGTTTTCAAAAGAAGAAAAATTGAATATTCTATCAGAATGTGATCAGGGCAATAATTCGGTGAAGGAGATCGCAGAAAAATATGGCATTCATGCCGAAACGATTCGTGAATGGAGAACATCGCATGATATGGCGGGTGTGGAGAGTTTGGAACGTTCAAAGCGCCATAAGTTCTATCCCGCAGAATTAAAATACAATGCCGTGAAAGACTTCTTATCCGGACGCTACTCTCAAAGAGAAATCTCGAGAAAATATAAGATTTCCAGTAAATCCGTACTCATGAAGTGGGTTGAGCTTTATAATGGTCATAAAACGTTAAAAGACAGCGGGAGAGGAAGGAATCGTTTGATGACCAAACGGAAGAACGTTTCATTGGAAGAACGGATTGAGATTGCGAAGGATTGTCTAGCTCATGGAAAGGACTACGCCAGATCAATGGAGATTCATCAAGTCTCCTACCAACAGGTGTATCAATGGGTGAAAAAGTATCAAGAAGGTGGAGAAGAAGCCTTAAAAGATACACGGGGAAAACGCAAAACCGAAGAAGAACTGACACCTGAAGAAAAAATTCAACGGGAAAACAAACGGCTGGAACAGGAAAATGAGCGTTTGCGCGCAGAGAATGCGTTCTTAAAAAAGTTGGAAGAGATCAAAAGGAGGCGGTTCTAAGTCAGGTTCGGTACGAAGATCGATATCTCGCCATTTTAGAGCTGAATCGAAAAGAAGGCTTTTCTGTCCAAATGTTATGTGAGATTGCCGAAGTTTCGCGCCAGGGGTATTACAAATGGAGGAGCCGAGTACCTTCAGCGAGAGAAAAACAGAATGAAAAGATTATCGCCAAAATGGCGCTACTTCACGAACAAATTGGCGGTATCTACGGATACCGCAGAATGACCTTAAACATGAACCGCCGCTTTAAAGAGCGCCTCAATCATAAGCGCATCTATCGGCTGATGAAAATTGCCAAGCTGGAGTGTGTCATTCGGCGGAAGAAAAAACGTTACGGCAAAGCGACGCCTCAACATGTGTCCGAAAATATCCTGAATCGAGAGTTTAAAGCGGACAAACCAAATCAAAAATGGGTGACTGATGTGACAGAGCTAAAATACGGCCATCGGAAAGCGTACCTCAGTGCCATTTTAGATCTTCATGAGGGAATGGTCGTGTCTTATGTGCTGGGGAAATCCAATAATAACGCCCTTGTGTTTAAAACCTTGAACCAAGCGCTTGAGGCAGCCCCAAACGCACGTCCTCTCCTTCACAGCGACAGAGGTTTTCAATACACGTCCCACCAGTTTAGAAGGATGATTGAAAACGCAAATATGACACAGAGTATGTCCCGCGTCGGCCGCTGTATTGATAACGGCCCCATTGAGTCGTTTTGGGGGAAATTAAAATGCGAGAAATACAGACGGAATTCGTACGAGACATTTGAGGCACTTCAAAGCGCAATTGATGAATATATCCACTTTTACAACCACGATCGTCTACAAGAAAAACTAAACGGCCTCAGCCCAGTGGAATACAGGGCTAAAGCCGTCTAGTGTGTTTTAGTTATTTCCACTGTCTACTTGACAGGGTGCAGATCACAACGAAAGCCGGGCTTTTTTTCTCCCCTCCAAATTTCGTACATATTTCCTATCCCGTGTAAATACAATTTAAAAAATACAAGCATCCGGAGGTGAATATGTGACAAAAGAGAAATTGCTTGAAGTAGCGGATCTATCCGTTTCCTTTCAAAAGAAAAAGGCGGAAATCCCGATTGTTCAAGGCGTTTCTTTCACCCTCCATAAAGGTGAAATCGTTGGAGTCGTCGGTGAATCCGGCTGCGGCAAAAGCGTCACCTCCATGGCTTTGATGGGGCTGAATGCAAATGCTCATACAACGGGTAAAGTCCTGTTTCAGCAAAAGGATCTTCTTAAGCAGTCGGAAAAAGAATGGCGGCATATGCGCGGCAATGACATCGCAATGATCTTTCAAGAGCCGATGACCTCGCTCAACCCTCTTTTCACGATCGGAGATCAGCTCACAGAAGCTCTATCCAGCCACACTGACATTCACAAAAAGCAAGCGGACGAAAAAGCCGTTCGCATGCTGGAAACCGTCGGCCTTCCGAGACCGGAGCAGCTCATGAAACAGTACCCCCACGAATTATCAGGCGGCATGAGGCAGCGCGTTATGATCGCGATGGCTTTGATCTGCGATCCGAAGCTATTGATCGCAGATGAACCGACAACGGCTCTTGACGTCACCATCCAGGCTCAGATTCTTTCCCTTTTAAAGAAAATGAACGCAGAATTTGAAACAGCTATTCTTCTGATCACGCATGATCTCGGCGTTGTACACAACATTTGCGGGCGGGTGATGATCATGTATGCCGGCCGGATCGTTGAAAAAGGAAGCGTCACTGCCATTTTTAAAGATCCGAAGCATCCTTATACGAAAGGTCTGTTTGCTTCCATTCCCGCATTCACCGGCAAATCGGAGAGACTGACTTCGATTGAAGGACAAGTGCCTAAGCCGGGAACGATCAAAAAAGGCTGCATGTTCGCCCCGAGATGCCGGCACAAAACCGGCCGCTGCACGATAGAAGAACCGCTCCTGAAGAAACTGAACGATGAACACGCCGTACGGTGCTTTCTCTATGAGGAAGGAGGGACAAATGGATAACGAACTGTTGAACGTCAGCCGGCTGAAAACATATTACCCGGTTTCGCGGAAAAAAACGGTCAAAGCGGTAGATGATGTCTCATTTTCGGTGAAACAAGGGGAAACCTTGGGGGTTGTAGGAGAATCGGGCTGCGGCAAATCGACATTGGGTAAATCGATATTGCGGCTAACAGAACCGACGTCAGGCAAGGTGACCTTTCTTGGGAAAGAGATCACCGGACTCGGGCCAAAAGACCTTCGGAAGATGAGAAGACAGTTTCAGATGATTTTTCAGGACCCTTATGCTTCTTTAAACCCCCGCATGAAAATCAAAGACATTTTAGAAGAGCCGCTAATCGTCCATAAGCTCGGGACAAAGGCTGAAAGAAAAGAAGTCGTCCGGTCGATGCTCGGGATCGTCGGCCTGGATGCTTCGTATGGAGAGCGTTATGCTCACCAATTCAGCGGCGGCCAGAGGCAAAGAATCGGAATTGCAAAAGCGCTGATCACAAAGCCGAAGCTGATCATCGCCGATGAACCCGTTTCAGCGCTCGATGTGTCTGTACAGGCGCAGATTTTGAATCTCCTGTCAGACCTCCAGGAAGCTTTTTCATTAACCTTTCTCTTTATTTCGCATGATCTGGGGGTCGTCCGCTATATCAGCGACCGGGTGGCGGTCATGTATTTCGGAAAAATCGTCGAGATGGCTGAAGCAGATGCATTATTTAGAGCGCCGAAGCATCCGTATACGGAATCCCTTTTGGCTGCTGTGCCTGTTATCGGGAAGGGGGAAGCTGATGAAGCGGTGCCAGAGGGCCCGGCTCCGGCAATCAATGAAAAAGGGTGCCCTTTTTACGGCCGGTGCCGAAGGCGGGAAGCCAGGTGCAAGGATGCGGTGCCTATGCTGGAAGAAAAAACGGAAGGCCATTATGCCGCGTGCCATTTACTTTAGCTGAGGAGGCGATAGGATGAAAAGAAAACATTGGCTGAAAGGCCTGGGAATGCTGCTGGCTGTCTCCTTATTTTTAATGGGGTGTTCCGATTCAGAGAGCCAAAAAGAAGGAGGCGGTGCAAAAACCGGAAAAGATACGCTGATTTTCGGGAGAGGCGGTGATTCCACTTCGCTTGATCCGATAACGACGACAGAAGGCGAAGCGTTTAAAGTCACAACTAATATCTTTGAAACCTTGCTGAATTACGGAGAGCAGGACACGACGCTAAAACCGGGCTTGGCCGTCAAATGGGATGCTTCCGATGACGGGCTGACATACACGCTGCACTTGAGAAAAGACGTCAAATTTCACGACGGAACCGATTTTAATGCAGAGGCAGTCAAATACAACTTTGACAGGTGGATGAACGGAGACGAGGAAAAATTTCCTTATTACGGGATGTTCGGAGGCTACAAAAAAGATAAGGGGCACGTTATTAAAAATATAAAAATTCTCGATGATCATAAAATCCAATTTATTTTAAAACGGCCGCAGGCGCCGTTTCTAAAAAATCTCGCCATGACCTCATTTGGAATCGCAAGCCCTGAGGCAATTGAAAAATACGGGGACAAATTCAGGGAGCACCCGGTCGGAACGGGTCCGTATCAATTCGTAGAATGGAAGCCGAATGACCGCATTGTCCTTGAAAAGAATGAAGACTATTGGGATGAGGGGAAGCCGAAGCTGAAAAAGATCATTTTTAGAGCGATTCCGGAAAACTCGGCCCGTCTGAACGCGCTAAAAACCGGTGAGATCGATTTGATGGACGGCGTGAATCCGTCGGACATCGAAAGCATCAAAAGCGACCCCAATCTGAAAATAATTGAAAGGCCGTCGATGAATATCGGCTACCTCGGGCTGACGACAACGAGAAAGCCGCTTGACAATAAGCTTGTCCGCCAGGCGCTAAACCATGCCGTCGATAAGCAGGCGATCATCGATTCCTTCTACGGCGGGCGCGCAGACCCTGCGAAAAATCCTTTGCCTCCTTCGCTTGAAGGCTATAATGACAAGGTCGAGCCGTATCCGTACGATCTCAAAAAAGCAAAAGAGCTCTTGAAAGAAGCGGGCTACCCGGACGGATTCAGCATGGAGCTGTGGGCGATGCCTGTTCCCCGTCCATATATGCCTGACGGGATGAAAATCGCCGAGGTGATTCAAGCCGACTTTGCAAAAATCGGGGTCAAAGCGAAAATCGTCACTTATGACTGGGCCACGTATTTAGACAAAGCGAGCAAAGGCGAAGCCGATTCGTTTTTAATGGGCTGGACTGGCGACAACGGAGATCCCGATAATTTCCTCTATACGCTGCTTGACAAGGACAATATCGGGGGCAACAACTATACCTACTTCAGCAATGACAAGCTTCACGACATCTTGATCGAAGCCCAGTCAGATCCCGACCAGACTAAACGAAACAAGCTTTATGAAAAAGCGCAGGAGCTGATTCACGAAGAATCGCCGTGGATTCCGCTCGTTCACTCGACGCCGATTTTGGCCGGGGCGAAAGATATTGAAGGATACGTCCCTCACCCGACGGGGAGTGAAGTATTATCAGACGTACAATTTAAATAGTGCACAAGGTGGTGACAGCCGTTGCTTTCTTACTGTTTGAAGCGGACCGGCATGCTGATCCCCGTCCTTATCGGCATGACGCTGGTCGTCTTTTCCATCATCCGCTTTATACCGGGTAACCCCGCCCAGGTGATTCTCGGACAAAGGGCGACAAAAGAAGCAGTTGAGCAGCTGACTATGCAGCTTGGCCTTGATGAGCCCTGGTATATTCAATACGGAAGATATGTCGGAGATTTGCTGAGAGGGGATTTAGGAACCTCCATCCGCACAGGGGCGGCGATTACTAAAGAAATGCAGCCTTATTTGTTCGCCACCCTTGAGCTCGCTTTTTTTGCGATGCTGATCGCCGTACTCCTCGGCGTGAATGCGGGAATCGTCAGCGCCTGGTTCAAAAATTCGGTGTTTGACTATATGGCGATGCTGATCGCTTTAGTCGGCGTATCGATGCCGATTTTTTGGCTCGGGCTGATGGGGCAATGGTTTTTTTCAATCGAGCTTGGCTGGCTACCGACCACCGGAAGGGAGGATGTGAGAAACCCGGTTGATACGATTACCTATATTCATACGCTTGATACGCTGCTAAACGGGCGATTCGACCAGTTTGGAGAAACGATCCGCCACTTAATCCTTCCTGCATCCGCCCTGGCCACCATCCCCGCCGCGATTATCGCGAGAATTACGAGAGCGAGCATGATCGAGGTTCTTCAGTCCGATTATATCCGCACCGCAAAAGCAAAAGGCGTTCGTATGTTTTTCGTCATCTATAAGCACGGTTTAAAAAACGCGTTTATTCCGATTCTGACAGTCATCGGCCTGCAGACGGGACTTTTGCTAGGCGGCGCAATTTTAACGGAAACGATTTTTGCCTGGCCGGGCATCGGCCGGTACATTTATGATGCGATCAGCTATCGGGACTATCCGGTGATCCAATCGGGAATCCTTGTGATCGCCTTCATCTTCGTCATGATCAATTTCGTCGTCGATCTGTTGTATGCCGTCATCGATCCGAGAATTAAATATTAGGAGGCGGTGAAATATGGATGTGCTGCAAGATGAACGCCGGGAGGGAGAAGAGAAAAGCCGCTCTCTTCTTGCGGAAAACGTTCAGCGGTTTTTCGATCATAAGCTTGCTGCGGCCGGCAGCATTCTGGTCGCAGCGTTTATCCTGTTGGCCATTTTCGCGCCGCTGATCGCTCCATACGGGTTAAACGATCAGTCGCTATCAGAAAGGCTTGCTCCGCCGTCTGCCGAACACCTTTTTGGAACGGACGATTTCGGCAGGGACATTTTCTCAAGGGTGCTGCACGGAGCAAGGCTCTCCCTCTGGGTCGGATTTTTCTCCTGCTTAGGGTCAGCCGTTGCCGGAACGCTCTTGGGCCTGATTGCGGGTTTTTACGGCAAATGGGCGGACGGGCTGATCTCAAGGATATTTGACATCATGCTCGCGTTTCCCAGCATCCTTCTTGCGATTGCGATCGTCGCCATTCTCGGGCCATCGCTTGAGAACGCGCTGATTGCGATTGCCATCATCAATATTCCGACGTTTGGAAGGCTCGTCCGTTCGAAAGTGCTCAGTATCAGGCAGGAGGAGTATATTCTGTCTGCGAGAGCCGTCGGTATGTCCAACATCCGCTTGATGTTCAAGCATATTCTCCCAAACAGCATGGCGCCTGTTATCGTGCAAGCAACGCTCAATATCGGAACTGCGATTATTGAAGCCGCGGCTCTCGGCTTTTTAGGATTGGGGGCTCAGGCTCCAAATCCCGAATGGGGGAAAATGCTTGCCGACGCCCGCCCTTATTTGGCACAGGCTCCGTGGACCTTGTTTTTTCCGGGGATTTCAATCATGCTGGCGGTGCTCGGCTTTAATTTAATGGGCGACGGGCTCCGCGACACGCTTGATCCGAAAACGAAAGAAGGGAAATAAAAAACCCGGTTAACGCTTTCGTTAACCGGGGCCTTTCATTTAATCATCATCGACTTCCAGCTCGCTGTCTTCGCGGTGATACGTTTGGAAGCTTGAGATCAGCGTTTCCAAATGGCAGAGCTGTTCACGGTATTCCACGGCGCTCGCCATGATGGTCAGCATATTGTAATCCAGCAGTTCCTCCTTTAATTTATCCTGGTTTTTCAGGAACGATTCGGTCAAATGCTGTTTGTATACGTCTCCTTCTTCGAGAAGGTCTTCGTTTTCATGCGTTTTGATCCTGCCGACAAACCGCATCAAAATCCGCTCGTGCCAATGCAGAAGATAATCGAGTTCTTCGATCAGCGTATTCTGGAATTCCTCCGGCATGTGATAAAAATCGTTTTCAAGCCGGTGCAGCTTTTTCAGTGTATCAAGCGCGCGGTTTGACGCGATAATCGCCTGTCTGAAAAGGACGAGCTTTCTTGACTTCACGTATGTGGTACGTTTTAAATAGCTCCGTTCTTCTTTGTAAAGCAAGTAAAGATGGTCGACTTTCATCATTTTTTCTTTCAGTTTTTCGATGTCTTCTTTCAGCATGGTGTGCTCTGTCGTTTTCCGCGTCAACAGCCGGATCCATTTTATCACTTCGTCCGTGTTTTCGACGATATGGCTGACGAGCTTTGTTTCGTATTTAGGCGGCAAAAAGATCAGGTTGACAAGGAACGCGGACAGAACGCCCAAGATGACCGTTGCAGTCCTGATCAATGCGAACATCAAAAAGTTGTCGCCTGAGCTTTCCAGTATGGCAATAACGGTAACAAGAGCAATCGAAATCGTGTTCTCGATCTTCAGTTTTAAGTTAATCGTAATGACAATAACCGCCGTCAACCCGATAATAATCGGACTGGGTTCAAAAATAAGACCAAAAATGATAGCTGTCGCTGCTCCGATAATATTCGCCTGCACTTGATCGACAATCGTCAAAAATGAACGATAGATCGAAGGCTGGATCGCAAAAATGGCCGCAATACCGGCAAAAATCGGGGCCGGCAGGCCGATCCAAGCCGCGAGGTATAGAGCGAGCGTAATGGCAATGCCTGTTTTGAAAATACGGGCACCTAGTTTCATTAGGCTTTACTTGCATCCCTTTCTATAATAAATTCGTTATTTCTGCTAATTTGCCAAACAATAAAGTAATATACAGCGATCTCCGGAAATATTCAACCCATTTTTAAGAAAAAACAAAGCGTTGTCAAAAAACTGCTCCGATAATGTTCAAATGTATAAAAAAGAGAGCAAACATGCTCCCTTTATCACACCTGCTGTTTCAATTGTTTGAACGATTCATCGACGGCCTCAAGCGTATCCGCGATATCTTTTTCCGTATGCGCGATCGTGATAAACCACGCTTCGTATTTTGAAGGGGCGAGGTTGATTCCCCGTTCCAGCATCAGCTTGAAAAATGCGGCAAACTTTTCACCGTCGGTATTTTCGGCCTGTTCGTAATTCTCGACTTTCTCCGTTGTAAAATAGACGGTGAGCGCCCCTTTCAAACGATTGACAGTGATGTCGATGCCGTGCGTTTCGGCATGTTTTAAGATTCCCTTTTCAAGCATGGCGCCGAGACGGTCCAGCTTCTCGTACGTTCCTTTTTCTTTCAGGACTTCAAGACAGGCGATGCCCGATAAAATCGACGCCGGGTTACCAGCCATTGTACCGGCTTGATATGCGGGACCGAGCGGGGCAACCTGCTCCATAATTTCCTTCTTGCCTCCGTAAGCGCCGATCGGCAGCCCGCCGCCGATGATTTTGCCGAGCGCGGTCAGATCAGGCTTAACGCCAAGCAGGTCCTGTGCTCCGCCATACATGAAACGGAAGGCGGTAATGACTTCGTCATAAATGACCAGTGCACCGGCGTCGTGAGTCAGCTGATTCACCTGTTCGAGAAAGCCGCTTTTCGGTTCAACGATCCCGAAGTTTCCGACGATCGGTTCAACGAGTACCGCGGCGACGTCGTCGCCCCATTTATCAAGAGCTTCTTTATAGCTGTCAATATCATTGAAAGGAACGGTGATCACTTCGTTTGCGATGCTTTTCGGAACCCCGGCGGAATCAGGCGTGCCGAGCGTTGAAGGACCTGACCCGGCGGCGACCAGCACGAGATCGGAGTGGCCGTGGTAGCAGCCGGCGAATTTGATGATCTTCGTCCTTCCGGTATACGCGCGGGCGACGCGAATCGTCGTCATGACCGCTTCCGTTCCTGAATTGACGAATCTCACTTTATCCAAAGAAGGGATGGCTTCCTTCAGCATCTTGGCAAATGTGACTTCGTGCTTTGTCGGCGTACCGTAAAGCACGCCGTTTTCCGCCGCTGTTTGAATGGCCTTTGTAACGTGCGGGTGCGCATGTCCGGTAATAATCGGCCCGTATGCCGCGAGATAGTCTATGTACTTATTCCCGTCAACATCCCAAAAATAGGCGCCCTTCGCTTTTTCCATCGCGACCGGAGACCCTCCGCCCACAGCTTTGTACGACCGTGACGGACTGTTGACGCCGCCTACTATATGTTGAAGAGCTTCTTCATGAAGCTTTTCCGATTGTGTATGCTGCATAATATCCTCCTCATTTCTATAAAGCCTCTGTCTATAGCTATATTGTAACACGTTGTGATCGGAGAGCAAAAATGAAGCGGCGGCGATTTGAACACGAGGGAACTGTTTTTTATAATGAGAAGAAGCAAACGATTAAAATAAACAGGAGGCAAAGCAATGACTGTAGAAATTGGACAAAAGGTGCCTGATATCGAACTGCTGGGCGACCATGGCGAAAAAGTGAAATTGTCAGATTTTCAAGGGAAATATATCGTGCTCTATTTTTATCCGAAGGATATGACGCCAGGATGTACGACCGAAGCATGCGATTTCAGGGACAGCCACCAAAGCTTTGCGGAGCTTGATGCCGTCATTATCGGCGTCAGCCCGGATGATCAGGGAAGACATGAAAAATTTAAAGAAAAACACGATCTTCCGTTTCTGCTGCTTGTCGATGATGAACATAAGCTAGCCGAAGCGTTTGACGTATGGAAGCTAAAAAAGAACTTCGGCAAAGAATACATGGGAATCGAACGCTCAACCTTTCTCATCGATAAAGAAGGCCGCCTTGTAAAAGAATGGCGAAAAGTAAAGGTGAAAGATCACGTTGCAGAGGCTCTTCAAGCTGTAAAAGAGGTTTCTGAAAAATAAGAACGGCAAGGGGCCGGACCATTATCAGGTCAGGCCCTGTTTGCCGGGTACATAATTGGCCGGCTGTTAGACCATCATGTAAATATAGAGCGGATTTAACCTGAAAAATGGGGATTTCGAGAGGGATTGGAATTGACAAAGATTCTAATCAGGAGTTACACTATTTATAAACGTTATAATATAAGAATTTTTTTTAGAAGTGAGGTGCATGACGATGGCTGAACATAACCTGAAAGAAGCGTTGGAAGCGTTGAAGGAAACCGGGGTGCGAATTACTCCTCAACGTCATGCCATTCTGGAATTCCTCGTAAATTCTATGTCTCATCCAACTGCCGATGATATATATAAAGCGCTTGAAGGAAAATTTCCAAACATGAGCGTCGCAACGGTTTATAACAATTTACGGGTTTTTAAGGAATCAGGGCTCGTTAAAGAATTGACATACGGAGATTCTTCAAGCCGGTTTGACTTTGTGACTTCCGAGCATTATCATGCGATTTGTGAGCGCTGCGGAAAGATCGTGGACTTTCATTACCCTGGGCTCGACGAAGTAGAGCAGCTCGCTTCACACGTGACAGGATTTAAAGTCAGTCACCATAGACTGGAAATATACGGTTTGTGTCAGGAATGCGATAAAAAAGAAAGCCATTAAAAAGAGCTGGCCGCTTTTTTAACGGTCAGCTTATTTTTGTTTCAGAGCTTTTCGATTATACGATTCATTAAATTCCTTACCTTCAAGGTTTTTATCAAGAGTAAGAGGTTCCCTGCAGTGCATGCACATATCGACCCGGCCGAGGATCTTGGTCGGCTGTTCGCAGTTCGGACAGATGACTTTGACCGCTTTTGTCGAAAGCATTCCTATCCAAAAATAAACCGCAGTGCTTAACATGATAGACAATACCCCCAAGAGCATAAACACCGACATCACTAAGACCGACGACCTGAAAAAGATTCCGACGTACATAATGATGAAACCGACAAATACCAAGCTTAACGCAAACGTTCTGATTTTGTTGATTTTGCTAGAATATTTCGCCATATCCATCCCCCTCTCTCTAATATAGCATATTGAAGATGTGATATTCTTTAATAAATTGGAACTTTTTTATAGAGAGTTTCCGGGGAATTGATTATAATAATTCAATGTGTTTTCAAAATAAAGGAGTTTTTACTGGCTCGTAGAAGTAGGTAGAAAACGAAAGAGAAGCATTTTGAGCAATGTATTTTACATCGTATTGGAGGAATGGTGATGGAAAATCTTCTCCGTCCGATTTACCAGGAAAGAGCAAGCCGCCCTGATACTTTAGCTGTTATGATTATTGAGAGGAGAAACCAAACCTCATCTGCAACAGATAACTTTGATGCGGCATTATTAGTGATTGTAAGCAAAGCCGAGGAACCGATATTTGTGAAGCATTACGAATTCGACGGAAAAACGGCTTCTCTTCATATCATTTCCGTTGAACAGCTCCAGGAATGGATTTTGCTCGGCACAAACAGAAGAATAATAGATTGGATTCTGAACGGGAAAGTTCTCTTTGACCGAAATGAATATATCGCAAAGCTGATTGAGCAGCTTAATACGTTTCCTTTTTCAGAACGGAAACTGAAAATCGGACTTGAATACGGAAAGTTAATCAGAAGGTATATAGAAGGAAAAGCGTTTTTTGAAGAGGATCAGTTTTTGGATGCATACAATTCAATCGTGCATGCTTTGCACCATTTAGCCAGAATCGAAGTCATAGATAAAGGCTTTCATCCCGAAGTAACGGTTTGGAATCAGGTCCGGCATATGGAGCCGCAGGTGTACAAGCTGTATAAAGAACTGGTAGAAAGCAACGAAAGCCTGCAAAAAAGGCTTGAGTTATTGTTCCTCGCAAGCGATTTTCTCATTCATTCAAAAGCCGAAGTCGGCGCTCAGCATATTTTGGATGTGATGAGCGAAAAAAGCGTATGGCAATTTGCCGAATTGCTGACACACCCAGAGCTCACATATTTTACGGCAGACCTCGGAGTCATCCTCGAGTTTTTGGCCGAAAAAGACCTGGTGGGTATAGAGCCAATTGAAACAAAGGGTCAAAAAATTTTTCACCGGGGATATTTTATCAAAAAAAGTGTTGACTCTGATTCGTGATGGTGGTATATTATTAGACGTCGCTGTTAGCGAAACGTTTTTTTACGAAAGCAGCAGCGACTGAAAAAAATAAAAAACATTTGACACACTTAGTTGAAAATGTTATACTAATAAAGTCGCTTCTTGATGAGGCGGAAATGATCTTTGAAAACTAAACAAGACAAAACGTACCTGTTAATTCAAATAAATCGCACATAAACGTGCGTAGTCATTTTCAAACAGGCCTGCACGATGCAGGTCATGCAGATGTCGTCACAGGATGTGACGAACTTAATCTGCGTTCCATTTTATGGAGAGTTTGATCCTGGCTCAGGACGAACGCTGGCGGCGTGCCTAATACATGCAAGTCGAGCGGACCGACGGGAGCTTGCTCCCTTAGGTCAGCGGCGGACGGGTGAGTAACACGTGGGTAACCTGCCTGTAAGACTGGGATAACTCCGGGAAACCGGGGCTAATACCGGATGCTTGTTTGAACCGCATGGTTCAAACATAAAAGGTGGCTTTTCGCTACCACTTACAGATGGACCCGCGGCGCATTAGCTAGTTGGTGGGGTAACGGCTCACCAAGGCGACGATGCGTAGCCGACCTGAGAGGGTGATCGGCCACACTGGGACTGAGACACGGCCCAGACTCCTACGGGAGGCAGCAGTAGGGAATCTTCCGCAATGGACGAAAGTCTGACGGAGCAACGCCGCGTGAGTGATGAAGGTTTTCGGATCGTAAAACTCTGTTGTTAGGGAAGAACAAGTACCGTTCGAACAGGGCGGTACCTTGACGGTACCTAACCAGAAAGCCACGGCTAACTACGTGCCAGCAGCCGCGGTAATACGTAGGTGGCAAGCGTTGTCCGGAATTATTGGGCGTAAAGCGCGCGCAGGCGGTTCTTTAAGT
>NZ_JBBOYB010000001.1:980000-2867500 GCF_038007805.1 Bacillus sp. FSL W8-0848
AGAGGGGTGAGAATCCCCTCCACCGAATGCCTAAGGTTTCCTGAGGAAGGCTCGTCCGCTCAGGGTTAGTCGGGACCTAAGCCGAGGCCGAAAGGCGTAGGCGATGGATAACAGGTTGATATTCCTGTACCACCTCCTCACCGTTTGAGCAATGGGGGGACGCAGGAGGATAGGGTAAGCGCGGTATTGGATATCCGCGTCCAAGCAGTTAGGCTGGGAAATAGGCAAATCCGTTTCCCGCAAAGGCTGAGCTGTGATGGCGAGTGAAATATAGTAGCGAAGTTCCTGATTCCACACTGCCAAGAAAAGCCTCTAGCGAGGTGAGAGGTGCCCGTACCGCAAACCGACACAGGTAGGCGAGGAGAGAATCCTAAGGTGATCGAGAGAACTCTCGTTAAGGAACTCGGCAAAATGACCCCGTAACTTCGGGAGAAGGGGTGCTCTGTTAGGGTGCAAGCCCGAGAGAGCCGCAGTGAATAGGCCCAGGCGACTGTTTAGCAAAAACACAGGTCTCTGCGAAGCCGTAAGGCGAAGTATAGGGGCTGACGCCTGCCCGGTGCTGGAAGGTTAAGAGGAGCGCTTAGCTTATGCGAAGGTGCGAATTGAAGCCCCAGTAAACGGCGGCCGTAACTATAACGGTCCTAAGGTAGCGAAATTCCTTGTCGGGTAAGTTCCGACCCGCACGAAAGGCGCAACGATCTGGGCACTGTCTCAACGAGAGACTCGGTGAAATTATAGTACCTGTGAAGATGCAGGTTACCCGCGACAGGACGGAAAGACCCCGTGGAGCTTTACTGCAGCCTGATATTGAATGTTGGTACAGCTTGTACAGGATAGGTAGGAGCCTTGGAAACCGGAGCGCCAGCTTCGGTGGAGGCATCGGTGGGATACTACCCTGGCTGTATTGACCTTCTAACCCGCTGCCCTTATCGGGCAGGGAGACAGTGTCAGGTGGGCAGTTTGACTGGGGCGGTCGCCTCCTAAAAGGTAACGGAGGCGCCCAAAGGTTCCCTCAGAATGGTTGGAAATCATTCGCAGAGTGTAAAGGCACAAGGGAGCTTGACTGCGAGACCTACAAGTCGAGCAGGGACGAAAGTCGGGCTTAGTGATCCGGTGGTTCCGCATGGAAGGGCCATCGCTCAACGGATAAAAGCTACCCCGGGGATAACAGGCTTATCTCCCCCAAGAGTCCACATCGACGGGGAGGTTTGGCACCTCGATGTCGGCTCATCGCATCCTGGGGCTGTAGTCGGTCCCAAGGGTTGGGCTGTTCGCCCATTAAAGCGGTACGCGAGCTGGGTTCAGAACGTCGTGAGACAGTTCGGTCCCTATCCGTCGCGGGCGCAGGAAATTTGAGAGGAGCTGTCCTTAGTACGAGAGGACCGGGATGGACGCACCGCTGGTGTACCAGTTGTTCTGCCAAGGGCATCGCTGGGTAGCTATGTGCGGACGGGATAAGTGCTGAAAGCATCTAAGCATGAAGCCCCCCTCAAGATGAGATTTCCCATTCCGTTAAGGAAGTAAGATCCCTGAAAGATGATCAGGTTGATAGGTCTGAGGTGGAAGTGTGGCGACACATGGAGCTGACAGATACTAATCGATCGAGGACTTAACCAAACATGAATGTCATATCGTTATCTAGTTTTGAGAGAATAATTCCAAAAAAACTCTTGCATTTTTGAAAATACATAGTATAATGATCTTTGTCACTAAATTGTCTGGTGATGATGGCGAAGGGGTCACACCCGTTCCCATGCCGAACACGGAAGTTAAGCTCTTCAGCGCCGATGGTAGTTGGGGGTTTCCCCCTGCGAGAGTAGGACGTCGCCAGGCAGACATCATTCCGCAGTAGCTCAGTGGTAGAGCTATCGGCTGTTAACCGATCGGTCGCAGGTTCGAATCCTGCCTGCGGAGCCATATGATTGGAGAGCTGTCCGAGTGGTCGAAGGAGCACGATTGGAAATCGTGTAGGCGGCCAACGCCGTCTCAAGGGTTCGAATCCCTTGCTCTCCGCCACTTTCAAATATATGGCCCGTTGGTCAAGTGGTTAAGACACCGCCCTTTCACGGCGGTAACACGGGTTCGAATCCCGTACGGGTCACCATTATTTTTTAGAAGCAGAAGGGGTATACCGGAGCTTTTAAAGGAAGGCATGCTAAGATCGCAACATCCTGTTGCAACGCATGCACTTGCACGTCCTGTGCTGCGGAGGATTAGCTCAGCTGGGAGAGCATCTGCCTTACAAGCAGAGGGTCGGCGGTTCGATCCCGTCATCCTCCACCATATCTACTAATATAAAACATTATCGCGGGGTGGAGCAGTTCGGTAGCTCGTCGGGCTCATAACCCGAAGGTCGCAGGTTCAAATCCTGCCCCCGCAACCAAAAATTGCTCATTAAATGAGGAGTGCCCGAAGGGTGCAACCAAAATAGTTCATGCAATAAAAATTCAAAAATGGTCCGGTAGTTCAGTTGGTTAGAATGCCTGCCTGTCACGCAGGAGGTCGCGGGTTCGAGTCCCGTCCGGACCGCCATTTAAATAAAGGCTCGGTAGCTCAGTTGGTAGAGCAACGGACTGAAAATCCGTGTGTCGGCGGTTCGATTCCGTCCCGAGCCACCATTTGCCGGTCTAGCTCAATTGGTAGAGCAACTGACTTGTAATCAGTAGGTTGGGGGTTCAAGTCCTCTGGCCGGCACTGTTCTGGAGGGGTAGCGAAGTGGCTAAACGCGGCGGACTGTAAATCCGCTCCCTCAGGGTTCGGCGGTTCGAATCCGTCCCCCTCCACCATTTCTATAGGGGCATAGTTTAACGGTAGAACAGAGGTCTCCAAAACCTCCGGTGTGGGTTCGATTCCTACTGCCCCTGCCAATTACGTATTGAAACGTATGGCGGTTGTGGCGAAGTGGTTAACGCACCAGATTGTGGCTCTGGCACTCGTGGGTTCGATTCCCATCAACCGCCCTTTATGATCATATTGGGCTATAGCCAAGCGGTAAGGCAACGGACTTTGACTCCGTCATGCGCTGGTTCGAATCCAGCTAGCCCAGTTTTTCATCTTTTATCAATAAGTTGAATATGTTAAAATGAGTTCATAATTAGAATGCGGAAGTAGTTCAGTGGTAGAACACCACCTTGCCAAGGTGGGGGTCGCGGGTTCGAATCCCGTCTTCCGCTCCAATTTCTTAACTTAAAATGATGGCGGCATAGCCAAGTGGTAAGGCAGAGGTCTGCAAAACCTTTATCCCCGGTTCGAATCCGGGTGTCGCCTTAGTGCCCTTGCCGGGGTGGTGGAATTGGCAGACACACAGGACTTAAAATCCTGCGGTAGGTGACTACCGTGCCGGTTCAAGTCCGGCCCTCGGCACCATAGCTCACACATGCCGGTGTGGCGGAATTGGCAGACGCGCACGACTCAAAATCGTGTTCCTTCGGGAGTGTCGGTTCGACCCCGACCACCGGTATCCTTAGCTCTTTTTAAGAGCCGATAAGATTTTCTGAAACGCTCATAAATGTTGAAATATCAACGTTTATGAGCGTTTTGCATTTTATAAGAACTGGCTAGAAAACGGTACGTTTTGAAACTTTTTTGCACAAATTTTGCACAAGCATCTCCTCAATTTCCTATGCAATTTCAGCTTCCTCGATAGCCATTTCCTCAAAAATGTTTACAGTCTCATTTTCATCTCTTTCCCGAAGCTCTTTAATTAAGTGAGCATATGTGCTTGAGGTGGTTTCTATGTCAGCGTGCCCTAACCTTGCACTTACATAATAAATTGACACCTTTCGATAAAGCAGCACGCTTGCATGAGTATGCCTTAATCCATGAACTGTAATCGGTTGAATATTCAATTCAGTTAAAACTTTTTTAAGTAGCTTATTTACATTTGTATTGCTGATGACTTTATATTTTGATGAGGGACTGTAAAAAACGAGTCCGTGGATATTGTTTGGCGTTTTTTCGAATAAATGGCGAAAAGCCATCATTGTATGCTTGTCCATTTTTATTACTCGGTTTGATTGTTCATTCTTAGTTGGTCCGAATCCTGATTGATGCCTTTTCGCATAGCCCCATGTCTTATTGACAGTAATTGTGTTATTAAAAAAATTAAAATCTTTTCTTGTGAGGCCGACCAACTCCCCGAAGCGAAGGCCTGAGGTTAATCCTAATAATAAAAGGTAATAGCCCAGGCCGCTGTCTAATCTTTTATATAATTCCCTGGTCAGTCTTATTGAATCTGAATAATTCAAATATTTCTCTTCATCTTTTTTGGCTGGTACAGTCCATGTCTTTACAGCTTTTCGTGTAAAGTTTATTTTTATAATGCCTTCTTCAATGGCATCCTCAACACATGCTTTAATGTGTGAATGTAGTTTTTCAACGCTTTCTTGTCCTTTTGTCGATCCATAATTATTCAAAAATTCCTGATAATCATGCCGCTTTATTTCCTGTATCGGCTTACTCCCGAAATAGTCTCTAATTTCTTGTAGGGTGTAGCCGTAATGTGATAGTGTCGGACCTTTTAAGTGTGATCTATAGAGATTTACCCATTTTTCAAAGTATTCATCAAATGGAATAGTTTTTTTAACGACGGGATCGATGCCTTTGCTTAATTTAGCCTCAACCTCAGCAGCAGCTATCATAGCTTCTTTTTTTGTTTTAAATCCGCCTTTACGGATCGGCTTCGGTTTCGCGCTAACACAATATTGCCATGTTTTTCCTCTCTTTTTGAAGCTTGCCATAAAATTTTCTCTCCTTATCCAACACGAAGGGGGTCAAAAAATAAGCGGTGTCCATTGACAAAGGTGTAAATTCCATACTTCTCTTTATAACGATCAAGAGCATTTTGCAGAAAATCCTCTGTAACCCCAAGATATTCAGCAAGTTCAAACCGGTTAGTTATTCCTTCTCTTTGTGCTTGTACTATTTTATTTAAGGGAACAAGCCGTTCATAAGCCCACCAGCGTGCCCTTAATTCTTGTTTTTTCTTGGGGAGATCAGATTGATCCAATATGTCTCCGAAGGAAGTATGGTGATGTCCTAATTCTTCAGCTAAAATACAACTTTTTTCAGCCTGATTTTTCAGCCTTTTGTTAATCCATATCACATTATCTGAATAGAGGCCCTTTATTGACCCTTTTATAATTTTTTCTTCTACAATGATTCTTTCTCTGCAATGATTCTTTCTCTGTTGCATTCATTAAGAAGAGCCTCGTACATTATCACAACCCCTTATTTCTTTTTGATCTTACATAGTCTTTAAATTTTTCTATTTCCTCAAGTTCTTCCTCTGTCCAGTCTTCATTATCATGGTGAGCTGCAATTGTAGTTATATCCTCCTCGCCAAAAGCCATTTTTTCTAACTCATCCGTTGTAATCCCAAGCCCTCTACAAACTTTGATGACATTATCAACTGTTGCATTTCCAATTCCTCTTGAGAGCATTGAGCGTAATGTTGTTGGAGGTATCCCTATCTTTTCAGCAAAAGCTCTTTTACTTAATCCCGTTTCACATATCAAACGTTCCAAGATTTTCGTTCTTTTATCCAATTTCTTTCAACTCCTTCTTGCAAATACAAACGAAAAATCGTTCATGCATTAATAATACTATGCGAAAATTCGTATGTAAATATTCTTTGAACGAAATATCGTTCATTTTTTAAAAAATTTATTGACAATGGACGAAAATGAGTCTATATTGAGATTAAAGACGGACGCATTTTCGTCCATTGAGAGGTGATATTTAATAATGCATAAAAACCTGCGAGCTGAAATGGCAAGAAACGGTATTACAATGGTGGACATTGCGAAATTTTTAGGTGTTCGTTATGCGACTGTTAATGACAAGGTTAATGGAAAATATCGATTTTACTTTAATGAAGCACTGAAAATCAAACGTCATTTTTTTCCGCAGTGCGACATTGAGTATCTTTTTGAAAATGATGAAAACAAGCATTTGGACAATAGAAAGGAAGAGATGAAATGCAACAACTCAATGTTAGCTTGAGCATTCCGGTTCCGGAAAATATGGTTCTTATTCAAAAAATAGAGCTGGAAGAATTAAAAGCAAACGAATTAAAGGGTGTCTACTGGAGCATGAAAGACCTGGAAAAGAAGACCTCAAAAAAGAGCGAGTGGATAAAAGAAAATATCTTGTATCCAAGCCGTTTCCGCAGGCTGCTTGATACTGAAAATGGCGGGTTTGTATTTTATCCAAAATGCAAAGGGCAAACATGGAGCTTTCAAGCCACGAAGATGGCTGACTTCTTAGAAAAGCATTTTGCTGACATTTTCAACAAGTAAAAAACAGGAGGTTTCATCAATGGAAAATCAATTAGTTTTTGTTAAGGAAAAAGAAGTAGTAACGGACAGCCTGACCATCGCGGAGATGTTTGGGAAAGAGCATAAAAATGTAACAGCGGATATTGAAAAACAAATGGACTATGCAGGGGAAGAATTCAGTGCGCTGAATTTTCAGCGCACCTCATACAAAGACAAATTCAATCGCACACAGAAAAAATACGACCTAACCGAAGAGGCATTTACATTGGTTGTGTTCGGTTACAACACGAAAGAAGCTGTTCAAACCAAAATTAAATTCATTCAAGAATTTAAGCGGATGAAAGAATACATCCAGAAACAGCAGCAGCCAAAGGCAATGAATGCAAAAGAAAGCATACTTGCAAACATGAAACTAACCATCCAGCTTAACGATGATGTTGACGGGATGAAGGAAGACATAAAGCAACTTCGTCATGATCTCGATAAAAAATTGACACTCGATTACTCTCAGCAGCAAGCCATGAGGAATGCAGTGAACAAACGTGTCCATAAGCTCTGGAATGAAAATAAAGTCGACAAAACATTCTATGAAACGACGAGAAGAGTTTATGCAGCATTATGGAAGAACCTAAAAGATGCGTACAGAGTCAATGCCTATCCGAACATTCTGCAAAAAGACTTTGAAGAAGCGATGAGCTTCATTGAAGGATGGAGACCGATTTTTAACGGAAGTCAATCGGCATAAGTGCTGCGGATTCCCCGAAAGTGGGGAAAGGAAGCCGATAAAACTGGACACACATGGGAGGAGAAAGAAAATGAAGCCTTTTAGATTGGAAATGCAAAAAGTAAAAATCAAATCAGTTGAATATGAAGAGGCTTTGGAGAATACAGCAAAAGACCTCATTAGACAACTCAAAACATTTTGTCAGACATATGGAGACTTACTACATTGTTTAGATCAATTTATTTATCAGCCAAAAACTGAACAAGTAATTGCCGAGTGTGCTAAGAGACTTGTTAAACAAGAGATAAACAGAATCCCATTAGAAAGGAATTTGTGAAATGAACAAACAAAATAAGTCAACCCCTGCGGCAACAGAGGTTGATCAAAAGCTTTTTCACTCGATTGATATTGCTGGTTATGAAATTAAACAGCGAAGGATCAGTGAAAATCCAACAGATAATCTAAAAAGCACTTTAAATGTCGAATTCCTATTCATTAGCCACAATTCAGATGTTGAAAAGTTCAATGTTTTTTTTAAGAATTTAAAGAAATTTATTGATGAGCAAAACAAATAACATTACAACCCAATCTTAGACTTTATATACGCAGCTGCGACCTGAGACAAGATAGGTAATGACACACTGGAAAGTTGGGAAACTTTTGCTTTAGTGTCTTTCCAAATACCATCGTCTCTAATATTATCCAGGAATTGATGACCCTCAAAGGAAAGGGACGAAATAAGCAACAAGGTTTCCATATCCGCTATTATTTTTGAACCAATTAGCAATTTAGCTTCAACAAGTTTAGTTGCGCAATACATGGTTTGGCTTTCTCCAAACTTCTCGGCGGTATTAGAAGCTTTAATAACTTCGTTTCCAATAGCATCATTCAAACCAAGCTTCTCTTCTAGTTCTAACAGTAGAGATCGGACACAATCATGATCAAGTTTCATAGTTTTACCTCCTGTCTTATACAGGGACATTATACCAAAAAGGAGGAGCAAACATGTTTTTTGTCAGCTATGTATGGCTACATAACCAAATTCATGTCGTAATCAGTGAATCTGTCAAAACGCACAATCAGGCTTTGGACAAACTAAGACAACAGGGTGGCACCATCATCCAAAATGAACACAAAGACAATACTCTCGGCTCTGTGATCGTAAACGGGAAAAAATCAGTTTGGCCTTTGACCAAGTCGGAAGGACTGAGAGCAAATGGCTGAGGTCAAATGGATTAAGCTAAGTACGCAAATGTTTGAAGACGAAAAAATCAAGTTAATCGAGCAGATGCCTGAGGCGGACACCATTTTGATCATATGGGTTAAGCTGCTGTCCCAGGCTGGCAAGACGAATGCGTCAGGCTATATCTACCTGAGCAAAAATATCCCGTATACAGACGAAATGCTGGCGACTATTTTCAATCGTCCGTTACCGATCGTAAGAATGGCGTTACAGACATTTCAGCGGTTCGGCATGATTGAGATAGATGAACACAACTTCATTAGTATTTCGAACTGGGAAAAGCATCAGAATGTCGAGGGCATGGACCGGGTTCGAAAACTCAACGCCGAACGAAACAAGAGATACAGGGAAAGAAAAAAACAATTGCAGCTTTCTTCTCCTAAAAACGAAAGTGACGTTAGCGTGACGTCACGTGACGGTACAGATATAGATAAAGAATTAGATAAAGATATAGATAAAGAAAATAATATATTGTCGAGTAAACTCGACGAAGCATCTTCTTCTAAAAACGAAAAGGATGAGATTCCTTACAAATTGATCATTGATCTGCTGAACAAAGTGGCGGGGACACGATACCGATATACCACAGAAAAAACAAAAAAAGACATCAAAGCACGCTGGAACGAAGGTTTTCGTTTTGAAGACTTCAAACATGTCATTCTTGTAAAAACAGAGGAATGGCTCAATGATCCTGCTATGAATAAGTTTTTACGCCCTCAAACATTGTTCGGTACAAAATTTGAATCTTACCTAAACCAAAAAGGAGGAGCAACGCATGGAGGATTTCACAAAGGAGCAAGCGGCCGCAGTCAAGGGCGAAATATCTCGGAGGATGACATTCCATACTGATGAGAACGGAAAGCCTGTCTATTGTAACAAGCATACAAGGATCATCGGCGGAGAAGAAAAGCCTTATCAAGTGCAGCTCATTAAACTGTGGGACGGATCTGCAAAGTGTCCCATGTGCGAAAGAGAACAACGTAATAAGGAAATCGAGCATGAAGCCGAGATATGGCGCCGTCAGGTAGAACGACAGATTCTATCGACTTATTCCCTTATTGCCGATCCTACCCTTAAAAAAGCAACGTTCGAAACGTTCCGCAGCTACAACCAAGAGGACGAGCAGAATAAACGCAGGATGATGGAACTTGTCAGCCGAATCAAGGCAGGCGCTGTGATGAACATCTTTTTGACAGGAGAATCTAACGCCGGAAAAAGTCATCTTGCAATGGCCGCCCTTAAAGAACTAAACAAAAATGATGCCGAAGAGTACGCGAAGTCAGCCCTCTTTGTTAACAGTGACGCTCTCATAAGGCGAATTAAAAAATCATTTAAAGATGATTCCGAAAAGCTGACAGAAGCTTTTGCAATCGAGCTACTTACAAGGGTTGATTATCTCGTAATCGATGACCTGGGCGCCGAAGTAGGGGACACAGACAACGAAAACAGAGCCGCAAATGATTTTATTCATCGTGTATGGTATGGGGTTTCTACTGGACGTCAAGGAAAAGTGACAATCATCACGACGAACCTTTCAGGCGTAGCGTTAACAAAACTATATGACAAAAAGACTGTTAGCCGATTGACAGCACACCTTGAGGCTATCAAATTTTTAGAAAAACAAACGGAGAAAAAGGGGCGGACGGCTCCGGCTCTAACCTTTTAGGAGGTGAAAACAAGTGAAGGACACCAACTTAAAACCGATCATGCCGGGTGTCTGGGGGCATGTGGAAACCAATAAAACACCCGAGGAACTCAAACAAGGATTAAAGGAACTAGAAACGAAGCTCGAAAACTTGCTGGCCTATTGGTCAAATGTACGGAGGGATAACGCATGAAACACGGTAAGCGACCAACACGCACGCAAAAGCAAATCATCAAAAAGAATGGTTTAAACCCTGAGAACTGGCTTATATCAAAGAATCTACAGCATGAACAAAGATTGATCATTATTCACCGTCACACCGGGACCGTGCGGGAGTGTTGGGCATGAAAATGGCTGCCCGCGCTGATCGTTTAGAAATTGCACTTGATAACTTGAATTATGAATGGTCATACGTCCAGCTTTGTAAATTGATAGATTACTGGTACGACGGCAAATCATTGTATGACGCTGCCGATCTTCTGAAAAGAAACCCGGACGAGCTTTTAATTCTGATTGTGGACCTTGCAAAAAGAA
Source organism: Bacillus sp. FSL W8-0848 (assembly GCF_038007805.1). Lineage (NCBI taxonomy): Bacteria > Bacillati > Bacillota > Bacilli > Caryophanales > Bacillaceae > Bacillus > Bacillus sp. FSL W8-0848. The sequence continues at coordinate 990,425 of NZ_JBBOYB010000001.1, forward strand.
CCATTCTGCCGCACCGGAGAAACGGAATAGGGCCGAATGAGAGAATATGTATTTTCCCATCGAGAATGAAAGCCAAAAAGAATGGGTTGCGGCAGCTTTTCGATGACAGCCCTGTGTATATCCCGTTCTTAGACAATAATTTCATTTGGTATAACAGTGACATTCTTAAATTCAGAGCTTTGTGGAATAACGGCCAGTCTATTATCAAAATGGCAAAAGTCTTTAAGAGAGAGATTGAAGAAGTTTTATTCCTTGTGATCGATCAGGGGAACAAGGAAATGATTCGGCCGCGAAATGGGGGACTTTTAGGTGCGGAAGCGTCAGAAAACGAAAAAAGGCAGTTCAGGCTTATCGTTTGATAAAGCATCTTTACAGCAGCTTTTAGTCATTATCAGGTTTGAATCTTGTCCCAAGCATTTAAAAAATGCTGCTATGAAAAATCTTTTAAAGAGGTGAAATCTTCATGACGGAACAGGAGCGTTTGGAAAAAATCGAATGGATCAATTTGATTGAAAGGTACGGCAAGGAATCACTTAAGCAGAAGAGCGATGAGGAAATTGAAAAGCTTTATAACCTGGCAATGCTCCGGCAAACAGACGATGTGTTTGCATAAAAAAACCAGAGCTATTAAAAGCCCCGGAAAATAAAAACCTGACACTTTTATTTTATCACGGGGGTGCGGCTGGTGAACAGTCCTAAAAAGATCAACGTCAATCAAGATTTATCGAGCAAAATTCAAGACGGGAAGGTCACTGTCATTGTTTTAGATGGTCGAAACGGAAAGGCTTATGAAGCAGATGCCCCGGAACATGGCAGAACGATCATCGAAACATTTAAAGGTGACTTTTCTCGGATTCATCTTGAATCATCACACAAATTCAATTAATAGCAGGGGGGTTCCCCTGGGGGGAGTGAACGGAATGTTAAGAGCAAAATCAATTACCTTTAATTCTGGAACCTATGAGCTTGGTCAAAAATATCAGCCGCCAGGCTTCACAAAGGCGGCGACAGTCATAAATATTGTGGACAATCGTGGTGCTTGGTCGCATAAAGAAGGCGGCTTTGATGTCCGATTTGATACAGGGGATTTCTTACGGATTTATTCAAATGATGTTGTTATCCATTGGGAGCCGACGGGCGGTGATGCAAAATGAATGAAAAATTGCGAGAAATTATAAGCGACTTATCACTATGGTATTTAGCTTCCGAAGAAGAGCTGCAGCCGTTCGACATTAATGCTGGACCTTGCTATATCATCGAAAAATCTTATGTGGAATATATGATTGATTTTATGAAACAACAGTCAAAAGAGATCGAACAATTGGCTGCTGAAAATAAACAACTGAAAAAACTACTCTCTACCTTTGCAGATGACGAATTTGATCCATTCGGTGTTGTGCAACAAGCGTTAAAAGGAAAATTCCCTTTTGGATTGGAGGATGATGAAGAATGAAAACAATTCCAGTAATAGCATTTAAAGCGAAGGATAAGGAAAAAAGGTATTTGTGTGATGGCCCGGATTGCGGCGACTGGTCAGATGAAAATTTGGACGTTTCAGACATAGAGGATGCCTTATGTTTGGTGAGAAAAGACAAACAAAGGCCGACGGATGATGACATAGATCACTTTTTTGATGTGATTCATCTTTTATCAAGCGAAGGGTTTTCGTATGGCCCGAGCGTCGATGATATCAAAGAAAATTATGATCCTGTTCATGTCAATCTGACAGAAGCGCAATACAACGTCATGAAAGAACGGAATGATTGGGGGTGACGAATAATGACACTTTTACAATCTTCTTTACTCCATACAATTAAGGCACAGCGGAATAACATGATGACCATTGACGAGCTGGCCAATATATACGCGCTACACCCGGAACACGTGAAATCTCTCGTTGAACGAATGGACGGGCTGGCGATTAAGGGGAACGTCGTCTATGCTCCAAAACAATCGTTTCTGCTGCCGTTGCTGGGGGTTGCTGGGGTGTTCGCGGCAATCGTGATTCTGCCGATGCTGATAGGGGGATAACCGGACACCCGGGGAAAGAATGGACCATCTCAAACATGAGTAAATAACAAGAAAAGGGTAAGGAGGTGCTTTTATGGCCAGATCACCTTTAATCTGGTTCGGTGGCAAGGCCAAATATGCCGAACACATCATAAACAAAATGTCCGCCCATAAGGTTTATGTCGAGCCTTTCGGCGGTGCGGCCCATGTCATAGCAAATAAGCCGCAAATATCCCATGAAGTGTACAACGATATTGACGGAAATGTGGTCAATTTCCTAATGCAAGTCAGAAAGGATCCAAAGGCAATGCAAAAGGCTTGTGAGTCCATCCCGTACAGCCGGGCGCTTTACGAGAAATGGAAGACTGAGGATTACCCAACAGACGACTTTGACCGGGCTGTCCGGTGGTTTTATATGAACCGGTCCGGGATCAGCAAGGGAAACGCGGAGAATGTTCCACAAACCGGTTGGCGCCACAGTACGAAAAGCGGTCAGAATCCGGCGGGCGGCTACATAAGCGCCTGTACAGCTTTTCAATTATTCGCCAACCGTATGAAAGGTGTCATGATTGAGTGTAAGGATTTCCGGACGATTATTGAAAAATACGATAGCCCGGATACTCTCTTTTATGTTGATCCTCCGTATGTCGGCCGAGAACAGTTTTATGCCGGCGGGTTTACAGAGCAGGATCACCGGGATCTGGCGCGGCTGCTGAATCAAGTAAAAGGAAAAGTGGTTCTCTCCTATTATGACGATCCTTTGATACTCGAGCTCTATCCGACTTGGGAAAGGGAAACTTTTTCAGCATATAAGCAGGTTGTCGGTGGATCCGGAAAAGGGAACCGGGCCGAAGAAATGCTGTTGTTCAATTATAAAATCACTCAGCTTAGTCTATTTGATTAGGAGGCGCGGCGGGCGCCGGGAAGGGGAAATGTTATGATACAGGATTACAAGCCATTTCTGCGGCAAGCCATCGATATTTTTGATCAAAAGTATGGAGTGAACGGCAGATTATACCTCATGTTCTGGCTGCAAGACAATTTGATGAAAACCGTCGGCGGACGGAAATAGAATAATGTCCTAGATGGAATGCCTGCGGACACTGAACTTTCAGCTTTTACGCTGTTTGTTTGGTGTCCGTTTTTTATTTGACCCGACGGCAGTTTAGTGAAAGGAGAAATAGACATGAAACCCAACAAAAGAAAACGCCCTGAAAAAGCGCAGGAGCGCTCTGAGCGCTTTTGGCGAGAGATTATGGGGCAAAATAAGCAGATTCTTAAACGAGGCAAAGGCGGCGCTTATAAGCGCAAATAAAAGGAGGAATAAACCATGCTATTTCAATTACCCGAAATCGATAGAGAAGCGACGAAAAAGAAAATTGAAACCATTCTCGATAATTACAGGGTGGTTCTCTTACAAGTGCCGGATGATCTGCTGCCGAAAGTAACGGCAGGGTTCAACATCGTTCCACCGTCAAATACAAACGCGTTTCATTCATCTACCGAAGATACGGCCATCAAAAGAGTCGAAATGGAACAGGAACGACATGCCTTTCTTTCAAAAATTCAAAAGGCCGTGAATCGTTTACCAGCCAATGAACGGCAGATCATCATCATGAAGTATATGTCCCAAGATCACCGTTTTGATTATGAAGTTTACAACGAAATAGGGATGAGCTCACGCACATACTTCCGGATAAAATCGCGCGCTTTTTATAACCTGGCTTTTGCATTGAAAGAGGAAGTGTACGTGAAGGGAAGTGCTTCATAATGAATTTTGTGCAGCCTATCAGGGACAAGGACCAGATTTATTATATTAAGAAATTCCTGAGAGAACGGAGTGAAAGAAACTATCTGCTTTTCGTCACCGGCATAAACTCGGGCTTGCGTATATCCGATTTACTTCGTTTAAGAGTCCGTGACGCGAAACGAATGTACATCGATTTACGCGAGAAGAAAACCGGCAAGCAGAAACGGATCAAAATAAATAAGGCCCTAAAAAAGGCCCTGGCCGACTATATTAAAGGTAGAGATGACCAGGAATTTTTATTTAAGAGCCGCGAAGGACTAAATAAACCGATCAGCAGAAGCACGGCATACAACATATTGAAAGAGGCGGCGGAATACGTCGGGCTTGATGGCATCGGCACCCACACCATGAGGAAAACGTTCGGTTATTGGCACTATAAAAAATTCAAAGACGTGGCCCTGCTGCAAGAGATATTCAACCATTCCAGCCCTGACGTCACGCTTCGATATATCGGGATCACTCAAGACACAATGGACCAAACAATGGACTCATTCAGCTTGTAAGCTCATCTGTCTTCAAAACGGATGAGTTTTTTTCTGGATATTTTAACGAATTAACCATAACGAGAAAGTGTCTAACTCATTTTAAGGAAATGGCTTAAAACTATGCAGGGCAAAGGGTTCAGCGGTTACGTGAATTGGACACAATATAAGATATGGTTAATTCGTGGATTGTGTGGATAAATAAAAACTTTTGCATGGTATAATGTAGAAAAAAATCGAAGGAGCCGATCAAATATGTCTGATTTCATAACTGAAAAAGAAATGGATTCTATCAGAAAAATTCAGCTTTCAGACAGCCAATACAAACTTTATTCCGGTTTAAAAAAGAAATTAAAGCTTGCTGATCATCATGTCATCAATATGACATGGGGCGAATTAAAAAAAGAATTTGCAAAGGAGCGCAGGTATGCCCGAGAAAGATGATTTTTGCCAATGTGAAAATAGTTCAGGATCACATACGCAGCTTAATGAATGGGGTTATTGGTATTGTTGCAACGATTGTAATAAAAAAATTGAGGATGACTTTCATTATTATGATGAACCTGATCCTTATGGTTAATTCGAAAAGCAGGTGCAAACTTGAGGGAGAAATGACAGAGATTTAAAAATGGCACAATTTTGGCGCAACGTTGGCACTCTGTTTTGTTTTAGATCAGTTAATATGGTAATAGGTCAAAAACAACGAAAGTGAAATTAAAAAAAGAGCAACCGGCTGGCTGCTCTTTTGTCTTATGATCTAGGATTTTTGTAAATACCAAGATGTTCTTTAATAGCATCTTGAAGAAGATGCGAATAATTAATTTTATGCTCTTTTGCAATGTCGTCCATCCAGCGCGGGATAGTTAATGTTTTCTTAACTGCCGCATTCTCCATTTCATGACGGAAAGGCGGCATCCATGTTTCGATTAATACGATACTTTGGCTATCTTCTGTTTCGATATCTTTTGAAGATGTAGGCTGAGGAATTTCATCACCATCTTGTTCAAGGCCATATAGATGGAGAGCCATAGCTTCTTTAGCCATTGTAAGAGCTTCTTCATCTGTGTCACCACAAGTGATGCAGCCAGGCAGATCAGGAAAAGTAACTGTGATTCCGTCGTCGTCATAATCGAAAAGGGCTGGATAAATGTAACGATCTTTTTTCATAATTTATAACCCCTTTTTTGTTAAATTTTATATTCTAAATTTTTCTTTTGGCAGGAGGGCTATTGAAGCCCTGCCTGCTTTAGGATTGATTTTACTGTTTTCTTTGGAAAGTCTTTCTTAGGATGTGGGATGGTAACCGTTCCGGGTTTTGTTGGATGTTTAAACTGATGATGACTTCCTTTAACCCTTACTTGGTACCAACCATCTTGCTCGATTTTCTTGATTAGCTCTCTTGAGTTCATTTGATGGTTACCATCTCCTTTCTACAAATTTATTATAACACGTATTAAAATACGTGTAAAGAACTTTTTGTTTTTTTCTTTAAAAACGCCTAAAAATGACTTGATTAGTGTAAAATGATAACAATAGCAAATTCGGAGGTATCCTCATGGATTGGATTGCGATTTTTAAAGTATTAAAAATAATCTTCTCCGCATTGCCATGGATATTAAGTGTAGGTGCCCTACATCAATTTTTATATAACAAATATCCGAAGTACTATTTTTTTTGGGTCAAAAGATTCAAGAAGTGGCGAGATACAAAGTGGAAATTAGCAGTTAGTTTTCAGGTGCATAAAAGTGTCGATTTTTTCGGGGCTTTTGAAGAGGTAATTAATGAAATTTATAAAAATAAACGGAAAGTATTCAACTTAAAAAATAAAAAGCAGTATGAATTCGCAGACTTTACACTTACTGTTCAATACGATCTGGATTGTAGTCAAACTGAATACGTTACTGTAGATTTAATATTTGGGACAATAACCGCAACTAAATCAACAGCTGTAGATAAGTTAAGGAATTTACGCAGGTTCTTTAGTACATTAAATAGCAGAATAGCTTTAAGTAATGAAAATTATAGCATGAGAGTCTATTTTACAACTATGAAGAATCCTTTTTACGGTTTAATGATACAACGACTTGGGTCGGAGCATGTAGACTATTTCGAATGCACATTTTCAATAAATAAATTAACTCAAAAAACATTAGGAAAGAGAACAGAAAATGAAGAAATCGATCAAGAATTGACAGTATTTAAAGATTATATAGCTATAAATCACCATAATTATGATACAATAGAAGACGTTACAAGAAAATGTCTTTTATTGGAGGGGTGATTTGATGAGCATTATCAGCATAAACATTTACGATAAGCTTAATGATACTGGGGAAGATGAGGAACTTAAAGTGTTCTCGCATGAAAAACATGAGCTAGTTAATGGCTATAATGAAGAATTAAAAACCTATATTCTACTCAACAATATTTCTCCGACTGGGTATCAAAATATCCAAATAATAAATGATGAAATATTTGCGCAAACAGTCCGAGTTAAAGGTGAAGTGGTTCATCAAGTAATAAAACAGGATATGTATCAAGCCTATATTAAGGTAAGAAATAAAAGAAAGAGAGGGGTAGGAAATCTAGTAACTCTTTGTAGAAAAGACAGTTCTTTAAAAGCAAAACAAATTTTAGAAGAAAATTTTGGCGACGAATATGAACAGCACAAATTTGATATCCTTAAGATTATAGACTCTGCGTCCGATGTTAGAAATGCAAGATTTAAAGTGAAAATTGAAACAGTCAGTTCTGTAAGTATGGGAGGTACTAGAGTTCATGATACTCAGTATTATTCAGAAATGCTTAGACGAGGTGAATTATCAGCAGTAATTATAAATTATGATATGCCTCAGGCAGCCGTAACATTTAAAATAAATGTTGACGGGACCGTTCTTCTATATAATTCTTTGAGTGATTTTGAAATTCTGGATTTAGTTGAAGACTTGTTAAGCATTGAATAAAATCGATTAAAAAGCATATTTTTTATGCTATTACATACTTGGGAATCAAATTCAAAACGCTTTTCCAAACGGGAGAGCGTTTTTTTATGTTCTCTGTAAACCGGGTCCAGTGAATCTCAGATCAGACGATTGGCGGCATAAGGGGCCTCTGAGTATGGGCCTGGTTTAGATGGAATATATCCAAGCGCTTTCCCAAACGGGAGGGCGCTTTTTATTAAGGAGGAACAAACGATGAAATTTGGTCAAGCATTGAAATTACTTAATGACTGTCATAATATAACTCGGTCTGGCTCGCGCAAGTATGTGTATGTGGTTGGTCGAACGGTTATAGATGAAAACAATGGCGCAACATACGGTCGCGTTATCCGCAGCACAAAAACCCGATATTTATCTCGCGCAACGCTTCAAGCCTAGACGGTCTTAGTCCTGACAGAATGGTACTCGTTTTGTTGACGGGCTATTTAGACAATTCGATAGTGAAAAACGATTACTTTCGTTACTTAGTCGAGAATGCGACGGAGGTTAAGTACGAAGGAGGAGATGGCAATTGGTGCAAAGGCGTATGAGTAGGGAACGTAAGAAGAGATACAAGTATTTACGTAAGCAGTGGCGCGAAAGGGATTATAGTTTAGGTCAATTATATATCCCATTTCGTACACCTCTTAGAAGGAGCTTAATAATTAAACCTGGTCAGAAAAAGCTGACAATGTCTAGGTATTTAAAAGGTGAGAGGGCTAAGGACAGGGCATGGCCGGTATAAAAAGATGACCAAAAACAGGAGGATGAAGTGAATGAAAGTCATGGTTATTAAAACAGATGCACACCTCAGCAAAGACGCAAAAGAAGCAATACGCGGAGAAGTTAAAAGTGCTATTGAAACAGGTGTTATGGTTCTTGATAGGGGATTGGACATATCAACGATTGAAGTTGATGAATTCCAAATTAGTGAACCGTTTTCAGAAGTGAAGTCTTTTTCTCCTGAAGAGGGCGTGATAAATGCTGTTAATTATGTTGGAAGTAAATATGCAATGCCTGTTATTGGCGTTGGTACTGCTATTCCAGCAGGAGATGCAAACGGCCTAGAACCACAACCTTTAAAATCGGCAAAGAAAACGCCTTTGCTACAGATCGAACTTGAGGATATTGATTCAGCAGCACCACGTATTTTTTACAAGGGTAAAAGGGTTGAAGGGATTATAAGTGCGGATTTTTCATACTTAACAAAAGATGACAAAGCAATTAATCCCACGTTGATTGATATTGAATACAAGGATAAGGAAAGCAAGTTTGGAACAAAGTCAATCGTTTATAATCGATACTTCCATGATCAGAGGGGAAGCTCATGAAACCTCTTAGTAAATGCGAGCGTTGTGGAGACGTTCATGCAATCGTTATGCAGGAGCAGAGAAGGAAGAATAGTGTTGTCGTTGGGTATATCCAGTGCCCAGCCTGCCAGCATAGGGCCGTGTTCTCTGTGACCACCCCACAAATAAGAGACCTGCAAAAACGTATCAGAAGTGTAAAGAATCAGTATGCGAAGGCCAAGAGATTAAAGAAGGCTGAGCGTCTTCTTGCAGAGTATGGACGTTTAAAAGAGCGCATTGGCCTACTTATGCAGCCGTTAATCGATCAGGCAAATAAAGAGTTGAACCAATGAACGATTGACATTGAAGGAGGATCAACAATGCCACCTAAGCCGTTAAGGGAGTGTAAGGCCTATGGGTGTAAGGCCCTTACCAGGGAGGGGTACTGTCCTGACCATAGGCATGTCCAGCAGGAGGAAACGAAACAATACAACAAACATTCAAGAAACAAAACATTAACAAGTTTTTATAAATCAACAGATTGGAAACGAACAAGAGAACTTGTTTTGCTTCGAGACAATCGTCTTTGCCAGCGATGCTTGAGAGAACATCGATTCACTCCTGCCGACATGGTCCATCATATTGTGGAGGTAAAGCAGGACTGGTCCAAGCGTTTAGACCTTTCAAACCTTGAAAGTCTTTGTAATGCTTGCCATAACAAGGTTCACGGCGACCGGAGCAAACCGATTAAGTAGGGATACCCCCTATGAAAATCCTTGGAAAGCAACCGCCGCGGGAACGGCGCCCCCTTTTCTGTAAACAAACACCGCTTTTCAAAGTTCCCGAAACGCAAAATACCCTCTCGACAGATTTGCCGAGAGGGCTTGATATGACTGGTTTTGTTGTTACTTTCATCATAGCATGCTTTGTGAAAAAAACAAGCGAAAAATTGCGATTTTTTAAAAGGAATGAGGTGAAAAACATGCCGAGACCTGCAAAATCCGCAGCCCTTCAATTAATACAGGGTAATCCAAATAAAAAGAATACGAAAGAGCTTGCAGCCAGGGCTAAACATGAAAAAAAGATGAAAATGCGCTCTGAAAATATCAAACCGCCTACCTGGCTGGATAAGGTGGCTAAAAAAGAATTTAAGCGGATTGCTGCTTTATTATCTGAGGTGGAAATTATGACGGAGGCGGATATCAGCATGTTGGCTGCCTACTGTAATGCGTATTCTCAGTACATCTCTATTTCGAAAATTATTGAGGAAGACGGCATCATGATTCATACAGAGGGTCAAGATGAAAACGGGGAGCCGATCAAGTTGGTTGGAGAAGAGCACCCCCTGCTGAAACGGCAGAAAAATTTCTATGATCAAATGAAATCGGCTGCTAATGACTTCGGACTCACGCCGTCTGCACGCGCCAAGCTCGCGATCACCAAAACCCAAGAAGAACGCGAAAAAACAGCAGCGGAAAAGGAGTTTAATAATGTATGAATACAATTAAACAGTTTATGATTGACTACTCGCGTGATGTAATATCGGGCGAGATTGTTGCGTGTGAAAAGCATATATGGGCTTGTCAGCGGTTTTTAAATGATATTAAAAGAGAAGGAACAAGAGAGTTTCCTTACGTGTTTGACGATGAAAAAGCCCGTCGCTTTCTTTACTGGATGACGCAATTCAAACATACAAAAGGGCCATTAGCTGGTGAAAACATAGTTCCAGATCGTATTCAAATCTTTATTTTCGGTAATGTTTATGGCTGGATTCATAAAGATACAGGATACCGCCGTTTTACAAAAGTGTATTGGCAGGTTGGCCGTAAAAATGCAAAGACTCAGAGTCTAGCATGTGTTGCATCCTATGAAGCAATGGCAAACAATGAGAAAATGTCTGAAGTTTATATAGGGGCAACAAAGACGGAGCAGGCTCAAATATGCTGGAAGGAGATAAAAGCCCAAATAGAAGGGTGCGAACTTCTAAACAAACCTGAGCAAAAATACAGGATAGCATACAGCACCATTGAACACCCAAAAACAAATTCAACCATCAAAGCTTTATCTAAAGATGCAGGAAAGACCGGTGACGGATTTAACCCGCAATGCGGCATAATCGATGAATATCATGCTCATAAAACGTCAGAGATTTACGATATCCTGGAGTCGGGGATGGGCGCAAGAACGCAGCCGATCATGGTTATTATCACGACAGCGGGGCACGAGTTAAACAATCCGGCCTATCGTGTGGAGTATGATTATGTTTCACGTCTTCTCGATCCAAACAAAGTAGAGACAAATGAACAGTATTTTGTCATGGTGAACGAAATAGATAAAGACGATGACATAAAGGATGAAAGGAATTGGATAAAGGCTAATCCGATATTAGCTTCTCATGAAGTTGGGAAAAAATATTTGCGAGATCGTCTTGAAATGGCTCTGGCTGTTCCTGAAAAGATGAGGGATTTCCTGACCAAGAATATGAATGTTTGGGTTAATATGCGCGACGGTGGATACATGGATATGCAGGCTTGGAAGGATTGCGGATCTGATCAGTTCCCTAATCTATCCGGCCGTGAGTGCTATGTAGGGATTGACTTGTCAAAACGAATTGACCTGACAGCTGTCTCGTTTATTTTCCCATTGGATAATGGGAGCTTTGCTGTTGAGAGTCACGGCTTTATGCCTGAAGATACTTTCTATGAGCGTATGAAGACTGATAACGTACCTTATGATCTGTGGAGAAAAAAGAACTGGCTAACCGTTACCGACGGCGCTGTTGTCGATTATGACTATATCAGAACCTACATTAAAAAAATGGAGAAAGAAAAAGGCTGGCGGATAAAAGAAATTGCCTACGATCCGTACAATGCCACACAGTTTGCCCAACAGATGGAGGCAGACGGATATGTGATGGTTGAAATTCGGCAGGGTGTAGCCACACTTTCAGAACCTACGAAAGACTTCCGAGAAAAAGTGAAGGCGAAAAAGATCATCCATAATAAAAACGATCTGCTGACTTGGGCTATGGGGAACGCCGTTACAAAAGTGGATGCCCAGGAAAATATAATGCTGGACAAGTCCAAGTCCACACAACGGATTGACCCGGCGGCTGCACTTATTAATGCACATGTTCGGGCTTCTCAGATTGATACAGCGATCGACTTAAACGCTTATATTCAGTCTGGATCTTTCAGCCTGTAGGGGGTGAGAACTTGAAAATTTTAAAAGCCTTACAGCTATTTTTAGAAGATATTTTGCTTATTGCAGGCATGGTATTCATTTCAATAGCCATATACCGAATAAACGTAAACGCGGGTTTAATTGCAACCGGTGTTTTTTTATTTTCGCTTGCGAGCTTGGTAGGGTTCGCTCGTCAAAAAAATAAGGATGGGGGAGGGAAATAGATGCTATTAAGCCCGTTTAAAGAGCGGGATAAAAAATGAAATTGCTGAAGAGGATAGCGGTTCCCTTCTCCATCCAGCTACGTGGTTTAGAAATATTTTTGCTGGATCTGAAAGCTCATCTGGTGAAAGGGTATCAACTAAAACGGCCGTTCTTCATCCGGATGTATATGCCTGTGTGATTGTTTTGGCGGACGATATTGCCAAACTTCCGATCAAACTTTTTCAGAACAAAAATGCAAACATACAACAGGTTCAAAATAGTGTTAGCAATATCATTCTGAACAAAGTCAATGACTATATGACAAGCTTTGTGTGGAAGCGGCTTTTGGTTACAAGACTTTGCACTTGGGGAAACAGCTACAACCTTTTACTTTTTGATAAAGACGGGAATGTGACGGGGATCAGACCCTTGGATCCGGAAGCAACAAATACAAATATTGATCCTAATAACGGCCGTGTTTGGTACTCCACAACGATTGATGGCAGATACCGAGAGTTTTTTTATGAAGAGGTGCTACATTTTAAAAATCTGTCTCTTGATGGAATTGTAGGGCAAACCCCGATTTCAGTTATTCGGGACAATATAGGGTCAAATAGAGCTGCCACAAAATTCAACGCGAAATTTTACAAGAATGGCGGTGCACCGTTCGGTGTTGTCAAAGCGCCTACCCTTTTAGACCGAAAAAGTAAACAAATTCTTAGGGAAGACTGGGAGCGGGTGAATGCGGGGCAGTCTATTGCAGTTTTAGACGCCGGGCTTGATTATTCACGAGTAACCATGCCTATGAAAGATGCCCAATTTATTGAATCGATGAAATGGAATCGCCAACAGATTGCATCTATTTACAAGGTGCCACCGCATAAAATTGGTGAACTTGATCGGGCGACTTTCTCAAATATTGAACAGCAGTCCTTAGATTATGTCAAAACCACTTTACAGCCAATCGTCACAAATATTGAACAAGAGTTGAACGATAAGGTTTTGACAGAGAATCAGCGAAACAATGGCTATTACTTTAAATTTAACCTGGAATCGGAGCTCCGTGGGGACAGTAAATCACGTGCTGAATTTTATAAAACGATGCAAAGTGTCGGCGCCTTTAGTGTCAATACTATTCTTCAAAAAGAGGATATGACAGGTATCGGGGAGATCGGTGATGAGCATTATGGAAACTTAAACCTTGTTCCCCTTTCGATTATGAAAGAATATCAGCTCAGCAAGACGAAACGGTCTTCAGATCGACTGAAAGGGGGTGATGGCAACGGAACAGAAGAAGAAAAACAAGTATTGGAACATGAAGGTTCTGGATGATTCGACCGCTGAAATCACGCTTTACGGTTCTATTACCGGCGAAGGATGGTTTAGCGAGAGCTCGTCCAAGGCCTTTCAGTCTGAATTGAAAAGTTTAGGTGACGTGAGCTCTATTGATTTGTACATCAATTCGCCCGGTGGGGATGTTTTCGAGGGGCAGGCTATTCATTCGATGCTCCAGCGTCATAAAGCCAAAATCAATGTCTATGTGGATGCGCTGGCCGGAAGTATCGCTTCCGTCATTGCAATGGCCGGTGATAAGATTACGATGCCAAGTAACGCCATGATGATGATTCACAACCCATACATGGGGATGGTCGGGAATGCCGCGGAATTCCGGAAGGCAGCCGATGATCTGGATAAGATTACTGAAAGTATCGTTTCCACATATCTTGCGAAAGCAGGAGACAAACTGGACGACGGGACTTTACGCCAGATGCTGGATGAGGAAACCTGGCTCACCGCCGATGAAGCTTTAAATTATGGCTTGATCGATATGGTTTCAGAATCAAAGGATGTAGCAGCCTGCATTGATCATCAGGTGCTGGCACATTTTAAACATGTTCCAGGCAAAATTGTTGCTCAATCTGCTGCTGGAAATCCGGCTGAAGAAACAAGCCCGAATGAAATACTAAAACAAAAGATCAATATGAAACTTGAACTCTTAAATCTTTAAGGGTTCTTTTTTATGCCATTTTTAAGGAGGATAAGCATTTGAAACAGAAAGAACTTTTGAAACTCGATATTCAATTTTTCGCCGGGGGCGGAATGTCTAAACAAGAACGAGCATTACGTCAGGCTTTGGCGGAAAAGCGTACGGAAATTGAAGCATTGACCGATGAGGGAAAACTTGATGAAGCCAAAAAACTACTTGCAGAAGCTCAGCAAATTAAAGATCAAATTCAGACATATGAGGATTTACGAAACATGCAGGTTTCATATGCACAGGAAGAGCCGCAGCAAGATCCAGAGGCAAAGAACTCGCAACAGCCAACGGATGATATCGCCAAAACAGATGCGAAAAACCATGTTCAGCTTTTCGCATCTGCCCTTAAAACAGGCAAAGTACCGCAACCTCTTGCCGCGATGAAAGAAGGTGTGGATGAGGACGGCGGCCTTATTGTACCGCAGGATATCTCCACGAAAATTAATGAAAAACGACGTCAATTTGATACGCTGGCAAATCTCGTCGATGTCATTCCGGTATCAACAAACAAAGGGTCAAGGGTTCTTGAAAAACTAGCGGATATCACCCCGTTAGTAAATCTTGAGGAATTAGCGGATATTGAAGAATTAGAGAACCCTAAATTTGAAAACATTAAATATAGCATTAAAGACTATGCCGGGATTTTGGTTCTTTCTAATGATTTGCTTGCAGATACACAAGAGGCGCTTTTGCAGTACCTTTCTAATTGGCTTGCCAAAAAATCAGCCGTGACCCGTAATACGTTGATTCTTAATCAATTAGGAACACTTGCAAAAACAACGGTTTCAAAACAGGACGACATTAAAGACATTCTCAATGTCAAACTTGATCCGGCTATTAATGCCACGACTAAAGTTGTCACGAACCAATCAGGATTTAACGTGTTAGATAAACTGAAAGACGCTTTCGGCCGTTACTTGCTTCAGCCGAACCCTACTGATCCAACTAAAAAATTATTGTTCAGTAAGCCGGTATCCGTCATTTCTGACAAGTATTTGCCAAACGGCGGTACAAAAACGACTCCAAAATATCCATTAATCATTGGAGATCTTAAAGAAGCTGTCAAACTCTTTGATCGTCAGCAATATTCCATTTTAACGACAAATGTCGGTGGTAAAGCATTCTATCGTAACTCTACAGATATGCGAATCATTGAACGTGAGGACGTCGTTCTTTGGGACACGGATGCTGTTGTTTATGCGGAATTTGCATCTATTAAAGACGCTGTTCCCGACAATGAAACTCCAAGTACCGGCGACACAGAAGATAAATCAGTTGACGTAGGAAAATAAAAAAATTGAAAAGGATGATGAAATATGGCAGATCAATTTTTAAACCAAAGTAATGGTGTTTTCACTTCCGCAGAGGATGACGGCACAGGTAAGCCCGTAACAGCTGTTTATTTGAAAAATAACAGTGAAGACAACCCTTTGTACATTAAAGGAATGCAAGGTGAACCAGGGCCCCAGGGACCACAAGGACCAAAAGGGGAAAAAGGAGATACCGGTCCACAAGGCCCACAGGGAGAACCAGGCCCCAAAGGCGACAAAGGTGATCCGGCCGTCATTGAAGAAAAAAGCATCACTCATGAAATGCTTGGTGAAAACATTGTCAGAAGTAACAACATCGGAACTGGAAGCATCATGATGGTTAACTTAAACAGTGAAGTAAAGGCCATTTTAGACGGTTTACAAAAGCAAATTGATGAATTAAAAGGTGGCGGAACATCTAGCTAACGAAGGATAGGTGATGCCTTATGACTGAAATGGAACAAAAAGAGCTTGAAGAGGCGAAAAAATTCCTCCGGGTCGATGGTGATCTGGAGGATGATTTAATTCTTGGGTTTATCGCTTCTGCAAAAGAATACATTACGGCCGCAACCGGGTTGGAGTTTCCTAATAATTCAGCGCGGGCTGATATGTGTGTAAAGGCTTTTGTTACGCATTGGTATGAAAACCGGGAAGTGGCCGGCACGACTTCAAATCTTGATGGGGTGCTTACGATGATGATCAATCAATTAAAATATACAGTTCCGGAGACTGATTCTTATGCTGAATGACATGCGGTATCGAATCAAGTTTCAAGAGAAAAAAGAAGGCGGTCGTCTCCCTGTGGAAGGTAACTATGAAACGGTCGTTGAATGCTGGGCAAAAGCCGAAGGGTTAAAAGGCCGAGAATATTACGCGGCGGCCGCGGTGCAGAAGGAGAGGACAGTAAAATTCACGATCCGACACCGCGAGGATATCGATGAACATATGCGGATCCTTTTTCAGAATCAAGCGTATGAAATTGAATCTATCATACCGAACTATTCCCGGAAAAATTTCACCATGATTAGGGCAAAGGCGGTGGAATAATGAAGATCGAAATGGAAATGCAGGGCTTTAAAGAATTAGATTCATATTTAAGCTCTCTTGCAAGGGAAAATGAATCGATAAATAAAGCCACTGTAAAAGCTGGTGGTGCGGTCCTTGCTAAAGAAATTGACAAGAATGCACCCCGATCAGACATTGGCGGAAATCACCCCCACATTGATGAAGATATCATTGTTGGGAACAGGACACGCAAGGATCCCGACGGTGAAATATATGCGGTTGTCGGTCCTACAAAAGATACGAAGTTCCGTGTCCACTTGCCTGAATTCGGAACCATTCATCAGCCGGCTAACCCGTTCATTCAGCAGAGTATGCTAAGTGCCAATGATAGGATGCTTCAGGCGATGGCAACCGTTATAAAAAGAGGGTACAAGCTATGAATGTGGCAGAAAGAGCATTACAACTAAAAAACAGAATATTTGAAGCGCTGGAAACCAATCCAGCGCTTTTATTATTGGTCGATCCTGCAAACATTTTTGAGCTTGCGGTACCGATTGGCATTAAAAGCAAACCAGCCTATATCGTCGTACAGGAATTAGACTACAGAACTACAGGGTGGGCTGACGGAAAGCCGATCAAGGACAGCGCTGTATATCAAATCGATGTGTATAACGATTCTTCCTGCGATCAAATTTTGGCTGCCGTGGTTGGGGTCATGAATCGATTAGATTTTCAAACAGGAATTTTAATCAATGGCTTTTTAAAAGATGAAGGGCTGATTCGGAAAGGCTACCGGTTTGAGGCCAATATTTTAATATAATTGGAGGTTTTAGAATGGCTGAATACAGTTCAGTTACCGGATTGGAAGGCGTTAAATTTGCGCCTTTAAAAAAGGAAAATGGCTTTTATGTGGCTACAAAAATTATTGATTATCCTTTCGCAATTAACGCGAAGGTCAATACGGATACATCAACAGAAAAGCAGTATGCAGACAACAAATTAGTTGATATGGCCGTTACAACAGGTTCCACAAAGTTGGAGCTAGAAATGCGAGATTTACCAATGGAAATCTTGGCCGAACTGTTAGGAATTGAGGAAACAGACGGCCTCTATTTATTTAAGAAAAATATAATTCCACCGTGGGTTGCTATGTCCTTCTTTGGGCCAAAAGCAAACGGTAAGAATCGCCATGTGGGACTTGTAAAAGGGCGTTTTTCTTTGCCGGATGATGAATGGAAAACAAAAGAAGAAAAGACAGATTTTCAGACGGTCAAACTTTCTGCTGAATTTATGGAGCGCGAACAAGACAACGCCTATAAAGTATTGGCTGATGAAGATGCCCCGAATTTCGATTTGGACAAGTTTTATGAAAAAGTATTTGGCAATGTCTATAAAAATCCAGATTCTGGTTCTGGTGATAAATCCAGTGTAGACATTGGTAAAACAGTATAAAGGGAAGCAGCGTGCTTCTCTTTTTTTATATCTAACAAAATAAAGGAGGAGTCAACATGGCTCAAAAACAAATTTCGGTTAAATTATGGTTTGAAAAAGAAGAAAAATACAAAACGTTTATTGCACCTCGTACAAATACAAAAACTTTGTATGAAGCTTTGGAGTTAGATGAGGCAGCTATAAAAACAAAGAATATTAAAGAAGTGCTCAAAAGTCTTGAAGATCGTATGAAATTCATTGTGCGTGTATTCCGCAATCAATTTACTTTAGAGGAATTTCAAGAAGGTCTACAGTCTTTTGAAGTTTCAGACGAAGTAAGGCGAATCATGGGCGAAATTATGGGTTATGAGGAAGTTAAGGAGGAAGAAGATTTTTTGCCGGAGGCGGAGGCCTTTCAGCAGAAAAAGGAATAGAGCAGCTCAATGATATTTACGCAGCCCTTTTAAAGCAGGGTTGGACCATGACTGAAATTGATGAGATGGATATTTACCATTACTTAGAAGTCTTGGCACATGAAAATAAACCAAAAGTTGTGCCAATAGATCAAGTGTTTTTCTAAGGCGGGTTTAACAGCCGGTCTTTTTTAGTTGAGTTTATGCCAGGGAAGCGGGGTGGATACATATGGCGCAACCTATCGGAAATATGATCGTTAAAGTAGGCCTTGATGATACTGGCTTGAACCGAGGAATTGAAGGCTTAAAGCGGCAAATGCGTTTAGCAAATTCTGAAATGAAAGCATCCGGGTCTATCTATAAAGCGGCGGGTAATCAGTCTAAATTTCTCCAATCCCAAGTAGAAGGTCTCAATAACAAATATCGTATCCAAGGTCGCTTGGTGGAAGAGCATCGGACGAAATACGAAAAATTAGCGAGAGAAAAAGGAATTGACAACCGCGAGACTCAAATTCAAGGGCGGCGGTTAAATGATGCTATTGCAGTTCACCAAAGCCTTGGAAACGAACTGCAACGTGTAACAAGAGAATTTGAAAATACGACAAACAGCACCCGCCGCGCTTCGGGTGTTTTTTCTGTGTTCAGACGGGATTCAGGGAAAGTATCTGAAGGGCTAAACGCTGTTTACCATTCTGCTTCTAAGGTTGGAACAGCCCTTTCGGCTGTTGGCGCAGCGGGAACGTTGGGGATTGGAGTAAGTGTAAAAGCCGCAGCTGATTTTGAAAAAGCTATGAGCCGTGTTGGTGCTTTAGCGAATGCAACAAACGACCAGATGGCTAAGCTGACAGAAACGGCGCGTCATTTGGGTGCAACAACTCAGTTTACTGACGGAGAAGTTGCCGAAGGAATGCAGTATCTTGCGATGGCTGGGTATAAAACGAATCAAATCATTGGAGCTATGCCTGGTCTTCTCTCGACTGCCGCAGCTGGTCAAACAGACCTCGGAGTCACAGCTGACATCGTTTCCGATATCTTGACGGAATTTCATATCAAAGCTGAAGATACAAACCGTGTTGCGGATGCGATGACGTACACGTTCACCAATTCAAACGCAACGCTTCAAGAGATCGGCCAAACGATGAAATATGCGGCTCCGGCGGCAAAAACGGCCGGGCTCAGCATGGAAGAGTTAGCCGCAGCAACGGGTATTATGGCAAACAGCGGGATTAAGGCTGATATGGCAGGAACGGCTTTGCGGGCTACACTAACCCGCTTATCATCTCCGCCAAAACAGGCCGGAAATGCGATCCATGAATTAGGTTTGCAGGTAACCGATTCAACCGGAAAATTGCGTCCGCTTTCGGATATAATCGGCCAGATCAATGAGAAAACAAAAAATTATACCGAAACTGAAAAAATCCGTATTGCCAAACAATTGGCGGGGCAACACGCCCTGTCTGGTTTTATTACTTTAATGCACGCAGGGAAAGATAAGCTCCAAGATTTTACCAAAGAGATAGAAAATAGCGGGGGCGCCGCGGACAAAGTAGCCAAAAAGCAAATGGATAACCTCGCTGGATCTGTTGAATATCTGAAATCAGCTGTGAACAACGCTCTTATCACTTTGGGGAATCAGTTTCTCCCTGTGATTCGTGCAACCACTGACGGCCTAACAAAATTCGTTACCTGGTTTGATTCATTACCCCCTTCTGTTGCGAGTACCATTGCGATCACTGGCGGAGCTGTAACTGTTTTTTCACTTTTGGGTGGAGCATTCTTATTGATTTTAGGCTCTCTGCCAAAAGTGGCAGCAGGCTGGAACATGTTACGTACTGCCGGGAGCTATTTAACAGGTAATGTAAACCGAGCATCAGCAAGCCTCAGCGTTTATTCCACAGAAGCTATTGCGGCGGGAGCAGCTTCCAGGACAGCGGCTGCAGGAATGAACACGACCTCCACGGCGGCGGCTGTAGCATCTACAAGGATGGGACGTTTCCATCAATCAACCGCGGTCGCAACAACGAGAGTAGGGCGGCTTGAGCAGTCATCTAGTAGAAGTACAAGAGCTATGCGGGGACTGGGTGGTGCTTCACGTGTTGCCGGGCTTGGTCTAAGTTTATTTGGCGGCCCCGTCGGGACAATCGCCGGTCTTATTCTTTCCTTTGCGCCTGAGCTCTTAAAATTCGGCGGCAATATTTTAAAGGTCGGAGCCAATGCAATTAAAGGTGCTGGCGGCTTTTTGAGTTTAGCGAAAAGTGGTTTTGGTCTGTTTAACATTCTTAAAAAGGGCGCAGGAGTTGTCGGTCTTTTACGCGGTGGATTGAGCCTTCTGGGCGGTCCTATTGGCCTTGCCGTTACAGGTGTAACGCTTCTCACGGAAGCCGGTATGAACTATTATGATAACCTGAAGAAAAGGGTTCTTCCATCGACTATTGACTTTGGTGAGGGAGTATCGAAGTCTACTGCAAAGGCTGTGAATGCTTATGAAGATATGAATACAAAAGTCACAGCTAAGCTTGAGTATCTTCGTTTAACCAATGCGAAAATCACCAAGAAAATAGCGGACGATGTCAAAACAAGGTTTACAGCGATGGGAGAGACTTTGAAGAAAGGGTTTGAAACAAGCGCTGATTCAGCTACCAAGGTATTAAGGGAATTTTATGCTTCTAATGATAAAACTTCAGATAAGGAAGCAGCTAAGATTCTAAATAAAATTGAAGTTGGAAACCAAAAGAAACAAAAGAAAATACAAGGATACGTGGATCGTGTAAATGAGATTTATCGAAACGCCGCAAAAGAACATCGTAAACTTACGGATAAAGAAAATAGAGAAGTTACTAAAATTCAAGGGAAAATGCTCGCCCAAATGGAGACAGCACTTACTCGTAGTAAAGATGAGCAAACGAAAATTTCGAGAAAGTTGAAAGAAGAATCTTCAAACCTTTCCGCCAAACAGGCAGCCGCTGTTGTGAAAAACAGCAACAAAGCAAAAGAAAAAACAATTAAAGCTGCCGAAAAGCAGCGCGAGGCTGTTATTGATGCTGCTGATGATCAGTATTATGTAAAAGGCACAATTTCAAAGAAAGAGCACGATGACATTGTTGAGAAAGCTAGAAGCCAAACCGAAAAAACAATTGAAAAAGCAAAAGAGACACATAAAGGCGTAGTCGAGGAGGCAAAACTTCAAGCTGCCGGCCATCTTGATCAGGTTGATATTGAAACAGGTGATATCCTTGATGAATGGGATCAACACCTAATTGATTTAGCGGGGGTAATAAATCAGATCACCGGCTATATTAATAAAGTTCTTGAATTTCTGCACGCGCCAACGATACCGGAGTGGAAACCCAAAGGCTATCAAGATACTTCTAAAATGCAAGTTGCACCTGGTGTCGCTTATGCAAAAGGAACAGACTTTCACCCTGGAGGAAAAGCGATTGTCGGTGAAGAAGGGTGGGAGTTGGCCCATACACCAGGCATCGGAACTTATGTTGTAGGGGCAGGGGGCCCGCAAATTTGGGATCTTCCACGAGGCACCTCCGTACTCCCACACGATCAGTCTAAAGAGTTAGTAGCTACGGGGCTACCTGGCTATGCAGGCGGTGTCGGCGACTTCTTCAAAAAAGCAGCTGAAGGATCTAAAAAAATGATTACTGGGGCTGTGTCTTTTGGAAAAAGTGTTGTAAATAAAATCGGGGATGTCAGCTCAACCGCAATGGACTTGATTACAAAGGGTCCCGGCAACTTAATCAAAAAACTGTTTAGTGGGCTGATCCCCTACAAAACTGGAAAAGGCATTGACTCGTTAGGGACCGGTATACTCAAGACATTGAAGGATGGGGCAGCTCAGTTCCTGAAAGGTGTCATGCCGGATCCAGGTACATTTAAAGGAACCGGCGGAACAAAAGCTGTAAACCAATGGGTGACTGAAGCAGTCGGCATCGCGGGTGTGCCGATTTCATGGATCCCTGGGCTTGTTACTATCGCCATGAAAGAAAGCGGCGGTAATCCTAACGCCATCAATTTATGGGATTCTAATGCGAAAGCTGGGCACCCTTCACAAGGGCTGATGCAGACGATTCCAAGCACGTTCAACGCGAACAAGTTTCCTGGACATAATAACATTTTGAATCCGATCGACAATATCTTGGCTGCCATTAACTATATCAAACGTCGATATGGTGACATAAACAATCATCCGGGTTTAAAATCAATGGGCCGAGGCGGCGGATATGTCGGGTATGCAAAAGGCGGTATTTCGCCCGGCCGTGGTGGTTCAAAGTGGGCAATTTTAAATGAGCGCGGCTATGATGAAACCACGATCACGGAAGATCCGGCTTATCGGGAGCGTAATATTGGATTATGGGCTCGTGTCGGTAGCAAGCTTGGTGTACTCCCGTCACTACAAGACGGAATGATTTCAAAAGCACTCCTTTTGCTTCAAAAGGTATCGGCGAAACCGGAGAATGAGCTGCAACCATCCAATAACATATCTGTGGATATCAGCCGTGTTGTGCAGAATCAAGAAAAACAAATTAGTATGATGGCAAAACAAATAGATTTTCTGAACAAAAATGTGCAGCTTTTGCAACAGATCCTATTAAAAGATAACAACACTTATCTTGATGGGAAGAAAATCGATCAATCATCTGGCGATCGGTATAATCGAACTTCATACCTGAATGGGGTGAGATAGTGGAATTGTACATTGACTATGATAATGGTTTGGGGGAGCAGAGTTTAAGCAGCCTGCTTCCTTTTTTCGAACCTTTAAGTTTTACACCTGAGTCACCAGGCATTGAGCGGGAAACAACAAATATCCCAAGAATAAATGGGGTCGTTTTGCCGCAGCATCCCCGCGATGTCAAATATAAAGAAAGAAAAATATCGGTTGAAATCTATATGAATTCAGTTATTGCCGAAAATTTTTATCAGTATCGGCGAGAACTATACGCGGTTTTGGTTAAACCGTTCCCTTACTATATTTCAACTGACTTGCTGCCGAATCTCCGTTTTCGTGTCACATGTGATGGGAATTTCAGTATTCCAAAGGAAAAAGAAAAAAACCATGTTTCTTTTACTGTGGAATTTAACAACTACACTGGTTTGGCTGAGTCAAAATTTACTACTTTGACAAAACAGAATTTTCACGGAGAATACTGGAGCCCAGGCATGAATATTCAGATGCACGACAACCTGGAATATGTGTTTAAAAATCGAAAAAGATTTCAGGTTTACAATACGGGGGATGCTTTTATCAATCCCATGCAGCATGACTACAGTGTGACCTTACGGGCTTCAGGTAAAAACGTGACGATCATCAACCATACAAATGGGGAGAAGCTGAAAATTGAACAGGAATTGAAAAAATCACAGCCTGTCACTTTTATCAAACAGTATACCGTGATCAATAATAAGCCGGTTAAAACCTCCGGCAGGCTCCCGGGGCTTGATATAGGGAGCAATGATTTTGAAATACAAAATACTGATGATTTTGAAATCACTTTTGATACACGATTCTATTACGCATAAGGGGTCAAGTAGAATGGCAAATTTAGAGTTTATAAAAGAAATTGCACCAGATGCACAACGGGTTTACAAAAAATATGATATTCTTGCGTCTCTTATTATTGCTCAGGCCTGTTTAGAGAGCGCATGGGGGACAAGCGGGCTCGCTCAGAAAGGAAAAAATCTATTCGGAATTAAGGGGACTTATAACGGGCAATATGTTCTCATGTGGACGACTGAATACGATCGGAAAGGGAATGCGACCCGGGTACAAGCCAAATTCCGCAAGTACCCATCCTGGTATGCTTCTCTGCAAGATTTAGCCAAACTTTATGTTAACGGAACAAGCTGGGATCCCGACCATTATAAAGCCATAGTAGGTGAAAAAGATTACAAGAAAGCGACAGCAGCCCTTGTAAAAGCCGGTTATGCTACTGATCCGGCTTATGCAACGAAATTAAACAATCTAATTGAAACGTATAATCTTACACAATATGATTCTGTGGACGGTATTCCTGATGATCCTGATCAACCTGACACACCGATACCGGAGCCGGAATTTCCGAGTAAGGAGTATGACGGCAAAGACATCACACTCAATCAGAGTTTGCCTTCAGATGTTGATTTTCCACAGCTGCATGTTTCAACGAAGGATGGTAAAAGTGTTGTTGAAATAACCGGGGTTTCCGTTGATCTGACGGACGATACGACAGGTAAGAAGAGTTTTACCTTCACGATCACAAAAACGCAGGAGAACGGCACAGAATTCGATTTATTGGTGAACGACAACATACTTTATCTGGATGAGAAAAAATTCAATCATCAAAAATACTATATTACGGATGTAGAAGTAAGGCAGGAAAATAATATCCTTTCAAAAACCGTCACAGCAGCTCATATTTTTTCTGTTCTACTGATCAATAATTACGTGAATGATACCGTAACAAAGAAATTAAAGCTTAGAGAAGCGTTGGATATTGCCTTGAAAGATACAGATTTCAAATACATTCTGAAGGCGCCAGAAAGCGAGTTTCCAAGCGCTGATCATGAGAATTTTGGTGATAAAAACTCTACGGAATTGATGGATGAAATTATTGAAGATTATGGGCTTGAAATAGATGTCGATAATTACAAAATCTACGTCTATAAAAAGATGGGAAAGCGCATTGATTTTACTCTGGATTCCCGTTATAACATGCCAGGCATTACAATTAAAACAAGTTCCCAAAATAGTACCACACGAGCCTGGGGATACGGTGCCTTAAAAGAAGGCAGCAATAGTACTGACAAGGATCCAAAATATGAATTTGAACCTATTTTATATGTTCACCCTGATGAAGAGAAATTCTTAATTGAAGGAAAGCCGCGGTGGGCTGAACCGATAAAAGATGAAACAATAAAAAAATCCAGCCGCATGGTTTCTGCTCTGAAAAAGCATGTGAACCCTTATCCGGAAATGACGATCGAAGCTGATTTTCAAAAAATCTATGAGCCGAAACTTTTAGAAATTGAACAAGACTTCTGGAAAGGCGACACAATCCATGTCTTGGCCGATACAGCAGAAGGCATCACATTTGAAGATGATGTAAGACTGATTTCAATTCAGTACAATCCATTGGATCCATACAGCAGCCCGCAGCTGACGTTTGCAAATTTCCGTAAAGACATTCAGGACATCAATGTTGACCAGGCAAAAAGGTTGAGGAATCAAAAAAGATATATGGATCAGTTGTTTAAAACGCTCAGATAAGCGTTTTTTATTTTGTCAAAAAGGAGTGAGTAAGATGGTGCGGCTTACCAAAAACTACAATACGACTCGTAATTCCCTCTATGAATCGCAATTAAGAGGGGACATGCAGAGTATTGAAAATGCGTTAAACGACCATGAATATAATTTGAAAAGCCATAGATCTTCTAAAACCGCCCACACGTCGGAACAAATCGACCACGGCGGTTTTTCTGTTGCTAACCGATTAAAAAATCTATATTCGCGGTTTACTAACCTGATCGTGAATCACGACGGGACGGATGTAAAGGAGGTTGTGGACGCCAGGGTGACGACTTCCGGGGAAATCGCACAAACGTTGAAAGACCGACTGGATTTAGAATTTAATAAGCTTGAACAGAAAATAAAAAGAGAAGTAAATGTTGATGATTTCGGCGCCGTGCCGGATGGAAAAACCGACAGCTCTGAGGCATTTAGGAAAGCGGTGGGGGACGGCCGTGTAAGGGTTAAATTAAGCGCTGGAGAGTATATTGTAAAAGGGGTTAAGCTCCCATCATGGACCTACCTTGTCGGTCAGGGCAAAGGTGTGACGATCCTGAAATTACACGAGGACACACCGGCCAGTGAATGGGTGATCACCAATACCGATTACGAAAAGGGGAATAGAAATATTTTCGTACAAGGGATGACACTTGATTGGAACCCGGACAGACAAGGCGGCGTCGGGGCTACTGGCGGTCAGCATTCCAGCTGTCTGACCCTTGCAAATGTACAATTTGGATGGGTGAAGGATGTCGAGGCTATCAATGCGGGGCTGCACGGTTTCGATATTACGGCGCCCACATATGATCATCTGCCGTCCACACAGTATACAAAAGACGGCTGCCGGTATATTTGGCTCGACAACTGTGTTGCTTATGGGGCAGGAGATGACGGGATTACGACGCACTATAGTGAATATCTTTTTATTTCAAACTGTCATTCTTTCGATCCGAGAGGTACGGCCCACGCGAAAGGACAGTCAAATTCAAACGGTATTGAAGTGGACGACGGATCAAAGCATGTTTGGCTTTTAAATAACCATACGTCTGGTAATATCCGGGGTGTAGAAGTCAAAGCACATACTGAATGGCCTGCATCCCAAAACGTTCATGTCATTGGGCATGTGTCCTATCGTGATGTGCGCGGCTATGATTTAAGACATATCGGGCACCATCTGGCGACCGATCCGGAAAGCACGACGGCCTATAATGTCACCTTGACGGATTGTACAGCCATCGAACCGGTATTCAATGACATGTATGCAGGGCTGTCACCGCGTGCTTTAGTTGTTTCAGCTTATAAAAACGTAACTGTCAGCAACTTTACTGCAATAGGTGATCCTTCATATGACTATAAGGATAACCCGGTCATTGCCTTGCAGTATCGAAGTCGAAACATTTCCTTGAACAATATCACGATCAGGGGATTCAAAAAAGCGGGCTTTGATATTCGTCTATATGGCGGTCCGCAAAAAACGGATAATGTCAACCTGTCCAATTTTACTTTTTATAAGTCTGCAAAGCAGGGAATCGGAATCGGCGGCGGGGTGTACTCTGTGAATATCTCCAATGGAATCATGGAAGGAGAAGGCGGTACGTACGGGATCACGTCACCAAATTCACAGGCGAACATTAATAATGTTCAGACATCCGGCTACTCCTACGCGGCCATGATTAAGGGGAACAAGTACAAATTTGTACCAACGAATTTCAAAGGAGGATTCCGAGGGGCGACGACTTCCGGGGCTCCTTTAGATCCAACAAGTGCGATTATCGCGGCTACAGGTGACAACATAGCAAAAGGCCCAAGGAATTTCATGGGTGGCGTTTCTGGCGGCTCCTCCACAGAAGGATCACGGCAGGCCATTTTTGCAGCGAACAACTCGCAAACGAAAGGGGACGGGCCTGCAAGAGTCGTAATGGCTGCCCAAGCGGTTGTTAACGACGACAGTTATTCTGTAGTTGGCGGATACGGCACCGGATCACCATCGAAGGATAATATTAAATGGAAAATCGGCTCCACAAACGGAAATATCCAAGGTGTCGGCCGTGTCGAAAGCGTGTCCGACTTCAAAGACCTTGCGGAATATTTTGAGTCTAAAGACGGCCGTAAAATTGAATCTGGTTATCTGGTGACCTTGGACGGGGACAAGATCAGGAAAGCCGAAAAAGGGGACAGGGTCCTTGGTGTTATTTCTGAGACTGCCGGGGTCGTTATGGGCGGTGCAGCATTTTATTGGAACGACCGTTACCTTAGAAATGAATTTGGCGGCATTATCTATGAAACCATTAATGATAATGGTCGAGCAATCATAGTACCTATGGAAAATCCAAACTATAACCCTGACCTTGAATACATTCCACGGGAAGAGCGGGACGAGTGGCATGTCGTCGGTTTGGTTGGTCAGGTATATGTCAGGATTGATGAGACTGTCCGGGGAGGAGACTACATCGTCCCAGCTGACGGAATCGGGACAAAAACAGAGGATGGCACAGGCTTTTATGTGATGCGAATTAAGCAGCCATATTCCGCCGAAAAAGGGTATGGAGTCGCATTGGTCTTCATGCACCCACAGATGTAAGGAGGTTCAGCGATGATCTATAAGGAAGGCGAAGTATCTTTTGATATTAACGCGCGGAAATCCGCAGCCAACTCTACCAATATACAATTTTTCACCCAGGATACGGGCAGCGCAAAGCTGTCCTTTTCTTTTACAAAAGACGGCGCTCCGTTGCCCCTTTCGGCCGTAGACGCAAAAATCGTTCTTCTATATGCGGATGACTCATTTTATAAACGCAGCTTGACGCTGACGGACAAGGTAAACGGGAAAGCAGAATATGTTCTATCTGATGAAGAGCTCAAGCATTACGGTGAAGTTAAGGCCGAAATCAAGCTTTATTATACGAACGGTCAAGCGCTTGCCACAGTATTTTTTACTTTCACCATTGCGAAAACGCTCGAAGATCAGAACATTGTGCCGGTTGCTGAGTACTACATTGCCGATTTTGAAACTTTGCGGGCTAGCATAAACAAAACTGTGGATGAAATTAGTCAAACCGTTGAGGAGCTCAAGGCCAAGTTTGCCGACCTTGAGAACATCGAAACAAAAGAAGGTGCCCAGGCAAAAGCGGACGCTGCGGAGTCAAATGCGAAATCCTACACGGACGCCCATGCGGCTGACAAAGTGAAACATATCACTGCCGATGAAAGAAAGGGGTGGAACGGAAAGGAGACGCCTTCCGGCGCTCAAGAGAAGGCGGACAAGGCTGAATCAAATGCCAAAGCCTATACAGATAACCATGCAGCCGATACGGTGAAGCATATAACCGCTGACGAAAGGAAAGCCTGGAACTCAAAGGAGTCGACGGGCGGCGCGCAGGAGAAAGCAAATAAAGCGCTGAGCGATGCCAAAGCCTATACGGATTCCCATGCAAAAAACGGGTTGATCCACGTCACGCAGTCAGACAAAGAAAAATGGAATGGCGCACAGTTATACAAAATAACTGGTGACAACGGAAATCGTACAAAATTGGTGGATGGAACTGACTTGTTATCTTTACCCACTGGTTTTTATTATGCGTCAGGTACCCAAGTGAAAAACAATCCTGCACCAAATGATGCCTCCTGGTTTAATTATGATGTGATTGAGACTGGAATGGGTAGAAAAACAATATTTGCATGGCGCAGCTATGATAATACTTTGTGGCATTCAACCATTCATACAGATGGAATTTTTAAAGGCTGGAAAAAAGTTCTGACGGATGCGGATTTATCCCCGGCCTGGAACTCCGTAACACTCATAAATGGAGCGAAGCAGGATTCGGTATATCCGTTGAAATTTTCCGTTAGCAACAACGTTTTGTGGTTGCGCGGATCATTCGGTACATTGCCGGCTCCTGGAACAGTCGTCGCGAAATTTACGAATAAGCCGACGCAGACAGTCGATTTTGTTGTGCCGACGATAGGCTCTTATGGAACTGCGCGGTTCTCCTTAACAACCGATGGAGACTTGAAATACGACGGTATGCTGGCTAATGATGAATCAAAGGTGACGAGAGTGTCTATGAATGAGCCTATTCCATTATGGTAAAGGAGGGACTATCATGCACGTTCTTTTTTATGATGAGAATTTTAAATATGCCGGAGAAGATGATATCGAATTAAACATCGAAGAAGGGGAAGAGTTGCCGCCAAATTGTACAACGGCTTTAATCCCTGCCGGATTATACGATCCGAAATATGATCCCGAAAAAGACAAGTGGTTCGAATCAGCTACCAAAGAATATATAGAAAGTGTAACGCCGCCCGCGCCGGAGCCGAACCCTACCGATCTGCTAAAAAAACAGAATGCTTTACTTTCCTTACAAATAGCGAAACTACAGGCAGATGTTTCAGCACTGAAAGGCGGCGGGGCTTCATGAAGTATCCAACTTTCTCAGATATAAAACAGTTTTATGATTGGGGGTGTTACACAGATGAAGAAATGCGAGAATACGTAAAAATTAACTGGATCACTACGGCCGAATATGAAGAAATAACAGGCCGGCTCTATGATAAGCCGCCTGTCAGTGTGGATTTAGGCACGGCCAACACCCTATAGGGTGTTTTTATTTTGCCTCGAAGGAGGTGAAAAAGATGTGAGAACAGGAGGATTATGGGACATGCCACAAGCGAATGAATATGATGTTTTGCAAAAGGAAATTGCAGAGATCAAAACAGAACAAAAAACACAAGATCAACGGATCAGCACCTTAGAGAGAACGTCTGACCGTCACGATCAGCAGATTATTTCTATCAATGAAAAACTCAACAAAATTGAAGAAAACACAACATGGATCAAGCGCAGCATTACGGGTGCGATCATCACGGCGGTTAGCACCGGCATCATCAGCGGTGCCATCGCCGTTTTTTACAATCTATTGCAAAAATAAGGAGGAAACAACACATTATGAAAAACTTTGACAAAGGCACGGTGGTTCGCACGGTGCTTCTTTTTATTGCATTGGTTAACCAAACTTTGATCATGTTCGGAAAGGCGGCCTTA
Organism: Bacillus sp. FSL W8-0848; assembly: GCF_038007805.1. NCBI lineage: Bacteria > Bacillati > Bacillota > Bacilli > Caryophanales > Bacillaceae > Bacillus > Bacillus sp. FSL W8-0848. The sequence continues at coordinate 1,020,898 of NZ_JBBOYB010000001.1, forward strand.
CCGATCGACGAGGATCAAGTCAATACGTTGGCAGACGCTTTGTATTTGGCGGGCTCCACGGTGTTTACCATCGTCACGGCTCTTGTCTCTTGGTATAAAAACAACTATGTGACAAGCAAAGGGAAGCTGCAAAAAGAGGTCTTGAAAGATAAAGGATTGACGAAATGAGGTTGCCGGCTGACAGCCTTTTTTTTATTTAAAACAAAATAGGAGTGGTTCAGATGGTTAAAGTTGTGAAGAATTATGTGAAAGTCAATCAGTATACCCGGCCAGGGCTGAAGTTGGCGGGAGTGAAAGGGATTGTTATGCACTATACGGCGACGCCGGGCGCTTCTGCATTGAATGAGAGGGATTACTTCAATGGCACATGTATAGCCATTAAACGCAAAGCTTCAGCTCATTATTTTGTGGACCGTAAAGAAGCGCAACTGATTATTCCTGAAAATGAAGTCGCATACCATGCACATGACGGGAACCGCTGCTTTGTGAGCTTCCTAAAGCCGAATGCCAACACGACGGCAATCGGTGTTGAAATGTGCGTTGAAAAAGACGGCAAGATTCACAGCGAAACCGTTCAAAATGCTGCTGAATTGGTTGCCGATCTGTGCAAGCGTTACGGCCTTTCTACAGACAGAATTGTCCGGCATTACGATGTGACAAACAAAAACTGTCCGGCGCCTTGGGTGAGCGATTCCAGCCAGCTTACAGCTTTTCGGAAAAAAGTCGCCGCCTTGCTTGGGAATAAAACTGTGTCAAACACGACGGCACCCACCAGCCAGTCGAGCAAATCAACAGGGACCATCCTCAAAAAGGGATCGTCAGGTTCCAAAGTAAAAGAGCTGCAAAAACGTTTGGTTGCTGCGGGCTTCTCATTGCTGAAATACGGGGCGGATGGTTCTTACGGGGATGAAACGGTACAAGCTGTCAAATCCCTTCAAAAGAAGGCTGGAATTGCGGTTGATGGAATTTACGGACCAGCAACAGAAAAAGCCCTAGCATCTATTGAAGCGAAAAAGAAAAAGTCATCATCAAGCGGTAAAAAATCATCCTACACGCTGCCGTCCGGCATCTATAAGGTCAAAAGCCCACTGATGAAAGGAACGGCCGTCCGGCAGATTCAGGAGGCTTTAGCTGCCCTCTATTTCTATCCAGACAAAGGGGCAAAGAATAACGGCATAGATGGCTATTACGGACCGAAGACAGCGAATGCGGTCAAACGGTTCCAGCTGATGCATGGGCTGTCTGCTGATGGTATTTACGGTCCTAAAACGAAAGCAAAAATTGAAGCTCTATTAAAATAATAAAGAAGGCCCTCTGTTAAGAGGGCTTTTGTTGTTATACATTTTGAATAGTCATATCGCATTTATCTTCCTCTGAAGCATCCATTGCTCTGTATAATACTTCAAAAAAAGTTTTGCCGTCGCTTGTTGCGAAATAATTAGATAAATCTGTTACTTGAGGACTTATATTGTTTCCCCAAGGAGGATTTTTTGATAAGTCTTCAATATCCCATATAACGCTTTCAGGTGGGAGTTTTGAAAGCTTTGCTTCAATTTCTTTTAAATTCTCTCGCGCTGCCGGAACATCGCTCCATTTTAGCTTATCATGGTATAAATCATTCATTAGCAAAGGGTATTTTGTTCCCCAACCATCTTTCTCTAAATGATATGAAATGGTCGAAAAAAATGAATGAACAAAGTCGCCGTGTCCAGCTTCATAAAAGAAACAGTCAACCATAAAACCTACTGCCATATCAGTCACCTCTAATCCATCTTAAATATTATTTCAGCTTTATTATCTGTTTTTTCATCTATTTTTCTCTTAACATCTCTTAAAATTTCTCTTGATACTTGTTGCCCACGTACATCTATTATAACAGTTTGTTTTGTTCCTTCTGGCAAGTCTTTTAATCTCTTATTAAATTGGTTTGATACAATTCGCACCAGGTTGCTTCTGCCTGATGAAGTGGTCAATTTATAATTTTTAACCTCAATACTGTGCCCTGTATTGTAAAAATCAGGACGGGAGCTGTCCTTTGTTCCGTGTTTTACTTCGATTCGGTCTTTGAAAGATACTTGATCTTTGTATCCAGGATAATCTTTTCCCACATCGACTTCTGATTGACGCCAAGAAGGTCTTTTGGAACCCGTCGGCTTTTTAACATTTAACTTGGTGTTAACTCCACGCAAACCAAATGCCCCAATCATGGATAGAGCTCGGTTAAAGCTATCTTGGCGCTGCTCATCCGAAATCTTATTCCCGAACATATCCCGGCCGGTGATTGTTTCGCTGAACCCGTTGGCCGCGGCTAGACCGTATAGACCCTTTTCAGAGTTTTTCAAAGCCTGGAATGTTTTCGGCGTTCTATAGGCAGCCAGGGCTTTATCAACTGTTGTGACCGCCTTCTCGGCTTTGTACATGCTGTATGCGCCTTTGATCCCTTTAGCACCTTTCCCGAACCACCCGACAACCGGGATGTATCCGGCGGCACCCATCGCTCCCGCAGCAACCCGTTGCCCATATGTCAGCTTCTCACCTGTGACGGGGTCGACTCCTTCAGAAGCTCTCTTGTAATCATAATAACCAGTGATTTCGCCCACAAATGTGCTGCCGGCATCAAGCATTTTTTCATACCATGGCCGGTTTGCAAGCTCTTCCTGTTTCCTGGCAAGTTCCTCTTGCTCCTTGGCAATTCGCCGAGCTTCGGCCTGATCTTTTTTAAACTGGATATAGTTTTCAGCATTTTTATGTACGTCGTCTTTCAGTTGATAGGCTTCGCTGGCCCGGTAAGCTTTGGCATCATAGTGAATCGGGGAAGCACTTTTCCCTTTGCCAGTTGCACCGATTAGAGCGGTATAGTCAGCGGTAACCATCTGCTGGTTGATTTCAGATGCGGCGTATTCCTCTTTGAGAGCGGCGTCCAGATCATCGACAGCTTTGATTGTGTCTTTGCGCTCATCATTCGCGGAGTTCAAATGTTGTTTAAACGTGTCAGTTGAAAAGACTTCTAAAGGCAGTATATCATGTATGTCCTGCAAAATGGCCTTCATGTCTTTTTTCTGCTGCGAAACCATTGCCTTAGAATTTTTATAAGCATTGGCAAGCTGGTTCTCAAGAAACACCATGTCGACAAACGTGTCTCCGGAAAGGTTGGCATCTTCTGCAGCTGCAGAAACGGCGTTGAGAAACTGAATCTGCATATCAATTAGATCGACCCAGTCGTCTACGATACCTGCCTGATCCCTGTAAAAAGCTTTGATGTTGTCCGCGCCTTTTCCCTCTAAGTCATCGCCCAAATCAGCCATCCCTTGAAACGCCTTTTTCAGGTTGACAAACTGCTCTCTGGTGCTTTGGTATTCCTTGGACCGTTTCTCCATAGCGGCTATTAAAGTTTTTGACTCATAGAATTTCATTCATCAAACCCTTCCTAAGTCTTAGTCAGTAATGAGTTTACCACTATACGGAAAATGATTGGTGAATAAATCCTGTTCATCCATGAAAATGAATCTTTTGATATAGATAAATTTAACTATTTGTTGAGCGAAACCTATTGACCATTGTAAATAGATTTGGTATAATTAATGTATAGAAAGGAGGTGCTGAAGTGGACGAGGTAAGAAACTGGATTCTTGCTACTGCTGGAGCGATGACCATAGTCAAACATATATACGACATATGGCAAAACGAAAGCAAAAAAAGAGGCAAGAAAAAGAAGAAGCGCTCCCGCCGGACAAGCAAGAAGCGCTAAAACATAATGGGTGACAAGGGGAGAAATCCCCTTGCTCTTCAATAGTATATCACGTCCACGAATTATGAAACAATATTTTAAGCATTACAGTACATTAGACATGACGACTATGATCATCCTAATAGCAGGTATTGTCGTAATCGACTTTGAAAAAGCCGATACTCTTGGCAAGATTACCAGCATCATTTTATACCTGGCTGTAATCGTCACACTACTAAAAGGATTTATTTTGATTTGGAGCGAGAAGAAACATGACAGAAAACGAAAAAATTAAATTTATCCAGGAAGAGGTTTTGACAGCAGCGGAAGCAGGGGAGCTGCTTGGCATTACACGACAGCGATTAAGCGCCCTGGTGACTTCCGCTAAACTTAAACCCGTAAAGAAGGTAGGCACGGTGAGTTTGTTCCTTTTGAGTCATGTGGAAGAATTGAAAAAAGAATTAGAGGCCGGCCGGAAAAAATACCGGCCGTATGATGAGTAGGGCCCTTCTTTCGTCGAGAGGGCCTATTTTATTTCCACGCCGACGACATCTTCAAATTTAATGAGGTTGGTGTCTCCTTTTGAATCCACGACGTGAAAAACCTTGCGTATCTGATTTATGTAATGAATATGGCCCTCTATTTGAACGATCTCCCCGGTGTCTGCTCCATTCAAAAACGGCAGCGGTTTAAATACTGAAAACTGGACTGTAGAATTGAATTCCATCGCCTCGCATATGACCCGTTCCATGTCTTCTATTTGAGCCATGTCGAGCACCGGCCTTTTCACTCTGTTATGGTTGCTTTCTAACTCTCGAAGCAAACAGACATGCTCCGGTAGCATCATAGCTGTCCATTTAATCGTTCCCCGATCTCTCAAGTTGTCATTCATGGTGTCATCTCCTTGAGATGATTACATAGGAACATTTGTTCTGTTCTCAACAAGAAAAATAACCCATTAAAAGTAAAGCCCTCTCCGAAGAGAAGGGCTTATTTAAAGGTCAATTTTTATTTCTTTACCATAAACAATAAAGTCCTTTTTAGAGTTATCTCGTTTTAAAACATCATCAGCTTTTAGCCTAACGCTCTTCACATCCTTTTTTACAGGCACCCAAACCATATTGTCATCCATTTTAGAATTTGACATCATATCTATTGAAGATGGATTAGGAATGCCAAAACTTAAATTAAAATCTAAATCCATTTGCCGACCATCACTCGTTACAGCTGTTTGAAATCCACTCCATGAAATTTCATCATTTCCGGTGTTTTCAGTTTTATAAAGAATTTGAGCATATGTAAATTCCTTTGGTTCACCACCAAAATTTTCTTTTAACTCTGCTTTAAAAGCGTCAGAAAGATTTGTGACAGTAATCACCTTGGCATTGAGAAAATTCACCTTTAGATCACCAATGATCAGTTTTTTATTGCTGATATCTTTCATGGCATTTAATGTGACTGTCCCGGTATTAGGGTCGTATAAACTGTCACCAACTTTATTTAATGTCTTTTTGCTACTCTCTTCTTGAGTGTTGTTATTGGAATTATCGTTTTCACTCTCTGTGGCTTTTGTATCTTTTTCTTGCTCTTTTGAATTTGCATTTGTTGAATTGCCTCCACATGCTGAAAGTGCAAAGCATAAAAGAAGAGCAAAAAATAAGACCCCATATTTTTTCATGATAATAAACCCCCTCTTGTTTTAAACGAACACTTTACATTTTAAAACAAAAGAGGGGGAATTTCTATATGCTTAAATTTTAGAGGAGTTGCGTCTGTCCACTTGTCTAATATGCCCCCAATCTTCCCCCAAATGTATGTGGGATAATACATTATTCTACAAAGCAAAATCTAATTGAATGATGCTATAATTGTTGATATATCAGGGGTTTAGGCGATTTTGTCCCGACATTTTAAAAACCAATAATATTATAATTTACAATCATCAAAACTCCCGATAAACTACATGAAAAAAGGCAATCAGGAAAGGGAAAAACAAAGAAATGAACAGGGCTTCCGCTGATCGATACGCAAATTTCAAGGAATTGTCACAAAATGAAACCGAAGGGGTTGATTACAGTGTTTTTGCACGCACTGCGGGGAAAGGCCTGCTTGTGATGTCTCCTCACGGCGGCGGCATTGAGCCTGGAATCAGCGAAATTGTACGGGCTTTTGCTGATCGCGCTTCCGTATATTTGTTTGAGGGAATCAAACCGCGCGGGAACAAGGATCTGCATGTGACAAGCGCCTGCTTTGATGATCCGCTTGCCGTCAAGATGGCTGCGGATCATCAATACGTGCTGGCTTTTCACGGCTATTTTGACCCGTCACATTGCCATACATTAGTCGGGGGGACGGACCGAAAACGCGCGGCGATCTTCGTCAATGCGCTGAGAAGGCACGGCTTTTCAGCGGAATTGCAGGAAAGAGGCGCCCGTTTTTCGGGAACATCCCCGGAAAGCATCAACAACCGGTGCAGAACAGGGCTGAGCGTGCAGTTTGAAATCAGCACAGCCCAGCGGAAGGCGATGTTCGGCCGCTTCAGCTTAAAGGGAAGAGACGGTTCACAAAACGACGTTTTCCATCAATATATAAAAGCAGTCAAAGAAGGGGCCGCGGCTGCCTATGGCTGAGCTTAGTTTTTCAGCAGATACGGTGTCCGCTTTTCGGCGGCGATGCACGTTTTTGCGTTTTTTCCAAAAGGGTAAGGGCGTCGGGCGCTTTTTCGATAGCGCGTGAATTCGTCTTCCTCATCATGAAGGTCAATCATCCGGTCTTCAGAAGGATCTGCTTTACGAAGGCTGGCCGTCCATGCTTGGTGAAACTGGATTCCGATCTGCCTTTTTTCAAATAGTTCGACTCGTTTGGCGGCAAACTCTTCCGTTACATTAAAGAGCTCGGCGATCATGTTTGCCGCGTGGCAGCGAAGCTCGGGAAAATCCAGTTTCAGAAGCATGAAAGTCGGAACGCAAAAGTGATACATGAATTGATTCGCTTGAAATTCCTGCAGCTCTCTGAACATTTTGTTCATGTTCAACTGATTTCCGGCATGCTTTAATACGTGGCACAGCTCGTGGGCAAAGTCTTCCCACTGCTTTTCTTTGGAGAGCCTGCTGTTGAGTATGATGCTGTACATGCCGTCATGCTTGATCATCATGCTGTTCACGTCTTCATAGTGCACCCAAATATTAAGGTATGAGGCGATGCGGCTCATATCAATGTGATAAGGCTCCGTAAAACCAAACTTTAGATACATATTTTTTATGTATTCTTCTAGATGTGACAAATAAAATTTCAATACGAGACACCCTTTCGAACAAGTGTTCTGTTTTTCGGCAAAGAAAAGCCCACTGAGGGCTCTGTACGCCTATACAAAAATATAAACGATGAGCACCCATTTAGGCAAATCCTTCCTTTTTTTGTTGTTTTATCGCACTCATCAGTTATTTTTTGATGGAAATTCCCCATTTATCCGTTTTGTTTTTCCCCGGGCTTCCGCTTCTTCTCTTTTTCCTTCAAATATTGGATAAACTCGATCGCCTGCTGCCTGCTTTCAGGAGAAAACTCTTTCATGTCCCGGTAAGCAATTTGAAGATCTGGATCGTCAAACGTATCTTTAAGAGAGCGGTCATGCTCCGCTCCGGTCAATAAATAGTCTATTGTCACTTTATAGTAATCAGCCAGTTTTTTCAAGGTTTCATAGTCCGGCTCGCTTCTTCCGTTTTCATAATGGGAATAGCGCGCCCTTGAAACGCCGATCTGTTTCGCCACTTCTTCCTGTGTCCGTTTTCCTCTCAAATGTTTCAGTCTGCCGCCTAACATACAATGACCTCTCTTCCCTCAATTCGGCATTATGATTTTATTATAGATACAAAATGTATCGAAATAAACATATGATAAAAAAAGTATCAAAAAAGTATTGATGATAAGAACTGTATCGTTTATAATCGTAGTCAAACAGATACGAATTGTATCAGGGAACAGGGGGTGAAGCCTTTGCGGAAACGTTTAATAGAAGAGCGCCTCAAGCGGAGGCTGACGCAGAAGCAGGTTGCCGAACGGCTGAATACTTCCGAAATTTACGTCCGCAAAATCGAAAGGGGCGCGTGCAACCTCGGCAGGAACACGATGCTGAAGTTTGAAACGCTCTATTCCGTATCAGACCGCGAGCTGTTTCCTGATCTTTTTCAGATAGATTTTGATAAAATTCGTATCGTTAATAAATCGATCTAAGAGGGAGGCGCCAGGGATGAACATCGAACATCCAATGATTACCGAGATACGGGCATACGGCTATCTGAAAGAGTCAGTGCGAAAAGCATATCCGAAAGGACCATTTTGGACAAGCGTTTTTATTTCAGGAGGCCCTGACGGAAGGAGGGAGACCGGATGAAGAGGATCTTGATTCCATACAGCGGGAATCGTTTCGATCAATGGAGGCTCGGTGAAGCGGGAGGCTCCATTGCATTTACGAAGGAGGGAATGCCCGTATTTCAATTCGAAAATAAAGGTCAATATGAGCGGTATGTCAAGCTTAAACGACAGGAGGAAGCCAAATGACCGGGCATCATAGCAGTGAAGGGAGCTATCCATTTTCGATTTATTCGGGCCTTTTGACTCCGGGACATTTTGAAAAGATCGGACATGCGGTTTGGCTGTTTTTATGGTGCATCAGCTCAACGACGCGGGAGGTTGAACGGGATGGAGTGACATGGGGAATCGTTCTCGGACATAAGCCGCTGAAAGCGGCAGAGCTCGGGCTCGTTTTCAGCGTGAACGAAAAAACGGTCAGAAGATGGCTTTCCCTTCTTGAGAAAAATGGCTACATATCGGTAAGGAGAGCGCCTTACGGCTTCATTCTGTCCGTCAAACATTCGAAAAAATTTCTTCATCAGCGAAGGGCCGGACGTGTCCGTTCAGAAGCGGAAGAACGGGCAAATGAGTCCGCCGGTTCGGACAGGCCCGTCCGCTTGAATAGAGATATGACACAGATCAGCACAAATAATACTACAGACCCTGTTGAGGCGATAGTCGAACGTTTTGCCGCCCTCAGGTCGGCCCAGGAAGGACGCCTTGTCCACCCTTCGCCGAAGGATTATCAGGCCATCGCCCGGATTGTCGCCCGCGGCGTGCCGCTGCCGCAAACAATCAAATGGCTTGAACGGTGCTTCATCGAGTATGAAAGCCGGCGAAGAAGCAGGCGGGAGACGATCAAGGTCTTCGGTTATTGCGAGAAATACATCATGGACCGCATCACAGCCATGGAAACGAGTGTGGAAACAAGGAGGGAACACATTGGCAAGGCGAACGATCGACGACGTTTTGAAAGAGCTGAAAAACAAGAGCCGTTTATCACAAGCGGACAAACCGGACGAATCCGCTCTAAACGCGTTTGACTGTCCAAGGTGCAAAGATGAACTCGGATTTATCGAACGGCGCGGGGACATGGAAGTATGGGTGGCCTGCGCCTGCCTGGAATGGAGGAGGGCGCAAAGGCTTTTAAAATCGAGCGAGATTACGGAGGAATTTAAAAAGCTTAGCTTTGAAAACTTTCGGACAGCAGGCAAGCATCAATCTGTAAAAGACGCATACGAATGCGCCCTTGAATACGTACAAGCCTATCCGGACATTTGCGAGAGCCGCAGAAACAGCATCTCGCTTTTAGGGAACCCGGGATCAGGAAAAACGCATCTGCTTACGGCGGCGGCCAACGACCTGATGCGGAGGCTTCACGTTCCGGTTCTTTATTTTCCATTTGTCGAGGGCTTCAACGATTTAAAGCGGGATTTTGCGGTGCTTGAAGATAAACTGAACCGGATGAAACAGATCGAGGTTCTGTTTCTCGATGACCTGTTTAAGCCTGCAGGCGGAAAGCCGAGGGCCACCGAATGGCAGATCGAGCAAACGTATTCGATCGTGAATTACCGGTATTTGAACCACAAACCGATCCTGCTTTCAAGCGAGCTTGATGCCGAAGAGATCGTCCGCATTGACGAAGCGCTTGGAACGAGGCTCCTTGAAATGTGCCGGGACTTTCTCGTCGTCCTGAAAGGGAACTCTTTTGAAATCAATCATAGACTGGAGGGAATGGTCTAATGTGCCGTTTGTGCAAAGGGCGGAATTCCGTTCATCAGGACATCGGCTGGGGAGCGTCCTATAGAGCTTGCCCGCATTGCCGAACACAAAGCGGCGATTTAACCGAGTCGATCAAAAAGCTTGAAGCGCTGATCGCAAAAATGAAAACAAGGGTGAAGCAAGGTGCTTGAATGTTTGAAAGCCTTGATTCTGATCGTGCTGACGTCTGCGAAAAGAGACGTGCAAATCAGAAGATGGCATGAAGAAGACGGAAAGTGAGGAAGGAAACGCGTGAAAAAATCTTCGGCGTACAGTCCATTGCCGTGGCGCGTCGTCAAAACGGATAAGGATGTATATATTTATTCCGCATACAGTGAAGCCGAGAAAAAACGGTTTCCCTATTCAAATGGAAGATTAATCGCAACGGTCAGCGATTATACGGCTTTTTCACAAAAGAAAAACGCTCAACTAATCGCTGCTGCGCCGGAACTCCTGACTGCGGCAAAGCTGGCACTCGCCTATTTCAATAAAAAGGAGCCGGCCGGTCCCGGCGCAATTGAAAACAAATTGGCGCACGTTTTACAAAAGGTGATCGCCAAAGCGGAAGATCATGAAGAGGAGGAATGCAATTGAAACAGCCGACACTACTAAAAGCAATTCATGAAACAACTGTCGGAAGCCGGATTGAAGAAGGCAAAGTGACGGTGATCGTGCTTGACGGCGTAAAAGGCACGGCATGGCAGACCGAGGCGCCTGAACACGGAAAAACCGTGATCGAAACGAGAAAAGGGGACCTTGCAAGAGTCGAGTTTGAAATCGGCTATAAGTTTTAGTGAAAACATCATAAGTCCAAGACGGAAAGCCTGCGGACACTGATCAGAGTATGCACGGAAAGAGCGTGCAGCTGATTGGTGTCCTTTTTTATTTCAAAAAACGGAGGATAACAACAATGGAAGATTTGCTTTTTGAATACAAAAGGACATTAAAAACAACAAAAGCATTATACCGGCCTCTTCAGGGCGAAGAGGGACTGACGGATGAGCAGATGAAAGATAAAAAGCTGATCAGAAGCATGATCACCGATTTGGAATATGTCGTCGACTGGCTTGAACACGGAAGAGAACCGGGAATCAGGCGGTCCATCGACAGACGGGATTCCTACAAACGGATGCTGATCAAAGATCCGCAAATCATCGACACGTTTTCTAAGGGAATCCGTTTTGAGCCAGCCCATGAGGTGCCGGCAGCCGACAAAGCCCGGATCGAGGCGGCTCTATCCGTCCTGACGGCCCGGGAAAAAGAAATTTTTATTTTGCATAAGGTTGAACGCTTTTCCTATGAACGGATTGCAGCTTTGCTCGGCATCAAAAAATCAACCGTACAGACAAACGTGAAGCGTGCGCAAACGAAAATGAAAAAACAGATCAAACATTCTGCCGATTGTCCGGCGTGAAAAAATGATCATGCTTTTGTCATACGTTTGCCACCTATAGGTGAAGAGAGAAAATCGCGCCAATCAGCTTCGACGAAAAACAAACTAGTGATTGGTAAAGAGACGAATTGATAGAGGGGCGGCGTCCTGTGGTGCCAAGAACGAAGGACAGACAATATGAAGATTTATTTCAATTCGGTCATCAGCCGAAAACCCGGGGTTTCCAACAAAAAGGTCACGCATGGAAAATTCGCGGCCGCCGGTGGGACAAGCTCTATTCAGTAAGAAGGGCTGAACAAGCGTCAGACACTGTTTTGTAAAATGTTCAATACCGACCCAGAGCCACCGCAAAAGGCGGTTATTCACCAGTCTGCACCCAAGTACTGTGCGGATTAAGAGTCGTTCGTTCCTTATCTGCCTGTCAAAATTGCCGGTCTTTCCGACCCTTGAGGAAAAGAACAACCTGTGTTGGTGATTTTGATGTTTCGGAGAAGCTGAAAGAAACATGTTAATTGAGGCCGATTTTCTTACTTTACATCCAACTAAAAGGAGAAATGTATTATGCCTTGCTCAGATGAATATGCTAATTATGTTTTAAAGATTTGTACAGATGCTGATTCCTACTCACCAAAAGCAACTTCTATCGACGTTGTTGCAAAATACGGGGGCGGTAGTATTGCGAACTTTAAGTATACGCTTTCGGCTGAAGTTTGGAATAAAGATTACTGGGAATCTCGTAAGTTGCTATCAGGAACTTTTAAAAAACAGACACCGACAAGAGTGTTTAAAATTTCACAACTTAAATTGAAGAAAGGAAAAAATAGTGTTCGTATTAAAGGGTATTTTCACGATACCGTTAATGGAGGCAATTTCCAAGTGAAAACACCTGCTTTTATTGTTAAACGATAAGTTTAAATCCCTAACACCCTCGGCTTAAGCTGAGGGTGTTTTTTTATCATTTAATTTAGAAGAAGCACTAATAAACGAAAACCCGGAGGAAAAATATACGGTCTTTTGCCGTGACAGACCATTGAAGCTGAAGAAATCAAAGTGCCGATGACCAACCGTTTCGTCGATAAAAGGGGAGTGCCAAAACCGGTAACGGCAATTCAAAAGATGCGCAACCAGTGCTTTTAGGTTTATGTAAGAGTATTTTTTAAAAGGGAATTTTGATATTGGTGGAAAAGTATGATATTTTTAACGTTATGAAAAAGTTAACCTACCCACTCATCATCGGACTATTCATTTTAATAAGCGGCTGTTCTACTGCTGAGACTTCAACAAAATCAGCACCAAGCGACAGCTACCATCCTTTCATGATCGCCCACAGGGGAGCTTCGGCATTAGAACCGGAACATACGCTGTTATCCTATGAACGCGCAGTCAAAGATAAAGCGGATTACATCGAGATCGATCTCAGGCAAACGAAAGACGGAAAGCTTGTTGCCATGCATGATAAGGATGTTGCCAGAACGACAAACGGAAAGGGGAAAGTTCAGGATTTAAAGCTGTCTCAGCTTAAAAAGCTTAACGCCGGCAAGGGGCAGAAAATACTAACCATCGAAGAAATCATCAAAACATTCGGGAAGTCAACAAATTATTACATTGAAACGAGAGAAGGCGAAAATGGGCACTTGGTCATGGAGAAGCAGCTTGTTAATATACTGGAAAAATATGATTTGATTTCTGAAAACAAAGCTGTTGTGGAATCCTTTAGCGAACAAAGCTTGCAGAAAATCCGGTCAATCAATAAAAACATTCCATTGACCCGTCTCCTTCGCGATGACGAAGTCAGCCGTTTAACGCCTGATTCGTTAAGAAAAATGAAAACGTACGCTTCCGCAGCCGGACCGAATGCCAAATTGGTCAACGAAGCCGTTGTCAACATGTTTCATAAGGAAAACATGCAGATTCATGTATTTTTTGATGCGGAGAATGAAAACAGCTTAACAAAGAAAATGCTTCAATTAAAAGTCGATGGATTGTTTACCAATAATCCAGCTTATACTCATAAACAATTAGATCCGTCTATATAGACGGATCTTTATTTTGCCTCGTTCCTTAGGAGGTGGACAGGAGGAATGCAGCATGCCGCAAACGCCGGAATTAGACGTTTTTCAAAAAGAGATGACAGAGCTGAAAGCCGATCACAAAACGCTCGAACAGCGCGTGACCACGCTGGAAAGGTCGTCTGAACGCCACGATCAGCAGATTATCTCGATTAACGAAAAGCTCAACAAGATTGAAGAAAATACAACATGGATTAAGCGCAGCATTACGGGCGCGATCATCACGGCGGTCAGCACCGGCATCATCAGCGGAGCCATCGCCGTTTTTTATAACCTTTTGCAGAAATAGGAGGAAAACGCAATATGAAAAACTTTGATAAAGGCACAGTGGTTCGCACGGTGCTTCTTTTGATTGCATTGGCAAACCAAACGTTGATCATGATCGGTAAAACGGCTTTGCCGATCAGCGAGGAACAGGTCAACACATTGGCAGATGCCTTCTATTTGGCGGGTTCCATGGTGTTTACAATCGTCACTTCACTTGTCGCCTGGTATAAAAACAACTATGTCACTGACAAAGGAAAGCTGCAAAAAGAGGTGCTGCAGCAAAAAAGGGTTGGTGAAATAGACTGCCCGCTGGGCGGCCTTTTCATTGGGAGTGGTTTAATTGGTTAAGGTTGTGAAAAACTTTGTGAAAGTCAATCAGCACACCCGGCCTGGGCTTAAATTGTCGGGAGTGAAAGGCGTCGTGATGCACTGGACGGCAACTCCCGGGGCATCCGCGCTAAATGAGCGGAATTACTTCAACGGCGCTTGCATTGCCGCGGAACGCTACGCCTCGGCCCATTATTTCGTCGACCGAAACGAAGTGCAGCAGATCATTCCGGAGAATGAAAGTCGCTTACCATGCGCATGACGGGAACCGCTGCTATGTGAGCTTTCTTAAGCCGAATGCCAACACGACGGCAATCGGCGTCGAAATGTGTGTCGAAAAAAACGGCAACATTCATGGCGACACCGTTCAGAATGCTGCCGAACTGGTCGCGGATGTATGCAAGCGCTACGGGCTTTCGACTGACAACATCGTGCGCCACTATGATGTGACGAACAAAAACTGTCCGGCGCCATGGGTAAGCGATTCAAGCAAGCTTGCGGCATTCAGAAAAAAAGTCGAGAGCCTTCTGGGGAATCAAACGGTAGCGAAAACAACGGCGGCAACGAGCCAATCAAGCAAATCGACAGGGACGATTCTGAAAAAAGGCTCATCAGGCTCAAGCGTAAAGACGCTGCAAAAACGGCTGATTGCCGCGGGCTTCCCTTTGCCGAAGTACGGTGCCGACGGCTCTTACGGAAATGAAACCGTACAGGCGGTGACGTCTCTTCAAAAGCAAGCAGGGATCACAGCTGACGGCATTTACGGCTCTTCCACCGAAAAAGCGCTGGCGGCTATTGAAAAGAAAACAAGCAAAACATCTTACCCGCTGCCGTCGGGCATCTATAAAGTCAAACGCCCGCTGATGAAAGGGACGGCCGTCCGCCACATCCAAGAAGCGCTGGCGGCTCTTTATTTTTATCCGGACAAGGGAGCCAAAAATAACGGGATCGACGGATTTTACGGCCCGAAAACGGCGGATGCGGTGAAACGGTTTCAGTTGATGAATGGATTGGGGGCTGACGGTATTTATGGCCCGAAAACAAAGGCAAAACTTGAATTATTATTAAAATAAAAAAGTTCTCTTTCATGAGAGTCCTGCGGGGTTCCAACTGCTCCTGGATGAATTCCGGGAGCTTTTCTATAAATAAACATGATAAAACAGCCATCATTAACGGAACGTTCAAAATTCAATTCATTTTTACCGAAAAAAATAAGCATTGTGCCGGTCACCCTCCAACTCAATTCATTCTTAAATGTACATATAAAATTCGGTTTTTATTTTAGAATTTTCAAAAAACAACTACCACACTACCATGCATGTATGGTAGCATATGGGGGAAGGGAGGTGCATCATGAATATCACTCAGTCAAGCATACGATCTGCAAGGGATCAGGTTTATTATTGGCTTAAGGAAGATATTATGAAGTTTCGGCTGATTCCGGGGACGCACATTTCGGAAAAAGAAATTTCCGGGAAGTATGAAGTCAGCAGAACGCCGGTCAGGGAAGCTTTTCTTCAGCTTGCAAAAGAGGGGCTGCTTGAAATCTATCCCCAAAAAGGAACGCGAGTATCGTTAATTGACCTCGATCTCGTGGAGGAAGCGAGATTTATGAGGGAAAACCTTGAAAAGGCGGTTGCCGAATTAGCGTGCCGGGATTTCCCGGAGCAAACGATGATCGAGCTTGAGCAAAATGTAAAGATGCAGGAGATGTCGATCGATCAGAAAAATTATGAGAGCCTGTTTGATTTGGATGAAGCATTTCACAACTTGATTTTTGAAGGATGCCGCAAAGCGAATATTTGGTCAGCGATCCAGCAAATGAACGTTCCGTTTCGGAGAATCCGGTTTTTAAGACTTGCTGCAGATTTTAACTGGGACACGATTTATGAGCAGCATGCGGCCCTCATCGAAGCAATCAAAGCGCATCAGCCGTCAGAAGCCCGCCGAATTGCCGAAGAGCATTTAAAGCTTGTTATTGTGGATAAGGAAATGCTGATCGAAGAATTTCCCGGTTATTTCAAAAAGTAAGCGCTTTAAAAAGGAGTGACGAGCGTGAGAGCCGCGGTAATGACAAAGCCTTTTTCGATTGTGTTTCAAGACGTTCCATGCCCTGAACCGGCCGCCCATGAAGTCCTTGTCAAGGTGAAGGCGGCCGGTATTTGCGGGAGCGACGTACATTTTTACGATGGTTCGAATCCTTTCGGCCGGTATCCGCAAATCTTCGGACACGAGCTGTCTGGCGTCATTGAAAAAACGGGAACAGCGGTAAAAGAACGGGCGCCGGGGGAGCGGGTTGCGATCGAGCCGGCCATTTCATGCGGCAGCTGCTACCCTTGCCGAAAAGGAAGGACGAATGCCTGTGTAAACATCGATATGATCGGCTCGGTGCGAAAAGGAGGGTTCGCTGATTTTATCGCCGTCCCTGAAACCCATGTTCACCCGATTCCGGATGATATGGATTTTGCCACAGGCGCCTTGTGCGAGCCGTTTGCTATCGGGGCGCAGGCGATCAAGCGAGCAGACGTTCAAGACGGCGAGACCATTGTCATCTTGGGATTGGGGCCGATCGGGTTAACGATATTGGCTCAGATCAAGAAGCGGTTTCAGGCGGACGTTATCGCCGTCGATCCCGTGCGTAAAAGGCTGAAGCTTGCCGAATCATTCGGCGCAGACGCCGCCATTCAGCCGGCTGACGTAAATGCGGAAGAAGAGATATTGAAGCTGACGAATGGAGAAGGAGCCGGAATCGTCATCGAAGCGGCGGGAGTTCCTGCGACAATCGAACAGTCGATCCTGTTGGCGGCAGCGGGAGGGAAAATTGTGATCGTCGGCTTAACAGGGGAACCTGTCACGATTCCCGGGCTCCTTTTGACGAAGAAAGATATCGATATTCATGGTACAAGGCACAGCATCGGTCAATTTCCGGAGGTCATTCGGTTTTTGCATGAGAATTCAAAGATCGCTGAATCTTTCATTACCGACGTCATGCCGTTTACAGAAATCGAAGCGGCGCTGAGAAAAGCGAAAAACTGTCCGGACCAGGTGACAAAAATGATACTATCCTATTGAACTGGGGGATCTGTGATGAAAATGGTTTTCAGATGGTATGGAGAAGGCAATGATACCGTTACCCTCGAGCAAATCAGGCAAATTCCCGGTGTTGAAGGAATCGTATGGGCGCTTCATCATCTGCCTGCAGGCGAAGAATGGCCGCTGGAAGACATTGTGGAGGTCAAGCGGATTTGCGAGAAGCACGGGTTTCACATCGATGTTGTTGAAAGCGTTAACATTCACGAGGATATAAAGCTTGGACTGCCATCAAGAGACCTTTACATTGAAAGATACAAGCGTACAATTGAAAACCTGGCCAAGGCGGGCGTCAAAGTAATCTGCTATAATTTTATGCCCGTTTTTGACTGGCTCCGCACCGATTTGTACAAAGAAGCGGAAGACGGTTCGACCGCTTTGTTTTACGAACACGCAAAAGTCGACCAAATCGACCCTTTTGAAATCGTCGATAAAATCGCAAATAACGTGGAATTTACGATGCCGGGCTGGGAGCCTGAGCGCCTTGAGCATCTGACAAAGCTTTTTGAAGCATATCAAAACGTAACAGAAGACGATTTGTGGAATCATCTTCACTATTTCTTGGAGCAAATTATACCTACCGCCGCACGCTGCGGGATCAAAATGGCGATTCATCCGGATGATCCGCCGTGGCCGATTTTCGGGCTTCCGCGCATCATCACCTCTGAAGAAAGCATCGGCCGGGTGCTCAGGCTTGTGGACCATCCAAGCAACGGCGTCACCCTTTGCAGCGGCTCCTTAGGCGCCAATCCGAAAAACGACATGATCCGAATCATCAAAACGCATCCAGATCGGATTCCGTTTGCACATATCCGCAATGTGAAAGTTTATGATAATCAAGATTTTATCGAAACGTCGCACAGGACGGAGGACGGCTCTGTAGATATTTGCGGGATCGTCAAAGCCTATCATGAAACCGGCTTTTCCGGATATGTACGCCCCGATCACGGCCGCCACATCTGGAATGAAGCATGCAGGCCTGGATACGGGCTGTATGACAGGGCGCTTGGGATCATGTATTTATGGGGAATTTGGGATTCGCTGGAAAAAGAAAAACGGGGGGCTTCACAATGCTTGAAATCCATCAACAGTTAAAGGGGAAAACGGCGGTTATTACCGGCGGGAGCGGAGTGCTATGCGGCGCAATGGCGCGGGAGCTCGGCCGCCAGGGCATGAAGGTGGCCATATTGAACCGGAATGCTGAAAACGGGGAGCTTGTCGCCGCAGACATTCAGAAAGCCGGAGGCGAGGCGATCGCGGTCGAATGCGATGTCCTCGACCAAAAAAGCGTCGAACGGGCAGAGCGTCTCGTAGCACAACGTTTTGGCGGCTGCGACCTCTTGATCAACGGAGCCGGAGGCAACCATCCAAACGGCACGACATCGAATGAAACCCTGCATCCCGACCACCTCTTGAATGAAAATATCACAACGCTATTTGACCTGCACACAGCCGATGTTCGTTCTGTTTTCAATTTGAACTTTCTCGGATCTTTCATTCCAACCCAGATATTTACGAAAAAGATGCTGAACAGAAAAGGGGCATCAGTGATCAATATATCCTCAATGAGCGCAAAAGTCCCGATGACGAAAGTTCCCGCATACAGCGCCGCAAAAGCCGGCATCGAAAATTTTACGAAATGGCTTGCCGTCTACCTGGCTGAAACGGGCATCCGCGTCAACGCGATTGCGCCGGGCTTTTTTTTGACAAAGCAAAACGAGCGGCTCCTTCTCGATCAAAACGGCGGATTGACGGAGAGAGCGGAAAGCATCATTTCACATACTCCGATGAAACGGTTTGGCCGGCCCGAGGATTTATTGGGAACGTTGCTGTGGCTGGCGGATGAGGAGATGTCGGGCTTTGTCACCGGCATTACGGTACCTGTGGACGGCGGGTTTTTGGCCTACTCGGGCGTATAGGAGGGTGAACCGATGAAACGAATCGTGTGTGAGGAGCCTTACCGCTTCAACATGACTGAAATAAAAGAGCCGGAGCCGAAGCCGGGGGAAGCGCTCGTCAACATCAAGCGCATCGGGGTATGCGGCACGGACTTTCACGCCTATTGCGGAAGGCAGCCGTTCTTTTCGTATCCAAGGGTGCTCGGTCATGAGCTGGCGGGCGAAATCGCCGAGATCCGCAATTCCCGAGGGTTGTTGAAGACCGGCGATCGGGTGACAGTCATTCCTTATTTGGAATGCGGCAATTGTGCCGCGTGCCGCAGCGGCCGCCCCAATTGCTGCATGAACCTTAATGTGCTCGGCGTCCACATTGACGGAGGAATGCAGGAGTATTTGGCAGTCCCTGCAGACCATTTGCTGAAAACGGATAATCTGACACACAGCGAAGCGGCTGTCGTCGAGTGTTTAAGCATCGGCGCCCACGCCGCAGAACGAGCGGATATTCGAAAAGGGGAGACGGTGCTGGTGATTGGAGCGGGGCCGATCGGCCTCGGCGTAATGAAATTTTCCAAATTGAAGGGGGCGAACGTGATCGCGATGGATCTGCGGGAAGACCGCCTGGCATTCAGCCGGATGTGGGCGGAAGCCGATGAAACCGTCGTCGCGGGTGAAAACGCGGCCGGAGAGATCAAGCGGTTGACAGCCGGCGATTTTCCCCAGGCGGTTTTTGACGCGACAGGCCATGCCGCTTCCATGAATGAGGCTTACAAGTACGCCGCTTACGGGGGACGCCTTGTCTATGTCGGGCTTGTCAATGACCGCCTGTCGATTCCGGACCCCGAGTTCCATAAAAGGGAGCTCGCGATTTTGTCCAGCCGCAATGCTTTGCGGAGCGATTTTGCGGCGGTCATTCGTGCCATTGAAAACGGTGCGGTTGACACAGAACGGTTTATTACAGGATACCTTCCATTCAGCGAAGTTGCCGGCGGCTTTGAAGCAGCGTTTGCACCGGAGGAAAATTCTGTGAAGATGATGATCAATCTGGCAGATTAACGTTTCATAAAAAAAGCGGAAAGAGGGGTTGCCCATGTTCTCAAACGGCAGGGGTTTTGTGCTTGTGATGCTCTTTTTAGCCGGAGTGATTAATTATTTGGATCGTTCGGCGCTGTCTGTCGCCGCCCCGTTCATTCAGGAAGACCTGCACATCAGTCCCGCCCAGATGGGGATGTTGTTCAGCAGCTTTTTCATTGGATATGCGATCTTTAATTTTATCGGGGGCTGGGCTTCTGACAAATACGGGGCAAAGCATACGTTGTCGGCGGCAATGGTTGTCTGGTCGGTGTTCAGCGGGTCCATTGCGCTTACGTACAACTTTGTGTCGCTCTTTATCATCCGCGTCATCTTCGGCATGGGAGAAGGTCCTCTTTCAGCAGCTACGAGCAAGGCGGTCAACAATTGGTTCCCGAAAAAAGAAAGGGCGAGGGCGCTCGGAATGGCCATGTGCGGAACGCCGCTCGGAGGGGCGGTGTCAGGGCCGATCGTCGGGCTGATTGCGATCCATTGGGGCTGGAAAGCTTCCTTTGTGCTGATTATGCTGATCGGTCTCATTTGGACTTGGTTTTGGATGAAGTTCATGAAAGACAAACCGGACGCATCTCAAAGTGCAGCCGCTGAGAAAGAGAGGAATTTGCAAAAGGGCGGCGGCATTCCGCTGTCCTTTTACTTAAAACAGCCGACCGTTCTTTTTACCGCGTTTGCTTTTTTCTCGTATAATTACGTTCTGTTTTTTTTCTTAACATGGTTTCCGAGCTATTTGACGACAGCCCGCGGGCTGAGCATCCACGATATGAGCATTGCGACTATCATTCCGTGGGTTGTCGGATTTATCGGTCTTGCATTGGGCGGATTTATTTCGGATTATATTTTCAGCATCATGGGCAAGCAGATGTTTTCTAGGAAAGCGGTTCTCGTCGTTTGCCTTTTGGCCGCGGCTGTATGTATAGGGTTTGCCGGAGTGGTGACGACGACGGCAGGAGCAGTTGCATTAGTCGCGCTATCGGTTTTCTTTTTGTATGTGACCGGGATTACCTACTGGGCGATCATTCAGGACATCGTTCATCCCGACCGTGTCGGAGGAGTCAGCGGATTCATGCATTTTCTCGCCAATACGTCAGGCATTATCGGTCCAACCGTCACGGGATTCATCGTAGAATACAGCGGGGCTTTTACGAGCGCATTTTTGCTGGCCGGGGGTCTTGCAGTGGCGGGATCGCTTTCTGTCGCCTTCTTTGTAAAACCGATCAAGGCTGATCGGCTGCCGCAATCCGTAACAGCAGATGAACAGGAGCATTCTTTGGGATAAAGGGGCACCGGGCTAAAGAGCGATGCTTGGAGCCCGATGTTTCTTTTTAGTTTTCATTGGAATGGTGAGGTACCCTGATGTTTCATTTCGCATCATGACATCAACCAGCATAGTCAAACCGGCATAGAGAACAGTCGCGGCCAATGAAAGTGGAATGATAAATATACTGATTATCGTGGTCAGGATTATTTTCACGTACTTGCTGCCTTTCTGTTTATAAAGGATCCCATATATTTCCGTGTTCGGACTAAAAGAAACCTAGCAATATATTTTTATATGATCTCCCCATTAAAATCGGAT
The DNA here is from genome assembly GCF_038007805.1 of Bacillus sp. FSL W8-0848. Classification (NCBI taxonomy): domain Bacteria; kingdom Bacillati; phylum Bacillota; class Bacilli; order Caryophanales; family Bacillaceae; genus Bacillus; species Bacillus sp. FSL W8-0848. The sequence continues at coordinate 1,042,442 of NZ_JBBOYB010000001.1, forward strand.
GGGTTAACGTCTGTAATACCTATATGCAATATTGAAATGTATAAAAAACAGCCAGTCGGCGGTACAATTTACCGCTAACCGGCTGTTTTGATAAAGGTGATTTATTTCCGTCTAGAAATACGAGTTTTATCCGAAGGGCTTTCAAAAAGATATCAACTCTTCTTTTTCCCTCTGTTTAACGCCTTGATCACCTTCTCGCTTCTTTTCCTGAGGAGGGCCGTATAGTCTGAGAGGCCAAATTTTGCAAAATCGACATGTTTCACATGCTTCTTTATTTTTTTCACACCATCACCCGATTGCAGTCATTTTGGTTTATTGTATGTAAGATCGGGGAAAACGGAATAAGGACGGGAGAAATTTCCCGTCCTCTCTTATCAGGCTTTTTTTCGTTTATACTCATCGATCAGCCGGGCATTTTGCCTGAAAATCCGTTCGGTGTGGGGGCTGACTTCGTATTTGGCGATGTGGGTTTTTGATTGCTTTTTGAATACTTTACATGTGCCGCGCCCCGTTGAACGGTCTTTGTCTTGCTGAAAAACCGGCTCCATCATTCGTCACCTTCCTCTTCGTTTGGTAGCAGAAGATCATAGATGCTGGTTAAAGAAGTAAACAGCAGATAATCAAACTCAGTGACAAGGTCCTCGGATGTCAGTTTCATCACATAGTCGTATTCATGAATCGAGAATGGAATCAGGACCATTTTTCCGTTTTCTTCGTAATACACGTCTTTCCGGTCCAGCTTTTCCTGAACAGCGAAACGGTTTTCCATATGTTCGAGCAAATGATCTTTGCTCTCTTGTGAATTATATTCGCATAGTGCGGCGGATATATTCATTTTTTCGGCAAACCGTTTGATGAGTTTTTCAATGCCTTCAGCGTAAGCTTCTATATCTCCATAGTAGATGTGGATCGGTTCGTTTTTCAATAGGTATTGGTACGTTTTGAGCCTGTTTTGATACGTGTGGAGCAGGTCGTTGTTTTCTTCAAGAAGCTCTCTTGTGTCTGTGGCCAATTCGTTCGTGCCGAGCTTTTTGAAGTAGGCGTTTAAGAAAATAAACGCATCAGTCAACGTAAAAAAGACGGCGACGATCAAGTAATGGAGCCAATTGCTGAAAATGGACTGCGGATCGTACGTCCAGTAAAGCGCGGCGCCGATCACATAAAGGAGATACCATGTTTTCCGGATTGCGATCGTTTTTTCTTTCATCTTTTTTTCAAAACGCCAGACGGCAAAAACGTACAAGGCTAAGGCGAGGACGATCACCCAGACTGAAAATTGATAAAAAAGCAGCATAGCTTGTTCCCTCTTCCCGAGAAAAAGTGCAATACTGCTTCTATACATATGAGGGAAATCTCTTAAACATGAAAACTCCCGCTAAAGATATTCTTTAGCGGGAGGCTCAAGTTGACTAAAAAAACAAATCCAGTATAAAGTAGGCAAACGCGCCGAGGGTTCCTGCAATCGGAAGGGTAATCACCCATGTGACGACCATTCGTTTGGCCGTGCCCCAGTTAACGCCTTTCACCCTGTGGGCGGAGCCGACTCCGAGAATAGATGAAGAAATAACGTGAGTCGTGCTGACAGGCAAGTGAATGACCGTGGCCCCAAAGATGATCGCAGCGCCCGTTAAGTCGGCGGAAACACCGTTGACAGGGCGGAGCTTCATGATTTTGCCGCCGACGGTTTTAATGATTTTCCAGCCGCCGACTGACGTTCCAAGCCCCATGGCCAAGGCGCATGCGAATTGCACCCAGAAAGGGACCTCGTGCGTGTTGTGCATGCCGCCGGCAATCAATGCCATCGTAATGATCCCCATCGATTTTTGGGCGTCGTTCGTTCCGTGTGTGTAGGATTGCAGCGCCGCTGTTGCGATTTGCACCCGGCGGAACTGCTTGTTCGTTTTGGCAAGGTTGCTGTTTTTAAATATGAGCTTGACGATGGTATAGATGATATATCCTACAACAAAGGCAAGAATCGGTGATAAAATAAGTGCTTCGATAATTTTAATAAATCCGCTGTATTTAATCGCGCCGAATCCTGCTGATGCGATGACAGCCCCGGCAATGGCCCCGATAATCGCGTGGGATGAGCTGCTCGGAATGCCGAAGTACCACGTCACGAGGTTCCATGTAATTCCGGCGATCAGAGCGGCGAGAATCACCAGTGATCCGTTGTGCAGTTTAAAAGGGTCGGCGATATCGCTCGTAATCGTTTTCGCGACGCCCGTAAACGTCATGGCGCCCACGAAGTTCATCACAGCTGCCATGATAATGGCATGCCTTGGTTTTAAAGCTTTTGTCGAAACCGAGGTGGCGATTGCATTTGCAGTATCGTGAAACCCGTTGATAAAGTCAAATGCCAAAGCAAAGATGACAATCAGTATGGTTAATACAAATAATAGATCCATTATAATCCCTCGTTACGCATTTTTCATTATGATGGTTTCCAGATTGTTTGCTACACTTTGGCACGAATCCGCGATTTCTTCAAGCGTTTCATAAATTTCCCGGTATTGAATGACTTTAATCGGATCCGTTTCCGTACCGAAAAGATTTTTTAATGATTTGCGGTGGAGATTATCGCAGTTGTGTTCGTATTCTTTAATTTTGATGGCGTGCGGCTGAATTTCTTTGAGACGGTTGTCCGCCATCAATTCGATCGTGATCAGGATTTCTTTTGCACATTCTCTGATATAGCCGCTGAATTTATCGATGTGTTCATCAGAAGACGTAATCGAAAAGATTTCCATCATTGCGGAGAAATGTTCGATGCCGTCGAGCACATCGTCAAGGCTGTTCGTCAGCTGAAGGATGTCTTCGCGCTCAATAGGCGTGATAAAAGCCTTATTCAGTTCCTTAATCATCGTATGTACATAGTTATCACCTTTTGTCTCATACTCTTTTAAGGTATCCGCGAATTCTTTAAGGGTCGTTTGATTCGTCACTTTATAGTTAACAAAATACTCGGCAGTTTCGTCTAAATTTTTTGCAATTTCCGTCAAAAGCACAGAAAACTTGTCTTTTTTTCTTTTTAACATTTGTAACCCTCCATTGTTTAAATGAGACAATGCACACATCAAAATATTATATAACTTTTTGTCGAAAAAAAACAGGTGCAGTCGAAAAAAACAATCAATTTTCAAGTGTGTCTATTTTTTGACAAAACGGTGAACGTAACAATGATGTGTTTCGTTATGAACTAGTCTGTTTGTCCTTTTATTTGATTATGCCTAAAGAATGATGATAAAACCATTTTTAAAACCGGGAAATTCGATTCAAAAAATATTGAAAATTATGATTCTTCTTTATTTTCAACTCAATTTCTTTTATAGTGGAAACAAACTGGAAAGGGAGTGAGCTGATGAGACGTTTTGCTTTCATTGTTTTGGTCTTTTGCTTAACGGTTGGTTGCTTTTTCAGTCCAGTTTCAAAAGCAGAAGGTGTAAGAGATGAAGGGGAAAAAGTTGCCGTAGGAACAGACGGAATGGTCGCAACAGCCCATCCGCTGGCGTCAAAAATCGGTGCCGATGTTTTGAAAAAAGGCGGAAATGCGATTGATGCGGCGATTGCGATTCAATTTGCCCTGAATGTCACAGAGCCGATGATGTCGGGACTCGGAGGCGGCGGGTTTATGATGGTATACGACGGCAAAACGAAGGAAACCTCGATCATCAACAGCCGTGAGCGGGCTCCCGCTGGCGCTACTCCGGATATGTTTTTGGACGAAGACGGAAAAGTCATCCCTTTTTCACAAAGGTCGACGCACGGAAATGCAGTCGGTGTGCCGGGTACGCTGAAGGGGCTTGAAGCTGCGCATAAAAAGTGGGGCACGAAAAAGATGAAGGACCTCATCAATCCTTCGATCAAGCTTGCCAAAGACGGGTTTCCAATCGATTCGGTACTGGCTGACGCGATTGATGAATATCAGGACAAGCTGAGCAAAACGGCAGCGAAAGAAATTTTTCTTCCTGACGGAAAACCATTGAAAGAGGGAGACATTCTCGTTCAAAAAGATTTGGCGAAAACGTTTACGTTGATTAAAAAAGAAGGGTCAAAAGCGTTTTATCAAGGAAAGATCGGTGAAGCGCTCGCAGGGGTCGTTCAGGATTTCGGGGGTTCGATGACGCCGGACGATCTGTCGCGCTATGAGGTAACGACCGACAAGCCGATCTGGGGAGAATATCACGGCTACGATATTGCGAGCATGCCTCCTCCGAGCTCAGGCGGAGTTTTCATGCTGCAAATGCTGAAGCTGATCGACGATTTTCATGTGTCCCAGTACGATCCGAAATCATTTGAAAAATATCATCTGCTGGCTGAAACGATGCACTTGTCATATGCCGACAGAGCGGCATACGCCGGAGATCCCGAGTTTGTCAATGTCCCGCTGAAAGGGCTCTTGAATGACGATTATATTAAGGAGCGGCAGAAGCTGATCAGCCTCGACTCGGTAAACCGTGAGGCGAAAGAGGGCGATCCGTGGAAATACGAATCAGGCGAGCCGAACTATTCGATCGTGAAGCAGCCTGACGATAAAACGGTCGGGGAAACGACACACTTTACCGTAACAGATCAATGGGGCAATGTCGTTTCTTATACGACGACGATTGAACAGCTCTTCGGAACGGGAATTATGGTGCCCGGCTACGGATTGTTCTTAAACAACGAGCTGACCGACTTTGATGCAGTTCCGGGCGGAGCCAATGAAGTGCAGCCGAATAAACGGCCGCTTTCCAGCATGACGCCGACGATTGTGTTTAAAGACGACAAACCTGTGCTTACCGTCGGTTCGCCTGGCGGAACGACGATCATCGCCTCGGTATTCCAGACGATCCTCAATTATTTTGAATACGGAATGAGCCTGCAGGATGCGATTGAAGAACCGCGAATTTACACGAACAGTCTCTCATCATACCGCTATGAAGAAGGGATGCCTGAGGATGTCAGGCTGAAGCTCAATGAGTTCGGTCATAAGTTTGGGACGAGTCCCGTGGACATCGGAAACGTGCAGAGCATTTTCATTGACCGGGAACACAAATCTTTCCTGGGCGTCGCCGATTCGAGCAGAAACGGGACGGCGGTCGGCGTCAATATTAAAAAGTCTGCAAAAGCTAAAAAATAGAATGTCAGAAGGTTTGATCCGGTTTATCTGCGGGTCAAACCTTTTTAATTTTGAAAGATTTCTTTAAAAATTAGTTGACTTGTAGGAATACTTTGAATATGATGAATGTAAATTTGAGCTAATAGATGCCGATCGGACAGCCGAAGGCCCTTGACATGTTTTCATGTCAGGGGCTTTTTTTATTGATCGGGAGCGCTAAAGGGGGGAGCCCGGGTTCGCATTTCGGAAAAGAAGAGTAGCGAAAACGCCTATATCAACATATAAAAATAACATTTAAAGGAGGGCAATTTATGAAACTGTTCAACATTTCTATACTGTTCATCGTTTTTACACTGATCGGAGCGGGCTGCTCAAGCGAAAATACCCAGTCTTCCGATTCGGGTTCTGTCGAGCTTTTGAATGTTTCGTATGATCCGACGAGGGAGCTTTATCAGGAATATAATCAGGCCTTTAAAGAGTATTGGAAAGAAAAGAGCGGCCAAGACGTGACCATCAAGCAGTCACACGGAGGATCAGGCAAACAGGGGCGCTCCATTATCGACGGATTGGAAGCCGATGTGGCCACACTTGCTCTCGCTTATGACATTGACAGCATCGCGGACAAAGGCCTTCTGTCAAAAAATTGGCAAAAAGAGCTTCCCGACAACTCAACCCCTTATACATCAACGATTGTTTTTCTTGTGAAAAAAGGCAATCCAAAGCAGATTAAAGACTGGGATGATCTGGTCAAGGACGGCGTATCAGTCATCACCCCGAATCCGAAAACATCGGGGGGCGCGAGGTGGAACTACCTCGCCGCATGGGCATATGCTGATAAGGTCTACAGCGGAGACGAGAAAAAAATAGAGTCGTATATGAAAGAGTTGTACGGCCATGTCGAGGTGTTGGATTCGGGAGCCCGCGGCGCGACGACGACATTTGTTGAAAGGGGCTTGGGCGACGTGCTGATCGCCTGGGAAAATGAGGCCTATCTCACGCTGCATGAGCTTGGAAAAGATAAGTTTGAGATCGTCTACCCTTCGATCAGCATATTGGCGGAGCCGCCAGTTGCGGTTGTTGATAAGGTTGCAAAACGGAAAGGGACTGAAAAAGCAGCGAAAGCATACCTGGAATATTTATATTCCGAAAAAGGCCAAGAGATTGCCGCCAAACATTACTACCGGCCTCGGGATAAAAAAGTGCTTCAAAAATATCAAAAGCAGTTTCCGCACGTAGAGCTGGTGAACGTAAATGACGGCTTCGGCGGCTGGAAAAAAGCCCAGGAAACGCATTTTAACGACGGAGGTTTGTTTGATCAATTGTATCAAAAGTAACGCAAGCTGGAGGTGTTCACAATCAAAACAGCAGGTGCGACAAGAAGAAAAAACATATTTCCCGGTTTTGGAATCAGCTTAGGCATTACGATGGCCTATCTCGGCATCATCGTCCTGATTCCGTTAACGATGGTATTTATGAAAACAGCCTCAATGGGGTTTCTCGACTTTTGGCAGGCGGTCGCCGAACCGAGAGTTCTCGCCTCGATCCGGCTTACGGTTATGACCGCTTTGGCGGCCGCCCTTGTCAATGCCGTATTCGGCCTGTTAATCGCCTGGGTGCTGACCCGCTATACCTTTCCCGGAAAAAAGCTGCTTGACGGGCTTGTCGACCTTCCGTTTGCGCTGCCGACCGCGGTCGCGGGAATTGCGCTTACATCGCTCTACTCGCCAAACGGATGGATCGGACAATTTTTGCACATAAAAGTCGCTTTTACGCCGCTTGGCATCATCATCGCCCTGGTGTTTATCGGCCTTCCTTTTATCGTGAGGACGGTTCAGCCGGTGATCGAGAACATCGAGAAAGAAATCGAGGAAGCATCGGCCATTCTCGGGGCGGCTCCGCGGCAGACTTTTTGGAAGGTGATTTTTCCCCAGCTGCTGCCTTCTGTAATCACAGGGTTTTCTTTGGCGTTTGCCAGGTCCCTCGGCGAATATGGCTCAGTCGTTTTTATCGCCGGCAATATTCCGTACAAAACGGAAATTGCGCCGCTGATTATCATGACAAAGCTTGAGCAATACGATTACAGCGGGGCAACGGCTGTTGCCTGTGTTATGCTGATGATTTCGTTTTTATTGCTGTTGATGATCAATCTGTTTCAATGGCGTGTATCAAAGCGGTGGGTAAGGAGTTGACAAAATTGAACGCACAGACGCATATGCAAAACGCAAGTCAAACGAGTCCATCTTCAGGCGCGAAAACGGTGCGGGCGTTCTCCATCGCCATCGTCTATCTGTTTTTATCCGTCTTTTTGCTCATGCCTCTTGCCGCCATTTTTATTAAGGCTTTTGAAAAAGGAGCGGATGTGTATTTCGCATCGATTTCAGATCCGGGCGCTTTGGCGGCCATCAGGCTGACGCTGCTTGTGCTGGCGATAACAGTGCCGCTTTCTGCCGTATTCGGCATCGCAGCCGCCTGGCTTGTCACAAAATACGATTTTAAAGGGAAAAACATTCTTGTCACATTGCTCGATTTGCCTTTTGCGGTTTCGCCCGTGATCGCCGGCCTTGTTTTCGTTCTTCTGTTTGGCACAACAGGGCTGTTCGGTCCGTGGCTGATTGACCACGGCATCAAAATTGTCTACGCTCTGCCTGGAATCGTGCTGGCGACATTGTTCGTGACGCTTCCGTTTGTTGCGCGCGAACTGATCCCTTTCATGCAAAGCCAGGGATCGGCTGAGGAGGAGGCATCGCTGACCCTCGGGGCGGGGGGCTGGAAAACCTTTTGGTACATCACATTGCCGAACATCAAATGGGCCCTCTTATACGGCGTGATTTTATGCGGGGCGAGGGCGATCGGCGAATTTGGCGCCGTCTCCGTCGTTTCCGGTCATATTAGAGGAGAGACGAATACCATGCCTCTCCACATCGAAATTTTATATAACGAATACCAATTTTCAGCCGCGTTTGCCGTCGCTTCATTAATGTCCATCCTGGCATTAATTACGCTGGTGCTGAAGAACATACTCGAAAAAAAGACAAAAACGGCAGGAAAAGGAGCTTAGGTAACAATGGGTATATCAATCAAAAATGTTTCCAAATCGTATGGTGAATTTCATGGGTTAAAAGATATCAATCTTGAAATCAAAAAAGGGGAGCTGATCTCCTTGTTGGGGCCGTCCGGATCGGGGAAAACGACGCTGCTCAGGATCATCGCCGGGCTTGAACAAGCTGATCGGGGAAACATTTTGTTTGAGGGGGCTGATCAGACAAACGTACATGTGAAAAACCGCAATGTCGGCTTTGTTTTTCAGCATTACGCCCTTTTTCGCAATATGACCGTTTTTGAAAATGTGGCCTATGGACTGAAAGTTCGTCCACGGAAAGAAAGGCTTTCGAAAAAAGAAATCAAGCAAAAGGTCGATGAGCTGCTGAACATCGTCAGGCTGAAAGAATTTGGCGAACGGTATCCTTCCCAGCTTTCAGGCGGGCAGAGGCAAAGGGTGGCTCTCGCCCGCGCCCTTGCCGTCAATCCCCAGGTGCTCCTTCTTGATGAACCGTTCGGCGCCCTTGATGCAAAGGTGAGAAAAGAACTGCGCCGCTGGCTCAGAAAAGTGCACGACGAGTTTCATATTACGAGCGTTTTTGTCACCCATGATCAGGAGGAAGCGCTTGACATCTCAGACCGCGTCGTGATTATGAACAACGGAAGGATCGAGCAAGTCGGCACGCCTGAGGCCGTGTATGAAATGCCGGAGAACCCGTTCGTGTACGATTTTCTCGGTACGGTCAACCAATTCAAAGGCCGGCTTGACAGCGGATATATTTACGATGGGAATTTCAAGTTTGAGTTGCCGGGAGATGTGAAAACCGTAAAGACTGCTGCCAATGGTATCGGGTTTGCCAGGCCGCACCACTTTATTGTCGAAAAAACGCCGGACCATGACAGCGGAATTCATTGTAAGGCGGAACACATCCGCGCAATCGGGTCGACGGTTCAGCTTGAGCTGAGGAGAACCGATACAGGGGATATCATTGAAATCGAATTAACGAAAGACGATTTTTTGAAGCTGCAAATCAAAGTAGGCGAGGATTTGTACGTCCGGCCTAAGCAGCTGAAAGTCTTTTGTTCATCGTAAAAACGGGTGATGGGAGCTTTTAGCTCCCATTTTTCGTCATTCAGAAAGAAGGATTTATCAAACAGGAAGCGAAATATACAAAATCAGACTCTGTTCCACAAAATGTAAGCGTTTTCTACAAAAGGGGAGGGTTATTTATTATGATTCACGTGTTGTCGAACGGATTTTACCGCTTTTCCGAGTGGGTGATGAGGCTTGCGCTTCTGAATATGCTGTGGATCGGTTTTTCAGCTGCGGGATTGATCGTATTCGGGCTTGCTCCGGCGACTTGCGCCATGTTTGCCGTGACGAGAAAATGGGCGATGGGCAATACGGATATCCCCGTTTTTCAGACGTTTTATATAGAATTTAAAAAAGGGTGGGGGAGATCGGTCATACTCGGTCTGATCCTGTCCCTTACCGCTCTTTTATTGTACGTCGATTTTCGAATCGCCGCCGTCTATCTTCTCGATCAGCCTGCCGTTATAAGCTTATTCATCAGCCTTTTTATCATATATGCCATCATCCTCTCCTACATTTTCCCGATCTATGTCCACTATGAGATGAACCAGATCGAAGCGCTGAAATACAGCTTCATGATCGGTTTTGCCCGCCCGCTCGTCTCTTTTTTGATGATCGTAAGTGCGATCGGCTTCGTGCTGCTCACCTTATTTCATGTCACATGTCTCTTGTTTTTCAGCGGCAGCGCTTTAAGCCTCGTATTGACAAAACTGGCGTTTCGCGCTTTCCGCGCGCTTGACGTCCGCCATGAGACCTTCATGCGCGAATGAAGGTGCTAACGTCCAGTGAACAGGTTTCAGCATTTAAAAATTAAAGATCAGTTGTTTATCCTCATTTCCTTTATCATGGCGATTTCGCTGATTTTGATGTTGGGCGGCGTTCAGTACGCTTTCCGCATGTATGATCAGCAAATTTACCGGAAATCGTCGCAAGTTTTGATGATGTCGTCAAAGAGCATTGAAGATGAGCTGAAAAAGATCGAAGACGTGTCATATCAAATCGCGACAGATCAAAACATTCAAACGAACCTCTTAAAAGCGGGACATGACCAGAACAAATACGGCCGCTACCGGATCAAACGGGAGATTTGGGATCAGCTTGCCGAATATACGGGATCAAAGCGGTACATCAAGTCGATCCATTTAGTCGACGCATTTGGAACGGAATACTCGGCCGGGGCAAACTCCTCTGAAGCGTTAAAACGGCAAATCAGCAGATTGACAAAGCAAGCGGCCCGCATGAAAGGGGGAAACGTATGGGTGACAAAGCCCGGCGCAAACGGCGAGCTTTTATCAGTCAGGGAAATCCGGTCGTACAAACAGCTGAATCTTGACCATCTGGGAATCGTATTGATCGTGGCGGACTTAAAAGGCATTGTCGGCGATCTCCCGAAGGATTGGGAGGAAGGCGCTGGCAAGGTTGCCATGTCGGATGGACGGCACACCTTTTTTTCGGACAGCCCTTTACAAAAAATCGACCCGCCCCGTTTATCTTCCCATGTTCAAAACGGATATACAATCGTGAAGAATAACGGCAGCCGCTTTTTTATGTCATATGTCACATCACCCTATGAAAATTGGACATACTGGAGCCTGATTCCCTTTGATGCGATGTTTTCCAAAATCTCTGCGATGAAAGCTATACTCATCTCCCTTTTTATTCTCTTCTTTTTGACAGCCGTCCTGTTCGGCAGAAAAATCGCCAGAGGCTTGACAAGCCCGATCGAAATGGAGGATCAACCTCGGCAAAAATATCCGTGCAGGCGCTCATTACACCCAGTTTATGGTCTATGACCTCGACGGCGACGGAAAAGCGGAAATCGCCATGAAAACGGCTGATGGAACGATTGACGGGACAGGACGGGTCATCGGCGACAAATCTGCCGATTACCGGAATGAAAAAGGCAGAATTTTAACAGGCCCTGAATACTTGTCCGTTTTTCATGGGGAAACGGGCCGGGAACTTGCGACTGTTGATTACGACCCGCCGCGCGGCAGGCTCGAAGACTGGGGAGACGGTTACGGCAACCGCATGGACCGGTTTCTCGCAGGCATCGCCTATTTGGATGGAGAACGGCCGAGCCTCGTGATGGCGCGGGGGTATTACACGAGAACGGTGCTTGTCGCCTACAACTTCCGCGGCGGCGGGCTTTCGAAGCTTTGGACGTTTGACAGCAACAATCCCGGATACGCCGGTTATGCCGGACAGGGGAATCACAGCCTGAGCGTCGCGGATGTCGATGGTGACGGGAAGGATGAGATCATTTACGGCGCGATGGCCGTCGATCACGACGGCAAGGGCCTTTATACGACAGGGCTTGGGCACGGAGATGCGATGCATCTCAGCGACCTTGATCCCGACCGGTGCGGCCTCGAAGTGTTTCAGGTGCATGAAGATCCGGGCTTGCCGTACGGCCTTTCATTTCGCGATGCAGGGACAGGAGAGGTGCTGTGGGGCGTCCCCGCTGATACAGATGTCGGCCGGGGAATGGCGGCGCACATCGATCCCCGTTATAAAGGCGCTCTCGTCTGGGCGATCGATCCTCCGGGGAATCGGGGGAATTCGTACGGCCTTTACACGAATAAGGGAGAAAAAATCAGCGATGCGGCTCCGGCTTCTGCCAACTTTGCGATCTGGTGGGACGGCGATCTGCTTCGCGAATTGCTGGACCATGATTGGAAAGAGCCGGATGGCGTTCCTAAAATCGATAAGTGGGATTATCATAACGGAAGACTGATCAATCTGCTGACTGCTAAAGGGTCCTTTCGAACAATTGGACGAAAGGCACGCCTGTTCTTCAAGCGAATATTTTCGGCGATTGGCGGGAAGAGGTGATCTTCAGGACGGCAAACAGCGATGCCCTGAGAATTTATACGACGACTGAACTGACTGAGCACCGTTTTTATACGCTCATGCACGATCCCGTCTACCGTTTAGGCGTCGCCTGGCAGAATGTCGCCTACAACCAGCCGCCGCATCCCGGATTTTATTTAGGGACGGGGATGAAAAAGCCGCCCCGTCCGAATATTTATACGGTGTCAATATAAGTAAAAAAAAATTTAAAATAATATTGACAATATATAAAATGTGTGATATAATTATTTATTTATCGACAAATGTATTATCCGCTATTATGCTTGTTGATGTACAGAAAGCCTGTGTACCAGTCTTTAGTAAGGAGCGGATGATCGATGAGAATGTCAGACGGTTTGGAAATGCTTGAAATAGGCGGAGAGGCTTTTGGACAGCAGATGATGCTGAATCCCGTGCTTGTATGGGATGAAGAAGCGGCCGTTTTAATCGACACCGGCATGCCGGGGCAATTTGAACAAATCAAGCGGGAGATAGAGAAGGCGGGAGTCCCGATCAGCAGCCTTCAGGCGGTGATTTTGACGCACCAGGATATCGATCACATCGGCAATCTTCCCGATTTATTACGGGAAGCCGGCGGCCGGGCAAAAAGCTATGCCCATAAGCTGGAAAAGCCGTACATTGAGGGCGAGCGTCCACTCATGAAAACAGATCCGAAGCATATGGATGAGGAAACGAAAAAAGCGATGCCGCGAGCGTTGCTGGCCATTTTAGAACATCCGCCGAAAGCGAAAATCGACCGGGAGCTGGAAGACGGAATGGAACTGCCGTTTTGCGGCGGCATTCGGGTGATCGCCACACCTGGTCATACCCCAGGCCACATCAGCCTCTATTTGAAGAAAAGCAAAACGTTAATCACAGGCGATGCACTCGTTTGCTCAGAAGGCGTTTTGCAGCCGCCCGTTCCCCGGGTCACGCCCGATATGAAGCAGGCACTTAAGTCTCTTGAGAAATTTTTAGATTGCGATATTGACAGGGGGATCTGCTATCACGGCGGTATTTCAGAAGGCGATCCGAAGGAGCGGATCAGGGAAATCATCGCTGAAGACAAATTTGTAACATATCGGCAAAAATAGGTGCGATACCGGAGGCGTCGGGCGAATCCCGATGCTTTTTCAAAAACAAAAAAGTATGAGTTCCCATAAAATGAAAAAAAGCGATTGCAATACGAGCCGGAAAGAGGTGACAAATCTGGATTTTCAGGCAAACGGAACACGCTATACCGATATGGTGTACAGCTGCTGCAGGAATTCGGGGTTTAAGCTTCCTGCCGCGGCGGCAATCATGGCCGCTCGAAAACGCAGAAACGCTGCTTAGAAAAACTTCAGGATCTGCTTAAAAAACGTTCGGCAACCCCGCTGACAACCGAGGACAGAATTGAAAAAATTTTATCGTGAAAAGGAGTGTCCTGATCGTGTCAACCACTATATATTTGGCTGGAGATTCGACTGTGCAGAACTACAAAGCGGATTCACCCCAAGGAGGGTGGGGGGAATTTCTGCAGCTCTATGTGTCGGAAGATGTTCAGGTGATCAATCGGGCGATCGGAGGCAGAAGTTCAAAAACCTTTGTCGAAGAGGGAAGGCTTGCTTCGATTTTGGATGTCATCAAAAAAGGCGACTGGCTGTTTGTTCAAATGGGCCACAACGATTCGTCAAAGGACAAACCCGAACGCTACACAGAGCCGTATACGACATACAAACAGTACTTAAAAATGTATGTCGACGGGGCGCGCCAGAAAGAAGCCGTACCTCTTCTCATCACCCCGGTGGCAAGGCTTCATTACAAGGATGGCGTGTTTTTAAACGATTTCCCCGATTATTGCATCGCCATGAAGCAAGTCGCAGCCGAAGAAGACGTTCTGTTAATAGACCTGATGGATAGAAGTCTTCAGCATTTTTCGGAAAAAGGCTATAGTGAGATTTTTAAATATTTCATGATTTCGGAAAATATAAATGACTACACTCATTTTACAAAAAAAGGCGCCCGGGAAATGGCAAAACTCGTCTCAGCCGGTATTGAAGAGCTCGGACTGCCGCTCGTTAAAGAGACGGTGTGAGTATGAAAAAACTGTATCACGGCGCCTGCTTCTATCCTGAATTATGGAATGAAGCCGTTCTTGAAGAAGATATCAAAAAGATGAAAGAAGCGGGGATCAATGTCGTAAGGATCGGCGAGTTTGCCTGGTCGAAAATGGAGCCTGAAGAAGGGAAGTTTGACATCGGCTTTTTTGTCGATGTGATTCTGAAGCTTGCCTCCCATCAGATTGAAACCGTGATGTGCACGCCGACGGCGACTCCGCCGATCTGGCTGACCCACGGCCATCCCGAAAGGATGTATGTCAACGAAAGAGGCGAAACGATGGGCCACGGTTCAAGGCAGCATGTCTGTACGAACCATCCGTATTTCAGGGAGCGGGCCAGGCTGATCACCGAACAAATCGCACAAAAAACCGGCAGGCTGCCCGGACTTGCCGCCTGGCAGCTCGACAATGAATTCAAATGCCATGTCAGCGAATGCATGTGTCAGACGTGCAAAACGCTGTGGCACAAATGGCTCAGGGAGAAATATCAGTCGATTGACAGTCTGAATGAAGCGTGGGGAGCCGATGTATGGAGCGAGACGTACCAACGCTTCGAACAAATTCCGCAGCCCGGCGCGACGCCGTTTTTGCATCATTCCTCTTTAAGGACGATGTATCAGCAGTTTTCCATGGAAAAGATCGCCGAATTTGCCCGCGAACAAGCGGCTGTGATCAGAGCCTATTCAGATGCACCGATCACCCATAACAGCAGCGTCATGTTCGGCGTGAACAATGAAGAGCTGTTCAGCGATCTTGATTTTGCATCATTTGATACGTACGCCTCCCAAGAAAACAGTGCAGCTTTTTTGTTCAACTGTGACTTATGGAGAAACATCAAAAAAGGGCGGCCGTTTTGGATTATGGAAACAAGCCCTTCCTACAGCGCTTCGCTCGAAAGCTATGCAGCGCCTCATGAAGACGGCTATTTGAAGGCTGAAGCCGTATCTTCCTACGCCTTGGGCGGCGCGGCTTTTTGCTATTGGCTGTGGCGGCAGCAAAGAGCGGGATCAGAGCAGCCGCACGGGTCCGTCCTCAGCGCATGGGGCGAACCTGACGTGGGATATGCGAATGTGCTTGAAGTCGAGCGTGCCAGAAAAGAGATTGAGCCTGTCATGCTTTCGACCGCTCCCGTTCAAGCTGAAGCTGCCGTCGTCTACTCGGACCGGGCGAAAGCATTTTTAAAAACCGAGCCCCATCGAGGGCTCAATTACAGGTCGCTGATCACCGGATTTTATGAACGATTTGTATCATTGGGCATCCACAGGGACGTTATTTTCGAAGAAAGCGCACTTGACGGCTATAAGCTCTTGTTTACCCCGTTTCTTCATTACATGCCGCAGGAATTGATCGAAAAAGCGTCGGCATTCGCGGAAAACGGCGGCATTTGGGTAGCCGGGCCTTTGACTGGCGGGAGGACAAAACACCATACGATCCATACGGACTGCGGGCTGGGGCCTTTAGAAACATGCGCCGGCGTCAAAACGCTTTATACGTTTCCGATGGACGAACGGCGCGCGGTAGGAAGCGCTTTTGGCGTAAAGGCTCCGCTAAGCCTCTGGAGCGCCGTTTTTGAAGCCCGTCCATCCGAAGCGCTTGGCATCATCGAACAAGGCCCCGCATCAGGGAAGGCTTTTATCACCGAGCATAAACAGGGAAAAGGAAAAATCGTCATGCTCGGTTCAATGCCGGCTGGAGAAGCGGGAGACGTGATGCTGAAGAGGCTGATCAGCCATTACGCCGAAGAAGCCGGCATCACCATGAAAACGGATGTGACGCCGGGCACGATCGTCGCCCCGCGGACAGGACCGGACGGCATCGTCTGGGTGATGATCAATATGGACGGCAAAGGGGGAGAAGTTACCCTTCATAAGGACGCCGTCGACCTGATCGCGAATAAAAGGGAAGCAGCGGGACGCCTGATGATCGGACCGTATCAATACCGCATCATCCTGTTTCCGGACATGTAAGTCATCGGCGATTGCCGGTGGCTTTTTTTTGCGGGCATTGCAGCGGCAAAACAAAGACGGGACGGCAAAAAAGGAGAAAACGTTGTCTTCTGTCAACAAGTGCCGCTGCAAAAACGGATGATTGACGGAAAGGCCGCCTGATGCGGAAAATCAGGCTGATCGATGCAAAACGAAAGGAGGAGCGCTTCTGATGACACAGGCTGAATTAAAATGGCTGAAATCGCCTCCCGCTGTCAAACGCGGTGTAACATGGGGAGTTCCTTGGAAAAAAGGCGTGCTGCAAAAGGAAGAACAGCTTTCAATTGCTGCACCGGGCGGTTCCGCGCCGTTTTTGCAAAGCTGGCCGCTGGCGTACTGGCCTGACGGGTCTGTAAAGTGGACCGGGCATGCAGCGGTTTTTGAGGGACGGTGCGCTGACCGTTTTATCCTGCAAAAAGGAGGACAAAAAGCGCCTGTAAGGAGTCTTCAAGTGGCGGAGGCAGAAAACGGGATCACCGTGAATACAGGTTTACTTGTCTGCTGCTTTAACAAAACGGGTTCACCATTGATCAGCTCGATTTCAGTTTCGGGTGAAACATTTGGCGCCGGCCGGCTCATCGCTTTTAAAGAAAGGAGGGGCGGCACACCATCAGAGAAAATCCATCGTATTGAACGATTTGAAGGTGTGATCAAGAGTGCGTCAGTCGAACAAAACGGCCCGGTGAAGGCGGTCATTAAGACAGAGGGGGTTCACTGCGGAAGCTCCGGAAATGAGTGGCTGCCATTTATCATCAGATTCATTTTTTATGCGGGAAGTGCGTCCATCAGGATCATGTACACGATCTTGATCGATTGTGATGCGAAACGCGAATGGGTGAAAGGTATCGGTCTTGAGTTTTCCGCGAAGTTCAGCGGGGCGCCGTGGAACCGGCATATCCGCTTTGCCGCTGACAGCGGAATTTACGGAGAAGCCGCCCAATTGCTTTTGACGAGACGGTTTGGCGAGGGAAACGGCATTTACGAAAAGCAGATCGCGGGGGAGCTCATCACGGAAAATGCCGATACATCTGCAGTGATCCGTGATGCATCAACAAACGCGGTTTGGAATGACTATAAGCTTATTCACGATTCGCCCACTCATTACAGATTGCAAAAACGGACTGGCGAAGATTGCGCATGGGTGTCCGCCATCCATGGAAGACGAGCGAAAGGGCTGATGTATGCGGGAGGCGAAAGCGGGGGAATGGCTCTAGGGCTAAAGAATTTTTTTGAAAAGTATCCGTCATCTCTTGAGGTATCGGGCCTCGGCTCCACAGAAACGAAAATGACCGCATGGTTTTGGCCTCCTGAGGCAGAGGCGATGGATTTCCGCCATTATTCAAAGAGCACCCATGTCGAAAGCGCCTATGAAGGGTTCGCGGAAATGCGCTCGACAGCCGTCGGAATCGCCAATACGAGCGAAGCCAACATTGCCTTTTTTACAAAACCGCCGAGCGGCGCAGAGCTCACAGCATTGGCTGGCGAATGGCAGCATCCGCCGCTTTTGGTCTGTGAACCGGACTATTATTATAAAACCCGCGCCCTTGGTGTATGGAGCGCGGTAGACACGAGCCATCCCTTTAAAGCAAAGCTTGAAGAACAGCTAAATGCGGCTTTTTCCTTTTACAAAAATGAAGTTGACCAGCGCGGCTGGTACGGATTTTGGCATTTTGGCGATGTCATGCACACGTATGACCCCGTCCGCCATGTGTGGCGCTATGACCTCGGCGGCTATGCCTGGCAAAATACAGAGCTCGTCCCGAATTTGTGGCTTTGGCAGATGTTTTTCAGATCGGGAAGGGAGGACGTGTTCAGAATGGCAGAAGCGATGACCCGCCATACGAGCGAAGTCGACTGCTATCATTTCGGCGAATATAAAGGGCTGGGGTCAAGGCACAATGTCGTCCATTGGGGCTGCGGTTGCAAGGAAGCGAGAATCAGCATGGCCGGGCTGCATAAAGCCTACTACTTTTTGACCGCGGATGAACGGACGGGCGACATTTTAACAGAAGTAAAGGATGCCGACCAGGCATTAAAGACGCTGGACCCGATGAGGGCGTATTATCCGAACGGCACAGCCACGCACGCGAGGGTCGGCCCCGATTGGGCGGCATTCTGCTCCAATTGGCTGACAGAATGGGAACGAACGGGTGATCAGGCCTACCTGGCGAAAATCCAAAAAGGAATCGCCCAGCTTAAAACAATGCCGCTTCGCCTGCTGTCAGGTCCGTCGTTTGAATATGAACCTGCGAGCGCGAAGCTGATTCATATCGGAGACGGGAACGAAGGAGGCTACCACATGGTGATCGCCTTTGGCGCTCCGCAAGTATGGATGGAGCTGGCCGGGCTTTTAGAGGACGAAGAATGGTGTGACATGCTGGCTGAATTCGGTGAATGTTATGTGCTGAGCGATGAAGAAAAGCGAAGCATGTCGGGCGGAACGCTTCATGACGGGCTGTTTCACTGGCCGATGTTTTCCGCCGCGATGGTCGCCTATGCGGCAAAACGGCGGAACGACCGGAGGCTTGCCGAAAAAGCGTGGGGACTTTTGCTCGATGAAACAAAGAGCCATACTCCGCTTCCTGTTGCTGTAAGAAAGACGAATACATGGGATTCGCTCTATGAAATTCCGTGGGTTACGACCAACTGCATATCGCAATGGTGTTTAAACACGATCGCCGTGCTTGAACTGCTGGGTGATATGCTGCCCGAATGCAGCCTTCAAGAAAAGATCATGCCGGCAAATAAAGGACAAAAAGAGTGCAAAAAATGAAGCTTGCCGGAAAATTGAAAGCGTTTTACATTTAGGAGAAAATCAAAGGGGGAATCGCAGATGCTGATGCCGAAAAACGTGAAAAAATGGCTTGCCGCACCGGCAGTCTGTTTATTTATCATGGGGGGCAGCGCAAATGAAACGTCTCATCAACAGGAAAAGGACGGACAAAAAAACGAAATCCGCATTATGGCTCCGCTTCTATCGCCGGAAAGCCCGGGGGAAAACAGCCCTTCGCTAAAAGCGCTCGAAACGTATACGAAAAAGCAAATCAGTGTGACATGGGTTCCGAACTCTTCCTACAACGACAAATTTAACATCATTATGGCTTCAGGCGATTTGCCGCATGCCATCGTTGTGGCGGACAAGTCGCCGGGGTTCATTAAATCGGTCAAAGCAGGAGCATTTTGGGAGCTTTCTCCATACTTAAAGGATTACAAAAACTTAAGCCGGGCAGACAAAAAGGTTATGAAAAACAGCTCGATAAACGGGGAGGTCTACGGCATATACAGAGCAAGGGATCTGATCCGCGCCTCGATCATCATCAGAACCGACTGGCTGGATAACGTCGGGCTTGATATGCCGAAAACGATCGACGATTTTTACGAAGTCCTGAAAGCGTTCAAAGAAAAAGACCCTGACAAAAACGGCAAAGACGACACGTACGGAATGGTGGTGCCGAAATGGATGGGGCTTGGCAACGGAAGTCCGTGGGATATTATGCAGACGTGGTTCGGAGCGCCGAACCGTTACGGAGTCAATGAGAATGGCGAGCTTGTTCCCGATTTTACGACGGACGAGTATATGGAGGCGCTCTTCTTCTTTAAAAAGCTTTACGATGAACGGCTGATCAACCGGGATTTTGCCGTGATGGATTCGGCGAAGTGGAACGATCCGGTTGTGAAGGGAAAGGCGGGCGTGATCGTTGATACAGGTTCGCGTGCTTCACAAATCCAGAGCGCTTTAGAGGAAAAGGATTCCGGAAACAAAGATGTGATCGACGTCATCGGAAGCGTAGAAGGGCCGAAGGGAACCTATACATTCCCTACCTCAGGATATGCGGGAATGATCGCGATTCCGAAAGCGAGCGTCAAAACGGAAAAAGAATTGAAGGAGGTGCTCGAGTTTCTCGACAACATGAATGACAAGCAAGCCCAGATCATCGCCAATAACGGGGTGGAAGGGCGGAATTACAAGCTTGAAAACGGCGCATTTACATCCCTTGAAAGAAACAACAAAAAACTGCTTTATGAGCATGAGGGACTCGCACAGTTCAGCATGGGGATTCCCGAGCAAAGGTATTATATCGAAGAGCAAAGGTCCAAGCTGTTCAAGCACAGGCAGAAAGTCATGAAAGAAGGCGAAAAAATAGCCGTGTTCAACCCGGCTGAATCGCTCGTATCTGATGTATATACGCAAAAAGGGGCACAGCTCGACAACATCATCCTTGACGCGAAAACGCAGTTTATCATTGGTGACATCGATGAAAAAGGCTTTAAGGATGCCGTGGAACTCTGGTATAAAAGCGGCGGGGAGGACCTGATGAAAGAGCTGAATCAATTGTATCAAAAGTCGAAATAGCGCTGTTCACCAGTACATCGAAAGGGGGTGCGGCAGATGGAAATCGCCGCCAAAACGGAGAGAGCCGCCGTCAAAACGAAAAGGAAAACGAATTGGCTGACCGCCATAAAACGCGACAAATGGCTGTATCTTTTGCTCGTTCCCGGTGTGTTATATTTTCTCATTTTCAAATACTGGCCGATGTGGGGCGTATTGATCGCCTTTAAGGATTATTCGCCGTATCTCGGCTTCTGGCAAAGCGAATGGGTCGGTTTCGAGTATTTTAAAGACTTTTTTATGAATCCCGATTTTTTCAGGCTGCTGCGCAATACGCTCATGCTCGCCGCTCTCGATTTGATTTTTGCATTTCCGGCGCCGCTCATCCTTGCCCTCCTGCTGAATGAGCTGAGGCACGCCATTTACAAAAGGTGCATTCAGACGCTGATCTATGTCCCGCATTTTGTCTCGTGGACGATCGTCGCAAGCATCACCTTTGTCTTCTTTACGGTCGACACCGGTGTGATCAATAAACTCATCGAAGGGATAACGGGGGGAGAGATTTCTTTTCTCTCAGACCCTGAATGGTTCAGGCCGCTGATCGTGATGCAGAGCATATGGAAGGAAACGGGCTGGGGCACGATTTTGTTTTTGGCCGCGCTTGCTTCGGTTGATCAGGAGCAGTATGAAGCTGCCGTGATGGACGGGGCGGGCCGCTTCAGAAGATTGTGGCATATTACGCTTCCTGCGATCAGAAGCACGGTCGTCGTCCTGCTTATTCTTAGAATCGGCAGCTTTTTGAACATCGGCTTTGAACAGATTTTTTTAATGACCAACTCCTTGAACAGAAGCGTGGCAGAGATTTTTGACACGTATGTCTACGTTGTCGGGATCACGCAGGGCGCCTACAGCTACAGTACGGCAGTCGGGCTTTTCAAATCGGTGGTCGGCGTCATCCTGATTTTCGGGGCGAACTATATTGCGAAAAAATTTGACCAGGACGGTCTGTTTTAAAAATGGGGGTGAAAGGAAATGGCCGGTCCAGAATCGCTTCATAACACGAAAGCCGGACGGGCGTTCGATGTGTTAAATATCGTCTTCCTCGGCTGCTGCGGGCTTGTGACGGTGCTGCCCTTTCTGTACATCATCGCCGGTTCGTTTGCAACAGAAGCAGAACTTGCGGAACGCAGCTTTTTTATCTTTCCGGAGACCTTTTCGCTTGATGCGTACCGCTATATTTTTTCAACGCCGACATTTATCAGGAGCATGGGGGTGTCTGTGTTCATCACGATTGTCGGCACGATCATTCAGCTCGTCTTTACGTTTACGATGGCGTACCCGCTCGCCAAGCGGCACGTCAAAGGAAGGAACCTGGTGCTGAACCTCGTCATTTTTGCGATGCTTTTCAGCGGGGGGATGATTCCGACGTACCTCGTCGTCAAATCGCTGGGACTTCTTGATTCTTACTGGGCTTTAATTTTGCCGATGGCGATCAACCCGTTTAATTTAATCATTATTAAAAACTTTTTTCAGCAGCTGCCGAGAGAGCTCGAAGAGTCGGCGAAAATCGACGGCTGCTCGGAGATCGGCGTGTTTTTCCGGATCGCGCTTCCGCTTTCAAAACCGATTGTTGCGACATTCGCCTTGTTTTATGCGGTCGGCATTTGGAACGATTTTTTCCACGCGCTCCTTTACATCAATGACAGCGCAAAATGGCCCCTGCAAATGGTGCTGCGCCAGGTGACGATCCTTTCTGATCTGACCGGAACGACAAACGAACTGGCAGAAAACGCCGTCCCGCCGGAGCAGTCGATCAAACTGGCCGTCATCGTCATTGCGACGCTCCCGATTTTAGCTGTGTATCCGTTTTTGCAAAAGCACTTTGCCAAAGGGATTTTGATCGGGTCTGTGAAAGGATAAAAAAGCCGCCGGCATTTGCCGGCAGCTTTTAAACGGTGTTATCTCTTTTTTTCATCCAAAAATACAACGGCAGTCCGGTAAGGCCGATCAAGATCGACCATAAACAGCTGTAAAAGTCCGTGATAAGCGTGCTTGCCAGGACAAACAAAGATCCGGCGATGGCCGCAATCGGCAAATACGGGTAAAGCGGCACACTGTACGATCTTTTCAGCCCGCTGTTCTTCTTCCTTAAAATAAACACCGCGAAAAATGCCATCACATAAAAGATGTAAATCATAAAAATCGAAACCTCTGACAGCTTTTCGGGGTTGCTGATGACCATCAAAATACAGGCGATGACGATCTGCACGATCACGGCGATCCATGGCGTACGAAACGTCGGGTGAACGTGTGAGATCCAGTGCGAAAACGGCAGCTGTTTCTTTTCGGCCATCGCGAATATCACGCGCGGAAAGGACAGCACCTTTCCGTTTAAGCATCCAAAAATGCTGACGATGATTCCGATGGAGATCAGTTTGCCGCCGATCGGCCCGAATAGCATCGAGGCGGCTGTGCCCGTCGCATTCTCGCCGAGTTTAACGATCTGATCAGCCGGTAAAACATGAAGCAGCGCTATATTGATAAACAAATAGCAGGCCGTGACAAGGAGAATCCCTCCGGTCATCGCTTTGGGAAGCAGCTTTTCAGGATGCTTCATCTCTCCTCCGAGCGCTGCGAGAAGAATCCAGCCGTCATATGCAAACAATGTCGCCAAAACGGCGGCCCCGAAGTTTTGGTCACTGATGCTGGATGTGACCGTGCTGAAGATCTGCTCATCGCCTTTCCAAAGGCCGAAAATCACGATAAAGACAATGGGAATCAGCTTTCCGACTGTCGTGATCGTCTGAATCACTCCGCCGTATTTAGTGCCGATGATGTTGACGATGCACAAAAAGGCGAGGGTGATGATGCCGACAAGCGCTGCCCATGACTTGTCCCAGGAAAACAAATGGGTCACGAGAGAGCCGAAATACAACCCGATGGCGCCGATGATCGCCGGTCCGTAAATGATAATCTGGACCCAGCTGCACAAAAAGCCCCAAAACTCTCCGTAAATCTCTTCAAGATACGTATAAAGACCGCCCGTTTTCGGTATCTGTGTGCCGATTTCGGCGATGGTCAATCCGCCCGCAAGCGTTAAAACCCCTCCGAGAAGCCAGGCGAAAAGCGCGATCTGCGCATTTCCGGAATAAGAAAGAACGCTGCCGGGCTTCATAAACACGCCTGAGCCGATGATCGTTCCAATGACAAGAGAAAGCGCAAATAACAAGCCTATCTCTTTCCTGAGTCCGTTTGCTTCTGCATTCATTTGTTACGCCTCCCATTGTTCATCTAAAAAACTTTTTTTATATTGTAATACCAATTTCGTAAAATAAAAATAAAATAAATTTTCTGATTTTCGTATTTTCCCGTTTTTTATCCATTTTCAATCGTGTAAATTGCCTTTTATTAGTTTTATAAGCGAACTTTAATAGTTGATAAAATAGTTATTGTTAAGGTTTTTCGGTCGAGTCGAATCGGTTGACTTTTGCCGCGAAATCACATAATTTGGACATAAGATATATCTCGAATTCGAGATATTTTTGGATAGGAGAGGATCTACATGAACGTACACGGTATTCACCACGTATCCGCGTTAACGGCAAATGCGCAAAAAAATCTCGATTTCTATGTGAGAGGACTTGGAATGAAGCTTATCAAAAAAACGGTCAATCAGGATGATCCGACCATGTATCATTTGTTTTACGGAGATGAGGTGGCGACTCCGGGATCGGATTTGACGTTTTTCGAGATTCCGATGCTCGCGCGTCGCATAGAAGGAACGAACTGCATTTCTTCGCTATCCCTTCGCGTGCCGGGGGAGAAGGCGCTCCGCTTTTGGGAAAAACGTCTCATTGAGCTCGGCGTTCGCCACGGAGGCATCACAAAGCGGGCAGGGCGCAGCATTCTCAGTTTTTCAGATCATGAAGGCCAAAATATCATTCTCGCTGCTGATGAAAAAGGTAAAGACATCGGAGTGCCTGTGAAAAACAGCGTCATACCTAAAGAATATGCAATCAGGGGACTCGGCCCGGTCGAGCTGTCTGTCTCTGATCAGGCGCCGACTGCATCAGTTCTGACAGACATCCTCGGCTTTCGGCAGATCGCTGAAGAAACCATCGCCGACACCGGCCGCAAGCTCCTCATTTTTGAATCAGGAGAAGGCGGAGCCGCGACGGAAGTCCATATCACGGAGACGAAAGACCACAGAAGGGAGCGCCCCGGAAAAGGAAGCGTCCATCATGTCGCATTCCGCGTCAAAGATGAGGAAGAACTGCAAAAATGGCATGAAACCATCAGCGCGCACGGCTTCAACAATTCCGGCATCGTAGAACGCTATTATTTCAAAGCGCTGTATTTCAGAGAACCGAACGGCATCCTGTTTGAGCTGTCGACAGACGGTCCCGGATTTGCCGTCGACGAAGACATCGATGAGCTTGGTCAAAGCCTTGCGCTTCCTCCGTATCTGGAAAACAGACGAAATGAGATCGAAGCCCGTCTCAAACCGATCAAATAATAGAAAAATCAAGGCCTTTTTCGGGCCTTGACTTTTCAAATTGTAGAGAAACATAAATCCGCAGCCAAGAATATCTCATGTAATATGGGTTACACGTTTTATCAAGTTTGAGGATGTTGTTAGCGTAAAATAAGCCCTTCCCAGTTTTCGAGAAGGGCTAAAAAGAATTAACCGAAGTGAGCATCTTCCGCGACCTTTATCGGCGCAGATGTTCCAAACTCGGCATTCCCTGTTGATGTGTTTGAAAGACTGAATGCGACAAGAAGACCTCCGAAAATTGCAGTAGTCAAAATTAATTTGGCGCGTTTCATGACAACACCTCCGTAAGTTTAAGAATTTGGTCTTTCGCGTGGCAAGCCTGCTCAAAATACTTCGCCGAATTATGAATATCTCCTTCTTTTTTATAATGGTAAGCAGCAAGTGATGTCAGTTCTGCGACATCTGACCAGAGCTTCTTGTTTTTCAATTGCTCTAATCCCTCATCTAAGCAAACAGAATCTTGCCGATCATACAAAGAGTATATGATTTGCAGCTTGGCTTTATATTCAAAGTCTGCTGCTTCTTCTGCCCTGGAAAAGCTTTTTCGATACCATGTACGCGCCTCGTCCAAGGAATTTGTTTTGTATAAAACCCTACTCAACATGTACATTGTTCTAATAGCAGATACTGATTGCCGATTTTCGGGTATATCGATAGCTTGTTGCAGATATTCCTTTGCTTCGGAAAGATGATCGCGT
Source organism: Bacillus sp. FSL W8-0848 (assembly GCF_038007805.1). Lineage (NCBI taxonomy): Bacteria > Bacillati > Bacillota > Bacilli > Caryophanales > Bacillaceae > Bacillus > Bacillus sp. FSL W8-0848. The sequence goes on from NZ_JBBOYB010000001.1 coordinate 1,068,197, forward strand.
CGTTCATAACATACTCCCAAGTTAAAATAAGCTAAACTTTCCGAGAACGGGTCATCCGTAGTCCGTGCTTTTTCTAAAGCTTGTTTGTAGAGTTTAATTGCTTCTTCATAGCGATATAAATCCATGTAGTTTGCCGCGATAACCATTGTACTTTTAATAACTCGGTTGCTGTATTCTTCATAGGCTTTAAATGATTCCAATGCTTTTTCGATATGGTTTAACGAAAAGAAATGTTGTTTAATCTTATAATATGCAATTGCAACTTGATAGTGAAACTCTGCCTTTTCGATCTCATCGGGGATCTTATGAAGTTTCGCTTCCGCTATTCTGTAAAAATTAATGGCTTGGGTAAAATTTTTCATGTAAAACTCATAAAGACCGCTGAAGAAATAAAAATAATACTGCAACATGTCATCGGTCTTACTTTGTTCTGTTTGGTTTTTCAGACTCTTCAAGAGGATTCCGGATTCAGTGTAATGCTCTTGAAGCAATTTATATCTGGAATCAATCATATTAAAGTAAAGCAAAACATTTTGATTCTCTTCCATGTTTTTCATAGCTTGTTCGATCTCAGATCTCATTTCTTTGGCATTGTGTACGTTTTGACGTTTAATTTGTCCATACCATTGATTCAACATATTCACCACTTGTTCAGACGCAATTTTCACTCCCAATTCCCCATCATCCTTTCTCAAGATTAAGAGTTTTTAGATAATTACAATTATTAAATTTCCTTTTTCTTCATGTTGACCATTTTACATAATAATTCATTTTTTTACAACCATATTTTACCTCAATAAGATTTATTTTCATAGATGAGAAGGATTTATTCACCAATTCATTTCCGTATAGTGGTAAAATATTTACTGACTAAGATTTAGGAAGGGTTTGATGAATGAAAATCTATGAGTCAAAAACTTTATTAGCCGCTATGGAGAAACGGTCCAAGGAGTACCAAAGCACCAGAGAGCAGTTTGTCAACCTGAAAAAGGCGTTCCGAGGAATGGCAGACCTCGGGGACGATCTTCAGGGAAAAGGCGCGGACAACATCAAAGCTTTTTACAAGGATCAGGCAGGAATCGTGGACGACTGGGTCGATCTGATTGATATGCAGATTCAGTTTCTCAACGGTGTTTCTTCAGCTGTGAAAGATCCCAACCTTTCCGGAGACACGTTTGTCGACATGGAGTTTCTTGAGAACCAGCTTGCCAATGCCTATAAAAATTCTAAGGCAATTGTTTCGCAGCAGAAAAAAGACATGAAGGCCATTTTACAAAGCATCCATGATATACTGCCTTTAGAAGTCTTTTCAACTGACACATTCAAACAACACCTCAATGATGCAAACGATGAGCGCAAAGACACGATCAAAGCCGTCGATGATCTGGACGCCGCTCTCAAAGAGGAATACGCCGCATCTGAAATCAACCAGCAGATGGTTACCGCTGACTATACCGCTCTAATCGGTGCAACTGGCAAAGGGAAAAGTGCTTCCCCGATTCACTATGATGCCAAAGCTTACCGGGCCAGCGAAGCCTATCAACTGAAAGACGACGTACATAAAAATGCTGAAAACTATATCCAGTTTAAAAAAGATCAGGCCGAAGCTCGGCGAATTGCCAAGGAGCAAGAGGAACTTGCCAGGAAGCAGGAAGAGCTTGCAAACCGGCCATGGTATGAAAAAATGCTTGATGCCGGCAGCACATTTGTGGGCGAAATCACTGGTTATTATGATTACAAGAGAGCTTCTGAAGGAGTCGACCCCGTCACAGGTGAGAAGCTGACATATGGGCAACGGGTTGCTGCGGGAGCGATGGGTGCCGCCGGATACATCCCGGTTGTCGGGTGGTTCGGGAAAGGTGCTAAAGGGATCAAAGGCGCATACAGCATGTACAAAGCCGAGAAGGCGGTCACAACAGTTGATAAAGCCCTGGCTGCCTATAGAACGCCGAAAACATTCCAGGCTTTGAAAAACTCTGAAAAGGGTCTATACGGTCTAGCCGCGGCCAACGGGTTCAGCGAAACAATCACCGGCCGGGATATGTTCGGGAATAAGATTTCGGATGAGCAGCGACAGGATAGTCTAGATCGCGCGATCGCAATGATAGCACCTTTCGGGATGCAAAAAGCCGGAAAAGTGCTTAATGTAAACTCATACAACGGTAAGGCCACTAATCTTTACAGAGGTGAAGACTTTCCCTATGAGCCTGAAAGACCAAACGGCATAGGTAAGTCTCATATTTCTCCCGAAACCGGTAATCTTGTACCTGCCAACAAAACTGGTATGTACCAAGGTCGTCAGGTTACTGTAACAGAGCACGTCCTTGGAGGATACAGAAAAGGCGGGAAATCCAACAGCCCATATACAAGTTTTACAATAAATCAAAAGGTTGCAAAGGGATATGGTGAAAATATAATAGAGCTCGACATATCTGCTCTCCGTAAAGCAATCAGGTCTGGTGAAGTGAAGGATATTGTAATTTTATCGCCTAAACAAATTGAAAGGTTAATCAAAAATGATACTCGACAGTCTGAACATTGGAAAAACAAAGCTTTAAAATGGACTCAAAGAGATACTGAATACTTTGTAAAAGGTGAAGTTCCAAAACAATTTATCAAACTGCATCCGAAGGAGTGATAGTATGCTTCTATATTATAAAAATGAATGCTTGGGTGAAATAAAAGGCGCTACTGTTGAAGGTGTCTGGATGTATGGAACAATCATTCCTAATGAAAACATGGAAAAGTTCAAAGATTTCTTTAAGGCCGTAGTAAACGAGGATGACCCTTTTGCCATAGAGCAGTATAGTGAAGAATGGTTAGATGATGAAAATTGGTTTATTATTGATGAAAAACAAAAAAAGGTAGCTATATCCCTCCCTGGAATTTATGAAAATGATAATGAAATTAATTGGAGATGGAGATGATTTTAAAGGTGCCCTCATAAAGGGCACCTTCACCGGCTTTCGTTAATGATTTGGTGCACAGTTCAAACAAAACCCATTACCACCGTCATTTTCTATGTTGATTTTTCGACCACAATCCGGACATCTACTATAAGCATCCGGAACATCATCAATATCATCATCTGGAAAACAAGATTGAAAGGACGTTTCCAGAAAATCTCCGGAAACAATTTCAGACGAATCAAAATCATCTGAGTCCTCAAAATCCATAAACATATCGACAGTTCTAACAACACTGATAGTTAGTTGCCCCATTACCCCGTGCTTATAATCGGGAGAAACAATAACTTCCTTTGTGTCATCATCTCTCCCCCAATAATCACAAGAACGACTGCTCATTTCCACATTATATCTCAATTCATATATTATCTGATCATCATCACGCTCAACCATTGTAAAACTGTCTAATGTGTAATTATCAATATCCCATTCTTCAATACCCTCTGAACCTATATATGTTAATGCTGATTCATCAACGTAATCAAAGCCAGAATACTTTAGAGTGTCATGTATAGAATCAAATGCTGCATGCTCAATCATGTTTATGTAAACTTTATCAGTAATTCTCAGTGCTTGTTCTACAACATCGGTTTTTGGAACGTTCATACTCCTAGAAACAGCTTCATAGAAATCCGCAGATACAAATGGCACGATTTTCATCGAAGGTCCGGCAACGCCACCATTTTCTGATTCCCTTTTCTTTGTATCTTTAGCAAATTCCTCATAAAGTTGTGACAAAAATTCGACTTTATCCTTTTTGCGATTCCACCAATCTGCCTTTACATCATCTGTAACAAAAATAATATTACTCTGCTTTTCCTTAGCAAATTGTAATACTTCTTTCCATAAGATCAAATCGCTATATTTTCGAATACCATCTTTATTCTTACCATCTTTATATCCTGGAGGTATTTCTTTTTTATATCTTTTTTTACCCTCTTCGCATATCTTATATATCTCATCCCGAGTAAAATCTTGCATTATCTGTTTATCGTCAATTAATTTTTGTACAAATTCCTTAACGACATCAATTGTCCAACTATTTTCTTGTATTAGGGTTAAAACACCTCGCTGTTCAAAGTAATCTGTAAGCATAGTTTTTAATTCATCATATTTTTCATCAATTTCATCTATAAGTTCATCTGCTCCTGGAAATTGGCGAGTAATTAAAGTAGCACAACTGTTTTTTAGTTTATTTTGCTGCTTTTCAATTAAATTCATTGTGTCCTCTATTGAATTTTCAATCTTACCTTGACGACGTTTGAATAGAGCCTGATAGTGTTTATCATATTCGATTTTAACAGTATAAGGAATCATTATATGCGCTTGTATTTTCCGTAAACAGTCTAAAGCAAAATTAGCGAAATCTGGCGAAAAACGGTACAAACCTAAATATACATTTGTGTCACAAACGATTACATAATTATCTTCAATAAGTTTTGCAATATTAACAGAAGCATGACTGATGCCTGATGTAATTTCATTATCATTAGCCATTAAATAATCTCCACCTTTTTATTTACCTAAACAGTTCAACCACTTTTTAAGTTCTTCTTTATCCCTATTCAAAATTTAATCCTCCGCATCGCATGCTTACTTTAACTTTAATTGTATCATTTGACATAAAATATAATAAGGTCAAATTAATAAAACCAAACAACACATATACCTAAAAAACTTTCATTTGTACAGACACGGACTGTTTTAATTTGGCATACATTGATGTACGCGTCTGTCTAAATTTTTGGGGGTGCTAAAATGTCTGCTGTTTTTGGTGCACTGAGCTTTATTCTCAAGGAGCTTGTTTTTTTAGTATCATATGTCAAAAACAATGCATTTCCGCAACCGCTGTCAAAGAGCGACGAAAAAAATACTTAGAATTAATGGCCCAAGGGGATGAAAACGCAAGGAATATGTTGATTGAGCACAACCTTCGATTAGTAGCCCACATTGTTAAAAAATTCGAGAATACAAAAGAAGATCAGGAGGATTTGATTTCTATTGGAACCATTGGATTAATTAAAGCGATTGAAAGCTATTCCCCTGATTATAAGGAACTAAGCTTGCCACCTATGCAGCTTGATGTGTAGAGAATGAAATCCTGATGCATTTGAGAACTCGGAAGAAAACTCAAAAGGATGTTTCATTACACGAACCCATCGGCCAAGACCAAGAAGGAAATGAAATTTCACTGATTAATGTGCTGAAATCTGAAAATGAGGATGTTATCGACACAATCCAGTTAAATCTGGAATTACACAATATAAAAAGACACATCTTTAGATGAGCGTGAAAAACAAGTTATATTCGGAAGGTTTGAACTTAATTTAAAAAAAGAAAAAACACAAAAAGAAATTGCAAAGGAACTGGGGATCTCACGCAGTTATGTTTCTAGGATTGAAAAACTCGTTTTAATGAAGATGTTTCATGAGTTTTATCGGGAAGAAAAAGACAAACTCAAAAGAGAAAAACAAAAAAACAAGCAAAGAAAAAGAGATTAGCCCTTCATTTATGAAGGGCTAATCACCTTAAAAAGTCGTTTTTGCTACGTCTTTACTTACCATATAATCATCACTCGATGACTCATAATCATCCTTTTCACTGTCAATAAACCAGCTTTTTTTCTGTTCATCGTACTGTAAAGTTAGGATTTCTTCATCGAAATTTTCTTCAAGTTCTGAATCAATAAACTCATAAACTTCTCTGGATTTCAGATGAAATTCCACGGGAACATGGAGTAACTGTTTCCCCCCGCTGCCGTTTTCATAAGTCACCTTGGAAAAGTCAATGCGAGTACCCAAGGCTTTCCCTTCATAGTAATTCTTTTTGTCATAATTCTTGATCACTTCTATGTAGCTTTTCTTCAAACTGTCTGAAACATTTTTGAGCTTATTTGCATCCTTTTTCACTTTTGCTTCGTTTCTATTTTTAGCAAAATCATTAATCAATGATTTTAAATTCTCTTCCATGTCATTATTGACAATCGGCTTTGGCGTAAGATTATATTCTTCGTTAGTCGCCGAATTGACTGTTACGGTCTCACTTTTTCCTTCGCCCCAAGGAAAATCTGCAACCCCTTGAAGTTTAATCCCATCTTTAACAGGACCGAAATCTGTATTTTCCGAAATGGTTTCTCCAGATTCTTTTCCATTGACTAGAATCTTTGTATTAGGGATATCAGAATTGACCGAAACGGTTTCTCCACTAAAATCAAGACTTGCTGTCGCCTCAAAATCTTTGGGATCGAATAGAGTCACTTCCGCTTTATCATCAACTGTTGTATAATCGAATTTTTTACTGCCTTTAATGGTGTATACCCCAGGTCCGAATACCCCAAGTTCCTTTGAGTCCTTCCCCTGCATATCAATTGTTTCACCGTTAAAGGTAACATCTGCTCCTTTGGCTGCATGTACTTCTAATTTATAGCTACGCGCTTTTAAAACGTATTTATCGTCCCCAAAGATTCCTTTTTCTTTTGCAATATAAAAAGGGCCAATATTAGATATGCTTTCACCTGGGTATTGTTGTGAAATGATATTACTTGCTTTTCCGTCTGACTCATAGTAGCTGGCCTGTGCATTTAAAAGCATGATTTGATTTTTATAATCAGATTCATCATCTTTTAAATACTTGATTATACTTTCAGCATCCTTTTCTTCCCACTTCGTTCCATTGTCAACTTTAACAAGTTTCAATAATCCTTTAGCATCTTCTTGCTTAATTTTCTCTTCAAATTCTTTTGCGAGATATGAAGGTTCAGGGGATCTGCCTGAAATAAATAAAATGATTGCAAGGATTGCCACAATTGGCACTCCAATAAATAAAACTTTCTTTTTCTTAAAATCCTCCTTATTTGTGCATTTTCATACTATTCTATCATCAAAAAAGGTAAATTAACCTTTTTCTCGCCAAAACATCCTTTAATTCTATAATCACAAAAGCCCAGCTTAAAAGAGCTGGGCTTCAGGCTGTCGATTTTCTCGACAGCCTGGAAATCAAGGCCTTGTTCGGGCCTTGGTTTTTTTGTTATGCAAAAAGGCCGCCGGTAATTCCGGCAGCCCAGGGGGATGCGTATTCAATTAAGAAGAGGTTACTTCTTTTTGATCAAGTTTCACTTGTTTTGTCATCGTTTTGCCGTTTCTGATAATCGTCACTTTCACCGTTTCGCCGATTTTCGTATTTTTGTATAGGATGCTGCGAAGGCTGCTTCCAGAATCGGTTTCCTTGCCATTCAGGCTGATGATGACATCATTTTCTTTTAGACCCGCTTTTTCAGCAGGAGATCCTGACGCGACCTGACCGATGTAGATGCCTTTGTTTAATTGGTTGCTGGGCAGCCCGAGCGTGCCTGTTTGATAGTTTTCAGGAACCTGGCTGAGATCCATCATGCTGATGCCGATATACGGACGTTCGATTTTTCCTTTTGACAAGAGTTGTTCTGCAATCGGCTTGACGTCATTGCTCGGAATCGCAAACCCGATTCCTTCAACGCCGGTTTCGCTGATTTTCATGCTGTTAATGCCGATCACTTCGCCTTTTTTATTGAGCAGGGCTCCTCCGCTGTTGCCCGGATTGATCGCCGCATCCGTCTGAATGACGTTCATCTCGGTTTCGCCAGCTGACGTATCGACGGAAACGGTCCGGTTTACGCCGCTGATGATTCCTTGCGTCACGGTGCGGGAAAGGTCTTTGCCGAGCGGGTTCCCGATCGCGACGACCTGTTCGCCCGCTTTCAGGCTTGAGGAGTCGCCGAACGTTGCGACTTTTTCAACGTTAGCCGCAGAAATTTCCACCACAGCAAGATCTGTCAATGAATCGCTGCCGATCAGCTTGCCTTCCACTTCTTTTCCGTTTGAAAGGGAAACCGTCAGCTTGCTCGCGCCCTCGACAACGTGGTTGTTTGTAATAATATAAGCTTTTCCGTTTGCTTTTTTATAAATGACGCCTGATCCTGTGCCTGTTTCCTCTTCGCTTGAGCTGCCGCTGCTGCTTCCGCTGGTTGTTCTGTTTTCGCTGCTTTCAAAGCCGAACATGTCGCTCTGCGACTGTTTTTGATAATTTGAGATGCCGACGATGGCCGGAGATACATTTTCGACCATTGTTGACACATCTGTCGAGCTTGAGCTTGACAGCTTTTCGGTTTTCGTATTTTGCGAGGAAGATGTCGTCGTTTCCGTCGCTTGTGTTTGCGCGGCCGATGTCGTTTTCTCAGTCCCGCTGTGCTGAAACGTCGTGACGCCGAGGACAAGGCTTCCTCCGATGATGCCGCTGATGATCGGCGTCAGCCAAGAAAGTTTTCGTTTTTGCTGTTCCGCACGATTGACAGTGTGACTAGCCTGATGTTCAGGGATGATGATTTCATTTTTGGGTTCACGTTTGTTTTCCCTATTGTATTCCATGTTCTCCACGCTCCTATTGTTATCATAACCTTTGATGCATACATCATAAACAAAGAGTGTGGGATAAACATGAAAAGATTGTGGGAAATTGTAAAAGAAACAGGGTAATATAGAAGGAGGGCCGCCTGACGGATTGTGTACAAAAAATTCCCTGAGGTGTTATACGTTGAATAAAATCGGTTTTATCGGGTTTGGGAGCATGGCAGACATGATTGCGTCCAAACTGCTTGAACAAGGAAAAATTGATGATCATATGGTGTCAGTAAATACAAGGACGATCGGCAGCCGAGCGGAAGAACTAACGAAACGCTATCCGAACGTTTCCTTCCAATCGGCTGAAGAGCTGGCAAAAGAATGCGGTCTTATCTTCATATGCGTTCCACCTTTGGCTGTCGAAGAAGCGGTCACAAAAATCAGCCCCTTTTTCCGAAAGGATGCGCATATCGTATCGATTGCCGCTGCGGTTACGATCAGTCGGCTACACGAATGGACAGACCGGCAAGTATCAAGATACATACCGACTTTGACATCTGAGACGGGTACCGGTATTTCACTTGTCGTTCACGGGGAACGGGTGACAGAAGACAACAAAAAACGGCTCGAAGAATATCTCTCTTTATTTAGTACGGTGAAAAACATCCGTGAAGCAGATATCGATGCCGCAAGTAATTTAACAAGCTCATCGCCAGGATTCATTGCTTCGATATTTGAAGAATTCGCCCAGGCTGCACTCAGGAACAGCAGCTTGACAAAGGAAGAAGCATTTGACTTTCTGATCCATTCTTTAGTCGGCACGGGAAAACTGTTACTGGAAAAACAAATGACGTTTGAAGAAACGCTTCAAAGGGTGGCGACAAAAGGAGGCATCACCGCCGAAGGGGCAGATGTGATCCGGAAGGCGGCACCGCAGATGTTTGACGAGGTATTTGTCAGAACGATGGAGAAATACAAGGAAATAAACGAAGCGGTTAACCGCCGGAAAAATGGGATTCATGAATGAGAGGCTGCCTGTACGCAGCCTCTTTTAATTGTCACTCGACATATTTCTACACTTTTCCATTATGATCTTTAATTTCTAAAATTGACAATAGTTATTGCAATTCTATTAAAATTCTAATATAATTTGTTAGAATATTCTTAAAATAATACAAAATTTGAGAGATTTGTCAGGGGGGTTTTGATGAAGCTGTATATGTCTGTTGACATGGAAGGGATTTCCGGGCTTCCGGATGATACGTTTGTCGATTCCAGCAAGCTGAACTATGAACGGGGCAGAGCGATAATGACGGATGAAGCCAATTACGTCATAGAAGAAGCGTTTAAAAACGGCTGTTCTGAAGTGCTTGTCAATGACAGCCATTCGAAGATGAACAATCTTCTCATCGAACGGCTTCATCCTGAAGCACAGCTGATCTCAGGGGATGTCAAGCCGTTTTCGATGGTGCAGGGGCTTGATGACACGTGCGGTGGGGCGATTTTTGTCGGTTACCACGCAAGGGCGTCGATGAAAGGCGTCATGTCGCACAGCATGATCTTCGGCGTCAGGCATTTTTACATAAACGATCGGCCCGTCGGCGAGCTCGGATTTAACGCCTATGTCGCGGGCTATTACGGCGTTCCGGTGCTGATGGTGGCAGGTGACAAACAGGCGGCGCTCGAAGCGGAGGAGCTCATACCGAACGTGGCGACGGCCGCCGTCAAAGAGACGATTTCCCGCTCGGCTGTCAAATGTCTGACGCCGGAGAAAGCGGGGCAGCTTTTAAAAGAGCAGACGGCCTTTGCGCTCAGGAACAAGGATAAAATCAAACCGCTCACGCCTCCCGACAGGCCGGTGCTGAGCATCGAATTTGCCAACTACGGTCAGGCGGAATGGGCGAACTTGATGCCTGGCACCGACATCAAGCCGGGAACGACAATCGTCCGCTATGAAGCAAAGGACATTTTGGAAGCTTACCAGGCGATGCTTGTGATGACAGAGCTTGCGATGAGGACGACATTTTCATAGGAAGGTGTGATGAAAAATGGCGGGTTACATCATCAAGCGGCTGCTCTCGATGGTGGCGACCATTTTGGTGATTACGACGCTCACCTTTGTGATGATGAAAGTGATACCCGGCTCTCCTTTTAATGAAGAGCGGACTACAAATGAAGCGGTGCAGCAAAACCTTGAGGCTTACTACCATTTGGACGAGCCTCTCTTTGTTCAATATTTGTTTTATTTGAAATCGATCGTCACGTTTGATTTCGGCCCGTCGATCAAACAGCCGTCGCAGAGCGTAAACGATTTGCTGGCAAGAGGCTTCCCCGTTTCGTTTGAACTGGGGATGACGGCGCTTGTGATCGCAATTTTGTCAGGCGTCGTCCTCGGCATCTTCGCGGCGCTTCGGCAAAACGGGATCATCGATTACTTGGCGATGACGCTCGCCGTCCTCGGAATTTCCGTTCCGAATTTTATTATGGCAACTATGCTGATTCAACAATTTGCCGTCAATTGGAACATCTTCCCGCCGTCGACATGGACGAGCCCGATGCACATGGTGCTCCCGACAGCCGCTTTGGCCATGGGGCCGATGGCGATCATCGCCAGGCTGACGCGTTCCAGCATGATTGAGGTGTTGACCCAGGATTACATCCGGACGGCGAGGGCGAAGGGGCTTTCTCCTTTTAAAATCGTCGTCAAGCATGCGCTGAAAAACGCGCTCATGCCCGTCATTACGATTCTCGGGACGCTCTCAGCCGCGATTTTAACAGGCAGCTTCGTCATCGAAAAAATCTTCGCCATTCCGGGAATGGGAAAATACTTCGTCGAAAGCATCAACTCCCGCGATTATCCCGTCATAATGGGAACCACCGTTTTTTACAGTATCATCCTCATCGTTATGCTGTTTTTAGTCGACATGGCCTACGGAATTCTCGATCCGCGCATTAAACTGCATAAGAAAGGGTGAGACATATGAGCCTCCCAGTTCGCACGGAACATAAAGCTCCGCCGGGCGGGCATATCCCGAACGAATGGTTCGTTCCGAAAAAACAGGAAAAAGGCGAAAGCGAATCTGTCGTAAGGCCGAGCCTTTCATACTGGCAGAACGCCTGGCGGATTTTAAGAAAAAACAAGCTTGCGATGACCGGTCTAGGGATTTTAATATTCCTCTTCATCATGGCGGCTCTCGGACCCGTCTTGTCTCCGCACAGCGTTACACAGCAATCACTCTCACAGCAAAACCTTCCTCCGTCCGGAGAGAATTGGTTCGGAACGGACGAGCTCGGCCGCGACGTTTTTACAAGAACATGGTACGGAGCCAGAATTTCTCTTTTTGTCGGTGTAATGGCGGCTTTGATCGATTTTGCAATTGGCGTCGTTTACGGCGGAATTGCCGGGCTTAAAGGCGGCAAAACCGACCATATCATGATGCGGGTCATCGAAGTCCTTCACGGTCTCCCGTATTTACTCGTTGTCATCCTGTTAATGGTCCTGATGGGACCAGGGCTCGGAACGATTCTCGTCGCGCTGACCGTCACCGGCTGGGTCGGGATGGCCCGGATCGTCAGGGGACAGGTGCTGAAGGTCAAGCATGATGAACACGTTCTCGCATCGAAAACGTTTGGGGCGGACACGATGCGGATCATCAGAAGGAATCTGCTTCCGAACATGATGGGGACGATCATCGTTCAGATGACGCTGACGGTGCCGTCGGCCATATTTGCCGAAGCTTTTTTAAGCTTTCTAGGCCTTGGAATTCAAGCTCCGTTCGCCAGTTGGGGCGTTATGGCAAACGACGGTTTGCCGGTGATTTTGTCAGGACATTGGTGGCGGCTGTTCTTCCCGGCTTTCTTTATTTCGTTGACGATGTTCGCCTTCAACGTTCTTGGGGACGGCCTTCAGGATGCACTTGATCCGAAGCTGAGGAGGTCATGACGATTGCAGAAAAAAATATTGGAAGTCGATAACCTGCATGTTTCGTTTTCGACATACGGCGGGACGGTCAAAGCCGTCCGCGGCGTAAGTTTTGATTTATATAAAGGTGAAACGTTTGCGATCGTCGGTGAGTCAGGGTGCGGCAAAAGCGTCACATCGCAAAGCATCATGCAGCTGTTGCCGAAGCATTCGGCCGTGATCAAGGACGGTTCGATTCGCTTTAAAGGAAAAGACCTGCGCCATCTGCCTGAAAAGGAGATGAGGGCGATACGGGGGGCGGAAATCTCGCTGATCTTCCAGGACCCGATGACGGCGCTCAATCCGACTTTGACCGTCGGCGATCAGTTGACAGAGGCGATCCTTCAGCACCGGGACGTTACGAAAGAGGAAGCGAAAAAAGCCGTGATCTCGATGCTTGAGCTCGTCGGAATTCCGAATCCGACAGAGCGCTTAAAGCAGTATCCGCACCAATTCAGCGGAGGGATGAGGCAGAGGATCGTGATCGCGATGGCGCTGATTTGCGAACCCGAGATCCTGATCGCCGATGAACCGACAACGGCGCTTGATGTCACCATTCAGGCGCAGATCCTTGAGCTGTTTAAAGACATTCAGCAGAAAACCGGGGTGGCGATCATTTTAATTACCCATGATTTAGGCGTTGTCGCACAGACGGCTGACAGAATCGCGGTTATGTATGCGGGGAAAATCGCGGAGACGGGAACGAGAGCCGACATTTTTTATCGGCCTCAGCACCCGTACACAAAAGGGCTGCTGAAATCCGTGCCGAGGCTTGACCTTGATGATGCAGACCTCGTTCCGATCGACGGGACGCCGCCGGATTTGTTTTCCCCGCCTGAAGGCTGTCCGTTTACCGCCCGCTGCGGGTACGCCATGGAGGTTTGCGAAAGGGTCTATCCGGTGAAAACAGAGGTGTCGGCGGGGCATGACGTATGCTGCTGGCTTCAGGATGAACGGGCGAAGCGGGCTATACTTTCGTCTTAACAAATGAAACGGGGGGATTTGATGAAAAGATGGTGGAGCAGTTTGATCGTCATAGTTGGTTTCATCATGCTGTTCGGATGTACGGCCAATGAACAGGCAGGACAGGGTGCAGGGGGAAAAGGTAACCATGCGGAAAAAGAACAGGTGCTAAAGCTGAACAATGAAAATGAGCCGACGTCATTCGACCCGCCGATCGGCTTTGATAATGTGTCATGGCAGGCGCTGAATAACCTGATGGAAGGGCTCACCCGGCTTGGCTCAGATCATGAGCCTGAGGCTGCTTCAGCCGAAAAATGGAACATTTCCGATGACGGAAAGACATATACTTTTACAATCCGCGAGCAGGCGAAATGGTCAAATGGCGATCCGTTGACAGCAGGCGATTTCGAATACGCCTGGAAGCGTCTGCTCGATCCGAAAACCGGTTCATCCGCCGCGTTTTTAGGATATGTTATCGAGGGCGGTGAAGCGTTTAACAGCGGAAAGGGCTCAAAGGACGATGTCAAGGTTACAGCCGTTGACGACAAAACGCTTAAAGTCACACTGACAAGCCCGCAAAAATCGTTTTTAAGCATCGTCTCAAACCCGGCCTTTTTCCCCGTCAACAAGAAAATAGCCGAAGAAAACCCGAAATGGCATGAAGAAGCTGACACATTCGTCGGGAACGGGCCGTTTCAACTGACGGAGTGGAAGCATGATGAAAGCCTGACGATGGAAAAAAGCGATACGTATTGGGATAAGGATACCGTCAAGCTCGATAAAGTCACATGGGCGATGGTCAGTGACAGAAATACCGATTATCAAATGTTTGAGTCAGGCGAGCTTGACACAGCTTATGTGCCGGCGGAGATGAGCGAAAAGCTGATGGGATCTGACGAGGTGAAGGTGTTTGACCAGGCCGGCCTTTATTTTTACAGATTCAATGTCAATATGGAGCCTTTCCAAAACGAGAACATTAGAAAAGCGTTCGCGATAGCCGTTGACCAGCAGGAAATCGTCGACTACGTCACGAAAAACGGCGAAAAACCTGCGCGCGCCTTCGTCTCGCCAGGCTTGAAAGGATCAAACGGCAAGGATTTTCGCGAGGAAGGCGGGGATTTAGTCACATTTAACGCTGAAGAAGCGAAAAAGCTCCTTGAAAAAGGAATGAAGGAAGAGCATTATGAGAAGCTTCCGGATGTTACGCTGACATACAGCACAAAGCCCGAACATAAAAAGATGGCCGAAGCGATTCAGCAAAAGCTGAAAAGCGTATTGGACGTAAGCGTGAAGCTGGCCAATATGGAATGGAACACGTTCCTTGAAGAGCAAAAAGCGCTCAAATTTCAATTTTCCCAAAGCTCTTTTTTGCCTGATTATGCGGACCCGATCAACTTTCTGGAAAGCTTTCAAACCGGCAATTCGATGAACAGGACCGGCTGGAGCAGCAAAGCGTATGATCAGCTGATTAAAGCGGCGAAACAAGAAGCTGATGAAACAAAGCGCAATAAACTGCTGCACGAGGCGGAAAAACTGCTGTTTGAAGGCATGCCGATCATTCCGGTCTATTTCTATAATCAGGTTCATTTGGAAAAGGAAAATGTAAAGGGCATCATCCGCCATCCTGTCGGCTATATCGAATTGAAATGGGCCGAAAAAACGTAATCTAAAAAAGCGTCCGCCCGGGGCATTCATGTGCGCTCTTCGCACAGTTTTCGGGCGGTTTTTTGACAAAGGGGGATTTTGCATTGAAAATAGCACCTTGCAAACTGGAGAGAGGGGATGCGGTCGGAGTGATCGCTCCCGCCAGCCCGCCCGTCGCAGATCGGCTCGATAAAGCCGTCGAATATTTAAAAGAGCTTGGGCTCCGCGTCAAACTCGGCCGCGCCGTCGGCAAAAGGTGCGGCTATTTGGCGGGAACGGATGAAGAGCGCGTCAACGACTTGCACGAAATGTTCCAAGACCCTGACGTAAAAGCGGTCATTTGTGCGTGCGGAGGGTATGGCACGGGGCGGATCGCCGAGCGGATTGATTATGACATCATCAGAAACCATCCGAAAATTTTTTGGGGCTACTCTGACATCACCTTTTTACATATTGCCATCCAGCAATGCACCGGCATGATCACATTCCACGGCCCGATGTTAAGCTCTGACATCGGAAAGGAAGACGTCCACCCGCTGACAAAGCGGTCATTTCAGCAGCTGTTTCATAGCATGACGCTCAGCCTGACCGAAGACGTGTCGCCTTTAGAGACAATCGTCAAAGGAAAAGCGAAAGGCGGACTGACCGGCGGAAACCTCGCACTCCTCGTGACGACCCTCGGCACGCCGTTTGAAATCGATACAAGAGAGAAGCTTTTGTTTATTGAAGATATCGATGAAGAGCCTTATAGAATTGACAGGATGCTCAATCATTTGAAAATGGCCGGGAAATTGTCCGATGCCGCAGGCTTTCTGCTGTGCGATTTTCATGACTGCATTCCGAAAAAGCGCGATGAGTCGCTGACGTTGAAGGACATTATTCAAGATTATATCGTCCCGGAAGGAAAACCGGCGCTGTCCGGCTTTAAGATCGGTCACTCTTCTCCGAACATTGCCATTCCGGTCGGAGCGGAAGGCGTGCTTGATGCCGATAAAAAGCAGCTCGTCATCGAACCGGGAGTTTTTTAAAGGAGGCCGCCATGAAAATTACGGGAATTCATACATACCGTATCGCCGTTCCGCTAGTAAAGCCGTTTAAAACCGCGCTCAGAACGGTACATACCGCAGAAGCCGTTATTGTGAAAATGTCGGCTGAGAATGCGGCAGGCTGGGGGGAAGCGCCGCCGACTGCCGTCATTACCGGAGAAACCCTTGACAGCATCGAAAGCGCGATCAAAGAAGTATTCGCACCGGCTCTGACCGGCCGCAGTTTACTAAGGGCAGAAGCGATATTTCACGACATCGGCAAACTGATAAGCGGAAATACGAGCGCAAAGGCAGCCGTTGATATGGCCGTTTACGATTGTTTATCACAGATGTGCGGGCTTCCCCTGTATCAATTTTTGGGAGGATACAGGCGGGAAATGGAGACGGATTTCACCGTCAGCGTCAATGATCCGGATGAAATGGGCGAAGACGCTGCCGGCTATGAAAAAGCCGGATTTCGCACGTTAAAAGTAAAGGTTGGAAAAGACGACATCGAGACCGATCTTGCCCGCATCCGTGAAATCCGCAGGCGGACGGGGCCGGGCGTGAAGCTCCGGCTTGACGCGAATCAAGGCTGGACACCGAAACAGGCGATCAGAGCAATCAAAAAAATGGAGGATGAAGGGCTTGAGATTGAGCTTGTCGAACAGCCCGTCCATAAAGGCGATCTTGCAGGACTAAAACGGGTGACAGACGCAGTCGATACGCTGATCATGGCTGATGAAAGCGTCTTTTCGCCGGAGGAGGCGTTTCAGGTACTGAAAACGAGAAGCGCTGACTTGATCAATATCAAGCTGATGAAAGCGGGCGGCATCAAGAGGGCGCTGCAAATCAATGCGATCGCAGAAGCGTGCGGAGTCGAGTGCATGGCAGGCAGCATGATCGAAACAAGGCTCGGCATTACGGCGGCGGCTCACTTTGCAGCAAGCCAAAAAAACGTGACAAGGTTTGATTTTGATGCGCCGCTGATGCTGAATGAGGAGATCGTTGAAGGCGGGGTCAGCTACGCCGGCAGCAGGATTGTGATTCCTGATGCACCCGGGCTCGGCATCACAGACGTCAAAGGGGAGGCGATACGATGAATGTGTATACGGCAGCCGTTTCAGTAGCGAACGTCTGGACGAATCCTGACGCACCGCGGAGGATCGATCAGGCAATGCTCACGCGGCCCGTCCGTGTAAAAGGCTGGCTTGATTCTTTAACATATGAGAAGCGCCTTGAGCTGTGTACGGCGAATCTCATTCAAACACAGGTGCTGTTCGGTGAAGAAGTGCTGGTACTTGAGGAAAGGGACGGCTGGGCAGCGATCGTGATCCCTGGACAGCCGTCGGCGAAAGATGAACGCGGCTATCCGGGCTGGATGCCGAAAGCCTGTCTGGCAAAAAAACGCCGGGCGGAGGCGGGAACGTTCGCCGTCATCCGAAAGCCGACCGCTTATTTATATACAGAGGAGAAACAGAGAGAGCTCGAATTAAGCTTTCTCACGTCGCTTCCCGTTCTCGGGGAAGACAGAGCCTGGTATCAGGTGGACACGCCGTTGGGGTCAAGGCTGCTGAGGAAAAAGGACGCAGGCACTCTATCCGGTGAAAAAGGCTCGGGAAAAGACATCGTTCAAACGGGAGAAGCTTTTTTGCACCTGCCTTATCTGTGGGGCGGTATGAGCGGATTTGGCTATGACTGTTCAGGTTTTGCGTTTTCGATGCTGAAAGCAAACGGCTGCTTTGCGCCCCGGGATGCCGGTGATCAGGCAAAGGGCGGCAGAGAAGTTCCGTTTAGCCGGCCGGAGCCGGGAGATCTGTTGTTTTTTGCATATGAAGAAGGGCACGGCCGGGTGCATCATGTCGGCATTTATTACGGAAACGGAAAGATGCTTCATTCTCCGAAGACGGGTAAAACGATCGAAATCATATCCATCGAAGACACGGTATATGAAAAGGAACTGTGCACGATTCGGCGCTATTTTTCACCAAAAACGGGGGGAACCGCATGAAACAGAATACATTGCTGAACGTCAGCCGTCTGAAAATGCATTTTGACGCCGGGAAGGGCAAAACGGTCAAAGCTGTCGACGGTATTTCATTTGAAATTAAAGAAGGGGAGACATTCGGGCTCGTCGGTGAATCAGGCTGCGGCAAATCGACGACGGGCAGGGTGCTGATGCGCCTTTACGAACCGACCGAAGGCGAGGTTCGATACCGGGGGAAAAACATCCACGCATTGGACGAATCCGAATCGTTTCAATACAACCGCAAAATCCAAATGATCTTTCAGGACCCGTATGCTTCATTAAACCCGCGGCTGACGGTCAGAGACATTATGCTTGAGCCGATGGAAATCCACGGCCTGTACGAAGGGCGGAAGGGGCGGCTTGAAAAAGCGGACGAGCTCCTGGAATCGGTCGGCCTGCACCGCAGCTTTGCCGATCGTTATCCCCACGAATTCAGCGGCGGCCAGAGACAGAGAATCGGGATTGCGAGGGCGCTCGCCCTGGAGCCGGAGTTCATCGTAGCCGACGAACCGATTTCCGCACTCGACGTTTCCGTGCAAGCCCAGGTGGTCAATCTGCTGAAAAACCTGCAAAAAGAAAAAGGATTGACCTTCCTGTTCATCGCCCATGATCTTTCAATGGTCAAGCATATCAGCGACCGGATCGGCGTCATGTATCTCGGCCACATGGTTGAAATTACGGCGAGCGCCCGATTGTATAAAGAACCGCTTCATCCGTATACACAGGCGCTTTTGTCCGCCATTCCGATTCCTGACCCGGATATTGAAGACAAACGGAAGCGAATCATTTTAAAAGGCGAGCTTCCAAGCCCGATCGACCCGCCGACAGGGTGCGTATTCAGGACAAGGTGCCCTGCTGCGATGGACATTTGCGCTGCGGAAAAGCCCGTATTGAAGGAAGCTGAGGAAGGGCACTTCGTCGCCTGCCATTTGTATGACGGGGATGTGAAAAAGGAGGCCGATGATGTGAAGGTGACGGTACAGGCCAGATAGGGATCAGTATTTTCGAACAGCATAAATCATGTTCTCCGAAAGAATAATGAAATTGTTGAATAAGGAGACTTGATGATGCTCGAAGAAAGGAAAGGTAAACTCGGTTTGGCTCTTTCTGGCGGAGGTTTTTGCGCCGCATTCTTTCATATCGGCGTTCTTGCAAGAATGGCCGATATGGGACTGCTTCGTCATGTAGAAGTAATCTCTACCGTATCGGGAGGATCAATTATTGGTGCGCTATTTTACCTTCACCTCAAGAACATGCTCGAGGAAAAACAGGGCTCTGAAATTAAAGATGAAGACTGTCAAGATATGTTGGAAACGATTCAAAACGAGTCTCCTCGCGGTTCAACGCAGCATACGGTTGCATACTTTTCTCATCCATTCCCAAAATTTAAGAATGTGTTTACCCGATTCACGAAGGGATTATGTCGGAGAGACAATTGCTTATACATGAAACAGCAATCCATTAAGTCCAGTGTAAAAAATGCGAAAATCCCGATACATATGATGAACGCCACCAGTCATAATTGGGTATTTACCGTTTCGGGAATGGAGGAAACGAAGCGAGGCAAAAGCGTGCTGCCCGTAGACGGGAATTTCAAACTGCCGCCTTAAAGGACCTTATCAAGCGTACGGTGTCAACGACGAAGTTCAAACGCTTCTTTCACGTACTCTTTTTCTGATGCAGAAGCCATGCCGGACGGCTGTAAAATGAGCGGATGCGAAATCAATCGCTCAAAGGTTAAAGATTTTGCTGCAAAGCACCCTATTCCAAAAATAGACTACCGCTTTTTTGAAATTGAAGAACGGCTTACTTCACGGAACATAGCCCCTTACTATAAACGGCTGTTAGAGGCTGCAAGCAAAACTTTGTTTAAAGCTTTTCGAATAAACATTGTTTTGAAAATTGCCGGTTTCGCAATCATGGCATTTTAAGCATCATGCTTTTTATAATGCTGCCTCAACACTTTCACGTTCCAAAGGCGCTGCTGACTCCGGTCATCTTTTTCCTTTTACTTTTAAAGGCAATGTATGCAGGCTTACTGAAAGCACCTGCTGTAAGGATCATGTTGAAAATTGTACCTGCTGTAATCATAGCTTTCACAGGGGGTTTGTTAATCGGTCTTTATCTTGTTACACTTGATAAGCTCTATTTATATTTGGGAAGCGTGAAGAGGTTAAAAAGAAAGGCAGAAAAAAAGGAGCCGCTTTAATCGGCCTCCTTACGTACAGCTCCGCTCAAGCGGCATTGTACAGCATCTGAAAGAACCGCCTGACTTGATAATCTCCGACAGGTCGACTTCAATAACCGTATAACCTCGCGACCTTAGCTGTCTGTTGACCGCCTGATTGTCAGGGAGGCTGATGACGGTTTGATTTCCGATGGAAAGCACGTTTGTTCCCAGTCTGAACTGTTCATGCTCAGGTATCTCGATCATATCGTAGCGCTTTTTAAGCACCTTGTATTCGCGCTTTCCCAGCGCTTTTGGATAGACGAGCGCTTCGTGCGGATAAATAATGTTGAAGACGCAATCAAGATGAAGGAAGGTTTCTTCAAATGGAACGGGAATCACTTCGTGTGTAGGAAGCAGCCGTTTAAGCTCCTGAACGGCTGAAAGCGATGTCCGTTCGCTGATGCCGGCATACACGGTATGCTGATCGATGAGAATGTCGCCTCCCTCTATTTTATCGCCTTTGTTTAACGAACGGTAAGCGATGTTTTCTTTTGAAAGCCACTCCTGAAGCACGGTTTCCTCACCCTGGCGGATATCAGCCGAGAGCCGGGAGGTAAAAACAGTCTCCCCGATCGTAAATCCGATATCCCTTGTGAAAACCTGCTCGGGAAATTGGCTTAAAGCAGGAAGCAGCACTACTTCGATGCCGCGCTTTTCCAATTCCTTGACAAATGCTTCATGCTGGCGGACGGCAATCGTTATATCGATATTTTCTTCATGGAAGTGTTTCTGCGTTTCATTGATGACATCCTTAATCGTCATATATTCCGGCCGGCACAGCACAACTTTTTTCAAAATGTCGTATTCGCTGGTGCAGTTTGCTTTATCATTTTTTTTCGATACTGCTGAATCCATATGCTCTCCCCCGTCTCGCGATCATACTGCCATTATTCCCTTCCCGGCTCAGGAAATAAACGCTTTCGAAAGAAAACCTTACAGATTATCCGGATAAAAAACTTTAGACAAATGAATTCTAATAGTGTTTAATAAAGAAAATTCCACTTCACAAACACATTCAAGACATCAAAGGAGTAATGGAACATGAATCGACCGGAGAAAAAATACTGCAAGGAATCGAAAGTTGTCAAAACGAGCCGGGTTTTTCCGCTTGATACGAACAACCACAACACGCTGTTCGGAGGGAAGCTGATGAGCTATATTGACGACATCGCCTCGATTTCCGCAGCAAGGCATTCCAGATGCGGGACGGTGACCGCATCGATGGATTCTGTCGATTTTCTCGAACCGATCGGCCAGGAGGATTCGGTTTGTCTCGAATCTTACGTAACATGGGTGGGAAGAACGTCTATGGAGGTATTTGTCAAAGTGATTAAAGAGCATTTGCTCACAGGGGAACGCAAGCTTGCGGCCACCTCCTTTTTAACGTTTGTGGCGTTAGACAAAGACGGAAATCCCCAGCCCGTTCCGCAGGTCGTACCTGAGACCGAAGAAGAAATCATGCTCCACCAAACGGCCAAACAGCGGGCTGAAGAACGAAAAAGCCACAGGAAGCACAGCAAAGCTCTCGCCGAAGCCCTTGCGGTGGACAAGCCGTGGTAAGCCGGCCAACCCCGTCTCTTTTTACAAAGAGACGGGGTTTTCTTTTGCACCCGGCAGAGCCGACACTTTTTTTGAATAAGAGATTTCAAATGATGAATTATTCTGAAAAAACAACTAGCCGATCTGGTTATCTTGATTTTCTACGCTTTCAGGAAGATTTTTATCGAATTAATCGGGATGATTGTCATAAAAAGAATAAAAATGAAAAACTGAAAAATAGGAGGGAAATATGTTGTTATTTGTATTCCTGTAAAATATATTAGTTTTTGTGAAAAAATTTGGATGAGGTGTATGAAATGAAAAAAGGTTTTGGTTTAATCGCGCTTGCCATGCTGGCGTTCAGTTCTTCCGTGCCCGTTCACGCGGCAGACCACGGGCGTGAAGTGCTCGGAGCGAATGACGGCTGGGGAGCCTACGGCGAAGGTACGACCGGAGGGGCGGAGGCTTCCTCTGATCAAGTATATACGGTGGAAAACCGTCAGGAGCTTGTAGATGCGTTAGGCGGAAAAAACAGTGCCAACGGCTCCAACGATACGCCGAAAATCATTTATATCAAGGGAACGATTGATCTGAATGTCGATGATGAAAATAAATCTTTAGGCTATGACGATTATCGAGACCCCGAATACAGCCTTGAGAAGTATTTAAAAGCGTATGATCCCGATAAGTGGGGGAAAAAGGAGCCGTCAGGAAAGCTTGAGGAAGCAAGAGCCCGCTCCGAAAAAAATCAAAAAGAGCGGGTCGTCATCAACGTCGGTTCAAATACGACGATCATCGGCCTGGGGGAAGACGCGAGAATCATTGGAGGCGGCTTTTATATCAAAAAAGCGGAAAATGTCATCGTCCGTAATATCGAATTTGAAAATGCCTATGACTATTTTCCAGCCTGGGATCCGACAGACGGGAGCGACGGGAACTGGAACTCTGAATTTGACAACCTTTTAGTAGAATCATCTGAACATATTTGGGTGGACCATTGCTCATTCAACGACGGAAACAAACCTGACGACTTGAATGGAACGTATTTCGGACGCGAATTCCAGCATCACGACGGACTGCTGGATATCAAAAAACAATCGGATTTCGTGACCGTGTCATATAATGTGTTCTCAGGACATGATAAAAACACGATTGTCGGTTCAAGCGACAGTTATTCCGCCGACAACGGCCATTTGAGAGTGACATTCCACCATAACATGTATGAAAACATCAAGGAGCGCGCACCGCGGGTTCGCTACGGAAAAGTGCATATTTACAACAACTACTTTAAAAATACTGAAAACAACTACGACTATTCATGGGGCGTAGGATACTCTTCGAAAATATACGCCGAGGACAACTACTTTGAACTGCCTGAGGGAGCGAAGCCTCAGAAGCTGATGAAAGCCTTTAAAGGGGACGCTTTATACGAAGAAGATACGCTGCTGAATAACCAAGAAAGCGTCTCAAAAATCGATGTTGTCAGCACGTATAACGAGGCGAACAGCGCATCAATCAAAAAATCGGTAGGCTGGAAACCTGAGCTTTACGGGAAAATCGACGCCGCCCGTGACGTACCTGAAATCGTCGAACAGCAGGCCGGCGCAGGAAAACTGAAGTAAGCTGAAAAAAGCGGACAACCAGAATGTCCGCTTTTTTTAAACGTTTACAATCCGAACGTTCGGGTGCTAAAATTTTGCCATGATAACGTTTTTGATAGAGGAGTGAAGGGGATGGGGGTCGTCAAAGATTTGCATACTGACGAAAAGATGGCGCCGGCCGTGGGGGTTCTGTTTTCGGCCGTCAGCGAAAACGTCGGGCGGCTGAAGTCGATCGTGTCCGGCATCAGCCAGGAGCTGCTTGAGTATAAAGGAGAACACGGCGATCAAAACAGCATCGCCCAACTGATCAGCCATTTAATCAATGTTGACACCCGCTGGGTGTACAGATTAAGGCAGGAGGACCTGCCGCGGGAATTGGAAGAAGCGATCGGTCCGATGACCGATGAAAACGGCTTCCTGCCTGAGGTGAAGGGTGTTCCGCTGTCCGTGTTATTAGCGCGGTGCGACGAAGTGCTTGAAGCGTTGAAAAACACCGCCGAACAACTGACAGAAGAAGATTTACTGAAGACCGTCCCTTACGAAGGAGGTCTTGCCACGATCCGCTGGGGGATCTGGCATATGTCGGATCATAACCGCTATCAACAGGCGCATATTCAAGCGTTGATCAAAGCGTTTCGCAAGCGCGAAGGTTGATTTTGCCGCAAAAGGCTGGTAGTCTATACAGTACATGAAGAATACAGCGCTAAAGTTTTCTAGGGTTCCGCACGTCTTTTGATGTGGTCTGGTCCGAGAGAAAACACATATGAAGCTTCATATGCACACGGAGGGATAAAAGCCCGGGAGTATCGTTTTTCATCGATAAACCCGGGCTTTTCTTTGCGCTGATACATGAATTGGAGGGATTGAATATGAAATGGGGCAGCGTCGTACTGGCAGCCTTATTTGAAATTATTTGGGTGACTGGGCTGAAACACGCGAATACGGCCATTGAATGGATCGGCACGGCATTTGGCGTCGTCGCCAGCTTTTATCTATTGGTGAAAGCGGGGGAGAAGCTGCCGGTCGGAACCGTTTATGCCGTATTTACTGGCCTCGGCACAGCGGGCACTGTGCTGTGTGAGATCATCCTGTTTCACGAACCGGCCGACATCGTCAAGCTTGCCTTGATCGGCGTTTTGCTGTGCGGTGTGATCGGGCTGAAACTGGTGACACATGAAGAGAAAGGGGAAGAATCGTAATGGAATGGATCTATTTAATTGCCGCTGGATTGCTCGAAATGCTCGGCGTAACGATGATGAACCAATTTCATAAAGATAAGCTCATAAGATGGATTTTTCTGTTGATCATCGGTTTTGCCGCTTCGTTTTTCCTGCTTTCGCTCGCGATGAACGCATTGCCGATGGGCACAGCATACGCGGTTTGGACGGGAATCGGCGCCGCGGGCGGAGCGCTCGTCGGCATTCTCTTTTACGATGAACCGAAGGATGCCAGACGCATCTTTTTCATCGCGCTCATTTTGGCATCGGCAGTCGGATTGAAGCTCGTCAGCTGATCTTTGATCAAAATAGGCCTTCGATAAATTGATTTTTCAATAAACTCCAGTATAATGAAAAGATAGTTTATGATTACGAAAAAGAGGGTTTAGCAAAACATGAAATCGTATATGAAACAGCAGTTAAAGCAATATCGGGAAGTCAATCGTGAAAAAGCGCGCCTGCTCGTGAGCTGTCCGGATCAGCCGGGAATCGTCGCCGCGGTTTCTTCGTTTTTATTTGAAAACGGCGCGAATATTATCGAATCCAGCCAATATACGACAGATCCCGAGGGCGGCCGCTTTTTCTTGAGAATCGAATTTGAAGCGCCGGGAATCCGCGAAAAGATCGGCAACATGAAAGACATGTTCGCTTCTGTGGCTGAGTCTTTCCAAATGACATGGAGCATCGCTCCGGCAAGCGAATTAAAGCGGGTCGTCGTCTTTGTTTCAAAAGAGCTGCATTGTCTGAATGAGCTGTTGTGGGAATGGCAGAGCGGCAATTTGATGGCGGAGATTGCTGCCGTCATCAGCAACCATGAGGACGCAAGGGAAACCGTTGAATCGCTCAACATTCCGTTTCTTTATATGAAAGCAAATAAAGACATCCGCAAAGAAGTCGAAGCGCAGCAGCTCAAATGGCTTGAAGAGTACCGTGCGGACGTTATCGTCCTCGCCCGCTACATGCAGATCCTGACGCCGGACTTCGTTTCGGCGCATCCGAACAAAATCATCAATATCCATCATTCATTCCTGCCCGCTTTTATCGGCGCCAACCCGTATAAACGCGCATACGAAAGAGGCGTCAAATTAATCGGAGCCACATCCCATTATGTGACAAACGAATTGGATGAAGGCCCGATCATTGAGCAGGATATTAAACGCGTCGATCACAGGGATAATGCGGAGGCGCTGAAAAACATCGGCCGCACGATTGAACGAAGCGTTCTCGCAAGAGCGGTCAAATGGCATTTGGAAGACCGGATCATCGTGCACGGCAATAAGACGATCGTCTTCAACTAAAAAGTCTTGACAGCGTCCGTTTTCCTCGGCATAATAATAAAAAATCAGCGAGCGTTGATGAGGACCAGTAAGCAGTTCTTTCTGTGAAAGAGAGTGAAATGATATGCTGAAACATTTCACCACATGAAACCTGCCGAACCTGCCTCAAGAGCCCTGGAGGGAAAACCCAGGCGCATCCCGGCGTTACAGGGGAAAGCGGAATGCCGTTTTGTGCATTCAATGAAGGTGGTACCGCGGAAAGCTCTTTTCGTCCTTTTTTTGCAGGATGAAAAGGGCTTTTTTTATTGGCTTTAAGCCTTGATCTTTTCGGAGGGAAAAAACGTGAAAAAACAACGGATTGTCATTAAAATCGGAAGCAGTTCTTTAACGGATGCAAAGGGCGGAATTGACGAGGCAAAGGTCAGCGACCACGTCCGGGCGATCGCCGCTCTGAAAAAAGAAGGCCATGACGTGATTTTTATTTCTTCAGGCGCTGTAGCGGCCGGCTTTTCCCGGCTCGGATATCCGGCAAGGCCCGTCACTTTAAAAGGGAAGCAGGCCGCTGCTGCTGTCGGACAAAGCCTTTTGATGCAGCAATATATCCAGCACTTTGCCGAACACGGTTTGATGCCCGCGCAGATCTTATTGACGAGAAATGATTTTGCCAAACGAGAGCGGTATCGAAACGCGTATGCGACCATCACGGAGCTGATCGAAAGAGGGCTTGTGCCCATCATTAATGAAAACGATTCGGTGTCTGTCGAAGAGCTGACATTTGGCGATAATGATATGCTGTCCGCACTTGTGAGCGGATTGATCCATGCGGACAAACTGATCATTCTGACGGATATCAACGGTCTCTATGACTCGAATCCGGCTGAAAACCCCGGCGCCAAGCGCTTCGATTTTATCGCCGACATCACTGACGATCTATTAAGCTATGCCGGCTCGATCGGCTCAAAAGTCGGAACGGGCGGCATGAGGTCAAAGCTGTTGGCGTCAAAAACGGCCCTTTCTCTCGGTGTCAATGTATTCATCGGCACGGGGACGGGAGAAGACAAATTGATTCAGATTTTAGAAGGGAGCGGGGACGGAACGTACATCGGACAGTCTGATCTGTCTTCTGTGAACAATCACAGGCAGTGGATCGCGTTTCATTCTCCGGTATCAGGAAAAATCACCGTTGATGAAGGAGCTGAACGAGCCTTGGCCGAAAACGGTAGCAGCCTGCTGCCGGCGGGTGTGACGGATGTATGGGGAGAGTTTGCCAAAGGCGCGGTCGTCGAGGTCTACGGACCGAACGGTTTGGCGGGAAAAGGCCAGACGCTGTATTCGGCGGAAGAGCTTCTTCAAGTAAAGGGAAAACGAAGCGACGAATTCGAGCACGAAAAAGGGATAGAAGTCATCCATCGAGATGATTGGATTAGCATAAACGAATAGGGGGCTGATTTAGATGAGTGAAGTGATCGAAAAAGCGAAAAAAGCGAAAATCGCAAAAGACAAGCTTGTACATCAGACGACGGAAAGCAAAAACGAAGCGCTTCGTCTGATTGCTGAAGCGCTACGGGCAAAACAGGACGACATTTTGGAGGCGAACGGAAAAGACATTGCCGCAGGCAAGCAAAAGGGGTTTTCACCATCGCTGCTGGACCGTCTCGCCTTAAGTCCGAAACGGCTGAACGATATCGCGGATGCCGTCCTTCTTCTTGCAGAGCTTGATGATCCCGTGGGGGAAAGCCTTGAAACGATCAAGAAAGAAAACGGGCTTCTCATCGAGAAAGTCCGGGTCCCGCTCGGCGTTGTCGGCATGATCTATGAAGCCCGTCCGAATGTGACGGTTGACGCGGCGACCCTTTGCTTGAAAACGGGAAACGCCTGCATACTCCGCGGCAGCTCGTCTGCGATCAACAGCAACAAGGCGCTTGTCGGCGTCATACAGGAAGCGCTCGGCGCGTCGAAGCTTCCGAAGGATGCCGTCCAGCTGATCGAAGATACGAGCAAAGAAATCGCAAAACAGCTGTTTACGTTAAATGATTACTTGGACGTATTGATTCCAAGGGGAGGAAAAAACCTCATCGACATGGTCGTGCGCGAATCGACGGTCCCGGTGCTCGAGACCGGGGCAGGAAACTGCCATATGTTTATAGACGAGTCGGCAGAGAGCGAGATGGCTGAGCAAGTCGTCATCAATGCCAAAACGCAAAGGCCTTCGGTCTGCAATGCGATCGAAACGGTGCTGATCCATGAAAACTGGCCGAAGCGTTTCGCAAAAGAACTGCTGCAAAAGCTTGAAAAAGAAGGCGTCCAAATCAAGGGAGATGAGGCGGTTTGCGAGCTGCTTCCTTCGGCGGTACCGGCCGAAGAGCCCGATTGGGAGACGGAATTTTTAGCGCCGGTCGTCAGCGTCAAAACCGTCCGTGATCTGGATGAAGCGATCCGACATATCCACAAGTACGGAACGCGGCATTCAGAAGCGATTTTGACTGAAAATGAAGAAAACGCCCGCTTTTTCCTGACGTCAGTAGACGCAGCGGCGGTTTATCACAATGCTTCAACCCGCTTTACCGACGGGTTTGAATTCGGATACGGCGCAGAAATCGGCATCAGCACGCAGAAGCTTCACGCAAGAGGTCCGATGGGCCTTAAAGCGCTGACTTCTTCTAAATATATCATTAAAGGAAACGGACAAATTCGTATATGACAGACTCACATTCTGCCTGAAACTTAGGCAGAATGTTTTTTTTATTGCATCTCCAATTTATATGTTGTAAAATTCAATTGTGCACAATATAAAATAAAGGAGAAGTATCATGACAAAACCATTATTTACATCCCGAGTCACTGCTAAAGGAGGAAGAGACGGAAAAGTCACCTCTTCTGACGGCGTGCTCGCGTTGGAGCTTGCCATGCCGGGAGCGCCTAAAGCAAAGGAGAGGGGAGACGCCACCAATCCTGAACAGCTGTTTGCCGCAGGATATGCGGCTTGCTTTGACAGCGCATTGCAGCTCACCGCCAGAAAAGCGCGGATGGAGATTGAGACTGAAGTGACCGCCGATGTCAGCCTGCTGAAGGATGAAGCGGACGGTGGCTATAAGCTCGGCGTCAAACTGCAAGTGAAAGGAACAAATATTGAACCGGCAGAGCTTGAAGACCTTGTTCATCAAGCCCACAAACTTTGTCCGTATTCAAAAGCGATTTCCGATAATGTCGACGTCATACTTGAAATCGTGTCATAAAAATAAGCGCCTTCCATTGAAGGCGCCTATTTTAGCTTTTCGTCTACGCTCCGTTTTCTTTCGTCATTGAAGCAAGAAGCGAACTGAGCGCGTGTTTTAATCGCTTCTGCTCTTCAGCGGGCAGGTTCGTCTGCGCCAGCATAGTTTGCGGGATGCAGCTTGCTCTTTCTTTCATCTCTGCACCGGAGGAAGTCAGCTTGACGATCACAGACCGTTCATCTTCAGGCGACCGTTCTCTCGTGATCAACCCGCGCTGCTCCATTCTTTTCAGCATCGGTGTCAGAGTCCCCGAGTCCAAGTAAAGAAGCTCCCCCATCTTTTTCACGCTTAAACTTTCATGCTCCCACAATAAAAGAAGCGCCAAGTATTGCGGATAGGTGATGTTCAGCTCATCCAGAAGCGGCTTGTACCGCTTCGTCATCTCGCGCGAACTGGCATAAAGCAGAAAACACAGCTGATTGTCAAGCTTCATATGTTCAAATTCGTTTGCCATCGATTCACCAACTTTTATTTTGTTCCATTTTTATTGTATAAGATTTTTTGCCTTTTTCCTATTCTTTCACAAGTATCATGTTTAAAAAGCGCGTTTTGTGAAATATAAGAAGTAAGGACAAAAACTTTAGGGGAGGAAGTTGAGATGACTACATTATTCACAGCAAAAGCAACGGCAAAAGGCGGAAGATCCGGACACGTCACTTCAGATGACGGAATCCTCGATTACGATCTTGTCATGCCGAATGAAAAAAAGGATGGCGAGACAGGAACAAACCCTGAACAGCTGTTTGCCGCAGGGTATGCAGCATGCTTCGGCGGCGCATTGGAACTGGTCG
This sequence comes from Bacillus sp. FSL W8-0848, assembly GCF_038007805.1. Lineage (NCBI taxonomy): Bacteria > Bacillati > Bacillota > Bacilli > Caryophanales > Bacillaceae > Bacillus > Bacillus sp. FSL W8-0848. The sequence continues at coordinate 1,098,087 of NZ_JBBOYB010000001.1, forward strand.
CCAAAAAGCAGGGCATTGATCTTGAATCTGAGGTAGAAGGCCGCGTGAGTTTAATGAAGGATGAAAGTGACGGCGGATTTAAGATTGGCGTTCAGCTCGTTGTCTCCGCAAACGGATTGGAAAAAGAAAAGGCGGAGGAGCTTGTGCAGGCCGCGCACGAATTTTGCCCCTACTCCAAGGCGACGAGGGGAAACATCGATGTAGACCTGCAAGTGAAATAACCGTTTTAGAAAGCAAACAGGAGGTTGTTTGCTTTCTTTTTTAGAATACATTCGAAAGGAGCACCACATGAAATATATGAAATGGACGATAATGATGACCGTTCTTCTTGTGTTCGCCATGTTTACAGGCTGTGCCGGCGGCGCGCAGGAAAACGATCGACAGCAGCCAGCTGATCAAGCCGCTCGAAAAAAAAGCGATTTAAGAAAATACTCTCATGATAAAGACAAGAAAACAGAAGACGACTTTGATCTTATCGGACAGTATGTACAAGCAGAAGACGACCAGATGACGATCAAAATTAAGGATCAGGAGGTTATTATTCCAAAAAGCAAACGCTTTAAGAACAATGAAGACTACGAAGACCTCATGGGCAAGCTTGTGAAAGTAGAGGTGGACGGAAAAAGCCAGGAAGCAGAAGAGATTGAGCTGATGCCGCAGGCGAAAGCCGATCAAAACGGCGTATACGAACAGGAAAAGGACGGAAGCCGGAAAATCGTCGCAACGCTCGTCGATGAAACCGATAAACGGATCACAGTTAAGACAAAAGCCGGAAACAAAACGTATCAGAAAACGGCTGATTTTGAGCGGGACATAGCCGAAAGTCCGGAAAAGCTGAAGGGAAAAACGGTAAGGCTCAGCATTCAGAAGGACGGTAAAGCGGACAGCCTGGACTTTGAAGCGGAAGATCAGCAACTTGACTGGTACAAACAATAGGGAGCCTTCCAGGCTCCCTAATATTCTATTTTATCGTCCGTGTGCTTCCATGTCAGGAAAGGTTCGAGCTTATCCCGAAGCTCTACATGATAAAAAGGGATCGTTCGTTCGCTCTGTTCTTTTCTGACTTCCTTATAAATAAATGAGTCGTCAAAACCGGCTGATGCGGCATCGGAATCCTTTGCCGCGAAGTACACTTCCTTCGGCCTCGCCCAGTAAATCGCCCCTAAGCACATCGGACAAGGCTCACAGCTTGTATAAATAATGCAGTCGTTCAGCTGAAAATCGCCAAGCGCTTCACAGGCAAGCCGGATGGCCGTCACTTCGGCATGGGCGGTCGGATCATTGCTCGTCGTTACATTATTTTTCCCTTCGGCAATGATCGTGCCGTCTTTGACAATCACGCAGCCAAAGGGGCCGCCTGTCCCGTCCTTTACGCTTTCGACTGCGAGTTCGATCGCACGCTGCAAAAATGCTTCATGATTCATCTTTTGTATCCTCCTTGGTTGTCCTCATGATGATTATAGCTGATCGGCATAGAAAAATGAATGTTGTTCAGAATATTCTTTATTTTTGATTTCGTATTGGGCTTCACATAAAATAGACGTACAAAGAAATGGACGGGAGAGGGTTTTTTTGCTTACCTTGTATATTGCCAGACACGGGCAGACCGAATGGAATATCGAAAAGAGAATGCAGGGATGGGAGGATTCAAAATTAACGCCTTTAGGATTGGCAAACGCCAAAGCGCTCGGCGAAAAGCTGAAGGACATCCCGTTTCAGGCTGCGTATGTCAGCACAAGCGGCCGCGCCGTAGACTCCGCCATGGCTATGCTCAAAAATCGTTCGATCCCTATCATCAAAGACGGCATATTTAAAGAAATTTCTCTCGGTTCTTGGGAAGGCAAGACATTTGACGACATTAAACGAAACGACCCTGAGATGCTTGACGCTTATTTTCAGGCGCCTGAACGATATATTCCGAATGAAGGGGAAAGCTTTCGCGAATTTGAAGAGCGGGTCAGACGGGCGCTCGGGCAAATCACCGAAAAGCACCGGGAGGGAAACATTCTGCTTGTTACCCATTCCGTCTTCATCCTCATGCTGCTGAATATTTTCAAAAAACGGCCGATTCATGACTTATGGAATTCGAGCTATGTCCATGATACAGCGCTGGCTGTCGCCTCCATCAAGGAAAATAAAGACGCAGTCATTTTAAAAGAAGGAGACGGAGAGCACCGGATTGAGCAGGCCGGTGCCACATGGTAACGATTAAAAAAGAAGCCTTTAAGGCTTCTTTTTTATCGATTTCGCGCTCAAGATCCCCAAGGTTTGCGGCGGGGATGTACGAAGAGTCGGGAAGACGAACCGTTTTGACGTCGGATATGCCCGCTTTTGCTTTGACGTTTGCGAACGTGAAAACAGTGCGGGAAAGCGGGGATCCGGCAATTTGTCCGTATGCGATAAGGCACAGATTCCCCGCGACTTCCCGGCTTAACAGGCGGCGCACAGACCAGAGCTGTTTCTTTCCTTGATCATCAAACTGAAAATATGGAGCGGCGCGGTCTTTAAAAAACAGGCCGGACAGACCGTTTTCTGTCAATTGCTTCATCAAAACAAGCGGCTCTGATAAAAGCGATGCTGTCAGCCTGAAGCTTCCGGACGGGCGCACTGATGCCAATAAGCTCATAATGGGCGGATAGCCGGTTAAGTGTCCGCCGCTTTGGAAGAGCCGCGCCGCAAGCATTTGATCCGTTTTGATCATGCGGGCTTCAGTGTGTGAAAGCAAATGCTCCAGGTCATCCAGCGTAAGCAGGTATCCTTTGATCTCATGTTCCATTTCGGTTTGCGCTTGATCGATGGCGCTTGTTTGTGCCGCTGTCAAGCTTGAGAGCAGAACCTGCAGATGGCGGTTCAAACGATGCATCAGGTCGCTGATTTGCTGGTGGGAACGGCGAAATTGACGGGCGAGGGCGTGCAAATCGTTTACATTCAGGCGAATGGTCATTTAAAGCTCCCCGGCTTCCAGCTGAAGCCTTTCAATCTCCTCGGCGACACGCTGTTTCACGGTTCTCAGCCTGTCATACACGCGAAATTCCACGCGGTCGAGATCATCCAAAAGGGCGTCATACATTTCCCGCGCCTGGCCCCGCCATCCGTTTATATGCATTTGATGAGCCTTTAAAATGCACGAGCTTTCATGTCTCAGCTCAGATATGACGGAATTCAAATCTCTTATATAAAGTTTGAGAGAGTGAATGTCTTCATCATACGCTTTTCTTTTTAATTCTCTTTCTAAGGATTTTCCATCGTCTATCACTACATATTTTCCTTCCCTTCCATCATCTACTATCAATATGTTAAAAGAAAAGAATCTGGAAAGAAATCGTACGAATGAATCAAAAGTCATAATTAAAATTTGCCAATTAGACCTTAAACGTTAGTTCTTTTGAACTATAATAAAAAAGAACCATCCGCACGGACGGTTCTTTTTTGACATCAAACGGTTTGAGCGAGTTGATCTCTCGCTTGTTTTGCAGCTTCAACCATATTTTTCAACGCGGCGATCGTTTCTTCAGGCTGTCTCGTTTTTAAGCCGCAGTCCGGATTGACCCAAAAGCGGTCGGCAGGGCAAACGTTCAGGGCATCCTGAATGATCGTGAGCATTTCTTCTGTCGGAGGGACGCGCGGGCTGTGAATGTCGTATACCCCAAGGCCGAGCCCCTTCAAATACGGATGCTTTTCAAGATAATCGAGGAATCCGCCGTGGCTTCTGCTGTGTTCGATCGTGATGACGTCTGCGTCAAGGTCTTCAATCGTGTCAACGATGTCCTCAAAGTTGCTGTAGCACATGTGCGTATGGATTTGCGTCGTATCCTTGACAGATGATGTGGACAGTCTGAAAGCTTCAGCCGCCCATGAGAGGTACTCATCCCAGTCTCGTTCTTTCAGCGGAAGTCCTTCCCTTAAGGCAGGTTCGTCAACCTGTATGATTTGAATTCCGGCTTTTTCAAGCGCTTCGACCTCTTTTCTGAGGGCGTGCGCGATTTGAAATGCGATTTCTTTTCTCGGAAGATCGTAGCGGGCGAACGACCAGTTTAAAATCGTGACAGGACCTGTCAGCATTCCTTTTACCTGCTTGGAGGTCAGGGATTGGGCGTATACCGTTTCTTTGACCGTCATCGGTTCTTTGAATTCGACATCTCCGTAGATCACCGGCGGACGGACGCAGCGGGAGCCGTACGACTGCACCCAGGCATACTTGGTAAATGCGAATCCGCCCAGTTTTTCGCCGAAATATTCGACCATGTCCGTCCGTTCGAATTCTCCGTGAACGAGAACGTCAAGTCCGATCTCTTCCTGAATGTCGATCCATTTTTTCGTTTCGGCTTTAATGAATGCCTCGTACTGCTCGTCTGACCATTCTTTTTTCCGCCATTTTTGCCGTGCGCTGCGCACTTCGGCGGTTTGCGGGAAGCTTCCGATCGTTGTCGTCGGCAAAATCGGCAGGCCGAGGGATTCATTTTGAACCCGGAGCCGATCTTCAAAAGGCGTCGGGCGCTTAAAGTCTTCAGCGGTCAGCCTGTTTCTTTCTTCTGCGAACGCCGTGTCCGCGGCGGTTCCAAATCGTTTAAGGGCCTCCAGATGCCCGTTTGCTTCATCGATTTGCTCCTTGACGGCCGCTTTCCCGGAAACCAATCCTTCCTTCAGCAGGCTGAGCTCTGAAAGCTTTTCCTTTGCAAAGGACAGGCCGTTCAGCAAATCGTCGGCAAGCTGTTCATCAGGGTGCTTGGCGACAGGAACGTGAAGCAGGCTGTTTGAAGGCTGAATCCACACTTCTCTCGCGCCGAGTCCGCCGATCAGCTCCGTAATCCAGTCGAGCCGTTCTTCAAGGTTGGCTTTCCAAATGTTTCGACCGTCGAGAATTCCGGCGGCAAGCACTTTATCTTTAGGGAAGCCGTGCGCTTTTACATGTTCGAGGTTTTTTCCTTTATCATGGACGAAGTCCAGCCCGATTCCTTCAACAGGAAAGGAGATCAGCTCCTCGTATGCGTCAACTGAATCAAAGTACGTTTGCAGAAGCACATTCAGCCCGGATACTTCGGCTGCAATCGCCTGATAGATATCTTTCGCGGCGGCGACTTCCTCAGGAGAAGCCGTGACAAGCGCAGGTTCGTCGATTTGCACCCATTTTACGCCTTCTTCTTCAAGTTCCTTCAGAAGCTGGATGTAAAGAGGGATCATGCTTTCATAAATGTCTTTGATATCCTGTTTTTCGTAACCCTTGGCCAGCGCTACAAATGTGTAAAGGCCGAGGATGACGGGTTTCGTGACGAGGCCCAATGCCTCTTTCGCCCGGCGGTAATCTTCAAGCGGCTTATTTTTTGTGAGACGGTATTGTGCGTTTTTTTCATATTCAGGAACGATGTAGTGGTAGTTTGTGTTAAACCATTTTGTCATTTCGCACGATACGGCTTCTTTCGTGCCTCTCGCCATTGCAAAATAAGCGTCCAAAGGATCGTTAATATGTTTGAACCTCTCCGGGATCCAGTTGAACATCACCGCCGTGTCCAGAACGTGGTCATAGAACGTAAAGTCGGAAACCGGTACGATGTCGATTTGCTGGTCAACCTGCGTTTTAAGGGCTGCAACGAATTGTTCGTCCATTTCGTTCAGGAATGTCTCACGGTCCGTGTTTCCTTTCCAATAGGCCTCAAGCGATTTTTTCCATTCCCTGTTCAAGCCGATTCTTGGAAATCCCAAGCTGCTTGTTTTCACATTTGTCATGTTAGGTCTCCTCCTTTTAATGTTCAATAAAAAAAGGCACTCACTCTCCGGATAGGTTGAAGGTGAATGCCTGATACAGCATTTTTGTGAACGAGAAATAAACGTAGCCTTTTGTTACGTCAACTCGAACACCTCCTATCGACCGTAGGTATATGGTGTGTCAGAACAGGCAGGTCTCCTGGCTCATGAATCAGCGGTTATTTCACCCTTCCCGTATAGAAACAGTGGGTTTTCTCTGAAATAACCTCCTCAATTACAGTGGCGGGACCGCGTTGGATTTTCACCAATCTTCCCTTTTAAAATCTAACGTCACGCTAGATTACCGTGCTCCCGGTATGAAATTGTTTAGTAGATTATATACCGTGGCGATCTTTTAGTCAAAATAATTTTTGAATTCTTACAATTGGAAAGATTCTGCTCCAATAAAAAGGCTGCCGACATTGTCGGCAGCCTCCGGTTTCTTTTACAAGGAAAGAAGTTTTTTCTCGCCGGCCCTTTCAGCCAATATTTCAGGAGCGGATAAATATAAAAAGCCGTTTCCGATCAGCGCTTTTGAGTAATCGAGAGGAAGGGTCCTGCGGATTAATTGGGCGTATAGCTCAGGCTCTGTCAGCTCCCGCTTGAATGCGTCTTCTTCGAAGGATTTGATCAGGGCGAGCGCGCCGCTTACGTGCGGAGTAGCCATGGACGTACCGGTCAGCTTGCCGTATTGTCCATCCGGCAGCGTCGACAAGATTTCTTCGCCGGGTGCAACCAAATCAATCTCTTTGTTTGCGTTTGAAAATTCCGACGATTTTCTCGTCAAAGACACGGATCCGACGGCGATCACTTCGTTGTATGCAGCCGGATATGAATATTCCTCGGTGCGGTCGTCTCCATCGCCTTCGTTTCCGGCGGCGCAGACGACGAGGACTCCGCTTTTGACGGCGTTTTCGATCGCTTCTTTTAATTCCGGTTCATCAGACGGACCGCCGAGCGACATTGAAATGATATCCGCTTTTTGCTCGACCGCGTAGTTGATCCCGTTGATGATCCATTCGTATTGGCCGCTTCCGTCTTCACCGCCGAGAACCTTGACGATTAAAAGGTTCGCTTCCGGTGCAACGCCGGAAATACCGCCGTTTTTATCATTGGCGGCAATCGTGCCCGCCACATGTGTGCCATGTCCATTATAATCGCTGATTTGATCTTCTTGTCCATCGTCATCGTCGGTGAAGTTTTTGCCTCCGATGATTCTGTCTGCTAAATCGGGATGATTGACGTCACAGCCCGTATCAAGAACCGCGACGGTGACATCTTTTCCTTTAAAACCTTGTGACCACAGCTCCGGCGCCTTAATCGCATCGATTCCTTCCGGCAGTTCATTAACGTCCATAAACTTTTCGTCCGTCACATAAGGAATTAATCGCATTTGCATTTAAAAGCCCTCCCTGTTTTGTGCTGCTTAAGATGGGTTACAAGGTGCATGATACTATTGTAAAACATTTATTTTGTTAAAAAAAGGTTCATTTGTATGAATTTTATGAAAACTCAAAAAATATAGATAATAGAGGAAAAAAGTCGAATCATTGGGAGTTTTGCTGATCTGATGAGCGAAAAGGCCTGATCGCGTCTCATATTACGGCGGGCAAAAGGACATCCTATAATGAAAAAAGGAGATATTTTATATATGAAGGAAAAAGAAGCCCGCGAGCGGGATGCGCTGTCGATCAACGAAGCCGAATTCGTGCCGCACCCAAAGTTTGACGGGGAATATGCGCTTTTGCTGCACGAAAACTATCATTTTCTCTCGCAGGAAGATATTCCGGACGGCAGAGAAAAATAGCGGGCTCGGAAGGCACACCTAACGATATTTTTGGCGAAAAAGGAAACAAGTGCATATAGATAAGAGATAAAACCGTTTTTGTTATTGACAGGCACCCTTTTTTTCTGTAATCTCATTGTGTCCGGTAAATACAGCTCTTCGTTAGGTGAGGCTCCTGTATGGAGATACGCTGCTGCCCAAAAATGTCCAAAGACGCCAATGGGTCAACAAGAATCATCGACATAAGGTGATTTTTAACGCAGCTGGCGCGTTTGCCTATGCCATACAGTGCTAAAGCTCTACGATTGAAGGCGTTAGGGTTTTATTACGTATGGCTTTTAACACCTTCATGCTCATGAAATAGGTGTTTTTTTATTTTTTGAGGAAAGTAAAGAGCGTATTTTCCAATACGAAAACAATAGGAGGTGTGAGTATGGATTCTCCCCATTCGAGGCGGTTTAAACATACGAGAAACATCATCAAGCGCAAAACACTGATTCAATATGAGGAGATCCTGATACCGCCGCACCTTCCGCTATGGCGATTACGGATCTCCTAAGAAGGAGGTACAGCTTGCCATGGTACAAAACATGACATATGATGAACTGATATTACGCATCATTATTTTGCTGAGAGACGGAAAACGCAAAGAGTTTCAAAACGTGTTAGAGGAACTCCAGCCTTACGATATGGCGATTATATTTAAAGAAATGCCTGAAAAACACCGCGGGCGGTATCTGTCTTTTTTAACGGTTGAAGACATTACCGATCTGATGGGCGAGCTCGAAAAAGAAGAACAGCTCACCGTTTTGAACAAAGTCGGCAAAGAAAAAGCGGCTCATGTCATGAACAAAATGGACAATGACGACCTCGCCGCGCTCCTCGAGGAAATGGAACCGAAGCTCAAGGAGCAGCTTCTGTCAAGCATGGAAGAGGAGGAATCTGAAGCGGTCAAGGTGCTGATGAACTATCCGCCTGAAACGGCGGGAAGAATCATGACGAACCGCTTTGTATGGATTCCGCAGCACTATACGGTGCAAGAAGCCGTCGTAAAGCTGAAAAGCTTTGCGGAGATCGCAGAATCGATCAACTATTTATACGTCATTAATGAAGCAAAGCAGCTCGTCGGCGTATTATCGTACCGCGACTTGATTTTGGCCGAACCGGGTGAAAAGGTTCAGGATTTGATGTTTACAAGGGTTATCTCTGCCGAAGCCCTTCAAGATCAGGAAGAAGTTGCAAGGCTGATTGAACGCTACGACTTTCTGGCGATTCCGGTCGTGGAAAAGGACCAGAAGCTCGTCGGGATCGTGACGGTCGACGACATCATCGACATCGTCATCCAGGAAGCGAATGAAGACTACGAAAAATTCGCAGCTTCGGGTAAAGCGATCACGTTTGATACGAAATCGTACGTGGCGGCTTACCGCCGGCTGCCGTGGCTGATTCTGCTCTTGTTCATCGGTTTGATATCCGGCAGCATTATGAGCTATTTTGAAGATACGCTCCAGCGTGTTGTCGCATTGGCATTTTTCATGCCGATGATCGCCGGGATGACCGGAAATACAGGCACTCAGTCATTGGCTGTTGTCATCAGAGGCCTTTCTAAGGAAGAACTCAACAAAAAAACGATTTTCCGCTTAATTTTTCGCGAGCTGAGAACCGGCATCATCATCGGTTTGGTGTGCGCCGTTTTCATTACGGGAATCGCGATTGTCTGGCAAGGCAATTTTCTGCTCGGATTTGTCGTAGGGACATCGCTGTTTGCAACGCTTATCATCGGAACGATGGCGGGAACGATCGTGCCGATCATTCTGCACAAATGCAAAGTCGACCCTGCGATCGCATCAGGTCCGCTGATTACAACGCTGAATGACATTTTGTCACTTTTGATTTACTTCGGCATTGCAACTGCTTTTATTCATGCTTTATAACCGTAAGCCCTCCTTTCAAGGAGGGTTTTTTACTTGCCAGGCTTCAAGAACGTTTTATATATTTAGGCGAGAGAAGGGGGATTGGGACATGCAAAAATTCGTCGCGGTCATGTTGTGCCTGGCTTTCGCCGTCATCGCCGGCTGCCAGGATCAGAATGGAGATGAAGGAAAAGACCGGCGGCTTGCTGCCGCTGAAGACATGCTTGAGGCCATCATAGAAGACGATCTGCCGAAAATGAAACAGCTTTATGTCGAAGGTGCGAACCCTTTGCCTGAAGAAGTCCTTAAAGCAAAAAGGAAATGGGGGATTTCCGGGCTTAATAAGGATGACTTTCAAATGTCTGAAGGAAGCATCCACGTGTTTCATGCATCATACAAGACGAAAAGCGGAGAGCCCGGAAAAATCGCGTTTCGCATCCGCAATGATCCAGACAAGGGTGTCATGATAGACTATATCGGGCATATAGCCGGCGAGCAGTGAGGACGAATCGTGTGACAAACGATTCGTTTTTTTAACGGTTTCTGTATTTAAAATGGGCGTTAAGCTGCCCCTCGAGCATTTTTTTCCTCAGCTGCTGGTCGTTTTTTAAGCTCTGCTCTTTTTTGCGCATATCCTTGAGGATCTCCGCCGTTTGAACGCCGTCCTCGCGTTTGTTTGCAATATCCATCAGCCGTTCCACATCTGTGAAAGAATATTTTCTCGTGCCCCTTGATGAGCGATGCGGATAGATCAGTTTCCGTTCTTCGTAGTAGCGGATCTGCCGCACCGATAAGCCCGTCAGCTCGCTGACGATGCCGATGGAAATCACTTTTTTATCCTTATAAGAAAGATCTTCGACTGTCATTTTCCCACCCCTAAGATGACTTTTTTTGTATTATATAAGAAAATGCGATAAAAAAACTGCCATTTGTCAGAAAATCTAACATAGATTAAGGGATTTTTTAAAAAACACGGAAGAAAAGTTTACAGAAAGGGTGCGGCCAGAGGATCACTCCTGTATGCTTTGGCTATAGCTCTGATTAGGAGGAATATATTCATGAAAGAACACAAAGCCGTCTCACTCGCTAAAGAAATCGTCGCATTGGACATCAAAAGGGATGAGCTGCTGGAGACTTTAATGAAGCTCGCCGGAAACGATGCATTTCCGCTTCTCAGGGCGGTGCAGAACGGCCTTTGCCGGAAATCCTCTTAAAGCCCTAAAGGAGGTGGGTCAATTTTAACGTGATCTTCATATTGCCTTAACAAACAAGGGGTATTCTTGACTTAAAGGATACACCAAAATGAAAGGAGAAACCATGAGTAAATTATTGAAACTTGCATTGGAAAAAGAACGGAACCACTATTCGGAAAAATTGATTTCAATTGGTGTATATAATCGGGATCATGTAAAGAGAATGACGATTTCGGAGCTCCGAAACGAATATTTTTATTTTTTCCGCAAAAATAAAGCCCCTTTTCAAAACAAGACGTTTTGAAAAATGCGGGCTTCTTTTTAATATGTTAAAAAAAATAAGAAGGAGTTTTCTTTCGTATAACGAAAATATAATACATATTGAATAGAGGAAAATACCGCCCTTTTTTTGCTATGTTTGTAAGGGTTTTCATTTTCCTGTATTCATTTAAGAAAATTGTATAAGAGGTAGATGATATGAGACTTTCGTTTAATGAGGAAGAAGTTCACCGCGCTATGTCATTGTACAAGGTTTTTGCCAGGGCTTTTAAAAGCATTTCAGAGCATAGTATACGGGACAGCAAAGAACACGGCTTTAACCCTACGGAATTTGCTGTGTTGGAGCTTTTGTATACAAGGGGTGCCCAAAAGCTGCAGCAAATCGGTTCCAGGCTGCTCCTTGTAAGCGGGAACGTAACGTATGTGATCGACAAACTGGAGAAAAACGGTTTCATCAAACGAGAGCAGGATCCAAAGGATAAACGATCCGTTTACGCAAGCTTGACGGAAAAGGGCAAAACTTATCTTGACGAGATTTATCCGATCCACTCCTTGAGAATCGCGCGGGCGTTTTCGGGTCTGACAAAAGAAGAGCAGGAACAGCTGATGGCTTTGCTGAAAAAAGCCGGAATTCACAGCCAGCACCTTTTGTTTCGCTGATCGTCAGCTTTCCGCCCGCCCGGTTTCTTTCAAGTGATCGAGAATCGCTTTGATCTGTTTATCCTGGGGCTGTCTGAAAAAACTTTCGAAAGGGCATCCTATTTCTTTTGTCCGTTTTACGACAGCCTCCATTGTAAAATCGGCGGGAGACAGCTTTTCGCCGACTTCTTCCCAATAAAGCGGAGCTGCGACCGTGCCGAGCTCATTTCCCCTTGCCGAATACGGGCAGATGATCGTTTTGCCCGGCGCGTGCTGTACATAGTCGATGTAAAGTTTTCCGCCCCTGTTTTTTATCAGCCGTTCTGTTGTGAACAGATCTGGAAAAAGCGAGACGCAGTATGATGCGGCAAAGCTTGTGAATAGGCGGGTGTCTTCATACGTAAACGCGTTTTTTGAAATCGGTATATAAATTTGTATCCCTTTGTTCCCGGACAGCTTCGGAAAAGAAACGAGGCCGAGCTGCTCAAATAAACGGCGGAGCTCTTCCGCAGCGCGGACAGCCAGCGGAAATTCCGATTTCGACGGAGGATCAAGGTCGAAGACGATTTCGGTCGGATTTTCGGTATCGACCGTTTGAAAAGGGATGTGAAATTCGAGCGCAAGCTGATTGGCAAGCCAAAACAAAACGGAGTAGTCACGGCAGACGATGTGTTCGTGCTCATCATCTTTGACGGATGTCACAAACTCCGGGGCGTAATCAGGCTTATTTTTTTGAAAAAAAGATTCTCCGCCCGCCCCGTGCGGATAGCGGATCACAGTAAGCGCGCGGTTTTCCAAAAAAGGAAGCAGAACATCGCCGATTTCGGTTATATAGCTGACATAATCGGCTTTCGTTTTGTTGCTTTCCGGAAAAATCACCTTGTCAAGGCTTGTCAGCTGCAATGACGGGTGAACATTTCTTGAATGAAGCAGAAGCCGTGTATACGTGCATTCCTCCCACGTCATATCAAATTCAAAAGAGACAAACGATACCTCGCGAAGCGTGCCGAAATGAATCGTTAAATAATGTACAGTCAAGCAAATGGAAGGGTCGATGACATATTCTCCGGCCTTTGTTTCGGTTCCGTATTCGGCTACGATGGCGAGAATGGCGTTCCTTTCCTGTTCTCCGAGCCCGTGAGACACAGAACCTATTTCCCTGATTTGTCCGCGGTCGGAAACAGCGATCGACATATAGCCGTTTGCCTTGTTATACCCCGTCATAAAAACGGCGGCTCTTTTATAGTTTTTAAGCTTGAGCCACTCGGCTGTCTTTTTATTTTCGAGCCACCGGCTGTCTTTTTTCTTCGCAACAATTCCTTCACCGTCAAACCTTTTGACCGAGCTCCAAAGCGAATCAAAATCCGACGTCTCCGGGATCAATTGAATCCGTTCACTCGAACGGGGATCGGGCGCCATCGGAAGTCCAAGGCCCTCAAGCAGGCCGGATAACTTTTGCTTTCGCTCTGTATAAGGTGATGAAGTCATCGTTTTTCCTTCGTAAGTCAGCAGGTCAAAGGCGAGATAGTGGCACGGTTTTTTTTCGGCCGCTTTTTCGATCAGATCCTGATTTTTCATCATGCCCCTTTTTTGTACGTATTCAAAGTTAGAACGAAAGGGGTTTGTCAAAGAAACGATTTCGCCGTCGAGCGTAAAAGGAAGGTGATCGTGAAGAGCGGTCAGCTTTCTTTTGGCAAACATCGCAATTTCCGGGAAGAGACTGTCCAAAGGCTGGCCGTTTCTGCTGATCAAGGAGACTTCTGTTTTTGAAACGGTCAACAGCGCCCGGTAGCCGTCATACTTTGTTTCATACCGCCACATTTCGCCCGAAGGAGGCACGGACGTAAGGACGGGCTGCATTGTAATGGCCATCTGTTATTTTGCTTCGGAGGCTTTTTTGCGCGAGGTTTTTCGTTTTTTGTCCTCCGCTCCTTTCGTTTTTGCAGCTTCCTGTTTTCTCGGAGCTTTCGTCCGTTCGATGCTTGCCTGAAGGGCGCTGACGAGATCGATGACATCATCCCGCGGAGCGGCGGCCGCACTTGGCGTGACGCCTTCGTTTTGATCGATTTTTTCTTTGATTTTATCCATGACCGCGATTCTGTAAGTGTCCTCGTATTGTTCAGGCGCAAATGAGGTCGTGAGCTCATCGATGAGCGAAATCGCCGTTTGCAGCTCTTTTTGATTGACCTCCGTTTCTTCAGGAACGCCGGGAACGTGGGCAGAGTTCCGTACTTCATCAGGATAGTGGATCGATTCCATTAAAATGCAGTTTTCGTATACGCGAAGGATGGCGAGCTGTTTCTTCGAGCGGATGGTGATGTGGGCGATTCCGATTTTTTCTGTCTTTCTCAGCGCTTCCCGAAGCAGGGTGTACGCTTTTGTGCCGTTGTCTCCCGGTCCGACGAAATATGAACGGTTGAAGTAGATCGGATCGATTTCTTTTAATTGTACAAAGTCGACGATTTCCACCGATTTCTCTTCCTGTTCTTCTTTAAGCTGTTTCAGCTCTTCATCCGTTAATACGACAAATTTGCCTTTTACATATTCGTATCCCTTGACGATATCCTCAGGAGCCACATCCTCATGGCAGTTTGTGCATTTTTTTTCGTATTTGATTGGGGCGCGGCATTCTTTGTGAAGCGAGCGCAATTTCACGTCTTTATCTTCCGTCGCTGCAAACAGTTTCACCGGGATGTTGACAAGACCAAAGCTGATCGAGCCTTTCCACATCGTATGCATCGGTCCAACTCCTTTTTTCTTTAGTGATTCCTCGGGGCAGATTGTTTCATGAATAGTAACTTATGGATTCAAAACAAAAAGCATTCAGGTTTAAACCCGAATGCTGCTCTGTTCAGATAAGAGCTTCTCCATTTCCTCAGCGGAAAGGATAAGGCCGGGGGCCCGCTGGAAAACGCTGCAGCCTTTTGCCGATAACCATTCTTTCTGCTCCGCGGTTTCGGCTCCTTCAGCGGCGGTTTCCCATGAAAGGTGGCGGGCGAATGAAATGATTGCTGCAGCCATCCGTTCTGATTTCGAATCGGATGGAATCCCTTTAATGAAGGATTTGTCGATTTTGATTTTGCCGACGGGCAGGTCTTGCAGGACGGTTAAAGAACTGCTGCCGGTTCCGAAATGGTCAATCGTGATTCCGACTCCGAGCCTTTTTAATGAAACGAGCTTTCTTTTTGAATCTGGCAAATGATCCATAATCATGGATTCGGTGACTTCCGCTTCAATCAATCCGGGCGGGAGCCGGTGCGTAGCCAAGCATTCTTCGAAATCGCGTATGAACCGGTCGGATTCGAAGTGCCGGGGCGGCACGTTTACGGGTACGGTCAGCGGTGTGCCGCTGTCATGCCATTTTTTGGCCTGCCGGCAGGCTTCATCGATCATCCATTTCCCCAATTCTGCCGTCATGTCCTCAGGGTGGCGAATCGCCGCATCTGCTGTATTGAGGCAGACCGCTTCTGCCCCCGCCACTTTTTGTGTAGAAACGCTGAATTGAGGAACATACATCAGGATAAGCGACTCTTTCATATCAGGCTGCTTTTTGATCGATGGAGAAAAGTACTGATACCTGCTTTTATTTTTTTCTTTTACGGCGTACATAGCCATATCCGCTTTTTTCATCAGCTCCTCGCCGTCCGTTCCGTCGAGCGGAGAGATCGCAATACCGATGCTGACAGACGTTTTCAGCCTGTGTTCTTTAATATGAAAAGCCGTTTCAAACTGCCGGATCAATTTTTGTGCCAGCCTGTCGATGTTTTCTTTTCGCGGGTCTGCCGGGATAATGATAATGAATTCATCTCCGCCCAAGCGCGCAATAAACCCTTGTTCAGGCACACATTCCGCCAAGCGCTTTGAAGCTTCGATCAGCAGCAAGTCTCCGATGTCGTGGCCAAGGGCGTCATTAAATTCTTTAAAGCGGTTTAAGTCCAAAAACAAAACGGCTGTGTTTCCGCTATGTTGATGGAGGACATTTTCCAAATGGATACATGCGTACCTCCTGTTCGGCAAGTCCGTTAAAGCGTCGTAATGGGCCATTCGGTGAATTTTTCGTTCGGCTTCGCGCTGAATTGTCATATCTTTGCAGATGAGATATATGCTGTCAAGCTTCTGTCTGACATAAACGGGAATCAGCGTCAGATTTAAGTCGAACTGTTTGCCGTACAGCGTGATTTGCGTATCGCGATTGAGCGCTTGCTTTTCGCTTTTCACCTGATGAAACCAGCCGAGAAGCCTTTCACGCTCTTCATGCGGAAAAGCAGACGAGAGCATGGCGGGGGTTTCTATACCCATCTTTTTCAGAAGCCTGCATCCGGACGAATTGGCGAAAAGCATGCGTCCTTCAAGCGAGAAAACATAGATCGGATCAATGTTGTAGTTGATCAAAGATTGAAATCGCTCTTCGTTGTCCCGGACTTTTTCGGTTTGAATCAGCAGGCGCTTGTCGTGAAACGCGCCGAAAATCAAAAGAGCCTGAAGCAAAAGGGTGAAGATGACGATCGCAATCCCTAATTGGACCGTATCCATTTCCCCGTGTTCGCGGCCGATTCCATGCCGCATGTAAAGCGTTGCCGCCGCCATCCCGGTGTAGTGCATGCCTGAAATCGCACCGCCCATTAGAAGCGCGTTTCCGACTTTATAAAACAGAGTCCGAAAGGAACCTCTTTTTTTCGCGAATATACGCGATAGCTTCAAGGCGGCAAAAGAGGCTGTAATGGCAATCGCGAATGATGCCGTATAAAGAACGGGATGATAGACGATCTCTATGTTTTCCATCGACTCCATCCCGATGAAGTGCATCGATGCGATGGCGACACCCATTGCAAAACTGGCGGCCCAAAGCCTTAAACCCGGCATGTCCTTTCCGTTTATCACGTAAAATGATACGAGGGCACCGCTGAAGGCGACAACAATCGACAGCATGACAAGCCAAAAATCGTACGTCATGGCAGCCTCGGTTTGAAACGAGATCATGCCGATAAAGTGCATGGACCAGATGCCAAGCCCCATCGTCAAGGAGCCGGCCAAAAGCCACCCTTTGCTTTTCCAGCCTTTCGTATGTACGACCCGTTCGGATAAATCAAGGGCCGTATAGGCTGCCAAAACCGCCGTGATATATGATATAACAATCAGCCATCCATTATAATCACCTGAAACTTGTGTCACTTTTTTCTCCGCCTTTTTCTGAGGATGTAAAATAGAAACCGTATACTTGACGTGTAAAGGCGACTGCCGGGGAAAATCGGCATTCGCTATAATTTGTGAATTATACTACATATGATGATATTCGCCAATGGACGATCATATCCTCCCGGCCTCATAAAGGCATTTTCTCAAGTAGGCTGAATGTGTTAAAATCATTTTGTGCGTTCTTTAGAACTTGAAATTTATCAATCGTTTAAAGGTTGTGATCGATATCGAAGAATTGATTTTATCAATGGCAGAAGCATTTAAAAGTCTATCGTATTTCGGCATTTTTTTGGCGCTGTGCATCGAATTCGTCCCCGCCGAAATCGTCCTTCCGCTTGCCGGATATTGGGTCTATCAAGGCGACATGTCTCTGTGGGGCGTCGTTCTGGCAGGATCGCTCGGCGGTGTCGTCGGACCGCTGACTCTTTACTGGCTCGGCAGATACGGAGGACGTCCATTTTTAGAACGATACGGCAAATACTTTTTCATCAAGCCCGAGGCGCTTGATAAAGCTGACCGCTTTTTTGAGAAACACGGCGGTTTTGTCGCGTTCAGCGGCCGGTTTATTCCCGGTATCAGAACGCTTATTTCGATTCCGTGCGGGCTTGCGAAAATGAATGTATGGGCCTTTTGCATTTATACATTCTTCGCGATTACGCCGATTACGTTCGTATACGTCTATTTAGGCTTTTATCTAGGCGAAAACTGGAAAAATGTCGGCAGCCTGCTGGACGGGTACCTTCTTCCGATCGGGATCGCTATTGTCGTTCTGTTTGTTCTGTATCTATTTTGGAAAAACAGGAGAAACAAAATCAAAGCAACACCTCCTTTTCTAGATAAAAATAGGGATTGACAGCAGAACGTTCCGAGGTTACTATTATCTTATAATTCAATATTTTTTCTTTTTCCCAAAGGGGAGTAGCGTCCGGATGTAAACCGGAAACAAAGTCGTCATTTCATGGATGTTCATCCATCGGCTTTGTTGGCATGTTTTAATCAATGACCATGTCTAGCAAGACCTTTGCCTAATGTTGGCAGAGGTCTTTTTTGTTTGCCGAAAATACCCTGCCGCATTAGCGGGAATAAGAGAAAGAGACAATCACTTAGGAGGAGATATTATATGGATGCAGCATTGTTACTGGAATACGGTTGGGTTCTTCTCATTTTAGTCGGGCTGGAAGGGATTTTGGCGGCAGACAACGCACTCGTTATGGCGGTCATGGTTAAACACTTGCCGGAAAAAGAAAGAAAAAAAGCGCTCTTTTACGGGCTGGCCGGCGCGTTTGCGATGAGATTCGGCGCACTGTTCGCCATCTCTTTCCTTGTGAACGTATGGCAGGTTCAAGCGATCGGAGCCGTTTATCTGCTGTACATTTCGATCCATCATATCGTAAAAACCCATGTTCTGAAAAAAGAGGAAAAAGCGAAGGAAACGAAAAAAGGCGGTTTTTGGCCGACTGTTATAAAAGTCGAACTGGCGGATATCGCCTTTGCAGTAGACTCTAGTTTAGCCGCGGTGGCGCTCGCTGTTACGCTTCCTGCGACAAACCTTCCGCAAATCGGCGGGCTTGACGGCGGGCAATTTATCGTCATCTTGGCCGGAGGTATCATAGGACTTGTCATCATGCGTTTTGCTGCAAGTGCATTTGTCAATGTATTGAAGAAACGTCCGAGCCTGGAAACGGCTGCTTTCCTGATCGTCGGCTGGGTCGGCGTCAAACTGACGCTCTATACGCTTGCACATCCGCAAATCCATATCGTATCCGAGCATTTCATCCATTCAGGCACATGGAAACTTATCTTCTGGGCCGTGCTGATCGCCATCGCCCTTGGAGGATGGTTCCTGACAAACCCGAAAAAACAAGAAAAACGGGCTGTGCAAGAATAACACAAAAGCCGCCGGCATAACGCCGGCGGCTTTTTTATGTACGAATATTGTCGGGTTTCATCGAAATATCATTTCATTTTATTAACAGAGATGTTACAAAAACAAAAGAAAAACCCCCCTAATCCTCAAAGATATATCGAATTGATCTATAAGATCATGCAAATGACTGTCATATTTGAAAAATAGAAATGAATTCCACCTTTTCTCCTTTGCGAATCCCTATCAAATTAGCTATCATAAATGAGTAGTATAGGGAGGAACTGAGGTGAAACCAGTGCTTAGCCTTTTGTTTAAGACAGGGAAGAAGAAACCGACATTAGAAGAGTCTGTGATAAGCATACAAAAAGGAAATCAGCAGTTGCAAAACGAGCTTATCGAGCAGTACAAGCCTTTTGTGGCTAAAACGGTTTCATCCGTGTGCAAACGATATATAGATGAAAAAGATGATGAATTCAGCATTGGCTTGATCGCTTTTAATGAAGCCATTGAAAAATATTCGTCTGAAAAGGGGAATTCCCTGCTTGCATTCGCCGAACTCATCATTAAGCGAAAAGTCATTGACTATATAAGAAAAGAAGCTAGAAACGCACAAAATATAAACATGGATTTACAAGAAGGAGAAGAGCAGGAATCGTCTCAAAGCGTGATTGAAGCTGAGCTTTCCATAAACGAATTCAACCGCCAGCTCGAACAGGAACAGAGGCGGGAGGAAATTCTGCATTTTAAAGGAAGACTGAAAAGCTTCGGCCTATCTTTTTCAGATTTGCTGGAGAATTCTCCGAAACATACGGATGCAAGGCAAAACGCCATCAAAGTGGCGCTGACGCTTGTCGAGCATGAAGACTTGCTGGACATTTTGTTTCAAAAAAAGCAGCTGCCCGTTAAACAGCTTGAAAAGCTGGTGGCTGTAAGCAGAAAAACAGTTGAAAGAAACCGTAAGTATATCATCGCCATGGTCATCATTATAACCGGCGATTATATTTACCTTAAAGATTATCTAAAAGGGGTGCTCAACTCATGAGAAGAGGGATTATTGTAGAAAAAAATAAAAAATTCGTCACATTGCTAACCCCTGACGGACAATTTTTAAAAGCAAAAAAGACGGAGGAAGATTATGAAATCGGTCAGGAGATTACGTTTCCCGCGGAGACCAGAATGTCAAGGAGGCGCGCTGGTTTTTTTGATTTGCTTGCCCTTCGCCCGTTAAAAGCCGGCGTTTTCTCAATCGCGGCGATCATGCTGCTCGCTTTTATGATCATTCCCGATGCTTTGAACAACAAAGCGTACGCTTATATGACGATCGACATTAATCCCAGCTTTGAATTGACCCTTAACAAAAACTGCGAAGTCGTCGACTTGGTCCCGCTAAATCAGGATGGAAAGGACTTATTAGGGAGTATTGAAAATTGGGAAAATACAGATTTTAAAGAGGTCGTCAGCGAAATCGTAGAGGACAGCGATAAACAAGGATATGTCAAAGAATCAAAAGAAGTATTGATCACAACAGTTTATGAAAATAATGATGATGATACATATAAAGCAACGGTTAATAGCGAGATCGACGACGTCGCAAAAAAGTATGAGGAGCAGAACTATAAAATGGAAGCCGTAGAGTCTGATCTTGATACACGCGCAAAAGCGCAGAAGGAAGGCGTTTCTACCGGACGCTACATCCGCTCTCATAAAAACGAATCGCAAGATCCAAAACCGGAAGCCGAACAGGAAGAAGCCGAAAAGGACGGCCAAAATCAGGAAGATGCCGAAAAAACTGAAAAAGACAAAGCCGTAAAAGAAGAAGATCAGACAGAGCAAAATACGGATGATGAAGATTCCGATACGGAAGATCAGCCGAATGCCGATAAACCTTCAGGTCAGGATCAAAACGAATCTGATCAGGATACAAAGAAAGAAGAGGAGACAAATACCCCAAAAAATCAAAACCCTCAAAAAAAATACCATAATGACAAAGACGGTCAGCAGCCGGAGAAAGGAAATTCGAAAAATGGTTCCGGCAGAGAGAGCCATAATCAAAATAAGCCTCCGATGCAAAAGGAGAAAAAGCCATCTGATCAATGGAATCAAGAATATCCGCCGAGCAGTCCCGGCGAATAATTCAGGAGGTATTTATTTGTCGGTATTTCCGCTTAGCTGAGCTTGTGCCTGCCGTACAAGACGTTTTGTCATTTCCCCGCCTACAGATCCATTTGAGCGAGCGACTGAATCTGAACCGAGCTGCACGCCGAATTCTTGGGCAATTTCGTTTTTGAATTGGTCCAGTACTTGCTCTGCCCCAGGGACAATCAATTTATTTGTTCTTGCCATGCTTTCAACTCCTTTTTCTTAGTGTACTGCTTGTTTAGTTTGAAATGGACAGGGGCTTTTTATGCTGGCAATTGTTGAAGCCTGTACGAAAAACGCCCGGCTTTCGGCAGCCGGGCGTAACGTAAAACATTATGTTGCGGAGTGTTTGGCAAATACGTCATCGATCACTGCCTGCGCCGTCGCCTGAATATGGGAAGCGATCACGGAAAGCACGGTAACCGCCGTGATGTCCCTCGTTTTCTTCCATTCAGGTTCTGCAAGCTCTTTGTAATAATCCCGCATGCGGTCAGTCTCCTGATAGACGATCGTTTCCATCGTCGCCTCTTTGCGCACAAAATCGTCTCTCTGATGCACAAGATCAAGAACGCGTGCATAGCCTTCATAAAAGCGTAGCGGACTGACGATATCGTCAGACCGGTCGGTAATCGTATTGAAAATCATTTTTAAAATGGGCCTGATCGTTTCAAAGTCATAAACCGATTTTAAATCCCGTACAATAAGAAGGATGACGGCTTGGTCGATGGAATACTTTTTGCCGAGTTCCGGATGGCCCATCAAATCTTTGATATCGCGCTTGATCCAGTTTTGAATCGCGGTTGATTTTAAAGATGTCAGTTCACACAAATTGCCGAGCTCGACAATTTCGTTTGTGGAAAGCCCGTGTTCGGTTTTTTGCTTTTTGCGTTCGTATCGGATGATGAATTCAGGGATTTTTATATGATGTTCCGCTTCATCGACCGTCATGTCGGCCGATTTCAGCACGATTGCGAGCGGGCTTATATCCAGCTGCCCTTTCAGCGAATACATCAGCTTGGCCATTTCCAGGCGAGTCAGTTTAAAAGGTTCCATGGATCCACCTCATTATGTCATAAAAAATAAAATAGCAAACATCACACATTATCTTACGTCTTATCGCTTGCATTTTCAAATCAATGCCTTATAATTTTATTATACGAGTTCATTTGATCTTATTGTAACACGGAGGTAATTATGGGAAAAAGAATCCTTCTCTTTCTATTATCGAACATTTTGGTCATTACGACAATCGGTATCGTCTTGTCCATCATCGGTTCGCTGACAGGCGTCGGGACGTATTTTACATCAGGCGGAGGCATTGACATCGCCGCGCTTCTCGTCTTCAGCGCCGTCGTCGGTTTTGTCGGATCTTTCATGTCGCTCTTGATGTCGAGATGGATGGCAAAAATGGCAATGGGCGTTCAGGTGTTAAATCCGAAGAAAGATGCGCTCAGCTTTGAGGAACAGCAATTGGTTGACCGCGTTCACAAACTGGCGCGCGCTGCCGGGCTGACGAAAATGCCGGAAGTCGGGATTTACCATTCCCCTGAAGTAAACGCGTTTGCGACCGGACCGTCTAAAAACCGCTCGCTGGTCGCCGTGTCTACAGGACTTCTTCAGGAAATGGACGATGCGGCCGTCGAAGGCGTGCTCGCCCATGAAGTCGCACACATCGCCAACGGCGATATGGTGACGATGACCCTGCTTCAAGGTATCGTCAATACGTTCGTCGTCTTCTTCGCAAGGATTGCCGCATGGGCGGTATCACGGGTTGTCCGTGAAGAGCTTGCGCCGATCGTTCACTTTATCGCGGTCATTGTCTTCCAAATTGCCTTTTCCATCCTTGGAAGCCTTGTCGTCTTCGCGTATTCGCGGCACCGTGAATACCATGCGGACAGAGGCGGGGCAGACCTTGCCGGCAAGGACAAGATGATCCACGCGCTTCGTTCTCTTGAGCGTTATACGTCAAGAATCAAAGACGAACAGGCGTCTGTTGCAACATTGAAAATCAATGGGAAAAAGCATACATCGCTTTTCTCAACCCATCCTGATTTACATGACAGAATCCGCCGTCTTGAAGCAAAATAAAGCTTTTGGAAATCCCTCCTTGAAAAAGGGGGGATTTTTATATACAAAAATCCAAAAGCTTCTGTACACGACAGAATGTTTCATTTAAAATGGAACACGTTATACAGAAGATGATGAAACAACTAATAAAAAGAAGGAACGATTATGAAGGTTTTATTAAACAAGCTTTTGCGTGTTCTGTCGCCAGTACAGCTGATTGCGCTCTATTATTTTTTGGCGGTTTCGGTTTCCGTGATGCTATTAAGCCTCCCCATTGCGCATCAAGATGGCGTGGATTGGTCATTTATGGATGCGCTGTTTACCGCGGTAAGCGCCGTGAGCGTGACAGGCTTGACAGTAGTTGATACAGCCGATACATTCAGCACGGCGGGGATTTGGATATTGGCGTTTGTACTCCAATTCGGCGGGATCGGCATCATGACGCTCGGTACTTTTGTCTGGCTCATATTCGGAAAACGAATCGGCTTGAAAGAGCGCCGTCTCATCATGACAGACCAGAACCAGTCCAATTTATCAGGGGTTGTCAAGCTGATGAAGCATGTGCTGATTCTGATTGTTGCCATTGAGTTTTTCGGCGGGCTGATCCTCGGCACTTATTTTCTGAAATATTTTGATTCGCCAGGAGAAGCATTTATACACGGTTTTTTCACCAGCATCAGCGCGACGACGAACGCGGGATTTGACATTACAGGCGATTCGATGATTCCGTATCGCCACGATTATTTTGTCCAGTTCATCGTGATCCTGCTGCTCATTTTCGGAGCGATCGGATTTCCCGTTCTGACCGAAGTGAAGGATTTTCTGTTCAGCAGGGAACGAAAATTTACTTTCAGCTTATTTACAAAGCTGACGACAGTCACTTTTTTCCTCCTAATCTTCGGGGGAGCAGTCGGCATTTATGTCATGGAAGCCCGCTTTTCATTTTTAGGAAAATCGTGGCATGAAATATTGTTCTTCTCGCTCTTTCAATCCGCGGCGACGCGAAGCGGGGGACTCGCGACAATGGACATCAGCCACTTTACGGATACAACGGTATTGTTTATGTGCATCCTGATGTTTATCGGCGCCTCGCCGAGCTCTGTCGGCGGGGGGATCAGAACGACAACGTTCGCTTTAAACCTGCTGGCTTTATTCCATTTTGCCAGAGGAAACAAATCGGTAAAAATTTTCAAAAGGGAGCTTCACCAGTCCGATTTAATGAAATCGCTTGTCGTAACGATGGTTGCCGTGCTCTTGGTGCTATGTTCGACACTCATCCTGACGGCCACAGAACGACACACTTTATTGGAAATCCTGTTTGAAGTTTGTTCAGCTTTCGGTACGACCGGTTTATCACTGGGGATCACGGCCGATCTGAGCACGACGGGCAAAATCGTCATCATGATCCTGATGTTCATCGGCCGGATCGGAATTGTAACATTGCTTTATTTGATCGGAAGAAAAGAAAGCGAAGCGAATTATCATTATCCAAAAGAAAGAGTTATTATCGGTTAAAAAAGACGGCCCATGCGGCTGTCTTTTTTATCCACATAAAGTCACCCTTTATATGGTATAATGCTAAAATGGCGGACTTGAAAAAAAGGGGGAAACTTCATGAAAAAGAGAATCATCCATTTGTTTATGGCCGCCGGATTTCTGTTGC
The DNA here is from genome assembly GCF_038007805.1 of Bacillus sp. FSL W8-0848. Taxonomy (NCBI): domain Bacteria; kingdom Bacillati; phylum Bacillota; class Bacilli; order Caryophanales; family Bacillaceae; genus Bacillus; species Bacillus sp. FSL W8-0848. The sequence goes on from NZ_JBBOYB010000001.1 coordinate 1,122,571, forward strand.
TCGCCGGAGCCTGCTCAAACAGCCCGACGGCAAAAGAAAGCATGGATCAATATGTAGACAAATGGAACAAGCAAAATTTTGCAGAAATGTATGACCAGCTGTCGGCTGAAGCGCAAAAATCGATCTCGAAAGACGACTTCATCAAACGAAATAAATCGATTTATGAAGATGTCGGAGTCACCGACTTAAAAGTGACGGCCGGTGATCAGGACGAAAAAGAAAAAGACAAAAAAGATTCGCAGATTGTACCGTACAAAGTCAGCATGAATACATTGGCGGGACCCGTTTCTTTTGAAGGAAAAGCGAAGCTTGTAAAAGAGAAGAAAGACGGCAAAACATCGTGGAACATCAATTGGAATCCGTCCTTTATGTTTTCACAGCTGAAAAAAGGGGAAACGGTCCGGATTACCGCGGAAGAGCCTGTCAGGGGCAACATATATGACCGGAACGGCAAGGCGCTCGCAACGAATGCGAAAGTGCCCGAAATCGGCGTCGTCCGCGGGGAACTCGGTGATCATAAAGATGCGGTCTTGAAAAAGCTGGCCGGCCTCCTGGATATGGAAAAGGGAGATATCGAAAAACAGCTGTCGGCTTCATGGGTGCAAAATGACTCCTTTGTCCCTCTTAAAAAAGTAAAGCCTGACGAGAAGGAGCTTATTAAAAAAGCGACCTCTTTACCTGGCGTGTTGAAACAGGACACGACATCGAGATATTATCCTTACGGTGAAGCAGCCGCTCATCTTACCGGATACATAAGACCGATTACAGATGAAGAGCTGAAACAGAACAAAGACAACTACAGCCAACATTCAATGCTCGGCATCGTCGGCCTTGAACATATTTACGAAAAGCAGCTCAGAGGCGAAATCGGCTGGTCGATTTCGATTCCGGAATCAGGTGCTACGATCGCATCAAAAGCAGCCAAGGACGGAACCGACATCCACACGACGATCGACATTAAAAAGCAGCAGGAGATCTACAGCCAATTGAAAAACGATTCCGGCGCAGCAGTGGCCCTCCAGCCGCAAACAGGGGAAACATTGGCACTTGTCAGCGCACCATCCTACGACCCGAACGGATTTTTGTTCGGCTGGAAGAAAGGCGAATGGGAAAAGCTGAACAAAGACAGTGCAGCGCCATTTACTGCGAAATTCAACAAAACGTATGCGCCCGGTTCAACGATCAAACCGATCACGGCCGCGATCGGGCTGAACAACGGTGCGATCAAGGCGGATGAAAAGAAACATATCGTCGGCAAAGAATGGCAGAAAGATTCGTCATGGGGCGGATATAAGGTGGCAAGGGTTTCAGAACAGCTGAGCGATGTCGACTTGGAAAATGCGCTCATTACCTCTGACAACATTTATTTTGCCCAGACGGCTATTGATACGGGACGCGACAAATTTGTCGAAGGGCTAAAATCGTTCGGCTTTGAAGAAAAGCTCGGATACGAATTTCCGACGACGGCATCTTCGATCGCCAACGACGGGATCGACTCAGACATTCTGCTGGGCGATACTGCATATGGCCAAGGACAGATGCTGATGTCCCCGATTCATTTGGCAGCCGCTTATACGCCGTTTATCAATGACGGAAACCTGATCAAACCGCGCCTGATCAAAAAAGACGGCGATGAGAAGGAAATCTGGCACAAAAACCTCGTAACCGCAGACGAAGCAGCGGCCATTACAAAAGGGCTGAAAGGCGTTGTAGATGATCCGCGCGGCTCCGCTTATAAGCCGGTCGTCAAGGGTCTCTCGATCGCGGGCAAAACGGGAACCGCCGAACTGAAAAAGAAAAAAGGCGAAAAAGGCAAGGAAAACGGCTGGTTCACAGCCTATGACTACAAAAAGAAAGACCTGTTAGTCACGATGATGGTTGAGGATGTATCAAACCGCGGAGGCAGCTCATACGTCGTCAATAAAGTGAAACAATTGTTTAAATAAGCACCGTTTTTCGGTGCTTTTTTTCTTTCCGGAAAATGGATGTGTGGACGGCTCTTTTCAGGAAAAGATATGGATAAACAAAACGAAAGGAATGTCGTGTATGAAACGAAAAGTTGCCAGAAATGAAGCCGCTTTGAACAATAAAACGCCGGCTGAAAGCATGCATGATCACCAATATATCACACAGTTTGATGCGGAAAACGGAGACAGGGGTGCAAACCGCAATTCAAAACAAGGAAAACAGGGAGATTGACGGAACGGTGGAGAAAAATCAAAAAAGCAAGGATATGCAAAATCATAAAAAGCCGATGAACAAAAAAGTGCTTCAGGAGGAATTTTCGGGCGAACTCGGCGATGTCAACGCCTTTAAGTTTATCGATATCATCGAACAGAATAAGAAAAAGAAAAAAGATGAAAAGGATAAGCAGAAAGATTGAAAAAGGACCAAATCCGATTTGGTCCTTTTTTCTTATTTACACGTTATACCGTGCCTGCTTTTTCAGCCACCTCAGCAAATTCGTCATTTTCAGTTCGATAAACGGCTGAGCCACCGTTTTAACGAATCCGCTTGACAGGAAGAAGGTCAAGACGGCGGTTGCGATGATCAGCACGGTCAGGCTCTGATAGTCGGCGAGCCATTCTTCCGCACCGGTTTTTCTGAATGACTTAATAATAAAGCCGTGCAGCAAATACACATAAAATGTCCTTGTTCCCCAAAGGGTAAAGAAATACCGTCTTTCAGGCACAAGTGCCATAAACCCGAAGGTTGAGCCAAACGTCAGCACAAGGAGTGCGACGCGATTCAGGGCGCTTTTCATTCCGACGTCTCCAAATTCAGAATAAGGCTTTGAACCGAACAACCACGAATAATCGAAATCTACGAAGAAATAAAAAACGAACGTTGCCGCCAATACGGCTAGAGCCGCCTGTTTTCCTTTCCAGCCTTTCAGCTTTTTGAAGTGTTCTTTTTTTAGATAAAAGCCCGCCAAAAAGACCGGGAAGAAAACGAATGTCCTCGAAAGGCTGAGCGTATCGCTGACGGCGTCGATATACCCGACAAGAACGGCGATCGCAAGGCTTGCGGCAAACGACCATGCTGCAGGCAGTTTTGTAAATGGAAACAAAAAAAGGTTCCAAAAAAACAAGCTGAGCAGAAACCAAAGCGACCACTGCGGTTCAAACGGATTGAAGGCAGTCAGGCTTTGATCATCTATAAACGAATAAAACACCGTATATATCCCCTGGAAAATCAAGTAGGGAACGATCAGCTTCACAGCGATTTTTTTCACATATCCGGGACGGTTGAATCCTTTTGCAAAATAGCCTGATATGAGAATAAAAGCCGGCATATGAAACGTGTAGATGAATTTGTATATATGAAGCAGCACATCATTGTCATTGATATATGACCGGATGATGTGGCCGAACACGACAAGAAAAATTAACAGAAATTTGGCGTTGTCAAAATAGCTGTCACGTGAATTCGTCATAACATCACCCTTTTTTTATAAGTTTGCAGCAGTCAAGCGCTTGTTTCTGTTGAATGATGCTTCGTTTATCATTTTAAAATAAAAACCATGTCTTTTCCTATGAATGAAGGCCCATTGTTAGGGAGGTGTAACGGAATCGTAATGAACGATTATAGCGTCATTGTTCTGTAAAATGGGTGGAAATCTTGTAAAAGTTTGAAGCAAATGAAGGAAGATCAGACGGTTTGTAGAATTATTGGAGGATAGGTTTTGAAGAAGGAGTGTAACAAATGGCGGATACTCTTGATTTGAACGAATCTTTATATCTGCAAAACCAGCTGAAAAAACTGAAGCGGGAAAACGAAAAGCTAAAGGCGGATTTGTATCAGTATGAACTGCTGTTCAACGGAACGCTGGACGCTATTTTTATTTTGGATCAACGAATGAACATTGTTCAGGCGAATGATGCCGCCTGCAAAATCTTGCAAAGCCAGAAAAAGAACGTGCTGAACCGTTCGGCGCTCGATTTTTTGCACGCTGTTCCGCCTGAAGAATTAGAGCAAAACGTCGAGCGGTTTTTGAAGCGGGGATATACGAAAAAAGAAGCCGCGATCAGGTTGGATAACGGCTCAGTCAAATATATTGAGTTTACGGCGAACAAAGGAATAAGGGATGATTGCTTTTTTGTCGTAATGAGGGATATTTCATCAAAAAAAATATTGGAGCGCGAACGCACGATCAATGAAAAGCTGTTTAAGGATTTGTTTCACAGGGCTGTTGAAGGCATCGTGATCTTTGACAATCAGGGCCGTTTTATCGATGCCAACCAATCGTTTTGCCAAAGCTTCGAAATCGAAAAAGACGAGCTGTCCAAATTGAGACTTTCGCAGTTCGTTTCCGCAGAAAACGCCGGAAAGCTCGACAAAATTTTGAGCGCTTTGTTCAGGAAGGGAAAGGCTAAAGGCGAACTGCCCGTGCGGCTGAGGTCCGGGAAAGACAGGCTGTTTGAGCTGACGATTACATCGAATATTTTAAACGGTTTTTATATGTCGATCATGAGGGACATCACCGAAAAACGGTCGATGGAAAAACAGCTGTTTAAAAGCGAAGAGCGGTTTCGGGAAGTGTTCGAAAATGCGATGGATGCGATCATTATTTTGAACAATAACGGCCGGATCGTAAAGGCTAATCAGTCGGCCTGCAAAATTTTCGAACTGCCGATGGAAGAGCTTTTACATAAAAGGATCAAAGATTTTATCGATAAATCCGATGAGCGGTATCTTTTCATTCAAGAGCAATATGATGAAAAAGGGGAAATCAGGGCAGAGCTGCTGTTCCGCATGGCGAACGGGCAATATAAAGAACTTGAGTTCACGTCGAAGCGCATCATGTTCGGCAGCCAGGGCTTAATGATTTTGCGAAATGTGAGCGACCGGAAGCGGATGGAAAAAGAGCTGCGGGAAAGCGAGCTGAAATTCAGGAAAGTCTTCAACGGATCAATGGACGGGATCGTTCTTTTCGACAACCGATACGACATTATCGATGCGAATCCGCAAGCCGGAAACATTCTCAGCATCCCTCTTGAACGGCTAAAAACTGCAAATCTTCTTGACGCCATCTCCGGATATCAAATAGAAAATGCAGCCTCTCCGGCAAAAGCCATTTCTTTGGAGGAAATGGACAATGACATTCCATTTCTGTTAACCGACCAAAACCGGATCTTAGAATTTTCATTTAAGCGAAATATCATCCAAAATATGAATCTGGCGATGCTCAGGGATGTGACGGAACGAAAGGAGCTGGAAGAACGGCTCCGCAAATCTGACACGCTTCATGTCGTCGGGGAGCTTGCGGCGGGAATCGCCCATGAAATCCGCAACCCGATGACCGCTTTAAAAGGATTTATCCAGCTGTTAGAAGGAAGCATTCAAGAGGAACACTCCCTATACTTCAATGTGATCACATCTGAATTAAAACGGATTGAATCGATTATTACCGAGTTTCTGATTCTCGCAAAGCCGCAGGCGATCATGTACGAAAAAAAGGATATTGTGAAAATCATGCAGGACACGATGGATCTTCTGCATGCACAGGCAAACCTGGACAACGTTCAGATGCACCTTGACACTAATGGCCAAATCCCCCTCATCTATTGCGAGCCGAATCAGCTCAAGCAGGTATTCATCAACATTTTGAAAAATGCAATCGAAGTCATGCCTGACGGCGGCAATGTCTACGTGTCAATCAGGCCGAAAGACGGAGACCATATCGTCGTGTCGCTCACAGATGAAGGGATCGGGATGACGGAGGATAAATTGAAGCGGCTCGGGGAGCCTTTTTATACGACAAAAGAACGGGGGACTGGACTTGGGCTTATGGTCAGCTATAAAATAATCGAAGAACACAATGGAAAAATTGAGGTCGAGAGCGAAGAAGGGAAAGGTACGACATTTCACCTGACCCTCCCGATCCGGCAGCAGCATGAAGAGGAGGTTTTATAGCGTTATGGGCTTTTACAGCGAGGTCAGCTCGCCTTTTGGACAGGCATACATTGTCGAGCAAAACGAACATATTACACACTTGATTTTTGAAAAAGAAGAATTGGACAGCATGAAAGCGGAAGATCCTGATCTTGCACATCAGGAAACGGCGTTATTGCAGCTTGCAAAACGCCAGCTGACGGAATACTTCAGAGGAAAGCGGAAAGCGTTCACCCTTCCGATGCATCAAGAGGGGACGGTTTTCCAGAAAAAAGTGTGGGAAGCGCTGCTTTCCATTCCTTACGGGGAATCGCGGAGCTATTCCGACATTGCCGAGGCAATCGGCCATCCGAAAGCGGTCCGCGCAATCGGCCAGGCGAATAAAAAGAACGCGCTGCCGATTTTCATTCCCTGCCACCGCGTGATCGGAAAAGACAACACGCTGACCGGCTATGCCGGCAATGAAACAGACAAAAAAGCGATTTTGCTTGAGATCGAAAATATTCCGTATAAAGGAAAATAATCGGCGTATGCCGTTTCTTTTTTTCGCTTGCGACATATCATTTTATTAAGCTAAAAATGTTGGCCGCGGTGAAAAGGAGGACGAATAGATGAAACTCATCCGCCCGCAAAAAGTTGCAGGATACGCTGAATTGTTCGTCAAACTGCATGTCCTTACGAAAGAACAAAAAGACGATATTATTCAATCGATAAAAAACCGCTAAAGCAGCCTGATCAAAGGACTTTAGCGGTTTTAGCCGAAGAAAACAGCGCGTCGATTTCCTCTTCGAATCTGTCGGTGATGATCCCCTTTTCCGTGATGATCCCGGAAATAAGATGATGGGGCGTGACATCAAACGCCGGATTGAATACGGGCACCTCTTTCGGAGCGATTTGCGCACCGGCGATTTGTCTGACTTCATCGGGATCGCGTTCTTCAATCGGAATGTCGTCGCCGGTTGAAATCGATGGATCGAAGGTTGACAGAGGAGCGGCGACGAAAAAAGGAATTTGAAACGCTTTGGCTAAGATCGCCAAACCGTACGTCCCGATTTTGTTTGCCGTGTCTCCGTTTTTGGCGATCCTGTCGGCTCCGACGATGACCGCCGAAATGTTTTTTTCTTTCATCGTGTGGGCAGCCATGCTGTCGGTAATGAGCGTGACGTCTATTCCGCCCTGCATCAGCTCCCATGCCGTCAGGCGTGCACCCTGCAAAACGGGACGGGTTTCGCATGCGTAAATGTGGAGATCGAGATCTTTTGTTTTTGCCAGATAAAATGGGGAAAGCGCTGTTCCGTATCTGCTTGTCGCGATCGAACCCGCATTGCAGATCGTCATGATGTTATCGCCCGATTTAAACAGTTGAAGTGCATTTTGTCCGATTTGACGGCACGTTTCTTCATCTTCAATCTGGATCTGAATCGCCTCATGAACGAGGTCGGTTTTTGCTTCATTGACCGATTTCGCTCCTTCCGCGCTTTTTACAAGCCGCTTGAGCGCCCATGACAAATTGACGGCCGTCGGCCTTGCCTCGTTCAATTTGTCTCTTATGTTTTTGACTTCTCGAAGGAATTCGGATACATCCTCTGTTTCGATGCTTTGGGCAGAGAGAGCCAGACCGAAAGCCGCAGTGATTCCGATCGCAGGCGCGCCGCGGACTTTCAAGGTTTTGATCGCATCATAAATGTCTTCCTTTGTAGTTAAATGAAGATATTCCGTCTTTTCCGGCAGCTTTTGCTGATTTAAGATTTTGACTGATGTATCCTCCCACTCCACAGAGCGGGGCACAGCGAATTGCTCTGACATGTCATTCACTCCTAAAAGCTTGTTCTAAAAACGCATTGATCAAGTCCTTCGGCGTCCGGTATTCTTTGCGTTTTTTGATTAATGCTGAACCGATGTTCAAGGCGAGCCTTTTTTGGCTGATCCGTCTGCTGAATGGAACGATCGTTTCAAGATCAGCTACATGAGCCAGACCGATCGTCCGGCGGATCATTTCGCATCCGGCAAAGCCGGCTGCGTCTTCAAACGCTTTTTTCAGCGTGTCTTCAAGGTATTCCGGCGCATTCCGGTATGTGAAGAGGGCGTCTTTTTCCCACGCCTCGCTGAACGTTCTGCTGAACGTCTCCCATACGGTTTCCACATGGGCGAATAAAGGGCGGCGTTCCGCTTCTTCACGGGCGAGCGCATTTAGCAAGAGGTTGGCGATAAACTGTCCGATGTCAAATCCGATCGGCCCGAAACAGGCAAATTCGGGATCGATTACTTTTGTTTCCGCATCTCCGGCGAAGATGCTGCCCGTGTGCAAGTCACCGTGAATAAGCGTTTCATGAGAGGTGATGAAACGTTTTTTTAATGCCGCCGCTTCGAGCCTCAGCGCATCATCCGCCCATATCTTTTTCGCATCATCGCGAAGCTCCTGTTCAAAATCGTTTGTCTCATGATCCAAGAAAGGATCTGTGAACACGAGGCTTTCCGTGATATCGCATAAATCCGGATTTTCAAATTGCTTGGCAAGCCGTTTTTTGACTTCTGGATCGAGCGCATAATCGGAGGAATAAAACAAGGTTTTTCCGAGAAATTCTCCGATATCCCGCGACAGATTCGGGTAGTTTTTGCCTTCGATCAGACCTTTTCTTGCAATTTTCAGGCTTGAAAGGTCTTCAAGCACGGTTACGGCAAGCTCCGTGTCCGAATAATAAACCTGCGGCACAAGATGCGGGGCGTGTTCAGCCTGCCTGATCAGCGCGCTGCTTTCAATCCTTGCCCTGTCGAGCGACAGCGGCCAGCTTTCGCCGACGACCTTTGCATATGGCACGGCCTGTTTGATGATCAGCCCTTTGTTCTGCTCTTTATCGTACACATGGAATACAAGATTCAGGTTTCCGTCCCCGATTTCCCGGCACGTCAAGGTGCTTTTGCTTGAAAACAGTCCGAGGCGGACGGCAAGAGCAGCAGCGGAGCTTTCTGTCAATGTTTCGTATACAGCGGTTTTCGTTACGGTCATATTCGTTCCCTCCAAAAAATAAAAAGCCTCTTTCTCAGTGAGAGAAAGAGGCTTTATCGTCGTGTCTGCCTCTCTTATCTCTCAGAATGCAAATCTGATGGAATTAGCACCGTGCCCTAGCGGCGCAAAACTTGCGCCCCATTTCACAATGGTATTACGGTCGGTTGCTGTTGGGGTCATTAGGCCAGTCCTTCACCCAACTCTCGATAAGAGAAATCGATATAAAATTTTAAAATTTCAGTCGGTCAGTTGCTGAAAATGTTACCAGCATCGCGGTTTCTTTGTCAATACTTTTTAATATAAATCTTTGCGGATGTCTTCGAAAACCGGAATGTGCCCCCTCGTTTTTGCAATGTCATCAAGATCAATTTCCGCTCTGATCACCGTGTCTTCACGTCCGGCTTCTGAGAGTACGTGTCCGAGCGGGTCGATGATCATGCTGTGGCCCGCAAATTCGTTTGCCGGGTCTTTTCCGGAGCGATTGCAGGCTGCGACAAAGCACTGGTTTTCGATCGCTCTCGCCGTCAAAAGAGCACGCCAATGATCGAGGCGGGCCAGCGGCCATTCAGCTGAGACAAAGATGATGCCGGCTCCTTTTGAGGTGTGCTTCCTGATCCATTCCGGAAAGCGGATGTCATAGCAGATGAATCCCGCTGCTTTTACGCCTTCAAGCTCAAAACTGCCGTCAGCTGATCCGGAAGATAAATAAAGATGTTCATCCATGAGCTGAAAAAGGTGTGCTTTGCTGTATTCTTTGACGAGTTGTCCGTGTTTGTCCGCGATGTACATCGTATTGTACACGCCGCTTTTTTTCTTAACGGCGACAGAGCCGCACACGATGTGGACATCGTTCGCTTTTGCCGTTTGCTGAAGCCACTTTTTCGTCTGCACTCCCTCATCGTCTCCGATTTCGTCGAGACGTTTTAAATCATATCCCGTCGTCCAAAGCTCGGGAAGGATTACGATGTCCGAGCGCCGGCTTTCAGCTTCGATCAGCCGGCTCGCTTTTTTGAAATTTTCGGAAGGATTTCCGTACGATATATTGAATTGCAGGCAGGAGATCGTCCATTTCAATTTGAGCCACCTCATTTTTTACTTTACATTTTACTTTTAACAATATATGATGATGGACTATCATTTCAAGAATTTTTCAAAGCGGGTGAAAAAAATGAAATTTGAGTTTTCTGATGTATTGAAGCAGCTTCCGGAGCAGTTTTTTGCTTCTTTGGTTAAAAAGGTGAATGAAAAAATTGCGGCCGGGTGCGATGTAATCAATCTCGGCCAGGGAAATCCGGATCAGCCGACACCGGCTCACATTGTAGATGCCATGACGAAAGCGGTCCGAAATCCCGAAAATCACAAATATTCGTCGTTTCGTGGCAGCCGTTCACTAAAAGAGGCGGCAGCCGAATTTTACAAAAAGGAATACGGCGTTACCCTCGATCCTGAAAAAGAAATCGCTGTATTGTTCGGGGGAAAAGCCGGGCTTGTCGAGCTGCCGCAATGCCTGCTGAATCCGGGGGACACGGTGCTTGTTCCCGATCCGGGATATCCGGATTATTGGTCAGGCGTTGAGCTCGCGAAAGCGAAGATGGAAACGATGCCGCTTTTGGAAGAAAACCGTTTTTTGCCTGATTACGGCCGAATTCCGGCAATCGTGAAGGAAAAAGCGAAGCTGATGTATTTGAACTACCCGAACAATCCGACAGGAGCCCAGGCGACGCCGGCGTTTTTTGCAGAAACGGTCAAGCTCGCCAAAGCGCACGGAATTTGCGTTGTCCACGATTTCGCCTACGGGGCGATCGGCTATGACGGAAAAAGGCCGGTCAGCTTCCTTCAAACCGACGGGGCAAAAGACGCCGGGATCGAAATTTATACGCTTTCCAAAACGTACAATATGGCTGGATGGAGAGTCGGATTTGCCGCCGGGAACGCCTCTGTGATCGAAGCGCTGAACCTCTATCAGGATCACATGTACGTAAGCCTCTTTAAAGCGGTTCAGGATGCCGCGGCCACAGCGCTTCTTTCGGATCAGAGCTGTGTGAGGGAACTAAACGAACGATACGAAAAAAGGCGGAACGTCTGGATAGAAGCCGTTCGCGGCATCGGCTGGGAGGCGGTGGCGCCCGAAGGATCTTTTTTTGCATGGATGCCCGTTCCGAAAGGCTTTACGTCTGAGGAGTTTTCCGATTTGCTTCTTGAAAAAGCCAATGTTGTCACAGCGCCTGGCATCGGCTTCGGAACACATGGCGAAGGATATGTAAGAGTCGGCCTTCTGACAAGCGAAGAACGCCTGCGGGAAGCCGCACGCCGGATCGCGGAGCTGAATATTTTCAAAAAATCGGGAGTCTCTCATTGACAAGTGCAAGAAACGATGGGATAATTCAAAATAATTTATAAAAATCAATATTCTTATCAAGAGCAGGTGGAGGGACGAGCCCGATGAAGCCCGGCAACCGACTTTTTAAAAGCACGGTGCTAATTCTTGCAGCTGCCGCTGAGAGATAAGGATTCGAAACGCAGAAAACGAAACCTCTTTAAAGCGAAAAGCAGCCGCATTAAAGAGGTTTTTTATATGCACGAAAAGCAGGAAGGAGCTAAAGAATGAGCGAACTTTTGGCAACGTATGTCCTGACAGATCCCGGAAGCGATCCGGAAAAAAAAGCCGAACAAATCGCAATCGGCCTGACCGTGGGATCATGGACGGATTTGCCGCGATTAGAAAAAGAGCAATTACAAAGGCATAAAGGACGGGTCGTCGGGGTCGAGGAAGCGGAAGGAGAACAGGGAGAGCATCAGGCCAGGGTCACCATCGCCTATCCGGAAATCAATGTTACGCACGATATCCCGGCCGTCCTCACGACCGTTTTTGGGAAGCTGTCCCTTGACGGAAAAGTCAAATTGGCGGATCTCGAATTTTCGGAGAGTTTTAAACGAACGCTGCCGGGCCCGAAGTTCGGGGTCTACGGGATCCGCAAGAAGATCGGCGAATTTGAAAGGCCGCTTCTGATGAGTATTTTTAAGGGCGTGATCGGCCGCAGCATGGAAGACATAAAAGAGCAGCTGAGACAGCAGGCGCTCGGCGGAGTCGACATAATCAAGGATGATGAAATTTTCTTTGAAACCGGTAATGCACCCTTTGAAAAACGGATTGCAGAAGGAAAAAAAGTGCTTCAGGAAACCTATGAAGAAACAGGCCGTAAAACGCTCTATGCCGTCAATTTGACGGGGAGGACGATGGACCTGAAAGCAAAAGCGAGAAAAGCCGCCGAGCTTGGCGCTGATGTCTTGCTGTTTAACGTGTTTGCCTACGGGCTTGACGTGCTGCAAAGCCTCGCGGAGGATGATGACATTCCGCTGCCGATCATGGCTCATCCGGCGGTAAGCGGAGCGTTTACATCATCGCCGTATTACGGTTTTTCCCATTCGCTTCTGCTCGGCAAGCTGAACCGCTATGCGGGGGCGGATTTCAGCCTGTTTCCTTCACCGTACGGAAGCGTTGCGCTTCCAAAGCGCGAAGCCCTCGCTATTCATGAGGAGTGTACGAAAGAGGACGTCTTTAAGCCTTCCTTTGCCGTCCCGTCTGCCGGCATACACCCGGGGATGGTGCCGCTTTTGATGAAGGATTTCGGCATTGACCACATCATAAACGCGGGAGGCGGCATTCACGGCCACCCGAACGGAGCAAGCGGCGGGGGAAGGGCGTTTAGAGCGGCCGTTGAAGCCGTTCTTGAAGCCGAGCCTATCGAAGAAAAGGCAAAGCGTTCTCCGGATTTAAGGCTCGCCCTTGAAAAATGGGGGAAAGTCGAGGTAACTGCATGAGGCGGCCTCTGATCATTTGCGACTTTGACGGAACGATAACGAATAATGACAACATCATCAGCATTATGAAAAGGTTTGCTCCTGAAGAATGGCATGCCTTAAAAGACGGTGTTCTTTCAAAGGAGATGTCGATCAAAGACGGCGTCGGGAGCATGTTTCAGCTTTTGCCCAGCGCGCTGAAGGAAGAGATTGCGGCATATATCCTCGAGCAGGCGGAGATCCGCCCGGGCTTTGAAGAATTTGTATCATTTTTGGCCGAACACGACCTCCCTTTTTACGTTGTCAGCGGAGGCATGGATTTTTTCGTCTATCCGCTGCTTGAAGGCATCGTGGAAAAGGAGCGGATCTACTGCAATCAAGCTGATTTCGACGGCCGCTATATATCGGTGAAATGGCCGCATCCGTGTGACGCTGAATGCGATAACGAATGCGGCTGCTGCAAGCCTTCGATCATCCGCAGGCTTAAAGGAGAAGACGATTTTATCGTGATGATCGGGGATTCGGTTACAGATGTTGAAGCTGCAAAACGCTCAGATTTGTGCATCGCGAGGGATTATCTGCTCAAGGAATGCGGAGAGCTGCAATTGAATCATGCCGCATTTACAGATTTCTTTGATGTGAAGCAAGCGCTTCTTGGCGCAGGGGAGGTGGAGGAATGGATCAAGTGCAAAAACGCTGGCAGGAGCTTGCCGAAGTAAAACGGGAGCTTGCCGCAAGAGACTGGTTCCCGGCAACGAGCGGCAACCTTTCCATCAAGGTGTCGGACGAACCGCTCCGCTTTCTGATTACCGCGAGCGGAAAGGATAAACGAAAGGAAACCGATGAGGATTTTCTGCTGGCGAACGAAGTAGGAAAGCCGGCAGAAAGCGGCCATGCGCTTAAACCGTCGGCAGAAGCGCTCCTGCATGTGCACGTCTACAACAAAACGAATGCAGGCTGCTGTCTTCACGTCCATACGATCGACAACAACGTGATTTCGGAGCTTTATCGTGAACAAAAAGAGGTACGCTTTAAAGGGCAGGAAATCATTAAAGCTCTCGGATACTGGGAGGAAAACGCGGAGGTCACCGTCCCGATTATCGAAAACACCGCCCATATCCCTGATCTGGCGGCTGACTTTGCCGCGCATCTTTCAAAAGACGCGGGCGCCGTCCTGATCCGCAGCCACGGCATTACCGTCTGGGGAAAAACGGCGTTTGAAGCAAAACGAATGCTTGAAGCGTATGAATTTTTATTCAGCTGGCACTTAAAATTAAAAACATTTCAGGCGCAATATGCATAGTGCGCCAAAGGGGGAGGAAAAGCATGGCAACGATCCGTATCCATGATGAACAAAACACAACAATCGAAAATCAAAAAGAAGTAGAACAATTTCTGCAGCAGCAGGAAGTTATTTACGAACAATGGGATATCACAAAGCTTCCTGTAGGTTTAAGAGAAAAATACGATTTGAGCGATGAAGAAAAGCAGCAGATTTTAGACGCGTTCGCAGCCGAGATTTCAGATATATCAGAGCGCCGCGGCTACAAAGCCCGGGATGTCATCTCGCTCTCCGATCAAAATCCGAAGCTTGATGAGCTGCTCAAAAACTTTAAGCAGGAGCATCACCATACAGATGATGAGGTGAGATTCATCGTCAGCGGCCATGGAATCTTTGCGATCGAAGGCAAGGACGGCACGTTTTTCGACGTTCTGTTAAATCCGGGCGATTTGATTTCCGTACCGGAAAATACGCGCCACTATTTTACGCTTCAAGAAGACAGGAAAGTCGTCGCCGTCAGAATTTTCGTCACCACTGAAGGATGGGTGCCGATCTATGAAAAAGAGCGGCTGAAGCAGTCATAAAACAAGCGTCCCGGCAAACCGGGGCGCTTGTTTACTTGTTTTTTTCGTACACTTTCTGAATGTTGGCTTCGTGAAAGGAAAGGTGAGGCTTTTCTTTTTGATAGTATGCAAGCCTGTCGAGCACGGTTCCGGTGTGGAGCTCGAATTTATGGCCGTCAGGGTCGGAAAAATAAATCGAATCTTTATCGCCTTCATGGCGTTTCCTTCCTTTTAACACATTGACGCCCAAGTCATTCAATTTCTTTTCCCAATGGGATAAATCCTCCTGTTTGACCGAAAAGGCGATATGCGTGTACGAATCGTGTATCTCCGTCCGCTTAATATCCTTTTCCTCGTTCAGCGCGAGCCAGATGCCGTTTACATCAAAATAAGCGGTTTTCTCCGCTTTTACAAGCCATTTGGCATCAAACACCTTCTCGTAAAAGCTGATGGAAGCCGAAAGGTCAGAAACGGAAAACAGCAGGTGGTTAAGGCCCAGAATCGTTTTACCTTCCATTTGCGCCCACCCCCGCTTCAAAATCTTCCAGCTCTTTTGCAATGAGTCTGAATAAAAAGGCGAGAACAGCCGCATCATCAATCCATCCCGCACCCGCGAGAACATCCGGAATCAGGTCAACGGGAGACAGCACATAAACGAGGGCGATTGCGGCAAGCCAAATCGTTTTTTTCGGGAAAAGGGGATAATCGCCTTTTCTCCAAGCCCTGAATGCCCTGAAAAACAACGGAATGCCTGATAAAGCTTCCCTAGCGGCAAACAGCGCCTTTAGCTTTCTAAACAGCATAAAAAAGACCTCCTGTATATGAATAAAATCCTTTTCGGCGTTTATCTATTTTCACTATTGGGTATAACATCCTTAATCCAACAAATCTATTATACTCGATTTCGAAACTTTTTTAAAAAAATAGGTTTACAAAATAAGTATAATCTGTAATAATGCTCAAGTACGCAAATTTGAAAGATTTTCGAAACTTTAAGGCGGTAAGGGGTGAAGCGTATGCAAAGCTATTCACAGAAAGAGGAACTGCTTGATTCCATCAATGAAAAGCGGCAGATGATGGTGGAAGCTGCCGAAATCTATGGATATACAGGGGATGAAACGATTAAGCGCAGCCAGGAGCTGGATCAGTTAATCTATCAATATCAAAAGATGACAATGAATGAAACTCATACATCAGACAAGCCATTGCCCGTTTTTTTAGATACGCTCGTTCTGGAAAAGTATACGGCTTGACGGCCAGAAATGAAAAAAGAGCTGCCGCGGGAAGAAAAGGACAGCTCTTCTAAAGAGGGACGGGAAAAGCCTGAACGTTTCAGCCGTTCTGCTCGTTTGAAATCGGCAGCGTGATGGTTACGGTTGTTCCTTTATGCCGTTCGCTGTCAATATGAATGGCGCCCCCGTACATGGAGATGATTCGTTTGCACACGACCAGGCCGAGACCGGTTCCTTTTTCTTTTGAAGTGACAAAAGGCTGAAAGATCTTTTCCATCATTTCTTTTGGAATTCCTTCCCCGTTATCCTTCACGATAATTTCCGCTGTTTGTTCATCATGTTCAATTTTAATCAGCAATTTTCCGCCGTTTTTCATCGATTCCAGCGAGTTTTTTGCGACGTTTAACACGACCTGTTTAATGTGGTCCTTTTTGCAATACACGTATGCCGGATTTTCCGCAGGATCATGGAATGAGACTTCGACATTGTATAAATTCGCTTCCGAATGAATAATCGGCATAATTTCATCGATCATTTCGTTCATTGAGTTCAGCTTCCATTGTTCAGCCGTCGGTTTTCCAAGCACGAGGAACTCGCTGACAATCTGGTTGATCCGCTTGATTTCCTGCTCGATGACAGAAAAATACATTTGGTCTTCTTCAGATTTGTACTTTTTTTGAAGAAGCTGGATAAATCCGCTGATTCCGGTCAGCGGGTTTCTGATTTCATGAGCCGTGCTTGCCGCGAGGGTGCCGATCAGCTCAAGTTTTTGCGCTTCATTTTGGGCGCGCTCCTGCTTGGTCCTCCTCTTCAACAGCATATACTGAATCAAAAGGAACAATATGTTAAGCAGAATAAAGATGCTTAAGAAGGAAAGCAGAAGGCTGCGGGTCAGTTCGTCAAGCTGAACCGGCTCCGGATATACTTCAAGCTTCCAGTCGATCTGATCCAAAAAGGCATCGACGGTCTGACCGGTTTCATTCTCAGGCGGCGCATGTCCGGCCGTAAGGACAATCTGGTCCTTCTGATTGAGAATTTTGATGTAAAGCTCAGGGCTCAGCACGTTCATGATATTTTTTAAATAATCGATGCGGATCGACGCCAGCAAAAAGTTTGTCACATGGCCTTCGGGATCAAAGACGGGGGTGAAAATGCTCAGCTCGCGGTTATGCGACGTGCTGCCGACGTCATCTGTGATGACCGATTTTTTTGAGCTTTCCGCTTTTCGCAGAATGCTTTTGTAGGGGAGATGCTTTTTTTCTTTGACAGGCAGCGTGCTGACCATGACATCGCCGTCTTTACTGAGCAGATACAAAGCCGAAAAGCGCGGCTCTTTTTTGTACGTGTCCGTCAAAATCCGCTTCATTTGTTTCTGATCGATAGGGTGGTTAAGGGCCGTTGCCATGGAGCTCATCCTGGCCTCTGTTTCGCCGATCAGATAATTGATCTGGTTGCGGTGGATATTCAGCATGAGAGTCGCCGTCTGCCGGTGCTTCTCGGTAATATTTTCGCGTTCTTGTTCGTATACAAAAAAGCTTATAATGAAAGCCGGGATCATCACCAGGATCAAATAAAGCCTCATGTTCTTCCATATATTTTTCAAATTGCTCATTTTTTCACTCTCTCCCAATCAATACAGGAATAGAGGTATTATATCACTAGTAGGAGCCGATTTATAGAAAAGATAACCAATACCTTGAAAATAGGACACAATACCGGGGAATTCCAGTAAATAAGGAAATGGTTCTTATGGCCTATTATCTTTTGAAGGGGTGAATGTTAACAGTTGACATTTTCCTCATAGTTTATTAATGTTTTCCTGTAGTTGTTTCTTTGGAGATGAGAGATATGAATAACCGAGAACAGGAACAGTCATTAAAATTATTTATCGTACTATCACGAGCGTACAGATCAATCAACGATCACATGAATAAACATATTCATAAACATGGTCTGAACCCGACCGAATTTGCCGTTTTGGAGCTTCTCTATCACAAAGGGGACCAGCCCCTTCAGCAAATAGGAGACAAGATTCTTCTGGCGAGCGGAAGCATTACATATGTCGTTGATAAGCTGGAACAGAAAGAGCTGATCATGAGAAGGGCCTGTACAACCGATCGCCGGGTGACCTATGCTCAAATTACGGACAAGGGAGTCAGGCTCCTGGAGCAGATTTTCCCGGGTCACGCGCAGGAGATTCATGAAATGATCAGCGTGCTGAGCAGCGAGGAGAAAGAGGCCTGCATCGAGATGCTGAAAAGGGTAGGCTTGAATGCGAAACATTTTAATAATGAAAAAGAAAAAGGAAGCCGCTAAATGCAGCTTCCTATTCTTTTTCATTCAGATTTTCTTTGCCCATCGGCAGGATGAGGATTTCAACCCGCCTGTTTTTTCTTCTTCCTTCCTCCGTACGGTTGGAAGCGATCGGCTTATATTCACCGTAGCCTTTCGCGCTGAATGTTTTGGCGTCAAGCTTTGGATTTTCGATCAAGAGGCTCATGAAATTAACGGCCCTCATGACGCTTAAATGCCAGTTTGATTTAAATTGCGAGTTTTTGATCGGCACATTATCGGTATGTCCGCTGATCACGATATTCCGCGGCGGATTTAAAACGAGCAGATCAGAAATTTCCTTTGCGAGCGGGACGTCTTGCTGGCGAACCTCCGCTTTTCCCGAATCGAAAAAGATATTGTCTTCAATCGAAAGAAGCAGTCCTTCGTCTGTGAGCTTCGTATTGACCTGCTTTTCAAGCTTCTTATCCTTAATGAACTGGTTGACCTGCTCCTGAATTTTCTTCAGCGCTTCCTGGTCTTTTTGCTTTGAATCAGATTGTTTAGCGACTTTTTGTTCATCTGGCTTTTTTCCGTCCTCTTGCGTAGGCGATTTCGGCTCGACGAAGCTGGAATAATCCATCACGCCTGTGCCGCCTGTCAGCACGGCATTGAATGATTTAGACAGCATATCGAACTTTTTGGCGTCTATCGAGCTCATCGCAAACAGCACGATAAAGAGGGCCAGAAGGAGTGTAAGCAGATCGGCGTAAGGGATGAGCCAGGATTCGTCTACATGTTCTTCATGGTCTTTATGCTTTTTCTTTTTTTTAGCCATTAGAGCTGTCCCCTTTTTCCCCTTCTTGCGTCATGAGGCCGGAACGTTCGCTAGGGGAAACATACATCAGAAGCTTTTGCTCAATGACTTTCGGTGCCTGGCCTTCCAAGATGGAAAGGATGCCTTCGATCATAACTTCGCGAACTTTAATTTCCTGCTTCGATTTCCGTTTTAATTTATTTGCAAAAGGGTGCCACAGCACATATCCCGTAAAGATCCCGAGCAGGGTGGCGACGAATGCCGCGCTGATCGCGTGTCCGAGCGCTTCGGTGTTGCTCATATCCGCCAGCGCTGCGATCAGGCCGACGACCGCTCCCAAAACGCCGAGCGTCGGGGCGTATGTTCCCGCTTGTGTAAAGATGCCGGCACCGACCTGATGCCTTTCTTCCATTGCTTCGACTTCTTCGGTCAGGACGTCGCGGATGAAGTCCGCACTCTGCCCGTCTACGGCCATGCTCATTCCGTTTTTCAAAAATTCGTCATCGATTTCGTTCAGGTTCGCTTCCAAAGCGAGAAGGCCTTCACGTCTCGCGATTTGCGCCCATTCTGTAAACATTGGGATAAGCTCGTTGATTTCGATCATCTTCCGTTCTTTAAATAAGATGCCGAAGAGCTTCGGAACCTTTTTTAATTCGCTTGTTGGAAAGGCGATGGTAACTGCTGCGATGGTCCCGACAAGGATGATCAGCCATGCCGCCGGGTTGACGAGAACCGAAGGGCTGACGCCTTTCATCACCATGCCGACACCTACTCCGATGATAGCTAAAATGATTCCAATTAACGATGTTTTGTCCATTTTTTTCACCAATTCCTTTAACTAACTTTTCTATCGTTAATATCGGTGCCATAAGATAGGAACTTTAGCGGGTTTCACAAATTGTTATAAAATCAAGGCGAATAGGGACTTTCGGACGACTGAATGGAATTTTTTTCATTGGGAGATGAAAAATGCCGGCTTCCGTAAAGGAAGCCGGCAGACGGAACTATGCGACCGGTTTTACCGCGATATCGCCGTTTTCAACTGTTACATCGAAGCCTGAGATGCTGTCTTCTTCAAGAAGCAGGTCTGTCATTTGATCCTCGATGACCTCTTGAATCGTTCGTCTTAAAGGACGCGCGCCAAATGCAGGATGGTATCCGATATCGGCTATTTTTTCTTTCGCTTCGTCAGACACCTTTAATGACAGATGCTGGTCTTTTAAGGTTTCTTCGAGTTCTTTCAGAAGCAGGTCGACGATTTTCACCAGATCTTCTTTTTCAAGAGGCTGGAACTCGACGATGCTGTCAAACCTGTTTAAGAATTCAGGCTTGAAGTAGCTGCTTAAAGAGTCGATCAATGATTGTTCGCCCAACAGCCGTTCTTCTCTGTTAAAGCCGACGGTTGTCCGCTTTTCGGATGCTCCGGCATTGCTTGTCATAATGATGACGGTGTCTTTAAAGCTTACCGTCCGTCCCTGGCTGTCGGTCAGACGGCCGTCCTCCATGATCTGAAGGAACATGTGCTGAACATCCGGATGGGCTTTTTCGATTTCATCGAGCAGGACGATGCTGTACGGGTTTCTGCGGACTTTTTCCGTCAATTGCCCTGCTTCATCGTGTCCGACATATCCCGGAGGCGACCCGATCAGTTTTGACACGGCGTGTTTTTCCATATATTCGCTCATGTCGAGGCGGATAATCGAATCCTTCGTGCCGAACAGTTCTTCCGCAAGCCGTTTGGAAAGCTCGGTTTTACCGACGCCTGTCGGGCCGACAAACAGGAATGAACCGACAGGTCTGTTTTTTGATTTCAGTCCGGCGCGGCTTCTTCTGACGGCTTTTGCAACCTTTTTCACGGCCTCTTGCTGTCCGATGACGCGGCTTGCGAGGTTCGATTCAAGCTCCTTCATTTTTTTCTGATCATCTTGCTGGAGCTTGCCGACGGGAATGCCCGTTTTTTGTTCGATGATCGCTTGAATGTCTTCAGCCCCGACCGTTGCCCGTTTTTCCTCTGTTTGATTGTCGAGCGCATTGTGCAGCGCTTCTTCTTCATCGCGAAGTTTTGCAGCGAGCTCGTAATTCTCTTCCTGCAGCGCTTTTGCTTTTTCCGCTTCGATTTCTTTCAGCCGTTTTGAGGCTGCTTCTTCGCTTACGGTATCGCTCTCGAGGTTCGCTTTTGAACCGGCTTCATCCAATAGGTCGATCGCTTTGTCTGGAAGATGGCGGTCCTGGATGTAGCGGCTTGACAGGACGACGCAAGCTTTGACGGCTTCATCCGTATAAGAAACCCCGTGATATGCTTCGTATTTTTCCTTCAGGCCGTTCAAAATGGCCGTGGCCTGTTCGATTGTAGGCTCATGCACCATGATCGGCTGGAAGCGGCGTTCCAGCGCTGCGTCTTTTTCGATTTGGCGATACTCTTTCAATGTCGTTGCCCCGATGACTTGCAGCTCTCCTCTGGCGAGCGCAGGTTTTAAGATGTTGCCTGCGTCCATGGAGCCCTCAGCAGAGCCGGCGCCGACAAGGAGGTGAATTTCATCGATAAAGAGAATCGCGTTTTTGCGTTCTTTCAGCTCTTTCATCAGCTGTTTCATCCGCTCTTCGAATTGGCCCCTGATCCCTGTATTGGCAACGAGGGAGGCCACATCGAGCAGGTAAACCTCTTTGTTTTTGAGTTTATTTGGAACATCGCCTTCCGAAATTTTCAGCGCAAGACCTTCGGCGATCGCCGTTTTACCGACACCCGGCTCTCCGATTAGGACCGGATTGTTTTTATTTCTGCGGTTTAAAATTTCGATCACGCGCGCCACTTCATCGTCGCGGCCGATGACAGGATCGACCAATCCTGTTTTTGCGGCATTTGTCAAATTGACGGCGAGTTCATCGAGCAAGCCTTTTTTGGCAGCGGTTTGCTGCTGCGCTTGAGAAGGCTGGCTGAAGAAAGAACCCCCTCCAAAGAAGTGGTTTCCGGAATACATTGAAGGCTGAGTCAGCTCTTTATAGCAGTTTTCACATAAGTCCATTTGTTTCTTTGTGTAATTGATTTGCATGTTTAGGCGAATCGTCGCCTCATTTTTTTGACAATGTTGACAACGCATTTGCCAAAACCCCCTTTTTAGAATTTGACCTTTTTTGACCAATTCGATTTTAAAAAACGGCCTTTTGTTTGACCATTTCTGACTATTAGTATACATTGACCTTCTTTGACTTTCAAGATCCATGCTCAAAATATTCTTTTCCTTTTCGTTCCTGTTTTTCAAGTTTGTCCTTCTTTTTAAGGAACATGTCTCATATGATGGAGAAAGGGAATTTGCGGAAACCATGTTTCAATTTACGGGGGAGAAATATGAGTCAATCACGAGGATCCGCTTTTCAGCTGGCATTTGTCTATGTAGGAACGGTTGTAGGAGCTGGATTTGCGACGGGAAGGGAAATCGTTGAATTTTTTTTAAGGTTCGGCTGGACGGGTTTGGCCGGCATCTTGATCAGCGGGCTGATGTTTACATTTCTCGGTGCGAAAATCATGCTGATTTCGGTCAGGATCAATGCCAAATCGTATCAGGAGTTGAACAAATTCCTGTTTGGGCAGACGCTCGGGAAATTCGTCAATATCTTCATGCTCATGGTGCTGCTAGGCGTGACTTCTGTCATGCTGTCAGGAGCCGGAGCGATTTTCGAAGAGCAGCTCGGGCTCTCCAATCAGGCCGGCATGCTCGTGACGATTGCTTTGAGCCTGTTCGTGATGATGAGCGGCGTGAAGGGGATTTTCAGCGTCAATGTCATCGTCGTTCCGTTATTGCTGTTTTTTTCAGTGATTGTGCTATTTGATTCGTTTATCTTCAGCGGCCCTGCCGTACACAAATTGCCCGGCTTTTCGGCAAAACCGGACTGGATTGTGGCAGCTGTTTCATACGGCGCTTTTAATTTATCGCTCGCACAGGCCGTGCTTGTGCCGATCGCTTCAGAATTGAAATCGGAACGGCTGATTAAAAAGGGGGCGTTAATCGGAGGGACCCTGCTGACCCTTGTATTAATCGCGAGCTTTTTGTCTCTGTCCACATTGCCGAATGTCATTTTATACGAAATCCCGATGGCGCAGGTCGTCTATATCGTTCAGCACTCCGTGCATATCATCTACCTGTTTATCATTTTCGGGGAAGTCTTCACATCGGTCATCGGCAATTTGTACGGGCTTGAAAAGCAGATAAACGAATACATTCATATGAAAAGCCTTTATATCTTCATCCTCATTCTGCTTACGGTTTACTTGACAGGACAGATCGGCTACGGAAAATTGATTTCGACGATCTATCCATTGTTCGGCCAGTTAAGCCTTGTGTTCATCTTCTTTCTGATGTTCAAAAGGCTGCCGAACCGTTAAGAGTTTCCCCTTGGCGAAAATCCGGATTTGTGATAAGATGGCGAAAGAAAATTGAACAAAATCCGCTCGGGAAATCTGCGGGAGAGGTTCTAGCAAAACCCTCTATAAAAAACTAAGGAAAGCTGTATCCTTGGGGTATGGCGTTTTTTATTGTTTGTTTGCTAGAACACCTTTCCTTTTCAAGGAAGGTGTTTTTTCGTTCTGCCGATGCTTTTTTAAGAAGCATGAGCGAAAGCGGAGAAGGAGGAATTATGAAACAGGAAAAAGCGATCGTCGTCTTCAGCGGCGGTCAAGACAGCACGACATGCCTTTTATGGGCCCTACAACAATTCAAAGAGGTGGAAACGGTCACCTTTCATTATAATCAGCGGCACCAACAGGAAATCGAAGTCGCGAAAAACATCGCCGACAAGCTTGGCGTCAAGAACCATCTGCTTGACATGGCGCTTTTAAATCAGCTTGCGCCAAATGCCTTGACAAGGGATGACATCGAGATCGAGGCGAAAGAAGGCGAGCTTCCGTCCACGTTTGTTCCCGGACGAAACCTTATATTTTTATCATTTGCTTCCATTCTTGCCTACCAAATCGGCGCGCGCCATATCGTAACAGGCGTTTGTGAGACGGATTTCAGCGGCTATCCGGATTGCAGGGATGAATTCGTCAAATCGTGCAATGTTACCGTCAACCTTGCAATGGAGCGGCCGTTTGTGATTCACACGCCGCTCATGTGGCTGAACAAGGCGGAAACGTGGAAGCTGGCCGATGAACTGGGTGCGCTCGATTTCGTCAAAAACGAGACGCTGACCTGCTACAACGGCATCATCGCCGACGGCTGCGGCGAATGCCCGGCCTGCAAACTGCGCGCAAACGGCTATCAGGAATATATGAAAATGAAAAGGGAGAGAGCTTAATTTGCTTACACAAATCTACCCGCAAACAAGTCACCCGTACGCATTCGAACTGAATAAAGATATGCAGGTGTCGGCGGCCCACTTCATTCCGCGGGAAGACGCGGGCGCTTGCAGCAGGGTTCATGGCCATACGTATACCATCAATATTACGATTGCCGGAGATCATTTGAATGAGTCAGGCTTTCTCGCGAATTTCAGCACCATTAAAAAATTGATTCACGGGAAATACGATCACACGCTTTTAAATGATCACAAGGAATTTTCCGGGGAAAGCCGCGAGCAGATACCATCGACCGAGGCTGTAGCGAAAGCCATTTACGACAAAGTCGAGGCCTATTTAGAAGGACTCGAAAACCGTCCGCACTGCGTTCAAGTATTTGTCAGGGAAACGCCGACAAGCTATGTCGTCTACCGCCCAAAACAAGGTGATCACCATGGCTAAACCGATTCCGGTGCTCGAAATTTTCGGCCCGACCATTCAGGGAGAAGGAATGGTCATCGGCCAGAAAACGATGTTTGTCAGAACCGCCGGCTGCGATTATTCGTGCAGCTGGTGCGATTCGGCTTTCACATGGGACGGATCGGCCAAAAAAGACATCAAATGGATGGCTGCTGAAGAAATATACGGGTCGCTGAAAGAAATCGGCGGAGACTCATTTTCGCATGTCACCATTTCAGGAGGCAACCCGGCGCTGTTAAAACAGCTCGGCGAACTGATTTCACTTTTGAAGGAAAACGATATTCGGACCGCTCTTGAAACGCAGGGTACGTTCTATCAGGACTGGTTTACCAAAATCGATGATCTGACAATCTCGCCAAAGCCGCCAAGTTCGAACATGAAAACCGATTTTCAAAAGCTTGACCATATCATCGGCAAGCTAAAAGGACACGGCAGGCAGGCTGCAGCAAGCCTGAAGGTCGTTATTTTCACAGAGGCAGACCTTCAATTTGCGAAAAGCGTTCACCAACGCTATCCAGAAATTCCGTTTTACCTCCAGGTCGGAAACGAAGATGTGCATACAGAAGAACAGGAGCGGCTCGTCGAAAAGCTGCTTCGAAAATACGAAGAGCTGGTCGATGCCGTAACGCGCGACCCGGAATTAAACCGCGTCCGCGTGCTGCCGCAGCTTCACACCCTGATCTGGGGAAACAAACGGGGAGTTTAATATAGAAAGGAAGAATAAGATGAGAAAAGATTCAGAGTTAGAAGGCGTAACCCTTCTCGGTAACCAGGGAACGGAGTATTTGTTTGACTATTCTCCGGATGTGCTGGAGGCTTTTCCGAATAAGCACGAAAACAGGGACTACTTCGTAAAATTCAACTGCCCTGAATTCACATCCCTGTGCCCGAAAACGGGCCAGCCCGATTTCGCGACGATCTATATCAGCTATATCCCTGATAAAAAAATGGTAGAAAGCAAGTCTTTAAAGCTGTATCTCTTCAGCTTCCGCAACCATGGAGACTTTCACGAAGACTGCATGAACATCATCATGAACGATTTGATCGAATTGATGGACCCCCGCTACATCGAAGTCTGGGGCAAATTCACGCCAAGGGGCGGCATCTCGATCGACCCGTACACCAACTACGGCCGCCCGGGGACGAAATACGAGAAAATGGCGGAATACCGCTTGATGAATCATGATTTGTATCCGGAGACGGTGGATAATCGTTGATGTTTCCGTTTTGGAGCGGAGTGTGAAACGAAGTGAGATCACGCAATATATCAGATAGTGTGACCCGTAAAAAAACGGCATTTTGCAGTGGTGGACTGGGCGAGGAGATTGTTTGCGGTTGTGACCGAGACGCGTGCTGTTACGCGTCTTTTTTTTATTTGAAATTTAACCGGATATTATAAGGCGTGCTGGACCGGATGTTAGATCGTCAATATGAAGCGCGATTCAATTCGTTAATCGAAGTGTGTAAAAATGAGATCACACCGTCATCTGTCTCATTTACGTCTTCGTTCGTCTGTTCGTCGCCTATCCCGTATCTTCATCGTTCGTATTTCGTGGTGTTTACGTGTAATCGCAGTTCCGCAGCGTTCATGGCGAACGTCCGGATACTCCTTATCATCATAATATCATAGCCCTTTGTTTCGTAATCCATCCGTCTCAACCTCTGATTATGACCGTCCAATTCAACGCCATTCATGAAACAAAGGAATCCGCAGCAACCTTTCTTTGTTTTGAATCGGTATCACCCGGCAACCAATCGGCTCAATATAGACGGATTTCCCCGCTTTCTTAACGTATATCCGCTCAACCTCCGCTGGGCATCGTTCGGCATAAACTCATAATACCGGATATTGTCCGTCCAAGTACGAAAATTCCAGTTGTGAAAACGTCGATATATTCGTAATTCACGACCTTCAGCCAGCGATCTGACCGCCTGTTCTCCGCATAAGTCGAATCAACGCGCTCCATAACGTCCCCTCGATCTTGTTCTCGCGGACTAATTCAAGTAATCCGCAGCACGGCTGCGCACACTATCGACTACCTTAACGTTAGGATGATCGGTATTCAGGCCGGCCAGCAGTTCCTTTCGCTTATACAGCGGCTTAGACGTAACCGAAACGCCGTCACCCCGTTAGGTTAATAACTCATTATCTATTATTTATGTATAGCAAATTCCTTTTCAGGTAGTCCCAAAATGTCTGTATTTTTAGGAATATAACCAAGCAACCGTAGCATTGCTACAATTTGCCCCTTATGATGAAATTCATGCGTAATAGAATGGATTAGTAATTGGTGTGGCGTTTTTCTTACAGCCCCACTGCCTACTTTCCAAGAAGGCTCTTTTTCGATAATATCATCAAATTTATCAGTGAATTGTTCAAATACAGCATCTACATATACATTCGCCTGTTGAAAATAATGTTGAATATCCTCTATCTGCATACCATTGATTGCTTCCTTTGTTAATAGTGGTGAAGATGTTTCTGAAAGCACAAAAGACCCCAGCCAAGCATGATAACAACCCGCCACATGAACTAAAGAATCTCTTATACTTTGAAAACCAAATCCAAACTCTTTTGTAAAATCATTGCCGTTCAATTCTTTACACTGGTCTAGCAAAACCTGTCTCGTTTGTTTTATCCACTCATATTCGTGTTTTTCCATCACTATCCCACCTGTAGAAATAATAAATATCAGAATATTCTTCTAATTATACACAAATGGGTATCATCATTAAATACCTGATTTAATCAAACTTTGAGATAAATGAACAATCTTTATTACAGAGCTGAATCTATCACTTTATTAAACTAAACTGCCGCGTTACATACTGCAAGCCCTTCTGCGCCAGGCATAGAAATATATCATCAATAACGATAAAATTAGCAGAGACGGTTGTTATCTTCTTGAATGCAATTTAATTTTTGAGAGACTTGAGCAGGAATGCAAACTATAAATAATCGATTGTTATCAATAAAGGCGGCCGTTTCCGATTCTTTTAGAGGAACGACTAGAAGGTACAACGTTTCCAACTGTGAATTTATGGATAGGGGGATGGGGAAATGAGCAAAATCTCTGAAAAGCTTTTAAAATGCTGGTTGTCTATTCCAAGACAGGTGAGGTTTTTTGGATTGGCTCTCTTTACCATCTGTTTTTTCGGGTTTATGATGATTCTCGGAATAAAAAAGCTATTTCAATTTAACACATTGAATGCAACAGACATTATTTTTTGTTTGATTGCTTCGTTCTTTATCTTATTGATAATGAATACTTCAAATGCAGGGAAAAATAAATAAATTTACCGACAGCCGTATCGCTAGGCTTTGTGCATACACGATATAGACTAATGTATGACAAGTTTATAATATGAAAAGATTGAAAAACAATGGGAAAATACAGGGAGGGGAAGAAATGAAAGTCATGCCAACAAGCGATTTGCCGAAATCGGCGGTTGCGCAATTTTTTAGCACACATTGGGGGAGCCCTGTCATGGTAAATTCCAATGGTTCATTTCAATGCGATGAATTAGAAGGTTATGCCGCATTGGATGAAAAAGGGGACATCATAGGTTTAATTACGTTCGTCATGGATGAAAACGAATGCGAAATTGTCTCATTGGACAGCATCATTGAAAATAAAGGGATCGGGTCTGCCCTTTTAAAAGAAGTGGAGCGGGCATCTGAGCAAGAACGGTGCGAAAGCGTGAAGTTAATCACAACCAACGATAATATAAGGGCGATCGGCTTTTATCAAAAGAGAGGTTATGCGTTTGCGGAATTGTATGTGAACGCAGTTGAAAAAGCCAGAAAAATAAAACCTGAGATTCCTTTGAAAGCCGATAACGGGATTCCAATCCGGGATGAATTACTTTTCGTAAAAAAGCTGAGAGCAGGAAATTAATTCTATGTTTTATTTCTAAAGGAATCAGGCGAATACCGTTCCTTCTAACGAGGTTTCTGTGTCAATATTCATTTTTTGTGTGCTTCTTTATATAGAATAGACTTGATTTCCATTAATTTTATGGGAGAAAGGTACATTAGGTAATGCAGGAAGATCGAGAAAAACCGCCGTACCCAGCCAGACGGCGGTTTTTCCTTCTTTAGAAGCTCGTGCGGAAATTGTTGCAGATTGCGTGGAAAAACATGATGAATCGGAGATTTGATTAATGAAAGGAGTCTTTTATAATTTTGTAGTTTTTATGGTTGACGACGGTTAAGGAGTCCAATTCTAAGTCTCTGTAGTTGTCCATAATCGTGACATCAACGATGACCGAGTTTTCGTTTACTTTTTCAACGACTCCGGTGAGTCCGTTTTTAAATTCGATGACGTTCCCGACTTTTGCAATTTTCACGTGGCTTCCTCTCCTTATAAAATGTTTTTGCCTATTGAAAGTATTTTGCAATATTTTCATAGAGAAGTAAAGCGAAATGGGGGAGAACGTGACAATTGTTGTACGCGTTTTTGCTTAGTGGTATAGTTAATTAGTTAAAGGTGATTTTTAAAAGGAAGGAGAGGGACAAGTTGACAGAGGAAAATGCTATGGAGCACATCGAGAACTTGAGATCGGGAAACATTCATGAATTTCGCGTGAAAAAAGAGGATTTTCTTTCTTTTAGAGCCATCTTGACGAAGCAGGAGGATTTCAAGCACTTTCGGGGGATTGCCCAGCGCGGGGGAGACGTCATTTTTCAATACATGAAAGAGCCAAGAAGCTAAAAGGCTTTCTCAACCGATGAGAAAGCCTTTTTATATGATGAAATCCTATACATTCAGCACAAGTATTGCTGGATGTTTTGTTTTTTTCTGTAAAATCCGTGCCCTGTCTATACAATAATGTGCCAGCTGGACGCTTTGATGGAAGGCCTGCCAAAAATTTATTAGTGAAATGAACGGTTTGTCTTGCTACCGTAATACATATGTTTTTTCGAAGTGGTTGACTAGGAGGAATGGAATGAAATCGAAAATTGCTGCGATAGCTGCTTTTATAATCTGCATGCTCCCTGCGGCAAAAATCGAACATACACAGGCCGTCAAGATATTCTCGAAAAAAGACAGACAGGAAATGGACCGGCTGCTTTCAAGCATTGACCGGGAACCACATCCTGCTTTTTCCCATATGACCGATGAAAAAACGATCATCGAACTTGCGCCCCGGCCGCGCCATGAAAGGAAAGGCGAAGAGAAAGAAGAGCCGAAATTGACGGGCGGGGAGAAAGATTTATTGTCAAGGCTTGTGCACGCTGAAGCCAAAGGCGAGCCTTTTGCAGGAAAGGTCGCTGTGGCCGACGTCGTGCTGAACCGTGTGGAGCACCATGGGTTTCCCGACAGCGTAAAAAGCGTGATTTACCAAAAAAACGCTTTTGAGCCTGTTCTTAACGGGAGCATCAACCATAAAGCGGACCGCGAATCGAAGAAAGCTGTCGAAGAAGCGGTCGATCAACATAAAAAAGAAACAAACGCTTTATATTTTTATAATCCGGACACTGCATCGGACAACTGGATTAAAACGAGAAAAATCGTCAAACGCATCGGCAATCACGTGTTTGCGATTTGACCGCAAAAGCCGGGGCTCTACAGCCTTGGCTTTTTTATATTTGATAGGATGAAAAATAAAATAATTTTTGAACTTGTCTCATATGATGGGGTATAACCCTTGAGACAAGGAGAGACCTCATGAACCGTTTTGTGAAAGGAATCATTCTTCTATCGGTAGCTGCTTTTTTTGCAGAATGCCTTGAGTTCGTCATTAACATGATTCTCGCGCGGGAGCTTGGGGAGCATGGCATGGGGCTCTATATGAGTGTTTTACCTTCAATTTTTTTGGTTGTGGTGATCGCGAGTCTCGAACTTCCCGTTTCTATATCAAAATTTATCGCGGAATCCAATCCGAAGCTGCATGAAAGCATGCTGAAACATGCTTTTCGATTGACGGCGCTTTGTACGGCGTTTTCCACGGCGGCTGCCGCCGTCATCCTTCCCTTTATCCCGATTTTTGATTCTTACCATCCTTTTATCAGAGGCCTTGTGATCGGCATGATTCCAACCGTCGCATTTACCTCGATTGCAAGAGGCTACTTTATGGGCGTCCAGCAAATGGGGAAAATCGCGACGGCGAATGCATTGAAAAAAATCTTTCAGCTTATCGGCTTGTTTTTATTTTTTCAATGGTATTCCTTTGAAATCGATACGTCTGTTTTGATCTCAGTGTTTGTGCTCGTTGCAAGCGAAGTCGTCGTGTTCGTTTATTTGTATTCCCAGTTTATTTTGGTCAGGCGGGCCGCCGCAAAGGGGCAGCATGTCCATTTGCGGAGAAGCGATGTGTTGAAACGGCTGCTCACCGTTTCCATACCGACTACCGGCATGCGCGTTTTCCATGCCGTCACAAATGCGGTCGAGCCTTTTTTGGTGAAAGGGACGCTGATTGCCGCGGGCGTTTCTAAAACGGGGGCCGTCGATCAGTTCGGCATGCTTTCGGGAGTTGCGATGTCGATCGGTTTTTTTCCGGCTTTTATCGCCCATTCGCTTATGGTCGTCATGATTCCGAGCATTTCCGAAAGCTATGCGTACAGGCAATACGACAGGGTCATCAAACGGATCAAACAGGCGATTTTCATCACGCTGCTTTACGGTATACCGTCTGTGATGGTGATGTATCATTTTGCAGAACCGCTGACCCATTTGTTTTTTGATTCAGTAAAAGCGGCGTTTTACCTGAAGCTGCTTTGGCCGTATTTTTTATTCCACTTTTTTGTGATGCCGTTTCAAGCATGCCTGATCGGGATGGGCCTTGTCAAAGACGCCTTTTACCACAATGTCTGGGCAAGCGCCGTATCGTTTTTGATGATGTATATCCTCGGTTCGATGGAGGAGCTGCAGATGACGGGGGTTATTCTCGCGATGAACACAGGAATGCTTCTTTTGACGGCTCTCCATTATGTCACGATTTGCAAGGAGCTGGGCGTGACCTTGATGTTAACAAATAAAACGGGATCTCCGCGAATCGAGAGCCGCTGATCTTCATAGTTTTTTCGTCTCCCGGGGAAGCTAATAAAAAAAGAAAGGGAGATACGATGAAAAGATATGGCATGATGCGTTATTCACTTATTTTTTTGCTTTTGGCAGGGATGTTCGCTTTTCAGCCTTCTGCGGCCGCCAAACATGTGTCGCCGGCGGTGATGCACATGAAAACGATAGAAGGAGAGCGGGTCGTCATTCCCGCCGAAGGGCAAAAAACGATCATCCATTTTTGGACGACCTGGTGCCCGCCGTGCCGAGAAGAGCTTCCCCGCTTTCAATCCTATTACGATAAGAAGCATGAAGACGTAAGACTTATTACCGTCAACCTCTTGAATGCGGAGAAAAACGAACAGGCGGTGAATCGTTTTATTAAAGCGAACAACCTGTCATTTCCGATCGTTTTTGACCGCGATGGAGACATAATGAAGGCGTACAACGTCATGACGATCCCTTCGACGTTTTTCATTAACGAAAAAGGGGAGCTGGAGAAATCGGTCGTCGGGCCGATCACCGTTGAACAAATGAAGGAATGGGCGGAGAAAAAAAGCTGAAAATTTCTTTCGGCTTTTTTTATGATTTGATGCAAATGATAATTAATATCAAAAAGAAATTATAATAATTATTAGTTGAAACGTGAAGATACCATGCTATAATAAAAATGAACGTTCCCGTTTTTGCATCGCATAAAGCGGGAATAGCTATCAAATGACTGAAATCTTTACTTTTTATGCTGCCGTAGAAGGCGGCAATTTGTTTTTTATAAGGAAATTGACGATGAATTACATTCTCAATTAGGAGGAACCAACAATGCAATTAGAGATTCGAAATAAGACTGAGCATCGGCATCCGATTTTCAATTTTGACTATGTAAGGCAGCATGGCGAATTGGCTGCGGCTCTTTTATCAGGCATACTGATTGCCGCAGGCTGGCTGTTCTCCGCCCGTGAAGCGCTGTCTGCCGCCCTTTTTCTCGCCGCTTTTTGCATTGGGGGCTTTGCCAAAGCAAAAGAGGGGATACTTGAAACGTTATCGGAAAAGACGCTGAACGTTGAGCTTTTGATGATATTTGCGGCGATTGGCTCCGCCCTGATCGGCTATTGGGCGGAAGGCGCAATTTTGATTTTTATTTTCTCCCTCAGCGGAGCCCTTGAGACATATACGCTAAATAAAAGCAAACGCGACTTGACATCCCTGATGAAATTGGAACCGGAAGAAGCCGTCCGATTGGAAGACGGGAGACAGAGAAAGGTTGCGGCAGCGGAGCTTGAGGCGGGAGACGTCATCATGGTCAAACCCGGTGAACGAATCGCAGCTGACGGTGAAATCGAATCAGGACAGACAAGTGTCGATGAGTCCGCGCTTACGGGCGAATCGATTCCTGTTGAAAAAAAGGGCGGAGATGCCGTTTTTGCGGGCACCGTCAATTTAAACGGCTCTTTGACTGTCCGCGTCAAAAAGGCGAACAAGGACTCGCTTTTCAAAAAAATCATTAAGCTGGTCGAATCTGCGCAAAACAGCGTATCTCCGTCGCAAGCGTTTATTGAACGCTTTGAAAATGTATATGTGAAAGGCGTTCTGATCGCAGTCGGACTGCTGCTTTTTCTGCCGCATTATATGCTCGGCTGGACTTGGAGCGAGACATTCTACAGAGCGATGGTGTTTATGGTCGTCGCCTCGCCTTGTGCGCTTGTTGCGTCGATCATGCCTGCCGCACTGTCGCTGATATCAAACGGGGCAAGAAACGGCCTGCTTGTTAAAGGAAGCGTCTTTCTTGAGAAGCTCGGAAACAGCAAAATCGTCGCATTGGATAAAACGGGAACGATCACGTACGGAGCACCGGCCGTTGAAGATATGCTTCTTGCCGAAGGCATCGCCGAAAACGAATGCCTGACCGCCGCGGCTGTGATCGAACAGCAGTCAAATCACCCCCTTGCAAAAGCGATTGTCGAGTACGCCGATGCAAAAGGAATTCACCCTGATGCAAACGTATCGATTGAAGAGACTTCGGGATTCGGGGTGAAAGCGCAATTCGAAGGAGAAACATGGCTTATCGGCAAAGCCGGCTATGTCGGCGAAGGTGAGGTCATCCGCGCCTTTGGAGATTCGGTTAAGCGTCTGTCCGAGGAAGGAAAAACGGTCGTGTACGTAAAAAAAGGCGACCGGCTCGCAGGCTGCTTTGCGCTCAAGGATCAAATCAGGCCAGAGGCGAAAGAGGTCATCGGCGAGCTGAACCGCCTCGGGATTCAGACTGCGATGCTGACAGGCGATCAGCCTGAAACAGCAGCGGCCATCGCGCGGGAAGCGGGACTGAACATCGTCGTATCCGAATGTCTGCCTGACAGCAAAGTAACGGAAGCGGAAAAGCTAAAGGAAACGTACGGAACGATCGTCATGGTCGGAGACGGGATCAATGATGCACCAGCTCTCGCGTCCGCCGACGTGGGAGTCGCCATGGGAGGCGGGACTGATGTAGCGCTCGAAACGGCGGATATCGTGCTTATGAAAAATGATTTGAAGGGATTGACGAAACTGATCCGGCTGTCACAGAAAATGAACACGATCATTAAACAAAACGTCATCTTTTCGCTCAGCATCATCTGCCTGTTGATCTGTAGCAACTTCCTCCAGATCCTCGACCTGCCGCTCGGCGTCATCGGCCACGAAGGGAGCACGCTGCTTGTCATCTTAAACGGACTCAGGCTTTTAAAATCTTAATGTAGCAAAAGGCTGCCGTGTCAACCGGCAGCCTTTTCCTTTCCCGGCCTTCATCAGGCACGCGCCTTAAAAAACTGCTACAATATATAGATGAAGCAACATGTTTTTAGGAGGGAACCGGACGTGAAAAGAATTGAGCAACTTTCATCCTGGCTGAAGGAACAAGATATTTCGTCAGCTTTTATCCATTCAAAAGAAAATGTATTTTATTTGACTCACTTTTATACAGACCCGCATGAACGGCTGATGGGCGTTTTCGTGTTTCAGCATGAGGAGCCGTTTTTTGTTTGTCCGCTGATGGAGAAAAATCAGGCGAAAGAGGCCGGCTGGGCGTATGAAATCATCGGATATGAGGATCATGAAAATCCGTGGGATCTCATTTCAGCCGCGCTCCAAAAACGCGGCTTGCGCCTTGCGAAGGTCGCAGTCGAAAAAGAAGCGATCTCCCTGTCGCGCGCCGATATGCTGAAGCACGTTACAAATGGGGCGGAACTCGTTTCCGCGGAAGAAAAGCTGAACGAACTTCGCGTCGTTAAGGATGAAAAGGAAATCGGCATTCTCCGCGAAGCGGCAAAGCTTGCCGACTACGGGGTTGAAGCGGGGGCAGCCGCTCTAACAGAGGGCATCGCGGAAATCGATGTCGTCGCCAAAATCGAATATGAGTTGAAGAAAAAGGGAATTCAGGGGATGTCGTTTTCCACGATGGTCTTATTCGGGGAAAAATCTGGCCAGCCGCACGGCAATCCCGGCAGCCGGACATTAAGAACGGGCGATTTTGTCCTTTTTGATCTGGGCGTCATCATCGACGGGTATTGCTCTGACATTACGAGGACGCTCGTCTTCAAAAACGCGAGCGACCGCCAAAAAGACATTTACGAAACCGTCCTCCAAGCCGAAACCGCTGCCCTTGAAATGAGCAGGCCCGGCGTCAGAATCGGCGATCTCGATTTAAAAGCGCGGGGAATTATCGAA
This sequence comes from Bacillus sp. FSL W8-0848, assembly GCF_038007805.1. NCBI lineage: Bacteria > Bacillati > Bacillota > Bacilli > Caryophanales > Bacillaceae > Bacillus > Bacillus sp. FSL W8-0848. The sequence continues at coordinate 1,157,894 of NZ_JBBOYB010000001.1, forward strand.
AAAGCCGGTTACGGAGACTATTTTCCGCACCGCCTCGGCCATGGGCTCGGAATCTCACCCCACGAATATCCGTCCATGAGCCATAACAATGATGAGCTGTTAAAAGAAGGAATGGTATATACGATTGAGCCCGGCATCTATGTACCGGAAATCGGCGGGGTCCGAATCGAAGATGATGTGCTCGTTACATCAGACGGCGCAGAAGCGCTTACCCGGTTCCCGAAAGAGCTGACTGTGATTTCCTGAATGTTGGAACCCGCTTGCTGCGGGTTCTTTTTTGTAGATGATAAACCGTGAATTCTCTTCCTCTTTATTTTGACATCTTTTACACTTAAAGAGAGAAATCAATCCTTTGAAATGAAAAAGTCGTCAAAAGAGCGGAACGGCTCGACTTTATGTTTTTCGTTGAGCGGCCTCATCGCTGCTTTTGAAGACAGTACGATGATGATGCATAAGAAGATCAGAATAAAAATACCCATATTTCTTCTCCTTTCTGAAATGAAAACGTGATCAGCACCGATGCTGTTTTCATTTTAGAGTATGAAACGCATTTCAGAGCAAGAATGAAATGAAAGAAGGGAAACGAATGGCGAATATCAGGGAAATAGCCGAAGCTGCCGGTGTTTCAATTACGACCGTTTCAAGGGTTCTTAACGGCCATCCTTACGTGAAGGAAGAAAAGCGGAAAAAGGTTCTTGAAACGATCGAACGGCTCGAATATACGAGAAACGTGCATGCAGTTCATCTGTCGAAAGGCTTTTCAAACATGATCGGCGTTGTGCTGCCGACGGTCAGCATGCCGTATTTCAGCGAACTGATCGAAGGCATCGCCGAGGAAGCGGCCAAGTCCGGGGTCCATTTTGCGCTTTATCAGACGGATTATCAGCTTGAAAAGGAAATGTTTGCGTTAGAACAGCTGAAACAGCGGCAGGTGGACGGCTTGATTTTTTGTTCGAAAGCGATGTCAGATGAAGAGCTTTTGAATTGGCGGGATACGGGTCCGTTCATTCTGTGCCAGGATTCAAAGGATCCCCGTTTTTCAACGGTCAGCATCCCGCATCATGAAGCGTTTCGCCGCGGGCTCGATTTTTTGATCGGAAAAGGCCATCGAAAAATAGCGATCGGCTTGGTGCGCAAACACGGTGTGAACAGCCATTTCCGGCTGGCGGCGTATCAGGAAGCGCTTGAAGCCATCGGTGAACCTTACCGGGATGAGTGGGTTTTTGAACGATCGCTGACGATTACCGACGGGCAAAAGCTGTTTTCCAAATGGAGCAGAATGGACGAAAAACCGACTGCGATTTTTGTGGCCAATGATCAAGTATCAGCAGGGCTTTATCTTGAGGCGAAAAAACACCGTGTCGATATTCCCGGAACCCTTGCCTTATTAAGCTGCGATAACCAGCCGATCAGCGAAGTGCTCGGCATTTCAACGATCGAAATCAAGACGAAGGAAATGGGGAGGCACGCCTTTCGTCTTCTCCAAAACAGAATCAAAGGGGAGGAGCCGGAAAAGCAGGTCGTCTCCTACAGATTGATTGAAAGATCGACAGTATAAGTGAAATATCAGTGATAAAAATTCGACATTTTTCATCAAAAACGGCAAAATAAATTGACGCGCTTTCATGAGTTTTGTACGATATGAGAGATTGAATGACAAAAAGGAGCTGAGGATCGTGAACAGATCCTTCACCGTTGAAAAGGTACTCAACAACAACGTTTTAATCGCCCTTCATGAAGACTATAAGGAAGCCGTTTTGATTGGAAAAGGGATCGGGTTTGGCAAAAAGCGCGGAGATCTTATCGAACACGAGAACTATGAAAAAATGTTTATTCTGGAAAATGATAAAGAACAATCGCAGTATAAGAAGCTCCTCACATATGTCGATGAAAAAATGGTCGATATCGCCAATGATGTCATTTACCATATCGCGCAAAAAATCGGCCAGCCGCTCAATGAACATATCCATGTCGCGCTGACAGATCATATCGCATTTGCTGTCAAGCGATTGGAACAAGGCTTTGATATGAAAAATCCGTTTTTGCTTGAGACGGAATCCCTTTATCCGAAAGAATACGAAGTCGCCAAAGAAGCTGTTGACATGATTAATGAACAATCGGGCATTCAGCTTCCGGAAGGGGAGATCGGTTTTATTGCCCTTCATATTCACAGCGCTTTGACAAACAGGCCGCTTTCGGAAGTCAATCAGCATTCGCAGCTCATTTCGAAGCTTGTCCAGGTGATTGAAGACGCCTTTCAAATGAAGGTGAACAGGGAAAGCGTCAACTATTTGCGCCTGATACGGCACCTGCGTTTTACGATCGACAGGATTACGCGGGAAGAGCCGACTCAGGAACCGGAAAAATTAATGTTGTTGTTGAAAACGGAATATCCGCTATGTTACAATACTGCTTGGAAGATGATCAAAATCTTGCAGCAATCGCTCAAGAAACCTGTTCATGAGGCAGAAGCCGTTTACTTAACATTACATTTGTACCGTTTGACTAATAAAATTTCATAAACACCTTTATAACGTGTTACTGATTCGATCAGGCATGAGTGAAAAAAGGGAGGAAATGAAGACGCTGTCTTTCGTTTCTTTGTGTACCCGCTTTCACCATGCCTTTTTGTCGTTTAAAAAAGGAAATGTAAACGGTTAAATTGAAAAAGAATGTCTTTTGAATGTGTTTGTCATGTTTTTTTGCTGTAAGGTCAAACTATCCTTAGAGGGGGTATACACCATGTTTAAATCGCTATTCGGCGTTCTGCAAAAAATCGGACGGGCGCTCATGCTTCCTGTTGCGATTTTACCGGCCGCAGGTATCCTGCTTGCCCTCGGTAACGCCATGCAAAATCCGCAAATGACAAAGGTCGCGCCGTTCCTGACCAATGGCACGGTCCAGCTCATTGCAAAGGTTATGGAAAATTCGGGAGACATCGTCTTCTCCAACCTTCCGCTCCTGTTTGCGGTCGGGGTCGCCATCGGGCTTGCAAATGGAGACGGAGTCGCAGGAATTGCCGCCATTATCGGATACCTTGTCATGAATGTAACGATGAGCGCGGTGCTTTTGCAAAACGGTACCATTCCGAGCGATGCAGTTGAAAGAGCGAAATTTTTCACGGAAAACCATCCGGCTTACACAACAATGCTGGGAATTCCGACATTGGCAACCGGGGTATTCGGCGGGATTATCGTCGGTGTTCTGGCTGCCGCCATGTACAACAAATTTTACAAAATCGAACTTCCGCAATATTTGGGATTCTTTGCCGGAAAGCGTTTTGTTCCGATTGTAACGTCTGTCTGTGCATTAATTCTCGGTCTGATCATGCTGATTGTCTGGCCGCCGATCCAAGGCGCCCTTAACAGCTTCTCAAACGGGCTCCTTGCTGCAAACGAGGCACTGGCCGCGTTTGTCTTCGGTATCATCGAGCGCGCGTTGATTCCGTTCGGTTTGCACCACATTTTCTATTCTCCGTTCTGGTATGAGTTCTTCAGCTATACCGATAAAGCCGGAGAAATCGTCCGCGGTGACCAGCGGATTTTCATGGCGCAGATTAAAGACGGCGTCCAATTGACCGCAGGAACATTTATGACAGGTAAATATCCGTTCATGATGTTCGGTCTGCCTGCTGCTGCGCTTGCAATTTATCATGAAGCAAAACCGGAAAACAAAAAGCTTGTTGCCGGCATCATGGGTTCAGCCGCGTTGACATCTTTCCTGACGGGGATTACTGAACCGCTTGAATTTTCATTCCTGTTCGTCGCACCGATTCTGTTTGCGATTCACTGCGTGTTCGCAGGACTGTCTTTCATGATAATGGACATCTTGCACGTCAAAATCGGTATGACATTCTCCGGCGGGCTGATCGATTTCTTCCTGTTCGGAATTCTGCCTAACCGTACGGCATGGTGGCTTGTCATTCCTGTCGGTTTGGTGCTTGCCGTTATTTACTACTTCGGGTTCCGATTTGCGATCCGCAAGTTCAACCTGAAAACGCCGGGCCGCGAGGATGCCGCAGCCGAAACCGCTTCTGAAGGCGGCGGGGAAACGACGGGAGATCTGCCTTATGAAATTCTTGCCGCAATGGGAGATAAAGAAAACATCAAGCACCTTGATGCTTGTATCACAAGGCTGCGCGTAACGGTCAACGACCAGAAAAAAGTTGACAAAGAACGCTTGAAAAAGCTTGGTGCATCTGGAGTTCTTGAGGTCGGAAACAACATTCAGGCCATCTTTGGACCTAAGTCTGACAATTTGAAATCGCAAATGCAGGATATCATGTCAGGTCGGACGCCAAGACCTGCAAAAGCCCCGGATGCCGGCGGCGAAGTTGAACAGCAGGTTGAAGAAGTCATGGTAGAGCCTCTTCAAAATGAAGCGGGAGAAGAAGTGTTTGTTTCACCGCTTTCCGGAGAGATTCACCCGATCACGGACGTTCCTGACCAAGTATTCTCAGGCAAAATGATGGGCGACGGATTTGCGATTCTCCCTTCAGAAGGTACGGTCGTTTCTCCTGTGAAAGGGAAAGTGCTTAACGTCTTCCCGACAAAGCATGCGATCGGCCTGCAATCCGACGGCGGCAGAGAAATTCTGATTCACTTTGGAATCGATACCGTCAGCTTGAAAGGGGAAGGCTTCACGGCGTTTGTTTCTGAAGGAGACCGCGTTGAACCGGGACAGAAAATGCTTGAAGTCGACATTGAAAAAGTGAAGGATAAAGTACCGTCTCTCATGACGCCAATCGTTTTCACAAACCTGAAAGAAGGCGAAAGCGTAAGCCTTAATGTGGAAGGCTCTGTCAGCATGACACAAGACGAAATCGTCCGCATCGAAAAATAAGTTCATAAAATGGCCGTACTTGTCAGATGACATGTGCGGCTGTATGATATAATATTGTGAATGTATTAAAGCTAAAAGGAGATTGATTAAAATGGCACAAAAAACGTTTAAAGTAACTGCAGACTCTGGTATCCACGCACGTCCTGCGACTGTTCTCGTACAAACTGCAAGCAAATACGATGCAGATATCAATTTGGAATATAACGGTAAAACCGTAAATCTAAAATCAATTATGGGCGTTATGTCTCTTGGCATTGCGAAAGGTGCCGAAATTACGATTTCTGCTTCAGGTGCTGACGAGAATGATGCACTTGCTGCATTGGAAGATACAATGAAAAGCGAAGGACTTGGCGAGTAATGCTTGAATTAAAAGGAATAGGAGCTTCAGCCGGTATTGCAATTGCAAAAGCATATCGGCTTGAGGAGCCTGATCTAACGGTTGAAAAGAAAAACATCTCTGATTTTGAAGCGGAAGTTAATCGTTTTGACCAAGCAATCGAGGATTCAAAAAAAGAGCTTGAAACGATTAAAAGCCATGCTTTGAAAGAGCTTGGCGAAGATAAAGCAGAAATTTTTTCCGCGCATCTTTTAGTATTGAGCGATCCTGAGCTGTTAAACCCTGTAAAAGAAAAAATCAAATCAGATTCCGTGAATGCGGAATTTGCTTTGAAAGAGACGGCTGACATGTTCGTATCCATGTTCGAGTCAATGGATAACGAATATATGAAGGAACGCGCAGCAGACATCCGTGATGTCACGAAGCGCGTCACAGGACATCTTCTCGGCGTCGATATTCCGAATCCGAGCTTGATTTCCGAAGAAGTGGTCATCGTTGCCGGTGACTTGACTCCGTCTGATACAGCGCAGCTGAACCGCCGTTTTGTTAAAGGGTTTACAACGGATATCGGCGGACGTACGTCCCACTCAGCCATCATGGCCCGCTCTTTGGAAATTCCTGCGGTTGTCGGTACGAAAGCGGCGACGAAGGAAATTCAAAACGGCGTGACTGTTATCGTCGACGGCATCAATGGCGATGTGATCGTTGATCCTTCACAAGAGATCATCGCTCAATACGAACAAAAACACCAAAAGTTCCTGGAGCAAAAAGCTGAATGGGCCAAGCTCGTCAACGAGCCGACCGTCACAAAAGACGGCCATCATGTCGAACTTGCCGCCAACATCGGTACGCCTGACGATGTAAAAGGCGTTCTCGAAAATGGAGGCGAAGCCGTCGGACTTTACCGCACAGAGTTCCTTTACATGGGAAGAGACCAGCTTCCAACAGAAGAAGAGCAATTCGATGCCTATAAAACCGTTCTCGAGCGTATGGAAGGCAAATCCGTTGTCGTTCGTACCCTTGATATCGGCGGAGACAAAGAGCTTCCATACTTGGAACTGCCAAAAGAAATGAATCCTTTCTTAGGATACAGAGCCATCCGTCTTTGCCTGGATGAGCAGGAGATTTTCAGAACGCAGCTTCGTGCGCTGCTACGGGCAAGTACATATGGAAACTTGAAAATTATGTTCCCTATGATCGCGACCGTTAATGAATTCAAAGAAGCGAAAGCGATTCTCCTTGAAGAAAAAGAAAAGCTTCAATCAGAAGGCCACAAGGTGTCCGATGACATCGAAGTCGGCATGATGGTTGAAATTCCGTCGACTGCGGTTATAGCCGACCAGTTTGCGAAAGAAGTTGATTTCTTCAGCATCGGAACAAATGACCTGATTCAATACACAATGGCTGCCGACCGGATGAACGAACGCGTTTCATACCTTTATCAGCCGTACAACCCTGCGATTCTCCGCTTAATTACGCTTGTCATTGAAGCGGCTCATAAAGAAGGAAAATGGGTCGGCATGTGCGGCGAAATGGCTGGGGACGAAATTGCGATTCCGATTCTTCTCGGCCTTGGCCTTGACGAATTCTCAATGAGCGCAACATCGATTCTTCCGGCAAGAACGCAAATCAGCAAGCTTTCTAAAAAAGAGGCGGAATCTTTTAAAGAACAAATTCTTTCTATGAGTACAACAGAAGAAGTCGTTCAATTCGTAAAAGATACATTCAAATTGTCTTAATTGACGAAGGAAACCCGGACATTTATGATATGCTCCCCTAAAGGTAGACAGATGAAATAAAAAAATCTGTTTGCCTTGGGGGAGTTTTTTCATGGCTGGAAAATGGTTTTCAAAAGAAGAAAAATTGAATATTCTATCAGAATGTGATCAGGGCAATAATTCGGTGAAGGAGATCGCAGAAAAATATGGCATTCATGCCGAAACGATTCGTGAATGGAGAACATCGCATGATATGGCGGGTGTGGAGAGTTTGGAACGTTCAAAGCGCCATAAGTTCTATCCCGCAGAATTAAAATACAATGCCGTGAAAGACTTCTTATCCGGACGCTACTCTCAAAGAGAAATCTCGAGAAAATATAAGATTTCCAGTAAATCCGTACTCATGAAGTGGGTTGAGCTTTATAATGGTCATAAAACGTTAAAAGACAGCGGGAGAGGAAGGAATCGTTTGATGACCAAACGGAAGAACGTTTCATTGGAAGAACGGATTGAGATTGCGAAGGATTGTCTAGCTCATGGAAAGGACTACGCCAGATCAATGGAGATTCATCAAGTCTCCTACCAACAGGTGTATCAATGGGTGAAAAAGTATCAAGAAGGCGGAGAAGAGGCCTTAAAAGACAACCGAGGGAAACGCAAAACCGAAGAAGAACTGACACCTGAAGAAAAAATTCAACGGGAAAACAAACGGCTGGAACAGGAAAATGAGCGTTTGCGCGCAGAGAATGCGTTCTTAAAAAAGTTGGAAGAGATCAAAAGGAGGCGGTTCTAAGTCAGGTTCGGTACGAAGATCGATATCTCGCCATTTTAGAGCTGAATCGAAAAGAAGGCTTTTCTGTCCAAATGTTATGTGAGATTGCCGAAGTTTCGCGCCAGGGGTATTACAAATGGAGGAGCCGAGTACCTTCAGCGAGAGAAAAACAGAATGAAAAGATTATCGCCAAAATGGCGCTACTTCACGAACAAATTGGCGGTATCTACGGATACCGCAGAATGACCTTAAACATGAACCGCCGCTTTAAAGAGCGCCTCAATCATAAGCGCATCTATCGGCTGATGAAAATTGCCAAGCTGGAGTGTGTCATTCGGCGGAAGAAAAAACGTTACGGCAAAGCGACGCCTCAACATGTGTCCGAAAATATCCTGAATCGAGAGTTTAAAGCGGACAAACCAAATCAAAAATGGGTGACTGATGTGACAGAGCTAAAATACGGCCATCGGAAAGCGTACCTCAGTGCCATTTTAGATCTTCATGAGGGAATGGTCGTGTCTTATGTGCTGGGGAAATCCAATAATAACGCCCTTGTGTTTAAAACCTTGAACCAAGCGCTTGAGGCAGCCCCAAACGCACGTCCTCTCCTTCACAGCGACAGAGGTTTTCAATACACGTCCCACCAGTTTAGAAGGATGATTGAAAACGCAAATATGACACAGAGTATGTCCCGCGTCGGCCGCTGTATTGATAACGGCCCCATTGAGTCGTTTTGGGGGAAATTAAAATGCGAGAAATACAGACGGAATTCGTACGAGACATTTGAGGCACTTCAAAGCGCAATTGATGAATATATCCACTTTTACAACCACGATCGTCTACAAGAAAAACTAAACGGCCTCAGCCCAGTGGAATACAGGGCTAAAGCCGTCTAGTGTGTTTTAGTTATTTCCACTGTCTACTTGACAGGGTGCAGATCATTTATGTCTGGGTTTTTTGTTGTTTGTTCTGAATGCAGCCTGCGGCGGACGGGGATAATACGAGTTGACCCGAAAAGAGAAGGGAGTTTTTCTCATGTCAAAACAACATGTCAAAGCCGGGGATCATGTGTATGTCATATATCGGAACCCGCATGCTGCAAACGTAGCGCATATCAAAGAAGCCGAGGTTGTCGAGCATCCCCTTCACGAAGGCGAACTGGCACTGTTTATTTATGATACGTATCATGCGTTCGCCGAGGATGATGCCGTTTTTTCTTCATACGAGGAGGCAGAGCGGCTTTACCGGGATTTGTTTGAGTAAAGTCCGCATATAAACGGGGAATATGGCAAAAAGTATTGGAAATAAGTAAAGGATGTGTGCTTTTTTCCAATGATAAAACCGTTTGTTCCCCAGCTTGTCTATATTGAGCCGCGCGCTTTGGAATATCCGCTCGGAAGGGAGCTGAAAGATAAATTTTCCCGAATGGGACTAGAGATCAGAGAGACGACTTCCCACAACCAGGTACGGAATATACCGGGAGAAGGCCATTTGCAAAAATACCGAAACGCAAAATCGACTTTAGTGATCGGCGTCAGAAAAACGTTAACTTTTGATTCGTCAAAGCCTTCCGCTGAATATGCGATACCGTTTGCGACCGGCTGCATGGGCCATTGCCACTACTGCTATCTGCAGACGACCATGGGAAGCAAGCCGTATATCAGAACATATGTCAATGTTGAGGAAATTCTTGATCAGGCGGATCAATATATGAAAGAGAGGGCTCCGGAGCAGACGAGGTTTGAAGCATCCTGCACGTCTGATATCGTCGGAATCGACCATTTAACCCACACGTTAAAGCGGGCGATCGAGCATTTTGGACAAACCGATCTCGGCAGGCTGCGCTTCGTCACGAAATTCCACCATGTCGACCATCTGCTCGACGCAAAGCACAACGGCAAAACAAGATTCAGATTCAGCGTAAACGCAGACTTCGTGATTAAAAACTTTGAGCCGGGCACATCCCCGCTGGACAAGCGGATTGAAGCGGCCGTTAAAGTCGCGGAAGCCGGCTATCCGCTCGGCTTCATCATCGCGCCTATTTACATTCACGACGGCTGGCAGGATGGCTACAGAATCCTTCTCGAAAAGCTGGATCAGGCGCTGCCGCGCCATGTCAGAAATGACATTACATTTGAAATGATCCAGCATCGATTTACAAAACCGGCCAAACGGGTTATCGAAAAAAACTATCCGAAATCAAAGCTCGAACTTGATGAAGAAAAGCGCCGCTACAAATGGGGCAGATACGGGATCGGAAAATACATTTATCAAAAAGACGAAGAAGCGGAGCTGCGAAGCGCATTGGAATCGTATGTCGACAAGTATTTTCCCGAATCCAAGATCGAGTATTTTACATAGGAGAGCCCTTTTTCCCCTTGATTGTGCTGGTCCGGAACCTTCTTTGCAATCAGGGGGTTCCTTTTATCATCATGTCAAAAAAGGATTTTTCCATTCCATCAATACAGCATTATTCAGCGATTCCTCATCTTCAAGATACTCCGGAATGACGCAAAGAGGCGACCGTCCGCAGTGCAGAAGGAACGACAGAACAGGATCCCGCTTTTTGCCGTCTAAAACGGCCTGCACATATTGTTCAGGGGACATGCTATGAGCCGACTTGTGGTAGCAGGGGATGCGCCCGCCTCCCAAAAGCCGTTCGAGACCTTTAAACACCGTCAATTCATACATCGTCTGCATCAGCCGCTTCCCGATTCCGAGTTTCCGGTACAGAGGGGAAACGGAAATATCAACGACATAAAGAGCATTGCCGTCTTCCTGATGATTCCGGATGTACCCACGATCTGTCGCGTCTTCCCATTTGTGGCGGGGGCGATCCGGATCAAAATTGATGATCAAACCTGTCATTGAGCCGATGATGCGCCCTCCTAACGCTGCGCAAAGCGCACCGTCCCGAAAAACGTCAATATGTGAACGTAGCTGTTTTTCATTCCATAAAAGCTCTTCCGGAAAAGGCGGAGGAAAGCATTCTTTTTGCAGAGAAACCAAAGCCGGAATATCTTCATACGAATAATTGCGGATCTCCACCTGCTGGTACATTGCACCGTCATCGACAAAAAACTGTTTGAGGATCACCCATCACCCCTTTTTCATTTCCCTTCATTATAAATTGATTTTTGTCTTAAACAATAGGAATAAAAGCCGATAAAAAATATGAAAGTGTATGTAAAAAGGAGGGGTCGCGTGTTTAAAAAACTGCACATTAAAATTGCGGGTTTCGTAGCTGTCGTCCTGATCTTGACAGTGATCGTTCTCCAATTTTCAACAACGTTCATCCTAAAATCGATGCTTGAGGAAGAAGCAAAAGATTCTACTTCAAGCCTGCTCAGTTCGCTTAAAGGAAATATCGAGCTCCAGCTGAAAAACTATGAAACGGCGCTTGAGCAAATAAGCGACGGGCAATTGGCCCAAACGTTCCTCAAAGACAGGAACGGCGACATCACGAAGCTACTCAACGATGATTTAAAACAGATAAAAGAGAAAAATGAGTTTGTCAATTTAGTTTATATCGGTACAGATCAAAAGGAAATGTTCACATTCCCTAAGAAAACGTTTGAAAAAAACTATAATCCGGCTGAAAGACCTTGGTATAAAGGAGCTGAACAAACGCCTGACAAAGTCGTCTGGACGGAGCCATACAAAGACGCCGTTTCCGGAGAGCTGACCATCACGGCTGCAAAAGCGATCGTAATCGATCAAAAAGTAAAAGGAGTCGTCAGCTTTGACCTGTCCTTAGATTCAATCAACAAAATTATTGAAAACCAAAAAATGCCTTATGATGGATATGCGTTTTTAATCGACAAACAGGGGATGATGCTGGCGCATCCGTCAAAACAAGGCGAAGATATGTCGCAGGATCAGACATATAAAAACGTCCTTTCCGGACAGGACGGCATCAAGATAGGCAAAGACAGCGTCATCGCATATCAGACCGTCGGCAGCACCGGTTGGAAAATCGGCACGCAATTTGAAAGCGGAAAGCTGCTATGGGTCGCGGGTGAAATGAACAAAATGGTCATCATCATTTCTGCAATCGCTTTAGCGGCCGCCATTATTTTGAGCTATTTCCTGGCGAAATCGATTACAGGGCCGATTAAGCAGCTCATTACCAAGACAAAAGCTGTCGCTGAAGGTGATTTAACCGTTCAGTCTGTTGTTAAATCAAAAGACGAAATCGGCACGCTGACAAATGACTTTAACAAAATGGTCGATCATATGAAAGAGATGATCCTTAAAGTAAGGGCGTCCTCCGGAAAAGTATCTGAATCGACCGACCGGCTGAGTGCGGTATCAGAGGAAACGGTATCGACGAGCGATGAAATCGCCAAGGCGATTGAAGAAGTGGCAGCCGGTGCGACAGAACAGGCTGCCGAGGTCGAAACCGTAAATGAAAAATCCGAACGGCTGTCTGTCAAAATTAAAGAAATCGAAAACCACGCCGACAGCATCCAGAAGCTTTCGAGAACGTCGGAAGATGCAAGCTACGAGGGAATCGATGCGCTCGGCCAGCTGTTGGCAAAATCGAATGAAGCCAATGCCGAAACGAAAAAAGTGGAGCAAATGCTTCAAAAACTCGAAGAAAAAACGAAAAACATCGAAGAAGTCGTCACAGCGATTTCAGCCATCTCGGACCAAACCAACCTGCTCGCCCTTAATGCGAGCATTGAAGCGGCCCGGGCCGGAGAAAGCGGGCGCGGTTTCGCCGTAGTGGCGGAGGAAGTCAGAAAGCTGGCCGAACAATCGGCTGCCTCATCCCAGAACATCAGCGAAACCGTCAAACAGATTCAGCTTGAAACAAAAGAAGCCGTCTCAGCCATGACGGAAGCGAGCAAGATGAATGAACAGCAAAATGACATGATTCACGAGACGGGAGAAGCGCTCAGCAAAATTACCGCAGAAATGCAGGAACTCGTCAAATCGATTGATCACATTTATTCAGAGATCTCGGTGATGAGCGCCGAGCAGCAGCAGATGACGGATTCGATCCAAAGCATTTCAGCCATTTCCCAGCAATCGGCAGCAGCCGCTGAGGAAGTCAATGCTTCCACCAACGAACAGCTTGCGGCGCTAGAAACGATTGCGACATCGACCGAAACGCTCAGCACTGCAAACAAAGAGCTGCTGGACGCGATTAACAAATTTAACGTATAACGAACAAACGCCGCCCCCTCTTTTAAGGAGGGGGTTCTCCTTTATTCCAATTTTCAGGCGACGCATGGTACACTATAAAAAAGAAGGGAGCTGATGTCTGTGGATTTAAAGATCAAAGGAAAAACCGCGCTTGTCGCCGCAAGCAGCAAAGGGCTGGGGAAAGCGATCGCCTCCGCGCTTGCTGAAGAAGGCGCCAATATCATGCTGTCTGGAAGGCATGAAGCATCCTTAAAAGGTGCCGCACAAGAACTCGACGCGCTCGGCAGCGGCTCTGTATCTTACCAAGTGTGCGACCTTGCAAACGCAGAGGACATTCAAGCGCTTGTTCGAAAGACGGCCGAAACCTACGGGGCGATCGACATGCTTGTCAACAATGTCGGGGGTCCAAAAGGCGGGGGTCTGCTGGAGCTGACGGACGAAGATTGGACATCATCGTTTGAGCTTCATTTGCTCAGCTATATCCGCTTAATCCGGGAGTCTCTTCCTTATTTAAAAAAAGGCGGCGGACGGATTATCAATATTGCTTCATCATCAGTCAAACAGCCGATTCCGGGGCTTTTATTGTCAAATACGTTCCGGATGGGCATCGTCGGCCTCACGAAAACACTGGCGGAAGAGCTGGCGGACGATCGGATTTTGATCAACACGCTGGCACCGGGAAGAATTGCGACAGACCGCGTTGCAGAGCTTGATCGGCAAAAAGCTGAAAAAACGGGCCTTTCCCAAGATGAGGTTAAAGAAGACTATGAAAAGCAAATTCCGCTCGGTTTCTATGGACGGCCTGAAGATTTTGCCCAATATGCAAGCTTTCTTTTATCTGGACGCAATACATATATGACTGGGCAAACATTGTTAGTAGACGGCGGTATGGTAAAAGCAATTTAAGGAGGAGACAACATGAAACAAACGATCGGATTCGTCGGTCTGGGGGTCATGGGAAACAGCATGGCGTCTCATATTTTAACAGAAGGGTATCCGGTAGTCGTCTATACGAGAACAAAGCGGAAGGCCGATAACCTTCTTGAAAAAGGAGCAGAGTGGAAATCCTCCGTTAAAGAACTGGCGGAAGCGGCAGATGTGATCATCACAATGGTCGGTTATCCGCAGGATGTCGAGGAAGTGTACTTTGGAAGCGGGGGTATTATTGAAAATGCCAAAAAGGGTTCGTATCTTATTGACATGACAACCTCAAAGCCGTCGCTCGCCAAAAAAATCGAAGCGGCTGCCAGGAAGAAGTCACTCTACGCATTGGACGCCCCGGTATCAGGGGGAGACATCGGCGCGCGGAACGGTACGCTCGCCATTATGGTCGGCGGAGAACGGAAGGCTTTTGAAGATTGCTTGCCGATTTTTTCGATCATGGGCGAAAACATTCAATATCAAGGACCTGCAGGCAGCGGCCAGCATACGAAAATGTGCAATCAGATCGCGATTGCCGCAGGGATGATCGGCGTCGCAGAAGCGATGGCCTACGCCAAAAAATCGGGTCTTGACCCGGAAAATGTACTAAAAAGCATCACCACCGGAGCCGCAGGAAGCTGGTCTCTTTCCAACCTCGCGCCAAGGATGCTGAAAGGCGACTTTGAACCGGGTTTTTATGTCAAGCATTTTATTAAAGATATGGGAATCGCGCTTGAAGAAGCCGAGCTGATGGGAGAAAAAATGCCGGGACTTGAGCTCGCGAAATCCCTTTATGACCGCCTCGCTGAAAAAGGCGAGGAAAACAGCGGCACACAAAGCATCTACAAGCTATGGACAGAGTATCAATAAACGAAAAACCACTTGCAAATCGCAAGTGGTTTTTTTGGTCAGGCTTATTTTCCGATAAACTGCTGAGTCCAGATGTTTCCGTCTTTCACATAGCCGACACCGATATTTGTAAAGTCAGGGTTCAGAATGTTTTTTCTGTGGCCCTCACTGTTCATCCAGGCTTGTACGACTTCTTTTGGCGTTCTTTGGCCTTTTGCGATGTTTTCACCGGCTGTACGGTATGTGATGCCGAATTTCTTCATCATGTCAAAAGGGGAGCCGTAAGTCGGGCTGTTGTGATCAAAGTAGTTTTTATCTCTCATATCTTCAGATTTTTTGCGGGCGACGCTGCTTAGTTTCTCATCCAGTTTCAGAGGTTTTAAGCCGCGTTTAGTTCTTTCGGCGTTTGTCAGGTCAACGACTTCTTTTTCATATGCACTTACTGAAGAAGCTGTCGTGTTTTGCTTTGTTTCAGAAGACTGCTCTTTAGAAGCCGCAGGTTTTGAAGCTTCCTGTTTCTGAGCAGGCTTGGACGCTTTTGGAGCCGGAGCAGATGCTTTCGGCTGATTTCCTTGATTCATATAAGAACGAAGCAGAGACTGAATTTTTTCCTGGTCAGCTTTAGACAGCTGGTTCGGATTTTGAATATTCAGTTTGCCGGCCAAATCAGAAATATTTATAGAATGAATGGTTTTCACTTGAACTTGAGGCTGCTCTTTAGCATCCGCATGCTGACCGCTGAACGTGAAGATCGATGCAGCAGCAGCCGCTGATAGAAGAAAAGCTTTTTTCATAAACTATGATCCTCCTAAATGTTGTAGTTTTGTTTTGTACACTAGCATCATAACATGCGTTTTTTGAAATAATTGATCCATTAATTTCCTTTGGTGTACATTTGTTGTTAACTTTGTCATAAAAAAAGGGAAAATCCTTTTCTGACAATGTGCAACCAATTTGTATTTTTACACGTCTTGTCATAAACGTACCAAATTTTAAATATGTTAGATAAATTTTAATAGAAAAAGTGATTGACAGCCTTTTTCAAAACTACAGATTGTAACAACCATTACAAAAGTGTTACAATAAGACTCAGTTATTTAATGCAAAAGTGGAATATCGTGAGAGGAGAGAGTTGTGGGTGACTGAAACTGGACATGATCCGGCTCAAATAAAAAAAAGCAGGCGTTCACGCATGTGGCGGATTAATCTGTATTTCTTTGCAGTGTTCACTTTGTTCGCCGCACTGATCGTGAAGCTCGGCCTCGTACAAATCGTCAACGGAGAGGAATATGAGCGTCAGGCTTCAAAAACCGAAGCCAAAATCGCGTCTTATCCGGCTCCACGGGGCAAAATGTACGACAGAAACGGCAGGGTTGTCGTTGACAACCAAAGCGTCCCGGCGATTACGTACACGGTGACATCGAATACAAAAACGAAAGAAAAAATCAGCACGGCCAAAAAGCTTGCAAAGCTGATCGATATCGATACGTCATTTCTGAAAGAGAGAGACTTGAAGGACTACTGGCTTGCCGCACATCCGAAAAAAGCCGAGGCGCTTTTGAGCAAGGATGAGAAAAAACTGGAGTCCAGCAAAACATACGCCCTTCAGGTTGACCGGGTTCCAGCCGAAGAAATCGCAGCCCTTAAGAAAGATAAACAGGAGCTCGAAACGGCGGCGTTTTTCAGAAGGTTTTCCGGCGGCTACGCCTATGAACCGCAAATCGTAAAATCGATGAATCCGAAAACCGCGGCAAAGGGGGACGCCCAGCTGCTTGACGAAAAAACGTCAAAACAGCAGCCTGCCCGCGATTTAACGTATGAAGAGGTATCGCGCGTCTCCGAGCATCTTGAAGAGCTGCCCGGGGTCGACGTCATTATGGACTGGACGCGGAAATATCCTTACGAGAAGACGCTGCACTCGATTTTCGGAGGCGTTACGACACCTGAGCAGGGGCTGCTCAAGGAAAGGCAGGACTTTTATCTGACGAGAGGCTACGCCCGGAATGACAGGGTCGGAAAAAGCTATCTCGAGTATCAGTATGAAGAATATTTAAACCCGAAAAAAGCGAAGGTGCAATATACGGAAAACCGTTCAGGCGAGGTCGTCAGCCAGAAAACGGTCGATGAAGGAAGACGCGGCTACGATCTGCAGCTGACGTTCGATATAGAGCTCCAAAAGAAAGTCGAAGAGGCTATCGAAGAGGAGCTTAATAAATTCCGCGGCTCAAACTACATGCTGGACAGGGCGTTCGTCGTCATGATGGATCCGAACAACGGAGACATTCTGTCAATGGCCGGAAAGCGGATCATCGACGGCAAAATAACCGATTATGCGATCGGCACTTTTACGACACAGTATGAAATGGGGTCGGCGGTCAAAGGCGCGACAGTGCTTGCCGGTTATCAAGACGGTATGCCGCACGGGCAGAGATATTTAGATCATCAGCTGACCTTCGCAGGGAAAGTTAAAAAAGGCTCCTACAGAGGAAACACCATCGGCTGGGCTGATGAAGTCAGAGCGCTGGAAAAAAGTTCGAACGTTTATATGTTTTATGTGGCATTGAGGATGGCTGGCATAACGTACACACCGGGCGCCCCCCTTCCGGCAGACCTGGAGGACTTAAAGAAAATGAGGTATTACTACAATCAATTTGGGCTCGGCGTGAAAACAGGCATTGACTTGCCGCAGGAGTCGGCCGGGATGCAGACGAACCCGAAAATAGTCGGGGGTCTCCTTCTTGATGAAGCGATCGGACAGTTTGACACATACACGCCTCTGCAGCTCGCCCAATACGTTTCAGCGATTGCCAACGGCGGATACAGAGTGCAGCCGAGAGTCGTGAAAAGCATCCACCAGCCTGAAAGCGAAAAACTCGGTCCTGTCATTGAAGAGCGTTCTCCCAATGTTCTTAATCGCATCAACAATTCCCCAAGCGACATCGCCATCGTCAAGCGGGGATTTAAAAGAGTAACCCAGACGGGAACTGCCGCCGGCGCATTCGGCTCGCTTGACGTATCAGGCAAAACCGGAACGGCAGAGACGAACTACTACGGTACAAACCGAAACTGGTGGGGTACACCAACTTACAATATCACCTTTGCGGGCTATTACCCATCGGAAAATCCGCAGGTTGCCTTCAGTGTAGTCGTTCCGTCTGTTGACGACAAAACGAAGATGAACAAAAACATCGCCGCCAAAATCGTCAAAGCTTATGTCGATCTGCAAAAAAAATACAGCAAAGATTAGACAAAAAAGAACACGGGTCAATTCCGTGTTCTTTTTTTGTTATCAAAATTTGACGAATGCTAGAAGTTTTGAAGGAGATTTCTCGCATTTTAGCGAATCCTTTTAAACAAAATCGTTTTAATGAATGCTGGTCATGAATAGGGTATAAAGGAGGGATATGATGGAACAAAAAACAAAACGTTTTGAACAATATAAACCTCATATGAATTTACAGGCAGTCCTTTCAGCAAACGGCCGTTTTATATACATATCCGCAAACTGCGAAGAGCTGTTAAGCTACAAGCAGAGTGAATTGATCGGTACGTATTTGAAGGACTATTTACACGAAGACGATCTTTTTCTGGTAGAAAGTTATTTTTACAATGAACACCATTTGCTGCCGTGCACCTTCAGATTTGTGAAAAAAGATTATACGATGATCTGGATTGAAGCATCGATCGATTTTGTGACGACCCATGTCGGAGAAAAAGAACGGGAAATTGTTCTCAAAATGAAAGTGTTTGAAGACCGTCCCTCTAAGAAGAACAGCTCTTTACATGAGGAAGCCGAGCTTGGGGAAACCGCCGGAGCTCCGGAGAAAGAGGAATTTGAAGCGATGGTGGAAGGCTTGCCCAGTCCTTTGTGCATCAGCGTTCAAGGAAAAATCGTCTATGTCAATGACGCCATGGTCAGCCTGCTCGGGGCAGAGCACAAACGGCAAATTATCGGAAAGTATTCCTACGATTTTATCGAAAAAGAGTACCACGAAATCGTCAAAAACCGAATTAAAAGAATGCAAAAAGGGCTTGATGTCGGCATGATCGAGCAAACGTGGAAAAGGCTCGACGGCACGCAAGTTCACCTTGAAGTGAAAGCGGCTCCGACCGTTTTTCAAAATCAAAAAGCGGAGCTTCTTCTGCTCATTGATATTTCGTCAAGAAAAAAATTTCAAACGATTTTGCAAAAAAGCAGGGAACGCTACCAGCTCCTGATCCAAAACTCGATTGACACGATTGCCGTGATCCACAAAGGAAAATGGGTATTTATGAACGAATCCGGGATCAGGCTGTTTGAAGCGAAAACGTATGAAGATTTAATCGGCAGGGATATATATGAACAGCTTCATCCTTGTGATCATGAAAACGTGAAAACGAGGCTCAATCGGATCACGGACCGCAAATCTGAATCGGAAATCATCAAACAGACCTGGTATACGTTTGAAAAACGGCTCATTTACACCGAAATGGTCTGCATTCCGACGACGTTTTTCGGCGAAACGGCCGTTCAGATCATTTTAAGGGACATTTCTGAACGAAAACAGACCGAAGAGCTGATGCTGCGCTCGGAAAAATTGTCGATTGCCGGTCAGCTTGCAGCCGGAATCGCCCACGAGATCCGCAATCCGCTTACCGCCATTAAAGGATTTTTACAGCTGATGAAGCCGACGATGGAAGAAAACGAGCACTATTTTGATATTATATTTTCCGAATTGAGCAGAATCGAACTGATATTAAGCGAGCTTCTCATGCTGGCCAAGCCGCAGCAAAACGCCCTGAAAGAAAAGCTTGACCTCGTCAGGCTGATCCGCGAAGTGACGGCTCTTCTGGAAACGCAGGCAAACTTAAACGGCATTTTGATCAATACGAATCTCTCGGTTGAAAAAGTGTTTATAAAAGGCGATCAAAATCAGCTGAAGCAAGTCTTTATCAACTTGATTAAAAACGCTGTCGAATCGATGCCAGACGGCGGAACCGTCCATTTGGGCGTCAACGAAACCGATGAGTCCGTTACCGTAACGGTTCAAGATGAAGGTGAAGGGATACCAGAGCATGTCCTCAAACGAATCGGAGAGCCGTTTCTGACGACAAAAGAAAAAGGAACCGGCCTCGGACTTATGGTAACCTTTAATATTATCGAAAACCATAACGGAACGATCGAAGTCAAAAGCAAGGTTGAAAAAGGCACGACTTTCGTCATTTCTTTTCCAAAATAAAAAAACAACGGCGTAAAAGCCGTTGTTTATGTAGTCTGAAGCGATTGGCGCTTCTTGAAAATAAATGTCTCCAGACGGTCCAACCCCTCCCGCAGCGTATCCGGTGCATATGCGTAAGAGATCCTCACATAGCCTTCCCCATATTCCGAGAATGAGCTGCCCGGCACAATCGCAAGCCCCTCTTCCTCAAGAAGCGACGTACAGAAGTCAAAGGAAGACATTCCAAACGATTTGATCGACGGGAAAATGTAAAATGCGCCAGACGGCTTCACGACATCGAGCCCCATCGTCACCAGCCTGTCGTACACGTAATCAAGCCGTTTTTTATATTGTTCCCTCATGATCAGCGAATCGTCGAATCCGTTTGTGACGGCTTCCAAAGCCGCTTTTTGCGAAATCGAAGAAGCGCATGACACGTTGTACTGGTGAACTTTTAAAATATGTTTGGCGATTTCTTTAGGCGCGAACAGAAATCCGATTCTCCAGCCGGTCATGCTGTGGGATTTGGAAAGTCCGCCGATGACGATCGTCTGATCCCGGAGCATGGATGCAATCGAATGGTGCGGCCTGTCAAATGTAAGCTCGCTGTAAATTTCGTCTGAAAGGACAAATACATTCCGCCCTTTCAGGAGTGAAGCGATTTCCTTCAGCTCCTCCTCGGAAAGCGTCATTCCCGTCGGGTTTGACGGATAAGGGAGAACGACGCATTTTGTTTTCGGGGTCAGCGCTTCCTCGATGAGCTTCGCTGTCAGCTTAAACCCGTAAGACGTCGTATCGACGATCACAGGGACGGCGCCGCACAGCCTGATAATCGGCTCATATCCGGGATAAACCGGTCCCGGCAAGATCACTTCGTCACCCGGAGACAGCATCGTGCGAAACGCAGCGTCAATGGCCTGGCTGGCCCCCGTTGTGACGATGATTTCGGTTTCGGCTTCATAGTTAACATCAGACTTTTTTTTCATATACAATTGGACAGCTTGTCTCAGCTCCGGATAGCCCGCATTGTGCGTGTAAGATGTATGGTTTTCATCTATCGCTTTTTTTGCGGCCTGTTTGACATGGTGGGGCGTGAAAAAGTCGGGCTGGCCGATTGTTAAAGAAATGACGTTTTCATGCCGGGATACAAGGTTTGAGAATTTGCGGATTCCCGAAATTTCAATGTCTTTTACATTTGGATTAAGCAAATGTTCCATTTTTCATCACCTTAAAAAATGTTGTGGTTGATCTTATTTTACCATCATCAGTTAAATTGTCATCTTTTAATCAATCAATTTTATGTAGACGAAAGCGAATATATGCAGGCCGGCATCGCATTAAAGAAAAATAAGACAATCAGGGAGATTGTCTTACAGATCAATAACCATAGTCTGGATCAAGATCTTCTTTCCAGGAAATATAGATTTCATCTTCGCGTTCTGCAGCATCCTTTTTCATTTCCGAATACATGGCTTTGCTTGCGTCCTCTAAAACGGTTAGTTCGTGATCTTTGATTATCACAATTGTTCCCATCATTAACACCTTTCCTGTAAAAATCCTTGACCATTGTAACACGTTGCGCCTGAAAGTCAATGATGAAATACATTAATTTCAGCTTAAAAAACCGCTCGATATATTGATCAAAATCGGCAAATGTTAGTAGTATATAGAAGTCAGATGTTAGGAGGAAATGTATTGGAATTAAGTAAACATGAAGCCGCTCCTTCTGCTGGGGGCGAATATGCCGGGATCGGTTCTCGCTTTTTGGCTTCTCTCATTGACGGAATCATTCTTGGTGTCCCAATGTATCTGATTTCTACTGTTTTTGCATCGCTGATGCTGATGGGAGATGCCGATTTTATGACCATGTTGGAAAAAGATAATAATTATGTAACAGAACCTGAAATTTTCGCCGTTTTCTTCTCGCTTCTTAAAATAACGGCGATCATCGGCGCTTTTGCGTTGCTCGTTTATTTTCTTTATTACACGCTGATGGAATCTTCGAAATGGCAGGCTACGCTCGGCAAGAAAATTATGGGGATTCTCGTAGCCGACGCAGAAGGGGGGAGAATCTCGTTTGGCCAAGCTGCCGGACGTTTTATGGCAAGAAGCTTTTTATCCCCGATTTTGATGGTCGGTTATATTTTAGCGTTTTTCACGGAGAGGAAACAAGCGCTTCACGATTTGCTGGCCGGAACAATCGTCTTAAAAAAATAACGGATAAAAGACAGCACGCTTTCGGACTGAATGCGTGCTGTTATGCCGTAAAGATTAAAAATAGGGGGAAGCTATATTATGATTCAGCCGGAACAAGAACAAGCAGTCAAACGGACGCCAGGTAAAGGGTTAAAGCTGTTTTTTACGCTTCCGATTATTTCCTGGGCTTTATACGACTTTGCGAACACGATTTTTTCATCAAATATCGTCACGATCTTTTTCCCTTTTTGGCTGCAGGAGGCGGTCGGCGAAAACGCGAGCATGAATCAGGTCGCCAGCACGTTTATTTCATACTCAAACGCCGCCGCAAGCTTTTTGCTGGTCATTTTTACGCCGCTGTTCGGGGTGCTCATCGACCGCACGGGCAGGAAGAAGCGGTATATTGCGCTGTTCACGGCGATTTCTGTCGCCTGCACCGTCTTCATGGGGGTGTTTGCAGGCAGTTCTTTCGGGCAATCGTTTTACGGTTTGCCGTTATCTTTGATGCTCGTTGTCGTCATGTTTGTAACGGCGAAGTTCTTTTATCATTCCAGCCTGGTGTTCTATGACACGATTTTGGCTGATTTGGGAACTAAGGAAGAAATCCCGCTTATCTCCGGGTTTGGAACCGCCGTAGGCTATATTGGCACATTGGCCGGTTTAACGGTCTATCTCATGGTCGGCAACCACGATTTTTATCGAGCGTTTATTCCGTCCGCTTTGTTGTTTTTGATCTTTTCTTTTCCGTATCTTTTATTTACAAAGGAGCGCAGAAGGCCGGAACCGATGGAGAAAAAGCCGTTTTTCAGCGGCTACAGGGAAATCGTGCAGACGTTTAAGGACATTCGATTGTACCGTCCGGTTTTTCTGTTTATGATCGCTTACTTTTTTCTCAATGACACCCTTTCTACGGTGGTCGCGATGATGGGGGTATACTCAAAGTCGGTCATCGGTTTTTCGACAGGGCAGTTTATCCTGCTCTATCTCGTATCAACCGTGGCAAGCATTGTCGGTTCATTCCTGTGGGGCTATG
Source organism: Bacillus sp. FSL W8-0848 (assembly GCF_038007805.1). Taxonomy (NCBI): domain Bacteria; kingdom Bacillati; phylum Bacillota; class Bacilli; order Caryophanales; family Bacillaceae; genus Bacillus; species Bacillus sp. FSL W8-0848. The sequence goes on from NZ_JBBOYB010000001.1 coordinate 1,180,911, forward strand.
TGACGAAGTGGATGGGGGCGAAAAGAGCGGTCAGCCTCATCACCGTCATTTTGATCATCTCTTTAAGCATCGGTGTGTTTACGGCATCTCAAGCACTGTTTTGGGTCGCGGGCAGCCTGTTTGGCATCGCGCTCGGAGGGACTTGGGTCGCTTCGAGAACATTGATTATTGAACTGACGCCGGAGCACAAACGGGGCGAGTTTTTCGGGCTGTTTGCTTTCTCGGGGAAAATTTCCTCCATTTTTGGACCGCTTCTGTACGGTTCGATTACCCTGCTGTTTAAAGACCTTGGAAACATTGCGAGCAGAATGGCTTTCGGCTCCTTGATTTTGCTTGCTTTAACCGGTCTTGTCATCCATCAAACCGTAAAACCAAAAGCATGACACAGAGCATCAACTTTTAACAAAAGACGCCGATATAAAAGGTACAACACCAAGTAGGATAGAGAGGGATATCAGTGTCTTTAAACAAACAGGAAATTTTATTAAATTCCGGAACGAATGAATTAGAAATTGTGAAGTTTGAAGTGGGTCACAATATTTTCGGCATAAATGTAATGAAAGTCAGAGAAATCATCCAGCCTGTCGAGATCACGAAAGTGCCGCATTCCCACAGGCATGTAGAGGGGATGATCACCCTGCGCGGCGAAATCCTCCCTGTCATTGATTTATTCTCATTTTTCAATGTTGAGCACGGTGAAGAAGAAAAGCAGGAAAAGTATATTGTCACCGAATTCAACAAGCGGAAAATCGTGTTTCACACAGGCGCCGTTTCGCAAATCCACCGTGTGTCATGGGAAGAGATCGAAAAGCCGACAGCCTTGAATCAAGGGTTGGAAAGGCATATGACAGGGATTATCAAGCTTGACGGAACGATGATCTTCCTCCCTGATTATGAGAAAATCATTTTTGATCTTGAGTCTGAATCCGGCCTTGATCCTTATCATGTGAAGGATGAGAAATTTGACCAAAGAAGAACGGACAAAAAGCTGATCATTGTCGAGGATTCTCCGCTGCTGCTGCGCCTTTTAGTTGAAAAGCTGAACGAAGCGGGCTACAACAACATCGTTTCGTTTGAAAACGGCAAAGATGCCTATGAGCATGCCTTAGAGCTGATCGAGGACGGCACGCCGCTTCAGGAAAAAGTCGATTTAATGATCACCGATATCGAAATGCCGCAGATGGACGGCCACCGTTTAACAAAGCTTTTGAAAGACAACCCGTTAAGCGCCGGAATGCCGATATTGATTTTCTCTTCGCTTATTACAGATGACCTGCGCCATAAAGGTGAGCAGGTCGGTGCAGATGAGCAGATCAGCAAGCCGGAGCTGAACGAACTGATCGAAAAGCTCGACAAATATATTTTTCAAAATCAATAATTGAAAAAAGCCTCCTTTGGAGGCTTTTTTTATGATCAAAAATAGCTTTCGCCAAGCTTCTTGAATACAGGCTTTGCCGAAGGGCGCTTCCTGTTCGTGATAAGCGGCTTTTCCTTCAATCCCGTGTATTTCTGCAGAAGCTGCTTTGCGATGTTCAATGACATATGAGCTTTAGGGTTCCGATAAGAATGATTTAGTGTACCTAAGTGCGGAAGGTTATCGAAGTCTTCTTTAGTTGGAGGCATGTGAAAAAAGTAGTCTCCGAGAGAAATAAGCACATCTGACTGCTGCTGGCTGAACTTTGGGTTTTTTGAAAAGTGAAGTCCTACCTTTTTTCCTTTTCCTTCATTGATGAGCTTTTGCAGAGCTTTCTTTTTCAGGAGATACAGGTATTTTGGATCGGTCGCGGTTTTTGCGTGGCGATTGACCGTGTAAATCGCTTTTGAAAGGTTTTCAACTGTTGGTTTTAATACTTTAGTATGATTATGGTCGTCCATCTTTTCTCTCCTATCCATTCTTTCCTCATCACCTCCTAAAGGTGTAAGGCTTATGTCTAAATTATACGAAATACAAGAGAAAATGCAAATATTCCATTAAAAAACGCGCGTTTTTTTAACGAAACGCGCGGTTTTCTCTTTATAAAACTGATTTTATTTTCGCTTTTGCATTTTTTTGTCTTTTCAATGCGGCTTGCACATCGATCTCTGCCGTCTGGGCGCTGAATCTGGGCAGCGCGATAAAATAGTACAATGCGGCTATTATAATAACGCCCGCCAATCCGTAATATATATAATCAACCTTGCCGATAATGCCGGGGAATAAGAGGGCGATCAATCCGAGCGCCGAAGATTGGGCGATCATCATAAGCGGATCCGTCCAACCGCTGACCCTTCCCATCAGCCGCGGATGAACGATTTTCGGTATCCATCCGCCAAGTGCGGTATTGACGGGCCCGATGCATGTCCCGGCGATAAAAGCGGCCGCATAGTAAATCGGCAATTGATCGGTAAACCCGAGGAGGATGACAAACGCTCCCGCAATAAAGATCGGAATCGACATCAAGTATTCGGGCTTCACTTTTTTTGAAAGCAGAGCGCCGCCGACGGCCCCCGCCAAAAGTCCGATACCGAGAACGACCGTAAAGAGGGACGTGTGCCACTCATAGCTGTCAGGGGACAGCTCGTATTTCATTTTAAACATCGGCAGAACGGATAAACTGCCGCTTACAAGCCCGAAAATAAAATATCCGAACACAAGCGAGGCAAGCAGTTTGTTTTTTAAAATATAAACGAAGCCTTCTTTAAAGTCGTGCATTGAATCTTTAATGGTAATGTGTTTCCAGCCTTTTTGTCCGTTCGGCTGACGCGCTTCAAGCGGAATGTTGCAGGAACGGATCAAAAACCCCGAAACAATAAAGCTTATAAAGTCGAGGGCGATCGCTCCGTGCAGGCCGATCGTTTTATACATAAAGGCTCCGAGGCCTACGCCGAACAGCATAAATAAACTGAAAAGCATTTGGTTAAGCCCTGCTGCCTGGGCATATTGGTCCTTTCGCAGGATGGCCTGAACCAGACTCGCTTCTGCCGGATAGAAAAATTTTGTCACGGCGCTTCTGATAAACAGAACGCAAAATACAAGCGGAATGGATTGTAAATACAATACAAAAAAGAGAACGACAGTCAAACCCGCTCTGATCCAATCACAGTTTTCAGCTACTTTCTTGCGGTCAAAACGGTCAGCAACCACACCGACGATAAAGAAAACGAACACTGTCGGAAGAGAATACATCAGCTCGGCGATCGTCGTGTATGCCGGCTGGCTGCTGAACCTGTCGAGCAAGAAGAAAGCGAAAGCCATATTTCCAACTGTCGTTCCCATTTGAGAAGAGAAAGCTGCGAAAAAAAGACGGACGAAATTACGATTTTTAAAAATATCCATATATACGCTCCTTACCCTAAAGGTCCCATTATATCTTAATATAGAACGAATGATTGTTCAAATTTAAGGCGTGATCGTAACTCGGGTACCGTTAGGCACAATGGAAGCCAGTTCCAGAACGTCCCGGTTGTGCATTCGGATGCATCCCTTTGAAACAGCTTTTCCAATTGAAGCGGGGTTATTCGTGCCATGGATGCCGTAGTGCCTTTTCGACAAGCCGAGCCAGTAAGCGCCGTACGGCCCGCCTGGGTTCGCTTGACGGTTCACAATGACGTATTCGCCTTTCGGCGTTTGCGTCAAAATTTTCCCTACGCCAATCGGAAATGTTTTTATCAGTCTGCCCCGGTTATACAATTTCAGTGTTCTGGCGCTGATAGATACGGTGATCCGGTAAGGAATGGGGGCCGGGTCCCTGATGAAGGCCTGAAGCGGAACAGGCGGCATGATGAAAGCCCCGGCCACTTGAAGCGTTTCTCCCGGAGGTACTTGGTACATCAACAACTTTTTAGAACATCTCCTTTTCCAAAACGAAAAAAAGGAGCCTTTTCCTTATACTTATTATAGACGGAAAGAGGCTTGGGAAGTTTCGTTTTTTACTAAGATCGAAGAGCGGGAATGTTTTCTATTTGTTTTAATGTATGCAGATGTACCCGTTTTTGAGCCAAAAGGATTTACTCCGGCTCCAACTTGAAAACGGTGACCTCAGGTTTTGACAGAAAGCGGAGCGGCAGCCTCGTCGTCCCGATTCCGCGGTTGACATAGACCGTCATCCCTCCTACATCGTACATCCCTTCCGTATAAATTTCCCCGTAAGGCGGAGTAATGAGAGGGCCGAACAAAGGAAGCTGCACCTGGCCGCCATGGGTGTGTCCCGATATTTGCAGATTGACGGGATAATCCTTTGCCGCCAAGGCTGCATCAGGCTCGTGAACGAGCAAAATCGAAAAGGCGTCTTTGCTCAGCCTGGAAAGGACGCCTTCATAGTTCGGCCTGCCGAGCATTAAATCGTCGAGTGAAGCCAGCTCGATCATGCTGCCGTCGATTAATTCCAGTTTGACGAGATCATTTCGCAGCACGCGAAAGCCGGCAGATGCCATGAGAGACTGGTAGACTTTTGTCCCGTAGCCCCCGTGATCGTGGTTTCCGTATACCGCAAACTTTCCGTAAGGGGCGCTGAGCTTTGTCAATGCTTGAACAGCCTCTTCATGATCCCGGTATTGGTGCGGTTTATCGATTAAATCCCCGCTGAAGACGATCAAGTCCGGCTGAAGCTCGTTTACTTTGCGGACGACATCCAAAAGCTCGCGAACCGTAAAGTACTCGCTTAAATGGGTGTCGCTGAACTGGACGATCCGGAACTGGTCAAACCCTTTCGGAATCAGCGGATGCGCAATGGGAATGAGTGTCGTTTCAAGCATGCGGGGTTCAAGATAGCGAGCGTAGCCAAAGCCGCCGGCAGAAGCAAATATACCGGCTGCGGAAAGGCCGAAGAGCCCCTTTAAAAATTGTCTTCTTGATGGATTTTTCATCACTAAAACCAACCTTTAATAGAATCAATACATTATATCATCAGAGAAAGGAATTCAGGACAATCCTTTCATTTTGTTAATTTTTTTTAACGGATGTGGTAAACTGTGATATGAATGACCATTCATTCATAATGAGGGGGATGAACATGGATAAAAAAGTTGTGATCGTGACCGGGGGATCAAGCGGAATGGGTAAAGCGATTGCCCAAAAGCAGGCAGAGGAAGGCTGGAATGTAATGATTACGGGAAGAACGGAAGACAACCTGAAGGCCGCCAAAGATGAAATCGAAACATTCCCGGGACAGGTGGAAATTTGCCGGATGGATGTCAGGTCGATCGAAGATGTGGAGCGTATGATAAAAGAAACGGCATCCCGTTTTGGCACGATAGACGCCCTTGTCAACAATGCCGCAGGCAATTTTATCTGCCCGGCGGAAAAGCTGTCTGTCAACGGCTGGAAAGCTGTCATCGATATCGTCTTGAACGGGACGTTTTACTGCAGCCAGGCGGTAGGCCGCTATTGGATCAAACACAAGAGGGAAGGGCTGATTGTAAATATGGCGGCGACGTATGCATGGGGCGCGGGAGCCGGAGTCGTCCATTCCGCGGCTGCAAAAGCCGGCGTACTGTCGCTGACGAGAACGCTCGCCGTCGAGTGGGGGAGAACGTACGGGATCAGGGTCAATGCGATTGCGCCCGGACCGATCGAAAGGACGGGCGGGGCGGAAAAGCTCTTTGAATCAGAGGAGGCAGCGCTTGCCACGATCAAAAGCGTGCCTTTAGGGCGGCTCGGCACTCCTGAAGAAATCGCGGGCCTCGCCTCGTTTCTGCTTTCGGAAAAAGCGGAATATATAAACGGGGAGTGCGTGACGATGGACGGGGGCCAGTGGCTGAACCCGCGTCCGTTTTAAGATTTCAAATTCAAACGTGCGGGCCGTTATGGTATAATCAGACAAAGATTTAGAAGCAGGTGATGTGCCGTGTTGGATCCACTCGATATATTAACGAACATTGAAGACGTCATTCCATACTATCAGCCTATTTTCAGCGCCGAAGAACAGAAAGTGATCGGCTATGAAGTGCTGGGGCGCATTCAGCTTGAATCCGAAGTTCAAAGCCTTGGTCCGTTTTTCTCAGATCCGTCGATTCCCGAAGAATATAAGACAGAGGTCGACCTTAAAGTGATTCGCCAGGCGCTTGACCATTTTTTAGAAAGCGACCGGGATCTCCTGATTTTTATCAATCAGGACGCAAATGTGCTGATGATGGATCACGGAGAGGGCTTTCTGGAGCTCTTGATGGAATATAGCGAAAAGGGGATCGAACTGAACCGTTTCGTCATTGAAATCACAGAACAGCATTTTGAAGGGGATATCGAGCAGCTGCACCATTTGCTGACGTATTACCGTACATACGGCATTAGAGTGGCTGTCGATAATATCGGCAAAGGCAGCAGCAATCTCGACAGAATCGCGCTGCTTTCCCCTGATTTGCTGAAAATCGACCTTCAGCCTCTCAAACTGTCTTCCCCTTCGCCTTCCTATGAGTACGTGCTTTACAGCATAGCGCTGCTCGCCCGAAAAATCGGCGCAGCTCTGCTGTACGAAGACATTGAAGCGAACTTCCAGCTTCAATACGCCTGGAGAAACGGCGGCAGATATTTTCAGGGGCGGTATTTGCAAGAGCCCCGCGGACAATTTGTCGAGCGGGATTTGCTGAAGGAGCGGCTAAAGGCGGAGTTTCACCAGTTTATCGCGCATGAGAAAAAGAAGCTCGAAATCTTATATGATCATTCTGAACAGTTTTACAAACGGGTTCATCAGCTTGTTGCATCGCTTAAAAAAACAAGCCAAACAGATGACGCCTTTCTCTTGAACCTGGGGAAAGAGCTCTCAGACTGCAGCTTCAGAATCTATATGTGCAATGAAGACGGCTTCCAGGTGACCAAGAACGTGTTTAAGCATGACGGAACATGGACGTTTCAGCCTGAATACATCGGCAAGAACTGGAGCTGGCGTCCGTATTTTTTAGAAAACATTATGAGAATGAGAACGATGAGAAAGGGATTTTTCAGCGATTTGTACAGCGACATCGAAACCGGGGAAATGATCAGAACGTTTTCCTATCCGATGGATGAAGAACTCTATCTGTTCATTGATCTATCGTACTCCTATTTATATGAACAGGACGGTTTGATTTAAAAGCGGCGCCATGCCGCTTTTTTTCTTTCCATTGCCGGAGATTTTCCGATAAAAAAAGAAATTGCCGAGAAAATGGTTGACAATGATAGTGATAATCATTATCATTTAATTATAGAGAGATGATCCTCTCTGTTCCCCAACCCCTCTATCAGATCAAGATTTTTTGAAAAACTTGGCGCTGCCCCCGCCAAGTTTTTTGTTTTGATGAACCCGCGTGACCGGAAGGAATAAGACAATCCGCATGATCCATACCATCTAACGTATATGTTCCCTGAATAAGCGCATGCAAAAAATATTTTATGTATGACATTCGCAAGAAAACCCAAACTAGGAAAAGCAGTTTTTCTTTTTCCCGATCAGAAAAGGAAAAATGTCATCGGCTGATACTTTGTGGTATGATGCAATGTAGAACTTGTATTATAATTAATACTTGTTGATCCTGAAGTTGTTTTTTGAAAGGAGTCTTTTTTAGAATGTCACAATTAATGGGTATCATCACGAGACTGCAGAGCCTGCAAGAAACTGCTGAGGCAGCCGGCGAACCGACGCAGCGCTATTTCGAAGTAAACGGGGAAAAAGTATGCAGTGTGAAATATTTCGAGAAAAATGAAACATTTGAGCTGACGGTTTATCAAAAAGGAGATAAACCTACAACATTTCCGTTTGACAACATCGATATGATTTCGATCGAAATCTTTGAACTGCTTCAGCAATAGGAGGATATGGAATGAAAGCATTTCCACGCGTTGTTTGCCCGCATTGCGGCCATGTGGAACCAATGGATCAAGTCCTGACGGCCCAATCTAATCAAAACGTCATTTTTACGTGCGACAGCTGCGGATACATGTTGAAAAATATACCGACAAAAAAAGGGTAGCAAAAAGCTAACGGCGTTAATCTTCGGTGCAGATCATAAATGAAAAGGGGCATTCCAATGGCTGATTCTTTTCTTTTTTACAATCTTTCTGAAGATCAAATGACATTTCCCGACGTGGTCGAGAGGCTGAAGGCGTTCATTCTCAAAGATCCGCGCTCAAGCTATTTGCTGTCGGTCGGAACGGACTCTCAGATCCATCAGAACTGGACGAAGTTTATTACGGCCATTCATTTGCATCGCAAAGGCAAAGGTGCGTGGGGCTGTTTGAAAAACACCGTCATCAAAAGACCGATACATAGCCTCAGGGAAAAAATATCGCTGGAAACTGCTTACAGCCAAGAGGTTGCCGCATACCTTCTGAATGATTATTTTACTGAAATCACCGATCTGCTTCTTCCGTTTACAGACGAAGGAGCAGATTTAACAATGGAAGTTCATTTGGATATCGGAAAAAAAGGGATGACGAAAGATTTGATTCAGGAAATGACGGGACGGATCACCTCGATGGGAATCAATGCGAAAATCAAGCCCGACTCCTATACAGCTTCAAGCTATGCTAACCGGTATACAAAATAAATGTTTGAAAGGAAATCGAACAGATGTCGAAATGTGCGGTTGACGTTTGATTTTTAATTTCTTATTCTAGCCCTATAGAAACTAGTGAGAGGCCATAGTTTCTCACTCTAGCAAAATCATTTAGGGGGCTGGTTAAGAATGGAACGCTTTTCAGAAGAAGAGAGAAAGCTGTTGCTGAATGTGCTGCTGAACCATGAATATGCCGTAGAACTATTGAGCAGTGAGATCAATGATATAGAAACGGGTACAAAAAACGTGGATAGCCTGACATATAAAAAGCTGGTTACCTTATACGACCGTGTCCGGTCTGAAAATTAGGTCAGATTATATCAATTGATACTCATCCTGAGTATCTTTTTTATTTCAAAACCTGCAGAAACGGCAAAAGCCGGCCCTTTGAAAACAAGAAAGTTTTTCGACAAATATTGATAACGTTTATATTATTGTAGTATAGGGAATATATGCGTTGATGATAAACGCTTACAAAGGAGTCGAATAATCATGATAAGTTTGCAATCGGATGAACTTCTTGAAACGACCGTGGGACATTACATGATCGATGCTGACAAAGTCGCCCACGTCCAAATCGGAAACAATCTGGAACATGCCCTTCTCGTCCTGACGAAAACCGGTTACACAGCAATCCCTGTACTTGACCCTTCCTTCCGTCTGCACGGATTGATCGGTACCAATATGATTATGGATAAGATTTTCGGACTTGAACGAATCGAATTTGAAAAGCTTGATCAGCTTCATGTCGAAGATGTGATGCTGGCGGATATTCCCCGGTTAAAGATAGATGACCCGATATTAAAAGGCTTCGGCATGGTGATCAACCATCCGTTTGTCTGCGTGGAAAATGAAGATCAGGTGTTTGAAGGCATTTTTACGCGCAGGGTCGTATTAAAACAATTAAACAAGCACCTCAGGACATTGAATAAATAGGCGCGGCAGCTGCCTATTTTTCATTTGCAGCCGATTCATCCCTCCCCTAAAGCCTTCCCTCGACGTCGACGCATCCGTCAAAACTTGATAAACAATTGACAGAGTGATTAAAATAGTTGATAAGGAAAACTTATTGGAATGAGGAATGTCCATGCAGCTTCAAGAGCTTCACATGCTCGTCGTTTTGGCCGAGGAATTAAATATGCGGAAAGCGGCAGAGCGCTTGTTTGTTTCACAGCCGGCGCTGTCCCAGCGGCTGCAGACCATTGAGAAATCGTGGGGCACCAAAATATTTTTAAGATCGCAAAAAGGCCTTACCGTCACATCGGCAGGCGAAAAAATCATCCAGTTTGCAAAAGATGTGACGATCGAGCAGGAAAGGGTCAAGGAGGACATCGATGAGCTTGAAGGCGAAATTCACGGCACGCTCAAGCTGGCGGCGGCCTCAATCATCGGCCAGCATTGGCTGCCGAACGTCCTGAAGACGTACGTGAAACAATATCCGAACGTAAAAATTTCCCTTGTCACCGGCTGGAGCAGCGAGATGCTGAAAAGCCTTTATGAAGATCACGTACATATCGGAATTATCAGGGGAAATCCCGAATGGAAAGGGCCGAAACATTATTTGATGAGGGATGAATTGTACCTCGTCGATACGGAAATCAGGAACATCGAGGATATTACAAAGACCGAACGGCCGTTTATCCAGTTTAAAAGCGACAGCACCTACTATCAGGAAATCCAGCATTGGTGGCATCAAAAATTCAAAACGTCGCCGAAACAGACGATCATCGTCGACCAGATTGAAACGTGCAAACAGATGGCGTTTCACGGAATCGGCTATGCGATTCTTCCGTCTGTGACGCTTCACGGGAGCGGCAGCCATGTCCATAAGATTCCTCTGCTCGATGCGAAAGGAAAAGCGATCGGCAGAGATACGTGGCTGCTGGGGTACGAACCCGCGCTTCAGCTAAAGCAGGTGCAGGCCTTTTTAGAGGTCGTAAAAGCATGCGCGAGAGCGGAGTAATCTGATCAAAAAAGGCAGTTTTCCGACAGGGAGCTGTCTTTTTTTATGTTTTGTTGACATTGATAATCATTATCATTTAAAGTTATCTATATAATAATGAAAATCATTATCAATTACGTGGGGTGATTCAGTTGGCGAAAGCGCTGATTGCGTTTGCCAGCATGTCTGGCAATACCGAAGATATCGCATCGATTATAAAAGATACGTTGATGGAGCATTCCGTTGACGTCACATATTTAGAGATGGACGACGCAGACATCGATCTGCTGCCTGAATATGACTACATATTGATCGGCACATATACATGGGGCGACGGGGATCTTCCCTATGAAGCGGAACCGTTTTTTGAAGACGTCTCCTCGCTCGTTTTAAAAGGGAAAAAAGCGGCATGCTTCGGTTCGGGGGATTATGCGTATCCGCGGTTCTGCGAGGCGGTAAACACGTTTTGCGGCATGCTGGAAAAGACGGGAGCCGACCTTTTTCCCGAAACGCTCAAAATCGAACTGGCGCCGGAAACGGACGAGGATATCGAGTGCTGCAAAGAATTTGCGCTAAGCTTTCTCAGATGGGCGAAACACGAGAGAGGGTTAGAGTCCCATGTTTCATAAAGGAGCAACAGCGGTCGCCGCTTCAAGGCGCTCGGGTTATTTTGTAGCCGTAAAGCGGGAAGGTATCTTTCATTATTCGTGTGAACAAGGCTGGAAAAAGCTTTTTCAGCTAAAAAGTAAAATTTGTTCGATCGCATACGTCGGCCGCTATGTTTTCGGAGCGGGAGAATCGGGGGTCATCATCAGGTCGGCTGATGAAGGCGAAACGTGGACGATGTCGAGCTTCCCGACAAATGCGACGATATGGTCCATCACAGGCAGGAGCGACGGATTCGTATGTGCACACGGAAAGCATTGCATCTACACGTCAGATGATTTCGGCGCATCCTGGAATATCATCAAGCCGTTTTCGGATTTGTCCGATCCGCCCGTCATCAGATCGCTGTGCATTCACGGGAACCGCTTGTACATCGGGACGCAGATTCATCATGAAAACGGCGGAATATGGTGTTGCGATTTGGAAAAAGGGACCGTTTATATGGTGAAAAAAGAAGCGGACCGCATGACGGCCTCCATGATTATTTTTGGCGGGGAATGGCTCGTTTGCGCGATGGGGTCAAAAAAAGGGAAACGCGGCGCTGTCGAAATTCTGAACATCCATACAAACGCGGAACAACAGATCTGTGCCGATATCGTCGAAAAAGAAGAATCCTTTCTCGATGTATCAGAGGACAACGGCGTCATTTATGTGACATCCGCTCAGGATCATAACAAATTGTCGAGAATCTATCAGCTCGATTTCTTTGAGCGGGAGCTGAAATGGTTCGACACGATCAAAGGTCACGGTTTCAGAGTGGCCAATCAAAAGGAGCATTTCTTTTGCGCCGGCCTTTACGAATGTAAATGTGTCAATCCTTTTGAACAGTCTGTAATCGCACACTAATATATCTGGAGGAATCAGAATGGGAAACGTTTTGCTAGTTTATGCCAGCATGTCGGGAAACACCGAAGCGATGGCGGATTTGATTGAAAAAGGCCTTTTGGAGGGCGGAGCCGAAGTTGACCGCCATGAAGCGATGGATATTGATGCATCGCTGTTCAACGATTACCGCCATATTGTTTTAGGCGCATACACATGGGGAGACGGAGACCTTCCCGACGAATTTTTGGACCTTTATGAGGAAATGGAAGACCTTGATTTCAGCGGCCGGACATTTGCTGTTTTCGGTTCGGGCGACACATCCTATGAGCATTTTTGCGGCGCCGTCGACATTCTTGAGAAAAAAATCGCAGAGCTCGGGGGAGAGATCGCACTCCCATCCGTCAAAATCGAAATGAATCCGGAAGGCGAGGAAGAAGCGATGCTGCTCGAATTCGGCAGGGCTTTTGCAGGGAAGGCGGGGGTGAAACAATAGCGTCCGCTGCCGTTACAGCCGATTTTTCGACAGGCTCCTTTTTTTCTTGTCTTTAAATCTTACCTTTGATACAGTAATGGGGTAGACAAGAGAAGGAGGACGTACATAATGAAAATGATGGATGCAAATGAAATTATTTCATTTATTCAAAATAGTAAGAAATCAACGCCTGTAAAAGTGTATGTAAAAGGCGATCTTGAAGGAATCGATTTCGGCGCTTCGGCACAGCCTTTTATTACAGGAAACACCGGTGTTGTATTTGGAGAATGGGATGAAATCAAAGCGGCGCTTGAAGCGAACAAAAGCAAAATCGCAGACTATGTCGTCGAAAACGACCGCCGCAATTCCGCGATTCCGACGCTTGATTTGAAAAACATCAAAGCGCGCATCGAACCGGGTGCCATCATCCGCGATCAAGTGGAAATCGGCGATAATGCCGTTATCATGATGGGAGCTTCCATCAACATCGGCTCTGTCATCGGAGAGGGAACGATGATCGACATGAACGCCGTGCTCGGAGGACGCGCAACGGTCGGAAAAAATTGCCACATCGGAGCGGGAGCTGTGCTTGCCGGCGTTATCGAGCCGCCTTCAGCAAAGCCTGTCGTCATTGAAGACGATGTCGTCATCGGCGCCAACGCCGTCGTTTTAGAAGGCGTAACGGTCGGAAAAGGAGCGGTCGTAGCCGCTGGAGCCATCGTAATCGAAGATGTCGCGCCTTACACGGTAGTCGCGGGAACGCCTGCGAAAAAAATCAAAGACATCGACGAAAAAACGAAAGGCAAAACGGAAATTAAACAGGAATTGCGTCAGCTGTAAGAAGCGGCATCAAAGCGTGCGTGGATGTAACAATCCACGCCTTTTCGTATAGGCGGGAGGTTAAAAAAGATGAACTTGGAGCAATTGACAGCCGTTCGAAGGGATCTGCACCAAATTCCCGAGCTCGGATTCCAGGAATATAAAACTCAGGGCTACATTCTCGACCATTTGCAAAAGCATCCCGAGAACAGGCTTGAGATCGAAAAGTGGAGGACGGGGGTGTTTGTTAAAGTGAAGGGTACGGCACCCGAGAAGATTTTGGCTTACAGAGCCGATATGGACGGGCTTTCGATCCGCGAAGAAACAGGCTATTCCTTTTCTTCCGTCCATCAGGACAGGATGCACGCATGCGGCCACGATTTTCATATGACGATCGCGCTAGGGCTAATCGATCATTTCGTGCATCATCCCGTCAAGCAGGATCTTCTGTTTTTGTTCCAGCCGGCGGAAGAAGGACCGGGGGGAGCCGAACCGATGCTTGAGAGCGGCGTTTTCAAAAAATGGGAGCCGAGCATGATCACCGCGCTGCACATCGCACCAGAGCTTCCGGTCGGCACGATTTCGACAAAAAGCGGACTCCTTTTTGCCAATACGTCGGAGCTTGTCATTGAGCTTGAAGGAAAAGGCGGACATGCGGCATATCCGCACCTTGCCGAAGACATGGTAGTGGCGGCAAGCTCACTGGTCACCCAGATGCAGTCGATCGTGGCGAGAAACGTCGATCCCCTCGACAGCGCGGTCATTACGATCGGCACAATCAAGGGAGGATCTGCTCAAAACATCATCGCCCAGGAAGCGAAGCTTGAAGGCACCATCAGGACGCTGTCGCCTTCATCGATGGAGCGGGTGAAGGCAAGAATCGAAGCGATGGTCCAAGGCTTGGAGACGGCTTATCATTGCAGAGGAAAGGTCAGCTATCCGGCGGCGTATCATCAGGTTTACAATTCCGGCGACTTAGTCGAAGAATTTATGCGTTTTGTAGCCGAAAAAGGGCTTGCCAAAGTCGTCCGTGCAAAAGAAGCGATGACGGGAGAAGACTTTGGCTACATGCTGAAAAAATATCCCGGATTTATGTTCTGGCTCGGCGTCGATTCTCCGTACGGACTTCATCATGCGAAGCTTACGCCGAAAGAAGAAGCGCTCGAAACGGCGGTCCGCGTCATGACAGCGTATTTTTCCGAGCAGGCCGATTAAATCCTGACAGGCCGGTATAAAATCGCGGCGAAGGTGGCATCTTATATGGTGGAGGTGTTTCTTCATGTCGAAAAAAATCGGAATTGAACAATCTCTATCAGATGTCGAGGCCGCATTAAAGGAAAAAGGATATGAGGTTGTACTAATGAAAACGGAAGATGATGCAAGGGGCTGTGACTGCTGTGTTGTAACGGGCCTGGATTCCGATATGCTCGGAATTTCAGACACGATGACCGGAGCTTCTGTCATTCAGGCATCAGGCTTAACCGCAGATGAAATCTGTGAGCAGGTTGACCGGAAGTTTCATTAATAGACGTTAAAACCGAAGTGTCATGCTTCGGTTTTAGCTTGTTTTTGCAGATGGGGAAGCCTGTGGTGCTAATTTAAATTCATTATCAATTAAAATTGACTAAAAAAACGGTTGACGCTATAATTGATTATGTGATGTTATTAACTAAATGAGAATGTATCATTTGCATTCTCATTTTGGATATGGGTAGCAGAACCCAAAAATATCATTGGAGGGATACATAAAATGGCAGAACGCATGGTAGGTAAACAGGCGCCCCGCTTTGAAATGGAAGCAGTGCTTCCTAACAAGGAATTCGGAAAAGTAAGCCTTGAGGAAAACATGAAAAACGACAAATGGACTGTCCTTTTCTTCTATCCAATGGACTTTACTTTCGTATGTCCGACGGAAATTACAGCAATGTCCGACCGCTATGACGAGTTCGAAGATCTTGATGCAGAAGTGATCGGTGTATCAACTGACACGATCCACACTCACCTTGCCTGGATCAACACAGACCGCAAAGACAACGGACTTGGACAGCTGAAATATCCGCTTGCAGCTGACACAAACCACGAAGTTTCCCGCGAGTACGGCGTGCTCATTGAGGAAGAAGGTGTTGCTCTTCGCGGACTGTTCATCATCAACCCTGAAGGTGAAGTGCAGTATCAAACTGTTTTCCATAACAACATCGGCCGCGATGTTGACGAAACATTGCGCGTTCTTCAAGCGCTGCAAACAGGCGGACTTTGCCCTGCAAACTGGAAACCTGGTCAAAAAACACTTTAATGCCGTCTCCCAGTATGGAATCGGATTGGAAAGGTCTAACATTTGTTAGGCCTTTTTCATCGAACAAATGAAAATGGAGGAAAAAACATGAAATTACGTCAGCCTATGCCGGAGCTTACTGGCGCAACAGAATGGTTAAACGGGGAAGTGTCAAAAGAGGAGCTGATCGGCGAAAAGCCGACGCTGATTCACTTCTGGTCAATCAGCTGCCATTTATGCAAAGAAGCGATGCCGCAGGTCAACGAATTCCGCGACCGCTACAGCGACAAATTAAACGTAGTGGCCGTGCATATGCCGCGTTCTGAAGATGACCTTGATATCAATAAAATTAAAGAAGTGGCCGCTGAACACGATATTACACAGCCGATATTTGTCGACAGCGAACATAAATTAACGGATGCGTTTGAAAATGAATATGTGCCGGCCTATTATGTGTTTGACAAAACAGGCCAGCTTCGCCATTTCCAGGCAGGAGGCAGCGGAATGAAGATGCTCGAAAAACGCGTGAACCGCGTTCTTGCCGAATCAGAGCAGTCTGCTGAATAAAAATAAAAAGCCCCGTTTTTTGGGGTTTTTTATTTATCCGGGTGCTTCCGAAAAAAATTTTTTAAAAAAATTCCGCATTCAGCCTCTCTTATCAAATGAATCATTAGACTCTTTCGGTTCATTTTGATGAGTCTAATTACCTGTTTTTGATGAAGTGTTATATTGCCCGTCCCCTGTTCATTCATGTATGCCATTTCGACACCAAGTGTCAACCAATTTAGAATATTCTGGATTTATAAGCCCTATAGATCACTGTTTTCTCACACTTTCCAGTCCGTGCGGATCGGTATATTCAGTTGCTTAATTATGTTCATCTCAAAAGTAATTTTCTAGGTTTCTTCATTATTTACCATATTTCGACAAGAGGGATGAGATAGGCCGATGTACTGCAAAAAACCCCATGGATTCAGCCTTCACAGAAATTTAGTTCTATTTTCTTAACGGGAAGCAACAGTAGAAAAACAAAAAAATAATTGATAAAATTAGTTTGGTAATCTAATATTTTTATTAGAGGGTTATTTATTCTGATAGGAGGGTAAAAACGGTATGTTTAACGAGAGGGAAGCATTGCGTTTACGATTGGAGCAGCTAAATGAAGCTGAGGTTAAGGTCATTAGGGAGTATCAAATTGAGCGTGACAATATATATGCAAAGCTGCGTGAATTGGATCGCCCATCCAGCTTTAATAACGATACAAAAAAAGATTTTCGCACAGAGCGAAAAACCGAATCGCTCCCTGTTTTAGCTGAATTAGCTGCACAGGAGATGAAAAGCTATCAACAGCAGCAACAGATGCAGACATCTCAAAAAACTCAGCAGCAGACTTCTCCGCAAGCCTCCGCACTGCCTGCCGGAATTCCAGACGGTACAACGCGGCGCAGAAGGGGGACGGCACGTCCGGGTTCAAAAGCTGCAAAACTGCGTGAAGCGGCGATTAAAACGTTGAAGCGTCACAATGCGGCAATCAAAAGCTCCGAACTTCAAAAAGAAATTGAAAAAGAAAGCGGGCTTGAAATTCCGAATATGACAACCTTCATGCAAAGTCTCATTAAAATGTATCCGGAAGTCAAAAAACCATACCGCGGTCAATATATATTAGAGGGAGACATATCTACCGAAACAGAAAAACAATAGTTTTATCCTTAATTTTTCAGATAGCGCTTGCATTGATAAGGATAAGGAGAGCGGCTTAACAGGCCGCCGTGTTCTTAAAACTGCTTGAGTCTATTCTCAAGCAGTTTTATCCATTTATCCCCTTAAAGTTTTGTTCAGTTTAAAGGTTTTGTTTCTTTATCCTTAAGTTTTATTTTATAGACCCACTTTTGAGAAGGGGTCTCTTCTTTATACTGTTTTTTCCATTCTTCAATTTTATGTTCCATGATGCCGTCGTTTTTCTGAATGGCGCTCAGCTGCTTTTGCAGAACATCGACTTGTTCTGTCACGGATTGAAGAACCGCTTCAACCTGTTCTGAACGCTCAAACAATGCGCTGTCCTGCTGTGCTTCCTTCTTCGTCTGACGATGATATGCGTCAATATCGGCAAAATGAGAAGCAATCCACTTGTCGCTTTCATCAAGCTGCCTTTTGTAAGAAACGATCGTTTCGTAAAACAGCGTTTCCTTCGTTTTTTCCGCTTCTGCAATCCGATTTTTCATATCGATCATCCGCTCTTTTAATACACTTACGTCAGCTTCGATTTGCTTGAGCTGAAAACTTTTGGCTTGAAGATCGTCTTTCAGGAGGGCATTTTCCTTCGCCAGTTTTCCGAGTTCTTCTTCCTTTTGAAGCCTCATCTTTTTTTCTGTTTCTGCATGATGCTTTTCGGCTTTGAATTGCCGATAGAGACTTTTGTTTTCTTCCGCGGCTTTGACATTTATTAAATGAAGGCGGTGCTTTTCTTCTATTTCCTGCTTTCTCTTCAATGTTTCATTTTGAAGAAGCGCCTGCAGCGTCACGATTTTTTCGAGCAGTCCGCTTTTGATGCTGTTCAGCTCTTCATCCGCTCCGTCCTGCTTGTTTGCCAAAACCCGCTGTAATTCCAGTGTCAGCTGCTCAATCTCCTGTTTCATCGCGTTGTTTTCTTTATTAAGCTTTCGGTTCTTTTGATGAAAATAGCTCGCTTCAAGCTCATGAATCAGCTGATGGCATCTGGCGACCTCCGCCTTTAAAAAAAGATTTTCCTGTGACAGATCATGGAAGAAAGGCAGCGAACCTGATGGTTTTTTCATGGTGACCCAGCCTCCTAAAGAAGTTACAACTACAATATGCAAAATTTGAACGGCTCATGCTTTCGAAAATGTCTTTTACAGACTTGTTCCTTTTTCGTATGTTTTGCTATGATTTTCACTGAAACGTCTATCTGAACGAAGGAGGGAAGCGATGAAGCCCGTTCATGTCATATTGGCAGGAGGATTATCGAGCCGTTTTGGGGAACCGAAAGCATTTGCCTTATGGAAGAACAAACCCCTCTATCAGTGGTGCAAACAAGCTCTCGGGGGGGAAGCGCTCATATTGAGCCGTCCGGAGCTTACCGAGCGTTTTAAAGCCCGCGGAGAAACGGCGGTTCTTGAAGATGCCGAGCCGTTCAAAGGGAAAGGGCCTTTGGCCGGTATATATACGGCCATGGCGTATGAAGAAGGGGATATTTATACCGTTTTAGCCTGTGACACGCCACTTATCCGGAAAGAGACTGTAGCCGCTTTGAAGCAGCTGATCGCTACAGGAAGAGATGCGGTTGTGCCTGTCGCCGGAGGAAGAGCGCAGCCGCTTGCAGCAGTCTATCATAAAAGAGTCAAACAAACTATCTATGAACAGCTTTGTCGCGATCAGCTGAAAATCAGCGATTTCCTCTCGCAGATTTGTGTAGAGTACGTTGAAGCAGGCGAAATCGGGGCAAAGGAAGACGAATTTACAAATGTCAATAAAAAGTCAGATTTAGAAAGAATAGAAGCGTTTCGCTTTGAATGAACCGCTTTTATCAAAGCTTTCAAGAAGCCACCGGGCGGTCAAACGGTAAAATAGAAAGAGATTTTTACAGCGGAAAAGTGATATGATACTAAAAAAGACAGCAAAGGAGATTCCCCTGATGGATGAACGGTATTCAAGACAAATCAGATATCAAAACATCGGACAGGCAGGGCAGGACAGAATCAATAAAAGTCATGTTTTGATAGTCGGCGCCGGAGCGCTCGGCACGTCTGCCGCAGAAGGGCTGGTGCGCGCAGGCGTCGGTGATTTGTCCATCATTGACCGCGATTACGTGGAATGGAGCAATCTGCAAAGGCAGCAGCTCTATACGGAAAAAGACGCGGAAAACCGCTTGCCGAAGGCGATCGCTGCCAAAAACCGCCTGGCGCAAATAAATCGAGATGTCAACTTGCATACATATGTTGCAGAAGGCAACGCCGAAACGCTGAAGCCTCTCATTGAAGAGGCAGATGCCGTCATTGATGCGACGGACAATTTTGAGACGCGCATGATCATCAATGACCTCGCACAACAGACGGGCACTCCCTGGGTATACGGCGCTTGCGTCAGCAGCCAGGGGATGTACATGACAATCGTTCCCGGGCGTACGCCCTGTCTCGCCTGTCTGTTTGAAGAAATTCCGGTCGGCGGGGCTACATGCGATACATCGGGAATCATTTCGCCTGCCGTACAAATGGTCTCGGCTTATCAGCAGGCTGAAATATTAAAGGTCTTGACCGGTAGGGAAGAAGCGCTTCAAACCGCTTTTGTGACCTTTGATTTATGGATGAACACCCATTTTGAGATGCGGATCAGCAGGAATGGCGAATGCCCGTCATGCGGTCATGCGCCGGTTTATCCCCACCTTTCGGATAGAAGCCTAAAGAAAGCGGACGTGCTGTGCGGAAGGGAAACGGTCCAGATCCGCAGCGAAGCGCTAAAACGCCTCCCGAAAGAGGAGCTCGCCGAAAAGCTCGCCGCAATCGGGAAAGTTGACATAAATGAGTATCTGCTTCATGTCGCATATGAAGCGTTCAGAATCGTCATTTTTAATGACGGGAGGGCGCTTGTTCACGGAACGAACGATATCAAGGAAGCCAATTCAGTATTAGCCAGACTGATCGGAATGTAACAACAGGAGGTTTTTTGAATGATCGAAAAAAGAACGCCCATTCCAGTTTATGAAGCCACAGCGCTCGTGTCGCAGCACCATAAACACGGAGAAATAGAATGGGTTCATCTTGAAGAAAGTCTGAACAGATATTTGGCGGAGGATGTAACGGCTGATCACGATGTACCGGCATTTGACCGTTCACCATATGACGGCTTCGCAGTCAGGGCGTCCGATACGGCCGGCGCCTCCCGGGAACAACCGGTGCGATTCGAAGTCATTGATCACATCGGTGCGGGTGCTGTTTCCGAAAAAACACTCGGGCCCTTTCAAGCGGTCAGGATCATGACAGGAGCACAAATACCTGAAGGCGCTGATGCGGTAGTCATGCTGGAGCTTGCGAAAACCTGCAGCGAGGGCGAAAAACAGTATATGGAGCTGAAGCGATCTTTTCAGCCTGGAGACAATATTTCAAAAAAAGGTGAAGACGCTGAAAAAGGCTCGGTCCTCTTAGTGAAAGGAACGAGAATAACATCCGGAGTGATCGCTCTGCTTGCGACTTTCGGCTATGCATTGGTACCGGTCGTGAAAAAGCCGGTCATCGGTGTCATCGCCACCGGGACAGAGCTGCTGAATGTCAGCGATCCCCTCGTTCCCGGGAAAATCCGCAACAGCAATGCAAGCATGGTAATGGCACAAGTCAAAGAAGCGGGAGGCATTCCCCTATATTTAGGGAAAATTTCGGATGACTTCGAGGAGAGCTTTGACGCCGTAAAAAAAGCGCTTGAAAAAGTTGACTTTCTCATTACAACCGGAGGAGTTTCCGTCGGGGATTTTGACTTTTTGCCAGCCATTTATGAGAAGCTCGGCGCAGAAGTGTTATTTAATAAAATCGCGATGCGTCCGGGAAGCGTGACGACTGTTGCTCATTTGCACGGAAAGCTGTTATTCGGGCTTTCAGGAAATCCGTCTGCTTGCTTTGTCGGATTTGAACTGTTTGTAAAGCCTTCCGTCAGAACCTGGCTTCTCGATCAAAAGCCGTATGCCTTATGCGCTGAAGCCGTTTTAACCAGGGATTTTCCGAAGCCGAATCCGTTTACCCGCTTTGTGCGTTCTTTTGTTTCGGTCAAAGACGGAATGCTCCAGGCAGAGCCTGTCGGCTTGGATAAATCGAGTGCGGTCACCTCGCTGGCGGATGCAAATGCCCTCGTCGTCCTGCCGGGAGGTACGAGGGGCTATGAAGCCGGAAGGCGTGTACATGTTCTTTTATATCGGGATGAGAACGGAAGTGAGCAGCTGTGGCCGGAAATGTTCCAATCCTCCAGATCGTAGGCTACCAAAACAGCGGCAAGACGACCATTATCGAACGGCTCACGGAAAGGCTGGAGCGGCTCGGCGTAAAGGCCGCATGCCTGAAGCATCACGGACATGGGGGAGAGCCCGACTCCTTTTCGGAAGGAAAGGACAGCGACCGTTATTTGCGTTCGGGAGCAGCGGTTTCCGGAGTTGAAGGGGCAGGTGTTTTTCAGCTGACAGCACGCGGAAGCTGGACGCTTGACAAGCTGATTTCCGTCTACCGTCTGCTGTCAATTGACTGCCTCTTAATCGAAGGTTTTAAAGGAGCGCCTTATCCAAAGATCGTGATGGCCAGACATGAAGGGGACCATCAATTGATCGAACAATTGGAAGGGGTCCGCGCTGTTATTTATCAGCGCGGCGAACCGCCTGCACCAAGGCCGGACGTACAATCCTTCCATATCGAAGACCCGGCTGCCATATCATTCATATTACACCATTTAAAGGAGGAAGGCGTTTGTCTGAACGATTTATCATAACAGCAAAGCCGATCGTGATCGAAGATGTCGTAAAAAAAGTCGAAAAAAGGGAAGCGGGTGCGATTACGACGTTTATCGGCACTGTGAGGGAATGGACAAATGGAAAAAAAACACTTTATCTTGAATATGAAGCATACGTCCCGATGGCGGTTAAAATGCTTTCTCAAATAGGGGAAGAAATCAGCGAAAAATGGCCGGGAGCGACTGCGGCGATTACCCACAGGATCGGCAGGCTGGACATATCCGAAGCCGCGGTCGTCATCGCCGTCTCTTCTCCTCACCGTAAAGCGGCATATGAAGCAAACGAATATGCGATTGAACGGATCAAGCAGATCGTTCCGATTTGGAAAAAAGAGCATTGGGAAAACGGGGAATCCTGGATCGGCGATCAGCTTGAAACGACAGCTTATCCGGATGGCAAACCAGACATCGAAGCGGCGGCTTCGGCAAAGAAAGAGGTGTTAAAACATGATTAAAATTCTCCTGTTTGCCGGCCTTGCGGAACAAGCCGGGACGCAGAGCATCATGATGGATGAAGAGAAAACGACAACAGACCGCATCAAGGCATATTTAAAAGAAACATACCAGCTTCAGGGAATCGAACGGGCGATGATCGCCGTCAATGAAGAGTACAAGAGGGGAGAGAGCGACGTAATGTCAGGTGACACAGTCGCTTTTATTCCGCCGGTAAGCGGCGGGTGAAGAAACTGGCGCGGCAACCGGTTATGCATAAGCTATAACCGGTTGCCGTTTTTATCGGACGAATTCCCAAGGTAAAGAAAACAGCCGCGCCGTTCTTTCGAAATGTTCGGTTCTAATTTTTGAATCAGCTCATAAAGCTCACTAATGCGGTGAACGTTAAAATTGGTCCGTTCTTTCAGCTTCATTTTAAGCTCTTTCGTCGTCACGATTTTTCCTTTCTGCTGCTTAATAATTTCCACGCAATGTGCTGCATAATACTCTTTATTGGAACGTCTATGTCGATGGATTTCCCTGTCAAGCTCACCGAGCCTTGCATAGATTCCTTCTCGTTCTTTTCTGAAGTCTTTCCAGATTTTTTGTTCCAATTCACCTAAGAGGAGAAGCCGATTTTTTAAAGCCTCTCGTTTCGACATTGCAATCAACTCCGTCATTTATTATTCGATAATATTTTCTACTATTTTACATCATTTTCCTCTATTCATCAAAAAATTTCCTTTCTCATTTTATAAAAACTTGGAAAAATATATTTTTAGATACTGAGGGGATTTCCAGCATAAGGGGTAAAATGTTTACATAAGTAGTCTGAATTTTATAAAATCGGTGGAAATTCATTTCGGAAACCGATATATTAGATGATGTGTTCCTGTTTACATGAATTGGAAAGGAGCTGATGCGAATGGAGTCGCTAAAAAAACTAAAAGCCTTTTATTGGCCTTATAAAAAATTGTTTGTATGGTCGCTGTTTTCGATGCTTTTGCTGACGGCGATCACCGTCGTCTATCCGATCATGCTTCAGATGACGATTGATGAAGTGATCCTGGGCGGCCGCTATGGCTTAGTGATTTGGATCAGCCTTGGCTTTATTGTCGTGATGGCGGTAAAGGGCGTTGCGACGTTTTTTCACCAATATCTCGGAGATATGTTCGGCATTCAATCAGTATACCGTTTGCGAAAAGAGCTGTATGCAAAGCTTCAGAGGCTGCCGTTTTCGTATTATGACAGCGCAAAAACGGGTGATTTGATGTCCCGTCTCACAGCAGATGTCGAAGGTATCAGATTCTTTTTATCGTTCGGTTTTTCAGAAGCCGTCAGATTTGTGCTGCTCGTGACGCTCAGCTTATCCGTCATGTTTTCCTATTCTGTCCCGCTTTCGCTTGTCACCATCGCCTCTTTGCCGTTTTTGGGAGCAGCAGTCTATCGGTTCGACAAAAAAGTACACCCCGCATTTCGAAATATCAGAAAATCCTTTGCCAGATTAAATACGAAAGTTCAGGAAAATATCAGCGGCATGAATACCGTCAAATCATTATCAAAAGAAGATTTTGAGATTCACAAATTCACCGATTCGAATGAACACTTTCGAACCAAAAGCTTGAATGCTTCATTGATCATGTCGAAATTCTTCCCTTTGATGGAGTTTATCGGAAATATTTGTCTCGTAGCGCTTCTCTCATTCGGCGGCTGGCTTGTCATTCAAAACAGCCTGCAGCCGGGGGAGCTCGTCGCTTTTTTCAGCCTTGTCAATTACATGATGTGGCCGATTATGAACCTCGGCTATGTGATCAACTTGTTTTCACAGGCGAAAGCATCGGGAGAGCGTTTGTTAGAGATTCTTGACGCCGATGAGGATATAACCGACCGCGCTCACCCGAAGGAAACCGGCCGGCTGAATGGTGATGTCGTGTTCAGCGGCGTGACCCTCCAATATTCGGAAGGAAACGCCGACGCTTTGCACGAGGTGTCTTTTCAGGCTCCGCGCGGAACGACGATTGGATTAATCGGGGGTACCGGCTCGGGTAAGAGCAGCATCGTACAGCTCTTAAGCCGTTTTTACGAGCCGACATCGGGAACGGTCACAATCGACGGAAAACCCCTTTCCCATTACTCATTAAAGATGCTCCGCTCCAACATCGGGATTGTGCCCCAGGAATCGTTTTTATTTTCGTCGACCATACGGGCGAACATTTCTTACGGCAGACCGGATGCATCGATGGATGACATCATCGAAAGCGCGAAAAGGGCCCAGGCCCATGATTTTATCATGGAGCTTCCGGATCGGTATGACACAATGCTTGGCGAAAGGGGGCTCGGGCTGTCGGGAGGGCAGAAACAGCGGATTGCGATAGCGAGAGCGATCTGTCTCGATCCGAGCATTCTGATTCTTGATGACTCGACAAGCGCCGTCGATATGGAGACGGAGCACCGGATTCAGCTTGCGCTCCGGGATGTAATGCGCGACCGGACGACGTTTATTATCGCCCATCGGATTTCATCCTTGAAGCATGCTGATGAAATACTCGTCCTTGATAAAGGCGTTGTCAAAGAAAGGGGAACGCATGAAGAACTATTAAGAAAAAACGGTTTGTACAAACGGATTTTCGATTTGCAGTATAAAGACCAAAATATTCTGAATGAACCGCATGTTGCGCGATAGGAGGTTTTGCCCTTGGAAAATCATGCGAAAAAACAAACGCTCATGAACCGGTTTTATTATTCCTCAGATCAGATCATTGAAAAGCCTTTTAACTGGTCGCAAATGTGGCGTTTGCTCAAATACTTAGCGCCATACCGCAATAACCTGCTTCCCTTGTCTTTTCTGACGGTGATGATCGCTGCCGCTGTCAGGCTGACGGTGCCGAGCTTGATCGGCGTCTATGCGCTTGACAAAGCGATCACAGGCAAGGACATGAACCTCTTATTGATCTTAATATGCGTCATCAGCCTGATGTACTTGATCAACTACGGAGCGAACGTCCTGAGAATCCGCTGGATGAACATGCTCGGGCAGCATGTCATTTACGATCTCAGGCAGCATTTGTTTACACATGTTCAGCGCCTTTCACACCGCTTTTTCGATGAACGTTCGGCAGGCTCCATTCTGGTCCGGATCATGAATGATATCAATTCCCTTCAGGAGCTGTTTACGAGCGGGGTCATCAATTTGCTGATGGATATCTTGCTTCTTCTTGGCATTATCGTCATTTTGTTTTCGCTCAGTCCCGAGCTGACGATTGCAATCATGATTACGCTGCCGGTCATGTTTTTTATCTCTACTAATCTGCGCAGAAAAATCAGGCGTTCATGGCAAAAAGTCCGCCTAAAGCAATCAAAGCTGAACTCCCATTTAAATGAAAGCATCCAAGGAATCCGTGTTACACAGGCTTTTACACAAGAAAAAGAAAACATGATGTATTTTGACGGCGTAAACGGCGAAAACCTTGAGTCCTGGCGGGAAGCGACGAAAAAAAATGCGACATTCCGCCCGCTCGTGGAAATGACGAATGCGGTCGGAACGGCGATTTTAATTTGGTACGGTTCAAGTCTCATCATAAATGAAACGATTACGATCGGCGTCTTTGTGTCTTTTGCCTTTTACCTCGGAATGTTCTGGGAGCCGATATCAAGGCTGGGGCAGGTGTACAACCAGCTTTTGATGGGGATGGCTTCATCCGAACGGATTTTTGAGTTTCTTGATGAAAAGCCGATTGTAGCTGATAAGGAAGATGCGGCCCAAATCAAGGAATTAAAAGGCGCCATATCGTTTGAAAGGGTCGAATTTTCATACGGCGGGAAACGAAAAGCGCTTCACAGCGTATCATTCGACATTCCGGCCGGAACGTCGCTGGCGCTTGTCGGGCACACGGGTTCAGGCAAGACGACGATCGCCAGCTTAATCAGCCGGTTTTACGACGCCACGGGGGGAACGGTGAAGGTGGACGGAATTCCGATAGCCGATATATCGCTGTCTGATCTACGTTCGCAAATCAGCGTCGTTCTTCAGGATACATTTATTTTCTCAGGAACGATCATGGAAAATATCCGGTTCGGCCGCCCAAACGCAACGGATGAAGAAGTCATCAAAGCGGCAAAAGCCGTCAGCGCCGACGCGTTCATTGCGGAGCTTCCGGACGGGTATGCCACAGAGGTGGAAGAACGCGGCAATATGCTGTCGGCGGGCGAAAGGCAGTTAATTTCATTTGCGAGAGCGCTTTTGGCAGATCCGCGCATTCTCATTCTTGATGAGGCGACGGCAAGCATTGATACAGAGACGGAAGTGAAAATTCAGGCGGCGTTGAAAACCCTGCTAAAAGGGAGGACGGCGGTTATGATCGCCCATAGGCTTTCCACGATAAGAGACGCCGATAAAATCATCGTGCTTGATCATGGCAAAAAAATGGAGGAAGGCAGCCATTCCGAATTGATGGAAAAAAAGGGAATTTACTACGAGCTTGTCAAAGCACAATATCATTTGCTGCAAGTATGACAGTTTCGTATTAACGGAAAAAATGAAACTTTTGGCTGGATGATTCGTACTCATATTCAGAAAAAACTATTGGAGGTATTGCGAAATGGAAGCGAATTTGGAAAAAAATCCGGTTAAAAGTCCCTCGATATTTGGAATTTTTACGAGCCCCGGCGAACAATTTGAAAGAATCAAAACAAAACCGGCAATATGGGGGCCGCTGCTTCTCGTACTCGTTTTAACCGTAGTTGGTGCAGTGTATACGGCTGTGGGCACTAATTATGACGCGATTTTTAAAGAGTCCGGATTAACGGGTGAGGAACTTGAAATTGTCAGACCACTTGCGGTGGGCGGAGCCATATTCGGCACAATATTTATACAAATCGCAACCGTTTTTATTGCTCCGCTTATTTATTGGCTCTGCGTCAAAATATCCGGCGGTACGACAACTTACCGGAACATGCTGTCTTTGAACCTTTTCATTATGTTTATTTCCTGCATCGGCTTACTGATCAACGGACTATTCTTATATTTTACCGACTCAACTTCACTGTACAATGTAACATCGCTTGCGAGCATCATTCCGGCTGAGCAGCCTCTTGCAAGTATTTTAAATCTCTTTGAAGTATTCTCGCTTTGGGGGTATGTTTTGCTGGCTGTCGGCCTTGAAAAAGTAGGGGGAATCTCCAAAAAATCAGCGTGGATCAGCGTAGCTGTCTTGTTTGGAATTCTTTTGTTATTCTCAGTCGCATCCGGATTTTTTGATGCAATGTCGGCGGGTGCATAGAAGATGAAGAAAATATTGATCGGAAGCGGTATAGTCGTGATTGTCGCTCTATTTATCGGAATTAATTTGTACCGGTCAGCTGCTCAAACCGGCGGCAGCGCCGGTGCCGAATTCAAAACCGGTAAGCTGGAGGAAAAGGAGATAGCGGCAACCGTTATGGTTCCCGGTAAGTTAAAGTTTGAAAATGAACAATCTGTTTTTTATGAGGCGGATAAGGGAGATCTCGATCAGATAAAAGTAAAAGAAGGGGACAAGGTCAAAAAAGGAACGGTCCTCTTAACCTATACGAATGAACAGCTGAAGCTGGAAAAAGAAAAAAATGAATTGGCGATAGAATCTAGTCAGCTCAAACTCAAGCAAATCAACGAAAAGAAAAAAGCATTAAACAAAAAAGAAAAAGAGGCCGGCGAACAATTTGAGTCTCAGCGATCTGAGCTAGATATGGAAGAAAAAACGGCGAAACTCGAGTTGCGGCAGTATAATCTGGAGAAGAAATCACTTGAGCGCCAATTGAGTGACCTTGAAGTCCGCAGCGAAATTGAAGGAACTGTCATTTCCGTCGAAAGGGAAGCGGCATCTAAAAAATCCAAGATTCAGGAGCCGGTTATACATATTGGCAATACTGATCGTCTCATCGTTGAAGGTGCATTGTCTGAATACGATACGCTAAAGGTGAAAAAAGGCCAGAAAGTAGCGTTGACATCAGACGTCATTCAGGATCATGAATGGAGAGGAAGGGTTGCAGCTGTCGGTCTTGTGCCCGAAAGGCAAAACGAAACAGCGGCTGCGGGGGCTTCTGAAACGGAGAAAGCCGTACAGTATCCGCTCAAAGTTAAAATCGCCGGTCGGCTCCCTCAAGGAAAGCCCGGATTTAAATTGATCATGAATATTGAAACAGATAAGCGTAAAGCGAATACGCTGCCTGCAAAAGCTGTCAAAAAAGAAGACGATCAGTACTATGTCTATACGGTAAAAGACGGCAAGGCAACACGTGTCGACGTAAAGATCGGTGAAACGGTGGATAACCTCATCGAAATAAAGGATGGCATTTCACCGGATGATCAAGTCATTTTAAATCCTTCAGACGATTTGACTGACGGAACGGATGTGAGAGTCTGATGATTCAGCTTTCCAATGTGACAAAAAGTTATCATATCGGGAAAGAGACATTTGATGTCCTTCATTCCATTGATGTCGCCATTGAACAGGGAGAGTATCTTTCGATCATGGGGCCGTCCGGATCAGGAAAATCAACGCTCATGAACATCATTGGCTGTCTTGATCGCCCAACGTCGGGTACGTATAAGCTGGACGGAGAAGATATTTCTTCTTATAAAGATAAGGAGCTGGCGGCGGTCAGAAATCGATCGATCGGCTTTGTGTTTCAGCAGTTTCAGCTTTTGCCAAGGCTTAACGCTAAAAAGAATGTAGAGCTACCGATGATTTATGCAGGGATCGGCAAAAAAGAGAGGCAGGAACGGGCCGAAAGGGCTTTAGAAAAGGTTGGGCTAAAAGACAGAATGCTTCACATGCCGAATGAACTATCGGGTGGGCAAAAACAGCGGGTGGCAATTGCCCGCGCCATTGTGAATGAACCAAAGCTGGTTTTGGCAGATGAACCAACCGGAGCCTTAGATACGAAAACGAGCATTTCGATTATGGAGCAATTTTCTGAATTAAATTCCGAAGGTACGACGATCGTATTGGTTACACACGAACCGGAAATAGCAAATTATACGAACCGTATGATTTTGGTGCGCGACGGCGAAATCGTCTCTCCTGAAGGACAAAGGAGAGTGGGGGAATGAGCCTTTTGGAAAATGTGCAGATGGCTCTAAGCTCTGTGTTGGCTCATAAAATGCGGTCAATCTTAACGATGCTCGGAATCATAATCGGCGTCGGTTCGGTTATTGTCGTGGTAGCCGTCGGACAAGGCGGGGAACAGATGCTCAAACAGTCTATCAGCGGTCCCGGCAATACAGTGGAATTATATTATTCACCGAGCGAAGAAGAGCTTGCCAGCAATCCTGCCGCTTATCAAGCAAGCTTTACAGAAGCCGATATTAACAGTTTAAAGGAAATTGAAGGAGTTAAGCAGGTTGTCGCTTCAAAAACAGAAAGTATGTCTGCCCGCTATCGCGAAGAGGAAACCGATTCATCAATAATCGGTATTAACAGCGGGTATATGGATGTCAATTCATTGGACATAAAAGAAGGCAGAGGGTTTACCGAAAATGATTTTCTATCAGGAAAACGAGCGGGAATCATTTCTGAAAAATTGGCAGAGGAACTGTTTGACAAAAAATCACCGCTTGGTCAGGTCATATGGGTAAACGGACAACCCGTTGAAGTGATCGGTATCCTGAAAAAAGAAACCGGGCTGCTTTCGTTTGAACAGAGCGAAATGTATTTGCCGTTTACGATGATGAAAACATCATTTGGCACGAGCGACTACAGCAAAGTGTCCCTTCAGGTGCAGTCAGCTGATGATATCAAGGCGGTCGGTGAAGAAGCCGTGCAGCTGATGAATGACCATCATGGAACTGAAGATTCTTATCAAGTCATGAACATGGAAGAAATCGCAAAAGGCATCGGCCAAGTCACAACGATTATGACGACGATCATTGGTTCAATTGCCGGCATCTCTCTATTGGTCGGAGGGATCGGTGTCATGAATATCATGCTTGTATCCGTAACTGAACGCACTAGGGAAATCGGGATCAGAAAATCACTTGGAGCAACGCGAGGACAAATCCTCACCCAGTTTTTGATTGAATCGGTTGTTTTGACCCTGATTGGGGGGCTGATCGGAATCGGGCTCGGATACGGAGGAGCTTCACTGGTTTCTCTTTTGGCAGGGTGGCCGTCCCTCGTTTCTTGGCAGGTTGTTCTCAGCGGGGTCTTATTCAGTATGGTAATCGGCGTCGTTTTTGGAATGCTTCCGGCAAACAAAGCGGCCAGATTAGATCCGATCGAGGCTTTGCGTTATGAATAATGAAAAGAGACCGTTTGACGATCGGTCTTTTTTTATTGGAATTTAAAACAAAATTAAGCTGATTTTAATAAAACTTAGTCTGATAAATGCTAGACTGGGTATTGTCTTTATTTCATAAAAAGGAATTTTCAGGAGGAATTAGAAAGTGGAAGCAACGATAGAAACAGCAAAAGAAAAAAAGCCGTTTTTAATCGGCCTCATCACAAGTCCCGCCAAGCAATTTGAAAGAATGAGAGAACGGCCCGCCATCTGGCTGCCGATGATCATCGCAGCTGTATTATCAGCCTTGGCCGCCTATCTCGTCATCTCCAAAAGTGCCATATTCAGTCAAGAGGATTTAAACACTGTAAGAAGCACTGCAATCATCGTCCGTAATATTTTCCAATCGGTCATTTTCTTCGTGATTGGTGCTTTAGTTCTATGGCTGCTTGCGAAAATCGGCGGGGGAAAAACAAATTTTATCACGATGCTTTCGTTATGCGTTTTTGTGAATTTCATCCCTGCCATTAGGGATATTATCATCAGCGTCATTTATTATATGACGGGTTCCGGCGTCGTCTTTTCGGTAACGTCGCTGGACGGATTGATTCCTGCCGAAGAACCGCTTGCGACCGTTTTAAACGTCTGTGACATCTTTACGATCTGGTCATTTGCCCTAACGGCGATCGGCCTGCAAAAAGCGGGCGGATCTTCAAAGCGGGCAGCATGGATCGGAGTAGCCGCCTTATTTATCCTTAAGCTTCTTTTGGCTTATTTATACGGGATGCTCCTTCTTTTAATAGCAAATTTACCTAATTAACGGACCCGCCTTTTGTCAGCCTCATGCCTTGTGCATGAGGTTTTATTTTGTTTATCCCGAATGAATGAAGAATGAATAGATCATAATAATGTCACATATTTTTGCGGATTTTTATCGCTTATACAGTTTACAAATGGTATATATCGCGTTAAGATGTTAAAATGTGAAGGATTTTGATGGTTATTGAATGAATTTGAAAGATTTTTGTTGAGTTATGTCGAAAAAGCGTTTACAATAGAATTGTAAGTGAAATGAAGGCGTTTTCAAAAGGGGTGGTAATGTGTTGACTCCCGAACGGCATCAGCTGATCATCGACGAGATCCAAAAGCATGATGTCGTGAAAATCCAGTATTTAATGAGCTTGACAAAAGCATCTGAGTCAACGATCAGAAGAGATTTGTCGACGCTGGAAGCCCGCGGATATTTAAAGCGCGTTCATGGAGGGGCATCAAGGCTGTCCGACATTCGGACGGAGCCTGATATGCTTGAGAAATCATCCAAAAACCTTCATGAAAAGAAAAACATCGCCAAGGAAGCGGCCTCTCTTCTTGAAGAAGGCGATTGCATTTATTTAGATGCCGGGACGACCACCTTGCAAATGATCGACTTTATAGATCAAGAGAAGGATATAATTGTCGTCACAAACGGAGTCATGCATATCGAGGCACTAATCCAAAAAGGCATAACATTCTACTTATTAGGCGGACACGTGAAGCATAAAACCGGTGCGATCGTAGGCGGATCCGCTCTTTTGGCCATCGGCCAGTACCGGTTTGACAAGAGCTTTATCGGCGTCAACGGCATTCATAAGGAAGCGGGATATACAACGCCCGATCCCGAGGAAGCCCTCCTGAAAGCAAAAGCTGTCAAACAGGCGAAAAAAGCCTTCATTTTAGCCGATGCTTCCAAGTTTGGGGAAATGTCTTTTTCTGCCTTTGCAAGTTTAGACGAAGCAACGATTATTACAGCAGGATCTGCAAAGCATTCATTCGATAACTATCAAGAAAAAACTGTCGTAAAGGTAGTGAAAACATGATTTACACTGTAACTCTCAACCCATCAGTCGACTACATTGTTCACGTTGAAAACTTTTCCTTGGGCGGATTAAATCGTTCAGCTTATGATTCGAAATATCCGGGGGGCAAAGGCATCAACGTCTCAAGGGTATTAAACAGACACCATGTGCCATCAAAGGTTCTCGGTTTTGTCGGCGGTTTTACCGGGGGATATATCAAGTCATTTTTGGAAGAAGAAAAGCTTGAGACAGCCTTTCATGAGGTAAATGGCGATACCCGGATCAATGTAAAGCTGAAAACGGGCGACGAAACGGAAATCAACGGACAGGGCCCGTCGATTACCGACGAAGATTTTGCGGCGTTTTTAGATCAGTTTTCAGATATGCAGGAAGGGGATATCGTCGTATTGGCAGGCAGCATTCCCGCTTCACTTCCTCAAGACACGTATGAAAAGATTGCTGCAAAATGCAAGGAGAAAAACGTCAGGGTTGTTGTTGACATCTCTGGAGAAGCGCTTTTAAAGGCCCCGGAAATGAATCCGCTTTTAATGAAGCCGAATCACCATGAGCTCGGAGAAATGTTCCAGACGACGATTCACACAGCTGAGGAAGCGGTTCCTTACGGAAAAAAACTGATCGAACAAGGAGCGGAAAACGCCATCGTTTCCATGGCTGGAGAAGGAGCTCTGCTGTTTACGAAAGATCGGGTATATCACGCAACCGTTCCTAAAGGAAAACTCGTAAACTCTGTCGGCGCGGGAGATTCAGTGGTTGCCGGTTTTCTTGCCGGCATCGAAAAGCGGCTGGGCATCGAAGAGGCTTTTCGGTTAGGAGTCGCTTCAGGAAGCGCTACGGCTTTCTCAGAAGAACTCGGAACGGAAGAGCTGGTACACAAGCTGCTTCCTGAAGTTCAGGTCAAAGCCATCTAAAGGAGGAAAGGTTATGAAAATCACAGAGCTACTCACGAAGCATACGATCAAACTAAGCCTTGAGAGCAGCAAGAAAGAAAACGTTATTGAAGAAATGGTAACGGTTTTGGATCAAGCCGGAAAGTTAAATGATAAAGAAGGCTACAAAGAAGCCGTCATCAACCGTGAAAAACAAAGTTCCACAGGGATCGGCGAAGGCATTGCCATCCCCCATGCGAAAACGGCCAGCGTAAAAGAGCCGGCGATTGCTTTCGGACGTTCAAAAGAAGGCGTCGATTACGAATCTTTGGACGGACAGCCAAGCCATTTGGTCTTCATGATCGCAGCAACTGAAGGGGCGAATAACACGCACCTCGAAGCGCTGTCAAGGCTGTCAACATTGCTCATGCGGGAAGAAATCCGCAAGCAGCTTCTTGAAGCAGCAACTGAAGACGAAATCATTGACATCATCAACATGCATGATAAAGATGATGAAGAAGAAGAGCAGGCTGAAGAGGCTCAAGCTCCTTCTGCAAAAGGAAAAATCCTCGCGGTTACGGCGTGTCCGACGGGAATCGCGCACACGTTCATGGCCGCTGACGCTTTGAAAGAAAAAGCAAAAGAAATGGGCGTTGACATCAAAGTTGAAACAAACGGCTCCAGCGGTGTGAAAAATAAATTGACAGCACAGGAAATCGAAGACGCAGTCGCGATCATCGTTGCTGCCGATAAACAGGTTGAGATGGAACGCTTCAACGGCAAACACGTCATCGAAGTGCCGGTGACAGCGGGGATCAGACGTCCAAAAGAACTGATTGAGCAGGCGCTCAAACAAGATGCGCCTATTTATCAAGGCGGCGGCGCTTCCCAAAATGATGAAGGTGAAGCAAAAGGAAAATCCGGCGCAGGAAATGCCTTCTACAAGCATTTGATGAGCGGTGTCAGCAACATGCTTCCGTTTGTCGTAGGCGGCGGGATTTTAGTTGCTATTTCGTTCTTCTGGGGCATTAACTCAGCGAAGCCTGGAGACCCTTCTTATAATGAATTTGCGGCTGCGTTAAATGCGATCGGCGGCGGAAACGCCTTGAAATTAATCGTTGCAGTATTGGCCGGATTTATTGCGATGAGCATTGCAGACCGCCCTGGTTTTGCGCCTGGTATGGTCGGCGGTTTTATGGCAACACAGGCTGATGCAGGATTCTTGGGCGGATTAATTGCCGGTTTCCTTGCCGGTTACATCGTCGTTCTCTTGAAAAAAGTATTTGCAGGTCTTCCGCAAGTGCTTGACGGATTGAAGCCTGTTTTAATCTACCCGTTATTCGGTATCTTCTTTACAGGAATTATCATGCATTATGTCGTCAATACGCCGGTCAAGATGATAATGGACGGATTGACGCACTGGCTTGAAGGCCTTGGAACAGGAAACCTTGTTTTAATGGGAATCATTTTGGGCGGTATGATGGCGATCGATATGGGAGGTCCGATCAACAAAGCGGCCTTTACGTTCGGGATTGCGATGATTGACGCCGGAAACTTCGGTCCTCACGCTGCTATTATGGCGGGCGGTATGGTTCCTCCGCTTGGCATCGCGCTGGCAACAACGATCTTTAAAAACAAATTTTCAAAACGCGACCGTGAAGCTGGTATTACTTGCTATTTCATGGGTGCGTCATTTATCACAGAAGGTGCGATTCCGTTTGCGGCAGCCGATCCGGCACGGGTTATCCCTGCTTGTGTAATCGGATCAGCAATCGGAGGCGGATTGTCTCAATTTTTCCGAGTCACGCTTCCTGCTCCGCACGGAGGAGTGTTCGTCTTCCTGACAACAAACCATCCGCTTCTCTATTTGGTGAGCGTCCTGATCGGAGCAGTTGTCACAGCTGTCTTGCTCGGCATCTTGAAAAAGCCGGTTCCAGCTGAATAATAAGTGCTAGAAAGTGCCGCTTTGTTCTCTCTGCGGCACTTTCTTTTTTACTGTTTTTTCCGGCAGAAGGCATGCGAATTAGGAAATATCCCATGACTTATGATAAAGTATAGGAAAAGCCGATATTTTGCGTGATAGACTGTTTTAGGAGGAAGCGTTTTGACTGAAGAAAAATCCGCCAAAAAGAAAAGTTCTCTCTTTGAATGGGTAAAAGCCATTGTCATTGCAGTCGCTCTGGCTCTATTGATCAGGACGTTTTTATTCGAGCCGTATTTAGTTGAAGGGACATCGATGGATCCGACGCTCCACGACGGGGAACGCTTGTTTGTTTATAAAACGGTGAAATACGCCGGGGAATTGAAGCGGGGAGACATCGTCATTATCGACGGCGATGAAAAAAATGTCCACTATGTCAAACGCCTGATCGGTCTGCCGGGAGATACTGTGCAAATGAAGGATGACACGCTTCTCATTAACGGGAAGAAAGTGGATGAGCCGTATCTTTCGCACAACAAAAAAGAAGCTGAGGAAGTCGGGGTGAAGCTGACCGGTGACTTCGGTCCTGTCAAAGTTCCTGAAGGCAAGTACTTCGTGATGGGCGACAACCGCCAGAGATCGATGGACAGCCGGAACGGCCTCGGGCTGATTGATAAAAAGCGGATAGCCGGGACATCGGAATTTGTGTTTTTCCCGTTTAATGAAATCCGAAAAACAGATTAAAAAAACGCCTGACGTCCGCATCGGACGCCAGGCGTTTTTTCTTTTATGATG
Organism: Bacillus sp. FSL W8-0848; assembly: GCF_038007805.1. Lineage (NCBI taxonomy): Bacteria > Bacillati > Bacillota > Bacilli > Caryophanales > Bacillaceae > Bacillus > Bacillus sp. FSL W8-0848. The sequence goes on from NZ_JBBOYB010000001.1 coordinate 1,217,039, forward strand.
AGAATGATGCCAGTACTATAATAAACAGCACGGTAATGAACACCGAAGCTGTAATAAGGAGCACGCTGTAGAAGAGCTTGATGTCGGCGGCTTCTTTTCCGTGCTTTGTCAGCATGCGCTTTGCTGCGATATGTACGAACGTATAAATGATGGCGATTCCGAGATAAAGGCCGAGATCGCGCGCTGTAAAACCGGTTACCGCCACATATACCCCGGTAAAAAAAATAAACATGCAGTATTCTGTCAGAGTGATAAGCTTCATGTTTTCCTCCGTCTAATTTTCCGTGTTTTCCCCGAACATTACTTTTTTATAATATATCTTTTGGAGCCAGCCTACAAGAAGGCCGAAAAAGGCTAAAAGGCACGAAAAAATAAGAAAGTCCGTCGTCCACATATCATAGCCTTTAAAAAATCCGATCGACATCGTGGAAATCACCATCGCGAGCGAGACGAACAGCGCATGCCACGGCCTCATGTTTATCCATCTTTTAATTTCAGGATCATCTTTTATATTCATATTCCATCCCCCAATCCACATTAATTGTAACATATTGTAACAACATAGATGCAAGTGTTCATATTGCTTTAAAACTTTATTGTAAAAAAGCAAAGCATTTCTCTTAAAGACTATTCGTGTTATACTCTTTTTAATGAAGTATTAGTGATGGAGGATATTACATGATAGCTGTGAGTAATGTCAGCTTGCGGTTTGCGGACCGGAAGCTGTTTGAAGATGTAAACATTAAATTTACGCCTGGAAATTGCTACGGGTTAATCGGAGCAAACGGAGCGGGGAAATCTACCTTTTTGAAGATATTATCAGGGGAGATCGAGCCGCAGACCGGAGACGTTCACATGAGCCCGGGAGAGCGCCTCGCCGTGCTGAAGCAGAACCACTTTGAATACGAGGAACACGAAGTGCTGAAAGTCGTCATCATGGGCCATAAGCGCCTGTACGAAGTCATGCAGGAAAAAGATGCTATTTACATGAAGCCGGATTTTTCCGATGAAGACGGCATTCGCGCTGCAGAGCTTGAAGGTGAATTTGCCGAGCTGAACGGCTGGGAAGCTGAAGGGGAAGCGGCGATTCTGCTGAAAGGACTCGGTATTCCTGAAGAGCTTCATACGAAGAAAATGGCCGATCTCGGCGGATCTGACAAAGTGAAAGTTCTGCTTGCACAAGCGCTATTCGGCAAGCCTGACGTACTTCTTTTGGATGAGCCGACAAACCACCTTGATATTCAGGCGATCCAGTGGCTTGAAGAGTTTCTGATCAACTTTGAGAATACGGTTATCGTCGTATCGCATGACCGCCACTTTTTAAATAAAGTATGTACGCATATCGCCGACCTCGATTTCAACAAAATCCAAATTTACGTCGGCAACTATGATTTCTGGTATGAATCAAGCCAGCTTGCGCTTAAAATGGCCCAGGAAGCCAATAAGAAGAAAGAAGAACAGATCAAACAGCTTCAAGAGTTCGTTGCCAGATTCAGCGCAAATGCTTCCAAATCGAAGCAGGCGACTTCCAGAAAAAAACTGCTTGAAAAAATTACGCTCGATGACATTAAACCGTCATCGCGGAAATATCCGTACGTCAACTTCACGCCGGAACGCGAAATTGGCAATGACGTGCTTGTTGTTCAGGATCTTTCCAAAACAATCGACGGCGTGAAAGTGCTTGATTCGGTGAGCTTTATGATGAACAAAGACGATAAAATCGCTTTTACGGGCCGGAATGAGCTTGCCGCCACGACGCTGTTTAAAATTTTGGCGGGGGAAATGGAGCCTGACAGCGGAACCTTTAAATGGGGCGTGACAACATCGCAGGCCTTTTTCCCGAAGGACAACAGCGAGTTTTTCGAGAACAGCGATATGAACCTTGTCGACTGGCTTCGCCAATTTTCGCCGAACGATCAGAGCGAAAGCTTTTTGCGCGGATTTTTAGGCCGGATGCTGTTCTCCGGGGAAGAAGTGCTCAAAAAGGCAAGCGTCTTGTCAGGGGGAGAAAAAGTCCGCTGCATGCTGTCAAAAATGATGCTTTCAGGAGCGAACGTGCTTGTGCTTGATGAGCCGACAAACCACTTGGACCTTGAGTCGATTACCGCGCTGAACAACGGCTTAATCAGCTTTAAAGGCGCCATGCTGTTTACGTCCCACGACCATCAGTTCGTTCAGACGATTGCCAACCGGATCATCGAAATTACGCCAAACGGCATCGTTGATAAGCAAATGACCTATGATGAGTTTTTAGAAGACAAAACGGTTCAAAGCAAATTGGCCGAGTTATACGCATAACACGAAAGCCCGCCTCTTCGGCGGGCTTTCAGCGTGTCGACAAACCCTTGCATTCGTTGCCAGGCCTGCTAAGTCGGTGCTCACGAATAAGAAAGGAACGGCGGCTAAACGCTCAGGCGCCCTGCCTGAACGCCGCCGTCATCACATCCTGTGAAAGTCCGCTCTGATGCCCGGCCTTCCTAGACTGCAAGGGTTTCGGGTCACTCAGCAGCAGGATAATTGCACCGGTTGTTGACATCCTGTGCAACAAACGGACAGTTTCCGGTCGGAGCATCATAAAAAGGGCTTCCATTTGAAGCCCTTTCGCCTTAAAAAGCCCAATTGCCGTTGCGGAAGATTGGTTCTCTTTTTCCGTCGGCCGTGATTCCGTCGATGTCCATTTCGCCTGAGCCGATCATGAAATCGACATGGGTGATGCTTTCATTCAACCCTTCCTTAGCCAGCTGTTCGCGCGTCATTTCTTTGCCGCCTTCGATGTTGAACGCATACCCGCTTCCGATGGCAAGGTGATTTGAAGCATTTTCGTCAAACAGCGTGTTATAAAACAGGATATTTGATTTTGAGATCGGCGAATCGTGGGCTACCAGTGCGACTTCGCCCAGGTAGTGCGAGCCTTCGTCCGTCTCGACCAGCTCTTTTAAAATATCCTCGCCCTGCTCTGCTTTGACATCGGTAATCCGTCCGTTTTCAAACGTCAGCGTAAAGCCGTCAATGATGTTTCCTCCGTAGCTCAGCGGTTTTGTGCTGGAAACGGTTCCGTTCACCCCGTCTTTTTTCGGAGCGGTAAACACCTCTTCCGTCGGCATGTTGGCCATGAATTCATCGCCCTTTTCATTAACGCTTCCGGCCCCGACCCAGACGTGTTTTTCAGGAAGTTCAATCGTGAGGTCCGTGCCTTTCGCTTTATAATGAAGGGCCTGATAATGCTTTTCGTTTAAAACGCTCACTTTATCGCGAAGCGTCTGGTCGTGCTCTTTCCATGCTTTGACCGGGTCTTCGCGGTCGACGCGGGTCGTCTTGAAAATTTCGTCCCAAAGCATTTGCACCGCTTTTTCTTCGCTGCTTTCAGGGAACACTTTTTTCGCCCATGCCGGAGAGGGGGCTGCCACGACAGTCCAGCTCACTTTATCGGACTGAATCATTTGTCTGTATGTATGCAAAGCTTTTCCGGCCGCTTTTTGCTGCGCTGCAATCCGTTTTGAATCGATTCCTTTCAAAAGGTCGGGGCCTGATGAGACAATCGAAATAAATGCTGCACCCTCTCTGGCGAGCGTTTCCATGCCTTTTGCTTCCCATTCCGGATACTCTTCGAACGCTTCAGTTGGTGCAAGCTCATATTTCAGTCTGGTGACGACGTCATCCTGCCAGCGGACTGTCACATGTTTTGCTCCTCTTTCATATGCGCTTTTTACGAGCAGGCGTACGAAGTCGCGAATCTCCGTCGAAGCGTTGATCACGACTTGCTGTCCTTTTTGAACGTTGACACCTACTTCTGTGACAAGCTGGGCGTATTTACTAAGTTTATCGGTAAATGAACTCATGTTTGCAAAACCTCCTTTATTGTCCATAACATCATAACAAATTTTGACTCAAAATAAAAAGTTCGCAGCGGGCAGGCTGCGAACTTTTTCAGCGGTTTATTTTGGCTGTCTGGCCGGGGGGAGAGCTCGGCATGTTGCTGAGCGAAACACTGATCCCGCCTAAAATGATCCCGCTTAAGATAGCGGTAATGGCCACGCGTCTTCCCAAATCCTTGAGCATGTTCTTCCTCCTTATCGTTACTCCATTTCCCACGATATGAAGAAAGTCTGCAAAAAAGACGTTAAAAATAAAATTATTTAGCGGCTTTTTGCAATTTGTGAATTACGTCAAGAGAACGGCCGGTCCCGATGGCCACGGATTCAAGCGGATTTGCAGCAACGTGGACAGGAACGACGATTTCCTGGGAGAGCCATTCTTTGATGCCGTTCAAGAGGGCGCCGCCACCCGTTAAAATGACGCCGCGGTCGACGATGTCTCCGCTCAGTTCCGGAGGGCAGTCCTCAAGCGTTGCTCTGATCGCTTCGATAATGTGAAGAAGGGACTCGCGCATCGCTGCCTGGATCTCGTTTGATTCAAGCGTAATCGTTTTTGGCAGGCCTGTGACAAGATCGCGTCCCCTGACTTCCATCGTCTTCGTTTCATGCTCAATCAAAGCATAGCCGATTTCGATTTTGACTTCCTCGGCCGTCCGTTCCCCGATCAGCAGGTTGTATTTTTTTCGTACGAATGAAACGATGTCTTCATCAAGCTGATCGCCGCCGATTCGGATCGAGTGGCAGGATACGACGCCTCCGAACGAAATAATCGCCACTTCAGTCGTACCTCCGCCGATATCGACGACGACGTTGGCGACGGGTTCATCGACAGGCAGGTCTGCGCCGATTGCCGCTGCGACAGGCTCTTCGATCAAGTGGACCTGTTTGGCGCCGCAGTTTTTGACGGCGTCGCTGATGGCCCGTCTTTCGACAGCGGTCGAGCCGGAAGGCGTGCAGACGACGACGCTCGGCTTTCTGAATGTAAAGCCGATGTTTTTCCCGGCTTTTTTCATGATCTGTTTTAAAAGGTCGGTCGTCATGTCGTAGTCGGCAATAACCCCGTCTTTCAGCGGACGGACTGCGACGATTTTGCCCGGTGTCTTTCCGATCATGTTTTTCGCTTCGATTCCGACGGCCAAAACGCTTTTTGTTTCCGTATCAACGGCTACGACGGAAGGTTCGTTTAAAATGATTCCTTTGTTTTTACTGTAAACCAGTATGTTCGCTGTTCCTAGATCAATTCCGATCTCGGTTGTTTGAAACATATTTTCACCCAATCTCTATTTAAAATTTTTTGATAAACGAAATGGTTTTTCTTCGCGTTGAGAAAAAGATATTCATTCCATTTAAATTTTCTCTGAAAAACATCGATTTTTGGGGGTCTGTGACGACATTGAAAAAAACCTGTAAAATGATGACCTCATATTGGCATCATGAGAAAATTATTTCATTTTTATTGCGCGGATTTTTTGTCTGAAAGGGGGAAACCTTTTTCCCCTATTGTACGTCTATCGTTATACTAAGACAATATCTTAGAAAAATAGAAACATAATGAGGAAGAAGGCGAAAGACTTTGAAATCCATAGGAGTTGTGAGAAAAGTAGATGAACTCGGCCGCATTGTGATGCCGATTGAATTGAGAAGGGCGCTTGATATCTCAATCAAGGACAGCATTGAATTTTTCGTTGACAAGGATAAAATCGTTTTGAAAAAATATAAACCTTACGGCGTTTGTCTGATAACCGGAGAGATTACATCCGAAAACCGCGAATACGGAAACGGAAACATTACGCTCAGCCCGGATGGCGCCAAATTGCTTTTGGAAGAACTCAAAAGCGCGCTGGACCAGGCCAAATCGTAACATTGAGCCGCCCTGCCTGTTCACCCGGGCAGGGCTTTTTTTGCCAATTGGTTCAGAAATCGGTTTCCTCCGAAAAGATGACCGACATCACCGTCACTGAAAAATTCGGCAATACAGACGATAAATACTTCGAACAATCCTCTCAAAGATGGTGTAAAGAATGTTACAATTAACAGAGAAATACAAGTGGCAGGTGGGGTCATGAAAAGATATCAAGGACGGATCATTGCGACCGCTTTGGCAATGACTTTTATTATGTTTTGGAATTATTTATTTTACGGGATATTGGGAAATCAAATTAACTGGACGGTTGATCTGCTGTTTACACTTGTGACATTGGTCAGCGTATGGTGGCTGACGCTGTACATCGATGAATCCAATCAGCTTGTTTATAAGCTGAAGGAAAGCGAAAAACAATATAAAGAGCTTTCGGCGGCAACGAACCGGATTATGGACAACCTTCAGGAAATCGTGTTTCAAACCGACCGGAAAGGCAACATCACCTTCTTGAACCAGGCGTGGACCACCCTGACCGGCTTCAACATTGAAGAAAGTCTCGGAACGATGTACAATGATTATTTTGATCATGAAGAGCGCATCTCGAATCATCTGATGAGCCAGCTGAAGAACAGGGAGCGGGAAGGAAGAATCGAAGTTCTGTACCACCGCAAAGACGGAAGCAAGTTTTGGGGTGAAGTGCACTATAAGCTTTATTATACGAATGGCCAATTTACGGGAAGCTTAGGCACGCTGACAGATGTTACAGAGAGAAAGAACACGGAAATGGAGCTTTTGAAATCAAATCAGCGCCTTGCCATGCAGTCTCAGAAGCTGGCGATGGCAGGTCAGCTTGCCGCAGGAATCGCACACGAGGTGAGAAATCCGCTCACATCTGTAAATGGGTTCCTGCAGCTGATGAAAACGGAATACCCTGACAGAACCGAGTATTTTGACATTATCTTTTCTGAAATCAAACGGATTGATTCCGTGCTCGGGGAGCTGCTCGTATTGGCAAAGCCCCATCAGGTTCAGTTTAAAAAAATCAAGATCAATTCCGTGTTGCAGCAGGTCACGACCCTGCTTGAAACAAATGCGGTTTTGTCCCATATCGAAATCGAAAAAGCCTTTCAAAAGGAAGGAAGAGAGTGGGAAATAAACGGCGACGAAAATCAAATCAAGCAAGTGTTCATCAACTTGATCAAAAACGGGATCGAAGCGATGCCTGACGGAGGAAAAATCACGATTTCATCAGAGAAGGAAGCAAGCTTTGTGAAAATCAGCATCAAAGATGAAGGCGGAGGCATGTCACAAGATGACCTGGCCAAGATCGGCGAACCTTTCTTTTCGACAAAACAGGAAGGCACAGGGCTCGGGCTTACGATCTGTTTAAATATCATCGGCGCCCATAACGGGGAACTAAAGGTAGACAGCAAATTGGGCGAAGGGAGCACATTCCACATTTTGCTGCCGCTTGAGGAGGGCGCACAATACGAAAAATCGCAGAAATTGAGTCATGCAACCTGAATGAACATACATATGAAGAAAAAGAGGAAAAAACCTTTTTCATATGATAGAATTTGTAAAAGATTGACCCATGGAGGAATTTTCGATGAAAAAAGAATTTGCTGTAATCGGACTCGGCCGGTTTGGCGGCAGCATTTGCAAGACATTAAGTGAAGAAGGCCTTGAGGTGATGGCGATCGACAGGGACGAGGACCGTGTCAACGAATACGCGAAGATCGCTTCTCATGCAGTCATAGGCGACACGACAGACGAGTCCGTCCTGAAAAATCTTGGGCTGCGCAATTTTGACCATGTCATCGTGGCGATCGGAGAAGATATTCAAGCGAGCATCCTGACTACCCTCATGCTAAAAGAGCTGGGCGTTAAATCGATTACCGTCAAGGCGCAGAATGATTATCATGAAAAGGTACTATCGAAAATCGGAGCTGACCGGATCGTTCATCCGGAGCGTGATATGGGCAAAAGAATCGCGCATAATATCGTGTCCAACAATGTGCTTGATTATCTCGAACTGTCAGATGAGCACAGCCTTGTCGAAATTGTAGCCAACAGCAGGCTCGCGGGAAATACGCTGCTTGACCTCGATATCAGGGCGAGGTACGGAATTAATATCGTTGCGATTAAACGCGGAAAAGAAGTGATCGTGTCCCCGCTTGCCACCGAGGAGATTCAAAAGGATGATATTCTCATTGTCATCGGCTCCAATCCCGATATCGACCGTTTTGAGAAAAAGGTTTTTCAGCATTCATAATGTACGGCTTATGCCGCAAGCGTTTTTCGCTTGCGGTTTTTTTATCTTTTCATTGACTGTTTCAATCGATTCAGATACGATATTGAACAATATACATAACAAAACGAGAGGGGCTTTATACCTTTGGAGAAACAGATGTTCATTCACCGGCTTGGTGCTGCGGGACATCGCAGAAAAGCTGATATTGTGATCAAAAACGGAAAAATAATGGATGTTTTTAATCAGGAATGGATCGAGCAAGACATAGCCATCACAGACGGAGCCATTGTCGGGTTAGGCGATTACGAGGGCGAAGAGGTCATCGACGCAGAGGGACAGATGATTGTTCCCGGCTTTATCGACGGCCATGTCCATATCGAGTCTTCTATGGTGACGCCGCCGGAGTTTGCAAAAGCGGTGATTCCCCACGGGGTGACGACCGTTATAACAGACCCTCATGAAATCGCGAATGTCTCAGGGGTAAAAGGTCTGCATTTCATGATGGAACAGGCCCGGCTGACCCCGCTGAACATCTATTTCATGCTCCCTTCGTGCGTACCGGCGGCGGCGTTTGAAAAATCGGGCGCCGCTCTTTATGCCGATGATTTAAAACCGTTTTACAGCCGGGAAGATGTACTCGGCCTGGCGGAAGTGATGGATTACGTTTCAGTGGAATCTTTGGCGGCGGACATGACGCAAAAGCTGTTTGACGCGCAAGCAGCGGGCAAGCGGATCGACGGTCATTTAGCGGGGCTTACGGCTAAATACGTCAACATCTACCGGGCGGCGGGGGTTCTGACAGATCATGAGGTCACAACTCCTGAAGAAGCGCTTGAACGCATCAGACGGGGAATGTATGTCATGCTCAGGGAAGGCTCTGTGGCAAAGAATGTGTGCAGCGTACTGCCCGCCGTAAACGAAAAAAATGCAAGGCGCTTCTTTTTTTGTACGGATGATAAGCACTTGGACGAACTGATCGATGAAGGGAGCATTAATCACCAGGTGAAGCTCGCCATCCTGTCAGGGCTTGATCCCTTTCTTGCCTATCAAATGGGAAGCCTCAATGCCGCAGAATGCTATGGGTTAAAAACGAAAGGTGCGGTCGCTCCGGGCTATGATGCAGATCTCCTCTTTATCAGCGATTTAAAGAATGTACGCATCACAAAGACGATGATTAACGGGAAGGTGTACAGCGGACTGAATGAAGCGGACGCTGCCGCCTCTAAGCCTGAACCGGCGCTGCTCGAGACGGTGCATCTCCCCGATTTACAGGCGGAGGACCTCAGGATTCCCCTTGTTCGGGACAAGGACGTTCGCATCATCGAAATCATTCCCAACCAGCTTGAAACAAAGCTCGTCATCGCTAAGCCGAAAGACGGGGCATTTTTCCGTGCAGATCCGGAAAGAGATTTGCTGAAGATCGCGGTGATTGAGCGCCACCGGGGTATAAAGGAAATCGGCCTTGGGATTGTAAAGGGATTCGGATTGAAAGAGGGAGCAATCGCAGCGACGATATCGCATGATTCACACAATTTCATCGCCGTCGGCACGAATGATGAGGATATGATGAAAGCGGCTGGCATCTTGGGCAAGATCGGCGGAGGACTGACCGTCGCGAAAGGGGGAAAAGAGCTCCATTCCGTCGCACTGCCGATCGCAGGGCTTTTATCAGACAAACCGCTGGAAGAGGTCAACAAGAGCTTGAAATCGCTTCACGGCGCCTTGAAACAAACCGGTTTTTCAGGAAGCTTCAATCCGTTTTTAACGCTTTCCTTTTTGGCGCTGCCGGTCATTCCTGATGTGAAGATGACGACCGAAGGGCTGTTTGATGTTAAAGCGTTCACGCACATTTCCGTGCAATGAAAAAACGGATGCACTGATAAGGTGCATCCGTTTTTTTAGTGCCCCGCGATTATACTTCCATAATGATTGGAAGTATCATCGGACGGCGTTTTGTTTTTTCGTACAAGAAAGGTGCAAGCGTGTCTGTAATCTCGTTTTTGATTTCAGACCACTGTGTCGTTTTGCGCTCCATCACTTTTCTCAAATGTCCGGCAATCAGTTCCTGAGCGTCATTGATGAGGTCGCCTGACTCCCTCATGTAGACAAACCCTCTTGAAATTAAATCAGGTCCGGCGGAAATTTTGAATTCCTTCATGTTAATGCTGACGACGACGATGACGAGCCCTTCCTCAGAAAGGATTCTCCGGTCGCGCAGGACGATGTTGCCGATATCGCCGATGCCGCTTCCGTCAATATAAACGTTTCCGGAAGGGACTTTTCCGGCGACTGATGCTTCTTCGCTCGTCAGCGCCAGCACCTCGCCATTGTCCATGATAAAGCAGTTTTCCTCGGGAATTCCGCAGTCGGTCGCCAATTTCACGTGCATTTTTTGCATTCTGTATTCACCGTGAATCGGCATGAAGAACTTCGGCTTGATCAGGCGGAGCATCAGCTTTTGCTCTTCCTGGCCCCCGTGTCCGGATGTATGGATGTTCGTTACCGCGCCGTGGATAACATCCGCTCCTGCCCGGTACAGCTGGTTGATCGTGCGGCTGACGCTGATCGTATTGCCCGGGATCGGAGATGATGAAAATACGACTGTATCCCCCGGGTTGATCGAAATTTGCCGGTGCGTGCCGTTTGCGATTCTCGAGAGAGCCGCCATCGGCTCGCCTTGGCTACCCGTACAGAGAATCGTCACTTTCCCGGCCGGAAGCCTGTTGATTTCATTGGCTTCAACAAACGTGTTTTTAGGGCATTTAATATACCCGAGAGTTTGTCCGATTTCAATCGCCGATTCCATGCTTCGTCCGAATACGGCCACCTTCCGGCCGTTGGCAACCGCTGCTTCGATCACCTGCTGAAGACGGTGGATGTTTGAGGCAAAGGTGGCAAAGATGATTCTGCCTTCGACCTTGCGGAAAATGTCGTCAATGCTTTCCCCGACTTTGCGCTCGGACATCGTGAAATCCGGAATTTCGCTGTTTGTGCTGTCAGAAAGGAGGCAGAGAACGCCTTCTTTTCCGATTTCGGCCATTTTGGTCAAGTTGGCCGGTTCGCCTACCGGCGTAAAATCGAATTTAAAATCGCCGGTATGTACGATATTTCCTTGCGGTGTTTTTACGACAATACCGTATGAGTCCGGAATGCTGTGTGTCGTCCTGAAGAAAGAAACCGCCGTTTTTCTGAACTTGACAATATCGTCCTCTTCAATAATATGAAGCTTTGTCTGGCGCAAGAGGCCGTGCTCTTCAAGCTTCTTCCTTAAAAGGCCGATCGCAAGCTGCCCACCGTAAACCGGTACGTTCACCTGTTTGAGCAGGTACGGAATACCGCCGATGTGGTCTTCGTGTCCGTGTGTAATAAAAAGGCCTTTGATCTTTTCTTCGTTTTTGACCAGATAGGTGTAGTCGGGGATAACGTAGTCTATTCCGAGAAGCTCGTCTTCCGGAAACTTAATCCCCGCGTCAATTAGCACGATCTCATCCTGAAATTGAACGCAGTACGTATTTTTGCCGATTTCCCCCAGTCCGCCCAAGGCAAAAACGGCTGTTTGATCGTTTTTAACAAATTTCATTCACTCATAACTCCAATACTTTAAATTTTTCGCTCTGTTTTTCAAATTCTAAAAAAGCGCCTTCAACTTCCTGTATAAACTCAATGTTGTAGTTGTATGATTTTAATTTAGATCTGACATCACGTTCAGATTGAGCTTCCACAAAAATTGAATCTGTTTTTTCACGAACAGGTACTTCGTCATTGCTGCTCTGAAAAAATACCTTATAAATCATCCAAATCTCTCCTTAACTGCCGATTGTTAGACTCATCTTTCTATTATATGCGAAATTGCCTCATAAGAAAAGCATTGAGAAAAAAAGGACCTGTTCACCTGTGTGAAGGTCCTTTTTACGCAATTGATTTTCTGCGCATCATGCCGTTTAATTGTTTTTTTAATTTTTTTCGAAGGCGGCGAAGCATGTCTTATTCCTCCTTTCGCTGACTTGTCCCAAACCGGCCTTGTTACCTTTAGTTCTATTATATGACGAATTTGCTCATTGTTACATGGATATTATTGGAATGCAATTTTGTTTTGATTTTCGGGTTGCGAAGGTTTTCTGAACGCTTCAGTTTTTGTATGATGGAACAGAGGAATGATAAAATCATACAACTAAGGGAGAAGGATTCACAGTCATGGATAAAAAACTGATTTTTTTTGATATTGACGGAACGATTTATGACCACGATAAAACCATTCCCGCGAGTGCAAAAACGGCCATATCCAATTTGAAGGAGCGGGGACACCATGTTTTCATCGCCACCGGACGGGCCCCTTTTATGGTCAGTCCAGTGCTTGAAGAGCTCGGCATCGACTCGTTTATATCTTATAACGGCCAATATGTTGTGTTCGAAGGGGACGTCATCTATAAAAACCCCCTTTCCGGGCAATCCCTTGAAGCGCTGCTTGCGCATTCAGACCAATGCGGCCATCCCATCGTTTTTATGGGAGAGGAAGGCATGCGGTCTTCTGTCGATGATCATCCCTTTATTCACGAGGGAATCGGCAGCTTAAAAGTCGATCCGCCGCAATTTGACCGCTCTTATTATAAAGGCAGGGACATTTTCCAGGTGCTTTTGTTTTGTGAGGAGGCAGATGAACGCCAATACGGCCGCTTCAGCGAATTCGACCTCGTCCGCTGGCACGAGCGTTCGACAGATGTGCTGCCTGCGGGGGGATCAAAGGCCGAAGGGATTAAAAAAGTCATCGAAAAGCTTCCATTTGACAGGGAGGACACATACGCGTTCGGAGACGGGCTGAACGATTTGCAAATGATCAAATTTGCAGGCACCGGAGTGGCGATGGGAAATGCCGTACCAGAGTTGAAAAAAGCCGCCGATTTTATTACAAAACCCGTCGATGAGGACGGAATTGCGTTTGCGGTTGAGTCGCTCGGCCTTTTGAAATAATCCAAAAAAAGCGGATCAAAGCATGATCCGTTTTTTTGTTATCTGCCGACCGGTATTGCATGATCCGGCTCTTTCAGCGGGTTTTCTTTGTCGATGTGATCATAGAACATCACACCGTTCAAATGATCGATTTCGTGCTGAAAGACGATTGCGGGAAATCCTTTTAAGCGAATGTCAATATTCTCCCCTTCAAGGGTCGTTCCTTTTACCCTGATCCGCGCATATCTCGGCACATAGCCCGGAATCGGCTCATCGACGGAAAGGCAGCCTTCTCCGCTCGTCAAATAGCTTTTCTCGACCGAGTGGCTGACGATCTTCGGGTTGAAAAGCGCGTAGCTGTATAATGTACCGTCCTCGCTTTCGGCATGAACGGCGATCATCCGTTTATTGACGTTAATTTGCGGAGCGGCAAGGCCTACCCCTGGACGAAGGTTGTATTTTTTAGCGATTTCGGGGTCCTGACTGTTCTTGACGAATTCGATCATTTCAGTCAGTTGTTTGATTTCTGTTTCGTTTGCCGGCAATTGAACTTCTTCGGCGACGGTCCTTAATGCGGGATGACCGTCGCGGACAATGTTTTCCATCGTGATCAACATCTTCACTCCCAATGATTAATATGTAAAGTATAGCGGATCATTTGCATGCCGCGCAATGTCTGAAAAAGCGCATTGGTAAAATGACCAGCCTGTTTCGGCTGGTCATTGCACAGGTACTAGCAGCCCCCTAAATAAGCGGCACCTACAATAATCAGCAATATAAATAGAACAACGATCAAAGCGAATGTGCGGCCGTAACCATAACCGCCATACCCGTATCCATATGAAGGGCAGCAATAACCGTACATATTAAGACCTCCTCCGTAAATTTACGCAAAGCCTTTTTTCGTTGGTAGGCATAGCGTCTAATATAAATTATGTAAAAGCGTAAAGGTTGTATAGTCGAATGCCCACTTTCGCGCAAATTTCCCGGGTCAGCTGTTCTAAATCGGATATCGGCTACATACCGATTTTGTATCAGCTTGTCCGATAGAGACAGGGACTTCGGTTGTCAAACAAACGAAGACGCTTTATAGTTGAATTTGTGTTTAGATTGGGGGAAATACGAAAGTGAAATCTTTAAAAATGCGCGTGCCGACCGGCATTGCCGTCTTTTGCGCGGCGGCCTTTCTGCTTGCGGGATGCTGGTGGGAAGATCCGGTGGACTCGCTGCACGCCGCGTTCGAAAAAGTCGTAGATCTGGAAAAGCCGTTTCAAAAGGAGCAGAAATCTCTGAAAAGCCTGGAGCAAACCGAATCAAAGCTTTACGACAAGATGATGAAACTCAATATGGATGATTTTGACCAAGTCGTTGCCCTCTCAGAAAAAGCGCTCACATCAGCAGATAAACGGGAACGGCATTTGAAATCGGAAAAAGAAAGCATCGATAAGGCCAAAAAGGAGTTTGAGGCGCACAAAGCTTCCGTCGAAAAAATCGACGATCAGAAAGTCAAGAAGAAAGCGCTACCTGGCGTATGACAATCTCTACAAGTCCTATCAGGATGCGCTCGGGCTTGATAAAGAACTGTACAAGCTGCTTCAGAATAAAGACGCCGGACTTAGCGAGCTTGAAGCGCAGCTGAATAAAATCAACAAATCATACGATGCAGTGTTAAAGCAAAACGAACGCTTTAATACCTACACGACAGACTACAACAAAGCGAAAAAAGATTTTTACAAGGCCGCAGGGTTTGATGTCAAGGAGAGCCGTTGATTCGGCTCTCCTTTTTTCGACAAAACCTGCAAAGCTATTGTAATACAGTTTGAGGTTTATACTAGAACAGTTTTATAACAGGGTGAAGAGCGTGAAAACAGTGTTTTAGTAAAGCGAATACATTTATTGAATTTCGGGAATGAAATCGATTGACGAGTACCATCGACTGGTGTAAACTTAGCGGTGGTGGAACTTGTTGTATTAGTTTGTAGCAAGCGATAAATGATACAGTTTTAGAACGCGTCGGGCTGTCCTTACATAAAATGTTTCGACAACAAGTACAGCGGCTAATATGAAATAAATATGAGTTGCGCCTGACAATTTAGGACACCCTAATTCTGTATGTATAAGGATTACACGTCTATGACTGTCAAAAGAAAGGAAGAGGTGACTTTAATATGGCTGCAAAAACGAAAAAAGCAATCGTTGATAGCAAAAAGCAATTTGATGCCATTAAAAAGCAGTTCGAAACGTTTCAAATTTTGAATGAAGAAGGCAAAGTCGTAAACGAAGCGGCAATGCCTGATTTATCTGATGATCAATTAAAAGAATTAATGCGCCGCATGGTGTATACGCGTATTTTAGACCAGCGTTCCATTTCTTTAAACAGACAAGGCCGCCTTGGTTTCTATGCGCCGACTGCAGGTCAGGAAGCTTCTCAAATTGCTACGCATTTTGCGCTTGAGAAAGAAGACTTCGTCCTTCCCGGCTACCGTGACGTTCCGCAGCTGATCTGGCACGGTCTTCCGCTTTATCAGGCGTTCCTGTTCTCACGCGGACACTTCCGTGGAAACCAAATGCCTGACGATGTTAATGCGCTTTCACCGCAAATCATCATCGGTGCGCAGTACATTCAGACAGCCGGTGTGGCTCTCGGTCTGAAAAAGCGCGGCAAACAGGCTGTGGCGATTACTTATACAGGTGACGGAGGAGCATCTCAAGGGGATTTCTACGAAGGAATCAACTTCGCGGGCGCTTACAAAGCTCCGGCTATCTTCGTTGTCCAAAATAACCGCTATGCGATTTCAACGCCTGTCGAAAAGCAGTCAGCTGCTGAGACGATTGCTCAAAAAGCTGCAGCCGCAGGTATCGTCGGCGTTCAAGTAGACGGAATGGATGCGCTTGCTGTATATGCCGCTACACGCGAAGCTCGCGAACGCGCGATCAACGGCGAAGGCCCTACTCTGATTGAAACGCTTTGCTTCCGTTACGGTCCTCATACAATGGCCGGAGACGATCCGACGAAATACCGCACAAAAGAAATCGAGAATGAGTGGGAGCAGAAAGATCCGCTTGTCCGTTTCCGCAAGTTCTTGGAAGCTAAAGGCCTATGGTCTGAAGAAGAAGAAAACAAGGTAATCGAAGAAGCGAAAGAAGAGATCAAACAGGCAATCAAAAAAGCCGACGAAGAGCCGAAGCAAAAAGTGACCGACCTGATCGACATCATGTATGAAGAGCTTCCTTACAACCTTGCAGAACAAAAGGAAATTTATAAAGAGAAGGAGTCGAAGTAAGCCATGGCGCAAATGACAATGATTCAAGCAATCACTGATGCGTTACGCACAGAACTGAAAAATGACGAAAATGTCTTAGTTTTCGGAGAAGACGTCGGTGTTAACGGCGGCGTATTCCGTGCGACTGAAGGATTGCAAAAAGAGTTTGGTGAGGATCGCGTATTTGACACTCCTCTTGCTGAATCTGGTATCGGCGGTCTTGCGCTCGGTCTGGGCTTACAAGGCTACCGTCCGGTAATGGAAATTCAATTTTTCGGTTTCGTCTATGAAGTAATGGATTCCGTTTCCGGCCAAATGGCTCGGATGCGCTACCGTTCCGGCGGACGCTGGACTTCCCCTGTGACGATCCGTTCTCCGTTCGGCGGCGGCGTTCACACGCCTGAGCTTCATGCCGACAGCCTTGAAGGGCTTGTTGCGCAGCAGCCTGGTCTTAAAGTGGTAATTCCTTCAACTCCGTACGATGCAAAAGGACTTTTGATTTCCGCGATCCGCGACAACGATCCGGTTGTTTTCCTTGAGCACATGAAGCTTTACCGTTCATTCCGCCAGGAGGTTCCTGAGGAAGAGTACACGATCGAAATCGGCAAAGCTGATGTGAAGCGTGAAGGTACAGATCTTTCCATCATCACATACGGAGCGATGGTTCACGAATCATTAAAAGCTGCAGAAGAACTTGAAAAAGAAGGCGTATCTGCTGAGGTTATTGACCTTCGCACTGTCAGCCCGCTTGATATTGAAACGATCATCGCGTCAGTTGAAAAAACAGGCCGTGCAATCGTCGTTCAAGAGGCTCAAAAACAAGCAGGCGTCGGGGCTAACGTCGTAGCCGAAATCAACGACCGCGCAATTCTTTGCCTTGAAGCGCCTGTGCTTCGCGTCGCTGCACCTGACACTGTATTCCCGTTCTCTCAAGCTGAAAGCGTTTGGCTTCCAAACCATAAAGACGTGCTTGAGACTGCGAAAAAAGTGTTGGAATTTTAATCTGACAACCGGAAAGGGAAAAGATGTCATACATCTTTTTCCCTCATGCCTTTCCACAGTCAGACGGAAACATTTAGCCGTGTAACTGACGGTCGGCCGGGACGCCCGGCTGACGGATTTATCAACTACGTAAATATCTTAGGAGGTCGAGAACTGTGGCATTTGAATTTAAACTTCCAGATATCGGGGAAGGAATCCACGAAGGCGAAATCGTAAAATGGTTCGTCAAGCCAAACGATGAGGTAAACGAAGACGACGTTTTGGCAGAGGTTCAAAACGACAAAGCTGTTGTAGAAATTCCTTCACCTGTTAAAGGAAAAGTATTAGAATTAAAAGTTGAAGAGGGAACAGTCGCAACTGTCGGGCAGACGATTATCACATTTGATGCACCGGGTTACGAAGATCTTCAATTTAAAGGCGACGACTCTGGCGACGCCAAAACAGAAGAACAAGTTCAGTCTTCAGCCGAAGGCGGTCAAGATCTGGACAAAGCTAAGAGTCCTGAACAGCCGGCACAAGAAACAGGCGCAGGCAAGCAGGACCAAGCGGATGCAGATCCGAATAAACGCGTTATCGCGATGCCTTCCGTACGTAAATACGCTCGCGAAAAAGGCGTAGAGATCGCGAAAGTTGCCGGATCCGGCAAAAACGGCCGCGTTCTCAAAGAAGATATCGACAGCTTCTTAAGCGGCGGAAATGCGGAAGCTCCGGCTGCGCAAGCAGACAAAAAAGCGGAAACAGCCGCACAACCTGCAGCTCAAGCCCAAGCTCCGGAAGGCGAATTCCCGGAAACACGCGAAAAAATGAGCGGAATCCGCAAAGCAATCGCAAAAGCAATGGTAAATTCAAAACATACGGCTCCACACGTTACATTAATGGACGAAGTCGATGTTACAAACCTTGTGGCACACCGCAAGCAGTTTAAGCAAGTTGCGGCTGACCAAGGCATTAAGCTTACTTACCTCCCTTATGTGGTGAAAGCTTTAACATCAGCTCTTAAAAAGTATCCAGTATTGAACACATCAATTGACGATAACACTGATGAAGTTATTCAGAAGCACTACTACAACATCGGAATCGCAGCAGACACAGATAAAGGCCTGCTTGTACCGGTTGTTAAACACGCGGATCGCAAAGCGATTTTTGAGATTTCAAACGAAATCAACGAACTTGCTACAAAAGCACGCGAAGGAAAGCTTGCTCCTGCTGAAATGAAAGGCGCTTCTTGCACGATCACAAACATCGGTTCTGCGGGCGGACAATGGTTCACACCGGTTATCAACCATCCTGAGGTTGCGATCCTTGGAATCGGCCGCATTGCTGAGAAAGCTGTTGTTCGTGACGGTGAAATTGTCGTTGCACCTGTTCTTGCTCTTTCTTTGAGCTTTGACCACCGTATGATCGACGGAGCAACTGCTCAAAACGCGTTGAATCACATCAAGCGTTTACTGAACGATCCACAATTAATTTTAATGGAGGCGTAATGTCATGGTAGTAGGAGATTTCCCTATTGAAACAGATACTCTTGTCATCGGTGCGGGACCTGGCGGCTATGTAGCTGCCATCCGCGCTGCCCAGCTTGGACAAAAAGTAACAATCGTTGAAAAAGGCAATCTTGGAGGCGTATGTCTGAATGTCGGATGTATTCCTTCTAAAGCTCTGATCAATGCAGGCCACCGTTATGAGAATGCAAAGCATTCTGAAGATATGGGGATCACTGCTGAAAACGTAACAGTGGACTTTACAAAAGTTCAAGAATGGAAAGCCTCTGTCGTGAACAAGCTTACCGGCGGTGTTGAAGGCCTTCTGAAAGGCAACAAAGTCGATATCGTAAAAGGTGAAGCGTATTTTGTAGACAGCAACTCTGTCCGTGTAATGGATGAGAATTCAGCTCAGACTTACACGTTCAAAAATGCGATCATCGCTACGGGTTCTCGCCCTATTGAATTGCCAAACTTCAAATATAGCGACCGTGTACTGAATTCAACCGGCGCTTTGGCTCTTAAAGAAATTCCTAAGAAGCTTGTCGTAATCGGCGGCGGATATATCGGAACAGAGCTTGGAACAGCGTATGCAAACTTTGGTACTGAACTTGTTATTTTAGAAGGCGGAGACGAAATTCTTCCTGGCTTTGAAAAACAAATGAGTTCTCTTGTCAAACGCAACCTTAAGAAAAAAGGCAATGTTGAGATCCATACAAACGCGATGGCAAAAGGCGTTGAAGAAAAAGCTGACGGCGTAACAGTCACTTTTGAAGTAAAAGGTGAAGAAAAAACCGTTGATGCAGATTACGTACTGATCACTGTCGGTCGACGTCCAAATACGGATGAGCTTGGCCTTGAGCAAGTAGGCGTCGAAATGACAGACCGCGGCATCATCAAAACAGATAAGCAATGCCGTACAAACATTCCAAACATTTACGCAATCGGTGATATCATCGAAGGCCCGCCGCTTGCACACAAAGCGTCTTACGAAGGTAAAATTGCCGCTGAAGCCATTTCCGGTGAAGCTGCTGAGATCGACTACCTCGGAATTCCTGCAGTTGTCTTCTCTGAGCCTGAGCTTGCATCAGTCGGCTATACTGAAGCACAAGCGAAAGAGGAAGGCATTGAAATCACTGCTGCGAAATTCCCGTTTGCTGCAAACGGACGCGCGCTGTCACTCAATCAAACTGACGGTTTCCTTAAACTTGTGACACGCAAAGAAGACGGACTCGTTATCGGTGCACAAATCGCCGGCGCGAGCGCTTCTGATATGATTTCTGAGCTGAGCCTGGCAATCGAAGCAGGAATGACTGCAGAAGATATCGCCATGACGATCCACGCTCATCCAACATTGGGAGAAATCACAATGGAAGCTGCCGAAGTAGCAATCGGCCTGCCGATCCATATCGTAAAATAAAAAATAAGAAATCCCCTTTTTCCGGGGATTTCTTATTTTTTTAATTGTTTTCGAAGAAGCTCCACGATTTTTGCTTTGTCTTTTATTTTTCCCTCAATCTTGACCAGTACTTTTTTATCATGGACAAGCAGCAAGCTTGGAAATGTGTGCACGTCCTTTTTCCAATCTCCCTTTTCATGCAAGATTTCCATACCTGAAACCTGCTTTGGAAACTCCTGTTTTAAATCCATCAGAGCATCATAGTATGCGACTTCCTGTTCCATATGCTCGTCATCGGAAAAAAAGAGAAGCTTGACGCGATGTGTATTGTCATTTTGCTCATTCTGATCAGCCGAGATGTGAGATAAAGAACATCCACTCGCAAAAAAAAGGATACAAACAGCGGTGATAACAGCCCGACACAGCATCCGTCCCTTCACCTCTCTTAAAAATGCAAGTCAATTTACCTGTTTTTACATAACTGTTCAATTAGTAAACAATTCCTATTTTATCATGATAATAGGAAAATCCATTCGTTGTTACCGATTTGTTATCAAATTGATAACTCTTGTTTCATTTGCGGAATGTTTCTTAATGACAGGATAAATTAGGATAAATGACACAGGTCTTAAAAAACGTTCTGCACATGCTTAAAGTGTGAATAAACATGAAATACCGGATTGTTCAATCGCTAAAAAACATACAAAAATAATATAAATGTGTTATACAATTTACCGTTGACAATGTTAATGTGACATCATATTATAAGGGTAACAAAATTAAACGCTTCCATTTTGAAATGAAAAGGGGAATGAAAGATGGGAACGATCGTTTGTCAAGAATGCAATGAAACCATTCAGCATTTTGAGGATGAAAAGGTGACGGTTCTTTACGGAACGTGCGGACATTGCAACTGCTGTCACGAAGAGGAGAAATAGACAAAAAAAGCATGCGGCATCAGATCAAATCGGCCGCATGCTTTCGTATTTTACAGGATTGCCTGCTGTTCTTTAATGACCCGGATCATATGGAGCGTGTCATCTTCAGGCCCTTGAACAGGAAGGCCCGCTTCAAGGTTTTTTTCAATGTAGGTGATGTTTTCCTCTGTAATGATCTCTCCCGGAATGAAGATCGGTATGCCTGGAGGATAAACCATGACAAACTCTGCGATAATCCGTCCGGCCGCTTGTTTAAACGGGACGACTTCCGTATTTGCGTAAAATGCATCACGGGGCGTCATTGCAAGGGCAGGGATATCGGGAAGAAGCACTTCAGGCTTTGTTTTGCTTACTCCGGATGAAACAGCCTGGCGGGCGATTTCCGTCAGCGCTTTGATCAGCGCTTCTGCATCCTCGCTGCGGTCTCCCGGCGTAAAGATGCAAAGGATGTTGTACAAGTCAGAAAGCTCAACTTCGATATGATAGGATTCGCGAAGCCATTTTTCTACATCATGCCCCGTCAAACCGAGGTTTTTCACAGAGATAATCAGCTTTGTCGGGTCATAGTCATAGGCTGCTTTTGAACCGAGGATGTCCCTGCCGGCGCAAAAGAGCCCTTTAATGTGATTGATGCGCTCCCGCGTTTGGTTGGCGAGTTGAATCGTTTGTCCGATCAATTTATGCCCTTCTGTTGCCAGGCGTTTTCTGGCGACATCGAGGGAAGCAAGCAGCAAGTAGGATGTCGACGTCGTCGTCAACATGCTCAAAATCGACTGCACCCTCTCTTTTGAGACGAGTCCTTCTTTCATATTGAGCACTGAGCTTTGCGTCAGTGACCCGCCGAGTTTATGAACGCTTGTTGCCGCCATATCAGCTCCCGCCTGCATGGCTGAAACAGGCAGGTCCTCATGGAAGTGGATATGAACGCCGTGCGCTTCATCCACAAGGACAGGGACGTTGAACGAATGCGCCACATCGACGATGCTTTTTAAATCGGCCGCAATGCCGAAATACGTCGGATTGATTACGAGAAGCCCTTTTGCATCTGGATGCTCAAGCAGCGCTTTTTTTGCTGATTCAGGCGTAATACCGTGAGAAATCCCGAACTCATCGTCGATTTCAGGGTGAACGAAGATCGGCACAGCACCGGAAAATACGATTGCCGACATAACCGATTTATGAACGTTTCTCGGAACGATGATCTTGTCTCCCGGCCCGCAGACTGCCATGACCATCGTCATGATGGCCCCGCTTGTTCCTTGAACGGAAAAGAATGTGTAGTCGGCGCCGAACGCTTCAGCCGCCAAGTCCTGCGCCTCTTTGATGATCCCTTTTGGAGCGTGGAGATCATCAAGCGGCTCAATATTGATTAAATCTATACTTAACGCATTTTCGCCGATGAACTGTCTGAATTCAGGATCCATTCCAGACCCTTTTTTGTGCCCGGGAATATGGAATTGAATCGGCTGCTTTTCAGCGTGTTTTTTTAAACCGGTAAATAAGGGTGTTTCGTGCTGCAACAATTGTATTCCCACCTTCATGTAGATGCCTACTGCTTATTGTTAGTCAAAAATCGATTTTATTTTCCTTGATGGCATAAAACAAATGAATTATATTATGTTCTTGAAAGAATGTAAAGAACAATTTAAGATCTTTCTAAGGGGATGGAACATGCCCTTGGATAGACGCAAAAAAGAAAACGAATACTACATAGAACAAAGCCGTTACAAGGAGATGAAGAAAATGGAAGAAGAATATCAATATCCGATGGATGAAGACTGGAGCACCGAAGAAGCGATTGATGTCATTTCGTTTTTCCAGGCTGTCGAGCTCGCTTACGAAAAGGGCGTAAAGCGCGATGTATTAATGAGCGCATACCGTCGATTCAAAGAGATCGTGCCTGGAAAAGCCGAGGAAAAAAAGCTGTGCAGCCAGTTTGAAGAGGTGAGCGATTATTCTCCGTACCGGGTGGTAAAAAAGGCAAAAGAACTGACAGAAGACGATAAAATCAAAATGTAAAAAGGGATGAATGTGTTCATCCCTTTTTACAAAATCGTCAGAGCGCGACTTTGTGGGTCAACCGGTAAAGAAAGGCAAGCTTTTCAAAAGACGATTCGATTTCAGATAAAAATTCCTGTTCGTTCATCTTGAGCACCTGTTCTTTTGAAAGCTGAATGCCGCACAGAGCCTCGGCTTTTTTCACATTCTCGAGCCGGTCAAACAGCTTTTCGAGCCCTTCTTTCCCCAGGTCGGACTGCTTGCTGGCTTCAGGCTTCGTATGGTCGGCTGACCAGAAAAATCCGTCAGGTATCGTGCTTTTGATCTCTGACAGATGATCTTTAAACAGCTTTCCGTATTCTTGTTTAAGAGGAGATTCGTAAATCAAGGCAAACCAGACGAAAACATGGGTTTCCCAAAGGCCGATTTGAAAATGGGGCAGCTTTTTATAGCCGCGCTTGTTATTTGCAAACGCAACCCAGCTGTCATCAGGCGGATTAACCGAACGGCGGGCATGCTTCGCAACGTGTACGAACATTTCGTCCCCGGCCAGGGCGGAAAGAACAGGCGCAAAATGTTCGCCAAGCCCCTGGAGCTTCGGCCGTACGGTTTCTTTCAAAACGTCCATCCGCGCATCTAAACCTTCTATTGTAAATGTGTGAAAATCCTCTTCTGTGAAACGCAGATTGTTCATTTTTTTCCTCCTTGTCCAATCAGTAATGATATTTTACCACAGCCAGCTTTCCAAACAAAAAATAACGTTTGAAACTTTCGTATTATGGGAAACGGTAGGTAAACACACAATTTTTAGAATGACGTTGCGAAAGCACCGGCGATTCATACGATATGAATAAGAAAATATCATAAATGCCGCGAGAAGCTATGACCAGAAGGATGACTTTTCAAATCAATTTTCTCTGGAAGGGGCGTAGGGCGATGAAACCAATTGTAAAACAAGGGATTAAGGAAGAAAAAGACAATCGGGTCGCCGTGTGGAGGCTTGAGGTCGATTATGAATTAGCAACACTTTATGAAGCGATGGAGAAAAAGGATGAAACCCAAATCGAAATGAGCAAGCGAAAACTGGAGCAGCTCAGAAAAGAATGGATCAGATTGCATGGATGAAACCATAATAAAAACGAAC
Source organism: Bacillus sp. FSL W8-0848 (assembly GCF_038007805.1). Classification (NCBI taxonomy): domain Bacteria; kingdom Bacillati; phylum Bacillota; class Bacilli; order Caryophanales; family Bacillaceae; genus Bacillus; species Bacillus sp. FSL W8-0848. Next base: position 1,241,201 of record NZ_JBBOYB010000001.1, read on the forward strand.
CTGGCAGACGGTTCGTTTTTATCTGGGCGACGGGATTCTTCTTTCATTTTTCTTGCTTTTTTGAGATCAATATCAGTATGCTATGAATAAAACAACACGTATACATAGAAAGGAGGTTGTGCGATGACAAACTGGAAGGAAATCGACCGGCTTGCAAAAAGCTGGGTAAAGGAAGCTGGACAAAGAATTCAGGAATCGATGAAAAAGAAGATGACGATCGAAACAAAATCGAATCCCAATGACCTTGTCACGAATATCGATAAGGAAACAGAACGCTTTTTCATTGAAAAAATCCAATCGGCTTTTCCCGACCATCATATTCTCGGCGAAGAAGGCCAAGGGGACAAGCTCACATCGCTCGATGGAATCGTCTGGATTATCGACCCGATCGACGGGACGATGAACTTTGTTCATCAAAAACGGAACTTCGCGATCTCAATCGGCATTTTTGAAAACGGAAAAGGCAAAATCGGACTTATTTATGATGTAACCCATGATGAATTGTACCACGCGTTTCGCGGAGAGGGTGCATATATGAATGACATCAAGCTTGAAAAGATGAAAGAGGTGCCGCTTGAGGAAGCCATTTTGGCGATCAATGCAACATGGATAACGGAAAATAGACGGATCGATCCAAGCGTTTTATCCCCCCTCGTCAAACGGGTCAGAGGAACGCGTTCTTACGGCTCGGCAGCCCTGGAGCTTGCATATGTGGCGGCGGGCAGAATGGACGTCTATGTGACGATGCGTCTCGCCCCTTGGGATTATGCGGCCGGCTGCATCCTGCTTGACGAGGTTGGAGGTACATATACGACGATTGACGGAAAACCGCTCAATTTTCTTGAAAACAACAGCATTATAGCCGGCAATCCTGCCGCTCATCGAACGATATTCACAGACTATCTGCCGCATGAATAGCAGACCTTTTTCTGCGTCTGACCTTGCGTTTTTCGAAGAGCTGATACGTTTCAGTCCCGAATGGGCTGAAGAAGAGCTGAGCGGGGAACCGGTAAAAAGCTATATGCAGTCCTATGCGATGTACAACGGAAGCTGGCTCGTGTGGGAGGATGACGGCCGGCCGGCGGCGGTCAGCTTTCACCTTGAATGGGCCCCCTCAAACGGCAAACCTTGGCTCGGCACATTGCTCGTTCATCCCGATTATCGAAGGAAGGGCCGCGGCAAAACAATCATTGGGAACATCGGGAGCAGGCTGAAAAACGCAGGGCATAAAGCGCTCTTTGCCGCCGTCCCTTTTGATCGGGATGAATGGCAGCAGATGCTCGCACATTGCGGTTTTGAACAGCTGAAAACGGAAAAGGATGAAAAGGGAAACCGGTATTTGATCATGGTATATCCGCTGACGCACACGTGAATTTGTTTCGCGTGTGCGTTTTTTTGTTTTTCCTGAAACTTTTGGGATAGCTGTTTGTCTAAGGTTGCGAGGCCTTAATTTGTTGCAGAGGGTTTTTGGGTGCAAAATGGTTTATAAAAAGAGGTAGTTAAGTGGCCCAGGTAACCGGATAATTAAGGCGGCTGATCCTAACCGGAACCGTGCTGTTTTGCGGCGGGTATGTGTTGATGATGGCCTTATACCTTTTGTTATTCTAGAAAACCGGCGGCACGAGACCGCCGGTTTATGCTTTTGTCATTCGAGTATCCCTTTTTGGCGCATTCTCTTTTTGAGCGTAAAGCCGCCTCCCATGATAACGATGAGAGCCGCTATAGCGACTAGTACCCCGACCAGGCTTTTTTCGGCGATCGCGACCCCGATCAGCATGATGCTGGCGACAGCGGCGAATGCAAACAATAAAAACAGCCATTTCACTTGCTTCATAAGTTTTCCATCCCCTTTTTCAGTCTACTGTTAGTTTACAGAAAAATGTTTAAAATATAAAGAGGGAAGCGCTTTATCTTGCTAAACAAATTGAAATGACTGCAATTCTCATGTATAATATGAAAGGTTATCTGACTTTTTTAGGAGATGAAAATGTGAAACTTCGAGAAGATCTTCGCAATATTGCTATTATCGCCCACGTTGACCATGGAAAAACGACGCTGGTGGACCAGCTTCTCCATCAAGCCGGTACATTCCGGGCAAATGAGAACGTGGCTGAGCGCGCGATGGATTCCAACGATTTGGAAAGAGAGCGCGGCATCACGATTTTAGCAAAAAATACGGCGATTAATTATAAAGATACACGCATTAATATTTTGGACACTCCTGGACACGCGGACTTTGGCGGCGAAGTTGAACGGATTATGAAAATGGTTGACGGCGTACTGCTCGTTGTCGACGCTTATGAAGGCTGCATGCCGCAGACCCGCTTTGTGTTGAAAAAGGCGCTAGAGCAAAACTTGACGCCGATCGTTGTCGTCAATAAAATCGACCGCGATTTTGCCCGTCCTGAAGAGGTCGTTGATGAAGTTCTTGATCTGTTCATCGAGCTGGATGCAAACGAAGATCAACTGGAATTCCCGGTTGTATATGCTTCAGCGATCAACGGTACCGCTTCAACGGATCCGAATCAGCAGGATGAAAACATGGAAGCTTTATTTGAAGCGATTGTCAGCCATATTCCAAGCCCTGTCGATAACCGCGAAGAGCCGCTTCAATTCCAGGTGGCGCTGCTTGACTACAACGATTATGTCGGCCGTATCGGAATCGGCCGCGTCTTCAGAGGCACGATGAAGGTTGGACAGCAGGTGGCATTAATGAAGCTTGACGGCACTGTTAAGCCGTTCCGCGTAACGAAAATCTTCGGCTTCCAAGGGCTGAAGAGAGTCGAGATCGAAGAAGCAAAAGCCGGCGATCTCGTCGCTGTATCCGGAATGGAAGACATTAACGTCGGGGAAACCGTCTGCCCGATCGATCAGCAGGAAGCTCTGCCGGTTCTCCGCATCGATGAGCCGACGCTTCAGATGACGTTTGCGGTCAACAACAGTCCTTTTGCCGGACGCGAGGGCAAATATGTCACCGCAAGAAAAATCGAAGAGCGCCTCGAACAGCAGCTGCAAACAGATGTCAGTCTCAGGGTCGATCCGACGCCTTCGCCTGATGCCTGGATCGTCTCAGGACGCGGTGAGCTTCATCTTTCTATTTTGATAGAGAACATGCGCCGTGAAGGCTTTGAATTGCAGGTGTCAAAACCTGAAGTCATCATCAAGGAAATCGACGGCGTCCGCTGCGAGCCTGTTGAGCGCGTTCAAATCGATGTTCCTGAAGAACACACAGGCGCCGTGATGGAATCAATGGGCGCCCGCAAAGGCGAAATGATCGATATGATCAATAATGGAAACGGGCAGGTCCGTCTGATTTTCAATGTGCCTTCACGCGGTTTAATCGGGTATTCGACAGAGTTCCTTTCATTGACGCGCGGCTTCGGTATTTTGAACCACACGTTTGACAGTTATCAGCCGGTCGAGCCGGGTCAAGTCGGCGGACGCCGTCAGGGCGTTCTCGTTTCAATGGATACCGGAAAAGCTTCAGCTTACGGTATTCAAGGTGTTGAAGAGCGGGGCGTGATTTTCGTTGAGCCGGGTACGGAAGTGTACGAAGGCATGATCGTCGGCGAACACAACCGCGAAAACGACCTTGTCGTCAACATCAACAAAATGAAACAGCAGACAAACGTGCGTTCAGCGACAAAAGATCAGACGGTCAGCATGAAAAAACCTCGCATCATGTCTCTCGAAGAATCGCTCGAATATTTGAATGAGGACGAGTACTGCGAGGTAACGCCTGAATCGATCAGATTGAGAAAGAAAATTCTCGATAAAAATGAACGCGAAAAAGCAGCGAAAAAGAAGAAGCTGGCAGGATTGTCTTAAGTTTACGCAGAATTGAAAAAAGAGGCACCCAACTAAGCAAAGGGGAGGGGAATCTTTTTGACTGAAGTAAGTGAACGGCTTTCGTTTTTTGCCGCTCTTTATAAAGTGGACGAAAATCCCGGGGCGGGGATGTGGTGGCTTTACTTTACCATCTTCATCCTGTCCGCCGTCGTTTTTCAATTGGGGTTTGCCAAACGGCTGCCCCTGTTAAAAACAGCGATTATTTATTTCTTTCTTGCTTTGGGATGTACGTTTCTCACGTTTTTCGGCGTGTTTTTGCCGGTTGGAGAAGGATTGATCGTCGCCGCTCTTATTTTGACGATCTACAAAATCCGGCTGCACCGCTCGAAAAAAGGACAGGAGACAGGGGCATAAGCGTCCAGTACGAAAAAAGACACAGCCAAGTGCTGTGTCTTTTTTACGTTTCTGCCAAAAAGTCATTCATGAGCAAGTCGCTGAACAGCCGTCTGGCAAATAGGATTTCCTCTGTTGAGTAGCGGTCTAAAAAACCTTTAAACCGCTGTTCGATTTTCTCGTGTTCCCGCTGATGAACGGCATGCACTTTTTTTCCTTTGCCGGCTAAGCGAAAATAGACCTCTTTTTTATTGTCGCTTAGCTGGGTTTTGCCGATGAGGCCTTTTTTCATAAGCTTTGCCGTAATTCTTGAAACGGTTGCTTTTGACAGACCCATTTTCCCTGCGATGGAGGTGACATTAATCGGTTCGTGATCCCCAATACAGGCGATTGTGTGAATGTCGGACATGGTCAGATTCAGCTCTGAGCCCAATTCCTGCTCCATGTTTTCGAGTTCTGCCGATATTCGCTCCTTCATTGCGCTTTCCTGCTGTTCTTGCTGGTGGATGAGTGCAATGTACATGTCAAAAATCTCTTGTTTGGCGTGTGTCAAATGTTCCATGCAGAAAACAGTCTCCTTTTGATCGATTTCCTGCTTTATTATATCATTTTGTTTCAGATGAAACAAAATGATTATAAGGATGGCATTGGAACATTTCCGCACCAGCGGCGAATGCCTTCTGAAATGAGATGTTTCGGGTGTTGGTGCGCTTTGCTGACAGCCCAGGCAACATGGCCGTCAGGACGGATCAGGACTGATTTGACATCGTCCCATTCCGGCCGGTTCAACACAGCTTTTGCAATTAGCGTTTTCAGATGCGGAAGGCAAGGGATTTGCATTGGATCATCATCTTCAAATGCGATATACAAAAAGTGTCCGGAATGAAGAAACGAATAGAGGCGCTTGGCAGAGCCGTCTTTCAGCGTGATATCCAGGTCGGGCAGTCGTTTTCCATTCAGCTGATGCTGCGGCGACATTTCATCTGACGGGTAATTAACGCTGAGAGCGGCGATTTGTTCTGCCAGGTAGCGATTGACCTCAGGGAAAGTGAGGATGTCTGAAAGCAGCTCGCGCAAATAGAGTCCCGCCCTGGTGAAATCAAACAGTTTTGTTTGAATTTGCGTATTCCGGAGAAGCTCTTTCCCGACAGGATTCCTTTCCGTGTGATAGCTGTCCAGGAGCCAGTCGGAAGCCCTGCCTTTGACGGCTGAAGCAAGCTTCCAGCCGAGATTCATTGCATCCTGAAGCCCGACATTCAGCCCTTGTCCGCCGGCTGGAAAATGAATGTGCGCTGCATCTCCCGCCAGGAAGATCCTTTTTGATCTGTAGTGCTCCGCCAATCGGCTGGCATTGCCGAACCGGGACATCCAAACCGGGTTGCCGGCGCCGAAATCGGTGCCGCATATCTGTACGAGGCCTTTTTGTATTTCTTCCAGTGTCACCGGTTCGTGCAACAGGCGCTGAGGTTTGTGAGGCGACACGATGAGCACGCGGTAAACGCCGGGTGACAACGGGACGATAACGACGGCGCCTTCTTCATTGATATGCGTATAGAAACTGGAATTTGGCGGCGATTGAAGCGCTACATCCCCAAGCACGGCGGTCAGGCTTGCATCGCTTCCGTGAAACGCGATCCCCGCCTGTTTGCGGACGGTGCTTCCCGCCCCGTCTGCACCGACAATGTAAGCTGCCGTTAAAAATGACAAGCCGTCAGGGCCCTGGACGACGAGCTCTGCATGTTCATCGTTTTGCCGGACGGCAAGGACGTCATGGCCGCGAAGGATAGAGACACCTGAGCTGCGAGCATGTTCTTCAAGCAATTCCTCGGTATCAGTTTGAGGAAGAAACAGCGTATAATCGGTGCGAGTGTCAAGTTCAGAAAAGTCCAATGCCGTGTCAAGACCGGCAAAATGTCCGTGCGGCAGCGGCTTTCCTCTTTCTTTAAACCGCTCAAACAAGCCGCGCATTTCCAAAATTTCGATTGACCGTGGATGAAGCGTCAGCGCTTTTGAATGGGGGGAAGGCTGAGTCAGGCGTTCAACGATACAAGCACGCACGCCGGCCAGCGCCAATTCGGAAGCAGTCATCAGGCCGACCGGGCCGCCTCCAACGATAATAACATCAAAATCCATGATATATCACTCCTTTTTTGTTTCGTATGAAACAATTTAAGTATACAATTTATTTGATTGATTTTCAATGTTTTTCTAAAAAATGTTTCGTATGAAACAAAAATGCAAAAAAAGACATGAATCATGTTCATGTCTCAGACGGCTATGACTTTACCTGTTCTTTGTCTTTTCTGTGCGGATATAATTTAAAACGGCCGGTTTTCACCCGGTTCTCAGTTTTGATTTTGATTCGTTCATAGCATTCATTGCACATATACGTATGTATAGGCCGGTTTCGAAGACGCTTGGCAATCAGTGTGTCATCATCGATCTGATCAATTTTGTCACACAATGAACACTTTACCCTCACATTGTTTCACCTCGCTCGTGATTCATTATATCACCAATTTCACAGGACAAAAATGTTCTGCAGAAGAAAAAAGGAAAGCTTGTGCCGCGAGAGAAGGTAAAGGCACAAGCTTTTTTCGTTACTGCTGTCTGTTTTTCATGTATTTATTCGATTGGTCGTTCTGCTCTTTTTCAAGATTTTTTTGCCGCTCTCCGTTCAGCTGGTCATTGTTTGATTTTGTCGGATTTGTGTTTTGATTGTCTGTTGCATCATTCGGCACTTCCGGAAGAACGCGTCCGACAATCGCTGCGAGCTCGTCAAGGATGCCTTTTACGGGCCTTCCCGCTTGAATTTCTTTTCCCATCGCCCTGAGGCGGTTTACGGTGTCGGGATCGGCCACGACGGCAGCATTGGCACCGTACGGATCGCTTTTCAGCGCTTGGACGACGGAGTATTTAATGGACTCTACTTTGCTGCGCTCCAAATTATCTTTGACATCGATGCCGACGACTGCGAGCCTGCCGAGAACGACGGCCGTTGCATCATTGACTCCAGGAACGCTTTCGGTAATTTTCACGAGGCGTCTGGCAATGGCTTGGCCGTCTTTGCGGCCGACGGGCTCCTGGGCGGTGTTTTTCACTTGAACGGTCCCGTTGCGCGGACGTTCATTCGCGTTATTTTGTGCATTATTTTGAATGCCGCAGGCTGAAAGGAGCATAACGGTTTGAATGAAGATCAAAAAAATGATTCGCACTTGAGGTTGCCTCCTTAAAAATGCTTTCAATATTTTTATTGTTGAATTAACCTTCTATCTTTATTCACGAAAACATATATTTTAGCGGGCGCTCCATCAGCTTTTAACCCGATTGAAACGAAAAGGCTAAAAATCCTGATCAGGAGGCGAAGGATTGAGTAAAATTTATGTGTTAGATACGAATGTGTTATTGCAGGATCCAAATTCAATCTTTTCTTTCGAGGATAATGAGGTTGTCATTCCGGCTGTTGTATTGGAGGAGGTTGATTCTAAAAAACGCTATATGGATGAAATCGGGAGAAACGCAAGGCGCGTATCTAAACTGATAGATGAATTGCGTGAAAAGGGAAGGCTGTATGAAAACGTATTGCTTCAAAATGGAGGGAGCATCAGAATCGAACTCAATCACCGCTCCTTTCATCAGCTTCAGGAAATTTTTGTGAAAAAAACAAACGACAACCGCATTTTAGCCGTTGCGAAAAATTTGAGTCTTGAGGAGGAAACGAAAGAGGACGGGCGTCCCGTCATCCTCGTCAGCAAAGACATGCTCGTCCGCGTCAAAGCCGATGCGATCGGCTTGATGTCAGAGGATTTTCTGCATGATCGGGTTGTTGAAAATGATGATATATACAGCGGTTTTACCGAATTATATATTCATGCCGACCAGATGAACGCTTTTTACGAACAACATTGTTTGCCTCTTGATGAGATCAGCAGTGAACCGTTTTGCCCGAATCAGTTCATCATCATGAAGGATGCGCTCGGCGGCTCATCATCTGCGGTCGGGATCGTCGATCAGAATGGAAAAGCCGTCAGAAAATTGGTTTTTGATCAGGAGCAGGTTTGGGGCATCCGCTCGAGAAATGTCCAGCAGACGATGGCGCTTGAACTTCTTTTAAGGCCGGACATTCCGCTTGTTACGCTGATCGGAAAGGCGGGCACAGGAAAGACGCTGCTTGCGCTGGCCGCCGGCTTATTGCAGACGGAAGACTTGGCGAATTTTAAAAAGCTGGTCGTCACAAGGCCGATCGTGCCTGTCGGGAAGGATATCGGATATCTGCCCGGGGAAAAAGAAGAAAAGCTCCGCCCGTGGATTCAGCCGATTTTTGATAACCTGGAATATTTATTCAACGCGAAAAAGCCCGGGGAGCTTGAGGATATTTTAGCCGGGATGGGTTCTATTCAGGTCGAAGCCCTTACGTATATACGGGGCAGAAGCATTCCCGATCAATTTATTATCATCGACGAGGCGCAAAATCTGACCAAGCATGAAGTCAAAACGCTCCTTACACGCGTCGGAGAGGGCAGTAAGATCGTCCTGATGGGGGACACCGAACAAATCGATCATCCGTATTTGGATGCGATGAACAACGGCTTGGCCTACGTCGTGGAGCGCTTTAAAGATCAGAAAATTTCCGGAAACGTAAAGCTTTTAAAAGGGGAGCGCTCAGGGCTTGCAAGGCTGGCCGCCGATCTATTGTAAAGAAAAAACCTGGACGGATGATATGCTCCCCTAAAGGTAGACAGATGAAATAAAAAAATCTGTTTGCCTTGGGGGAGTTTTTTCATGGCTGGAAAATGGTTTTCAAAAGAAGAAAAATTGAATATTCTATCAGAATGTGATCAGGGCAATAATTCGGTGAAGGAGATCGCAGAAAAATATGGCATTCATGCCGAAACGATTCGTGAATGGAGAACATCGCATGATATGGCGGGTGTGGAGAGTTTGGAACGTTCAAAGCGCCATAAGTTCTATCCCGCAGAATTAAAATACAATGCCGTGAAAGACTTCTTATCCGGACGCTACTCTCAAAGAGAAATCTCGAGAAAATATAAGATTTCCAGTAAATCCGTACTCATGAAGTGGGTTGAGCTTTATAATGGTCATAAAACGTTAAAAGACAGCGGGAGAGGAAGGAATCGTTTGATGACCAAACGGAAGAACGTTTCATTGGAAGAACGGATTGAGATTGCGAAGGATTGTCTAGCTCATGGAAAGGACTACGCCAGATCAATGGAGATTCATCAAGTCTCCTACCAACAGGTGTATCAATGGGTGAAAAAGTATCAAGAAGGTGGAGAAGAAGCCTTAAAAGATACACGGGGAAAACGCAAAACCGAAGAAGAACTGACACCTGAAGAAAAAATTCAACGGGAAAACAAACGGCTGGAACAGGAAAATGAGCGTTTGCGCGCAGAGAATGCGTTCTTAAAAAAGTTGGAAGAGATCAAAAGGAGGCGGTTCTAAGTCAGGTTCGGTACGAAGATCGATATCTCGCCATTTTAGAGCTGAATCGAAAAGAAGGCTTTTCTGTCCAAATGTTATGTGAGATTGCCGAAGTTTCGCGCCAGGGGTATTACAAATGGAGGAGCCGAGTACCTTCAGCGAGAGAAAAACAGAATGAAAAGATTATCGCCAAAATGGCGCTACTTCACGAACAAATTGGCGGTATCTACGGATACCGCAGAATGACCTTAAACATGAACCGCCGCTTTAAAGAGCGCCTCAATCATAAGCGCATCTATCGGCTGATGAAAATTGCCAAGCTGGAGTGTGTCATTCGGCGGAAGAAAAAACGTTACGGCAAAGCGACGCCTCAACATGTGTCCGAAAATATCCTGAATCGAGAGTTTAAAGCGGACAAACCAAATCAAAAATGGGTGACTGATGTGACAGAGCTAAAATACGGCCATCGGAAAGCGTACCTCAGTGCCATTTTAGATCTTCATGAGGGAATGGTCGTGTCTTATGTGCTGGGGAAATCCAATAATAACGCCCTTGTGTTTAAAACCTTGAACCAAGCGCTTGAGGCAGCCCCAAACGCACGTCCTCTCCTTCACAGCGACAGAGGTTTTCAATACACGTCCCACCAGTTTAGAAGGATGATTGAAAACGCAAATATGACACAGAGTATGTCCCGCGTCGGCCGCTGTATTGATAACGGCCCCATTGAGTCGTTTTGGGGGAAATTAAAATGCGAGAAATACAGACGGAATTCGTACGAGACATTTGAGGCACTTCAAAGCGCAATTGATGAATATATCCACTTTTACAACCACGATCGTCTATAAGAAAAACTAAACGGCCTCAGCCCAGTGGAATACAGGGCTAAAGCCGTCTAGTGTGTTTTAGTTATTTCCACTGTCTACTTGACAGGGTGCAGATCAATTCCGCCGTTTTTTTGTATGAAAAAAGCCGCCTCGTCATGAGACAGCGTTCATTTATTTCTTTGTTTTAATTTTTCCGGTCCACTTTTTGAAGCCGCCTTTCAGGTTGTAAATTTCCTGACAGCCGTGTTTTTTGAGCATTTGAGCGGCTCGTCCGCTTCTGACGCTGTTTTGGCAGTAAAGATAGACGGGTTTGTCCGGACGGATTTCCGCTTTTCTTTGTTTAAGCTGAGAGAGCGGAATGTTTCTCGCACCGAGGATGTGGCCGCCTTCAAACTCGTTCGGCTCGCGCACGTCGATGAGCTGCGCTTTCCGGTAGCCGGCCCGGAATTCTTCTTCTGTTAAGGTTTTCATAATCCGCTGCTGATAAATGTATGAAACGACCATGTAGATGATCAGTGCGGCGCAAATGATGAGAACGATAATGCTGCTGGTAGACAATCTGATCCGACTCCTTTTTAAGATCGTCCCGCCTAAAGCGGGAAATGTTTATGGATATGTTAAGACAAATACTATTATAGTAAAGGGCGGGAAATCTGTCATCTGATTAGCCGAATTTATTTTCAATTTTCATAGGGGATGGTAGACTTAGGTGTATACCAAAGAAAAAGAGGGTAGGTTATGGAAAAGGAAACATGGCGTTTTATCGATTCGGGGCGCAAGGCTCCCGATTTTAATATGGCTCTTGATGAGGCGCTGCTTTACTGGCACAGCCAAAAGCAGATTCCGCCTACCATCCGCTTCTACGGATGGAACCCGGCGACGCTTTCGGTCGGCTATTTTCAAAATATCGAAAAGGAAATCGATCTGGAAGCCGTCAAAAAGCACGGCCTGGGCTTTGTGAGAAGGCCGACCGGCGGAAGGGGCGTCCTTCATGACGAAGAGCTTACCTACAGCGTGATCGTATCAGAAGACCATCCCGACATGCCGCAGACGGTGACGGAAGCGTACAGGGTGATTTCCGAAGGGATTCTCGAAGGTTTTAGAGAGCTTGGACTTGACGCTTATTTTGCGATTCCGCGAACGGAGAAAGAAAAGCAAAGTCTGAAAAATCCGAGATCATCCGTCTGCTTTGACGCGCCTTCCTGGTATGAGCTCGTTGTCGAGGGCAGAAAAGTCGCCGGAAGCGCCCAGACAAGGCAAAAAGGAGTCATTCTTCAACATGGCTCGATTCTCCTTGAATTGGATGAAGACAAGCTGTTTGATTTATTCATCTATAAAAACGACCGCATCAGAGAGCGGATGCAGCGGAATTTTAAACAAAAGGCGGTCGCCATCAATCAGCTGACCTCCGAAAAGGTGACCATAGAAGAAGCGAGCAAAGCATTTAAAAAAGGATTTGAGAAAGGGCTTAACATCAATCTCGAGCCCTATGAACTGACAAAAGAAGAAATCGCCTTCGTCGAGGAGCTGGCCAGGACGAAATACGCGACAGACGAATGGAATTATAAAAGATAGGACATCGATGTAAACGTTATCTGACTGCTTGTTTTTTACAAGCACATAGTGTAAACTTGTAATGATTTGAATAGGTGTGATTTGGAGGGATTAGATGACAACACCGAGTATGGAAGATTATATAGAACAAATTTATATGCTGATAGAAGAAAAAGGATATGCAAGAGTCTCAGATATAGCAGAAGCTTTAGCCGTCCATCCCTCCTCGGTTACAAAAATGGTTCAGAAACTCGACAAAGACGAATATTTGATTTACGAAAAGTATCGCGGTCTCGTGCTGACACCTAAAGGAAAAAAAATAGGCAAGCGTTTAGTATACAGACATGAATTGCTGGAACAGTTTTTAAGAATCATTGGTGTTGACGAAGAGAAAATTTACGATGATGTTGAAGGGATTGAACATCATTTAAGCTGGAACAGCATCGACCGGGTCGGCGACCTTGTGCAGTATTTTGAGGATGACCGCAAAAGGGTCGATGATCTGAGAAGCGTCCAAAAAAGAAATGAACAGGAAAATCAATAGAAGAAGCTGCCGCTTTAAACGGCAGCTTTTTCTGATGGTCTTTTTTTTCTGTCCCCTTCCTAAAATGATGGTAAGGCCAATCTTTTAAGGGGGGAGAACGGAATGTACATCGACGGAGTTTTTTCTGGCGGAGGAATGAAAGGAATTGCGCTCGCAGGAGCATACGAAGCGCTCGAAGAACGGGGCTTCCGATTTAAAAGACTGGCCGGAACGAGCGCCGGATCGATCATCGCAGCATTTATCGCGGCCGGGTATACGAGCAAGGAGATCCGCTGCATGCTGGAGGAATTGAATGAACGCGAGCTCCTTGACCCGAGATTTGCTTTTTTGCCGTTAAAAATACTGCAATGGGCTTCGATCTATTGGCGCCTCGGTTTGTATAAAGGAGAAAAACTGGAAAACTGGGTATCCGAGAAATTAAAGGAAAAAGGAATCTCCGTGTTCGGCGACTTTGAACAAGGGAAGCTCAAACTGATCGCCTCGGATTTAACGAATGGCAAAATGCTTGTCCTGCCTGATGATCTGACCCGCTACGGCCTGAATCCCGGGCGGTTTTCCGTCGCAAGAGCGGTGCGGATGAGCTGCAGCATTCCTTATTTTTTTGAGCCTGTCAAACTGAAATCTTCTGACGGCATCAGCACGGTCGTCGACGGCGGGGTGCTGAGCAATTTTCCGATCTGGCTGTTTACCGCCGAAAAAAAACGCCCGGTTTTAGGCGTTACCTTGATGCCGAGTGAAAAAGAAAGGCCGAAGAAGGTGATCAACAATGCGTTTGAGCTGTTCGGAGCGCTTTTTGAGACGATGAAAGAAGCGCATGACGCCAGGCATATCGCTACTAAACACGAACGCAACATTATTTTCCTGCCCGTCGAAGAAGTGCTGTCGACGGAATTTGCGATTTCGGCAGAAAAAAAACTAGCTCTGATTGAGCTAGGAAAAAAACGAACAGAATTATTTTTGAAACAGTGGACGTATTAAAAGAAAGCTCTGTTTTTCTTTTTGCTCTTTTTTCCTTCGATCACCGTCAGCTGAGTCTGGCTTTTTTTCTTGACCAAGACAGGCTTGGATTTGTTGATAGACGGCACGCTTCTCAGATGATTCACCCGGCCTCTGACTGAGCGTTTTTTATGATCCTGAAAACGCTTGTTTGATTGTTTGGCTGCTTTTCTAAATGCTGCTCCTTCACCGCCCGCGTCGCGGTTTATAAGATGTCTGATGACTAAATAGACAATTGCGCCGACCGCAGCAAAAACAAACAAATATTGCAGCAAGCGGCCGGGGCTTGTGACAGCAAAATAAACGAAACCAAAAATTCCAAGCGCAATCACTAAAGCTGAGACTGGATGTACCCGTTGCTTCATAACTGTCCACCTCCCAAAAAATTAACCGATTCGTTAAAGTTTACATTACGATATAGAAGGTTCCTTCTGTTCGTCCTCTGCTTTGGTCTCCATATGAAGAAGCTCGTTAAAGCTTGCGATTGCCACTTCCACCTGATCGTCCGACGGCTCTTTTGTCGTCAAAAGCTGCAGCCAAAGGCCGGGATAGCCCAGCGCTTTCAGCACAGGTATGTTTCTCACTTTGTTCGTCAGCTGCAGCACTTCAAATGAAATGCCAAGAACGACTGGTATCAGCGCGATTCTATTTAAAATACGGACCCAGAGAGGGTCAGCAGGAACAAGCAAGTAAACAAACATGCCCACGATCACCGTAAATAGAATAAAACTGCTTCCACATCTGTAGTGAAGCCTTGATTGACGCTGAACATTTTCCACCGTAACCGGCATGTTTTGTTCGAAACAGTTTATGACTTTATGTTCGGCTCCGTGATATTGAAAAACCCTTTTAATGAAAGGGGTGCACGATATCGCGTAAATATAGCCCAACAGCAGGATCAGCTTGAAAAAGCTTTCGACCATAATCTGCGCGACATCAGATTGGAATACAGGCCGGGTAAGCTCCGCCAAAAAGACGGGAACAAGCGTAAATACAAATTTGCTGAAGAGGAATGATAGCACCCCGACAGCGGCAAGCCCAAAAATCATCGTCAGCTTTGACTGCTTCTCCTCTTTTAATTGATCGTCCAATGCAGGGTCGCGATCATACCGTTCGCTTGAAAAATTCAAATGCTTGGTACCGTTCGCACTCGCTTCAATAATCGCGATGATCCCCCGGAGAAACGGAATTTTCTTCAGCTTTTCCAGCGTGGGATGTGATGTGCGGGGCAGCTTGAAAAATTCAATGCTCTGATCCTTCCTGCGAATCGCGGTTACATAATGGCGCCTGCCGCCGAACATCACGCCTTCGACGACGGCCTGCCCTCCGTATGCGGGCTTTTTTTGATTTGACATTTGCATCAACCTATCTGTATCAATCTATGATTACATTAACCATTTCCTTACACCTATTGTACAGGAAAAGTACTGAAACCTCTAGGTTGACGTGCCTAAAAATTTTAGAAATTAGAGAAGCGAATCGTCAAATCTAATTCAAGTATACCCGTTTTCTTGATTTTTACACTTCCGTTCAAAAAAACTTGGAAAGATACTGTTGGCACAGCTGTTTTTGGACATACTGGAAATGGAGGTGAACTGACGTCATGAGCAGTGAAGACAATGAAAAACAGCCCGAAGAACTTGAGCAGAATAAACGCGAACAACCGGCATCTTTCATCGGCAGGGTGGTTACGACAGGGTTTATCGGCGGCATTCTCTGGAGTGCGCTGGGAGAGCTTGCATACCTGTTTAAATTTTCAGAAGTCACGCCGAACATGGTTCTTCAGCCTATTGCTGTCGGCGAATGGAAAAACGGTTTTCTCGGAACGGTGATCAGCATTTTGCTGATAGGGGTGATTTCAATCGGCGCTGCCCTCCTGTACTTCGGCTGCCTGAAGCAAATCAAGGGTATGTGGCCCGGGATTTTATACGGAGCTGTTTTGTGGGGCATCGTATTCTATCTGTTTAATCCGATGTTTCCGGATGTACAGACAGTTTCCGAGCTGAAAAGGGAAACGGTTATCACGACGTTTTGCATCTACTTGCTGTACGGATTGTTTGTCGGCTATTCGATTTCGTTTGAATACAATGAATTAAATTCCGAAAAGGTTTCAAAGGCGATTGGAGAATCGAAGGAATAGTGTTGATACCTGAATCATTATGATAAAATGTTCACTGTAAGTGGACATTTTTTAACGTGAAACAAACGGTGGCTTTGTTTAATGAAAAAAGGGGGAAGAGAGTTGCCGCACATTTTAATTTTGAACGGACCGAATTTAAACCGGCTTGGGAAGCGAGAACCTGAAATATACGGAAGAGATACGCTGACCGATTTAGAGCAAAAGCTCTTTCAATTTGCCGAAGGCGTTCAGGCTGAGCTGACGTTTTTCCAGTCAAACCATGAAGGGGATATCATCGACGCTCTTCATGAGGCTGAGGATCAGTATGACGGCGTCGTCTTAAATCCGGGCGCTTTTTCGCACTACAGCTATGCCATTCGCGATGCAGTGGCCGCCATCAGCATACCGGTGATCGAAGTTCACATTTCCAATCCCGATGCGAGGGAAGAGTTTCGGCGGCAATCGGTGATTGCACCCGTGGCTCAGGGCCGGATTACCGGACTCGGTTTTGAAGGCTACAAGCTTGCCGTCTGTTATTTTTTGAACAACAAATAGCAAAAGGGGGACTCTAGAACGATGAAACTGAAAAAACTGAGAGAACTTTTTGGCGGTCTTGGAATCGAAGGGCTTCTGCTGACGAGCAGCGTCAACTTGAGGTACATAACCGGATTTACAGGCTCTGCGGGCCTTGCGGTGATTTCAGAGGACAAAGCGGTCTTCATTACGGATTTCCGGTATACCGAGCAGGCCAAACATCAAATCAAGGGCTTTGAAATCGTTGAGCATACCGGCTCAATCATCAAAAAAGCAGCTGATGCGATCAAGGAAATGGGACTAAATAAAATTGGTTTTGAGCAGGATAAGATGACATACGGAACGTATGCCGCATACAAAGATCTTCTCGGCCCGGCGGAGCTTGTTCCGGTTTCGCATTCGGTTGAAAAGTTGCGCTTGATTAAGTCAAGTGAAGAGATTAAGATATTAAAGGAAGCTGCTAAGATTGCAGATGATGCATTCAGCCATATTCTGACGGTGATTAAGCCCGGCATGACGGAGATTTCAATCGCCAATGAACTGGAGTTTTACATGCGGAGTCAGGGGGCGGATCATTCTTCATTCGATATGATCGTCGCCTCGGGCGTCCGCTCAAGCCTGCCGCACGGAGTGGCAAGCGATAAAACCGTCGAGAAAGGCGATTTCGTCACATTGGATTTCGGGGCCTACTATAAAGGATACTGCTCGGACATTACGCGCACGATCGCCGTGGGAGAGCCGAGTGATGAGCTGAAAGGCATTTATCAAACCGTGTTTGAAGCGCAGGCGCTCGGCATGCAGAATATCAGGCCGGGAATCACCGGCAAACAGGCTGACGCCTATACGAGGGACCATATTGCTTCCAAAGGCTACGGCGATTATTTCGGCCATTCTACCGGCCACGGCCTCGGCATGGAAGTCCATGAAGGCCCCGCGCTTTCAGTCCGTTCTGACCAGCTTCTTGAAAAAGGCATGGTCGTTACGGTCGAACCGGGAATCTACATACCGGGCAAGGGCGGAGTCAGAATAGAGGACGATATTGTCCTCACTGAGGGCGGGAACGAATCTCTCACCCATTCCGCAAAAGATCTAATTATTTTATAATCCGTTTGATTGGAGCTATAGGAGGATAACCATGATTTCAGTAAACGATTTTCGCACAGGTTTAACGATTGAAGTGGACGGAGGCATTTGGCGCGTTGTTGATTTCCAGCACGTCAAACCGGGTAAGGGTGCAGCATTTGTCCGCTCAAAATTGAGAAATCTCCGCACAGGCGCGATTCAGGAAAAAACATTCCGTGCAGGCGAAAAAGTAGCCCGCGCCCAAATCGAGACAAAAACGATGCAGTATCTGTACGCCAACGGCGATCAGCACGTTTTTATGGACACGAGCTCATACGAGCAGCTTGAGCTGAGCTCTTCGCAAATCGAGCATGAGCTTAAATTCCTGCTTGAAAACATGTCCGTTCAAATCATGATGTATCAATCAGAAACGCTCGGTATCGAACTTCCGAACACGGTCGAGCTGAAGGTTGTTGAAACAGAACCGGGCATCAAAGGCGATACAGCATCAGGCGGAACAAAACCAGCAAAAACAGAAACAGGTTTAGTTGTCAACGTTCCGTTCTTCGTGAACGAAGGCGATACACTCGTTGTCAATACTTCTGACGGTTCTTACGTTTCCAGAGCGTAGGCCATGCGCACAGGAGCCGGCTTCATATGAAGCCGGCTCTTTTTTTGTTTTGCAAGTTTTAAGTAGAAAATCAGAAGACTACTTTTTCAAGAGAGAGCATAGATTGTAAAAAAAGCCGGAAAGCGTTAATGGAGGTTTATGATATGAAGTTTTTCTTTGGACAAGTCAATCCGACTGTTTTGACAATGGCGGCTTTAAGAGTTGTTTCCTCTTTAATCGAGCTGACGGCCGCGATCGTGATGCTTCTTTTGAACGACGTCCGCAAGGCGGTTGCCGTAAACAGCGTGCTTGCCATGGTCGGACCGTTTATTTTTATTATCACGATGACGATCGGAATATATCAGATCGCGGGCCAGCTCTCCTATGCGAAGCTCATCCTTATCTTCATGGGCGTCGTTTTCATTATTGCAGGAATCTATAAATAACGAAGCAGGCTCTCTTGTCATAAAGTCTTTCTTTGAACATACATTTTTATAGAAGACAAGCTAAAAGAGGAGGGAGCGTTTTTGCAGCACATCACAGAGATTCTCCCTGACACGATTAAACTGGCGCTTGCCGGGCTTGCTGAACACGACATGAACCAGATCGAAGAAATTCGGATCAGGACAAGTCGTCCGCTTGAATTGGTTCAAAAAGGCCAGCCGCTTTTTTTGGATTATGCGGCAACGCCGGAGGATTCAGCGATATTTTTGAACAGGCTCGGCAATTACAGCATGTACACGCTCGAAGAGGAACTGAAAAAAGGGTATATCACGATAAAAGGCGGCCACCGCGTCGGCCTTGCCGGCCGGGTCGTCATCGAAAACGGAACGGTCAAGGGAATCAGGGACATCTCCTCCTTCAACATTCGCATCGCCAAAGAAAAGATCGGCATATCGCAGCCATATGTGCCTTATCTCTTTAAAAACGCCTGGCTGAACACATTGATCATCGGTCCCCCGCAAACAGGCAAGACGACTTTGCTCAGGGATCTTGGCAGGCTGATCAGCACGGGAAGCGGCAACATTCCCGCGAAAAAGGTCGCCGTTGTTGACGAAAGGTCTGAGATTGCCGGATGTGTAAACGGCATTCCACAGTACAAGTTCGGGAAGCGCATTGATATTCTCGACGCCTGCCCAAAGGCGGAAGGGATGATGATGATGATCAGGTCAATGAGCCCGGATGTGGTGATCGCCGATGAGATTGGCAGAACAGAAGACGCAGAAGCCCTGTTGGAAGCGGTGCATGCAGGGGTGTCGGTTATTGTGTCAGCCCACGGGTTTTCGTTTAGAGACGTTATGAAGCGGCCTTCCTTGAAGCGGCTTCGGGAATACGGCGTTTTTCAGCGAATCGTTGAGCTGTCGCGGAAAAACGGACCGGGCACGATAAGCCGGATCTGCGGCGGTGACGGGGAGCCGCTCACAGCGGCTGGGAAGGTGTTATCATGCTGAAGCTTTTCGGGGCTGTGCTGATTTTGGCGGCTGCCACTTGGACAGGTTTTGAGATGGCAAAACCCTTCAGCGAAAGGCCGAAGCAAATCCGGCAGCTTTTGGCAGCTCTGCAGTCGCTGGAGGCTGAAATTATGTATGGGCATACCCCGCTCCGCCTGGCGTCAAAACATATCGCCGAACAGCTTTCTGAACCCGTTTCTTCCCTGTTTGAGACGTTCTCGCATAAGCTTGGAGAAGGCACCGCTTCAGCCGGAGCAGCCTGGGAGGACAGCCTGAGGAAAGTGTGGCCCGAAACGGCTCTCAAAACAAAGGAATTTGATATTTTGAGGCAATTTGGAGAAACGCTTGGCAGGCATGACCTCGTTTCGCAGCAGAAGCATATCAAGCTGGCGCTGACCCATTTGGAAACAGAGGAAGCTGAAGCGAACCTCGCCCAGGCGAAAAACGAAAAAATGGTAAAAAGCCTTGGATTTTTGGCGGGACTGTTACTGGTTCTTCTATTGATGTAATGAAGAGGGGAGCGCAAAAGAAATGGGAGTAGACGTAAATATTATTTTTCAAATCGCCGGCGTCGGAATCGTCGTCGCATTTCTTCACACCATACTTGATCAAATGGGAAAGAAAGAATATGCCCAATGGGTCACGCTTTTAGGATTTATTTATATTTTATTCATGGTTGCAACTGTCGTCGATGATCTCTTCCAAAAGATAAAAGCTGTCTTTCTATTCCAGGGATAGGGGGGCTTACTCATTGAAATCGTTCAAATCGTAGGATTAGGAATGATTGCAACCTTTCTCAGCTTGATTGTCAAAGAGCAAAAGCCGACATTTGCATTTTTGATCATCGTATTTACCGGCTGCACGATTTTTTTATTCCTGGTCGACCAGGTGTACGAAATCATCCGCATGATCGAAAAGATCGCCGTTAATGCAAATATCAACATGATGTACGTCGAAACGATATTGAAAATCATCGGGATCGCATATATTGCGGAGTTTGGTGCACAGCTGACAAAGGATGCCGGACAGGGGGCGATTGCCTCGAAAATCGAGCTGGCAGGCAAAATCCTCATTTTAGTCATGGCCGTTCCGATTTTAACCGTCATAATCGAGACCATCATCGGGCTGATCCCTTCCATGTCTTAGTCAGAAAGGAGGATTTTTGGTGTGAAGCGTTTACTGTTTTGGCTCCTGGTCATCGGCTTTGTTTTCGCGGGGGCTCGGGAGGTACAAGCCTCTGAAAAAGAAGGGGAAGCAGGTACTGCCGCAACATCGGCGGAAGCGATGGCCGATCAGCAGGCCGAATCGCTGGAGATCGACAAGGTCGGCGAGTTTTGGAACAACATTATGACGGAATACGGAGGCCATCTTCCGGAGAGCCAAAAAGGCAGCTTATTGGAGTTCATCAAGGGAGAGAAGCATTTTTCGCCGGAAGAGTGGGCCAAAGCGCTTTTTTCTTATTTGTTTCATGAAGTGCTGGCAAACGGGAAACTATTGGGAACCCTGATTCTTTTGACGATATTTTGCGTCCTGCTCCAGCTCCTGCAAAATGCGTTCCAGCAAAGCACCGTCAGCAAAGTAGCCTATGCGATCGTTTACATGGTGCTGATCATCCTCGCGCTTAACAGCTTTCGGGTCGCCGTCACCTACGCGAATGAAGCGATCCAGTCGATGACAAGCTTCATCCTGTCGCTCGTCCCCCTGCTCCTCGCGCTGATGGCGACCTCGGGGGGAGCCGTTTCAGCAGCTTTCTTTCATCCTGTGATTCTCTTCTTAATGAACACGAGCGGCCTGTTTATCCAGTATATCGTGATGCCGCTTTTATTTTTATCAGCGATCTTAAGCATCGTCAGCACGATGACCGAACAGTACAAAGTCACCCAGCTTGCCCAGCTCCTTCGCAATGCAGCGATCGGAACGCTGGCCGCCTTTTTAACCGTATTTCTCGGCGTCATTTCGGTTCAGGGCGCATCAGCCGCCGTCACCGACGGCATCACGTTAAGGACGGCCAAATTCATCACGGGCAATTTCATTCCCGTATTAGGCCGGATGTTTACGGAGGCGACGGACACGGTGATCAGCGCTTCCCTCCTGCTCAAAAACACCGTCGGGATTCTCGGGGTGGCCATCCTGATTTGCATCGCCGCATTCCCGGCAGTCAAAATCCTCTCCCTTGCGCTGATTTACAAAATTGCCGCCGCTGTTTTGCAGCCTTTGGGGGGAGGCCCTGTCATCAGCTGCCTTGATGTAATCAGCAAAAGCGTCATCTACATTTTCGCTGCGATGGCGATCGTCTCGCTCATGTTTTTTCTAAGCTTAACCGTCATTATTACAGCGGGGAACCTGACCATGATGATGAAGTAGGGGAGGGTCTGATATGGCTTTTTTGACAGAGTGGCTGACAAACATCATTTTGTTTATTCTGCTTGCGATCATCATCGACATGCTTTTGCCGAACTCGAGCATGCAGAAGTACGCAAAAATGGTGATCAGCCTTCTATTGATCGTTGTCATACTGAATCCGATTTTTACGCTGTTCCGTGCCGATCCGGATGCTATCATCGAGCAGCTGACCAAAAACGGACAAGTCCGGCATGAAGAAATAAAAAATCAGCTGAATTCAGAAAAAAAAGAAATACAAGCCTCACAACAAGCATATATTTTAGAACAGATGGCTGCTCAATTAAAAAAGAGTGCAGAGGAGAGGTTGAGTCATGACAAATACAAGATAGCTAAAGTAGAAATCTCTTCTGCGGGCCGCCTGCAATCCGAAAAGGATGTCGCCCGGCATATCGAAGCGTCCGTTTATTTGGAGACAGCTTCCGAAAAAACGGTCCAAGCCGTCAAACCTGTCGACATCAATACAGGGGAAGCCTATCAGACAGAACGAACAAGAGATCATCAGGAAGCCGAGAAAATCAAAGAACAGCTGGCAGGCATATGGGACATGAACCCCGACAAGATCACAGTCCATATCGAAGGGGGAGAACAAAGCGGCAATGAATAAAAGAAGCTGGATCGAGAAGCTGATCGGTCATTTGGTCCCGAAAGAAGGGAAAGAAGGAAAAGCGAAGCTGACGAAATACCACTATTTTCTGCTTTTGTTCGTTCTCGGCGTCTCTTTCATGCTGGTGAGCCAGATTTTTTCTTCCGAACCGTCGCAGCAGAAGGCGGACGTCCCCGCATCATCTGAGAAATCGACATCAGAAAACCAGGAACAAAGCCGTGACAAGGAAGTGTTTAAGCCGGCCGGGAGCGACAAACCAAAGGATTCGATCCAGGACTATGAAAGGGATTACGAGAACCAGCTCAAGGAGATTTTGGAAACGATCATCGGCGTTGAGGATGTATCGATCGTCGTCAATGTTGATGCGACTTCCCTGAAGGTGTTTGAAAAAAATCAGAAAACGCAAGAGACATCAACTGATGAAACGGACAAACAGGGCGGAAAACGGACCGTCACCGAAACATCTTCCGATGAAGAAATTGTCATGATCAAGCACGGCGAGGAAGAAACGCCGGTCGTCGTCCAGACGAAAAAGCCCGAGATCAGAGGCGTTCTCGTTGTCGCTCAGGGAGTCGACAACGTTCAAATAAAACAAACCATCATTGAAGCAGTGACAAGGGTTCTTGACGTTCCGAGCCACCGCGTCGCTGTTGCCCCTAAAAAAATGAAGGAGGATTCATAAATGATGCTGAAAAAACAAACGGTCTGGCTTTTAACCATGTTAAGTCTTGTCGTTGTGCTGAGTGTCTACTATATCATGTCGCCTGAAGGAGAAAATGTCGTGTCGGTAAATGACGAAGGACAAGTCGCTGCTGAAAAAGAACAGCCGACTAAAGAACAGCCGATGAAAGAGGAGCCTGCAAAAGAAAAAAGCACAGAATCTGAAAAAGGCAAAACCGATGGAAAGGAAAGGGAAGATAAAGAAACGTCAGCCAGCGAACAAAGCGCTGAAAAAGGAGAGGTTGTGACAGAGGAAACGTCTGAGGGAGACGACTTCACGACATACCGGATGGAGATGGACGATCAGCGCAGCAAAATGAGGGAAGAATTAAACGAGATCGTTATGAGCGACAAAGCGACCGCAAAAGAAAAAAGCGAAGCCTACGATAAGATGACAGAGCTTAGCGATGCGGAAGGAACGGAGAAAACGCTTGAAACGCTGATTAAAACAAAAGGGTACAAAGATGCATTAGTCAATGCCGAAGGAGATAAAGTCAATATCACGGTTAAATCGAAAGACCATTCAAAAGCCGCTGCTATCGATATCATCGACCTCGTCGAAAAAGAAGTAAAAAACTTAAACGATGTGGCTGTTACATTTGAACCTTCCGAATAAAACGTTTCCCGCTTGGAATAAAGCGGGATTTTTTCGTAACCGAAGAAGCGGTCGTGTTCAGCGGCTTTATGATAGGAGTTGAATTCGGTACCCCTCTCCTGTAAGATGATATATAGTATGTACTTTTAGTACTAACTGATAATCATGAGAAATCTATTCATTAGGGGTGCGATAGCATGTTAAATATTGATGAAATCAGACAGCTTATAAAACTAATTGATGAATCTTCGATAAATGAATTTACATACGAAAACGAAGGATCGAAGGTCGAGCTTAAGAAGAATGCCGGCGGCTCCGTGCAGATGGTTCAGCAGGTTCCTGCCGCGCCTGTTCAAGCTCCGGCCGCTCAAGCCGCGCAGCAGCAGGCTCCTGTTCAGGAGGCGCCGGCAAAGGAAGAGAAAGATAACGGCAACCTGCATAAAATCACGTCTCCGATGGTCGGAACGTTTTATGCATCGTCTTCGCCTGAAGCTGATCCATATGTAACCGTTGGATCAAAGGTTACAGAATCATCCGTCGTCTGCATCGTCGAAGCGATGAAGCTCTTCAATGAAATCGAAGCCGAAGTAAAAGGCGAAATCGTTGAAGTTTTAGTAGAAAACGGACAGCTTGTTGAATACGGACAACCTCTCTTTTTAGTAAGAGCAGAGTAAGGAGCAGTAAGATGATTAAAAAGCTATTAATTGCGAACCGGGGAGAAATTGCCGTCAGAATTATCAGAGCTTGTAAGGAAATGGGGATCGAAACGGTGGCCATCTATTCGGAAGCAGATAGAGAGGCGCTCCATGTTCAGATGGCAGACGAAGCATTCTGCATCGGGCCGAAGCTTTCAAAAGACAGCTACCTGAACATCACCAACATCGTCACCGTCGCCAAGATGACCGGCGCAGACGCGATTCATCCGGGCTACGGCTTTCTTGCGGAAAATGCGGATTTTGCCGAGCTTTGCGAAGAGGTAAACGTAACCTTCGTCGGACCCACAGCAGATGCCATTTCTAAGATGGGGACGAAAGACGTCGCGCGGGAAACGATGCAGAAGGCAGGCGTTCCGATCGTGCCGGGATCACAAGGAATTATCGAAAATGTCGAAGATGCGGTTTCATTGGCGCGCGATATCGGGTATCCTGTGATTATCAAGGCAACCGCAGGCGGAGGCGGAAAAGGAATCCGCGTCGCCCGCACGGAAGAAGAATTGATCAACGGCATCAAGATCACACAGCAGGAGGCGGCCACAGCATTCGGAAATCCAGGCGTGTATATTGAAAAGTACATCGAAGATTTCAGACACGTGGAAATTCAAGTGCTTGCCGACACGCACGGAAACACGATTCATCTGGGAGAGCGCGACTGTTCGATCCAAAGAAGGCTGCAAAAGCTTCTTGAAGAAACGCCTTCACCTGCTCTGGATGAATCTGTAAGGGAGCAGATGGGCCAAGCAGCTGTAAAAGCGGCTGAAGCGGTTCAATATACGGGCGCAGGAACGGTTGAGTTCATTTACGATTACCGCGAACAGAAATTTTACTTCATGGAAATGAACACGCGGATTCAGGTTGAACATCCCGTGACGGAAATGGTGACAGGCGTCGATTTGATCAAAGAACAGATCAAAGTGGCATCAGGCGAGAAATTGAGCCTTACACAAGAAGAGGTCACATTTGACGGATGGGCGATCGAATGCCGGATTAACGCCGAAAATCCTGAGAAAAACTTCATGCCGTCACCCGGGAAAATCGAAATGTATCTTCCTCCGGGAGGCCTTGGCGTCAGAGTCGAATCGGCCGTATATCCCGGATACTCGATTCCGCCGTATTATGACAGCATGATCGCCAAAGTGATCACCTACGGAAAGACGAGGGATGAAGCTGTTTCAAGAATGAAGCGGGCCTTGAGCGAATTCGTGATCGAAGGCATTCACACGACAATCCCGTTCCATTTGAAGTTATTGGATCATGAAACATTTGTAAGCGGGGAATTCAACACGAAGTTTTTAGAAATATATGATGTCATGGGATCGTAATTATTACGGAGGTGAATCTGTTGAAAGACGATAACAGCTTATTGGACATGAGCCATGAAGAAAACCATTTGGGGAGAGTGGAAATCGCTCCCGAAGTCATTGAGGTAATCGCTGGAATCGCGGCATCCGAAGTCGAAGGCGTTGCCGAAATGCGCGGCAATTTTGCAACGGGCGTTGTGGAGCGCTTCGGCAAAAAGAACCACGGCAAAGGCGTTAAAGTCGATCTGTCTGATGACGGGATTACGATTGACGTATTCTGCGTCATGTTATTCGGCGTGTCGATTCCGAAGGTCGCAAGTGCTGTCCAGGACAACATCCGCCAGACGCTCCTCAATATGACTGCTCTTTCGATTAATGAAATTAATATTCACATCGTTGGAATTCAATTTGATTCAAAAACGCATGAAGTTGAAATTGATCAAGAGATGTAGCGCGGTTGAATGGAAGAACCAAGGGGACCCGACGGCCCTTTGGTTTTTTCGTGTCCAGCCTTTA
Source organism: Bacillus sp. FSL W8-0848 (assembly GCF_038007805.1). Taxonomy (NCBI): domain Bacteria; kingdom Bacillati; phylum Bacillota; class Bacilli; order Caryophanales; family Bacillaceae; genus Bacillus; species Bacillus sp. FSL W8-0848. The sequence continues at coordinate 1,267,374 of NZ_JBBOYB010000001.1, forward strand.
AAAAATGCTTTTTAAAAAGCATCATTCTGACCATTGCGATGAAAAATAAAAAGGATGCAAGAGAAAGTACACAGAAAACGAATGATTTCCGGGGGATTTCATTTATTATTCGGTTATAACCGATAAAACCTCGATTTTTGCATGCGAAAAGACTAAAAATATGATATGATCTCTTTGTGGCTTAACCGGTTAGCAGCAAAGAGGGTTAAAGGAGAAAAAGAAAGAATGAAAAGAAGAACAGCAAGAGAAAAGGCTTTGCAGTCATTATTCCAAATTGACGTCAGCGATATTGAACCGAAAGAAGCGATGGCCCATGCCCTGGACGGCATGGAAAGCGACGCTTTTTTCGAACAGCTTGTCTACGGGGTCTTAGAGAATAAGGAAAAAATCGATGAGATGATCACGCGCCATCTCGTCAATTGGAAGCTTGACAGACTGGCAAATGTCGACCGCGCCATTTTGCGCTTATCAGCATATGAAATGGCGTTTGTAGACGATATACCGGCCAGCGTCTCTATGAATGAAGCGATTGAGCTGGCAAAGCAATTTGGGGATGACAAGTCGGCGAAGTTTATAAACGGTGTTCTTTCTAACATTAAGTCCGATCTTGAATAATTTAGGAGGAGAGCAAATGACAGCAACCATCATCGACGGGAAAGAAACAGCAAAAGAAAAGCGCGGGCAGCTGGCCAAGGAAGTTGAAGAACTGAAAAAACAAGGAGTTACCCCGGGACTGGCCGTTATTTTAATCGGCGATGATCCGGCGTCTCTTTCATATGTGCGCGGCAAGAAAAAAGCGGCTGAGGCTATGGGGATTCGTTTTCAATTGGATCATTTCGACTCAAGCTTCACCGAACAGCAGCTGCTTGAGGTGATCGATCAATACAACAATAATGACGACTTTCACGGAATTCTTGTCCAGCTGCCTCTTCCGGAGCATATTTCCGAACAAGCGGTGATCGAAAAAATTTCCCCTGACAAAGATGTCGACGGGTTTCATCCGTTGAACGTCGGGAAGATGCTGCTCGGCGAAGATACATTTCTGCCTTGCACACCTGCGGGCATCATCGAGCTATTGAAAAAAACCGGCGTCGATTTGTCAGGAAAAGAGGTTGTTGTCGTCGGCAGAAGCAATATTGTCGGAAAGCCTGTAGGGCAGCTTCTTCTGAACGAAAACGCAACCGTCACATATTGCCATTCAAGAACGGCCGATATTACGGCGCATACGAAAAAAGCCGATGTTCTCATCGTAGCAGTAGGGAAAGCTAATTTTATCAAAGCGGATCAAATTAAAGAAGGAGCCGTCGTCATCGATGTCGGCGTCAACCGCCTTGAAAACGGAAAACTTGTTGGGGACGTGGCGTTCGAAGAGGCGAAAGAGAAAGCTTCCTACATCACGCCTGTACCGGGCGGAGTCGGTCCGATGACCATCACCATGCTTGCCCATAATACGGTTAAATCAGCGAAACGTTCGTTGTAACGGACAGCCGTTCATCCGTCAGAAACCCTGGCGGATGAACATTTTTGATGCCGGCTGGAAAGGAGGCTCTCGCCATGGATGAAGTAGCATTTGTCACGGTTACCGCATTGACAAAATACATTAAACGCAAATTTGACGTCGATCCCCATCTAGATGACCTTTGGATCAAGGGTGAGCTGTCAAATGTAAAAATACATAGCAGGGGCCATATTTATTTTACGCTGAAAGATGACAACGCCCGCATACAGGCCGTCATGTTCGCCAGACAAAACAAAAGCCTCGGCTTTACTCCCGAAAACGGAATGAAGGTGCTGGTAAGAGGCGGCATTACGGTGTATGAACCGAGCGGCAATTATCAGCTTTACGCTAAAGAAATGCAGCCCGACGGAATCGGGGCGCTTCATTTGGCATATGAAGAACTAAAGAAAAAGCTGTCGCAAGAAGGGCTGTTTGACGAAGCGCACAAAAAGCCCATCCCCGCTTTTCCGTCAGTCATCGGTGTCGTCACGTCCCCTACAGGAGCGGCTGTACGGGACGTCATCACCACTATTAAAAGAAGATATCCCCTCGTAAAAGTGATTGTCCTCCCAACCCTTGTTCAGGGAACAAACGCCAGTGAATCCATCGTCAGAAGCATCGAAGAGGCCAACCGCAGACAGCTGTGCGATGTGCTGATCGTCGGGCGCGGAGGGGGATCGATAGAAGAGCTGTGGGCTTTTAATGAAGAAATCGTTGCAAGGGCGATTTTTGCATCCGACATCCCGATCATATCAGCCGTCGGACACGAAACCGACTTTACGATCAGCGATTTTACTGCCGATCTGCGCGCAGCAACCCCTACGGGAGCCGCCGAGCTTGCCGTCCCGAATATGCTTGATTTGATGGAGCGTCTGAAAACACTGGATGTCCGAATGACAAAAGCGATGCAGCAGGGTTTGCGAAAGCGGCAGGAGCTTTTGAATTACCTTCAATCCTCATATGCTTTTCGTTATCCGAAAAGGCTGTACGCCCAAAAGGAACAGGAGTTTGACCTTATATTCGACCGTTTTCAAAAGCAGATCGTCCTGACCTTGGACCGGAAAAAGCAGAAGCTGAGCGAGCAGTCGTACAAATTGCAGATGCGCCATCCGGAAGAACAGCTCAGGCAGGCGAGAAGACGGCACGGGGAACAGACAGAACGGCTGAAACGGAATATGAGCGTGCAGCTCAAGCAGATTCATTCGCAGTTTCAGACGGTTCTTGGTAAACTGAATGCATTGAGCCCTCTTCAAGTCATGGAAAGAGGGTACAGTCTGACATATAAAGAAGACGAATTGATCAAAAGTATCGAACAGGTGCAGGAAAATGACGAGATCCAAGTCAAATTAAAAGACGGGACGCTGGCCTGTGAAGTACGTCAGAAGAGAGGCGAAACAAATGGCTGAAGAAAAGAAAAATAATCAGGAAGAAATAACGTTTGAAGAGGCCATGAAAGGTCTTGAACAAATCGTATCAAAACTGGAGGAAGGGGACGTGCCTTTGGAAAAAGCGATCGATTATTTCCAGGAAGGCATGCTTCTTTCGAAGATGTGCCACGAAAAGCTGCAACATGTAGAGAAGCAGATGGACTACATTTTGCGGGAAAACGGGGAATTGGCTCCTTTCAGCGTTCGGGAGGAGGAAAAAGGTGACCAGTAAGCTAGAAGGATTTTTAAAAACGAGAAAAGCGTTAATCGAACAGCGTCTTCCTTTATATATTCAAGAGCTACAAGCGCCGGCAACCCTTAAACAATCCATGCTTTACTCTCTGGAAGCTGGAGGAAAAAGGCTGAGGCCGATTTTGGTGCTTGCTCTTCTTCATGCATACGGAAAGCATGAAGAGGACGGCATACCGGTCGGCTGTGCGGTTGAAATGATCCATACGTATTCGCTGATCCATGATGACCTTCCTTGCATGGACGACGATGATTTAAGAAGAGGAAAACCGACAAACCATAAAATATACGGCGAAGCGACGGCAGTGCTTGCAGGCGATGCTCTGCTGACGGAAAGCTTTAAAATGATTACCACACACGTCTCATTTAACGTCCCGGCTGAAAAGCGGCTCAGGATTGTGAATGAGCTCGTCTCTGCTGCGGGTGCGGAAGGCATGGTCGGCGGCCAAATTTTGGATATGGAAGCGGAGTCAAAACCCGTGTCATTACAAGAGCTTCAATCGATTCATGAAGGAAAAACGGCCAAACTCCTCAGCTTCAGCGTAATTGCGGGAGCGATTCTTGCGGACGCGCCGGAAGAAGAGATTGAAAAGCTTCGCGAATTCGGGCATCATATCGGGATCGGCTTTCAAATCAGGGACGACATTTTGGATCTAGAAGGCTCAGAGGATAAAATCGGCAAGCGGATCGGATCTGATACGACGAACGGAAAATCGACCTATCCGTCGCTTCTGTCGGTGGAAGGGGCCAAACAAAAGCTCAACGAGCATATCGAAAAGGCGAAGCGGCTGATCTCAGAGCTCTCGCTTGAAAAAAAGCTGCTGTATGAACTGTGCGATATGATTGCAGACCGCGACCATTGATGCTGCGGTTCCCATTTGAGTATAAAAGAGTGGTTATGATAAAATGTTAACAGTTGAACTTTAAAACGCCGCGCCGTTATCACGATGTGTTAGCGGCTGTTTTTTCAGACTGAAGCGTCCGCATATGCAAGTTTGCGCATGAGGGTGGGTTCATCATATAATAATGCAAGCTGATAAAAATGGATGGTATCCTTTTTAAAATAAAATGCAATCAATGAAGCAAGGCGCATACTTGCAGAAATCATCTGAAAGTGAGTTGATCCGATTGGATCTGTTATCTATAAAAGACCCTACGTTTTTAAAACATCTTTCCATTCAGGAACTGGAAAGCTTGAGCGCTGAGATTCGCCGCTTTTTAATTGAAACGCTTTCTGAATCGGGAGGCCACATCGGTCCGAATCTTGGCGTTGTCGAGCTTACGATCGCTCTTCATCGGGAATTTAACAGCCCGAAAGACAAATTTTTATGGGATGTCGGGCATCAATCGTATGTTCACAAGCTTTTGACCGGCCGCGGAAAGGAATTTTCGACATTGCGCCAGCATAAAGGTCTGTGCGGCTTTCCGAAGCGGAACGAGAGCGAACACGATGTCTGGGAAACGGGCCACAGCTCAACTTCTCTTTCCGGAGCGATGGGAATGGCGGTTGCCAGGGATTTAAAAGGTACGGACGAGTACATCATCCCGATCATCGGCGACGGGGCTCTTACGGGCGGCATGGCGCTTGAAGCGCTGAACCACATCGGACATGAACAAAAAGATATGATCGTCATTTTAAATGACAATGAGATGAGCATCGCCCCGAACGTCGGAGCGATTCATTCCATGCTCGGAAGACTGCGCACGGCGGGAAAATACCAATGGGTGAAAGATGAGCTTGAATACTTGTTCAAGCGCATACCGGCCGTTGGCGGAAAGCTCGCCGCGACGGCTGAGCGCGTCAAAGACAGCCTGAAATACCTTTTAGTGTCCGGGATGTTTTTTGAAGAGCTCGGTTTTACGTATCTGGGGCCTGTGGACGGCCATTCCTATGAAGAGCTGTTTGAAAATATGCAGTATGCGAAGAAAACGAAGGGGCCTGTACTCCTTCACGTCATTACGAAGAAAGGGAAGGGCTATAAGCCTGCCGAAGCGGACAAAACCGGAACATGGCACGGTACGGGACCATATAAAATCGATACGGGAGATTTTGTCAAACCGAAGGCCGCCGCTCCCTCGTGGAGCGCCCTTGTCAGCGAAACGGTCCGGAAGCTTGCCAGGGAAGACGAACGAATCGTCGCCATCACCCCGGCCATGCCGGTCGGTTCCAAGCTTGAAGGATTCGCAAGCGAATTTCCCGACAGAATGTTTGACGTCGGGATAGCCGAACAGCATGCCGCAACGATGGCGGCCGGCCTTGCGACACAGAATATGAAGCCGTTTCTCGCGATTTATTCGACATTTCTTCAGCGCGCTTATGACCAGGTCGTCCACGATATTTGCCGGCAAAACTTAAACGTGTTTATCGGCATTGACAGGGCGGGGCTCGTCGGCGCTGACGGCGAAACCCATCAAGGCGTATTTGATATCGCTTTTTTGAGGCATATTCCAAACCTTGTGCTGATGATGCCGAAAGACGAAAATGAAGGCCAGCACATGGTCAACACGGCGGTCCGCTACGATGACGGCCCGATCGCCATGCGCTTCCCGCGCGGAAACGGTCTCGGCGTCAAAATGGATAAAGAGCTGAAGACGATTCCGATCGGAACGTGGGAAGTTCTGAGACCAGGAACAGACGCGGTGATTTTAACATTCGGCACGACCATTCAAATGGCGCTCGATGCCGCAGAAGACCTTCAAAAAGAAGGCCGCTCCGTCAGAGTGGTGAATGCCCGCTTTATCAAACCGCTTGACGAAGCCATGCTCAAGGGCATCTTGAACGAAGGTCTTCCGATTTTAACGATCGAAGAAGCCGTTCTTCAAGGCGGATTCGGCAGCTCGATCCTTGAATTTGCCCATGACCATCAATCATACAGTCCGATGATTGACAGGATGGGGATACCTGATCGCTTCATCGAGCACGGAAGCGTTGCAAAGCTTCTTGAAGAGATCGGCTTGACGAAGGAAGATGTCATCAGACGAATCAGACTGCTGACACCCGTAAAGACTCATAAAGGAATTGGATCATGACAGCAAAAAAAGAACGGCTAGACGTATTACTTGTAGAAAGAGGGTTAATCGAAACCCGCGAAAAAGCGAAAAGGGCGATTATGGCCGGAATCGTCTATACGAATGAAAACAGGCTGGACAAACCGGGCGAGAAGGTTGACCGCACCATTCCGCTGACGATTAAAGGAAAGGCATTGCAATACGTCAGCAGAGGCGGTTTAAAGCTCGAAAAAGCGCTCAAGCAATTCCATCTGTCTGTACGCGGCAAAACGATGATTGACATCGGTTCATCAACCGGCGGTTTTACGGACTGCGCCCTGCAAAACGGCGCCGCACGCTCGTATGCCGTTGATGTGGGCTATAACCAGCTCGCATGGAAGTTGAGACAGGATGAACGGGTCATCGTCATGGAACGCACCAATTTCCGGTATTGTACGCCTGCCGATTTTACGGAAGGCCTGCCGGAATTTGCGACGATAGACGTTTCGTTCATTTCGCTGAAAATCATCTTGCCGGTCTTGAAGACGATTTTAGTTCCCGGAAGCGATTGCGTGGCGCTCGTCAAACCGCAATTCGAAGCAGGTCGCGAATCCGTGGGTAAAAAGGGCATCGTCCGCGACCCGCTCGTTCATAAGGCTGTGCTGAATGACATTAGCCGGTTTGCCGCGCAGGAAGGATACGACTGCAAAAATGCATCGTTTTCCCCGATTACAGGCGGTGACGGCAATATCGAATTTCTCCTTCATTTACAGTGGGCGGGGCAGGACAAGCCCGGAGCGGCGATTCCGGAAGGGATGGTCAATCAAATTGTCGAAGAAGCCCACAAGACACTAAAAGCGAAAAAGTCGGACGAAAAGGAATAATAGCGGGCTATTATTCCTTTTTTATCGTAATCGTGTACTTTTTCTTTAAAATCAGATAACATATTTGTATAAACATACACAATACCTGTATAAACAGAGGTGCAAAATGAACAAAGGTCAAAGGCATATTAAAATCAGGGAGATTATTACAGCAAACGAAATCGAGACGCAGGACGAGCTCGTCGATATTTTAAAGAAAGACGGCTATAATGTGACACAAGCCACCGTATCCCGCGATATTAAAGAACTCCATTTGGTCAAGGTTCCGACAAACAACGGCACGTATAAATACAGCCTGCCTGCCGATCAGCGCTTTAACCCCCTTTCCAAATTAAAAAGGGCATTGATGGATGCGTTTGTCAAAATCGATTCGGCCAGCCATATGATCGTCCTCAAGACAATGCCGGGCAACGCCCAGGCGATCGGCGCGCTGATGGACAACTTGGATTGGGAGGAAATCCTCGGGACGATCTGCGGGGATGACACCATTTTGATCATATGCCGGACGCCGGACGATACGGAGACCGTGCAGAAAAAAATATTGGAGCTTTTATAATGAAAGCCTGAAAAGAGGTGCGATAAAAGCTTGTTAGCTGAATTATCGATCAAGAACTTTGCGATTATCGAAGAACTAACGATTTCTTTTGAAAAAGGACTGACGGTTTTGACCGGTGAAACCGGCGCCGGAAAATCAATCATCATCGATGCGATTTCGCTGCTCGTCGGCGGCAGAGGATCATCAGAATTTGTCAGGTACGGAGAAAAAAGGGCGGAATTGGAAGGGCTTTTTCTGCTTGACGAGGGACATCCGGTTTTTGATATGTGCAGAGAGCTCGGCATCGAAGCATCAGACGGCATGATCGTGATGAGGCGTGACATTAACGCCAACGGCAAAAGCATCTGCCGTGTCAACGGAAAGCTCGTAACGATCGCCGCTTTGCGGGAAGTCGGCAGGCTTTTGTTGGACATCCACGGCCAGCACGATAACCAGCTTTTGATGGAAGACGATCATCACCTCGAGCTTTTGGACCGCTATGCCGGGGAGGAAATCGAAAAAGCGCTGAAAGCATATCAGGAAGTGTACGGCCGATATATGAACGTCATGAAAAAGGTCAAGCAGCTTTCTGAAAGCGAGCAGGAAATGGCTCACAGACTCGACTTGATCCAGTTTCAGCTTGACGAAATCGAATCTGCAAATCTCGAGCCGAAAGAGGACGAGCTTTTAGAAGAAGAGCGCCGGCAGATTTCCAACTTTGAGAAAATATACGAAGCTTTGCAAAATGCCTACAATGCGCTTCGAAATGAACAGGCGGGCCTCGATTGGGTCGGCATGGCTTCCAGCGAGCTTGAGAATGTGTCAGGCATCAATGACGGACTGAAGAGAATATCCGAATCCGTCGCAAACGCCTACTACACGCTGGAAGACTCGACGTTTCAAATCAGAAACATGCTCGACGAATTGGAATACGACCCTGCGCGCCTCGACTTCATTGAATCACGCTTGAACGAAATTAAACAGCTGAAGCGGAAATACGGCGCCACAGTTGAAGATATTCAAGCCTATTCGGCTAAAATCGAGGAAGAAATCGACCGCATTCAAAACCGGGACAGCCACCTGCAGGCTTTAAAAGAGGAGCTTGAATCGGTCGGCCAGGATGTCGCGATCGAAGCGATGAATGTGTCAGAGATCAGAAAAGCATGGGCGAAAAAACTCGCCAAAGATATTCACCGCGAACTAAAAGAGCTGTACATGGAAAAATCAACGTTCGATACCGAATTTGAGATCAAAACGGGCGATGCCCGAGAAGACGCGCCTGTTGTCAACGGAACGCCCGTTCACCTGACAAAGCAGGGCATTGACACCGTCCGCTTTTTGATTTCGACCAATACGGGAGAACCGCTGAAATCGTTGTCAAAAGTCGCTTCAGGCGGCGAATTGTCAAGGATTATGCTGGCGATGAAAAGCATTTTCTCCGCACAGCAGGACGTCACATCGATCATTTTTGACGAAGTGGATACAGGCGTAAGCGGAAGGGTGGCGCAGGCGATCGCCGAGAAAATCCACCGCGTATCGATTGGTTCACAGGTGCTGTGCATCACCCATTTGCCGCAAGTCGCCGCAATGGCGGACACGCACCTTTTGATTACAAAGCAGTCCAAAGACGGGAGAACGACGACAAGCGTTACCCCTTTGTCAAAACAGGAAAAAATATCGGAAATCGGCCGGATGATCGCCGGCGTCGAAGTCACCGATCTGACGAAACGCCATGCAAAAGAGCTTTTGCAGCAGGCCAAACTCGTCAAAACGACCGGATAAGCTGTTCAACACGAACAGCTTATTTTTTATCTTTCCATGTTTGCCTGACTTGATCCGCATTTTTCTTATACAAACGTTTCTTTATCATTTTATCCAATGTTTTTCTTGCGTTCACGGTTATAAATCACCGTCAGGAAGGCAAAAGTAATGGATGTAGCGAAAGAAATTTTTATGGTGTGGGTTAGGTGCGAGGAGAGTGAAAAGGTGGATGTTGAAAAAATCAGAAAAGCTGTGGGTATAATTCTCCTTGTTTCTTTAATAAGTGTAGGATTTTACAAACCGGTGAAAGAATACATTGAAATACCAAAAAACATGAACATTTTTGAGACGGATTCGCGTGCCGTTCAGACAGGCCTGTCCGTCAGCATACCCGAAGACGAATCATCAGAAGCATTTACTTTAAAAGAAAATAAAGGCGAAGTGGAAATAAAAGGCGAACAAAACGGAAAGGCTGAGCTTGTTTATGACTTTGCCGGATTTCCTGTCAAAAAAACGAAAGTGAATGTTCTGCCCGAGCTTAAAGTCGTGCCCGGCGGGCAGTCGATCGGCGTCAAGCTTCACTCTGTGGGGGTATTGGTTGTCGGCTTTCACCAAATCAATACAAATGACGGAAAAAAATCACCCGGTGAAGCAGCCGGAATCGCGGTAGGCGACATAATCACCGAAATCAACGGAACGAAAATCGAAAAAATGAATGACATCACCCCTTTTATTCAAAAGGCGGGGAAAACAGGAGAGACCTTGAACCTGTTGATTAAAAGGGATAAACAGGAGATCAAGACAAAGCTTGTTCCGGAAAAGGATCAGGCTGAAGACAAATACAGAATCGGCTTATACATCAGGGACTCAGCCGCTGGAATCGGCACGATGACCTTTTATGAGCCGAAATCGAAAAAATACGGGGCATTGGGCCACGTCATTTCCGACATGGATACAAAAAAGCCGATCGTCGTTGAAAACGGCCAGATCGTAAAATCAACCGTCACATCAATCGAAAAAGGAACAGGCGGAAATCCGGGAGAAAAACTGGCCCGTTTTGCATCAGAACGAAAAGTCATCGGCGACATTAACAGAAACAGTCCTTTTGGAATATTCGGGACGCTTCATCAGTCAATCAAAAACCGCATTTCAGACAAAGCCATTCCGATTGCATTTTCAAACGAAGTCAAAGAAGGGCCGGCACAGATTTTGACGGTCATCGAAAACGACAAAGTCGAGAAATTCGATATCCAAATCGTCAGCACAACTCCGCAAAAATTTCCCGCCACTAAGGGAATGGTGCTGAAAATTACCGATCCGAGACTGATCAATAAAACAGGGGGCATCGTTCAAGGAATGAGCGGCAGCCCGATTATACAAAACGGGAAAATCATCGGGGCGGTCACCCACGTTTTCGTCAATGATCCGACAAGCGGCTACGGCGTTCACATCGAATGGATGCTTTCTGAAGCGGGAATCGATATTTACAAAAAGGATAAAGCGAGCTGAACTGCCGGGATCCCCGGCAGTTTTTGATTACACCTTTCATTCTTCATCATCGTGCGTTAAAATAGGGATGAAAAGATTTTTCGACAAATTCACGTTCCTCTGTTTGTCAAGCTGCATTTCAAGTCGAAAAAACGAGAAAATCTGAAAAAAACCGAAAAAAAGCAAGATATCCCACTAATATTGGAAAAATCATTTTTTTTAAAAGGGAATAATGTGGCGCTGTCGAATTAAACATATTAGAAAAAGATTGATGAATTTTATCAACATACACATTGGGGAGGAAGAAACGTGGAGAAAATTAAAGTATGTGTTGCTGATGATAACAGGGAGCTTGTCGGCCTATTAAGTGAATATATCGAGGGTCAGAATGACATGGAAGTGATCGGCGTGGCATATAACGGACAAGAATGTCTTTCTCTGTTTAAAGACAAGGAGCCTGACGTGCTCGTGCTGGACATTATCATGCCTCATCTCGACGGACTGGCAGTTTTGGAAAGGCTGCGGGAATCCCAGCTGAAAAAACAGCCGAACGTCATCATGCTGACTGCTTTCGGTCAGGAAGACGTGACGAAAAAAGCCGTGGATTTAGGCGCATCGTACTTTATTCTGAAGCCGTTTGATATGGAGAATCTCGTCGGCCACATCCGCCAAGTCAGCGGAAACGGTTCTCAAATGACGCACCGCGCCCCTTCGGTTCAAAGCAGCGTCCTCCGTCCGCAGCCTGAATCGCCAAAGAAAAACCTGGACGCCAGCATCACGAGCATCATCCACGAAATCGGCGTTCCCGCCCATATTAAAGGGTACTTATACTTAAGAGAAGCCATCTCCATGGTGTATAACGATATTGAACTGCTCGGCAGCATTACGAAAGTGCTGTATCCGGACATCGCCAAAAAATTCAACACGACCGCAAGCCGGGTCGAACGGGCGATTCGCCACGCCATCGAAGTCGCATGGAGCAGAGGCAACATCGACTCCATTTCTTCTCTGTTCGGCTACACCGTCAGCATGTCAAAAGCAAAGCCGACGAACAGCGAATTCATCGCGATGGTCGCAGATAAGCTGCGGTTGGAGCATAAGGCTTCTTAAGCGTGTTGTGGCGCGGGGATTGTGGATAATTGCCGCCCTTGTTTCTGATGGCTAATTCGTTGTAATTGCAATGAATGTAACAGAGGGTTTTTAACCTCGTCTTTTTAGACGGGGTATTTTTTTGCGCCTTTTAGTGGCCAGTACGAAATGACATCCTTTTATTACAGCTTGTTGTTATTGAGGTGAAATACGGAACCAACAATGAATAACCTAATAATCAGTTGCCATTACGCTTTATTGGGGGCAATGCCAAACAAATTAAGGGGGCCCGCAGTAAAGTTAGAAAATGAAACGCTAAAGTGGAAAGGTTATTTTGATGGGGAGCCCACAGATGACGAGAAAAAGTATAGCTTGTACAGAGGCAATAGCTGATTTTCCAATAATTAAGGACTGTGATGAAGAGGATATCAATCATAAGTTCCGCATTAAAAACGGAGAGGTTACAGTTTTTGGCATTTTAAGGTGGGAAGAAATAATTTCACAATTGATGCGAAAGCCGGGTGTCGTAGAATTTAGTTTCCATTATGTAACCGGCGGAGATAAAAACATTCTCCTTTGAAGACTCTAGAAAAACATCCAAATAAAAAAAGTCTCTACTTCGATGTTAATGGTTCGCCGGGACGTAGCTCTTCGAAGTCTGTAAATAATCTCTTGTCTATCAAATAAAATTCGCGCCAAAAAACTGCCGCTCAATGCATCATTGAGCGGCAGCAAAACCAAAACATTATTTTTTTACGGCATGAATGTAATGAATCGTCTCGAAAGCAGATAAATCATCCGTTCGATTGCGAAAGAAACGGTCGTTTATCGCGTCAGGCGTTAGATGCTCATAAATGAGCAAGCTTGAGGCTTCCAGCAGCTTCTCGATTTCTTCATAAGAGAAACACGATTTCATCGGTTCTCCGCTTGCTGCAGCCATTTTCACCATATTTTCAACTCTGTTGGATATTCCTTTTTCTTCATAGAGCCGTTCGTCCGCATAATCAAATACGATGGAACTGCCTGATGGGACTTTAGAAAATAAGCGGCTGATCAAGTTTGCATTTTCCTCTTTCGTTAAATAATAAGAAACACCTAAAAGGCTGAAGAAGGTTTTTTCGTTTTCGAATCCTTCATCTATCAGACTTTGATACGAAAACTCCCGGGTAAAGTCCATCGGAACAAAATGAAGATGATCCGGAATGTCATATTCGGTATTTTCCAGCCGTTTCTTTTTGAATTCCTGTGTGGATGGATGATCCACCTCGAAGACTTGGAAGCTGTTTTTCAGCTCTGGATGCCGGAAACAAAACGTATCCAGCCCGGCTCCGAGGATGACGTACTGTGTTAGTCCCAGCGTGGCTTCATGAAGCAGCACGCTTTCGCAATACGCTGCACGTGCCAATGGCGTCGGCGAAAGCTGGACTTGTGTAATCCATTTTAATATTTTTTCTCGGTCGTCCTGAAATTCTTGGGCAATGTCTCTGTTGAAAAACTGTATTCCTTGAATCATATTCTCGCTGATGTCTAAAAACTCTTTTTCGGAAATGAGATCTTTTGCAATGAAATCATCGAAAATTTTCGGTGCATCAAATTGACTGTGATAGGCTCTTCCAAATGCTGATATTAGGGAAGTTAAACTTGACTCGTTTGGCTTCATTCCTGCTCCTCCTGCATAAAAAATAAGATTCCCCCGGCCAGGAGAATCTTATTATATACAGAAATATTATAATAGTAAATTATAGCATAAATAAATTTTTTTGTAAAGGGAATATAAGGGATTATTTTTCTTTTGCTGAATCCAGCAAACTGCCTGCTTCAAAATGAAAGCGTCAATCTGAAAAACGCCTGTTTGGCGGTATTTGAGTCCGTCTTGAAAAAAGGAACCGTCTTTGTATTTTTGTAATGTTTATGTTAAAAAAAGGCCTAAGTGTGGAAAGAACATCATAAGACCTTCATAATGAGGGTGGATCGTTAATTCATTCAGAGGTGAACTTACATGACGAAAATATTTGCGCACAGAGGCGCTTCAGGGACATACCCTGAAAATACGATGACTGCATTTGAACGCGCGGCTGCATCTGGCGCCGACGGGATCGAGCTTGACGTACAGATGTCGAAAGACGGGCGTCTTGTCGTCATTCACGATGAGAAGCTCGACAGGACGACTTCTTTAAAGGGTTATATTAAAGATTTTACATACGATGAGATCAGGCAGGGGGATGCAAGTTTCCGCTTTTCCGAAAAGACCGGCTTTGTCACGGTGCCGACCCTTGAAGAGGTGTTTGACTGGGCGGCAAAAGGCGATTTTCTCGTCAATGTGGAGCTGAAAAACAGCATTGTCCGCTATGATGGGATGGAAGAAAAAGTGATGGCGCTTATTTCTGACTATAAGCTCGGGGACCGCATCATCATCTCTTCTTTTAACCATGAAAGTCTCGCCCATTGCCGGAAGCTGAACCCGGAGATCGAATTGGCTGCGCTTTACATGGATGTCATTTATAAGCCTGAACAATACGTAGACATGATTCCGGCATCCGGGTTCCATCCGTATCTCCGCTCGATGTCGCCGGATACGATCGCAAATGCTCATAAACAGAACAAAGCGGTCAGGCCGTTTACCGTCAATCGCGAGGAGGATATGAAGGAGCTGATTGCTGCCGGGGCAGACGGATTTTTTACCGATTTTCCCGAAAAAGCGATGAAACTGAAGGAAAGCATGTGATGAAAAAAGCCGCAGATGTTGATCTGCGGCTTTTTTATGCCCCGGGGCCGTTTTGTTTTTTTCTAAAGCGCGCACTTACCTGGTTTCGTTTTCTGTCTCTGTACAGGATGAAGCCTCCTAACAGGTAAAGCCCTATACAGAAGCATATTAGTCCTGTCAGCCCCTGGAGCCAAAGAATTTGAAACGGGCCGATGAGTACGCCGAATACAGTGTCTCGCATCAATTTAATCCCCAGCGCTGCCAAGCAGCCCGGAATCAGCAAAATCAGCAGTGCGACCAGTCTCCCCATACACCCAATCCCCTTACCAATCATTTTCCTTTATTGTCTATTTGAAAAAAAAGTTTGTCAAGAAAGGAAAACGTGATAACATAGGTGTTGTGCAAATTGTTGCAAGAGAACGTTTAAGTGTGCAAAATTTTTCATACAAAGGGGTAAAGGGATGAAGCAAAAGGTACTGATTGTAGGTGCTGGAAAAGGGGGAAGTGCTCTCTTAGACTTGCTGCTGAAGACGAAAACGATGCATATCGCGGCCGTCATCGACAAAAATCCGAAGGCGCCGGGACTGCTCATTGCCGAAAAAAACGGTATTGAAACCGCTCTGGACTGGCTGCCTTACATCGATCAGCAGATCGATATCATTATTGAAACGACCGGAGATCCCGGCGTATTGAAGCAGCTAGTCCGCAAAAAACCGGAAAGAACGATCGTTGTGCCGGGTTCGCTCGCTTATATCATTTCTCAATTGATGAATGAAAAGCAGCAGCTGATCCAAATGCTAAAAGAACAGACATACAAACACGACCGGATTTTTAATTCGATGAATGACGGCATGATTTTTATCGATATCAATGAAGAAATTATCCTGTTTAACAAAATGGCCGAGGAAATGACAGGTACAAAACGGGAGGAAGCGATCGGCCAGCACATTCAAAAGGTCATCCCGACGACGAAGCTTCCGCGCATTCTCAACACGAGAGAGCCGGAATACAATCAAAAACAGTTTTTAAAGCCGAACAGGCAGATTGTAACGACGAGGATTCCGATTATTGATGACGGCGGCACGCTGTTAGGCGCGCTCAGCATTTTTAAAGATATTACGGACGCGGTTGAACTGGCTGAAGAGGTGACAAACCTGAAGGAAGTCAGAACGATGCTTGAAGCGATCATTCAGTCGTCTGATGAAGCGATTTCCGTCGTCGATGAGAACGGAATCGGGATGATGATCAACAGGGCGTATACAAAAATGACCGGCCTGACAAAAGATGAGGTCATCGGAAAGCCAGCCAATACCGATATATCCGAAGGCGAAAGCATGCATTTGAAAGTGCTCGAAACAAGGCGGCCTGTCAGAGGCGCCAGAATGAAGGTCGGCCCGAATAAGAAAGAAGTGATCGTCAACGTTGCGCCGATTATCGTCGACGGGATTTTAAAAGGCAGCGTCGGCGTCATACAGGACGTGTCCGAAATCCAGTTGCTGACGAAGGAATTGAACAGAGCGCGCCAGATCATCCGCACGCTTGAAGCGAAATACACATTTGCCGACATTATCGGGTCCAGCGAGCAAATGCTTGTGGCTCTTGAGCAGGCGAAATTGGGGGCGAAAACGCCTGCCACGATTTTGCTCAGGGGTGAATCGGGAACGGGGAAGGAGCTTTTCGCCCATGCGATACATAACGAAAGTGACCGAAAGTATAATAAGTTTGTCCGGGTAAACTGTGCGGCTATTTCGGAATCTTTGCTTGAATCAGAGCTGTTCGGCTATGAAGAAGGCGCTTTTTCCGGCGCAAAGCGCGGCGGGAAAAAAGGGTTTTTTGAAGAGGCTAATAACGGAAGCATTTTTCTCGACGAGATCGGCGAACTGTCCCCGAGTACGCAGGCGAAGCTGCTCCGCGTTCTTCAGGAAAAAGAAATCGTCAGGGTCGGCGGGACAAAGCCGATCTCCGTGAACGTCAGAATTATTGCCGCGACCAACGTCAATATTGAAAAAGCGCTGGCCGAAGGCAGATTCCGCGAAGATTTATATTACCGCATCAATCGCTATCCGATTTCGATTCCGCCGCTTAGGCAGAGAAAAGAGGATATTGAAGCCCTAAGCCGCCATTTAATCGGAAAAATCAATCAGGAATACGGCCGCAATGTAAAGGGACTTACGAAAAAAGCTCTTAAATCGCTAACTGCAAGAAAATGGCCGGGAAATGTCAGGGAGCTTGAAAACGTCCTCGAGCGGGCGATGATCTTTTTAAAACCGCAGATGGAGTGGATTGACCTTGAACATCTCCCTGAAGCAGACAGTCCGAGGAAAAAGGCTGAAACCGGCCCGGCTTTTGCCGACATCGAAAACGAGAAGCTTTCGGATGCTGTTGAACGTTTTGAAGCGCATGTGATCAAAGAGACGCTGGAAAAACATCAATACAATCGAACGAAAACGGCAAAAGCGCTGGGCATCAGCATCCGCAACCTTTATTACAAAATGGATAAATACCATCTTGCAAAAGACAGCATGCAATGATCTGCATCTCTCACTGCAAATTTGTGCAGGGTTTTAGGCGGGAACGCCAGTCTGATCATTTTTTCTGACTGGCACGAAACTTGCATGAATAAGAGGGCGGATGTTTGCTTAGAAAGGTGGGTACTATGAAGCTGACACAACTATTTCAAAAAGCGGCGGAACTGGAAAATAAAACAGTTGCCGTCGCACATGCAGAAGATGACGAAGTGCTGCAAGCCGTCAAACTTGCGGTTGACAAGCAATTTGCCAGGTTTTTGCTGATCGGGCACAGAGAAAAGATCAGGCATATGATGAAAGAGCTGGATATTCCAAAACGGCACGTCGATATCATCCATTCGGAAACGCCGGAAGCTTCCTCGAAAATTGCGGTCCAATCCGTAAAGAACGGCAATGCAGATGTCCTGATGAAAGGGCACGTTCCGACTGCAGTTCTTCTGAAAGCCGTTTTGAATAAGGAATACGGCTTGCGTTCCTCACATGTGCTGTCACATGTCGCGGCGTTTGAAGTGGAAGGCTTTGACAGGCTGATATATGTAACAGACGCGGCGATGAACATCCATCCGAAGCTTGAAGAATTGAAACAGATTTTAGAAAATGCGGTTCGCGTGGCTAGAGCGGTCGGTGTACAAACGCCGAAAGCCGCCTGTCTTGCCGCTGTTGAAACGGTGAATCCCGCGATGGAAGCCACATTACATGCGGCTGCTTTAACGCAGATGAATCAGCGGGGCCAAATTAAAGACTGCTTCGTCGATGGGCCCCTTGCTTTGGACAATGCGATTTCCGAGCTTGCCGCCAGGCACAAAAACATTTCCGGAATCGTGGCCGGCCAGGCTGACATCCTGCTCGTTCCTTCCATAGAAACAGGCAATGTGCTTTACAAATCGCTGATTCATTTTGCGGGTGCAAAAGTGGGAGCTATTTTGGCAGGTGCAAAAGCGCCCATCGCTTTAACAAGCAGGGCCGATTCCGCGGAAAACAAATTGTATTCAATCGCTTTGGCGCTGTGTACGTCTGAAGCACGACAAGAGGAGGAATAATACATGGAACTATTTCGATATATGGAACAGTACGATTATGAACAATTGGTGTTTTGCCAGGATAAAGAATCCGGGTTAAAAGCGATTATCGCGATCCACGACACGACGCTCGGGCCGGCTTTGGGCGGTACGAGAATGTGGACATACGAAAGCGAAGAGGCCGCTATCGAAGACGCGCTTCGCCTTGCAAGGGGGATGACCTACAAAAACGCAGCTGCCGGATTGAACCTCGGCGGGGGCAAAACGGTCATTATCGGAGATCCGCGCAAAGATAAAAATGAGGAAATGTTCCGTGCTTTCGGCCGCTACATTCAAGGGTTGAACGGCAGATACATTACAGCTGAAGACGTGGGGACGACAGTTGAAGACATGGATATCATCCATGATGAGACGGATTTTGTAACGGGAATTTCCCCTGCCTTCGGCTCTTCGGGTAACCCTTCCCCAGTCACAGCGTACGGTGTATATAAGGGCATGAAAGCCGCGGCGAAGGAAGCGTTCGGAACGGATTCCCTTGAAGGCAGAACAGTTGCCGTCCAAGGCGTCGGAAATGTGGCGTACAATCTTTGCCGCCACCTTCATGAAGAAGGCGCAAGCCTGATCGTGACAGACATTAACAAAGAAGCGGTTGAGCGGGCCGTCGCTGACTTTGGCGCCAGGGCCGTCGATCCTGACGATATTTATTCACAGGATTGCGATATCTATGCGCCATGCGCCCTTGGAGCGACCATCAACGATGATACGATTCCGCAGTTCAAAGCAAAAGTGATAGCTGGGGCGGCCAACAATCAGCTGAAAGAAACCCGCCACGGCGATTTGATTCACGACATGGGCATCGTCTATGCGCCGGATTATGTCATCAATGCCGGCGGCGTCATCAACGTCGCAGATGAACTTTACGGCTACAATGCGGAGCGCGCCCTCAAAAAAGTCGAAGGAATTTACGCTAACATCGAAAGGGTCCTTGACATTTCAAAACGGGACGGCATTCCAACTTACTTGGCGGCAGACAGGCTTGCCGAAGAGCGGATTGAGCGGATGCGCCGTTCAAGAAGCCAATTTTTGCAAAACGGGCAGCACATTTTAAGCAGACGCTAATATCACTACCCCTTATCACTGGAGGTCAAAAAAATGCAGGCACAGGAAAAACGTATTCTCGTCATTAACCCGGGATCAACATCTACCAAGATCGGCGTTTTTCACGATGACCGTTCCATTTTTGAAAAATCAATCCGCCATGACGAGGCAAAGCTGAAACAGTATGAGACGATTTCTGACCAATATTCATTAAGAAAACAGGCCGTTTTAGAAACGCTGCACGAACAGGGCATCAATATTTCGAAGCTGAATGCCGTATGCGCAAGGGGCGGCCTGCTCCGGCCGATCAAAGGCGGGACATACGAAGTGAATGATGCGATGATTGAGGATTTAAAAAACGGCTATGCCGGCGAGCACGCCTCAAACCTCGGAGGGATCATCGCCAGAGAAATAGCCGACGGCCTTAATATTCCGGCTTTTATCGTCGATCCCGTTGTCGTCGATGAAATGACGGATGTCGCTAAAATTTCCGGCACTCCGCTTATTGAAAGAAGGAGCATCTTTCATGCCCTCAACCAAAAAGCGGTGGCCCGAAAAGCGGCTTGGCAGTTTGGCAAGCGCTATGAAGACATGAAAATGATCATTACGCACATGGGAGGCGGCATTACGATCGGCGTCCATTGCCATGGTCGGGTCATCGACGTCAACAACGGCCTCCACGGTGAAGGTCCGCTCAGCCCTGAGCGGGCCGGCACCATTCCGGCCGGGGACCTTATCGATTTGTGCTTTTCCGGCGAATATACGCGCGATGAGCTGATGAAAATGCTCGTCGGCGGCGGTGGACTTTCCGGCTATCTCGGCACGACCGACGCTGTGAAAGTCGAAAAAATGATTCAGGAAGGCGACCAAAAAGCGGCGCTTATCTATGAAGCGATGGCGTATCAAATTGCGAAAGAAATCGGCGCGGCCAGCGCCGTATTAAGAGGGGAAGTAGACGTTATCATTCTGACGGGCGGACTGGCTTACGGAAAAACATTTGTTTCCTCGATCAGAAAATACATAGACTGGATTTCGGATGTCGTCGTTTACCCCGGCGAAAACGAGCTTCAAGCTCTGGCCGAAGGCGCTTTTCGGGTGCTAAACGGGGAAGAAGAAGCGAAAGAGTATCCGAACCAGAGGAGGGAAAGTCATGGCAACAGAATATGATCTCGTGATTCTCGGAGGCGGAACGGGCGGATATGTAGCCGCAATCAGAGCTTCACAGCTCGGATTGAAAACAGCGGTTGTTGAAAAACAAAAGCTTGGCGGCACATGCCTTCACAAAGGCTGTATTCCGTCCAAGGCGCTCTTGAGAAGCGCAGAGGTTTACCGAACCGCGAAAAAAGCGGAAGAATTCGGGGTGATGATTCCCGAAGTTAATCTTCAATTTTCCCGGGTTCAAAACCGGAAGCAAAAGGTTGTCGACCAGCTCTACAACGGTGTGAAGCATTTGATGAAAAAAGGGAAAATCGATGTATACGAAGGAATCGGACGGATTCTCGGACCGTCGATCTTTTCCCCGATGCCGGGAACAGTGTCAGTTGAGATGGCAAACGGGGGCGAAAACGAAATGCTCGTTCCGAAAAACGTCATCATCGCCACCGGTTCAAGGCCGCGCCCGCTTCCAGGACTCGAGCCGGACGGCGAACGCGTCCTCTCTTCTGACGAAGCCCTTGAACTCGAGAAGCTGCCGGCGTCCATCGTGATTGTCGGCGGCGGTGTCATCGGCATCGAGTGGGCTTCCATGCTCAACGACTTCGGCGTTGATGTCACGGTCATTGAATACGCGAAGCGGATTTTGCCGACCGAGGACGCGGACATATCAAAAGAAATGCAAACCCGCCTGACGAAAAAGGGCATCAAGATCATCACGGGAGCAAAAGTGCTGCCTGACAGCCTCGAAAAGGGAGAGGGAATCAGCATACAAGCCGAAAAAGACGGTGAAACGCTTGCGTTTTCGGCTGAAAAAATGCTCATTTCAGTCGGCCGGCAGGCCAATATCGAAGGGATCGGACTTGAAAACACGGATATTGAAGTCGAAAACGGGTTTATCTCGACAAACAGCATGTACCAGACGAAAGAGTCCCATATTTATGCGATCGGCGATGTCATCGGCGGTTTGCAACTTGCCCATGTCGCTTCCCATGAAGGCATAACCGCCGTCGAACATATCGCCGGCGAAGAGCCTCATCAGATGGACTACTCTCTAGTTTCAAAATGCATATACTCAAGTCCTGAAGCGGCGTCGGTCGGTTTAACGGAAGAAGAAGCGAAGGCTGAGGGACGAAATATGAAAGTCGGCAAATTCCCGTTTCAGGCGATCGGAAAAGCGCTCGTTTACGGAGAAACGGAAGGCTTCGTAAAAATCGTCGCTGACAAGGATACTGACGATATTTTAGGGATCCATATGATCGGCCCGCATGTGACGGACATGATTTCCGAAGCGGGGCTTGCAAAGGTGCTTGATGCGACGCCGTGGGAAATCGGCCAGACGATCCATCCGCATCCGACGCTTTCTGAAGCCATCGGAGAAGCCGCCCTTGCGGTTGATGGAAAAGCGATTCATTTTTAAAAAGCATAAAGGAGTGAAAAAAATGAGCAATAATCGTCACGAAGCAGTGGGATTAACAGATGAACAGGCAATCGATATGTACAAAACCATGCTTTTGGCAAGAAAGCTCGATGAGCGGATGTGGCTGCTGAACAGATCAGGCAAAATCCCTTTCGTGATCTCTTGCCAAGGTCAG
This sequence comes from Bacillus sp. FSL W8-0848, assembly GCF_038007805.1. Taxonomy (NCBI): domain Bacteria; kingdom Bacillati; phylum Bacillota; class Bacilli; order Caryophanales; family Bacillaceae; genus Bacillus; species Bacillus sp. FSL W8-0848. The sequence goes on from NZ_JBBOYB010000001.1 coordinate 1,289,389, forward strand.
GAAGCGGCCCAAGTCGGCGCTGCTTTCGCTTTAGACCGCGACAATGACTATGTTTTGCCTTATTACAGAGACATGGGCGTCGTGCTCGCGTTTGGAATGACGGCAAAGGATTTAATGCTTTCCGCTTTCGCGAAAGCGGAAGACCCAAACTCTGGAGGAAAACAAATGCCCAGCCACTTCGGGCAAAAGAAAAACCGGATCGTCACGGGCTCTTCTCCGGTGACGACACAAGTTCCGCACGCCGTCGGCGTCGCTCTCGCAGGAAGGCTGGACAACAAGAATATCGCTACATTTGTGACATTTGGCGAAGGCTCTTCAAATCAGGGCGATTTTCATGAAGGGGCAAACTTTGCCGCGGTTCATAAGCTTCCTGTCATTTTCATGTGCGAGAACAATAAATACGCTATTTCCGTTCCGTACGAAAAGCAGGTCGCATGCGAGAAGATTTCCGACCGTGCCGTAGGCTATGGAATGCCCGGGATTACGGTTGACGGAAACGACCCGCTCGAGGTGTATAAGGTGGTCAAAGAAGCGAGGGAGCGGGCTGGAAGAGGCGAAGGCCCGACATTGATCGAAACGATTTCATACCGGCTGACCCCTCACTCCAGCGATGATGACGACAGAAGCTACAGAGGCCAGGAAGAAGTGGCTGAAGCGAAGAAAAAGGATCCGATCATAACATACGCGCAGTATTTAATAGAAGCCGGACTTCTTACCGAAGAGTCAGAAAAAGCGATAGCAGACGAGATTGCGAATATCGTCAATGAAGCAACAGATTATGCTGAGCATGCTCCGTATGCCGATCCTGAAGAGGCGCTGCGGCATGTTTATGCGGAGTAGGGGGGAAAACCAATGCCTGTAATGTCGTATATAGATGCTGTTACATTGGCTTTAAAAGAGGAAATGGAAAAAGACCCGCGCGTCTTTATTCTCGGCGAGGACGTCGGAAAAAAAGGCGGAGTCTTCAAAGCGACAGCCGGCCTATATGATCAGTTTGGGGAAGAGCGGGTCATGGACACGCCGCTCGCCGAATCGGCGATTGCCGGGGTCGGAATCGGTGCCGCCATGTATGGCATGAGACCGGTAGCGGAAATGCAGTTTGCTGATTTTATCATGCCCGCTGTCAACCAAATTATTTCGGAAGCGGCAAAAATCCGCTACAGGTCGAATAATGACTGGAACTGTCCGATCGTCATCAGGGCGCCGTACGGAGGAGGCATTCACGGAGCGCTGTACCATTCTCAGTCCGTAGAGGCCGTGTTTGCCAATCAGCCTGGACTGAAAATCGTCATGCCTTCCACGCCTTATGATGTAAAAGGGCTTTTAAAAGCGGCCATTCGCGATGAGGATCCAGTGCTGTTTTTTGAGCATAAAAGAGCCTACCGCCTTATAAAAGGCGAGGTGCCGAATGACGATTACGTACTGCCGATCGGCAAAGCTGACGTCAAACGGGAAGGCGAAGACATCACAGTCATTACTTATGGATTGTGCGTTCACTTTGCTCTTCAGGCGGCTGAGCGGCTTGCGAAGGACGGAATTTCCGCTCATATCCTCGATTTAAGAACGGTATATCCGCTCGATAAGGAAGCGATTATTGAAGCAGCTTCCAAAACGGGCAAGGTGCTCCTTATGACTGAAGATACGAAAGAAGGCAGCGTAATGAGCGAAGTCGCCGCGATCATTTCTGAGCACTGTCTCTTTGATCTGGATGCGCCGATCAAGCGGCTGGCAGGGCCTGATGTGCCGGCAATGCCGTATGCGCCGTCGATGGAAAAATATTTTATGGTCAATCCGGAAAAAGCAGAAGCAGCGATGAGAGAACTCGCAGAGTTTTAAAGCTAAGAAAAGGAGGACAATCGTATGGCAGTGGAACAGATGACAATGCCCAAGCTCGGAGAGAGCGTAACCGAGGGAACGATCAGCAAATGGCTTGTCAGCGTCGGGGATCGCGTCAATAAATATGACCCGATCGCTGAAGTTATGACGGACAAAGTCAACGCTGAAGTGCCTTCCTCTTTTACGGGAACGATCAAAGAGCTTGTCGCAGAAGAAGGAGAGACCTTGCAGGTCGGAGATGTCATTTGCAACGTCGAAACAAATGAAGAATCAAAGCCGGAAACCCCTCAGGATACAGAGGAACATAATACAGAGGCACTGCCAAAAGCAGAGCCGCAAGACGCGCCGAACAAAAAGCGCTATTCACCGGCAGTTTTGCGCCTGGCGGGAGAGCATAACATCGATTTGGAACAAGTGGAAGGAACAGGAGCCGGCGGGCGGATCACCCGCAAAGACCTCCAGCGCATCATTGCATCAGGCGGCATTCCGGTTCAAGGCGCGGCAGCGGAAAAACAGCCGGCAGAACCGCAGAAAACGGCTGCGGCCCGCGCGCCGAAAGCTGCTGAAACAAAGGCTCCGGAAACGGCAGCAGGCGACATTGAAATACCTGTCACAGGCATCCGCAATGCGATTGCTTCCAATATGGTCAGAAGCAAGCATGAAATCCCTCATGCCTGGACGATGATGGAAGTCGATGTCACAAACCTTGTCAGCTACCGCAATCACATCAAAGACGAATTTAAAAAGAAAGAAGGCTTCAATTTAACCTTTTTTGCTTTCTTCGTCAAAGCGGTTGCCCAAGCGCTGAAAGAATTCCCGCAAATGAACAGCATGTGGGCCGGCGATAAAATCATTCAGAAAAAGGACATCAACATTTCGATTGCCGTGGCGACGGAAGATGCATTGTATGTGCCGGTTATTAAGCATGCCGATGAAAAAACGATTAAAGGCATTGCAAGAGAAATCGCGGACTTGGCCCATAAGGTGCGGAGCGGCAAGCTGACAAGCGATGATATGACCGGCGGAACGTTTACCGTTAACAATACGGGTTCTTTCGGCTCTGTCCAGTCGATGGGCATCATCAATCATCCGCAGGCGGCGATTTTGCAGGTGGAATCGATCGTCAAGCGTCCCGTTGTGATGGACCACGGTATGATCGCCGTCAGGGATATGGTCAATTTATGCTTATCGCTTGACCATAGAGTGCTTGACGGTCTTATTTGCGGAAGATTTCTTGCCCGTGTGAAAGACATCCTTGAACACATCGATGAACATACATCCGTTTATTGAATATAAAAAAGCTGACCCTTTCCGGTCAGCTTTTTCTGTTGACGCCCGGAACGAGCATGCGGAGATGGCCGTTCAGCACGTTAATGTCCGCCGGCGCCTTGGAATAAATTTCACCGTCTGTATCGGCGTCCATTTCTTCAGCGGTTTCCACTTTGATCGTTTTTCCCTGAAAATAAGACAGATCTCCTTCGAACGTTTCCCATTCAGGCTGATCCATGGAGAGAAGTTCCTTTAATGCCGAGAGGCTGGTATTCCGGCAAACGAGTACATCCGCCTTTCCGTCAGTAGCTGTGGCTTTGGGGAGGGGCAGACGGTTCGTTCCGATAAACTGCCCGTTCAGCACCAACACCATCACGGCTTCATCTGTCAGTTCCTCTCCGTCGATGGTCAGTTTGCATGGGAAAGGCTTGAGCTTCGGGATCGTCCGCAATGCGCTCGTAAAATAGCTGATTCTTCCGAGGAGCGCCTTTTCGGTTTGATTGATGTGGCTTGAAGCCTCTGTAATAAAGCCCACGCCCCAAAAATTTAAACAATAATGATTATTTGCTTTCAGCACATCTACGGCGGCTTTATCCCCGTGTACCAGCGCTTCGGCCGCTTTTTCGATGTTTTGCGGAATTTCAAGCGTTCTTGAAAAATCGTTGCAGGTCCCGCCGGGCAATATCCCGATCGCGGGTTTCGACTAAAGCGGGCTGATGCCATTTATGCATTCGTGGACTGTGCCGTCCCCGCCTAAAATATATAATTCGTCAACGCCTTCTCCGATATGCCGGCATAGGCGGAAAGCATCTCCCTTTTGCCTCGTCGGGTTGATGATCAGCTCATCTATGTATTCGGAAAGGATCGGAACGGCTGTGCCGAGCGTTTTTTTGATGTTTTTTTGTCCGGCATTGCCGTTGTAAATCAGCATGGCTTTCCTTTTGTTCATATGGCTCACCTGTCTCTTTCGTCTCTTTTTATAGGTTTCCCCGATTGTTCCCCGCACTAAACCTTTAAGACGCGTGATTTGCGGTATGAACGGTTTCAAAGTATCATTAAAAAAGACGATGAAAAAGGAGAGGACTCAAAGTGAACATGGATTTTAATTTGTTTATGAACGATGTTGTGCGCCAGGCCAGGCAGGAGATCACAGCGGCCGGATACAAGGAATTAAAAACGGCTGAAGAAGTAGACGAAGCATTGGCGAAAAAAGGGACCACGCTCGTGATGGTGAACTCCGTCTGCGGCTGTGCCGGAGGAATTGCAAGGCCTGCCGCCTATCACGCCGTCCACTATGATAAGCGGCCGGATCATCTCGTGACGGTGTTTGCGGGCCAGGACAAAGAGGCCACGGCAAGGGCGCGCGAATATTTTGAAGGATATCCGCCGTCTTCCCCGTCATTTGCATTGCTGAAGGACGGCAAGATTGTAAAAATGGTCGAGCGCCATGAGATTGAGGGCTATGAACCGATGGCCGTCATCACGAAGCTTCAGGGATTGTTTGAGGAGTACTGCGAAGAAGTATAATGAACAAAAGCCTGCCGGCATGTGATATGCTCCCCTAAAGGTAGACAGATGAAATAAAAAAATCTGTTTGCCTTGGGGGAGTTTTTTCATGGCTGGAAAATGGTTTTCAAAAGAAGAAAAATTGAATATTCTATCAGAATGTGATCAGGGCAATAATTCGGTGAAGGAGATTGCAGAAAAATATGACATTCATGCCGAAACAATTCGTGAATGGAGAACATCGCATGATATGGCGGGTGTGGAGAGTTTGGAACGTTCAAAGCGCCATAAGTTCTATCCCGCAGAATTAAAATACAATGCCGTGAAAGACTTCTTATCCGGACGCTACTCTCAAAGAGAAATCTCGAGAAAATATAAGATTTCCAGTAAATCCGTACTCATGAAGTGGGTTGAGCTTTATAATGGTCATAAAACGTTAAAAGACAGCGGGAGAGGAAGGAATCGTTTGATGACCAAACGGAAGAACGTTTCATTGGAAGAACGGATTGAGATTGCGAAGGATTGTCTAGCTCATGGAAAGGACTACGCCAGATCAATGGAGATTCATCAAGTCTCCTACCAACAGGTGTATCAATGGGTGAAAAAGTATCAAGAAGGCGGAGAAGAGGCCTTAAAAGACAACCGAGGGAAACGCAAAACCGAAGAAGAACTGACACCTGAAGAAAAAATTCAACGGGAAAACAAACGGCTGGAACAGGAAAATGAGCGTTTGCGCGCAGAGAATGCGTTCTTAAAAAAGTTGGAAGAGATCAAAAGGAGGCGGTTCTAAGTCAGGTTCGGTACGAAGATCGATATCTCGCCATTTTAGAGCTGAATCGAAAAGAAGGCTTTTCTGTCCAAATGTTATGTGAGATTGCCGAAGTTTCGCGCCAGGGGTATTACAAATGGAGGAGCCGAGTACCTTCAGCGAGAGAAAAACAGAATGAAAAGATTATCGCCAAAATGGCGCTACTTCACGAACAAATTGGCGGTATCTACGGATACCGCAGAATGACCTTAAACATGAACCGCCGCTTTAAAGAGCGCCTCAATCATAAGCGCATCTATCGGCTGATGAAAATTGCCAAGCTGGAGTGTGTCATTCGGCGGAAGAAAAAACGTTACGGCAAAGCGACGCCTCAACATGTGTCCGAAAATATCCTGAATCGAGAGTTTAAAGCGGACAAACCAAATCAAAAATGGGTGACTGATGTGACAGAGCTAAAATACGGCCATCGGAAAGCGTACCTCAGTGCCATTTTAGATCTTCATGAGGGAATGGTCGTGTCTTATGTGCTGGGGAAATCCAATAATAACGCCCTTGTGTTTAAAACCTTGAACCAAGCGCTTGAGGCAGCCCCAAACGCACGTCCTCTCCTTCACAGCGACAGAGGTTTTCAATACACGTCCCACCAGTTTAGAAGGATGATTGAAAACGCAAATATGACACAGAGTATGTCCCGCGTCGGCCGCTGTATTGATAACGGCCCCATTGAGTCGTTTTGGGGGAAATTAAAATGCGAGAAATACAGACGGAATTCGTACGAGACATTTGAGGCACTTCAAAGCGCAATTGATGAATATATCCACTTTTACAACCACGATCGTCTACAAGAAAAACTAAACGGCCTCAGCCCAGTGGAATACAGGGCTAAAGCCGTCTAGTGTGTTTTAGTTATTTCCACTGTCTACTTGACAGGGTGCAGATCAATGAACGGCAGGCTTTTTGTATATTAATTTAATAAATATGCAATTCGAAGGGTAAAAATGACAGGATTCTATTATTTTATACAAGCTTTTCTAAAGGTTTTTCATGTATTTTTTTAAAATAGTATTGCATCATTATGAGAAAATGTTTAAAATACATATCAACGAATAAATATTCAAATGGATTCAGGGGGATACAACATGAAAAAATGGCTTTTACTGTTAGTGACGGTTTGTGCCGCATTTTCTTTGGCCGCTTGCGGGACGAGCAGCTCAAGCGATAAAAAAACATTGGTGATGGGAACTTCTGCAGACTACCCGCCTTTTGAATCGAAGGACGGAGACAATATCGTCGGTTTTGACGTTGATCTGGCCAAAGCGCTAGCCAAAAAGACGGGCCATGAACTCGAAGTCCAGGATATGGATTTTAACGGATTGGTGACAGCCCTTAAAACAAATAAAGTAGACATCGTCTTGTCAGGCATGACGCCGACTCCTCAGCGCAAAAAACAAGTCGATTTTTCAAACGTTTATTATACGGCTCACAACATGATCGTGACGAAGAAATCGAGCGGCATCAAATCGCTTGATGACCTGAATGGAAAAACAGTCGGCGTGCAGCTCGGTTCCATCCAGGAAGAAAAAGCGAAGGAACTGACTTCAAAGTACGATTTGAAGGTTGAAAACCGCAACCGCATTTCCGATTTGACCGAAGAGATTAAAGCTGGCCGTTTCGAAGCAGCAATTATCGAAGACATCGTTGCTGAAAAATATTTAAATAAAAACAAAGAACTCACCGCTTTCAATCTTCCGAAAGACCCTGACGATCAAGCCGGATCGGCGATTGCTTTCAAAAAAGGAAGCGACCTGACGGAGAAGTTCAACAAGGCGCTTAAAGAAATGGAGAAAAGCGGAGAGTTGGACAAATTGAAAGAAAAATGGTTTAGCGGAGAAACACAAAAGTAAGCACGAAAAGTTCAACTTTTTTGTTGAACTTTTTTTGCTAAAAGTGATTGGACGCCTCACTTACTTGAGGCGGGAGAAGGAGAGTCATTATGAATTTTCTTGATTTTTCAAGTACGATACCTGAAATGCCTTTTATTCTGGAAGGTCTCGGCGTTACATTAAAAGTAGTCGTCGCTGCGGCGGTGTTTGGATTTGTGCTGGGGGTTTTCATCACCCTCCTGAAAATCAGCTCGATCAAGGTTCTTTCATGGATCGCTGATTTTTATACCTCAATATTCAGGGGAACGCCGCTCGTTCTGCAGTTAATGATCGTGTATTACGGCCTGCCGCAGGTTCTGGGTTTTGATATTGACGCCTATTGGGCAGCGGTGGTCGCGTTCGGGTTAAACTCGGCCGCCTATGTATCGGAAATCATCAGAGCCGGCATCAATGCCATCGATAAAGGCCAAAAAGAAGCAGCGATGGCTCTTGGCGTGCCATACTGGAAAATGATGAAGGATCTCTTGCTGCCTCAGGCCTTCAAAAACATTATGCCTGCCCTTGTCAACGAATCGGTTACGCTGACGAAGGAGTCAGCGGTTGTGACGGTCATCGGGCTCGGCGATATTATGAGACGGAGCTATCAGGCGGGAGCGGCGATCTACAGCCCTCTTGAACCGATGCTGTTTGCCGGTTTGATTTACTATGTGCTCGTTCTGATACTGACGTTTGCCGGCAAAGCGATTGAAAGGAAGCTGAATGCAAATGATTAATGTTAGCAATCTCTCAAAATCTTTCGGAAAACTTGAGGTGCTCAAAAATATTTCCGTTTCCTTTGAAAAAGGAGAAGTAGCGGCTGTTATCGGTCCGTCCGGTTCAGGGAAATCGACGTTTTTGCGCTGCCTGAACCTGCTCGAAAAGCCGACGGACGGAAGCATTTTCATCAAGGATCAGGAGATTACGAACAAGAAAACAAACGTGCTGAAAATCAGAGAGAACATCGGAATGGTCTTTCAGCATTTTCATTTGTTTCCGCATAAGACTGTTTTGGAAAACATCGTATATGCGCCTGTTAAAGTCAAAAAAGAAAGCAGGGAAGCGGCTGTCAAAAAAGCGGAAGAGCTGCTCGAAAAAGTCGGGCTTCTCAATAAAAAAGACGATTATCCGAACCGTTTGTCAGGCGGGCAAAAGCAGCGGGTGGCCATCGCCCGGGCCTTGGCGATGAATCCGGAGATCATGCTGTTTGACGAACCGACGTCGGCGCTCGACCCCGAGATGGTGAAGGAAGTGCTTCAGGTCATGCAGGACCTGGCGAAAACGGGAATGACGATGGTGATCGTCACGCACGAAATGGGATTTGCGAAAGAAGTCGCCGACAGAGTGCTGTTTATGGACGGAGGAACGATCGTCGAAGACGCCGACCCGTCATCATTTTTTTCTTCACCAAAATCGCAAAGAGCTCAAGACTTTTTGGAGAAAATACTATAAAATAAGCGGAAGAAGACATAGATCTTCTTCTTTTTTGGTTCATTTAATCCAACGATAGAAAAAAAGATTGGGGTTTACGATGTTTAAAATAGGTTATCGCACATTAAAAACAGCACTCGGAACGGCACTATCGATCTATATCGCCCAGCTTTTGGGCCTGCACAATTTTGTGTCAACAGGCATTATTACCATCCTTTGCATTCAAGTGACGCAAAAGCGGTCTCTCCTGGCGTCATGGGCCCGTTTTGCCGCATGTTGCCTTGCGATTGGGTTTTCGTATATTTTCTTTGAATTGATCGGCTATCATCCGGCTGTCATCGGTCTCATGCTTTTATTTTTCATTCCGACAACCGTTATTCTGAAAATCAAAGAAGGAGTCGTCACAAGCTCGGTTATCATCCTTCATCTCTACATGTCTGAAGGAATCACGCTGCCTCTCGTTTGGAATGAATTCCTCATTATCATTACAGGCATCGGGGTTGCGCTCCTCATGAACTTGTACATGCCGAGCCTGGACAAGCAGCTCAAACAGTACCAGCAGAAAATCGAAGACAATTTCGCCAAAATCTTCGAAGAGATCGAGCGCTATTTGCTGACAGGGGAGCAGGACTGGACGGGAAAGGAAATTCCTGAGACGCACCGCCTGATCAATGAAGCAAAAACATTGGCATACCGCGATGTGGAAAATCACTTTTTGCGCCATGAAAACCTTTATTACCACTATTTTAAAATGCGGGAAAAACAGTTTGAAATCATTGAACGGGCTCTTCCGAAGATTACGTCGATTTCGATGACGGTGGAACAGGGGCATATGATCGCAGCGTTTATTCATGATTTGAGAGGAGCCATCCACCCGGGGAATACGGCTCATAAATTTTTAAAGCGCCTCGTGAAAATGAGAGAGGAGATCGAAGAGATGGAGCTGCCGACGACGCGCGAAGAATTTGAAGCGCGCGCAGCCCTCTTCTATTTTCTCGGTGAGATGGAGCAATATTTGGTGATTAAAAGTTATTTTAAAGGGATTAAATCTCCTGCCTGATCGCATGAGTTCCCCCTTCATTGGTCAGTCTAATGAAAAGGGAGGAGCTCATGCTATTTTTTTATGAAAACAGGCCGTTTCCGGTCATAGCAAGCACCGCATCTGTATTAGAAAATCATGCTGATTCCCGTCAGCAGGCTCGTCAGCACCATGACGCCGATCATTAGAATAACCATGATTTTAATCATTTTTTGAGACAAGCTTTTCACCTCTGTTTCGATTGATCTCCTTCCATTTTATCCTGCTTTTGATCAGCGGACAAGTTTTACGGGGGAACACCATTTCGTAAACGAAGGGGCTAAAAAATGATGAATATGTTTGAAAAAGTCGATGATTTATATAAAAGCCGCCAAGCCGCCGCGCTTGGCGGGGGAACGGAAAAGATCGACAAACAAAAACGAAAAGGAAAGCTGACTGCCAGGGAGCGGATCGGGCTTTTGCTTGATCAGGGAAGCTTCGTCGAGCTGAACGCTTTTGTGAGGAGCAGGCAGCCTGGAGGTCCCTTAGGCGATGGCGTCGTCACCGGATTTGGAAAAATTCATGGAAGGCCGGTCTATTTATTTTCCCAGGACTTTACCGTCACAGGCGGCACGCTCGGAGAGATGCATGCGAAAAAGATCGCGGCCGTCATGGATCTTGCCCTGAAAAATAAGACGCCTTTCATAGGTCTTAATGACTCAGGTGGTGCGAGAATTCAAGAGGGTGTGCTATCATTAGATGGGTACGGCCACGTTTTTTTTCGAAATGTCCTTTGCTCCGGCATCATTCCGCAGATTTCTGTCATTCTCGGTCCTTGTGCCGGCGGTGCCGTTTATTCGCCGGCTTTGACAGACTTTGTCTTTATGAGCGAAAAAACGGGGCAGATGTTCATCACAGGTCCAAAAGTCATAAAAACGGCAACGGGAGAGAATGTCACCCCCGGCGAATTGGGCGGTGCGTCCATACATAATTCAATCAGCGGCAATGCTCATTTTTCCGGGGATTCGGATGAGGCCGTTCTTCAAGAGGTGCGGAAGCTTTTATCCTATCTCCCCCAGCATCATGAAGAGAAGCCTCCTGCCGGGCCGAAACCTGTGAAAGACGATGATATGAGGCCGCATCTCTTAACCTTATTGCCCGAAGACGGCCAACGGCCGTATGACGTGAAAAACATCATTCGCGAAATTGCTGACAGCGGTACATTTTTTGAGGTGCAGCAGCATTTTGCGAAAAACGCCGTGATCGGTTTTGCGAGGATTGCAGGAGAGGTGACGGGGATCGTCGCCAACCAGCCGAAGTATTTGGCAGGCAGCTTGAATATTGATGCATCTGATAAAATGTCCCGATTTATCCGTTTTTGTGATTCGTTTCAAATTCCGATTTTGACGCTTGTGGATGTGCCGGGTTTCCTTCCGGGAATACGAGAAGAGCACGGCGGAGTGATCAGGCACGGCGCCAAAATCCTTTATGCTTTCGCTGAAGCGGCAGTTCCGAAGGTGACGGTTATTTTAAGAAAAGCATACGGCGGTGCATATGTCGCTTTAAACAGCAAGGCGCTCGGAGCTGATGCCGTATTTGCCTGGCCGAACGCTGAAATCGCAGTCATGGGAGCCGAAGAAGCAACCGATATTCTGCTGGCAAAGGGTAAAAAAACAGAGGAAGCCGACAGAAAGCGGCTTATCGCGGAGTGCATGAAAGCCGCAAGTCCCTTTACGGCGGCCCGGCATGGGATGATCGATGATATCATCGATCCGAAAGAGACGCGGAAGAGGCTGATTCAGACATTTGACATGCTGAAGAGCAAACGGGACATCCGGCCGAAAAGAAAACACGGAAACATACCGCTATAAAAATGGAGGGGAACTACCATGAATGAAAAACGCCTGTTGGAAGAGTTTCTGGAACTTGTGCAAATCGATTCTGAAACAAAACACGAAGCAGCCATCTGCAAAGTGCTGAAAGAAAAATTCACCGCTCTCGGACTGGATGTCATTGAGGACGACAGCGCGGAAAAAACCGGACACGGCGCCGGCAATCTCATATGTACGCTTCACGGAACCAAAGAAGCCGATGCCATCTATTTTACGTCACATATGGATACCGTCGTTCCCGGAAACGGTGTAAAGCCCGTCGTTGAAAACGGCTACGTGAAAACAGACGGCACGACGATTCTGGGAGCAGATGATAAAGCTGGGCTTGCGGCTATGCTTGAAGCGGTCAAAGTTCTGAAAGAGAAGAACATTCCGCACGGAACGATCCAATTTATCATTACCGCCGGCGAAGAATCCGGACTTGTCGGAGCGAAGGCTCTGGACCGTTCGCTCATTACGGCTAAATACGGCTATGCCCTTGATTCAGACGGCAAGGTCGGAGACATCATCGTGGCCGCGCCGACGCAGGCGAAAATAAAAGCGTCGATCTTCGGAAAAACAGCGCACGCAGGGGTAGAACCGGAAAAAGGCGTTTCCGCCATTACGATCGCATCAAAAGCGATTGCCAAAATGCCGCTCGGCCGCATTGACGAGGAGACGACGGCAAATATCGGCCGCTTTGAAGGCGGAACCCAAACAAATATCGTCTGCGACCAGGTTGAAATATTAGCCGAAGCCCGCTCGCTCGTTCCCGAAAAAATGAAACAGCAGACAGAGAAAATGAAAGCGGCTTTTGAAACGGCAGCCGCTGAAATGGGAGGCCGCGCCGAAGTTGAGATTGCAGTCATGTATCCCGGCTTTAAATACAAGGACGGCGACCTCGTAGTGGAAGTCGCGAAAAAAGCAGCCGAAAAGATCGGACGCCCGCATAAACTGCTGACGAGCGGAGGGGGAAGCGATGCCAACGTCATCGCAGGACACGGCATTCCGACGGTCAACCTTGCCGTAGGTTATGAAGAGATCCATACGAAAAACGAAAAAATGCCGGTTGAGGAGCTTGTCAAGACCGCAGAAATGGTCATTGCGATTATTGAGGAAGTTGCAAATCCATCATAAAGGCAGGGGTTTTACGTGGAAAATCAACATGCCATTCTTTTTCAAGTGAATCAGGAAGATTATGGGGCAGACATCCGTCACATCTTGGGGATTGAACGGATAGGACATCTGAAAGAGATCAACGGGCTTCCTCCCGAAGTCCGCGGGATCACCAGGATCAGGGATGAGATCGTTCCGGTCATAGACACGGGCGTCATCCTGCATCATAAGCCGCTTTCGATCGATGACAAAAGCAAGCTGCTGATTTTTTCATCACAAACAGGACCCGCCGGCTTGCTTGTCTCCGATGCAAAAGAGATGATTCCGATCAATGACGGCGACATCAAGCCGTTTCACATGCAGGCCGATTGCTTCACAGGCGTTCTCGAACGGAACGGCGAACTGATCATTCAATTAGATCCAGACGCCATCGTGGAAAAAATCGAAGGCTTTGGGGCGATTTCCGAAAGCTTTGAACGCGAGGAAACGGCAGCCGGATGATAAACACAACAAAAAAGGCTGCGCCGCATTTGGCGCAACCTTTTTATTTTGAAGCCGAACCCGCCGGTTCGATTCCTTTATTCTTTTTGTACATTTGATGAAAGACAACGTTCTGAACCGTCAGGAACAATCCGCTCGTCATCCAGTAGAGCGGGAGGGCAGCCGGTACGTTGATTGAAAAGACCGTCATCATCACCGGGAAAAAGAAGCCCATGATTTTTGCCGACTGCTGTGCCGCCGGGTTGGACTGCGCCGCGTTTTGGGCGTTTAATTTTTGCGATACGTAGAACTGGATAAAATACATAAAGCCGGCGCATAAAGACATGAAGATGTCCGAATGTCCCAGGTTGAACCAAAGGAAAGTGTGCGATGCGATTTCAGGCGTCGACCGGATGGCGTAATAAAAACCGATCAAAATCGGAAATTGGATCAGCATCGGCAGACAGCCCATCGCCAGCGGATTGATGTTATGCTTTTGGTAGAGCTGCATCATTTCCTGCTGAATTTCCCTTTGTTTAACAGGGTCTTTCGTCTTTTTCAGTTTGCTTTGAATGGCATCCATTTCAGGCTTGACCAGCGCCATTTTTTCCTGCATGACCCGCTGTTTTTTGTATTGATTGGCAAACAAAGGCATCACGAGGAAGCGGACGATGATCGTCACGACGATAATGGAAAGTCCATAGCTACCGTGGAAAAAACCGGCGATTCCTTTAATCAGATTTGAAAAAGGCAGCACGATATAATGTTGGAATATATTTCCGTTGTCTGCTGCGGCTGTTCCGGCGGCAGAAGCGTGCTCTCCTACAAATAAGGTCATCATCAAAAACATTGCAATCGTAACTAGTCGCGTTAATTTCTTGTTCAACATGTGTTTCCTCCTTCTTCATTTGAGGGCTTTTTAGAGCCCTGTCGCTATTTAAATGGCAAGAAGAAGGAAACGATGGTCTTCATCATCATTCGACGAAGCCTTCATGCGAATGACTTTACTAATCCATAAGGTAATGCGATGATATAGGATAACGAGAAAATCGATTCGATAAATGAAATGAATCGTTTTATATTCTTCAATCCGTTTCGTTTTCCAATTTTCCCCCGTGCTGCAATGCTTGAGCAGAAGGGCGATTCCGATCGCCGTCAGCGCGGGCAGAATGATTGTGAAAAACTCAAACAGAAAAAAAGCATCGTTAAAGGATTCGAGAATCACGATTATCACTTCCGTTTCAATAACATCTTACTATATGTACGGTCGTATGTCTAATCAGAGCAAGGGAGGGAGCCGTTTTGAAAAAAGGAAGAATCATTTTTCACATCGATATGAACAGCTTCTACGCGTCTGTTGAAACGGCATTCGATCCCTCCTTGAGCGGAAAGCCCCTCGCCATCGCCGGCAATGCGAAAGAAAGAAAGGGGATTGTCGTGACTTGCAGCTATGAGGCGAGAGCCCGCGGCGTAAAACCGCCCATGCCGCTCTGGGAGGCGAAGCGCATCTGTCCGGACCTGATTGTCAAACCGCCGAACTTCGGCCGCTACAGAAGCTCCTCGAAGGAAATGTTTGAAGTCTTAAGGGAATACACCGATCTCGTCGAGCCCGTCTCGATTGATGAAGGATATATGGATCTTACTGATACGCCGTATCGGGAAAAAGCGTACGAAACCGCCTTAGAGATTCAAAAGCGTCTGCAGGAGGAACTTCTGCTTCCGTCAAGCATCGGAATTGCGCCGAATAAATTTTTGGCCAAAATGGCATCGGATATGAAAAAACCGCTCGGCATTACCATTTTGCGAAAACGGGAGGTGCCTGATGTACTCTGGCCGATGGATATCGGCGAAATGTACGGAATCGGCCAAAAAACCGCTGAAAAGCTAAGAACGCTGAACATCGAAAAGATCGGGGATCTGGCAGCCGCGGATGAATTCGCATTAAAGCGGCTTTTAGGCATCAACGGCCCGAGGCTGAAAAGAAGGGCGAACGGAATCGATAACGGCGAGGTCAATCCAGACAGAATATACGAATTTAAAAGCGTCGGCAATTCGTCGACCCTTCCGCACGACAGCACGGATGAAAAGGAGCTGGGCAGGCTGTTTGACAAACTGGCCGGCTCGGTCAGCGACAGGCTGAGGCGAAAGGACGTCATGGCTTCGAAAATCTTTATCATGATCCGCTATGCCGACTGGACGAACATCACAAGGAGCAAGACTCTTCAAAACCCGACAGATCGGGCCGATGAGATTGCCGGCGCAGCTAAAGCGCTTTTTCATCAGCACTGGCAGGGAAATGCGGTCAGGCTGCTCGGCGTGACGGGCACAGGACTCGTGAGACGGGATGAAGCCTTCAAACAGCTCGATTTGTTTTCATTTCAGGAGGATGCCAAAGACGAACCGATTCAAAAGCTGATGAACAAGCTGAACGAAAAGTACGGTACTGATCTCATCAAAAAAGGGGTCAGAGTCGTCAAAAAAGAGAGCAACACAAGCGGAACAAGCTTCAATAAAGATTTTTTCCAGGAACAGAGAAAGGATCAATAGCTTGAAAAGATGGGTCAAAGTATGGTATTTTCATCTTACAAACACAAATTAAAAAGTATATGCAAAGCGCTTTAGAAGGGACGTTAGACATGGCAAAACAGCAAATAGGTGTAGTTGGTTTAGCGGTAATGGGAAAAAACTTGGCTTTAAATATTGAAAGCCGCGGATTTTCGGTTTCTGTATACAACAGATCAAGCGCGAAAACGGAGGAGTTTTTAGAAGAAGCCAAAGGCAAAAATGTCGTCGGCACATTCAGCATTGAAGAGTTTGTCGAGTCTCTTGAAAAACCTCGCAAAATCCTTTTGATGGTCAAAGCGGGAACGCCGACGGACGCTACGATCCAGTCGCTTCTTCCTCATCTTGAAAAAGGCGATATCCTGATCGACGGCGGAAATACATACTATAAAGATACGCAAAGACGCAACCAAGAGCTTGCCGAAAGCGGCATTCACTTTATCGGCACAGGCGTTTCCGGCGGTGAAGAAGGCGCGCTGAAAGGCCCGTCTATCATGCCGGGCGGACAAAAAGAAGCCCACGAGCTCGTCAAACCGATTCTTGAAGCGATTTCGGCAAAAGTTGACGGTGAACCTTGCACAACGTATATCGGACCTGACGGTGCAGGCCATTATGTCAAAATGGTCCACAACGGCATCGAGTACGGTGACATGCAGCTGATTTCCGAGTCTTACTTTATTCTGAAACACCTTGTCGGTTTATCGTCTGATGAGCTGCACGAAGTGTTCTCAGAGTGGAACAAAGGAGAGCTTGACAGTTACCTGATCGAGATCACCGCCGATATTTTTACGAAAAAAGACGAAGAAACAGGCAAACCGCTTGTTGATGTGATTTTGGACAAAGCAGGCCAAAAAGGCACAGGTAAATGGACAAGCCAAAGCGCGCTCGACCTTGGCGTGCCCCTTCCGATCATTACGGAATCCGTGTTTGCCCGTTTTATCTCGGCAATGAAAGAAGAGCGCGTCAAAGCGAGCAAGCTGCTTACAGGTCCTGAAGCGAAACCGGTAACTGAAAACAAAGAAGAATTAATTGAAGCGGTCAGAAAAGCCCTCTTCATGAGTAAAATCTGTTCTTATGCGCAGGGCTTTGCCCAAATGAAAGCCGCTTCAGAAGAATACGGCTGGGATTTGAAATACGGCGATATCGCGATGATTTTCCGCGGAGGATGCATCATCCGTGCGGCCTTCCTGCAAAAAATCAAAGATGCGTATGATCGTAACCCAGAGCTTGACAATCTCCTGCTCGACCCTTACTTCAAAGATATTGTGGAAAGCTATCAAGGAGCGCTCCGGAAAACGATTTCCCTTGCGGTTGAACAAGGAATTCCGGTGCCGTGCTTCTCAAGCGCACTCGCTTATTTTGACAGCTACCGCACAGCGACGCTGCCTGCCAACCTTATTCAGGCTCAGCGCGACTACTTCGGTGCCCATACGTATGAGCGTACAGACAAAGAAGGCATCTTCCATACTGAGTGGATGAAATAAGCGTATATAAACGAAAACCGCAAGCCTATGGCTTGCGGTTTTTTCATGCATTCTTTCAGCTGTTCTGTGGCAACCTATCAACACACAGCGTTTTAAATTAAGGAGGTAATCGATAACATGTATCCGAGTCTAAGCGGAAAAACGGTTGTGATCACAGGTGCCGGGACAGGCCTTGGGAAAGCGATGGCATTGCGGTTCGGTATGGAAAAGGCAAATGTCGTCATCAACTATTTTAAAGAAGAAGAAAATCCTGAGGAAACGGTGAAAGAAATTGAAAAAAGCGGTTCAAAGGCAGTCGCTCTCAGAGGAGACGTCTCAAAAGAAGAAGACGTCAAAGCGCTGATCCAAAAAGCGGTTGATTCGTTCGGCTCCGTTGATATCATGGTGAATAACGCGGGGGTTGAAAACGAAGTCCCTTCGGAAGACTTGTCGCTGGAAGACTGGAACCGCGTCATTTCAACAAATTTGACGGGAATGTTTTTAGGGTGCCGGGAAGCCCTCAAATATATGCTTGATAATGGAATCAAAGGATCGGTCATCAATATGTCGTCCGTCCACCAGCAGATCCCGTGGCCTCACTTCGTCCATTATGCGGCAAGCAAAGGGGGAGCCAAACTGCTTACAGAAACGCTCGCTCTCGAATACGCTCCGAAAGGCATCCGTGTAAACGCCATCGGGCCCGGCGCGATCGACACGCCGATCAACGCCGAAAAATTCGCTGATCCGGAATTGAAAAAAGGGGTCATCGAACTGATCCCGATCGGCTATATCGGAAAGCCGGAAGAAGTCGCGGCGTGCGCCGCCTGGCTTGCGTCAGATGAAGCGAGCTATGTTACGGGGCTGACGCTGTATGTTGACGGCGGAATGACGAAATATCCCGGGTTTCAAGCTGGAAAAGGGTAAAACAAAAAGAAGGCGGCAAGTCTTCTTTTATCATAACGCAAAAAAGTAAACATAAGATTAATAGAAAACATAAAATCTGTTTACAATCGTTTGATAGTGTAGGCTTGTCAGGAAATAAAGCAGTAATGGAGGGAGTACATATGGGTTCTTTACGAAACAGGATCGCAGGCATCACATTGGCGGGTGCCGTGGCGTTAGGTTCTGCGGGTACAGGCAGTGCAGCGATGGAAACAGCGAAAAAAAAGGAAGATCGCAAAGTCAAAAACGTCATAATGATGGTGATGGATGGAACGAGCTCTACGGCGACAACCTTGGCCCGCTGGTATAAAGGTGAGCCTCTTGCGCTTGACAAAATCGTCACCGGCGGGGTCAGAACATATTCAGCAGAATCGGCGATTACGGATTCAGCACCGGCAGGAACGGCGATGGCAACAGGGCACAAGTCAAACTCCTCATATGTCGGCGTGCTGCCTTCAGTAGTAAATTCGCCGGGCGCAGAACCCATCAGCGAGAAAGATCATTTCCGGCCATTAGCAAATGTATTGGAAGGGGCGAAGCAGACCGGAAGAGCAACCGGAATTATCGCCACATCTGAAATTCAGCACGCCACACCGGCTTCTTACTCCGCACACCATTTGAACCGCAATAACTTCGAAGTGCTCGGCGAACAGCAGGTTTACCAAAATATCGACGTCGCCCTCGGGGGAGGAAAGGAATCGCTTCAGCCGGGAACGAAGGAAAAGAGCCGCAAGGACAATGAAGACTTAGTGAACGTGATTAAAGATAAAAAATACGATTTTGTTGAAACGAAGGATGAGCTCCTCCGTTCAAAATCGAAAAAAATCTGGGGAGCTTTCTCCCAGCGCGATCTGGCTTATGACATGGATAGAAGCACGACGCATCCCGAGCAGCCGACGCTTGCCGAGATGACGAAAAAGTCGATTCAGACGCTATCAAAGGATAAAGACGGCTTCTTCTTATTTGTTGAAGGAAGCAAGCCGGACTGGGCAGCGCACCAGAATGATCCGATCGGCATTATAAGCGATGTGCTCGCATTTGATCATGCTGTCAAAGAGGCGCTGAAATTCGCCGAAAAAGATAAACATACGATGGTCATCGCCGTCACCGACCATGGAAACAGCGGGATATCGATCGGCAACAGCAATACGACGAAAGGCTATGATTCAACGCCTGTGTCGGCATACATCGATCCTTTGAAAAAAGCAAAAATGACGGTTGAGGGTGCAACGGGCAAATTAAAAGACGATTTATCAAACATCGAAGAAGCCGCACAGCTTTACGGCCTCGACAATTTAACGGCATCTGAAAAAGAACAGCTGAAAGGGGCAAAAGACAAAAAAGCGGCTGCCTCGGTTTTTGTTAAGCTGCTGGCAAACCGGGCGAACCTCGGCTTTACGACAGGAGGCCATACAGGGGAAGACGTCTTCCTTTATTCCTACGGACCCCAAAAACCGCAGGGGCTTCTCGAGAATACCGACATAGCCAAAACGATGGCGAAAGCGATGGGCTTCGATTTGGACAGATTGACAAACGACATCTTCAGCGAAGCACGCCAGGCGTTTAAGAAAGCCGGAGCGCGAGTCACAGTTGATAAAAAAGATCCTGCAAATCCGGTTGTTATCGCAGAGCGCAAAAACGTCAAAGCAGAAATGCCGGTCAACAAAAACATCATCAGGATCAAAGGCAAAGAATACGAATTAGACAGCGTGATCGTAGAAAGCGACGGCTCGTTCTATGTGCCGAAAGAGGCGGTCCGCCTCTTTCAAAAAAAAGCGCGGTAAACATGATGCAAAAGCCCTCTCAGATGAGAGGGCTTTTTATTCGTCAAAATAAATACAAACATTTATTTTTAAATGTATAGACATTTAAAAATAAAAAGATATAATAATAGATAATGAAAGCGCTTTTAAATAAAGAAAGGGGATCAAACATGAAGAAAATTCTGCTGGCATGCAGTTCAGGAATGTCGACCAGCCTTCTCGTCACCAAAATGGAGGAATATGCAAGATCAATCGGAGACGAGGCGAAAATATGGGCGGTCGGACAGGATCAGGCGAAAAAAGAAATGGACCAGGCACATGTTGTGCTAATCGGGCCGCAGATGAGCTTTTTAAAAAACGAGCTTCAAAAAGAAGCGGACAAATATGGAATTCGGGTCGATGTGATCGATATGGCGGCTTATGGAATGGCGGACGGAAAAAAAGCGTATGAACAGGCCATAAGCCTGATAGGAGATTGAATGTAATGGAAAAAACAACATTCGGCGAATTAACGCATGAGCAAATTTGCTTTCAGCTGATTCTTCACAGCGGAAACGCACGCAGCAAAATCATCCAGTCCTTGAGGGAATATAAAGAAGGAAACATCGAGAAAGCGGATGAGCTGCTCGTTCAGGCCGGTGACGATCTGCAGCAGTCCCACGACATCCATTTCCAAATGGTTCAGCAGGAAGCAGGCGGAGAAAAGCAGGATGTCTCCCTGCTTCTCATGCATGCTGAGGACCATTTCATGTCGACGCTGTCGATGAAGGAGCTCGTTTATGAGCTGCTGGAAATCTTTAAAGACAAAATGTCAGAATCAAAGAAATAGAAGGGGAGAGAAGGCCGTGTTTGAAAAACTGAGCAATATTTTGGTTCCGATTGCCGGAAAGCTCAATAACAACAGATATTTAGGCGTGCTTAGGGACGCGTTCATGCTGGCTTTTCCGCTTACGATTTTCGGGTCGATCATCGTCGTATTAACCAATTTGCCGTTCCTCGATAAAATGATGAGCAAATCTGCGCTTGAAGCGTTTCAATCTGCCCTAAGCATCGCGCCGAGTGCGACGATTAACATAATGTCCGTTTTCGTCGTCTTCGGCATCGGCTACTACCTGTCGAAAAGCTATGAGGTTGAGGCCGTATTCGGGGGAGTCGTCGCATTGGCATCTTTCCTCGTTTTGACGCCGTTTATGTTAAACAGTGAAGGCGGAGAAACGATTGCCAATGTCATCCCGGTCGACAGGCTTGGCGCAAAAGGGATGTTTCTCGGAATGATCACCGCGTTTACATCAGCCAAGATTTTCAGATTTTTTGTCCAAAAAAATTATACGATCAAAATGCCTGCAGGCGTTCCGCCAGCCGTATCAAAATCATTCGCGGCGCTCATTCCGGCCGTGATGACGCTGTCGGTCTATTTAATTATCAATATCATGATCACTCAGGCGTTCAGCACGAATATGCACGATTTGATCTACAATCTTGTTCAGGCTCCGCTTGTCGGTCTGGGAAGCGGCATTATTCCGACTTTGATCGCGATATTTTTTACCCAGCTGCTTTGGTTTTTCGGGCTGCACGGCCAAATCATCATCAACTCTGTCATGGACCCGATTTGGAACACGCTTTCATTGGAAAATTTGAATAGTTATACGGCGACGGGGGAAGTGCCGCACATTATCAATAAGCAGTTTATGGAAGTGTATACCGTCGGAATGGGCGGAACCGGCATGACTTTAGCCGTCATCATCGCGATTTTGCTCTTTATGAGAAGCAAGCAGATGAAGCAGGTGGCTAAGCTCGGAGCAGCTCCGGGGATATTCAACGTCAATGAGCCGATTATTTTCGGGCTGCCGATCGTCATGAATCCGCTGATTATCATTCCGTGGGTCGTATCACCGATGGTCGTCACGCTGATTACGTATTTTGCCATGGCCTCGGGCCTTGTACCTCCGCCTACAGGCGTTACGATTCCTTGGACGGTCCCGATTTTTATCAGCGGCATGATGGCGACCAATTCCCTTGCAGGCGGCATCCTGCAAATCGTCAATTTAGCCGTCGTCTTTGCGATATGGTTTCCGTTCCTCAAATTCATCGACCGCATGAATCTGAAGAAAGAACAGGAAATCAACGTTCCCGATCAAAACAAGACGATAGGATTGTAAAAGGAGATTGATCACATGTCAAAGACAGAAGCAAAAACAGAGCCGGTCCAATACCGTTTTCCAAAAGGCTTTTGGTGGGGATCGGCAGCCTCCGCCACCCAAATTGAAGGGGCGGCGGATGAAGGAGGAAAAGGGAAGAACATTTGGGATCACTGGTACGAAGCAGAGCCGAACCGCTTTTTTGACGGTGTGGGTCCTCAGGAGACATCGCGTTTTTATGAGACGTATAAAGAAGACATCCAGCTGATGAAGGAGCTTGGACACCATTCGTTCCGTTTTTCGATTTCTTGGTCAAGGCTTTTTCCCGAGGGAAAAGGCGAATTAAATCAGGAAGGCGCTTCCTTTTATCATAACGTAATCGATGAACTGACAGCGGCGGGGATCGAGCCTTTCGTCAACCTTTACCATTTCGACATGCCGCTCGCCCTTCAGGACATCGGCGGCTGGGAAAACCGGGAAGTCGTCAGCCATTTCGTCTCCTATGCGGAAACCTGCTTCCGTCTGTACGGAGACCGGGTCAAGACATGGTTTACGCATAATGAGCCGATTGTTCCGGTGGAAGGCGGCTATCTATACGATTTTCATTATCCTAACGAAATCGATTTTCAAAAAGCGGTTCAGGTCGCCTATCATGAGATTTTATCGAATGCCAAAGCGGTTGAGGCTTACCGCAGGCTCGGCGGAGACGGAAAAATCGGCATCATCCTGAATGTAACGCCGTCTTATCCGCGAAGCCGGCATCCCGAGGATGTGAAAGCATCTGAAATAGCAGACGCCTTCTTTAATCGATCATTTCTCGATCCTGCGGTTAAAGGAGAGTTTCCTTCACTTTTAATTGATATATTAAAAGAGGATGGCTTCCTTCCCGACGTGAAGCCCGGCGATTTAGAGCTGATCAAAGCCAATACGGTTGATTTGCTCGGGATCAACTATTATCAGCCGAGACGGGTGAAGGCGAAGGAACATCTGCCAAATCCGAACGCGCCTTTTACGCCTGAGCGCTTCTTTGACCATTATGAAATGCCGGGCAGAAAAATGAACCGCCACCGCGGATGGGAAATCTATGAAAAAGGCATATATGATATTTTGATGAATCTCAAAGACAATTACGGCAATATTGAATGCTTTGTTTCGGAGAACGGCATGGGTGTCGAAGGGGAGGAACGCTTCCGCGGCGAAGACGGAATGATTCATGATGACTACCGGATTGAATTTATAAAAGATCACTTAAAATGGGTTCACCAGGCCATTCAGGAAGGTTCAAATGTAAAGGGATATCACCTGTGGACCTTTATGGACAACTGGTCATGGACGAACGCTTATAAAAACCGCTACGGCTTTGTATCAGTCAACCTTGACAAAAACGGCGAACGGACGATTAAAAAAAGCGGATACTGGTTCAAACGCATGACAGAGATGGGCGGTTTTTAGCATTCGGCTGCTAAGGGTTTTGGAGGCAAAACGAATATAAAGGAGATGGTCTTTTCGGCCATCTTTTTATTTCCCTGAGGAAATCGATATAATGATAAAGAAGGCGCTTCATATCAAACAGAATCCTTAGTACTGGTGGTTAAAACATGAGAAAATACGAATATATTTCAAATGAAATGAGGAAAAGAATCCGGGAAGGATATTACCCGGACGATCAGCCGATACCTGACGAGCTGTCCCTTGCCAGAGAATTTTCCTGCAGCAGAATGACGATGAAAAGAGCGCTCGACATCCTCGTGTCAGAAGGCATGCTGTACCGCAAACGGGGACACGGCACCTTCATCATCAAATCGTCCATTCAAGACCTTCCCGTCAGTGTGACGGATCGCGAAAACCTCGGCTTGACAAAACTTCTCGCCAACAAACAAATCGAAAGCACCGTCATTCAATTCGATGTCGAATTTCCGGAAGATGAAGTGGCAAAGCAATTATCCATCGAAAAAAGCGTTCCGGTATACCATATCATCCGGCTGCGGAAAGTGGAAGGCGAACCGTATGTTATTGAGGAAACGTATATGCCTTCAAACCTGATTTCGGAATTGAATGAAGAGGTGCTGCACGGCTCAGTTTATCGGCATATTACCGAAACGCTGAAACTGACCATCGCCGGCTCCCACCGGAAAATCAGGGCCGATAAATCGAACGAGCTGGACAGAAAGTATTTGGAGTGCGCCAGTGACGACCCGGTGCTTGAAGTCGAACAGGTCGCTTTTTTAAATACCGGGGAGCCGTTCGAATATTCGTTTGCGCGGCACCGTTACGATAAATTTGTGTTTTCCAGCGTCCATATTCGAAAGTAGCAGTATTGGTCATCCATTCCGCAAAAAACCAGCCTTCGAACTTTGAAGGCTGGTTTTTCATGAATATTAGATCGGCCACCAATGAAAACCGTCTTTTGCGAGCAGGTCGTCAGCGGCTTTCGGTCCCATTGAGCCCGCTTCATAGTTCGGTGACAATGTTTTGTTCTCTTCCCAGTATCGCGAAATCTCGTCGACAAAGCTCCAGGAAAGAGCCACTTCATCCCAGTGGGCAAAGTTTGTCGCGTCACCGTGCAGGCAGTCGAGAATCAGCTTTTCGTAAGCTTCAGGCGTGTTGATGCCGTCGCCGCAGTTGTGGCAATAGTCCAGCTTGATCGGTTGGGCAAATGTGCCGCCGCCGAGTTTTCTCGCGTTTAGGTGAAGGGTGATCCCTTCATCAGGCTGGATGTGAATCACCAGAAGGTTCGGATGCATCGTATTGCCGTTTCCGTAATACAGATTCATCGGAATGTCTTTAAATTGGACGACGATCTGTGTCGATTTTTTCTTCATCCGTTTGCCCGTCCTGATATAAAACGGTACTCCGGCCCAGCGGAAGTTGTCGATCAAAAGTTTTCCGGCAACGAATGTTTCCGTGTTCGAATCTTCCGCAACGTTCTGCTCATCCCGATAGGCGGGAACCGGCTGATCATCAATGACGCCGGCGTCGTATTGACCGCGGACAAAATATTGGTCGACTTCGTCTTTTTGAATCGGCCGCATCGCTCTGAGCACCTTGACCTTTTCACTGCGGATCTCCTCGGTGTTCAGCTTGATCGGCGGCTCCATCGCAAGCAATGCGACCATTTGCAGAATATGGTTTTGAACCATGTCCCTAAGGGCGCCCGACGTTTCGTAATACCTTGCGCGGTCTTCAACGCCTAATTCCTCGCTTGAGGTGATTTGAATGTTGGAGATGTAGCGGTTTGTCCAAAGCGGTTCAAATATCGCGTTGGCAAACCGGATAACCTCGATATTTTGGACCATCTGCTTTCCTAAATAGTGGTCGATCCGATAGATTTGATCCTCTGAAAAGGCTTCTCGAATCTCCTGGTTGAGCGCTTTTGCACTCGGCAGATCATGGCCGAACGGCTTCTCGATGACGAGCCGGGACCAGCCGTTTGTCGATGTGACGCCCTCCGATTTTAAAAACTTGGCAATCGTTCCGAAAAATTCGGGAGCCATCGCCAAATAAAACATCCGGTTATTCGGGATATCATATGTATGCTCAAGCTTTTCGATCAGCCCGTTCAGCTCTCTGTATGAGCCTGGATTTGTGACATCGAACGGATGATAGTAAAAGTGGGACGTAAACTCCTCAACATCCTTCTCATTTAACGGAAATTTTGAAATCGATTGCTGGACGGTGCTCCGCAAGTCCTCGTTTGTCCAAGGCCGTCTGCCTACCCCGACGACAGCGAATTCGCGGCCGATTTGGCCGTTTTCGTAAAGCCTGTGAATAGACGGGTAAAGCTTTCGTTTTGCCAAATCCCCTGTTGCGCCAAATATAACGATTACAGCTTTTGGTTCAATGTGTTCTTTTTTCAACTAAACGTACCTCACTTTACTCGAAGCATAAGTTTATTTTCTTCATTTTAAAGCTAATAGTTCCTTAAAGCAAACATTTGAGACCATTTGCTTTCGAAAAGCCGGGAAATTTTCCTTACACCATATCATAAACGCCTCCATTTCTTTTTTTTCAGACTTCCTGTATGCTTGTACATATATCATGTTTGATCAGTTACAGGAGGAACGACATTGGAATTATTATTTTTAGGAACGGGAGCAGGCATTCCGGCGAAAACGCGGAATGTTACGTCCATTGCGCTCAAGCTTTTAGAAGAAAGGCGGTCTGTCTGGCTGTTTGATTGCGGGGAAGCCACACAGCATCAAATTTTACATACATCGATTAAACCCGGAAAAATCGAAAAAATCTTTATCACCCACCTGCACGGAGACCATGTATACGGCCTTCCAGGGCTCGTCAGCAGCCGCTCTTTTCAAGGCGGGGAAAGCTGTCTCACCGTCTACGGGCCAAAAGGAATCAAAGCATTCCTCGAAACCGCGCTTGAGGCAACAGGAACGCATTTGACGTATCCTTTAGTCATTGAAGAGATCGAAGAGGGGACGGTATTCGAGGATGACCAGTTCATCGTCATGGCTAAACGCGTTGTTCACGGAATTCCGGCTTTCGGCTACAGGGTGGAGGAGAAGGATGTTCAGGGAGCGCTCGATGCAGAGGCTTTAAAAGAGATCGGAATTTCACCCGGACCTGTTTATCAAAAGCTGAAAAACGGGGAAACGGTGACATTGGAAGACGGCCGTACGGTCAATGGTTCCGACTTTATCGGCCCTCCGAAAAAGGGGCGGATTATTGCCATTTCCGGTGATACGAGGAAATGCGAGAACGTGAAGGTGCTGGCGGAAAATGCAGATGTCCTCGTTCATGAAGCGACATTTGCAGGAGGCGACCGGGAGCTTGCCGGCGATTATTACCACAGCACGACTGAACAAGCTGCTGAAACGGCGAAAGAAGCCGGGGCGGAGAAGCTGATTTTAACCCATATCAGCGCACGGTATCAAGGCGAGAGCGTGAATGAATTGATAAACGAAGCGAAGGAAATCTTCCCGAACAGCACGGCAGCCTATGATTTTTACGAATATGAAGTGAAGCGGAGATAACAAAAAGCTTCCCGGTCCAACGAGGCGCGGGAAGCTTTTTGTTGACACGGATGAAAGATGCTGTATAATAAAACGTAATTATTTCGATTTATAAGGAGGATCAATATGAGAGTGAAAATCACGCTTGCTTGCACCGAAACAGGTGATCGAAACTATATCACAACAAAGAACAAACGGACGAATCCGGACCGGCTTGAATTGAAAAAATATTCTCCGCGCCTGAAAAAATACACGATTCACCGCGAAACAAAATAAACCAGCAGGCCGTTAAGGCTTGCTGGTTTTTCTTTAGTTGGCGGTTTGATATGCATAGCTGTGCTGCTTTCGGGCGGCATACCATACATCATATATCGCAAGCTGGACGATATGCGGTTCATCATGGTGGATCAGGTGGGAGCTGTTTTTGGCCTGAATCCAGCCGCTTTGACGTGATAAAGAAAGCAGTCTGCCGTGAAGCTTCAGCCATTCATGATGCGCTTTTTTGAAAGATTCCGAGCATTTTCCCGAGGAGAGCACAAGTAAAGGAACTGCCCCTAAATGTTTTTGCTCCTGTTTCAGCATATTCAGGCTTTGGATAAACTCTCCGTGGGAAGCCTCGAGTGAAAACTGACTGAAATAGTCGTCCTGCGCATCCTTCGGCAAAAGCGGGAGCACATTTTGCTCCTGGTCTTCACAAGCGGGGTCAAGCAGCACCATGCCGATGATGTCGCCTTTGTACCGGCTTGCAAACAACCTGGCAATGACGGCGCCGAACGAGTGAGCGACGAAGACATAAGGCGGTTTTACACCGGCTGCCTGAAGAAGCGCTTTTAATTCCTTCACTATCTGGTCAGCCGTTCTTGTTTCTCGGGCGGGCCCGCTTTTTCCGAGACCGGCGCGGTCGTATACAAAAAGGCCCAGCTCTTCGTCTATATCGGGCAAAATCGGCTCCCACGTATCTGAAGAAAAACCGTAGCCGGCTTCAAAAATAATCGTTGCGTCTGTCTTTCCTTGTCTATGTTTCGTATAAAACGTACACCCTTCAACCGTATATGTTCTTTCTGCAATATCTGAACTCATGGAGGTCATCCTCTCTCTATATATGGTGTTCTATTAGGGAAGACGGATGAATACGGGGGAACGTTTCTCGAAAAAAAAAGAAATACCCCCGAACATGAGGGGGATTTCTGAAACTTACCAGGCTCTATCGTATTGAACAGGGCCTTCGATTGTTGTATTCAGCTGTTTTGCAGCCGTTTTTGGCCAGTATGGATCTCTCAGCAGCTCTCTTGCGACAAAGATCAAATCGGCCCTTCCGTTTTGAAGGATTTCCTCAGCCTGCAAGCCGTTTGTAATTAATCCGACCGCACCTGTTTGGATATCGGCTTGAGCACGGATCGTATCGGCAAAGCTTACTTGGTAGCCAGGGAAGACTTTGATGTCAGCGGGTACGACTGCACCTGAGCTGACGTCAATCAAGTCAACGCCTTGCTCTTTCATCCATTTGGCAAACACGACATAGTCAGAGACATCGAGTCCGTTTTCTGTATAATCAGAAGCCGAAACCCGCACGAATAAAGGACCGTCCCACACTTCTTTTACTGCGTCGATCACTTCGCGGAGCAGGCGGTAGCGGTTTTCCGGCGATCCGCCGTACTCATCTTCGCGGCGGTTGGAAAGCGGTGATAAAAATTCGTTGATCAAATAGCCGTGGGCACCGTGAATTTCGATGATGTCAAAGCCGGCTGCTTTTGCCCGCTCAGCGCCTTTTTTGAAAGCCTGTACCGTTTCTTTGATGTCTTCTTTTGTCATTTCGGCGGGCGTCCGTGAATTTTCGTCAAAAGGAACCGCTGAAGGGCCGTAGATCGTGCCTTCTACTTCGGCTTTTCTTCCGGCATGCGCCAATTGAATGGCCGTTTTGCTGCCGTAAGGCTTAATTTGCGACGTTAAAGCCGCCAGGCCTTCGACGTGTGCGTCATCCCAAATTCCCAAATCCTGATCGGAAATTCTTCCCTGCGGCGTGACGGCCGTTGCTTCGACCATAATCAGCCCGACTTGTCCGACAGCGCGGGATACGTAATGGGTCATATGAAAAGGCTGAACCTTTCCATCCTTTTCATGGGAGGAGTACATGCACATCGGTGACATGACAATGCGGTTTTTTAGTGTAACTCCTTTTAAGCTCCAGGGTGTAAACAATTTTCGATTACTCAATTTTTTTCGCCTCCCGTAAGTTTTCGAATCGATTATACCAATTATGACCATTCTCGTCATATAAACTGCTCAAGCTGTTTTCAAATATAAAATCTTCAGTAAAATGAAGTTATATTCGTTTTTTTGTAAAATCGCGTTGCACAATACATAATCAAGGGGGCTACGTTGTGACATGGCAGACCGAGGAAGAATTGAAACAGCTGCTGATTTCCTTCATTCAATACGAAAGCATATCAGGTACGGGCGGGGAAGTGGCGCTTGCTGAATATATGTACCATTTACTAAAAGACCGCTCCTATTTTCAAAAGCATCCCGAACATGTGAAGCTTCATGAGATGAAAGACGGCCGTTATGTTGTGATGGCGCTCGTTCAAAAGCCCGCGGCAAAAAAGACGGTGCTGCTGCTCAGCCATTTTGATGTCGTAGATACAGCAGACTACGGCGAATTTAAACAACTGGCGTGCAGACCGCTTGAACTGATGGATTCCTTAGCTGCCAAAAAAGAGCTGCTGCCTGATCGGGCAAAACAGGATTTGGAAAGCGGCGAATGGGTGTTCGGAAGGGGCAGCATGGACATGAAAGCGGGCCTTGCGGTTCAATTTTCGATGCTTGAACGGGCGATGAACGGCGAATTTGACGGGAATCTTCTTTTGGTCTCAGTACCTGATGAAGAAGTCAATTCACAGGGAATGATTGAAGCGGTTCCGGCCTTAAAAGCGTGGGAAAAGGAGTTCGATCTCGAATTTACAGCCTGTTTAAATTGCGAACCGATGTTTGAAAAATACCCCGGGGATTCGAAGCTGTACGTATATTCGGGCAGCATCGGCAAAGCGCTTGCCGGCTTTTTCTGCAAAGGGATTGAGACTCATGTGGGCGAGCCGTTTTCCGGTTTGAACGCGAACCTCATGGTGTCGGAAATCAACCGGCTCCTCGAATTGAATGTCGGCTATTGCGAGGAGGTTGACGGAGAGGTCACGCCGCCGCCGGTCAATCTGATGCAAAAGGATTTGAAGGAAGCCTACTCCGTGCAGACTCCGCATGCCGCGGTTTCGATGTTTAACGTTCTGATGATGAAGAGATCTGCGGCAGAGCTGCACAGCATGCTGCTGGACACCGCGAAAAAAGCGGCTGTCAACATTAAAATCAATATTGAATATAAAACCCGTGATTATCAGCGTTTTGATGCCTTCACGCCAATTGAGCGCAACATCAGTGTCCTGACCTTTGAGGAACTGTGGAACAGGGCGAAAGAAAAAGCCGGAAAAGAGGAAGCGGAGCGTATCCTCAACTTTGCGTTAGCAAACAGGGGAGAGATGGAAGACCGTGATTTTTCAACAAAAATCGTGTCTGAACTGGCCTCGCTTTGCAAAGAAGACGCACCGGTGATCGTCCTGTTTTACAGTCCTCCTTTTTATCCGGCCGTCTCTTCAAAAGACGAACCGCTCATTCGGAAGACGGTCAGCGATGTGGCACAGTATGCCGGCAGCCGGAACGGTCTCGAGTTTGAAGAAATTCAGTATTTTCCCGGTCTCTCCGATTTAAGCTATCTTCAGCTGCAAAAGCAGTCGGTCGATGCTTTTACAGCCAACATGCCGCTTTTTGACAAGGGCTATTTTCTTCCAAGCGGTGCGGAAAACACGCTTTATGTACCTGTTATCAATATCGGACCTGTCGGAAAAGATCCCCATAAGTGGACGGAGCGCCTTCATGTTCCGTTTTCATTCGGAACGCTGCCGGATTTGCTCCAGTTTGCGATTCGCAGATTGCTGGCATAAAAAAGCGCAGGAAGGCAAAAAAGCCGGACCGACCATTGATATGCTCCCCTAAAGGTAGACAGATGAAATAAAAAAATCTGTTTGCCTTGGGGGAGTTTTTTCATGGCTGGAAAATGGTTTTCAAAAAAGGAAAAATTGAATATTCTATCAGAATGTGATCAGGAGAATAATTCGGTGAATGAGATCGCAGAAAAATATGACATTCATGCCGAAACAATTCGTGAATGGAGAACATCGCATGATATGGCGGGTGTGGAGAGTTTGGAACGTTCAAAGCGCCATAAGTTCTATCCCGCAGAATTAAAATACAATGCCGTGAAAGACTTCTTATCCGGACGCTACTCTCAAAGAGAAATCTCGAGAAAATATAAGATTTCCAGTAAATCCGTACTCATGAAGTGGGTTGAGCTTTATAATGGTCATAAAACGTTAAAAGACAGCGGGAGAGGAAGGAATCGTTTGATGACCAAACGGAAGAACGTTTCATTGGAAGAACGGATTGAGATTGCGAAGGATTGTCTAGCTCATGGAAAGGACTACGCCAGATCAATGGAGATTCATCAAGTCTCCTACCAACAGGTGTATCAATGGGTGAAAAAGTATCAAGAAGGCGGAGAAGAGGCCTTAAAAGACAACCGAGGGAAACGCAAAACCGAAGAAGAACTGACACCTGAAGAAAAAATTCAACGGGAAAACAAACGGCTGGAACAGGAAAATGAGCGTTTGCGCGCAGAGAATGCGTTCTTAAAAAAGTTGGAAGAGATCAAAAGGAGGCGGTTCTAAGTCAGGTTCGGTACGAAGATCGATATCTCGCCATTTTAGAGCTGAATCGAAAAGAAGGCTTTTCTGTCCAAATGTTATGTGAGATTGCCGAAGTTTCGCGCCAGGGGTATTACAAATGGAGGAGCCGAGTACCTTCAGCGAGAGAAAAACAGAATGAAAAGATTATCGCCAAAATGGCGCTACTTCACGAACAAATTGGCGGTATCTACGGATACCGCAGAATGACCTTAAACATGAACCGCCGCTTTAAAGAGCGCCTCAATCATAAGCGCATCTATCGGCTGATGAAAATTGCCAAGCTGGAGTGTGTCATTCGGCGGAAGAAAAAACGTTACGGCAAAGCGACGCCTCAACATGTGTCCGAAAATATCCTGAATCGAGAGTTTAAAGCGGACAAACCAAATCAAAAATGGGTGACTGATGTGACAGAGCTAAAATACGGCCATCGGAAAGCGTACCTCAGTGCCATTTTAGATCTTCATGAGGGAATGGTCGTGTCTTATGTGCTGGGGAAATCCAATAATAACGCCCTTGTGTTTAAAACCTTGAACCAAGCGCTTGAGGCAGCCCCAAACGCACGTCCTCTCCTTCACAGCGACAGAGGTTTTCAATACACGTCCCACCAGTTTAGAAGGATGATTGAAAACGCAAATATGACACAGAGTATGTCCCGCGTCGGCCGCTGTATTGATAACGGCCCCATTGAGTCGTTTTGGGGGAAATTAAAATGCGAGAAATACAGACGGAATTCGTACGAGACATTTGAGGCACTTCAAAGCGCAATTGATGAATATATCCACTTTTACAACCACGATCGTCTACAAGAAAAACTAAACGGCCTCAGCCCAGTGGAATACAGGGCTAAAGCCGTCTAGTGTGTTTTAGTTATTTCCACTGTCTACTTGACAGGGTGCAGATCACATCGGCCTCCGGCTTTTATACATTGGCAGTAAATTCGTCTCTGATCTCAGCGGACCGTTTTGCCGCTTCTTTGACACAGGCGGCTACCGTTTTTTCAAATTCAAGCTTATCGAGAACGCGGAGTCCGGCTTCGGTCGTGCCGTTCGGGCTTGTGATTTCCCTTCTCATCAAAGATGGATCCTTTCCGGTTTCAAGCATTTTCGCAGCACCCGACATCATATCGGTGATCAGCCGTTTCGCCGTTGATTCGTCGAGACCCAATTCAAGGGCTGATGCATGGAGCGCCTCGACAAACCGATACACAAATGCCGGGCCGCTGCCCGCCACCGCTGTCACGGCATCAAGCGCGGATTCTTCAACAGCCGTGACGCTGCCGATCGTTTGAAAAAGGCCGGTCACTTCACGAATCTGGGCTTCTGTCACGAGCCGCCCGGCCGCAAAGGCTGTCGCCGATTTTTGGATCGAAGCGGACGTATTCGGCATCGCTCTGACAACAGGCAATTCCCCTCCGGCGTAGTGTTGAATCGTATCGATCGGAATGCCGGCAAGTATCGAAACCACAAGCTTCTCCTTTTGTAAATAAGGCCCGATTTCAGTGATGACGGTTTGGGCATCTTTCGGTTTTATCGCTAAAACGATCGTGTCGGACGCTTCCGCGACCTTCTCCGTATCAGGTTCGGTGCGAATCCCGTATGCTTCTTGAAGCTCCTTGAGCCGGGCTCTGTTGGAGTGATTTGTCGCGATAATTTGTCCGGGTTCAACCTCACCGCTTTTGACAAGTCCCTTGATCATCGCCTCCGCCATTGAACCGGCTCCGATAAAGCCTATATGTTTCATTTCATCATTCCTCCTTCTAGAAAAACAAAAAAACCTTCCGTCATCTTATAGGACGAAAAGGTTTCGCGGTACCACCTACATTAGCATTCAGCATGCTCAGCTCTTGACCCGTAACGAGGGAAACGTTAGGTTTGCCTAAGCGCTCTGAGGGCAGGTTCAACAGGAAAGCGGGCTGTGAAATTTTTCAGCCTGGAATTTCACTCTCTTTTCGCCATTACCTGTTTACTATTCCTCTTCATCGCGTCTTTAATCATTTAAAATGATCGATCATTTATTTGTTGTTCATTATGCTACGGAGAACAAGCCTGTGTCAACAGGCATTTTGGCAAAAATGACACGCACCGGAGAAAACGGTAAAATATGATCAACATTATTTTGCTGGATGAGGAGAAAAACGTAATGAAAGATGAAAAGATCATTCCCATTTCGATACCGACTCCGTTTGCGGTCGGAGACGTCAATGTTTATTTGCTAAAAGGAGAAGCGCTGACATTGATCGATGCCGGTCCGAAAACAAGGGAAGCAGCCGCTGTTTTAAAACGCAAGCTTCTTGTATTGAACCTGACCCTGGAGGATATTGACCAGGTTGTTCTGACTCACCATCATGCAGACCATGCCGGATTGCTTGATGAATTTCCTAAAGATACAGCCGTTATCGGCCATCCGTTCAATGAGCCGTATATCAGCCAGGACCCTGTTTTTATCGAAAAACAGCAAACGTTTTTTACATATTTGTTCAAACGGTTCGGCGTCCCCGCCGACATGGAATCGGTAAGTCTTACGGTAAAGCGGTCTTATCGCCTGTCATGCAAACGTTCATTGACAAAGGCGGTGACAGAAGGCAGCCGGATCGACGGACTTGAAGGGTGGAAGGTGCTTGAGACGCCTGGACATGCTTCGTCACATATCGCGCTTTATCATGAAAAAAGCGGAAGGATGCTCGGCGGAGATTTACTCTTAAAGCCGTCTTCCTCAAATCCTTTATTGGAAATGCCGCAAAAAGGGGAAAAGCGTCCTGCTCCGCTGCTCGATTATCTTGCTTCACTTGAACGGCTGCTTGATCTGCCGCTCTCGGTTGTCTTTCCGGGTCACGGCGAAAGCATAACCGCCATACGGGAGCTGATCAAAAGACGCCTGGAAAAACAGCGGAACAGGGCAAGCGAGGTGCACCGCATGATAGCGGATAGCCCTCACACCGCATTTGAAATATGCAGGAAGCTGTTTCCCGCCGTATACGAAAAAGAGCTGTTTTTGACAATGTCTGAAACTGTCGGGCAACTCGATGATTTGGAAACGCGCGGAGTCATTACAAGCGGCGAAACTGACGGCATCGTTTACTATACAATAAAGCAGGTGGAAAAATGACAGACAGATTGAAAGGCAAAAATATTTTCATTACAGGTGCATCCGGAGGGCTCGGCGAACGGATCGCTTATTTTTCGGCAGCAGAGGGGGCCCAGGTGATTCTCGCTGCCCGCAGTAAAGCACGCCTTCAGACGGTGCGGGAAAAAATCATTTCCGATCTTGGGGCATCGTGCCGCACTTTTGTATTGGATGTCAGCCGGACAGAGGAAATCGAATCGGTTTTTAAAGCGGCCGGGCCGATCGACGTTCTTGTCAACAATGCAGGTTTTGGAATTTTTGAGTCTGCCCTTGAAGCGTCTCTTGAAGACATGAAATCGATGTTTGAAGTCAATGTCTTCGGGCTGATCGCCTGCACGAAAATGGCGCTGCCCCATATGACCGCGCAAAACAGCGGCCACATTATCAACATTGCTTCACAAGCCGGCAAAATTTCAACGCCGAAGTCGAGCCTGTATGCCGCCACAAAGCATGCCGTTCTCGGGTTTTCCAACAGTCTGAGAATGGAGCTTGCCGAAACAGGAGTCAATGTGACAACGGTAAATCCCGGACCGATCAAAACCGATTTTTTCAATGCCGCCGATAAAACGGGAGATTACGTCAAAAGCATCGGCAAATGGATGCTCGATCCTGATCAAGTGGCAAAGAAAATCGTCTCCATTATGCTGACGAACAAGCGCGAAATCAATCTGCCCGTCTGGATGAGCGGAGTCAGCAAGCTCTATCAGCTGTGTCCGGCCATTGTCGAAAAAATAGGCCGCGGTGCTTTTTATAAAAAATAAGGAAGACCGGTTTTTTACGAAAAGGAATAGATTTGCTTAAAGCGAGTCTGTTCTTTTTTTTTGATAACGCTTTCTATTCTTCTTTTGTATGGTCAGCTATTCCCGCTTTTACAAAATCGACGGCGTAAAAATTCATATAAAAGCAGGGAGACTTTGTCCCTCTTGGAAATTTTGGCCTCAAGGTCTTGTTCATACTTTTACCTTCCCGTGATCTGAAGGCACTTGGGCAGTGTAAGGCGATCGTTATAAAAACAATATTCAAAGCGAGTTTCCGTGCCTCTGGAAACACGTGAGGGAACCCTGTGAAAAATAAGGTAAAGGTCGCTTTCACGCTATAGTTCTTGTTATATAAAATAGCAGATGAGTGAATAGAAAAAGTAATTTTTTACCAATTAAATAAAGAGGATGATGGGCAGCATATTAACGCGAAGGAACAGGAAGAAGGGAACCAGTTGATGAAAAAACGATGTATCATATCGTTGATCACGGCAGTGTATATTGCAGTCTTATGGCAATGTCCGATCATGGCTTCAGGCGATAAGTACGCGAATTTTGCGGAGTTGGCAGAGAACGAAGTGGAAGGCGAGGATTACAGGATTGAATATACGGACATGGGCACTGATCTTCTGGTCTTATCTCCGCACGGCGGCGGCATCGAAGGGGGAGTCAGCGAACTGGTGCGCGCCTTCGGCGAAGAGTATTCAACGTATTTGTTCGAAGGAATTAAACCCTCGAATAATTGGGATCTGCACATTACAAGCAGTCATTTTGATGAACCGACAGCATTGGAAAAAATCAGTGAGCACAGCTATGTGTTAGCGATTCATGGGTATAGTGATACCGAAAAGCACACGATTGTGGGAGGAACGGACACAGAAGTCGGACAAGCGATCGTCGATGTGCTGTCTGAGCAAGGGTTTTCTGCTGAACTGGTGGATCAAAGCCACCGTCTTTCAGGAACGGACCCGGATAATCTGAATAATCTGTGCAAAACAGGCAAGAGCATTCAATTGGAGATCAGCACCCCTCAACGGGAGGCTTTTTTTTCGCGATTCGGACTGGTGACGAGGGCAAAATCCTACAATAAAGTGTTTACTAAATATGTCGATGCCATAAAAGAGGTGCTGAATGAAAGATATAAATAAGAACGGAATGTTTGTCGCACATTAAAAGAAAGACGTCAGGTTAGAGGTGAAGTTGTTGATCTATATTTATAATTGCTACGGCGGCACCCATTCATCAGCCCTCGCAGCCGCCTATCATCTTAAAAAACTTCCGTTCGGCAGAAAGCCGACCAAAGACGAAATTTTAAATACCGATGCCTTTAATCAATTAAGTCCAAAAGAAATGGGAAAACTCGTTTTTCACGGCCTTGATGAAGAAGGCAGCAAAGTATACACCATCGGCAGGGGGTCATCAAAAGCCGTTATTCCGGCAATGCTCGGAATTCTGAAGATGTTTGAAAAAAACGGGACGCTAAACGAGAAAGTGATCTTTTCAAACACATCCCCTACCGTGCCGGTGACCATGACCTTCGGGGGCTTGTTCTCAAGGAGACTGAAGATCGATTTCATCGGGGTCCCTTTATTGGTGCTCGGTGCACAGCAATCCTATCAAAACGTCATCAAATTGGTAGAGCGCACAAAAAATCACGCCAAAATGACGTCTTCTTTAATTGAAGTGCTT
The DNA here is from genome assembly GCF_038007805.1 of Bacillus sp. FSL W8-0848. Classification (NCBI taxonomy): domain Bacteria; kingdom Bacillati; phylum Bacillota; class Bacilli; order Caryophanales; family Bacillaceae; genus Bacillus; species Bacillus sp. FSL W8-0848. The sequence goes on from NZ_JBBOYB010000001.1 coordinate 1,326,802, forward strand.
GATAACGGTTTTACCGACTAGTCTATCAGCTTTCGGAATGCCCACATGTCCTGCGTCAGGAGAAACACCTGACGCAGGACAGAATGCATGCCGGAAGCTTTTTAATTTATAGCATTTTGTAAAAAATCAAATCTAAGAGAGGATATTGTTGAATTGAAACGAATCTAAAAACCTAGAATTATTTTCATTTTTTTAAATACTTTGTAAATCGGGGAGGGGATATGCAACAACGCCGCTTTCATTTTGCTTGGGAAAGAAAATGGAAAGCGGGGATGCCGTATGTTTAAAACAGTAGAAGAAAAGCCTCGGTAAGTAGAAATGAAACGGCAAATCGATGCACGAAATTTTTTTTGAAATAACAATCAGTTCCGCCTGTCTGAAAAAATTTACATACTATTAGGGGGCCTCTATGCAAAAAATGTTTTCCATCTTTCAAAATAAAAATTATGCACTGCTGTTTTTGGCATCTTTCACCTCGCAAATGGGAGGAATCATTGGGCTGACTGCACTCCTGTTCTACCTCCTTGACCGTTTTTCGCAGCAGCCGGCATATGCGACAATTACCGAGCTTATGCTGTCTTTGCCGACTTTGGCCGTATTTTTTCTTGTAGGTGTTTTCGCCGATAAGTTTGACCGGCAAAAAATCGCCAAGAGCTGCGACTGGATCTGTGCCGGATTGTCATTTTTATTATTGTTATCCCTCTATGTTGAATGGATGCCGCTTATATTTGCTGTCTTATTTTTCAGAAACGCTGTAAAGAGCTTTTTCAATCCTGCTCAAACTTCCCTTATACAAGGAATACTAACCGAAAATGAATATTCGGTGGCCGTCGGCCTGAATCAGATGGTTGCCAGTTTATTTATGCTGTTCGGCAACGGGCTTGGCGTCTTTTGCTATTGGACGCTTGGAGTAGAAGGCGCTGTTCTCGTTGATACCGCCAGCTTTGTGATTAGCGGGCTGCTCATTCAAGCCTGCCGGATATCCAAGGAAGTACGCATGCCGAACGGAAAGCATTCGATCAGAGACTTAAATGTCAGAGGTGTATGGAAAGATTTTAAGGTCGGCTTCAGCTATATTGTAGGCCATAAATTGCTCTTTGCCCTCGTTTCCGGGTTCAGCCTTTTCGGGGTCGTAAACGGAGGCCTTTCAGTCATGCAGGTGTTTATCTTAAAATATAAGCTTGCCCCGCGAAACTATGAGGAAATGTCGATTTTGCTCGGCATCGTTTTCGGTGCAGGTTTTTTGCTCGGCAGCATAACCGCCGCTATTCTTTCTCAAAAACTGAAGCTTCACCATTTGTTGATGTTGGCGCTGATTGTTTCCGGCAGCGCCACGATTTTTGCCTCCTTGGCCGGAGAGATTTGGCTGTATATGATCGCCTCCGGCTTTATAGCCCTTTCGCTTCCTAGTATCAATGTCGCAATTGGCGGATGGATACCGAGTATCGTTAACCCGAAAATGATGGGGAGAGTACAGGGCTGGATTAACCCGATCATGATGCTTTCACAGTCGCTGACACTTCTTTTCATCGCGTGGCTTTATCCCGCTTTTATCGCGCTTGAAAGCCTTTATTGGCTCGTCGGAGGCAGCCTCATTGCCGTCGCCCTATTTTACATGATCATTCTTCCGAAGTTTATGCAGATTCATCAGGGCGCTGATGCAACCATTGATTGATAGACAGATTGATGTGAAATAGAGCGAATCGTACGCCATATGCCGCCGGGACGGAAGCCAATGGGTACAGATGAGCAGCAACAGGCCATTGTCCGGAGGAAGCGGTTCAAGACATTTCTGAGCAAGTCAGCGGCATGATAAAGGACGATGTGATGCCTGTTTTCAGGAACAGAATGGCAATTCTTTCGGCGTCTGAACAAGCCGGATACCTTTGGAAAACGGCGTGTTGAAGAAAAAAACAGTGAACTCGTGGAACGCGCCGGAAGAGCCGGTAAACGATGAAGGGTTTGATTGAACTGTATTAAAAAGAGATTTCAAAATGGCAGAAAGCTATATTTATAAAAATGAACCGACAAAATGACCATGCATTAGGTGTAGTTAACCTGCAAACCCATGCTCTTTAAAACTTCCGGGTCTAATATATGAAGGGAACTTTTCTTTTTAAACGATTATGCTGAGCATCTCGTCTGCGTCACTAACCATAGCTACTTTTTAAATACGATTCACATCTTAAGGATATATACCTTTCAGCAGATTATGGATTTAGTTCTTTTTAACCATCATTTTTCAATCCCAACTGATAAATATATTTTTCCTATATGTAAAATACCGGATAACCAATTAATAAAAAATTAACCATTATTAAACAATATTCCCATGGAAAATAATGATTTTTTTTGATAATCTGTTTTCACAAGACGGAGGTTCAATAAAAAATCAGCAAAAGGGCAACTACGGACCAATATTAGAAAAAATATCAAAAAGGAGAATAATGTATGGTTGCTAAACAATCATTGAAAAATGGGGTATTCAGCAAAGTTACAGAGAATGAAAAAGAGTTAATCGTACATCATTTTAATAAAACGAAAACCGATTACCCAAAAGACAAGACCCTCCATCAGCTGTTTGAGGAACAGGCGGAGAAAAACCCTGATCACAGGGCCGCCGTGTTCGGCAGCCGAAGCCTGACGTACAAGGAGCTGAATGAAAAAGCGAACCAGACAGCGAGACTGCTCAGGGAAAAAGGCGTTGGCGCAGGCTCTGTTGCGGCGATCCTCGCGGAGCGCTCCATTGAGATGATCATCGGCATCATGGGAATTTTAAAGGCGGGGGCGGCGTATTTGCCGATTGATCCCGAAACGCCGAAAGACCGAATCGCCTATATGCTGAAAGACGCCAAGGCGGGCGTCCTCCTGACAAACAGCGGTGCCGCTTGCGGAATAGACTGTGAGGCAGAAGTGATTCGTTTGGACGGGGATGCGTTCAGCGGCTTTGGCAAAGAGAATCTGGGCCTTGAAAATCGTTCCGGTGACGCCGCCTATATCATATACACTTCAGGGTCAACGGGAATGCCGAAAGGCGTGGTGACTCCGCACTACAGCGCCGTCCGCGTCGTACGGAACACCAATTACATTGACATTCGGCACGACGACGTCATTCTTCAATTGTCGAACTACTCGTTTGACGGATCGGTGTTCGACATTTTCGGCGCTCTATTAAACGGCGCAACACTCGTCTTGATTGAAAAAGAAACGGTATTAAACATCGATAGACTCGGAAGCGTTATCAAAGAAGAAAAAGTCAGCGTGATGTTCATTACGACGGCGCTGTTCAATATGCTTGCAGACATTCATCTCGACTGTCTGGCCAATCTGCGGAAAATATTGTTCGGCGGGGAGCGGGTCTCGATTCCGCACGCCAAAAAAGTGCTCGACCGCGTCGGAAAAGACAGGCTGATTCACGTGTACGGCCCGACGGAAAGCACGGTGTACGCAACATATTATGCCATTAACGAAATTGATGAAGAAGCCGATACGATTCCGATCGGCAGCCCGCTTGCGAATACGACGGCACTGATCATGGACGAACACGGCCGTCTCCTGCCGATCGGCGTTCCGGGCGAGCTTTGCATATCAGGAGACGGGTTAAGCAAAGGGTATTTAAACCGCGAAGAGCTGACAGCGGAAAAGTTTATCCCGCATCCGTTTATCCCGGGTGAGCGTCTGTATAAAACGGGAGACCTGGCGAAATGGCTGCCTGACGGAAACATCGAATTTATCGGCCGGATCGACCATCAGGTGAAAATCCGGGGCTTCCGGATCGAACTCGGCGAAATCGAAAGCCAGCTTCAGAAGCATGACGCCATCAGTGACACGATCGTCACCGTCAGGGAAGACGGGGAGAGCCGCCCGTACATTTGCGCCTATATCACGGCAAAGCGCGAGATCGCGATCGGCGAGCTGAGGGAATGGTTGAGAAGCAAACTGCCGGAATACATGATCCCCGCCTATTTTGTCAAACTGGACAAGCTTCCTCTGACCAAAAACGGAAAAGTGGACAGAAAAGCATTGCCTGAGCCCGACAAAACAGCCGCATCAGAAACGGAGTATGAAGCGCCGAGGAATGAAACGGAAGAAAAGCTGGCGTTCATGTGGCGAGATATATTACATATGGATAAACCGGGAATAAACGATCCTTTTACAGTGATGGGCGGACATTCATTAAATGCAATGGAGCTCATCGCAAAAATAAAAGAGGAACTGCACGTGGAAGTACCGCTGCATCAATTATTTAAGCTGGGTACCATAAAGGAATTGAGCGCTTTTATTGAAGCGAATCAAGAAGAGTCCGGTACTGACAACGGTATAGACAGAACGGCCGATCCGGAAAATATGCATGAAAGCTTTCCTCTCACAGGGATTCAATTGGCATATTTGGTCGGAAGGGATGAAACGTTTGAAATCGGCGGAGTGGCAACCAACCTGACAGTTGAATTTGAAGCTGATGTCGACTTGAACCGTTTTCAAGCGGCATTGCAAAAATTGATTAACAGGCATCCGATTCTACGCACAATCGTATTTGAAAATGGAACACAGAAAATTCTTGAAGGAGAACAATACTATGCGATAGAAACCTTGGATTTACGTCATTTAACAATAGAAGAAACAAAGGAAAGAATTTTGCAGCAGCGAGCGGAAATGACGTCAAAAATAATCGATCCAAGCACATGGCCTTTGTTTGAAATCAAAACGTTTATATTGCCGGAAGGGAAAAAATATTTTTTCCTTAATGCAGATCCGCTCATTTGCGATGATAGCAGCATGAAAATATTAATCAGAGAGTTTAAACAATTTTATGAAAACCCAAGCCTTCAGATCCCTTCTTTAGAATACACCTTCAGAGATTATGTGTTGGCAACGATTGAGTTTAAACAGACGAGCAGATATAAAAAGGACGAAAAATATTGGATGGATAAACTTGAGCATTTTCCTAGCGCGCCTGAACTGCCTTTAAAATATGATCCTGCTAATGTGACGAAGCCTACATTCAAGAAATTTTCAACGTTTTTAAATGAGCATACATGGAATCAATTAAAGAAGAAAGCAAGAAATAAAAATCTTACGCCGACATCGGTCCTTTGTGCAGCTTACGCTTATATACTGGCATACTGGAGCCATCAGAACCATTTTGCCATTAACTTAACCGTATTTAACAGAATCCCGTTTCATCCTGACGTGAAAAAAATGATCGGGGATTTTACGACCTTAATGCTGCTGGACATTAATGCAGAAGGGGCCATGAAGTCTTTTTGGAACTTTGCTTTAAAAGTTCAGGATACGCTCCTGGAAGCTCTCGAACACAGACATTATGACGGCGTTGATGTGATCAGACACATCGCCAGAAAAAATGCCATGAATAAAAAGGCTGTCATGCCGATCGTGTTCACAAGCGTACTGAGCGAAAACCCTGAAGACTCCTTTGATCAATTGGTGGATTTTGATAAAGTACATTTCTTTAGCACAAGAACATCTCAAGTATATATTGACAACCAGGTGTATGAAATCAACGGCGGTTTGTACATCACCTGGGACTATGTTGAGCAGATTTTTGAACATGACGTGATTGAATCGATGTTTAACCAGTATATAGACGTCATCGATCAAGTCGTATCCGATGGGGAAGTATCAAATATCCAAATCGATGAAAAGAGCCTCCGCTTGATACGGGAATACAATGATACAGATCAACTTTTCAATGCGCGAACGCTGCACGAGCTGTTTACCGATCAGGTTAAACAAGGGCCTGGCCGCGTTGCGTTGAAGCATCATGATGAGTTGATGACATATCAGGAATTAGACGAAAAATCAAATCAAGTCGCCAGGTACCTGCTGGAAAAAGGCGTAGGCAAAGGCGATTATATAGGGGTTATCGGCAAAAGAAGCATAGGCACGATCGTCAATCTGTTTGCCGTATTAAAGGCAGGTGCGGCATACATTCCGCTTGATCCGGATTATCCGGAAGAAAGAAAAGAGTATATTAAATTAAAAAGCAAATGCAAATTCTTTATCAATCCTGACATGCATCAACACGAAGATGTTCAATCATACTCTAAGGAATCAGTCGAAGTGAAAGTCGATCTGGAAGATGTGGCATATGTCATATTTACCTCCGGGAGCACAGGCAAGCCAAAAGGCGTTCAGATCACTCATGGAGCCGCAGCGAATACCATTATCGATATCAATGAAAAATTCGGCGTCACAGAAAAAGATAAAATCATGGGCATTTCCTCATTATGTTTCGATTTGTCTGTTTACGATGTTTTTGGCGCATTATCCAGCGGAGCTGCTCTTGTCATCATTGACGATCAGAGGGATGTCTTCCGCTTGAAAGAGACTGTGGAACAAGAGGAGATCACGATTTGGAACTCGGTTCCGGCGATTATGGGAATGACGGCTGATCTATATCGTGAAGATGAACGCAACCATCATCTAAGACTCGTGCTGCTCAGCGGAGACTGGATCCCGCTTCAGCTTCCCGGGAAAATAAAGAAAATTTATAAAAATACAGAAGTCATTAGTTTAGGAGGGGCAACAGAAGGATCCATCTGGTCCATATACTATCCCATTCATGAAATCAAAGAAGACTGGAAAAGCATCCCTTATGGAAAGCCTTTAGCCAATCAAAAAATATACGTATTAAATCAGCATAAACAGCTATGCCCTGTCGGTGTACAAGGAGAGCTGTACATAGGCGGAGCCGGGGTGGCAGAGGGATATATTAATGATAAAGAAAAAACGGACAAATCATTTCTATGGCATCAGGAATTGGGCTACATCTATAAAACGGGCGACCACGGCGTATTAAAAGAAGACGGCTATGTAGAATTCCTCGGAAGAAAAGACAGCCAGGTAAAGATCAGAGGATACAGGGTGGAACTGGGGGAAATTGAAAATACACTTCTGAAGCATGAAGATATCAGCAAAACCACCGTTATCGACTATACAAACCGGGACGGCGTGAAAAACTTATATGCTTTCGTCGTAGCAAAAAAAGAGGTCAGCCAAAAAGGACTAAAGGCATTTTTGCAAAAAACGCTGCCTGACTATATGATACCGGCGAAGTTCGTAAAAATAGACGAAATTCCGTTAACCGTAAACGGAAAAATCGATAAACGGATTTTGCAAGAATTGGCAGAGCAGCAAACGATAGATGAAGGCGCAGCAGACGGATTGATGCAGCCGGAAAATGAAACACAGGCCATGCTCCTTAAGATATGGAAAGATATATTCGGCTTGAACCGCATCAATCTAGACGTCAGCTATTATGAGCTGGGCGGGGATTCGCTGAAGGCCATATCCATCATTGCGGAAATCAATAAACGAATGAATGTTGAGATGCCGATAGGCGAAATCTTTAAAAATGACACGATCATCGCATTGGATCAATATTTGAAAACGAGGGAAGACAATCATGTTGAAAACCCTATCAAGAAGGCTTTAGAAAAACAATATTATGCGGCATCTCCTACACAAAAAAGGATGTACATGCTTTCCATGATGGAGAATGAAAGGGGAGCCTACCATATTCCGATGGCGCTTCTCGTCGAAGGACGGATCAACCCGGTTCAGCTTGAACAAGCATTCCACACATTTTTGCAAAGACATGAGATTTTGCGGACCGGATTTGAAATCCAAAACAATGAACTGATTCAGAAAGTTTATCATCATGTCGAATTTAAGATGGAATGCGAACGCGTGGGCACTGCCATTTCCGATGCAAATGCTTTAATGAAAGTAACAAGCGCTTACTGCAAAGAATCGACAAAGCCGTTTGATCTTAGCAGGCCGCCTCTGATGAGGGCGAAGCTGATTACAATCGACGATGACAAGCATATACTGGTCATTAATTTTCACCACATTGTTGCTGACGGCGCATCCCAAGGCATACTAATGAACGAAATATTGGAGCTTTACGCCGGCGAGCCGCTGCCGGAACCAGGCGTCCAATATAAAGATTATGCAGAATGGCATCATACATTTCATCAATCAGCCGCGATGAAAAAACAAGAGGAATACTGGCTTGATGTTTATCGCGACTTACCGCCGAAGCTGGATTTTCCGTATGATTTTAAACGGCGGAATATCGACGCTTTTGAAGGAAGCAACGTATATTTGCATATCGATCAAAAGCTGTCTGAACAGATAAGGGAATTGGCAAAACACAAGGGAACTACCCTCTATATGGTGATGTTAAGCGCATATTATGTGCTTCTAAATAAATATACAAGTCAGACGGACATTGTGGTAGGAACGGCTGCCGCTGGCAGATTGCACCAAGATCTTCAAGACGTCTTCGGCGTTTTTGTCAATACGCTCGCTTTGCGCAACAAGATCGACACGTCAAAACGCTTTACGGAATTTTTGAATCAGACGAAGGAACATACGATTACGGCCTTTGAACATTCTGAGTATCAGTTCGACGATTTAATCCGCAAGCTCGAAGTCAAAAGGGAATCTAACCGAAATCCTTTATTTGACACGATGTTTGTGCTGGAAGATGCCAGGATGTTTACGAAACAAAAAGGCGGTGTAAAACTCAGTCCGATCATTTTTGAATTAGACAATGCAAAATTTGATATGACGTTTAACATTTTGGATTTTGAACAAGAGATCATTTTGAATATTGAATATTCCACGAACTTATTCAAGGAAGAAACGATCTCAAGGATAGCTGAAAATTACATCGGGATTTTAAAAGAAATTACGGCAAATCCTGATGTAGCGCTGAACCAAATAGAGATGATCTCACGTCAAGAAAAGCAATGTCTCCTACAGGAGTTTAACAATACACAGGCCGATTATCCAAAAGGGGAAACCATCCACCGGCTCTTTGAAGAGCAGGTGAAACGGACGCCTGATCAGACCGCAGTGGTTTTTGAAAATCACCGGCTGACATACCGCCAGCTAAATGAAAAAGCAAATCGATTGGCGCGTCTGTTAAGGGAAAAAGGAGTGCAGCCTGATTCGCTCGTCGGGATCATGATGGAGCGTTCGGCCGAAATGATCGTTGCGATTATGGGAATCTTGAAGTCCGGCGGGGCCTATTTGCCGATTGATCCCGAATATCCGATTGACCGGATCAAATACATGATTGATGACAGCAAGGTCAACGTGATTCTTACTGATGATCCGTCTGGCAAAGAGCTTGAGACAGAAACGATCGAGTTCATTGACATTCAGGATCAAATGATTGATGAGCAGGACCCGGCTGACATTGCCAATGTAAACAAAAGCGGGGATCTGGCTTATGTGATCTACACTTCAGGATCAACCGGGAAGCCAAAAGGAGTCATGATCGAACATCGTTCCGTCATGAATCTCTGCAGCTGGCATCAAACATGCTATAACATCGCTCAAAACGATAAAAGCTCGATTTATGCAAGCATCAGCTTCGATGCCTTTGTGTGGGAGCTCTTCCCTTATATCACGGCGGGAGCATCGGTCCACGTCTTGAATCAGGAAACAAGATTGGATGTTCAACAATTAAATGAATATTTTAATGAACACGATATTTCGATTTGCTTTTTGCCAACTCAAGTCTGCGAACAATTTACGGCGCTTGATAATCATTCGTTAAGAACGCTGTTGACGGGCGGAGACAAATTAAACGTTTTTAAAGAAAAGAACTATCAAATCGTAAACAATTATGGACCGACAGAAAATACCGTCGTCTCTACAAGCTTTACAATAGACAAGCCGTATCAAAATATTCCGATTGGCAAACCGATCAGTAATGTCAAAGCGTATATCCTGAATCAGGACAATCAGCTTTCCCCGCTTGGATCTGCCGGCGAGCTTTGCTTGGCCGGAGAAGGATTGGCACGCGGATACTTGCACAGACCGGAACTGACCGCGGAAAAATTCGTACCGAATCCGTTTGCCCCTGAAGAAAGAATGTACCGCACAGGGGATCTTGCCAAAATATTGCCTGATGGAAACATCCAGTTTTTAGGGCGGGTTGACCAGCAGATAAAAATACGCGGCTACCGGATTGAACCCGGCGAGATCGAAAACCGGCTGCTCAAGTATGAAGATATTGATGAAGCAGCTGTCATTGCTAGGGAGGACGGAGGTCATGACAGTTACCTTTGCGCATATGTAGTAACAGCCAAAAATGAAATCACATCGGAAGAAATGAGGCGCTTTTTAAAGAAAGACCTTCCGGATTATATGATTCCTGCGCACTTTATCAAGCTTGAACAGCTTCCGCTTACCGTAAATGGAAAATTGGATAAGAACAGACTTCCTGCTCCTGAACGAAGGGGCGGATTGGATGAAGGCTACGAAGCGCCAAGGGATAAAACCGAAGAAAAACTCGCCTCGATTTGGGGAGAAGCTTTAGGAATCGAACATATCGGGATCAGCCGGAATTTCTTCGAAGCCGGCGGACATTCCCTCAAGGCAGCCGCATTATTGGCAAACATTCATCAAGAACTGAAGGTGAAGGTGCCGTTAAGACAAATGTTCGAAACCCCGACGATTAAAGGGCTTAGAGAATATATCGATTCGGCAAAAGAAAGTGCTTATCCATCGATCGCGAAAGCGGAAGACAAAGCTTACTACCGTCTCTCTTCGGCGCAAAAAAGGCTGTATATCCTCAATCAAATCGAAGGCAGCAGCGTCGCCTACAACATGCCTTTTGCCATGACAATTGAAGGCGATTTTGATGTCCGTCGATTCGAGAGTGCTTTGCAAAAAATAGTGAAAAGACACGAAGCGTTTAGAACTTCCTTTGTCATGGCCGACGGCGAACCTGTGCAAAAAATCGAAAAAGAGATCGATTTCCATACGGCATACAGCGTTAACGTTACAGAAAGCGTCAAAGAAAAAATAAGCCGTTTTATCAGGCCGTTTCGTTTGGACGAAGCGCCGCTTTTCAGGGCAGAAGTCATCAAAATGAATGAAAATCGGCATCTGATGATGTTCGATATGCACCATATCATTTCAGACGGCGTGTCAATGGATATCTTTATGAAAGAACTGTCTGCATTGTATGAAGGAAAAGACCTGCCGCCATTAAATATCCAGTATAAAGACTACTCTGAATGGGAAAAAGAATTCGTTCAGCACCATGAACTGAAAAAACAGGAAGTGTACTGGCTGAATATATTTAAAGGCGACATACCGGTACTTCAAATGCCGACAGATTATGAAAGGCCGCTGACCCAAAGTACTGAAGGAGACACCGTAACGCTGACAATCGAAAAAGAAACGTTCGGCAAGCTTCAGCACATGGCAAAAGAAAACGGGGTTACGATGTACATGATTCTTTTGGCGGGGTATACAACGCTGCTTTCAAAATATACCGGTCAAGAAGACGTCATCGTCGGTACGCCGATTGCCGGACGAAAACACGGGGATCTTAACCATCTTATCGGAATGTTCGTGAATACCCTGGCGATAAGAAATCATCCTGAAGGCAAAAAGACTTTCAGAGAATACTTAAACGAAGTAAAAGAAAACACGCTCTCGGCTTATGAAAACCAGGATTATCAATTTGAAGAGCTGGTTGAAAAGGTAAATATCGAAAGGGATATGTCGCGAAATCCGCTGTTTGATACGATGCTTGTGTATCATACGGCAGGAATGAAGCCGTTCGCGGCAGACGGGCTAAGAAGCGAGATGCTTGAGATCGAGCGCGGCATTTCTAAGTTCGATATAACGGTAAACGCAAGCGAATCAAGAGACGGATTAACATTGGAAGTCGAATATTGCACGGCTTTGTTCAAAAAAGAAAGAATAGAAAGATTGGCAAAACACCTTATCCATTTACTGAAGGCGGCGGCAGAAAACCCGGATATTGAATTAAATAAAATGGATGTAATGGGAGAGGCTGAAAAACACAAAATTCTCTATGAATTTAACCGTACAGACGGGGAGTTCTGCAAAGAGAAAACGATACCGGAACTGTTTGAAGAGCAGGCGGAAAGGACTCCTGATCATCCGGCGGCAGTCTTTGGGGACGACAAGATTACTTTCAGGGAACTAAAGGAAAGAGCTGATCATCTCGCCTCCATTTTGCGTGAAAAGGGAGTAGGCCCGGACGTTGTGACGGGTATTATCACAGAACGGTCAATCGAAATGGTGATCGGCATCATGGGCATTTTGAAAGCAGGAGGAGCCTATCTGCCAATCGATCCGGAGTACCCGGAGGAAAGAAAGAGCTATATGTTGCAAGACAGCCGCGTCAAGACGGTGTGCGTGGCCGGCAATGCTCATCCGGGTGAAGATTTTAATGGAGACATCATCAGGCTTGATCAATTGAATCAAAAAGAATCTGTACCGGGCTTGAAGCACCTTGCCAAGCCGCAACACGGAGCATATGTCATTTATACATCCGGCTCTACAGGACAGCCGAAAGGCGTCATGATCGAGCATCACAGCGTCAATAATTTGGTGCAGGGGCTGAATGAAAGGATTTACCGCCGTCATCATTCACGCCTAAATATAGCGTTGGTCGCGCCATATATATTTGATGCCTCCGTCAAACAAATTTTTGCATCGCTCCTGCTTGGGCATACTCTCTACATCGTACCGAGAGAAACGGGCTTTGACGCCGTGAGGTTAATCGAATTTTACGAGAAAAACAGAATCCATGTATCTGATATGACACCCGCCCATGTAAACATGTTGTCGCATGCGGACAAGATGGAACGGGATTTGGACATTCTCGAATTGATCGTAGGCGGAGATTCGCTAACACCGGAGCTGATCAATGGTTTATATGAAACGATTCCTAATCTGAAATGCAATATTACAAACGTATACGGACCGACAGAATGTTGCGTTGATGCCGCTTCATACCGAATTGAATTCGGAAAAACGGCGCCGAAACCGGTCCCGATCGGCACACCGCTTTTAAATACGAAAATATATATTCTCGATAAGAATCACAACCCTCAGCCGATCGGAATCGCCGGAGAATTGTGCATCTCCGGAGAAGGCGTAGCCAGAGGATACGTAAACAAACCAGAACTGACGGCGGAAAAATTTGTCGATCATCCGTTTGAGCCGGGCAAAAAAATGTATAAAACCGGAGATTTGGCAATATGGCATCAGGACGGCAATATTGAGTTTTTAGGAAGGGCCGACCATCAGGTGAAAATTCGCGGCTACAGAATAGAGCTCGGTGAAGTGGAAAGCCGTTTGCTAAGACACAAGGCAGTAAAAGAAGCAGCGGTGATTGCCAGAAAAGATCACAATCAAAACAGCTACTTATGCGCCTATTTTGCATCTCAAAAAGGATTGACCATTGCGGCGATGCGTCAATTCCTTGAAAAGGAGGTTCCTGATTATATGATCCCGTCATATTTTGTCAAGCTTGATCATCTTCCTCGGACATCAAGCGGCAAAATAGACAGAAAGGCGCTCCCGGAACATGACGGCAATGCAAGCACAGGAACGGAGTATGAGCCGCCCCGAAATGAAACCGAACACAAGCTGGTGCAAATTTGGAGGGAGGTTCTCGGTGCAGGCGATATCGGGATCAACCACCATTTCTTCGCCTCAGGCGGCGATTCAATAAAGGCGCTGCAGATCGTTTCAAAGCTCTCAAGGCTGAACTTGAAGCTTGAGATCAAGGATTTGTTTGCAAATCCTAAAATAAAAGACCTGAGCCAATCGATAACGAAAATTGCGAGAGAGCATAAACATAACGAAAACGTTACAGGCAAAACGGAATTGCTTCCAATCCAAAAACGGTATTTTGCAAAAAACAAAGAGGAAGCCGATCACTTCAACCAGTCATTTATGATCTTTAGAAAGGGCGGCTTTGATGTAAAAAGCGTAAGAGAAGCCTTTCATAAAATAATGGAGCATCACGATGCCCTAAGGATGATCTATGAAGAACATGGCGGGGAGATCATTCAATATAACAGAGACTATCGGGAAAATCTTTTCGGTTTATACGTTCACAATCTGAAAGGTACAGAGAATACAGCGGAAAGGGTTCATGAACTGGCGACCGGTATTCAAAAGCAATCCTCCATCAAGGACGGGAAGCTGGTGAACCTCGGCATTTTCCAAACAGAAGAAGGCGATCACCTTTTGATTGTCATCCACCACCTTGTCGTTGACGGGGTATCGTGGAGAATCATACTCGAGGATTTCGAAACATTGTACGCGCAAGCAATAAAAGGTGAACCGCTCGACATCGGATACAAAACGGATTCCTATCAAGCGTTTGCTGCACAATTGAAGCGTTATGCCGCAAGCCGCAGGCTGTCAAAGGAACGGGAGTATTGGCAGAAGGCAGCAAAAGCCGAGGCTCCATGTATTCCCGGAAATCAAAAAACGGAAAAAAATACGTATGAAAACAGCACGACATTAAGCATCACACTCGACAAAGAGACGACTTCGGCTCTTCTAAGAAAAACAAACAGAGCCTACAACACGGAAATCAACGACATTTTATTGACGGCATTAATAGCCGGAGTCAGAGAAACGACCGGCGAAAATAAACTGAAAGTCATGATGGAAGGCCACGGCAGAGAAAGCGTCCTGGACGGCGTTGACATCAGCCGGACGGTCGGCTGGTTTACGACGGTTTATCCGGTTTTCATCGATTTGGGAGAAGAGACGGACATCTCCCAAAATATCAAAATGGTCAAAGAAACTTTGAGGAAAATACCGAATAAAGGAATAGGCTACGGGGTATTACGATATCTTTCCGATGAACCAAACGCCTTATATGAAGCCGAGGCGCCGATTTCTTTTAATTACTTTGGCGAAATGAGCAAGGATATTAATAGAAGGGAATTTACTGAATCGCCGTTTTCCGCCGGTGAAAGCGTCGGAGGGAAAATCCTGCGGCACTCAGCCATTGAAATGAATTCGATCGTTTTAAACGGCGAATTGACGATCTATACGACATTCAATCAAGCACAATATCAACAAAGCACAATCCATCATTTCAATCAAACATATAGGAAACATTTAGAGAAGATCGTTGAACATTGCGCCGGAAAAGACAGTATAGAGCTGACGCCTTCCGATTACGGTGATGCCTCTTTGAGCCTTGAAGAACTGAAGGCGATTGAGGACAAGTACGGGTCTTTCAAAATTGAAAAGATCTATCCGCTGGCCAATATGCAAAAGGGAATGCTGTTCCACGCCTTGGAAGATCAGACATCAAGCGCCTATTTCCAGCAAATTGTCATCGGATT
Organism: Bacillus sp. FSL W8-0848; assembly: GCF_038007805.1. Classification (NCBI taxonomy): domain Bacteria; kingdom Bacillati; phylum Bacillota; class Bacilli; order Caryophanales; family Bacillaceae; genus Bacillus; species Bacillus sp. FSL W8-0848. The sequence goes on from NZ_JBBOYB010000001.1 coordinate 1,341,981, forward strand.
AAAAGGCAATGTAAATGAAGACATGTTAGAAGAAAGCTTTCATGAGCTTGTCAAGAGACATGAGATATTAAGAGCATCGTTTGAATACGACATCGCAGAAGAGCCGAGACAGGTTATTGTGTCAGACCGGAAAATAGATTTTGAGTACAGGGATCTTCAAGAAACAGAAGATGCTCAAAAGCAATTGCTATTAGAAAAATATGTGAAAGAAGACAAAGAAAAAGGGTTTGACCTTAGCGGCGGCTCTCTTATGAGAGTGTGCCTAATCAGAACAGATGAGGATTCATATCAACTCATTTGGAGCCATCATCACATATTGCTGGACGGCTGGTGTCTGGGGATTCTGTTAAGCGAGCTGTTCAAAATATACGGAAAAAGGCTGAAAGGCGAAGCCCCTCGGTTAGAAACGCCGAAACCGTACAGCGACTATATCAAATGGCTGGAACAACAGGACAAAGACGAAGCCGCGGAATATTGGAAGGAATATTTAGAGGGATATGAGGCCCGAACCGAACTGCCAAAATTAAGCCGCAAACATTCGGGAGAATATGGCGAGAAAGAAAGAGTCATTGCGTTGTCGAAAGAGCTTACAAAAAAACTGGCCAGAATCGCAAATCAAAACAACGTCACCATAAACACCGTTCTTCAGGGCATTTGGGGCGCTGTCTTAGCTAAATATAACAACGCGGACGAAGTCGTATTCGGAACCGTCGTATCGGGGCGGGAGGCTCAGGTAGACGGTATTGAAGAAATGGTCGGGCTGTTTATTAATACAATACCGACGCGGATCAGATTTGGAGGCGGCAAAACCTTCAAAGAAGTATTAAGGGCCACACAAGCCGAGTCTATTGAAAGCAATCGATTCAATTATATGAACTTGTCAGAGCTTCAGGAACTGAGCGAATTAAAAAGAGAATTGATCAGCCATGTCATGGTCTTCCAAAATTACGCCTTTGATCAGCATATGTTCAGCGGCATCGATGAAATTGGTTTTGAAATAGAGGGCGTTTATGGCAAAGAACGAACAAACTACGATTTTAATATTGTAGGGGTTCTAGCAGAAGAAAAGCTGGCGCTGAAAATGGCGTATGATGGAAATGTCTATGATGAAATCATGATCGACAACATCGAAAAGCATATTATAGCGGTCGCCGAACAAGTCGCTGAACATGATGAGAAAACAATAAGCGAAATCGAGCTTGTGTCAGAAGAAGAAAAACACATGCTCCTCGACCAATTCAACGACACGAAGACCGATTATCCAAAAGACAAGACCCTCCATCAGCTGTTTGAGGAACAGGCGGAGAAAATGCCTGATCACAGAGCTGTCGTGTTCGGCAGCCGAAACATGACATACAAGGAGCTGAATGAAAAAGCGAACCAGGCAGCGGGACTGCTCAGGGAAAAAGGCGTTGGCGCAGGCTCTGTTGCGGCGATCATCGCGGAGCGCTCCTTTGAGATGATCATCGGCATCATGGGAATTTTAAAGGCGGGGGCGGCGTATTTGCCGATTGATCCCGAAACGCCGAAAGACAGAATCGCCTATATGCTGAAAGACGCCAAGGCGGGCGTCCTCCTGACAAACAGCGGTGCCGCTTGCGGAATAGACTGTGAGGCTGAAGTGATTCGTCTGGACGGGGATGCGTTCAGCGGCTTCGGCAAAGAGAACCTGGGCCTTGAAAATCGTTCCGATGACGCCGCCTATATCATATACACTTCAGGGTCAACGGGAATGCCGAAAGGCGTGGTGACTCCGCACTACAGCGCCGTCCGCGTCGTACGGAACACCAATTACATTGACATTCGGCACGACGACGTCATTCTCCAATTGTCGAACTACTCGTTTGACGGATCGGTGTTCGACATTTTCGGCGCTCTATTAAACGGCGCATCGCTCGTCTTGATTGAGAAAGAAACGGTATTGAACATCCATGAGCTGGCAGAAGTGATCGACAAAGAGAAGGTCAGCGTGATGTTCATTACGACGGCGCTGTTCAATACACTCGCCGATATCAATCTCGACTGTCTGGCCAATCTGCGGAAAATATTGTTCGGCGGGGAGCGGGTCTCGATTCCGCACGCCAAAAAAGTGCTCGACCGCGTCGGAAAAGACAGGCTGATCCACGTGTACGGCCCGACGGAAAGCACGGTGTACGCAACTTATTATTTCATTAACGAGATTGATGAAGAAGCCGATACGATTCCGATCGGCAGCCCGCTTGCGAATACGTCGGCACTCATCATGGACGAGCACGGCCGTCTCCTGCCGATCGGCGTTCCGGGCGAGCTTTGCATATCAGGAGACGGGTTGAGCAAAGGGTATTTAAACCGCGAAGAGCTGACAGCGGAAAAATTCATCCCGCATCCGTTTATCCCGGGTGAGCGGCTGTATAAAACGGGAGACTTGGCGAAATGGCTGCCTGACGGAAACATCGAATTTATCGGCCGGATCGACCATCAGGTGAAAATCCGCGGCTTCCGGATCGAACTCGGCGAAATCGAAAGCCAGCTTCAGAAGCATGACGCCATCAGTGAAACGATCGTTACCGTCAGGGAAGACGGGGAGAGCCGCCCGTACATTTGCGCCTATATCACGGTAAAGCGGGATGTCGCGATCGACGAGCTGAGAGAATGTTTAAGAAACAAACTGCCGGACTACATGATTCCCGCCTATTTTGTCAAACTGGACAAGCTGCCTCTGACCAAAAACGGAAAAGTGGACAGAAAAGCATTGCCGGAGCCTGACAAAACGGCCGCAGCAGAAACGGAGTATGAAGCACCGAGAAACTTTGTGGAGGAGCAAATCCTATCTATATTACAAGACGTTCTGGGAACAGAACGGATGGGCATTTCTTGCCAGTTCTTCGAAAGAGGCGGCAATTCGCTAAAAGCGATGCATGCGGTCAATTCAATTAATAAAGCTTTCGGCATCAATATGAGCGTCGGTGCATTTTTTAAAAATCCGACTGCCAAAAACTTAGCATATTACGTATTACAAGCCGACGCGGTTAGCGAAGCATATGCGATTGAGTTCTCAGAAGAGGAAATATAGGCCTTAAGAGGCGGATTGCTGAGCAAACTTGCTTATGGAGTCATTATATTCAGACTGACCATAAGGACCTTTTTTCGAGATTCACCCGCACTGTACAATCTATCCTCAGCCGATAGATTGTACAGCTGCTTATTTTACACCGTAAGTCTGACGAATGGAGTGATGATTGATATGAGTATAATCGACTTCATAAATGAATTAAAAAAGCAACATATTTTCTTATATCATAACCAAGGAAAAATCAGAATCATTGGCCCTCAGGAATTATTGACCCCTGAATTAAAGCGAAAAATAAAGCAGCATAAAGAAGAAATCATAGCTGCTCTTGAAATCGACGGCGCGAAAAAGGAGCACGGCATTCCGAAAGCTCCGCTGTCCAAAAACGGATGCTACCCTTTATCAAGGGAACAAAAGAGGATGTTTATTTTAAATAAGCTTGACGCAAGCGGAATCGCATACAACATGCCGCTTGCGGTGAAAATAAGAAGCGATTTTCAAATCAGCCGGCTTGAACATGCATGGAGGCAGTTAATCGGCAGGCATGAAGCGTTAAGAACCTCTTTTGAAACGGTCGACGGCGAGCCGGTGCAAAAAATAGAACCGGACGTTGATTTTCATTTGCGATACAGCGAATTGGGAACAGAAAGCATTCAGGAGAAAATCGGGAGGTTTATCAAACCTTTTCGTTTAGAAAAAGCTCCGCTTTTAAGAGCGGAAATCGTAAAAGTCAACGAAGCCGAACACATGATGATGGTTGATATGCACCATATCATATCAGACGGCGTATCCATTGGAATTTTAATGAAAGAACTGGCCGATGTTTGCGGAGGCAAACCATTATCCCCGGTTGTGACGCAATATAAAGATTACTCGGAATGGCAAAGAGAAACCGAGAAAAAAGGCGGGCTGAAGAAGCAGGAAGATTATTGGCTGAATGTTTTTCAAGGCGAAATTCCGGTTTTGAATATGCCGCTTGATTTCGCGAGGCCAAAAAACCGAAGCTTTGATGGCGGCAGAACCGTTTTTGAATTGGATCATGACATGACCGAAAAACTGGGTAGTCTAGCGGCAGAAAACGGCGTTACGATGTATATGCTTCTTTTGACGGTGTATACCATCCTTCTTTCAAAATACACGGGACAGGAAGATATCATTGTAGGTTCGCCGATTGCGGGCAGATCTCATGCCGATTTGAAACATACAATCGGAATGTTCGTAAACACCCTTGCGATGAGAAATTATCCTAAAGGCGACATGACATTTACCGAATACTTAAAAGAAGTAAAAGAACATACGTTAAACGCATATGAAAATCAAGATTATCAATTTGATGCATTGGTTGAAAAATTGGACCTGATAAAAGACACAAGCAGAAACCCGCTGTTTGACACGATGTTTGATCTGCAAAATGCTGATGACTTTAAATTTGATGCCGGCGGAGTGCTTTTTGAACCATACAGCTTTGCATTTGATGTGTCAAAATTTGATGTAAGTCTTACGGCGGTTCATCACGGGGATCATATCAAGCTGGATTTCCAATATTGTACGAAACTGTTTAAAAAAGAAACGATCAAACGAATGGCAAGCCACTTTTTACATCTTTTAAAGGACGCTGTCTATCATCCCGAACGGACATTATGCGAACTCAGCATGATGTCTGTAGAAGAAAAACATACGGTATTACATACATTCAATCATGAGAAAACGGACTATCCGAAACATCAGACAATAAACGGGCTGTTTGAAGATCGCGTTGAAAAAACGCCGAATCATACCGCGGTCATATTTGGAGATGAGCATCTGACATACCGGGAGCTTAACGAAAAATCGAATCAATTGGCGCGGCTGCTCAGAAAAAACGGAGTAAAACCCGATACGGTTGTGGGCATCATGACAGACCGTTCCCTTGAGATGATCATCGGGATCATCGGGATCTTAAAAGCGGGGGGAGCCTATCTGCCGATTGATCCGGACTATCCGGCAGACAGAATAATGTATATGCTTCAAGACAGCGGCGTTGATGCCGTCTTCACACAGGAGCATTTAAAGTCTAAAGCAGAGGGGTTTCAGCTGATTACCGTTGAAGACACCGGGTCTTTCAGTAAAGAAAACCTTCCGCGTGTAAACGATGCCGCCGATTTGGCATATGTCATTTATACTTCGGGTTCTTCCGGCAGGCCAAAAGGAGTGATGACGACTCACCGCAATGTCATCAACTATATTCATTCATTTACGAAAAGGGTTCCATTGCACGAAAACGATACAGTACTCCAGGTCGTATCATTTTCATTTGATGCATTTTCCGAGGAGCTTTATCCGATTTTGGCAAATTCCGGACGGCTTGTGATCAGCAAAAAAATCGGCGATGCGAGCATAGATGAACTGGTGGAAAACATCAACAAGCATCGCGTTACACTCGTGAGCTGCTCCCCGCTGTTATTAAATGAAATAGATAAAAACAAACATTTGGCCTTTCATCAGAATATGAAATTCATCAGCGGAGGAGACGTTTTAAAATATGAGTATGTCGAAAACATCATAAAAGGCGCAGATGTTTATAATTCCTACGGCCCGACGGAAGCGACGGTTTGCGCAACTTATTATAAGTTAAGCGGCGAAGACCGCGCCAGAACGGGCATTCCAATCGGCAGACCTTTAAGCAATTATAAGGTGTATATTGCCGATCGATACGGCCGGCCTCAGCCGGTTGGAATTCCGGGCGAACTGCTGATCGGCGGCGATGGACTGGCGCGTGGATATGTAAACAATAAAAAATTGACAGACACGGCTTTTATATTGGATGCCTCAGGCGAGAGGTTATACCGCACAGGGGATTTAGCGAGATGGCTCCCTGACGGCAATCTCGAATTTTTAGGGAGAATCGATCAGCAGGTCAAAATCCGCGGCTATCGGATCGAGCTCGAAGAAATCGAACACCGACTGCTGGAGAACGGCGATATCAACGAAGCGATCGTCATAGCCAGGGAAGACCGCGGCAAAAATAAATATCTGTGTGCTTACATCACACTAAAAAACAAAGACGCGACGATCGACCAGATCAAAAAATCGCTGGCAAAGAATCTTCCAGATTACATGGTGCCGTCACACTTCGTAAAGCTGGACAAAATCCCGCGTACCATCAATGGAAAGGCGGATATCAAATCACTGCCGGAGCCTGATGCAAGGGAGCTTGCACAAGCGCGATACGAAGCTCCTCGAAATCAGACGGAAGAAAAGCTTTTATCGATCTGGCAGGAAGTATTGGGTACGGAGAAGATCGGCATAAACGATAACTTCTTTGAGATAGGCGGACATTCCCTGAAGGCTTTCTCGCTGGCCGCTAACATTCAAAAAGAATTGAATGCGGAAGTGACGTTGAAGGAAATGTTCAGCCATCCGACGATTAAAGAAATCGCAGCACATATCAAACAAAAACATCAAACGGTTCATTCAGCCATAAAACAAGCGGAGAAGAAGGCGTACTACGCTCTTTCATCCGCCCAAAAAAGATTGTATATTCTCAATCAGATCGAAGACAGCCAAACAGCCTATAACATGCCTTTTGCAATGAAATTAAAGGGCAGGCTCCAGAAGGAAAAGCTTGAAAAAGCCTTCAAAGCATTAATTGACAGACATGAAGGATTCAGGACATCCTTTGTTACGGTGGACGGCGAACCCGTCCAAAAGGTAGAAGAGGAAGTCAACTTTGAAATCACATCCGCCGAATTGGGGAAACAAAGCCTACAGGAACGTATGAATCGATTTATCAAGCCGTTTGACCTTGAAGAAGCGCCCCTTCTAAGAGCAGAGCTTCTCAAGGTGAACGAGGATGAACATATCCTGCTGATTGATATGCACCATATCATTTCAGACGGAATGTCAATGGGGATCTTTATGAAGGAATGGGCTGCATTATATGAAGAAAAGCCATTGCCGCCTTTAAAAATCCAGTATAAAGATTATTCTGAATGGCAAAGAGAATCATATGAAAAAGACAGGATCAAAAAACAGGAAGAATACTGGCTTCATACATTTCAAGATGATATTCCCGTTCTCAACATGCCGACCGATTATCCAAGGCCGCAAATGCAAAGCTTTGAAGGGGACAGGTTCGCATTTAAAATCGGCGGCGAGCTGACCGAAAAATTGAAAACAATCGCCAAAGAAAACGGCGTTACGATGTACATGCTCCTTTTGGCGGGATATACGGTGCTGCTTTCAAAATATACCGGACAGGAAGACGTGATCGTAGGCTCACCGATAGCCGGAAGAACCCATGAGGATGTGGAAAACACGATCGGAATGTTCGTCAACACGCTTGCGATGCGAAATTATCCAAAGGGCGGCAGCAGATTCATTGAGTACTTAAAAGAAGTAAAAGAACATACGTTAAATGCCTATGAAAATCAAGACTATCCGTTCGATGAGCTCGTAGACAAATTAGATTTGGAACGGGATATCAGCAGAAATGCTTTATTTGACACGATGTTTGACATGCAGTCATTGGATGATGCTGAGCCGCAGATAGAAGGGCTCGATGTAGAAACGTGCAGCATGGAGTTCCATATTTCAAAATTCGATTTGTCTTTGGCGGCGGCGGAAACCGCTGATGGGGTAGCCTTCCATCTGGAATATTGCACGAGATTATTTAAAAAAGAAACCGCAGAAACGTTAGCTGGGCACTTCATTCATATATTGAAAGATATTTCAGATCATCCCGAAAAGACATTAAACGAAATCAATATGCTTTCAGAAGAAGAACGGAACGCCGTACTTTATCAATTTAATGATACGAAGACAGGGCATCCGACAGGGATTTTGCCAAAGCTGTTTGAAGAACAGGCGGAAAAAACACCGAATCTTCCGGCAGCGGTCTTTAAGGACCAAACATTGACCTACGGCGAATTAAACGAAAAAGCGAATCAACTGGCAAAAACTTTGCGCAAAAAGGGCGTTCGGCGGGAATCTATCGTCGGAATGATGGCAGAACGTTCATTGGATATGGTGACGGGTGTATTGGCGATCTTAAAAGCCGGAGGCGCATATCTGCCGATCGATCCGGAGTATCCGAGAGAGCGGATCGAATATATGCTCAAAGACAGCGGTGCTGATATATTGCTGATTCAAGACCGCCTCATCGGCAGCATCAGCTTTGCAGGCGAAATCGTGAATATGAGCTCACCGGATGCCTATGCCTCTGATCGAAGCAACCTGGAGCACATCAACTCTTCCGGCGATTTGGCATACGTCATCTATACGTCTGGTACGACGGGAAATCCAAAAGGTGTTATGGTGGAGCACGGAAATCTTATTCATGCCCATTACAACTGGAGAAGGCACTATGAATTAGAGACATTTAAAGTAAACCTGCTGCAGCTGGCGAGCATATCGTTTGATGTTTTTGCCGGAGACTTATGCAGAAGTCTCTTCAACGGCGGAACGATGTATATCGTGCCAAATGACGCGAAGCTGGAAATGAATCTATTATACGAAATGATAAAAAAATATCATATTAATATTTTTGAATCGACGCCAAGCTTTGTGATTCCTTTTATGAAATATATCCATCATCAACATCTGGATATTTCCGGCATGAAACTGCTGATCATGGGGTCAGACAGCTGTGCCATCAAAGATTATAAATGGCTTGTCGAACAGTATGGAAAAAGCATGAGAATCATCAACAGCTACGGTGTTACTGAAGCTTCCGTTGATTCAAGTTATTATGAGGAAGACTTGGAGAATATCCCGGACATAGCGAATACCCCTATAGGAAAACCGTTGGACAATACCGCATTTTATATATTAGATTCCTCATTAAACCCTCAGCCCGTCGGCGTTTATGGAGAGCTGTACATCGGGGGCGAGGGGATTGCAAGAGGATATTTTAACAACCCTGAACTCACGAAGGAGAGATTTGTTCCAAACCGCTTTGACGACGGCGGGAACATGTACAAAACGGGAGACCTGGCAAGATGGCTGCCGGACGGAAATGTTGAATTCCTGGGCAGAATCGATCACCAGGTAAAGATCCGCGGCTTTAGAATCGAAATCAGCGAAATTGAAAGCCGGCTGCTTGGTAAGCAGGATATAAGCGAAGCAGTGGTGATTGACAGGGAAGACGGCAAAGGTCACAAGTACCTGTGCGCCTATATTGTCGCCCAAAAGAACATCCATGCAAATGAACTAAGGGAATATTTGTCCAATCATTTGCCGGACTATATGATACCTTCCTATTTTGTTCAAATCAGCAGGATGCCTCTTACACCAAACGGCAAGGTCGATCGCAAAGCACTTCCGGAACCGGACGAAGATCGATCGGCAATCGAATACGAAGCGCCGCGAAATGAAACGGAAGAAAAACTGGCTGCGGTTTGGCAGGAAGTGCTCGACAGGGACAAAATCGGAATCAATGATAATTTCTTTGAAGTCGGCGGAGATTCAATAAAGGCTCTGCAAATCGTTTCAAGATTATCGAGAGCCGATCTCAAACTTCAGGTGAAGGATCTGTTTACCAACCCTGTCATCAAACATCTCAGCAAATACGTAAAAAAAGAGGCGAAAGCGCGCCAAAACAACGAAATCGTTCAAGGAGAAGCGCCGCTGACCCCGATCCAAAGGGCGTTTTTTGAAGCAAATAAAATAGAGCAGAACCATTACAATCAGGCTTTTATGCTGTACAGAAAAAACGGCTTTGATGAAAAGACCGTCGAAAAGGTTTTCCGCAAACTAGTCGAACAGCACGATGCATTAAGAATGATATACAAAGAGAAAAACGGCGAAATCATTCAGCATAACCGAGGTTTGGAAGACAGCGTCTTCGATTTGTATGTTTATGATATGAAGACGGAAGCGAACCTTGAGGAAATCGTTTATCAGACAGCGACGGCCGTTCAAAAAGAAATCTCAATCCGAGCAGGAAACATGATGAAGCTGGCCATTTTCAAAACAAATAACGGCGACCATCTTTTGATTGCGATTCATCACCTTGTCGTAGATGGAGTGTCCTGGAGAATCTTATTCGAGGATTTTGAGGCCGCCTACAGTCAAGCATTGCAAGGCAAAACAATTGAGCTCGGCTATAAAACCGATTCGTACAAAACGTATTCGGAGAAACTGGCTGAATATGCACAAACCAAAAAGCTTTTCAAAGAAAGAGACTATTGGCGGGACATCTCAAAAGGAACGATGGCATTTCTCCCTAAACAAAGACGCGCAGAGGATAACTATGAAAACAGCAATACGCTCAGCGTTTTTTTGAGCGAAACGGAAACGGAACAACTGCTTGGCGAAGTACACAAAGCATACAATACGCAAATCAACGATATCCTGTTAACGGCTTTGTTAATCACGGCAAGGAAAATGACGGGAGAAAACAAGCTCAAAATTCTCATGGAAGGCCACGGGAGAGAAGACATTTTGCAGGACGTTGATATCAGCAGAACGGTAGGCTGGTTCACCTCAATATATCCCGTATTCATTGATTTAGAAGACGAAACAGAATTGTCCATGACCATAAAAATGGTGAAAGAAACCTTGAGGAAAATACCGAATAACGGAATCGGGTACGGAATCCTGAAATTTTTGTCAAAAGACGAAGAGCTTTTGAAGGATGAAAGGCCTCCGATATTATTCAATTATTTAGGCGAGATCGATCATGATACGGCGGCTGGGCAATTTTCATCATCGAAGCTCCCGAAAGGACAAAGCATCGGGGAAAAAAGCGCAAGAGATGCGTCGGTTGAGATCGACTCAGTCGTTGCCAATCAACAGCTTATCATCAGCACGACGTTTAACCGGAGTGAGTACGGCGATCACACCATTCGTGATTTTAACCAAACGTACAAAGAAAGTCTTCAGACGGTGATCAACCATTGCATGAGCAAGCAGGAAACTGAAAAAACGTCTTCAGACTACGGTTATGACAAAATTTCATTACAAGACCTTGAGGAATTATTGAATGAATATGAATCTGTAGACAGCTAGAACTTCCTGACAAAAGGTTCTGCATCACCCCTTGCAAAAAAGTGCTGCTGCCGGTTTCTTTCGCGGCAGCAGCCGCTGACATTGATGATGTGCATATCGAAAACTAAAGGAATTCTAGGAGCTGAGATTGCGATATGAAAACCAAAGTTGAGAAAATATATCCGTTATCAAACATGCAAAAAGGAATGCTGTTTCATGCCATGGAAGACAAATCGTCATCTGCATATTTTGAGCAGCTCATCATCGGTTTAAAAGGCCATGTAGATGAGCAGATATTTGAAGACAGCCTGAATGAAGTCATGGGAAGGCATGAGATATTACGAGCATCATTTACCTACAAATTGGAGGAGCCGTTACACGTCATCATTAAAGATCGGAAAATAAAGTTTGAATACCGTGATATCCGCGATCAGCATAATCAGGACGATGTTTTGAGAAGATATTTGCAAGAGGATAAACAAAAGGGGTTTGACTTGGCCAAAGAAACTTTGATGAGAGCCTGCCTCATCAGAAGGGATGAGGATTCATACCAATTGATCTGGACGTATCATCACATTTTGCTTGATGGCTGGTGCCTTGGGATCATATTGGATGAGCTTTTTACGATTTACGAAAAGAAACGAAAAGGCAAAAGGCATCAATTGGAGGACCCTAGACCATACAGCGACTATATCAAGTGGCTTGAAAGCCAGGATAAAGAGGAAGCCAAGGAATATTGGCAGCAATATTTAGAAGGCTGTGATCAAAAAACGATGATTCCCAAGCTGAGCACGCATTCCGGTGTACCTCAGCCCAAAAGAAAAGAAAAATTAATTGAATGTTCCGAAGAACTCACAAATGGCCTTTTGAAATTGGCAAATCGGAATCGTGTGACAATCAATACCGTTTTGCAAAGCATTTGGGGCGTAATTTTAGCAGTGTACAACAATAGCGAAGATGTGGTGTTCGGAACCGTTGTCTCCGGAAGAGATGCTGAGGTAGAAGGGATCGAAAAAATGGTTGGCGTCTTCATCAACACAATCCCGACCAGAATCAGACTGGAAAGAGACAAGAGCTTTAAAGATGTGTTAAGAAAAACACAATCTGACGCATTGGAAAGCAATCGCTACAATTATTTGAATTTAGCGGAGGTTCAATCGCTGAGCGAATTGAAACATGATTTGATCGATCACGTCATGGTATTTGAAAACTATGCCGTAGACCAAAAAGCGTTTGAACAAAGAAATGATTTAGGGTTTGAAATGGAGAGTGTCGGCGGGGAAGAACAAACAAACTATAGCTTCAGCATCTCCGCCGGACTGGACGGCCGCTTAAAGCTCTTGCTTATCTACGATGAGAATGTTTACGGCGAAGAAATCATCAATAATATCGAAAAGCATATTATAGCGGTCGCCGAACAAGTCGCTGAACATGATGAGAAAACAATAAGCGAAATCGAGCTTGTGTCAGAAGAAGAAAAACACATGCTCCTCGACCAATTCAACGACACGAAGACCGATTATCCAAAAGACAAGACCCTCCATCAGCTATTTGAGGAACAGGCGGAGAAAATGCCTGATCACAGAGCCGTCGTGTTCGGCAGCCGAAACATGACGTACAAGGAGCTGAATGAAAAAGCGAACCAGGCAGCGAGACTGCTCAGGCAAAAAGGCGTTGGCGCAGGCTCTGTTGCGGCGATCATCGCGGAGCGCTCCTTTGAGATGATTATCGGCATCATGGGGATTTTAAAGGCGGGGGCGGCGTATTTGCCGATTGATCCCGAAACGCCGAAAGACAGAATCGCCTATATGCTGAAAGACGCCAAGGCGGGCGTCCTCCTGACAAACAGCGGTGCCGCTTGCGGAATAGACTGTGAGGCTGAAGTGATTCGTCTGGACGGGGATGCGTTCAGCGGCTTCGGCAAAGAGAACCTGGGCCTTGAAAATCGTTCCGATGACGCCGCCTATATCATATACACTTCAGGGTCAACGGGAATGCCGAAAGGCGTGGTGACTCCGCACTACAGCGCCGTCCGGGTCGTACGGAACACCAATTACATTGACATTCGGCACGACGATGTCATTCTCCAATTGTCGAACTACTCGTTTGACGGATCGGTGTTCGACATTTTCGGCGCTCTATTAAACGGCGCATCGCTCGTCTTGATTGAGAAAGAAACGGTATTGAACATCCATGAGCTGGCAGAAGTGATCGACAAAGAGAAGGTCAGCGTGATGTTCATTACGACGGCGCTCTTCAATACACTCGCCGATATCAATCTCGACTGTCTGGACAATCTGCGGAAAATATTGTTCGGCGGGGAGCGGGTCTCGATTCCGCACGCCAAAAAAGTGCTCGACCGCGTCGGAAAAGACAGGCTGATCCACGTGTACGGCCCGACGGAAAGCACGGTGTACGCAACTTATTATTTCATTAACGAGATTGATGGAGAAGCCGATACGATTCCGATCGGCAGCCCACTTGCGAATACATCGGCACTGATCATGGACGAACGCGGCCGTCTCCTGCCGATCGGCGTTCCGGGCGAGCTTTGCATATCAGGAGACGGGTTGAGCAAAGGGTATTTAAACCGCGAAGAGCTGACAGCGGAAAAATTCATCCCGCATCCGTTTATCCCGGGCGAGCGGCTGTATAAAACGGGGGACTTGGCGAAATGGCTGCCTGACGGAAACATCGAATTTATCGGCCGGATCGACCATCAGGTGAAAATCCGCGGCTTCCGGATCGAACTCGGCGAAATCGAAAGCCAGCTTCAGAAGCATGACGCCATCAGTGAAACGATCGTCACCGTCAGGGAAGACGAGGAGAGCCGCCCGTACATTTGCGCCTATATCACGGTAAAGCGCGAGATCGCGATCGACGAGCTGAGAGAATGGTTAAGAAACAAACTGCCGGACTACATGATTCCTGCCTATTTTGTCAAACTGGACAAGCTGCCTCTGACCAAAAACGGAAAAGTGGACAGAAAAGCATTGCCGGAGCCTGACAAAACGGCCGCAGCGGAAACGGAGTATGAAGCGCCGAGGAATGAAACGGAAGAAAAACTGGCAGCGATGTGGCGTGACATTTTAGGCGTGGAGAAGATTGGAATTAACGACCGCTTCTTCGAAATGGGAGGCCACTCTCTCAAAGCGGCAGCGATGACGGCTAAAATCCAGAAGGAACTGAAGACCGAAGTTCCTTTGAGGCAAATATTTAAAACGCCGACAATCAAAGGACTTGGAGAGTTTATTCAATCAACGAAAAAAAGCGTTTATTCATCTATCAAAAAGGTGAAAGAAAAAGAATATTATCAGCTCTCATCCGCCCAAAAAAGATTATACATTCTCAACCAAATCGAAGAGAGCGGCTTGTCCTATAACATACCTTTTACAATGAAAGTAAAGGGCAGCTTTGATATACGCCGGTTTGAGGATGTATTGAAAAAAATAACGGAAAGGCACGAAGCGTTTAGAACCTCCTTCTTGATGGCGGATGGCGAGCCTGTTCAAAAGATTGAAAAGCATATCGATTTTCGTATCAAGTACAGCGAATTGGGATCTGGTAGCATTTCAGACAAAATAAAGGCCTTTGTCAGACCGTTTGATTTGGAAAAAGCGCCGCTTTTTCGAGCGGAAGTGTTAAAGGTTGATGAAAAAGAACATATCATCATGTTTGATATGCATCATATCATTTCAGACGGCGCTTCCATGGGCGTGTTAACAAAAGAGATCTGCGATTTGTACGAAGGAAAAGAACTCGCGCCGCTCAACATCCAATATAAGGACTACTCAGAATGGCAAAAAGCGTTTTATCAAAAAGATGAGATCAAAAAACAAAAACAATATTGGCTGAATGTCTTTAAAGATGACATCCCTGTCCTAAATATGCCGACTGACTTCCCGAGACCGCAAATACAAAGCGTGGAAGGCGACAGAATCGGTTTTAGGATAGACGCCGAATTGACGAAGAAGCTTAATCAAATCGCCAAAAACAACGGAACCACTATGTATATGCTTCTTCTGGCTGCGTATACGGTATTGCTTTCAAAATATACGGGACAAGAAGATGTGGTCGTCGGATCGCCGATTCAGGGCAGACAGCATCATGATTTGAAGAATGTGATCGGAATGTTTGTCAATACGCTGGCCATGAGAACGTATCCAAAAGGCGGAAAGACATTTGCCGAATATTTAAAAGATGTAAAAGAAGCTGCGCTGAAAGCGTATGAAAATCAGGATTATCAATTTGATGACCTCGTTGAACAGCTCGATCTCAACAGGGATATGAGCAGAAACCCGCTGTTTGATACGATGTTCGTCCTGCAAAATCTTGATCATGCGGATGCTGATATTAAAGGGCTGACGTTTGAAACATATGAAAGCGACATTCATATTTCAAAATTTGATTTTACATTATCGGCAATAGAGAAAGACTCCGGTATAGAGTTTGATTTGGAATACTGCACAAAATTGTTTAAAAAAGAAACGATTGAAAGAATGTCCAAGCATTTTGTCCGCGTTTTAAGGGGGATTTCGGATCATACTGACATCAAGCTGAATCAGATCGAGATCATGTCAGAAGATGAAAGGAACAAATTATTGTATCACTTTAATGATACAAAGACAGATTTTCCAACAGACAAAACGATATGCGAGCTGTTTGAGGAACGGGCTGAACAAACGCCGGACCATACAGCGCTGGTGTTTGACGATCAAAAGCTGACATACAGGGAACTGGATGAAAGATCAAATCAATTGGCCAGATTTTTAAGAGAGAGAGGTGTAGAACCGAACACCTCAGTTGGAATTATGGTGGAACGCTCTCCTGAAATGATCGTCGGAATCCTTGGAATTATGAAGGCCGGTGCCGGTTATCTGCCGCTTGATCCGGCATACCCGGAAGACAGGATCAAGTATATCCTTGAAGACAGCCAAACGAAGGTTCTTCTGACACAAGATGCGCTTATGAAAGAACGGGCGTTGATAAAAGATGCCAGCCTTATGAAAATAGACATCCATGACGAACGGATCGCGAGGCAGGATGCGGATCGTCTGCTTCATGTTCATCACGGCGGGGACCTGGCATATATCATTTATACTTCCGGATCTACCGGGAAGCCGAAGGGCGTATTAATCGAACAAAAAGGCCTGTGCAATCTGGTTCATGCCGTCATTGAATTGATGCACATAAAGACGGATAGCAGAGTCGTTCAATTTGCTTCCCTATCATTTGATGCTTCAGCATTTGAAATATTTTCAGCGCTGGCGGGCGGAGCCGCTTTGGTTCTGGGCCGACAAGAGGATCTGATGCCCGGACAGCCGCTGACAAGCTTTTTGCGCCATCATGAAATCACGCATGCGACCCTGCCGCCGACGGTTCTCAATAGTTTGGATGAATCTCAGTTGGACAACCTTAAAGTCATCGTATCCGCCGGTTCAGCGTGCAGCGAAGAACTTGCAAAAAGATGGTCCGGCAATCGGGTGTTTATCAACGCTTACGGACCGACGGAAACGACGGTCTGTGCAACCGCGGGGGTCTACAAAGGAAATGGCCGCCCGCATATCGGCCGCCCGATCGCCAATACAAACGTATATGTATTGGATCAAAACCAGCAGCCCGTCGCGACGGGCATCGTCGGAGAGCTGTGTGTCGGCGGGAGCGGTCTGGCCCGCGGGTATGTAAACAAACCGGAACTTACGGCAGAAAAGTTTATTCCGAATCCGTTTGTACCTGCTGAAAGGCTGTATCGAACAGGAGACCTGGCCAGATGGCTTCCTGACGGAAATCTTGAGTTTTTAGGAAGAATCGACCATCAGGTGAAAATTCGCGGCTACCGGATTGAACTCGGCGAAATCGAGAATCAATTGCTCAAGCATGACGATATCGATGAAGCGGCTGTCATTTCCAGAACGGATAAAGACAATACCGATTATTTATGCGCTTATTTCGTTTCCAAAAAAGAAATGACAGCGACAGAGGTGAGTGAATGGCTCGAGAAAGAGCTTCCTCATTACATGATTCCGGCGTATTTTGTCAAGCTTGATAAGCTGCCGCTGACTTCAAACGATAAAGTTGACCGAAAAGCGCTGCCTGAACCTGACATGTGCATCGACACTGGAGCGGAATACGAAGCGCCGCGAAATGAAACAGAGGCAAAACTTGTGGAAATATGGAGAGAGGTTCTCGGAGCACAGGATATCGGGATCAACCACCATTTCTTCGCCTCAGGCGGCGATTCGATAAAGGCGCTGCAGATCGTATCAAAGCTGTCAAGGCTGAACCTGAAGCTTGAGATCAAGGATTTGTTTGCGAACCCTAAAATAAAAGATGTAAGCAAATACGTCAAAAAAGGAAGCGAACGGAAAAAAGCCTATGAAACGGTTGAAGGAGAAACGGAATTAACGCCGATCCAACAATGGTTTTTCGCGAAAAACAAAGAAGAGATCGACCACTTCAACCAGTCGTTTATGATCTTTAGAAAGGGCGGCTTTGATGTAAAAAGCGTGAGAGAAGCCTTTAATAAAATAATGGAGCATCACGATGCCCTGAGGATGATCTATGAAGAACAAGGCGGGGAGATCATTCAATATAACAGAGAATATCAGGAAAATCTTTTCGGTTTATACGTTCACAATCTGAAAGGAACAGAGAATACAGCGGAAAGGGTTCATGAGCTGGCGACCGATATACAAAAGAAATCCTCCATTAAGGACGGGAAGCTGGTGAACCTCGGCATTTTCCAAACAGAAGAGGGCGATCACCTTTTGATTGTCATCCACCACCTTGTCGTTGACGGGGTATCGTGGAGAATCCTGTTCGAAGACTTTGAAACATTGTACTATCAGGCATTAAAAGGTGAACCGCTCGGCATCGGATACAAAACGGATTCCTATCAAGAATTCGCACGCCAATTAAAGGCGTACGCCAAGAGCCGCAAATTATTGAACGAGGCGGAGTATTGGCGCGGTATTGCACAGGCTGAAAGTTCGTTCATTCCGCAAATCAAATCATTAAAAAGGGATACATTTGAAAACAGCACGACATTAAGCATCACACTCGACAAAGAGACGACTTCTGCCCTTCTGAGGAAAACAAACAGGGCCTACAACACGGAAATCAACGATATTTTATTGACGGCTTTAATAGCAGGAGTCAGAGAAACGACCGGCGAAAATAAACTGAAAGTCATGATGGAAGGCCACGGCAGGGAAAGCGTCCTGGACGGCGTTGACATCAGCCGAACGGTCGGCTGGTTTACGACGCTGTACCCGGTATTTATCGATTTGGGCAAAGAAACGGATATCTCCCAAAATATCAAAATGGTCAAAGAGACTTTGAGAAAAATACCGAATAAAGGAATGGGCTACGGGGTATTAAAATATGCGGCGCAAGACCCTGGTTTAATCAATGAAGAAAAAGCGCAGATTTCATTCAACTATTTAGGCGAAATCGATGCTGACATTAACCGCGGCGAATTTTCAGGCTCGGACTTATCTGAGGGTGAAAGCATCGGAGGAAAAATTGCAAGGGGCCGCTCAATCGAAATCAATTCCATCATCATTAATCATAAGTTAACGATTCACACAACCTTTAATGAATTAGAATACACGAAAGAAACGATCAACCGGCTGAATGAAAATTATAAAGAAAGCCTTGAAAAAATCATCAGCCATTGCGCAAGTCAAACGGAAAGCGAACGCACGCCGTTTGACTATGGAGATACGAACATCAGCTTAGATGAACTGGAAGAAATAAAAGGGAAATACGGAGACGCCAAAATTGAAAAGATCTATCCGCTGGCCAATATGCAAAAGGGAATGCTGTTTCATGCCATTGAGGATCACACATCAAGCGCATATTTTCAGCAGACGGTTATGCACATCGAAGGATATGTTGACCCGGATATTTTGGAGAAAAGCTTCAATGAGATCGTGAAGCGTCACGAAATATTGAGGGCCTCATTTGAATACGAAATCGTTGAGGACCCAAGGCAGATCATTATCGAAGATCGGAAAATCGATTTTTACTATTGCGATATCGAAAAGAGCAGCCCTGCTCAAAAGGCTCGATTAATCGAAAGATACATTGCTGAAGATCGGGAAAAAGGCTTCGATTTAAGCAAGGATATGCTGATGAGGGTTTATTTGATCAAAACAGACGGCGAATCATATCAACTGGTATGGAGCCACCATCACATCCTGCTGGATGGCTGGTGCCTCGGCATCATTCTGGGCGAGCTGTTTACAGTCTATGAAAAAATGATAAAAGGAGAAGCATATCGATTAAAAGAACCGAAGCCGTACAGCGACTATATTAAATGGCTGGAAAAACAAGACAAAGAGGAAGCGCGTCAATATTGGAGCACATATTTAGAAGGGTATGAAGAACAAGCGCAAATTCCTGCATTTAAGAACGGCAAAAAGAATGGGCGGTATGACAGACAAGAAAAGGTTATCAGTTTTTCAAAACAGCTTACACATCAAATCAAGGAATTTGCCGGCAGCAACAGCGTAACGTTTCATACGGTGCTTCAGACCATTTGGGGCCTTGTATTGGCGAAATATAACAATATAGAAGATGTGGTGTTTGGAACGGTCGTTTCGGGAAGGGAAGCAAAAGTAGACGGAATCGAAGACATGATCGGCCTGTTTATCAATACCATCCCGACAAGAATCAGATTTGAAAAAAACAAGGGCATCAACGACATCTTAAAAACGGTTCAGGCTGAAGCGATCGAAAGCAATCGCTACAATTATATGAATCTCGCTGAAGTTCAAGCATTGAGCGGTTTAAAAAAGGATCTGATCGATCATATTCTTGTGTTTGAAAATTATGAAGTTGACGAGCAGCTCCTGGAACAGAACCTAACGGAAACAGGCTTTAAAGTGAAAGGGATAAGCGCCGCAGAACAAAGCAATTACAGCTTTAGCATGTCGGCAACTCCGGGTGAACAGCTGACGCTGGTCTTAACATATGACGGAAATGTCTACGACGAAGAAATCATCAGCAATATCGAAAGCCACATCAAAAGAGCCGTTGAGCAAGTGGTGACGAATGAAAATCGGAAGATAAGCGAAATCGACATTCTCCCGGAAAAAGAAAGAAAAATGATATTGTATGATTTCAACGATACGGCCGCTCATTATCCAAAGAACAAAACGATCCATCAGCTGTTTGAAGAGCAGGCGGAACGGACGCCTGAAAATATCGCACTTGTCTTTGAAGAGCAAAAGCTGACATACCGGGAGCTCAATGTAAAATCGAACAGATTAGCGAAGATGTTAAGGGAAAAAGGCGTAAAACCTAATATGATCGTCGGTGTAATGGCGGAACGGTCAATGGAAATGATCATCGGCATTATTGCGGTGCTGAAATCCGGGGGAGCATACTTGCCGATCGATCCGGAATATCCGGAAGACCGGATCAAGTACATGCTGGAGGACAGCGGGATTCACATCCTGCTGAAAAAGGCGGATAAGCAAATAAACGTTGATTTCACCTGCATCGACATGAATAAAGATGTGCTGACAGAAGACAGCGCCACAGAGAATTTGCAGCATGCCGCCTGCTCTGCCGATATGGCCTATATCATCTATACGTCGGGATCGACCGGAAAACCGAAAGGCGTTATGGTCAATCATCAATCGATTGTAAACACGTTGTGCTGGAGAAAACAAGCGTATGGCTACAGTGCAGCCGATACGACGCTGCAAGTCCCGTCCTTTTCATTTGACAGCTCTGTAGAAGATATTTTCACCTCGCTTCTATCAGGGGCAACGCTCGTATTAATAAAAGATCTGAAAGTGAATGTCAATGAATTGATCAGCGTGCTGCGGACTCATAAAGTGACAAATTTGCTGGCCGTTCCGAGCTTTTATCAAAATGTGTTAAATACGATTGAGCATCCTCTGAACGATTTGAGGTTTGTCACGATTGCAGGGGAAGGCTTTAATGAGCACCTGGTGCAGCAGCATTTTGAAAAGCTTCCGCACGTTCGATTATTTAATGAATACGGACCAACAGAAAACAGCGTTTGTTCGACATGGAGCGAATTGCGAAAAGGTGACCAAAAGGTTCTGATTGGAAGGCCGATCAGCAATCACAAAGTTTATATTCTGGATGACGAACAGCAGGTCATGCCGCTGGGGGCTTCAGGCGAACTTTGTGTAAGCGGGGAAGGCCTGGCCCGCGGGTATTTAAACAACCCGGGCCTCACCGCCGAAATGTTTGTGTCAAATCCGTTTATTCCGGGGGAAAGAATGTACCGCACCGGAGATCTCGCAAGACTTCTGCCGGACGGGAACATCGAATATTTAGGAAGAATCGATCATCAAGTCAAAATACGCGGCTTCAGAATCGAACTTGGGGAGATCGAAAATCAATTGCTTAAATATGAAGGCATTGACAGAGCGGCAGTCATTGCCAGAGAATCTCAAGACGGCAGCAAATATCTTTGCGCGTACATCACGTCAGAAAAAACAGCGAGCATATCAGACATCAGAAAATATTTGCTGAAAGAACTTCCGGACTACATGGTTCCGCAGTACTTTGTCAAGCTTGACCGGCTGCCGCTTACGGCAAACGGGAAAATCGACCGAAAAGCGCTTCCGGAACCGGACGGCTATGTCAGCTCGCCAGCGGAGTATGAAGCGCCGCGAAATGCAGCGGAAGAAAAGCTTGTCTCGATTTGGAAGGAAGTTTTAGGAATCGATAAAATCGGAATCAGCCATAACTTCTTCGAGATTGGCGGACATTCTCTCAAAGCCGCGGCTTTAGCTGCAAAAATGCATAAAGAACTGAATGTTGAAGTCCCTTTGCGGCAAATATTCGAAACCCCGACGATAAAGGATTTAGGCGAATTTATCGAATCGACAAAAGAAAGCCCGTATGCATCGATTGCGAAAGCGGAAGAAAAAGAACATTACACACTGTCATCTGCGCAGAGAAGGCTCTTTATCCTCAACCAAATCGAAGGCGGCGGCATCTCTTATAACATGCCTTTCGTCATGAAAATTGAAGGACGTTTTGATGTGCAGCGGCTGGAGGGGGCTTTCCGGCAGCTGATTCAAAGACACGAGGCCTTCAGGACATCGATTTTTATGGCCGACGGTGAACCTGTGCAGAAGATCGAAAAAGAAGTCGATTTTAAAGTAAAGTACGGCCGATTGGGAACAGAGCGTCTCGAAGAGAAAATCAAAGCGTTTATCAGGCCGTTCGATATGGCAAAAGCCCCGCTTTTAAGAGCGGAAGTATTAAAAGTGAACGATGATGAGCATATTATGATGCTCGATATGCACCATATCATTTCCGACGGCGTTTCGATGGCCATTTTCACTAATGAGCTGGCCGAGTTGTATGAGGGAAAATCATTGCCGCCATTATCGATTCAGTATAAAGACTTTTCCGAGTGGCAGAAGCAATTTTACCAAAAGGAAGAAATGAAACGGCAGGAAGAATACTGGCTTAATGTCTTTAAAGACGATGTCCCGGTTCTGAATTTGCCGACCGATTATAAAAGGCCGCAAAAGCGCCAATTTGAAGGGGATATCCTTCAGTTTGAAATCGACGGCGAAACAACAGGCAAGCTGAGGAAGCTGGCGAAAGAATACGGCGTTACAATGTATATGCTGCTTTTGGCCGGCTACACAACATTGCTTTCAAAATATACCGGCCAGGAAGATATCGTCGTTGGTTCGCCGATTGCGGGAAGACACCACAGCGATATGAAGCAAGTGATCGGAATGTTTCTCAATACGCTTGCCATGAGGAATTATCCAAAAGGCGGCATGAAATTTGCCGATTATTTACAAGAAGTCAAGGGAACGGCGCTGAAAGCATATGAAAATCAGGACTATCAATTTGACGAACTGGTCGAAAAGCTCAATGTCAAACGGGATATGAGCAGAAATGCGCTGTTTGATACGATGCTTGTTCTGCAAAACTTTGACAGCGATGAATTTGCGATTCAAGGGCTCAAGTTTAAACCGCTCAAAACGGACATGCATATATCAAAATTTGATTTGACGCTGACAGCGGCCGAAACAGACGAAAATATTCAATGCGTCCTCAACTACTGCACAAAGCTGTTTAAGCGGGCGACCATTGAAAGAATGGCACGGCATTTTTCCAATATTTTAAAAGCTCTAACAAACGATCCTGAGATTCGGCTGCATGACGTCGATATGCTGTCACAGGACGAAATGAATCGGCTTTTATATAAACACAACGGAAAACAAGCTGATTATCCAAAGGATAAGACGATCAGCGAGCTGTTCGAAAAACAGGCGGAGAAAACACCTGACAAAACCGCGGTGGTATTTGAGGACCAAAAGCTGACATACCGGGAACTGAACGAAAAATCAAATCAGCTGGCAAGGCTGCTGAGAGAAAAAGGAGCAGGTGCAGATGCCGCAGTCGGCATCATGGTTGAACCGTCGCTTGAGATGATCATTTCCATCCTGGCTGTGCTGAAATCCGGAGCTGCATTTCTGCCGATCGATACGGAGCAGGTTGCCAAAAGAACAAATGACATTCTGCGTGACAGCGGGGCAGACATATTGCTTGTCAAAGGCTCTGTCAAGGAAAACGTCGTCTTTAACGGAGAGGTCGTCAATGTGGATGACGGCGCGATTTATACAAATGCTTCGTCAAACTTGTCTGCCTGCACTGCGGCTGACAGCAGCGCTTATATCATTTACACATCAGGCTCTACCGGAAAACCGAAAGGGGTATTAGCAAAACATTACAATGCGGCGAACTATACAGCGTGGTTTATGAAGGAAGCGGAACTGAAGGAAAACGATAAAGCGATGCTGGTGTCTTCCTATGCGTTTGATCTGGGCTATACAAGCATATTCTCATCCCTTTTAAGCGGAAGCGAACTGCATATCGCGCGGAAAGAGCTCTATACAAACGCACATCGGGCCTTGAAGTATATAAAAGAAAATGAAATCACCTATATGAAGCTGACACCGTCGCTATTTAACATTTTGGTCAATGATCCCGGCTTTTCCGCCGAAAATGCCTTAGACAAGCTCAGGCTTGTTGTCTTGGGCGGAGAGATGATCAACACGAAAGACGTAGAAACTTATTTAAAGCAATATCCGAATCACATGATCATGAACCATTACGGACCTACTGAAACGACAATCGGCTCGGTTTTTCAAATGATCGATTCAAAACGCCTCCATTCCTTCAAAGAACGTCCGGTCATCGGCGCTCCGATTCATAATACGAAGGTATATGTACTGGATCAAAACATGAAGCCCGTTCCGGAAGGCGTATTTGGGGAATTGTGCATCGCGGGAGACGGAGTGACAGGCGGTTATCTAAACAGACCTGATTTGACGGCAGAAAAATTCGTTGAAAATCCGTTTGCGCCAAATGAACGAATGTACCGGACAGGAGATTTCGCCAGACGGTTAAGCGACGGCAGCATCGAGCTTTCAGGCCGGATGGACAGCCAAGTTAAGATCAGGGGCTACAGAATCGAAACGGAAGAAATCAAAAATACAATATTGAAACACGAACAGATAACAGAAGCCCAAATCGCTGTCAAAGAGGATCAGAACGGCGTCAGACAGCTTTGCGCATATGTGACGTCAGACGTGAACATGACGTTCGAAGACATAAGAACTTATCTGAAGGGTGAACTCCCTGATTACATGATTCCGTCATATATTGTCCAGGTTGATAGCATGCCGCTGACAGCCAACGGAAAAATCGATACGGCCGCATTGCCTGAGCCAAAGATGAGTCAAGAGGCTGCGTTTGAAGCGCCGCGAAACGCTGCGGAAAAAACACTGGTCAAGGTCTGGCAAGAAGTTCTGGGAGTTGAAAAGATAGGAATCACCCATAACTTCTTTGCGCTGGGCGGAGACTCCATTAAAGCGCTGCAGATTATTTCGAGATTATCAAGAGAAGGCATTGCGCTTGACATGAAGGACTTATTTGCAAATCCGGAAATCAAGTTTTTAAGCAAATATGCCAAGGCCGAAACAGACAAAACGGCATCCTATGAAGCGGTTGAGGGAGAGGTTCTGTTAACGCCGATTCAGCAGGAATTCTTCGCGCAGAACAAACAGGGCAGAAACCATTATAATCATGCGGTGATGCTGTTTAGAAAAAGCGGATTTAACGTGAGGCTGGTCAAACAGGTATTTGAAGAATTAGTAAAGCACCACGATGCTCTCAGAATGATATTTAAACAAGAAAACGGGAAGGTCGTTCAATTTAACCGAGGAACGGACAGCCATCAGTTTGATTTAAGCGTATATGACGTCTCACACGAAAAAGACCAGCGCCAAAAGGTTCATCAATTGGCAACGGAGCTCCAGCAAAGCATCGATATCGAAAAGGGTCCTTTGGTGAAAACGGCGATCTTTAAAACGGATGAAGGAGATCACCTTTTGATCGTGATCCATCACCTCGTCATCGATGGAATATCCTGGAGGATATTGTTTGAAGACCTAGCGCTTGGGTACAGCCGATTAGAAGCCGGAAAAACAATAGAATTCTATCCGAAAACGGCTTCTTATCAAGAATTTGCACAGAAAATAGCAGACTATTCAAGAACGGAAAAGCTGCTGAAGGAAAAGGACTACTGGCGTCAAGCCTTAAGTGAAAACATCGAGTTCCTGGAAATGAAGGAAGCAGCCGGCGTATTCAAATATGAAGACAGCCGCACATTAAATACGGAACTCGGTGAAGAAGACACAAGGCAGCTGCTTAGGGAAACAAACCAAGCTTATCATACCGAAATCAACGATCTTTTGATCACGGCGCTTCTCGTAGCTGCAAGGGATGTAACAGGCCATACAAGCTTGAGAATCAGCATGGAAGGACACGGAAGGGAAAAGGCGATAGGCGGCATCGACGTCAGCCGGACGATCGGGTGGTTTACGTCCAAGTATCCGGTATTCATCGATTTGGGAGAGGAAAAAGGCATCTCCGCCAATATTAAAATAGTCAAAGAAACGTTGAGAAAAGTACCAAACAAAGGAATAGGATACGGGATATTAAAATATACAGCAAAGGACGCAGATCTCATAAAAGGCGCAAACACCCCGATTTTGTTTAATTATTTGGGGCAGCTTGATGAAGACATCAACAGCAAAGAATTTACTTCATCATGGCTTTCGCCGGGAGAATCGATAGGAAACGGCATCACGAGAGAAAATCCGATGGAAATAAACGCGCTTGTGTTTAATGGACGGTTGACCATTCAAACGACATACAACGCGAAAGTATTCGATGAAGACATCGTCAGCACCTTTGCAGAAACATATAAAGAAGCTCTTAAAACCATCATCAGCCACTGCGCAGCCAAAGAAGAGCCGGAAAAAACGCCATCTGATTACGGCGACAAGTCTATCAGCTTACATCAGCTTGAGGAAATCAAACGGAAATATAAGGGGATGGAAATCGAAAAAATATATCCGCTTGCCAACATGCAAAAAGGCATGCTGTTCCATGCGCTCGAAGACAAGGAGTCGAAAGCGTATTTTGAACAAATGGCCATCGATATGAAAGGATATATTGATGAACGGCTGTTTGAAGAAAGCTTCAATGCTATCATGAATCGGCACGAAATATTAAGGGCTTCGGTTGAGTACGACATCACGGATGAACCGAGGAACGTGATCATTAAGGACAGAAAGATAAATCTTCTGTATCTTGATATAAGACATCAAAGTCCGGATAAACAAGAGCTCACAATTGAACAGTATCTCAAGGCAGACAGGGAAAAAGGTTTTCATTTAAGCAAAGAAACATTGATCAGAGCGGCGCTTGTGAGAACCGCAGATGACGCCTATACGTTCATTTGGACAAACCACCACATCCTGCTGGATGGCTGGTGCAGGGGAATTATTTTGGGAGAGCTGTTCCACATCTATCATAAGAAAGCAGCCGGTCAAGAGATTCAGCTTGAAGACGGAAGACCGTACAGCGATTATATGAAGTGGCTCGAGGAACAGGATAAAGAAGCAGGAAAAGCGTATTGGAAGCATTATTTATCGGGATTTGCCGAAAAATCGCACATTTCGGTTTTAGGAAGCCAAACCGGAAATGGAGAATATCAAAGAAAGGAAACCGTTGCTGAATTCCCGGCAGAATTGACCCGCCGAATCACAGAACTCGCCAATCGGAACAGCGTGACGGTCCATACGGTATTGCAGAGTGCTTGGGGGATTATGCTGGCAAGATACAACCAAACCGAAGACGTCGTGTTCGGTACCGTCATCTCGGGAAGGGATGCCCAAGTAGACGGAATAGAGAAAATGGTCGGGCTTTTCATCAATACGATACCGACCAGAATCCGAGCCGGCAGAAATCAAAGCTTTAGGGATGTGGTAACGAAAGTTCAGGCAGATGCTTTAGAAAGCGGCAAATACAATTACATGAATCTGTCGGAAGTACAGTCGCAGAGCGAGTTAAAAAGAGATCTCTTGGATCATGTGATGATTTTTGAGAATTATGCAATTGATCAGAGCGCCTTTGAGCCTGATGGAAAAATGGATTTTGTTTATAAAGAAATTCATGCTGAAGAACAAACGAATTACGGATTTAATATTGTGGCAATTCCAGGCGAACGGTTAGCCGTCAAATTCACATATGACGGAAATGTTTATCATGACCAAGTCATCGACAACATGAAAAAACACCTTCAGCATGTGCTGGAGCAGGTTGTTAAAAATGAAGATCAAACGATAAGCGAAATCAAGCTCCTTTCGGAAGAAGAAAGAAATATGCTGTTGTACCAGTTTAATGATACAAAGGCGGATTATCCGAAAGACAAGACGATTCATCAGTTATTTGAAGAACAGGCAGAAAAGACCCCTGAGCTGACAGCCGTTGTGTTTGGAGATGACAAGCTGACATATCGGGAGCTGAATGAAAAATCCAATCAGCTCGCAAGATATCTCAGGGAAAAAGGGGCAGGACCAGATACGATCGTTGCCATCATGGCAGAACGTTCCTTGGAAATGATGATCGGAATCATGGGGATTTTGAAGGCCGGAGGAGCCTATTTGCCGATTGATCCCGAATATCCGAAGGAGCGAATCGAGTATATGCTTGACGACAGCGGAGCGGAAATTATCCTTGTGGACAAAAAGACGGGCGCCATCGGGCAGCGCCAAGAAGCCGTATATCTGGACGGCGGCTTCGATAGCTTATCCGCCGATCGGCTGGAACCGGCCGGTGATCCCGACAGTCTCGCGTATATCATCTATACGTCAGGCTCGACAGGCAAACCGAAAGGGACGATGATCAGGCAAAGAGGACTGGTGAATTATATCACATGGGCTGACCAAGTTTATGTTCAAGGCGAAAAGCTCGATTTTGCCCTCTATTCATCAGTTGCGTTCGATCTGACGGTGACATCCATATTTACGCCGTTAATTTCAGGCAATAAAGTGATTGTCTATCAGCATAGCGATGACGGGGAACCGATCATCAGAAAAGTGTTCAAGGACAAGAAAGCCGGGATCGTCAAATTGACGCCGTCGCATTTAAGCCTTGTCAGAGATTTGGAAGGAAGCGGATCAAGCATAAAGCGGCTGATCGTAGGCGGGGAAGATTTAAAATCCGAGCTGGCAAAAGAAATCTCTGAAAGGTTCCAATCCAAGATTGAGATTTATAATGAGTACGGGCCTACAGAAACGGTTGTCGGCTGCATGATTTATCAATATGATGCCGAACGGGACCGCCATGTTTCAGTTCCTATCGGCAAGCCGGGCCGGAATGTCCAGCTTTACATTTTGGATGATCAACAAGAAGTTCAGCCGATCGGCATCGCCGGAGAGCTGTATATTAGCGGAGACGGAGTGGCGAAAGGCTATCTGAACAAGCCGGAGCTGACGGCCGAAAGGTTCCTGCCGAACCCGTTTTTGCCCGGCGAAAGGATGTACCGGACGGGAGATCTCGCAAGGCTGCGGCCGGATGGAAATATCGAATTTTTAGGACGGATCGACCACCAGGTAAAAATCCGCGGGTATCGCATCGAGCTTGGAGAAATAGAGAACCGATTATTATGGCATAAGGATATAAAGGAAACGGCTGTTGCCGCAAAAACGGATCACAGCAACAATCAGTACCTTTGCGCATACGTCGTTTTGGAAAAAGGCAGAAAAGAAATCAGCCAAGCGGAAATAAAAGAGTTTTTGTCAAAAGAGCTTCCGGATTACATGGTTCCGTCCTATTTGCTGACGCTTGATACATTGCCGCTCACGCCAAACGGAAAAGTTGATTTGAAGGCACTTCCTGAGCCAGACCGAAATGCAGCAGCGGAAACGGATTACGTGCCTCCGGCAAGTGAGCTTGAAGAAAAAATTGCTGCCATATGGGAAGACATCTTAAACATCAAACCGATCAGCATAAGCGCCAACTTATTCGATATCGGGGCAAACTCTTTACACGTCATGTCATTTGTGTCAAGACTCTATACAGAGCTGGGCTTTAGAGTTCCGTTTAAGGACATTTTTGCGAAGCCGACGATCCAAAAACTGGCGGGCTTCTTAAAAAATGCGCAGCAATTGTTAAAAGACTATACAGATGATTGCATACAGCTGAGCAGCGCGGCAGAAAACAGCAAAACGTTGTTCTGCTTTCCGCCGGCGGCTTCAATGGGCATTGCCTACATGGGCTTGGCCGAGCATTTGGATCAGTATTCCGTATACAGCTTCAACTTCATCCAATCTGAAAATCGGATTGAAAAATACGTGAACATCATCAGAAATATTCAGGCGGAAGGGCCATACACGCTCATAGGATATTCGTCGGGAGGCGTGCTCGCATTTGATGTGGCAAAAGAATTGAACCGCCTAGGATATGAAGTGGAAGATCTGATTATCATCGATTCAAGATACCGTACAGAAACGGAGAAAGATCAGTTCACAGAGGAGGAATACAGGAAGGAGATCGATAAAACATTTGATCTTGAGAAATATAAAGATTTAGAAAAGCTCATGAGAGACTATTTGGTTGAATTAATTATGAAGTCTTATGTATATGTCCAGAACACGATAACGTCCGGTACAATTGACGGTGATATAAGCTATATCAAGTCAGTGAAAGAACCTCGGAATGACGATTTCATGATGTGGAAAAACGCAACGAACAAGGCGTTTACAGTGATCCAAGGCGCTGGGGAACATATGCAAATGATTTCTAAATCCCATCCTGATATTCTCGAACAAAACGCTAAATTGATTCATGACATCGTCAATAAGACTGTAAGAATTTAAGCAGAAAAGGCATCCTTCTGAAAAGGGATGCCTTTTTTGTGCATTCACGAAGAATTCGGCTCTCTGCTATAATGAAAAGCAAAGAAAAGAGAGGAAGCATTGCAAAAAACAAGCAGCACTGGGATTACATCTATAAAAAGGGGATATACATATAGATGGATTAAAAGAATAAAAACATAAAGCAGGTGAAGCGATGGAACCCATTCGAGTGCTCATAGCCGATGATGAAAAAGAAATCAGAGATTTATTGAAAACATATTTAGAAAGAGAGTGGTATGAGGTAGATGCGGCAGCTGATGGAGAGGAAGCTCTTCGATTATTTGAACAAAACCATTATCACCTGATCGTATTGGATTTGATGATGCCGAAAATCGACGGCATGGAGGTCTGCCGAAGAATAAGGAGTCATACGAATGTTCCGATACTGATGCTGACGGCAAAGGATCTTGAAGGCGATAAGATTTTAGGATTGTCGATGGGAGCTGATGATTATATTACAAAGCCTTTCAGCATAAACGAAGTGCTTGCGCGAATCAAAGCCCTGCTGAGGCGGTTTTTAATACTGGGCAGCAGCGAGTCCCGCACTGATGAAAAGTCGCTCATGGCATTCAAAGGATTAACCATCGATCTGAAAACATATTCCGTCACGGCAGGGGGACGCGAAATCGTTTTGACGGCGAAGGAATTCGAACTGCTGAAGTTTTTCGCCTCCAATCCCGGCCAGGTATTTACGAAGACGCAGCTGTTTCGGAACGTATGGGGCGATCAATACATAGAAGACGATAATACCGTGATGGTTCACATCAGGAAGCTCAGAAAAAAAATAGAGGCCGATCCGTCGAATCCGCAATTTATTCAGACTGTGTGGGGAATCGGCTATAAGTTTGCAGGTGAGAAAGATGCTGAATGATCATAAGCTGCCGCTGTTTATCCTCCAATTTGCAGCGATTGCCGGGCTTTTATTCATCAATATGAATACCGGTTCTTTAGGCGTATTCAGTATCATGCTGTACGTTTTGCTGCTTGGAACAACGGCTGTTCTCTTTCTTTCAAGGCTTCGCTTTAACAAGCATCTGGAGCTGATGGATATCGAGCTGAAACGCATGGCAAGCGGGAATTTAAGAAGAAGATTGCTTGCGAATGACGACCCTTTATTCAATGAAATCATTTTTTCGATTAATGAATTGATTGAACAGCTGGAAAAGGTCCAAATCGACGCCGCACAATCGGAAATGGCGAGAAAGAGGCTATTGTCCAATATATCCCATGATATCAGGACGCCGCTTACATCTATCATCGGCTATATTGATGCTTTAAAAGACGGAGTCGCATCCTCAGAAAAAGAAAAACAGGAA
Source organism: Bacillus sp. FSL W8-0848 (assembly GCF_038007805.1). Taxonomy (NCBI): domain Bacteria; kingdom Bacillati; phylum Bacillota; class Bacilli; order Caryophanales; family Bacillaceae; genus Bacillus; species Bacillus sp. FSL W8-0848. The sequence goes on from NZ_JBBOYB010000001.1 coordinate 1,373,603, forward strand.
TACCTCAACATTCTTTCTAAAAAATCCAGCAGCTTGAAGCGATTGATCGATGAAATCTTTAACATGGCAAAGCTTGATGCGAATGAAATTCCGCTGAATATAGAGTCTTTTGATCTGGCTGAACTTGTCCGTGAGACGCTGATTAACTTTTTGCCTGAACTCAAAAAGCATGATATTGAATTAAATGTTCACATACCTGAAAAAAAATGTTTCATCATGGCGGACCGGCTGAGTCTGATCCGCGTCATCGAGAACCTGGTGAAAAACGGAGTTCATTACGGAAAAGCAGGAAAGATATTGGGAATCGAGCTGAGGGAAACTGATCGTGAATATCAGCTTCTCGTCTGGGACAAGGGACCGGGCATTCCGGAACATGATATTGAAAACGTGTTCGAAAGAATGTATCGAAGAGATCGGTCGAGAAAGCTGGGTGAAGGCAGCGGCTTGGGACTTGCCATTGCGAAATCCCTTGTTGAAAAAAACCGCGGAACCATTTGGGCGGAAAGCACCCCTTGGGAAAAGACGACTTTTGGTTTTTCGCTTCCTAAACAAAACCATCTTCATTTATTTAAGAAATAATTAAGAAATGATTAAGAAGGAATTAAATCCTTCTGTTTAAGATGTAGCTATAAGGTTAGTGAAAGCGAGTGAACCTAATTGAGCACAATCATAAAAACGACGAATCTCACAAAAATGTACGGGACGCAGAAATCTGTAGATCACCTTAACATTCACGTAAAGCAAGGAGATATATACGGTTTCTTAGGACGAAACGGAGCCGGCAAGACGACGACGATCAGAATGCTGCTCGGATTGATCAAACCGACCCATGGCCAGATTGAGATTTTTGGAGAACACTTCTTCAAAAATAAAAAGGAAATTTTAAGGAGGATCGGTTCCATTGTAGAGGTCCCCGGTTTTTATGCAAATCTGACCGCGAGAGAAAACCTTTTGATTAACACGAAAATCATAGGCATTCACAAAAAAAATGCGATCGATGAAGTGCTCGAAATCGTGGGCCTTCAAAATGAAACGAAAAAGCTTGTCGGCAAGTATTCCCTGGGAATGAAACAAAGATTGGGGATTGCGAGAGCTCTGCTTCATTATCCGGAGCTGTTGATTTTGGATGAACCGACAAACGGCCTGGACCCTATCGGCATCAAGGAAATGAGAAGACTCATCCGTTCTCTGGCCAGAGAACGAAATATCACGATCTTTATATCAAGCCACATTTTGTCTGAAATCGAACAGCTCGTCGATCATGTCGGGATCATTCATGAAGGAAGGCTGCTTGAAGAACTTCCGTTTGACCATCTTAGGGAAAGAAACCGTAAATATCTCGAGTTCCAATTATCCGATCAAAACAAAGCGGCCGTTCTGATGGAACAGCATTTTGACATTCACGATTATGAAGCCGGCCAGGACGGAATTATCCGCGTATATTCCCACCTGGGGCAACAGGGGAGGCTTAACAAAATGTTTGTTGAAAACGGCATTGACGTATTAAAGATTACGATGAGCGAAGACAGTCTCGAGGACTATTTCGTGAAATTGATAGGGGGCGGGACGATTGGTTAATTTGTTATATACGGAACTGTTGAAGCTTAAACGTTCGCAGATGTTTTTAGTCAGCATCTTGGGAGCTGCAGCCGCCCCTTTTATCTGTTTTATATCATCTTTAGCCAAGAAAGCGAAATACCCTGACGTGCCGATCCGGTTCAGCGATACTTTTTCCGATACGAATCTGTATATTATATTGTTGATCGGCGTTCCCTTATATGGGGTGATTACGTCGTATTTATTCAACAGGGAGTATGCCGAAAGCACGCTGAAAAATTTGTTGACCATTCCCGTTTCAAGAATCAGTCTGATTATCAGCAAATTGCTTTTGCTCCTGATCTGGATCATGATGCTGACGTTAATCGCTTGGGTGCTCACCTTTTTATTCGGCCTGATCGGACAATTTGAAGCCTTGAGTTCAGGTGTTTTGATGGAAGGGTTTAAACAATTTTTCATAGGCGGGATGCTTCTCTTTTTCTTGGTCACTCCAATTATTTTTGTCACGCTTCTGTTTAAGAATTACGTCCCGACGATTATCTTTACAATCATTATTACAATGGTGAGCATAATGGTTTATGGCACGGAATACAGCGCTCTATTCCCCTGGTCTGCGGTATGGGTGATAGCTTCAGATACGTTCTTCCCCGAATATCCGCCGGAATATTCTTTTATGAGCGTTGCCGCTGCAACGGTTCTTGGATTAGTCGCAACAATTGCTTATTTTAAAAAAATCGATATTCATTGATCCCTTGTTGAGGAATTTGCAGGTAAGCTGCAAATTTCCCTCACACCCGGATCTACATATTGACCGAATGTTACCTGCGCTGCTTTAAAAGGAGAGAATAGCCTTTTTCAGGGTTTTGATGTAATATTTTTCAATAAAAGTATGAAAAAGGAGATGTTAGGATGTTTTTTTCGGAGTTAAATATTGACGCTTTTCGCGCCATTAATAATTTGGGGAAAGAGTATTCGATGTTCAATCCGGCCGTTTATTTTCTGGCCGAATATATGATGTATTTTCTAGCGCTGGGTTTGTTAGTATATTGGTTTACCAGAACAACAAAAAACAGATTGATGGTCATTTATGCAGTGATCTCCTTCGCGTTTGCTGAAGTTCTCGGAAAAATCGCAGGCTCGCTTTATTCCAACTATCAGCCTTTTGCAGAACTTCCCCATGTCAATAAGCTGATCGAGCATGAAATTGATAATTCGTTTCCGAGCGACCATACGATTTTATTTTTTTCAATCGGATTTTTATTCTTCCTGTTTCACAAAAAAACAGGATGGCTGTGGCTTGTTCTCGCCTTCGCCGTAGGCATTTCCCGCATTTGGTCAGGCGTTCACTATCCATTTGATGTTGCGGTCGGAGCGATCTTGGGAATTTTCTCGGCTCTGTTTGTATTCTTTACAGTGCCAAAACTGTCGTTCATCAACCGGTTGCTCGCCTTGTACGAAAAGTGGGAGCAGCGCATCTTTCCTTCAAAAGGCAAATCAGGCGATAAATCGAAAAACTTTTAACAATAATGGCTTTTCCTTTTTTCAGGGCGGGGGATTCATCTTGCGAATCCTCCGCCTTAGTGTATCCAGGGAGATCTACATATCAGCCGGTTTGCGAATAAAAGAAAAATCGCGAAAACATCCTGCCAAATATGCATGTCCTTCATTTTTCAATGGTGCGCGTGGCGAATTTGTTTTGAAGAGAGGCGGCAATGTTTTAAAGGGGGAATGGAAGTTCCGGTACAAGAAAGAATACACAAAAAGAGAAAGAGGCTTTTAAGCCTCTTTCTCTTTTTGCTTAAGAATAAATTCATGTAAAAATAATAATTTTTGAGGGAGTGATGTAAAAAAAAGGAATAAACTATTTTGATAGTAAAGGGAAAATATGTTATATTATTAATTGTGGTTGGAGGTGATAATTTCCATTAGTCAATGATAAAATGGTCTGATTTGCAGCGAATCTAGTTTTTTATCAATTAAACTAAGAATGTGCGACCTCGGGACCGTTGCTGTGTTCGGGATAGTTTTTTGGATGTCAGCTTAGAGGTACATAAAATATTAGAATACGGAGGGATATCGAATGAAAAAAGCGATTTTAGGGTTGTCTTTGTCAGCAGCGCTATTGATTCCGTCTTCATTTGCCGCTGCATCAGAAAGCACTCAGCTGACAGAAGAACAGAAAGCGCTGCTTGAAGCAAAAACGGAATATGTGCAGTCGCTTCCCGAGCAAGTGAACATCCAGAGCGGCTTTTCCGCTTATGCGGGGAAAAGGCTGACGATTAAAAGGGGCAGTTTTCTGGCCTGGTCCAAAGATTATATCGAATGGTATTACAACGGCAAAAAAATTTCGAGCAGCAACGGCTCGCAGGATGTCGGCTACGTGTTTCCGAACATCGTGAAAGCGAAAGGGATTACAAGGTATTATAAGTCTTCAGGCCTTCATAAATGGAGAGCCAAAAAAACGCACAGCATCGGAACCGTCACGCCATGGGGGGACGTCGTGCTGACAAGCAACACCTATACGGACAGAAGATGGGTCAATAAAAAAGGAAAGTACGGTAACGATTAAATAGACGAATGAATACTACGCTGCCAAAAGACTATTTTGGAAATTTTGGCAGCGTAGTATAATTGAAAATGCTGACATCACATCCTGTATAGAGAAAGGATTATTGACATTGATCAAAATTAAAAATTTAACGAAAGCTTATGGCAGCAAGACGGTTTTCGACCGGCTCAATATGAATATCGAAAAACATAAAGTCAACTTCCTGATGGGGGAAAACGGCGCCGGAAAAACGACTTTGCTGAAATGCCTCCTCGGCCTCGAGCCTTTCAAAGGCGAAATCCTGTATGATGATAAACCTCTTGACGCCATCCGCCATAAAGTGCACGTCGTTTATGACGACTCTCCGTTTTATCTTAATCTGACGGGATATCAAAATATCAGCATCCTGCTGAACAAACGTGTCGGAAAAGAAGAGCTGGAACAGGCGGCAACGAAGTTTCTCGGCCATGCAATGCTGAAAAAGAAGGTGAAGACGTACTCCTACGGGCAAAGGAAAAAGCTCAGCTTCATCATCGCCGCCTTAAACAAACCAGAGTACTTGTTATTGGATGAAATATCCAACGGGCTCGATTACCGCTCGATGATGGAGCTTCAGGAGATCGTCAAAAGCTGGTCAAACGAGATGACTATTGTGGCTGCGGGCCACCAATTTGAATTTTATTCTTCAATCGTCGACCGGTTATTTGTGCTGAAAAACGGTTCGGCTTTGCATGTGGAATACTTTAAGACGAATGGAGCGGGATTGGGCGATGTTTATAAAGAATATTTATAGCATTTTACAGAAGGAGCTTGCTTACCAGTATCATGCAAAAGTATTTTTTATATTAGTCATTCCGCTGCTCATCGTTTCTTCAGGGATGATATATGTTCAATATAAAACTGCCGAAAGCAGCTACCGGCAGTTTTTGAAGACGGAATCGGAATATCGGGAACTCGGAATTGATGTGAAAAAAGCGTTGGATTCACCAGTTAACGTAACGGAAGGGACATTAAAGAGCGGAGATGGGGACGGGGAGATCGTCGAAAATATTTTAAGGTACGATTATGAGCAGCTCATCCTGTCCCTTCATCTTATACAGCCGAAACAATCGGTCGTTGCGGCTATGGAGTGGATGGGCTTTATTGCCTTGCCTTTGGCGTTCACCCTTTACGCCATTTATATTTCGACGTATGACAACAGATTCCGGACGGTGAAGGTGAAGGCGGCAAGATATGACTGGAAGATGGTTCTTCTCGCCAAACAATGTTCGGTCTACATCGTTATGCTTGTCACAACAGCGGCCGTTTTATGTTTGGCTTATTTGGCAGGTCTCTTCTTTTATGCATTGGCGGCAAGAACGATACCGGTCGATCAGTTCGCGGTTTCGGTTCCTTCTAAGAGCAGTATGTTGAGTCAATGGTTCGTCGTTTTGGCAGTGAGCTTTATTTTTGCAACGATCGGATTTTATTTGGGGATATTGTTCAGAAGCTTTATCACGCCGGCTTTGCTTTATATCATTTACACCCTGCTCGTTCCCGTTCTGGGCAAATTCGATTTGAAAAACCTGCTTGCCAATCTGGGGCATGCGGTGTTCGATTTCAACGGCAGTTTTAAACTGTTTACGCCCGAGATAGTGGAAATCATTCCGATCATGTTGATTCTGCTCGTGTTTTTCGGCGTGTTTTCGGTTGTCGCCTATTATGCGGCACACAGGCAAAGCAAATATGTTGTATGATCGAAATAGAATTCATTGGCAGCCGTCTCAGCTTAAGGCGGCTTTTTTTTCGGGTTGAAAAAAACTTGATCCCTCGTAAAAATTCGGAAAATTCTATATAATAGTAAGGCAGCCTAGAACAGATGTCATAAGATGTTCAATTAAACAGCGTATGAATATGAGGGACAGGTGAGAAATGTGGCGAATCAAGATTTGAATTTACAAACGCTATATACGAGTCATACCCGCGGCGCCTGGGCGAATCTGGGCGGACATATGACAGTCGAGATGACGGAGGAGGAAGCGAAAGAACTTGAAGGTTTGAACGACTATCTGTCTTTGGAAGAAGTCGAAATGATTTACGTTCCGCTGGCACGGCTGCTCTACTTGCACCGGAATTCCCAATATGAGCGGAATATCCGGGTGAACGGGTTTTTGAATCATCCCCACGCAGCTAAAATTCCGTTTATCATCGGGATTGCCGGAAGCGTGGCCGTCGGAAAAAGCACGACGGCACGGATTATTCAGACCGTGCTGTCCCGTTTACAGGAACGGCTGAAAGTCAGCTTGATCACAACAGACGGTTTTCTGTATCCGAATGCGGTTCTGATCGAAAAGAACATCATGTCAAGGAAAGGCTTTCCCGAAAGCTATGATGTCAAGGCGCTGCTCGAGTTTTTAAACGATTTAAAATCGGGAAAGGAAACCGTCAAAGCACCGGTCTATTCCCATTTAACGTACGACAGGATGGAAGGCGTTTTTGAAACGGTCGAGCAGGCCGATGTTGTCATCATTGAAGGGGTGAACGTGCTGCAAACGCCGACGATTGAAGACGACAGGACAAAACCGCGCGTATTCGTATCCGATTTTTTTGATTTTTCGATTTATGTCGATGCCGAGGAAGAGCTTATTATCAAATGGTATCTTGAGCGTTTCCGCATGCTCAGGGAGACGGCGTTTCAAGACCCGACGTCGTATTTTTATAAATATAAAGACCTTTCCGATACAGAAGCCGATTACATGGCGAAATCGATTTGGGAGACCGTTAACCGCCCGAACCTGTATGAAAACATTTTGCCTACGAAATTCCGCTCGGATTTAATTTTGAAAAAAGGGGAGGGTCACAAAGTCGAAAAGGTTTTAGTCAGACGGGTATAAGCGTCTAAAGAGAAAGCGGGGGAAAGCCGATGATTCACCATATTGAGCTGTATGTATCAGATTTAGAAAGATCCAAGCATTTTTGGGGGTGGTTTCTAGAAGAACTCGGATATGAGGTCTATCAGCGGTGGGAAGGGGGGATCAGCTGGAAAGCAAACGGCGCTTACATCGTATTCGTTCAAGCTCAAGGAGAGTTTTTAAAGGCGGGCTACCACAGACGCCGGGTCGGATTAAACCATCTCGCCTTTCAGGCAGCCTCAAGGGAGCAGGTCGATGAAATAACAGAGCAGCTGATCCGACGCGGCTATCAGCTGCTCTATGAAGACAGACATCCGTTTGCCGGCGGCAGCGGACATTATGCGCTGTATACGGAAGATCCGGACCGCATCAAAGTCGAGCTTGTGGCGCCTTGCTAACACGGCAGGTCTTAAAGCCTCCTTTAGTGATGCAATGTTTTTCCGGCAGGCTTTCCGTACTTTGCGTTTTTGACGTTTCGGAAAGCTGCAGCGAGGAAAGGGATTCCGAAAAGGGTCACAACCGACAGGATGGAAAAGGTGAAAAAAGGCTTTTCTGCCCCGAACACATCCAGCAGCATTCCGCCCGCCCACGGCCCGATTACGCTTCCGAGCTGGGTAAAGCCCATCGCTCCGAAGTAAGTCCCTTTTAGTTCCGGAGGCGCGATTTGATCAACCAGTACATCCAGCATTGAAAACAGCAGCACTTCTCCTATTGTGAACAATACAACAATGAAGACGATTGACAAAAGATCATGAAAAAACGAAAGGCTGAAGAGGCTTGCTGTGATCAGCGCGTTCCCTGTCATCAATGACAAAATGGGGGAAAACCGCTTTGCGATATGTATGAGCGGATACTGCGTTACAAGCACGGCAACGGCGTTCAGCGTCAGCATCATCCCGAATATCTCAGTTCCGCCTTCAATAAATGGGCTTGCCGACATGTACTGCGCAAGCGTCGATGTGAAATGGGAGTAGCCGAACAAACAAAGAACCGAGCCGATCAGCGTCAACGAAAACACCCGGTCCGTTTTTGTCACGTGGAAGGCCTCCCGCATCTTGATCCGCTTATTCGTCTCAATCACCGGCACGGTGTGTTTTTTAAACTGAACAGCCAAAACCGCCGCGTAGACGAAATAAATCAAACCCGCAATCAAAAACGGCATCGTCGTTTTTGAAGAGCCGAGATACAGTCCTAAAAGCGGTCCGAACACCACGCCGAGGTTGATGGCCGTATATCTGAGGTTGAAGACGAAGAGGCGGGTCTCAGGCTTGGATACGTCTGAGAGGAGCGCTCTTGAAGTCGGCTCAAAGAGAGCGCGGCACAATCCGTTTAAGGCGTTCATCAAAAAGAAAGTCCAGACGTTGTCGGCGAGTGCAAAGCCCGCGAACACAAGCGTCCAGCCGAAAATCGACAAAAGCATGATCGTTTTCCGGCCAAACCGGTCTGATACATATCCTCCATAAAAGCTTGCGGCAATCCCGACGAGGGAGCTTGCCGCAATAACGGCTCCTGCAAAACCTGCGGAAGCGCCCTTCACCTGCGTTAAATAAATTGCTAAAAAAGGAATGCTCATCGCGGTTCCCATCCGCCCGAAAATCGTTCCGACAATGATGGTCCAGCTGAGCGGGTGGATCTCTTTCCATTTTGGTTTCATGATGAACTCCCCACGCTTGCAATCGTTTTATTGTATATCATACATGAAACAAACGGTAATGAATAGAGGATATTCAGGAGATAAGGGGAATGAAAAAAGCTTCCCTGCCAGAAAGGAAGCCACGTCAAGTTTATGAAAACATGCCTTGGTTTGTAACATAATCATAGATGACATCTTCGATATGGGCATGCAGCCCCTCGTCCGGCTCCTCGATCCGCCTTTCCTTCAAAGCGAGCTTCAGGATTTCCTTTTCGTGGGGGCTCAAGGGATCGATCGCAACATTTCGGCCGTATTGCCGCAGCGCCTGTCCCAGCATTTTTTCGATCAGTTTCTCTTCCATTTTGTTTTCTCCTTTTAGGAGCGGTTTTCTTTTATCTTACTAAGAAAAACCGCCGTGCTCAAGGGAGTTTACGCCGAAGATTTAAGCTTTGTTATAAATTGTGCTCTTTTTCCCCGTATAGTATAATGAGTTAACACAACCACAAAAATGAAAAAGAGCCGGAATACGGTAACATTCCGGTCTGCAGGACCATTCCCCGAACTTGTTGCGGCTTTAAGGGATGGTCTATTTGTTTTTTATGAAGAAAGCACAAACATGTTTTCTCATCTTTTATAGAAGAGTGTCAGGAGTTTTCTAACCGCGCGTTTATCTTGGACATGGTCCGTATTTTGCCTATCGCAGGCTCTAAAGAAGAAAGGTGTTTTAGATTTGAGACGAATCATTAAATGGGCAGTATTAGTCACGCTTTGTGCGGGCTTATTCGCATGTATTGCAAACGAGAATGCAAAGAATATTCATTATGCAAAAGCAGAACAGCAAACACTGGATATTTATACACCGAAGACGGCCAAGAAAGAAAAACATCCTGTTCTCATCTATATACATGGGGGAGGATGGACGGGCGGAGACAAGAGCAACGCTGCTTCAAAGCCGGCATTTTTCACAGAAAAAGGCTATGTTTTCGTGTCTGTAAACTATCGGCTTCATCCTGATGTTCAGTATGGTGATATGGCCTATGATGTCGCCAAGGCGGTGAAATGGGTTGAGGATCATGCAGATGAGTATCAAATAGATCAATCGAAAATCAATATAATGGGGCATTCGGCAGGAGGCCACTTGGCGGGCTTAATTGCCGCAGATGCAAAATATTTAAACAGCGTTGGTCTAAAACCGGCATCGCTCAATTCGATTGTTATATTAGACGGCCCTCTGAATCTCAAGCAATTTATCGAAGCGATCCCGTCTTACAAAAAGGTGTTTGGCCCTGACGAAAAGGTGTGGACAGAGGCTTCACCGCTCACCTACATGAACAATCAAAACCTGCCGCCGGCTTATTTGGTCACGCGCTGGGCAGATCCTTCTGTTTATCAATTTGCAGCAGCCTTAAACAAAGCGAAAGGATCCGATTTTGTTTATCAAGTCAAGAATCTGTCCCACAGCGGTTTAAATAAGATGTTCGGCTCTCCGGATGCACCGCAAGAAGCGCAGGATATGACAAAAGCCGTTATGGCGTTTTTAGAGAAGAAAAATAAATGATCTTGAAAGGACTGGTGAGTTCTCCGGCCCAAGCGCTGTTCGCGGGGCCGCAAAGGCTTATAGTGATAACCGCAGGGTTTCAGACACTTGCTGCACCCGCAGCGGAAGTGCACGGAGACGTTTTTAGGACTGCACGTTATGTTCAGTTGCGGAGTTGATTTTTCAATCCATCACCCTATTTTCAAGGGGGACTTGCGATGGAAGCATGCATAACACCTTCTTTCCAAAGAAGGTGTTTTTTGCTGCTTTCAGCCAGGATTTTCTTTGGATAAATTTACGCCTGGAATCGAACGTATATTCGCAGTATAGTAATCATACAATACATATGCGAACGTTAGTTCTTTTTTGCGGGAGGATGCAGATATGGATTACAGTCAATATCCGGCGCGGTCGATTTTATGCGTTGATATGCGGAGTTTTTATGCGAGCTGTGCCGCCGTTTTGCTCGGGCTTGATCCGATGACTTGTTTTCTGGCGGTGGTCGGGAACACAGAAAGGCAGGGGAGCGTTGTTCTGGCCGCTTCCCCGGCTCTAAAAAAAGAGTTCGGCGTTCAAACGGGGACGAGGCTGTTCCAGCTTCCGGACGATCCTCGCATTCAGCTGGTCAATCCAAAAATGGCGGTATTTGTCCGTGTTTCAACAGAGCTGACCCGGCTGTTTGGCCGCTATGTGCCGCATGATGCCATCCATACGTACAGCGTCGATGAAAGCTTTATTCAAGTGGACGGCGTTGAAAGCATGTGGGGGGACGCGCAGACGATTGCCGAAAAAATCCAAGACGACATGAAAAGGGAGTTTGGCCTGCCCTGCACCGTCGGAATCGGTCCGAATATGCTGCTGGCAAAGCTCTGCCTTGACCTTGAAGCGAAGAAAACGGAAGGCGGAATCGCCGCATGGGATTATTACGACGTGAAAACGAAGCTTTGGCCCTTATCCCCCCTCCGGAAAATGTGGGGAATCGGTTCAAGACTGGAAAAGAGGCTGAACCGAATGGGGATTTTTACGGTCGGCCAGCTGGCGCAGTATGATCTCAAACGGCTTGAGAAAGCATTTGGAATCATGGGAAACCAGCTTTACTACCACGCTTGGGGCATCGATCTTTCAGCGATCGGATCACCGATCATGAACGGGCAGATCAGCTATGGGAAAAGCCAGATTTTGCTCAGGGACTACCCCGATCCGGATGAAGTCAAGCACGTCATCCTTGAAATGTGTGAAGAGGTCGCCAAAAGGGCCCGTGACCATCAGCAGGCGGGCCGGACTGTCAGCCTCGGGATTGAATACAGCCGTGATGAGTTTGGCGGGGGATTTTACCGTTCGAAAACGATGGAAAGCCCTTCAAATGTCACGCTCGACCTGTATCACACATGCCTTGCATTGTTTGACCGCTTTTATGAAGGGAAAACGGTTCGGAAAATTTCCGTTTCCCTTTCCAATATTCAGGATGACAATCTGATCCAGCTCGATCTTTTTCGTCCGGATCAGGAAAAAAAGCGGACGCTCGGGTACGTCATGGACGGCATCAGGGAACGGTATGGCTCAGCTGCGCTTCTGCGCGCCGTTTCCTATACGAACGCCGGAACCGCCCGTCTGCGGTCAAAGCTTGTCGGCGGACATCAGGCATAGAAAGGAGAATGATGTATGCTGAAAGACAGAGGCAATATCAAATGGGTGTCTATGATGCTACCGGAACACGTTGAATTGCTTAAAGAATATTACGATAGTCTTGATAAAGTGGAAAAGCCGGTTTTGGATGAACAAAAATATGAAGAATTCAATGAAATCATTTGTGAAGCGATGGCGGAAAATGCACCTTTGCGATTTGCCTATTACCGGCAGGGGGAGGTCACAACGCTTGCCGGCCGCATCCACTATGTTGACGCCCTTAAACGGGAGCTGCGCATCGTAAGCCATACGGATGAAATACGCATTTTAAAGATGGATGACATGATTGAGATTGAATATGATTTCCGTGTATAATGAAATCAGTATTCGGAGGTGGATAAAATGGTAAATGACATTCATTTGCCAGCTGCAGCGTCTCATGCAAAGCCTGTTATCTTGAAAGGCGATACTTTGCATGAGGCGGAACGTTAAACAAATCGCCTGATTGTAAGGTATCATTTCTGATCATCCGGCTTTGCACCTTATTTCAAAATAGATATAAATAAGGAGCTGGCAGAAATGACCCCTTTTATTAGAAATGATCAATATCATTTTATTATGTTTCAAACGGACAGTCTTGTCCAAGGACATGCGAACATCAAGGACGGAAACGTGCTTGATGCTTTGAAATCCAATGCTTTAGGCCAAGTATTACATCTGTTTCCTGAGCTCAGCAATGACCAAAAAGCTTTGCTTGGCAAGATAGTTGAGGTGAAGGACAGCGCCGGAGCCGCGAGATTTTCAGCTGAATTAGAGCATCATGTGATTCCATTTCAGCGGGTAACGGCAGAAAAGGCCAAAAAGCTGTTTTCTAAAGTGAAAAAGTTAAAGACTCCCGATTTTGGGGAGATTGATTTCAGGAGGTATTCCTACTTGGGATGGAATGATGCAGGCTCAGGCAGGAAATACATGATTGTCGATATCGACGGAAAACTGACAGGAATACACGGCACCATCAGATCCAGCAATAAAAAAGGAGTCTGCTCGATATGTAACGGGATCGAAGAGCTCGGACTGTTCATGGCCCGGGTGAAAAGCAGCAAAGAAGCCTATACGGACAGAGGCAATTACATTTGCTATGACAGTGAAAAATGCAACCAAAACATGATGACGCTGGATCATCTGAACAAATTCGTCGCACAAGTAACGAAATATTAACGTAAACAACCCGGCTGGAAATTCGAGCCGGGTTGTTTATAATTCAGCCTTTACCGTCCGCTCTCCGAAGAGCCGGCGGGTCAGCAAGGAAACGGCCGAGGCTGAGGCCGTCCGCAGCTCGTGGACAGCATTAAAAAAAGCGGGCTTAGAAAGACGGTGGCGGCCAAAACCTCATGGACAATGTCAGCGGCGAGGCAGGAAAATGTTAAAGCTTTTCGCAAACAGGAAACAGCTATGTCCCAAGGGGCAGGAAGAAAGGCATAATAGGAAAACAATAGGCATAATCAAGCGTTTTGCTGTGTGTGTTACGGATGTCGCCACAAATAATCCGCCCGTTGCAACAATTTTTCAGAAAAGGGTATAGGGGACGGTATAACTGCACATTTTCATGTTGCAAAACAGCTTTTCCAAATAAAATAGGTCTGCAAAAAAGAAAGCCCGAATAATGTGAAACAAAGGGGTTAGCGGCACGATTTGCACAGGAAAAAAATATACTGTTCATAAGATGCTGAAACAGCAAGTGAAAGGGGTCATTAGTGATGCTGATTACAGTCAAAATACGCCACACTGCTGAAAGCGAAGGCACGGATATAGGAGATTTCACTCCCGCTGAGATTGAAAATATTGTGCAGACCATCAGAAAATACGGAGCTTGGCTTTCACCTGATGCCGATGCAGATGACTATAAGTTTTCCTTTCAGGATGCCAAATACAATCTTGAGCAAAGAGTCTTTGAAATTATCGTAGAATAAAATATATCCGGGTCTCTCGGACGCTGAATGAACGATTTTATATGCGTTTATTTAGAGTCCTTTTTATTTCCGGAGCGAAATGAACAGGGAGACAGGCTCCTTTTCACGAATGCAGACGTTCAATCCGGCAGCCTGATTATAAAGCGAAACCTTGGAGAGGCTTATCCCCCAAGGTTTTTGTCTTTTTTGGCTTCCTCAATCGGTAAGCCCTTCTTTGATCAAAGCATCGACTTTGCTGCTGAATAAAAGGCCGACATGGCTTAGACCGGAAATTTGGATGTTTTCAGCGCCATCCAATTTAGACAGGCTGTTTAAGACGATGAAATCGCTCGTGCTGTAAATCGAAGTAAATTTGGTGCCGCTGGGAGCGGAATTTGTGACCAAACGGTTTGCCCCTCCCAATGTGACGACATGCTCTACTTTGTCACCGCCGCCCAAGTTTTTAATATAATAAAGTGTGTTGGCTCCGCCCATGCTGTGGGCGACAATGTCCACTTTCTCGGCTCCCGTTTCGTTTAATACGTTTTTTACATACTCCGACAACTTCGGCGCGTTATTCCTGTTGTTTCCGGTTTTGTCTAAAAAATCGATAGCATAAAGATTCTTGCGAGACCAGCCCTGTGACTCTAAATACGTTTTAATCCCCATGAAGTTATAAGCGCCGCCGCCGATTCCGTGAACCATGACGACGGGGTTGCGGGATTCGGCTGAAGCTTTGGAAGTATGAACGGCAAACATGGAAACGGCGGACAGCATGCAAATGAATAGAATGGACAAAAATCGATAGCGACGCATTGTTTCTCCTCCTGGATGTAATAAATTCACAACGACAATTCTATAAAAGGAAAATATGAAAACGAAGTGTAAATCTATCTATTTTTCTACCCGAAAAAAGAGTAATATATGAAACGCCTTTTTGCTTATGAGCCTGGCGAGACCTGACCAAAAAAGGAGTTCGGAGATTTTTGGATAAATGAGGAAAAAGATGTTCTATTGAATAAGATCTAAGAACTTTATCCTATTAAACCGGTGCTGTGCTGAAATGGCAAATGGAGAGGAAAAAACGGTATAATAAAACAGATACCATCTATTTCCGGGGAGGGGATGTAGGAGAAGCTTCTCATGATGAGAGAATCGCACCGGCCATTCACGATGGGCGGGAGGATGGCAAACGAAAGATAAGCCGTTAAAGAAAAAAACTTTTTTTTAGAAAGAGGTTGCATGTTAAATGAAAACACAGTTTTTAAAAAAAATCGCAATTTCACTGCTTTTCACATGCGCAGCGCTTGCGGGGTGTTCAAATGACAGCGCCCACTCTGCACAGCCTAAACAAAGCGATCAACAGTCAGATCGATTTTCCCGGCTTGAAGATCAATATGATGCAAGATTAGGAGTCTTTGCGCTGGACACCGGTACAAACAAAACGGTAGCTTACCGGGCAGATGAGCGTTTTGCATATGCATCTACTCATAAAGCTTTAGCTGTAGGAGCACTGCTGAAGAAAAAGTCAATAGCCGATCTGAATCAAAGAATCACCTATACCCGTGATGATCTTGTCAATTATAATCCGATTACAGAGAAGCATGTTGATACAGGAATGACCCTGAAAGAGCTTTGCGATGCTTCCATCAGGTACAGCGACAATACCGCCGGGAATCTCATACTGAAGCAGATCGGCGGACCAAGCGGGTTTAAACAGTCGCTCAGGGAAATTGGCGACAACGTGACCAACCCGGAGCGAATAGAACCGGATCTGAACGAAGTGAAGCCGGGAGAAACACATGATACGAGCACACCAAAAGCGCTCGCTAAAAGCCTTCAGGCATTCACAATCGGAGATGCTCTCCCGAAGGAGAAGCGCGAGATGTTAGTAGATTGGCTTAAAAGAAACACCACCGGCGATGCATTAATCCGCGCGGGAGTGCCGAAAGGATGGGAAGTAGCGGATAAAACAGGAGCGGGGTCATACGGTACGCGAAATGACATTGCTGTCATTTGGCCGCCGAAAGGAGACCCGATTGTGCTCGCGGTACTATCAAGCCGCGACAAAAAGGACGCCGATTATAACGACAAGCTTATTGCCGAGGTGGCAAAGGAAGTAATTAAAGTCCTTAAGTAGGAATGTGCGAGGCGTTCAAATGATTTGATAGAGGGGAGTTTGGAGGAGATGATGATTCGTCATGCCGAAGCGCCGGATTATGAAAGAATCGTCCCGGTCATTAACGATTGGTGGGGCGGGAGGCAGATGAAAGATAAGCTGCCGAGGCTATTTTTTGAACATTTTCAAAATACGAGTTTTATCGCTGAGAAAGACGGGGAGCTGCTAGGTTTCCTCATCGGCTTTTTATCGCAGTCCAACCCTGCGGAATCGTATATTCATTTTGTCGGCGTGCATCCCGATTACAGAAAAGTCCAGGTCGGCAAACAGCTTTATGAAGCCTTCTATCGAAAAGCGAAGGAGGCGGGCTGCAAGACGGTCCGCTGCATCACCTCGCCCGTCAACAAAGTATCGATCGCGTATCATCGGAAAATGGGGTTCTCGATCGAAAAAGGGGATAAAACAACAGACGGCGTCCGCGTGTTTTCGAATTACGACGGACCAAATGAAGATCGTGTGCTGTTTGTCAAAGAGCTGTGAATAAAAGGGAGAGGAATCTCGATGATTCGATTATTAGATCATACAGATCCGCATATGGCACGCCTCATTGTAAACATTCAAAGGCCTGCTTATGAAAGGGAAGCGGACATCATTCAATTTAAGGGCATTCCCCAGCTGAACGAGACGGCCGGAGATGTCATGGATTCAGGCGAAACGTTCGTCGGCTGGTTTGAAGGCGGCGAATTGGCGGGGCTCGCTTCTTATAGAGAGACGCCGCAAGTGCTGACGATTTGCCGGCTGGCCGTCCACCCTGATCATGTCCGAAAAGGCATTGGAACGGCGCTTTTGCAGTTTTTGCTTGATAAGGAAGCGGATGTGTTTGAGGTAACGACGGGCGCACGCAATGAACCGGCAAAAGCCTTGTATCAAAAATTGGGATTTTCTGAAATCGGCCAATTTGAACCTGAAAAAGGCGCCGTTCTCTCAACATTGATCCTGCAGGCGCCGCGGAAGGTCGAAGTTGTTTCATACCGGGAGGAGTGGAAGAGCGAATTTTTAGAAGAAAAACAGCGGCTCGAAGCGCTTTTCCGGGATGAAGCCCTCCATGTCCACCATATCGGCAGCACGTCCATTCCGGGAATGAGCGCAAAGCCTGTCATCGATATCCTGCTTGAAGTAAAGGATCTCGGCGCCGCCGCGAGGCATGAAAACGATGGGCTATACGCCGAAAGGAGAAAACGGCCTTCCGGGGAGAAGATATTTTCAAAAAGGCGGCCGCCGGCGTACGCACCACGTCCATCTGTATGAAGCCGGGCATCCGGATATTAAGAGGCACCTGCTTTTCCGCGATTACCTCATAGCCCATCCGGAGCGGGCGAAAGAGTATGCGGAACTGAAAAAGAAGCTCGCGAAAAGGTTCCCGCTTCAGATCGAAGGCTACATAAAAGGCAAAAACGAATGGGTAAAAGAGACTGAGCGGTTGGCTTTATGGTGGGGCAAAGCCGGAGAGGACACATGATGTCCTTCCGGCTTTTTAGGCCCTTACACAGGAGTCGAATGCTCCTTTATGGCTTCCGTCGCAGTAAGGCATCTTCAGCGATTTTCCGCATCTGCAAAGAGAAAACGGCGTTTTTTTAGGGAATGGATTTCCTTCCATATCGATCAGTTCCACATCTCCGATGACCCGAAATCCGCCGTTGTCCATTACTTTGATCTGCACTTTTTCAGACATAGATCCCACCTCCGAATCTCTTCATATGTATGATAAAAGAATAGAAACGATGCGTGTTTGGCGGATCATGTGGTACAATGTCCGTAAATGAAACAAAAGAAGGATATGATATCATGCAGCTTCATATAACTGAACAGGCGAAACAAGCCATTCATCGAGCCAAAGCGGCTAATCCCGATAAAAAAATTCAGCTCCGCTATGACATCGATGGCTGCGGGTGCGCAGTCAACGGGGTTCCCGTCATTTGGCTGACGGATGAATTGACAGGGGAATGCGAGCTTTTGGAGACAAACGGCGTTCCGGTGTATATCCAGTCGTCGCAAAAAGTTTTCTTTGATGATGCGATGACGATCGATTATCATGAGAAAGCGGGAACGCTGATGCTGAAAAGTCCGGCACAGGTGCTTTCTCCGAGAATGGGCATATTAGTGAAATAGGGTGGCGTTTTTTTTGAATCAAAAGATGAAATCGTTAAAACAAACCGCTCAAAACAAAACGTGGGTGTCGTTTCTTCACCAGAATCATCCGTACAGCCTTCTTCATTGGTCGATCGGAGGAACGGAAACCGTCCAGAAGGATGTGTGGCTTCTCCAGGATGAAATGACGTTTGAAACGAAGGAATTCGACAAGCTTGAGTCGGCCATTTCCTGGATCGGCGAGAATATGAGCGACATTACGGATGTTTTGTAGCGCAGGAAAGGCGAACGGGCTTGCTATCCCAGTTCGCCTTTTTTATACGCGTCCGGTGCCGCTTCCTGAAGAAATTCCCGCACCGTTTGTTTGTAGTCGTCCCGGTTTTGTGAATAACTCATCGCATGTGCGCCTTTTTCCGCGATGTACAGCTTTTTCTTTCCTCTTTTTTTCTCATAGAGCAATTCGCTTGACTGTGCCGGTATATAATCGTCGTCTTTGCTGTGGATGAATAAAACGGGCTTTTCGACCCGGTCGATGACGGCCATAGGAGAGACATCTTTGATGCGATAGCCGTCCCGGAATTTCAAAAAGACGTCGGCAAGCGGCAAGATAAACCCCGGAAGGCGGAAATCTTCCTTCAGCCGGTAAATCAGCTGGTCTTCAAACGTGGCAAACGGGCAGTCAGCCACATAAAAATCGGCGCGGGCATCGGCCATTCCCGCGTACAGAAGCGTTGTCACGGCACCCATTGATTCGCCGTGAATGCCGATGACGGCCTCATCTCCATTCCGTTTCCTCAGCCAATTGACGACCGTTTTTAAATCTTCTTTTTCATAATAACCATAGCTCGTCGTTTTCCCGCCGCTCATCCCGTGTCTTCTGTGGTCGTAGATAAGGGCGTTCCAGCCGAGTTCCAAAAACAGATTCATATATTTAACCGAATTCAAAAGATTCATGGTCACCCCATGGCAAATAATGACGGTATGCTTCGTCTTGTTCGGATGGACATAGTACCCTTTAATCTCGTAGCCGAATGGTGAGGAAAGGGTAACCTCTTCTTTCGGAAGGGCTTGAAACGCCTCTTCGGCATAATGTCCTTCCGCCGTTTCCCGCTCGATAATGAATTGATCGGTCCGTTTTTTAATATACATGATCTGATTCGTAAAAAATATTCCGAGTGCAGCAAGAAATAGCAGCACCGCTCCGAGAGCAGCAAGCCAAATGAACATCCCTGGTTTACTTCCTTTCCTTAAAATGAAGCTTCTGTCGTCTATCTTAGCACATCAAAAGTGAAAATGCCCAAGCTTTAGGCGCTGATGTACAAGTGTTCTGCTTGAGAAAATCCGTTTCTTCCTGATACACTAACATCACAAACCGGATGAACGGAGGGAATGGCGTGGGAAAGAAAAAACATGAAACATCAGATAAACAGCAGCTGAAGGACGCGCTCGCCGATGATTTAAAGCAAAAGCTTCAGCAAATGAAAACAGAGCTAAAGGAAGAAGGCGAAAAGAGACAAGCGAGTGAGAGGGAACGCCTCATCAAGCAGCGGAAAGAAAAGGAGAAAAACAAGAGCTTCGAGGAGCTGCTGAATGAGAGCGCGCTCGACTGGAGGCAGTATAAGTAAAACACCAGGCCGGCCTTGTCGCGGCGTTGGAGCTTTTCGATCAATTGGTGTAAAGAAAAAACAGCGTTCTCCGTTAACCGGAATAGAACGCTGTTTTTTACAACATGTGCTTTACTCAATGACGGATCGAGCCGGTGAATCCGGATCTAACGTAAAATCATAAGACTCTTCGTCGCGATACATCGGATCGGCATAAATAGAGCCAAGATCATTGCCGGTTGTCTTTTGATATGAGGAAAATGAGTCGTACTCCTTCTTTTTCCACATCCATAATCCGTCTTCTCCAGCTTCTTTATGATAAACGTTATGGTTGACCGTATTTCCTTCATTTGTCGAAAATTCGTTTACGATAAATAATCGCGAATCGCCGGCCGTTACGATATTCTTTTCAATTTTGTTGTTTTTTGTATCGTGCTGAAGCAGCAGCTGCCCGCCATACAGCCCTTTGGTGTCATTACGGTAAACAATATTGCGGGCGATGACAGAATTGACGGTGCCTCCACGGTTTTTGTCATATCCGCCGATTGAAATGCCGGTATAAGCGTTCTGATACACCTTGTTGCCGGTTATGTGAATATCCTCGGCGTATTTCCCTTTATGTTCAGACGTTGCTTCAATACCGAGATCGTTTTCGTAAACGGTATTGTTCTTAATTTCAATGCTTTTTCCTCCATCGACATATATTCCGCCCGCTGAGTAATCATCTCCATAAGCAGGATTTCCGTAAGTTGAGTTGCGGTAAACCGTATTATTTTCGATGACGCCGTTTCGCGCATAATCGTTTTGATCCGCAGTTCCTTCATAGCCGATAAGATCAATACCGATGTTGTTATTGTCACGGACCACATTGCCGCTGATCGTGAAACCGTCGATGTTTCCGTTCAGGACTACTGCTTCACTCGCTCCGAGCGTCAGTTTTTCAACCGTATTGCCTTGGATGCTGATGTCTTTCATACTGCCGGTTCCATAGACTGCAATTCCGTGGGCATTGCCTTCATCCGCCGTTGTCTTAATATCCCGGATATGGTTGTTCTTAATGGTAATATGACTGCTTGAGCCTGAAACGTAAATTCCCATGGCGGTTGCTTCTTCAGATGAAACAGAAAGATCCTGAATCGTCAGACCGCTGATTGTAACGTAATGTTTATTGTGAACGCGAACTAACGGTGTTTCGTATTTCGCGCCCGTAACAAAGTCTCCCTTAATCACGGCCTGTTCATTCTGATAGTTGCGGAACGTAATAGGTTTTCCCTCTGTACCGCTGTGCTTTATGTCAAGCGTTTCTTTGTACGTACCTTCCCGAATCAGCACGGTTGTGCCGGCAACAGCTTCTTTTGCGGCATGCGCCAATGTACGGAACGGCTTTTCTTTCGTTCCTTCATTTTGATCATTTCCATTTGGAGAAACATATAAGCAGTTTGCCGGTTCTTCTTCATTCGCCTGTGTCTTATCGAAAGCCGCGGCGATGATAATGCAAGTTAAAATGCCTGCCGACAAAATAAAATACCATACTCTCAAACTCAGTTCTCCTTTCTATTTAAAATAGATTGCCAGCACAATTATAAATGATCCATATATGGAAAACCATCGCAAAAATGCGAAAGAATGCCGCGGTGCCATCCAAGCTTGGTCAATTGATGCTGCATATCGCTTTTGATGAACCCGCTCATATCCGAAGATGAATCCCAACGTGTTTTGAAGGAGGGGAGGAAACAAGCCGAACGCCTCAGCTTAGCTGTTTTCGAAAAATTAAAGTCAAAAGAATCGCTACTCTGACATTAGCTAAAGGCATAAAATATGAAAGTTAAATTGTTTTATAAACGACACAATCATATAATTGAGTGAAAAAGGATGCATATCATGCCGTTTAATTCTTTTGAAAACTATCCGATGAGCTGGAAGCCATCGATTGATAAAACTGAAAAGCCCATTTATAAAGCACTTGCAGGGAAATTGGAACAGGATATATTAGACGGAGTTTTATTACCTGGAACAAAACTTCCTCCACAGCGAGAACTGGCCGATTATTTGGATTTAAATGTAAGTACCATTTCGAAAGCGTTTAAAGTTTGCGAGTTAAAGGGCTTGCTAAGTGCAACTGTCGGAAGCGGCACCTTTGTATCGTATGATGCGTTATCGAATGCGTATTTACTTGAAGATACAAAGCCGAAGCATTTAATTGAAATGGGAGCAACACTACCAGATAATGCTTCTTACGAGCCGCTGCTACTCCAACTAAAAAGTATGGTGCAAGAGACTGATTATGAAAAATGGTTTAGTTATGGCCGGGCAGGCGAAAGCCTTTGGCAAAAGGATGCAGCTGTAAAGTTAATCCGAAGGGGTGGGTTTGAAACAGCCGTTGACCGCATTTTATTTGCAAACGGGGGGCAAAATGCGATTGCTGCTACATTGGCGAGTCTTTGTAAGCCTGGAGACCGCATTGGTGTTGACCATCATACGTACCCCGGCTTAAAAACCGTTGCAGCAATGCTTAGTGTGCAAATCGTACCGATAAAATCAGAGAATGATGAAATGAGTCCGGAGTCACTTGAATATGCGTGTAAAAATGAAAATATTAAAGGCATTTATTTGATCCCGGATTATCATAATCCGACAGCTTCCTTTATGTCTGTTGAGAATCGAAGGATGATTGCAGACATTGCAAAGAAATACAATCTGTTTGTTATTGAAGATGCATCGTACCATCTTCTGGGCAAAAATCCGCTTCCAGCACTTGCATCATTTGCGCCGGAACAGGTTATCCATATTGCAAGTTTATCTAAATCATTAGCACCGGGGTTGAGGCTAGCCTATGTGGCAGTGCCGGGTCAATTTAAAGAACCCATTTCGAAGGCGCTTTATAATTTAAATATAACAGTTTCCCCGCTGTTATCAGAACTTACAGCACGTACGATTGTATCGAATCAATTTGAAGTCTTAATTGAAGGTCATCGGGAACAAACCATTCGCAGAAACCAAATCGTAAATCGATATTTTGCGGAATATACATGTTTAGGTGTTGAAACGGGCATCTTTCGCTGGCTGTTGTTGCCAGGTAAAATGACAGGTGCTGAATTTGAAAAATTAGCTGCACAACATGGAGTGCAAGTGTATGCGGCTGAACGCTTTGTGGTTGGAAATAGTCGTCCGGAAAGGGCTGTAAGGGTTTCTGTATGCGCACCAAAAACGCTCGAAGAGCTGGAGCGGGGATTAATGATCCTTACACGTTTGCTAAACGATCTTACCTAATATTGTTTGCCATACAATTATATTATTGTATGGTTTTTTTGCGCGTGTTACGATGATCCAAATCAAGTTGGAGGATTAGATATAGAAATAGGTTTTCGAAAGGCGGGTCAGAATATGTTACAAAAGGATAGTGTAAAATCATTAGACTTCCAAACAGCTTCGTTACAAAGCTACATTCGTTCTCCTGAAAAACAAAAAACGTTATACAAGCGTACATTATTCATTGTAAGTATTTCGCAAATTTTTGGCGGTGCAGGATTAGCAGCTGGCGTTACTGTCGGTGCCCTTATTGCACAGCAAATGCTTGGTACAGATGCATTTGCCGGTGTACCTTCTGCTTTATTTACTTTAGGGTCGGCAGGAGCTGCATTATTTGTTGGGAGACTTTCTCAACGTTATGGCCGTCGAACAGGTCTATCAGCCGGTTTTATGATTGGCGGTCTTGGAGCAATAGGAGTCATCATTGCAGCACTAATAAACAGTGTTTTTCTGTTATTTGCTTCATTGCTTATTTATGGTGCAGGAACAGCGACAAATTTACAAGCTCGTTATGCAGGTACGGACTTGGCAAATCCTAAACAGCGGGCGACTGCTGTTAGTATTACGATGGTGTTTACAACATTTGGTGCAGTTGCAGGTCCGAATTTAGTCAATGTGATGGGTAATTTCGCTCTTTCTATTGGTGTTCCATCACTTGCCGGTCCTTTCATTTTAGCAGCAGCATATATCCTGGCAGGTGTTGTCCTTTTCATCATGCTTCGTCCAGATCCATTGGTTATAGCAAGATCTATAGAAGCGACCAGCCAAGAACCCAGCGGTAAACGACATTCAGCAACAACTGAACATACAGCAAACAAAAGAGGCATAATCGTCGGTGCAACGATTATGGTTCTTACTCAAATTGTAATGGTGGCTATTATGACAATGACACCGGTTCATATGAGGCATCATGGACATGGCTTGGGTGCAGTAGGTCTAGTTATTGGTTTTCACATAGGCGCCATGTATCTTCCTTCACTGGTTACAGGTGTCCTTGTTGATAAGCTGGGGCGTACAGCGATGGCTGTTGCTTCTGGAACTACGTTGCTTCTGGCAGGTTTAACAGCAGCATTTGCACCAGGAGATTCTATGGTCCTTCTCGTAATTGCTCTTTCTTTACTTGGATTGGGATGGAATTTTGGTTTGATAAGCGGGACCGCTCTTATTGTTGATTCAACTGAAACTGCCACACGGGCTAAAACTCAAGGTACAGTGGATGTTTTGATTGCGCTGTCAGGAGCTGCTGGCGGAGCATTGTCTGGAATGATTGTGGCAGGTTCAAGCTATCTGACATTATCCTTTACTGGAGGGATTTTGTCCTTATTGCTAATTCCAGTGGTGATATGGTCTCGTGGAGGTAAAAAATAAGCCGGATTGTAGAAGGAAAACTCACCGTCCTTGATCCGTGTGGCGCCCGGCGAAGCCATGACGGAACGCTTTCAGTCCCGAAGACGTTCTCATCTGATTAGTATGCGCCTTTTTCGCTTCGCCGGCCTAAAATAGGTCATCCTTACATTAGGATAGTTGATGGTGTCCTCGGCTATGTTAGAGATAACTTCAGATGAGATCGGGAAGAATGAGATTGAAGGCATAGTTACGAAGCGCGCCGATTCAAAATGCGGCAACGAATGATGAAAGAAATATATGGTGCCGTTTACGAACAATGCGATCCCACTCATGACGAGGGCCGCCAACATCAACAGGGAAATCCCGATTGCGAATGAAAGCATAAGCACCGTCTATAGGGGAGACGGTGCTTTCCGTTTGTTATTCGCGGTGGGCCGTATACACATCGCGTTTCGTGTAAAAACGAAGCGCTTTGATTTCCTGCTCCGTCAGCGGGCGAGCACTTGCGGCTTTGACGTTTTCCCTCAGCTGTTCGAGTTTGCTAGCCCCGGGGATCACCGCGCCGACAGCGGGCTGGGCGAGGATATATTTCATGGCGGTTTCGGTCGCGGTCAGATCCGGCGCCGTTTTTTCTATATCCGCTTTTGTTTTGACAAGCTCCTCATACGAATAGGATAAATAGCCGTTACTCTTTATATCGGCGTTTGCCTCGGAGACGGGCTTTTCCGTGAGGAGTCCTTTAGCCAGCGGTCCTCTTGCAATCACGCTGATTCCGTTTTCTTCAAGGATAGGAAGCCATTCCTCAGGGCGGCGGTCCAATAAGCTGTACTGCATCATGACGGTGATGATGCTTGATTTTTTGACATATTCCTTAATGACATTCGGGCGTATAGAAGAGATTCCATAATAACGGATGACGCCTTCCTCTTTTAATTCTTCGAAGGCTTCGATCGTTTCATCGATATTGTCTTCGATCGTTCCCCCGTGAAGCTGATAAAGGTCGATGTAATCCGTTTGCAGACGCTTTAAGCTGCGTTTGACCGCTTCCTTTATGTAAGCTTTTGAAGGGTCCCAAAACCAGCCCGGCTTTCCTTCCTTCCAGCGGTTTCCCGCTTTTGTGGCGAGGATGACGTCTTTGCGCCTCGACTTGATGGCTTCCCCGACGATTTCTTCGTTAAGCCCAAAATCGTATAAATCGGCAGTATCCAAATAATTGATGCCAAGCTCAAGCGCTTCATCCAAAATGGATAAGGCGCGCTGTTTTTCCGTGCCGAGAGACATACAGCCGAGGCCGACTTCGCTCACTTTTAAATCAGATTGTCCAAGCGTCCGTTTTTTCATCGCGCTTCACTCCTTTCTTCCTTCTACCTGAACGTAATATAAAGGAGCGAAGTTTTCAACTAATCGGCACTTGAAACAATCGTTAAAAGCCTGCATTCAGCTCAAGCAACACGATGATGACGGAGGCAATGGAACAAATCGCCGCAGGAATCGCCGTGAAAACAGATTGACGGGCCCGGAAAATGTGCGCATGGATCGCTCCCATCATAAGCAAGAAGAACAATATCCCTGCTGCGACAGCTAAATTCGGGTTCCATATTCCCCATGCCATTATAAGCGCCCCGGCGATTTCGAGACAGCCGGTAACCGTAAGAAACCATAATGGGTATTGATAATGGCGCCAATGTTCTACTTGAAAGGGGACATGCAAAATCTTTATCACGCCTCCGGTGAACATAAAAGCTGCCAAACAGGCTTTCATCACAATCGGTATCACTTTACCTCACTCTGAAGCTTGCCCAGGCCGCATTCCTTGCATCAAAAGATCGACAACCTGCATTGCAAGACTTGCCGGATCTCTCGTCCCGGGAAGCAAATAAGAATCTGTCAGATGTTCAATCATGCCGATCAAACATTCGGCAACCGTTTCCATGTCCAGCTCGGGGCGAAAGTAGCCGAGCTGTTGTTCCGCTTCCAAGTTCTCTTTCAAAGCCATCGCCAAATCGCTCTTCACCTTTTTAGCGTCTGGATTGAGAAAAAAGCCGATCCGGGTTAAATCCGGGTCTGCAGCAAGGAACGCGAAAACGGTTTCCACCGCAGTCAAAACCCGTTGTGACACATCTTCTTGGTTTATTCCTTGTTCCAGGCGGAATGACTTTGTCAGCTTTTTCAAATGAGAGTGGAAGTCGGTTATTAACTCCCCGAAGATGGCATCTTTACTTTGAAAATAAAGATAGAAGGAGGGCTGCGTCAGTCCGGCTCTTTTCACAATTGTACTGACCTTGGTGTCGTGAAATCCGTGAAGCGAAAATTCATTCGCGGCTGCTTTAAGCAAACGTTTCCGGCTCTCCTGTCCTTTGCGTCCTTTTCCGGATTTCAAAATAGAATCCCCCCAAAAAAATAATACTCGCAAGTAATGTTACTCACGAGTATGATTTCATATCGCCCAAATGTTTGTCAAAGCCCGGCCTAAGGGGAAATGACCCAATCCTTCACATATCGATAAAACCGGCCGTATTCCTTCAGTTTGGCGCGGATTTCCCACGCTTTTCCGGACATCACGATTCCGTTCGGCAGGCGATAGACCTTCATGGCGCCACCTCCCTTGATGGTGTATGATAAAATGTATGGGATAAAGAGCAGCAACAGAACGTAGGAGATGATCAAACTGAAACATTTAGAGGAAACAACCATTTCAAAAGAAAAGCTTTTTTCAGGCAAGGTAATCGATCTTTATCTTGAAGATGTCGAACTGCCGAACGGCAAAACGGGCAAGCGGGAAATCGTAAAGCATCCGGGGGCCGTGGCAGTTTTGGCGCTGACGGATGACGGAAACATCATCTTCGTCAAACAGTACAGAAAAGCGCTCGAACGGACGATTGTTGAAATCCCCGCCGGGAAGCTCGAAAAAGGCGAAAAGCCTGAATATACCGCCCTCAGAGAGCTTGAGGAAGAAACGGGATACACGGCGGCGAAACTAGAGAAAATCACTGCTTTTTATACATCTCCCGGGTTTGCGGACGAATTGGTCCATCTGTATTTTGCCGAACAGCTGACCCGTCTTGAAGAAAAACGGGAGCTTGACGAAGACGAATTTGTCGAAGTGATGGAGGTGCCGCTTGCCGACGCGCGGAAGCTTGTGGAAAGCCGGGATATTTACGATGCGAAAACGGCTTATGCCATTCAGTATTTAGAGCTGCGCGAAGCGCTGCAGGCGAAGAAATGAAAGAAATATTCGCAGACATGCATATTCATATCGGGCAGACCGAATCAGGCCGGCCGGTTAAAATCACGGCGGCCAGATCGCTTACCCTTGACGAGATTTTGATAGAAGCAAGCGAACATAAAGGAATGGGGCTGATCGGCATTATTGACTGCCACTCGCCGGAAGTGCTGGCCGAAATCGAAAAAGGGGTGGCAAGCGGCCGTTATGCCGAACTTGCCGACGGCGGCATCCAATATAAAGAAACCGTGCTGCTTTGCGGGGCGGAAATTGAGATTTATGACGAGAAGTGCCGCGGTCCGATTCACGTTTTGGCATTCATGCCGACGATCGAAAAAATGAAGCGCTTTTCCGAATGGCTTTCAAAAAGAGTGACGAACATTCATCTCAGCTCACAGCGCATCTATGAGACAGGGCTCCGCCTTCAGCAAACGGTAAAAGAACTCGGCGGCTTATTCATCCCCGCCCATATTTTTACCCCCCATAAAAGTTTGTACGGAAAAGGAGTCAAGTCGTCTCTGAAAGAGGTATTTGATGAATGTCTGATTGATGCGGTCGAGCTCGGGCTGAGCAGCGATACGCACATGGCGTCGCACGTATCAGAGCTGAACGCCTATTGTTTCCTGACCAATTCAGATGCCCATTCGCTCGGAAAAATCGGCAGGGAGTACAACAAGCTGCTGATGAAGCACGCGAGTTTTAAAGAATTTTCGCTCGCGTTAAAGGGCGAAGAGGGCCGCTCAGTTGCCGCAAACTACGGGATGAATCCTGAGCTCGGAAAATATTACCAAACCACCTGCGAATCTTGCGGCCTTCTGAAAGAGGCGGATGAGAAGGCGTGCAAAGGGTGCGGCAGCGCAAAATTTACAAAAGGAGTCAAAACGCGCCTTGAGGAGCTTTATGATCAGGACGAAAGCCCGGTCAAGCGGCCGCCGTACATCCACCAGGTGCCGCTTCAGATGATTCCCGGCATCGGTCCGAAAACGATCGAGAAGCTGAAGGAGGCCTTCGGAACCGAGATGAATATTCTTCATCATGTGGCCGAAGACGATCTTCTCGGCATGCTGCGTCCGCAGACGGCCAAGCTTCTGATCAAAGCGAGAAAGGGAGACATGGAGCTTGAGGCCGGAGGCGGCGGAACCTACGGAAAAGTAAAAAGGGGATAGCGAGATGGACTGGAAACTGAAATCGTTTGAGGAATTGTCGAAAGAAGAGCTGTATCAAATCGTAAAGCTCCGAATCGACGTTTTTATCGTCGAGCAAGACTGTCCTTACCACGAGCTTGATGATATGGATCAAAAGGCGCATCACTTGTATCTGACCGAAGGAAGCGCGATTTTGGCTTATTGCAGACTGTTTCGGAGCGGCGAGGTTTATGATGAAGCATCGATCGGCCGCGTCATCGTCCGCAGCCGGGACAGGGGAAAAGGCCATGCAAAGGCCCTTCTGGACAAAGCCCTCAGCTTTTTGGAAAACGAATGGAAAGAAAAAGCGGTCAAAATTAAAGGTCAGGACTATTTGCGTTCATTCTACGGGTCGTTCGGGTTTAAGGAAGTATCGGAAGTCTATCTGGAAGACGGCATCCCTCACGTTGACATGGTCAAAAGCTTTTCCGGCACCTCAAGGCAACAATGATTTTCCGTATTTTGGATGACGTCATCAGAACGCGTTTTTTGCCCCTGGCATAACATGTTAAGAACATGTTGAACACGAGGGGGCATAAATGGAATGGACCAGGCAAAGCAAATGTATCTCGAACTGTTAAAAAAAACGGTCTTATTCGAAATTTGGCAGGAGCATGAACGATATATTCCGACAGGTGTGCCTGTCCCCGAATCGCTGCAAAAAGAAACCGGGTTAAACGATTTGAAAATCGTACGCTGCGTCGTCCCAAATCCGGAATTGCGGAGAACGGGAACAGATTGGCCGCCGATTGCACACAGCATGATCGGCCGGGTGCGGATGAATCACTTGCAAATGTGCATGGAGACGGTTTTACAAGAAAACATAGCGGGAGACTTTATTGAAACAGGCGTATGGCGGGGCGGAGCCTGCATTTTTATGAAAGGCTTTTTAAAAGTTCATGGAGAAGACGGCCGTACGGTATGGGTGGCCGATTCGTTCGAAGGCCTGCCGGCGCCGGATATCGAAAAATATCCCCAGGATACGGGGGACCGCCATCATGAGGTTGATTTTTTAAGGGTATCGCTGGAGGAAGTAAGACGCAACTTTGAAAAATACGATCTGCTTGATGAAAACGTTCAGTTTTTGAAAGGCTGGTTTAAAGATACGCTGCCTGAGGCGCCTATTGAGCGGCTCGCCATTTTACGGCTGGACGGCGATATGTATGAATCGACAATGGACAGTTTGGCCAATTTGTACGGAAAAGTATCAAAGGGCGGTTTCGTCATCATCGATGATTTCTCTCTAAAGGGCTGCCATGCTGCCGTGCTCGATTTCCTTAAAGAACAAGGCCTGGATGAATCGATCCTCGTTTCCATCGATCCTTATTCGGTATATTGGCGAAAACCATAATCAAACGACAAGAGGCTCAACAAAAAGTCGAGCCTTTTTTATATTGAAGATGATTTAGAATACGGCCGCATATAAACACGTATCTCTGTATTCGCTTCGGTCGTTCGACAGGTCATCGCTCCGCAGCACGGCCTCAAGCTCGAAACCGAGGCGCTCAGCCATTTTTCTGCTTTTCAGATTGAGGCTGTCGCAGCATATTTCCAGCCGCTTTGCCCCGAGATGGCGACGGGCAAAATCAATGAGTCCCTGAATCGCTTCTGTCATGTATCCTTGTCCCGCCTGTGCGGTGCTGCACCAGTAGCCGATCTCAAACCTCCGGGCTTCCCAGTTCATGCGGTGAAGCCCTGTGCTTCCGACAAATCGGCCTGTTTCCCTATGAAAAATGTGCATCCTCAAGTCTTTGCGCAAAATAAAATCAGCCTGGGCACGCCTGATGTTGATTTCGACTTCGTCTTCTTTCGGTTCCTCTCTTGCAAACGGCATCCACGGTTTAAGCTCAGCTAAAGACGTTCGGATCGCGTCGCAAACGGCTTTGCCGTCACCGGCCTTCGGCGCTCTGACAAGCAGACGCCCGGTTTGAAAGCAGTCCGGAAAATCGAGCAAAATAGGATTCACAAGGGATCCCTCCGTATTGATTTTCGCCTATTATCCTATAAACATATAAAAAAGTAAATTCAAAACGGAGAGCTCGTCCCGCAGCCGCATGTTTACATCTTGCCGCCGACAGCGTATTCGGCCGTTTCGGTGTGCACCGCCAGAGGCGGGTGAAGGCGCATTAGGATGATATATGTTCCAAATGCAAGAATTACCCCCGTGAACCAGGATATATCGTAGAACGGCTTTAACGTGGGAATACAGCTCCCGATTAAAGACATAAACGCCCCGAGCGCGACAGCGGCGAAAGCCCGGTAGTTGTAGCCTTTGTAATACATATACCGCCCGCTTGCGGAATACAGCTCGTCGACGTGGATCGTGCATTTTCGAATCACGAAATAATCGGCAATCATTACACCCGCGACAGGACCCAAAATACCGCCTATGGTGCCGAGAAACGAGAACACGCTTGCTTCGTTTTCCATCAGCTTCCACGGAAACGTAAACAGGGCCAAAGCGGCGGTGATATAGCTGCCCCGCTTAAAATCGATATACTTTGGTAAAAAATTGGCCAAATCATAGGCGGGAGAGACGATGTTTGCCGCCACATTCACCGAAACCGCCGCGATGCAAAGCGTAATGACGGAAAGGGCGATGACATACGGATTGTCAAAATGGGCCAGAATATCGACGACATCCCACAGCGGTTTTCCGAAGGCGACCTGTGAACCCGAGGTTACTGTAATGCTGGCGAATGCGAATAGCACAAACGTTCCGGGCAAGCCGAAAAACTGCCCCTTGATCTGTTCTTTTTGGGAGGTTGCGAATCTTGTAAAATCGGGAATATTCAATATCAGCGTCGCCCAAATTCCGATAATTCCCGTCACCCCGGCGAGGAAAGGCCATATTAATTCGAATTTTCCAGGCTGCGAATAAATGGGGCCGAGCCCGCCCGCAATATCGACCGCCCACCAAACCATGCCTCCGAATACGAGGTAGACCAGTGGTCCTGCCCAAACTTCAAATTTTTTGATCGATTCCATTCCATGATGCAGCACAAGCAGATGAATCCCCCAAAAGAAAATAAATGACATAAGCCCTGACAGATGAAGTCCCAACAGATTCCAATCTCCGCCTATGTCTTTCCAGCCGCCCCATATATTCAGCATTAGGATGTTAATCGCCGTACTTCCGGCAAACGCTTGAATGCCGAACCACATAATGGCTACAAAACCGCGGAGCAGCGCGGGAATATTCGCGCCGTAAATGCCGAAAGAAGATCTGATCAATACGGGGAAAGGCACGCCGTACTTTGCACCTGCGTGGCCGTTCAGGGCAAGGGCGGCATAGAGGACGAGAGAGGCCACGGCAATAATCCCCAATACCTGCCATGGAGACAGCCCGATCGAAATTAAACCGCCCACCGTGGCATATGTCGGAATGTTATGGATGCAGCCCATCCAAATCGACGCGAAATTGACGGCTTTCCATGTTCGTTCTTGTGGCTCTAACGGCAATAAATCTTTGTTGCTTAGCGCGTTTTCCTTGTTCATTGTCATCCCCCTGTTCTACATATTTCTATGAAATATAACGCAGTCACCTTAGAATGACATCGGATAAACTGAACAATTTTTCCGGGAGCGTTTATAGAGGCTGTCCAAAAATCATCAGAAGGTGTCCGAAAAATTTTTTGCTTTGCAAGAAACAGCCGCCCCTTTTGATCATAGGATAAAAGACCAGGTTACAAGTTCCCGAAAGAGAAATGAAAGCGTTTCCCATATCGGGCGCCCGGTAAAACAAAAGGAGGGATCGATTGCAAATGAAAAAAATCTTATTGGTCTGCGCAGCAGGCATGTCCACAAGCCTCTTAGTCAACAGAATGAAACAGCATGCTGAGCAGCTCGAAGAGGAAATTGAGATTACGGCACTGCCCGTTGCAGAAGCCGGGACGATGGCCGCCGAAGCCGACATCGTTCTGTTGGGCCCGCAGGTCCGCTATCAAAAATCTCAGGTTGAATCAATGGCCGGGGACGTTCCCGTAGCCGTGATCGATATGAGGGACTATGGAACCATGAATGGCGAAGCTGTACTGGAGAAAGCTTTGCAGCTGATCAAATAAAAGGAGGGGGTCATTTTGAGCGGATTTATGGAGAAATTTGAACGAACCGTTGAGCGATTCTTGGTTCCGATTGCGGCCAGGCTGAATTCACAGCGGCACATTTGTGCGATCAGAGACGCCTTTATTTTATGTTTTCCGATTATCATGGCAGGCTCAATCATCACGTTGCTCAATTTTGCGATTTTGTCTCCGGACGGTTTTATCGCCAACATTTTATTTCTCGACAAATTGTTTCCGAATTTAGCCGATTACCAGACGGTTTTTACGCCTGTTCTGCGGGGATCGCTTGACATCATGTCCGTTTTTGTCGTATTCCTTGTCGCACGCAATCTCGCCATTTCATTGCAAGCCGATGAGCTTCTTTCGGGGCTGACGGCAGTGTCATGCTACTTTATCATCTATCCGCCGTATCGGCTCATTGACAATGAAAGCCTTTTAACGATGAAATGGCTTGGCGCCCAAGGGCTGTTCGTCGCTTTAATCATCGGCATCATCGTCGGCGAAGCATTCAGCAGGCTCGCCAATTCGAAGCGCCTGCAAATTCATATGCCTCCGCAGGTGCCTCCGGCGGTCGCCAGAACGTTTAAAGTGCTGTTTCCGATAATTTTCATCACAATCGGTTTTGCGATCGTAAGCTTCGCTCTTACGTCCGTTGCGAAAAACGGGCTTCATGAACTCGTATATACATTGCTGCAGGCGCCTTTACGGGATATGGGGACCAACATTTTCACGGTTGTTTTTCTCGGCATAGTCGCCAATTTTCTGTGGCTCTTCGGCATTCATGGACCGAATACGATTGCGGCGATCAGAGAAACGATTTTTGCTGAAGCAAATCTCGAAAATCTTGCTTTTGCAGCGAAAACAGGATCTGCATGGGACGCTCCGTTTCCGGCGACATGGGCGCTGAATGATGCGTTTGCCAACTACGGCGGCTCCGGGATGACGCTCGGCCTTTTGATTGCGATCTTTATCGCTTCAAAGCGAAAGGATTATAAAGACATCGGCAAGCTTTCGATCGGCCCGGGGCTGTTCAATATTAATGAACCCGTCATTTTCGGCCTGCCGGTTGTGTTAAATCCGATTTTTATGATTCCGTTCATCATCGTGCCGGCCGTCAATACGTCAGTCGGGTATTTGTTTATTAGTTTTAAGATCATTCCGCCGATCGCCTATTCCGTTCCGTGGACGACCCCGGGACCGCTGATTCCGTTTCTCGGAACGGGCGGGAACTGGGCTGCGCTTGCCGTCGGATTTCTCTGCCTAGCCATTTCAACGATCATTTACCTGCCGTTTGTAATGGCCGCTAATAAGACGGTGAAAACCGACGGCGGCGGGTAAGCGAACATCTGAAAACGGTTTTGGGAAGGCAGACGCTTTTTTGCCTTCCTTTTTTATATAAAAAAGTCATGCTGCTCTCTTTTCTCTCATACAATCTATTAAAATCAAAAGCGCGTCTGGGAGGAAGATACATGCGGAAGCACTCGATGAAAGAGCTTATATTTCAGCATATGAAAGACCATTTGTCGATCTATTTATTCGTCTCCGTATTATTTTTAATGGGTGTGATTTTCGGTGCGGTTATTGTCAACAGCATGACGATCAGCCAAAAGGAAGATTTGTTTTATTATTTGAACCAATTTTTTGGACAACTCTCACAAGGAAAAGCGGCAAGCTCGAAAGACATGTTTTTGCAGAGCCTTCTTCATAATATGAAGTATCTTGGATTGATGTGGATTCTCGGAATCTCGGTCATCGGCCTGCCCGTCATATTTATCATGGTCTTTTTAAAAGGGATCGTTGTCGGTTTTACGGTCGGTTTTTTAGTGAATCAAATGGGGATCAACGGTTTTTTCCTGTCGTTTGTCTCCGTGCTCCCGCAAAATCTTCTCCTGATCCCGGCATACTTGATCATGGGCACATGCGCCATCGCATTTTCCATGAGGCTTATCAGACAGCTGTTTGTGAAAAGGAGCCTTACGGAAGCGCCTGTTCACTGGTTTGGCAGATATGCTTTCGTACTCGTTTTGATTCTTGTCATGTCGGTTATATCGTCTTTTCTTGAAGCCTTCCTTTCGCCGCTGTTAATGGAGAAGGTGATCGATTTTATTCAGGTCAAATCGAATTAATTTATAATCATTATTAAAAAATATTCATTTTGTTTATCAATTTATAATAATTATAGTTGGCTCTCCGCGCTCGTTTTGTTATAATAAGCTAGGTAATGCGGCGTAGGAGGGAAAGTCAATGGAAACACGTATTGATCGAATCAAAAAACAATTGCATTCTTCCAGCTACAAACTCACCCCTCAGCGCGAGGCTACTGTAAGGGTGCTGCTTGAAAATGAGGAAGACCATTTAAGCGCAGAAGATGTATACCTCCTCGTAAAAGAGAAATCTCCTGAAATTGGTCTTGCGACAGTATATCGAACTCTTGAATTGTTAACCGAATTAAAAGTAGTGGATAAAATCAACTTTGGCGACGGCGTGTCAAGGTATGACCTTCGCAAGGAAGGAGCGGCCCACTTCCACCATCATCTTGTCTGCATGGAATGCGGGTCAGTCGTTGAAATCGAAGAAGATTTGCTTGAGGACGTTGAAGACATCATTGAAAAGGATTGGAAATTTAAAATAAAAGATCACAGGCTGACCTTTCACGGAATTTGCCACGACTGTCAGCAAAAAGAAGCCGAGTAAACCGGATGTGCGAGAACCCTTTCAATCTTTCCCGAACGGGTTCTTTTTTGATTCATACGTATAAAACTTGTCTCATTTGGCATATGTTTTAGTAATCGAATCGATAGAAGGGACCTGAAAAGGAATGAAAATGCTGAAAACGGCCGCTGACATGATCAAGGTGTTTGTGCTGTTTACCGGTTTTACCGTCTTGTTTTATTATGCTATGATATGGATAAATTCAGAGTATGAAAACTATCATCGGTACGATAAACCCGAAGGAGCCGCCCTCAAGGTCGCCTCGATGGACGGGGACGAACGGGACGGCTGGTTTAACCGGTTAATCTTTTTTTATTTAAACGGGGAGTAGGATAACGTGAAAGTTCATATTAAAGATTTTATCCACTATGCCGTGGTAGAACGGGGGCTTTCCCATAATACGGTCGTGAGCTATGAACGGGATTTGAACAGCTATGCCGCCTTTTTGGAAGAAAAAGAGGGCTTGGGCTCCCTCAACGAAGTGACAAGGCTGCATATCATCCAGTTTTTAAAGCATTTGAAAGACTCCGGAAAATCCGGAAGGACGATCGCCAGACACCTGGCTTCCATCCGGGCATTTCATCAGTTTTTGCTGAGAGAAAAAGTGACGGCGCAGGATCCGTCCGTTCACATCGAATCGCAAAAAACGGAGCGGACGCTGCCGAAGGTGCTGTCATTGCAGGAAGTGGAAACCCTTCTTGAGACTCCGAAGCTTTCGACTCCGTTCGGCTATCGTGACAAAGCGATGCTGGAATTGCTTTATGCGACGGGAATCCGCGTCAGCGAGATGATCGAATTGAAGCTTGCCGATGTGCATTTGGCAATGGGATTCATCCGCTGCTTCGGAAAAGGAAGAAAAGAGCGGATTGTCCCGCTCGGCGAAACGGCTTCGCATGCGATCGGGGAATACCTCGAAAAGGCAAGGGGAAAACTTCTTAAGAAAAACACGGAAGACGCCCTGTTTCTGAACCATCACGGCAGACAGATGAGCCGGCAGGGATTTTGGAAAAACTTAAAGAAAATCGCTTTGGAAGCAGGGATTCAGAAGGAACTCACCCCTCATACGCTAAGGCATTCGTTTGCGACGCATCTGCTTGAAAACGGAGCGGATTTGCGGGCCGTCCAGGAAATGCTCGGACATGCCGACATTTCGACGACGCAGATTTATACCCATGTGACAAAGACAAGGCTGAAAGACGTCTATAAGCAATATCATCCCCGTGCATAGCCCCAAAAAGGCGAAGCGCGGTTTTTCATTTGCCTGAAACTTCAAAAATTGCGGGAAGTTTCTCACTATTTCCGTTCGTGTTGTCAACCGTTGTGTAAACGGTTTATACTTGACTAACAGCGGCATTTATTTCTAGCATGCGAAAACAGGTCAGCTTAAAGATCATAAGAAAGAAGGAGGCCGTCAGAATGCCTGCATATCAATATAACCGCGTTTTTTTAATCGTCATGGACTCCGTCGGAATCGGCGAGGCACCGGACGCTGAAAAATTCAACGACAAAGGGGCGGATACCTTAGGCCACATCGCCGAACACATGGGAGGCATCAGCCTGCCGAACATGGCAAAGCTCGGGCTGAGCAACATCCGCCAGATCAAAGGAGTGCCGCGGGCTGAACAACCGCTCGCCTACTACGGAAAAATGAAGGAAGCCTCAAACGGAAAGGATACGATGACCGGTCATTGGGAAATCATGGGGCTGTACATAGATAAACCGTTCCGGGTATTCCCCGACGGTTTTCCGGACGAATTGATCCAGGAACTTGAAAAAAGGTCCGGAAGAAAAGTAATCGGAAACAAGCCGGCTTCAGGGACGGCGATTTTGGACGAACTGGGCGCCGAACATATGGAAACGGGGGCCTTAATCGTATATACCTCTGCTGATTCCGTTCTGCAGATCGCCGCTCACGAGGAAGTCGTTCCGCTTGAAGAGCTTTATCATATCTGCGAAATCGCACGCGAGCTGACGCTTGACGAAAAATATATGGTCGGCCGCGTTATCGCCCGTCCGTTCGTCGGAAAGCCCGGCGAGTTTAAGCGGACGCCGAACCGCCATGACTATGCGCTGAAGCCGTTTGACAGAACGGTGATGAATGAAATGAAGGATGACGGTTTTGACGTCATTGCGATCGGCAAAATCTCAGATATTTATGACGGCGAGGGAATCACGGAAGCGCTCAGAACCAAGTCGAATATGGACGGGATGGATAAGCTGATTCAGACGCTCGGCCAGGATTTCACCGGCATCAGTTTCGTCAACCTCGTCGACTTTGACGCGCTGTTCGGACACCGCCGCGATCCTGAAGGATACGGAAAAGCGCTTGAAGAGTTCGATGCGCGCCTTCCGGAAGTATTTGAAAAGATGCGTGAAGACGATCTATTGATTATCACCGCCGATCATGGGAACGATCCGATTCACCATGGCACGGACCATACGAGGGAATATGTTCCGCTGCTTGTATACAGCAAAAAGAACGAAAACGCGGCAGAGCTTCCGCTCGCTGATACGTTTGCGGATATCGGGGCAACGATCGCCGACAATTTCAAAACGAAAATGCCTAAGTACGGAAAAAGCTTTTTATCCCTGCTTAAATAGGAGGATACGACGTGAAACAGATGATTTCAAACGCTGCTCAATATATTAAAAGCAAGGCAAAACACGAACCGGCAGTCGGTCTGATATTGGGATCGGGACTCGGCGTGCTTGCCGATGAAATTGAAGATGCCGTCCGGATCAAATATGAGGATATTCCGGATTTTCCGGTTTCTACGGTTGAAGGACACGCAGGGCAGCTCGTCATCGGCGCGCTGAAAGGTGTGCCGGTCGTTGCGATGCAAGGGCGCTTTCATTTTTATGAAGGCTATCAACTCGATAAAGTCACGTTCCCGGTAAGGGTCATGAAGGAGCTGGGCATCGGCACGCTGATCGTGACGAACGCCGCTGGCGGTGTCAATGAATCGTTCCGTCCGGGCGACTTAATGATCATCTCCGATCACATCAACTATATGGGAACAAACCCGCTGATCGGTCCGAATGATTCAGCGCTCGGCGTCAGATTCCCGGATATGTCGCAAGCTTATGACAAAGAGCTTCGCCGCATGGCAAAGCAAACGGCCGAAGAACTGAACATTCCGGTTCAGGAAGGCGTATACACCGCGGTTTCCGG
Source organism: Bacillus sp. FSL W8-0848 (assembly GCF_038007805.1). Taxonomy (NCBI): domain Bacteria; kingdom Bacillati; phylum Bacillota; class Bacilli; order Caryophanales; family Bacillaceae; genus Bacillus; species Bacillus sp. FSL W8-0848. The sequence continues at coordinate 1,412,226 of NZ_JBBOYB010000001.1, forward strand.
TCCGTCATATGAAACGCCTGCCGAGGTTCGTTTCCTCAGAACGATCGGTTCTGATGCCGTCGGAATGTCAACCGTTCCGGAAGTTATCGTGGCAAGGCATTCCGGCCTCCGCGTGCTCGGCATATCCTGCATTTCAAATGCGGCAGCCGGAATTTTGGACCAGCCGCTGTCTCATGACGAAGTCATGGAAGTAACCGAAAAAGTAAAATCAGACTTTTTGCGCCTCATCAAAGCCGCAGTCGCGAAAATCGGCGAGATAGCGTAACATAAGGTACACGTATGAAAGCCAATACATGTCCGAAGCCAGGACATGTATTGGCTTTTTTGTATGGGGAGAAATTTTTACCAATCATCCGTATAAATCCACCTCTATTGGAAAAAATAGAGAGGATTACGAAATGGAGGTCTGGGTGATGAAACGTCATTTATCCACATTGATGATTTTTACGATAATTCTTATGACAGCGCCGGCCGCATTTGCGGAAAAAAGCAATACGAAAACATCGGAGCTTGCCCATGAAGCGAAATCCGCCGTTTTGATCGAGCGGGACACCGGAAAGATCATGTATGACAAAAACAGCCATGAAAAGCTTCCTCCGGCCAGCATGACAAAGGTGATGACCATGCTTTTGATCATGGAAGCTCTTGATGAAGGAAAAATTAAAATGAAAGATAAGGTGAGAACGAGCGAATATGCCGCATCGATGGGAGGTTCGCAGATCTTTCTTGAACCCGGCGAAGAGATGACTGTCGAAGATATGCTGAAAGGCATCGCCATCGGTTCCGGAAACGATGCCTCTGTTGCGATGGCAGAGCATATCGCCGGATCTGAAGAGGAATTTGTAAAAAGGATGAACGAAAAGGCCGCAGAGCTCGGCCTCAAGGACACGTCTTTTAAAAATACGACAGGACTTCCTAAAGAAGGCCATTACAGCACAGCCTACGACATGGCCGTCATGGCGAAAGAGCTGTTGAAATACGATCAAGTCACGAAATTTACAGGAACGTACGAGGATTATTTAAGGAAAAACACCGATAAAAAGTTTTGGCTTGTCAATACAAACAGGCTGATCAAATTTTATCCGGGAGTCGACGGAGTTAAAACGGGATTCACAAATGAAGCGAAGTACTGTTTGACGGCCTCCGCGAAAAAAGGAAATATGCGTGTGATCGCCGTCGTCTTCGGCGCCAGTACCCCGAAAGAGCGAAATGCGCAGATCACCAAAATGCTCGATTATGCGTTCAGCCAATACGAAACCCATCCAATGTACAAGCGGAATGAAGTCATATCCGAATTAAAGGTCAATAAGGGCAGCGAGCAGAAAATAAATCTCGTTACTTCAGAACCGATTTCCCTTTTGACGAAAAAAGGCGAAAACATCAAAGCCGTCAAGAAGGAAATCAAAAAGAAAACGGATATCCAGGCTCCTGTCAAAAAAGGGACAGAGCTCGGGACGCTCGTGCTGAAAAAGGATGGAAAGGTGCTGCATGAAAGCCCGCTTGTCGCTGAAAAAGACATGGACAAAGCGGGAATGTGGACATTGTTTAAGCGGACGATGACAAACTGGACGAAGTGGGATGAATAATGCCGAACGGTCACTAGTTTTGTCATGGTGAAGGAATTTAGAAAGCCTGAATCGAAACACTCATTATCCGATTTATATCAAGGAGGAATGAGGATGAGCCTCGGAATCGATTTTAACGTCAAAGAATCCGTGCTTTGTATTCGGTTGACAGGTGAACTCGACCACCATACAGCGGAAACCTTGCGAAACCAGGTGAGCGAACATATGGAACGATACGACATTCGTCATATCGTCTTAAATCTTGAAGAACTTTCATTTATGGACAGCTCAGGGCTCGGCGTCGTGCTGGGCCGGTATAAGGAAATTCAGCAGCTGGGCGGAGAAATGATCGTCTGCGCGATTTCCCCGGCCGTCAAGCGATTATTCGATATGTCAGGGCTGTTTAAAATCATCCGCCTTGAGCAATCCGAACAGCATGCGCTTCAAACACTGGGGGTGGCATCATGAAAAATGAGATGAACATCCAGTTTACAGCGCTCAGCCAAAATGAATCGTTTGCACGGGTAACGGTCGCTGCTTTTATCGCCCAGCTTGATCCGACGATGGATGAACTAACCGAAATTAAAACGGTTGTATCAGAAGCGGTCACAAACGCGATCATCCACGGATACGAAAACTCAGGCGAAGGAACCGTGTATATCTCTGTCACGCTGGAAGACCATATCGTCTATTTGACGATCCGCGATGAAGGAATCGGGATCACGGATCTTGAAGAAGCTCGCCAGCCGCTGTTCACGACGAAGCCGGAACTCGAAAGATCGGGGATGGGCTTTACGATCATGGAGAACTTCATGGACGATATCACGATCGATTCCTCGCCTGAAATGGGCACCACAATACACTTAACAAAGCACTTATCGAAAAGCAAAGCGCTTTGCAATTAAGGGAGATTTGTTATGGATGTGGAGGTTAAAAAAGAACTGAATACCCAGCTTAAAGACCATGAGGTAAAAGAACTGATTAAAAACAGCCAGAACGGCGATCAAAGAGCAAGAGACCTCCTCATAGAAAAAAACATGCGTCTTGTTTGGTCCGTCGTTCAGCGTTTTTTGAACAGAGGGTATGAGCCTGATGACCTCTTTCAAATCGGCTGTATCGGTCTTTTGAAATCGGTTGACAAATTCGACCTTTCCTATGATGTCCGGTTCTCCACCTATGCCGTCCCGATGATCATAGGCGAAATTCAAAGGTTCATCAGAGATGACGGAACGGTTAAGGTGAGCCGCTCGCTGAAGGAGCTCGGCAACAAAATCAGGAGGGCGAAAGACGAGCTCTCCAAGACGAACGGACGAATTCCGACCGTTCAGGAAATCGCCGAACATCTCGGAATCTCTTCCGAGGAGGTCGTACTGGCCCAGGAAGCCGTCCGTTCGCCTTCGTCCATTCATGAAACAGTATATGAAAACGACGGAGACCCGATTACGCTTCTCGACCAGATCGCCGACCAATCGGAGGACAAATGGTTCGATAAAATCGCTTTGAAAGAAGCGATCAAAGACCTGGACGAAAGGGAAAAGCTGATCGTCTACTTAAGGTATTACAAGGACAAGACGCAATCAGAAGTTGCCGACCGCCTCGGCATCTCCCAGGTTCAGGTATCCAGGCTTGAGAAAAAAATCTTAAAGCAAATCAAAAACCAGATGGATCACAACGACAGCTAAACAGGCATCCCGGATACAAGCCGGCCCCCGCGATGGGCCGGCTTTTTTAGTGTGGTAATTTATGGTCATTCATTCGGTGCTGAATGATAAATGAGATGAACCTCATACTACAACTATAACCATCATATAGGAAGTGACCCAGATGGAACGTCAAGTTTTTATCAGGCTCCGCCACCGTCTAGTGGCCGATCCGGATGAATTGATCAGGCTCGGAGATATCGCACAGGTGGCGGGCGACCGGCGCTGCAAAAAAAAGCTTGAACAGCTGCCTATATACAAGGTGAGCAAATCGGATCAAAACTTGGTGGTATTGGACATGATGAAGGTGATTGAAGCCATACATAAATCGTTTCCAGACCTTGATGTCCAAACCGTCGGCGGTGCCGAAACCATCGTGGAGGTTCAATATCCAAAACGGGGCCTGTCTCCCGTGCTTTTCATCGCTGTCTGGCTGCTTTTGTTCGTCGGTGCGGGTCTTACCGTGATGAATTTTCATGAAGATGTCAGCATGAGGGAAGTGCACATCCGGCTTTATGAAATGATAACGGGAAAAGAAAACCGCTACCCCTACCTTTTGCAGGTTCCGTACAGCATTGGCCTGGGCCTCGGGATGATTTTGTTTTTTAACCACTTATTTAAAAAACGATTCAACGAAGAGCCCAGCCCCCTTGAAGTGGAGATGTTCAAATATCAGCTCGATTTGGACCAATATGTGGCCATGCATGAAAATAAAGAAACGACAAAGGATATCCATGATCATTAGCGCCATAATGATCATCTTTCTCGGTCTTGCGGGAGGTGTAGCAGTAGGTTCCGGTTTTGTCGCTTTTCTCACGGTGCTGGGCATCATTCCGAGGCTGATGCAGCTGACAAAAACGAGAGCGTATATCCAGGCATACGAATGGGCCGTCATTGTCGGCGCCGTTTTTGGAGGATGGGAGTCGCTTAATATGAACCGATTTTTTTTATCGAAATGGTTCATGATTCCGATCGGCCTCTTCGCGGGCTTGTTTATCGGAATGCTTGCGGCCGCTCTTACGGAAGTGCTGAACGTGCTGCCGATTTTGGTCAAACGGATCGGCATGGGGGACAGGATTTTAATTTTATTGATGGCCATTGTCTTCGGAAAGATTATCGGATCTTTATTTCAATGGCTGATCTTTGTTCATTTGTCATAAAAGGAGGATGTTCATGTCAAGCTTAAAAGATAATTATCAGTCTAAAGTGAAAACGTATCAGCCCACTCCGCCTTATGTGCTGAACTGTTTAAAAGCGTTTCTCGTCGGCGGGCTGATCTGCATGATCGGCCAGGCGTTCCAAAACTTTTACATGGCCGTTTTTCATTTTGATGAAAAAACAGCGGGAAATCCGACGGTCGCCACGCTTATTTTAATATCTGCCCTGTTAACAGGGCTCGGGGTTTACGACAGAATCGGGCAGTTCGCCGGCGCCGGTTCGGCCGTTCCGGTGACGGGATTTGCCAACAGCATGGCGAGCGCGGCGCTTGAGCATAAAAGCGAAGGATATGTCCTCGGCGTCGGCACAAACATGTTTAAACTCGCCGGAAACGTGATCGTCTTCGGCGTTGTCGCAGCGTATATTGTCGGAATTATCCGCTACGCTTTTGACAAGCTGTTTTAGGAGGAAGATGTCATGAAAACAACGGGAAAACAAACATGGGTGTTCCAAAACCCGCTGTTTGTCAATTCAAGCGGCACAGCGGTCGGTCCAAAGGAAAAGCAGGGACCTTTAGGACATTTATTTGATCAGACATACGATGACATGCACTGCAATCAAAAAAATTGGGAAATGGCCGAGCGCAAGCTGATGGAGGATGCAATCGAATCAGCATTGACTAAACAAAACCTGAAAAAAGATGACATCGACATCTTTTTGGCAGGGGACCTGCTCAACCAAAATGTGACCGCCAACTTTGTGGCAAGGCATTTGAAGCTTCCGTTTCTTTGTTTATTTGGGGCTTGCTCCACTTCAATGGAAGCGATTGCGCTCGGTTCGGCGCTGATTGACGGCGGCTTTGCAAAACGGGCCCTTGCCGCGACGAGCAGCCACAATGCAACGGCTGAACGGCAATTTCGCTACCCGACGGAATACGGCGGGCAAAAGCCCGGCACTTCAACCTCTACCGTAACAGGAAGCGGAGCGGTGGTGCTCAGCCAAAATCCGGGCGGGATCAAAATCACGAGCGCGACCATCGGAAAGGTCATCGATTTTGGTATCACAGATTCACAGGACATGGGATCAGCGATGGCACCCGCTGCCGCCGATACGATCAAACAGCATCTCGAAGATCTCGGGCGTACGCCGGATGACTATGATTTGATCCTTACCGGCGATCTTTCCGGTGTCGGAAGCCCGATTGTAAGGGATCTGTTAAAAGAAGAAGGGATTCGTGTCGGCACTAAGCACAATGACTGCGGGCTGATGATCTATACGCCCGATCAGCAGGTGTTTGCAGGAGGAAGCGGATGCGCCTGCTCGGCTGTCGTCACCTTCGCCCATATTTTTAAAGAAATTGAAGCGGGAAGATTAAACAGGGTGCTTGTCGTGGCCACGGGTGCACTCCTGAGCCCGACCGTTGTTCAGCAGAAGGAATCGATTCCGTGCATCGCGCACGGCGTCGTATTCGAACGGGCCGAAGGGGGGAACGCGTAATGGAATACATCATCGCGTTTATCGTCGGCGGCTTGATTTGCGTAGTCGGACAGCTTCTGCTCGATGTATGCAAAATGACACCGGCGCATGTTATGTCAACCTTTGTCGTAGCAGGAGCGATCCTGGACGGATTCGGCATTTATGACCGGCTCATCGAGTTTGCCGGGGCGGGGGCGACCGTGCCGATCGTCAGCTTCGGGCATTCCCTGTTGCACGGCGCGATGCACCAGGCTAAAGAGCACGGTTTTATCGGAATCGGAATGGGGATATTTGAGCTGACGTCCGCCGGTATATCTGCCGCCATTTTATTCGCTTTTCTCGTGGCTGTGATTTTTAAACCGAAAGGATAAGGAACAATGACAGCAAAACGCAAAGTCATTTTGGTAACAGACGGCGATATCTATGCTGCAAAATCGATTGAATATGCGGCAAGGCAGATCGGCGGCCGCTCGATTTCCCAGTCGATGGGAAACCCGAGCGTGAAAACGGGTCCCGAGCTCGTATCGATGATTCTTGAAACACCGCATGATCCCGTGTTCGTAATGTTTGACGATTCCGGCCTCCAAGGGGAGGGGCCTGGAGAGACGGCGATGAAGTATGTGGCTGCACATCCTGATATTGAGGTGCTCGGCGTCATCGCTGTCGCTTCGAAAACCCACTACGCGGAGTGGACAAAAGTAGATGTGTCGATTGATGCTGAAGGGGAGCTGACAGAGTTTGGAGTTGACAAGTACGGAGTCAGAGAATTTGACGTCAAACGGATGAGCGGAGATACGGTCTACTGCCTTGACCAGCTTGATGTTCCTATCGTCGTCGGAATCGGCGATATCGGAAAAATGGGCAGGAAAGACGATGTAAAAAAAGGGTCGCCGATCACAATGAAGGCGGTCGAGCTCATTTTAGAAAGGAGCGGGTATGATGAGTGCACAAGAAAAAGAGAAGACAAGAGTATTCCATGATCCTTCTAAGAATGAGTCATTTTTCAAACAGCGGGTCGGGATGGGGGAAAGCTTTGACCTCGGAGTCAGGAAGGTGTTTGTCCTCGACCGGGAAATCCAGATTTACTATGTAAACGGATTGTGTGATACGCAGTACATCATTCACCTGCTGAGGGAACTGGTTCATTTGAACGATTCGGAAAAAGAATCAGGCGAAGCAGAAGAAATCGTTGAAAACAGGCTGCTGAACCAACAGGTATCAAAAGCGAAAACGCTTGATGAAGCAGTCGATCAAGTACTGTCAGGATTGGTCGCCATCATCGTCGAGGATGCGGGCTTTGCTTTTATCGTCGATGTCAGAAGCTATCCCGGAAGGACGCCGGAAGAGCCTGACACAGAAAGAGTCGTACGCGGAGCAAGAGACGGACTCGTCGAAAGCATTATCGTCAACACAGCCTTGATCAGAAGGAGAATCAGGGACGAACGGCTCAGGTATAAAATGCTCCATATCGGGGAACGCTCAAAAACCGATATTTGCCTTTGCTATCTGGAAGATGTGGCAGACCCGGACCTTGTCAACGTATTAAAAAAAGAAATCGAAAATGTGCAAGTCGACGGTTTGCCGATGTCTGACAAATCGGTTGAAGAATTCATCGTCGGGCAGGGCTTCAACCCTTTTCCTCTCGTCAGGTATACGGAAAGAGCCGATGTCGCTGCAAGCCACATTTTAGAAGGGCATATCATTATTATTGTTGACACGTCACCGAGCGTCATCATTACGCCGACCACGCTGTTTCACCATGTCCAGCATGCTGAGGAATACAGGCAAACGCCGGCGGTTGGAACGTTTTTAAGATGGGTGCGCTTCTTCGGCATATTTGTATCGACTTTTTTGCTGCCGCTGTGGCTGCTGTTTGTCATCGATCAATCGCTTTTGCCCGATAATTTAAAATATATCGGCTTAAATAAGGATTCCCACATCCCGATTATTATGCAGATTTTTTTAGCTGATCTCGGGGTCGAATTTTTAAGAATGGCAGCCATCCATACGCCGACGCCGCTTTCGACAGCCATGGGTTTGATCGCCGCCGTCTTAATCGGGGATATCGCGATCAATGTCGGCCTGTTTTCTCCTGAAGTCATTTTATACGTCTCGCTGTCTGCCATCGGGACATATACGACACCAAGCTATGAGCTAAGCTTGGCGAACAAAATGGTGAAGCTTTTTATGCTCATATTGGTGGCGCTGTTTAAAGTGGAAGGGTTTGTCATAGGCTTTACGATCTTAACGATTATCATGGTCTCGATCCGTTCTTTGGAGACGCCGTATCTTTGGCCGTTTCTCCCGTTTAACGGCAAAGCGTTTTGGAACGTTCTCGTGCGTACTTCTGTTCCGGGAGCCAAAATCAGACCGAGCATCGTTCATCCGAAAAACAGGGTCAGACAGTGAGTCGGCTCTTTCGAGGCTTATCAAGCCTCTTTTTCTTGTTTACGGGTGATAACCGTATCTCTGCGTGTAAGGCTGCATTCCTCTGTATTCATTAGCCGATATGGCAACGGCGCGCAAGCTGCATACATTGTTCGGCCTTCTGACGGGATAGGCGATATACAGCATTTCCCGGCCGTACGGGTCAATGGCTGATGAATGCAGGAAAACTTCAGTTCCTCTGCGCCAGTATCTTGTATCCGCCGGAGCCGTAATGATTTGCCCTTCGAACGGCTCATAAATTCTATAGTCATACGCGCCGGCATCATAAGAATGGTCCGTAACATCAGAAGGTGTATAAGGATAAAAATCTTGATACATGCGAAAACCCTCTTTTCATCGTTTTTCTTGGCTTTATTATTATGTATATATGCAGGTTAATGCCCAGCCGTATAGGCAAAGCCCCAGGTAAGCCGCTTTTATTTTTTCATGTGCAGGAATGTTGCTGATGCCTATTTCTATCAATTGCGGTTTTCTGTTATGCTATAAAAAATAGAGGTTGACTGCAGATTCACTGACAAATGTAAATTAAGAAAATTTGAACAAAATGATGGTTTAGATTTTTGGACGAAATGTTATAATACACAATAAGAAATTGCAATACATTAAGCGAAAAAGATGTATCGGGCAGTGATCCGGACTGTCCCTTCCACTTTTGTAGATAGAGAAAGAGGGAATGACAATTGTTTTTACACGGTACAAGCAGACAAAATGAAAACGGACATCTCGAAATCGGAGGTGTCGATGTTCTATCATTGGCAGAAAGATATGGAACTCCCCTTTACGTATATGACGTCGCTTTAATACGGGAACGCGCCAGAAAGTTCCAGGAAGCCTTCAGGGATGCCGATTTGAAGGCGCAAGTCGCATATGCAAGCAAAGCGTTCTCTTCGGTTGCGATGATTCAGCTGGCCGAAGAAGAGGGGCTGTCATTGGACGTTGTATCAGGGGGGGAGCTTTTTACAGCGATCAAAGCGGGGTTCCCTCCAGAACGGATTCATTTTCATGGAAACAACAAAAGTCCGGAAGAACTGCAGATGGCGCTTGACCATAAAATCGGCTGCATTGTGCTGGATAATTTCCATGAGATTTCGATCACGGAGGAGCTCTGTAAGCATGCGGGACAAACTGTGGACGTTTTGCTCAGAATCACCCCCGGTGTCGAGGCGCATACGCACGATTATATTACGACGGGGCAGGAAGATTCGAAATTCGGCTTTGACCTGCATAACGGACAGGTGGAACAAGCGATTGAGCGGGTTCTTCAGTCACCTGCTTTCCATTTGCTCGGCGTGCACTGCCACATCGGTTCGCAAATTTTTGATACCGCGGGATTTGTTCTTGCGGCCGACAAAATTTTTGAAAAGCTTGCGGAGTGGAGAGACGACTATTCTTATACTCCGAAGGTGCTGAACCTCGGGGGCGGCTTCGGCATCCGCTATACAAAAGAGGACGAACCGCTCGCAGCAGATCATTATGTCAAAAAAATCATTGAAGCGGTCAAAGCAAACGCCGAGCATTTCGGCTTTGACATGCCGGAAATCTGGATTGAACCCGGCAGATCGCTTGTCGGGGATGCCGGAACGACGCTTTATACGATCGGTTCGCAAAAACAAGTGCCCGGCATTCGCAAATATGTGGCGGTCGACGGGGGCATGAGCGACAATATCAGACCGGCGCTTTACGAAGCCAAGTACGAAGCAGCGCTGGCGAACAGAATGGATGCTGCCTGCGATGATACGGTATCTATAGCGGGGAAATGCTGTGAAAGCGGCGATATGCTCATATGGGATTTGCAAATTCCAAGAGCAAAAGACGGCGACGTTCTGGCCGTATTCTGTACAGGCGCTTACGGCTACAGCATGGCCAACAACTACAACCGCATCCCGCGCCCGGCCGTCGTGTTTGTCGAAGACGGCGAAGCGCAGCTTGTCATTCAGCGGGAGTCATATGAGGATTTGGTCAAACTTGATTTGCCGCTGAAATCCAAAGTGAAACAATCGTAGTAAGATCACAAAAGCTTGCAGGGGACTGTTCCCTGCAAGCTTTTTTATGATGGCCGTTTTTTGCGGTGCTGGAACTCTTTTTTTCATATAAAAAAGCTGCCGAGATCAGTAGTCTCGGGCAGCAAGGATTTTATTTATGAACAAACTGTTCCGCTTGTTGCATTCACTTTTACTGTATGTTCTTTTTGCTTATGATCTTCAATCTTAATGATATAAATATACCGGCCGCTTTCTTTTTTCAGCTCGGATGATGTAACTGTGCCTTTACACGTTTTTAACGCGACAGATTGAGCCTTCTCTTTTGTAATAGCAGCTTGCTTTTTCTGTATGACATGATTCACCGCTTTGCCGCTCTTACAGTTTACTTTTACAGTATGCGCATTGCCGTCTTGTCCGAGGATGTTGACGATATAAACATAAACTCCGTTTTCTTTTTTCAGCTTAGAAGATGTTACGATTCCTTTGCATTTCTTTAATGCGACAGAATGAGCTTTCTCTTTCGTAATGGAGACTTGTTTTTTCTGTGTTTCTTGTTTGACGACTTTGCCGCTCTCACTGTTTATTTTTACAGTATGCACATTGCCGTCTTGTCCGTGGATGCTGACGATGTAAACATAAACCCCGTTTTCTTTTTTCAGCTTAGAAGATGTAACAGTCCCTTTATATTTCTTTAAAGCGATAGAATGAGCTTTCGTTTTCGTAATGGCGACCTGCTTCTTTTGGATTTGCTGTTTGACGACTTTGCCGCTTTCGCCGCTTACTTTGACAGTATGCGCATTGCCGTCTTCCCCGAGAATGGTGATCGTGTAGACGTACACTGTTCCTTCTTTCTGCAGTTTAGTGGAAGTGACCGTTCCTTTGCACTTTTTCAAAGCCGTTTTTTGCGCCGTTGCTTTTGAGACGGACACCTGCTCCGCTTTCACTTCGATTTTTGAATGTGTATCGCTTTGCTGAACAACGGCGGCATGAGCTGACGTTAATGAACTGAGTGAAATGATTGTCCCTAAAGCAGCTCCTGATAAAACTTTTGTTACATGATTCATGGTGATTCCTCCTTTAGATGTACTGTTGGCCTGCCAACAAAACCGATTGTACAGGCTCAAGCTGAAAGCCGCATGAGGATTAGCTGAAAAATTGCTGAATTCAGTTATTTTTCAGGAGATATTCAGCTCATTTCAAGATAGGAGCGAATAATAGGAAGTAGATAGACAAAAAATGAAGCATAGATTTATGCCCATGAAGGAGAGAAAACGAATGAATAAACTTGAAGGCATCAAGATTTTGCTTGTCGATGATGAACAGGCGATCATTGAATTTTTGACATTGGGGCTTGAAAACGAAGGATTCGAAGTGATGTCGGCAAAAGACGGCATGAAAGGGATCAACTTGGCGAAATCGTTTCAGCCTCATGTGGCAGTACTTGATGTCATGATGCCGGGAATGGATGGATTTGAAGTATCCAGAATGTTAAAAAAAATGGGGAATACCGCCGTTATTATGTTGACGGCAAAAGAGGAGGTTGACAACCGGGTAAAAGCGCTGACCGAAGGGGCGGATGATTATATGGTGAAGCCATTCAGCTTTGAGGAGCTGCTTGCCCGGATCCGTGCAAGAATCCGCAATCATTTTCCTCATTTATTGGAAGAGGTGGCGATCGGCCCCTTTCGAATTGACGACAGCCGCAAGGAAATCCGCTTCCACGAGGAAGTGCTGAAGCTTTCTGCAACCGAATACGAACTGCTGAAATTTCTCATTTTTAACCATGGGATTGTCTTGAGCAAGGCGAGAATATTGGACAAAGTATGGGGCTACGATTTTTACGGCGAGGAAAACATTGTTGAAGTCTATGTCCGTTCATTAAGAGAAAAGCTGAAAGATAAAGAACACGCTTTAATTCGCACGATTCGCGGAGCGGGCTACAGGTTGGACATCTGATGAAAAAGCGGAAGATTTTTCGGTTTCAGACGCTGCGTTTTCAGCTGCTGTTCCGTTCCTTATGCATGCTCAGCCTGCTGCTCATTTTAATCGGGACGATTCAATACGTTTTTGTGAAAAAGTCAGCGTATGATAACAAATCGATGAGCATTCAGGGGCTCATCAGCTCTGTCAGCGCTGATTTCTGGGTTAAGAGCGCCCAAAGTCCAAAGGATTTCAGCATGTTTTATCCCGGTGTAACCATCGCTTTTATCAAACAGGACGGAGAACTGACCGTTCTATCGGAAGACATGCACTCAGGCTCGCCCCCTGTCTTAACACGGGAGTATCAAGAGGTTATCAATAGAAACTATAATCCGCATTTTACAATCGCAGAAAATCGTAACGGAAATGAAGAGCTTGTCGTGCTTCAGCCGATCATATTAAAAGGAAAGCTCGAAGGCATCGTGCAAATGAGCACAGAAACGGATCCGATGAAAGAGGGGATTTTTCAGCAAATGGTGTTTTTTACGATTATTTCAATTTCCGCTCTTCTATTGGGAGTGTTCACTTTTTATCCGATCATTAAGCATACGCTTAAGCCTTTATCAACCATTGTCGACCTGATGGGAGAAATCAATGCCGGCAATTTAAACAGACGATTGCCACTTTACAAAAACCAGCACGAAATTCATGACCTGGCCAATTCTTTCAATGGCATGCTGGAAAGAATCGAAACGTCGTTCAGAGTCGAAAAAGAGGCGAAAGAACAGATGCGCCGCTTTGTTTCAGATGCTTCACACGAACTGCGTACGCCCCTTACGTCGATACATGGATTCCTGGAAATTATGCTTCGCGGTGCGGTGACAAAGCCTGAGCAAGTTGAACGCGCGTTAAAAAGCATGTTTGAAGAATCCAAACGGGCCAATCATCTCGTTCAGGATTTGCTCTTCCTCGCCAAACTCGACCGGCTTCCGGGTTTCCATATGGAGAAAGGATCCCTTGCCTCGGTCATTTCCAGCATGGAATCCCAGCTCAGGCTGCTTGTAAAAGACAGAAAACTGGAATTTTCCATAGAAACCGAAGGTGAAGCTGTATTTGACAAAGATAAAATGAAACAGGTCATCCTTAATCTTTGCCAAAACGCCGTCCAGCATACGGATCCGGAGAAGGGCTTCATCAAACTGACGCTAAAGAGCGAAGATCAAAACCTGGTGCTTGCGGTTGAGGATAACGGAACGGGAATTGAGGAAAAACATCTCCCGCACTTGTTTGAAAGGTTCTACAGAGCTGAAGCATCGCGTTCGCGAAAATACGGAGGAGCAGGCCTCGGGCTTGCAATCACAAAATCGATCGTTGACGCTCATCAAGGATCGATAGAAGTGAAGAGCAAACCGGGAAAGAGAACGGTTTTTCAAATCCGTATGCCGAAAGAAAACAGCACTTCCTGACTTAGGAAGTGTTTTTTTATGAAAAAAGAACAGGTTCTGTATAGAACAGCATACAGGATAATTGTATATAATATTGGGAATTTAACAAAAATTTAACAAAGGAGATGGTTCAGCTTATGATTCAAAAGAAGCAAAATGCTGTGCATTCCGAAGGAGAGGCGGGGTAGATGGAACCGACCAAAGTATCCCTATCCCGCCGCATGCTCCAATGCCTGAAGCAATGTGTTGATTGTAACACAGCAAACCTATTTACAGCAATAAACAGTTTTGTGAATATTTTCTTAATTTCTTCTGTGATTTTGATCCCGTCTTTTGCACTGGCTCATGAGGGAGGGCCGACTGTGCTCTCCGACGATAAATATGCAAATTTCGAGGAATTAAAACAAAATGAAGATCCTTCAGTATACCGAATCGCGACAAAGCAAGCAGGCAGCACAATGCTGATCATGGCCATTCACGGCGGCGGAATCGAGCCTGGAACAAGCGAAATTGCAAATGAACTCTCGCGCAAGTATTCCATGTATTTGTTTGAAGGATTGAAATTATCGGGGAATTCAAGCCTGCATATTACGAGTACCCATTTTGATGAACCGGCGGCGCTTGAGATGGCCGCCGGGCATCAGTATATTTTGTCGCTTCACGGATACTATGCTGAAGACCGCAATATCAAAGTGGGCGGCACAGACCGCAATAAAATGAGCAAATTGGTTGATGAATTGCATCAAGCAGGCTTTGCCGCCGAAATGCTTGAGCCAGGCGACAAATATGCGGGAACGAGCCCAGATAATATTGCCAACAAATCGATAACAGGTTTAAGCATTCAGCTCGAAATGAGCACAGGTTTTCGAAAGTCTCTGTTTGATACGTTTACGTTAAAGGACAGAGCCTTGACGCAAAATGAGGACTTTTACCGGTTTACAGAGGTTCTGTCGCGTTTTATCGAGGACAATTACGAACCCCTTCATGCCTGACGCCCGCCAATGAAGAAAACACCCCCTTATGAAAGGAGGTGTTTTCCGTGTTCATTACCCGTTTGATTCTGTTGTTCCGCCTCCGGTAAATATGGAAACGATCGCGTTCCAGAGGGAGACAAAGAAATCGATCACTTTTTGAATGAAGTTTTTGCCTTCATCAGAGTTGATGAAGTTTGCAATTTTGTCTTTCGCTTTGTCGAGCTGGTCTCCAACCTGATTCCAGTCAATTTTGATGTTTTTCATATTGTCGAATAAAGAGATAAGCGACTGCTTTTGGTCGTTCGTCAGTGTTACGTTTAATTCGGAAGCGGCCTGATCAATCTTTTTCTCCAATTCGTCCTGGGATTGCGGGACGCCGTTTTTCGCGATATCTTCTTTGACTTTAGCCATTAACGCTGATGCGTTTTCATCGCCGATTTTTTGGCCGAGCTTGGACGTGGTGACAAGCTCTTCATTGGCGACCTTTTTGACGTCGTCCGGAATTTTTTGATCAGATGATGTCTCATAAGCTTTCATTAACCCGGTCAGCGCAGCCGTTCCGGATACTTTAAACGGAGCGGTCACGTAGACTTTTGCATCCTTGACTCCGGCCGTCATCAGCGCGTTTAAATACATTTCATCCGTAATCTTGCTGATATTGTTTGTTTTGACTTCCAAACCGCTGCCTTCTTTTGCGACTGTAATCGATGAAGAAGAAATCGCTCTCGTTCCGATATCTGCTTTTGGTATATAATCTCCTAAATATTTATGCTCCTCAGCATTCGTCACCTCAATAATTGTCGCATTTTCAGGCGCATTCATTTCGTTCAGCACTTTTTGTCTGTCTTGAGCTGACAAGTCTTTACCGAGTGTAATGATCACGTCTCCAACTGCGGAGTCAGCATAACTGATCTGCGGCATAATAAGCAGAAACAATGCTGTGCAAATTCCAAGTATTGATTTTTTCAAGCTGTATGCCCTCCTTAAAAATGCAGGCTTCAGGCAGAAGATTGCTGTTCGTTTTGGGGAGAAGCCTGCCGGAACGATACCTATATTCGCGATTCGTTCCGTCAATATAGACGGATGAAAAGAGCGGGAGGTTTCAATTAAAATTTGCCTTTTTAATAGATTGAGAGTCCTGGTTTTGCTCGCAAAATCATATAAGCACTTTATGTTCCTTTTGAAGTTGGCTCAGTGATTCCCTTCTATGCTATAATGAGCCTTGTGAAAACGAAAGGAGAGAATCATGATGGCTAAAAAAGGATACATACAATTAACAAACGGCAAAAAAATCGAGTTTGAATTATATCCGGAGGCAGCGCCAGGCACTGTCGCCAACTTTGAAAAACTTGCGAACGAGGGCTTCTATGACGGCCTGAAATTCCACCGGGTCATCCCGGGCTTCGTCAGCCAAGGCGGCTGCCCGTACGGTAACGGAACAGGCGGACCGGGCTATACGATCAAATGCGAAACAGAAGGGAATCCCCATAAACACGAAGCCGGTTCTCTCTCTATGGCACATGCCGGAAAAGATACGGGCGGCAGCCAATTCTTTATCGTGCACGAACCGCAGCCTCACTTAAACGGCGTTCACACCGTTTTCGGAAAAGTCACCTCCGGCTTTGAAGCGGTCACTTCAATGGAGCAGGGGCAAGGAATGGAAAAAGTCGAAGTATTTGATGCATAAGGTAAGAAACAGTCCGCAGGTTGCGGGCTGTTTTTTTTTTGCTGATGAACGGCGGATTCTCAAGTTGCTTTGACAAATTAGGCTGCCACCCTCTCCGAATCGATTTTGATCAGCCACGCAAATAAAAACAATTCTTATCAAAAAACAATTGTAAAAAAATGTCCCTTTATGTAAAATATATTCATCGATGCGCTGCATAAAGAACGTCAACTTGCTAAAGGAAAGGGGCGGAAGGATTGGCTGTAAAAATTCCATCGGCGTCAGTAGGGGTTAAAATCAATGATTGGTATAATGCGATACGCAAATTCAATGTAACGGACGCGGAAATGCTCAAGGCAGAAATTGAGCGCGACATATTCCGTATGGAAGAAGATCAGGATTTATTATTGTATTACGCCTTAATGGAATTCAGACATAGAATCATGCTTGACTATATTAGACCTCTGGAAGAAGAAAAAGTTCCGCCTGATTTTTCTGAAATATTAAAAGATATCGAAGATAAACAAGGCAAGCTGAATGGCTTGCTTGAATATTATTTTAACTTTTTCAGAGGGATGTACGAATATAATAATCATGACTATATTAAAGCGAGCTCTTTTTACAGGCGTGCAGAAAAGAAGCTCCGTCATGTGGAAGACGAAATCGAGAGAGCGGAATTTCATTTTAAAATGGCTGAAATCTTTTATCATATGAAGCAAAGCCATGTGTCAATGAACTATGCGCTCCAGGCCATTGAAACGTATCGGCGCATGAGACTTACAAGGTGCGGAGAATTCAGTGTGAATTTGTGATTGCCGGGAACTACGACGATTTGGAGTCGAGCGAAAAAGCATTGCCGCATCTTGAAAATGCCCTGAAGCTTGCCCGGGAAGAAAGCCAGCGGATTTTAGAAGGACATACCTTTTACAATTTGGGGAATTGCTATTACAAGATGGGGAAAGCAGATCAAGCAGCTGAATACTTTCACAAGGCTGTTGTGATTTATAAGGAAGAGACTTCTGATACTCTCACAAAAGCATGTTTCAGTCTTGCCCTTGCGTATTTTAAGCTAAAGCAAAACGAACAGGCTCATGATATTTTTAAAGAAGGCTTTAAAATCGCTCAACAATCAAATGATGCGATATATATATCAAAATATCATTTCTTACAAGCTTTATATATAAATGAAGACGGCATGGATTCACTATCGGAGACTTTTCAGCTGCTAGAGTCAAGAAAAATGTATCCAGACATAGAAGACCTGGCTTTAGAAGCGGCTGAATACTATAATGAAATTGGGCTCTTGAGCGATTCGGTTTATTTCTATCAAATCGTATTCAACGCCCGCAAACAAATCAAAAAAGGGGACTGGTCGTATGAAGTCTAAGCTGTTGTTAACCGCCGCTGCTTCAGTCATTGGATTGTCTTTAACAAGTCTTGCGCTACCGGCAAAGACAGAAGATGTGAGCACGGCAGAAAGAAATGTGACATCTAATACATCCCCGGTTCAAATCGCAGAAAGAAACGTAACATCGAAACCATCCGCCCCGGTTCAAACAGCGGAAAGAAACGTAACATCAAAACCATCTGCACCGATTCATACCGCAGAAAGAAATATGACATAAAGGCATTTGAGAGGAAAAAACGGCAGTGCTTCGCAGGCGGAGCACTGCTTTTTTGCTTTCAGTTATGACATGAATAATTCATGAAGAATGAGAACATCATAAAGTTACTATAAGATCAAGGAGGAAAGAAAATGCCATTAGTACCTTATGATCCATTTAAACATTTGAATAGCGTCAGAAGGGAATTTGATCGGGTTTTTGCGGATTTTCCGGCGACTTTCGGAGGGGAACACGGCTTTGGAGAAATTCGGGTAGACGTGCACGAAACCGAAAGTGAAATCGTAGCTTCCTGCGACATTCCCGGACTCGAAAGCAAGGAAGATGTTCATATTGATGTCGAAAACAATATGCTGCATATCAGCGGCTCAGTAAACAGATCAAACGAAGTAAAAGAGGAAAACATCCACAGGAAAGAACGGTTTGTCGGACGTTTTCACAGGTCGGTCACACTTCCGGGGCCGGTTTCGACTGAAGGAATCAAAGCGTCCTATAAAAACGGGGTGCTGGAAGTACGAATGCCGAAAGACATGAAGGAGCAGAAAAAAAGAATAGATGTCGAATTTCATTAAGATGAGGTCCCTCAAGTGGAGTGACCCCTGTCAAGTAGACAGCTTTTAAAAAGGTACTAGGCAGCCTGAGTCCTGTATTGACAGGGGCTCAGGTTGTTTAATTTCTTTTGGAACCGTTGATGGTTGTAGAAACGAATGTATTTACATACAGCGTCCTTAACTGCTTCAGCTGTTTTGAACGAATATAAGTAAATGCATTCCGTTTTAAAGTGGCTAAAGAAATTTTCCATACATGCATTGTCCCAGCAGTTACCTTTTCTGGACATACTGGCTTTCATCTGATATTTTTTAATTAGGTTGTTATATAAGCGGGATGTATATTGGAACCCCTGATCGCTATGCAGGAGAACTCCCTTTACATTCCGTTTTTTCTTTGCCTTCTTAAGGGTGTCTACCACAAGCTTCAAATCATTCCTTCGACTGACTTGGTAAGCAACAATTTCATTATTGTACAAGTCTTTAATGGCGGACAAATACAGTTTTTGACCGTTAAACATTAAATAGGTAATATCCGTTACCCATTTTTGATTAGGCGCGGAAGCCGTAAAATCTCTGTTCAGATGGTTGTCTGACATGACATATGCTTCCTTCTTTCCGTAATATGGTTTCTTCTTTCGGATGACTGCCCGGATCCCCAATTTATTCATAAGGCGTTGAATACGTTTGTGGTTAATATGTAATCCATATGTTTTTTTCAACCATATCTGTACTCTCCGGTATCCGTAAATCCCCCTATGTTTTTTATGACACTCCATGATTCTTTTTTTCATACTCTCGTCCTTTAACTGCTTTTCAGAAGGCGTTTTTTGTCTTTTTAGCCACTTGTAATAACCACTTTTAGATACTCTAGCTATCTGACATAATAATTGAATAGAACTATTCCCCGCAGACATTTCTTTGATAACTTCAAACTTCTTGCGTGTTGGTACCCCATCCATTCCCCCTTTTACATCTTTAAGAGCTTTTTTAGCATTTCCACCTCTGCTTCAAGGCGTTTGATTTTAGATTCAGGATCTTCAAGTCGTTTTTTTGGTCTGCCCTTGCCAGATCCTGTTGCTTTTCCTCGTTTTTCTTCCAATCCCTTCATTCCCTCGGCCTCATAATACTTCACCCAACGAGCTACCATTGATTTAGATATTCCTAATTCTTTAGCAACCGTCTTGAAACCCATCCCATCTTTCATGTGTAAATCGACTGCTTTTTTCTTGAAAGTCACATCGTATGTTTTCATGATTTCTCCCATAAAAAATCCCCTCCATAGTAGACAGATTAATATCCTTTCTTTTTTCTGTCTACTATGAGGGGATCATATCAAAGTCAGGGATCTTTTTTATTTTTTGAAACAAATAACCGAAACACTCGTATATTGTTAGAAGAAACCGTATGATGTGTATGTATAGATCAAAACGAAAAGTGAGAAACGATACAGGTTTTTGGTTTCGATTAAATCACTAGGTCTTTTGACATATTTAGATGCCGGGAAAAGGAGGCCGTTTCTGATGAATAAGAAAAGATCTTGAAAAGATTGCCGGCAGTCTTCAAAAAAGGAACTGTTCTATACACAGCGGGAATTAAGCCGTTTATTTTCGTTATTTGATTGGAAATTATATCGTCTTTTTGTCGTGATTTTCATCTTGTTTCACCATGCGCCCCTGAAAACAGAATGTATATTCGTAGGTTATTAGGAGTATTTCGAGGGAAAATGAAACGATTCGGCTTCATTTTGCGTTATACTTAAAAACTACGTATTTTTCCGTCTGAAACGAATATGTTTTGATTTCATCAATTGAAGGGGAAAAACATATAGATAGTTCAGAACGTGTTCTGGAGGTTTTGACCATGGGGAAAATAAGAGTCAAGCTTACAATCCTGCTTATTTTGGCGGCTGTCCTGGCAGGAGGCTTTTATTATTTAAAAAACGGAAGCATGAAAGATGTTTCGACGGCGCTCAGCCAAACGGTTTCGTCTGAAGAAAAAAACTATACCGTTTACGAATATAAAATCACTAAGATCGATGGAACGGAGTATCAAGGAATTTCGGATAACGGCACAAAAATTATCTTCAATTCGAAAAATCTTGATCAAAATCTGTCCGACATTAAAGAAGGAGACAAAGTAAAGGCTTACTTCAGCAATGCCAACAGAATCGACGGGTTGATCAGAGTCGTCAAAGTCACAAATTAACTCCCCTTGCCGCAAGGGGAGTTTTTATTTTGCAGAGCTGTTTTCATTGCAATTTGAATTTTCTGTGGCTATAATACGCATAAGGACAAGAAAATATCGATTGTATCCTTCGGGGCTGGGTGGAAATCCCGACCGGCGGTAGTAAAGCGATGACGCTTTAGAGCCCGTGACCCGCTTTTGCTTACATGCAGGCGGTGGATTCAGTGAAAAGCTGAAGCCGACAGTGAAAGTCTGGATGGGAGAAGGATGAAGAAAACTATGTAAAAAAACTGTACCGCATAGTTTTATTTCTCATGCATGAAAATCAGACCCCGGAACGAATATTCCGGGGTTTTTTGTGTAAAGCTAAAAAGAAGGGAGGGAATACGATGACGGATGAGCACTATATGAATCTCGCATTAGAGCTTGCAAAGCAGGGCGAGGGCCAGACGCGCGCAAATCCGCTGGTCGGAGCGGTCGTCGTCAAAGACGGACAGATCGTCGGAATGGGCGCCCATTTAAAATACGGTGAAGCGCATGCCGAGGTGCATGCCATTCAAATGGCGGGCCGGCATGCCGAGGGAGCGGTGATATACGTCACGCTTGAACCGTGCAGCCATTACGGGAAAACGCCGCCTTGCGCTGAGCTGATTATTCGCTCAGGTTTGAAGAGAGCAGTTGTTGCAGCCGAAGACCCGAATCCCCTTGTATCGGGAAGGGGAATCAGCATGCTTAAAGAAGCGGGGATCGAAGTCACAACAGGCGTTCTCAAAGAACAGGCGGAAGAGTTGAATGAAAAATTCATGCATTTTATGCGGACGGGAATGCCGTATGTCACCCTGAAAGCCGCGGTTAGCCTCGACGGCAAAACAGCCACGGCCACCGGTGACAGCAAATGGATCACCTCAGAAGAAGCCAGGCTGGATGCACACGCGTACCGGAAAAATCATCAAAGCATTTTAGTCGGCGTAGGCACCATCAAAGCGGATGACCCGAGTCTGACATGCCGCCTGCCCGGTACGGCACATCAGCCGGTCCGTGTAATCCTTGACACGAATTTGACGATCCCGCCTGCAGCGAAAGTCATTCATGACAAAGCAGCGCCTACTTGGATTTATGCAGGCGCCAATGCCGATCCCGAAACCGTCCGGTCTCTGGAAGACAAAGGCGTTCGGGTCACTGTGCTGGACACGGAGACGATTTCCGTGCGCGATGTGCTTTTGCACCTGGCGGAAAACGGCATCACGTCGGTGTATGTCGAAGGAGGATCAACCGTTCACGCAAGCTTTGTCAAAGAAAGGCTTTATCAAGAAATCATCTTCTATCTTGCCCCGAAATTAATCGGAGGGCTCTCTTCTCCCAGCGCCATCTCCGGTGAAGGCTTTCAATCGATGAAAGATGTCCCCTTATTACGATTCACATCCATAACCAAAATCGGCCGGGATTTGAAACTTTCGGCAAAACCTTTAACAGAATAGGGTGGTGACCCATGTTTACAGGCATCATTGAAGAAATCGGAACCATCAAAGACATGAGAAAGATCGGAAACGCCATGTCTTTAGTCATTGCATCGAGGAAGGTGACCGAGGATGTCAAGCTTGGTGACAGCATTGCGGTCAACGGAGTCTGCCTGACCGTCACCGGCTACAAAAAAGATCAGTTCACAGCAGATGTCATGCTTGAAACGCTGAAAGCAACATCGCTCGGCGCTTTAAAAATCGGAAGCTCCGTCAATCTTGAAAGAGCCATGGCGGCAAACGGCCGCTTCGGCGGGCATATGGTGTCTGGGCATGTTGACGGCACAGCTTCCATCGTAAGGATAGAAAAAGCGGAAAACTCCATATACTATGATTTAAAACTGGACCCCGCGCTTGCCAAAATGCTCGTTTTGAAAGGCTCAATCGCAGTTGACGGCGTAAGTTTGACGATATTCGGATTAACGGACGATGAGGTTACGGTTTCGCTCATTCCGCATACGCTCGACGAAACGATTTTTTCCGAAAAAAAGGTCGGGAGCATCGTCAATGTTGAGTGCGACATGATCGGCAAATACATCTACCGGTTTCTCCATCGGACAAATGAAGAAAAACAGACGAAAACAATCACCGAAACGTTTTTAAAGGAAAACGGGTTTTAAACGAAAGGAGGAGCGGCTTATGTTTCATACAATTGATGAGGCCATACACGATCTGAAACAGGGTAAAGTCATCATCGTCGTCGATGATGAAGACAGAGAGAATGAAGGCGATTTCGTCGCGCTGGCTGAATACGCGACACCGGAGGTAATCAACTTTATGGCGACTTGCGGCAGAGGGTTGATCTGTGCGCCGCTCAATGAAGAGATCGCTTCAAGGCTCGATCTGCATCCGATGGTGGACGAGAATACCGACTCCCACCACACCGCTTTTACGGTCAGCGTCGATCACCGCGATACAAAGACGGGAATCAGCGCCCAGGAACGGTCATTGACCGTAAAAGCCCTTATCGACAGACACGGGCGTCCCGAAGATTTTAAAAGACCCGGCCATATCTTCCCGCTGATTGCGAAAAAAGGCGGGGTATTAAAAAGAGCGGGGCACACGGAAGCAGCGGTCGACCTTGCCGAGGCATGCGGTTCCGTACCGGCAGGCGTCATTTGTGAAATCATGAATGAAGACGGGACGATGGCAAGGGTTCCCGAATTGAAAAAAATCGCCGATCAGCACGGCTTGAAAATGATTACGATTAAAGATTTAATCAAGTACCGCTATAGCAGGGGAACGCTGATCAACCGCGAAGTAAGCATTACGCTTCCGTCCGATTTCGGGACGTTCAAGGTGTTCGGCTACACGAACGACATCGATCAAAAAGAGCATATCGCCCTTGTAAAAGGCGATGTCCCGTTTGACGATGAGCCGGTGACAGTCCGCGTTCATTCAGAGTGCCTGACAGGCGATGTGTTCGGTTCGCACCGCTGTGACTGCGGTCCGCAGCTTGCCGCAGCGCTTTCGCAAATTGAAAAGGAAGGGCGCGGCGTGCTCGTTTACTTAAGACAGGAAGGGCGAGGCATCGGCCTGATCAATAAGCTGAAGGCGTACAAGCTTCAGGAAGAAGGATACGACACGGTCCAGGCGAACGAACAGCTCGGTTTTCTGCCCGATTTAAGAAATTACGGAATCGGCGCCCAAATTCTGAGGGATCTCGGCGTGAAAAACATGAAGCTTTTGACGAACAACCCGAGAAAAATCGCAGGGCTTGAAGGATACGGCTTGACGATTGCTGACAGAATACCGTTGCAGATGGAAATGAAGAAAGATAACGAAAACTATTTGAAAACGAAAAAAACAAAATTAGGGCATTTGCTTCATTTTTAATATAAAAACATTCACAAAAAAGGACGGGATTCATATGAATAAAATTGAAGGCCATGTAATTGGAACAGATTTGAAAATCGGTATCGTTGTTTCAAGATTCAATGATTTTATTACGAGCAAACTGTTAAGCGGGGCGGAAGATACGCTGATAAGACACGGGGTTAAATCAGAGGACATTGATGTTGCTTGGGTTCCCGGCGCATTTGAGATTCCATTGATCGCAAAAAAAATGGCTGAAACGAAAAAGTACGACGCCGTGATCACGCTTGGAACGGTGATCAGAGGTGCGACAAGTCATTATGATTATGTGTGCAACGAAGCGGCAAAGGGAATTGCGCAGAGCAGCATGTCAACGGGCGTTCCGGTGATCTTCGGCGTGCTGACGACAGATACGATCGAACAGGCTGTTGAACGGGCTGGAACAAAAGCCGGAAACAAGGGCGCCGAAGCCGCCGCAGCGGCGATTGAGATGGCGAACCTGACCCGGTCGCTTCATTAATTCCCGAAAAAGAGTTTAAAAAGGTTATAAAAATGTTTATAATGTGATGTGAAGCGACCAGCCTTCGTTAAGATCCACATTTTGATATATTGAGGGGTATTTATGTTAATTCGTTATAAAAAGTCATTCGAAAAGATTGCGATGGGTCTCCTTTCGTTCATGCCGAATGAGAAGGACGTCAAGCAGCTTCAGCAGACAATGAAAGACTATGAAACGGACACTGACAGACAGCTGTTCCTCTGGAAGGAAGACGAGGACATTGTCGGCTGTGTAGGGGTTGAAAAAAAAGATGAAGAAGTTGAAATCAAGCATATCAGTGTCAATCCGTCTCACCGTCACCAAGGAATCGGCAAAAAGATGGTTTCCGCCCTTTCACAAATGTTTGAACCTAAACCGCTGGTTCCGAATGAATTAACAAAAGGATTCTTTAAACGCTGTCAGGATCACGAAAATGAAGACATCACATACAACAAATGAGCAGAGGCGATTCATTAGCCTCTGCTCTTTTTTCGCCGTGCGATTTCCTTCTCCCTTTCAGCAAACACTTCTGTCCGGTCTCTCAGCCTGTGTTTATGAATTAGGAAATCATCCGTCATTCGGCTGTTTTGCCCCCAATGATAGGATTTCCGCCCGCACTCTCTCAGGCAGGCTTCGATCAGCGCTTCATCTGTGATGGGGAGCATGATGCTTTCGTAAGGCGAACGTGCTTCTATATGCTGAAGAGTCTCCCGCAGAAGGCTGACCAAGCGCTCATGATCTAAGCCGAGAGACTCGACTGCAGCTTTTTCGGCTTCAAGAATACGGAGGCTGTTTGCCATCAGCCTCTCCGCTCCTGTGAAATTGTTTCTCCGCTGATGATAGAGGGCGACGGCAAGCTGAATCAAGCCGACCCAATATATTTTCCGTTTTCCCGGAGGATCCTTTTTCCAATGCTCCTCCAAAATTTCATGGCACTCAAAATAATCCCTCGCGCCATGAAACTCGGTTAAGTAATCGATATAGCTTTCAGGATACATCTGACATCCTCCTTTTACCCTTCCATTCAAGTGTATCACAGAGAAGAGACGGAGGAAAAATCACGCCTGCACCCCGGCAGATGAAAAGCATGAGCGAACGGAATTAACAGATCCAGACGCTCCAACAGAATGACAATCAAAGCGAATCCTCCGCCGCAGGCGTTGGCTCCCGTGCTGTTTTCTCCTATTCCATCAACGATTTTACACGGTTATTCTATGTGTGTTTATCTCAATCTGTATAGACAGAAGCCGTCGTTTCTTAAATTATATTGGACTTCATGCAGACGCGTAATTTATACTTAAGGGTAGCCAGTTTGAAGCCGGCTTAGAAGCGATTTGAAAATGGTGAGAAATGATCATGGAATATCAGGTGAAGATCGAGGCGTTTGAAGGACCTTTAGATTTGCTTTTGCACTTAATCAACCGGCTCGAAATCGACATATATGACATACCTGTTGCGAAGATAACCGAGCAATATTTATTATATGTGCACACGATGCGCGAGCTTGAGCTTGACGTGGCAAGCGAGTATTTGGTGATGGCCGCCACTCTTCTCAGCATTAAAAGCCGGATGCTTCTCCCGAAACAGGAGGAGGAACTGTTTGATGAAGAGATGATGCTGGAAGAAGAAGAGGATCCGAGAGACGAATTAATCGAAAAATTGATAGAGTATAGAAAATATAAAAGCGCTGCACAGACTTTAAAAGAGCGCGAAGAGGAGAGGCAAAAATCGTTTGCCAAACCTCCGAGCGATTTAAGCGAATACGCCAAGGAAGTCAAATTAAGCGAACAGAAGCTCTCTGTTACGGTATACGACATGCTCGGCGCGTTTCAAAAGGTGCTGAACCGAAAAAAAATCAGCCGTCCTTCGGAAACGAGAATTTCCAGGCAGGAGATTCCGATCGAAGAACGGATGACCCAGATTGTCGAATGCTTGAAATCGTCGGGGAAAAGAATGCACTTTATGGAATTGTTCCCTTTCGAACAAAAACAGCATTTGGTGGTGACATTTTTAGCGATTTTGGAGCTGATGAAAAATCAGCTGATCATTATTGAACAGGAACGCAATTTTTCCGATATTTACATAACAGGGAGTGAAGCGATTCATGACGCTTGATATCGTGAATTGGAAGGCTATCGTTGAAGCTTTGCTGTATGCGGCGGGAGACGAGGGACTCACCAAAAAACAGCTGCTGTCCGTGTTGGAGGTTGATGAAACCGAACTTCGGGATATCATGCTGGACGTCAAAGAAAGCTACGAAAAAGAAGACAGAGGCATAGAGCTTGTCGAATACGCAGATACGTACATGCTTTCAACAAAAAAAGACTTTGCCGTCTATTTAAAAAAATTGATCGAAGCCCCGTCAAAAGGACTTTCCCAGGCAGCCCTCGAGGTGCTGGCGATCGTTTCCTACAAACAGCCGATTACACGAGCCGAAATAGAAGACATCAGAGGAGTCAAATCAGAACGGATTCTTCAAAGTCTTGTCGCAAAAGCGCTTTTGTGCGAAGTCGGACGTGCGGATGGTCCCGGCCGGGCGATTTTATACGGAACGACCGAGACGTTTCTTGAGCAGTTTGGCTTAAAAGCGATCGAGGAGCTTCCACCTCTGCCTGAAAACGTCGAAGAAGACGGGGTTCAGGAAGAAGCCGATTTGTTTTTTGAGAATTTCAATCAAACGTTTGAAGATATAAAATAGATTCACGTTATGTCCGAAGTATGATAATATATATTATCGTATTTTTTATGTTTATTTGAATACGATTGTAACAAAGCAATGAGGGGAAGGTTGCCGACAACAATGGAACATTCAATGGCAAGAGCCCAAACCGAACAGGCGCAAAAATTTTTATCACAGGCCGTTCAGGCGTTGAGCGCATTTTTAAATGATACAACGCTCGCATCATTGGAAAAGGAAGAGCCGGGGCGAGGTGATTATTACCGCGAGATCCTCAGCAATTTAAGGAGGCTTTCGGTTTACTGTGAAGAAGGGCTTGAGGCCTGCCGCATCAGGCTGCAGCAGGAGCCTTTTCAGGATGCTGCTGCCGAAAGGATGCTCTATCAGATTTATCATCGATGCATAGAAGAATTTTTTACGCCGAAAAAAGATACGTGGTACGAAGACTCTAGAGCAGCGTATACGGGGAAAAACGCCATTCGCTTTCGCGAACCGGCACCAGTCTCATTAAAGAATTTGATGGCTTCTCTTGAAACCGGATATCAATCGATGAGAGAAGAATTGGAATACTACGGGACGGACTATCGGATGAAAATGGTTCAATCCAGATAAAAAGAAACTCTCCCTTTGCGGGGGAGTTTTTTTGCGGAAATCGGACAATTGATGTTCATAACTGTAAGACAAGCGCATAAACTTGTACAAACCACAGGCAAGGACGTGAGAAAATGCGCTTTCTAAAACGAGCTGCAGCAGTGTTCATCACGTTTTCTCTTTTTTTCTCTTCGCATCAAAACAGTAAAGCAGAGCCCTTCATCGATGTCAGCGCAAAAAGCGCGATTATCATCGACGGGAACTCCGGAAGGGTGCTATTTGCAAAGGATGAGCATACAAAACGGCGCATTGCCAGCATCACGAAAATCATGACAGCCATTTTAGCGATAGAGTCGGGAAAAATGGAGGAGACGGTAACGGTCAGTGACAGAGCGGTCCGGACTGAAGGGTCTTCCATCTATTTAACAAGCGGGCAAAAGGTAAAGCTCAAAGACCTCGTATACGGTTTGATGCTGAGGTCCGGAAACGATGCGGCCGTTGCGATCGCCGAGCATATCGGCGGAAGCCTGGAAGGTTTCGTCTATATGATGAATCAAAAAGCGGCAGACCTCGGCATGGAAAACACCGTTTTTCATAACCCGCACGGACTTGATGACCATAAAGATCATTATTCAACCGCTTACGATATGGCGCTTTTAACGAAATACGCGATGACGAATAAGACG
This sequence comes from Bacillus sp. FSL W8-0848, assembly GCF_038007805.1. Taxonomy (NCBI): domain Bacteria; kingdom Bacillati; phylum Bacillota; class Bacilli; order Caryophanales; family Bacillaceae; genus Bacillus; species Bacillus sp. FSL W8-0848. The sequence goes on from NZ_JBBOYB010000001.1 coordinate 1,440,741, forward strand.
TATCGGAAGATCGCAGGCACGAAACGGTATAAAGCGGAAACGATGCAAGGCATCTGGAAAAACAAAAATAAGCTCCTGACCGGTCTTTACCGGTACAGCACCGGAGGCAAGACGGGCTATACAAAGCTTGCGAAACGGACGCTCGTATCAACCTCATCCAAAGACGGAACAGATCTGATCGCCGTCACGATAAACGCACCGGACGATTGGAACGATCACATCGCGATGTTCAACTATGTGCACGATCATTATAAAACCTATGTACTCGCCAAAAAAGGCGACATCCCCGAACTGAAGGATACGTTTTACGGAACGAAAGCATTCATTAAAAGGGATGTTACATATTTGTTGAATGATGATGAAAAAGAAGACGTGAAGATCGAGACAAAGCTTCTTGAGCCGAAAAAGAAGTGGCGGAAAGACAAACGGGCGATTCCGGACATCGTCGGCGAAATGAATGTGAAGCTGGGCGGAGAAACGATCGCAAAACTGCCGGTTTATTACGAAAACGAGCGGAACAAAAAACCGAAAAAATCGTTTATGGAAACCTTTCAATCCGTATTTAAAAAAGTCGCGGGCGGTCCGTCATGGTCAATATAATCTGGGTAGCTTTAACCGTTATCGGCCTTGTTTTCGCGCTTATAAACGGAACGGTTCAGGAAGTCAATGAGGCCGTCTTCAAAGGTGCTAAAGAGGCGGTCACGATCGCGATCGGACTGATGAGCGTCTTGGTATTTTGGCTGGGGCTGATGAAAATAGCCGAACAAGCGGGGCTTCTCGAAAAATTCAGCCGCATGTGCCGGCCGTTCATCTCGAAGCTGTTTCCGGAGATTCCCCCGGATCATCCGGCGATGGGGTACATTTTATCGAATTTAATGGCCAATTTTTTCGGGTTGGGAAACGCGGCGACGCCGCTCGGCATTAAAGCGATGGAACAGATGAAATCGCTGAACCAAAACCGGTCTGAGGCAAGCCGCTCGATGATTACGTTTTTAGCGGTGAATACTTCAAGCATCACCCTCATTCCGACGACGGTGATCGCCGTAAGAATGACGTATGACGCAAAAGCGCCGACAGATATCGTCGGTCCGACGATTTTAGCCACGCTCATTTCAGGAATCTTCGCCATCATCATCGACAGGTATTTTTATTATCGAAGAAACAAAAAGGGGTGAGCATTTGGAGTTCATCAATTGGCTTTCTTTAGCCCTTATTCCGTTTATCATCGCCTCGATTCTTTTATATGGCACGTGGAAAAAAGTCCCGACGTATGAGGCCTTTGTCGAAGGGGGAAAAGAAGGAATCCAAATCGCGTTTTCCATCATCCCGTACCTGGTCGGAATGCTTGTTGCGATCACGGTCTTCCGGGCTTCCGGAGCGCTCGATTTTTTTATGGATCTCTTAAAGCCCGTTTTTTCAGCCATCGGAATTCCGACGGAGGTCGTGCCGCTTGCTTTGATCCGGCCGATATCGGGGACGGCCGCTCTTGGCATGACGACCGATTTAATCGCTGTCCACGGACCGGACTCTTTTATCGGCCGGCTTGCTTCCGTGATGCAGGGATCGACGGATACGACCCTATACGTCCTGACCGTCTATTTCGGAGCGGTTGGAATCAAAAAAATGGGGGATGCTTTAAAGGTGGGACTGCTTGCCGATTTAGCGGGGATCATCGCATCCATCATCATCGTGACGCTACTGTTTGGAAGCGCCTGAAAAAGGGCGCTTTTTTTTCTTTGTTAAAACCGTTTTACTTTTTGCGTAAGAAAGGATACATTTAAGTGCGGAAGCTGTGCTTTTTAAGACATGCTGCCTGCACAAAAGGCATGCTTGTTTGTTCGTTTGGAAAAAAGTAAGATAATACATGAGGTGAAAGATATGGAACGACTTCAAAAAGTAATCGCTCACGCCGGAATTGCGTCGAGAAGAAAAGCGGAAGAGCTGATAAAAGAAGGAAGAGTGACCGTCAATGGCAAAACGGTCAGAGAGCTCGGCACCAAAGTGACAAGCTCAGACCGCATTGAAGTGAACGGAATCCAGCTGGAAAGCGAAGAACCCGTTTATTTTCTCTTTTATAAGCCGAGAGGCGTGATTTCAGCGGTCAAAGATGATAAAGGCCGGAAAGTGGTAACCGACTTTTTTCAAGAGATCCCGCAGCGCATCTATCCGATCGGGCGTCTTGATTATGATACGAGCGGACTGCTCCTTTTAACAAATGACGGCGAATTCGCCAACAAGCTCATGCATCCGAAATATGAGATCGATAAAACGTATGTGGCAAAACTAAAAGGAATTCCCGAAAAAGAACACTTAAAAAAACTGGAGCGCGGCATCCGGCTTGAAGAAGGCAAAACCGCTCCTGCAAAGGTCAAGCTGCTGTCCATCGACAAGAAAAAACAGACAAGCATCGTCCAGATCACGATTCATGAGGGGCGAAACCGCCAAGTCCGCAGGATGTTTGATGCGATCGGCCATGAAGTGCTGAAGCTGAAAAGGGAAGAATATGCTTTTTTAAACCTGCAAGGCTTAAAAACGGGAGAAAAGAGAGAGCTGACGCCTCATGAAGTGAAACGGCTCAGAGCAATGGCGGAGCACGGGAAACACGCTTTCTAAATTTTCACACAACCTTCAAAAAAGGAAAAATGTGTGTCAGTTTAGAGGTGCTATAATAGTACTGAGTGTCTAAATGAGGGGGCGGATTATGAAAAAAAAGCGTTTTTACATTCGGACAGTCATCCTTCTTGTGCTGCTGGCTGCGCTTGGCTATACGCTATACAGCGCTGTATTCGATGATAAAGAGAGCGTAGCGGCAGGAGAGAAGGCTCCCAACTTTTCGCTTGAGGATGTTAACGGCAACCGTCTGAAACTGAGTGATCTCAAAGGCAAAGGGGTGTTTTTAAACTTCTGGGGAACATGGTGTGAGCCGTGCAAAAAGGAATTTCCATATATGGCGAACCAATATAAGGAGTTCAAAGATCAAGGGGTTGAAATCGTCGCAGTAAACGTCGGGGAATCAAATCTGGCCGTCCGTAACTTTATGAACGAATACGGGGTCAATTTTCCGGTCGTCCTTGATAAAGACAGGCAGGTTTTGGATGCTTATGATGTCACGCCGCTTCCGACTACATTTTTGATCAATCCGGACGGAAAGATCCTAAAGGTTGTGACAGGCACTATGACAGAGAGCATGATCCATGATTATATGAATATGATAAAACCTGAGAGGTCTTCATGATGAAAGAAATCAAATGCGAGTGCGGGCATGTGAATCCGCTTGGGACCGTTTTGTGCGAATCGTGCGGAAAGCCGCTGCAAAAGCAGGATGCAAAATTGCTGGACATGCGGTATGACGGGAGCGCGAGACGTTCACAAACGTATAACAAAACGATCGTCGATAAAATCTGGAACTTCTTTTCCTCTGTAAAGGTAGGCGTCTGGCTGATCGTCATTACCTTGACGGCATCGGCTTTCGGAACGATTTTTCCGCAGGAGATATTTTTGCCGCCGGGAGCGCAGGCTGATACATATTATAAGGAACAATACGGACTGATTGGACAAATCTATTATACTCTAGGATTTCATAATCTATACGGTTCCTGGTGGTTTATTATTCTGGTCGCCTCAATCGGCGTATCATTGGTCATCTGCAGCCTTGACCGGGTTGTCCCGTTATACAGGGCCCTGAAAAATCAGGGGGTCACCCGAAACCCGAACTTTATGGAGAGACAGAGGCTGTTCAGCCGGACGGAAACGGAGCTTTCCGAAAAAGTCAGAACGGACATCATCGAGAAATTGAAAAAAAAGCGCTACCGGGTAAAAGAGGAAAACGGCAATCTGTTTGCCGAAAAAGGCCGCTTTTCGAGATGGGGGCCATACGTCAATCATATCGGGCTGATCATTTTCCTCATCGGCGTCATGCTCCGCTTTGTTCCGGGCATGTACGTCGACGAAAATCTCTGGATCAGAGAAGGGGAAACCGCTCCGATCCCTGGAACAGACGGGCAGTATTATTTGAAAAGCAACAAGTTTACGAAGGAAATGTACAACAGCGAAAATGAGAAAAAGGTATTTTCAGAGGCTATCAACAAAGCGGGAGACGGGATGGTCGCCAAATCGTATCAAACCGATGTCGAGCTGTATGAAAGAAAAGACAGCAGTCTGCCCGGCGAATCGCCAAAGTTAAAAAAGGTGAAAAACGGCAAAATCAAAGTCAATGAGCCGCTGAAATTCGGTTCTTATGCACTTTATCAGCTCACCTACAAAGAAGGCGAGCTTAGCAAAATGGTGTTTCAGCTGATCGAAAAAGACACGGGGAAATCGTTCGGGAAGGTGTCAATCGATCTGTTCGAACCGAAGCAGGACTATGATCTTGGCAACGGTTACAAAGTGCATCTGGCAAGCTATCTTCCGGACTTTTATTTCAATAAAGACGGAGAGCCGAGCACAAAAACGAGAAACCCGAACAATCCGGCTTTTGTTTTCCAGATCAGCGCTCCTGACAAGCCCGGCGGGGAGAAAAGCTTTGTGGCGATTCAGGAGACGATAGAAGGATCTAAAGACAACAAATATAAAATGAAATTTGACCATGTAGAAACAAAGAACCTGTCGGGTCTGACGGTCAGAAAAGATTTGACGCTGTGGGTATTGATGGTCGGCGGCGCAATCTTTATGATCGGGGTCATTCAAGGAATGTACTGGCACCACAGGCGGATTTGGCTGCGTTCGATAGACGGGGATGTGCTCGTCGCCGGCCACACGAACAAAAACTGGTACGGACTGAAAAAAGATCTGCAGGCCGTACTGGCCGATACGGGAATATCCGAACCGGCTGATCAAAAAGAACTGTTCAAAGAAGAAAATAAACGGCCAGCATAGGGAGGGGTTTTCATGGCAGAGCTCAGCGGGAATTTATTGTACGCGGCATTTCTTTTGTATCTGGCTGCGGTCTTCTTTTTTGGGGGCTCGATCAGAAGCAAAACATCCGCGCCGAAAAAAAAGAATCGATGGGCGTCGATCGCCGTCTTGATTACGATCTCAGGATTTGTATGCCAACTCGGTTATTTTATCGCGAGATGGATCGTGTCCGGTCATGCGCCGGTCAGCAACCTCTTTGAATTTACAACAGCTTTCAGCATGATGCTCGTTTTGGCGTTCATCATCATCTATTTTATTTACAAGTTATCAGCTTTAGGGTTGTTTACGCTCCCTGTCGTGCTGCTTTTAATCGCATACGCCAGCATGTTCCCGACCGATATTACACCGCTGATTCCGTCCTTGCAAAGCAGGTGGCTGTACATTCACGTAACGACGGCAGCGCTTGGTCAGGCGATTCTTGCGGTCAGTTTTGTCGCAAGCGTCATTTTTCTGCTCAAGCATGTGGATCAGTCGAATCCCGGCAGAAAAACGTTCTGGCTCGAATTCGTAATGTTTATGCTTGTTGCCACCCTGGCGTTTATCCTTGTGACAAGTGCATTCAGAATCGGCGGCTATGAGGCAAAGTTTAAGTGGATAAACAAAGAGAATGTAGAAGAAACGATGGTCTATGAGCTTCCGCCGCTTATCGGACCGAACAAAGGCGAGCTGTTGACAGAGGGGAAAATGGAGCCGATCGTCAATGTTCCGCCGATATTTTCCGGCAGGAAATTAAATACCGTCCTCTGGTCGTTTGCTGTAGGAATCTTGCTTTACGGCGCCATCAGACTGATCGCGAGAAAACGGATCAGCGCGCTCCTTCAGCCGCTGGTGAAAAACGTCAACCTTGATCTCGTCGATGAAATCGGCTATCGGTCGGTATCGATCGGCTTTCCGGTTTTCACGTTGGGCGCGCTCATTTTTGCGATGATTTGGGCGCAGATTGCCTGGACCAGATTCTGGGGCTGGGACCCGAAGGAAGTATGGGCGCTCATTACCTTTCTGTTTTATGCCGCCTATCTGCATCTCAGGCTTTCAAGAGGATGGCACGGAGAAAAATCAGCCTGGCTCGCTGTCATCGGTTTTGCCATCATTATGTTTAATCTTATTTTTGTAAACCTGGTGATCGCAGGTCTGCATTCCTACGCATGATCCCTCGTGTTAAGGAGGTTCGGGATCATCCTTGAACCTCCGGTATTTTTAGGCGTTCAAACGTTGGAAAGCAAATCTCACTTGGATTACAGCAGCTTTTCTACTAAAATGAATGTAAGAAGATTCAATTTCGGGAGGTTTACCGATGGAACAGACAAAAGAGACAAAAATATTAGTAGTAGATGATGAGGCAAGAATCAGACGTCTATTAAAAATGTATCTCGAAAGGGAAAACTACAAAATTGAAGAAGCCGAGAACGGAGATGAAGCCATCGATAAAGCTCTTGGCCAGCATTACGACTTGATCTTGCTTGATTTGATGATGCCGGGTACGGACGGCATTGAAGTATGCCGTCAAATTCGCGATAAAAAAGCAACGCCGATCATCATGCTGACGGCGAAAGGGGAAGAAGCCAACCGGGTGCAGGGCTTTGAAGTCGGAACGGATGACTATATCGTGAAACCGTTCAGCCCGCGGGAAGTCGTGCTGAGGGTTAAAGCGCTTCTTAGGAGATCATCGCAAACCTCTTATCTCAATACGGATACGACGGCAAAAAATGTGCTTGTTTTTAACCATCTGTCAATTGATCATGACGCCCACCGGGTCATGGCGGACGGAACCGAAGTCAGCCTGACGCCTAAGGAATACGAGCTTCTCTACTTTTTGGCGAAAACGCCTGACAAAGTATACGATCGGGAAAAGCTGCTGAAGGAAGTTTGGCAGTACGAGTTTTTCGGGGATTTAAGAACGGTAGATACTCATGTCAAACGTTTACGTGAAAAGCTGAACAAAGTCTCTCCGAAAGCGGCCAAAAAAATCGTGACGGTCTGGGGTGTCGGTTACAAATTTGAGGTCGGAAACGAATGAAGTTTTGGAAAAGCGTCGTTGGTAAACTATGGTTTACCATCCTTCTCTTAGTCTCATTAGTTCTGATTATTTTAACCTTTTTTCTGCTTGAATTTATCGAAAACTATCATGTCCAGGAAGCCGAGGCGGATTTGACGAAGCTCGCCAACAAAGTGGCTGTCATTATTGAAAACCATGACGATCAGAAAGTCGCCAGATCGATCACCTGGGAGCTTGCTGACGAGATGACAGCGATCGCCATCATTAAAAACGAGAACGAATATTGGTATTCGCCGAATCAGGATAAAAAGCTGTCTTCCATTACGCTGAAGGAGATCAAAGGCGACCCTGATTTAAGCCGCGCGCTCGCCAATCATGAAAAGGTGCAAAAAAGGCTGTCCTTGAAAAACCAGAAGAACGACCAGCTGATCGTCGGCGTGCCTTATGGAAAAGGGAAGGGTGAAGGGATGGTGTTTCTTTCCCAGTCGCTTCTCGCGGTCAAGGATACGACAGAACATACGACAAGATATGTTCTCTTTGCCGCTGCGATCGCCATCGTGTTAACGACGTTCTTCGCTTTCTTCCTGTCAAGCCGGGTCACCTATCCGCTCAGAAAAATGCGGGAAGGCGCTCAGGACCTGGCAAAAGGAAAATTTGATACGAAAATCCCGATCTTAACACAGGATGAAATCGGGGAACTGGCCATCGCTTTTAACCAGATGGGACGTCAGCTTAAATTCCACATTACGGCTTTGAATCAGGAAAAAGAACAATTGTCAAATATTTTAAGCAGTATGGCTGACGGGGTCATCACCATCAACATCGACGGAACGATCCTTGTTACAAACCCTCCTGCCGAACGGTTTTTGCAGGCATGGTATTATGAGCAGCACATGAATGTAAAGGAGGGGGATGAACTTCCTCCTGAAGCGCGGGAGCTGTTCCAAAACACCGTCAGCACGGAAAAAGAGCAAATGATCGAAATGACGCTGCAGGGAAGAACGTGGGTGCTGTTAATGAGCCCGCTCTACAATCAGTCCCATGTGCGCGGAGCGGTTGCCGTTCTGCGGGACATGACCGAGGAAAGGCGGCTCGATAAGCTGAGAAAAGACTTTATCGCCAACGTCAGCCACGAATTGAGGACGCCGATCTCAATGCTCCAAGGATACAGCGAAGCGATCGTCGATGATATTGCGAGTTCCGAGGAAGAGAAAAAGGAAATTGCCCAGGTCATTTATGACGAATCGCTGAGGATGGGGAGGCTTGTCAACGATCTGCTCGACCTCGCAAGAATGGAAGCAGGGCATATTTCATTAAACGTTGAAAACGTGGATCTCCGGGAGTTTTTCGAAAGGGTGTTCAGAAAGTTTTACGGCGTAGCCGCAGAAAAAGAGATCAGCCTTACCCATCACCTGGATTTGCACGAAGCCAAATTCATGTTTGATCCGGATAAAATGGAGCAGGTGCTGACCAATTTAATTGATAACGCCATCCGTCACACCAATCCAAACGGGAACGTCCACGTTGATGTCCAATCCGTCGAAAGCGGCTTGAAAGTCGCCGTGAAAGACTCGGGCAGCGGCATTCCCGAGGAAGATCTGCCGTTTATTTTCGAGCGTTTTTATAAAGCGGATAAAGCGAGAACGAGAGGAAAAGGCGGAACAGGCCTCGGACTTGCCATCGTCAAAAATATTGTCGATGCCCATAACGGTTCGATCACCGTCCACAGCAAGCTGAACGAAGGCACGGCATTTACGTTCTACATTCCAAGAAAAAAGAAAGATGCTGGCCAAATTTGACGAAGAATATTGTTCCATAAGAAACAGAGAGCACCTGTTCATCCAGAACAGGTGCTCAGTCATTCGGAAGCAAACCATGCAATTTGATGGAAAAGTAACTTCCCCATAATGGACGTATAGAACCTAGGTTGAGAGTTAGAACCAGGAAGCAGCATGTTAGTCATCAAAAGCATAAATGCCTGTTTGTTAACTCGGGCGGAAAAACATTTAATCTAGCAATACTGAATGCAGGGGAATTGTTGCAGAGACCGTAGATGTCCAACAGTTTCCGGCGGAAAGAATATAGGAAAGTACTTGGAGAATTGTTCGGATAAACGAAGCAAAAACATATGCCGGTGGGGTCACTAATGAATTTATCATAGTGAAGACGGTCATGAAACTAAAATAATAAATATCTAACAAATTTAAATTGTTGAGTAATGAGCTGTAATATATACATAAGAGATATCTAGATAAATATAAAGCATGAGACAGGGAATGATGATTTTTTGTGGATAAAATCAGAATACTGCTTATTGAAGATGATGAACCGATTGCCCTGCCTTCATAAGGGATTAACAAACTATTAAGAGATTTTAACTGCATTAGAAAAAAACGTAAAAACGAACTTGACGCTGGACAACATGATCGATATCAAAGCTCTTATAAAGAAGCTGCTAAGGATATTAAACAATTCGAAATTGAAGGTGAAGATAAAAAAATTGATGGCTTATGGTTCCATGTTGTAACCGACGAAAAGAGAAAGGAGATCTCGAAAAAGCTTCGCCGGCAATTGAACTTAAAATCATAGCACGATGAAAATCAGTCAATCTCAGGAAGAATTAACCTTATTTGCTGTCAAGATCAACAACGCCGTCCGCAAGAACAAAAGCCTAATTGAAGGGCGGTTGTAATCGTTGGCACCTGTTCATTTAGAGCAGGTGCTTTTATAATGTGGTATAGTTAAATTTTAGTTTAACTTTAGGGAAATTCCCTTCCCATTTTCATATTTTCGTAATATAGTTGTAATAGTTGTAATGTAACTTTTTATGATTGACAAACGACAATAAATTGAACGGAGGGGTTTCAAGTGGAAGAAACCTTTCAGAAAATATATGATACATATCACCAAGATTTATTTCAGTTTTTATTTTATATGGTAAAAGACAAAAGCCAGGCTGAAGATTTAGTCCAGGAAGTCTATATCCGCGTTCTGCATTCGTATGAAACATTTGAAGGCAGAAGCAGCGAAAAAACATGGCTTCTTTCAATCGCAAGGCATGTCGCCATCGATTGGTTCAGAAAACAGCAGACGATCCGCCAGCGGATCATGGGGACGTTTGACTGGGAGAAGCAGGATGTAAAAGACCGGCAACCCTTGCCTGAGGACATTTTGATGCAGAATGAAAATCTTAATGAAATCTTTAAAGCGCTTGATAAATGTACATTGGATCAACGATCTGTCATCGTGCTTCGGTTTATTCAAGGGTATTCGATTGCAGAAACAGCCCAAGCTTTACATTTTTCTGAAAGCAAGGTGAAAACGACTCAGCATCGCGGTCTGAAGGTACTTCGCAAACAGATGGAGCTTTTGAAGGAGGAGCAAAGGAATGAAGAAGTCAGAATGGAACGAAGAACGGCTAAAGATGTTACTAAGCCAACTTCCAACGGTTAAGGATGATCGTTCACCGTATCAAATCTATCAAAAGCTGCTTCACGCACAGCCGAAAAAAACTCCCTCAAAAAAACGGTTCGGGGCATTTGCTGCATCAGTTTGCGTTCTCTTTCTTCTTATGCTGATAACTCCTCAATTGGTTGACCAGACAAAGCAAAACGGTGAAAATCCTGACATTGCTTCCGGCAGCCAAAGCAAAGTGGAAGCTAAGCATAAGGAAACGAAGACGGCTGCCGACCGGTCTGAACCCGCAAATACATATGTCGTTCCAAGCGATCAAAAAGACAACTATATCACCTTTGCATTTCCCGATGATTCGAAGTCGGTCGTCGTGCCGGTCAGCATTAGGAAAAAAGCCGGCATGAAGACGGTTGAAGACGCGCTCAACGAATACGCCCGGCTTGATGCCGATCAGTTTGAGCCATTGGACACATCTTATTTTCAACATGTGACATTCAGTGAGCAAACGGAAAGCCACTCGGTCACCCTGCAAGTGAATAAGGACATTTCCGGAATCTCCACGGACGATTTCGAGCTGATGAAAGAAGTGATTAATGAAACCTTTAAATGGGGTTCCTGCGACACTGTTCAGTTTGTCTCAAACGGCGAACCGGGCGTTACTATTGATTCATACGGACTTCTTATGGATCTGTCAATCGAGCAGAAGACCAAAAGGGGCTATTTCCTATATGAAGATTCTGACGGTGAGCAGTTTCTTGTGCCGTCACGCGAATCGTATCAAAGTATAAATGAAGCGATCAGCCAGATGCAGCACGGAGAAAGCGGCTCTCATATCAAATCCATTTTATCGGGCGACCGTGCGATTCAGGCTGTTGAAGAAAACGGAAAAGAGCTGATCATTCGTTTTTCACCGTCTGCGGACATTCAAAATCAATCCGATGATATTTTAATGCTGGAAGGCCTGCTCCTGACGGCAAAAGATTTCGGCTATACAAAAGTAAAATTTACGAATGCGAACACCGATAAGATCGGCAGCTATGATTTGACAAAATCGATTCCCGTTCCGTACGCGCCGAACCCGATTACGATAAAAGGCTGAAAAAGAGACTCTGATGAGGAGTCTCTTTTTTGATGAATAAAATGTATAAAATACCGTCATTTGGAATTATACTAAGCTGTCGTAAAAGAAAGCTAAAACAGCCGGCACCATCAGAGGAGGATTCAGAACACTTGAAACCGTTCAGATACCTATTTTGCGTATTACTGATCACATGGCCTTGCATCGCGGTTCCGTCTGCATCGGCAACTAAAAGCAGTTGGACCGAACCGATTAAAGGGGAAATAACGGATAAGTTCGGCACAAGGGGCGGCAAACACAAGGGACTCGACATCGCGGCTCCTGAGGGAGAAATGGTGGTAGCTGCCGCAGATGGAACCGTAAGTAAATCGTATGCATCGAACTCATACGGCCAAGTCATTTTCATCAAACATGACAACGGGTATGAAACCGTCTATGCCCATTTGAACAAACGGCTAAAGAAAAAAGGTGACCGCGTGAAAAAAGGAGAGGAAATCGGAATCATCGGAAATACCGGAATATCGACGGGAACGCATCTTCACTTTGAAATCCATCAAGGCGCTTGGACTGAGAATAAGAAAAACGCGATTAACCCGCTGACCGTATACAGCGAGGAGGCGTTCCGTCCGAGTTCGGTTCATGTAAATAAAGGAAGCGCTGAGACAAAAAGCGAGATCACCGTTCGTAAAGGGGACACGCTATGGAAGATCAGCCGGGAAAACGGGTTATCCGTCGAGAAAATGATGGAGATGAACGGCCTTGCAAACCCGAATATTTACGCCGGTCAGACGTTGCGTCTCGACGAAAGCCGGGAAAAGCAGCGCACTTATATTGTTCAAAAAGGTGATACGCTTTACCGCATTGCCGAAAAAATGGGCGTGACCGCCGGAGCAATTCAAGAGTGGAACGGACTGAAAGGGGAGACCATCTACCCGCAGCAGCCGCTCCTTATCAGGGTGGACCGTTCGTCGTAAAAAAACGGAACCCTGATTGCTTCAGGGCTCCGCCGGCTGCTACGGCAGGTCGATGACCTTAACCGAAACGATATCGTCGATGTTTTTCAGTTCGTTTAAAATATCGTCTTCAAGATGGCGGTCGAATGAAAGCATCATGATCGCTTCGCCGCCTTTTTCTTTCCGTCCCACCTGCATTGTCGCAATATTGATGTTATGATCGCCGAGAATCCGGCCGACATGACCGATCATCCCCGGCTTATCCTGATGATGAATGTAGACAAGGTGACCGTTTGGATAGAAATCGATATCAAATCCGTTTAAAGCGACGATGCGTCCGCCAAAGTGCGGAATGTACGTTGCAGTTAAAGCAAACGTCGAACGATCGCCTGTTACTTTCACTGAAATGCAATTTTCATAACCGGATTCATTGGAAGAAATCTTTTCGCTGAAGCTGATGCCGCGCTCTTTCGCGACGGTTCCGGCGTTGACCTCATTGACCGTTGCAGCAACGCGCGGTTTCAGGAATCCGGCCAAAAGGCTTTTTGTAATAAATGATGTTTCTAGCTTTGCAATGGATCCTTCATAATGGATGGCCACATCTTTCACAGGCTCATTCATGCATTGGGATACAAGGTTTCCGATCGTATTGGCAAATTGATGGTACGGCTGGATCTTTTGGAAAGAGTCCTTTGTCATGGCCGGAAGGTTGATCGCTGACATTACAGGGTTTCCTTGCGCATACTGCAGAACTTCTTCCGATACTTGCGCCGCTACATTCAGCTGGGCTTCTTTTGTCGAAGCTCCCAGATGCGGAGTGGCAATCACGTTCGGGTGATCGATCAATTTGGAATCCACAGGAGGCTCGACTTCAAAAACGTCAAGCGCCGCCCCTCTGACATGGCCGCTTTCAAGCGCTTCAAGAAGGGCCGCTTCATCGATGATCCCGCCTCTTGCGCAGTTGACGAGACGGACGCCTTTTTTCGTTTTTGCGATCGTTTCCTTGTTTAAGAGGCCTTTCGTTTCTTTCGTCAGCGGTGTGTGAACTGTGATGATATCCGCGCAGGCGAGCACCTCTTCAAAGCTGTTGGCATTGACTCCGAGTTTGTCCGCTCTTTCCTGGGTCAGAAACGGATCATATACGTGGACCGTCATTCCGAACGCTTTGGCGCGGCTCGCAATTTCGCTTCCGATCCGTCCCATTCCGACGATGCCGAGCGTTTTTCCGTAAAGCTCTGACCCGACAAAAGCTGAACGGTTCCATTCGCGCGATTTGACGGAGATGTTCGCCTGCGGAATATGCCTCATTAGTGCAGAGAACATTGCAAATGTATGTTCCGCCGTTGAGATGGTGTTTCCGTTTGGCGCGTTCACCACAATTACGCCGTGCTTCGTCGCTTCGTCAATGTCAATGTTGTCAACGCCTACTCCCGCTCTCGCGACGATTTTCAATGAGGTCATCTTTTTAAACAGCTCTTCCGTTACCTTTGTTGCGCTTCTTACCAGAAGAGCATCAAAAGTATGCAGCTCGTCTTCCGCTTCCGCGACATTTTTTTGAACAATTTCAATAAAATCTGCTTCCATTAATGGTGCAAGTCCATCGCTTGACATTTTATCTGAGACCAATACTCGAAACATGTAAGATTTCCTCCTAAATAAACGTCATAAATATCTGATAATTTACCATATTACGAGAATGGTGTCAATGAGTTTCAAGTGTAAAAGACGAAAATTAAAAATGAAAAAAGTGTGAATGTGCGGATTTTAGACGGTGTGCGGGTAATGCATTCTGCTGATGAAAGAGACTTGAGCTTTCATCTGTACATTTCTTCACAACTACACTATAATAATATCGAAAATAAAATTTAATATGATCAATCTTCGGGGCAGGGTGAAATTCCCTACCGGCGGTGATGAGTTTTTTGCTCTAAGCCCGCGAGCCTTTATGAGGCAGGATTCGGTGAGATTCCGAAGCCGACAGTATAGTCTGGATGGGAGAAGATGGAGGTTCCTGCGTTTTGAAATACATATTTCGAAACGTTTATTTGACCTGTCTGTAAACGGCCCCGCTTTTGCAAAAAGCGGGTTTTTTGTTTGTGGACGGGGGCTAGAACCATTCCTCTTTTCGTGAGATGTGATCGAAAAGGAGAAAGAGACAAATGAAGCACAACAGAGTAAGACGTCTAGTGTCCATCAGTATGCTGAGCAGTATTGCATTCGTATTAATGATGCTGAGCTTTCCGATTTTGGGGGCGTATCCGTATTTAAAAATCGATTTCAGCGATATCCCGGCATTGCTTGCTGTCATATTATACGGCCCTGGCGCCGGAATTGCCGTTGAGGCGATTAAAAACGTGCTGAACTACTTCATTGCGGGAAGCGCATCAGGCGTACCGATCGATCAGACAGCGAACTTTGTCGCCGGAACGCTGTTTATACTGCCGGCCGCTTTTATGCTGAAAAAAACGAACTCTGCCAAAGGGTTTGCAGCTGCTCTTGTTCTGGGTACGGTTTTAATGGCCGCCCTGATGAGCATCTTGAATTATGTTCTGTTTATCCCTGCATACACTTGGTTCTTACATGCTCCAGCATTATCAGGGGGCGCACTGAAAACGACGATTATAGCAGGCATTCTGCCGTTTAATCTCATTAAAGGCCTTGTCGTGACATTGGTGTCCACACCGATTTTCCTTCAGCTGAGACCTTGGCTGAAAGAAAATGTACAGGTGGCAAGACAGCATTAATTAATACAACAAAAGCCCGGCATTCGCCGGGCTTTTTCATGAACATATCCGGCCGGAGACACTCTCGCCGGATATTGCTTTTTCTATTCGTGCTTCAGCGGGTCGCCTTCAAACGGCTCATCCGCAACTTTAATCGAGTCAGTAGGACAGCCTTCAAATGCGTCCATCATGTCTTCTTCCAGGACATCAGGCACTTCTACGACGCCTTGGTTGTCATCGAGCGTGACATACGCGATTCCTTCATCATCATAGTCATAAATATCAGGAGCCGCTGCACCGCAAGCGCCGCATGCGATACACGTATCTTTGTCTACAATTGTATATTTTGGCATAAATAAAAAACCTCCCAGATGGTTCTTCGTTGGAACAAATGGTTTTAACCCTCTATCGGTCCGATATGAAACCTATTCCCATTCCTTATTGTAATGGTGTTAATCCTACATTTCAACTTAAAAATATTGAGAATGCTTATCACACAAGGGTTCTACTGCTAACATGCCCCTTTTAGATGACTTTAAACGTCGATTTCTCTGCAAAATCTGTTAAAATAATAAGAAGAAAATATCGAATGTTGTCCTAAAAGAATGTAGGTGATGCTATGTCGGTTCATTTTTTTGACGCCGTTGTGCTGGACATTCTCACATCAATGCGGGGAGAACGGTCGCCGAGCGCCGTATATCATTTATTAAAAGGGAAAAGGTCATCACAGACGATTCAGGACGCCGGTTTATTTGCCGTCTCAAAGTATTTCGGCTTTTGTACGTCCCTTTCCCGAGATCGGTTGAATGGCAGTTTTCAAAAATTGCTGCGGGAATCTTTCATTACCGAAAAACACGAGACGGGCGCTTTTGCCGTCACTGAAAGAGGAGAAAAGGAACTGGAACGCTGCTTCCGCATCCATCCCTGGCCCCGGCATTTTCACGGCGCCTATTATCAGGCGGCTGCAAATATCATGTGGCAAAGGATGTCCCTTTTGATTCAAGTGCTGTCAAACAGACGGTATCGGGAGCGGTTTTATTTGCCGATCACAAAAGATTACCAGATTCAAAATTGGGTCAGGCGGTACTTAAGAAACCGGAATGCCGATGAGTTGGCAGCGCATTTTCATACGGAATTGAAGGAAAAGCTGTCAGCGTTAGATGACGACCGGCAGGCCGCCGTCTTTGTACATTCCCTGACATCGGCTGCCAAGATCGGCTTTACGTGTAAACAGCTTGCGGAAAAGATGCGTGAGGATGAATGGTACATATATGCTCTGTTTTGGGATGTTCTGCACTATTTTATTCAATCCGTTCAAAAGGGTGAAAGCCCGCTTTTTGAAACGCTGATCAAAGACATACCATTTAAAGACGGGCTCACGCAGTCGACAAGGAAAACGCTGTTTCTCATCAAAGAAGGAAAATCGATTGAGCGGATCGCGGAAATCCGAAAATTAAAAACGGCAACGATCGAGGATCACATCGTCGAAATCGCGATTCACGATCCGGCTTTTTCAATTGAAACATACGTGCCGGAAGAGGAACAAAGAATCATTGCAGATTATGCAAAACGCAATCAAACGAATAAAATCAGGCAAATTAAAGAAGGGCTCGGGGGCAGATACAGCTATTTTAAAATCCGTCTCGCCCTGTCGAAAACGGTGACGCGGCATGGATAAGCTTCATGAGGCTCTCCGCCGCCATTTCGGCTACACCTCTTTTAAAAAAGGACAGGAAGAAATCGTGAAAAGCGTGCTTGAAGGGCAGGATACGGTTGCGATGCTTCCGACCGGGGGAGGAAAATCGCTGTGCTACCAGCTTCCCGGGCTATTGACGGACGGAACGGTGTTGATCGTTTCCCCTCTCCTTTCTTTAATGGAAGATCAGGTGCAGCAATTGAAAATGCGGGGAGAGAAAAGGGCGGCTGCCTATAACAGCGCCTTAACCCATCAGGAAAAAGAATACATTTTAAAACAGCTCCACAGGCTTAAATTTCTTTATATATCGCCGGAAGCTCTCCAGTCTGAGCAGATGGTAAGGCGGCTGCAAACGATGAAAATCAGCCTTTTCGTCGTCGACGAAGCCCACTGTATCTCGCAGTGGGGGCATGATTTCAGGCCTGATTATTCGAAGCTCGGAGACATCAAAAAAAAGCTTGATAGCCCCGTCACACTGGCGCTTACAGCGACGGCGACAGAAGAGACGTTAAAGGACATCTCGCGCATGCTCGGGCTGAACGAAGTCCGCTATCTCATTCATTCGGTCGATCGGCCGAACATCGCCCTTCATCTCGAGGAGGTCCAGGATACCGCCGGAAAAAACGAAAGGCTGATTGAACTTGTCCGCAAGCTTCAAGGCCCCGGCCTCGTCTATTGTCCGACAAGAAAATGGGCCGAAGAACTGGCCGGAAAGATCGCCGAAGAGACGAGGATGAGAACGGAGTTTTACCACGGCGGAATGGACGCTGGCGACAGAATGCTGATTCAGCAGCAGTTTATCCGCAATCAGCTTGACATCGTCTGCTGCACAAACGCGTTTGGCATGGGAGTTGATAAGCCTGATGTCAGATATGTGATCCATGTCAACCTTCCGCAAACGATCGAAGCATACATGCAGGAAATCGGGCGCGCGGGCCGGGATGGGAAACAGAGCGTCAGCATCCTGCTGAAGGCTCCGGGAGATAGGGGAATCCAGGAACAGCTCATTCAGACAGAAGCTCTCACCAGACAGACAATCGACTTTTTATACGAAAAACTTGCCGATGTCCGGGACGAACGCGGCGCAAGGGAAAGCCTTGAGCAATCCGGCTTAACGGAAACACAGGCCCGGCATTTCTCCCATTTGTTTTTCAAATTTCGCCATTTGGGGAATAAGGCGAGAGAGCTTATTTATCAGGAAATGGACTTTAGAAGACAGCAAAAACTAAACAAAATGGCAGGCTTCGCGCAGATCACAGAAAGCAAAGGGTGCTTTCGGGAAGGGCTGCTTTCTTATTTTAATGAAACCTTAAGCGCCGGAAAAAGCGGTAACACGGCATGCTGCACGCACTGCGGATTAAATCTTGAAGATTATGAAACTAAAGGAGATCATCCATTTATGAACCAACTAACAGCATGGGAAGAGGAATTGGATACGATATTTGCTGCCAGCCGTGATCGGATATGCTGAAAAAGCAGACAGAAATCATCAGCCGGCTGTCAGACAGGGAAATGTTGAGGCAGCTTTATTTTTCCCAGCTTCTGATGCTTTGTACGGCGGTCTTGACGGGCGTCTTTTTGTTCGATGATATCAATGATTTTTTCTCGCTGTGGAACGTACGCGACATCAGAATTCTCACTTTCGGCGTGCCGCTTGCTGTTTTCGTCATTGCCGTTGACCTTGCAGTGATGAAATGGGTTCCCGAGCATATGTATGACGATGAAGGGATAAATCAAAAGCTTTTTCGAAGCCGTTCATACTTTCATATTGTCGTGCTCACCCTTTTCATCGCGTTCACTGAAGAAATATTGTTCAGAGGGATCGTCCAGACTCATCTCGGCATTTGGGCGGCAAGCATCATTTTTGCGCTTTTGCATTTTCGTTATTTGCGAAAATGGCTGCTCTTTGTCATGGTTGTTCTGATCAGCTTTTTGCTCGGGATCAGTTTTTTAAAGACGGATAATTTATTCGTCCCTGTCACGGCGCATTTCCTGATCGATGCTGCAAGTGCGTTTCAGATTCGTTTTCAACACGTAAGGAGGAGATTACATGGCGGAGATGTCGAGGATAGAGAGAAAGAAGATGGAGCGGGAAAAGGCTCAGGCTGAACTTGCCCTAAAAGCGCAAGAAGAGCCGCAATTCCCCGAAGAAGAGCTCCCCTCCAGACAGTCTTATCGTGAAAAAAAGAAAAACGGGAAAAAAAAGAATAAACAAAGGAATCCTTTATTTACCTCGCTTGCAGTCATATTTTTATTCATTCCAATCATCGTCTTCCTGGTGTTCATGTACATGATGAATCAAAGCGATACGAATCCTGACCAATATGACGATGTATTTTATGAAAAATCGAAAGATACAAGCTTTCTAGATGACCAGGCGGCTGATCAACTGGCGGACTCAACAGATCAAGCCGCCGCTCTTCAGGAGGAAAAGGCTGATCAAACAGAGGGAAAAGCTGATGACCAGCCAAAAAAAGAAGCGGCTGAAGAGCGGCCAAAAGACGAGAAAAAAACTGAGGACAAGCCGTCAAAAGTAGAAAAAAAAGTTCATAAACCTGCTGCAGCAGAGAAAAAAGCCGGGGAGAAGACCGCAATAGAAAAGAAAAATGTCGTAAAAGCGCCGGTTCAAAAGGCGCCCGAACCGAAAAAGGTGATTCAGCATACCGTTGGAGAAAAGGAGACCCTTTACAGAATCTCCATGAAATATTATAAAGACCGGTCGGGCGAGGAAAAAATCCGCAGTTATAATCAGTTGTCCGGCAATAACGTGTATGCGGGACAGGTGCTGAAAATTCCTTTTTATTAAGGCCCCCTGCATGAATGCGCCGACCCGTTCATATATATTGTACAAACAAATCGGACAAGGTGTGAGGAATGTGGGAAGCGCGCTTGATCAGCTGGACCGTTTTACCGATGAACCTACAAAGCAAATGCTCCGCGGCTTAATCAAAAGAAAAGAAAAGTATGAAAACTATCGAAAGCAATCGCTTAAGTGGCTCGTGGCAGCCGCGGTTTGCGCCGTATCGTTCTGCCTGTTCGCAGTTGGAAAAGGGCTTGGCCGAAACGGCATCCTTGCCGAATTGCTGAACGATTCCATTTACCTGTTTTGGATATTGGCTGCCGCTTTCGCATACAGTACGGCACATTATTTTAAAAAGAAGGAAGAGAAAGCGGAAGGGGATTTTCATAAACTGAGGTGTGAGATTATTCAGAAAAGCACCGATTTATGGCCCCAGCCCGAGGAATGGAAATCGAGGGAAACGGTCTTTAAAGTGATGAAACAGCACTATGATATCAATTTGTATTTTGAAAGCAAATAAAAAAGGGCTGACGTTTTCTTTTGTGAAGAGAAACGTCTTTTTTTATCAGGCGTCTTATATAAGAAAGAAAACAAGAATGGGGTATTCATATGATCTTTTTCGTCAGTTTCATTTCCGTTGTTTTCGTCTGCTTATCCGCTTTGATCTGGAAAATGTCAGCCATCGCCAAAGAAGACCGTGTAATGCACGCAGGTTTTTCGCTCGGGCGCTTGCGCGGAAAAGATCCGCTTAACGTCTTTTTTATTTCTGACATCCACAGACGCACGGTCAGCAGGGAAATCATTCAAAAGGTGAAGGAGCACGGCGTTCATCTCGTCGTGATTGGAGGAGATCTGGCAGAGCGGGGCGTTCCGTTCGCGAGGATTGAAGAAAATATCAAAAGGCTGACAAGTTTGGGAAAAACGTTTTTTGTGTGGGGAAACAACGATTACGAGATCAATCAGGCAAGGCTTGTTCGCCTGTTCAAAACATACGGTGTGACCGCTTTGCGCAATGAATCGGCTGTTTTCAACCACCGCGGGCAGATCGTGAATGTTTGCGGCGTGGATGACCTCAGGATCGGATTTGCCGACTTGCCGGAGGCGGTGCGGAATATTCATCCCGGCGCTCCGACTCTTTTAGTGTCACACAATCCTGGAATACACCATCAAATACATGAGGAGGACCGGATTGACATCATACTCAGCGGCCATACGCACGGAGGCCAGATTCGCATCGGCCGATTCGGACTATATAAAGAAGGCGGGACGGGAACGATTCATAGGACCCGCTATCTGATCAGCAACGGCTATGGAACGACAAGGCTTCCTTTGAGGCTCGGAGCTAGGCCGGAAACACATCTTATCAAACTGGCTCCAGTGCAGACAGACGGTTGCGGATAGGCGCCTGATCGGCTTTTTTTCCGAAAAGACGGCATAGTGCTTGTCTTCCGCTGAAACACGGTGTAAACTGGTATCAAAATTAAGAACCTATAACTCATCATCTCCATATAATAAGATAAATGATGTGTGCAAGAAGAGGCAGGAGGGAACGTTATGCGGCTTGAGCGTCTAAATTATAATAAGATTAAAATCTTTCTGACACTTGACGATCTGACAGACCGGGGGCTGACTAAAGAAGACCTTTGGAAAGACTCATTTAAAGTTCAGCAGCTGTTTAAAGACATGATGAACGAAGCGAATACAGAGCTCGGGTTTGAAGCAAATGGCCCAATTGCTGTTGAAGTGTATTCTCTTCAAGCACAAGGAATGGTCATCATTGTCACGAAAAACCAGGAAGCGGATGAAGACGATAATGAGTATGATGAGGATTATATAGAAATGCAGGTCAAGCTTGGCGAAAGTGTTGACATTATATATGAATTTCAAACGTTTGAACATCTGATTGAGCTGTCCAAAAATCTCGACAGGATCGGAATCCAGGGCGGGACGGTCTATCATTATGAAGGCCGGTATTTTTTGAGCCTCGATGATTTCGATTCCCATTCCGTTGACGGCGTGATCTCGATTTTGGCCGAGTACGGTAATCCGACGACCTTAACGATCTACAGACTTCAGGAGTACGGGAAGAAAATCATGGACAACAACGCCGTTCAGACCATTCAGACGTACTTTAAATAATTGGATGTCAAAAGATGTGCTGCTGTGTTAAACAGCAGTTTTTTTTGTCGAAAATAAGAATGTACAAAAATGATTTTTCTCGAATATTTTTTATGAAAACGGGCTGTTTGTCCTTTGCATGATTAGTGCAAGGGTGTATACTATTCTCTGAAAGGACAACATGCCAGAAAGACTTTAGGAGGTTAACTTATCATGGTAGCCGATCAAAACACCGGTCATACTGAGGAAAATGCACACGATGTTTTAAAATCAACGCAAACGGTGATACATAAGGCGCTTGAAAAATTGGGGTATCCAGAAGAAGTGTATGAATTATTAAAAGAACCGATTCGTTTTTTAACGGTTAAAATTCCGGTTCGCATGGATGATGGATCAGTGAAAATTTTTACGGGGTACCGTGCGCAGCACAATGATGCAGTAGGACCGACAAAAGGAGGCATCCGCTTTCATCCGGGAGTCACTGAAAAAGAAGTTAAAGCGCTTTCTATTTGGATGAGTCTGAAATGCGGGATCATTGACCTTCCATATGGAGGCGGAAAGGGCGGGATCATCTGTGATCCGCGGGATATGTCCTTTCCTGAACTTGAACGTTTAAGCAGAGGCTACGTCAGGGCGATCAGCCAAATTGTCGGACCGACAAAAGACGTGCCGGCTCCCGATGTATTTACCAATTCTCAAATTATGGCATGGATGATGGACGAATATTCAAGAATCGACGAATTCAATTCTCCGGGTTTCATTACCGGAAAACCGCTCGTTTTAGGTGGTTCTCACGGCAGAGAATCTGCGACAGCAAAAGGGGTTACGATTTGTATTAAAGAAGCGGCGAAAAAGAAAAACATCGATATTAAAGGGGCTTCTGTCGTTGTGCAGGGGTTCGGAAATGCGGGAAGCTATCTTGCGAAATTCATGCATGACGCAGGTGCAAAAGTTGTCGGCATTTCTGATGCATACGGCGGCTTATATGACCCTGAGGGTCTTGACATCGATTATTTGTTGGACCGCCGCGACAGCTTCGGAACCGTCACAAAGCTCTTCAATGACACGATTACAAATCAGGAGCTGCTTGAACTTGATTGTGACATTTTGGTGCCGGCCGCGATCGAAAACCAGATTACAGAAGAAAACGCGCATAACATAAAAGCGAAAATCGTCGTGGAAGCCGCCAACGGCCCGACGACTCTTGAAGCGACGCAAATTCTTTCTGACCGCGGTATTCTCCTCGTTCCGGATGTGCTGGCAAGCGCCGGCGGTGTAACGGTATCCTACTTCGAATGGGTACAGAACAATCAGGGCTTCTACTGGACTGAGGAAGAAGTCGAAGAAAGACTGGAAAAAATGATGGTCAAATCGTTTAACAACATTTACGAAATGGCGCAAAACCGCAGAATCGACATGAGGCTTGCCGCCTACATGGTGGGCGTCCGCAAAATGGCGGAGGCATCCCGATTCAGAGGCTGGATCTAAGCCCAACCATTTGCAACAACGCAAAAAATCTCCTATCATAAAATAGGAGATTTTTTTGATTTGCCGGACATGACAGGAGTTGAACGGAACATGAAAGAAGAAAAAGTGATCATTATCGGCGGGGGCCCCTGCGGGCTTTCAGCGGCCATCGCGATGCAGCAAATCGGAATAGAGCCCCTCGTTATTGAAAAGGGAAATATTGTGGACAGCATTTACCGTTATCCTACGCATCAAACCTTTTTCAGCTCCAGCGAAAAGCTGGAGATCGGAGATGTTGCATTTATTACCGAAAACCGCAAACCGGTCAGAAATCAGGCCCTGTCCTATTACAGGGAAGTTGCCAAACGGAAAAATATAAGAGTCAATGCTTTCGAAAAAGTTCATTCCGTAACAAAAACGGAAGATAACCGGTTTTTAGTCGAGACGTCGAAGGATGCGTATTTGGCCTCGTTTTGCATCGTGGCGACGGGATACTACGATAACCCGAACTATATGAACGTGCCGGGTGAAGATCTGCCTAAGGTTTTTCATTATTTTAAAGAAGCTCATCCTTATTTTGATAAAGACGTTGCAGTCATCGGCGGAAAAAATTCAAGCGTTGACGCGGCAATGGAGCTGGTCAAAGCCGGTGCGCGCGTGACCGTTTTATACAGGGGAACGGAATACTCCTCAAGCATAAAGCCGTGGATTCTTCCCGAATTCGTATCCCTTGTCAATCACGGGAAAATACGGATGGAGTTTCGCGCGGCCGTCAAGGAAATTACAGAGGATCAGCTGACTTTTACCATTGATTCAAAAGAAGAAATCACCATTAAAAACGATTTTGTGTTTGCGATGACGGGCTATCATCCGGATCACAGTTTTCTAAAGAAAATGGGGATTCAGATTGATGCGGAATCAGGCCGTCCGTTTTTCAACGAAGAAACGATGGAAACGAATGAAAAAGGCATTTTCATCGCCGGCGTCATCGCTGCCGGAAACAATGCAAACGAAATTTTTATCGAAAACGGGCGCTTCCACGGCGGTCTGATCGCCGCAGAAATCGCCAAACGGATATAAAAAGGAAGAGAGCATATTCTATATTTAGATGTGCTCTCTCTTTTTTTGCAGCAGCACAGATTTTGACGCAAAGGGGCATCCGAAGATGAAACATAAAGTCGCTCTTATTACGACAGGCGGAACGATCGCAAGCCGGAAAACCGAAAGCGGGAGGCTTGCGGCAGGCGCCATAAGCGGGACGGAGCTGGCCCGGATCTGCAAGCTTCCGGAAGATGTACAAGTTGACGTATATCCGGCATTGCAGCTTCCGAGCATGCACATTACATTTCACGACCTGCTGAAGCTGAAAAGCACGATAGAAAAGGCTTTCGAAGACGAAACGTATGACGGAGCCGTCGTCACGCACGGAACGGACTCGCTTGAAGAAACCGCCTACTTTCTCGATTTAACGATCAGCGATGACCGTCCGGTCGTCGTCACCGGCTCGCAGCGCCCGCCGGAAGAGCAGGGCAGCGACGCATATACGAATATCAGGCATGCTGTTTATACGGCATGCAGTCAGGATATAAAAGGAGCCGGAACGATTGTCGTTTTCAATGAACGGATTTTCAATGCGCGCTATGTCAAAAAGGTTCATGCGTCAAACCTTCAAGGCTTCGACGTATTCGGATTCGGATACTTTGGGATCATTGACAATGACAAAGTGTACGTCTATCAGAAACCGCTAAGGCGGGACGTCCATCGTCTAAAAAAACCTCTCCCTGTCGTCGACATCGTGAAAAGCTATCTTGACGCGGACGGGAAATTCATACGCGCTGCCGCTCAAGAAGGTGCTGCCGGAATCGTCCTTGAAGGCGTCGGAAGGGGACAGGTCACCCCGGAAATGGTGGCTGATATAGAGGCTGCTTTAAACAAGGGCATTCATATCGTGATCACGACGAGCGCGGAGGAAGGAGAAGTCTATACGACATACGACTATGTCGGCAGCAGCTATGATCTGGTGAAAAAAGGCGTCATTCTCGGAAAAGATTACGATAGCAAAAAAGCGAGAATAAAATTGGCGGTTCTTTTGGCCAGCTATGACAGCGGCATTAAAGACAGGTTTTGTTATTAGCCGCTGAATCCTTATCGATTTCAAAACATTGTGAATCATGGTAGGATAGAATGAGAAGAAAAGGAAAGAGGTTTCTCATGTTCGGAATTATCTCCGCAGGCGTCGCTCCCGGAATCGCATTGCTGATGTATTTCTACTTAAAGGAAAAGTACGAAACAGAGCCTATTCATATGGTCGTACGCCTTTTTATAGTAGGGGTTTTGCTCGTCTTTCCGACGATGTTTATCCAGTATGTTTTGGAAAAAGAAAACATTTCTGAGAGCAATTTTGTTATTTCATTTTTATCTTCCGGATTTTTGGAAGAATTTTTAAAATGGTTTTTGCTCATGTTCAGCGTCTACCAGCATGCCAATTTTGATGAACATTATGATGGAATCATGTACGGGACAAGCCTTTCGCTCGGGTTTGCCACATTGGAAAACATTCTGTACTTAATCGGAAACGGCGTCGAACACGCGTTCATGCGAGCGCTGCTTCCTGTATCAAGCCATGCCTTATTCGGCGTTATTATGGGCTTTTATATCGGCAAAGCCCGTTTTTCAAAAAGGAAGAAGCAGGCCGAGTGGCTTTGTCTGTCGCTTTTTATACCTGCCGCGCTTCACGGTCTCTATGACTACATCCTGCTGGCCCTCAGAAATTGGATTTATTTTATGCTTCCCTTTATGGCGTTTCTCTGGTGGTTCGGCCTCAGAAAAGCAAAAAAAGCACGTTCCGTCAATGTCGGAGAGCGTCCGCTCGATCTCTAAGCCGCCTGATAGAGGCGGCTTTTTTATTTTGCAAAACAAACAGTATCACCAGATTTTAATGGTGCTGAAACAGAAAGGAAAGCGTGTATAAAATCTGCCTCTCTACAAAAGATATGGATACAAAAATGCTGGAGGAGGCTTAAACATGAAGTCGAAAGGTTCTTTTTGTTTGAATGTCATTTTTTGTACGATGATGGCAGTAAGTCTTTCACTTCCATTCAGTCAAAAAAGCTCCGCCTTTACTGAACAGGTTATACAGCGGGGGGCGACAGGGGATGATGTGATCGAACTTCAGGCAAGGCTTCAATATAACGGCTATTATAATGGCAAAATCGACGGTGTGTACGGATGGGCGACTTACTGGGCTGTCCGGAATTTTCAGGACCGGTTTGGATTAAAGGAAACAGACGGTCTTGTCGGACCGAAAACAAAACAACATTTAGTCAATACGACAAAATACTACAGCGCTTATGTGCATGAACAGATTAGAAAAGGGAATAAGTTTACGCATTACGGTAGCATTCCGCTGAAATACCAGACGAAGCCTTCGAAAGAGGTGCAGCAGCAGGCGAGAAAAAGAGCGGAGGCCAGACAGCGCCAGCAGGCGGCGCCGAAGCAGTATGCGGCGCAAAAACAGCAGCAGAAGCAGGCGGCACCGGCGCCGAAGCAGGCAGCGCCAAAGCAGCAGAAAAAACAGGCGGCTCCGAAAAAATACGATGCCGCTGCGGCCAATATGCCGGGGGGTTTTTCAAGCAATGACATCAACCTGTTGGCAAAGGCGGTTTACGGCGAGGCCCGCGGTGAGCCGTACGACGGCCAGGTTGCGGTTGCGGCTGTTATTTTAAACAGGATCAACAGTCCGATTTTCCCGGATTCGGTTGCGGGCGTTATTTTCGAGCCGCTTGCCTTCACTTCCGTAGCCGACGGACAGATCTATATGACGCCGGATAAAACCGCGAAAAAAGCCGTGTTGGATGCCATCAATGGATGGGACCCTTCAGAAAATGCCTTATACTATTTCAACCCTGACACGGCCACAAGTCCGTGGATATGGGGAAGACCGCAAATTAAACGGATAGGCAAACACATTTTCTGTGAATAAAAGCGAGGTGTTATAAATGATCAGAGGAATTTTAATCGCCATTTTAGGAGTCGCCATCGTCGGAACGAGCTACTGGGGCTATAAAGAACACCAGGAGAAAGACGCTGTTCTGTTACATGCCGAAAACAATTATCAGCGGGCATTCCACGATTTAACGTATCAGGTGGACAAGCTCCACGATCAAATCGGCAGCACGCTTGCCATGAACAGCAAAAAAACCCTTTCCCCTGCATTGGCGGAAGTCTGGAGAACGACGTCTGAAGCGCACAACAACGTCAGCCAGCTTCCCCTTACATTAATGCCGTTTAACAAAACGGAAGATTTTTTGGCGAGCGTAGGGGATTTCAGCTATAAAACAGCGGTACGCGACCTTGATAAAGAGCCGCTGAATAAAAAAGAATACGCATCTTTAAACAAGCTTTATGAAAAATCGAAAGATATCCAGGACGAACTGCGCAGTGTCCAGCATAAGATCATGGGCAATAATTTGAGGTGGATGGACGTTGAGCTTGCGCTTGCATCAGGCCAAAAACAAAGCGACAACACGATTATTGACGGCTTCAAAACGGTGGAAAAAACCGCAAACGGGTTCTCAGAATCCGATTTTGGCCCGGCAACGATGACAAACGTGAAAAAAGAAGAACAAGGGTACAACCATTTAAAAGGGAATAAAATAACCCAAGCCGAGGCGAAAAAGATTGCGCAAAAGTTTGCACCGGATAAAAACTATAACATTAAAGTAGCGAAAAGCGGCAAGAGGACGAACAAGGACGTCTACACGGTCAGCATGCAGGATCCCGACCAAAAATCCGATATTTATATGGACATCACCGCAAAAGGCGGATATCCTGTTTACCTGATTCAAAACAAAAAAATCAAAGATCAAAAAATCAGTTTGAACGATGCATCAAACCGCGCGCTTCAATTTTTGAAAAAGAACGGCTATGAGACACGCGATCTCAAAATGGATGAAAGCTCGCAATACGACGGTGTCGGCGTTTTTTCATTCGTTCCCGTTCAAAACGGCGTGTGGCTCTATCCTGACAGCATCCGCATGAAGGTCGCACTCGACGACGGGGAAATCGTCGGTTTTTCCGCGAAGGATTTTCTGACTGCCCACAGAAAAAGGAATCTTCCGAAACCGAAATTAACGCCGGAAAAAGCGAAAGCGAAGCTGAATTCGAATGTAAAGGTTCAGGAAACGCGCCTTGCCCTGATTACAAATGAAGCTTCCCAGGAAGTCCTGTGCTACGAATTTCTCGGGACGATCGAAAACGACACATTCCGCATGTTCCTCAATGCGAATGACGGCACTGAAGAAAAAATCGAAAAGATGAAAAATGTAGAACCGATATATAAAAGTTTGTAAAAACGAAAGGAAAAGGCGGTCAGGTGCCTTTTCCTTTTTGGCATTCGGAATAATTAGCCCTGAACATTTCCATACTGAAGGTATGGAGGCCCGTTAACGGCCCTGCGATATTCGATGGAGGAATTCTATGAAAACATTTGAGCGTTTATTATTAAAACTGCTCATCGTTCAAGGCGTTGTTCTATTATCCGTACAGCTTCTTTTTCATTTTTCACAGGCTGAACCGTATTTGTCGAAGGTTGTGCAGTATGAAGGCGTAAATAAAACGAATATCGGCGAATGGATCGAGACATTTAAGCCGTAAATCGTATGAAAATCTCCCCTTTTTCGCTTAGAACATGATACAATCCTATAAGGAGTACCAGAGAGCAAGGAGAGGAATTATGGAAAAGAAATTATGTATCGCAATCGACGGTCCAGCCGCAGCCGGAAAAAGCACCGTGGCAAAAATCGTGGCCCGCAAAAAGTCTTATGTTTACATCGACACCGGCGCCATGTACCGGGCCATTACGTATTTGGCGCTGCAAAAAGGCGTGGATCTGAATGATGAGGCAGCCTTGACAGAGCTGCTCCAAAAATCGGCAATCGATCTTACGGTTTCCGAAGATGGGGCGCAGAAGGTATATATTGCGGGCGAGGATGTAACTGAAGCGATCCGGATGGACGAAGTCAGCAACCAGGTTTCCATTGTCGCCAAGCACAGAGGAATCCGCGAAGAGATGACGAAAAGGCAGCAGCAGCTTGCCGAAAAAGGCGGAGTCGTCATGGACGGCCGTGATATCGGAACCCACGTCCTCCCTGATGCAGAGGTGAAAATTTTCCTGCTGGCATCAGTCGAAGAACGGGCAAAACGCCGCTTTGAAGAAAACGTCAAAAAGGGGTACAATGTGAATTATGAAACGCTTGCAGAGGAGATCCGGCGGCGCGATAAACTTGATTCCGAGCGGGAGATTTCCCCGCTGAAAAAAGCGGATGACGCGCTCGAAATCGACACGACTTCATTGTCCATCGATGAAGTGGCCGGGAAAATCCTGCAAATTGTAGACAAAAAGGCTCAAAAATAAAAAAATCGGGCAAATTATTTTTTGTCCGCATGTTTTGACTTGACAAACACATGCTTTTATTAGAAGTTAGTAATAATAAATCATTTTATAGAACATTCAAAATATCCATTTTTGAATGGTTCTTTAATACATATTCGGCTGTCCGGATTGATGTGACATTCAGTTCGGTATAACCGTTTTACAAAAGCTGTGCAGGTTTGGACCAAGGAGGTTATTGAAATGACAGAGGAAATGAATCAAATTGATGTTCAAGTACCAGAGGTTGGAGATGTGGTGAAGGGAATTGTGACAAAAGTTGAGGACAAGCATGTTGACGTTGACATTCCCAACTGCAAACAAACCGGCATTATTCCAATCAGTGAATTATCAAGTCTTCATGTTGAAAAAGCATCAGATGTCGTCAAGGTAGACGATGAGCTTGAATTAAAGGTAACAAAAGTGGAAGACGACGCTTTGATTTTATCTAAACGTGCTGTTGATGCAGACCGCGCTTGGGAAGACCTAGAGAAAAAGTTTGAGTCAAAAGAAGTTTTTGAAGCCGAAGTAAAAGACGTCGTCAAAGGCGGTCTTGTCGTTGATATAGGCGTGCGCGGGTTTATTCCTGCATCACTTGTCGAAGCGCATTTTGTGGAAGACTTTACGGATTATAAAGGAAAGACCCTTTCGCTGATCGTCGTTGAGCTTGACAGAGATAAAAACCGCGTGATTTTGTCACACCGTGCGGTTGTTGAAAAAGAACAGTCAGAAAAGAAACAGGAATTCCTGCAAACGCTTGAAGCAGGGCAGGTTCTTGAAGGAAAGGTTCAGCGCCTGACAGACTTCGGTGCTTTCGTTGACATCGGCGGCATTGACGGACTTGTTCATATTTCCCAGCTTTCACATTCCCATGTTGAAAAGCCGTCAGACGTCGTTGAAGAAGGACAGGAAGTAAAAGTGAAAGTGCTCTCCGTCGACCGCGACAACGAACGGATTTCGCTGTCCATTAAAGAAACGCTTCCCGGACCATGGGCCAATATCGGTGAAAAAGTGAAGCCGGGAGACATTCTTGACGGAAAAGTTCAGCGCTTGGTAAGCTTCGGGGCATTCGTAGAAGTGCTTCCTGGCGTTGAAGGACTCGTTCATATTTCCCAAATTTCAAATAAACACATCGGAACGCCTCACGAAGTGCTTGAAGAGGGTCAAGACGTGAAAGTCAAAGTTCTTGACGTCAATGAAGCAGAAGAGCGGATTTCTTTAAGCATGAAAGAGCTCGAAGAAAACGATAAGACAGAGCAGGAAGACTACCGCCAATACCAGGCGAAGGAAGAGTCTTCAGGCTTCCAGCTCGGAGAAATTTTCGGAGATAAGCTGAATAAACTAAAATAAATTGGTGATGATGGTGACGCGAGCAGAGAGAAAAAAAGCACACATTGAACACGCCCTGTCCACGGGACAAAAGCGCCTGACAGGGTTCGATGATATCACGTTTGTTCACGTCAGCCTTCCGGAAACGGCATTGTCACAAATTGATACTGCAACAAAAATAGGCGAACTGTTCTTAAGTTCGCCTATTTTTATCAATGCGATGACAGGCGGAGGAGGACAGACTACGCTTGAGATCAACAGAGCGCTGGCTAGAGCCGCTGCAGAAACGAACATACCGGTTGCTGTCGGATCGCAAATGTCCGCTTTGAAAGACCCCGGCGAACGGCCTTCTTATGAGGTTGTCAGAAAGGAAAACCAGAAGGGCCTCGTTTTCGCTAATTTAGGAAGCGAAGCGACGGTAGAACAGGCGCAAAGAGCAGTAGATATGATCGAAGCAGACATGCTTCAGATTCATCTCAATGTCATTCAGGAAATCGTGATGCCGGAAGGTGACCGCAGCTTTTCCGGACGACTGCGCCGAATTGAGGAGATTTGCAGCACTGTCGGCGTCCCCGTTTCTGTAAAGGAAGTCGGATTCGGGATGAGCAGGGAAACAGCTGCCAAGCTGTTTGAGGCGGGGGCTGCTGCGGTTGATGTCGGCGGCTACGGCGGAACGAATTTTTCTGAAATCGAAAATTTGCGCAGGGATAAAGCGGTTGATTTTTTTAACCAATGGGGCATATCAACGGCTGCCAGCATTGCAGAGGTGAGTTCCGCTTTTCAGAACCGGGCGGTGATCGCCTCAGGAGGAATCCAAAACGCCCTTGACCTTGCAAAATCGATCGCCTTAGGAGCTTCGGCGGCCGGAATGGCCGGATATTTCCTTAAAGTGCTGACATCGTCCGGCGAGGATGCTTTAGTTAAAGAAATCGCCGGCCTCATAAAGGATCTCAAAAGAATCATGACGGTATTGGGCTGCCGAACGATAGAAGAGCTAAAAAAATCCCCTCTCGTTTTAAAAGGGGATACGTATCATTGGCTGAAAGCAAGGGGAGTCGACCCTTCAACCTACAGCATGCGTTAAGCCGTGTACCGTGAGACATTGTAAAACTCCTCCATGCGCTGACAAGAGGCAAAGCAGCGTACGGAGGAGTTTTTTTGTTTATCGGAACCCCATAAGGAATCTGCCCGTCATCACGGGCGGATCAAACCTTTTTGCCCAGGCGGTTTATCTTTAGGACGTCGGCCGTTTATGGATTTCGCCTGCGCGCTTCTTCTGCACTTTCAAGGGAGGTAGCCCCATTATGGCTGATGGACTGATCGCGGTCAGATTCGGTGCGCCTTTGTTTCTTCAATTTCTTTTCCTGCCTGTCTTTTCCTGCCTGTCTTTTCCCAACGTATGACCCTCCTTATCGATGTTTAAAATGTCTTTCATCCCCCCATACTAAACATGGAGGATGAAATGATGGAAGAATTCTATTATTATTGGTCGATGTGGTTTTTGTGGGTTTTGACCACTTTTATTCTTGAGAAAAACAAAACCCGTTTTTTTACCTCGGCATTTATTTTGCTCAACATCATTTTAAGTATGTATCAGGTGCGACTCGTCTTGTTTTTTAATGCCGCCTATTTGCTGTTTTACGCCGGTGCTTATATGCTCGGCGGGTATGCGGCGATCCATAAAAACATGAGGTGCTTGCTTTTGCATCTTTCAATGGTGTTTGCTTACGGATTTTTGTTTCTTTTTGCATTATATGATCCTGTTTGGTTTATCCTAAAGCCTGAGTGGCTGATCATCATCCTGTTTGTGATCATGACCGCGGCATTTGAAAAAAGCTTCGTGAACCGCCTGGCGCTGTTTGTGCTCGGAATGTGCCAGGGAGAGCTGCTGTATTCGCTCATCATCAGGAAGCTTTATGATGGCATGGTTGTCGGAGGATATTCGTGGCTTTCAATGTGTTCGGCGGGCATTGTTTTGCTTTACGGCGTCTCCCAGTACGAACGTCTCGTCCATCAGATTCACCAAAAATGGAAGCGATTGAACAAAGGAGCAACAAAAATGTCATGAGTCAATTTACCTATCCGATCATCCTCGGTATTATCGCCGGGATTGTCGTCAGAGTGTATATGCTGAGGACGGATTACCGCCAATATCCGACTTATCTTCACGGGAAAACGATACATATTGCCCAGGCGATGATCGCTGCTGCAATCGGAGCGGTCATCATTCCGTCCATTTTAAAATCGGATTATACAGCCATTACGTTTTTGACGCTGGCTGCGACCCAATTCCGGGATGTCCGCAATATGGAAAGGGAAACCTTGACACAGCTCGACGGCTATGAGCTTGTATCAAGAGGGAGCACGTACATAGAAGGGATTGCGATCGCTTTTGAAAGCAGGAATTACATCGTCATTTTTACATCGCTTCTGACGACTTTGGCATACATCCTTTTTAAATCCGTATGGGCCGGGCTTGGGACGGCGCTCATCTGTATTATCATCGGCCGAATCTTGATGTCAGGAAGTTTTATTAAGCATATTGCAGACATTGAACATAAACCGTTGCACTTTGACGGCCAGGGGCTTTATGTAGACGATATTTACATTATGAACATCGGGATTCCCGAAAAGCAAAAGCTCATTTTGGAGCACGGAATGGGCTTTGTCCTGAAACCGAAAAATTTTAATTCAGCCGTCACCCTCGCAAATCTCGGACAGCGGCAGGCTATCTTGTTTGATGTGTCAAATGTGCTCGGGGTGTACCGCGATTCAGGCGAGCCGTCCCTTACGCCTTTGGCAAAAAGGGATTTAAATGACGGACGGGTTGCGATTTTCGTTCTTCCTGCCATTAAGGATAAAAAGACGGCCATCAGGGTGATCGGGGACGTTCCGACGCTGGAAAACGCGATACGCCTCCCGATGGAGTTTATAAAAGAAAAGCATGGTAAGGTGATCCGATGAGCGATTCGATTTCACTTCAAAACTATATTTTGGCGGTCGTCACGACAAGGAAGGACCGCGTCATTGGCGGAACAGCCGTGTTTTATTGCGATGATGCCGAAGAAATGAACAAGTATGCCAAAAATCTCGAAGCCATTCTAGACGGAATCGCTCACGGGATAGGAGATGACCTCTTTTTGATTGTGAAACATTTTTAATTAGAGTTGTGATCTCTTTAGAAATTGATATAATATATGAGTTAAGCCCTTCTGTATAAGAAAAGAAGGGTTTCTTTCTTCACGATGAATATTGAAAAGAATGCTTTGAAGAGACTTGAAAGGAAGGGTACTATGGGAAAACCTGTCGTAGCCATAGTTGGAAGGCCCAATGTTGGGAAGTCCACAATCTTTAACAGGATTGCGGGTGAAAGAATTTCGATTGTGGAAGATACACCCGGTGTGACCCGGGATCGGATATACAGCTCGGCCGAATGGCTGAACCATGACTTTAATCTGATTGATACCGGCGGAATCGAAGTCGGAGATGAGCCGTTTTTGGCGCAGATTCGCCACCAGGCTGAAATCGCCATCGAGGAAGCCGATGTGATTATTTTTATGACAAACGGACGCGAGGGTGTCACGGCGGCCGATGAGGAGGTGGCCAAGATTTTATACCGGACAAAAAAACCGGTCGTTCTGGCGGTCAATAAAGTCGATAACCCGGAAATGAGAGCGAACATTTACGATTTTTACTCGCTCGGCTTTGGCGAGCCGTATCCGATTTCCGGTACGCACGGTCTCGGTCTCGGCGATTTGCTTGACGCTGTCAGCGAGCATTTTAAAAACTTGCCTGAGACGAAATACGATGATGAAGTGATTCAATTTTGCCTGATCGGACGGCCGAACGTCGGCAAATCGTCGCTTGTCAACGCCATGCTTGGGGAAGAGCGCGTCATCGTAAGCAATATTGCCGGAACGACGCGGGACGCCGTTGACACGAAATTTACGTACAATCAGCGCGAATTCGTCATCGTGGACACCGCCGGAATGAGGAAAAAAGGAAAGGTATATGAGTCAACAGAAAAATACAGCGTTCTCAGGGCGTTAAAGGCGATCGACCGTTCAGACGTCGTAGCTGTCGTCTTGGATGGCGAGGAAGGCATTATTGAGCAGGATAAGCGGATTGCCGGCTATGCCCACGAAGCCGGGAAAGCCGTCGTTATCGTTGTAAACAAATGGGACGCTGTGGAAAAAGACGAGCGTACGATGAAGGAATTTGAACAAAATGTAAGGGAACATTTTCAATTTTTAGACTATGCGCCTGTTTTGTTCATGTCCGCATTGACCAAAAAGCGGATCCATACATTGATGCCCGCCATCGTCACGGCAAGCGAAAACCACGCGATGAGGGTGCAAACCAACATCCTTAATGATATTATTATGGATGCGGTCGCCATGAATCCGACGCCGACCCACAACGGGCAGCGCCTAAAGATTTATTATGCGACCCAAGTGTCGGTCAAGCCTCCGACTTTTGTCGTTTTTGTCAATGATCCGGAGCTTATGCACTTTTCTTATGAACGGTTTTTGGAAAACCGGATACGGGACGCATTCGGTTTTGAAGGAACACCCATCAAGATTTTTGCAAGAGCAAGAAAATAAAGAGGTGTAATGAAATGACTAAAGTAGCAATGCTAGGGGCCGGAAGCTGGGGAACAGCATTGGCGCTCGTTTTGGCGGACAACCAGTACGATGTGTGCGTATGGGGGCATCGCGAAGAACTGATACGGCAAATCAATGAACAGCATGAAAACAAAGACTACCTGCCAGGCGTCAAACTGCCTGAAAAGGTTTGCGGAACGACGGACTTGCAAACGGCATTGACCGATGTGAAAACGATCATCGTCGCCGTTCCGACGAAAGCGATCCGCGAAGTTCTAAAAAAGGCGATTCCTTTTATCAAACAAAAGGCAATTTTCGTCCATGTATCAAAAGGCATCGAGCCTGATACGCTGCTGAGAATTTCGGAGATGATGGAAGAGGAAATCCCTGAGGACATGAGGGAGGATATCGTCGTCCTTTCCGGCCCGAGCCATGCCGAAGAAGTCGGATTGAGACACCCGACAACTGTAACCGTTTCGGCGAAGAAATGCCTTGAATCTGCCCAGGCGGTACAGGATATGTTTATGAATCAGAATTTTCGCGTTTATACAAATCCGGATATCATCGGCGTTGAGATCGGCGGCGCATTAAAAAACGTCATTGCCCTTGCCGCGGGAATCGCAGACGGCCTCGGGTACGGTGATAATGCGAAAGCCGCGTTGATTACGAGAGGACTGGCCGAAATTGCCCGTTTAGGCACGAAAATGGGCGGAAATCCGCTAACGTTTTCCGGACTTACGGGAATCGGAGACCTGATCGTCACCTGCACGAGTGTCCATTCACGAAATTGGCGCGCCGGTAATATGCTGGGTAAAGGCTTCAAACTTGAAGAAGTTCTGAATGAAATGGGGATGGTCGTTGAGGGGGTACGCACAACAAAGGCGGCATATCAGCTTGCAAAGAAGTATCATGTCAATATGCCGATTACAGAAGCCTTGCATAAGGTTTTGTTTGACGGCAAAAAAGTTGAGACTGCTGTCGAATCATTAATGGCAAGAGTCAAAACCCACGAGATGGAAGATCTTGTGAATACATTCGAAAACCAAATGAAATGACCGGCACACCATATTTTCCGCTCTCCTGCAGTTTGTTTTAAAAACTGAAACATTTTGGAGACCTGGGCAAGAGAGGATACATTTGTCCGAAGGCTTGCATAAAATAGAATCGAAGTCTGGAAGAGCTGTATCTTATCATTTGGGTTATATAGTCATCATTATCAAGCCTGAAGCAAAGTCCCCCTCTTTGCTTCAGGCTTTTTTTTTTTGCGGTTTTTGTTGCGCTTCAAAAATTGGAAAAGCTGTTTGATATGCTCCCCTAAAGGTAGACAGATGAAATAAAAAAATCTGTTTGCCTTGGGGGAGTTTTTTCATGGCTGGAAAATGGTTTTCAAAAGAAGAAAAATTGAATATTCTATCAGAATGTGATCAGGGCAATAATTCGGTGAAGGAGATCGCAGAAAAATATGGCATTCATGCCGAAACGATTCGTGAATGGAGAACATCGCATGATATGGCGGGTGTGGAGAGTTTGGAACGTTCAAAGCGCCATAAGTTCTATCCCGCAGAATTAAAATACAATGCCGTGAAAGACTTCTTATCCGGACGCTACTCTCAAAGAGAAATCTCGAGAAAATATAAGATTTCCAGTAAATCCGTACTCATGAAGTGGGTTGAGCTTTATAATGGTCATAAAACGTTAAAAGACAGCGGGAGAGGAAGGAATCGTTTGATGACCAAACGGAAGAACGTTTCATTGGAAGAACGGATTGAGATTGCGAAGGATTGTCTAGCTCATGGAAAGGACTACGCCAGATCAATGGAGATTCATCAAGTCTCCTACCAACAGGTGTATCAATGGGTGAAAAAGTATCAAGAAGGCGGAGAAGAGGCCTTAAAAGACAACCGAGGGAAACGCAAAACCGAAGAAGAACTGACACCTGAAGAAAAAATTCAACGGGAAAACAAACGGCTGGAACAGGAAAATGAGCGTTTGCGCGCAGAGAATGCGTTCTTAAAAAAGTTGGAAGAGATCAAAAGGAGGCGGTTCTAAGTCAGGTTCGGTACGAAGATCGATATCTCGCCATTTTAGAGCTGAATCGAAAAGAAGGCTTTTCTGTCCAAATGTTATGTGAGATTGCCGAAGTTTCGCGCCAGGGGTATTACAAATGGAGGAGCCGAGTACCTTCAGCGAGAGAAAAACAGAATGAAAAGATTATCGCCAAAATGGCGCTACTTCACGAACAAATTGGCGGTATCTACGGATACCGCAGAATGACCTTAAACATGAACCGCCGCTTTAAAGAGCGCCTCAATCATAAGCGCATCTATCGGCTGATGAAAATTGCCAAGCTGGAGTGTGTCATTCGGCGGAAGAAAAAACGTTACGGCAAAGCGACGCCTCAACATGTGTCCGAAAATATCCTGAATCGAGAGTTTAAAGCGGACAAACCAAATCAAAAATGGGTGACTGATGTGACAGAGCTAAAATACGGCCATCGGAAAGCGTACCTCAGTGCCATTTTAGATCTTCATGAGGGAATGGTCGTGTCTTATGTGCTGGGGAAATCCAATAATAACGCCCTTGTGTTTAAAACCTTGAACCAAGCGCTTGAGGCAGCCCCAAACGCACGTCCTCTCCTTCACAGCGACAGAGGTTTTCAATACACGTCCCACCAGTTTAGAAGGATGATTGAAAACGCAAATATGACACAGAGTATGTCCCGCGTCGGCCGCTGTATTGATAACGGCCCCATTGAGTCGTTTTGGGGGAAATTAAAATGCGAGAAATACAGACGGAATTCGTACGAGACATTTGAGGCACTTCAAAGCGCAATTGATGAATATATCCACTTTTACAACCACGATCGTCTACAAGAAAAACTAAACGGCCTCAGCCCAGTGGAATACAGGGCTAAAGCCGTCTAGTGTGTTTTAGTTATTTCCACTGTCTACTTGACAGGGTGCAGATCAGTTGAACTTCTGGTTTTTCTTATATAAAATGAAATATAACGCTTACATCGCAAGAGAATGATAGAGAAGGAGGGCTATTCGCGTGAGTGTCGGCATGTTAAAAATGTGGTTTGCCCTGGGATCGATGGGCCTGATGTTCTTAGCGGTGATCGCCATTTACATCAGCAGGTATAAATTTAAAAACCGTTTTTTGAAAATCGCCGCTTCGTTCCTGGCGTATACCTGCATGCTCATATCCGGCGTCATCGTCTTTATCGTTGTCTTCAGCGGCCCTGTCAATGACTAATGCTTAAAAGGAAGATCCATATGAAAAAAATAAACGCATTGCTCGCATTTATATTCACAGCAATATTGTTAAGCGGGTGTTTATACCCTGAAGAAAGAAAGGCGCAAAACAGCGTCCCCTATGAACAGCAGCTGAGCGAGGTGCAGGCGGCGGTAGATGAGTTCAGAAAGGCGACAGGAGGGCTTCTCCCGATTAAAACGAGAGATATGTCAGTTCCAATCTATCAAAAATACCCTATCGATTTTAACAGGCTGTCTCCGCGCTATTTGGCTGAACCGCCGGGCACTTCCTACGAAAACGGAGGGGAATATTTGTATGTTCTCGTAGACGTGGAACACAACCCGACTGTGAAGCTCATAGACGTCAAAATGTCCGAAGCAATCCGCGACCTGAAGCTCCGGGTCGACATGTACAAAGAACAGCACCGGTATCCTCCCTATCAAAAAGTCGTAGCCGAACATTTATTTATGCTTGATTATAAAAAACTGGGGCTGAAGGACGCGCCTTCGGTCACCAGTCCATTAACGGGCACCTCCCTTCCTCTTCTCGTCGATCAAAATGGCGACATCCAAGTGGATTACCGAGTGGATTTAGCCAAACTGATCGAAAAATCAGGGAAGACCGTCAAGCCGGGCGAGGAGATCCAGGACCTGATCTGGAAAGAAAGCCCCTTTGTACCTGCGTTTTCAGTGAAATATACAGTAAATGACAAGAATGAGCCGGTTTTTTTGCAGTAGAATGAATTAGTCATGAACCTTTCTCCATTGCATACAATAAGGAGAAAGGTTTTTTCATGCCTGCCGAAAAAATTTCCCTGAGCTGTCATATTGAAATAGGACAACGTCATACAATGTAGTGTCCTGTTTTTGAATGATGAAGAAGTGAAAAATTGAAAAGGATTGGAAGTCCGGGAGGGGATCACTTGGAAAAGGTCGATATTTTCAAGGATATCGCTGAACGAACAGGAGGCGATATATACTTAGGTGTCGTAGGAGCTGTCCGCACAGGAAAATCTACGTTTATTAAAAAATTTATGGAGCTAGTGGTGCTCCCGAATATCAACAATGAAGCAGACCGGGCGCGCGCGCAAGATGAGCTCCCCCAAAGCGCCGCTGGCAAAACCATCATGACAACAGAACCGAAGTTTGTTCCCAATCAGGCGATGTCAGTTCATGTCAGTGACGGACTCGATGTGAATATAAGACTTGTTGACTGTGTCGGCTACACGGTCCCTGGCGCAAAAGGATATGAAGACGAGAACGGACCGAGGATGATCAACACGCCTTGGTACGAGGAGCCGATTCCGTTCCACGAAGCGGCCGAAATCGGCACGAGAAAAGTAATTCAGGAGCATTCGACAATCGGTGTGGTCATTACGACCGACGGCACCATCGGAGAGATTCCGAGGCAGGATTACATCGAAGCTGAAGAAAGGGTGATCGATGAGCTAAAAGAAGTCGGAAAACCGTTTATCATGGTTATCAATTCGGTCCGCCCGTATCATCCGGAAACCGAAGCGCTCAGACGCGAACTGACGGAAAAGTATGACATCCCCGTCCTTGCGATGAGCGTGGAAAGCATGAGAGAAGCGGATGTTTTAAGCGTTCTGAGAGAAGCCCTTTACGAATTCCCGGTTCTCGAAGTCAATGTCAATCTGCCGAGCTGGGTTATGGTGCTGAAGGAAAATCACTGGCTGCGCGAAAACTATCAGGATTCCGTGAAAGAAACCGTCAAAGATATTAAAAGATTAAGAGACGTCGACCGCGTCGTCGGCCACTTCAGCGAATTCGATTTTATCGAGCGGGCGAGCCTCGCCGGCATTGAGATGGGGCAGGGGATCGCAGAGATCGATTTATACGCTCCGGACTATTTGTACGATGAAATTTTAAGGGAAGTCGTCGGCGTCGAAATCAGGGGGAAAGACCATCTTTTGCAGCTGATGCAGGATTTCGCCCATGCGAAGACGGAATATGACCAGGTGTCCGATGCTTTGAAAATGGTGAAGCAAACCGGCTATGGAATCGCTGCACCGGCATTGACCGACATGAGCCTTGACGAGCCGGAAATCATCAGGCAGGGATCGAGATTCGGAGTAAGGCTCAAAGCGGTAGCGCCTTCGATTCATATGATTAAAGTCGATGTCGAAAGCGAATTCGCGCCGATCATCGGAACGGAGAAGCAAAGCGAAGAGCTCGTCAGGTATTTAATGCAGGACTTTGAAGACGATCCGCTGTCGATCTGGAATTCTGACATTTTCGGAAGAAGCTTGAGCTCCATCGTCAGAGAAGGCATTCAGGCGAAGCTGTCCCTCATGCCGGAAAACGCAAGATACAAGCTGAAGGAGACGCTCGAACGAATCATCAATGAAGGCTCGGGCGGCTTGATTGCGATCATCTTATAAACAGGAAGGCCTCTTATCATACGGGAGGTCTTTTTTTGGCTTGAAAAAGGACGGATAGGCGGCTGGAAATTTAGTCAAGAAAATGATGAAAAAAGGAAAAATAGGAATATTTGTTCGTATGATTGTGCTTAAACCTTGACGAATAAGGGATCATAGCTTTAAAATGCTTGATATGGCTTATCATATGTGTTAATCTACATACAGAAAATCTTCACTTTATTGGACAATCGTTCCTCTGAACGTAAGATTTTCGCCGAAAGCCGTAAATCGCCTTTTCTATATTTATTTGAAATTTCTGTTCAAACAGGTATAGAAACAGGTTGAACTGTGAAGAAATGATGATAATCTATTGATTGATACCTTTTGGGAGGAGGTGAAAGGCATGAACAAGACAGAACTAATCAATGCGGTTGCAGAAGCAAGCGAACTATCTAAAAAAGATGCTACTAAAGCAGTTGATTCTGTTTTTGATACAATTTTAGATGCACTTAAAAACGGTGAAAAAATTCAATTGATCGGTTTTGGTAACTTTGAGGTGCGTGAGCGCTCAGCTCGTAAAGGTCGCAACCCTCAAACTGGTGAAGAAATCGAAATCCCTGCAAGCAAAGTACCTGCTTTCAAACCAGGTAAAGCGCTTAAAGACGCTGTAGCAGGAAAATAATGTATGTATAGGTCGTGTTTTGCGCGTTATACATACCGTATTATTTCTTCACAGGAAAGCCCCTTTTAGAAGGGGCTTTTCATATTTAAAAGCATATTTCAGGCGGTACTCATTTCGGCGGTTAAAGCCTTTCATTTTGCTTTTCTAAGCTGATGTGTGCTAGAATCTGAATTAAATGTATGCGTTTCTGGAGGATATAAACATGAGCGAAATCAACAAAGAAAAGATCGAACAAGCTGTTCGTCAAATATTGGAAGCTATCGGAGAAGATCCAAACCGCGAAGGTCTTCTTGACACCCCGAAACGGGTCGCAAAAATGTACGCGGAAGTGTTCGCAGGCCTGAACGAAGACCCGAAAGAGCATTTCAAAACGGTGTTTGGCGAAGACCATGAAGAGCTTGTTCTCGTCAAAGACATTCCTTTTTATTCAATGTGTGAGCATCACCTCGTCCCTTTTTACGGAAAAGCGCATGTCGCATATATTCCGAAGGGCGGAAAGGTGACGGGCCTCAGCAAGCTGGCGAGAGCCGTCGAAGCGGTTGCCAAGCGTCCGCAGCTGCAGGAACGGATTACGTCGACGATTGCGGACAGCATTGTCGAATCGCTGTCACCGCACGGCGTGATGGTGGTCGTAGAAGCGGAGCATATGTGCATGACGATGCGCGGTGTTAAAAAGCCGGGGTCTAAAACGGTCACTTCAGCTGTAAGAGGAACGTTCAGGGAAGACGTAGCCGCCCGCTCCGAAGTGCTGGAGCTTATTAAGCATCATGATTAAAAATGAAAAGGTGTGCGATGAACATGATCAATAATCAAACGAATGATTTTGTCGTGATAAAAGCCGTCGAGGACGGCGTAAACGTGATCGGTCTGACAAGAGGCACGGATACGAGGTTTCATCATTCCGAAAAACTTGACAAGGGTGAAGTGATGATCTGCCAGTTTACAGAGCATACCTCAGCCATAAAAGTCCGCGGGGAAGCCGTCATTCAATCGGCTTACGGCGAAATGAAGAGCGAATCCAGAAAATAGTTCGGCCGTTATCCGCTCCCGATAGGCATATGCCGTTCATTTTCATCATATTATGATATAATTAAATTTTCTCCGCTTAAAAAAGTTACATAAGCAATCAAGAGAAAAACTGCGAATTTTGGGACAAGGGTGATATCTTTGCAAGACATCTACGGACGTTTATCTCATTTGAAAATCGAGCTGAATAAAAAGCTTTCACATCCTTACTTAGCCAAGCATTTAACCGCTCCAAAGGTTGATGAGGATAAGCTGCTTCTTTTTTATGCTCTGTTTGATGAAACAGATGTAAAAGAGGTTGACAAGGAAAATTACATTTTAACGGCGATGCTTGTTCAAACAGCCCTTGATACCCATGATGAAGTCACGACCGCAGCTTCGATAAAGCAGGACGACTATAAAAACCGTCAGCTGACGGTTTTGGCCGGGGATTATTTCAGCGGGATGTACTATTCCCTCCTTTCGGGTATGAAGGACATTTATATGATCCGGACGCTGGCAGCGGCCATCAAAGAAATCAACGAACACAAAATCAGGCTGTATGATCATTCCGCAAAAGATTTAGCCAGCCTGGAAAAAAGCGTCAGCATTGTGGAAGCTGCACTTTTTCATCATCTTGCCGACCACTTTTATTTGCCTCACTGGAAGACCGCAGCCAATGATTTTCTTGTATATAAGCGGCTTGCCGCCGAAGAAAAAGGGACGGATTCGCGTTTGCTGGAGACGATTTTAAAAGAGGAATTTCCGGAAGATCAGGCTTCATGCGAACAATTGACTGTCGCAGCTTATGAAAAGGCAAAGCTTCAAATCAGCCGGTGCCCCATCAAACGGCCCGACGTTCAAAAATGGCTCTTGGAGCGGCTTGAAGCCATTAAATCCGGAAAACCGGCCTATCATCAGAAAGTGGAAGAAGGGTAACATTCATGGAGCAGTCAAAAGAACAGCGCGTGCACAGCGTTTTTGAAAAAATCTACAAAAACTATGACCGGATGAATTCCGTGATCAGCTTTAGGCAGCATAAAAAATGGCGCGACAAAACGATGCAGATCATGAATGTCCATGAAGGGGCAAAGGCGCTGGATGTGTGCTGCGGAACCGGGGACTGGACGATCGCCCTCGCGGAGGCCGCCGGAAAGTCGGGCGAGGTCAAAGGCCTTGACTTCAGCAAAAATATGCTGACGATTGCAGAGCAAAAGACAGAGAGCTACAGCCAGATCGAATTGATCCACGGCAATGCAATGGAGCTGCCTTTTGCAGACAATACGTTCGACTATGTCACCATCGGATTCGGGCTCCGCAATGTCCCTGACTATTTAACCGTATTAAAAGAGATG
Organism: Bacillus sp. FSL W8-0848; assembly: GCF_038007805.1. Taxonomy (NCBI): domain Bacteria; kingdom Bacillati; phylum Bacillota; class Bacilli; order Caryophanales; family Bacillaceae; genus Bacillus; species Bacillus sp. FSL W8-0848. The sequence goes on from NZ_JBBOYB010000001.1 coordinate 1,484,940, forward strand.
ACGCGCGTGGTGAAACCCGGAGGCCAGGTTGTGTGCCTTGAAACATCCCAGCCGGAAATGATCGGTTTCAAGCAGCTTTACTATTTATATTTCCGGTTTATCATGCCTGCATTCGGAAAGCTCTTTGCCAAAAGTTTCAAAGAGTATTCCTGGCTGCAGGAATCCGCCAGGGAATTTCCGGGCATGAAAGAGCTTGCCGCTTTATTTGAAAAGGCTGGGTTAGAAAATGTTCAATATCATCCGTTCACAGGCGGTGTAGCAGCTACACATGTCGGTTGGAAGCGATGATGACTACAGGAATACTCGGGTGAATCGATATGAAATTGACAACGTTATATTCTTTTTTGAATGAGGATATTGATTTAATAGAAAAAGAGCTGGAAAAGACCGTACACTCCGACTACCCTTTGCTGAGTGAAGCGAGCCTGCATTTGCTGCAGGCCGGGGGGAAACGGATCAGGCCGGTTTTTGTCCTGCTGAGCGGCATGTTCGGGGAATACGACATCAACAAAATTAAAAATGTCGCAGTTTCATTGGAATTAATGCACATGGCATCGCTCGTCCATGATGATGTCATCGACGATGCCGAACTCAGAAGGGGAAAGCCGACGATTAAGGCAAAATGGGACAATCGAATTGCGATGTATACAGGCGATTATTTATTTGCCCGTTCGCTTGAATCGATGACCAGAATAAACGAGCCGAAAGCCCACGAAATTTTGTCGAAGGCGCTTGTTGAAGTTTGTCTTGGAGAAATCGAACAAATTAAAGATAAATATAATATGGAGCAAAACCTGAGAACGTATTTAAGACGGATTAAGCGGAAAACCGCGCTTTTGATCGCGGCGAGCTGCCAGCTCGGAGCCATCGCCGCCGGAGCGGGTGAACACATTCACAAAACGCTTTACTGGTTTGGCTATTACGTCGGAATGTCGTACCAGATCATCGACGACATCCTCGATTTTACGTCAAGCGAAAAAGAGCTCGGCAAGCCGGTCGGAGGGGATCTGCTGCAGGGGAACGTGACGCTTCCCGTGCTGTATGCGCTGAAATCCCCCGAACTGAAAGCGCGCCTCATGCTGGTCAACAGCGAAACGACGCCTGAACAAATCAAGCCGCTGATCAAGGAGCTGAAAAAAACCGATGCCATTGAACAATCGTTCAAAGTCAGCGAAATGTATTTGAACAAAGCGTTCCGCCTGCTCGAAACGCTTCCGAAAAACCGCGCAAGGACGGCGCTCGGCCAAATTGCGAAATATATCGGAAAGCGAAAATTCTAAACGCCGATCTGAAAAATAAGTAAAAAGTATGAATATTCTCCGCCCTTTATTGATTAATTTTTTGAAAAATGTTATATTTCCGTTGTAGTATTGAAAGCCTATACATAACAGTGGGGTGGAGAATCGATTATGGAAAAAACCTTTGTGATGGTTAAACCCGATGGCGTTCAGCGCCAACTGATCGGCGACATTTTGTCTAGATTTGAACGAAAGGGCTTACAATTGATCGGAGCCAAACTGATGAAAGTCTCAGAAGAGACGGCCGGCGAGCATTATAAAGAGCATAAAGAAAAACGGTTTTTTGGCGAACTTGTCGATTTTATTACGTCAGGCCCTGTCTTTGCAATGGTATGGAAAGGGGAAGACGCAATTGCGATCAGCAGGCAGCTGATCGGCAAAACGAACCCCAAAGAAGCGCTGCCTGGCACAATCCGCGGGGACTACGGCATGAGCGTCGGCAAAAACATCATTCACGGTTCAGATTCTCCTGAAAGTGCAGTGCGTGAAATCGGCTTATTTTTTAAAGAGAATGAACTTATTGAAGAAGAAAAGTTAATCAATCAATGGATCTATTAAAAAATCAGCTGAAAGGCTGATTTTTTTAAATGAAAAACGCCCTTTTCCCCTATGAGGCAGCGGGCGTTTTTTCGTTTAAACGATACAAATTGCCACGAAAACAAGCTATAATGTTACACATATCAGCATGAATCGATTAGGAGAGAAAAATGGACAACTACAACTTCTTCGTTGACAAATGGAAAAAAATAACTGGTGTGGATTTAGCTTTGTACAAAGAGGCACAAATGAAAAGAAGGCTGACGTCTCTTTACGAAAAAAAGGGCTTTGGCGATTTTCGCGAGTTTGCGAACGAACTGGAAAAAAATGATGCGCTTCTTCAAGAAACGCTAGACAGAATGACGATCAATGTTTCTGAATTTTACAGAAACTATCAAAGGTGGGACGTACTCGAGAAAACGATTCTCCCTCTGCTCAAGCCGGCCAAAACGCTGAAGGTCTGGAGCGCGGCCTGTTCAACCGGGGAAGAGCCCTATACGCTGTCAATGATCTTAAGCCGCCAAAAACATCTGGCAAACTATGAAATTATCGCGACAGATATCGATGATAAAGTGTTGGCAAAAGCAAAGGAAGGCATTTATCAGGAAAGGTCGCTTCAGGAAGTGCCAAAAGCGATGAAAGATCAATATTTTATTCAAAACGGCACCCGCTATACCGTAAAAGACGAAATACGGAAAAACATCCGCTTTCAAAAACACAATCTACTCGCCGATTCGTATGAAAAAGATTTTGATATCATCGTATGCCGGAACGTGCTGATCTATTTTACAGAGGAGGCGAAGGAGACAATCTACCGCAAATTCAGCGAAAGCTTAAAGAAGAAAGGAGTTTTGTTCGTTGGAAGCACAGAGCAGATCTTTAATCCCGAGAAATACGGCTTTCAATCGACAGATACGTTCTTCTATCAAAAAAGTTAGCTGACTTTTTACGAAAAGGTATGTTATAGTTTTACTTAAAAGCGTTAATGTGATGAAGGGAGAACGAAAGCATGAGGTATTTAACAGCCGGAGAATCTCACGGCCCGCAGCTTACGACGATTATTGAAGGGGTGCCCGCAGGGCTTTATATCACAAAAGAAGATATTAATAATGAACTCGGAAGGCGGCAAAAAGGGCACGGCCGCGGACGCAGAATGCAAATCGAAAAAGACCAGGCCCGCATTACTAGCGGAGTAAGGCACGGCCGTACGCTTGGATCTCCGATCGCCCTTGTTGTGGAAAACAAGGACTGGACCCACTGGACGAAAATCATGGGCTCAGAGCCGATTTCAGAGGAAGAAGAAAGCGAAATGAAGCGTCAGATTTCAAGGCCGAGACCGGGTCACGCCGATTTGAACGGCGCGATTAAATACGGCCACAGGGACATGCGCAATGTGCTTGAGCGTTCTTCTGCCAGGGAAACGACCGTCCGGGTGGCGGCCGGAGCCGTCGCGAAAAAGATTTTGTCGCAGCTTGGCATTCAAGTGGCCGGTCACGTTCTGGAAATTGGCGGAATAAAGGCTGAAAAGACCAATTACAAATCAATCGAAGACTTGAAAAAAGTGACGGAGGAGTCTCCTGTCAGATGCTATGACGATGAGGCAGGCACAAAAATGATGGCCGCGATCGATGAAGCGAAAGCTAACGGAGATTCCATCGGCGGAATCGTCGAAGTCATCGTCGAAGGGGTTCCGGTCGGAGTCGGCAGCTATGTTCATTACGACCGCAAGCTTGACAGCAAGCTGGCAGCTGCCGTTTTGAGCATCAATGCTTTTAAAGGCGTCGAATTCGGCATCGGCTTTGAAGCTGCCAGAAAGAACGGAAGCGAAGTCCATGACGAAATCATTTGGGATGAAGAAAAAGGGTATACGCGCGCAACGAACCGCCTCGGCGGTCTTGAAGGCGGAATGACGACGGGGATGCCGATTGTCGTCAGAGGCGTCATGAAGCCGATTCCGACGTTATACAAGCCGCTGAAAAGCGTCGATATTGAAACGAAAGAGCCGTTCAGCGCCAGCATCGAACGTTCTGACTCATGCGCCGTTCCGGCTGCGAGCGTCGTGGCGGAAGCAGTCGTCGCCTGGGAAATCGCCAATGCAATCGTCGAGCAATTTGGAGTCGACCAAATGGACTGCATCGCTGAGAACGTTGAAAAGATGAGAAAGCTTGCGAGGGAGTTTTAATGAAAACATTGCAAATCGAAACCGCTTCTCTGTCTTACCCGGTTTTTATCGGAGGAGGCATCAGGAAACACGCGGATGAGCTTCTGTCATCCTTAAACCTTCCGATGACAAAGCTTTTTCTGATTACCGACGAAGAAGTTGATAAACGGTATGGAGAAGAGCTGTTCCGCCTTCTCCAAAGCAAATGGCCCGTCAAAAAGGTTGCCGTTCCGAGCGGAGAGCAAGCCAAGTCGATTGACATGTTCATGAAGCTGCAGACCGAAGCGATCGAGTTTCATCTTGACCGTTCTTCCTGCATTCTCGCCCTTGGCGGAGGCGTCGTCGGCGATCTTGCGGGTTTTGTGGCATCGACTTTTATGCGGGGCATCGACTATGTTCAGTTTCCGACGACTCTGCTTTCCCACGACAGCGCAGTCGGCGGAAAGGTCGCGATCAACCACCCGCTCGGCAAAAATTTAATCGGCTCTTTTCATCAGCCTAAAGCGGTCATTTACGATACGGAATGCCTTCGGACCCTGCCTGAAAAGGAAATGAGGTCAGGGCTCGCAGAAGTCATTAAACACGCCTTTATCCATGATGAAGCGTTTTTAAACGATCTTCTCGACATCAACTCGATAGAAGAGATCACAAATGAACAGCTGAATGACATGGTGTATAAAGGCATTTCGATTAAAGCGGCAATCGTCTCAAACGACGAACGGGAGCAGGGGATCAGAGCGTTTTTAAACTTTGGGCACACGCTGGGCCATGCCGTTGAAGCCGAGTACGGCTATGGAGAGATCACCCATGGCGACGCTGTTGCGCTTGGGATGCAGTTTGCCTTGTTTGTCAGCGAAAACGTTCTGAATTGCCCTATTGACCGCAAGCGGATGGCGAGATGGCTGAAAAATCTGGGCTATCCCGGGCAGTTGAAACATGACATTTCAACAGAAGCGCTCATCAGCCGGATGATGAACGATAAAAAAACGCGCGGCGGAATCATCCAGTTCGTCCTGCTTGACCGGATAGGCAGCGTACGCCTGCACTCCTTTCAAGCAGAAGAGATCGAACGATGGCTGAATATGTGGAGATTGGAGGGAGACGAATGATGATTCGCGGTATTCGGGGAGCAACTACAGTGGAACAGGACACAGATAAGGATATTACAGCGAAGACGACACAGCTGATCGGGAAAATGATTACAGAAAACGATATCAAACCCGAGCAGGTGGTCCAAATCCTCATATCCGCCACTTCAGATATTCATGCCGCTTTTCCTGCAAAAGTCGTCAGAACGTTTGACGGCTGGCAGCATGTGCCGGTTATGTGCATGCAGGAAATGGACGTTGAACACGGCCTTAAGAAATGCATCAGGATCATGATGACCGTGCAGACCGAAAAGCGGCAAGATGAAGTCCGCCACATATATTTGGAAAATGCCGTCTCGTTGAGGCCTGATTTATCATTGACAAAAAAGACTGAATTGTAATACAATTGTAGAAACCTTAGAAATACACAGGAGTGTGTATATGGGTTTTACTATGAGAGCTTAGTTTGAGATTAGGGTAGTTGAGAATGAGTGTAGATGAGCCGAGACCATACGTTTTTAAATCCTACCCAAAAGACGTTTGTTCTTTTGGGTTTGTTTATTTTCCGCAACATATTTTTGCCTCTCTGTGCCTACCTCATTCTCCTCTTGAAAAGGAGTGAGAACTTTGAGTATTCAAAACGATTTTTCCGCTTTCATGAAAGATGCTGTGCGTTTTAAAACCATTCCTATTATCGAAAGTTTTTCCGTCGATACGCTGACGCCCATTCAAATGGTTGAAAAGCTGAAAGACGACATTGTCTATTTGCTCGAAAGCGAGGACGAATCATCCTCATGGTCCAGATATTCCTTCATCGGACTCGATCCGTTTTTGACCATCAAAGAGGAAAACGGCAGGTTCCACGCTGCGGATAGCGAAATGAAGAAGCTTTATACGGCGCCAGAGCTGAAGGAAGTGCTTGTATGGATGTCGGATACATGCGCAATTAAGGCGCCGAAGCTTGATATTCCGTTTTCAGGGGGAGCCGTTGGATATTTAAGCTATGATGTAATGCCGCTTATTGAGCCGGCCATCGCCGGACATCAACGGGTAACGGACATGGCCAAATGCCAGCTGTTCGTCTGCCGGACGATGATCGCCTACGACCACGAACTCAAAAAACTCCACTTTATTCATTACGTCACGCTGAACGGCGGAGAATCGGAGAACGAAAAAGCGGAAGCCTATCATGCCGCCAAAGAAGATTTGAAAGAGCTAATACGCAGGCTGAAGGACCGTAAAGCGGCGAAGGAGCTTTTTCTCCCGCAGGAACGGCACGGCGCACCAAGCTTTGACCATGTCCGGTCAACGTACGAGAAGCAGCAATTCATGCGCGATGTTGAACGCCTGAAAGAATACATTAAAGCGGGTGATATCTTTCAGGGAGTTCTTTCCCAAAGGTTTGATATACCTGTGAAAGTCGGTTCCTTTGAATTATACAGGGTGCTGAGGCTGATCAATCCATCGCCTTACATGTACTATATTAAGCTGCCTGACCGCGAGCTTGTCGGAAGCTCGCCGGAACGTCTGATCCATGTGCAGAACGGACACCTTGAAATTCATCCGATTGCCGGGACGAGAAAAAGGGGAATTGACAAGGCTGAAGATGAACGACTCGAAAAAGAGCTTCTGGCTGACGAAAAGGAAAAGGCGGAGCACTATATGCTTGTCGATTTGGCGAGAAACGACATCGGCAGGGTGGCCGAATACGGGTCCGTAAACGTGCCGGAGTTTACAAAGATCGTGTCGTTTTCACACGTGATGCATATTATTTCAGTCGTGACCGGCACTTTAAAAGCAGGCGTTCACCCGGTCGATGCTTTGATGAGCGCCTTTCCGGCCGGCACTTTGACGGGGGCTCCCAAAATCAGGGCGATGCAGCTTTTGAATGAGATTGAGCCTGAACCGCGGGAAACGTACGGGGGCTGCATCGCTTACATCGGGTTTGACGGGAATATCGATTCCTGCATTACGATCCGGACGATGAGCGTCAAGGACGGCGTTGCATCGATTCAAGCCGGCGCCGGAATCGTGGCCGACTCCGCGCCTGAAATGGAATGGGAAGAGACGTGCAATAAAGCGGGGGCGCTGCTGAAAACGATCCAAATCGCTGAAGACGTGTTTTGTGAAAAGGAGGAGGACGGTCATGAACGCACTGCTGAAATCATGCGTTAACGGGGAGACGCTGAGCGAAGCCGAGGCGAACGAAATCATGCATTTGATGATGACCGGCTCCATGAGCGCTGCTGAAATCGGCGGGTTTCTCTCCGTTCTTGCTTACCGGGGAGAAACGGTTGATGAGGTGACCGGCTTTGTCAGAGCGATGCGGGAGAAGGCTTTGGCAATAGACGGCCCGGAAGATGTCGTCGATACGTGCGGTACGGGGGGAGACGGCGTTTCCACGTTCAATATTTCGACGGCGGCCGCCATCATCGCTTCATCGGCCGGTGCCAAAATCGCCAAGCATGGCAACCGCTCGGTGTCCTCCAAAAGCGGAAGTGCAGACGTTCTCGAATATCTCGGGATATCGATCCAGACGACGCCTGAGGAAACAAAACGGAGCATTGAACGTCGGAATATGGGCTTTTTATACGCGCCGGCCTATCATTCTTCAATGAAGCATGTTGCGGGCGTTAGAAAAGACCTCGCGTTTCGAACCGTATTTAATCTGCTCGGTCCGCTCAGCAATCCGATGAAAGCCAAACGCCAGGTGATCGGCGTATACTCCATCGAAAAGGCGAGGCTGATGGCTGGAGCATTGGAAGCCTTTGAACCGGAGCATGTTTTATTTGTGTCAAGCCGCGACGGACTCGACGAGCTGTCGATCACATCACCGACAGACGTCATCGAACTGAAAGGCGGAAAACGGTTTGAATATACTGTTGAGCCGGCTGACGCCGGACTGCCGCTTGGCAGGCTCAGCGACATTCAGGTGGGTACCCCTGAGGAAAGCGGCCGCCTCATCTTAGACATTTTGCAAAACAACAGTTCTGAATCCGCGCTTCACATCGCCGCTTTGAATGCAGGCGCCGCATTGTATGTCGCGGGTCAGGCCGGCGGGCTGAAAGAAGGCGTTTCAGCCGCGCTGGAGACGATTAAAAGCGGCAAAGCGCTCAAACAGCTGAAACGATTAAAACAGAAAGAGGAAGAGATGTATGCTGAATCGAATCATTGAAAAAAAGCGGGAATACGTGTCGAAGATGGTGCTGCCGGAAGATGTAAAGCTCGTGAAGCGCTCATTTAAGAAGGCCCTTCTGTCGCCGAATCGCTTTGTGGCTTTGATTGCCGAGGTGAAAAAAGCCTCCCCGTCAAAAGGGGTGATAAAAGCCGATTTTCAGCCTGAAGAAATCGCAAAAGCGTACGAACGGGCAAACGCAGATTGTTTGTCCGTCCTGACAGATGAACCGTTTTTTCAAGGCAAAAATGAATATTTGTCATCGATCAAACGCGAAGTATCGATTCCCGTGCTGCGGAAGGATTTCATCATCGACTCCTTACAGGTCGAAGAATCGAACCGCATCGGAGCGGATGCGATCCTTTTGATCGGCGAGGCGCTCGAGCCGCAAAAGCTTTACGAACTGTATACAGAAGCCGCCGAAAAAGGCATGGATGCACTCGTTGAGGTTCATGAAGAAAAAACGCTGGAAGGGATCTTGAACATTTTTACGCCGGAGATTATCGGTGTGAACAATAGAAATCTGAAAACCTTTGAAACTTCCGTCAGCCAGACGGAGCGGATTGCACGAATGATTCCTGACGGCACCGTTCTTGTCAGCGAGAGCGGGATCGGCAAAAAAGAAGACTTGTGTTTTGTGAAAAAGTGCGGAGCACGGGCCGTCCTCGTCGGGGAATCGTTAATGAGGGAAGCGTCGCAGCAAAAAGCCATTCATGCGCTGTTTGGAGAAACGGGTGATGAATAAACCAAGCTTGAAATATTGCGGGATTCATTCTTTCGAAGATTTGAAGGCGACGGCCGGCTCAAAAGCGGACTACCTCGGATTTATTTTCGCCGAAAGCAGGCGGGCGGTTGACCCTTCTGATGTGAAAAGCTGGTGCAGGCAGATCGGACCTTTGGCGAAAAAGCTTGTCGGCGTTTTTGTCAACGAAGATACCGGCCGCATCATTGAGATTGCCGGAGACGTACCTTTAGACGTAATCCAGCTTCACGGCGACGAAACGATAGAAGACATCATACGGCTGAAAACGATGACGGACTGTGAGGTTTGGAAGGCGTTTCACCACGGAAGCGGAACCGTTGAAAAACTGAAAGCATTCATCCCGTATGCAGACGGGTTTGTGATCGACTCTTCTGTAAAAGGGATGAGGGGAGGAACAGGCATTTCGTTTTCATGGGAAAGCGTGCCGATGTACATTGAAGCTGCGGCCAAAGATGGAAAGCGGTTGTTTATCGCGGGAGGCGTCAATCCGGACAGCATAGGAGCGCTTTTGGATCAGAAGCCTCCGGGAATCGATCTGGCAAGCGGAATCGAAGAAAAAGGTCAAAAAAGCGAGAAGCTGATCAACCTTCTAGAAGAAAGGATGTTCAATCATGTATTCATATCCGAATGAACAAGGCAGATTTGGCGACTTTGGAGGGAAATTCGTCCCGGAGACATTGATGCAGCCGTTGGAGGAAATCGAAAAAGCGTTTCTGGGTCTAAAGAATGACCCTGCATTTCAAGAGGAATATAAAAAACTGTTAGTTGAATATTCAGGACGACCGACCGCCCTCACGTTAGCCGATCAGCTGACAAAGCAGTTGGGCGGAGCAAAAATTTATTTAAAGCGTGAAGATTTAAACCATACAGGCGCACATAAAATCAACAACGCTCTCGGTCAGGCGCTGCTTGCTGCGAAAATGGGCAAAACAAAGCTCATCGCCGAAACAGGCGCAGGCCAGCACGGTGTCGCTGCGGCGACCGTCGCTGCAAAGTTCGGCATGTCATGCATTGTTTTTATGGGTGAGGAAGATGTTGCAAGGCAGTCGTTGAACGTTTTTCGGATGAAGCTTTTAGGGGCTGAAGTCGTGCCGGTCTCCAGCGGAAACGGAACATTGAAAGACGCGACAAACGAGGCGATCCGATACTGGGTTCAGTACTGCCGGGATCATTTCTACATGATCGGGTCGGTTGTCGGACCGCATCCATACCCTTATATCGTCCGGGAGTTTCAGCGAATCATCGGCGATGAGGCGAAAGCGCAGTTTTACGAAGCCGAACAAAAGCTTCCGGACAAGGTCATTGCCTGTGTCGGAGGGGGCAGCAATGCGATCGGGATGTTCAGTTCATTCATCGAAGAACCCGTTGAGCTGATCGGCGTTGAGGCTGCGGGAAAAGGCACCGAAACCCCGCTTCACGCGGCAACCATCACAAAAGGAACGAAAGGCGTCATCCACGGTTCTTTGACGTATTTGCTGCAAGATGAGTACGGGCAGATCATCGAGCCGTATTCCATTTCCGCCGGTCTCGATTATCCCGGAGTCGGGCCTGAACACGCCCATCTCCACCAGATCGGCCGCGTCCGGTACGAATCGGTGACAGACGGTGAAGCCGTAGCGGCTTTAAAACGTCTTGCGGAGACAGAAGGGATTTTACCTGCGATTGAATCGGCCCATGCGTTGGCGAAAGCGTTTGACATTGCAAAACACATGAAACAAGAGGAAAGCATTCTGGTATGCCTTTCAGGCAGGGGAGACAAAGATGTCCATACCTTGATGAAGGTGATGGAAGAAGAGGTGAATGAAGATGTTCAATCTGAAAAAGTCCGATAAGCTGTTTGTCCCATTTATTACAGCGGGCGACCCGCTGCCGGAGGTAACGGTCGAACTGGCAAAATCCCTTCAGGCGGCGGGCGCCTCGGCTCTTGAACTCGGCGTACCGTACTCTGATCCGCTGGCTGACGGCCCCGTGATTCAGAGGGCCTCAAAACGGGCGCTAGACAATAACATGAACATCGTTGAAGCGATCAGGCTTGGCGGAAAAATGAAAAAAAACGGCGTGGATATCCCGATAATTCTCTTTACGTATTACAATCCTGTGTTACAATTAGATACAGATCACTTTTTCGCTTTACTGCGACAAAATGAAATTGACGGACTTCTCGTTCCGGATCTTCCTTTTGAAGAAAGCGTGTATTTGCAGCAGCAATGCAAAAAGCAGGGAATCACGTATATTTCTCTTGTTGCACCGACAAGCGAAAGCCGGATCCAAAAAATTACACAGCAGGCGGAAGGGTTTGTGTATTGCGTATCTTCGCTCGGCGTTACGGGTGTTCGCGATGGATTCGATGATTCTGTTTCTTCATTTGTCCGGTCTGTAAAAGGGATGAGTTCCGTTCCTGTTGCTGTCGGCTTCGGGATTTCCGGCTCCGAACAAGTGGAGCTGATGAATGAACTGGCGGACGGCGTTGTCGTAGGAAGCGCTCTTGTCAGAAAGATCGAGGAGCTGAAAGACGATCTCATAAGTCCGGAGACAAGAGAGCAAGCCTTGCAAACATTTGAAGAATACGCTAAAACATTCAGCGTATCGTACATGGTTAAATGAGGTGACAGAATTTTGCAAATCAAAGAACAGTTAAAACAGTTAAAACCTTATCAGCCAGGCAAGCCGATTGAAGAGGTCAAAAAGGAATACAATCTCGATCAAGTCGTAAAGCTTGCTTCAAACGAAAATCCGTTCGGCTGTTCAGAAGCGGCCAAAGATGCTCTCCAGACTGAGGTTCAGCAAATGGCCCTTTATCCCGACGGCTACAGTGCGGCCTTGCGGACAAAGCTTGCAGGGCACCTTGGCGTAAGCGAGACAAACATCATCTTAGGAAACGGCACGGATGAAGTCATTCAAATCCTTTCCCGTTCTTTGTTGGACGCCGGCACAAACACGGTGATGGCGAACCCGACGTTTTCCCAATACAAGCACAATGCCGTTATCGAAGGTGCCCAAGTGCGGGAGGTGGACCTGCTTGAAGACGGCTGCCATGATCTCGATGCCATGCTTGAGGCGATCGATGACAAGACGAAAATCGTCTGGGTTTGCAGTCCGAATAACCCGACAGGAACATACGAACCGGAGCAGAAACTGATCGGTTTTCTTGAGAAGGTTCCTGAGCACGCCCTCGTCGTTGTCGATGAAGCTTACTATGAATATGTAACCGCGGAAGACTATCCTGAAACGATCCCGCTTTTGACGCGCTTCCCGAACCTGATGATCCTCAGAACGTTTTCAAAAGCGTACGGCCTGGCCGCCTTAAGGGTCGGCTACGGTATCGCTTCAGAAGAGCTGGTACGCTCCATCGAGCCGGCGAGACAGCCGTTTAACACGAACCGGCTCGGCCAGGCTGCCGCACTTGCCGCGCTTGGCGATCAGGCGTTTATCGAAGAATGCGTCAGAAAAAACAGAGAAGGGCTTAAGCAGTACTACGATTTCTGTAATGAGCACGGGCTCGATTATTATCCTTCCCAGACCAACTTTGTGCTGATCGATCTGAAACGGGATGCAGACGAACTGTTTCAGGCATTGCTCGAAAAGGGCTATATCACGAGATCGGGAAATGCGCTCGGTTTTCCGGGGCATTTAAGAGTCTCCGTCGGCACAAAAGAGCAGAACGAAGGGTTTTTGAAAACATTGGCCGGTATATTGTAAGGGGTGATGCTGCATCACCTCTTTAGTCTATTGAACCAGGTGATAAAGATGACTCAACCGAATGAAACGATATTATTGGCCGGATTAGGCTTGATCGGCGGTTCCATTGCGCTCGCCATCAAAAAAGAGCATCCCGGAAAACGAATCATCGGGTTTGATGTGTCCAGAGAGCAGGTGAATGCTGCACAGAAGCTCGGCGTGATTGACGAGCCTGCTGCTTCGTTTTCGGAAGGCATTCAAAAAGCGTCGACGGTCTTTTTGGCGGCTCCTGTAGAGCAGACGCTTCATATGCTTGACGAGCTGGCCGCATCCGGCATGAAGAAAAAACTGTTAATAACCGACGTGGGCAGCACAAAACAAAAGGTTGTCGCCCACGCGGAAAACGTGCTGCCGAAAGAGTATGAATTTATCGGCGGACATCCGATGGCAGGCTCTCACAAATCAGGCGTGGCAGCCGCCAAAGAGCTATTATTCGAAAATGCATTCTATATTTTGACCCCGGCCCGTTCCGCTAAAAAAGAATCGGTCTGCTCTTTGAAAGAACTTCTGAAAGGGACGAATGCAAAGTTTGTGGAAATGTCTCCCGAGGAGCATGATGCCGTCACAAGCGTGATCAGCCATTTTCCCCACATCGTGGCAGCCAGCCTCGTGCACCAGACGGTTAAATTTGAGGACCAGTATCCGCTCGTCAAGCGATTTGCCGCTGGAGGATTCCGCGATATAACGAGGATTGCTTCAAGCAGTCCGGCGATGTGGCGGGATATTCTTTTGCACAATAAAGATAAAATTTTAGAACGGTTTGACGAATGGAAACTTGAGCTGGACAGGATCCGGACTTTTGTTGAAAATGAAGATGCAGACGGGCTGTTTGAATTTTTTCGGCAGGCAAAGGAATACCGCGATGGCCTTCCTTTACGGCAGAAAGGCGCGATTCCTTCTTTTTACGATCTTTATGTCGATGTCCCTGACCATCCGGGGGTCATCTCTGAAATTACGGCGATTCTCGCCGACGAGCAAATCAGCATCACGAACATCCGGATTATCGAAACGCGGGAAGAGATAAACGGTGTTCTCAGAATCAGTTTTCAATCTGACCAAGATCGCAAACGCGCTGAAAAATGCATTCAAACCCGCGCGAAATATGAGACATTTTACGCTGATTGAGGTGGAAGCATGAAAAGAGGAAAAGTCAGTTCATTAAAAGGAGAGCTCCATATTCCGGGCGACAAATCGATCTCCCACAGATCGGTCATGTTCGGCGCCATTGCGGAAGGAAAAACGGTTATCCAAAACTTTCTGCCGGGGGCAGACTGCTTAAGCACGATCGACTGCTTCAAAAAAATGGGCGTTGAAATCGAACGGAACAACAGCGATGTTACGGTATACGGCAAAGGCTTAGATCGGCTGTCTGAGCCGGGCGAACTCCTCGATGTCGGAAATTCCGGAACGACGATCAGGCTGATGCTCGGCATTTTGGCGGGACGGCCGTTCCACAGCACAGTAGCGGGGGACGACAGCATTGCCAAACGGCCGATGAAGCGCGTAACCGATCCGCTTCGGCAAATGGGGGCGAAAATTGACGGCCGTGCCGGTGGAGAGTATACGCCGCTATCTGTCCGCGGCGGAAACCTTGCCGCGATCGATTTCCAATCGCCTGTTGCCAGCGCGCAAATCAAGTCGGCCGTTCTCCTTGCCGGTCTTCAGGCCGACGGGACAACGACCGTGACAGAGCCCCATAAATCGAGGGACCATACGGAACGGATGCTCTCAATGTTTGGCGTGAAGCTTGAGGAAAGCGATACATCCGTTTCGATTGCCGGGGGACAGACGTTAAAAGGAACGGATGTATTTGTCCCCGGGGATATTTCTTCAGCCGCATTTTTCCTTGCAGCCGGCTCCCTTGTGCCGGACAGCGAAATCGTTCTGAAAAATGTCGGTTTAAATCCGACCAGGACGGGAATCATCGATGTTCTTGAAAAAATGGGCGCAGATCTTGAAATCGAAGCAAAGGACACCGGAAGCGGAGAGCCGTACGGCGACTTGAAAATCAAGGCCGCATCCTTGAAGGCGACCGAAATTTCGGGGGATCTGATTCCGCGCCTCATCGATGAAATTCCGATCATCGCCCTTCTCGCGACACAGGCTGAAGGCACGACGGTGATAAAAGATGCCGCAGAGCTCAAAGTGAAGGAAACGAACCGCATCGATACCGTGGCATCGGAACTAAATAAACTCGGTGCGCGTATCGAGCCGACGGAAGACGGGATGAAGATTTACGGAAAAACGCCTTTGACCGGAGGTGCGCAAGTATCCAGCCACGGCGACCACCGCATCGGGATGATGCTCGGGATTGCCGCGTGCATCTGCGAAAATCCGATCGATATTGCCCGTCCGGAAGCCGTAAGCGTCTCATATCCGACGTTTTTTGAACATATTGAAAAGCTGGCCAAAAAAGCTTGAAGCCTTCTGTGCTTCAGGCTTTTTCGCCTTTCAAAAAAGGCCGCGAACATAAAACGAAGGCTTGCTGCATAGCTTGTCTTAAAGAATATTTCCGGGAACGGGATAAAGAAGAGCAACATATTTGCCGAAGCTGCCCGGGTGAATTATGATAATAACTAACTCAAGCAGTTTTGCCGGAGCAAAACGCCGGTGATGATTTGACGAAAGAAAGGGACGTTTAGATTTGAATACTTCGATCCAAGAAGCCATAAAATTAGTTGAAGCAGGCCAAACGGAAAGCGGATTGAAAAAACTTGCCGAAATCACGCCTGCCCTTCACGACGAAGACAAAGCGACTATTGCCCAGCTGTATTACGAATGGGGAATCGTCGACAAGGCCATTGCCATCGTCAGCGATTTGCACGAACTGTACCCGGAAGAATCTGAGCTGACCTGTTTTTATGCCGAGCTCCTCATCGAAACCGATCAGGAAGAGGAAGCGCTCCGTGTACTGGAGACGATTCCTGAAACAGATCAGGCATACGCGGAAAGCCTGCTTTTGATGGCTGACCTGTATCAGATGCAGGGGCTGTTTGAAGTCAGCGAACAGAAGCTGTTGAAAGCGAAATCCATCCTGCCTGATGAGCCGGTGATCGATTTTGCTTTGGGAGAGCTGTATTTCGCTCAGGGAGCCTACAAAAAAGCGGTTGCGCAATACAAAAAAGCAGCCGGTGAAAAGGCGGTTATCGGAGGAGTCGGCGTTTACCAGAGGCTCGCTGAGTCATTAAGCTCGTCAGGAGAATTTGAAGAAGCGCTGGAATGGTATGAAAAAGCCGTCCGGGAGAATCCGGAACCGAATACATTGTTTGGTTACGGTTTTACCGCTTTAAAAGCGGGGTACCCTAAAACTGCGATCAAACAATTGACAGAGCTTAAAGAGCTGGATCCGGCCTATTCCTCGCTCTACAAGCCTTTGGCCAACAGCTATGAAGAAGAAGGGCTTTATGAAGAGGCGTTTGAAACAGCGAAAGAAGGAATCCGCGTAGATGAGTTCAACAAAGAGCTGTATCTTTCTGCAGCAAAAGCAGCGTTAAAAACGAAAAGGCCGGCTGATGCGAAAGACCTGCTTCAGGAAGCGCTCGCCCTTGACCCTGGATATATCGAAGCCGTTCACACCCTTCTTGCCCTTTATCTTGAAGAAGAAGACTTTGAGAGTATCATTGATCTCGTAGAAGACGTTCGCAAATATGGTGAAGATGACCCAAAATTCACCTGGTTTCTTGCATCGGCGTACGCTGGAATCGAAGAATACGAAAAGGCGGGCCGGGAATTCGAAGCCGCATTTTCGAATTATCGGGAAGATGGAGATTTTCTGTATGAGTACGCGGTATTTTTGCTTGAAGAAGGAAAGCGGAAGGAAGCATTGCCGCTTTTGAAAAAAATCGTTGCACTCGATCCCGCAAATGAGGAAGTCCATGAGATGATTTTCAGAATCGAAGATGAAAATTCCTTTGAATAAGCAGGATATGATCGGTTTGTGTGGAATTAATAAAGTAGTACACAAGATGCGATAGAGGAGGGAATAACATGCAGACCCCTGTTTCTGTCAATGAAAAAAAAGATTTTATCCGCTGGTTTTTAAACCACTATCAGCTCAAACGAAGAGAGTGTGTATGGATTCTGAATTATTTAATGAGCCATGACTCGTTAATGGAGAAAGTACATTTTGTCGAGCAGGCCGAATTTTGCCCGAGAGGCATTATCATGTCCACCCACTGCGTCGAAGAAGTGCCTTTTCGTTTTTATAAAGAAAACGTCATGACGACAGATGCAGAGAAATCGTTTCACGATATCCGGCTGAATAAGCAGCAGGATCTGTTCATCCAGCTGAATTTCCGCTCAGCCTATAATTCGCCGGAATACGCGGCCGTACTGGAGGCCAACCCTCATATTCCGAAAGACCTATACGAAAATGAAAAAGATAAAATAGTCGCCGAGCAGATTTTGGAGCACTCCATTTCGACTTTTCAGAGACAAAAACTGCTGCGGGAAATAGACGAAGCGCTTGACCGCCAAGATAAAGAGAGCTTCGAAAAATTAGCAAAACAACTGAGCCAGCTGCAATAGCCCCGCCGCTAACAAGCCTTGCCAACGCAAGGCTTGTTTAGCGAGGGAAGCGCTGTCATAAAAGGAGGATATCCCGAGTGAAATGGAATGCACATGATGCAGATGTTTATCTGAACGCCAAGGAGTACATCGATACCGCGGTCATTCCGCTGATTTCGGTCGATCTAGGGGAGCAGTTTAAATCAGCCGTCTCAAAAGGGGAATTTACATCGATGCTCGCTGAGGAGCTTGAGAGGCAGCTGAAGGGCCGCATCTATCTGTTTCCGCCTTATACATATTTGCAGGCTGATGAAAAATCGGCACGGGATCTTGGCGATCTGAAAGAAATGGCCGAAAAGCACTTTCGGCACACCATTTTTCTGACGGCTGACGAGCGCTGGAAGCATGCGCTCAGCGATGAGCAAAGGCTGCTCTGGATTCCGGCTGTGCCCCTTGAACATATGAAAGACTCGCTGAAACAAAAGGTTCTTGATGACCAAATTGAGCAAATATTGAACATTTTGTTACAATATTGGAACTCTTGATAAAAACACTTACATTTCCTCAGATTAGTTATTTTGGGAATGTTGACCTTCCTAAAAGATTGATATATTATGAGGGTGTCCTAGTTTCATTGAATATTTTTCTATTTCAGTTATATTGTAGCTGGGGACTTGAGGGGGGATATGAAGATGAGCGAAAACAGACATCGGGTATCCAGACGTCAATTTTTAAACTACACGCTGACCGGGGTCGGCGGTTTTATGGCGGCGGGAATGCTCATGCCTATGGTTCGCTTCGCGCTCGATCCGGTTTTAAGACCGACTGAGGATCAGGACATGGTTCAGGTTGTAAGCGTTGACGAGCTGACAAACGAACCGCAGCGCTTCGACTTCAAGATCAAACAAGTGGATGCCTGGTACGAATCTGAAGAATCGCGGTCGGCGTGGGTTTTCAAACATGGGGGAGAAATCATAGCTTTATCACCGGTTTGTAAGCATTTGGGGTGCACGGTCAACTGGAACAGCGATCCAAAAAATCCGAACAAGTTTTTTTGTCCGTGCCATTACGGACTTTATGAAAAGGATGGTACCAATGTACCCGGAACTCCGCCGCTTGCTCCTTTAGACCGATATGAGCAAGAGGTTAAAAACGGCTATCTTTACTTAGGGAAAGCCAAGCCGAGGAAGGATGGGTGATCATGCTAAACAAAATTTATGACTGGGTGGATGAAAGGCTTGATATCACACCGCTCTGGAGAGATATTGCCGATCACGAAGTTCCTGAACACGTCAATCCGGCGCACCATTTTTCAGCATTCGTCTATTGCTTTGGGGGATTGACGTTTTTTGTAACGGTCATTCAGGTGCTTTCCGGCATGTTTTTAACGATGTATTATGTCCCGGACATAAAAAATGCCTGGGAATCGGTTTACTATTTGCAAAATGAAGTAGCTTTCGGACAAATTGTACGGGGAATGCACCACTGGGGGGCAAGCCTGGTCATCGTCATGATGTTTCTTCATACGCTGAGGGTTTTCTTTCAGGGGGCGTATAAAAAGCCCAGGGAGCTGAACTGGATCGTCGGCGTGCTCATTTTCTTTGTCATGCTCGGCTTAGGTTTTACAGGCTACCTGCTGCCATGGGATATGAAGGCTCTGTTTGCGACAAAAGTAGGTCTGCAGATCGCGGAGGCGACGCCGCTGATCGGGCCGGAAATCAAAACGCTGCTCGCCGGTCATCCGGATATCGTCGGCGCCCAGACGTTGACGCGATTTTTTGCCATACACGTCTTTTTCCTGCCAGCCGCTCTCTTTGCGCTTATGGCTGCACACTTTATCATGATTCGCAAGCAAGGAATTTCCGGGCCGCTGTAAACGAGTGATGAAAAGAAAGAAGGAGGGGATGGCATGAAAAGGGGAAAAGGAATGAAGTTTGTCGGAGATTCGAGAATACCGGCGGAAAGAAAACCGAATATTCCAAAAGATTATTCGGAATTTCCGGGGAAAACGGAAGCGTTCTGGCCGAACTTTTTGCTTAAAGAGTGGCTTGTAGGAGCGGTTTTTCTGATCGGTTTTCTCGTATTGACCGTCGTTCATGAGCCTCCTCTTGAACGGATGGCCGATCCGACGGATACCGGTTACATACCTTTACCGGACTGGTACTTTCTATTTTTGTACCAATTGCTTAAATACGAATATGCCGCCGGGCCGTATACGGTGGTCGGAGCAATCGTCATACCGGCGATTGCGTTCGGGGCGCTTCTGCTGGCACCGTTTATCGACAGGGGGCCTGACAGAAGACCGTTTAAGCGTCCCGTTGCTGTCGGGCTGATGCTTTTGGCGCTGTCAGCCACGGTTTTCTTGACATGGCAGTCCGTCGTCACACACGATTGGGCCGCTGCCGAAGAACAAGGGAAAATCAAAGAAGAGGCTGACATTGACAAGAGCGCTGCGGGCTACAAGGTCTACCAGGAACAAGGCTGTATTTCTTGCCACGGCGATAACATGCAGGGCGGGGCAGCCGGACCGTCTCTCGTTGACAACGGTTTATCTCCTGAAGAGATTGCGAAAATCGCCAAGGAAGGCAAGGGGCAAATGCCGGCCGGCGTGTTTAAGGGTAATGATAAGCAGCTGAAAGAGCTGTCCAAATTCATATCTGAAACGACTGCAAAGTAAATGTTGTCAAGATTCAAAAGGAAAGATATACTCATGATAGAGCTGAAGCTGACGTTAGGTCAGCGTTCGAGGCTGTCGAAAAAATTCGGCAGCCTCTTCAAATTGCAGCGGGTCTATACTCCGAGAGCGTGAACACGCCCATGTGTTCCAGGCGGAGGACCCAAGCGGCAGCCCTTTTTATTTTAAAAGACTGTGAGTTGATAGAAGTGAAATGGATTCTTTACATGCTCGGGCAAAGATCAGTACTCGTCCTGCTATTGGCCGTCAACTTTCTCGGCACTGTCTACGGATATTATTGGTACCTTCCCCAGCTGGTGGACACTCCGGCAAAGTTTCTGATCTTTGTTCCCGACAGCCCGACAGCCACCTTGTTTTTTTTATTTGTCCTTTTGGGCTTTCTTTTAAAAAGGAATGCGTCCCTGTTTGAAGCGCTTGCTCTCGTTACGCTCGTTAAATACGGGCTGTGGGCGGTCGTCATGAATATACTCGTGCTTGTAACGACGGGAAGCCTTCATTGGACGGGGTATATGCTGATTGCATCGCATTTTGCCATGGCTGTGCAAGGCATTTTGTATTCGCCGTATTACCGGTTTAAAGCTTGGCACTTGGCGGCGGCTGCGGTTTGGACGCTCCATAATGATGTGATCGATTACCTGTTTAAGATGATGCCGAATTATTCAATGCTTGATCAATACATGCCGCAAATCGGCTATTTTACGTTTTGGATGAGCATCGCTTCGATCGGATTGGCGTATTATCTTGTCCTGTCTAAGAAAGCTTTCAAGCTGTAGGCTTTGGATAACAATCTTGGTCTAACCTTGTCCCTCTCTTCATACGCTGTAATAGAAGGAGTGGGAGGGACCGTAAATGATACGAAAGGTGATCCTTTGCATGCTGATTGCGCTCGTTTTTCCTGCCTGCGGTTTGAAAGCGGGCGGTGATCCGAAAGCATTGCAGGAATTGAACGAACTGTCCGATACCGTATTCCAATTAACAAGGCAGACGCAATATGAAGAGGCTGTCCAGATTCTCCAATATTTTGAAGACAGGCTGAAGGCTGCGGAGAAAAGCGAAGCGGAAGGTGTGATGACCGCAACAGAGGTCCGCCAGGTTACGCTGGCATATCATGATGTGCTGAAAAGCCTTGAAGACAAAGAGACGGAGCAAACAGACAAGCTTAAAGCAGCGGCTCAGTTCAGGATGCTGATGGATGCGTTGGAGTCCGACCATGACCCGCTTTGGAGTTCGCTGAAAAAGCCGATCATGGATTCGTTTCAAGCGCTGAAAGCCGGTATTCAAAAGGAAGACGGCATGACGTTTCAGGAAAAATGGAATCATTTCTTATCATTGTATGATACGATTTATCCAAGCTTAACGATTGATGTCCCGCCAAAACAACTTAAAAGCGTCTCAAACCATATCGATGTCGTCGAGCACGGCGATTTTCAGCAAATGACGGAAAGCAGCAAGCTCGAAAGGCTGAATGCGCTGGAAAAAGATTTGGAAGACGTATTTAATCAAGTGGAGGAAGATGACGCAGATCCCTCCTTGTTGTGGGTCATCCTGACAACTGGAAGCATCATCCTTTCTACGCTGACATACGTCGGTTTCAGGAAGTATAAAGCCGAAGGGGACAGGCGCAAAAAAAGGGAAAAGGATTGGCCGAAATAGAAGCTCTGCAGCCCGCAGGCTTCTTTTTGTTTGATGGTTCAGCGGGAAATGGGATTTTTGTTTTCGTCAAGCGTAAATCCCTCACCCAATACATCGTGAACATCGCTTACCGCAACAAATGCATGGGGGTCGACGGATGTGATCACATTTTTTAAAAGGACCACTTCATTTTTCGGGACGACGCAATATAACACATCGCGCTCGGCTTTCGTATAGGACCCCTGGCCTTTTAAAACCGTGACTCCGCGTTCCATTTCTTCGATTATTTTTTGCTGGATCTGCTCGTTTTTTTCGGAAATGATGGTCGCTCCTTTTGCAGCGTACCCGCCTTCCTGCATGAAGTCAATCACTTTTGAGGCAACAAATACGGCGACGAGAGTGTACATCGCTTCTTTATAGGAAAGATAAAAAATAAGCGAAAGCGTAATGACGCAGGCGTCAAATACAAACATGACTTTGCCCATGGGTGTATGGAAATATTTGTTGACGAGTCGGACGATGATATCAACGCCGCCTGTCGTACCTCCGTATCTAAAAATGATTCCGAGCCCGGTGCCGATAAAAACGCCGGCAAACAGCGCTGCAAGCGCAAGATCGTGCTTCAGCGGCATATGGATCTGGAAGCGCTGGAAAATCCATAAAAACACGGACAGGCTGACGGTTCCGATGATCGAATACGCAAAAACCGTTCTTCCGAGCAGCCTCCAGCCGATGATAAAGACCGGAATGTTTAATACCAGATTGGAAATGGAAGGATCGATCTTAAACAAGAAATACAGGAGCAGGGTGATTCCGGTAAAACCGCCTTCCGACAAATTGTTTTGCATATTAAAATGAACAAGTCCAAACGAAAAGACAGCGGCGCCCGCCAAGATAAACAAAACATTTTTCATTCTGATCTCTCCGAACATAAAAATCCCCTTTCCTTCCATAAGCTGGCGTTAATATTATAGTGTATCCCATCTAAAACAGCAAACCCGTCTCAAACATTTGTCAAACTTGTTTGAATTCGCTAACATGTAAGAGATGACAGGAGGTTTTGCCAAATGACTCAGGAAAAAACGGTGAAAGATATACAGCGCGAGGTTGATGAATATATCGGCCAATTTAAAGAAGGCTATTTCAGCCCGCTTGCGATGATGGCCAGGCTGACGGAGGAACTCGGCGAACTGGCGCGGGAAATCAATCATCATTACGGGGAAAAGCCGAAGAAAAAAACCGAAGCCGAAAAAAAGATCGAAGAGGAAATCGGCGACGTTTTATTTGTTTTAGTTTGTTTAGCCAATTCACTTCATATATCATTAGATGAAGCGCATGATATGGTCATGGAGAAATTCAACACCCGTGACAAAGACCGCTGGACAAGAAAAGAAGAAGGAAAGTAGAGGAGATTCACATGCCAAAAGAAACGATCAAAATTGCCATAGCCGGCCCCCGCGGAAGAATGGGGACGGAAGCGGTCAAGCTTGTCGAGGATACCGCTCACTTTGAACTCGTCGGGGCGATTGACCGTACATATAACGGGAAGAAGCTGTCTGAAGTTATGCAGTGCCGCTCAAATGCGGTGATTTATACGGACATACACGAATGCTTTTCAGAAACGGCTCCGGACGTGCTGATTGATTTGACAACGCCTGAAATCGGTAAATTACATACGAAAATCGCCTTGGAGCACGGAGTCCGTCCGGTTGTCGGGACGACGGGATTCTCAGAAAGCGATCTCGATGAACTGATGCAGCTCACAGACGAAAAAGGAATCGGCGCAATCATTGCGCCAAACTTTGCGCTGGGAGCCGTCCTGATGATGAAATTTTCGCAGATGGCGGCCAACTATTTTACCGATGTGGAAATCATTGAACAGCATCATGATCAAAAGCTTGACGCCCCGAGCGGCACAGCGTTGAAAACAGCGGAAATGATCTCGGCCGTCCGGGAAGCAAAACAGCAGGGGCACCCTGACGAAAAAGAGATTTTGCCGGGAGCAAGAGGAGCAGAACAAAGCGGAATCCGCCTGCACAGCGTCCGCTTGCCGGGATTGATTGCCCATCAGGAAGTGCTGTTCGGCGGAGACGGACAAACGCTGAAAATCCGTCATGATTCATATAACCGTGCATCTTTCATGTCAGGTGTGAAACTGGCTGTTGAACAAGTGATGAAAATCGATCAGCTTGTCTACGGCCTTGAAAATATCATCGATTAATGACAAAAGGGGGAAATCGCTTTGAAAATCGCTTTAATCGCCCATGACCGTAAAAAACAGGATATGATTCAGCTTGTGACGGCGTATCAAAACATTTTAAAAAAGCACGAACTGTTTGCGACGGGGACGACCGGATTGAAAATCATGGAAGCAACCGGCCTGTCCATCGTCCGCTTCCAATCGGGGCCGCTCGGCGGAGATCAGCAGATTGGCGCGCTGATTGCGAAAAACGAAATCGACCTTGTCATCTTTTTAAGAGATCCGCTGACGGCTCAGCCGCATGAACCTGACGTTTCCGCATTGATCCGCCTGTCTGATGTCTACTCAATCCCGCTTGCGACCAATATGGGGACTGCGGAGATTTTGATCCGCTCGCTTGAAAAAGGCGCCTTTGAATTTAGAAATCTCGTTCACGGCGGGGATCGTAATGCTTGATATACTTGCTTTTGGCGCGCATAGCGATGATGTGGAAATCGGCATGGGAGGAACCATTGCGAAATACGCGGAAAAAGGGTTCCGGATCGGCATTTGCGATTTAACAAGGGCTGAACTGTCATCGAACGGAACGGTCGAAACGAGAAAAAGCGAAGCGGCGCTGGCGGCGGACATTTTAGGCGTCAGCCCGCGCATCTCCCTCTCGCTCCCGGACCGCGGCCTGTTTTTGAACGAGGAGGCGATCCGGGAAGCTGTAACCGTCATTCGGGCGTATAAGCCGAAGCTCGTGTTTGTGCCTTATCAAAAAGATCGGCACCCGGATCACGGACACGCGGCGGAAATCGTCGAAGAGGCGGTTTTTTCCGCCGGAATACATAAATATCAAGATGGAAACAATCAGCCGGCTCATAAAGTGCAAAATATGTATTACTATATGATAAACGGCTTTCATAAACCTGAATTTGTAATCGATATTTCCGATACGATGGAAAAGAAAATAGCGAGTCTCAGAGCATACAGGAGCCAGTTTACCCGGTCTGGGCAATCGGTGGAAACGCCGCTGACGAACGGGTATATCGAGACTGTTGAAGCGCGGGAAAAACTTCTCGGAAAAGAAGCAGGCGTCGCTTATGCGGAAGGATTTTTTTCGAAGCGTACGCTTGTGTTAAACAACGATTTATTTGGGGGCGGATGATGAAAAAACTAAAAATCGGAATCACGTGTTATCCGAGTGTCGGCGGATCGGGAATCATCGCGACCGAACTCGGCAAGCTGCTCGCGGAAAGAGGGCATGAAATTCATTTTATTACGTCAAGTGTCCCGTACAGACTGAATAAAGTATATTCCAACATTTATTTTCACGAGGTGCAAGTCAATCAATATGCCGTGTTTAAGTATCCGCCTTATGATTTGGCATTGGCCAGCAAAATGGCGGAAGTGGCCAAGCGGGAGCAGCTCGATATTTTGCATGCCCACTACGCTGTCCCGCATGCGGTTTCGGCTTTTTTAGCCAAGCAGATGCTGGGCGGAAACATCAAAACGGTCACCACGCTTCATGGCACCGATATTACGGTGCTCGGGTATGACCCGTCATTACAGGACTTGATCAAATTCGCCATTGAATCGTCGGACCGCGTGACGGCTGTATCATCCGCGCTTGCGTCTCAGACGTATGATTTGATCAAACCGGATAAGAAAATAGAAACGATCTACAATTTTGTTGATGAGCGGGTTTACATAAAGCACGATCATCATGCATTAAAAGAGCAGTACGGCATTTCGCCTGATGAAAAAGTGATCATCCATGTATCGAATTTCAGACAAGTCAAACGCGTGCAGGATGTCATTCATGTATTCAGCCGAATCGTCAAGCGGATGAAAGCAAAGCTCCTTCTCGTCGGTGACGGCCCGGAAATGACTGTCATCTGCCAGCTTGTCAGACAGCTTGGCTTAGGGGACGATGTACTCTTCTTAGGCAAGCAGGACAACGTAGAGGAGCTATACGCGATCAGCGATTTGAAACTCCTTTTATCGGAAAAGGAAAGCTTCGGCCTTGTTCTTCTTGAAGCGATGGCCTGCGGCGTTCCTTGCATCGGAACGAACATCGGAGGCATCCCGGAAGTGATAGAAGACGGAGTTTCCGGTTTTTTGGTCAATATAGGCGACGTCGATGCTGCGGCCGAAAAAGCGCTCCGTTTGTTCACGGATGACGCTTTGCATTCGAGCTTTGCGGAAGCGGCGCTGAGAAACATCAGGGACCGGTTTTCTTCCTGCAGTATCATCGGCCAGTATGAGGATATTTACAATCAATTAATAGAACTGGAAGTGTGAGCGATGGAGGATCTCTTTGTAAAGGCTCTCCCCCTCCTTCATGAGCTGAAAAAACACGGCTGGCAGGCTTATTTCGTCGGCGGGGCCGTCAGGGATACACACATGAATCGTCCGGTCGGGGACGTCGATATCGCAACAGATGCGCCGCCGGAGGAAATCGAGAGCATTTTTCCGAAAACGATCGATGTCGGAAAAGAGCATGGAACGATCATCGTTTTGCTGAATGGAGAATCTTATGAAGTGACGACGTTTCGTTCCGAACTCGAATACGAGGATTACAGAAGGCCGAGCGGTGTTCAATTTATCAAATCTCTCAAGGAAGACCTCAAACGCCGCGACTTAACGATCAACGCCATGGCGATGGATGAAAGCGGCAGGCTGATCGATTATTTCGGCGGTCTTTCTGATATAAAAGAAAAGGTCATTCAGACGGTCGGAGACCCTGCGGAGCGCTTTCACGAAGACGCGCTCCGCATGCTGCGGGCCCTCCGGTTTATGAGCCAGCTCGAATTTACGCTTTCGGAAAAGACAAAAGCGGCGATTTGTGAAAACAGTCATCTGCTGGCGCATATTTCAACAGAGCGAAAAACGGCAGAATTTGAAAAGCTGTTGAAAGGAAAAGCGGCTGGCCCGGCGCTTGCCGCGGCGGCCGACACAGGCCTGTACAAAGAGCTGCCCGGATTGGACGGAAAACCGGAAGAGGTCCGGTCTGCCGGCGTTTTTCCTTTTTATAAGCTGGAAAAAAGAGCGGACATCTGGGCGGCTTTCCTCTCCATGATATCGATTGACGATGCCCGATCCCACGCTTTTTTGAAAGCGTGGAAGCTGCCGGGCAAAGTCATCAAGCAGGCAGCGGAAGTCGGGAGCCGCATCAATCAAAAATGGGACAGGCTTTCCATGTATGAGGCCGGTGAAGAGACGCTTCTTTCGGCGGGCATGATTCATATGCTGAAGAAGACGGGGCAAATCGATGAACGGCGTTTGGCCGAAATACGGCAGGCTTATTCTGAACTTCCGATCAAAAGCTTGAAAGACCTCGCCGTTACGGGCGGGGACCTTCTCCAAATGAGAAACAAGCCGCCGGGCAAATGGGTTTCCGAAGACTTAAAACGGATTGAACACGCCGTTTTAATGGGGGAGCTCGCCAATCAAAAAAAAGCCATAGAGGAGTGGCTGAACGAATGCAATCAAACTTAAGAAAAAAACTCATTCAATTGTTTACCGAGGCTGACGGGGAATTCATCTCAGGACAGAAAATCAGCGAAGAGCTCGGATGCTCCAGAACGGCGGTCTGGAAGCATATTGAGGAACTGAGAAAATCGGG
The DNA here is from genome assembly GCF_038007805.1 of Bacillus sp. FSL W8-0848. NCBI lineage: Bacteria > Bacillati > Bacillota > Bacilli > Caryophanales > Bacillaceae > Bacillus > Bacillus sp. FSL W8-0848. The sequence continues at coordinate 1,512,343 of NZ_JBBOYB010000001.1, forward strand.
TTATGAGCTTGAAGCCGTCAGAAAGCTCGGCTATAAAATGAAAAAAAAGCCGGATAAGATCACTGAAAATGAAATCAGGCTCGGATTAAAAACGGAAAAAATGGGTCAAACGATTTATTTTCAGGATGTCGTGTCATCGACGCAAAAAGTCGCCCATGAACTGGCGAATAACGGTGCGCCGGAAGGGACGATCGTCGTAGCCGATAAGCAGACGGAAGGAAGGGGGAGAATGTCGAGAGCGTGGCACTCTCCTGAAGGAAACGGAATCTGGATGAGCCTCATTTTGCGGCCGGAGATTCCCGTCCAAAAAACGCCGCAATTGACCCTTTTGACCGCCGTGGCGATCGTCCAGGCAATCGAGGAGCAAACAGGGATCGCTGCGGAAATTAAATGGCCGAACGACATTTTAATCAACGGCAAAAAAGCGGTCGGGATTTTAACCGAATTGCAGGCGGAAGCCGACCAGGTCCATTCCGTCATCGTCGGTACGGGCATTAACGTCAATCAGCTTGCTGACGATTTTCCAAGCGAGCTAAAGGAGACGGCCACAAGCCTTCGCTTGGCGAGCGGCGAAAAAATCGACAGGGCGGCTCTTATTCAGACGATCTTGTTAACCTTTGAAAAAAGGTACCGCGAGTACATCACGCACGGGTTCCGGCCGATCAAGCTTTTATGGGAAAGCTATGCGCTGACTCTCTATCGCGAATTGACCGCGCGGACGCTTTCCGGAACGTTCCGGGGCAAAGCGCTCGGAATCGATGACGAAGGCGTGCTGCTCCTGGAAACGGGCGACGGAATCAAAAAAATCTATTCCGCAGATATCGAAATTAGTCCGTCATAGTTGGAACGGACGCGGCGTTTTTGGTATACTTCGATTGGGCAGTATCCGTTGGAACTGCACCTGCAAACGAAGTTTTATAAATAAACAGTCTGCCTTGATCCAAAAAGGACTGGGACAGAGGGATGATTCTTGCCGATGACGGACGATGCAAAATCTTCTTCGCGGAAGATTTTTTTACTGTCCGAAAAAAGGCAGCTCATCTCCTCTGAAAAAGAGGAGGAGAAACACATGAAGACAAAACTTGATTTTTTGAAAATGAAACAGGACGGAGAGCCGATCGTCATGCTGACCGCTTACGACTATCCGGCGGCAAAGCTGGCCGAGCAAGCCGGAGTGGACATGATCCTTGTCGGCGATTCTCTCGGAATGGTCGTCCTCGGCCTTGACTCGACCGTATCGGTTACCGTCGCAGACATGATCCACCACACAAAGGCCGTAAAACGGGGTGCAAAACATACATTTGTCGTTACAGACATGCCGTTTATGTCCTATCACTGCTCACAGGAAGACGCGCTCAAAAACGCGATGAAAATCGTGCAGGAAAGCGGTGCGGATGCGTTGAAGCTCGAAGGCGGAGACGGGGTGTTTGAAACGATTACAGCCTTAACAAGGGGCGGAATACCTGTGGTCAGTCATTTAGGCTTGACCCCGCAGTCTGTAGGTGTCCTTGGAGGCTATAAAGTACAGGGAAAAGACGAAGAAAGCGCGAAAAAACTGATCGAAGACAGCAGGCGCTGCGAAGAAGCAGGGGCGATTGCCCTCGTGCTTGAATGCGTTCCTGCCAAACTCGCGGAACGGATTTCAAAAGAATTAACGATCCCGGTTATCGGCATCGGAGCAGGCGTCTACACAGACGGACAGGTTCTTGTCTACCATGATGTCGTCGGCCACGGAGTCGGCCGGACGCCGAAATTTGTTAAACAATACGCGCAAATCGACCCGCCGATTGAAGCGGCGCTTACCGGATATGTGCAAGACGTGAGAAACCGAGACTTTCCGGAAGATGCTCATTCCTTCCATATTGATCAAGAAGTGCTTGAAGGGTTATACGGAGGAAAATAATCATGATTGAGATCCATACAGCAAAAGAAATTCAAACGATAGCAAACACATATCGAAAAGAAGGAAAAACGATCGGATTCGTGCCGACGATGGGATTTCTTCACGAAGGGCATATGGCGCTTGTGAAAAAAGCGCGGAAAGACAATGATATCGTCGTGATGAGCATTTTTGTCAATCCTCTTCAATTCGGTCCGGGGGAAGACTATGAAGCATATCCCAGAGATATCGAAAGAGACCGGAAGCTGGCGAAGGAGGGGGGAGTGGACGTTTTGTTCACTCCCGCTCCCGAGGAAATGTACAAAGCTGAATCAACGGTTATCGCCAGCGTCAAAAAAAGGACCGATGTCCTTTGCGGCCGTTCAAGACAAGGTCATTTTGACGGCGTCGCAACCGTACTGACGAAGCTGTTCAACCTCGCGTCTCCGACGAGGGTTTATTTTGGAATGAAGGATGCGCAGCAGGTCGCTGTTGTCGACGGCTTGATCGATGATTTCTTCATGGACATTGAGCTTGTTCCCGTTGATACGGTGCGGGAAGAAGACGGGCTTGCGAAAAGCTCGCGGAATGTTTATCTGACACAGAGCGAGCGGAAAGAAGCGGCGGCTTTATACGAGGCGCTTCGGCATGGCGACCGGCTCGTTTCCGAGGGCGAGCGCAATCCGGATGCCGTGAAAAAAGAAATTCGGGGCATATTGGAAAAAACGAGCGGTGTCATCGATTATGCGGAGATTTACTCATATCCGGAATTGAAGAGCCTAAAGACGCTGAGCGGGAAATTCATTATAGCGGTAGCCGTAAAATTCTCAAAAGCCCGCCTAATTGATAATATCATCATCGAAATTCCGGACGATCAAAAGGAGGATGAATGATGTACCGGACGTTAATGAGCGCCAAGCTTCACAGAGCGAGGGTGACGGAAGCCAACTTGAACTACGTCGGCAGCATCACGATAGATGAAGATTTATTGGATGCCGTCGGAATGATGGCAAATGAAAAAGTACAAATTGTAAATAATAATAACGGCGCCCGGCTGGAAACATACATCATTCCCGGTGAAAGGGGGAGCGGCGTCATTTGCCTGAATGGCGCAGCCGCCCGGCTCGTTCAAAAAGGAGATGTCGTCATCATTGTGTCATACGCGATGATGACGGAAGAAGAGGCGAAGCATCACAAGCCGAAAGTGGCCGTTTTGAACGAGAAGAACGAAATTGAGCAAATGCTTGGGTTTGAGCCGGCCCGCACCATTCTGTAAAGCCCCCAATGCTGGGGGCTTTCATGCCGTTTTAGGAAGAACATTTTAAAAGAGGCCTGTTTTTTCAGCCGCTGTCCTCATGTACTTTCTAAAAACGTGTTACACTTTTGTTGAACGTATCAAAATTGAGGTGTCCATTGAATGAACAATCAACGTTATGTAGTCATTGATGTGGAAACGACAGGGAATTCGCCGAAAAAAGGCGACAAAATTATTCAAATTGCAGCGGTTGTGATTGAAAATGGACAAATTACCGAACGTTTCTCCAAGTATGTGAATCCAAACCAGCCCATTCCCGCTTTTATCGAACAGCTGACGGGAATCACAAATGAGATGGTGGAAAACGAAGAGCCGTTTTCGGCGATCGCCGGAGATATATTTGAACTTCTTAATGAGAGCTGTTTTATAGCACATAACATTCACTTCGACCTCGGATTTGTCAAACACGAATTGAAGGAAGCCGGTTACGGAGGGCTCGAATGCAATGTGCTTGATACGGTGGAGCTTGCGAGAATCGCATATCCCCGCTTCGACGGATACAAGCTGACAGAACTGAGCGAAGAGCTGAAGCTCAAGCATGAAAACCCGCACAGAGCAGACAGTGATGCAGAAGTAACCGCCATGATTTTCTTACATATGATGGACAGATTCAAGCGGCTGCCGCTCCCTGTCCTGAAAGGGATAAGGCGTCTATCGTGGCACCTGATCAGCGATGCGCAGGAGCTGTTTGACGGTTTGATCGTCGAAAAGGACGGCCGCGCAGAGCTTGAAGAAGGGTATATCAAAGTCGGTTCATTTGTTATAAAAGCGCCTGAGACTGCGCCTGAAGAACCCGAAAAAGAGGTCTTCCCATCTCATGAAACACATATTTGGGAGGATGGCCCAGGCCTCTCTTCTTTGCCGAGGTTTGAAAAAAGAGAAGGGCAAACAAAAATGATGAAAGAGGTCTGGACCGCGTTTACGAATCACGAACACGCTCTGATCGAAGCGGCGACAGGGATCGGGAAGACGCTCGGGTACCTCGTGCCTGCGGCCGTTTATGCCAAACAAACCGAAAAGCCGGTTGTTGTCAGCACGTATACGACATTGCTCCAGCAGCAGATTTTGCACCATGATATCCCGCTTATGCAGCAGGCCGTGCCGTTTTCGGTCAAAGCCGCTGTGCTGAAAGGGCGGTCCCATTATTTATGCATCCATAAATTCGAGCAGATTTTGCAGGAAGATGACGATAATTATGATGCCGTCCTGGCAAAGGCGCAAATTCTCGTCTGGCTGACGGATACACAGACCGGCGATTTATCCGAAATCAACCTGCCGTCCGGCGGGAAACTGCTATGGGAACGAATCGCTTTTGATGACCGTTCTTATGAGAGAAACCGCCCGTTCAAAGAGCTGTGTTTTTATGAACGGGCAAAAAGAGAAGCAGACAATGCCGACCTGATCATCACCAACCATGCGCTACTTTTGACAGATGAAATCAACCAGCGAATCCATGCAGCTCATGCGGATACGTTTGTGATCGATGAAGCCCATCACTTTGAACGTGCCGCCGGCGAACAGTTTGGAGCAAGGGCCGATTACGTTTCGCTGCATAAACAATTGATGCGGCTCGGCACTTTAAAGCAGAGAGGCCTTCTGAAAAAAGCAGAACGGCTGTTCCGCTCATTCGGCATCTCTTCGGAAACGTTTTTCCAAATCGATGAATGGCTCGGCCGGCTCATTGAGGAAAGCGATATGTTCTTCACATCTGTCCATGCTTTTGTCAAACGGAGGAAACCAAAGAAGGATGTCAACCGTCTGCTCTATAAGGTTGGTTCAGGCGGAGAAAACCGGGCTTGGAGCCGTCTCGAAGAAGGCGCCAGAAGGCTGTGCGCCATGCTTTATGATATGCATCAGCTGTTTTTGGATCAAAAGGAACAGGTAAGCGGCAAACACGTTTCTTTCACAAGCCGGCAGGCGTTTCTTCTTGAAGAATATCAATCGTGCATGGCCTATCTTGAAGAGTACGGCAATAAGCTCAGGCGTTTGCTTTTTGAACACGGCGACGATGAAGTCGTCTGGATTGAAATTGATGCAAAAGGGGCGAAAAATGCGGCCGCTTTTTATGCCCAGCCGCTGGATGCGGGCGAAATGCTGGCTGACCGTTTTTTTACCCGGAAAAGGAGCGTCGTTCTCACTTCTGCGACGCTTGTCGTGGAAAACTCTTTCAGCTATATGATCAAAAAGCTCGGGTTAAGCGATTTTTATCCGAGAACCTTGCAAATCGAGTCGCCTTTCTCTTATGATAAGCGTATGAAAATCATGATTCCGACAGATGTCAGCCCGATTACAAACGATCATCCCGAGGAGTATACCGCGGATGTTGCCCGATATATCATGGCGCTTTCACAGCAGCCGAATGCCAAGGTGCTCGTGCTGTTTACATCTCATGACATGCTGCGTGATGTGTATCAGTTGCTGAAAGACGAAGCTGACCTTCAGTGCCAGCTTTTGGCTCAGGGGGTATCCGGAGGAAGCCCTGTCAAGATTATGAAGTCGTTTAAGTCTTGTCAGCAAGCGGTCCTGCTCGGAACGAACCATTTTTGGGAAGGCGTCGACTTTCCGGGGGACGAACTGACAACGCTGGTCATTGCAAGACTTCCTTTCAAGCCGCCTGATCATCCTGTTGAATCAGCCAAGTGCGAAAGAGCGAAACAAAAAGGGGAAAGCCCGTTTCAGGCCGTCTCGCTTCCTGAAGCTGTTTTAACCTTCAGACAGGGAATCGGCAGGCTTTTGCGTTCGCGAGAGGACAGCGGCATGGTCGTGATTCTCGATCGCCGGATTCGCACTTCATCCTACGGCAGGGTGTTTATGAAGGCTTTGCCTCCTGCTTCTGTTGAAGAGCCGGATTTATCGGGTCTAAAAGCTTATATTTCAAGGCTTTAATGCATAAAAAGCCGCATCAAGCGGCTCTTCACATGGTGTGGATTAAGGTTTTATTTTTGGCTGTTTATATAAACGGTTTATCCGTTGTAACAACTATTATGGCTTATGGCAGACAGAGTATGAATTACAATTATTGTTTCGTGCGGAGGTATTTGATAATGGATAGCAAAATCGAAATTCTTTCTACCGTGACTGTTGAGCATTCGGACGATCTTTATAAAATCGTCGATTTGTTAAACCGGACGCTTAAGCGCAACGATTTAATGTTTGGTCTTGCCCTTGATGAAGAAGATCAAAAACAGGCAATTTTCACTATTTATCGAACGTAGGGGATAAAAATGGGCAAAAAAACTTTAATTTTCATTCTGATATTTGGTATTATTTTTTTAACAGCGATTCTTGCCGGGGCGAACGTATACCGGACAGCAATGAGCCAAAAAGAGAGCGGTCACCCGGAAGCGGCAGCCCTCGCAAAAGAGAAGGCCGATTTAAAGGAAGTTGATTCCGTCGAAACGTTTGTCGGCAAAGAGAAGCAGTACATTGTGGAAGGAAAAAACAAAAAGGGCGAAAACATGTACGTGTGGGTGCCTGACGACAAAAAACAGAAGACGATCTTCAAAAAAGCGTCGGATGGCATTTCAAGCCGCCAGGCCGCCAAAGCGGTTGAGAATGAAGGCCTTGTGTCCCACCTGAAACAGGTGCATCTGGCAAGAGAAGGAAATGTTCTGATGTGGGAAGTTATATACTTAAATAAAGATGGGCAATACAGTTTAAGTTATGTGGACTTTATAAATGGAAAAATTCACAAAACGATAACGCCATAAGTCGAAACAGGGGGAAACCAAGTTGAATCTAGCGAAAAGAGTATCAGCATTAACACCGTCTGCAACATTGGCAATCACAGCAAAAGCAAAAGAATTAAAAGCGGCAGGGCACGATGTGATCGGCCTTGGTGCGGGAGAGCCGGATTTCAACACGCCGGAGCACATCATCGAAGCGGCCGTCCGCTCCATGAATGAAGGCCACACGAAATATACGCCTTCAGGAGGGCTTGCTGCGCTGAAAGAAAGCATCGCCGAAAAATTCAAACGCGATCAGGGCATTGAATACAGCCAATCAGAAATTATTGTATGTACAGGTGCGAAGCACGCTCTTTACACCCTATTTCAAGTATTGCTTGATGAGGGAGATGAAGTGATTATTCCGACGCCATACTGGGTCAGCTACCCTGAGCAGGTCAAGCTTGCCGGAGGCCGCCCCGTGTTTGTCGAAGGGTTAGAGGAAAACAGCTTCAAGATTTCTCCTGAACAGCTTGAACAAGCGCTGACAGATAAAACGAAAGCCGTCATCATCAATTCTCCAAGCAATCCGACCGGCATGATGTATTCGGAAGAAGAGCTCAAAGCGCTTGGCGACGTTTGTCTCCGCAACGATATTTTAATCGTGTCAGATGAAATTTACGAAAAGCTGATTTACGGCGGAGGAAAACACGTGTCGATCGCACAGCTTTCCCCTGAGCTAAAAAGACAGACGATTATTATCAACGGAGTTTCTAAATCGCACAGCATGACCGGCTGGAGAATCGGCTATGCAGCGGGAAATGAAGCGATCATTAAAGCGATGACCAACCTTGCCAGCCACAGTACATCAAACCCGACTTCTGTCGCTCAATACGGCGCCATCGCCGCTTACAACGGGTCTCAGGAGCCTGTTGAAGAGATGAAAAAGGCATTTGAAGAGCGCCTGAACAAAGTATATGAGCTGCTTCTGGAGATTCCGGGGCTGACTTGCCTGAAGCCGGAAGGTGCTTTTTATCTGTTCCCGAACGCAAAAAAAGCGGCTGAAGCATGCGGCTATAAAACCGTTGACGAATTTGCGGAAGCTCTTCTTGAAGAGGAGAAGGTCGCGATTGTCCCTGGCTCTGGATTCGGTGCGCCGGACAATATCCGCCTGTCCTATGCGACATCTCTTCCGCTGTTGGAAGAAGCAGTGAAACGCATTCGCCGCTTTGTGGTGAACCGCAGCAAATAACCTGAAAAGCGTCCTCCTGCGGGGCGCTTTTTATGATGCCATTGACCTTATCCGTTGAAAAAAGGTATAATATAAGTTATGGATGTCAGAGAGAAAACGGGCATGACCCTTTTCTTGGTTTTGGAGGGAAACGATAGTGAAAACAACAATAAACCAAGTGTACAAACATGTTGGTGAAGAAGTGACAATCGGCGCCTGGATTGCCAATAAACGTTCAAGCGGTAAAATCGCATTTTTACAGCTTCGCGACGGGACGGGCTTTATTCAGGGAGTCGTCGTTAAAGCGGAAGTGGATGAAGAGATTTTCCAAATTGCGAAAACGGTCACACAGGAAACGTCTTTGTATGTAACAGGCATCGTGAAAGAGGACGAACGCTCTCCTCTCGGGTACGAGCTTGCCGTGACATCGCTTAAAGTCATCCACGAAGCAAAGGACTATCCGATTACGCCGAAAGAACACGGAACAGAGTTTTTAATGGATCACAGGCATCTGTGGCTTCGTTCCAAACGGCAGCACGCCACAATGAAAATCCGAAACGAAATCATTCGCGCTACATACGAATTTTTCAATAAAGAAGGCTTTGTAAAAGTCGATCCGCCGATTTTGACGGGAAGCGCTCCAGAAGGAACGACAGAGCTGTTTGCGACGAAGTACTTTGATGAAGACGCTTATTTATCGCAAAGCGGCCAGCTGTACATGGAAGCCGCTGCAATGGCTTTAGGAAAAGTCTTTTCCTTCGGGCCGACCTTCAGGGCGGAAAAATCAAAAACAAAGCGCCATCTGATTGAGTTTTGGATGATCGAGCCAGAAATGGCGTTTGTTGAATTCAATGAAAACCTCGAAGTGCAGGAAAATTACGTGTCTTTTGTTGTACAAAGCGTTCTTGAAAACTGCAAAATCGAGCTTAAAACGCTCGGAAGGGACACGTCGAAGCTCGAGCAGATCAAAGCGCCATTCCCGCGGATCACGTATGATGAAGCGATCCAGTTCTTAAAAGACAAAGGCTTTGATGACATCGAATGGGGCGACGATTTTGGGGCGCCTCATGAAACGGCGATTGCCGAAAGCTATGACAAGCCGGTGTTCATCACGCATTATCCGACATCTTTAAAGCCGTTCTACATGCAGCCTGCGCCTGACAGGGAAGAAGTCGTTCTTTGTGCAGACTTGATCGCTCCTGAAGGCTATGGCGAAATCATCGGCGGCTCAGAAAGGATCCATGATCTTGAACTTCTTGAAGCGCGCTTGAAAGAGCACGGCTTAGAATCTGATGCATATAAATGGTATGCTGAGCTGAGAAAATACGGTTCTGTTCCGCATTCAGGCTTCGGACTCGGTTTGGAGCGGACGGTTGCCTGGATCTGCGGGTCGCCTCACGTACGTGAAACGATTCCGTTCCCAAGACTGCTAAATCGTTTATATCCTTAAAAAAAAGTCTCCTGCTATGACAGGAGACTTTTTCACAGTCATCCTGATATACTGGAAGGTAAGAGGTGTATCAAATGAAAAAACAGCAATTTATAAAGATGCAGGAAATGGGATCTGTCAGCATTCCGAATCTGCTCTTTTTGAATTACAGAGAGCTTGGGCTTGACGAAACAGAGTTTATGCTGCTGTTAAACATCAAAATGCATGTGGAAAAAGGCTCTTTTTTCCCGACGCCTGAAGAATTGAGCAAAACGATGTCGATTGCGACTGAACAATGTATGAACATGCTGAGGATGTTTATCCAAAAAGGCTTTCTCTATATAGAAGAATGCGAAGACCAGAACGGCATTAAGTTTGAAAAATATTCGCTCGAACCTTTGTGGAGCAAACTGTTTGATTATCTCGAAATGGCGGAGAAGAAAAAACAGGATGAAGAGCAAGAAGGCGAACAAAAAAGCCTGTACACGATTTTTGAAGAAGAGTTTGCCAGGCCTTTATCTCCGCTGGAATGCGAGACGCTCTCCATCTGGATTGATCAGGATCACCACGATGTGCAGATGATCAAGCAGGCGTTAAAAGAAGCCGTCATGTCGGGAAAATTAAGCTTCCGCTATATTGACCGCATTCTTTTTGAATGGAAGAAAAACGGAATCACAACAATCGAACAAGCCGTCAGCTACAGCCAAAAATTCCGGCGAAAGACGCCCCGGCAAAGCGAGCAAAAGGAGTATAAAAGACAGGTTCCTTTTTACAATTGGCTTGAACATTAAGGTGAAAAGGTGAAGACATGTTAACGAAAAAACAGATCGAGTTTTGTTTAGAAACGATTGGCGAAATGTTTCCTGATGCAGAATGCGAACTGGTTCACGACAATCCGTTTGAACTCGTCATCGCTGTCGCTTTATCCGCCCAATGCACGGATGCTTTGGTCAACAAAGTGACAAAAACGCTGTTTCAAAAATATAAAAAGCCGGAAGATTACCTTGCGGTGCCGCTGGAAGAGCTTCAGCAGGACATCAAATCGATCGGCTTATACCGAAATAAAGCGAAAAATATTCAAAAGCTCTGCAAAATGCTGATTGAAGAATACGGCGGTGAAGTGCCGAAAGACAGGGATGAGTTGGTCAAACTTCCCGGTGTCGGGAGAAAAACGGCCAATGTCGTCGTCTCGGTGGCATTTGGTGTACCGGCCATCGCAGTCGACACCCATGTGGAAAGGGTTTCGAAAAGGCTTGGCTTCTGCCGCTGGAAGGATTCAGTCACAGAAGTAGAAAAAGCGCTGATGAAAAAAGTGCCGGAATCCGAATGGTCTGTGACACACCACAGACTGATCTTTTTCGGCCGCTACCACTGCAAGGCGCAACGGCCGAAATGTGAAGTATGTCCGCTGTTTTCCTTGTGCCGCGAAGGTCAAAAACGCTATAAAAAAGGACTGGTGAAGCTGCCGTGACAAGCGTTTCGCTTCTATCTGAATATGAACAGCCGCTGAGAAATATGAAGCCGGAAAGCGATGACAGGATTGCCGTTCTAAATGAGAATCCGCTCTATTTTGATTTTTTTGCAGAAGAGGGGATGCCTAAACCGTGGGACGACAAATCGGAATGGGTCCCGCTCCTTTTTCAAATGTGGGAGCAAACGAAGGACAGGCTTCTTCCCGTTTTCCAAACGAGAAAATCGAGATGCAGCCTGGACGAGATGCTGAAAGGGGTCTGCTATTTGATCGCAGCCTTCCATTGGACGATGGGAGAGCCCGTCGAGACGCTCAAATGGGAGACGCTCATTCGGAAAAACTTCCCTGTAAAACCGATCAACTGGACGGAACGGGTCGAATTTATTTTGCAGAAGCCAACCCAGTACCATTGTTTTATCCAGCTTGATGAACTATTTAACGAAATGAAAAAGCAATATTATAAATATGCCGCAATGAAAAAATAAACCCACTCACAAATCGTGAGTGGGTTTTATTGTTAGGTCCCGTCGTTATTTGTTTCGTTTCCCGAATTTGATTGATTCTTATCGTTGTTCTTGTTTTTAGAAGAATCATCGGTATTTTTATCTTTATTACCGTTGTCTTTATCTGTATCGCCTGAATTTTGGTTATCCTTGTTCGTATCGCCAGGTGTTTGCTTTTGATCATCAGACTGATCATTGTCACCGGTATCTTGCTGATCCTTATTTTTGTCTTCATCTGTGGTCTGATCATCATCTTTGTTTTGCTGATCATCCTGATTTTGCTGGTCATCGTCGGCTTTCGTTTCATCATCACTGGCCGCGTTGACTTTCAGGGTGACAGAAGCCGGATCACTTTCATCGTCATCGGTCACCGCCGTTACTTGGAACCTGTAGACAGATCCTTCTTTTGCATTCGGTATGACCGCTTCTTTGGCGCTGCTGTTTTGGATTTCGGTGTATCCTCCGCCGTCGACAGACTGTTTCACTTTAAATGAGGCGTCATCATCGCCTGAGTATGACCACGACAGTTTGATGCTTTTTGAAGCTTCATCATACTCCGCGCTCAAGCCGGATGGTTTTGCTGCATCTTCTTTTTCCTCATATTGTGTTGAAACGGTCGTCGGCTGAGTGCCTTTTACGAAATACTCGGTCGTCTTTTTGTCGCTAGGCGTGCTGCTGCTCGCCAGCGCAGCCGGATTGGAGCCTTTCACAACGGTCGCTTCCACGACGCTGTCCGGTTTCTTGAACGAGCCGCTGCCGTCGTCAACCTTGGCAATGACCTTTTTAAACAAGAGTTTGGCGATTTGCTGTTCGCTCACATTAAGCGAGTTCATGCCATCCTTACCGGTCCAGACGGCTGCCGTATATTGCGGCGTATAGCCGACAAACCACGAATCTCTCGCACCTTTCGGATTGAGGCCGTATTTTTTTACATCAGATTCTTCAAAGTTTGTGGTCCCCGTTTTTCCCGCAACAGTGACGCCAGGGACCTGTGCAGCAGTTCCCGTTCCTGTCTGAACGGCTGTCTTCAGCATATCCGTGATCATAAATGCGGTATAATCACTCATCGCAGCCTTTGATTCAGGCGTCAAGTCAAGTTTCGTACCGTCATTAAATTCAACTGATGAGACGAAATGTGGCTCATTGTAATAGCCATTGTTTCCAAATGCGCTGTACGCTCCGGCCATTTGCAATGTTGATACGCCTTTTCCGAAACCACCGATCGCATACGATTCTAACAGATCATCTTTATCGATCGAAAGGCCAAGGCCATTTGCGAAATTTGCCACGTTTTCTTTGCCGGCAGCCTGGAACGCTTTTACAGCCGGGATGTTCCGCGAATCGGCAAGCGCTTCCCGCATCGATATCCAACTTTTATATCTGAGGTCATAGTTATGAATTTCTTGTCCAGTAGAATACGTGTACGGTTCATCTTTAATCTGCTCATACGTCGACCATTTTTTATTTTCGATGACAGGTCCATAGTCAAGGATTGGTTTGATCGTTGAACCCGGCTGGCGTTTTGTAGCAGTCGCATAATTCCAACCGCCGGGAGACATATTGCCGCCAACTGCACGAACTTCGCCGGTTTTCGTATCAAGCAGGGTTAATCCGGCCTTCATTTTATCGGTAAGCAGACCAGAATTTTTGTCCATGAGCTCATTTAAATAATCTTGAGCGTCTGTATCTAGCGTCGTGTAAATTTTTAATCCGTCTGTGTTAGGATTAACGTTTGCTTTTGATTCAACTTCTTCTACGGCATCTTCGATAAATGCAGTGTATTTATTTGAATTTGATTTAGCATACTGCTTAGCAGACACAAGGCCTTTTTTAACAGATACTTTTTTCGCTTTGCTATAATCTGCGTCTGACAGGAAGCCGTGCTTATTCATCAGGCTTAAAACGATATTCCGCCTTTTTTCAGCCTGTTCCGGATGTTTGATCGGGTTGTAGTTGTTCGGGCTTTGCGGCATTCCGGCAAGCGTTGCGGCCTGCTCAACCGTCAAGTCGTTTAAGTTGGTAACCCCGTAGAATTGTTCCGCCGCTTTGCCGATACCGTAGGCTTGCGGTGAGAAGTAAATCCGGTTCAAATACATCTCAAGAATTTCGTCTTTTGAATATTTTCGTTCCAGCTGAAGGGAAAGCCATACTTCCTGCACTTTACGCTTCAGTGTTTTTTCATGCGAGAGAAGGGAGTTTTTGACGACCTGCTGTGTAATCGTACTTCCGCCTTCTGAACCGAATCCGCCTTCAAAGTTAGCGAGAAGCGCTCCTCCTATGCGGATCGGGTCAACCCCGTGGTGATCGTAAAAACGGGCGTCTTCTGTCGCGAGGAACGCGTTTTTGACTTTATCGGGTATATCTTTAATCGACACGTACTTCCGTTTTTCCGAGCCGAGCTCAGCGATTTTCTTCCCGTTTTTATCATAAATGGTTGATGAATACGGCGTTTTCAGTTTCGCTTCGTCAAGGGACGGAGCGTCTGAGACCATGACTGCAAAAGTGACGCCTCCGGCGATTAAGCCGATTACGCCAATGATCAGAATGGATAAAAGAATCTTTTTAAATAGTCCGGGTTTCTTTTTTTTCCTGGGTTTAGAATGAGTATTAGACCTGCTATTGCCCTGCTGGGCTCTTCGCCGTTCCTGGCGGCTTTTAAATTGATCTGACATAACATCTCAACCTTTCGTAGTTAAACCTTTCCGCTCACATGACTTTAAAATCATAAATTATGATGGCGAAAAATACAACTGGTCAATAACTTTAATATAATCAATTCTTGGCGAGTATCCAAGCGAAATGGGGTGTCCGGCTTCTTCAAGTTCGTCTTTTCGGATCGACTTTCTGCCGTTTCGGTTTTTTCTTTCCCAGAAATTAAATAATTTTTCCGCTTCCAAAAAATAAATCTCGCCAAATGCGGATATAATAACAAAGCATATCCCGCCCTGTGCCACGACCTGCTTCATATGCTCGATCTGGTGATCGTGGAAATTCTGCAAAGGAAAAGACGTCTTGCTTTTGGTTTCTTTCGCTTCAAAATCGATGTAGCGTCCTTTATAGACCCCGTTATAATCAGTAGTCGACGACTGCTTGAAATATGCTTCTTTAATGACCGCTGCGCTTCGCTTTGGATAATCGACATGAACGATCTGCACAGGTGTCGGTTTTTTATGAATGACCGCGATTGAATGATTCAGATAATATATATTCGTTTCATTCAAATCGTCTTCGAGGGTCATCCCGCGATTGCTGTACGACGGCTTCTTTTTTAAGGATGAGGCAGCTTGTTTCGGCTGATAGGTTTTGCCGTTCGGATAACGAATCACTTTCTTCATCCTCCTTTTTGAAAAATCTAGGAACAAACGGAAGTGATCTGCCTTGACTAACGCGATCTCCGGGATAAAGCTCGCGCGCTATATTCAAGAGCTGACCGGAAAACTGAACAAAGATAACATTTCGCGGACAAACGCATATAAAAAATACTTTGACCGTCATCCGGAAATCAAATGGTCGCTTTTGGCCTCGTTTGTTTCCCGGAATGCGGGCTGGTCGATGACGGATTTAAAAGGACGCCTGTTTGAGCTCGGGCTTTCGGACGTCCAGCAAAACTGGCTGTTTCTGACGTATGAAAGGGCAAACTGGCTTATTTTTTCCGATGCCTACCCGCAGCTCCTTTTATATGAGTGGTCCAAAGAGTTCGGACAGCCTCTTTTTCATTTGCTCCCCGCTTTAGGCGTTTCATCGTTTATGAAAGCAGAATGGGAGCGCTTTTGGCGTGAACGGGACGAAAAGCGGCTCATGTACGCTCTCATTATAAATGAACAAAACACTATCCAAACTCCTATTATACAAAATCCTTTGTTTAAAAAGAATGTTTTTCACACGATTCCTTTTCAGGTATGTGAATGGTTTCACTTCAACACCGTGATATTTCCGACGGTGGAAGGCGCCTTTTACGGCGTGTCGGTCAAGCGCTTTACAAGCTTACACGAAAGAATCAAGCTCGGCAAACAATTGAGCCGGTTGCTGTTCAGGCCTGAGCTGTTTCCTTCTTTCTACCATTTTACCACTTGCGTTCCGCATACAGGATCGCGTTTTGATATGGAACGCTGGGCCGGGATTAGAAGCAGATCTTCGCCATTTCTAAGAACATGCTTTCCCGTTATTGCCCATTCATTAGACGGAGCAAAAGCCGATTGGTTTCACGGGGAAAATATGGAGAAGCTGTTTCAGGACGAGAAGCTGCCGGAAAAAATCGAATTGACGGAATGGTATTTTCAAAAAAGACGGCAGCTGCATGCCATTTTCTCCCTGGAAAACTGGCTGGCAGGGAGGCGGTAAACGAAAAAAAGCAAGGAGACCTTGCTTTTTAAGTAGACGGGCGGTTTGGTCCGCCTAATTTTTTATCCAATGCATCTGTTTGTTTTGAAGCGGGTTTTGTTTTCTGAGGGGATTTCTTTTTGCCGTTTTCCATAAGAGACACCTCCTTACCCGTTTAGATTTTGCATAAAAAGCCGGCTTCATACAAATTTTCGCGATCGGCGCTGTCGAAATGGGAAAGGTCAGCGGGAAATTGATTTTCTTTGCCGGTTTCGTTCTAGTTTTGTCAGCTGTGAAGGAGAGCCTTGCCGGAAGGGAGAAAGCATAGAAGGCGATCAAAAAGGAGGTAGGCAAATGAGCGGATTTGTTAAAAAAGAGCATGTCCTTCAAATGCTTGTTGAAACGGAAACAGAACTGTCAGCTGCAGAAACAAAGCTGACTGAAGCGATCACAAGGGCGGTATCTGAAAAAGGCGCCGTCTTGGCGGAACGGCTTGATCAAATTGAAGGGGAGCTCACCGAGCTTTCATCCTGCTTAAACGGCACGCTGATGGGAACGCGGCATCATCACGGGGAATCCGCTTAGCATCCGCAATTTGAATTCGTTGTGTTCAAACGGTCCGTCTGGTACGATAAACCTGAGGTGAACATGTTGGATGCACAATCTCTTCTTGAACAGACGCGGGAGCTCATCCGCTTGGCAAAAGAAGCTCACGAACGATATAAAAAAGGCAAGGAGGAAGGTGCAGAGCACGATTTCTTCAAGGTCGTCAAACCGTCTGCCGACCGCTGCGAAAAAGCTTTGCAGAGCTGGCTGAACGCCAGCCTGGCATATGTAAAGGAACACCGTCCAAAGTATATTCATGAAGAGCAGCTCCGTTCGGTCGAAGAAAACTTGAACGAAATTGTCCTGCAATCTTATTTCTGCAAAATTCATAAAAAGCGTTTTAAAGACTTGACCGAATCTGTGCTTTATACGCTGAAAAACATTGAAGACGATATACAAAAAGGAGACCTGGGATAACCCTGGTCTCCTTTTTGTTCAGTTGGCTTCCGTTTTCAAGTCGTAGGCAGGATGCTGCGCTCCATTCGCTTCGAGAACTTTCATACTTGTGCGAAATTCGTTTAATGTCAGATGTCCCTGGATGTATAAAAACCTTGCGAAGTCCATCAGCTTATCCATACAATCTGTCTCGTACTGCTTCATCTCTGCGAAACAATTTCTTAAGTATGATACGTTCATTCGGTGCATCCCCTCTCATTCTATAGTAATAATATAGTACCATAACAATTCGACTTTTTTTGTTTTTCCAAAATTAAAATTTTCGACAGATTGTGACAAATGTGTGACATTTGATTTGGCACGGGATAGGCATTCTTTTCATACAAATATAGAAAAAAGGGCTCTAGAAGGAGAGATGAAAGATGGAAGAAAGGAGCGCTGCCGGTTATCCTTTTTCAAACCAGCATCCATATTATCCGGTTTACCCGCATTCCCACATGAATCCGCCTTATCAGCCTGTTCCGAATTACTACAGCCAAGAACCGGCCCAGTATACTCAGCCTGCGGCCCACGGATATCAGCTTTCACCGGTATATCATCAGCCGGTGGGGCAACATATCGATCCGTTTCCAGCCTATCAGCAGCCCGTCAATTATCATATGCAGCAAGTTCACGCCTTTCCTTATCCGAATCCATATCCGCTGCCGAGGCCAAACCTCCATCAGCCTTCCCAATTCCAGAGCTTTTTGTCGCAGTTTAAGAAAAAGAACGGGCAGTTTGATTTTAGCAAGATGATGGATACGGCCGGTCAAATGGTGAGCACCGTCAACCAGGTGGGAGCGCTCGCTAAAGGTTTTATCGGTTTCTTTAAGTAAAAAAAGCATGGATGATGATCATTCATGCTTTTTCCTGCGCGGGAAATGAAACGGTCAGAACATTTTTGTTCCATGATGTTTTCATCGTTTCTTCGCGTACGGGATACGGCAGCAGTACGGTTCTTGACAGACTGGTAAACGATGACGAATCACCGGCGCTGTTTTCTTCTTTTAGGGCGAAGTGCAAATACCTTGACTTGGCTTCGATCATAATGTCGCCGTTTTGAAACGACTCGGGAACGGTAATATCGACGTGAAGCCCTTCGCTGTCGTCCCTGATATGCATGGAAATGCTTGACGCCTCGAGCTGATCAGATATGATTTTTTGAAACGAATTTAATATTTCGTGGAAAGGGGAAGAATAGAACAATTGTTCAATCGCTTCCTGAAATTCGTCTTTTTTGCTAAGAGAGTGATTGTCATTTTCTTTATGATTCATCCGTTTTCACCTCAATTTTTTTTACTTTCAGCTTATGCAGGGGCATTTGATATGGTTAAACGATTGATGGGATTTTGAAAGTGTGGTTAAATAGTGGGGAATCCAGAGATAATGTTGAAAGCCGCCATAAAAGAGGCATATTGAAAGGAGCCCAATTGCATTGCTGAAAAAATTATTCGGTTTAGGCCAAAAACAGGATGAAGTAAAAGAAGAAACCGTTTTTTCGCCGGCTGACGGACGGGTGCTGGATCTTTCAAAAGTGCCGGATCCCGTTTTTTCTCAAAAAATGATGGGGGACGGAATGGCCGTCGAGCCTTCCGCCGGTGACATCGTATCGCCTGTTGACGGTGAAGTGATACAGCTGTTTCATACGAAGCATGCGATCGGTATCCGCTCGCTGTCCGGAGTGGAGCTGCTGATCCACATCGGGCTGGAAACCGTGAATATGGAAGGGGAAGGTTTTACCGCTCATGTAAAAGAGGGGGATAAGGTAAAAGCAGGAGACCCTTTGATTACATGCGATCTGGAACTGATCAAAGAAAAAGCGAGCAGTACGATTACTCCTGTCGTCATTATGAACGGGGATGCGGTAGAGCGCGTCACCAAGCATGAAGAGGGAGAAGCGAAAAAAAGCGAAACGAAGCTGATGGAGCTGAAAGTCAAGTGATGAAAAAAGGCAGAGAACCACTCTCTGCTTTTTTTTATGGATTCGCCTCTTTCAGAACGAACGGACATTCGCTAAAATAGAAAGAGGAGAGGTGACAGTATTGTTTCAAAAACGAAATTTGACAGACATGATTCAGTTTCTGAAAGAGGACGAGGCTTTCAGCAAACAGATTGTTCATTGGCATACAATTGAAGAAAAAGAAGCGGAATACCGCGATTTTCCGGGGCGTTTGGATGAGAATATCGTCCGCGCGTTAAAGAAAAGAGGGATCGAGAAGCTGTATTCCCACCAGGCTGAAGCATTTCAAGGCAGCACCAGCGGGCAAAACGTCACCCTTGTGACGCCGACCGCGTCCGGAAAAACGCTTTGCTATAACCTGCCCGTCTTGCAGCGCATTACCGAAGATCCCGATGCGCGGGCATTATACCTTTTTCCGACAAAAGCGCTGTCACAGGATCAAAAAAGCGAGCTGAATGAATTGATAGATGAGATCGGTGCATCCATCAATTGCTATACATATGACGGCGATACATCACCGGCGATCAGGCAGAAAGTCAGAAAAGCCGGCCATATCGTCATCACAAATCCCGATATGCTTCATTCGGCGATTTTGCCCCATCATACAAAATGGGTGTCCCTTTTCGAAAATCTGAAATATATCGTGATCGACGAGCTTCACGTGTACAGGGGCGTTTTCGGAAGCCATGTTGCTAACGTCATTAGACGGCTCATGCGCATCTGCGCGTTTTACGGAAGCAGGCCGCAGTTCATATGCACATCGGCGACGATTGCCAATCCTTTGGAGCTTGCCGAGACGCTGACCGGTCAGCCGATGCACTTAATTGCTGACAACGGGGCGCCGTCCGGCAGAAAGCACTTTTTATTTTACAATCCGCCGATCGTCAACCGGCCGCTTAATATCAGAAAAAGCGCGACGCTAGAGGTCAGGAAGCTCGCTTCCGAATTTTTGAAAAACCAGATCCAAACGATTGTCTTTGCGAGAAGCAGGGTCAGGGTGGAAATTATTTTAACGTACCTCCAGGACGTGATGAAGCCGATTGTCGGCGCCCATTCGATTCAAGGCTACAGAGGCGGCTATCTGCCGAACGAACGGCGGATGATCGAAAAAGGGCTCCGCAGCGGGGAAATCAAAGGCGTCGTCAGCACAAACGCCCTTGAACTCGGCGTTGATATCGGCCAGCTGCAAACATGTATTATGACAGGATATCCGGGTACGATCTCAAGCGCGTGGCAGCAGGCGGGACGAGCCGGAAGAAGGCACAACGAAGCGCTGATCGTCATGGTCGCAAGCTCTGCGCCGCTCGATCAGTATATCGTGCAGAATCCCGACTATTTTTTCAAGCAAAATCCGGAAACAGCGGTGATCAATCCGGATAATCTCGTCATTCTCGTCGATCATATAAAATGCGCCGCTTTTGAATTGCCTTTTAAGCGGACCGATACGTTCGGTGAAACAGAGATTGAGGATATTCTCGAATATTTGGCAGAAGAAAGGGTTCTCCACCTGAACGGGGACACGTTCCACTGGATGAATGACGCTTTTCCGGCCCACGGCATCAGCCTCAGGTCCGCTTCACAGGAAAACGTCGTCATCATCGACCAGTCGAGCCGGGAAAAAGCAAAAGTGATCGGTGAAATGGACAGATTCAGCGCGATGACGCTCCTTCATGATGAAGCGATTTATTTGCATCAAGGAATTCAGTATCAGGTTGAAAAGCTCGACTGGGAGGAGAAAAAAGCGTTCGTGCGCGAGGTGAAGGTCGATTACTATACTGATGCAAACCTGGCCGTTGTGCTGAAAGTGCTCGAAATCGACAAAACAAAGGAAACAGATGAAGCGGCATTCGGATTTGGTGATGTGACGGTACAGGCAAAAGCGACGATTTTCAAAAAAATTAAATTTGAAACACATGAAAATATCGGTTCTGGGCCGATTCACCTGCCGGAGGAAGAGCTGCACACGAATGCGGCTTGGATTCAGGTAAGCGATGCTGAACGGGAGAATTGGAATGACATCAAATTGGAAGAAGCTTTATTGGGGGCAGCAAATGTTCTCGGCTATGTCGCCGCCCTGAAAGTGATGTGCGACCCGTCCGATTTGCACGTCTTCCCGCAAATCAAAGCCGTTCATAATGAAAAGCCGACGGTCTTTTTGTATGACCGCTATCCGGGAGGCGTCGGACTGTCTCAAAAGGTTTACGAACAGATGTCCGATATTATCGGCGAAGCGTATCAGCTTATTGCCAATTGTCCGTGCCGTTCCGGATGTCCGTCTTGCATCGGGGTTCACAGCGAAGGCAACCAAACGAAGGACAATGCACTGCGCCTGTTAAAAGGCTGGAAAGGTTGAGGACAGAATGTCTTTAAAACGAAAGCTGAATCGCTACAAACATCACCTGGGAAATATGGGGAAGAAGGATGACCATGCAGCCGGCGCTTCCCCAAACACATCCGTTAACCTGTCATTTGAAAAGGAATGGGCGTCACTCGGCGTCAGGCCGTACATATTTGAAGAGTGCTGCTGCCTGATCCGCGAAGTCGTTTATCCGCTGACGCATGTTCACGGCCATTACTCGTTTGACGAGCTTCACGATACGGTCAGCGAGTGGAATAAAAGCGGCGTTTCCCATTCTCTTTCAAGCAAAGGGTACCTCCCGAGCCAGCTTTTTTTCTTTGACACGGAAACGACAGGGCTCGGAGGAGGAGCCGGCAATACGATATTTTTGCTCGGCCATGCAAGGGTTTATGATGACAAGGTGGTCGTCAAGCAGCATCTCTTGCCAAAACCGGGAAACGAAGCGGCTCTTTATCACAGTTTTTTAAGCGAAGTCGATATTAAATCGCTTGTCACCTACAACGGAAAAGCGTTCGACTGGCCGCAGGTCAAAACGAGGCACACGCTGATCCGTGACAGGCTTCCCGAGCTTCCCGATTTCGGCCATTTTGACCTGCTGCATGGTGCAAGAAGGCTCTGGAAACATAAATTCGAGCGCGTTTCCTTAAGGACGGTTGAAAAAGAGGAGCTGGGATTCGAGAGAACGGAGGATACGCCGGGGTATCTCGCACCTATGATTTATTTTCAGTTTTTAAAAGAAGAGCGGCCCGGGATTATAGAAGGCGTCCTCCGCCACAATGAGCTTGACGTGCTCTCTTTGATCACCCTTTACATCCATATATCGAAAAAGATTCTATCACCGCAAAAAGCGGAGGAAGCAAACGAAAAATATGCGCTGGCGAAATGGCTCATCGCCAATCAAGAAACAGAACGGGCGACAGAGCAATTGAAGGAGCTTGCGTCCAAATCCTTTGAACAGTCAGAGCGGGCGTCCTACGATTTATCGCTTCAATATAAAAAACAGGGAATGCTTGAAAAGGCGGCTGAGCTGTGGGAAAAGCTGCGACATGCGGAAGATGAAAAAACAGCTTGGCGGTCGGGCATTGAGCTTGCAAAATATTACGAGCATCAAAAGCGGGACATTCCGGCCGCTTTATCCGTAACACGGGATCTTCTCGGCCGCTGCGCCTCAAAACAGCTCGTCCCGACAGAAAGGGAAGCGGCTGAGCTGGACGGCCGCCACGAGAGGCTAAAGAGGAAATACAGGAAGAGTATTCCCCGGGCAAGCGCAGAAGTCGACAGCATCCGCCGCCAGCAGCGCAAGAAAAACATGTTATGAATTGTAGAAACGGCAAAATTCTTGTAAAATAACGCTAGACTATTTTTGAAAGGAGCGTCGATATGTATAAGGGCTTGTTTTACTTGTTTTTTGTCGTTGTACTGTTCATCATTTTCATTTTGACGAATTTCAAGGAAAGCTTTTTGGCTTACTTTTAAAATAGGTCTTTATATTAGTACATGTTCACCCCCTGCTTCATAGTTTAATAGTGTATTTAGAAGCTCTTAGGAAAGGGGATTTGATCATGCACTGCAGACCAAACGTGATAGGGCCGATTGTTCATCCTACACAATGCTGTTACACCCACACGCACGGCAATACGATCGTACCGCACATTCATCCGCAGCATACAACAAATATCAACCATCAACATTTCGATCACGTTCATTACTACCCGCAAACTCAATCAAACGTGAATCAGGCGACACATCAGCATTTTGTCAGCACAGGAACTGCGCCGTTTGCAGGACCTGGATTTGGCGGATACTAAAAGGCGGACTGCGTAAGCTTTGTGAGGATCAGCAAAGCCGGTTCCAGGGGAACAGAATATTTTTAAAAAATGGGGCAGACCGTGCCCCATTTTTTAGCAGGTGATAAAAGTGAAAGTATTGGCTGTAACAGGATACAAACCATTTGAAATCGGAATATTTAAGCACGATGACCCGGCGCTGTTTTACATAAAAAAAGCGATTGAAAGCAGGATTCTCGCTTTGCTTGATGAAGGACTGGAATGGATCCTTATTTCCGGGCAGCTTGGTGCGGAAATCTGGGCAGCAGAAGTGGCTTTTTCCCTTCAGGAAGAATACCCTGAGCTGAAAGTGGCTGTCATCACCCCGTTTTTTGACCAGGAAAAGAACTGGAATGAGAAAAATAAAGAGCTGTATGAAGCTGTGTTAGCTCAAAGTGATTACACGGAAAGCTTGACGCACAGACCTTATGAAAGTCCGGCGCAGTTTAAGCAGAAAAACCGGTTCTTCATCGAAAAAGCCGATGGCCTGCTGATTCTTTATGATGAAGAAGTCGATGGTTCGCCTGTTTACATGCTGAATGAAGCAAAAAAAGCTCAGGAAAAGCGCGATTTTCCGATCTATACGATCACAATGGACGATCTTAGATCAACCGTTGAGGATTACACCTTTTACGAAGAATAACATGAGGAAGATAAATTTGACATTGTACACGTTTTCTGAAAAAATATAAGATGATGATTCACGATATGAGGTGAAAAAGATGCTTGCTGATAAAGTGAAGCTTTCTGCTAAAGAAATTTTGGAAAAAGAGTTCAAAACAGCGGTCAGAGGCTACAAACAGGAAGATGTTGACAAGTTTCTCGACTTGGTGATTAAAGACTATGAAGCCTTCCATCAGGAAATTGAGGAATTGCAGCAGGAAAACCTGAATTTGAAAAAGCAGCTGGAGGAAGCCAGCAAAAGGCAGCCTGCTCAATCAAATACGACCAACTTTGATATTTTGAAAAGATTATCTAATTTGGAAAAACACGTATTCGGAAGCAAATTATACGATTGATGAAAAAGCCTTGCCCTTAAAAAGAAAGTAGGATATAATAGTGGATGTCTTAACGTTCGGGTAATCGCTGCAGATGTTTGCATCTGTAGAGGAAAGTCCATGCTCGCACGGTGCTGAGATGCCCGTAGTGTTCGTGCCTAGCGAAGTCATAAGCTAGGGCAGCCTTGTGTAAGGCTGACGGCAGGAAAAAAGCCTACGTCCTTTGCGGATATGGCTGAGTATCCTTGAAAGTGCCACAGTGACGAAGTCTCACTAGAAATGGTGAGAGTGGAACGAGGTAAACCCCTCGAGCGAGAAACCCAAATTTTGGTAGGGGAACCTTCTGGACGGAAATGAACGGAAGGAAGGACAGAGATTGCTCTGTAGATAGATGATTACCGCCTGAGTACGAGGCCAAAAGCCGACTGCAGTACGAGGGAACAAAACATGGCTTACAGAACGTTACAAACACTAATGATGATGACAATGCATAAGCTCTCCGCAAATAGGAGAGCTTTTATCATGTAAAAACATACATACAAACAGGTGATACGATGAAAACCTTTAAATTAATTGCAACAGCCCCGATGGGAATCGAAGCGATCGTCGCCAAAGAGGTGCGCGGATTAGGCTATGAGTGCACGGTCGACAACGGAAAAGTGATGTTTGAAGGAGACGCTCTCGCCATCTGCAGGGCAAATCTTTGGCTGAGGACGGCGGACAGGGTAAAGATCCAGGCCGCTGAATTCACTGCGAAAACGTTTGACGAACTATTTGAAAAAACGAAAGCGATTGACTGGAGCTCCTTTATTCCGGAAAACGCGAAGTTTCCCGTTACGGGAAAATCGGTGAAATCGACACTCGCAAGCGTGCCTGACTGCCAGCGCATCGTGAAAAAAGCAATCGCCGAAAAGCTGAAAACGCAATACCGAAAAGGTAACGAGTGGCTTGAGGAGACGGGTCCGGAGTATAAGGTTGAAATTTCGCTTTTGAAAGACAAAGCTGTCATCACGCTCGATACTTCAGGAATCGGCTTGCATAAAAGGGGATACCGCGCAGGCCAGGGGGAAGCTCCATTAAAAGAAACGCTCGCAGCCGCCCTGATCCTGCTGACAAACTGGACGCCGGACAGGCCGTTTGTTGACCCGTTTTGCGGTTCGGGTACGATCCCGATTGAAGCGGCGCTGATCGGGCAAAACATCGCCCCCGGGTTTAACAGGGAGTTTGCGTCTGAACAATGGGAATGGATCGGCAAGGATGTATGGAACAAAGCAAGGCTTGAAGTTGAAGAAAAGGCCAATTATGATCAGCCTTTGTCCATTCACGGCTATGACCTTGACCACCGCATGATCGATATCGCTAAGGCGAATGCCGAAGAAGCGGGACTGGGCGATTTAATCGAATTTAAACAAATGCAGGTCAAAGATTTCACAACAAAAGAAAAATACGGCGTCATCGTCGGAAACCCGCCGTACGGCGAACGGCTCGGAGAAAAAGAAGAAGTCGAAAAGATGTACAGGGACATGGGCAAAACGTTTGCCGCCCTTGATACATGGTCCGTCTATATGCTGACATCAAACGAACGGTTTGAAGAATGCTACGGGAAAAAAGCGACGAAAAAACGAAAGCTCTTTAACGGCTTTATCAAAACCGATTATTATCAATATTGGGGAAAAAGACCCCCAAAACCTAAAAACGAATAGCTTATCACCATCCCGGACAGGCCGAATGGAAACCCCGCTTTTAGAAGCGGGGTTTTTTACATGAAGAAAACCGGAGATGTCCGCTCTCTGCATGATTTGAGCGCACATGAAAACACCGATTCATTATACAATCCAAGAATCGTTTTTCTTTTTGTAAGAGCTTTCATCGTATGTTTTAGAGGGTTCATCGTAGCCGTATTCTTTTTTAGGCTGCTCATGGTATTTTTTGTAGGCCTCACAATAGTAGTAGTATTTCTTTTTATCATCGCAGTGCTTCTCATAAGGATCGTCATAATAGTGCTCTTTCTTATGGTCATAAGTCTCGTAGTCGTAATATTCTTTTTCGTACTCGCGGTGCTTTTTGCACGGCTCGTAACAATAGTGCTCTTTCTTATGGTCATGATGCTTCTCATAAGGCTCGTAGCCGTAATACTCTTTTTCGTGCTCGCGTTTCTTTTTGCAAGGTTCGTAACAGTAGTGCTCTTTCTTATGGTCATGATGCTTCTCATAAGGCTCGTAGCCGTAATATTCTTTTTCGTGCTCGCGTTTCTTTTTGCAAGGTTCGTAACAGTAGTGCTCTTTCTTATGGTCATGATGCTTCTCATAAGTCTCGTAATCGTAATACTCCTTTTTGCGGTCGTCATGTTTCTTGCACGGCTTGTAGTAGTAGTAGTATTCCTTCTTACAATGGTCATGGTGCTTTTTGTGAGGCTCGTCATGGTATACCTTCACATAAGGAACATAATGCTTCCGGTAAGGATCATAATCATGATCATACTTGGTGTAATCCCAATCATGCTTTTTTCCAGTTGTGTAATAATACATTAACTTTCCACCTCAGTCTATAAATTTTAAATTCTATACAACATATGATGAAATAATGGAATAGATTGGGTATATACGTTGGATCAAACGCACATTGTCAAATGACGAGACGAGCCGCAGAGGAAGAAACCGAAGGAAAATAAAGAGTCTGTATAAAACATGATCAATCTGCATATACTCGGGATTATTCCGTTTTGAAAGAGGTGATTTCATGTTAAGCAGCGAGCATTTCGACATGATACAAAAAGCGCTTGAGACGTCATCCAGCGAACTGGACAACGATGGCGTAGAACAGATTACATATGCAAAGGAAGATCTTAAAAATGCGATCAGCCATATGGAATCGACGGACCATCCGTTTTTGACGTATTCGATCCGCCGGAAGTGACAAATAGCCTTCTCGTTCTCCTTTTCGTTTTTCACAAATCTTTCTTGTTGAATTTCCACTCCCATAGTGATAGCATAGAAGTTCTGAAAAACTCGATAGTTGGGGGTTGGAGCAGGGTGACAGCATCTCGTCTGCCTTTTTCTTTAACAAAAACAAAAAATTTCTATGAAGAGCTTAACAATTGGATCGGTGATGTGTTTTACGATATTCTTCCTGAAAAGGGCTTTGATTTGCGGGATGAGCAAATTTTCATGGCCTTTCAATTAGAACGGGCATTTAAAGAAAAGAAGGTCATGTTTGCCGAAGCAGGCGTAGGAACAGGGAAAACGCTTGTCTACCTTCTGTTTGCGCTCAGCTATGCCAGGTATACGGGGAAACCGGCGGTCATCGCCTGTGCGGATGAGACGCTTATTGAACAGCTGGTGAAAAAAGAAGGGGACATCCATAAAATATCCGAGCACCTCGGCTTGACTGTTGACGCGAGGCTCAGCAAGTCCCATGACCAATACGTCTGCCTGAAAAAGCTTGAGAAAACGATGCAGCGCTCTGATGATGAAAAATGGCTCGATCTTTATGAGGCGCTGCCCGGATTCGTCCATGAATCACAAGGCATGCAGACATTTTATCCATACGGTGACAGAAAGGAATATCCGTCACTGTCCAATGACGAATGGGCCGAGATCGCGTACGATTCGTTCCAGGACTGCCTTACCTGTGATATGAGGCATCGCTGCGGACTGACGCTGTCAAGGGACCATTACCGGAAATCGACGGACTTCATCATTTGTTCCCACGATTTCTACATGGAGCATGTCTGGACGGAAGAAGCCAGGAAACGGGAAGGACAGCTGCCGCTCTTGCCGGAGCACAGCGCCGTTGTATTTGATGAGGGGCATCTGCTCGAATTCGCCGCGCAAAAAGCGCTGACATACAGGGTAAAACAATCGACTTTGGAGATGTTTCTGGAACGCCTGATCGGCAATGATATCAGAGAAGAGTTTGCAGAACTCGTCGAAGAGGCGCTGCGCGTCAACGATGAATTCTTCCAATTGCTTTCCGAAAATGCGGAAAAAGCCGAAGGGTCAGAGCGTTTGCACATCAAGGAACATAACGAAGTGAAAAAAGCGGCCGGGGAACTTTATGATCTGCTCGAAAAAATCGGCGAGGCGCTCGTTTTTGAAGGCGAGCTGTACACAATCGACCAGTACGCTTTAACAGTCGTCGAAGAATATCTCGAACAAATGGCATATTCCCTTTCGCTCTACACGAAAAATGCGATCAGCTGGCTTGAGCAAAAAGAGCTTGAATCGACATTTGTGGTGATGCCGCGGACGGTATCTGAAGTCCTTGGAGAAAAGGTATTTTCCAAACAGATTCCGTTCATCTTCTCATCAGCGACATTATCGGAAAACGGCTCTTTTGATTATTTGGCGAAAAGCCTCGGCATCCGCGATTATTTATCGCTCACAGTCGATTCGCCTTACGATTATGACGAACAAATGAAAGTGTGTATCCACCGGATGTCAGAAGCGAAGGAGAAGGGAAAAGCGGCGATCAGCAGCATGAAACAGGAAGGCGGAAGATCCCTCGTTCTGTTCCCGTCCTTTGAAGAGCTTGAGGCGTTTAAGCAGCAGGTCAGAGGCGTAGACTTGCCGTTTCCCGTATATTTCGAAGGAGACGAAGAAATCAGTACGATCGTGGAAAAATTCCAAAGCATTGAAGAATCTGTTCTTTGCTCCGTCCATCTGTGGGAAGGGCTTGATATTCCTGGCGCTTCGCTTCAGAACGTCATCATTTGGTCGCTTCCTTATCCCCCGCACGATCCGGTCTTTGAAGCGAAGCGGAGCGGTGTGAAAGACTCCTTCCGCGAGGTCGAGCTGCCATATATGCTGCTCAGGCTCCGTCAGGGCGTAGGGCGCCTGATCCGCTCAAACGAAGACAAGGGGACGATCCACATTTATGCTGCCTCTTCTAAAGAATGGAATGTGTTAGAAGAGGTTGAGGCAGTGCTTCCCGTGAAGCCGGCCTATGTTTAAAAGAAAAGCGGTTGTTTCGCTTTTCTTTTTTTATTTGCAGAAGGGCATAAAAGTTGACTTTCGTAAATATTTCCATTAGTCTGATTACAATTCGCATCATTTACAGAAGAGGGGGATCGTTTTGAGCGTAACTGCATATGAAAAAGAATTTTTAGACATGTTAAAGAAGATCAGCCATTATGAGCAAGCGGTTAATGTCATGTATTGGGATATGAGAACGGGCGCTCCGAAAAAAGGGGAGGAATACCGTTCCGAAGCGATCGGACAATTATCGGCTGATGTTTTTCAAATGAGAACGTCAAAGCGGATGAAAGAGCTGCTGGATGCTTTGTCCGCACAAAAAGAAACATTGCCGCCTGATACGCAAAAGGCGGTCGAAGAAGCAAAAAAAGATTATGAATTAAACAGTAAAATTCCAGAAGATGAATTCAAAGAATATACGACGCTGACATCCAAGGCGGAATCGGTTTGGGAAGAAGCAAAAAAGGCTTCCGATTTTTCTCTGTTCGCCCCGTATTTGGAGAAAATCATCGAGTTCAAAAAGCGGTTTATTACATACTGGGGATATGAGGGCCACCCTTATCATGCACTTTTGGATTTCTACGAGCCGGGCATGACAGTGGAAACGCTTGATGCGCTTTTTTCCGAATTGCGGGAATCGATCGTTCCGCTCGTCCAAAAGATTGCAGGCAGCCGGAAAAAACCGGATACGCGCTTTGTACAAGATCATTTTCCGAAAGAAAAGCAGCGCGAACTGTGCCATTTCTTTTTAGAAGAGCTTGGCTACGACTTTGAGGCAGGGCGTCTTGATGAGACCGTGCATCCGTTTCAGATCACCATCAGTCCGGGAGATGCGCGGGTAACCACCGCATTTAATGAATCCGATTTCCGTTCCGCGCTGTTTGGAACGATTCATGAATGCGGGCATGCCATTTACGAACAAAATATCGATGAAGCGTTAAGCGGAACGAATTTATCAGAAGGCGCTTCCATGGGGATTCATGAATCCCAGTCGCTGTTTTACGAAAACTTCATCGGCAGGCACCAAAGCTTCTGGAAACGGTATTTTCCCAAGTTGAAAGAAGCAAACCCGGAACAATTCCAAGGCATTACGGCTGACGCGTTCTACAGAGCCGTAAATGAATCGAAGCCGTCTTTCATCCGGATCGATGCGGATGAATTGACATATCCGCTGCATATTATGATCCGCTACGAAATCGAAAAAGCGATTTTCAGCGGTGATGTATCGGTGGAAGACCTTCCGAAGATGTGGAATGAAAAATACGAAGCATATCTCGGGATCACGCCTCCGGACGATGCAAAAGGAATTTTGCAGGACGTTCATTGGTCAGGCGGCGATTTCGGCTATTTTCCTTCGTATGCGCTCGGATATATGTATGCAGCCCAGCTGAAATCGAAAATGCTTGAAGACCTTCCGGAATTTGACCGGCTCATTGAAAGCGGAGATTTCCAGCCGATCAGAAAATGGCTGACGGAACGGGTTCATGTCCACGGCAAACGAAAAAAACCGCTTGAGATCATGAAAGCCGCGACAGGCGAAGAACTGAATGTCGGCTATTTAATCCGCTATTTGGAAGAAAAGTATACGAAACTGTATTTATAAAAAAACCCTTCCCGATTTTATGGGAAGGGTTTCTCCAGTCTGAATTTTCAGTTAAAAACGAACGATCTATCAAAAATATGTGCTTTGAGTTCGTAATTTTTGTTTTTAGTCTTTCCATTCAGACAGAAAGTTGCTATAATTTGATACATTATATCACTCATATAATCGCGTGGATATGGCACGCAAGTTTCTACCGGGCACCGTAAATGTCCGACTATGGGTGGGCGCTAACAAAACGAACGTCTGTCGCAAGGCAGATGGCTGTCGTCTTTTTCAGCATTGCCCGCTCTATCGGGCAATGCTTTTTTTATTGAATAACGGAGGGGTATGCATGGAACTGCTTAAACGAAAAATTGAAGAAGAAGGTACCGTTTTATCCGATGAAGTGTTGAAGGTCGATGCTTTTTTAAATCATCAAATCGATCCGGAGTTGATGCTTGCTGTCGGGGAAGAGTTCGCCTCTCTTTTTGGCAGCGAAGGGATTACAAAGATCGTAACGATCGAGTCTTCCGGAATCGCGCCTGCCGTCATGGCGGGCTTGAAACTCGGCGTTCCGGTCGTTTTTGCGAGAAAGCGCCAATCTCTTACGCTTAAGGACAATTTGCTAACGGCATCTGTCTATTCATTCACAAAGAAAACGGAAAGTACGATCGCCATCTCTGCCGGCCACCTTTCAAAGGATGACAATGTACTTGTCATCGATGATTTTTTGGCGAATGGACAAGCCGCCAAAGGTCTTATCTCGATCATTGAACAGGCCGGTGCAAAGGCCGCAGGAATCGGAATCGTCATCGAAAAATCGTTTCAAAACGGCAGAAAAGAGCTTGACGGTCTCGGCATCAGGGTTGAATCCCTGGCGAGAATCGCCTCTCTTGAAGGCGGAAAGGTCACGTTTTTACAGGAGGTTCGTTCATGAAGCTGACAGCCGGAAAAACCGTTTCATTAAGCATTCAGCACGTTCTGGCCATGTATGCGGGAGCCGTGATGGTTCCCCTGATCGTCGGAGACGCGCTCGGTCTGACGCCTGAGCAGCTGACCTACCTCGTCTCAGCCGATATTCTGATGTGCGGGATCGCGACATTGCTGCAAGTTTGGAAAAACCGCTTTTTCGGAATCGGGTTGCCCGTCGTATTGGGATGTACCTTCACAGCCGTTTCCCCGATGATCGCGATCGCATCGAAATACGGAATACCGGCGATTTACGGAAGCATTATCGCAGGCGGCCTGATCGTCATACTGCTTTCATTTTTCTTCGGAAAGCTCGTCCGGTTTTTCCCTCCGGTCGTAACCGGTTCCGTTGTGACGGTTATCGGGATTACGCTGATTCCCACCGCGATGAATAACATGGCGGGCGGTGAAGGGAGCAAGGATTTCGGGGCGCTGTCAAACCTCGCATTGGCGTTTGCGGTTCTTCTCGTGATCGTCCTTTTGAACCGCTTTACAAAAGGATTTGTGAAGTCAGTTTCGATTTTGATCGGCCTTATTGCCGGAACGGCCGCCGCCGGTCTGATGGGAAAAGTCGATTTTACAGAAGTGTCGCATGCAGGCTGGGTGCAGATGATCCATCCTTTCTATTTTGGAACTCCTGTATTTGAAGTCACTCCGGTCATCACGATGACCCTCGTCTTGATCGTCAGTCTTGTAGAGTCGACAGGCGTTTACTTCGCATTGGGCGATTTAACAGACAAAAAGCTGACGGAGAAGGATTTATCCAAAGGATACAGGGCGGAAGGGCTTGCCGTGTTATTGGGCGGAATCTTCAACGCTTTTCCGTACACGGCTTATTCGCAGAACGTCGGTCTTGTTCAATTGACAGGCATAAAGAAAAACAGCGTCATCCTAACCGCGGGGGCTTTTCTCGTCCTGTTGGGGCTCTTTCCTAAAGCTGCCGCGTTGACAACGATCATTCCCAAACCGGTATTGGGCGGAGCAATGGTGGCGATGTTTGGCATGGTTATCGCTTACGGCATTAAAATGCTGAGCAGGGATGACTTCGGAAAACAGGAAAACCTGTTAATCGTTGCATGCTCGGTCGGGATCGGCCTCGGTGTGACTGTCGTCCCGCAGATGTTTCAGCATCTTCCGGACAGCATCAAGCTGCTGACCGAAAACGGGATTGTCGCGGGAAGCTTGACCGCGATTATCTTGAATGCGATCTTCCATATCAATCCGTTTGCAAAGCCGATAGACCGCACGGAAGCCGTACCCGGCGAAAAATCAGCCGTCTAAACCTCACGATCCCGTGGGGTTTTTCTTTTGGTCAGATGTGTTTTCTTCTTAATCATGACACATACTACAATTGAGAAGAGGAGGCTTTTCTGATGAAAAGAGAGCATGAGCTTGTTAAAAACATCCGCACAAAAGACGGCGGACAGGCCGTGATTCGCCCCGTCAGGATGACGGATGCCCCCGATATTATCGAAGCGGTGCGCGTTGTGATTGACAGCGGCGTCTACATACAAAAAGAAAGGCCGCGCACGCTTCTTGAGGAGCGCACCTTTATCAAGGATATGTATGAAAAGGATAATATGTACGCAGCCGTCGAAATCGACGGCAAGGTGTACAGAATCGCAAGGGTGATCCGCGGCGAGCTTCAGATGAAACGGCATACCGGACTTTTTAGAACATGGCTGCATCCGAAAGCGCAGGGACTCGGCATCGGCAAAGAAATCATGTCTTACACATTGAAATGGTGCAGACTGCATCAGCTTCATAAACTGTGCCTGACCGTATTTGCTTCAAATGAAGCGGCCTTTTCCCTATATAAGAAAAACGGATTTGTCGTCGAAGGCATCCAAAAAGAACAGATACATGCGGATGGAGCGTTTGATGACGAAGTGCTGATGGCTTTCTTTTTTCAGGGCGCCACGTGAGTATACGCTTCATGGTGGAAGAGGTGATAACATGGTTTATCTGTTATCGGCGGGAACGAGCATACCCCGCTGTCATGTCAATCAAGAACAAGCTGCCGGGTTTGCGCGCGAGATGTTTAAAGATTCCTTTAAAGACATTGACCGCCTGTTAGCTTCATTCAAAAACGTGGAGATCGAATCAAGGCAGTTTGTCATGCCTTTGGAATGGTATAAAGGCGCGAAAAGCTTTGAAGAAAAAAATCGGGCTTACGTTGAGATGGCGCTCAAACACAGTGCAGAAGCCGTGACGAATTGCCTTTCTGATCGGCGTTTTTTGAAAAGCGGGGTTCCTTTTGAAACAATTGAAGCGATTTTTTTTGTGTCTTCCACCGGCATCTCGACACCTAGCATTGAGGCGAGGCTGATGAACATGCTCCCTTTCTCAAGACGGACAAAGCGCATTCCGCTCTGGGGCCTCGGCTGTGCGGGAGGGGCTTCGGGAATCGCGCGGGCGTTTGAATACTGCAGAGCTTTTCCAAAGGCGCATGTTCTGGTAGTAAGTGCAGAGCTGTGCAGTTTAACCTTTCAAAAGGACGATAAATCGAAAAGCAATTTGATCGGAACGTCTTTATTCGGAGACGGGATTGCGGCCGTTTTAATGTGCGGCAAGGAAGCGGACACAAGCTGCTCGCAATTTTCCGTCCTTCCCGAGTTGCTGGGCTCTCAGTCGTCCACTTTAAAAGATTCGGAAGATGTCATGGGCTGGGAAATCACCAACAGCGGCTTTCAAGTCGTGTTTTCACGGGATATTCCGTCACTGATCCGGACGCACCTAAAAAAAGATGTTGAAGCGTTTCTCGACGGGCAAAACGCCGGACTGGACGACATTCAAGTGTTTCTTGCTCATCCGGGCGGCAAGAAAGTTCTTGATGCATACATCGACAGCCTCGGATTTTCCGAAGAGCACCTTGCATGTTCAAGGCGGATATTGGCAAGGCACGGCAATATGTCTTCGGCAACCATTATGTACGTGATCAAAGATTGTTTTGAAAACGTCACCCCCGAACGCGGGAAGCACGGGCTTTTAGGAGCGCTGGGCCCGGGTTTTTCGTCAGAGCTTCTTTTCATGAAATGGACGGAAAAAGAGAGTGAATGAAATGTTTTGGATGATCTTGTTCATTTTTATCCTTCAGCGGCTGATTGAATTAGCCGTCGCGAAGCGGAATGAAAAAAACGCCAAAAAACGCGGAGCGGTCGAATTCGGCAAGCGCCACTATCCGTTTATCGTGGCGATGCACGCTTTGTTTTTCGTTTCGCTCATTTCGGAAGTGGCCGTTTTTCATCGGAACATTCAGCCGTTCCCGGCTTTAATCCTGATGATCTCAGCGCTGGTGCTCACCCAAGGGCTGCGCTACTGGTCGCTCTTTTCGCTCGGGACATACTGGAATACAAAAATTTTGGTGATTCCGGAGACGAACCTCATCCGGAAAGGGCCCTACAAATGGATCAAACATCCAAACTACTTGGCTGTCGCGCTTGAATTGATCCTTCTTCCCCTGCTTTTTCAGGCATATGTGACCGCGGTCGTTTTCACTATATGCAACGCGGTATTGCTTCTGATCCGCATTCGTGAAGAGGAGCGAGCGCTGAAGGAATTATGCCATTGAAAATGATTATCATTTCATTTATAATGGATGTGAAAAACATTCTCATTATAGGATGGTGGAAGACGGATGACGATGTTTTTTTTGCTCGGAGCTGTGTGTACATACAGTCTCATGATCGGATTTGTTTTAAAAGGAATCTCGAAGCGTTCTGCATAAATCGATATACAGATATGGAAAGCTGCCGTTTTTGGCGGCTTTTTTCGTTTTTCTTTACGTTGTGGAGAAAAATACAGAATTGTCGTGTAAAATGGGAAAAGGGGCTACAGTTAAACAACATGCAAAAAGGGGTAGGAATAATGGCACAACTTAATACGAAAGACGACCTGATGAGAAAGGCAGGCGCTGTTTTCAAAGAGCTGAAGAAAAACGGGGATGAGAAACGGGCAGCACAGCTTGCTTCCGTCATTCAAAAATGGGCCCGCAAGGAAGTGTATATCGCTTTATGCGGCCATTATTCAGCAGGGAAATCGTCTTTGCTCAACGCGCTGCTTCAAGAAGATGTTTTACCGACAAGCCCGATTCCGACAAGCGCCAACCTTGTCCTTGTCAGGAGGGGAGAGGCGAATACGGCGCTTCATACGACAGATGGAAGATACGCATCGTTCAAGGGCGCTTATGATAAACAAAAAGTGCAGGCGTATTGCAAGGACGGCAGCCAAATTGCAATGGTAGAAATTGAAGGGGACTTTCCGGGGATTGCGCCTCATGCCGTTTTAATCGATACACCTGGAATCGATTCTACGGACGATGCCCACTTCCTTTCGGCATCATCCATTCTGCATCAGGCTGACGCACTGTTTTATGTCGTGCATTACAACCATGTCCATTCTGAAGAAAACGTGAACTTTCTCCGCTCCATTCGGGGAAAAATAGCGAATTTATATTTCATCGTCAATCAAATCGACAGGCACGATGAATCGGAAACGCCTTTTCTGACGTATAAAAACCAGGTTCTTGACATGCTTCTGAAAGAAGGGATCAGGGAAGATCACCTCTTTTTTACGTCCGTTACAGAGGCCGAACATCCGCTCAATGAATTCAAACGGCTTCGCGATAAGCTGTCTGGGCTTCAGCACCGAACGGAACAGCAATTGCGGACATATACGGAACAAAAAGTCATCAGCCTGATCAACGAGCACACAGAGATGCTGATCAGCGATGCAGAATCGTCCCTCCCGGATGAAACGGCTGCCCTGGAAGCAAAAGTTCGTGATCTTGAGAGAGGGCTTTCTGAAGCCGCAGCGCTCCGGAAGCGGGCTGAAGAAGAGGTCAAAAAGGAAATCGAAACGATCATTCAAAATGCAAATCTCACACCGTTTGACATGAGGGAACTTGCCAAACTGTACCTCGAATCAAATGAAAAAAGCTTTAAAAAAGGTTTTCTCTTCACGAAAGCAAAAACGCTTGAGGAAAAGGAAAGGAGAAAAGAAGCTTTTCTGGCGGACGTCAGAAAAAGGGTTCAGGCAGAGATTGACTGGCATATGATTGAAGCGTTCAAAACATTCTCAAATCGATTGGACCTTAACAGCGACGACTTTCTCTCCCGCGTTCTCGAATTCGCTGCAGAGGTCGATGAGACCCTTTTGGTCAAAGCGCTGAAAAAAGGGGCGGCGCTTTCCCCGGAATATGTGCTGAACTATACAAAAGAACTCGCCGAAAGCATCAGGAGAAAAGCGAAGGCGGCCGCCCGGGCTCTCACGGAAGAATTGACGGCTCTCCTGGCTGAGAAGGAAGAGAGCCGGCTGACGGTGATGAAACGCGAATATGAAGAGGAAAAAATGAAGCTTTCGGAATTGCATCAACGGCTTAGCGCCCAGCGGAATGCCTGTGAAAAAGCGAATCGCCTCTTGGATCTTTGGGAAACCGGAGGTAAGGGCGAAGAACCGGAAGCAAACTGGCATGTACAGGAAAAGAAAGAATTGCAAAAACCGATCGAAATGAAGCGGTCTGATAACAAGCCGGCGCCTCGGCAAGAAGCGGCCCAAGGGACTTCAAGTACAGCCGAAAGAAGCGTTTCTGATTATATCGATTACTTTTTGCGGCTTGTCCGTCATTTAGAGGATATTCCGAGTTTGGAAAAGCAAAGGAAGGCTTTCGCCGCCAAAACGAAACGGCTCCAATCCAGACGGTTCACATTGGCCCTGTTTGGCGCGTTCAGCGCCGGAAAGTCTTCGTTTGCAAACGCGCTCTGCGGAAGGAAGGTGCTTCCGTCCTCCCCTACGCCGACGACGGCGACGATCAACAAGATCACCGAACCGACGGGCGCAAAACAAGACGGGTCGGCGGAGGTGGCCTTTAAAACAGAAACGGAGATGGCCGCTGAACTAGACCAGCTTTTAGACGGGAAGATGTCTGGTGCAAAAGGCCGAACTTTTTCGGAAAAGCTGGAACATCTCTTGAAAAAAGGAAATCTTCAGCAGGATGAGCGCATCATCGTTGAACATTTTCAGAAGGCGTACAGGCGTTTTCAGCACTATATCATCGATCAAGGTGAATTCATGATATCCGCCGATGAGCTAAAACCGTATGTCGCCGATGAAGAAACGGCTTGCGCTGTCCGAGAAGTCACCGTTTATTTGCATACGCCTGTCACGAACAAGGGAATTACGATTGTTGACACGCCTGGTGCGAGCAGCATGAATAAACGGCATACAGAACTCGCTTTTCAGTATATGAAAGACGCGGATGCGCTCCTTTATATAACATATTATCAGCATTCCTTTTCAAAAGCGGACCGGTCA
This sequence comes from Bacillus sp. FSL W8-0848, assembly GCF_038007805.1. Lineage (NCBI taxonomy): Bacteria > Bacillati > Bacillota > Bacilli > Caryophanales > Bacillaceae > Bacillus > Bacillus sp. FSL W8-0848. Next base: position 1,550,176 of record NZ_JBBOYB010000001.1, read on the forward strand.
TTCTTGCGGAAGCTCGGGCTGATCAAAGACGCATTTGGCATGGATAAAATGTTTTTTATTCTAAACGCGGCAGATCTGGCGGGAAGCGCTGAAGAATTGGAAACAGTCGAATCCTATGTAAAGGGAGAGCTGTTAAAGGAAGGGATTCAAAATCCGCACCTTTACCATGTCTCAAGCAAACAGGAGCTCGATGGAACACCCGCCGGCTTCAACGATTTCAGCCGCTTACGAAAAGACCTCGACGACTTTATTGAAAACGGATTGGCCAAATCTGCCGTCGATCAGCTGGCATCTGAAGGCGAAGCGCTTTGCGAAGCGGTTTTTCAGCTCCGCCGTTCGCTGCACCGATCTGCAAAAGAGGCGGAGGCGGAGAGAGAGGAAATCGCGGGAGCGTACAAGGCAGCTTGTTCGGCGATCGAAGAGTCAAGAGACGGGTCTTTTATGCTTCAAATGACGGAAAAGGATATAGAAGAGCAGTTTTATTATATCGGACAGCGCCTTTCTTTTTATGCGTACGATCTCTTGAAATCGGCCATTCATCCGGGGCTGCAAAACGGAGATTGGCAGGCCAACCTGCAAAAAGCCTTGAAAACGGCTTTGAAAGAGTACGCATTCGAATACTTGCAGGAATTAAAAGCGCTCGATATCAGGATCACAGGCATGATGGTCAAATATGCGGATGAAGAGTGGGGAGGCGCGCTTCAGCAAAAACTTGACGGCAATCGCTACTTTTCGGTCCATGTCAAAGCGGAGCCGCCGGAATCTGACTGCTATGACCCCCGGGAGGCAGAGGCAGATGAAGGCGCATTTAAGGAAGAGCTGAAAGCATTCAAGTCGCCGAAAGCATTTTTTCAGCAAAACGGAAAGGCGAGGCTGATCGAGGCCCTTACGTCAAAGCTTTCTGCCATAATGGACGGCTGGATTGAGCATGAAAAACAAACATTTTTAAGCCGCATCCGAAAACAGGCAGATCTCCTCGGGGAATGTTTGTTCAAGGAGGCTATGGGCCAAATTTCCGGTCAAAAGGAAACATATTTCCACGAGCCATTTACTAAAGCAGACGAAGAAAGAATCGAAACCGCATACGCTCTAGCGACTGAATGGCTTCAGGCGATCCGGCAATAGCCTAATTCCGTCAGGCATGGTAGACTGAATAAAAAAAGAAGGGATGCACACGATGACAAACGTACACGAAGCGATTACAGCACATTCCAAAAAACAGCATCAGATTGTGAAGGAGTTCGTCCTTCTTGAAGATGAAAGAGAACGGGCGATCGAAGAGGCTGTCGCAAAATGCGAGCGGCACGAGCCGTTTTCTACCGACCGCATCAATCAGGTGACAGCGAAAATGAACGACCTGGCCAAAAAAGGCATCGTTCCGCAGAGACGGTTTGTCACAAAGGAAATGGTCGAAGAATACGTCAGCCGAAAAAATGCGCGCGAATAGACATGGTTGATCCTTCCGAGAGTCGTTTCAGGCCTTCATGCAAAACATAAGATAGATGTCCGCTGGAGGTGAAACACGATGGGAAGAACAAAGCTCGGCAACAAAAATGCCCAGCAGAATAATAACGCAAAAAAGAAAAACGGTTTTAATACCGAATTTTCTACTGAATCTTACGCGCAAATGGAAGCAGCGAAAATGATTTCAAGCAAAAAAAAGCATGGAAAATAAAACAGCGTCTTTGGCGCTGTTTTCATCATTTTTGCTCATGTGGTACAATAGGTGCATTGTATGTATGAAAGGGAGTTTCCAAAGGATGAAAAAGAAGTTGCTGCTTGTTGACGGAATGGCTTTATTATTCCGGTCTTTTTTTGCGACGGCGGTGCACCGCAATTTTATGATGAATGACAAAGGCGTTCCGACAAACGGGGTTCACGGGTTTTTAAAGCATCTGCTGACAGCCGTGACGGCTTTTGAACCGAGCCATGTCGTCTGCTGCTGGGATATGGGCAGCAAAACGTACCGCAATGATTTATTCAAGGATTATAAAGCAAACCGAGGGGAGCCGCCGCTCGAATTAATTCCGCAATTCGATCTCGCGAAGGAAGCTGCACGAGAGCTTGGCGTTTTGAATATCGGCCTTGCCGGATATGAAGCGGATGACTGCATCGGCACGCTGGCGGCATTGTTCCGGCATGAAGCGGACGTTACAATCGTAACGGGGGACAAGGATCTGCTTCAGGTGCTGGAGGATTCCGTCCAAGTCGCTTTGATGCAAAAAGGCATCGGCAATTATAAAGTGTATACGAAAGAATCATTCATCGAAGAAACCGGAATCGAGCCGCAGGCCTTGATCGATATCAAAGCTTTGATGGGGGACTCAAGCGATAATTATCCGGGCGTGAAAGGAATCGGTGAAAAAACGGCGTACAAGCTGATAAGGGAATATTCGACGGTTGACAGGCTGCTTGAAAATATCGATCGGCTGACAAAAGGCCAGCAGACGAAAATAAACGAAAGCCTTGAAGATCTGAAGCTTTCGAGAGTGCTCGCGGAAATCAAGTGCGATGTCCCGCTTTCCTGCTCATTGGAAGACGCTGATTTTACGCTCTTGCACGAAAGGGCGAGGGAGATGCTGAAAGTTCATCAGATCAGGGGAATTGAACCGCTGTTGATGAAAATGGAAAAAAGAGAGATCGGTTAACCATCGATCTCTCTAATGTTTTGTATTGCTTTTTTTCGCCCGATTTTCAAGCTCGGTTTTCGGATCGGTGTGCCGGTTCATTTCAATATCGCCCTGCGGCCTTTTCCGGCCGGTTTTTGCTTATCCACATGAACCACCTCAGGAGCTTATTATGCGCAAGCAGTCCGGTTTTTAATCTGGATGATTCAGTAAAATTGCATTTTTGGCAAGCCTGTCGGCCGTTTGGTTTTCCTTTGAGGGTATCCACTTAATGAAGAATAGATCAAAGAATGCTTTTAAGCGGATAATCTCGCTAAGATACGGCTTGAATGCATCGTTTTTCACATATTCTGAATCTGCGGCGCGCTCGACGATCTGGGAATCCGTGCGGAACGAAACGATCGAATAGCCTCTTTCGGCACTGAGCTTCATGCCTTCAATGAGCGCCGTAAATTCGGCTTCATGGTTGCTTAAGCGCCCGGCAGGGATGGAAAAGGACTCCGATTCCCTTCCGTTTTTGATAAAAATGCCGAGCCCGGAAGGTCCGGGATCACCGGCACTAGCCCCGTCGATATATACTTCAACCGGCATCTTTTTCGCCTCCTTCATCCATCGGGGTGATCCTTTTGGCAGCATAGGCGTAAGGAGCCGCGAAAAGGGCAACGACAAATTTTAAGACATACGTGGTGATAAAAATCTGCACCCATACGTCAAAGGGATATTTGCCGATAAACGCGACGCTTGTAAAAATGAACGTGTCGAGTAGCTGGCTGACGGCCGTGCTGCCGCTGTTGCGAAGCCATAATGCGCGGTCGGAAGGAAATAACCTTCTGATCCACGAATATACATAAACATCAAGCGTTTGGCTGATGATATAGGCAAGCAGGCTTCCAAGCGCAACGCGCGGCAGAAAGCCAAAAATCGTCTCAAGCGCCGGCTGCGCGATATCCTCAGGGTGCGGCTTAAAAAGCAGGGCGCCCTGCATAACGGCGGTCAGGCTCACGAGGACGGCAAAGCCGAGCGATACGGCTTTCTTCGCTTCATCCTTGCCGTATCTTTCATTGATGACATCCGTCGCAAAAAAAAACGCTGCCGTACATGATATTGCCGAGCGTCGAGGTCAGCCCGAAAAGCTCGACTGTTTTGGCGACCTCGATATTGGCGGCGACTGTGGCAAATCCGATCCAGACAAACAAGCCGGTTTTGCCAAACCGTTTGTAAAAGAAAAGAACAATGATAAAGCTAATGATCGCAAAACCGATCCACAAAATCTCGTTAAACAAGAACAGGTACTTCCTTTCTAAATAAGCTGTAATAAGACCGTTTTGATTATAGCATAACAAGACATCATTTGAATAAAGGTGATTTTGTGAAACTAAGAGCAAGCATGGACATTCAACTGAACGGATCTTTTTCCGTCCCGTTTACCGCCGACGACTGGATTGAAGTCAAAGATGCGGTGGCAATCGGCCGCCGGCTCGCGCAGAATCCGTATGTAGGCAGCCTTGAATTTGAGGATGAAAAGGGAGCTTTTTGGACGCTGAAGGAGCTTGAAAAATTAAAGGAAGAACTGGCGCATGAACCGGATGAAATCACGGTGTTTTTTGACGGAAGCTATGACAAGGTCAGCCAGCTGGCAGGCCTCGGAATCGTGATTTATTATTCCCTCGGAGGGGAAAGATACCGGTTGAGAAAAAACAAAAGCTTCCGGCTGACGACGAATAATGAAGCGGAATATGCCGCCCTCTATGAAGCCGTAAACGAGCTCAGGGATCTCGGGGCAAGCCGGAATTCCGTCGTCATTAAAGGAGACTCGCTTGTCGTGCTAAACCAGCTTGATGGAAACTGGCCGTGCTATGATCCGGTCCATTCGAAATGGCTCGATAAAATCGAAAAGCAGCTTAAAAAATTAAAGCTCTCGCCGACCTACGTTCAAATCAGCCGCAAAGACAATAAAGAAGCGGATCAGCTTGCGAAAAAAATGCTTGAGCATACCATTGTGGAAAGCCGCACGAAACTAGACAAATAACGGAGATGAAAGCCTTGGATAAGAAGGAGATCTTAAAAGAACTGACAGATCTGCAGGACACCTACTGCGAAGGGTGTTTTATCAAAAAACATTTCAGAAAGGAATACGGAAAAACGTATGCCCATGCATTTTGCATTACAAAATGCACGGTCGGGGAAAAGCTCCGCGCCTATGGAGAAGTGCTCACAAACAAAAACTGACGCCCGCGCCGCCCCGGGTGTCGGGCATCATTGAAAAAACCGCATGAAGCGGTTTTTTTGTTAGCGCTGTGCCTCATCAAGCTGATGTTCGCATTCGTTCAAGATGTCGAGCTGCTGCCTTAAAAAATCTCCGTCCAAAACGGATAATTCTTCGGTTTGCGACAGCTGTCTCGCATCTTCGATCGACCGGTACGCCGATTTCATTAATGTTGAACTTTTTTGCCTCGTGGCCATCCCTGTCGTTTTTTGAGCGGTTTCTACGGCTAATTCAAGCTGCTTCCGCTGATTGTACCCTGTTTCGATCGCATCATGATGTTCCTGATTCATGATCAACACCTCCGCGATTTATTTTTTCCTTAAAACAATGATATTTATGTGCAAAAAAAGAAAAAATATAATAAAATTAATCCGATATAACTATTGAGCCTAAAAAATATAAGTCTATATTACTAATTTGGGTATCTTATAGAAAAGGGGCCTGTGACAGTGGAAAGCAATGAATTGCAAACCGTTCTGCACAAGACATTTGTCGAGGTATATAAAGATTTGGAACAGCTGGTGGATATCGCAAAAAAAGGACGGCCGTCCTTGGAGAAAAATATTGAGGAAATCGAACAAAGGCTGAAACAAAACATTTTAGCCATCGAAATTCAGCTGAAAATTAAATAGGAGAGGCTAAGATGCCTCTCCTCTATTTGAAGTTTCATTTGTTCTTCATTCTGTTAAAGTTACAGCTTCACAACGTTAGATGCTTGAGGTCCACGATTACCTTCAACGATTTCGAAAGAAACTTCTTGTCCTTCTTCTAGAGACTTGTATCCTTCACCTTCGATTGCAGTGAAATGAACGAATACATCGTCTCCGCCTTCAACTTCGATGAAGCCGAAGCCTTTTTCATTGTTAAACCATTTTACTTTACCGTTTTGCATATTGCTTAATCCTCCTAGTACTGTAGCACAGTGTGCTAAAAAAAATTTTCATCATCTAACGATGTTCTGCTAAATGATGGTTTCACTATACACCATCTCTAGAGGCTTCGTCAAGCTGTCAAGAGAAAAAAATGAACTTTTATGCTTTTTTAAGGAATTTTATTGCAATCGCTTTCAAAATATGGTTTTTTAAGCGTTGACGGAGCAAAGAAAATGAAACGTTTCACCGGGAGCTACGTATATAAGGAAACCATACATAGATGAGGAGTGTTGCTAAGATGAATCGTTATTCGATTGATGAATTTGTGGAAAAAACGCAGCAGGAGGATAAAGGGGAGGGGATGTTTGAGCTTGAGACTTCGCGTCTCCTTGAAGTGAATCTGGACGGGAAAGTATGGGCAAAGGCCGGCTCGATGATTTCTTACAGAGGACAAATCAAGTTTGAGCGGGAAGGCGTGTTTGAACACGGACTCGGGCGGATGATGAAAAAGGTATTGAGCGGTGAAGGCACTTCACTCATGAAAGCCGAAGGAAAGGGAAAGCTGTATCTTGCCGATCAGGGGAAAAAGATATCGATTTTAAATTTGGACGATGATTCCATTTTTGTAAACGGAAATGACCTGCTGGCGTTTGAGTCCGGCATGAAGTGGGATATTAAGCTCATGAAAAGAATTTCGGGGATGCTTGCAGGCGGGCTTTTCAACGTAAAGCTCGAAGGGACCGGAATGGCGGCGATCACGAGTCACTATGAACCGCTTACCCTGCTCGTTTCTCCGGAAAGCCCCGTATACACCGATCCGAATGCGACCGTAGCCTGGTCAGGGAATCTTGAGCCTGAATTTGTCACAGACGTCTCTTTTAAAACGTTTATCGGCAGAGGGAGCGGGGAATCCATTCAAATGAAATTTGCCGGACACGGGTTTGTCGTCGTTCAGCCGTTTGAAGAAGCATACTATACCGAATCATAAGAAAAAAACACTTGTTTTCACAAGTGTTTTTTTAGGGCTGCCTGTGTCCTGCTATGACAGGGCTCTGACAGCTTGCTGTTTATTCATGATGATCTCTGACTGTTTCACGATGTCGGTCAGAATGACTTCTGAAGAATTGGATAAGTGCAAAGCTTTGATGTTGCGTTTCATTTCGTTTAATTTTTGTTCATCCGCCAAAAGGGAAGACACGGATTCGAGAATTTCCTCATGCCGGTTTACGACGATGGCAGCGCCTTTGTCTTCGAAGAACAGAGCATTCTCTTTTTCCTGTCCAGGCACCGGTTTGTAGAGGATAACCGGAACGCCGATGGCGGTGGCTTCCGTGAGGGTGATCCCGCCCGGTTTCGTGATCATGCAGTCAGCCACGCGGAACAGCTCGTCAATTCTTTCGATATAGCCGAACGTTTTCAGCTTATCCGGATACAGTGCTTCAATTTCTTCGAGCGAGCTTTTCAATAACGTGTTTTTCCCGCAAACGACGACAACTTGGACGTCTTCTTTCACCATCAGGGATTCGCACAGCTCTTTCACGTTTTTGAGAACCCCGTGGGCGCCGGCCATGATCAGCAGAATCTTTTTATCGGGAGACAGCTGATACTTGGCGTAAATTTGATCTTTGTCCATTTCTTCTTCAAATTGACGGCGGATCGGAATGCCTGTAATTTTGACATTGTTTGGATGAGTGCCGATTTCGAGCAGCTTTTCCTTCACATAATCGGTCGCTACATAATATTTATCAATGTGTTCGTGAACCCAGATTTTGTGAAGGCAGAAATCCGTCATCACGTTAAATGTCGGGATCACTTTTCCCATTCTCCGCCTGTATTCAGGAACGACGATCATCGGAAACGTGTTGATGATAATATCAGGCTCATGCTTTTTAACAAGCTGATCAAGCCGTTTGTTTCCCATCTTAAAATAAATATTAAACTTTCTTTTATTGTAAATTTTATCGACCCCATAGTAAAAAAGGCGATAAAACTGTTTGCCGATTGAAAAGCTTTTCAGATAAAGATATTGCGTGATTTCAGATACAATCGGATTCGATTCTTGATACAAATTCGAAACAGTTACATTCTTAAAGCCTAGTCTTTCACATTCTTGATGAAGCGTTTTGGCTACTTGAACATGGCCATTTCCATAATTTGCAGTCAAAATTAATATATTTTTGTTGGTATTCAAACATATTCACCTCAATTAATTCAAACAACAAGAGCTAAATGATAATAAAAACAGGAGTTAATGTCCACACATACCATACCATAAAATATTAGTTTAATTATAAATGAAGAACAAAAATTAAGGTATTTTTAAAGTTTGGATTCGCAGGAAAGCGTTGGTTTCCTGCGCTTTCCTGACAGCTGAAAACACCGGACCAAACTTCTTTTTTTATGGAAGACAAACCCAACTGTATTTTATCATATTTTACGCGTCTTGCATCAGACCAGAGCATGAGAATTTCATTTCCATTCATATGGCGTTTCCTGGTAAACGTAATAATTCAGCCAATTCATAAACAATAGAGTGGCATGGGCTTTCCAGCGGTTTACAGGAACCGAGCCGTCCGGTCCATCTTTAAAATAGTTCACCGGGGGATCAATTTCCATATTTTTGGCCAAATCTCTTTCATACTCCTCTTTAAGAGTATCGGTATCATACTCAGGATGTCCAGTTAAAAAAACCTGTTTTTCATCTTTTGAAGCAATTAAACAGACGCCTGCTTCATCCGATACGCTGAGCACCTTTAAATCTGGGACCGATTTTAGATCGTCCATGTTTATATCTGTATGCCTGGAATGCGGGACATAGTAGAATTCTTCAAATCCCCTGACCAATCTTTCAGTTTTCTCTAATATTCTGTGTTCAAACACGCCGAACGTCTTTTTCGGCAGCATTATTTTGCGTATGCCGTAATGGTGATACAGCCCGGCTTGAGCCCCCCAGCAGATGTGGAGCGTTGACGTGACGTTCGTTCTGCTCCAGTCGAATATCTCCCGGAGCTCGTTCCAATACGAGACATCTTCAAATGCCAGATGTTCGATCGGCGCCCCCGTAATGATCATGCCGTCAAATTTTCTGTCCCTTATCGAAGAAAAGGTTGTATAAAATTGCTCTAAATGCTGCCTTGCTGTATTTTTTGGTGTATGGGTAGACGGTATTAAAAAAGTGAAATATACCTGTAAAGGAGAATTTCCGAGCATCCTCAGCAGCTGTGTCTCCGTTTTGATTTTCTGCGGCATCAAATTGAGAATCACAATGTTTAAAGGCCGGATATCCTGATGGAACGCCCGCTTTTCATCCATGACGAAAATATTTTCACTTTCAAGAATCTGCTTTGCTGGTAAATCGATAGGAATGTTGATAGGCAACACGCCACCTCCGGTTTTCTCCGCTGATTTTTCTTCATTATAGGAACTTTTTGGCGATATTTCAATGCGTGAATTGTGTTACAATGAAAGAAGTGTGTGAAAAATATGGAAACCATCATCTGATGAACCAGAAGGAGGCTCCTCTCGCTTATGAAAACCCATTTAACAGACATTGAAATCGCTCAAAGCACCAAATTAAAACCGATAACGGAAATTGCACGGAAACTCAGTATAGATGACGAAGAAATAGAGTGCTTTGGTTTCACTAAAGCGAAAATTTCCTTAAATATTTTTGATCGATTAGCGGATAAACCCGACGGAAAGGTGATTTTGGTAACTTCCATCAACCCGACGCCGGCCGGCGAAGGCAAGTCAACGGTCACCGTGGGCTTGAGCCAGGCGCTCTGGCAGGATGGGAAACGTTCGATCGTTGCGCTCAGAGAGCCGTCTCTCGGACCGACAATGGGCTTAAAAGGCGGCGCCGCAGGAGGCGGATACTCGCAGGTTCTCCCGATGGAAGACATTAATCTGCATTTTACCGGGGACATGCATGCGATAACAAGCGCAAATAATGCATTGGCAGCCTTTATAGACAATCATATTCATCATGGAAATGAATTAAACATTGATATCAGAAGAGTGGTTTGGAAACGGGCGCTCGATCTCAATGACAGAGCCCTGAGGGAAACCGTGGTCGGGCTGGGAGGCAAAGCGAACGGTTTTCCGCGGGAAGACGGTTTTGACATTACGGTCGCATCTGAAATCATGGCCGTTTTATGCCTTGCAACAGATTTGCAAGATTTGAAGAGAAGGCTTGCATCAATGATCGTCGCCTACACCGCTGACCAAAAACCGGTGACAGTCAAAATGCTCGGAGTGGAAGGAGCGCTCACCCTTCTCCTGAAAGACGCATTGAAGCCGAACCTCGTGCAAACCGTCGAGGGGACGCCTGCGCTTGTCCACGGGGGGCCGTTCGCCAACATCGCCCATGGCTCAAACAGTCTGATTGCGACTAAGATGGCAATGAAGCTTGCTGATTACGTCGTGACAGAAGCAGGATTCGGCGCTGATTTAGGGGCCGAAAAGTTTCTGCATATTAAAACGAGAGCGGGCCGGTTTACTCCTGGCGCAGTCGTAATCGTCGCCACGGTAAGGGCGCTGAAGATGCACGGAGGCGTCGCGCTACAAGACTTGAAGACCAGCGATCCAGGAGCCGTCAAAAGGGGAATTGCAAACCTTGCCAAACACATTGAAACGATCAGGGCCTTCGGCCTTCCGTATGTCGTTGGCGTGAACCGGTTTGTTCAGGATTCGGAAGCCGAGCTCGAAACGGTGCTTGACTGGTGCCGGGAAGAGGGCCATCCTGCTTCGGTGTGCAATGTGTGGGAAGAGGGGGGCAAAGGCGGTATTGAGCTGGCCCGTAAGGTCGTCAGTGTGCTGCATGAAAAAGAAAACCGATTTTCTTATCTGTACGAATTATCTGATTCGATTGAGGAAAAGCTGTCAAAAATCTCGCGGGTCGTCTACGGAGCAAAAGGCGTAAAATTCACGGATAAGGCGAAAAAACAGCTTGCCGAATTGGAAAAGAACGGTTTAGGTCATTTGCCCGTTTGCGTAGCGAAAACCCAGTATTCCCTTTCAGACGATCCGGAGAAGAGCGGAAGGCCGGAAGGATTTTTCATTACAGTCCGCGAACTGAAGCCGTCAGCAGGCGCCGGCTTCCTCGTCGCTCTGACCGGCAGCATTTTAACGATGCCGGGCTTGCCGAAGCGTCCAGCCGCGCTTTCCATGGACGTTGATGAGAACGGCCGGGCAAAAGGGCTATTCTAAAAGGAGCGATGAACATGTCCATTTATGATATCAGCGTAAAAACGATTAAGGGCGAGGAAACGACATTGAAGCCGTATGAAGGAAAGGTGTTTCTCATCGTCAATACAGCCAGCAAATGCGGATTTACCCCGCAGTATAAACAGCTTCAGGAGCTTTATGATGCATATAAGGACAAGGGGTTTGTCGTTCTTGGGTTTCCGTGCAATCAGTTCATGAATCAGGAACCCGGCGATGAAAAAAGCATCGAGGAATTCTGCAGTCTGAATTACGGGGTGACGTTCCCGATGTTTGCCAAAGTGGACGTGAAGGGTGAGCATATCCATCCGCTGTATATGCACCTGACGAGCCAGGCAAAAGGGATGCTCGGCACAAAAGCGGTCAAGTGGAATTTCACAAAATTTCTCGTCGATCAAACAGGTGAAACCGTCCAGCGGTTTTCGCCGCAGACAAACCCAAAAGAAATAGAAGAGACGATTCAAAAATGGCTCGGATGAAACAGCGAAAAAAAGAGCAGCTCAAAATGATTGCCGATTGGGTGAAAGAAAAGCTCGAAGATGAAGGGACAGGCCATGACTGGCTGCATATCACAAGGGTGCGGCGCCTGAGCCTTTTGATCGCGGAAGCAGAAGGCGCTGACCTGTTTATCACAGAAGCGGCCGCCCTTGTGCACGACCTGATCGACGAAAAATTATCCCCGCAGTACAAAATACCGCTTCGGGAACTGCGCCGCCAATTTTCAGGCTGGGGAATCGACAATAAAACAGCAGAAGAAATCATCGGTATTATTACGAAAATGTCTTTCAGAGACAGGGAAACATATAAAGGTGAAAAGCTTTCGGCAGAAGGGATGGCCGTACAGGATGCCGACCGCCTTGATGCAATAGGCGCCGTCGGAATCGCCCGAACCTTCATGTATGCCGGTGCAAAGGGGCATGCGATGTACAGGGAAGGCGCCCGGGACAAAGGCGTTCCGTCGGCTGTGGGGCATTTTTATGAAAAGCTTCTTCTTCTGAAGGATCTGATGAACACCGAAACAGGAAGAAAGCTGGCCGAGCATCGGCATGAGGTGATGGCCGGTTTCCTTCATGAACTTAAAAACGAGTGCGGATACGGCGAAGAAACCGCCTTGATAGATCAGGAATCACGGTTATGGTAGAATAAGACCCGGATCTTGATACAGAGGGGGACAACCATGAAGATTAAATCGATAGAACCGACACCGAGTCCGAATACAATGAAGGTTATATTAACCGAAGAGCTGCCGGGCGGGAAAAGCAACAATTATAAAAAAGGCCAGGCAGAAGGCGCTCCGCCTGTTATTCAGAAGGTTTTAAACATAGACGGGGTAAAGGGAGTCTACCATGTGGCAGACTTTTTAGCGGTTGAACGGAATGCCAGGTTTGACTGGAAAGATATTCTCCCGGCTGTCCGTTCAGCCTTTGGAATGGCTGAAACGGATGAAAACGGCGGAGCTTCGGAGGAAAAAGAGTCGTTTGGCGAGGTCAAAGTATTTGTGCAGATGTTCAGCGGCATCCCGATGCAGGTCAAACTGACGGACGGTGAACGCGAAGAACGGTTTGGCCTTCCTGAACGGTTTCAGGAAGCGATCTTTAAGCTGAAAACCGCGTCTTCCAATGTCGTCCTTGAGCGGTCGTGGAAGGAGCAGGGCGTCAGGTTCGGAGATTTTTCAGAAATCGGCCGTGACGTGACGGAAGAGCTTCAAGCGGCTTATGATGAAGAGCGTCTTCAGAAATTAACGGAAGCGGCCGCATCACACAATAAAGAAACCGAAAAGCAAGCCGTGCAAAGAAAATCGTACAAGGTGACGCTTGACATGCTGGATGATGAAGATTGGCAAAAGCGCTATGCGCATCTGGAGCAGATGGATCCGAAGGAAGAGGACATCCCGGTGCTTGAGAAAGCGCTCAATGACCCGAAAACATCCATCAGAAGGCTTGCCGTCGTGTATTTAGGCATGATCGAAACGCCGGACGTTCTCCCGCTGTTATATCAAGCGCTTGAGGATAAAACGATCACGGTGAGAAGAACTGCCGGCGACTGCCTCTCAGATATCGGAAACCCGGATGCCATTCCGGCGATGGTAAAGGCGCTGAAAGACCCGAGCAAGCTCGTCCGCTGGAGGGCAGCGATGTTTTTGTACGAGGTCGGCGACGAAAGCGCGCTTGCTGCGCTCAAAGAGGCTGAAAACGATCCGGAATTCGAAGTCAGCCTGCAAATTAAAATGGCGATCGAACGGATCGAGCACGGAGAAGAGGCAAAAGGTTCCGTCTGGAAGCAAATGACGGAAAGCCGCAAAAAAGAAAACCGGTAAAAAGGCGCTGAGAGCAGCGTCTTTTTATTTTGACCGAAAAAAGGCGCTTATTCCGGCCGGTGCAGAACTATGATAAAGACAAGCGTCCTGTTAGAAAATATCACTTTTTCTATAAAAATATTTCGAATATTGTTGAAAAAAACTCTGAAAATATATATAGTAGGTAGCAATCATATCCGAATGTTTGAGGTCTGATAAATGGGGAGCGGTTATCAGATTGAAAAACAAAATCAGCCATCAGCTTGAAAATCCATAAAAAGAAGCTTTAGACAGACTGATAAAACTGAATATTCGGAATATACAAAGAAAGTTTAGGAGGATCATCATGACAGGTTTACGCAGTGACATGATTAAAAAAGGGATCGACAGAGCGCCGCATCGCAGTCTGCTGAGAGCGGCCGGGGTAAAGGAAGAGGACTTCGGCAAACCGTTTATTGCCGTTTGCAACTCATATATTGACATCGTGCCCGGTCATGTCCATTTGCAGGAGTTTGGAAAAATCGTCAAAGAGGCGATCAGGGAAGCGGGCGGTGTTCCGTTTGAATTTAATACGATCGGCGTCGATGACGGCATCGCGATGGGGCATATCGGAATGAGGTATTCCCTTCCTAGCCGCGAAATCATCGCCGACTCCGTCGAAACGGTCGTTTCGGCCCACTGGTTTGACGGGATGATTTGTATTCCGAACTGTGACAAAATTACGCCGGGCATGCTTATGGCGGCGATGCGGATCAATATTCCGACCGTTTTTGTCAGCGGAGGGCCGATGGCTGCCGGAAGAACGAGCGACGGACGGAAAATCTCGCTTTCTTCTGTATTTGAAGGCGTAGGGGCTTATCAATCCGGCAAAATAGACGAAAAGGGCCTGGAGGAGCTCGAACAGTTCGGCTGTCCGACTTGCGGATCGTGTTCAGGCATGTTCACGGCCAACTCGATGAACTGCCTGTCGGAAGCCCTTGGACTCGCGCTGCCAGGAAACGGCACCATTTTGGCAACGGCACCGGAAAGGAAAGAATTTGCGAAGCAATCAGCGCGCCAGCTGATGGAGCTGATCAAAAAAGATTTAAAACCGCGTGACATCGTCACCGAAAAAGCGATCGACAATGCGTTTGCCTTAGACATGGCGCTCGGCGGGTCGACCAATACGATCCTTCATACGCTGGCGATCGCAAACGAAGCAGGCATTGAATATTCGCTTGAACGGATTAATGAGGTTGCAGCAAGAGTTCCTCATTTATCAAAGCTTGCTCCCGCATCTGATGTGTTCATTGAAGATTTGCATGAAGCAGGAGGCGTCTCCGCGGTCTTAAACGAGCTGTCCAAAAAAGAAGGCGCCCTTCACCTGGATACGATGACGGTAACGGGAGAAACGCTCGGCGATAATATTGAAGGATGCGAGGTCAAGGACTACGAAGTCATTCATCCGATCGATCAGCCGTTTTCAGAACAGGGCGGGCTTGCCGTGCTGTTCGGCAACCTGGCGCCTGACGGGGCAATTATCAAAACCGGAGGCGTTCAGAACGGCATTACCCGCCACGAAGGCCCGGCGGTCGTCTTTGATTCGCAGGAAGAAGCGCTTGACGGCATCATAAACAGAAAAGTAAAAGCGGGAGACGTCGTCATCATCCGCTATGAAGGTCCTAAAGGCGGACCTGGAATGCCTGAAATGCTTGCGCCGACTTCCCAGATCGTCGGAATGGGTCTCGGCCCGAAGGTCGCGCTGATCACAGACGGCCGTTTTTCCGGAGCGTCGCGCGGGCTTTCAATCGGCCATGTGTCACCGGAAGCTGCCGAGGGCGGACCGCTTGCATTTGTAGAAAACGGCGACCATATTGTCGTTGATATCGAAAAACGGATATTGAACATCGAGATTTCCGATGAAGAATGGGAGAGAAGAAAAGCGAATTGGCCGGGCTTTGAGCCGAAGGTCAAAACAGGCTACCTGGCCCGTTATTCGAAGCTTGTGACGTCTGCAAATACGGGCGGCATCATGAAGATCTAGCGGTTTTTCGTTCGGAAGTTTGAAATTCATCCACCTCTGTAGTATCCTTTACATCAGTAGTGTAAGGTAAATAGAGGGGGCTTTTATATGTCAACAGCATACGAAGAATACATGCGCCAGCTCGTTGCTCCGATGCGTCAGGAACTGGTGCAGGCCGGCTTTAAAGAGTTAACGAACGAAGAGGAAGTCGAGAATTTCATGGAAGCTGCCGAGGGCACAACGTTTGTCGTCGTCAATTCGGTTTGCGGATGCGCCGCCGGACTGGCAAGACCAGCAGCCGTTCAAGCCGTTTCCGGAAGCGACCGCGGGCCCGATCAGACCGTAACCGTGTTTGCCGGTCAGGATCGTGAAGCAACTGCAAAAATGAGGGAGTATTTTAAAGGGTTTGAGCCTTCTTCCCCTTCCATGGCGCTTTTAAAAGGAAAAGAGGTCGTTCACTTTATTCCGCGTGAAGAAATCGAAGGCCGCGAGATGACAGAGATTATGAAAAACATTACAGATGCTTTTGAAAAACATTGCTAGAATGCCCTTTTTTCAAGGGCATTTTTTACGGAGAAAAAGATGATTGTTACGACAAGCTACAGACCGGCAGAAGACACGATATTAACGGCAAAAAAAATCAGCGGAACGCTCAATGCCCGATTTTCCGAGCGGAGAAAACGGCCGATCTATCAAATCAGGGAAACGGAGCAGGATGACGTCCTTGTGGTTGGAAAAGAGCGCTTTGAGCTTTATCACTCAGACGGTGAAAAGTTTTTCTTCCATCCAAACTCGGCCATGTTTCGCGCCAAGCGGCTTTTGAAAGGGGAGACGGATCCGTTTGTCGAAGCCGCTCAACTTACGCCCGGTGACAAGGTGATCGATTGCACGCTCGGCCTTGCTTCTGACGCGATCATCGCAAGCTTGGCCGTCGGGAAAGAAGGTACGGTTTTCGGAGTGGAAAAAAGCCCGCTTCTTGCATTTCTTGTAGAGAGCGGACTTCAGACATGGGAGACCGACCTTTCCGTTTTGAATCAGGCGATGAAAAGAATCCGCGTTACATCGGGCGACAACCTGGAATACCTTCGCCGGCTCGCTGATGATTCAGCAGATGTCGTTTACTTTGATCCCATGTTCGATGAAGGTATAGCGGCATCTGACGGCATTGCTCCCTTAAGGAAGCTGGCACACGCCGATTTTAATCTTTCGGGATGTGTAGAGGAGGCTCTTCGCGTTGCCAGAAAAAGAGTTGTCCTAAAAGACCATTGGAAGAGCCCGCGTTTTGAGGCTTGCGGCTTTGATGTAAAAAGGCGGAAAACCGCGCTTTTTCATTACGGCGTTTTGGAACTTGAACAAACCCAAGGGTAAAAGCCCTTGGGTTTGTTAGTCCGCGATTTCCATGACGATAAAATAAGCGAGGGTAATAAGCGAAGCTGTAATGAAAAGTCCTTCAACCATTAAGGATCACTCCCAATTTTGGAATGTTCTTCTTTGATTGTAAACGTTTTATTGATAAAAGAAAAGGTGCTTTTTCTCTTATTAAACGACAGAATTGATAAAACATTCTGATTTTAATGTTGACAATGCAGATGTGCTGGCTTATGATTGCATATAAATTCAATCATAACAAGCGAAGATTGGAAATAGTAGAAGGACAATAAGCTTTCAGAGAGCTGATGGGTGGTGAGAATCGGCACTTATTTCCTTTGAACTCATCCAAGAGCTGCACCCTGAACACCGATTGGCTAAGTAGGGGGAGCCGGAATTCTGCCGTTATACAGATAGGCGGTGATAGCCGCCGAAACAGAGTGGATTAATGACGGATTGATTAATCAATTAGAGTGGTACCGCGAGCAAAGCCTCGTCTCTATAAATAGAGACGGGGCTTTTTTTATACACCAATATGACAAAGGAGTGGTTTTGAGATGACAAGAAAAATTTGGGTGTTCGATACAACGCTTAGAGACGGAGAGCAGGTTCCTGGTGCGAAGCTCAACCTTTATGAAAAGCTGGAAGTTGCCAATCAATTAAAAAAGCTCCGGGTCGATATCATCGAAGCAGGTTTTCCTTCATCATCGGCCGGCGATTTCAATGCTGTGAAAGAAATCGCGAAAAAGGTAGGGAAGGCTGACGATGTGATCATCACAGGGCTGGCGAGGGCAGTAAAAGCTGATATAGATGCGGTTTATCACAGTGTGAAATACGCCGAACATCCGTTGATCCACATCGTGCTGGGCACTTCTGACATTCATATTGAAAAGAAATTCGGAAAATCAAAAAGCGAAATCATGAATATCGGTGTAGATGCAGTAAAATACGCCAAAACGCTTATGCCGGATGTGCAGTACTCGACAGAAGACGCTTCACGCTCCGACTTTGAATATTTATGGTCGACAATTGAGGCTGTTGTAAAGGCGGGAGCAACGATGATCAATATCCCTGATACGGTCGGCTATGCAGATCCGGAAGAGTTTGGCGAATTGATTTTCAAAATAAACGACCGCTTGAAAAACGTAAATGACCGGGTGCTTCTCAGCGTCCATTGCCACAATGATCTTGGCATGGCAACTGCCAATACGTTAGCTGCCATTAAAAACGGTGCAGATAAAGTGGAGTGCACGATCAATGGAATTGGCGAACGGGCCGGAAACGCTGCTTTGGAAGAAGTTGTGATGGCGGTGAACATACGTCGGACATTGTATCAGGCGTTCACGAATATCAACACAAAAGAAATTATGAATACATCCAGGCTTGTCAGCAGCTTGATGGGGCTTGATGTACAAGTGAATAAAGCCATAACCGGGGAAAATGCTTTCGCTCACTCGTCAGGCATCCACCAGGACGGTTTGCTGAAATCCAGGGATGCATATGAAATTATGAACCCGGTTGAGGTCGGCCTCGATGATATGGAACTCGTATTAACAGCCCGCTCCGGCCGCCACGCGGTGAAAAACGCGCTCGGGAAAATGGGGTTGCATCAGTTAACCGATCAGCAATTTGAAGAAATATTTGAAGCGTTTCTCAAACTGGCCGATACAAAAAAAGAAGTCTACCAACACGATTTATATGTCATCGCAGAGAACTATTTCGCAAAACATCATTCCCATGATCAAGACAAAACAGGGCACAGCAGGCATTTTTATGAGCTTATCGATTTGCAGGTCATCAGCAATTTTCATTTTCCGTCTGCCAGTGTGAAAATAAAACAGAATGAGCAAATCTTCCAATCGAGCGCTGTCGGTTCAGGCCCGATCGAGGCATTGTACGCCGCTATCACAGAAATCGCGGATTTCGATATTAAATTGATTGAATACAAGATCACGAGCGTATCAAGGGGAAAAGATGCCTTGGGGAAAGTCAGCATTCAAGCTGAATATAAAGGGGAAACTTACTCAGCCAAAGCAACGGATACCGATATTATGAAAGCGAGCGCTTTAGCTTACATTCATGCAATCAATCATATCGTGGTCGATCGCTTGCTTCAGGTGAAATGAATCAACGGGAAGGTTATCGAAAAAGTACAGCGCAATTGTTAGAACTGGGGTTTTTAAATGAGATGAAGCACGGTCGGATACGGGACGGAAGCCGATAAAGCAGTGCTTGTGATTGGAAGCGGACAAACCGGATTGATAAAGCTAAAAAGAGAAATCCGCCGGGAAAAGGCCGAAAAGACGCAGGAGCAGTCGAGAAACACGCAGGCCAACCGGAGGTGTAGCGGCCGTTTGGCTTGTGTGTTTCAGGTGAAAACCTCCTTTAATATGGGGAGATCTGGACAATCGAAGGCCCTGCTTCAGCCTGACGCCGGATGAGTTTTTGAAGCTCGCGGAAGGAGAAATTGTACGGGTAAACGGTCTTTCGGGATAACCGTTTTAGCTGACTGAAAATTCAACATATGATAGAATAAGAGAAAACGAATGTGGTCAGAAGGGAACTAATCGGCGATGAAGATGTGGATGAGAAAAGCTCTTGTAGCCTTATTTACAATTGCGACGTTCGGCCTTGTATCACCTCCTGCCGCTCTGATGGCGGACAAGCCGTCAGAGCATCAGAACATCAAGCAGCAGACGGGATATACGGCCGTATATGAAAACAGGGAAGGTTCCCTGTCTGACGGGGAGCAGGAACAAAAGCCTCCGTTTGACTCCTATATGACTGGGCTGCTGAATGATGCCGAAGATCAATCTTTTGCGAAGTTCGGGGACAAGATATCGCAAAAGATTGAAGATGAGTACAGAGAAGAAGTCCTTCCAAAGATCGAAGAAGTGATCGTCAGCCATCTGATGACGCTGAAAGACGATGAGGCATACCAGGATCTTGTGATTTCAAAAAAGCCGACACCGGGAAAATCGGAAAAAATCTTTCACGTGTATAACCGCAAAACAGGGGAGGATGTTTTAAGGTTTCACGTCAGAAGGGATCAGCCGCCCCAGCAAGGCTACTGGTTTAATTTTCATTATCACAGCGCAGAGGACGGCTTTCAAAAACACCATGACCTCGGAAGCATTTACTGGGACCGCAATACGCCGCCAAATTGGATGAGTCATTAAAGGAGATGCATGACAGATGAAAAAATATACGATGAATGAAATGGTGCACCTTACAAAAAACATGCTGAATGAACGCGGCGTCACCATTGAAGACATCGCGCTCATCGTTCAAAAACTGCAGGAAAAATACCATCCTGACCTGCCTTTGAGCGTTTGTATTGAAAATGTCGAAAAGGTTTTGAATAAACGGGAAATCATCCATGCCGTTTTAACGGGTATAGCGCTTGATCAGCTTGCGGAAAAGAAGCTTTTGCCAGAACCGCTTCAATATTTAGTGGAAACGGATGAACCGCTTTTCGGAATAGACGAAATCATTCCTCTGTCAATCGTCAATGTTTACGGATCGATCGGACTTACCAACTTTGGATATCTGGACAAAGAAAAATTCGGGATCATTAAAGAGCTGGATGATTGTCCGGACGGTGAGGTCCACACATTTCTTGACGATATCGTGGCTGCGCTGGCGGCTGCGGCGGCAAGCCGGATCGCCCACACTCATCAAAAGCTCCAGGACGAAGAGCAGGAAGAGAAAGCCGGACATCCGAGCGTGCACGGGAGTCGATAAACCGCCGAAAGGCGGTTTATTTATTTTGTTCACCTTTTCTGAAAAATGTCTTGTTGCCAAAGGCCAAACAAGATACACTACAAAAGGATGAAAAAAGTGAAACGAAATCAGATGTATACCGTCATATGTTTAGGAACGGAAAGGACGGGGAATACAAGCTTCATCAGCCGCCTGCTACGATGCTAAACCCCGGAAAGAGATGCCTCTTTACGCCAAAACCGCTATACATAGCAATCTTGATCATCCGTAAAGAAACCTGAATTATTCATAAAGGAGGCTGTCATACGCATGATTTCATTTATTTTTGCGATGGACCGGAACCGTCTGATCGGTAAAGACAATGATCTACCTTGGCATCTGCCGCGGGACTTAAAATATTTTAAAGACGTAACAAGCGGACATACCGTCATCATGGGAAGAAAAACGTTTGAATCGATCGGAAAGCCGCTCCCGAACCGAAGAAACGTTGTCGTGACAACAAATGGGGAGCTCGATCTGCCGGGCTGCGAAATGCTGCATTCGGCAGACGAAGCTGTGCGTTTTGCCAAAGAAAGCGGAGAAGAATGTTTTGTGATCGGCGGTTCAACGCTGTATACAGAACTGCTTCCTTATGCCGATAAGCTGTATATGACGAAAATTGATGAAGCGTTTGAGGGAGACCGTTATTTCCCGGAATTCAGCGAAGACGAGTGGGAAATCGTTTCGAGACAAAAGGGTGTAAAAGATGAAGAAAACCCTTATAACTACGAATTCCTCGTTTATCAGAGAAAAGGATAGAGAGGAGGGAATTTGGTGTTTCGCTCTTGTTTTTTGGCGATCTATGTAACCTATATGCTGTTAAAGCACATCAGATTGCTGTATGAGCTTCAGACGCTCGATCCGCGGATTTCTTATGCCAATCAGATGCGGGCTGTGTATGACAAGCCGAAATCTTTCATGCGCGGGTGTGTCGGGTTAACTGGATCAACCGTCTCCATTCACCAGTCCGGCAAGACTCCGGCAGGTCCTGTGCTGTATGTTCATCCGAAGCTTACGCTTGCAGATCTGGCTATTCTGCTCGGCCACCTGGATAAAACGCCTTCTTTTTTCGCGGAACCTCGTGCATTTCGATACCCGCTTATCGGGCAATGGCTGAACAAAATGGCCGCTATTAAAAAAACCGGAGACCCAAACGAAGCCGCTGAAAAAATAGAAGACATCGTTCGCAAAGGTCAAAGCTTCATCCTTTCCGAGGATGACGGGATTGATTATGAAGCTTTGGCAGGCAGGCTCGGCATCCTTGTTGTACCGGTTGAGACGGCAGGTGTCGGGGACATGCAAAAAGGGTCGTTTTTTAAACGGCTGAGACCTGCGGATATCGATCTGACGATTCATCAGGCTTACGCTATTTCTGAAAAAAAGCAGCTTCGGGCATAACGCTTAGGAAGCGCAAAAACACCGGGCACATTATAAGCCCGGTGTTTTTTTATGTTATACAAAAGGTACATTTGCAACGTAGAAGAGCACGCAGAAAAACATAGACGCGCTTCCCCCGAGGACAAACGTATGCCAAATGGCATGGTGGTAAGGAATTTTCCGCCATAAATAAAAGATCGTTCCGACGGAGTACAGGATTCCTCCTAAAAGGAGGAGCGCAAAGCCTTTGCCGGTTAATGCCTCATAAAGCGGTTTGATCGCAATGATCGCCATCCAGCCCATCAAAAGATACATCAAGGTGCTTACGACGATAAAGCGCTTGACGAAAAAGATTTTAAAAACGATCCCGCATACGGCAAGGCTCCAGACGACCGCAAGCATCGTATAGCCGAGAGGGCCTTTTAGAGGGCCGAGAACCAACGGTGTGTAAGTGCCCGCGATCAATACATAAATGGCTGAGTGGTCGATAATTTCCAATATATCTTTCGTTTTCGGATGCTGTATGCTGTGCAAGAGGGTTGAACTTAGATACAGAAACAGCATGGAGGCTCCGAAAATCGAAAAGCTGACGACATCAAGCGGATTGCCGTAGCGCACCGCGAAAATCACCAAAAATACGATCGCAGGGATGGACAGCAGGACGCCGAGTCCGTGTGTTACGGCATTGGCGATTTCTTCTTTAATTGTGTACATCAACATACACCCTTTCTAATCCTGAATGATATGATTTTTTAATGAGCTTAAAAAACGCAGCCCCTCAAGCGTTATTTTCGTTCCGGCTCTTCCGCGGCCTTTTGTGACGTATTCCCGTTTTTCGAGGTAGTCGAGTCTATTGCGGACCTGCTGCGGAGTAAGCTCAGACTTTCCGTTTTTGCTTTTTTCTGAAAGGATTCTCCTGCTTGCAGGCTCTCCTTTTTCATTCAGTTGTTTGATCGTTTCGAGCAAAAACGCAAATTCCTCTTTTTCCATCATCGTCAAGGATGCCGGCGCGTTTTTTTTGTCTTTTGTTTTCTTCTTATCAACCTGCTCCCGCAAGGCGGGCGGAATGTCATAAAGCTGAACGGTTGTTTGGTCTGAGACGGTTTTCATATAATCGGCCATATTTTTCAGCTCTCTTACGTTTCCTTGAAACTCGTATTGCTCCAAAGCCTTCCAAACGACAGGTTCGACATAGATGTCATGGTCTCCGCTCTTCAGGAAATGATGAACGAGAAGGGGAATGTCGCTTTTACGCTCACGAAGAGGAGGCAGCGGCAGGTCCAGCACGTTTAGTCTGTAATACAGATCCATGCGGAACTCATCGTTTTCAACGCGTTCTCTGAGCGGGACGCTCGAGGATGAAATAATCCTCGGGCCGGTCCCTTGTTCAATGGCGGCCAAAAGCTTTCCCTGAAGGGATAAAGAGAGGCCCCACACCTCATCGAGAAACAGGGTTCCGGGATCCAGCCCGGAATCGTGAAAAAGTTTGTCTTCCAATTCTTCTTCACATGCTGCGCTGCAGTTCACTTGCAGAAACGGACCGCCGGCAAAAGGTGATTCATAGTGGATGGCTTTTGCAAACAGCCCTTTTCCCGTCCCTGTTTCCCCTGATATGTAGACCGGGTGAACGGATTCGGCAAATCGTTTGGCTCTGTTTTTTGTCTGTACAAAAGAATCGTCTTCACCGATCAAGTCAGCGAAAGTGATCGAAGGACAAGTGTATTGGATCATTGTTAAACTCCTTTTGGTTTCAATTGGTTCTATTATAACACCCAATTGAAACAAATAAAGCTTTTTTTGCAAAAACAATCTTTTTGAATGAAACGGTTCTTGCAGTCGTATATATGGATAAAGCGGTGAATCGTTAAAAAAGTCTGCAAATAAAATAGAATTGCTCTTTAAATTTTGAATATTCATGATATAATGGCGTATTAAATAAAGCTTTATAAAGAAAGGATCCTATAAATGAAACCGTTGCTTAAAGAAGACTCTCTCATCCAAGTCAAAGACATTTTAAAAGCACACCAAAACGTAAAAGATGTTGTCATTCATACCCCTCTTCAAAAAAACGAGAGGCTGTCTGAGAGGTACGATTGCAACGTTTATTTAAAAAGAGAGGATTTGCAGGTTGTCCGCTCATTCAAACTGAGAGGCGCATATAACAAAATGAAGCAGCTGTCAAAAGAAACGACGAAAAACGGCGTCGTCTGCGCAAGCGCCGGCAACCATGCCCAGGGCGTTGCATTTTCGTGCAAGCACCTCGGCATCCACGGGAAAATTTTTATGCCGTCTACAACGCCGAGACAAAAAATATCCCAGGTTGAGCTCTTTGGAAAAGATTATGTCGAAATTATTCTGACCGGTGATACGTTCGATGATGCTTATCAAAGCGCTGTATCATGCTGTGAAGAAGAAGGACGCGCATTCATCCATCCGTTTGACGACCTTGACGTGATGGCCGGACAGGGAACGGTTGCCGTTGAAATCTTAAATGATATTGAAGCAGAGCCGCATTATTTGTTTGCCAGCGTCGGAGGAGGTGGCCTTCTTTCAGGGGTGGGAACCTATATGAAAAATGTGTCCCCTGAGACGAAGCTGATCGCGGTCGAGCCGAAAGGAGCGCCTGCTCTGTTTGAGTCCAATAAAAAAGGCGAAGTTGTCATGCTCGCCAAAATCGACAAATTCGTAGACGGAGCCGCCGTACAAAAAATCGGCGACCAAACCTTTAAAACGCTCGAAGCCGTCGTCGATGACATTTTGCTCGTTCCGGAAGGCAAGGTCTGCACATCCATTCTCGACTTGTATAACCAATGCGCGATTGTCGCGGAACCGGCCGGGGCTTTGCCGATTGCCGCTTTAGATCTTTACAAGGATGAAATCAGAGGGAAAAATGTCGTCTGCATTGTCAGCGGCGGAAATAACGATATCGGCAGAATGCAGGAAATCAAGGACAGGTCGATGATGTACGAGGGCCTCCAGCATTATTTTATCGTCAATTTTCCGCAGCGGGCCGGGGCGCTGCGCGAATTTTTGGACGAAGTACTCGGGCCGAACGACGACATTACACGGTTTGAATATACAAAGAAAAACAACAAAAGCAGCGGGCCGGCTCTCGTCGGCATCGAGCTGAAACAGCGCGAAGATTATGAACCGCTCATCGACAGAATGAACCGAAAAGGATTCCGCTACGTTGAAGTCAACAAGGATGAAGGGCTCTTCAACCTGCTGATTTAAGACATTTTTTTGAATACATCGCATCATTTCCGGACAAAGCTTCCCGGTATTATGTATAATATAATAAAGAAAATATCCAATAAAAGAGGATTGATACCTTGTTACTCAAAAGCCTAGAGTTCAAACGATCGGATGGACAGCAGGTGAAGGTGACGGAAATACCATTGTTAAAGGAGGACGACCCGCACTTTTTTATGGCGAAGCTGAGGCTTGAAGCGTATTTAAAAGAGCTGTATGATTCGAGGCGGACAAAAAGCGTCTACTCCTTCAGGGAATATTTAAAACGGGCATTAAAATGGCGGGATTACCTCGCGATTTATCAGCAGGAAGAACTAAAACATAATGCATAGCATGCAAACATTCTTTGCCAGCCTAAGCCAATGGCCGGCAAAGAATTTTTCATGCGGTTTTTGCGCCACATGGAATCGACAGGATGTGAAAAGGATTGGCAAACATTAAGATCGTAACGGATTCGACTGCGGATCTGAGCAGGGAAACGCTTCGCAAATACGGTATTTCCGTACTGCCGCTTTCCATAGCAATTGACGGAAAGATTTACAGGGATCAGCTTGATATACAATCTGATGAATTTATTGAGAAGATGGGAAAAGCAGCTGAGCTTCCGAAAAGCTCCCAGCCGCCTTTGGGGGCTTTTATCGACTTATACGAAAAACTGACCGAAGACGGGAGCGAAGTGATCAGCATTCACCTTTCAAGTGAACTAAGCGGAACGTATCAGACGGCTGTATGCGCTTCAAAAATGGTTGACGCATCGATTACGGTAATCGACTCGATGTATATTTCAAAAGGCTTAGGTTTTCAGGTAGTGAGGGCAGCGGTCCTTGCCGGGCAGGGATTGACGGCTGCAGCCATAGCGGAGGACCTTGAACGGCTCAGACACCGCACTTCTCTGTATGTGACGATCGACACTCTTGAAAATTTGATCAAAGGGGGGCGCATAGGCAGAGGGAAAGCGCTGATCGGTTCCTTGCTGAAAGTAAAGCCGATCGCGAGGCTTGAAGACGGGATTTACACGCCTGAAAAAAACGTCCGCAGCAGCGCTCAGCTCATTAAATATTTAACAGGCCAATTCCTTTCGGCCGTAAAAGGAAAAACCGTTCAGGCGATCGGCATCGCCCATGCAGATGCGCTGGAGCTGGCGCATAGACTGAAAGCTTCATTGCTTGAGCATGTTCCGGGGATGGACATCGACATTTTATGCACCACACCGATCATATCGGTTCATACAGGAAAAGGAGCGATCGGTTTCACCTTTTATACCGACTGACAAAGGGGATGGGGAAGGATTGAAAAACGTTTTCGGCGCACTGTTTGCCGGTATTGTCATCGCTTTGTTATCCGCCTGTGGCACCAGTAAAATTGAAGACCCGCTGAATTATGATGTACAGTCTTTTTCTTTTCAAAATCAAGATCATAAAACGGTATCGCTCGACAGCTTAAAAGGAAAAGTGTGGGTCGCGGACTTTATTTTTACGAACTGTGAGACCGTTTGTCCGCCGATGACCGCGCACATGACAGAACTGCAAAAGCAAATGAAAGAAGAAAACGTACAAGCCCGGATCGTCTCGTTCAGCGTCGATCCCGAAAACGATACGCCGGAAAAGCTGAAAAAATTCGCGGCGAACTATCCGCTGTCTTTGGACAATTGGGATTTTTTGACTGGATACTCGCAGGCTGACATCGAAAAGTTTGCGCTGAAAAGCTTTAAGGCAATCGTCAAAAAGCCGGAAGACGATGATCAGGTCATTCATCAAACCTCATTTTATTTAATCGACCAGGAAGGGAAAGTCGTCAAAGATTATGACGGTGTTAAAGATACGCCGTATGAAGATATCATCGCAGATATTAAAACTCTTGAAAAACGCTGAACATAGTATGCTAAAGCCTGTTTTTCCCCGCCGGAAAACGGGCTTTTTGCCGTGCGATTTTCAAAAGAAACAAAACGTGTTACACTTTCTTTTAGGTGATAAAGAAGGAAGGGGCATCGCTATTTGAGCAAACGGTTTTTTCCAGTCATGATCGTTCTTGTCTGTCTGCTCTCAGCATGTACAATTGGCAATGCGGGAGCCGAAAAAACGGCGGTTACTCCTAAGCGGAACATCGTCATCGCCGCAGTAGGAGACTCTCTGACAAAGGGAGTTGGCGACCAGGAAGGAAAAGGTTATGTCGGAATGGTGGCCGAAAAACTGAAGAGCCGCAGCGATGTAAAATCGGTTACGGTCAAAAATTATGCGGTGAAAGGCTACCGGACTGATCAGCTGAAGAAAAAGCTGGAAGAACGACAGGTGCAGGAGGGGCTGAGGGACGCCGACTATATCTTGCTGACAATCGGCGGGAACGATCTGATGAAGGTGGTCCGCCAAAACTTTGCACATTTGACGCTTCAGCCGTTTAGAGTCGGGCAAAAGGCATTTGAAGAAAGGCTTGGGGACATTTTAACGGACATCAGAGAGCAAAACGGCAGTGCGGAGATCGTTTATGTCGGCATGTACAACCCGTTTACATTTACGCTTTCAGAACTGAGGGAAGTCGGTCAGGTTGTCGGCGAATGGAATGAAGGAGCGAAGGGGGAGCTCAAAAACATCCCCAATGCAAAAATGGCCGATATCGCTGACATCTTTGAAGAATACAGCGATGAAAAAAAGATTGCAGATGATGAGTTTCATCCCAATCATTACGGGTATTCACTAATAGCAGAGCGTGTTTACGATCAAATGACAAAAGAAGACTTTCCGCAAGAATAAGGTGAAAAACATGAAGAAATGGAAAAGTTTATTTTTAACGTTATTAGCAGTGAATATCATCATTTTGGCCGGCGTTTTGAATCTCCTGATCCTTCCCGGCGGCGAAAGGGAACAGGCCGGGCCTCCAGCGAGCGAGTATGAACTGAATGTGACCGCCACGAAGGAATCATTGTCGGCATTCATCAATTCGTATTTGCAAAAAGAAACATCGTCAGACCTTGACTACAAGGTTGAGATCGATGATGAAGTTCACGTCATCGGCGCCATCCGCGCCTTTTCATCGACGGTCGATTGCGCGGTGTCCTTCCGGCCGTCAGTCGAAAAAAGCGGGGATGTCGTTCTTCATGTAACAAAATTTTCTTTAGGAAGGCTGAACATCCCGATATCGTTTGTTTTAAACTACATGGATCAGTTTTATGATCTCCCGGATTTTGTCCATGTCCGCGCACATGCGAAAGAAATTCAAATCCGCTTATCGGAAATGCCGCTTAAAAACGGAATGTACGTAAAAGCGAAAACCATCGATTTGAAAAAAGACCAAATCGAATTTGTCTATTATCAGCCGGCATCATAACCGAAAGTTGACGAAACGTTTAAAATACAGGACAATATAAAATATTAATAGGTAAGGAAGAATTTTCTTTTTGAATAGTAGAGGTGACCGTATGGAGCGTATCAATAAATATTTCAGCTTATTGGCGTCATTATTTGGACTGTATTTTGCGGCGCTCGCAGCCCTCAGCTTTTTCGACGATGATATGGACAAAATGTATTTAAACATCGGCTATTGCGCCTTATTTTTGAGCATTATGGTATTTACGCTTGATGTGAAAAAACGAAAAAAAACGGACCGGTAAAAAAAGAGACATCACGTCTCTTTTTTTCAATCGGCACCGTCAGTATGTTTTTTCATTTCAAGAGACGGATATCCATTGACAAACCCGAGGCAATAGAAGGTGACCGGCTGGCCGTTTGAAAGCTCGGCCTTCGGAACATTCAGCAAGACGGTTTCTGCTCCTGCTGCACGTATTTCCAAGTCGGTTTTTTCAAAGGGACATGCGATATAGTGGCTTGCGTTTGCAAAGGACACGTTTGCAAAAAGAACGGGCCCCTTTCTGACGGCAAGATCAAGAGCCGGGGCGTCGGGGGAGAGATG
This sequence comes from Bacillus sp. FSL W8-0848, assembly GCF_038007805.1. Taxonomy (NCBI): domain Bacteria; kingdom Bacillati; phylum Bacillota; class Bacilli; order Caryophanales; family Bacillaceae; genus Bacillus; species Bacillus sp. FSL W8-0848. The sequence continues at coordinate 1,579,124 of NZ_JBBOYB010000001.1, forward strand.
AACGAACCTCATACTGCGTTTGCTATCTTGAATAGATACCCGGTCTGACATCGCGAAAGGAAACGGCTTTGACAGGGTGCCGGTAATGGCGATTGTATAATGGGTAGCCGGCATGATGTCATAATATACGGTAAGAAGCAGAGGGCGCAGTGCCCCTGCCTTTAAAACGTCGATTCGGCAGATGCCGGCGATAATCGGCACATAAGAGGACAGTTCTCTATAAGGTGCGTTTTGAAACAGCGGAAATCCGTTGACGAGCACGTTGATATCGTCCGTGCCGGGAGCGGCGTGAAGCAGCCTGAGCATCGCCTGGGCGTTGCCGGCCCGAAAAGCAGCGAGCGCCTGCTTCTCTGTATACGGAGCATAAAAGACCGACTCAGTCCGCCGGCCGTCATATATTGTGCTGTCCATCTGCACACGCCCCTTTCTAGTTTTTCTTTCATGATATGAGGTTTTCCCGGCATCTGCCACAGCCGGGGACAAAGCAAAAAAGGAGAAGGAAATGAATACGGATTTTACATACGGAAATGTTTTGACACAGCTGATTTTTTTCTCCGGGCCCATTATTCTCGCCAACCTTTTGCAGATTTCCTTCCAGTTCATCGACAGCTTGTGGGTCGGAAATTTGCTCGGCGCCAAAGCGCTTGGAGCGACGGCTGTCTCCGGAACGGTTTTCTTTACGGTCCTGTCGTTTGTATTGGGGATCAATAATGCTGCGCTTACGATTTTATCCCAGCAAAAAGGGAAGGGCGACAAAGAGGGACTTGCATCGTACGTCAATGCATTTATTGTGATCATGACGGTGATGAGCCTTTTGCTCGGCATAATCGGCTATATGTTTACAAATCCTTTGCTTTCCCTTCTGCAAACGCCGAATCAAATGATGGATTTAGCATCCGGCTATTTAAGAATTCATTTTATCGGAATTATATTTTTGTCGGCTACAATTTTATCAGCACCGTATTGAGGGCTGTCGGCGACAGTCAAACACCGCTCAAGTTTGTGCTGATTGCTGTTATGTTAAATCTCTTTTTGGATCCGCTGTTTATATCGGGGTTTGATTTGGGGATTTCAGGAGCGGCTTACGCCACCGTTCTTTCCCAGGGGATCGCGTTTATTTACGGCATCGTCCATACGGTGAAAAAAGGGCTCGTGCCTTTTACGCTTCCAAAGCTGCCTTCGCTTGAAGAGACTTCTGTTATTTTAAAGCTCGGGATTCCCGCCGGCTTGCAAATGGTCGTGATTTCAGGCGGTTCGATGGCGATTATGAGCGTTGTCAACTCATTTGGAGAAAGCGTTGTTTCCGGATTTGGAGCCGTCCAGAGAATTGACAGCCTTCTCATCCTGCCGGCGATGGCCATCGGAACGGCCGTCAACAGTATGGCCGGTCAGACGATCGGAGGCGGGGACATGGAGCGAACGAAGAAAATCGCAAACTATGGCGTTTTTTACGTGGTCATGTTCATGCTGTCGATCAGCGCCGCCGTTTTCTTCGCCGGATACCATGCGGTGAAGCTGTTCATTTCAGAGCCTGAGGCGGCCGGCTTTGGAGAACAATATTTGAAAACGATTGCCTTCTTTTATCCGTTTATCGGTATTAATTTTGTGTTAAACGGTGTGGTAAGGGCTTCTGGCGCGATGTTTCAGATTTTGGTGCTGAACGCGGTCTCCTTTTGGGTATTGCGTTTCCCGTTTTCATATATGTTTTCTGAATGGACCGGCGAAAACGGCATCGCGCTCGGCATCGGCACGAGCTTTATGTTAAGCAGCCTGACCGCGTTTCTGTATTACCGCTATGGAAAATGGAAGCATCTCGTACTTTTCGGGAAAGAAAAAAGCACACCTTCTTCTTAGAGGGGTGTGCTTTATAAGTCGTTCGTTTTCAGCGTTTATCATATTCGGCGAGCTTGATAAACGTTTTTTCATCTTCGATTAACCCGCAGACGCCGCACTGTACTTTCATTACGGGGCCGTTGTATGGAAGATGAAAAAGGGAGCGTTCGTCCGTTGAATACGTTTCTAAAATTTCCCCTGTTGAAGGGTCAAGCTTGACGGAGATCGGCGACTGTTCAATCAAATTGAAGCGTGTCCGGTTCGTTTTGCAGTTTGGACATAGGTAGGGAGCTGCCATATGTGTGCACCTCTTTTTGATCTTAATGTGCTCATGAGCGTGCAGATATATGTAAGTTCACCGGTTTAGTGCTGTCCTTTTTTGTCAAGCTTGCTGAACAGTTCGATCAGCGTTTTCAGCTCATCATCGGTGTAGCAGCTGAATCGTTTAAAATAATATTCCGTTTTCTTTTCTTCGAAATATCTGATAATTTCTTTGCCGGCATCTGTCAGGTGGATTTTGATGATCCTTCTGTCTTCTTTTGAACGGACTCTCGTGATCCATCCTTTTTCGACCAATGCATCGGTTACCGCGGTAATATGGCTGGCGGAAACGCCCAAAATCGTTGCGAACTCCGTCACCTTTTTCGGCCCCTGCTCGCTCAGCAGGCGCAGGATCATAAATTCATTCCGAGACATCTCTTTTTCGAGCAGCTCATTTATTTCATCGCGCATTTGTTTAAATACTGTGCGAAGCAAGGCTTCCATATCGTACATCATTTGTTCTCTAGCTTTCAAATTTCGCCCCTCCATACAATTAGCAAATTTCCGCTTTCTTTAGAAAGGAATAACCGAATCAGCATGAATTTTCCTTTTCATGAACATGATATCACTATGATACCATAATTTTTGACTGATAAGTAAATGTTTAAGCAGATTTTTAGTTCATGTGACCGCCAATTGACAAAGGCAAAAGCGGCAACAGCGGGAGGATTGACCGTTTATGCAGTAAGCGAGTGATGGAAAAGACAAATAATTGTCACAAATCTCTCTGCAAGAGGAGAAAGTCGGATGCCTGGGGTTTTTTTAGAATAATGTATGAGCGTGAGCAGAAGAAGATGGAAAAGCAAAAGGCTATGATATAATAGTTCACATCACGTTTTATGATAAGGAGGCAGCGCATATGGCTGAAAAACGGGAACTCGCTACGTTTGCGGGAGGCTGTTTTTGGTGCATGGTCAAACCTTTTGACGAACAGCCCGGCATTATGAAAGTCGTCTCAGGCTATACGGGCGGTCATAAAGAAAACCCGACATATGAAGAGGTCTGCAGCGATACGACCGGACATCGAGAAGCGGTGCAGATCACGTTTGATCCCGATATCTTTCCATATGAAAAATTGCTTGAACTTTATTGGCAGCAGATCGATCCCACAGACAGCGGGGGACAGTTTGCGGATCGCGGCGAATCCTACCGGACGGCGATTTTTTATCATCATGACCGACAGCGGAAGCTCGCTCTGGAATCAAAGAAAAAACTGGAAGAAAGCGGCGTCTTCAAAGATCCGATCGCAACCGAGATTCTTGAAGCCGGCCCGTTTTATCCTGCTGAGGAATACCATCAGGATTACTATAAAAAACATCCTGAGCGCTATAAAAGGTACCGTGTTGGAAGCGGGCGAGAGGGATTTTTAAAAGAGCATTGGGGAGGCTTGGGACATGGGCGTCAATAATAAAGAAGAACGGCTGAAACAGCTCAATCGGATGCAGTACGAGGTGACGCAGAACAACGGGACAGAACCCCCTTTCCAAAACGAATATTGGGACCACCGGGAAGAGGGAATCTATGTTGATATCGTTTCCGGGAAGCCGCTGTTTTCCTCGCTCGACAAATTTGATGCCCACTGCGGCTGGCCGAGCTTTACGAAGCCGATTGATGAAGGTGAGATAGAGGAAAACCTTGATACGTCCCACGGCATGATCAGGACGGAAGTCAGAAGCAAGACCGCTGACTCGCATCTCGGTCACGTGTTTCCCGACGGCCCGGGTCCAAACGGTCTACGCTACTGTATCAATTCAGCCGCGCTCCGTTTTATTCCGAAGGGCGATCTTGAGAAGGATGGCTACGGAAAGTATGCCGGCTTATTTGAGAAAGGAAAAAAAGACTCTGAAAAGAATTGACATTCTCCCGTCAAAAGATGATCCTTTTTATGAAAGGGTCATTTTTTTATATCATTTATACGAACCGAAAAGAGGCTTCCGTCATGAAATCAATTGCACAAGCTGAAGAAAACTATTTACTGCTGACATGCAGCAAAAAAAGCGAAGCGTCTTATGACGTTTTTATAGATGATCAGATTCCGCAAATGTTTGCCAACCATTTTATACAGCTGCGGGACGATTTTCCGATGGAAGATTTATATTCGCTGCTCGTTCGCGTTCCGGGGATTTTAAAACGAAATTACATTCATGTGAAAAGTTCATTTGGCAAGAGTGTTCCGCTTTCTATGAAAAAAGCATTGTTTGATCTCGGGTATGTTCTTGATGAGGAGCTTTTTTACAGCATCGACCTGGCGGAATGGCAGGGGAATTCCGCGTCAGGTCGGATCAGATGGGGAACGGCAACATCGCTTCAGGACGGCTGTGATGTGATGCAGACCTATGATGCGCTGAGCGTGAATGAGACATTTGCCAAAGAGAAGCTGCGCCGCAAGTATCCATTTTATGAAAAAGGCATTATTCAGCTGTTTGTCTGCTACTCTGACGATGGGACGCCGATCGGCTGTGCGGAGCTTTACGCAGATTACCGGGAAAACGTGTCCAAAATCGAGGAAGTCGCCATTTTAGAGCCGTATCAGCGCAAAGGCTATGGAACAGAACTGCTCCATGAAATGCTTGCCGAATCGAAACGGTCAGGGCTGGAGCTGAGCTATCTGGTCACGTCTGGAAGCGATCAGGCGAAACGGTTTTATGAAAAGCTCGGATTTCGGAGAGAGCATCGTCTGACAACCATTTTTAAATATTTGTTTTCCTCGATGTAGGCAGAAGCACAAACCAATGGTGACTTGGCCCGCATAGGCTGGGGTGTAACGAATTTTTAGGAAAGGATGAATGTCCCGTGTATTACCCCCATCATTGCTGTGATTACGGCGGCTATGGATACGGCCATGGATTTTACGGAAGAAGCACGTTCGTATTAATCGTCGTACTCTTTATTTTGCTGATTATCGTCGGAGCTGCTTTTATCCACTAAAAAAATATAGAATCAAACCGGTTTATAACATCTTCACAAAACCTTCCATCCGTCGGGAGGTTTTTGTTTTGCAAAAATGAATCGTCAAATATCCCCTTAATATGTAACATCAACCTGCACAAGATATTGCTTTTATCCTGCGTTTTGGGCACCTGTTGTGAGTTTCACAACAGGAAGAATCATATTGAAGCATGATTTGGACGTAAAAGGAGGTCTTTCCGGAATGATGGTCTGGAACGTTTTTGTCTGCCGTTTCTTTTTTATCCCCATGTAGATTCCCGGCATCCGCTTCTCGCGGAAAGTTTCGGTTTCCGCAGGCGCCAGTGTGTCGCCTGTTTCTCGCATCCGAAATGCAGCCCGCATGTCTGTCTTCATTTACGCTTTCGAAAAAAGAATGCGGCCATTTCCCGTTTCATACAATGTAAAGAAAGTCCTGTTCCTTGGGAGGGGGGATATGCCGCATGTCATTTTTGATTAAACCGGATCTTCACGGAAGTTATCCGGTCGTTCACCATGCAAAAGGAAGCTATATTTATGACCAGTCGGGAAAACGATATCTCGATGGCTGCTCAGGTGCCGTTACCTGCAATCTCGGCCATGGCGCAGCAGAGGTTATCGCCCGGCTCAAAGAACAGCTTGATGCAGTTTCTTTTGTCTATCGTTCGCAGTTTACCAGCGAGCCGGCCGAACAGCTTGCCGAGCTATTGGCAGACGCGCTTCCGGGCGATTTGAATTGGTCTTTTTTTGTAAACAGCGGGTCTGAGGCGGTGGAAACCGCGATGAAGATTGCCGTTCAATATTGGCAGGAGAAAGGACAACACGATAAAACGGTGTTTCTTTCCAGGTGGAACAGCTATCACGGCATTACGAACGGAGCCCTTTCGCTGTCGGGATTCTATGAGCGACGTTACCGTTTTACCCATCTTCTTCACAGGTACCCAGCCGCATCCGCACCGAACTGCTACAGATGTCCGTATGAGCTTGATTCTTCAGCTTGCGGTGCGGCATGCGCGAATGAAGTGGAGCTTTCGATCAAACGAATCGGCAAACGGTTTATCGCCGGCTTTGTAGCGGAGCCTGTGATCGGAGCGGCCGGTGCCGCGATTACGGCTCCCGGCGACTATTACAAAAAAATAAAGGACATTTGTGAAGCGAACGATATTCTGTTTATTGCGGATGAAGTGATGAGCGGCTTGGGAAGGACGGGAAGGATGCTTGCCATCGAACATTGGGGCGTCACACCGGACATTGCCGTTCTCGGCAAGGGAATGAGCGCAGGCTATTCTCCAATTGCTGCTGCCGTTATAACCGATGACATGATGGAGACGATCAAAAATGGATCAGGAGTCATCATGAGCGGACATACCTACAGCGCCAATCCTTTTTCAGCCGCTGCGGCACTTGCGGTTCTCCGCTATATCATCAAGAACGATCTCCCCCGAAAAGCCGCGGTAAAGGGTGATATGCTGAAGGAGAAATTAATGAGCGTCATGGAACAAACCGGTATCATCGGCGAAATCCGCGGCAAAGGGCTGCTCTTGGGCGTCGAGTTCGTCTCCGATCAAAAAAGCAAAAAGACGTTTCCCGACTCCTTATCGGTATCAGGGCGGATCATTGCGGAAGCGAAAAAGAGGGGACTCCTCCTGTACCCGGCGCAAGCCGGCATCGACGGAGGGGGCGGCGACGCCGTCATCGTCGCGCCGCCGCTTACGGTATCAGAAGCGGAGATGGAGGAGCTCGTTCACATATTCAGAGAGTCTGTCCATGAAGTTGAAAAACAAGTAGAAAAGGGGATACAGGCAGATGGCCCTTTTGAATAAACGGATGTCAATCGAGGATGCGGTAGCAGATGTAAAGGATGGATCGACCCTGATGTTTGGAGGGTTTGGCGGCGTCGGCTCACCGCCGTCGCTCATCAGGGCGATTTTGGAAAAAGGCGTGAAAAACTTAACCGTAATTTGTAATGATGCAGGATTTCCCGGGATCGGCATCGGACCTCTGATCGTCAACAACCGCGTCAAAACGCTGATCGCCTCCCATATCGGCTCCAACCCCGTCGCCGGCAAACAAATGACCGACGGCCTTCTCGAAGTCAAATTTTCGCCTCAGGGAACGCTGGCCGAACGGATCCGTGCGGGCGGCGTCGGACTTGGCGGCATTTTAACAGACGTCGGAATCGACAATGAGATGGTGCTGGAAGAAAAGAAAACCGTCTCTCTAAACGGCCGCACGCTCATCGCAGAAACAGCGCTGACTGCGGAAATTGCCTTTATTTACGGAAAAACGGCTGATGAATTCGGCAACCTCACTTATGACAAAACAGCCCGCAACATGAATCCGCTCATGGCGATGGCTGCAGACAAAACGTATGCAGAGGTTGAACAAATCGTCCCGGCAGGCGGACTGCATGAAGAGGAAATCGTGACACCCGGCATTTTCGTCGATGGGGTGGCCGAATCAAAGGGGGTGATGTGGAAATGGGTTTGGGAGCATTAGAGAGGGAAGAGATCGCTAGAAGAGCGGCTCAAGAAGTGAAAAACGGAATGATCGTCAACTTGGGAATCGGCATCCCGTCGCTCGTCCCGAACTTCCTGCGTCCGGGGATTTCCGTCATGATTCAATCCGAAAACGGTGTGCTCGGCATCGGGGAGACACCTGAAAAAGGGATGGAGGATGAGAATCTTTGCAATGCGGCGGGCTACCCGGTCACTGTCGTAAAAGGCGCCTCTTATTTTGACTCCGCCGTGTCGTTCGGAATGATCAGAAAGGGCTGTATTGATTTGACGATCCTTGGCTCCCTTCAGGTCAGCCAATCCGGAGATCTTGCCAACTGGATTGTGCCGGGAAAAAAAGTTCCGGGGATGGGAGGGGCGATGGAGCTTGCGCAAAAAGCAAAAAAAGTGATCGTCGTCATGAGCCATACGGATAAAAACGGGGAGCCCAAGCTTCTCGAAGCCTGCACCCTTCCGCTCACGGCGAAGGCTTGCGTTGACATGGTGATCACTGATAAAGCGGTATTTGCGATTGAAAACAATCACTTTGTATTGAAGGAACTGATGAATGAAGCGTCTCTTGATGACGTGCTGCGGCTGACGGATGGACGCGTCCAGACCGATCTGCCGTTTTCGCAGGGAGGAGGAATTGGATGGAGAACATAGAGAAAAAAGTGTGCGACTGGATTGATACGCATGAAATCAAAGCGGTTCGTCTGTTAAAAAAGCTCGTCGGGGAAAAAAGCACGATGGGGCAGGAATTTCACGCGCAAGCTGTCGTTTTGGAAAAACTGAGGCAGTTTGACGCCGAAATCGACGTCTGGGAACCGAGCATTAAGCAGTTGCGCCAGCATCCGCTTTTTAAGTCCGACAGAACGAGCTTTAAAGAAAGCCCGAACATCGCGGCCAGAAAACGGGGCACAGGAGGCGGAAAATCACTCATTTTAAACGGCCACATCGATGTTGTGCCTGAAGGAAGCAAGAAGGATTGGGATACCGAGCCGTTTCAGCCTGTTGTCAAACAAGGAAGGATCTACGGCAGGGGAACAACAGATATGAAAGGGGGGACCACCGCTCTGTTAATGGCGATGGAAGCACTCGAAAAGTGCGGCATCAGGCTGAAGGGAGACCTCATCTTCCAAAGCGTCGTTGACGAGGAATGCGGAGGAGCGGGAACGCTGGCCGCCGTTACGAGGGGCTACCGCGCGGACGGTGCGCTGATTCCGGAGCCGACGAACATGAAATTGTTTATCAAACAGCAGGGATCGATGTGGTTCAGAATCACGGTAAAGGGGCTTTCAGCACACGGAGGTACAAGGTATGAAGGGGTCAGCGCAATCGAAAAGAGCATGATTGTCATCGAATCCATCCGCCAGCTTGAAAAGGTGAGGAATAAAAGAATAACAGATCCATTATATGAAAATATTCCGATTCCGGTTCCGATCAACATCGGAACGATCAAAGGAGGCACATGGCCTTCATCGGTAGCCGACACCGTAATGATAGAGGGAAGGTGCGGCATCGCCCCGAACGAATCCCCCGAAGATGTTCAATCTGAACTGGAGAGCTGGCTGAAGGATCTGGAATATCAAGACGAATGGTTTAAACATTATCCGGCCGAACTTGAATGGTTTGGCGCAATGTGGCTTCCAAACGATTTGACCGAGGATGACGAACTGGCCAAGACGCTCAAATCAGCCTATGAAACAATCACCGGCGAACAGCCCGTCGTCGAAGCGTCCCCATGGGCGACAGACGGCGGCGTATTGTCGCATGCGGGGAACACCCCCGTCATCGTATTCGGCCCCGGTGAAACGAAACTGGCTCACCAAGCCAATGAATATATCGAAAAAGACGCCCTTATCAAAGCGGCGAAGATTATCAGTCTTTTTATTATGAAGTGGTGCGGCATTGAAAGAATATGACCGGCTGTTTCGGAGGGGAAACATGATCAAAAAATGGGAAAATGAAACCTGCCGGCTTGAGCTTGATCTCGATCTTTTCAATAAAAGAATCAGAATCATCAATTATGAGGGGGATGTCTGTTCTTTTTTCCTCGATATGATGGAGACGGCAACAGAACATGATATTGAGAAAATCATCATTTTTGCGAAAAAAAACGACACGGCCGGTTTGCTGGAGCATTTGTTTGAGCCGGAAGGACAGATTGACGGATATTATAACGGCCATGATGCAGCCGTGCTTGTCCAATATTTGAATCAAAACAGGCGAAACACAGCCGATTGGCTCGCTCAGGATGATATGCTCAGGAAGCTGTTTCTTTCCCCGGCTCCGCTGGAAAAAAAGCAGACGCCGTTTTTCATCCGGCCTGCCGAAAGCGGCGATGCCCCCCTTTTGGCAAAGCTTTATCAAGACGTATTCCCCGTCTATCCGGCGCCGGTTACAGACCCTGCATATATCAAAAAGACGATGGCGCAAGGAGCCGTATACTACCTCGCCTTTGATCAGACGAAGCTTGTCGCAGCGGCCTGTGCTGACGTCAACCAAACGCTCAGGAATGCGGAAATGACTGACTGTGCAGTTCTTCCTTCACACCGCGGTTTTTCTTTGACAAAGCGCCTGATTACAGCGCTTGAAGCCGAATTGAAGCAGGCGGGCGTCTTTTATGTTTTTTCGATTGCAAGAGCCGCTTCTTTGGGGATGAACGCCACGCTTTGCCATTTATCGTACCGATACAGAGGCCGGCTGGCGAACAATTGCTTCATTTATAAAAGCTTGGAGAACATGAACATCTGGTGCAAAAATTTAAGCCGTCCGCCTGAAATGACAAATCCGGGCGGAAAGCTCAGATTCGGCCGGGATTATTTTTCAAAATGAAGAGTCACTTTCCCTGCCGTTCACATAACTTGGAAAGTAAAAGGAAAAATGCTGATAGGGGGATGAAAGATGACAAACGGTCTGTTCAAGCCGAAAAGGCACTGGAAGGAGATTGAACTTTGGAAGGATGTGCCGGAGGAAAAGTGGAATGATTGGATATGGCAGCTGACAAATACGGTCAGAACCCTCGACGATTTAAAAAAAGTCGTCAACCTGATAAAAGAAGAAGAGGAGGGGGTGCGGCTGTCCACGAAAACGATTCCCTTAAACATTACGCCTTATTACGCCTCGCTCATGAATCCGGATGACCCCCGCTGTCCGATCAGGATGCAGTCCGTTCCGCTTTCCGAAGAAATGCATAAAACAAAATACGACCTTGAAGATCCCCTTGAGGAGGACGAAGATTCGCCAGTCCCCGGTTTAACCCACCGCTACCCTGACCGTGTCCTGTTTCTCGTCACAAATCAATGCTCGATGTATTGCAGATACTGTACAAGGCGGCGGTTTTCGGGCCAAATCGGAATGGGCGTGCCAAAAAAGCAGCTTGACCAGGCGATCGGATATATCCGCGACACGCCTGAAGTCAGGGACGTTCTCATTTCAGGCGGCGACGGACTGCTGATCAACGATCAGATTCTGGAATACATTTTGAAAAACCTTCGCGCCATACCGCACGTTGAAATTATCCGGATCGGGACGCGGGCGCCTGTCGTGTTTCCCCAGCGGATAACCGACAAGCTATGCGACATTTTAAAAAAGTATCATCCCGTGTGGTTGAATACGCATTTTAATACCAGCATCGAAATTACGGAGGAAGCAAAGGAAGCATGCGAAAAGCTTGTCAATTCCGGCGTGCCGGTCGGCAACCAGGCCGTTATTTTGGCGGGCATAAATGACAGCGTTTCCATTATGAAAAAACTGATGCATGATCTGGTGAAAATCAGGGTCCGTCCGTATTATATTTATCAGTGCGATTTGTCTGAAGGAATCGGCCACTTCAGGGCGCCGGTCTCAAAAGGGCTTGAGATCATCGAAGGGTTGCGGGGACACACGAGCGGCTACGCCGTTCCAACCTTTGTGATTGATGCACCTGGCGGGGGCGGAAAGATCTCCATCCAGCCGAACTACCTCATTTCGCAAAGCCCTGATAAAGTGGTGCTCCGCAATTTTGAAGGGGTCATCACTTCATATCCGGAGCCTGAAAACTATGTGCCGGGAAGAGCGGACGAATATTTCGGCGAAATTTATCCTGAAGTGCTGAAGGAAAAAGAACGCATCGGAATTTCCGCCATATTTGAGGATCGCACCCTTTCCTATACACCTGAAGGATTGAACCGTTTAAAAAGAAGGGAAAGCTATGCGGAAAGGCCTGACCACGAAACATTGAAAAGCCGCAGAGCGAAACGGGACGAATTAAAAGAAAAGAAATTTCTCGCCCAGCAAAAGAAAGAAGCGGAAGCTGAGGGGCATGCCCAATGAAGCGCTGCGACTGGTGCGGCGAACCGAAGGCCGAACATGGTCAAACGACCGTTTACTGGGAACTTCCTGACGGAACTAAAGCGGTTGAAATTACGGAGACGCCCGCGGTCAAATGCCAAAGCTGCGGGATGGTGTATCAGGAAGATGATATTATAAAAGATATCGAAAACCAGCTGTTTCTCATCGATACAAAAACTTTGCCTTCAACGGTGTCGTTTGAAGGGCTTATGAAAACCGAGCGCATTTTAAAGCGGAACTACTTTGATTTTTCTTCGTAAAGCCGGCTTTCTGAGCCGGTTTTTACATATCGGAGAACGGTTTATCGTTTGTATTTTTTCATTTGAGCTGTATAATAGAACAACAACAGAAGAGACAGGAGGGGAAACCGTGAAATCTTTTTACCCTTATTTAATGAAATACCGCCATCCAAAGCCGAAAGACGATATCAGCGATTTCGCCAATCACGCCTACCTTGATCACGGGTTTCCCAAGGCATCAAATCGGTACGATGAAATCAGTTCGTATCTTGAGCTCAATGTGGATTATTTATCATCAATGACGATCTTTGATGAAGCTTGGGAAAAATATATAACGGAAACAAAGCAATAAAAATGCCGCAGACAAGAGTCATGCGGCATTTTTGTCGTTTCAGGCCGCCGCGAGGGCTTTTTGGAAAACTCGTCGCCGCTCTGTATCCCTGCCCATGCGAATTGACAGCCTGGCGCATACGATAAGCGTAAGACGGAAGCTTTCAGGCAGGGGGGAATCAGCATGAAGTCAAACGCGCCTAAATATAAAATCGGGGATGTTGTAGTGGTGGTTATGTACGGTACCGTCGGCACGATTACAAAGGTTCATAAAATCGACAAACACTTTCTGTATGAAGTTAATCATAATGAAGTTCTTTATTTTGAGACTTCTTTACAGCTTTATAAAGACTACGACGGAGTCATCGTCGAGACGGAAAAGCTTGATATCGAATATGAATTTTTAATCGGGGATGTCGTGTATGTGAAAAACTACGGCAAAGAATTGTTTAAGATCACCGGCCACAGAACCGAAATATGGAGATATGTAGAGGACGGCTGGGAAGACATTATATATGAACTGATCCGTCTGAAAGACGGCGAATGGCTTGAGACGGAGGAAGAGGATTTGACCCTTGTTCTCAGAACATACGAAATGGACCAGTTTGTTCATCAGCTTCTTTTTGTCCATTATGTGGGGGAAGTGGGACAGGAACTCGATGAACCGCTGACAGAAAAGGTGTTCCTGCCTTTTGCGGGCGATAGCGAGGAGCAGGAAAAAGAGCGGAAAATAGCCTCTGTTGTAGTGGATGAGCTGCTCGATATCTACAACGACTATAAAGTATTGTATGAAATGTTTCAGGATGAGGAATATAAAGATATGATGGATTTTGTGTTGGGAAGCCTGAAGGAATATTTCAGCTGAAAAACACCAAAAATAAAAAATAAGGAAAACAGCCGAACAAAATCAATCCGGACATTACTCGCAAGACTTTCCCCAGGATTTGATCAAAATGCTCTCCGTCAAGCGCTTCAACGGCTTTCCGTATCATTTTTCTTTCCCCCTCTTGGCTTTGTTTTTGTTACAACATGTATATGACAGGGGACAAACATTATGACAAACCGGTTATAAAACCGGAAGACAGCTCATACATCAGAATAAGGAGGCGATCAAAGTGAAAGAAATTGAGCTTATGATAGATACAGAAGAAATCGCTGATTTTTTTTATCTTGAGCTGACGAGAAGAGGCTACATACCGAGCGAGGACGAACTGTTCGAAATTGCCGATATCACTTTTGATTATTTGCTTGAAAAATGCATGATAGATGAGCATATAGAGGATTAAGACGAAAAGACCGCAGCCTCGCAGGCTGCGGTCTTTCTTTGTTGCCCGCTGACCAAGGCCCGATATACAATGTTAACAAAATGGTCAAGGAGGCAGCAGCTGTTTTATGTACAAAGCAATCATCTCGGCTGTTCTATTTATCATAGCAGCCGTCATCATCCGCTTTCCTGCCGTTCAATCAGTCGATGTCAACATTCTTCAGGCTGTCGAAATCATCAGGCAGCCGTTTCTTACACAGCTGTTCAACATGGTGACCCATTTGGGATCAGGCAAGATCATCCTGCCTCTGCTTTTGCTTTTGACGGCCATTCTTGCCGTTTATAAGAAAGCGGGGGCTTCATTGTATGTGTATCTTTTATTTTTTGCGGAAAGAATGGCCAATGAAGGCTTGAAAGATTGGATTTCAAGAGAGCGCCCGTCACTCAGCCCGCTGATTTCCGAGACATCCTTCAGCTTTCCGAGCGGTCATTCAATGAATGCAGCGGCCATGTATCCATTCATCGCCTATCTCCTGTTGACGCATGTGCCGTTTTTCAAAAAGCGACGAACGTCTGTCATGGTGTGGACAGGGGTGCTGATCACACTGGTCGGATTCAGCCGCATGTATCTCGGCGTCCACTATACAACCGATGTAATAGGCGGAGTTTCCCTCGGTTTTGCGCTGTTTGTCATCTTCGGGAAAATTGCCGAAAACTTCCCGCTCGTTCGACAAAAGTAGTCAAAGGGATCGAAAAGCGAAACGCCAATATAATAAAAAAAGGGAGGGATCGTGTTGCCGTTAAATTTCCAACTGTTTAAAAAGAAGCTGACAGCTTACGATGTGACGATTTTTCAGACGCCACGCTTTGGTGAAGAGAAGGGATATGAGATGGTGTACAGGACTGAAATAAACGGCAGAACCCATGAGGATGTATTGGAGCGTACGTTTTCGACCTTTAATGTATATGACACGGTGCCGAACGATTATAAGGCAAGGTTTCTCGCAACGGGCGATATCGTTTTAATTGATGAGGGAAGAAAGGGAAAAACCTATTATAAACTGCTGCCAACGGGTTGGAGCAAAATCAACCGCATTCTGCTGCAATCATCCTGAAAAAGCAAAAACTGCGGAAGCGTTAACCGCAGTTTTTTTACGTAGTATTTTTTCGCTTTCTGGCGCTGAAGTCTTTTTCGTGCGCTTCCTCCGCTGCAATCACATCCTTGGTCGGGATGTGGTTGTTTTTTTTCTGGCCGGTTACTCTGTTGCGCTGTTTTTTGCCCATTGCTCGATTACCTCCTTCCTAACCAATAGGATGACTAAACAGCGCCGGTTTTATCCCGGGTTATTCTGTCATCTGAATTGTCGCGGGATATACGTACGGATGTGCCGGTTCTTTTATGGCGGTCTGTTTTCGAACCTTGATGACCGGGACGGTGCTTCCTTGAAACGAAGCCTTGCCGATCGTTCCTTTTATTTCAAGCCATGTATCCGGTGCTGCAAGATGCGCTCCGTCCCATTCGGCAAGAAAGCCGATCAGGCTTGCATCAGCGATACAGTGGGTAATCAGAAAGCGGGATAAGACGATCTGCTGTTTTTTCAAGGAGCCTTCTTTATGGACAAAGCCTTGGACGATGATCTCTTTTCCCTCGTAATCATCAAGGTTTTCACTGATGTCGCCGTAATATTCGGCGAACATATCGCCTTTCATCACAAGCGGATTCGAGTGCTTGAACCTGGCCATTTTCCGGTCATATGCCGTTTGTGAAATGGCGGATTCCTCCAGGCCTTTTTCGATTCCGGGCGTTGTCACATGCCCGCTGTTTGAGGCATCTGTTTTGGCGAGCATCGTTCCTTTATTTGCTGCGACAGATGAGTTCAAAACTGCAGGAGCAAACGCAAAACCGGTGATGAGCGGCAGGGAAATCACTCCGAAGTGAACCATTTTGACCAAAAAAGGCTTCGATCTGCCGTGGTCATGCCCGCATGAGGACAGCCCGCACTTTTCCTTGTGAACCGTCCAAACCCGTGTCAGTTGAAAGAGAAACAGCAAAGTAAATACACCGGCTGCAATCAGGCTCATATATTCGTATTTCGGATTGATGAACCTTCTGATCTCTCCTGTATGATGGATTTTAAAAATATATCCTGAAAAGGCCGCCAAAATGACGGCGCGCAAAAATTGCTGCGCCTGAAAAACCATGTCAAATCCCCCCTTTTTTCTATAAAAAGACAGCGATCTTCACACAAATATAGACAATCAGGGTGATCAGCGCCGCTAAGCACAATACAAATTTTGGTTTAAATACGCTGAGCATCATGATCGTGTTTTTTAAATCAAGCATCGGTCCGTATACCAAAAACCCGAGGATGGCCGTTTCGGGGAACAGGCTCCTGAAAGATGCGCCGATAAAGGCGTCAGCTTCCGAACAGAGAGACAAAAAGTATGCCAGCGCCATCATGATGAGGCTCGCATCAAGCACCCCGCCTCCGTGTATGAACAGCGATTTTAAAGGCAGATACGTTTGAACGAGAGCGGCGACTAGAGCACCGGCAACCAAATATCTGCCCATATCAAAAAATTCGTCAATCGCATGTGTCAGCACATGATAAAGCCGTTCCAAAAAAGGAGAGGGATGAAGGGCATGTTCATGATCATCTTTGCTGCTTTTCTCCTTTAACTGGCTGGATCGAAATATCAGACTGATGACAAGAGCGATCAAGAACGCAGCGGCGAAACCGGCGGCAACTCTTAAGACCGCCATTCGCACATCATTGCCAAACGCCATATAGGTCGATAAAATAACGATCGGATTGATCAGCGGCCCTGTCAACAGAAAGCCGACCCCGGCATAAATCGGTACGCCTTTGGCGACAAGCCTCCGGACGATCGGTACGATGCCGCATTCACAAGCCGGAAAGCACGCCCCTAACAAACAGCTGACAAAGACGGCTGAAAACCTGTTTTTCGGCATAAGGGCGCGTAGGTGGTCTTCCGTTACAAAAATCTGAATAAAGCCGGCAATGAATACCCCGATTAAAACAAAAGGAAGCGCCTCAATTAAAACGCTGATAAAGATCGTGTTCAGCTGCACGATGGACGAAGACACTTCAAAAGGAAGGTTCTCCGCCAGCGATTCTCCGATTGCCGCAAGACATACGAATACCCCGATTGCCAGTATCCCGGTAAAATCGATGATATAACCGTTGATTGTCCGAAACATGGTTTTCCCCACCCTTTAATTTAATCGGAATGATTCTTGTTTAAGATATGCTTGTCTTTTTTAAACATGACAGTTATTGGAGAGAGCATGACACATGCCTTTATTTTCTTTTTCCGTTGTATTGGTTTATAATACATAATGCGAGCAGATGCTCCACCATAAGTTATCAGTCAGCTTTAAAAGGCAGGAGGAATAATCATGAGCGTACATATTGGCGCGGAAAAAGGGCAAATCGCGGAAACGGTGCTGCTGCCCGGAGATCCGCTTCGTGCAAAATACATTGCAGATACATACTTAGAGAATGTCGAGTGCTACAATGAAGTGCGCGGCATGTACGGATTTACGGGAACTTATAAAGGAAAGCGCGTTTCCGTGCAGGGAACGGGCATGGGTGTTCCGTCCATCTCGATTTATGTAAATGAATTGATCAACAGCTATGATGTGAAAAACTTAATTCGCGTCGGATCATGCGGCGCAATCAGAAAAGATGTCAATGTAAGAGACGTGATCCTTGCGATGACTTCTTCCACTGATTCGCAAATCAACAGGGTGGCGTTCGGACAAATCGACTTTGCTCCGTGCGCTGATTTCGGACTTTTAAAAGCGGCCTATGATGCTGCGACAAAACGGAACATTCCGGTGACGGCGGGAAGCGTTTTTACGGCTGATCAATTTTATAATGAGGACAGCCAAATCGAAAAGCTTGCCAGACACGGGGTGCTGGCGGTCGAAATGGAAACGACGGCGCTTTACACATTGGCGGCAAAATTCGGCCGGAAAGCCCTGTCGATTTTAACGGTCAGCGACCATGTCATTACAGGAGAAGAAACGACGGCTGAAGAAAGGCAGACGACATTTAATGACATGATTCTGCTTGCATTGGACACCGCCTTATAATTTTCAGCGAGAAAAAGGAAGGATATGAAATGAACAGAAAGTACAAATACGCATCGATTGCATCTCTATTAAGCGCAGCGGTTTTGCTGGGCACAGGATGCTCGATGACAGAACAGAAGCAGCCGGATACAACGAATACGAAAAACGTATCTAACGTGAACAAAGAGCAAAAGACGGACAGCCCGAAAAGCGATCTCAGCGATCAGGAATTTGTGCTTGAAAGCAAATATTTCAATCAACTCAAAGAAGTCAACGGTCTGCCGACCATTCAAAATCCGGAAAACATACTGGCGCTTGTCAATAAAGAATACGCGCTCCCGGGAGATTACAAACCTGCGGATTTAACGGTGCCGAACGTTCAGTTCTCCTTTAAGGAGGATATCGAAAAACGCTATATTAGGAAGGAAGCGGCAGATGCGCTGGAAGACTTGTTTAACGCTGCAAAAAAACAAGGCTATGAGCTTGCAGCCGTTTCCGGATACAGGTCATACGACAGACAAAAAACGATCTATGACAACGAAGTGAGCTTAAAGGGCGAGAAGAAGGCGAAAGAAGCCGTGGCGTATCCGGGAGAGAGCGAACACCAAACCGGGCTTGCGATGGATATTTCCTCAAAGAGCATGGGCTATGCCCTCTCTCAAGATTTCATCAACACAAAAGACGGCAAATGGGTGGATGAAAACGCCTATAAATACGGTTATATCATCCGTTATCCTAAAGGGAAGGAAAGCATCACGAAATATGAATATGAACCATGGCATCTCCGCTATGTCGGCAAAAAGGCTGCCAAAGTCATAAAAGAGCATAATCTGACGCTTGAAGAGTACTTTAAAAAAGTGAAGAAAATATAAAAAAAGGCTTTCGCGCTTGGCGCGAAAGCTCTTTTTTGTGAGACAGCGCGGCGAAAACCAAAAAGGCCGAGTAATACCGGCCTTTTTGACTTACCAGAAAAATAAGCCTCCAAGCGCAATGCCGGTGATCAAGCCGAGACCGATGCCGTAGGCAGCACCCCAGCCCCATCCCCAGCCTCCCCACCAGCCGTAGCCGTAACCGGGAGCACCTCTTCTGATCATCGGGGAGATAAATACTTTTTGCGGCGTGACGCGGACGATTCTGCCGACATGGAAGCGGCCCCTTCTATCAGTGATTCTGGCCACTTTGCCGACATTCTGATTGCAAATTCTATAGTAACGCTCCATTTACATGCTCCTTTCATCTAGTATGCTCTCTATTTCAGCATATGGCGCAATTGATAGAAAAGGTTGGACGAAAGAAGCAAGACAAACGCTGGTTTATGGACGGCACACAAAAATAATAGGATTGAGAGCCCCCTGATATGTTGCCAGCAGTTGCTGATGTTTTTCCATTGTTTTATAGGTTTTTTCCGGAATGTCAGGCGACAGGTTCATCTCTGTCACGCTATCTTCAGGATTGGCTGCCTCCAAGGCAGCGCCGATCGTCTCGATCTGCGAAAAACCGGAACCGCGGAGTACGCGCAGCCAATCGTCTTCCGTGTACAATGCGGTAAATCCGTAAAAATCGCTGATTTCTTTTTTCTCTTCCTTTGAAAGACTGTCATCGGCGAGAGACACTTCAATACAGACGAGCTTTCCGTCAGGCTTCAAAATCCGGCGGATTTCCGCGAGTGATGAAGCAATGTCTGTAAAGCTTAATACGGATTCCGACAATACACAGGCAAAGCTGTCAGATTCAAACGGCGTTTTTTCAATTTGAGAATGTACGACAGGGATGGACAAGTCTTCATCCGCAAATCTTTTTTTCGCTTTACAGATCATGACCGCGTCTGAATCAAGAGCGGTCACAGGAAACAGAAGATGTCCCAAGTATGCTGCGGTCTGGCCCGTACCGCAGCCGGCGTCAAGAATCGGGAGTTCAGGATCGATATCGGCTTTGGCGAGGACGGCCTTCGTCAGCGCCATGCCGCCCGGATGAGCGCCGGAAACGCCGAAATAAGCCAGCATGTCTAAATAATCGCTCAAAATTAAATCCCTCCTTTTTGTATGCATATGCGACATAAACATATCGGTTTAACGCCGGAGGGCCGGAAATCGCCCAATTTCAAGTAATCCGAGTTGACGAATAAAGAATCGTCCGTGATAATATGGTAAGAAGAAAAGGTGGTGTTCGTTTGAAACAGCAGTTAAAACTATTTTTGATCGTACTCGTTACGGCTGTCGCCGCATCGGCGCTCACGCTTTTTATAGTGGGCAAAGGGAACGGCGGATCCGCTTATTCCTCGGCGGACAGCGAAAAATTTGAGAAGCTGATGGCCGCTTACGACAAGATCAAGAGCGATTATTACAAAAAAGCCGACGATGAAAAGCTCACAGACGGGGCGATAAAAGGAATGCTTGAGGCTTTGGGTGATCCATATTCTACATACATGGATAAAAAAGAAGCGCAGTCTTTCGAGGAAAGCATTACTTCTTCTTTTGAAGGAATCGGCGCCCAAGTGGAAGAAAAAAATGGACAAATCTTAATCGTCGCGCCGATAAAAGGCTCCCCCGCAGAAAAAGCGGGCTTAAAGCCGCATGACGAAATTCAGAAAGTCGACGGCAAAAGCGTCAAAGGAAAGACCGTCAATGAAGCAGTTGCGATGATTCGCGGCAAAAAAGGCACGGATGTCAAGCTTGTGCTGAAAAGGGAAGGCGTCGGTGAAATCGATGTCACCATTAAGCGGGATACGATACCGGTCGAAACGGTTTATTCAAAAATGATCGACGGCAATATCGGTGAAATCCAAATCACGTCATTCTCTGAAAATACGGCAAAAGAACTGACAAAAGCGATTGACGATTTGACCGAAAAAGGAGCGAAAAGGTTCGTTTTAGATCTTAGAGGAAACCCTGGCGGTTTAATGGATCAGGCGATTACGATGAGCAATCTGTTTGTCGACAAAGGCAAGACGATTATGCAGGTGGAACCGAAAAACGGAACGAAAGAAGTATACAAAGCCGAAAATGAACGCAAAGTGACCAAGCCGACCGTTGTCCTTGTAAACGGCGGAACGGCGAGCGCGGCGGAAATTATGGCGGCAGCACTTCACCAGGCTTCAGGCATCCCGATTGTCGGCGAAAAAACGTTCGGAAAAGGAACCGTCCAAAATGCGGAAAACTTCTCTGACGGATCTACCGTGAAGCTGACGATCGCCAAATGGCTGACGCCGAACGGAAACTGGATTCATGAGAAAGGGATCGAACCGCAATACAAAGCCGAGCTTCCTAGCTATGCCAAACTGCCGTATCTCGATCCAAAGAAAAAGTATCAGTCAGGCAGCACGGGTGACGAAGTAAAAGTTGCCCAAAAAATGCTGAAGGCTCTCGGATATAATGTAAAACCAACGGGCTCGTTCGACGATCAGACGGTTCAAGCCGTTAAAGCGTTCCAGAGCGATCAAAAGCTCAAAACGACAGGAATCATAACCGGAGAAACGACGAGCGGAATGACGGTAAAGCTTCAGGATAAGCTTTCAAAACACGATACACAGCTCGAAAAAGCGATCGAGATCGTCAAAAAGGAAAAATAAACAAAACCCTTACGCTTTTAAAGGCGTAAGGGTTTTTTCATTAGGCGCTTTTTTGTACATTGTTCTTCTTGTCAAACAGATAGCTGATGACGGAATTCGATTTTACGCGTTTTACGAACAGCGGATTAAGGATCACGACGGACAGGAGGTTGGCCGCAAGTCCCCAGAAGCCTTCGTAAATCCCGAAGGATGCCTTGGTCGAATACACCGTAAATGTAACGGCAAGGCCGATCAAAAGTCCGATGATGGTCGCTTCTTTTGTCTGATTTCTCCAGAATAAGCTGATGACGATCGCCGGGAAAATCTGCACCATGCCGGATACGCCGAGGAGCTGAAGCGTCACAAGCGCCGCCGGGAACAGCATGCCGAATATAAGCGCAAGGCCGATGACGACGAATACCATGGAGCGGGTGACCAATGTCAATTTGCTCCCTGACACACCGGGATTGATCAAATCACGGTATAAATTGTTGGCAAACAAATTGGAAGCGCCGATCGCCATAATCGAACACGGAATGAGACTCGCCAGGGCGATGGTTGAATAAGCAAGGCCTTGGGTGACACCTCCGTAAGAGCTTTGAATCAAATAAAGCAGCGCAAGTCTCGGATTGATGCTGTCCGGAAGTACGAGAAACGCGATGAAGCCGAGAAAGATCACCAAAATCAGCACGATGTTGTAAAGCGGCAGAAACATGCTGTTTTTCCTGAGGGCATCGGCGCTGTTCGCCGTGAATACCCCTGTTGCCGCATGCGCCCACATAAATAAAGCGAGGGCGGACACGATGGAAGCGGTGATGAACCAGGAAATCCCTTTCGGACCGTCTGCAGGAATCGTCAGCATGTGCGGCGCTTCACTTGCGAGCTTTTCAATCATAGGCGTCCAGCCGTTGAAATGGATGAGCGGCAATGAGACGACCATAAACAGCATCATCACCCAAACTAAAATATCTTTTATAATAGCGGTATATGTAGGCCCTTTGATGCCGCTGAAAAACGTATAAAGCGCGACAAGAATAAAAGAAATGATAACGACGGCTTTGACGTTGATATAACCTGTTCCCGCGACCTGAAGCGTATCCTGAATTCCGCTGAGCTGCAGGCAAATGTACGGAATCAGCATCAGGACGCCGACAATCGCGACAAGCGATGACAGCAATTTGCTGCTGAAGCGTTCTCTCGCGTAATCGGCGAGCGTCGTTAATTTATGCTCCTTTGCGACATGCCACAGTTTCGGCAGAAAGAAGTATGCGATAAAATACGCCAAAACCGAATAAGGGATCGCAAAGAAAGCTACGCTTCCGCCCGTAAAAGCGGTGCTTGTCAATCCTAAAAATGTGTAGGCCGTGTATAAGTCGGCACCGACGAGGAACCAAACGAGAAGCCCTCCGAAACGCCTGCCTCCGACAGACCATTCTTCAACCGATTTGCGCGACTGCTTGTTGCTGCCGGCAAGAAATCCGATACAGACAACGGTCAGGATAATGCCGGCCGTTATCAAAAGCGCTGTTACATTTCCTTGCATTATTCATAACCTCCGTTTTTCTTTTCCAATTTATAAACGGTAACCGTAATCACTGGCGTCACAACGATCCATAATGCGAGCCAAAAATGGAAAAACGGAAGCCCGAACAATATCGGCTGGATCCTGTTTACGAAGGGAAGCAAAGCAAGCTGGCCGATAAAAGGGATGATGAATAGAATGAAAATGAAAAACCGTTTATTCACCTTTTTTCCTCCTTGAACGATTTTAATGTTCATTATCATAGCAGTTGTCAGATTCAATCACAAGATAATTATTAGAAAAAAGTGATTTTTTAAATTATTAAAACAATGCATCTGCCTTGCAGAAGCGGAAAAATAACATTACAATAATTAATATCTTGAATTCGAGATAAAAGGAGAATCACGATGAAAACAAAAGGACTGCACCATGTCACGGCATTTGCGAGAGACCCTAAAGTGAACCTGTCATTTTATACGGAGGTATTGGGTCTGCGCCTCGTCAAAAAAACGGTTAATTTTGATGATCCCGGCACCTACCATTTTTACTTCGGAAATGAGACCGGAGATCCAGGCACGATTTTAACGTTCTTTCCGTTCCAGGGAAGCATGAAGGGTACGGTTGGAAACGGACAGGCGGGAAGGATTGATTTAGCGGTTCCGAAGGGCGCTCTTCCCTTCTGGAAGAAGCGGCTCGCAGATCTCGGCATAGATGTTCGGGAAACCGTGCTTTTTAAGGAGAATGTGCTTCTTTTTCAAGATGCTGAAGATCTTCAGCTTTCCATCACAGAAGACGGCGAAAGCGGGCAAAACACGCGGGAAGCGGCAGGCATCCCGACGCATTATGCGATCACCGGCACAAAAGGTGTGACATTGAACAGCTACCGGCCGGAGGCGACGATCCGTTTTTTGGAGGAGCAATTCGGCTATCGGAAAGCAGGCGAAGACGGGGATTACGTCCGGCTGGAGATCGGCGGAACGATCGGAAACCGCCTGGATGTCAAAGTCAATGGGCAAACGAGGGGCATCGGCGGTTACGGCACGATTCACCACGTTGCTTTCAGAACGACCCGAGAAGAACAACAAGAATGGAAAAAGCTGCTTCAAGAAAGCGGATTTTCTGCCTCGGAGATTCTCGACCGCCAATACTTCACGTCGATATACTTCAGGGAACAAGGCGGCATATTATTTGAAATGGCGACAGATGAGCCGGGCTTTCTCGTTGACGAAGGCCTCGCGGATCTCGGGACATCGTTAAAGCTGCCGGACTGGCTTGAACAGCACCGCCGCCAAATCGAAGGCGTTCTTCCAAAATGGGAATAGGGGGGAGTACGAATGAACCACATATTTGAAAGAGGGCAATCAGATGTTACACTGCTGCTTTTGCACGGAACAGGAGGGAACGAACACGACCTTTTGCCGATCGGCCGCATGGTCGATCCTGATGCCAATTTGCTCGGCGTCAGAGGAAATGTCCTGGAAAACGGCATGCCGCGCTTTTTTAAGCGTCTGAGAGAAGGCGTTTTTGATCTGGAGGACTTGTTCGAAAGGACGGAGGAGCTGAAAGCCTTTCTTGATCAGGCTGCCAAAGAGCTTGAATTTGCCAGGGATAAAGTGGTGGCGATCGGATATTCAAACGGCGCCAATATCGCCGGAAGTCTGCTGTTCCGCCACGGGCAGGCGCTAAAAGGTGCCATCTTGCATCATCCGATGGTTCCGTTCAGAAACACCGCGCTCCCCGATATGACGGGGGTGCCGATATACATCGGCGCAGGAAAGATGGACACCCTCTGCCCGCCGGATGAAACAAAAGAGCTTGAGAGCTTATTCAAAAAGGCCGGGGCGGATGTTTCGCTTTATTGGGAAGACGGCGGACATCAGCTTACACATCGGGAAATCGAACAGGCAAAAAGCTGGTATGAAACACATATAAAAGCAAAAAAATAAACCTTAGTCCTTCAAGGACTAAGGTTTTCTCTATGTTACAGCCATGTTGAAACTTCTGAAACTTCGAAGCGGGTGCTCTTGTGAGCCGGCTTGACCGGTTTTCCGATCGAAATCAGCATGACCGGTACATAGCGATCATCAATTTGAAATTCTTTAACAAATGCCTCTTTGTCAAAGCCTCCCATTGCGCATGTGTCATAGCCTTTTGCTTTCGCGGCGATCATCAGCTGCATAGCTGCGAGCGATGCGTTTGTAAAGGCGGCGTCTCTGGCAAAAGCGCTGCTTTGGTAGGCCCCGTTAATTTGGGAAAGCAATGTGTTTTTAATGTCCTCTGTCATAAATCCAGCTTCTGTTAAAGGACCGTAAACGGCTTCACCGTTCAAATTTGCCTTTAGGTCTCCCAATACGGCGACGACTGCGGATGCCTGGGAGACTTGCTTTTGATTGTAGGCGATCGGAAGCAGTCTGTCTTTTGCTTCCTGGCTGTGGAATACGGTAAAATGCCAATGCTGAAGGTTCCAGGCTGACGGAGCTTTCGTCGTGACGGAAAGCAGATCTGTCAGTTCCTCTTTTGAAATGGAGACATTTGTGTCATATTCTTTAATCGAAGTACGTTCTGTCAATACTTTAATCGTGCTGTTTTCTGATGCAGACATGTGACTTCCTCCTTTGGGATAAACGTGTTATGATAGAATCAGATAAAAAGTTAGAAACTTACTTTTTGTAACTTCAAAGAGTATTCTAATGTTTCAACTTATATTTGTCAACAGGATATGGAGGGGTGAGAGAATTGGGGTTTACAATGTGTCCTAAAATGGAAGCCGCCTTTTCTTTGCTCGGCAAAAGATGGAATGGACTGATCATTCATGTGTTGCTGGATGGACCGAAACGGTTTAAGGATTTAACCGAGATGATACCGATGATCAGCCAAAAAATGCTGGCTGAACGTTTGAAAGAACTGGAGCATGGCGAAATTGTCGAAAGACAGGTTCTGCCTGAAACGCCTGTTAAAGTGATTTATCAATTGACGGAAAAAGGCAATGCGCTCGAACCTGTTTTAAAAGAGATACAAAATTGGGCTGAACATCATTGTGATGCAGAAGGGGGACGCGAGAAGTGACCGGAAAACAAGCTGCGGTTATCACCGGAGGCGCAGGAGGAATCGGAAAAGAGCTTGTTGCAGCATACGCAAAAAAAGGCTATGACGTGCTGTTTGCCGATGTTCTGGAAGAACAGGGCAGGCAATTGGAACACGAGCTGTCTGCATCCGGATTGCAGGTTCAGTTTGTACCAGCAGATGCAGCGGAAGAAGAGGACGTCAGACACCTGATGGATGAGGCTGTCAAAAACGGCCGCACGCTTTCCGTTCTGATTAATAACGCCGGAAAATCGGTCTGGAAATCACCGTATCATCTGACATCTGAAGAATGGGACGATGTCTTGAACGCCAACTTGAAAAGCGTGTTTCTCTGCTCTAGGGAAGCGGCAAAAAAAATGAGGGAGAACGAAAACGGGGGCGCCATTGTCAACATGTCTTCGACGAGAGCTTTTATGTCTGAACCGGACAGCGAAGCCTATGCTGCGTCAAAAGGCGGGATCATTGCTTTAACCCATGCTCTCGCTGCGTCGTTAAGCAAGGATTCGATCGTGGTCAACAGCATTTCCCCGGGATGGATCGAAACAGAGCATTATGGCGGGCTGCGAGACATTGATCACGAGCAGCATTTTTCCAACCGGGTCGGCCATCCGCTTGATATCGTCAAAGCATGCTTTTATTTAACCGATCCGGACAACCGGTTTGTCACCGGTACGAACGTAACGGTTGACGGCGGAATGACCAAAAAAATGATCTATGAAGAATAGCCGGCGCCCAAGCGTTTCCCAGCTTTATGAATACCTTGGCTATAGGCAGACATAAAGGAGGATAAATGCCGATGTACCCTCATATGCTTTATGGATATTCGAGATCTTACCCTGCCGCATATCCGGCGCGGTCTCCGTTTTTCTGGATCGGAGCGCCGCTGATCGGCGGATTAATCGGCGGATTTCTCGGAAGCGCGCTTTTTAACTTTCCAAGGCCGTACGCATATCCGCCTTATGCAGGCTATGGAGGGCCAGTGCCGTACGCGGGCTATGGAGGAGCACAGCCCTACGGAGGTGCCATTGCACCCGCGTCTTCCTACGGCGCCGCACCATACGCAGCGCAGCCTTACCAAGGCGTTCCAGGCGGAGTTGTTCCATATTATCGATAAAAAATGAATGTTCCCAAGTTGTTAAAGCCAAACGGCGGCCTAAGCGCGGGATGTTCCGCCCTCAGGCCGCCGTCTTGCTGTCTATTTAGTCGGGAAACTGGACCTTGCCGGAAACCATGTATGCTTCTGATGTACCGTTTTCGGGAAGCTTTGGTATCGTGTCTTTCACGACTTTTCCGCGGATATCGGTGATTCTCACTTTCAGAGAGCCTGTCCCTAAATTGGTGCTGACGAAATGGTTGTAGTCCGTCTTCTCCATGTTGATCCACTTTCCGCCTTTGTAGTATTCCATTTTCATGACAGGATACTTGTGGTTTCTCACTTGGATCGCCGCCCACCACCGGCTGCTGCCTTCTTTGATCCGATATGTGAAGTTGCCTTTGATTGGCGCTTTGACGACACGCCATTTAATGTTGATTTTTCCGTCTTTCATATCGCCGATTTCCCGGAAGGCGTTAGGCGACAGGTCGAGGGCGCCGGGTGCTCCTTCAGGGTACAGGTCGGTGACGTAGACGGTCGTTTTTCCTTTCGGCCCTTCCACTTGCAGGTAGGCGCCGGCCAGAGCGGCTTTTACGCCCTTATAGTTAAGATCGGTCGGGTTTAACGCAGTGATCTTCATATTGGAAGGGATGGGGTCAAGAAGCAAAGCTCCTCCCGAATAGCCTGATCCCGTATAGGTTGCATAGCCTTTGTGAAGGTCGTTGTATGCAGCCGAAGCCTGCGGTGAAAAACAAAGGATTGTCAAAACGATAGTGCTGATAAAAGTGATGATCTTTTTCTTCATATACATCCTCCTTTAATTGAGAATCTTTATCATTATAACGGCCGGCCGGTACGGATCGAAAGAGGAAATAGATACATAGATTTTTTAAGACGGATAGACTACAATATACAAATCAAAGGGCATGGTTTGAAATGGCCAGGCAAAAGAGATGATAGACTGGAAGCGCTAGTGTTAATATGATTTAGTGGACAGCGGTAAAGGATGACGGCAAAGAAAAACGGCCCGCTTTTTCCAAACCGGCCGTTTTCAATACGTAATCTCGACTTCAGACAGGTTGAAGTCTTCATTTTTCAAAAACATCACCTCTAAAATGCCGTCCTTAAATACGGCTTTTGTACCTTTTCTGCGTACAAGAGAGGGGAGAATGACTTTTTTGTGCTGTCCTGTTTCAGGGTAGTTTTCTATGATCAGGGTTTGTGAAGTATGTTTAATTTTCAGGGGGTTAAGCTGTTCTCTTGTAAGCGGAATTTTAACGAATACGTGGCTGGTCGTTTCAAAGACGTCAATCTGTTCGGTTTCGTCTGCTGCCGGCGTTTCTTTTGCAAGAGGGTCACGAAAAGGAAACTGAGCCGAGTACCCCGGTCCAAAAACGCTTTTCATTACTTGGTTAATATAGTGTTCAACATCTTTCGGGTCGGCGTTTTTTAAGCCGTCTTTGGAAAATGGCTGCTGAAAAGGAAAAAAGCGTTGCCAATCAAACACAGGTCACACTTCCTTTCTCATAGACGGTACAGTATATGCCTCTGAGATAAAAAGCGTGCGACGTGATGAAGGAAGAAAGGAAGAGGATGTATTATGAATCATTCAACTCAAACGAAAGGGATTATGTATACGGCATGTTCTTATTTGCTATGGGGGCTGCTCCCTTTGTACTGGAAAGTTCTCGAACAGACAGCAGCCCTTGACATACTGGCTCACCGCATCATCTGGTCGTTCGTCTTTATGTGCGGCGTTCTGCTGTTTTTGCGGCAGTGGAAAGACGGCATCACCGCTTTCCGGGCGCTTCTCGGAAACAGAAAAGCCCTTGTGACGCTAATATTTTCTGCCGTGTTGATCACAGCCAATTGGTATGTCTACATATGGGCGGTAAATCACGGCTATATTCTTGAAGCGAGTCTCGGCTATTATATCAATCCGCTCGTTTCCATTTTGCTCGGGATCGTCTTTTTGAAGGAAAAACTGTCGCGAATGCAGACTGTAGCAGTTCTCATTGCGGCTGGCGGCGTATTGATTTCTGCTTTTCAATACGGTTCTGTGCCGTACATCGCGCTTGCACTGGCTTTCAGTTTCGGCCTTTACGGTCTGGCCAAGAAAAGAACGCAGCTTTCGAGCGCCGTCGGGCTGACACTGGAAACGATGGTTATCGCACCCGCAGCACTTGTCTATTTGTTGTTCTTTAGCGCTTCGGGTCAAACACATGCAGCATCAGCGGATATCGGAACGGTGATTTTGCTGTTTTTGGCCGGCGTGCTGACTGCCATACCGCTTCTTTTATTTGCAGAAGGAGCGAAAAAGCTCCCGCTGTACCAGGTCGGAATTTTGCAGTATATTGCGCCGACGATTACGCTATTCTTAGGCATTTTTGTTTACCATGAACCGTTCAGCAGCGAAAAAGCGTTTACGTTTTCATGCATATGGGCGGCGCTTGTTTTGTTTACCATGTCCCAGTTCAAATGGAAAAAGCAATCAAAGGTATTTCTCAAAAGAAAAAAATCGTATCATTCATAAGCCCTTTTTCTTTTCAATAACCGCTGATCATGTATAATAAAACATTATTGAATGGATTCGGAGGCGGTCCGTCATGGAAAACGAAACCGAACTGTTTCACTCATATCTGACCCTCTGGAAAAACCGGACGGTGCATGGAGACCGGAAGAGAGCGCTCGATCAGGCCATCGATGATGAACTGAATGACCTCAGAACCCATCCAAGGCTCAGAAAAACGAGATTTGAAAAATATGCTCAGGCCGTTCAGCGGATTATCTCATCCCCCTTGGAAGCGGATATAAAGCTTGAGCTGATTGCACGCCATACAGAACGTTTGCAATTATTAACAAATAAAGAAAGCAGGGAGTAACATGAAAGCAATCAATAAAGAAGATGTCCAAGCTTCTTTACAGACATTTTTAGATGAGCCGGTCTATATTCATTTGGAAACAACCACCGGATCATATTCGGCTCATAAAAATGAACAGAACATGACGGTCGTTGCATTTATCCGGAATGCAAAAGTCGTCTGCTCCCGGGCGAAAATCACGGGAAGCGGGCCTTACCGGGCGGGCTTGAAAACAGAAGAAGGCTGGATTTACGCAGAGGGCCTTACAGATTATACGATTGATGACGAAGGAAGGCTGCTCCTCGCCGGCCATTTACCAGGAGGCAAGCTTGCCATTTCACTTCAAATCAGCAAAAAGCCATTTGCAGTCTAAAAAGAAGGTGTTATAAATGAAAAAACATTTACTTGTCATCCTGCCGCACCCTGATGATGAATCGTTCGGAGTGGCGGGTCTAATCGCTTTAAACCGAAAAGAAGGGATCCCCGTGACTTACGCTTGCCTGACGCTTGGAGAAATGGGCAGAAATATGGGAGATCCGCTGTTTGCCAATCGCGAAACGCTTCCTCTGCTCAGAAAGCAGGAATTGATGGATGCCTGCAAGGAAATGGACATCCAAGATTTGCGGATGCTCGGGCTCCGCGACAAAACGCTCGAATTTGAAGATGAAGACCAGCTGGCGGACAAAGTGGAGGCCGTAATCGATGATGTAAAACCGAGCCTGATCGTGACGTTCTATCCCGGCCACGGCGTCCATCCGGATCATGACGCCTGCGGAGCGGCGGTCATCCGCGCGCTGTCCAGGAAAAAGAAAGAAGACAGGCCGCGGGTGTTATGCATGGCGATCACACACCACAGAGAAGAAGCACTTGGCAAGCCTGATGTCGTTCTCGATATCAAAGAAGTGGCTGATATTAAAATGAATGCGCTAAAAGCGCACAAGTCACAAACTGGCGGCATGCTGAAAGAGATTGAGAAAAAAATAGCAAACGGTGAGCCTGTCGTTGAAACATGGTTTGAAAAAGAATCGTTCTGGACATATCAATGGGACGATTAATGAGAAAAAGGTATAGAGCTTAAACATGCTCTATACCTTTTTTGGCTTTATGCACTGAGCTTCATGATCAAACGGTTTTGAATGATCCTGAGTCTGAGGAAAAGTCCGACGGCTCCAGCGGCAAGGCCTGTGATCAAGCCGATCCAATATCCGTATGCTCCGAAGGAAGTATAGGTGCCGATGACAAAGCCGACGGGAAGCCCTATGATCCAATAGGAAACCAGGGCTGTGACAAGCGTGTAGTTGACGTCTTTGTATCCTCTGAGCGCTCCTTGAATGGGTGCTGCGATTGCGTCTGAAAGCTGAAAAAACAGGGCGTACAACAAAAAGTGCTTCGTTAGGGACAAGACCGCGGGATCTCCAGTATACATACCGGCGATTTGCTGTCTGAACAACAAAATCACAAGAGCGGTGAACAGCGAAAATCCGACTGCCATCGAGATGCCCAGGTAGCTGTAGGCTTTTGAATCCTGAAAGCGCTTTGCCCCGGCTTCAAAGCCGACGACGATCGTCAATGCCATCGACACGCTCAGCGGCAGCATATAAAGAAGCGAAGCGAAATTCATCGCCGCCTGGTGGGAGGCGATCGTCACGGTATCAAAGTGGCTCATCAGCAACGTAACTGCCGCAAAAATACTCGTTTCAAAGAAGATGGCAAATCCGATCGGAAGCCCGATCTTCAAGAGGTTCAAACATTCTGAAAGGGAAAATGAATAGAACGTCCCGAAAATCTTAAACTGGTAAAAAGGCGTTTTTTTATGAACGATCAATAAAGATATGAGACAGATGCACCAATACGTCAATGCGGATGCCAAACCGGCGCCGGCTCCCCCCATTTTTGGGAATCCGAGCTTTCCGAAGATAAATAGAGCATTTAATACAAAATTAATCGGAAGAGCGCACAAGGTGATCAGCATCGTCACCCTCGTTTTGCCGAGCGAATCAATGAACGAACGCATCACGTTATACACAAACAGCGGCAAAATGCCGAGTCCAAGATATGACAAGAAGTGTTTCGCGATGAGCGATACCTTCTCATCGAGCTGAAGCCGTTCCAGGATCGGATCAATCAGGAAAAAACCTGAAATCATAACTATGAGACTGATGATAATTGCCACGTAAATCGCTTGAATCACAGTGTAGGGGACTTTCTTTTGCTGTTTGGCCCCCATCAACTGAGCGACGGTTGGAGTCACCGCCGTCAAAATGCCGGCCAGTCCCGTATACACAGGCGTCCACAAGCTCGACCCGATCGCAACGCCGGCAAGATCCGCAGCGCTGACCTTGCCGGACATCACCGTATCGAGAAACGTGATCAAAGAAAGTCCGGCCTGTGTGATCAAAATCGGAATTAAAATCGTAATAAACTGCTTTGCTTTTTCCCTTAAATCCTTTGTTTCCCTCATATTTGCTCCCCGTTTCTTTTGGATAACGAGAGAAATTATAACACGTTATGTAGATAATGCAACAAATGCCTATTCAATCCTTCGTCTTCTTTGTTTTTTTAAACATTTGCACATAAATAAAGGAAAGGGAAATCACTCCGAGAAAAGAACATAAATATTGGAAAATTTTTTGGATTGCCATATCATTACCTCCTCTTTATTAGGATGTGAAAGAAGACCGGAAAAATACATATAAAATGGAAAAAATAAGATATGTAGATCTTTTTATCTATTTTAAAAGGGAATATGTAAGGTTTTTAGTTGTGCAAACCCATTTTTTATTCGCTCTTGCTGGATACAAGGGACTGGAATCGAAGATTGTAAAAAGCCGGATGGTCTAAAAAAAGATACGCCGAATTCCGGATGAAGGCAAAAAATTTGTATGATAAAGTCAATTTATAGTTTCAAGAAGGAATTTTATGAGGAAAAATAGAAATGTATGGAGGAACAACATCATCCGGAGCCTTTCTGCCGGATCATAGATCCCAATGACCGGTTGATGTTCCGATGAATGCATACGACATGAAAATCATCGCCCTCATGTGACGATCCACGAATCTTTTGCCAAAGTCAAAAAATCATCGCCCTAAAAACATCTGCACAGCAACCCGAATAGCATAGGCGCTTATTCAGCCTGTCTGTCCCATACGTGTTTCTGTCAACCCTTGCAAACTGTGTTTCACAGGCGGCACTTCCTTCTTTGAACATGTTTTCAGCACGAACACCGATTTTCGGCACTGAATTGAATTCAAAAAAGAAGAACATTGATTTTTGTCAATGATTCTTTGCTTTTGCATTGAAAAACTATTAAAAAATATCAGAATCAGCCGATACAAATCGTGAATTGCATTTTTGCTTAAGAGCGAAAACGGGGGTCTCGTCCGCTAAGCAGACTTAAGTGATCGAACCACTTGTCTTTACCGGACGGCGTTTTAAGCAATGACAAAATGTAATGGATACATAGAGAGAAAAGCGAAAAATGAGGCGGGAGGTTAAAAGGTATGAAGAAGAAGATAGCAGTAGGTTTGGCGGCCTCTGCAGTCGTTGGAACTTCGCTTGCTGCGTCACCGGCGGAGGCCCAGACGATCAAGGTGAAGAGCGGGGACTCGCTGTGGAAGCTTTCAGCTCAATACAACACGAGCGTTTCCGCACTGAAATCAGCCAACAATCTGTCATCAACGGTGATCTATGTTGGACAAACCTTGGAGATTCCAAATGGAAAGTCGGAAAGCAGCAGCAAAAAATCGGGTTCTACGAGCTCAAGCAAAAATTCTGCAAAGACCACTTACACGGTTAAATCAGGAGACTCTCTCTGGCTGATCGCCAAAGACTACAAAACGACCGTTCAGGAGATTAAAACGTTAAACGGTTTGAGCAATGACATGATTTATCCGGGCCAGAAGCTTGTGATTAAAGGAGCAGCCAAAAACACAAGTTCCAGCACGAACAAAAAGTCTTCATCGTCAAGCTCGGGCTCATCATCAAGCTCAAGCAGTTCAAGTAAATCAAGCAGCACGTACACAGTCAAGCTGGGCGATTCTTTATGGAAAATTGCCAATAACTTGAACATGACGGTTGCCGAGATTAAAACGCTGAACAACTTGAAGTCGGATACGATTTACCCAAATCAAGTCCTCAAAGTAAAAGGGACTTCTACAAGCGGAACCAAAACGTCGTCTTCAAGTTCTTCATCGGGCAAAAAGAGCTCAAACAGCAGCTCAAAAACGACAACTTATACCGTTAAGGCCGGCGACTCTTTATGGAAGATTGCCAACTCGATGGGTGTGACGGTGCAAAGCATCAGGGAAGCCAACAATTTAAAGACCGACGTTTTACAAATCGGCCAGAAGCTGAAAATCTCAGGCGCATCGAAATCAACGTCGTCAAGCTCTTCATCTAATTCTTCAAGCTCTTCAAAAACGGGCACCTCGTCAAGCGCGAAGGTAGAACGGATGATTGACGAGGCTGAAAAACAGCTGGGCGTTCCTTACAGATGGGGCGGAAACAATCCTTCCGGTTTTGACTGCAGCGGCTTCATCTATTATGTGCTCAACAAAGTCACATCCGTTTCCAGATTAAGCGCGGCCGGATATTGGAATATTATGACGCCTGTCAGCACGCCTTCAAGAGGGGATTTCGTTTTCTTCACGACGTATAAAGCAGGCCCTTCCCATGTCGGAATTTATTTAGGAAACAATAAATTCATCAACGCCAACGATTCGGGAGTCACGATCAGCGATATGAACAATTCCTATTGGAAGCAGCGCTATCTCGGAGCCAAACGCTATCCTTTCTAAAAAAGCCATTTTTATGGCTTTTTTTTGTGCATCGATCCCTTCAGAGTGGAAGGTTTATCAGATCCTGCCGTTGTCTACACTAGATGAAAAAAGACAAAGGGGGATCATGCGATGCATCGATTGTCCAAAGTGCTGCTCGTATGCGCTTTTGTATGCATGACATCGGCATGCGCACAGCAAAAAGAGCCTGCTCAGGAGAAAGGCGAACACGAGCATGCAGAAACGTTTGAACCGCTCACACAGCCGATTAGGGCGACGCTGATGAAACGGGACGGAAAAGAGACCGGTTTTATAGAAGTATCTGAATCTGCATCAGAGGGCGTTGATATAAGGGTTGCCGCCCACGATCTGCCGCCGGGGCTGCTCGCTTTTCATATTCATGAAACAGGCCAGTGCAAAAGGCCTGATTTTGAAAGCGCCGGCGCCCACTTCAATCCTGCGCAAAAGGAACACGGCTTTAACAATCCGAAAGGGCACCATGCCGGGGACTTGCCGAATATTGAAGTTGGAGCTGACGGCAAAGTCGATGTCGTCGTTAATGCACCTGACGTCACGTTGCACAAAAATAGCAAGTTCAGTCTGCTTGATCAGGACGGAAGCGCATTTATCATCCATGAGAAACAGGACGATGATTTAACGAACCCGTCCGGAAACTCAGGCGACCGAATGGTTTGCGGCGCCCTATCAAATGACGGCAAATCATAATGTTCCGTTCCTCAGGCAGAAAGTATATCTATTGAGGAAACAGAAGAGTGTTTAGTATACTTGATATAGAAGACGCTTTTGAGAAAGGAACATACAACGAATGAAATATGACCTACACGAACTAGAGCTGCCTGAAAAAATAAAGGAGCGGCTGATAGAGTCCGCCAGCCGGCCTGCCGGACAGGAATTTCAGTCATTGATCGGAAAGCCCGGCTATGAAGCTGAGGACAATGCCGTCCTAAATGATGCGCTGATCGCGCTGTCTCTCGGAAAAAATGTGCTGCTGAAAGGGCCTACAGGCTCTGGTAAAACAAAGCTCGCAGAAACGTTGTCCGCCTATTTCCAGAAGCCGATGCACAGCGTCAACTGTTCCGTTGACCTTGATGCCGAGGCGCTTGTCGGTTACAAAACGATTGAAAACACGGAGGGGCGCGCTTCCATCGAATTTATCGAGGGGCCTGTGACAAAGGCGATGAAACACGGGCACCTTTTATATATTGACGAAATCAACATGGCAAAGCCGGAGACCCTGCCGATCTTAAACGGTGTGCTCGATTACCGGAAGACGATGACAAACCCGTTTACCGGCGAGGTCGTCAAAGCAAAAGACGGTTTCGGCGTCATCGCGGCAATTAATGAAGGCTATGTCGGAACCGTACCTTTAAACGAGGCATTAAAAAACAGGTTTGTCATTATTGACGTTCCTTACATTAAAGGCGACCTGCTAAAGCACGTGCTTGAAACACAGTCTGAATTAAAGGATGAGAAGCTGCTCAGCCGGTTTGTCACGTTGTCTTCGGACTTAATGACACAGGCGCACAACGGTCAGGTGTCCGAAGAAGCTGCATCGATCAGGGCCCTTTTAGATACTTGTGATCTCTCAACTTACATTCCGCCGCTGCGCGCGATCGAACGGGGCATCGTGGAAAAGCTCGACGATGAACGCGAAAAAGCGGCTGTCCGCAATATTGCCCAAACTTTATTTGAATGAGGGTTCTTTCATGAAGTTTATTAAATTTAACGACAGCAAGATCGACTCTCTCTTGTTTATGGAGCTGACGGATCTGGCTAAGACGCTCGCTAAAAGCGATCAGGTTGAAGTGGAATACGGCGTTCAGTCCTATTACAACCCGTTTGAGAAAAAAATCTACATGAGTCATTTCTGGAAGGACCGCGCTCATTCGGACATGGTCGCCGGGCTGAAGAGCGATGTGTACCTGCGCTCCGTCGGTACCCGCTACAGCTCGATGAAGGACTTTGCAAAGATGCTCGATGACATCCGTCATTATCAGTTTAAGAGTTTCGCAAAACAGTTGTTTATGCTTTTTGAGGATGTCAGAATTGAAGAATGCATCAAAAAAGAACGTCCAGGAACAAAAAACGTGTTTTTCAACCGGAGAAAGATGTACCGGAAGCATTTTACGACACAGCTGACGCTGAATCTGGAACGGAGCATTTTTACCGATGCCTTGTTTTGCGCGATTTATGTGAAGCTTACGGCGGAATCGCCGCTTGAGGGCATCCCGCATATCCATGAATCGATCGATCCGCTGAAAGGATTTATCGAACAGCAGCTGAGCCGCGTATATGAAGCGCGGTCAACGGGGGATATCGTGTCAATCGTCAGCATGTTGATGGAAGCCTTTGAAGAGGTCCTTGAAAAGGATATGCTGAACACCTACTTCTTTTTCCCGGAGCTCGAGTACGAACAGGTTGATGAAGAGTCCCTGTTTAACGATTTGAAAGCGAAGCCGAAGCTAAGCGAAGATTTGGTGCTGGATGAGAAAAGCGAAGGGGACGAGGAAGTCCTTGATGAGGAAATGCCGACATGGCACAGAGAAACGGAAGCGCCGGCCAAAAGCTTCCTTCAATTCGACTTGGAACACGGCGCGAAGACCGATATTACGGGAGGCGCTTTGAGGGAAGGCGAAGACGGCGATCAAGCGCTCGGCGCAGTCCAGGGAACGGCGAAACAGACGAAAAGGAAAGATTACTCAAAGCTCGAATCCCTTGAATCTGTCCAGGACGAACCGAATGCGGGCGGAACACCGGAAGGAAAGGAAAACCGCTACGCCTTCCCGATTTTTAAAACGCCCGAAAAACCGACAAATGAAGAAGCATTGGACTATCAGGAGCAGGCAAAGACGGTCGAATCGTACCAAAAGCGGCTGAAGCAAATGATTCAAAAAACGCTTGAGCACAAAAAAACGCTGCCGAGAACCGATTTGCACGCCGGCCGCCTGAACAACAAGCTGCTTCGCTACTTTACGGAACGAAATCCGCGTCTTTTTTACAAAAAACAAGAAAACTCAACAGAAATCGATGCCGTCTTTACATTGCTGGTCGATTGCTCCGCCAGCATGCATGACAAAATGGCCGAGACAAAACGGGGCATCGTGCTGTTTCACGAAGCGCTTAAATCCGTATCCGTCCCCCATCAGATCGTCGGGTTTTGGGAGGATACGAATGATGCGACAGAAACAAGCCAGCCCAACTACTTTCACACGGTTATTCCTTTCAGGGATTCGTTAAAAGAAAGCGCAGGGCCCCGCATCATGCAGCTCGAACCCGAAGAAGACAACAGGGACGGCTATGCGATCAGGCAAATGACGAAAATGCTCGTCCAAAGAAGCGAAGGGCAAAAATTCCTGATCGTCTTTTCAGACGGGGAGCCGGCAGCCTTCAATTACGAACAGAACGGCATTGTCGATACGCACGAAGCGGTAATGGAAGCGAGAAAAAGAAAGATCGAAGTGATCAACGTATTTTTATCGAACAGCGAAATCGAAGAATCGC
The DNA here is from genome assembly GCF_038007805.1 of Bacillus sp. FSL W8-0848. Lineage (NCBI taxonomy): Bacteria > Bacillati > Bacillota > Bacilli > Caryophanales > Bacillaceae > Bacillus > Bacillus sp. FSL W8-0848. The sequence continues at coordinate 1,617,370 of NZ_JBBOYB010000001.1, forward strand.
AAATCAAAACGATTCAGGATATGTACGGAAAGTACAGCCTGTTCGTCCCTGATGTCGATCAGCTTCCTGACGTGCTGTATCCGCTCTTAAAAAAGCTGTTGAACAAAAGTATAAGATAGGCATGACAGATGGCTGCATTGTTCGCGGCCATCTGTTTTTATTGCCGGCATGATCGATAAATCATCCAATTTTTATTATCTTCATCAACTATAATTTTTGAAATTTATTTTCCTGGAACAAACGTCATCACATACAGACGGAAAGGTGAAATATGGATAAAGTGCAAAACAGACGCGGTCTGAATGTTCTAAATTATAAAATTCTTTATTTTTCAAGACGATTTTTTAATTTTATTTGAACAATCTGTGTAGAAACGAAGGAGAAACAGTGGTAAAATGAACGTGGAAGCGTTTTTATTACATAATTCTGGGCAAAGGGTTCAGAAGATATATTAAGATAGTGAATCATTCACTTGATTATTAGGTTGGGGGTAATGTTCAAATGTTTCAAAATAGTATGAAACAAAGAATGACTTGGGAAGAATTTCACGGTCCGAACCTCGGCTATGTGCTGGAGCTCTATGATCAGTATGTCAAGGATCCGGAGAGCGTCGATCCTGACGTGAAAGAGATGTTTGACGATCTCGGAGCTCCCCCGGGTGACATAAGGGCCGCCTCTGAAAGCAATGAAGGGGCACATTTCACGGCAGAATCTATCGAAAAAATCGCATCCGCGGTAAAACTCGCAGAAGATATTCGAACCTATGGCCATTTAAACGCTTCCGTCAATCCTTTGAGAAAAACGCAAGAAAAACAAGAGCTTTTCCCGCTTGCTGAATACGGTCTGACCGAGCAGGATGTGGAAAAAATCCCGGCGTCGGTAATTTGCAAAGATGCCCCAAAAGATGTATCGAACGGTTTAGAAGCCATCCAGTACTTAAGGAACACATACAAAAAATCGATCTCTTTTGAATTCGACCATGTGCATATTTTTGAAGAGCGCAATTGGCTGATGAAGAAGATCGAGTCGGGGGAATTATTCGCACCGAAAGCGAAAGAGAAATTAATAGACGTCTTAAGAAGGCTGACAGAGGTTGAGGGGCTTGAACAGTTTTTGCACAAAACATTTGTCGGGCAAAAGCGCTTCTCGATCGAAGGGCTTGATGCGCTCGTGCCTATGCTGGACGATATGATCGCCCAGTCGGTTTCCCTTGGTACGACGAACATCAATATCGGAATGGCGCACAGGGGACGCCTGAACGTATTGGCCCACGTGCTCGGAAAACCTTACGAAATCATTTTTTCCGAATTTCAGCATGCTCCGAATAAAGATCTCGTCCCTTCAGAGGGATCGATCGGAATCAGCTACGGCTGGACGGGGGATGTAAAATACCACCTCGGCGCAAACCGCCAGATTCAGGATGAAGAGACACGGACGGCGCGGATCGCCTTGGCGAACAATCCGAGCCACCTTGAATTCATCGATCCGATTGTAGAGGGCTCTACCAGAGCGGCCCAGGAAACGAGAACGGAGAGCGGCTATCCGGTTCAAGACGTCAAAAAATCGCTGGCGATTCTGATCCACGGCGATGCTGCATTCCCGGGAGAAGGAATCGTCGCTGAAACCTTGAACCTCAGTCAGCTGAAGGGCTATCAGGTAGGCGGAGCGATCCACATCATCGCCAACAATATGATCGGATTTACAACCGAAAGCAATGAATCGAGATCGACGAAATACGCGAGCGACCTTGCCAAAGGCTTTGAAATTCCGATTGTCCACGTCAACGCCGACGATCCTGAAGCCTGTCTTTCAGCGGTTCAGCTTGCCGTCGAGTATCGAGCGGCGTTCAACAAGGACTTTTTGATCGATCTGATCGGCTACCGCCGCTTCGGACACAACGAAATGGATGAACCGTCGGCGACGCAGCCGATGCTGTACGATGCGGTCAGAAAGCATCCGACGGTCAAAAACATTTTTGCAGAAAAGCTGATCGATAAAGGGATCATTGAAAAAGAGGCCGTTCAAAAAATTCAAGACTCGGTCATGAAGCGTTTGGAAGATGCGTACCGAAAAGTGCCGGCGAAAAAGGAAGACATGACGCATGAAATCGTTCTGCCGGAGCCGGTGTCCAACGGGTTCCCGAACGTCGACACATCGGTTGAATTTGACGTCCTGCGCAAAATAAATGAAGAGCTGATCGCATGGCCGGAAAACTTCAACGTGTTCGATAAGTTAAAACGAATCCTCGAAAGGCGCGCCAAAGCGTTTGAAAATGACCGGAAAGTCGATTGGTCTTTGGCCGAGGCGATGGCGTTTGCGTCCATTTTGAAAGACGGCACGCCTGTAAGGCTGACCGGCCAGGATTCAGAACGCGGCACATTTGCACATCGCAACCTTGTCCTTCATGACAGCAAGACAGGGGACGAATTCATCGCCCTGCATCACCTTGCTGATACAAAAGCGGCATTTGCGGTTCACAACAGCCCGCTTTCTGAAGGGTCTGTCCTTGGCTTTGAATACGGCTATAACGTGTCTTCACCGGAAACGATGGTGATCTGGGAAGCACAGTTCGGAGATTTCGCGAACGCAGCCCAAGTATATTTTGATCAGTTTATTTCAGCAGGCCGGGCCAAATGGGGGCAAAAATCCGGGCTTGTCGTGCTGCTCCCTCACGGATATGAAGGGCAGGGACCTGAGCATTCGAGCGGCAGAACGGAGCGATTCCTCCAGCTTGCAGCGGAAAATAACTGGACCGTCGCCAATCTGACCAGTGCGGCGCAATACTTCCATATTTTAAGAAGGCAGGCGAAAATGCTGCTGCGTGAGGAGATCCGCCCGCTCATTATCATGACGCCGAAAAGCCTGCTGAGAAATCCGAACACCGTTTCAGAAGTACAAGAGCTGACAAACAGCAGCTTTAAGCCTGTTTACGAAATGTCCGGTCTTTCTCATCAGTATGAAAAAGTGACGCGTCTCATCCTTTCAAGCGGCAAAGTCTCGATCGACATCAGCGATTACTTTAACAAGATGGAAACTGACAAAGACTGGGTCCACATTGCCAGGGTCGAAGAACTTTATCCCTTCCCTGCAAAGCATATCAAGGAGGTCTTTAGCAAACTGCCGAATTTGGAAGAAATCGTTTGGGTTCAGGAAGAACCGCAAAATATGGGGGCTTGGAATTACATTGAGCCTTATTTAAGGGAAATCGCCCCTAAAGACGTTAAAGTGCGCTATATTGGAAGAAGAAGACGTTCAAGTCCGGCAGAAGGGGATCCGACGGTTCATAAGAAGGAACAGGAACGCATTGTATCTGAGAGCTTGACTCGCAAAAACTAAGGGGGAACTGAAAAAATGGCGGAAATTAAAGTACCTGAATTAGCGGAATCAATTTCAGAAGGAACGATAGCCCAATGGCTGAAACAACCGGGAGATTATGTGGAACAAGGGGAATTCCTGCTTGAGCTGGAAACCGACAAAGTCAACGTCGAATTGACGGCAGAACAGTCCGGAGTGCTTCAGGAAGTGCTGAAAGACTCCGGCGACACGGTTCAGGTCGGTGAAGTGATCGGAACGATAGCAGAAGGCGAGGCAAAAGGAGGCGGGGACTCCGCTCAACAGGCTGATGCCAAGAAGAGCGCAGAGGCTTCGGAAGAAAAGCCTGCGGCGCCGCAAGAGAAAGCCGAAACGCCAGATCAAGCGAAAAGCCGGGAAGAGGCGGCGAAAACAAGAACGGTCGCTTCTCCTGCTGCCAGAAAACTGGCCCGGGAAAAAGGCATTGATTTATCGGAAATTCCGACTGGCGATCCGCTCGGAAGGGTCAGAAAACAAGATGTTGAATCCTATCAAAAGAACGAGCAGCCGCCAAAAGCTCCGGCCGCGCCGAAACCTCAAGGAAAGGCCGCAAGTGCAGAGGATTCGGCAAAACCGGTTGAACGGCAGAAAATGTCCCGCCGGAGACAAACGATTGCCAAACGCCTCGTTGAAGTTCAGCACACCGCCGCTATGCTGACGACTTTTAACGAAGTAGACTTGACGGCGGTCATGGATCTCAGAAAACGCCGCAAAGACCAATTCCTTGAGCAGCACGATGTTAAGCTCGGATTCATGTCCTTCTTTACAAAAGCCGTCGTGGCTGCCCTGAAAAAATACCCGCTTCTCAACGCGGAAATTCAAGGCGACGAGCTTGTCATCAAAAAGTTTTACGATATCGGGATCGCGGTCGCCGCTCCTGAAGGTCTTGTCGTCCCTGTCGTTCGCGATGCGGATCGCAAAACCTTTGCAGATATCGAAAGAGACATCGCTGAGCTGGCGAAAAAAGCGAGAAGCAACAAGCTGTCGCTCGGCGAACTTCAAGGCGGATCCTTCACGATTACAAATGGGGGAACGTTCGGATCGCTGCTGTCGACTCCGATTTTAAACAGCCCGCAGGTCGGAATTTTGGGCATGCATAAAATTCAGCTTCGCCCTGTCGCCATCGATGAGGAGCGCTTTGAAAACCGCCCGATGATGTACATCGCTTTATCTTATGACCATCGGATCGTCGATGGAAAAGAAGCGGTCGGCTTTTTAGTCACCGTGAAAAACCTGCTCGAAGATCCTGAGCAGCTTCTGTTAGAGGGATAAAATCAAAAAAAAGCTTTGGCCGCATGAGCGGCCAAAGCTTTTTTGTTTATGAAACGGCGGAAGATTGCGAGGTTTCGGACGCATTCTTCTGCTTCTTTGCTTTTGTGGCCCAGTAAGTCGCAAGCCATGAACCTGAAAGGTTGTGCCAGACGCTGAAAACCGCGCTCGGCACGGCGGTCAGCGGTGAAAAGTGAGCGGTTGCCAGCGCTGCTCCAAGACCCGAATTTTGCATGCCGACTTCAATCGAGACGGCTTTTTGCGAAGCATAATCCATCCTGAAGCATTTTGCCAGCAAAAAGCCGAGCAACAGTCCGAGTCCATTGTGAAGGACGACAACCGCAAAAATCAGCAGCCCGGATTGAATGATATTGTCCCGATTGCCGCCGACGACGGCCGCAACGATCGCGACAATCCCGATGACCGACACGAGCGGAAGCACCTGCACCGCTTGTTCCACTTGTTTTTTAAAGATAAACTGGACGATCAGTCCGAGAATGATCGGGAGCAGTACAGCCTGTAAAATCGAGACAAATAACGATGCGAAGGATACCGGCAGCCATTCTTTTGCGAAGAGCATAATGAGAAACGGTGTCAAAACAGGCGCCAGCAATGTTGAAATCGTCGTGATCGCGACAGACAGCGCCGTATTTCCCTTTGCCAAATAGGTCATGACATTTGAGGCGGTCCCGCCGGGGCAGCAGCCGACTAAAATGACGCCGACGGCAATGTCAGGCGGAAGGTTGAGTCCGTAAGCCAGCGCAACAGCAGTGAGGGGCATGACAGTAAATTGGACGATCACGCCGATTACCACGTGAAGGGGTTTTCGCAGCAGTTCTTTAAAATCGTCCGCTGACAGGGTCAGCCCCATCCCAAACATGATGACGCCGAGCAGAATCGTAATATAAGGGCTGATCCATGTAAACTGCGAAGGAAATGCAAACCCGAGCACCGCAAAGAGGATCACCCATATGGCAAAGGTCTTTCCTGTAAATTGACTGATTTTGACTAAATAATTCATTTGTCCAGCTCCTTACTGTGCAGAAAATCTAACAAAATTCGTGTCCTATTATTATAATTAATATTCTGAATAATTCAACACCGAAAAAATACACGGCCAATAATTTTATTATGTAAACTAAAAGAATTATTCGAAAACTTGACGGATTCAGAAATCGTTTTTAAAATGATACTTTGTAGCATGATTTGCAGGGTTGTCCTGAGAAGAAGAGGTGCTTTAGTGGAAAATAATCAAAATTCATGGTCATCAAAGCTTGGCTTTATTTTAGCTTCAGCCGGCTCGGCAATCGGGCTCGGCGCGATATGGAAGTTTCCTTACGTTGCCGGAACAAGCGGCGGCGGGGCGTTTTTACTTATTTTTATCCTTTTTACCTTATTGGTCGGGCTTCCGTTATTATTGGCTGAATTTATCATCGGCAGAAAGACGCAAAAAGACGCCGTTGAATCATACAAGGAGCTTGCGCCTGGCTCGCTGTGGCATTTGATCGGGCGGCTCGGCATCGTCACGTGCTTTATTCTGCTGTCTTTTTACAGCGTCGTCGGCGGCTGGATTATCATTTATATCTTTAAAGGACTGACGGGAGAACTTTCAAAAAATACGGATTATGCGAACCTTTTTGGACAAACGATTGCAGATCCGTTTCTCGTCCTTGTCAGCCAGCTTATCTTTATCATCATTACAATCATTGTTGTGGCAAAAGGAGTCAGCAGCGGAATTGAAAAAGCGAGCAGGTTTATGATGCCGGCCCTTTTTATCATTTTTCTGATCTTGATTGTCCGCTCGGTCACGCTGCCGGGGGCAATGGAAGGAATCGAGTTTTTCTTAAAGCCTGACCTTTCCCGCATAAAAGCCGAGACGGTGCTGTTTGCCATGGGGCAATCCTTCTTCTCTTTGAGCGTCGGGGTGTCTGTCATGGTGACATACAGCGCTTATTTGTCCAAAAAAGAAAATATGGTGCAGTCGGCCGTTTCGGTCACATTGTTAAACGTGTCAGTGGCGATTCTTGCGGGATTTGCGATTTTCCCTGCAGTGTTTTCATTCGGTTTATCTCCTGATGCGGGGCCGATGCTTTTATTCAACGTGCTTCCGTCCGTATTCCATCAGATGCCGTTTGGAATTGTCTTTTTATTGGCGTTTCTTATCCTGTTTTTATTTGCGACGCTCACTTCAGCCTTTTCGATGCTTGAAATTTTGGTCTCCGTTTTGTCAAAAGGGGATGCGAGAAAAAGGCGGATCTTTGCCTGGGCTGGCGGCATCGCGATATTTCTGTTCGGAATTCCTGCAGCATTATCGTACGGAGTGCTTCAGCATGTCACGATTTTCAACCTGTCAATCTTTGATGCGTCAGATTATCTCGTCAGCAACATATTAATGCCGATCGGCGCCTTTTTAATCGCCGTTTTCGTTCCGCTGAAAATACCGAAAGACGAGCTGTTTGCCGAATTAAAAGAAGGCTCTAATCTCAAGCGAAAATGGTTCGCCGTCTGGCTTCTATTAATCCGCTACGTGGCGCCAGTCGTCATCATTATTGTCTTTTTAGATGTAATCGGAGTCTTCAAATCCCTAAACTTTTGAGTTTAGGGATTTTTTTGTTCCGGTCAGTAAGGTTCCCACAGGACGCGTTTCGCCTGCACAAAGCGCCTTTCCGGCTCCCGCCAGTCTACGACGTTCCACCAATTGTCCACATATTTCGCTTTTTCATTTTGATACTGGAGATAGTATGCGTGTTCCCATACATCAAGCGGAAGGAGCGGGATGACGTCCCATTGGCTCATCATCTGATGTTTTTCTGCAATCAGAATCTCGAGGCGATGCGAGCGCGGCGCCCATACGAGTATTGCCCAGCCGACTCCTTCGACATGTTTGGCGGCTTCTGTAAAATGCTCCTTAAAGGCAGAATAACCGCCGAACGATCTGTTGATCATCTCCAGCAGTTCGCCGGACGGCCTTCTTTTGCCTTTCGGATTCATCGCATACCAGAAAATCGTATGCAAATAGTGTCCGGCTCCGTGAAATGCGAGCTCTCTTTCCCAATGGTTTACAAGCTGGTACTGTTTCGTCTGCCGCGCCTTTTGCAGTTCCCGTTCCGCTTTGTTGAGACCGTCGACATAACTTTGGTGATGCTTTGTATGATGAAGAAACATGATCTCTCTCGAAATATAAGGCTCAAGTGCCGAATACGAATAAGGAAGCCTTGGCAGACGATGGCCGCCGATCGGAACCATCCTGTACGGCTGGCGGTTCTCTTGAGCGCTGCTGCGGCTGATTGTCTCATAAACGGCTTCAGCCTGTTCATACCATTCCTGCTCAGTCGCATCGGCATCATCCAGCGATCGAAACAACCCATCTAACCGGCTTTCCAAAGAAGGATCATGCTTCACCTGTTCCTTCAGACGGTTGGCCCAAGACGCCAGCTCCTCTTTGTATACGTCTCTGTTCAATGTTTCTCCCCCATTTCCATTTGTTTAATAAACGCGCTTACAGCCAGCAGAGAAAACACGAAGGGATAGCTGTGATAGCGAATGTAAAATTGCTTCGGAAGCCCGATGCCCGTCGGATAAACGATGTGCTTAGGCTGATGCCGGCTTTGATCGATGAGAAAACGGATTCCTTTTTGAATATGCGGTTCGAGCGGGTCCGTATATTGCAGCAACGCGTCGAGCGCCCATGCACTTTGAACGATCGTGCTGTGGGGAAGGGGTGCAAACGTTTTGATTTCACAGCTTTTGCACGATTCGCCCCAGCCTCCGTCACGAAGCTGAATAGACGCAAGCCAGCGCAAAGCTTTTTGGACAGCCGGATCGTCCGCCCGGACGCCGACTGCTTTCATCCCGGTCACTGCCGCCCATGTTCCGTAAATATAGCAGACGCCCCAGCGGCCGTACCATGAACCGTTTTCCTCCTGATTGTGGTAAAGCCAATGGAGCGCCCGCCTGATGACGGGATGGTCCTCCCTGTAACCCGCCTTAAGGCCGAGCAAATGCAGAACGCGGCCCGTCAGATCGGCGGTTGACGGATCGACTGCAGCCTCATTCGCCGACTCGATCGGCAGACTTCCGATCAAAGGATGGTTGACGTTTTTTTCAAAGGCCGCAAAACCGCCGTCCCTGTTTTGCATCGACAAGAGCCAGGCGAGTCCCCGGTTCCAGTCGGCCGTTCGTCTGTTAAAAGGTATCGCTTTTAACGCCGCTGCTGTATCGTCCAAATCCGGATTGTTCGTGTTGATATTCGAAAATCCCCAGCCGCCCGGCGTTGCATGCGGATTGAAAACGGCCCAATCCGCTTTTTTGGCATGCTGCCTTTTTTCCAGATAGTCCGCCGCAGAGGAGACGGCAGAGCTTTTTCCGGGCATTCCGGCTTCCTGCATCGCAAAGCTTAATAATGCTGTATCCCAGACGGTTGATGTGGAATTTTCCAAATAAAGGCCATCGCCTCCTCCGCACGGAGAAATCAGCCCCTTCACCCCGCTGATCGCTCTTTTGATTACGGGTGCGTGTTTTGAGATCCCGAGTGAAAGCAGACTGTAAATCATAAATATCGTCGCGCTCGCATAGCTGTACAGCGTACCATCTTGTTCGATTCTGTCCAGCATGTATTTTTTTCCTGCTTCATACCCAAGGTTGTGAACGTAAACCGGCCCTTTTAAAAGTTCTTTCCATTGCAGGTTGAAGGGGTAATAGCGCCGTTCATGAAAAGAGCGGATGCTGAGCCACTCCAGCGGATTTTTTGACATGTTTTCATCTAGGTGGCGCAGCGAGCCGATCTGCTCGTTCTTCAGCGAGTATTTTTTATTTAGCGTGATGGCCATCGGAACGAAATGAATTCTCGCATATGTGCTCAAATGATAGAAATGCAGCGGGAAAACCGGAGGGATCAGCAAAAAAGACAGCGGCAAATACAGTCTCGGCCACGGATACAATCCGTTTGCTGCAAGCATCCATTTCGTCATGAAGTGGACGCGTTTTAATCCGCCTTTGGATTTAATAAACGCCTCCGCTTTCTGCATATGCGGTTCATAGCGGTTGTACAATCCTGAAGCCAGCATGCCGGTATATCCCTGCACAGTCGCCGTCAAATTTCCGGCTGTCTCATCCGGATAATTTCGGAACGTCCCGTCACCATCTTGCTTCGACCTGATTCGTCTGGCAAGAGCGGAGGTTAGAGAAGGGTCATGATCCCCGAGAGAAGTCAGCAGAAGAATCAAAAAACTGTTCGTCATGACAGACCCTTCAAAACAAAACCTCCACGATCCGTCCGGCTTCTGTTTGTTTAAAAGTTGTTCAAGAGTCTTTTGCCTGAACGCTTTTACCTCTTCCAGTAAAGAATGCATTCTTCTCATCCCCTTCATATTAATCTATTCGCCTGCATGATTCGTCATGCATCATGATAAAGAAGCTGTTGCATGTCAGAGGCATTTCTGTTAACATCGTTTCATAGCTAACGATTTTGAAAATTAAAGGAGGGATGTGTGATCCACGTATTTGATGAAGACGGAACATTGCTTCCGGAAGAAAAGGATGCCACCAATGCATTAACCAAATTGCCATTAAAGGAGCTCAATTTAGAGGCGGTTGCCGTTTGTGCCAATTTATACCGCACAGCACAGCTCCTGAAGAATAAAATGGAGCAGGAGGTTCTCTCAGAGCATCGATTGTCATGGACGGCGTTTTCGATCCTTTATGATTTATGGGTATGGCGGTCAATGGAGACGAAAAGGCTGGCGGAAACATCGGGGGTCAGCAAAGCGACAGTCTCAAATATCACGAAAACCTTGGAGCGGAAAGAGCTCTGTTCTCGGAAAACCGATCCAAGGGACAGGAGAATCGTTTACGTCGCCATTACCGAAAAGGGGAGAGAGGTAATGGAAAATCTGTATCCCCGCTTTCATCAAGGCGAAACCGAACTCGCCGGAAGTCTTGAAAAAGAAGAGCAAAAGGTTATGGTCGGCCTGCTCCGAAAAATCATCAGAAATAATGAATAGCGATGATGGGGTCTTAGTAGTGATGGTTTCCCTGTATCAAGAGAGCCGGTGGACGGTGTGAACCGGCACAAAGATCATCATGAATTACCGCCCTTTGAGCTTTCTTTGTGAACAAAGAACGGGCGGACCGTTATACCGAATGAGCGGAAGAACGATCATGTTCTTCAATTAGGGTGGTACCGCGTGCAATCGGCAAAAATCACGTCCCTTTTCACAGAAGGGATGTGTTTTTTTTATTTTTAAAAAGGAGGAAATTAACGTGAGTCATGTTTTGGAACAGCTTTCAGAAAGCCAAATCAAAGAAGTAAGGAGGCAAATGGAGATCTACACGCAAGGAGCAGAGGACATCATACCGGCCGAAGATCTTGAGCTTAAGGTTGCCAAATCGGTCGTTTCCGGCAGGCCGTTGAACATTAAGCTTGGTCTTGATCCCTCAGCTCCGGACGTACACCTCGGCCATACCGTCGTTTTAAATAAGATCAGGCAATTTCAGGAAAACGGTCATAACATCCAGTTGATTATCGGTGACTTCACAGGGAAAATCGGCGACCCTACAGGCAAATCGGCCGCCAGAAAGCAGCTGACAGATGAAGAAGTAAAGCATAATGCCCGAACGTATTTTGAGCAATTTGGGAAAATCATCGATATGGAAAAAGCAGAACTCCACTACAACTCAAAATGGCTGTCCAGGTTACATTTTGAAGACGTTATAAAGCTCGCCGGAAAAATAACGGTGGCACGGCTTTTGGAAAGAGACGATTTTGAAGAGCGGCTGGCGCTTGGAAAACCGATTTCGCTGCACGAATTTTTTTATCCGCTCATGCAGGGATACGATTCTGTTGTACTGGAGTCGGATGTTGAACTTGGCGGAACGGATCAGCATTTCAACGTCTTAATGGGCCGGCATTTTCAAGAAAAATTCGGAAAAGTGAAACAGACTGCCATACTGATGCCTTTATTGGAGGGGCTTGACGGGATCGAAAAGATGTCTAAATCGAAGAACAATTACATCGGCATTGATGAAAGCCCGAATGACATGTACGGAAAGACGATGTCCATCCCTGATCAATTGATCACAAAGTATGCTGAACTTGCAACAGACCTTTCGGCTGAACAAATCAAACAACTTCAGGCAGACCATCCGAAAGACGCCAAAATGTTTTTGGCGGGAACGCTTGTCAGAATGTACCATGGCGCTGAAGCAGCAAAACGAGCCGAACAGCACTTTACCGCAGTTTTTCAAAAAGGAAGCCTCCCTGATGAAATGCCTGAAGTTCGCTGGCAAGGCGTAAAACACATCCCGGTCATCGATTTGCTCGTTGAATTAAAGCTGCAGCCTTCTAAAAGCGAAGCCCGGAAGATGATCCAAAACGGCGGGGTGAAAATTGCCGGAGAAAGGGTCGATGATCTGCAGCAAACGGTTATCGTTAAAGACGATTTAATCGTACAAGTCGGAAAACGAAAATTTGTCAGGTTAAAAGTTTCATAAAAAACAGAAACGGCGGCTTTGAACACTGGAGTTTCAAGCCGCCGTTTTGTCTTTCATACGCGGAAAGCGGAGGACCGATTAAACAGGCGATTGTCGGCGGTGTTTCTGCTCAGGAACCTGAAATCGTTCGGATCGGATCCAAAAGAGGAAGGGGGCGGCCATCGCCATTAAACGAAGCCTGTAAAACTTGTTTACCCCGTGGGAAAAATCAGGTATCGTTTAAAGGGATACATATACAAGCTGCACCGGACACACAAATAATGGAGGTCAAAAAAATGAAGGTAGAACAAACGCTGTATGAAGCCGCTGTTGAGCTCATTAACGCAAGGTACCCTTCCGGATGGGGCGGAGCGGCCGCGATGTATACGGAAGAAGGTAAAATCCTCACGAGCGTTGCACCGGAGGTCATCAACGCTTCTACAGAATTATGCATTGAAACAGGCGCCATTTTAGAAGCGCACAAGCTGGGCGCGAAGATCACGCATTCCATTTGCGTCGTCAGAGATGATGAACATTCCGGATATAAAGTGCTCACGCCTTGCGGGGTATGCCAGGAAAGGCTCTTTTATTGGGGGTCTGAGGTGAAAGCGGCTGTTACCGTCCCTGACGGCGGCCTTGTCTTTAAAGCATTAAAGGAGATTCAGCCGTTTCACTGGTCTGCTGCATATCAAGAAACTGATGCGTAATCAAGGGGAGGAGAGTCTAAATGGAAAGAGGCCGAACCGTTTACTTAAGACCCGTCAGGAAAGAAGATATGGAGAGCTTCTACAGAGCCGTCCAGGATGATGACATCAGGTATATGACCGGAACAAGACGCGTCTTTACAATGGACGAATTATATGATCATTACGAACGGATCACAAATGATGGTACACGTTATGATTTTGCGATTTGTTTACAGGACGGCGATGAGACGATCGGCGATTTGTCGATTTTGGACATCGACCGGGTCAACCGGAAAGCCGGATTCAGAATTGCGCTCCACGGCCGGGACCATTTCAACAAAGGGTACGGCACTGAAGCCGTTAAACTGGCGCAGCAGTTTGCTTTTGAGAAGCTTCAATTAAACCGGCTTCAGCTCGAGGTGTTTTCTCATAATATCCGGGGTGTGAAAGCATACGAAAAAGCCGGGTTCAAAAAGGAAGGAACGTTGAGGGAGGCCCTTTATATGAACGGTCGATATTCAGACGAAATCATCATGGGGATCCTGAAAAAAGAATATGACAGGCGAAAAAGCGATTGACTTCTCCCTGTTTTTAAACAGCAGAGGCTGGGGCGCGGCAGCAACAGCTTGAAATGAGCCGAAACAAAGGATAATTCCGAACAAAAAACACCGTCCACAATGTGGACGGTGTTTCAGACCGTTGACAAAACAGGTCGGATTTTTAAAATCCGACCTGTTTTTGTCCATTTTATTCTATTATTTCGATCAGAAGGCTGGCGGTTAGGACCTTTCCAGGTCCAATTCGCCAGCTTTTTCAGATTCATGGCAGCGAAAACAAGCATCGCCTGCATGGACAATTTTTTCTTTCCCCGTAGGGTTGTCCAGCGCAGGCCATGCTTATGTTTTAAATCGGCAAAAACTCGTTCGATCGTCTCTTTACGTTTGGCATAGATTTGTTTATTCTCTTCCGTATGCCGAAGATGATCAGCTTCGTCTAAATGATCCTGCCAGATATGTCTGTGAATCATCTTTCGATGATCTCTACTTTCTGTACATGTATGTAGTAATGGACATGGTTTACATCGTTTTGGATCTGAAGCATACTCTCGATAACCTTGCCGATTGGTTGTGCGATAGGAGAGAATATGGTCTTGCGGGCAGATATAGACATCATAAAATTCATCGTAAACATACTCGTGTTTTCTCATGAATCCTTTTTTGGTTTGCGGACGCGTGTAAGGCATAACAGGGCGAACGTTTTCTTCATGAAGAAATTTTGCGATAACCGGTGTTTTGTATCCGGCATCAACTGCGACCGTATGAGGCTTGGCAACGCGCTCTTTTACTTGTTGAAACAGCGACGCGAACACTTGGCTGTCATGGATATTGGCAGGCTCAACAACCGTTCCCAGCACAAATCCGTTCCGATCACAAGCTGTATGAAATCCATAGGCAAAAAGACGTTCTCGTTCGCCTTTGACAAAATATCCGCTCTCAGGATCAGTTGTACTTTCCTTTACTTCTCGTTCCTCTAAGCATCGCCTGGGCTTTAAGGGCTTTTTTCCGTTCGCTTCGCGATCGGCATTAATTTCTTGATCTAGCTGCTCCTGATAAGCTCTTGTTTCTTTTCTTACGATCTTTTTCACAAACTTTTTCTTATTGGCATTCGCTTTGACATGTGTGCTGTCGATGAAGGCGACCGAAGGATCGACGAGGCCGAGATCCATGGCTTGACGTAAAATCTTATAGAAGATTGTTTCAAATAGGTCTGTGTCATGAAAGCGACGTTCATAGTTTTTACTGAAGGTTGAAAAATGAGGGATTTTTTCAGAGAATCCATATCCAATAAACCAGCGATAGGCTACATCAGTTTCGATTCGCTTAATGGTTTCGCGCATGGAGCGATGACCAAACACGTATTGAATGAGCACCATTTTAATCAGTACAACAGGATCAATACTTGGACGCCCTTTTGAAGAATAAAGAGGGGCAACTTTTTCATAAATAAATGAAAAATCAATGGCTTCTTCCATCTTCCTGACCAAATGGTCTTCAGGTACAAGCTCACTTAAGGCAAAGACTTCAAGCTGTTCACGCTGATCTTTAGAGTGTTTGGTCAACATGGTAAAACCTCCAAAAATTAGATTCCACACACATTTTAACAAAAAAAGCTTGTCGATCAAGCCACTTTTTTTGTGACTTTGTCGACAAGCTGAAACACCGTCCACAATGTGGACGGTGTTTTGCCTTGGTGGAAAAAAGATGCTACTCCATACTGATCCATACGCTTTTCACTTCAGTATAATTATCCAAAGCGTATGATCCCATTTCCCGGCCGAGGCCGGACTGTTTATAGCCGCCGAACGGCGATGCCGCGTCAAACGCATTGTAGCAGTTGACCCAAACGGTGCCTGCTTGCAGGCGGTCTGCTATATAATGGGCGTTTTTCACGTTTTCCGTCCAAACACCGGCGGCAAGCCCGTATTCCGTCCGGTTGGCGCGTTCGATGACTTCGTCGACCGTTTCATAAGGGATCGCGGCCAGGACAGGGCCGAATATTTCCTCTTTTGCGATCGTCATGTCATCCTCAACATTCGTAAACACGGTCGGAGAGACGAAATATCCTTCCTCATAAGGGCATGTTCCGCCGGCAGCAATTTTCGCGCCTTCCTGGCGGCCTTTTTCAATATATGAAAGAACCCGTTCATGCTGTTCTTTGCTGACAAGCGGTCCCATTTGCGTATCTTCGTGAAGCCCAGCACCCTGACGAATGGATTTTGCATATGCGGCCATTTCATCGATGACTTTATCGTATTGGTCTTTATGGATGAATACGCGCGAACCTGCACAGCACACCTGGCCCTGGTTGAACATGACGCCGGTCAGCGCTCCCGGAATCGCTTTTTTCAAGTCTGCATCAGGCAGGATGATGTTCGGCGATTTTCCGCCGAGCTCGAGGGTGACGCGCTTGACGGTTTTTGCCGCTTTTTCCATGATTTTTTTGCCGATTTCGGTCGAGCCCGTGAATGCCAGCTTGTCGACCAGCTTGTGGTCTGTAAGCGCTTCCCCGGCTGTTTCTCCGAAGCCCGGGATGATGTTGATCACGCCCTTTGGAAATCCGGCCTGATCGACGAGCTCGGCCAGATACAGGGCGGAAAGGGGAGTCTGCTCAGCAGGCTTTAAGACGATTGTACAGCCGGCTGCCAGAGCTGCACCCATTTTCCACATCGCCATCAGGAGCGGGAAGTTCCAAGGGATGATCTGCCCGACCACACCGACAGGCTCATGGCGTGTATAGTTAAAATAAGGTCCGTTTACAGGAATCGTTTGTCCGGTTATTTTCGTCGCCCAGCCGGCGTAATAGCGCATGTGTTCAATTGACATCGGAATATCCCCTGCGGATGTTTCGCTGATCGGCTTTCCGTTGTCAAGCGTTTCAAGCTGGGCCAATTCGTTCTTGTGTTCCTCCATCAGATCGGCGAGTCTGTACATGAGCCGGCTTCTCTCGGCCGGGAGCATTGTCCGCCATTCCCCGTGATCAAAAGCCTCCCTGGCGGCTTTTACCGCTTTGTCGACATCTTCAGGGCCCGCTTCATACAATGTAGCGAGTGTTTCTCCCGTGGCCGGGTTTGGGGTTTCAAACGTTTTGTTTGAAGCGCTCGCTACAAATTCTCCGTTAATGTAAAGCTTTTTCGTTCCCTGCAAAAATGACTCCAGCCTTTTACTGACCTGCATCGTTAAAGAACTCATGTTTGTGAAACAAACCTCCCTTAAAATTTTGGTCTGTCTTCTTGTGAGTTATTCCTGGTGCTGGTGTGATTGGTGGTTGGATCAATGAGATGCCGAAGGTGGGATATATTGCTGATTTTGGAATCGCACACCACTATTCTATAACAGAAAATGAATTGAAATCAATATTCATTTGCGGTTTAGAGAAGGAGCCGCCCTGGACGGTGCATCGTTGCAATTCGGCAAAAAAACGCTACAATGGAATTTATACATCGTTTTTTAAAAGGAGACATCAGTATGATCCACGAAAAATGGCACAACAACAAAACGTTGAAAAAAGTAACATGCATTCACACCGACGCAAAAAAATACATTGTCGACAGAGCTTTGACCGTAGGGAAAACGTATGAAGTCAAAAATGAAACGGAAGAATTTTTATTTATTATCGACAACACCGGCAAAGTGGGCGGCTATTACAAAGAATACTTTAAAGAGGTCTGAGGGCTGAATGATTCTCCCAACGATCATCAATACTAAAAGATGATCACGATTGAAAGGGTGAATCTGGTGAAACAAAACCGCGACCAGGAAATTCGGGAGCTCCTTCAGAAAGAAGCCGGCCGCAGCGATAAAGCAGGGGCGGAAGGCATGGCTGTAACAGAAGAGCAAGTGTCCGATACGCATATGGAAAGCACGATAGAAGGCGAAGATCGCTGAACAAAACCGCAGGATAATCATTTCCTGCGGTTTTGTGCGTCTTTTGTCAGGCACGGGATGGCGAACTAAAAAATCTGAAAAAAGTTGAAACCTTTAGTTCTTGTTACGCGTATTAACTGGTAGATAAAAAACATACATAGAGAGTTAAAGAAATGTAATCTGCTCGTAATTGTTTATAAAACGGTGTTATCGTATTCTAAATAGTAACGAAGAGATCCTTTTGCCTTGTGCATTAACATAAATTAGATATACAGAAAGAGGGGTTTTGATTGGGCGTTTTTTCAGCTAGCAAAACAGCAGACGGCAAAAAATTTGAACCGCTGCTTATTGAAGGAGAAAAGATTGAATCTGTCTGCAGACTAAGAATTGATCAAATTTGTTTTACCAACAAGCGGATTATTTTTTTTGACAACAAATTATTTTCCAAAAAGAAAGTCCGTGTTTTTCTTCCTTACAAGTCAATTGAAGGCTTTGCAATCAGGGAAGTCAGCATGTTCAATCCTGATTCCTCTCTTTCGCTCATGACAAGCAGCAAAGTCTTTGACCTGGAGTTTACAAAGGATACCGACATGCTTGAAATTCAAGCGCTTTTGTCAAAATACTTATGCGCATAAAGCGATGAAAGGCCTGTTCAAAAGAACGGCCTTTTTGATTTGCCTTTTACAATGCCGGCGTGGAATCAATAAATCGGAATCAAGCCGAGAACCGACAGGGACGATGAGCTGATAAGCTTCTCCGACACCGCAGTTTAATTTAGCCGACTGATCCACAGCAAGTGCAGTATTTTGATGTTTTGCTTTTCTTTTTTCTGTTTCAGAGGCTGATGAATTGCAGCATTGATAACATGAAACGATTTCTTTAACAGGATTGTTCACTTTATATAGCTCTATTCATACCGATTTCCGAAATCGTGTTGATGCTATCAAAAGAGGTCGCTGTCAATGGCATGAAAAAATTCCTGTGCCAGGATTCCAGGACACACTTTTTGCGTTGTAAAATTTATTGCTTTCGTATCAGCTTCATAACGGCCGAGGATATTGTCTCTTTCCCTTGACCTAAAATATGCCTTTTCCATCCAAAAACAATATGGTATTGACATTACAAATCTTAAAAGCTATGATATTAAAAAAAGTAATCCGTAAAATCAATAATCGCAATCTCATGCAAAAAGAGCTTTAGCATTCGGTTATAATGCCATTATGGCCGCGTGAAAAAGTAATCTTTCCATGCATGACATTAAGATTTTGATAGGACGGTATATTTCATTTTCCCTATATTTATGTATGAGGAAAAGAAATATACCGTTTTTTTAGGAGGATATAACATTGGAAAAACAGAAATTGACGAAGGGGTCTTTGGAAGCTGAGATCAGCAAAGCCTTAACCCAATGGGAAAAAGACTATTTGGGACGGGGGTCCGTGTCTGTCAAAACAGATATTCTCAGAAATATGGTCATCGTTTCATTGAACGGCATTTTAACGCCTGCCGAGTACGAACTTTGCAGTACAAAAGAAGGGCTGTTATCGATCAAAAGAACCCGCTCCGGCTTGGTGGAATCGGGCCGGGAACACTTGAGCCGCATTATGAAAGAGCTGACCGGTGAAGATACGATCAGCTTTCATACGGATATCAGCACGCGGACAGGTGAGCGGATCATGGTGTTTAAATTGGCAAACGACCTGCAAAAAAAATTCTCATAAAAAACGGAAGATCTTTAAAACATGAATATGAGTTAAAGATAAGCCGGTATTATTCAGAAAGATGGCCGAAATGGGCCGAATCCTGAATATACCGGCTTTTTTACGTTTGTAGAAAGGAAGGCAAGACATGAAACAGTATGCTCTTTTACATCATGCCGACGGAGGGATACAGGGTGTTTGATGTGCTAGATTCTTTAATTTGGCTGAAAATATTTTTCGCCTTGCATGCGCTTTGTTTTATCAGCGCACTGCTCGTGCTGAATCCTAAGGTACCATTGCCATTTGTACGGATTCACGCCAATGTCATCGCTCTGCCTCCGCTCGCCGCGCTGGCGGCATTATTGACGGCAAATTCCGGTCACGCTGCAGCTCCTTGGCGAATGGATTCGCTGGCCTGGCTGATCGCCTTGTTTGTCCTAACGATCGGCTTCATCGTCCAGCGCTTCTCAGTCCGGTATCTGTTCGGGGACCGCTCCTACCGTAAATTCTTTTTGCTGCTGACGCTGACGACAGGCGGGGCTTCATCCGCTTGGCTTAACGATGATCTTCGCTGGCTCCTCTTGTGCTGGGGAATCACTCTGCTCGGCTTGACTGCGCTAATCGGTTTAAACAGCGCATGGCAGGCGGCGAAAAATGCCGCTATGTATGCGGGCCGGATCTTTGCGCTCAGCTGGCTGGCTCTAGCGGCAGCGGCTCTTTGGCTGTCCTTCTCTACGGGGCATTGGCAGTTATCATCCGCCATAGCGGAAAAAAGCCTTGCGCAGATCAGCTCATGGGAGAAAATCGGGATCGGCCTTCTCGTCATCTTAACGGTGATGATTCCTGCAGCGCAGTGGCCGTTTCATCGCTGGCTGCTCGATTCGGCGATTGCACCGACTCCGGTTTCCGCGGTCATGCACGCTGGACTCGTAAATGTCGGGGGCGTCATGCTGACCCGTTTTGCACCAATGTTCAGCGGTGATGGATTGCAGCTTATTTTGCTCGTTCCTGCCGTTCTGTCAGTCTTACTCGGAACGGGCATGATGATCGTCCAAGCGGACTACAAGCGGCAGCTCGCATCTTCAACGGTCGCGCAGATGGGTTTTATGCTTATCCAATGCGCATTAGGCGCCTATATCGCAGCTGTTATTCACCTCATCTTGCACGGCCTGTTCAAAGCCGCCCTTTTCCTGCAAGCCGGATCAGCGGTGCGCCGTTATGAATCGTTCGCATCTAAACCGGGAAGGCTGGCTCTTCCTTGGAGCATAATAGGCGGCGTCTTGGCTCTTACACTCGGAATTGGAATCTGGGTCACAGATGCGGACGATGGCTATCAATTGATCAGCGCCCTTGTTTTAGGCTGGTCACTGTTTGTTGCTTGGAGACAGCTTGTCACAGCCAGTTGCGGACGAGTCGCACGAATTGCCGGACTGTTCATTTTAACGGGAGCCTCTTTCGCGTTTGCCATCATTCATTTCGTTTTGCACGGGCTCCTGAAGGATGCTGTTGTACAGGGGGCGCATCCGTCCGCAATCGCGGCCGTTTTCACGTCGGTCGTTTTGTTATCAGGCAGTGCAGCCGGTGCCTTGATCGTTCGGCAGCGCTCTGCATGGTCCGGCGCACTTTATCTGCGTCTCGTGAAAATGAGTGAGCCTCATTTCGATTCGGTCGAAGAACGGCCGAATTATCTTGACCAATATCTTACTCAAGGAGGTCGTCAATCATGAAAACAGCCGCATCTACATTGTCTAAACAATCGATCTTCAAATATGAACATCAGACCGCTGACATTAATATTGATGAATTGGTTCAATCAGCTGCACGGGTTATTGCGCCGCTGTGGCCTATTGAAACCTTTGCTGCGCGCCATCCATGGATGGGGCTGGAACAACAAACATTCGAACAGACGGCGCGGCGGCTTAAACAACAGCTTCTTGTCGATATCTACCCAAAGCCCTCCATGTTCCATTCCGCAAAACAGCGTGGAGAAATAGATAAGGCGATTCTTAAAGAAAAGCTGATGGATTGGCTCGATTCACACCAGTCCGGCATGACGAGGGAAACAGCGGCAGCGTTTTGCAAAGCCGCGCTCAAGCTCGATGAAATACCCGAACAGCTATTGTCATCCAGTCAAGTCAAAAAGCTCGCCAAACAAGCGGCAGGCTGGATGATCGAAGAACAGGAAACACGATTCGTCAAACCGCTAAGCGTTTTAGCCGGGCAAAAAACAGCTCACCCCCTCGACCGTCATATGATTAAATGGTCAAAACTGTACCTTGATGAGTCACAATCGGCATGGCGGCTTCCTAATCGTGAGAAAGGGTTTTACAGCGCATGGAGGCGGCTTATTGAACATGATCCCGCCCTGTCGCGTGCTGAACGCCTGCGGCTGAACGGGTGGCCGGAAGAGCCGCGGGAAGCTTTGAAAAGAGCACTCCGGGCGCTTGATATTTCTAATGGAGACGTCCAGGACTACTTTGAAGCCCATTTGCTTTCTCTGCCGGGCTGGGGCGGGATGATGCTCTGGCGTTCCCGGCAATCGCGGGACGAAGAAGGGCTGTTGCTCGAGTATCTGGCTGTCCGGCTTTCAATGGAATGGATGCTTGTTGAGCCTTATTTGCCATTCTCTGTGCCAAAGCCTGACAAGGAGATGCAGTTGGTTCCTCTGATTGCGGCATGGCTGCATTGGGGCGGTCTCACTTCTGAAGAATGGCTCAATCTTTCCGCAGCAGAGCAGCAAGCCCGTTTCACACTCGCCCGCCGTTTTGATGACATCACGCGCCGTCGCCTTTGGCTGGAAGCGTGGGAGCAAACATACGCCGATGAGATAAGGAAGCTCACGGCTAACAAACCTGCAGCCGCCGAGAAAAGTGAACCGGTGATGGCCCAGCTGGCATTTTGTATTGATGTCCGTTCAGAGCCGTTTCGCCGGGCATTGGAAAAGTCGGGGCCTTTTGAAACGTATGGAACGGCCGGCTTTTTCGGTCTGACAATCGAAACGTGCGAACTTGGCAGCAAACACTGCCACAGCTCCTTGCCGGTCATTCTCAAACCGCAGCATCGAGTAAAAGAAACAGCGGAAGAATCCAGTTTCAAATCGTATCAAGAGCATAGAAAAGCCGCAGCTTCGCTAAGCTCTGCCTTTAAAACAATGAAACAGAATCTATTGGCGGGTATGCTGCTTCCCGAAGTGAGCGGCCCCTGGCTGAGCCTGCAAATGGCAGCGCGCAGCCTGGCTCCCCGCAAAGCGGGAAAAGCTTTCCGAAAAGCGCGGAAGTCATGGCTGAAGAAGCCTCAGTCAAAGCTCTCGCTTGATCGTATAGAAACGCCTGAAGCCGGCATTCCGCTCGGTTTTACGGAAGATGAAAAACACTCGTATGCAAGACAGGCATTGCAAATGATGGGGATCACAGACCGGTTCGCTCCGCTGGTTGTCATTTGCGGACACGGGAGCAGAAGCACAAATAACCCTTATGCCTCGTCATTGGACTGCGGTGCCTGCGGGGGGGCATCAGGCGCTTTCAACGCACGAGTCCTTGCCGCTTTATGCAATCTTCCAAGCGTCAGACAAAGGCTCCGTTCCGACGGCATATTGATTCCGGATGATACAGTATTTGCTGCCGCAGAGCATATTACAACATTGGATGAATTGCATTGGCTTTATGTACCTGAGCTTCCGCCTAAAGCCAAACAAGCGTTCGACCTCATCGACTCGGCACTTCCCGATGTGAGCCGCACAGTCGGAGCGGAACGCTTAGCCGATTTGCCTCAATTCGGATATAAAAATCCCCGGAATGAAGTTGAACGATTTGCTGAGGATTGGAGCGAAGTCCGCCCAGAATGGGGACTGGCCCGAAACGCTTCATTCATCATCGGCACACGCCGGCTTACGCGAGAAGCCAACCTTGAGGGAAGGGCTTTTCTGCACAGCTATGACTGGCGGAATGACCGGGACGGTTCCATCCTCGGCAATATCATTTCAGGTCCGGGGACGGTGGCCCAGTGGATCAATCTGCAATATTACGCGTCAACCGTTGCACCGCATTATTATGGAAGCGGAAATAAAGCGACCCAAACCGTCACTTCCGGCCTTGGCGTTATGCAGGGAAATGCAAGCGATTTGCTGGCAGGCCTCCCTTGGCAGTCTGTCATGCTGTCAGATCAAGAGATTTATCATGCGCCTCTCCGGCTGCTTGTTGTCATTGAAGCGCCACGTGAACATATCGAGCGGCTTCTTGAAGAGGATCACAGCTTCCGTCGAAAAGTGGAAAACGGCTGGATTATCCTTGCTTCGATCGATTCGCACGGGAACTGGGTGAACTGGACAAAAACAAAATGATGAATGAGGTGAATATAATGGGGATAACAGGAAATGAAAATGTGTTGTTAATTACCGGAATGGAGGATACGCTTGAACAATCAATCTGCCGTGCGGCAGCGATTCAGCCGGAGAAAGTGCTCGTTTTAAAAAGCGTATTCCCTCACATTTCCCAGCCATACAGCGATTTCATGAGAGATATTATCACTCTTGTCTTCCAAAAAAAAATCGGGGAAATCTTAATTGTTCGATCCAAAAATGAACAGGCGGCTGATATCGACCTTGAGAATTTCTTGTTTAAAAATCCGCAATTAAAGGATAAATTACAGACCATCGATTACCTTTTTCAACACCCCGGAATTTCCATTCAGCAGCCTGGATGAATGGCTGAATGGGGAAAAAAACGTTGCTCAAGGAATACAACAAAGCGTCGACCTGATTCGGCGGCACCCTTTTATCCCTTCGCATGTCAAAGTCCGCGGTTTTTTAATAGATACGGAACATGAGGAATTAACAGAAATTAACGCTTAATGGAAAAATGGAGCCGGGTCCACCTTCGGCTCCATTTTTCTATACAAGCTGGCCACCCGTTATTACGGGTAGTTATTAATCGCCCTTTATACGACGCTCGATTTGCCGGCATTGGAATCGATGAGATCGGAATCCAGCACAGAACCGACAGGGACGATAAGCTGAGTAAGATCTCCGTTTTCTTCTCCAAAACCGTAGTTTAATTTGGCTGACAAAAAGTAATCGATCTGCTGATAAGGGCCTACCGTGACAGAAGCGCCTCTGTCGACTGAATTGATTTTAAAAGCTCCCAAATTAATCATTGCCGGTGAAAACATCAAACCATCATCCCTTTCCCGAAGGCAGATTGGAACGGGACTCAAAAAGGGCCGGTGAATCGAGCTGATCTCTGTCATCCACATGGCTTTTCGTTCCCAAGAACCCGCTTTCATCCCCGAAATTTTGTCCGTAGCCTTGGTTTTTCTTATCCGAGTTTTGCCACTCCGCCAATAAATTTTGTCCGACATTCACTGCTGAAGCATTTTCAAAGGAATTAATTTTCAACATGAAAATATTAATATTGATATATGGAGCTGGTTGCAACACAAGCAAACCTCCTTTTTACAGTTTTATGCCGAACCTGTTCACAGTATTCGAGGAAAGGGGGGCCATCTATTGGATGCAGATAAAATGAAGCAGTGGCTTGATCTTGCACAGACATTATACGGAGGAGAATTTTGGAAAACGGTTTTCGATGATGAACAGGGAAAGGGCTTTACAAACGGTCATCCCAATTTTCCTTTTCAGACGGGCGTTCAGCAGGAAAAAGAGCGCAAATCTGATTTTACACTCATTGATATAGTTGATACGTTTGATGAAATACGCTTTTTAATATATCTTCCCGGTTTTCGAAAGCAGGATGTCGAACTCCTGTCATATGAAACTTACTTTATTGTCAGAGGGAGCAGAAAGTCTTATTTTCCCGAAGACAAATTTAAACAAAGGGAAGGAAAGTATGGCGAGTTCGAAAGGAAAATCGATCTCGATATACCGATAGACGGAAATGGCCGCATACATGCCGTTTTTAAAGACGGAATTTTATATGTCACCATTCCTAAAGATCAAACAGAAGCACGCTCGATTACGATCCGGGATTAATCTTTATCGAGTTCGCATCAGAGACATCACAGTCATTGACTGAACTGACCGGGACGGCAAAAACCGAGCCGCAGGAATTGTTTTGTCCAACCCTTGATTCTTGTTGACAACAACAGCCCTTCTTATGATTTCGGCCGAGCCTGTATGAAACGAGCTCGCGTTCAAGCTGTTTATTTTGACGGCATGCAGATGAATTTGAGTAGGCAGAAACAGTCGGATCACCTCTTTCTATATTGTTAGGTAATGTATATCAATATCTCTTTAGCGATAGAACAATGAAAAGGAGCCAGTTCACAATGCTAAAAACATTATTCAAACCGCTGATCAAAAAAATCTGCCAGGAAGAAATGAAGGAATTGAAAGAGAAAGTGCTGGCCTTGGAAAAGGTACACCATAACAAACAAGATGAACACTGCTGCACAAGGGATATTCGGATAGAAAACATGCGTGTCGATAAGATTGAATACAATATCGAATTCGGAGAGCTTGAAATCGAAAGTCTCAGCGGAAAACTGAATATCGGCGCCAACTATCCGCTGTCAGCAAAATGGCTGGAAGATGCGCGGATTCAAAAAGAGCCGGCAAAAAAACGCGACGCAAAAAACGAACGCCCCCAGCCCGAGATCTCGCTCCGTCCGCGGACTTTCAAAGGAGACAAGCATTGATAAAGACGGGAGAAGGACATCCTCCCGGTTCGTTTTATTTTTTCCTGCAAAATGTGTTCGATCCATAAAAAACGGGGCTCTCATTCGATAAGCCGCCGTTCTCTTGCACCTGCGTGTTTGACGGCTTCACGCCTGTCCGTCTGTTCCATATTTAACGACAGGCCATTTCTCTTTCCGCAATGCGTTCATCAGCTCAGGTCCAACGTGCAGGTGTTCCTCCACAAGTTCTTTTGGCGTCAGCGCCATCCATTGGTTCAATGAGATATCTGCAAAGCGGCTGCTCTTGAATATTTCTAAAAACCACAGGCTGTCTGTGCCCGTGTTTTGAATATAATGGCCCATGGCAAAAGGTACATACCCCACATCACCAGCCCGATAATTAAACGTCCGTGCTGTGCCGTTCGCCGCGAATACGGTCATCCGCCCGGTACCTGTGAGATAATACTGCCATTCATCATTATTCGGATGCCAATGCATTTCTCTCATTCCGCCAGGCTTGATTTCGACGAGCGCGGCAGCGATTGTTTTCGAAATCGGAAAGTTGGAGGAATCAACGATTCTTACCGTCCCGCCCGGCGTGACGATCGGCTTCTGTTTCAGAAGCCGGTATGCAAAGCTTTTCGGCACAGTTCCATAGGGATCCGGCACCTTTTGGCTTTCAAGCGGACCCGGCACCTTTGTTTGAAAAATGTAGCGCTGTTTGTCAGGGAAGCGGGCAAAGGCGCTTTCGCTTACACCGAAATTCGCGGCTAAGACATCCTTTGGTGTGTGTGCGAACCAATCGGTAATCGTGAATGTGTCGAATTCGGAGAATGTCCCGTCGTCAAAGACGAGGAGGAATTCGCAGCCATCTTCAAGTCCTTGAATCGAGTGCGGGATTCCGGCGGGGAAGAACCATAAATCTCCAGGGCCGACATCTGCGATAAAGTTCCGGCCATTCTGGTCGACAGCGGTAATGCGTGCATGACCCAAAATCATGTAAGCCCATTCCGATTGCTTATGCCAATGCAGCTCGCGTACACCGCCTGGAGTCAGCCTCATATTAACCCCGGCGATCGTCGTTGAGACCGGCAGCTCTTTAACCGTTATTTCGCGCGACCAGCCGCCGTGTTTTAACTGCATGTGGGTGTCCGAAAAAGAAAATTTTAAATTGGGGATCGACCCGGCATCTGTAGCCGGAGGAACGAACATGTCGGGATTCTCAAGATCCCGCATGACGTCACGGGGGCCAAAATCGGTCGCCCCGGCGCCGTCTTCCCTGATCGGATGGGGCACCTGAGTTCCGGGTGTTTTTTTCATAGAAAATGCTCCCTTCGCTGGTCTTATATCATAACAGAAGTTTATGATGCGGCTGTCGAAAATATATCAAATCCTTAACACACAGCGGTGTTTCAAGTCTCACATACCGGGAAATAAAAAAACAAAGGAGGGGATGAAGGATGCCGCTGACAAATGAGCAAAAGGAACAGCTCTACCATAGATTAATGGATTTGAAAAAAAGTCTTTCAGACAGAGAGGCTCCTGATCAGTCGATGACAGAAGAAACGGGTGAATTATCAAACGGAGTGGATAATCATCTTGCCGACCACGCCGGAGTCTATTTCGAACGAATGAGGGAGCAAACCTTCGAGCAAACGGACAGAAACGTATTGCAGGAAGTAGAAGACGCTTTAGAGCGGATGGAAGACGGAACATACGGAATATGCGAAAAAACAGGCAGGGAAATACCTTACGAACGCCTTAAAGCCGTTCCATATGCAAGATATGTGATTGAAGCCCAGAGAGAAGCAGAAAAAATAAACGAATCAGGGGCAGCGGATGACAGGGAGTTCAGCCGGCAAATGAGAGACCTGACCAACAAAGAAACGATGGATCAAAAACATTCCTACACCTATGAACGGCTTGATCAAGAGCAGGATTCAAAATAGCGCACCCGCAGAAGGCGGGTGTATTTTTTTGATAGAAACATATTTTGAAATAAAAATAAATCAGTTGACTTTCTGTTTAAAAGAAAGTAACATACTATTTGTAAGTAAATAATGAAACGTTAGCACAGGAGGTTAACAATATGTCTAAAGTATTATTTGTCAAAGCAAACGACCGCACAGTTGATGAAGCGGTATCTGTAAAACTTTACGAAGCATTCCTTAACAGCTATAAAGAAGCTCATCCAAACGATGAGGTCACTGAGCTCGACCTTTATAAGGAAAACCCTCCGTACCTTGGCCGAAACGCGATCAACGGAACGTTCAAGGCAGGAAAAGGCATGGAATTGACTGAGGAAGAAAAAGCGGCTGCGGCTGTTGCGGACCGTTATCTTGATCAGTTCGTTAAAGCCGATAAAGTCGTATTTGCCTTCCCGCTGTGGAACTTTGCGGTTCCAGCAGTGCTTCACACTTACATCGACTATCTGTCCCGCGCAGGAGTTACGTTTACATACACTCCTGAAGGACCTAAAGGATTAATGGGAGACAAGAAGGTTGCCCTTTTAAATGCAAGAGGCGGATTCTATTCTGAAGGCCCGATGGCAGCAATGGAAATGTCATTGAACTACATGAAAACCGTTATGGGATTCTTCGGTGTAGAAGACCTTCATACAGTTGTCATCGAAGGACACAACGCTGTTCCTGACCAAGCGCAAAAAATCATCGAAGACGGCCTCGCTGAAGCTAAAAAAGTTGCGGCTGCGTTTTAATCCGGAAATCTTTTAATCTAGTACATCCCTTAGATATTGGATATCTCTTTACAGGATCCAATGATTTTCTAAGGGATGTATTTTTTATGAGCAGAATTGCTCTCAAAAGCAGCAGGATTTCAAATGCTTTGATTTTTAAGGAAAAACGACAATTTTTACCTTACTTCGACAAAACGACGGTGTTATATTGCAATTAGATACATTTTATGATAACAATGGAAAATTCTTTGAATTGCAAAGTGAAAAGACACTTTTGATACGCCTCGCTTTGTACAAGTGTCAATTCGTTTCAAAACAAATGAAACGTCAGCAAACAGATGTATCTTTATTTGCCATCCATGCAGCAAAACCAGTTTTTAAAACAACATTCTTCAAAAAATGTATTTGTCTTCGAACGACGCTTACATCCTTCAAGCCTAGAATTTAAACTAAAATCAATAAATTCTATCCTCTTTGAAATGCACAGTTATTTTTCATCACGATAAACACTTTATTGTTTCCTTAACAACCATTTTACGTAAAAACCACAATTAAATATCGGAATTTTCCAATAATAATTTGTAGAAATGAAAAATGCACCTATTCATTGCTTTTTAATTCCGAAAATCAAAATGTATAAACATAGTATAAAGAAGGGGATAAATCTATGAGTAATCAATATATCTATACGTTAACTAAACATTTCTGGATTTCTTGCGCCCATAAAGTCGCCGGTGCAGGAAAATGTGAAAGGCTTCACGGCCATAACTACAAGGTGATCTTTTGCATTACCGGTTCAGCATTAGACGAAAAAGATATGTTAATAGATTTCCGTGAAGTGAAGCACCATTTAGAGAAAAAGTATGACCATTATGTGCTAAATGATTTTGACGAATTTAACAAAGCAAAAGGAGGATATGAACCGAGCACCGAAAGGGTCGCTCAAGTTTTTTTTGAGATAATAGAGTCATTATGCAACGCAAAGAGGAATCAGCCGCATGTTAAATGGGTTGAAGTTCAAGAAACCAATGAAGCCAGTGCGAGATACGAAAAACTTGAAAGGAGGTGATCATGTGGAAAAAGAAATCGTGAAAAAAGAAGAAGATCAAATTTCTGAAGATTTGCTCTTGACTGACGAATTGGAACTTGAAGAAAAAGAACTTTTTTTAACCAACGCTAAGACGATGTAACAAAAAATGGGATCTGCAAAACAAATCGTTTTGTAGATCCTGATAATGATAGGGTGTGATCTTATAGACATTTTAAAAAAATGCTATGAAGATTTTTTAAAGATAGATATGGAAACGGAAATCGGACATCTTCTTAAACATAAGCAGGCTGAAAAAATAGTTGGCATATGGAACTTATGGAGCAGCATCAGCTTCTCACAGTTTGAAAAGTATGTGTGGCGTTGCATAAATAAAGCAAAAAAAGTTCAAGACGTCATCAATATAACCGGAACGGTGCACATCGCCATAAATCTCCTCTACGTTTTAAGGAATCACCAACTATGTAAAGTGAGCAAAAATGGCGAAATCGAATTTTCAAATAAACTGATGAACTTTGAGGTTGCTGCTGATCTGGCAAATGCGGTTTTTCCGGAACGGATAAGAAACAAAAAAGAACATGGACAGTTTCAAGCAACATGGACCACTTCGGTTAAGCGTGCAAATATAATTTTTGAGCAGGTGCCTCCGTGGAAAGATGTATTTTTTTGCGGCGATGATGATTTAACAAGCCTTGCTCTTGCTCAAATCAGCGGCAACGCATTTAACATATCTGTAGGTGATATAGACAGCGATCTCGTGTCCTTTATCGAATCCAGCAGCAGGCGGGAGGGGCTGCAAATTGAAACATTCGAATTTGATGTCACATATGAAGCCCCTGACAGGCTTAAAAAGAAATATGACGTTTTCCATTGCGATCCCCTCGATCATGGGCAAGGCATAGATTTATGGCTGCAGAGGGCGCAAGAAGTATTGAAAGGCAAACCGGGGGATTTGATTTATCTGAATATTAGTGCGGACCGTCTCGGACAAAGAGAGTATCTTTTATTCAAGCATCTGCACGAGATGGGTTTTTACTTGGAGGAAAAACATAAAAATTTTAGCAGCTATCAAGTGGAAGAAGAACCTTTTTTAAATACGGAAAAATTAAATGAGGAAATAGAAAAAATAAACATTGAGTACAGCGCAATAAAAGATTTATATATCCATACAGATCTATATGTTTTCATCAGAAAAGCGGTTAGACCAATTTTTCTTCCGCAGGAATTTATGGAGATTAGAAGGAAAATATAATGAGGTGTTTTAATGTACGTGCTAGGTATAAACGGCTGGGATAAAGGTGTGCATGATACGAGTGCAAGTTTATTTTATCAAGGAAAATTGCTCGCTGCCGCTGAAGAAGAGCGATTTGTAAGAAGAAAAAAAGCTTTTGACACAGTACCCGTTCATTCTATTTCTTATTGCTTGCACGAAGCAGGTATTACAGCAGATGAAGTCGACTACATAGCATTAGGCTGGGATGTGGAAAAACTTGAAATGGAGTATGGCGGCAAACAAGGGCTGACATCTAAAGATATCATGCATTGTGTTTTTCCTAAAAATATGTTTCCGCGGAAAAAAGACCCCGCACTACAAATGTATCCCCATCATCAAGCCCACGCGGCTGGAGCATACTATAGTTCCGGATTTGATGATGCAGGAATACTTGTAGTAGACGGTTCGGGCGAGGAAGAGTCCGTCACAATCGCAAAAGGTGAAAAAGGGAAAATCGATTATCTTGAAGTGTACCCTTTGGAATGTTCCTTGGGAATCTTTTATGAGGGGTTGTCAAAATATATTGGTCTGGGCAGATTTAGAGAAGGAAAAACAATGGGCTTGTCTTCTTATGGGGTATGGGAAGGGGACGTCCCGTTAATTGTCAACAAACATGATGGATATAGAAGAACTTATAATCAAATTTTAAAAGATTGGGTACTTTACTTTTATAAAAAGTTCGGCGAAAAGGTAAATTCAGCACATTATGTCTACGACCACAAAGAGGCTAAACTATACGATCAACTTGATGCATTATCTTATAAACATGTGGCAGCTTTTGGGCAAAAAGCATTGGAAGAGAATCTGATTTACCTGGCCAAGAGGGCGATAGAGCTTACCGGCTGCTCTCGATTATGCATTTCCGGCGGCGTCGGGCTTAACTGTGTAGGCAATAGGAAACTGCTTGACTTAGAAGAAGTCAAAGATATTTTTATACAGCCCGCTGCATCTGATGCAGGAGTATCATTAGGGGCAGGAGCATTGCTGTCTAAAGAATTGGGTTTTGATGTAAAGCTTTCGAAAGACCATGTCTACTCAGGGCCGGCCTTTAGTGATGGAGAAATTAAAGATTTGCTGGAACGATACAAAATTAAATATGAGTTTTTTGAGAATGGCATAAACGAAGCTGCAGTCCAGCTTTTAAAAAAAGGAAGTGTCGGAGCCAGATTTGCCGGAAGAATGGAATTTGGACCGAGAGCTTTAGGAAACCGAAGCATTCTGGCCAATCCGCAAAGCAAAACAATGCTTCAAAGGGTAAATTATATAAAAGAAAGGGAACAATGGCGCCCCCTTGCACCTAGCATTAATGCAGAGAATCAGACGATGGCGATAAACGAGGAAACGGCATCTCCTTATATGCTGTTAAACGCAACAATACATGAATCCTCGCTTGAGTTGCTTCAGGCAGTAACTCATATCGATGGTTCCACAAGGCCGCAAATCGTAGATAAAGAGGTAAATTCATCTTATTGGGAGCTTATTCAATGTTTTTATGAAGAAACCGGAATACCAGCTGTTTTGAATACGTCTTTTAATATTGGAAATGAGCCGATCGTTTGTTCACCGAAGGATGCAATTCGTTCATTTTTTTGTTCTGAGCTAGATTTTCTATTCTTAAATCATTTTTTAATCAAAAAATAGGATGAGGTGAATGATCATGAGTGCTACCTATCCAAACTTTCCGGAATACAAACTGAAGAGCGTCTATAAGGGGGAAACCTTCTTTAAAAGAGGGGCGACCCGCGACCATATCTTTCACGAAGAATTTGAAGAATGGCAAAAATTCTTTTGTAGTGGCGAGTACCTTCCGCCAGCCGGAAAAGACATCGCTTTATTCCATGTCTGCACATGGGCAAAACCATATGACTTTTCCTATATTGGAAAAAAAATAAGGGAGGTTACAAATAAATTTGAAAGGATACACCCCATCATATTGTCTAATGCAGGCGTTATCCCTTATGAATATCAAATGAATCCGGCATTTTGCGCATACGATTGGATACAGACGGAGGATATATCCGGAGAAGAAGCTTTAAGATTGAAAAAATTATATCAAGATTCGCTTTTAAATCGAATAAAGAATTATTTAACCTCTAAGCAGCAGCATTATAAAGCGGTTGTTCACTATTGCATGCCGATAAAGGATTCAATTGTGACGGACATTCATGATTTTTGCAAAACAATAGACCTCCCATATTTTCATACACCTGGTTTGGAGACATTCAGAAATTCAAAAGGCGTCTTGACTAACTTGAAGGATTTGGGAGAATTTTATATTTTAGATCCTGTTTTGAATGATTTGGAAAATACTTTAAAAAAGGTGAGCAGCATTGATAGATCTGTCAATCGTAATACCGGCTTATAATGATCCCAGACTTGACGAGTGTTTAAAAAGCATAGATATAGAGGCGGAAATTATAGTCGTACTCAACGGCGCAACCAAACAGGTTGAAGACATAGCCAAAAAGCACAATACGACAATGGTCCATCTGCCGGCTCCCAATCTTGCAAAGGCTTATAACGAAGGAATCAAATCTTCAAGCAAGAACAATGTGCTGCTGATGGATTCAGATTGTATTTTTAGAAAAGGCTGTATAGATAAGTTATACAACATGTTGTATGAACATCCGTTAGCTAAAGGAAGGGTGCTTTTTGCCTACCGGTCAAAAACAGAAAAAATAATTGCAACTTCAAGACATATTCATACCGCTAAAAAAAATGCGTATTCCCCGCCTTTAGCATTTAGAAAGAATATTGTAGATCAAATAGACGGCTATTATTTTGACGAACAAATAAACTGGACGGAAGATTATGATTTTGATGCAAGAGTGAGGAGGGCTGATCTCAGTATCGGATACGATGATAGCGCACAAGTCATACATCCCGCCCTGACGCTGTTAGGCGATTTGAAAAGCTCTTACAACTATGGGAGAGGACAAGCAAGAGGGGTTCAATCGAACAAAGAATGGTATTCGCCTCCTAGCAGGCTGTTGAAAAGCATGATAAAAAGTTGGACTCCTTTGAAAAATAGGTTTGGAACGGGTGTGGCTGTGTATCTTTCTTTATGGCAGATTGCATTTTTCATGGGATTTAAAAAGGAAAGCAAAGCAACCGAAAGGGGTGTAAAAAAGAGTGGTTCGGCAAATACAACAGTATGACAATATCTCAAGCGTTTATGATAAATTAATTCCTGAACCGGACGGACTATTTGATTTCTACAACGGCTTTGTAAAGGAAGGCGTCACAATTCTTGACATCGGATGCGGATCTGGCCGTCTGGCCTTTCAATTAGCCCAAAACGGTGCAACCGTTCATGCTATCGATATTTCGGCAGGGATGGTTGAAAATGCTAAAAGGAAGCTTGCTCAATTTGACCGGAAAACATTAGAACGTATACATTTTGAGAAGGCCGATATAAAAAATTTCCATTGTGAAAGCCGATTTGATTATATTTTTATGAGCGGTGGCGTCTTTGAGTATCTGTTAACCCCAAAAGACCAGGTTGAAGCGCTTCAAAAAATTAAGCAGCTGCTAAAACCGGAAGGCAAATTTATTTTTGACATCATATCGCCGCCGCAAGTTTGTGCTTATGACAAAAGGCAAAAGGATTTTGGAAACACAGCTAATCCCTCCAAAGATCATCAGTATATTAAATCCCAAAATATATTTCGCATAGATCATTACAAACAAATTGTATCAACCCGTTGTTTATTTGAAATACATCAAGATGATAAAGTAACGGAGAAATACGAATTCAAATTTTTAACTAGATATTCACTGCCGACAGAACTGTTTTATCTTCTGAAGTCCAGGGGTTTTACTGTTTTAGGTTTTTATGGAGATTACAATAGAGAACCTTTTAAGCGAGGCAGCGAGTTTATGATTTACATCACAAAGCTTTCTTAAAGCAAGGAGAATGTGAATGCACGCAAATAACAGAAAACATTTAGTAATCGCGCCGCATCATGACGATGAAATCATCGGATGCGGGGGAACAATTGCCAAAGCGATTAAAAGCGGGGATCAAGCAAGAATCATTATCGTCACAAGGGGTGAACTTTCCGGAATCGATGGCAGCATTGAACAAAATGTTCAAATACGCGAAAACGAATGCAAAAGGGCTTGCGAAATCATCGGCACACAAGATATTCACTTTTTAAAAGAAAAAGACCGGGCGCTCACCTATAGAAGAGATCTTGTTGAAAAAGTGCTGATGCATATAGATGATTATCGGCCTGATTATGTATATTACCCCCACTCGGAAGAAGCAGACCGTGACCATCGAATTGTTCATGAAATTACCAGTGAGGCATTATTTTTAAGCCGCTCTAATTTTCTGCGAAACAAAAACAGGATCAAAAGGTGCTTGCAGTACGAAATTTGGACTCCGTTAACCGCTTATCAATTAGTCAGTGATATCAGCAGTGTGATCGATCAAAAAATGGAAGCCTTAAACGCATATAAATCTCAAGGAGCTATTCTTCAATTGGAAAATGGGGTAAAAGGGTTAAATGCATATAGGGGTATGCAGGTCGGCACTGATTTCGCAGAAATTTTCAAATTTTAAAATCTAACAACGGAAGGATTCGGTTATGTTCATACAGGTTGAAAATGTATCACGTTCATTCAGCAGAGCTTCAATGGATGAAGGATTTTGGAATTCAGTTAAGAGTCTATTTCATCGAAAAAAAGAAGTCATTCATGCTGTAAACAATGTTTCGTTTTCAATTCCAAAAGGAAAAATCATTGGTCTTATCGGTGCAAATGGAGCAGGCAAGTCGACTTTAATAAAGCTGATGACGGGTTTGATTACACCGACTTCAGGCAGGATAACGGTCGATTCATTTACACCGCATAAAAAAGAACCGGCGTTTTTAAGGAAAATAGGGGTTGTATTAGGACAAAAAAATCAATTGTGGTGGGATCTTACCCCGTACGAAACATTTTTGCTCCATAAAGAAATATATCAGATTGCCCAAGCTGAGTTTGAGCGTAATATAGAGCGGCTGACAACCGCTTTGCATGTGAAGCATGTCGTGAAATCTCCCGTTCGAAATCTTTCTCTTGGCGAAAGAATGAAATGCGAATTGGTAGCCGCGCTGCTTCACTCTCCTGAGATTTTATTTTTAGATGAGCCAACAATCGGCTTGGATTTTATTGCTCAAAAAAATATTAGACGATTCTTGAAGTCATACTGCCGGGAACAGGAAGTGACAGTTATCTTAACGAGCCATTATTTACAGGATATTGAGGAGCTTTGTGAGCATATTATGATTTTGCGGGATGGAGAGCTTTATTATAATGGGAGCTTTAAAGGTTTGCCCGGTTTAAACGATGATGAATACAAGTTGTTGTCAATCACCCTTTCAGAAATGGACAACCTTTCGCTTTTGAAGCAATACGGTGAAATCATCGAAGAACAGGATCATACTGTTCTTTTGAAAATTAGCAGAAATACATTCAGCCAGGCTTTGAGGGATATTATCAATCATTACGATATTATTCATTTTGAGGAGAAGCATACAGAAATCCAATCTTTATTAGAGGAAATTTATAAACTATCAGAGCATGTCGGAGTTGAAAAAATTGAGAAAATATATTAAGCCGGGGCTCATGGCCATACAGACGGCTTTTCAGTACCGTTTCAACACCCTGCTGTATATGGCATTTAGCCTGCTTCCACTTATTGCCGTCATTTATTTATGGCAAAATGTCTATGATCAAAAACAAATCATTGAGGGGTATACAATTGACTCAATGATTACATATTTAATTATTGCAAAGATTCTCGAGATCTTATTGCTTCCTGCTTTTCACTGGTCGATTCAAGATGAGGTGAGCAGCGGCGAACTTTCAAAATATTTAACAAAACCTATTTCATACTGGGGATTCTGGTTTTCAAAAAATACCGGAAACAAGCTGGTCCAATTGATGCTCGTCAGTATTCCGATGGGAATTGTTGCTTTGTGCAATAGAGAATATTTTTTATTCCCTGATTTTCATGATATAGCCGGTCTGATTGCAGCTGTCATATTGGCGATGATTCTGTATTATAGTTTGTATTTTCTTGTTTCTCTGTTTTCTTTTTATTTTGTTGAGATAGCTTCTTTCTTTTTTACAGTTGATATTTTGCTTGAACTGCTTTCAGGCACGCTGTTTCCATTAAAGCTTTTGCCGGAACCATTTTTTCATATCGTTAAAAACCTCCCATTTGCCTATTTGATTGATTTTCCTGCAAACATATATCTTGGCCGTTTGGGAGTGGGCGAAATCTTGTACGGTTTATTTATTCAACTTATATGGATCGGCATACTTTCCGCTTTTTCGAAGTATGCGTGGAAACGCGCGATGTCAAAATATGAATCGGTTGGTGCATGATATGAGATACATCACTCTTTTTTTCCACATTGTTAAAATCAATAGCATTAATTTGATGATGTACAGAACCAACTTCTTTATGAATATTATTGACAGTCTCATATGGTTTGTCATTACACTGATTTTTTTCAATACACTCTTTGGTTATGTGGAAAACGTCAATGGATGGAGTATATATGACATTTATTTACTGCTCGGAACGAGCGAGATATTAAAATCCTTAATTTTTGTATTATTTATCAATAACCTTCCGTATATCCCATCATTGGTTAATAAAGGAACCTTGGATCTTCTTTTATTAAAGCCCGTAAACAGCCAGTTCATTGTATCTTTGCGGAAATTAGACATGGGGAATTTCGGGAATTTATTTCCGGCCATTGTGCTTGTTATATATGCATTGATCAATCTAAACGCCACTTTGCAAATTTCTCAAATATTGGAATACTTGTGTTTTATTGTAACCGGAGTGGTGCTGGCTTACGCGCTCTGGTTTATCACTATGACATTATCGATTTGGATCACGAAAGTTGACGGTCTGCACGAATTGTTTTTAGGCGCAATGACGCTATTTAGATATCCGACGTCTTTTTTTAAAGGGATCGGCAGGATTATTTTTGTTTTTATTTTTCCTATAGTGATCGTCGCAAATGTACCGGTGGAACGCCTTCTGGATGTGTCTAATGGAACAAACGTTTATCAGTATTTCTTATATGTTGTTGGTTTTCTAGTATGCAGCGCGATGTTTTGGAAATTCTCTCTGAAACATTATCAGAGCGCGGGAGGGTGATGAGTGTAAGATGAATGCTGACACAACTGTTTTACCAATGGTCGAAATTTTCGAAACAATAGAGGGCGAAGGATCTGCTGCGGGAAAACAGACGACTTTTATAAGGCTGTTTCATTGTAATCTGCGTTGTGTGTGGTGTGATACAAAGTACAGCTATGCCCCCAGCAAACCCGAGTTTGAAGCTACAATAGAAGAAATCGCACATAAGGTTTCCCGTTTAGCAAACCATTATGTTTGTTTGACCGGGGGAGAGCCATTAATCCATGGAGAAAAATCTTTAGCTTTAATTGAGCGGTTGGCTAAAATGGATGTAATTAAAGATATTCATATTGAAACAAATGGTGCTATTCATTTAAAGCCTTTTATAAACATGAGGCGTCTATCCGCTAAAATGGCCAATAAAGTTCGCTTTATCATGGATTTTAAACTTCCAGACAGTGGAGAAATGAAAAAAATGATCTATGAAAATTTCGATTTATTAGACGAAAATGATGAAATCAAATTTGTTATAGGATCTGAAAACGATTTTCAAATCGCTATGGAGATTATTGACAAGCATCATAAAAAAGGCCGTCTATTAATGAGTCCGGTATGGGAGACGATGAAGCCGGCGAATCTAGTCAAAAAAGTTTTAAACAGCCGGCGTAAAGATATTCAAGTTAATCTTCAGATTCACAAAATCATTTGGGATCCGGAAAAAAGGGGTGTTTAATATTAAAAAGAATAATAAGAAAGCCGTCGTTGTTTTAAGCGGGGGATTAGACAGTGCCACCTGCATGGGGATTGCTGAGAATGAAGGCTACAAGCTGCATGCCCTCACGTTTTACTATGGGCAGAGACATTCCAGAGAAGTGGAACAAGCAAAAAAAATAGCAGAGCATTATCAAGTACAAGAGCATAAAATTGTGAATATCGATTTTTTAAAAGAATTAGGAGGCAGCGCCTTAACTGATGAAAATATAGATGTGCCGAAAAAAATGAATCAAGATAACATCCCGGTGACATATGTACCGGCTAGGAATTTAATTTTTCTCTCCTGTGCATCAGCTTATGCGGAAGTGATTAAAGCAGAAGCGATTTACACTGGAGTAAGTGGAGTCGACTACAGCGGGTATCCAGATTGCCGTCCAGAGTTTATTGAAAGCTTAAACAATACGGTCCGCCTTGCGACCAAAAGAAATATCGAAGGGGAAAAAACAAACATTTTTACTCCTCTTATCAATTTAAGCAAAGCAGATACGATAACTCTGGGACTTAAGTTGAATGTGCCTTACGAACTTACTACCTCCTGC
This sequence comes from Bacillus sp. FSL W8-0848, assembly GCF_038007805.1. Taxonomy (NCBI): domain Bacteria; kingdom Bacillati; phylum Bacillota; class Bacilli; order Caryophanales; family Bacillaceae; genus Bacillus; species Bacillus sp. FSL W8-0848. The sequence goes on from NZ_JBBOYB010000001.1 coordinate 1,656,373, forward strand.
TACAATGGGGAAGAGTATGCCTGCGGTGAATGCGACAGTTGCACATTAAGGCTAAAAGGTTTTAAAGAGGCTGGTTATAAAGACCCTATTCCGTACAAAAATATTCAAATGATATAAAAAATGACGAATCGGTAATAGACGCCAACGATCACCATGGCATTTATTTACCGGGTGTTTACGGGAGCGGCAGAGCAATGCGAAATTGCGTCCAAATAAAGTGCAAACAGTGGCAAAACCGCGAAGAAATGAAGGGGAATATCCATCTCGTGCAGATATCCATCAGTCCGCTTTTAACAGGATGACGATCAGGAATTCTCAGAATGCTGTTTGACAAAAATAAGTTTTAAAGTCAAAGGGGGGCTTAGAAAAAATCCCCCTCTATATTGTGCATTTTTAGTAAAAGCTACATCCACAGAAAATAAGCATAATCCGTCGGGACGCTCGCGTGTCCCATTTGCCTCAGCATCGCCGAGATGTTGCCTCAGTGATATGTGCCGTGGTTGATGACGTGATTCGTCATCTCGGCAGCGTTCGTTTCCCTCTCACCCAGCACCGGGTGCCTTACTGTAAGAGGCGCATCGAGATTCTCAGCATCTTCAAAAAATGCTTGGTATTGATGTGCGGTTTCATCAAAAAAAGCGCTCAGCTTTTTGATGTCTGCTTCCTTTAATTCTTCATTAAGCCTCATCGCCAGAGCTTTTGCTTCATCATATCCGCCCCCCGATATGATGTTCAGCCAGAGCGCGTCTGAGACGCACATATGGACAACAACTGCCGAAACAGAAGGGAACACGCTCTTGATTTCTTTCGTGAAAAGCTCTTCAGGAAGGCTTTGCAGGTGCTCAAACACCTTTTGGTTTGCCCAAACGTGGTAGTCAAAACGTTTTGCTGTGTCATGCTTCATATTATGTCCTCCTCGCTTTTAAAGGAATAGAATTCGACAAAACGGCTTCTGTTTCCTTCCGCAGGGAGGATTTATTTGTTTCCATCCCGAAGCTGATATGTCAGGAGGGAAAAGGTATGATGGCGGCGTCTCAGCCGCTAGCGGCACATGCAGACCGAAGCGGTTAAGCTTGCATTTGCCGACGGTCTCGAATATATAACCGAAAACGATCAGATGCCTGCTCAAACAGATGAATTATTGTCAGAAGAATATGCCAAAAAAAAGGGCACTGATAGGGGATACGGCGCTTGACTCCTGCCCGGGGAAGCTACCTGAAGGGGGAACTGTATATTTGGCGTCTGCCGATGAAGAAGGAAACATGGTATTCAAAGCAGCTATACGGGATTCGGTTAAGGTCTGGCGTCCCGAAGACGGGAGTCGCTCTCCAAAACAGAGACTATGAATTTAAGCTGGACCCGAATCACCCGACCCGGAAAAAGGACGTTCCATACGATCATTCCCGGATTTATCACAAAAGACGGTAATCCGGTAGTGTGATGGGAGGGTATATGCAGCCTCAGGGACACGGTCAAACGGTCATGAATCTCCATCCCGCAAACGGCCCTTGATGCCCCGCGCTGGCAATGGAAGGGCGGAAAAAAAGTGCTGCTGGAAACGTCTGTTCCGCAGCACATAGCACAGGCCCTGTCAGAAAAGGGGCATCAAATCGAATGGGCGCTTGATTCAGGATCACCCTCCGCCATGAAAACGGCGTTTTGGCGGGCAAACAGAAACGAGAACAGACTGGAGCATTGCCTCTTGGTAGAACTCCTGAACATCCGCTCTGGCAGTTATTTTTTGTCACGTTTTTCCGACGGGGACACCGGAAAAAGCTCGTCTGACGCTTCGTGTTGATACTGTAACGAACCCGTGTTTTTCCGCCTTTCGCCTCCTGTCTCTTCTAAAACGTTAGCCGCCATATAGCGATGAAAGAAATATTCAAATACGGTCACGCCGATCGCTGAAATGATTGAAGCCATTGCAAGAGACCCATACGGAGGATTATCCTGCATCGCGAGAATGGCCCAGATCAAAATCAGGGCAAGACCGAAATCCGCCATAGTCGCCGTCGTATTATTCGTTCTTGGAAGGAGCCAAAGATCTCCTACCAGGTAGGATACGATCCCTAAAATCAAGGTAAGGACAAATACGTCTCCAAATGGGACGCCGAAAAACAGAGTTAAAATCACATATAATAGAACCAGGCTTGCAATGAACTTTAAACACAGTGCCCATACATGTTTCATAAGTTTCATCACCTTCCGCTTTTATTTTAAAGTGCCGCCGCTTTTTTGCTGTTTATTGCTTTTTTGCTCCTGCTGAAACGCGCTTTCTGTCTCATGATCATTGTTAATCTGTTCGATGCTGCCGTTTTTGATGCCTTTCTTCTCCATGATCTCACCACCTTTTTCACTATATTTTGGATCGATTTTGATTTCTTATTCATGCTTTCCGTTCAGCCTCATTATTTTTTTAAAAACCTTCCTGGACCCATTCTTCCGGTTTTGCGGGACGTCAAGCCGTGCCAAATAATATAGAAAACAGGATTGGCCTGATCGATGCAATACTCTTTCTAAAGGATTTCAAAATGTTCACCGGCCGGCACAGTTTATACAAACGAACTAAAAATGTATTTTTTCTTTTAGAAATACAGAAACTAAAAAAGACCCGGCTGCTGGGAACAGTCGAGTCCTAACTGATCAAGGGGCCTGGGCAAAGGCTTCTTGATGACAGGCCTCTTCCTCTAAACCGGAGAGGCCTATTCGTTTTTTTTCTGCACCGGAAACAATGCCGTCAAGGAGGAAGTGTTACGCTTTATTCATATTCCTTATCAGGTTCTGTATGATCGCAAAACTTGATTGGCTGTCCATCCCGGTCCGTGCACCACGATTGAGTTTGAAAGGCGAGAAACACCGCAGCCCAGGAGTCTTTAAACTGAATCAATATTCCTCCGTCTTTCCATGTGCCATTGTCGTTTTCCCAGCGGCTGCCTCGGGGATTGCCTTGATTCATGTGAATGTTGTGCATTCCCAGACCCGTGTCAAATTTAGAACCGTATACGTAAATTGCTGCATGTTGATCATTTTTTGCTTTATTTGCGTACTCTTCAAGAAATTCGTATAAGTCATTTTTTTCACCGGGCAAGGTATGCGGCAAAGGCGTCATGGCAGGATCGTGATTTGGGAAGCATCGAAATCGTCATCGGCATAGTAGAGAACTTTTGATTGATCCGACGATTTTACGTTGACGACACATCGATAATGTCTGCCATTCTCACCGGCTACATAAATGTCAAGATGCGGTGTTCGGTCATTGACCGGATCTCTTTCGGTTCTCACGACGGTTCCTTTTAAAACGCCATAATGTTCTACAGGCATAAAAAGTTCCTCCTCGCATATGATCAGGGGTGAAGTAAAGCTTGGGAAACAACATGGTGAATGATTTATTCGTTGATTCCCAGAAAAAATCCTTAACCAAGAGCAGTCGCTTTAACGTTTGAAAAACAGGCCCGGCAAGTTCGATGAGAAAGTTTCATCATCAGTATTCCCCAAAAGTCTGTAAAATCCTCTTTTCATCATCATGATAGAAGTTTATTGTTTCATTTTCAGGTTGTTATTGTTGAAAATTTTCAAAAAACATTTTAAATTTCATAATAATGGAATTGTTTTGTTTACAACACTATCCAAACGAGGTAGTATTATGGTTGTTAGGTGCTTCATAACAAAATTTGACGGGGAGTGACGCTTATGAAAACCAGGCTCGTAAAGATTTTGCCGATCGCTGCTGTTTTATCGGGTTTACTAGTAACTTCACAATCCGCATCTGCGATTACCGGCTTGGCTGATAATAAAGAATCAGCGCTTGAAGTTTTGCCGGGGTACCATTTTCAATGGAAACTGCAGACAGCTTCAGATGAAGATTGGTTTCTTTGGCAAAATAATACGGAAGACAAGCATGATTTATCAGCTTCATTAACGTCTCCAAGCGGGAAGAATTTCGATTTGGAAGCGCACCATGTAACGTCGCAAAAAACGGTTGTTGTACAGGCAGAGGATCACGGTTCCGGGAAAACGGATTCGCTCCGCGTCAATGCAGTTCAGCCTGGGGAAAAGGTTTATTTAAGACTGAAGACACATGATGGTGATTATAGTACAACGAGCAATTATGATTTTACTTATTCCATTCAATGAAAAACGGCATTACATTTTGAGGTGGGACGTGAATTTTTAGAACACTCAAGAAAAGACGCCGGACTTTTACTTTCGGCCCGACGCCGATTGTCTATCTTGATAAAGATTCCTTTTTGTAGTCGATGGGGGCCTGGCCGCCATAATTTCAATAAAAAAACAGCCTTGCGAATAAGGCTGTTCGAAAAGCGAGCCCTACCAGCTCGCTTTTTTGATACCCGGAATTTGTCCTTTATAGGCAAGCTCGCGGAAGCAAATCCGGCAAAGCTTAAATTTGCGAATCACAGAGTGCGGTCTGCCGCAGCGTTCACAGCGCGTGTATTCCCGGACTTTAAATTTTTGTTCGCGCTTTTGTTTGACGATCATTGATTTTTTGGCCAATATTTTTCCCCCTTTCAAGATCATGGTTGTATATAAACATAAGTGTGTATGATTTCTGTAAACAACTAATTATAACAAATTAAATAGGATTTGTAAACTGAAGTACGGGAATCATGTAACATTCCATCTTTCGCAAATCATCGAAAAAGCCTTTATTTTTGCGTAAACGCCATTTTTAGACCGATGATGGCAAACAATGAACCTTGGATCAAGTTGATTTTTTTTGCTATGGCAGGGCGCCTTAGCAAAAATTCTCCGGCTTTCCCTGCGAATATGCTGATGATGGTGAAAACGGCCAAAGCCTGAAGCAAAAAGATGATGCCGTACATGAGCATTTGTATCGTCACATTGCCGGCTTCATTGTTGACAAACTGCGGCAGAAAAGCCAGGAAGAATAACGAAACCTTTGGGTTTAAGAGATTCATAATGATGCCTTTTCGATACAAAGATGTTAAACTCACCAAATGCTGATCGGATATATGAAAGCCTGAGCTTTTGTCCCGGAAAGACTGGTACGCCAAATATAACAAATACGCTGCTCCGGCGTATTTCACGAAGGTGAAGGCAAGAGCCGATTTGTAAATGACCGCTGAAATTCCGACCGCTGCAGCGGAAATGTGAAAAACGAGTCCGGTGCAAAGCCCGAAGGCCGTTGATATTCCGGCGCTTTTGCCATTCGATATGCTCTGTGCCAGCACGAATAAATTGTCCGGTCCGGGCATGAGGGTCAGCAATATGGCTGCGCCTAAAAAAGATGCTGCTGATAAAAAGTCCATATGTCCCACTCCATTTCGATGCAACGTTGCTTTGTGCCATTATAACATGCAGAACGTATCGGAAGGTGCGGCTTCCATTTATATTGCGGCGGGCATATTACTAGATTTCATGCAGACGCCTAAAATCCCTTTTAAATATAGGTAAATGTTTATTAAAAAATAAGGATAACAGCCTTTTTATCCAATATTTTGGTTCTTTTTATTAGTACATGTTGTCTCTCATTCTCATAGTTTAATAGTGAGAAAGCATTAAATGAAAGAAAGGGAGAATGTCCATGTATGATCACGATTACTGCAAACCGTATGTAGCGCGTCCTATCGTCTATCCTACAAGGAAATGTGAGTATCATGAGTATTCCAAAACAATTATTCCTCATATTCATCCGCAGCATATTTCCAAAGTAAAGCATCACAAATATGAGCATGTTCATTACTATCCGACCACTTATTCCAAATACGAGCCTGAGTCACATTACCATTCACATCACGGAAAGCCCTGCAACCGCAAACACAAAGAAGAGCGGTATTAACTTTTTGGACTTTCTTAAAAAAGAATGTCTAAACAGATCTGAATATCATTTCAGAGGAAAGCACCCCTTCGGGGTGCTTTTCACTGGGATATAAAGTTAGACAAGTTCGTAGAAATGCTGTGCAAAAGATGGCCAAACTTAAAAAGGAGGGTGCTTTGTGCACCCTCCTCAAGAACAGCCGCCGAAGATTACGTCTCTTACGATGCAAACAGGGGAGACCGAACTTGAATAAAACTGTAATTAATTTTTTAGTAATAATATTTCTTATACGGTTCACACTTAAAATAATATTTTTTATAATGGTGTTTTTTGTCATATTCGTAACCGTAATCATAATCGTACTTTTTGTCATGATCATAGTCATAATCATAGTCATACTTTTTCTTATGATCATAGTCATAATCATAGTCATACTTCTTCTTATGATCGTAGTCATAATCATAGTCATACTTCTTCTTGTGATCATAGTCATAATCACAGTATTTCTTATCATGTTCAGGTTTATAATAAACCTTCTTACATTTGAACCAGTAATAGTCCTCGTGCTTCTTCTTATCGTATTCGTATTCGCTCATCAGCCATTCCCTCCTTTCTCATTTGTCTGTATATTCTATGCCCTTTATATGAAAGAGATTGTGCGTTTTAAATATATTGGAAAAACAGGCTGGTAACTGGTTTTGAGAGTGCAGTGTCAACCATCTGCCCTCCGAATATTTTCAGTCGAATGCATTACTGCTTTAAAAGATAATAGGTAAATAGAAAACCTTCATATATAATAAGAGAGAACGATTGAAGGTTCCCGTGAAAGGGGGAAGTATAACATCATGATCGACACGATGCCGAATGAGGTAAGGACAGATTGCATGAATTGTTTCGGACTGTGCTGCGTAGCGCTGCCGTATGCGAAATCCGCTGATTTTGCGTTTGATAAAGACGGCGGTGCACCTTGCCGTCATTTACAATCGAATTTCCGGTGTGCGATACACGAAGATCTTAGAAATAAAGGATTTCGCGGCTGTACCGCTTATGACTGTTTCGGCGCCGGCCAAAAGGTGTCACAAGTCACATATGAAGGTAAGGACTGGCGAAACAACCCTGAGCTGGCGGAAGAAATGTTTAACGTATTTCCCATTATGCAGCAGCTTCACGAAATGCTTTGGTATTTGCATGAAGTCCTTTCAATAGAAAGAGCGCAATCAATTCACCGGGATGCGCTTGCGATCCTTGATGAGACGGAACGTTTGACGAAACAGAGCAAGGAATTCATTTTGCAAATCGATGTGTCTGCACATAGAGCGAAGGTGAACGACGTTCTTTTGCGGACGAGTGAAATCGTACGTGCCAAATCACCGAACAAAAAACATCTGAAAAAAATCGGCCGTGGAAGCATCCTCATAGGTGCTAAACTAAGAGGTTCTGACCTAAGGGGAGCAAACTTGAGAGGCGCCGTCCTGATAGCCGCCGATCTGCAGAATTCCGATCTGGGAATGGCTGATCTGATCGGGGCTGACTTTCGGGATGCCGACTTAAGCGGCGCCGACCTATCCGAAAGCATGTTTCTTACGCAGGCTCAGGTCAATGCGGCGAAGGGTGACCGGCATACAAAATTGCCGCCGGCATTAAGGGTTCCTGATCATTGGAAAGCGGCTGATTGAGTAAAAAAACCTCTTCCCGCGAAGGGAGAGGTTTTTAAAAGACGCTGCGGACCAGTCCGCCGTCTGCCCGCAACGCCGCGCCGTTGATCGCGGAGGAAAGCGGGCTGCTTAAAAACGTGACAAAGTGTGCAATTTCTTCCGGCCGGATCAGCCTTTGAATAATCGAAGTCGGACGATTTTCTTTCATAAAGCGCTTTTCCGCTTCTTCGACCGTAAGATGTTCCCCTGGATAGAGAGAGTTCAGCATCGTTTCGACTCCCTCGGTTAAGGTTGACCCCGGCATCACAGTATTTACTGTTACATTTGTGCCTGTTGTAAGCTCTGCCAGGCTTCGGGAAATGGAAAGCTGCATTGTCTTCGTTGCACTGTAATGCGCCATTTCCTGCGAAGGCATCACAGCCGCCTCACTCGCAATAAAAATGACCCGGCCTTCCTTTTTCTCTATCATGTTCTGCAAATACTTACGCGAAAGCCTTACACCGCTCATAATATTCACTTCGAAAAAGCGAAACCATTCATCATCCGGAATATCAAAGTAATCAGCAGGTTCAAAAATCCCTAAATTATTGACTAAAATATCGATCTCAGGATACGCCTCAAATAGTTCATTGCATCCTTTTTCCGTGCCGAGGTCAAAAGCGGCCGGATAAAGGACGGCTCCTGTATAGCGTTGTTTCAACCCGTCTATCGTTTGTTTGACGGTTGCTTCCCGCCGCCCGTTGATGATGACAGACGCGCCTTCTTTCGTTAAGGAAGCGGCAATCGCTTGACCGATTCCTGACGTAGAACCTGTGACCAACGCCTTTTTTCCCTGCAGATTCAGTTCCATCATACATTCCTCCGTTCCTCTTATTTATAAACAAAAATTCAGCGGATCATACTGCCACCATTATGATACAGAACAGCAATCTGCGGTAGTACGCACTTTTTTGTTCCATAGGCACTTTTTTGTACCTGACATCAAAAAGCCCTCCTGGAGGGCGGCAAAACCTGGAGGGGGATTACGGCTGCTGATTCAATTTCTTTACAATGCCTTGATCGATTTCTCTTTCGTTTACTCTTTCCTTGCTTGATACGATCTCTCTTCTGTTTTCCCAACGAATGAGATAATATTGACCTTTCTTCATTTGATCTCCGGAAGAAAGTTTCAGTTTTTTTGCTTTTCCAGTTTTATCATAACCGGTAGTATAATAAGTATACGTAATGTCTGTATATCCATCATCAGCTTTTTCTTTCGCGATTTCAGGATCTGCCGTAATTTTCACATAATAATCTTCCGTTGAATAATACGTCGAGTAAAACAAATACCCGCCTCCGAAAATGATTAATATTGCGGCGATCATTCCAAGAAAAAATTTCATTATTTATCACCTCAGGAGCCATCATACGTTAAAACTGGCGCGCGGAACTATTGATTTAGCTTACATTTTCATTACACCTATGTAAGGAGCAGCTTGCTGTTAAACGTTTGATTACAGAAAAAGGAGAGGCTTTGTCCTCTCGACTTGAGAGGGAATGATATGAAGTCAATAAAATCGATCACCGTTCATTCAAATACATATGTTGTAGGGAAAGGATGCCATCCCCCGGGATTTAAAGACGGTGCTGTCGTGGTGAAGATTACCGAAAAAAACAAGTTTTTCGGGCTGATTAGAGGTTTTGTCGTTCATTTTGATACAAAAGCAGAGCTGCATATTCATTCGAATGACGTCATTGTCGATTGGGGAGAAGGAAGCTAACTAACGGACACGGAAAATGGATATGAGATAACTTTGCTTGATAAAACAAGTTTTCGTCATGCAAAAAGGCAGCAGGATGGGCGGTGACCATTGGGATTTTAGGTGTTTGTAATAGTACATATACATACATATGAACATAGCTTAATAGTGAAAACAAACAGAAAAAAGAAGGGAGAATGTGATTCATGTATCATTGCAATGTCTTACCGCCGATCATTCATCCTACTCATTGCTGCGAGCATCATACATTTTCTGAAACGATGGTTCCTCATATTCATCCCCAGCACACTACGAATGTGAACCATCACCATTTCGAGCATGTTCATTACTATCCGCACACATACTCCAGTTTTGATCCGGTCACACACCATCATACACATTGCGGAGCGCCTTGCTGCTAGTAAAGGGAATGAAATTGTATGAAGTCTCATCCAAAAAAGCATCTAAGCGGATGCTTTTTTTATGTTGAAGTTTCATTCCTTATTGTACAGGTGATTCCCCATTATCTTAAAAAAAAGGTTTCAAACAACGAAAAAATAAAAAGCGCATTTAAGGTAAATGAATGATGGCATAAGGGAGATGCAACCGGCATCAAGTAAGGACCGGGTTCAAAGTTTACGAAGCTGAAAAGAGAATGTAAAAGTGATATTGCAAAGGGTGCGGCAAGAGCTGGGTCATATGAGAGTACGATATGGTTGCCTCTGATGATGCTGTTAAGCGGTAATGAACAGGGGAAACCTTATTTCCAGCTTAAAAAAACACCGATCGCTGTAATCGGTGTTAGAGGGTGCCAAGAGGTTCTTACTTTAGCATATTCACAAATGTTGTTTTTATTCTTTTTTCATATTGTGAACCAATCCTCATCAAAAAGATGCTGTATAAGACACCTCAATTTATAAAATATGCCATGCCAGAGACTCAAGATATTTTATTCTGCTAAATGGCAAAAGGTGAATAAAATTTCAGTTTGGGGTGATGACGACCACAACAGATGCTTCACAACTCTTCATCATAATGAGGAAAACGATTTTATCCTTTTGGCTATTGATATGAAATCATTTTGTAACTATAATGGTTACAAAGGCGTGTAACAGGTCAACAGGTTAATCGGGCAGCTAAAGAAGAGGGATTTTTAATACAAGTCAATAAAAGCTCATGATGATATACATATGTGCTCAATCATTTAATTACAATGGAAAACGGAGGAATCTGCAATGAAAATGTTAGTTACCGGAGCAACAGGAAAACTCGGGTCAAAGGTGGTAAAGACGCTGTTAAAAACTGTGCCGGCAAGCCAGTTGGCCGTTAGCGTCCGCAATCCGGAGAAAGCGGAAGGATTGCAGGAGCGCGGAGTGGAAATCCGCCAAGGAGATTTTGAGCGTCCGGAAACATTGGATTCCGCTTTTGCAGGGGTCGACCGCTTGCTGATCATTTCTGCAGACGGAGATAATGAAACGAGGATTCGCCAGCATACAAATGCGGTAAAGGCAGCAGAACGGGCAAAAGTAGGCTTCATCGCCTATACCAGTATAGCCAATGCCAGCGAGAGCGCGATGTTCCTTGCTCCTCCGCACGTTGCCGCGGAAGAAGCGATATTAAAAACAGGGATTCCTTACTCATTTTTACGAAACAATTGGTATTTGGAAAATGAGGCGTCAAGCATTCAGGGTGTGATGGCGGGAGCTCCCTGGGTGACATCTGCAGGAAGCGGCAAGGCAGGCTATTGACTCAGGAGGAACTGGCGTCTGCCCTTGGCGGCGTATTGGGCAAAGACGTACCGGTTCAGCAGGTTGATGACGCTCAATATGCCGATATCATGAAAAGTGCCGGCGTACCGGATTTTCTCATCCCGATGCTCGTGAATATTCAAAAAGGCATCCGGGGCGGGGCTTTGGATGTCGAGAGCAGCGATTTTGAAAAACTTCTCGGACGTCCACTTACGCCGATCAGCGAGGCGCTGACTCAAATCGTAGACGGAATAACAGAGTAGTTGAAAAACCGGCCTTTGTTCATGTCGACAGAGGCCGGCTTTATTTTTGAGACTTCCGGGATTCTCCAGTTACTTGATTTCGATCGCCGAAGCCTTGTTATCCCAATCCGAAGCCATATTAGCCGTTTTCCCGTACCAATCGGAATGTCTAAACAAGACTCCTTTTCCATACCCTTGAGTTGAAGTATGCTCCCACAGCGTCGTCGAATAGCTTGAAGAAGGTGACGCCGTACTCAAAGAGGAAATTCTGTCGTTCCAGCTGGAAGGCAGGTTTTTAAACCCGTCTCTCCAATAAATATACTGTCCGCCTTTATTTTTATATTCATAGAAATCAGTACAGCAAGGACCGGAGCCTGTGATCTTGAATTTGTCCTGAAGCCTCTGTTTGTCTTTTTCGATAAATGCCTGCAAACTTTTCCTGCTCGTAAAGCCATATGCAAGCCAATCGCCAGCTTGATTCTGTTCAGGCAGAACCATGGTTACTTTTATGTCTTTGTCGGCTTTATTACTCATGTTGATCTGGGAATCCACGTCTTTTCCATCCACTGTTACATAGTGAAACGATTCTATCGTATAATCGTTCCTTTCTTTTGCCGACACAGTGCTGGCCGGCAATGCAGAAATGAAACAGGCTGCTGCAACGATACCCATTCCCACTGTTTTTTTGAGCTTTGTCTTAAACATAACACCACTCCCTTGCTGGATTTCCCCATTTTTCAATAGGCTTGAAAAATCATAGCATTAATAAAATGAAAAACATGTCTTTTTTTGCATAAAAACTTTAAAATGAAATAAATTTACAGTTTCCAATAATTGAATTGAAAGTTGCTCAGGTAAACAAAGTTCAAGTTTCAATTTGAAGGGGGGAAAACGATGTCTAATAAAGTTAATATTTCTTATGGTCAACACCGCTCACAATATGGGGTATTACGGTTGCCGGAAAGGAAAGAACGATGCCCGGTAGTCGTTATGATTCATGGAGGGTTTTGGAAATCCAGATATGATTTAGAAGAAAACAATCCTATTGCTGAGGATTTAACTAGCAGGGGGTATGCCACTTGGAATATTGAATATCGTAGAGTTGGGGAAGAAGGAGGAGGTTGGACAGGGACATTTAATGATGTAATTGACGCTATAAATCATTTATTACAATTAAAGGAACCTTATCGTTTAGACCTATCAAATATAATGATTGTCGGCCATTCGGCAGGAGGTCATTTAGCGCTTTGGTTAGCCTCTCGATCTGCAGCAAAATCAGACCAAACATTTAATGAATTAGTTGTGTCCATTAAGAAAGTAATAAGTTTGGCTGGAGTAACTGACTTAAAAAAAATGTGGGAATTTCACAAAGAAAAAGGGATGAAAAGTCATGTATCCGCACTAATGGGTGGGGCTCCGCATGAGGTGGCTGAACGATATAAAGTTGCTTCTCCAATTGAGTTGTTACCAATGAAAATAGATCATGTTTTAATTCATGGTGTATTAGATCGGCATGTTCCAGTAGAGTTAAGTGAAAATTACTATTCAAAGGCAATAGAAATGGGCAGCAATATAAGCTTAGTTGTGCTGCCAGATGTGGAACATTTTAAAATCATTGATCCTACTTCAACAGCTTGGGATACAGTAATTGATACAATATTTTAAAGCCTAAGGGCGGAATCTTCTTGGATTTACTTATGCAAGCCGGGCTATTTCCCTTCCTTCTTGTGGGTTTAAAGGCCTAATCACTAAGATTCATTTTCATGGATAAGCAGGATTTATCCACCAATTCCCTTCTATAAAGTGGTAAACTCTATACTGATTGTAACTTTAGTATTAGAGGAGAATGTCATGAAAACTTTAGACGTTCAGGCGTTGCACAAAGCAATTGACCATACGCTGGAACAGTTAAAAAAGCAATCAGATGAAATGGCTAAAATCAAAAAAAGCGTTGAAGCCATCACATCCCTTGACGATGCTTTAAAAGGAAAAGGGGGAGACGTGATTCGTGCTTTCTACGAAGAATGCCACACTCCGTTTCTTCAGTTCTACGAAACTTTCATTGACGAATACGAATCGGCATTGAAAAAATTAAAAATGCATTGAATTCCTTGGAGCCGAATCACAACGGATATATTTCGCAATCCTTTCTCGATCACGAATTGGAGCAAGGTTTGAACGCGGCTGATCGAACAACGAAACATTTGGTGTCCAAAGCCAATGCCGCGATTTCAAAAGTCAGCCTTATTGTCGATCTGCCAGATTTAAATGACAACGAATTTCATGAGCAGAATAGAAAAGCATTGACTGACATCAATCAGACGATTGAAAAGCTGCATACGTTTGACAGGGAACAAACAAGCGCCCTCAAAACTGCTGAAAACGATCTTGAGACGATGCAACAATACATAAAAAGACTTGAAAAAATGTATACGGGGCCTAAAATTGAGATTGCCGCCTATCAAAAAGGATCGATTTTAAAACCGGATGAGTTGGATGCTTTGAGCGGGAATCAAGAGACAGCGATGGGAGTCATGTTGGATAAGCTTGATAAGAGATCAAAGCTTGAAAAAGAGATTAGCGAAGTTAGTGAACATGATATCAAAATTTCCAAGTTAAAGAAGAAGCTTGATGATTATGACTTTTCAACAGCTTCAGAGTTTTATGAGATTGCCAAGGAAATTGGATATGAAAATCTTTCCCCTTGGCAACAACGGTATTTCAATGGAATTGAAGGCTCTCGTAATTTTGGCAACGCCATTAAAGGAAGTGCTGAAGGAATCAAAAATGCAGTTGTCGATACTGCTGTAGGCATATGGGACATGATCGCTCACCCAGACGAAACGATTGAGGGCATTAATTATACGATTCATCATCCCGTAAAAGTATTTAATATTATGAAACAGGGGATTGAAGAGTCTTACGAGCGAGATGTAGTCAATGGCGATTCTTATACCCAAGCTAGATGGTTTAGCTATGCCGTTGGAATGGTCGGTACATCGATTGTTAGTTCAAAAGGCGTTGACAAAGTAGGAAAAGTGGCCAAAGCGGGGAAGGTTGGACAGGTCACAGCCAAAGCGAGTAAAGCTTCTAAAAAAGTAGCGAACAAAACGATTAAAGCTTCGAAAGAGGCTGTGGAAAAAAGCGTAGCGTCTTTTAAAAAATCGATGCAAAGGGTCGCTTCCAAAGTAAAAGGGATTCAAATGCACAATCCTTTTGCACCTCAAGTTCAGTTGGCTGGTGGGGGGAAAGTACCTTATAATGCTATTGATGGTGAAAACTTTAGAGACAACCTTATTCGGCGTATAAGGGAACTTGCTGATGTTGAGAAAGGCGATATCAGAATAAATAAAGCTACTTCCGAAAAAGTCGTTAATGCCTTGTCTAGTTTCAAAAGCAGAAAAATGACATTTGGAAATCAACGGTTCTTACTAGATAAAAAAGGGATGAAGCATATTTTGGAAAGACATCATCCTGAATATTGGGACGGATCAGTTAAAACCACACAGTCTTTTTTCAAGAAGGATTTGTCTATAGAAGAGATAGCTAACGCTATAGAATCTATTTTAAAACAAAACCGAGGGGTTTTGACTGAAAAAGACTTTAGGGGAACAACAGGTAAGCAGCAAATAACAGGAACGTATAACGGAGTAAAATATGTAGTTGGTTTTAAAAAAGGACGAATAGGTCAATTCTATCCAGTAGAGTAGGTGAAAATTTTGTTTTATATTAATACATTAATTCGTAGACCAGATAAAACAATTACTGATTTATCGATATTGAAATCAAAGCAAAATGATTATTTTGTAGATATTAATAACATGAATGATTTAAAAAGTATTGAACATATATTGGATTTTGACTATCTTGAAGGCGCAATAATAATAAAATTTAATGATCAAATTTTGATGGATGTAACCACATGGGATTTAGTTGATGATTTGTGGGCATATTTATTAAATGTAATCGAGAATGTTTTGAATACAGGATATGGTGAAACTTACTTTCCAGATCAGCCGTTACGTTTAAGTATGCGATCATTATCTAATGATTTATTACTTTTTGAATTAGATGCTCCTACTCAAGTTAAAGCTGCCGTACCTAAAAGAGACTTCCTTCTTGCATTAATTGAAGGGGCGGACTATTTTTTTGAAAAAATGAATGAATCTTATGTTAATAACGTAGATTATAATGGTGAAATTGATATGATTGAGTCTTTGAGAAAAAAATTCCTTGCTGATATTTAAAATACACCTCCCATAAATTAGATAAGTGTTTTGGTGGTTTGTCCGAAAGATGTTGGTCATAAACTGCATATTATTCTGAAAGAAATTTTAAAGGGGTACAAAGGCTCTCTGGAAAGAGAGCTTTTTCTTATGGACTGTGGATGAGATTGATCAGACCTAAACCATGTCAAACAAAGTTATGTAGTATGTGTGTTAGGAGGTAATAAAGTAATGGATAAGAAAAATATTAATTTCCTCGAAGAGTTGCTTTATAATACAGTCACCAGGACATGTGGTTGATGTTCCAAAAATTTAATTCATTTCAAAAAAAACCTTGAAAGGCAGTTGCTACTCAAGGTTTTTATTATTCAAACTAAAAAAGGGATTCAAATGCACAATCCTTTTGAGCCGCAGGTCGAGTTTGCAGGAATAGGGAAAGTTCCTTATAATGTGCTCAATGGTGAGAAGATAAAAGAAAAGTTTATTCAGTTTGCAAAGAAAGTCTCTGATTTAACTAAAGGTAACAGGAAATACAATTTAGGTACCATGATACACACATTTATCATGGGGAAATAAATAGGCGTGGAAAAGCTGTAGGCTATCATCATGAAAGTATGATGGGTGGAGGGAAGATTATACCTGGCACTGAAACTAAGCCTGATAAAAATGGTGTCTATAAGGCAGAAATTGAAGTTGATGGGGTTAAAAAAATTGGAATATCAACCTTTTTCCCAAAAGAATGGGATCGAAGCCGAGTTTTGGATGCTATAGGGGAGGTTTTTCTAAAAAGAATTTGTTGTTTGAAATTAATTAAAAATCAATTGTTAAACATATGAAGTCCTATAAACTATAATCAAATAATGTTTTTTAGGAGATAGGGTTATGTTTACATTACGTTTAAGGCTTGAGTAACTTAATGATGCTGAGATTAATTTGCTGCGTCAACAACGGGAAGAGCGCAATGAAATTTATTCAAAGCTGCGTGAATTAGATAATCAAAACAATCCAGTCGAAGTAACCGATGCAAACATGATCCACAAAAAATCCTTATTAGAGTTAGCAAATTAAAACGGCAGTCCTTTTAAAAAACAAACCAGAGAAAACAAATCCGCCAGTTGTGTCTTCCTCAAATCCTAGAAGAAAACTAAGCCTGGGGCGAAAACTCAAAACTTCGTGTGGCATCATTAAAGATTTTAAGGAATCATAAAGGTGAAATACGATGTTATGAGATTCAAAAAGAAACAGGAATGTCGATCCACAATATGACGACTTTTATGAAGGGATTAATGAAGCATTACCCTGAAGTAGAAAAGATATACCGTGGTCGTTATGTTATTAAAAAAGAAACAGGGAATGACAGTGATGAAAGTCCTTTCTGAATGAGGGTTTTTTGTTTAGAAATCGGTTAAAAATGTATAATGCATAGGGAGCATACATTCGATTTGAAGGTGTTGAGAGTTTTATTTTTTGTTATGTGCGAAAACAATGTCAGAAAGAGAGGGTCACTTAACAAAGTATGAAGTATGAGATGGACAAATGTATATTTTGTGATATAGTTAGTCAAAAAGTTTCTTGTTTTGAGATATACAAAAATGACTTTGTAACAGCATTTCTCGATATAAATCCTATATCATGTGGTCATACACTAATTATCCCTAATCTTCATATTGAAAGATTAGATCAAATAAACGATCCGTCACTTTCAAATGCTTTAATGAATTCTCTTATAAATGTACCTCAAATTTTAATTAACTCAGGTATTTGTAAAGATTATACTATACTATCGGATAACGGACATTTTGCTCAACAAGATATTAAACATCTACATTTTCATATAATACCGAGATACATGAATGAAAAGTTTGAATTAAAATTAGATACTGACTATACGGCCGCTAAGAAGAACAACTTACTTTCAGTATGGAAAAATATTGTGCGGAGATGATCACAAATGATCATCTCTTTTTGTTTATCATATTGTATTGAAACTGAAGAATGCAGTTATCTTAATGAGGTGATAGAAGCAAATAAAAGACTGTAGCGACAAGGCGTTTTTTAACTTTTTGAGCAGCAAAGAGGGAGTGTTAATCTTAAAATGCTTGAAAGAGAAGGTGAATAGAGGAGATTTGAATGAGGAGAGGATTATTAGAGATAGAAGCTAGGAAGAAAAGTATTGATATTAACGGATGTTACGACAAGGACGAACCTTATTGGAAAATCGGTGGTTGGTTTAAGATTGTATGTTCTATAGAAATGCCAAGTATTCTTGATATAAAAAAAGCAGAAGCAATACTCGCATCTATATCTAACAAATGGTATTGGGATAAAGGGAATGTTTCTGCCGTTTCTGATGTTAATGATGTAGATACAGTCTTTTTCGATGAAAAAGTACAATTTTTCAATTGTTAGTTTGAAGACTTTGAGTAAATAATATTTATTTTTAACCCTGATTGGCTATTGCCTTTTAGGGTTTTTTTATGTTCAAATCCAAGGAAAATCTGATAAAATGGGGGGCTTTTTCTTTTACGCTTTGTTATACGAAAGATACAAGAAAACGAACGTATACCTGAGTCCAAGACGGAGAGCCTGCCGTCGATGATCTTTTGCATATGGTTTTTGCAGCAGATTGACGGCCGCTTTTTTAATAATCGGAATGGGAGACGAACTTATTCCTTATCAAGTGTGCACCCAGATATATCGATGATGATGTTTGTCAGCTTCACAGTATTGAGCGTGGGGAACGCAAGCGGCAGGATCCCGCTTGCATGGGGAATCGTTTTCACTTGTGTATTGAAACATTGAGCCTGTCGCTGTAAGATGCTGTTTTTATATACTCACTTAAGTGAGTATATCCCGGATCAGACGATTGGTGGCAAAGGGAGCTTCTTTGGTGTGGACCGTTTTTAAAAGAATATTTCAGCAAAAGTGTGCCCAGCAAAAAAATCGATTCTCACTATTTACTGGCGCTCTTCAGGCCATCGAAAAAATATGACAGCCTGAAGAGCAGATAATCCGTTCTTAATCATCTGACAACAGTTACATAATGCACCCAATAAATAACACCGTTTTTATAAACAACAACAGTCGCTTTACCAGGACCTATGGCTGTAACCATACCATATTGATTAATCTCAAGAACGCCCTGACCATTGAGGACTTGATACCGGTCTCCTCCCATAAATACGTTAGAATCGCCAACCTTCATTGTAGTGTAGGTTACACCGTAAGATTTGACTGACGCTGCTTTGGCAGGGGCGTTAAGAGCAAGAGCCGGAGAAATGACGATTCCTAAAATCAATGATAATGCCAATAAACTTTTAATAAGTTTTTTCATCATTTACCCTCCTGGGTTTTCATTTTGCTTTCAAGTCTAGTTTAGCATGTTAAATATTTGAAACGTGTGGAGAGTTTGTGAAACGGAAAGTTAACCAATGAAAGATGTGTGAACTTCTCCTTAAAGGAAAACAACAATGAAGTAAAGGAGGTTATCGGAATCGAATATATTTGTTTAGAAGCATTAACTACTTTGACAGGGTAGCGTTCGTTAAAAAATGAAAAAAAAAGAAGCAGCGCTTATAAAAAACTTATGGGGATAAAAAATCGAATGGAAACAATTGTTCTCGAAAAATGTTGTTTAAAACGAGTAATTTATTTACTTTCTGAAATAAATCCGCTGCCAAAATGATCAAAGATCCATGATAACCCGACCGAAATCACAAATAAAAAAAGCCAAACCCTTAAATACCAAGGATTTGACTCTCATCTTTGAATACGTCCCAGGAGAGATTCGAACTCCCGACACACAGCTTAGGAGGCTGTTGCTCTATCCACCTGAGCTACTGGGACACAGAACAATATTATAGTATAAAGCAATGAAAAAATAAAGGGGGAAAATCCAATTTTTTTCGTTTTTCAGAAGAAAGCGTGCATCCAGCCTGACTGAATGCATGCTTTTCCACCTTAGCCTTTCAGATCAATATGATGTCCTGAAACAGGGTGGGGCGCTTGTATTGCGTCGATCAATTGTTCCGCATTTTGCTTGGCGGTATCCATAGCTGTTTTCGTTAGTGAAATATTCACGTTTTGGGCCAGCGAGGATTGACTCATAGCCACCGATAAAGCTGCGATATCCAACAAAACCACCTCCTTACCATGTAATATCGGTTGAATGAAGGGAGGTCTTAATTCACATTTAATCGTTTGAATATTCAATTTTTTGATGCGGCATGATAGTATAGATTTGGAAAAGCGCTGGCGGACTTGCTGAAACAGCAGTCAGATCTCGCAAATGTACCGTCTAGCGCCTTTTCTCATCCGGCCGTTTCATTTTTTCCTCCAACAACTCAATGATTCTATTGTTTTGTTTCACCATTGTTCTCAGTATCGTGATCATCGTTCCGGAGAATCCGGTCAACATGATGAGCAGTACAATGAAGATCCACATGCAAAACACTCCGTATTCTTTTTCTTCTTTCGCAAAATTTCGTCTGTTTTTAAAAAAAAACGATATGGGAGGCTGATTCATGGATTGGCTTGAGTTTGTATCTTCGATGGTCCAGTCGTTAGCGTGGCCCGTTACATTGGCAACGATCGTATGGCTCTTAAAGGAACCTGTATCCGAACGGCTGAAGGAACTTATCAAATTAAAATATAAAGATTTCGAATTGGAATTCGGCATGCGTGTTCAGGCGCTGGCTTCGGCACGCGGCAAAAGAAACCGTGCTCTGGTGTCGATAAAGGCCGATAATCCGCCGCAAGCCGTGGTCGAAAGCGCATGGGCCGAGGTTGAGGAGGCGCTGCGTGAGGCCGCCAAAAGACTGGAATCGGATTCCGGCAGTCAGGGTGTGCTGCATGTCATCGATACGCTTTATGAACAAGGAGGGATCACGAAAGAAGCGGTGTCGGAATTAAGAGAGCTGTGGAATTTGAGATTTATGGCTACAGGCGAGATCAGTTCCGACAGTGCTTTAGAATACAGAAGCCTTTGCAGCGAAGCAGCTGAAACCCTCAGATCAGCGAGTAAAATGGCTTCAACCTTTTAAAATATCTTTTTCGTTCTTCATTTTGCGATTTTTCCCAGGATGATTATCTGCCGTCACAAATATGATATGATGGAGGCACATGAAGAAGACTAGCAAAAGAGAGGTTTTCAGTTGAATGTTAGAGAAAGCCGAATCATTATTACAGCGTTATTTTGGCTATCCGTCATTGCGGCCGGGACAGCGGGAAGCCATTCAATCCGTTTTAGAAGAGCGGGATACGGCGTGCATTATGCCGACAGGGGGAGGCAAATCGATTTGCTATCAGATTCCCGCTCTGCTTTTGGAAGGTACGACACTGGTGATCTCCCCTTTAATTTCACTGATGAAAGACCAGGTGGATGCCTTAAACGAGCTTGGGATCAAAGCTTCATACGTCAACAGCTCACTCGATACCCGCAAGGTTGAGGAACGTCTTTCCATCTTAAGAGAGGGCGGGTACAAGCTGTTTTACGTCACACCGGAGCGCTTAACTTCCCCGGAATTCATCCGTGTGATTTCCAATCTTCATATTCCGCTTGCGGCGATAGATGAAGCCCACTGTATCTCGCAGTGGGGGCACGATTTCAGGCCGAGCTACAGGAATATTGAAAGCTTTTTAGGCTCGCTCGTAAGCCGTCCCGTCGTGCTTGCACTAACGGCGACCGCAACGCCTGAAGTTCATGAAGATATTTGCGAACAGCTCGGCATCCAAAAAGAAAACACCGTTTACACCGGATTTTCCAGAGACAATCTGACGTTTAAAATCGTAAAAGGTGAAAACAGGGACCGGTTCATCGAATGCTATATCGAAAAAAACCGCTCTGAAGCGGGGATTATTTATACTGCGACTAGACGCGAGGCTGAAAGAATTTCCGGAAATCTCTTGAAAAAAGGGATAGCCGCCGGGTGCTACCACGGAGGAATGAATGATGAAGAGCGGGAGCGCCAGCAGGACCTTTTTTTAAATGACAGCATCAGCGTAATGGCAGCCACTTCCGCATTCGGAATGGGCATCAATAAAACAAATATCAGGTATGTAATCCACTATCAGATCCCAAAGAACATGGAGAGCTATTATCAGGAAGCGGGACGCGCCGGACGCGACGGTCTTGACAGTGAGTGCATTCTGTTGTTTTCACCTCAGGATATCCGGCTGCAGCGTTTTTTAATCGAGCAGTCTACAGACGATGAAGACATGCAGGCGCAGGAAATGAAAAAGCTGAGACAGATGGTTGATTTTTGCCATACAGAAGGCTGTCTTGAACGGTTCATTCTCGGTTACTTCGGCGAAAAACAGACCGAAGACTGCGGGAGGTGCGGCAGCTGCCTTGATACGAGAAACGCAACAGACGTCACAAAAGAAGCGCAGATGGTATTATCCTGCATGATGAGAATGGGCGAAAGGTTCGGGAAAACTATGGTCGCACAGGTTCTTTCTGGGTCTAAAAATAAAAAAGTCATCGAAAACGGCTTTCAGCATTTATCGACGTACGGTATTTTAAAGCATCAGACCATTCTTGAGATCAGCGATTTTATAGAATTTTTGATTGCCGATGAATACATAAGGATGTCTGACGGAACATACCCCGTTCTTTTTGTGACAAATAAGGGGCGGAACGTATTGCTTGGAAGGGAAGAGGTCACCCGAAAAGAAAAGATGAAAACCGCCCAAATTGTTCAGGATGACCGGTTGTTCGAGCGTTTAAGAACGCTGCGCCGCAAGCTTGCACAGGAGCAGGGAGTGCCTCCATTCGTCGTTTTTTCTGATGAAACATTGAAGGAGATGAGCGGCAAAATGCCGTTGACCGAGGATGAATTAATGGATGTCAAAGGAGTAGGGGAGCAGAAAAGACAAAAATACGGCGCTTTATTTTTACAGGAGCTAAAAGCCTATAAAGCCGAAAATGAATGATAAAAATGTATTTGGTAAATCTCTTTATTAGAAAAGTGAAAGATCGGGAGAACCGTTGATATGACTGGGTTTATAACGACTTAGACAGGCGTGGAAAATGTTTCTTGTAAAAGAACTGTAATCAAAAACAAATTGTTTTGTTATTGAATTGACATTTTCATATGTTACGATTGCTCCTGTTAGCCGGACAATAAAAAGCTAACAAGGGAGGATTTACTTATGAAGAAGACGTTTATGTCCTTTGTTGCGGTTGCGGCGCTGTCGTCAACTGCATTCGGAGCGAGTGCCTCTGCAAAAGAAGTAACAGTCCAAAAAGGTGATACACTTTGGGGAATCTCGCAGAAACAAGGTGTCAGCCTGAAGGATCTAAAAGATTGGAACCAGCTTGCTTCTGATGTTATTATTCCAGGCCAGAAGCTGAACGTTTCAGAAAAAACAACAGAAAAGAAACAATATACAATTAAAGCGGGAGACACACTCTGGAAAATCGCCCAAAAATTCGGCGTTACAGTGAATGATCTCAAAAATTGGAACGACATCAAATCAGATATAATTTATCCGAATACAACAATTGCTGTCGATGGGCAGGCAACTGTTCAGACTGAAGTAAAAGCTGCGGAAACCAAAACTGCGGTTCAACATAAACCGAAAACCGAACAGGCTGAGCCAGCTCAAAAACCGGCTGAACCAGTTCAAAAACCGGCCGCTAAAAAAGAAACAGTTTCTCAATCAAATACATCTCAAAACGCGGTAAAAGAGCTGACAGTTACTGCAACGGCTTATACTGCTAATGACGGCGGAATGTCCGGTATCACAGCTACAGGAATCAATTTGAAAGCCAACAAGAACGCCAAAGTCATCGCCGTCGATCCTAACGTGATTCCTCTGGGCTCAAAAGTTCACGTTGAAGGCTATGGTGTAGCGACTGCGGGAGATACCGGCGGAGCCATTAAAGGAAACAAAATTGACGTATTTGTTCCAAGCAAATCTGACGCAAGAAATTGGGGCGTCAAAACCGTTAAAGTAAAAGTATTAAAATAAAGAGCGATTTTCGCCTTGACACTGAACATAGTTGATGGTCAGTGTCTTTTTTTATGTTCATGAACAAGCAGCACAGATCCTCACTAACAGTGATATCGATCATTTCATTGCACCATATTTAACAAATTACAGCCCCCTGAATAGTTTAGTGCGCAACCTATCAATTGTTAGCCAGACGATTGATACGGGTTTAAGCGGCGGACTAAAGGAGGGAATGTCATTCCCTATTGGCTTGCTATATGTATTACCTCAAAAGCAGGTAGCCGCTACTTGCTTTTATCGAAATAACAAGTAAAGGTGTATTAGGAAAATTGAACAAATACGTTGAATCTTGAAGCTTGAGAAAAAGGATACATCAACAGCCGAACTGTCACTATTCTCTTTAACAAACTGAGTCAATATGTGTAAACGAGAAGTGATGCAAATCCATCGAGCCGTAGAGGTTCGCGGCAGGCACGCATAGTGGGGCGGCCTGCATTGAAATTAGCAGAACATCGCAGTATATCAATAAAATGAGAAATTTTTCTGTGTTGATTGACGGTGCTGAGATGGGAAAAATCAAAGATGGAGTAAGGGCGCGAATTGATTTGCAGCCTGGCGAACATTTTATTCAAGTGAAAGCTGATTGGTGCATAAGCCAATTATTGAAGTTTGCTTTACATAAAGGAGAAGTGTCGAAGTTTAGATGCGGAAGTCCGATCCGGGGATGGAAGGTTTTCACGGTGATGTTTTCTGTTCTGTCCAGCCCTGAAAAATATCTGTTTATCCACCAGGAATAAGCGGCCGAAAGTATTGTGTAAGCTTTTCCTGAAAGCAATATAGGCCCCGGGGGGACAAACGTTCAGCTGCTGATTCATGCGAAAACGCCAGACATTCCGGTCCATCTTAGCAACGCGTCGGGAGAAAAACACCGGAAGCTGGCGTTGTGCTGTTTTTAAAATTATGAGCCGCCCGGATGGCCGACAGCTGCAATGTATCTGGAGGCAGCGGTTCGGCGAACGCAAAGTTGTTTCGCCGTTCGCGGGAATCAACCTGCTATTTACGGCATCCGGATAAGGTGTTTTGCAAAATAGCAGGACCTAATCTATTCATTTTCGAGTTGGAAAGGCGTATCTCGACCCGTGTATTCACAGGAAGCTCTGAAGATATTTGGTCAAATTTTCCTGACCAGGGAGCTCCCCCGGCCCAGCTTGGCATATCTTCATTAACGGAATACATCTTAAACCGCCAACTGATTTCCCCGGGTATTTGGGCCAACCCTTCGTATCGGTCGTAATCTCCGAATGAAGAAGGAGGAGGCATCCAATCAGCATAGATGCCAATGCTCTGTCGTTCTCTCACAGGACTCGTCGGCATATCTGTATACGGTTTTTTAACTTTTGCAATTAAAGCGGTTCCTAGAGCATTGGGTATAACCCTGACCGGATGAAGAACGACGCTGCATGGATAGGATATCTGGGCCGTAGTCTGGGCCTTAGCTGTTACCGCATGAGGCAAGAACAGGGCTAGAAGCGGCAGCAAGCTTTTTAACATTCTGTTCAATCGAATCACCTCCAAATCCGGAAATAGTTTAACCGATCTCTGCGCCCGAAATTCATCCGTGCATAAAAATGCTTGAAAAGCGGCATCCCCGCTCATCCAGCTTTCTGGAATATATTGAAGAAGCATGGCAAGGAAAATAGTTTTGCCTTATAGAATACTTACGAAAGAATGCTGGTAAGGAGGGCAAATATGTTTCCGGAGATTGAAACAGATAGGCTTGTATTAAGAGAAATAACTGATCTGGATACAGAAAGCGTATTCGATTGTTTTTCCAATGAAAAAGTTACCCGCTATTATGGACAAGATACATTTGAAACCAAAGAGCAAGCAAGACATTTAATTGCTCTTTTTAAGCAGAATTATGTTGAAAACAGGGGAATTAGATGGGGAATTCAAATAAAAGGAGAAGAAAAACTAATCGGCACAATTGGATTTAATGCTTGGTCGCCTAAACATAAACGGGCGGAAATAGGATATGAATTGAATCCTAAATATTGGAGAAAAGGCTATGCAACAGAAGCGATTGCTAGAATTGTAGAGTATGGATCTGGAGATATGGGATTAACTCGTATTGGTGCGGTTGTTTTTATTCAAAATGAAGGGTCTAATCAGGTATTAACAAAATTGGGTTTTCAAAAAGAAGGAGTATTAAGAAATTATATGTATCAAAACGGCGTTTTGCATGATACATATGTATACTCTATTTTAGGCGCTGCGGGTTGCTGAACTTCCTGAATTTTAACACAATGTCTTCCTGCGGCAGCGGCCTGCAAGTCAGCTCACCCGTAATCAGGCAGAGGAAATCGCAGTTCCTCTGCCTGTTAATGCTCCGTGATGGTGAGACGGACCTTGCCGTTTAGCGCTTTTATCCGGCACCTTCCTCCTATGGGAAACGTAAAAAATGGAGTCGTATGGCCGAAATCCATATTGGCGATGACCGGAATCGATGAAAGCTCTTTTTTTGTTTGAATGATCGTTTTGAGAAGGTCGATCGGTACGCCTGATTTTTTCTGAAAGCGGCCGATAACAACAGCTTTGACAAATGAGAAATCCGGAAGGTGGAGCAACGATTGCAAATCGCGGTCGAAAAAAGCGGCCGAAGATTCAAAATCATCTTCCAAAAATAATACGGCATCTTTTATGTCAGGGAAATATTCCGTTCCCTGAAGAAGATTCAGCGTACATAAGTTTCCCCCGAGCATCCTGCCTTCCGCAGTTCCTTCGTTTAAGATGACCGGACCGCGATTTGGATAGGGACGCTCTTCCGCAATCTCCTCGCACCAGAAGTTAGACGGTTCGATTTCGTACGGTTCTTCCGACAGACAGCATTTCACAAAATAATCTTTTGTATACTCTAACCCCTGTTTCATAGAAAAGCTAGAAAAATGAGGGCCGGAATAGGTCACAATGCCCGTCTTTTTATAAATTGCGGAGGCGAGAGCCGTAATGTCCGAAAAACCGCAGAACATCTTTGGATGGGACTTGATCAATTCATAGTCCAAATAGGAAAGAAGCTGATTGCTGTTGTAGCCTCCGAGCACTGTCAGAATCCCTTTTACGTCCGGGTCTAAGAAGGCTTCGTGAAGGTCGCTGACTCTTGATTCAATGCTTGATGAAGAACATGCATCGAGTTCATCGGCATGGGCCGAAACCGAAATTCGAAACCCGATCTGTTCTAACACGCGCGTTGCCCTTTCCGCTTGCTCTTTTTCTAAAAGGGACATACTCCTAGAAGGAGCAACGATTCTTAAGAGGTCTCCGGCTTTTAATTTTGAAGGAAACATATACAACATCCTTTTGCTTGGTTTAATTCCATTTAACCATATCATCAGCAGTGTTGAAATGTTTTTTATAATATTCATCACTGAAATCCAATCTTGTAAAAAAATTCAATTTGTGAATCTATTTCCAAAATAAGTTTTAATGTAATGTTAAGCAAATTTTTCAACTTCCTTTCCCTTTTTTGTGATAGAATGCTTATGTCATCTGGTACATATTTTGTCTGAGCCCAGAAAAACCATGACAAAAGGAGCGTTCGATTTGAAGAAGAGAAACTGGTTTTTATTTTTGATTATTTCGGCTTTTGTACTTGCATTAGCTGCATGCCAGCAAGCTGATCCAAAAGGATCGTACGCGGCCGCTTACAAAAAGTTAGCCGAAGCAGAAAAGTACGATTTTTCAGCTGATATCGGCCTGAAAGTTGATGCGTCCAATATGGGTGCGGAAGATAAGCAGATTGCCGAAGTGTTGAACAATCTAAAATTAACGGTCAGCGGAAAAACAGATTCGAAGACAAAACAGTCTGAAGTCGTGCTAAAAGGCCAAATGAAAGTCCAAAACATGACGATGAATTTCGATGTTCCGGTGTTTATGGATGAGAAAAAACAAGTTGGGTACATCAAGCTTGACAGCGTCTTAGACAATTTCGGATTGTTCCTTGGAACAACGGGAATGAACTTTGACAGTCTGAAAGGAAAGTATTTGGAATTCCCGCTTGAAGACGATCAGTCATCATCAAAAGAGGCGGAAGACATTCAAAAGAAACTGATGGATTCCATCCAAAAAGGCGCGGATAACCTGTCCGCAGACCAGTTTAAAACAGAAGATTTGACTGATAAAGAAAAAGAAAAAGGCGCATCAGAAAAAATCACATTCAGCCTGAAAGACGAAGAAGTGAAACAAGTCGTGATGAACGTCATCAAAATCATCGGCGATGCTTCAGAAAAAACGTTGTCTAAAGATGATTTGAACAATGTAAAAGACGGCTTGAAAGATTTGACTTTCAAAAAGTACAATGTGACAACAACCCTTGATGACAAGAAAAATATCCTTTCTCAAAAAGCCGATGTGTCCATCGACTTTGACATAAAGGATTTCCCTAAATCAATCGCCATTACGACTGATTCTTCTTTTAAAGAAATTGACGGTGAAGTGACATTCAGCCATAAACCGAAAAAATCTGATATCGTGACAGAAGAAGAAGCGCAAAACCTAATGGCAAACGATGCACTGAATTTCTAAGTCCGACAAATTCCCTCCGGGTTTCGACCGGAGGGAATTTTTGCGTTTTCTATGTCTAATTTCTGACGAACGATGCGAAAACGTTGACAATACCCGTAAGATTGAATACGATTTTGATAGCTTGGACAAATAGGAGAGATTATTGCATATGACTCATAAAGAAAAGAATAAAAATTTTACAGGCATCGTTGTTGCGCTGACGATCATCATCAACGGTGTCATCGCATTGCTGTTTTTCCTCCCGAAAGGCGACAAGTTCAGCCATTTGGATCTGACGTTCTTGCCGCTGCTTAACGCCGTCTGTAATAGTTTTACTTTTATTTTTCTGGTTGCGGCGCTTATCATGATCAAGCAGAAAAATATTAAAGCCCATAAACGGTTTGTTTTTGCCGCTTTTACAACGACGGCAATCTTCCTTGTGTCTTATCTGACCTATCATTCGCTGATGCCTGATACCCATTTTGGAGGACAAGGCATCATAAGGCCCATCTACTTTTTTATCTTGATCACGCACATTGTGTTGTCAGCCGTTATCGTTCCTCTTGCCTTGTTTACATTGTTCAGGGGGCTCAGCATGCAGGTTGAACGCCACCGCAAAATCGCACGATGGACGATGCCGCTTTGGCTGTATGTCAGCCTGACGGGCGTTCTCGTTTATATCTTGATTTCCCCTTACTATTAAAAAAGCCGGACAACCGGCTTTTTTTGTTTTATCCCCAACTATTCCTTTTTCGAAATTAATCCGTCCAAATTAGATAAACGTACTACACAAGAAGTGAACATGACCAATATAAATAATTAGAGCATTGGATAGAAAAGAAAAAGGGAGATGCTTATGAAAATACTTCTGGCTACTTATTGGGATATTCCCCATGTTGGTGGTGTATGGACATACATGGTCCAATTGAAAGAGAAACTTGAGTCTTTAGGTCATGAAGTAGATTTGCTTGGGTATGGGAAAGAGAGCAAAATCGTTCATGTTGCAAATGAAAATCGAAGCATTGACAAAGAAAAGCTGCTTCCTTTCATTAAAACAGTCGTGAACAAAGACCTGTTTCCGGAAATCTATGCAAATCAGCTGGTCGGTTATACCGAACAGCAGCGTTATGCGTATGAGCTTGGTGCAGCTTATTTAGGGCTCGATAAGTATGATATTGTTCACGCCCAGGATATTGTGTCAAGCACGAGCCTGAAAAGAGTGCTTCCAAACGATATTCCGCTTGTTACGACCCTTCACGGCTGTGTCGCACACGAAATCAGGCAGCAGCTCAATACGATTCACAGATCTTCAACCTCTTATCTGGCGAGACCTTACTATGATCATCTTGAACAAACGGGTGCAACGTCCGCCCAGAAGACGATCGTTGCCAACAACTGGCTGAAGAACATTCTGACGGACGAATTTCAAGTGCCGGCAGAGCAAATCGAAGTCTACCAGTACGGTTATGACGTCAATGGTTTCTTAAACAGGCTTGAAACAGAAGGAAGCAAAACTCCTGTGACAGACAAAAAAGTCATCCTGTTCACCGGAAGGCTTACCGAAATTAAAGGTGTTCACCATTTAATCGCTGCACTTGCTGAACTAAAGAATATCCGCGAAGACTGGGTATGCTGGATCGCAGGTGAAGGAGAGAAGCTTGCCCCGCTCAGACTTCAAAGCAGGGAGCTTGGTCTGGAAGATGATGTAGTCTTTTTGAAAAAGCGCGAAGATATTCCTTATTTGCTTTCACTCGCCGACATTTATGTTTTACCGAGCCTGTTGGAGAATCAGCCTTTATCATTAATTGAATCTCAAATAGCCGGGGTGCCTGCGATTGTCACCGATGCCGGGGGGCTGCCGGAAATGGTGGAACATGAAGTGACGGGACTTGTAGCGCCTAAAGGGGATTCGGAAACATTGTGCAGCTATCTGGATCGGTTGTTGGGAGATGACGAATTCAGACGCACATTGGGAGTAAACGTAAGGGAGTTTGCAAAAGAACATTGGGATATGGATCAAGCCGTTGACAAGATTGTAAATATTTATCAAACGATTACAGACACAAGGAGTGATGTTGAATGAAAACGTTAATTATTAATCATTTGCTCGACAGCATCAATAAAGAGCTGGATGGTGAGTGGTGGGCGACGTATTTGGATCTGCTGTTTCAATTAGCTGAACAGCGTGCACAGGAAAGTGAAGAGGCTTCAACAGAAGAATCAGAATTAGATTTGGTTGATGAAAACCTTAGACCGTTGATCCAAGATTTGCATTCCATCTTTGATCATATGAACAATCAAATTTTAGAAAATAATAACAGGATTTTACAAGACATTCAAACGGCGGCTGTCCAAGGGATGGATCGTGCAGCGTTAGAACAGGTCATTCGCTCATTGCCGCAAGTTCCTGGCATGGCAGACACTCTTAGTATAAATCGCGGATCTTTGTACCCTGCATCGGTGTCTAGTCCGGTAAACTCTTTTAATGGGGCGAACAGTAACGCTTTAGGAAATAACACCGAATCATCGCCGATAAATTCTCAGCCGTCGAACTCTTTTATCGGGGGAAACGGAAATACTTTAAGTAATAGCACTGGATCATTGACAAAAGGTTCTATTCCGGCAAACTCTCCTAACGGAGCGAACGGGAACACATTGGGAAATAACACTGGATCGTTGCCGAATGTTTCCAAAGCGGCAGACGCTTTACAAAATATAAATCAAGAAAATGTCGAAGAGAGCATTGAATCGCAGCCAAACGTTTCTGAAACGGTAACTGCCATGAAAAATATCGACCGCAACATAGCGGAAACGCTAAAAGAATCGCTGCCGGAAGATCATACTCTACCAAGTCCTGAAACGGTAAATGTGCTTAAAGAAGCTCAGAGAAACGGCGAGAATAGCGAATCGTAAAATAATCAGCCTTCTGAAAACGGAGGCTTTTTATTTTTCCGGCTTTCAATCTCCTTATCCCAAACCCTCCTAAAGTAGGTGGTTGTCTTTTACCTTTCTCTATCATGAAGCATACAATACTAAAAAGTACCATACGAGACAGCTTCGCGATTTCCTATTACAAGCAGCCGTGTAACAGGAGGAAAGGGGAGTTGGAAATATGAATTTGCAAGAAATGAAGGGTCAATATGATGCCGTTTTTAGCTTAGGGCACCTTTGTCTGTCGGCCATCCAGCTTAGAAAAAATAATTTGAGGCCGTTTGCAGGTCCTATTGACTGGATGACGTCTCATTCCTTGGCAGACGTCAACCGCCTTCTTCGAAATCGGTTTTCCGATTTTATGAGACCAGTAAATCTAAGGGTGCTAGGCTATAACACCGGTGAAAAAGAAGAAGGTTCTACGATCTATGTAAGAGATGACTATTATGGTGTTGAATCCGTTCACGATTTTGATGCAGATCAAAATACACTCGATGATTTAATGACGTACCCTGAGGTGATGGAAAAATACAACAGAAGGATCAACCGCTTTATGGAACAAATGTCGGAGAGCAATCGCATTCTTTTCGTCAGAACGGAAGGAAGCCTTGAAGAGGCGCGGGAGCTTGAACTCGTTTTATCGGAATTGGTTCAGCATGACTTTAGCGTCCTTTTCGTGCGTCATACAGACGTCACCGGCATTGTCGAAATTGATTGGCCGCTTGAGAAAATTTGCGCTGTAGAATTGCCTGATACGGAAATATGGGAGGGCAATAATGCTTTATGGTCAGAGCTGTTTGAAGGAATCACACTCGTTTAACCAGCTATATTTCATTCAAGTATACTCAAGGAGGAAAAGGGATGTTTGAGAATAAAGTCGTTTTCATTACCGGGGGAACAGGCTCATGGGGCCATGAGCTTATCCTTCAATTATTATCTTTAAATCCGAAAAAAATCATTGTATTTTCTAGAAATGAAGAGAGACAAGTACAGATGAGAAGGCTGATCGAAGATCCGAGGCTTTCGTTTTTCATCGGGGACATCCGCGATCGAAAAGCGCTGGTCGCCGGGCTTAAAGGAGTCGATTACGTCTTTCATTTAGCGGCGCTGAAGCATGTGCCCGTCTGCGAGGAACAGCCGCTTGAAGCATTGAAAACGAATGTGACGGGAACCGAAAACGTCATCGAAGCAGCAATTGAAAACGGCGTAAAAAAAGTAATCAATGTTTCAACTGACAAAGCGGCTGATCCCGTTAATTTCTACGGCATGACAAAAGCGATCGGCGAAAAGCTCATCATTTATGCCAACCATTTACATTCAGACACTGCCTTTATCTGCGTCAGGGGAGGGAATGTGCTCGGAAGCAGCGAAAGCGTCCTTCAGCTTTTTAAAGATCAAATTAAGCAAAAGAACGAAGTAAGTATCACGGATAAAAGAATGACCCGCTTCTTCTTAACAAAAGAAAAAACGATCCAGCTTTTATTACAGGCAGCTGTTCAAGGAAAAGGCGGGGAGATTTTCATCATGAATTCACCTGCATGCAGAATTTTGGATATGGCGGAAGTCTTAATCGAGACATACGGAGACCATAATACGTCAATCGTCGAAAGCGGTGCAAGACCTGGGGAAAAGCTTCATGAACTGCTGATTTCCGGGCACGAACACCAGCATGCCGTTTCGCTGACGGATGATCTTTCGGTCGTGCTGCCTTCGATCCAAATTCCGGAATTAAGTACACATTACGCCGGCTGCAGATCTCTGCAAACGGAAAAATTAAGCTCAAAAGACTTTTTAATCTCAAAAGAAGAAGTAAAAGAGATGTTGAAAGAGGGCGGATTTTTATCATGATGACGGGGGAGTAAAGTCACTCATCATGTGCGGACTTTAAAAAGCATGGCATGCATTTTGCAGGCGATGCTTATGTTCGCTGGTTCATAAAGGCGAACCGGGCGCCGATTTAAAAACGCCCAGTCCGTAAATGGTTTACTGTCCAAGTGTTAAACCTTTGATTCTTTCTTCCACTTTTTTCGTTCGTTCCATTACTTTTTCCGTATAAGAGTAATCCCCGTAGCAGTAAGGGTAGCGGAAGTTGTTTTTATTTCCGCCGCAGTTATACAGATCGGGGTTCTTTTTTACTTGCTTTTCGGAAAATTCCTTTGCCAGTTTCTCAGTGTGTTTTCCGCCGTGCTTTGAGACGTAATCGATGTAGCCGGATCCCATATTGTAGCTTTGGATGATCGTTGCTAGATCGACTCCTTTTCTCTGTCCCGTTTTGTACATAACGGAAAAATGGTGCACACCTTGTTTGATGCTTGTCTCCGGGTCGTTAATTTCATTTCTTTTCAAGCCGAGAGATTCTGACGATTGCATCGGATCTTTGCCTCTGCCTTTCGACTCTTGATAGATTATTCCTAACAAGAGAGAGGTGTATTGTTCCAGTCCCTCTTTCTCAAGCTCTTTTTGTACAAGAGGCTTGTAATCTGTTAATCTCTCCATAATATTGGTCTCAGTGTCAAGAGGAAGCCATTTCAGCTGTTCCTGACCGTTGAGGGCCAAGAACAGGATCAAGGGAACGAGCACAAAAAAACACAAACAGCCAGCTCCGGCAAAACACCCTGATTTCTTTCTTTTCAACGGTTTCACCTCTGTAAAGCCCTAATCAGTACACAGCCTTTTTATTATGACACATCTTGATCTTAAGACCAAGCGATTTTATCAGCGCTTCTGATGATAATCTCTGTCAAATCCAAGCGTGATGTCCGGAAGTGACCGAACCCTGAACCAGAAATACAAAAATCCGGCAATCAGCCAGACAGCGCCGATGATCAACGCGTTCTTGCTGATGCTCAAAAGCAGCCAGCCGCAAAAGGCGGCGCCTAAAAAAGGGAGGATCAAATAGCGCAGCGTGTTTAAAACGCCTTTTTGCCTCCGGCGGATATAGTAATGGGCAATGACAGACAGGTGAACAAATATAAAGCCGATCAAAGCGCCAAAACTGATGAACGAATAAATAACCTCCAATTCTCCTATCATGGCCGTCAGCGAAATCAGCCCGATAAAGACGATATTAAAAACCGGGGTTTTCAGTGTCGGATGAATATATCCGAAGAAACGCTTCGGCAAAGAGCTGTCGCGGCCCATCGCGTACAAAAGCCTTGAAGCGCTCGCATGCGACGAAAGGGAGGAAGAAATGACCGCTACCATAGTGCCCGCCAAAAAGAAAGAACGCAAAAAAGCGCCTCCCGCATAATAAGCAATTTCCAGCGATGCCGAATCGGCATGGCGGAAGCTTCCATAATGCGGATAGATTTGCTGCATCAAATAACTGATGGCGGTAAACAGCATTCCTCCGATCGCTACCGTTAAGAAGATAGCCAGAGGAATATTCTTTTTCGGCTGAATCGTCTCTTCTGACATCGTCGAAATTGCGTCAAATCCCAAAAACGAAAAACATAAAATCGTCGCCCCCGAGACGATAAGGGAAGGCTCCATATCCGGCTGATAAAACGGGGCCGCTGATACAAGTTCGCCTGAACCGAGGCCGCTTGAAAGCCCTGTGATCATAAAACCCGCAAATGTTAAAGCGACGATCACTTGGAAGGTGACAAACAAGGCTGTAATGCTCGCTGTCAATTTGATGCCCAAAATATTGACGGCCGTGATCGCCGAAGCGAGCAGAATCACCCAAAAGCCGTGGGGAACCTCTGGAAAGGCTGCTGACAAATAGGCGCTGCCGATCGCGAAGTTAACCATTGGCAAAAACAGATAATCGAGCATAATCGTCCAGCCCGCGATAAATCCCGCGCGGGGATGGATGCTTTCAAACGCATACGTATAAGCCGATCCGGCTTTCGGATAGGCTTTGACCATTTTGCCATAGCTTAATGCGGTCAATAGTAAAGCGGCAACCGTGAAAATATACGCCGCCGGAACATGTCCCTTTGTCATTTGGGCAACTACCCCGTATGAATCAAATACGACGAGCGGGTCCATATATGCCAGCCCAATGACGACAAGCGGGAGGAGGGTAAGGCTTCGTTTAAGCGCAGTTTCGTTTTTCAATGACTTATAAAACTCCTTATGATGTTAATTGTAAATTAAGACATATTTTAAATGTTTTTTGCCATGCTAGCAACCGTATAAAACGCCTTTTTTTCGTATAAAAACTCACGGTTAGGCAAATGCTTTTGACTGATCTTCAAAAAGCGAGGAGAATGTAACATATGGAAGAATTAAAAGGATATGTAGAAGCCGTAAAGAGGAATATGGAAACGATGAATGCAGCCGATTATGACGGGAAAGAAGACGATTTGAGAAGACAGCAGGAAGAAATCGAAAGGTATGAACGGCTGTTGAAAGAGCAGAGCATATCAGCCGAGGCATTTGACCGAATCGTGAGCGCCGCCGTTGATTATGCGGCGGGAGACATTCCTTTTTCACAGCTGGAACATGTCTATGAGGAGAAAAGCATCTAGCATCCGGGGCTTCCTGGATGTTCTTTTTATGCCATTGGAAAAAATATATATGGACAACTTGCGGTATTCAATATAAAAACCATGGCGCCGCCGGCGCGAATGACAGTATATCAATCCCGCCGGCCCGCCATACGATTGCATCCTGAATGGCGAATCGCACTTATTGGAGCGCACCATGGACAATTTATTGGATAACGCTGCCAGACACCCATCTTCCCAAGGTAACATTACGGTTCGCTGCAATAAAAGTTGGCAGTGCGCGATACGGGGCCGGGCTTCTCCGCGGAAGACTGCAACGCGTTTTCGAACTTTTATATCGCGGTGAAGGATCAAGAAGTCGTTTAACCGGAGGCAGCGGATTAGGGTTGACCTTTTCACAAAGGAGTTTTTTAGGCGGCACGGAGGCGACCCTGCCGCAGAAAACCGTTCGGAGGGTGGAGCGCTGCTAACTTGAGGGATACCTGCAGCAGTGCGTCATGTTGGACGGGACGCAAGTGCCATCGACCGCTTTCGGTGAGTCTGCTGAAGTGATACTGTTAAATACAGCGCTAGACTGTAACCTGAATCGTTCTGAAAACTTTTCAATCCGCTGTATTTTGGTATATGATAAATAAGGGAAAATGACGTGCGGAAAAGGTGAAAATATGAAAGAGCAAAATCAAGACATACAAGAAGAACAAGATCTGTTTGCATTAGATGAAGAAACTTTATTTCTCGTCTCACAGACGTTTAAAGCGCTCTCAGATCCTACGAGAATTAAAATTCTCCATCTGCTGTCACAGGGGGAGCATTCGGTGAATGAAATTGCAGAAAAGCTGAGCCTTCTTCAGTCAACCGTATCCCATCAGCTGAGATTTTTAAAAAATCTTCGCCTCGTGAAATCGAGAAGAGCGGGAACCTCTATTTTTTATTCGCCTGAGGATCAGCACGTGCTTGATGTTCTTCAGCAAATGATCGATCATACGCAGCATGACTGACAGGATAAAAGGCAAACCCTAATCTTTTAGAGTTTGCCTTTTATATTGAACGGTTTTCTGCAACTTTTCCTTTTTTCAAAATAAAAAAAGAGAAGCCGACATAATAAACGGCAAGTACAAAAAAGCCGATCATTGTGGCCGGATCCTGCGCAAAAAACGTTCCGTACGCAGATCCTCCGCTTTGAATCGTTTGCAGGCGATTGATTTCGATAAGGCGCGATAGAAAACGGTATAAAAATAAGCAAAGGACAATCAGTTCAACCCATAAATGAGTCCGGAAATAGATCACCCCCTCGCGGTTCTCGATAGATAGATGCTTGAGCGCATAGATCGTAAGCAATAGCCCGAGCAGAATGCCGATCAAATCGTAAAGGTATGACAGCGGATGCAGGGAGCTCATCGTCAACAGTGTAATGAATACTCCCGAAAAAAGAACGATTCTGAATATCATCCGCGCTTTTTTTAATGGCTGAAAACCGATGGAGCGCTTTACTTTTATATAAACGATCAGACAAATGGCAAAAAACTGCGCAAAATATACGGCGATGCTTTCAACCTCCCTTCTAACCGAGTATATGTACAAACTTGAAAAATCGTACCGTGAAATCCGATTTTCAAGTTCAAAATAGGCCATGAGTTCTTGTTTTTGTTATTTAATGCTAAAATGCTTCTGTGCTATAGTAGAAGAATAAGAGAGGCTAACGGGAGGATGTACTTATGAAAATTGACCGCCTTCTGGCGATTGTCGTTCTGCTCGTCGGCAAAAGGCAGGTTCAGGCGAAGGAGCTTGCCGACATGTTCGAGGTGTCTGTCAGAACGATTTACCGGGATATTGAAACGATCAATCAGGCCGGCATCCCGATCGTTACGTCTCAGGGAGCAGGAGGCGGGATCAGCATAATGGAGCGGTTCCGTCTGGAAAACAAGCTTCTTTCGGCTGACGAGCTTGCTGCCATCTCGACGGCGCTCGAAAGCGTCTCATCGACCTATGAATCGTTTCATCAAGGGGCGGCCCTGCAGAAGATCCGCCAGCTCGTATCAGAGGAAGAACTGCATGAGTTTCGGGAAAAAACGGAAAAATGGTTTTTCGATATTTCTCCATGGGGAGAAAAGAGGATCATAAAGGAAAAGATGCAGCTGTTGAATCAAGCGATCGACAGCTCAAATATCGTATCTTTTATATATGCAAACAAGAAAGGACAAACGGGCAAACGGCTCACAGAACCCCACACCCTTGTGTTAAAGGCAGGCCATTGGTATTTGTATGCTTTTTGCCTTGAAAAGCAAGCGTTCCGTTTCTTTAAGCTGATTCGAATGAAAGACGTGACCGTTCTTTCTGATTCATATAAAAGAAGGGAAATCAACCTCTCTGAGCTCCCATGGGAGAGAACGTGGCATCAGCCTGACAACATGACGGAGATCACGCTTCTCGTCAACCCGTCCGGAGAGCCTTTGGCAAGGGAATGGTTCGGCGCTGAATCCCTTGCATATAAAAATGGGACGTGCATCGTCTCTGTAACATATCCGGAGGATGACTGGCTATTTCGATTTTTGCTTCACTTTGGCACCCATATCGAAGTCCTGCATCCTCCTCACATCCGCCAAAAGGTAAAAGAGTTGGCGAAGCAGGTTGTAGATGTATATAAAACGTGAAGCACCCCTGCTAAGAAGCCGGGGGTGCATTCAACCAAAACTCCCATTTGTTTTTCCGACATCATTTTCGTGTCTGTCATCGTCACTGAACTTGAAAAGCTGCCCGTTTTGAAAATGACTTCTTTCATGTTTATGATGGGGCGACTGAACTTACCTCCCTGATCAGCGGTGAAGTGTTTTACCGAAATGGACTCGGGTGATGGATTTGAAAAATTTTATCTGATTTAAGATGCGTACATCCGCCGTCAGTCCATTTTCGCCTGCACCTTCCAAACGACATTTTTAATATTCACATTTCCGTAAATGTGTAAACCGTCAGCAGCCGGTGCGTCAAGTACGACGCGGCCCCGTCTTCCTCCTTAAACAGCAGTTTTTGGTCTTCTCTTTGATGCCGTCTCCAATTTCCGAACCAGCCTTGAAATGCTTAGATTTTCCGTTATATGTATGATTCTTTCCGGAGGCTGAAGCATTTGCGGTAGAAAGCCTGCCATCAATATCAATTCTGCTAATTTCTTCATCTCTCTACATCCTCCAAAAAGCATTATTTTTACATGAGGAAAAACGTTGCCATCATCTGCAGTGTCTTGCCCTTTCATAACCAAGTAATAGAAATTGTATCTTGAATATGTAAATCAGCTATTTGGAAGCTTATCAAAAACAGGAAGTCTGGAATGAAATCGTTTGTTTTACGAATAATACAATTTTTAAAATTGAGATTTTGAAGGAATGCGAAGGGGGAAAAGACCGCGATTGATTAAGCGGCTGAATCGAACAAAATGTAACCTCAATTTCTGAAAACTTGACACAATGCTGTCATATTACATTTTATATGATCTAGGTAAAGGAGGAATGAACATGGAAACTTTGGTATGTCAAAGCTGCTCTATGCCGATGGCAGGGGAGGCTCTGGGCGGCACGGAAAAGGATGGCGGTAAAAGCCGCGATTATTGTATGTATTGCTATAAGAATGGCGAGTTTAAACAGCCTGATGCAACCCTTGAAGATATGATTAAGATATGCGTGCCGCATTTAATAGAGGGAGGCAGGACAGAGGAGGAAGCGAGGAGGCTCTTAGAAAGCACATTGCCGCATCTGAAGCGCTGGAAATCAACATTGATAAACAGGAAGGAGAGGCGGTCATGAGCTTTTCGCATTTTGAATATTTGGACAAAAAACGGTTCACCGGGATATCGACTGTAACGAGCAACGCGGAGGAAGCGTCAGGGAAGGGCAAAATTGCGGCAATGTGGGAATTGTTCAGCAAGCAAAATGCCATTCCACCAAAGTCTGAGGTCATCGCGCTTTATTCACAGTATGAAACAGACGAGCACGGAACATATTCGTATTCCATCGGAACGTTTGCTGAACAATGCAGGGACGGTCAGGACGTCATCACTCTCCCGGCTTCCTTATACGCCGTCTTCACTTCGAGGCGGGGAAGGTTTGAAGAGGTCGTTTTTGAAACGTGGCAAGAGATTTGGTCATGGAAAGAGAAAGGATTGCGTACGTATACCGGGGATTTCGAGGTTTACGATGAAAGGGCCGCCGATATAGGAAATGCTCAGGTTACCATATATGTGGCCGTTAAAAAATAAATGTCTTGAAAAACTAATGGTATTAGTTTTATAATGAAACTAACGCCATTAGTTTTTTATTTTATTTAAAGAGGTGGAGCTTTTGAGACTGACCCGCTATAATTCGATTTACCAGCTGACATTTTTTCCGTCTATATTTCCCGTCAATTGCTATTTGGCCGAGGAAAAAGACGGTTTAACGCTTATCGATGCCGGACTTCCCGTAAGTAAAAAAGGAATAATGGAGGCCGCTGAAGGTCTTGGCAAACCGATCAAAAGAATTGTGCTGACTCATGCACACGGCGATCATGTTGGATCGCTTGATACGCTCAAACAAGCGATCCCCGGTGTAAAGGTCTTGATTTCTGAACGCGATTCGCGCTTGTTGAGAGGGGACAAATCGCTCTTGGAAGGCGAAGCACAAACACCGATAAAGGGAGATGTCCCGAAAAACATCCGGACAAAGCCGGATCAGTTTTTGTATGACAGCGACCGCGTCGGATCATTGCTTGTGATTGCAACACCGGGGCATACGCCGGGAAGCCTGTCTTTTTTTGATGAAAAAAACGGGGTTCTGATCGCAGGCGATGCTTACCACACAAGAAGCGGGATCACGGTATCGGGACGTTTGAAGCTTTCTTTTCCTTTTCCCGCGCTTGCCACTTGGAGTAAGGAAGAAGCTTTAAAAAGCGCGAAGAAATTATTAGACATCAAACCTAAAGTGCTTGCCACAGGCCACGGCAACATGGCAATAGATCCAATGGAAGGCATGAAAAAGGCGATCGGGGAAGCTGAAGCTTCGCTGAAAAGGAAAGGGTGAAAAAGATGTCTCCGAGAATAGGGCTGAACATGCAGACAATATTGGAAACAGCCGCGTCATTGGCAGACCAGGAAGGGATTCACGCGGTAACATTGGCATCACTTTCAAAAAAACTGAATGTGCGACCGCCGTCTTTATATAATCATGTTGAAGGTCTTGCCGGCATCCGTAAAGAGCTGGCTGTGTTGGGACTGAGGAGCTTTTATGAGGAAATGGCTACAGCGGTTCAGGATGCCGAAAAAGGCGAGGCTGTCTGCAATATGGCCAGAGCTTATGTTGCATTCGCCAGAAACCGCCCCGGACTGTATGAAGCGACTCTGTTGAAACCGGCGGATGATGACAAACGGATCGAAGAGGCCGGCGAGAGAATCGTCAACCTGGCCCTCTCGGTGTTAAAGGATTACCAATTAGACGACGTGTCAGCCATTCATGCAGTGAGGGGCTTGAGGAGCATTATGCATGGATTTGCAACACTTATGCAAATTCGCGCTTTCGGGCTTCCGTACGATATTGAAGACAGTCTGAAGATGACGGTCCGGGCTTTTTTGGCGGGTCTTGACGCCAGCCGGATCAAATGAGGGGAAAGGCATCCTGAGAAAATGGATTTAGAAAATTCCGAATCGTTTACTTTTTCCTGAAAGTTTAGTATCATGGGATTAAGACTCAAGAAGCATTTCTGAGTCGTAGGTATTATATGGCTTAACCAGCCACCTTCCTGCCTTGGCGAAAGCCAAGGATTTTTTTGCCGTAACCGAACCGTCAATTTTTAAAAAAAGGATTACGGGGCTTGGACAGAGAAAATAAAAAAACAGAGCAGCCTTGGTGCAACAGGCAGATGGAAAAGGCGAAAAAGGCTCTGAAAACGGGCAGGAGGGTTGTTATGCTGAAAAATGTTTTTCTGAATCAATTGAAAGCATGCTATAACGAAACGACTTGGTTTGTTTGTTTTCAAACGGCCGCTGAAGGCCTGACCGAGAGTCAGGCAAAGCAAAAAGGCGAAGGCACAGAAAATTCGATTATGGAAATCACCAATCATTTAATTTTTTATAATGAACGGTATTTAAAGCGGTTTAAAGGAATTCCCGTCCCGGCGTTTGACTATACCATCGATGATACGTTCATCAACAAAAGCGGACTTGGGTGGGAAGAGAGCAGAAAGGATCTGGACCGCATTTATTCCGAATGGATAGAAGCGCTTGCCTCTTGCGACGAAACGAAGCTGACCAAGCCGGCAGAACATGATCCGAAACACACCTGGTCGGAAATTCTATCCCTTCTCATTCTCCATAACACCTATCATTTGGGGCAGATCGTGACGATAAGAAAGCAGCAGAAAAGCTGGGATCCTGCAAAAGGTGTAAACTGACGTTCAAGCGCTCGGATAAAACCGCTGTCCGGGCGCTCAAAATAAAGTTAAGAAACCATAAAAATATTATGTAAACTGAAAGGGAGTATCTTCAATTTGAATTGACAAATATTCCTTTCTATATTATATTTTTCTTATAAGAGTTAGTTATTTAAATAACTAAGAAGGTGAGGATATGGCAAGACCTAATGTCACATCAAAAAAAATGCTGATTGATGCTGCCAAAAGGTGCATTGCGGATGAAGGGCTGGAACATTTGACGCTCAAAGCGGTCGCCGAAAAAGCGAAGGTGACGCAGGGTACCGTCTATTATCACTTCCGCACGAAAGAGCAGCTTGTATTCGAGGTGGTGCAGGACGTGTGCTACACGTCGTGGGAACAGTTAAAGACAGGGCGGAAGCCGGCGGAGGAAAAGGTCAAGGAAGGCCTGCTTTCTGCCAAGTCAAGAACGGGTGAGGATTCGTATTATCATCGGCTATTTTTGGAGCTTGTTGTTTCCGGGTTTCGCAATGAAAAGGTGAACAGCCAAATAAGCAAACTGACAGACGATGAAAATACGTTTCTGACGGAGCAGCTTTCTGAGATATGGAAGCGTTCCCCGGTAGAAAGGGTTTCTTTCAAGACATGGGGGATTCTTTTAAACGCATTGATTGACGGTCTTGCGCTGCAGTCAGTGATTTCTCCCGGCTTTTCATCTGAAGAAATATATGGGGAACTTGAGCTTGTTTTACAGCATTTGACCGAAAAAGCCGGCCAACCTGATAGAAAGGAATAGGAGGGGACATATGTTTACGGAAAGAATAGGCCTCGCGCTTCTTTTTTCGTTTCTCGTCTGGCTGGGGGCGACGATGTTTTTTGTACTGTTTGGGGAACAGGTTCTCGCAGACCCCGGCGAAC
Source organism: Bacillus sp. FSL W8-0848 (assembly GCF_038007805.1). Lineage (NCBI taxonomy): Bacteria > Bacillati > Bacillota > Bacilli > Caryophanales > Bacillaceae > Bacillus > Bacillus sp. FSL W8-0848. Next base: position 1,698,989 of record NZ_JBBOYB010000001.1, read on the forward strand.
AGCGTTTTTTCGTTAATTTTCTGCTTCTTGAAGCGGGAACGTTTGTCATTCTATACGCGGTCTTGTCTTTGTATCAAAAGCTTGACAGATCACGCTATGCGGCGGTCAAGCTCGGAATTTGGGGTTCGGCGGCCGGATTGTTCATTGACACGTTTTCATTGTGGAACCATTCTCTGATCTTCCCAAAGCTGTCACAAGGCCAGGTGATTGCCTTCGCGATTTGGATGGTATGTGCCTATGCAATGTATCTTATGATCCCGCTCATCCTGACAAGGAAGGAAAAGCAAGACTCGCCATAGTCGTGTTATGTAGCGTTCGCCCGTTTTCAAAATTCAAAACGGGCGAATGTTTCATTTTTAGGCGGAGGGGATTGAATTTTCGGCATTGATATAGCCTGCGCCGTAGATGTTGGCGTCTCTATCCTTCCACAGATCGGCACCTTCCATCAAGAGCCTTTTGACTTCATCCGGTGCGGCGCCCGGTGTTTGCTGGAGAACGAGTGCGGCGATTCCCGCGCAAATCGGAGTGGCCATCGATGTACCGGACATCGTCATATAGTCTGTGCCGACGCGGCTTGATTTTTGCAGCTTATCCAGAAAAGAACCCGGTGAACGAAGCGAAACGATATTGGTTCCCGGCGCTAAAATATCCGGCTTTACCTTGCCGTATATCGTCGGTCCTCTGCTCGAAAAAGAAGCCACATCGTCATCGTCTCTGCTTACCGTATCGCGGTCATCGAGCGCGCCGACGGTAATGACTTTTCCGCTGACGCCGGGGCTTGCTATCGTTTTGGCATCAGGTCCGGAGTTGCCGGCTGCAACACAGACGACAATCCCCGCGTCCCACGCTGCATCTACGGCTTTGACGACCGGATCTTCCTGTTCATTTTCGTATGGAAGCGCATCTGAACCAAGAGACATTGAGATGATATCAATCGGGCGATCGGGATTCTCTTCATTAAATTGTATGCACCAGTCGATCCCGCGAATCACGGTTTCCAGCGATCCAGCCCCCATTTTGTCCAATACTTTTACTCCGATCAGCTCAGCCTCGGGCGCCGGGCCGCTGTATTTTCCGGAAGAAGCAAGTCCGTTTCCTGCTACATCGCCGGCGCAGTGTGTCCCGTGTCCATTGTCATCATAAGGTTCTGTTCTTTGGTTGACAAAGTCGGTAAACGCCCTGATCCTTCCTTCAAGATCAGAATGCGGATAAATTCCTGTGTCCACGACAGCCACTGTGACGCCTTTTCCCGTCAGCGTCCGGTTGTTTCTGACGACTTCCTTGGCATGGCTTGACTCGACGGCGACATCAAGCAAAGCTGTGACTTTCCGGTTTAAATAAATTTTGCGGATGTCTCCGCACTCTGTAAGAAGGGAGTTCAGGACAGCAGGCGTGACTTCGGCGCTGCAGCAATTGATTTTCGGAAAATTATGCTTCATTTTATTTCGTCTTTCCTTGCCTGTCATCTCGTTTACAAAATGGTAGCCACGATGATGACAATCTCCTTCAAATTCGATAATCACCGACATCTTTTTTCGTTTCATCAACATTTTTTCAAACAGGCCGTGAAAAAAACAAGGCGTCCATTTAAAAGGTTTATAGAGCCTTAACACCTTTTCTCTCAGCGGCCGGTCCAATTTGTGGGCGTTGTTGCGAACCATTTGAACCATGTAGGAACCGAACATCAACATCCACCTCATTATCAATTATTCTTTCTTATAATCTATGAATCAGAGGCTGAATCCGTAAAGATGGCTGTCCACATGAAAGGGAAAAGGGGCCGGTTCACTATTGATGATCTTTCTGCATCCTTTGGATCGGAACGGCCCGGCTACGGTTACAAGTTTCATTCGAACAAAATACATGCTATTCTGTTCTTGTATTTGGTAAAACAAGGGGTGATCTAAATGGCAGTGATCGAAGACTTTTTAAAGCTTGATATCCGGATCGGAACGATTGTAAAAGCGGAACATTTTCCGGAGGCGAGGGTGCCGGCGATCAAGCTCGAGGTCGATTTTGGAGAAGAGATCGGCATCAAGCAGTCGAGCGCGCAAATTACGAAACGCTACGCACCGGAAATGCTGGAGGGGAGGCAGGTCGTAGCAGTTGTCAATTTTCCGCCGCGGCGGATTGCCGGGTTTAAATCAGAGGTGCTCGTCCTGGGGGGCGTGCCTGAAAAAGGCGATGTGATCCTATTAACGCCTGATGAAGAAGCGCCGAACGGAACAAGAATCGGGTGAAAAAGAGGCTCTCAGGGATACCCGGAGAGCCTCTTTGCATGATTAGAGCTTGAATTTTTTCGTTAAATCCCTTAGCTCCTCAGCCATTTGTTCAAGCGTTGCGGCAGACGAGCTGATTTCTTCCATCGATGCCAGCTGTTCCTCCGCAGATGCGGCGATGTCCTGAATGCCGGCTGTGCTTTCTCTTGAGACTTCGGCGATATCCCCGACTGCTTCCGAGACGTCCTGCGACCCTTTTGACAGCTGTTCGACCGCTGTATTCATCGTTTGCAGCTTGCCGGCAATCTCATTTGTCATGCCATAAATATGTTTGAAGCTGGCCTCGGTTTCTTCGGTGATTTTCAGCCCTGACATTACCTCATCATTGACCGACTGAAACATTTTCAGCGAATTGTCGATTTCTTTAACGATGTCCTGAATCAAGTCTTCAATCTCCTTTGCCGAGCCTGCCGATTGGGCGGCGAGCTTCCGCACCTCCTCGGCAACGACGGAAAATCCGCGGCCCGACTCCCCGGCACGCGCGGCTTCGATCGCTGCGTTCAGCGCCAGCAAATTCGTCTGATCGGCGATGCCGTTGATGACGCGCAGGATTGCCGTAATATCCTTTGATTTGGCTTCAAGCCCTTTGACGACGCCTTCAGCCTGTTTGACTGAGCGATCGATTGAATTCATCTGGCCGACCGTCTTTTGAACGAGCTCTCCTCCAGATTCGGCAATCTTCGTTGATTTGCTTGACGAGTCTGTAATCGATTCCGTCACTTTCGCCATTTCAAGCAATTTGCTGTTCATTTGACCGAGCTGTTTCGAGCTTGTTTCCACTTTTTCATTTTGGTTTTCCGCCCCGTTTGAGAACTGCTCGATGGCCAGAGTGATGTGTTCCGTCGCCTTGCTCGTCTGATCGGCGCTTGCTGTCAGCTGCTCGGAGGAGGAAGCGACATTATCCACAGATTCTTGGATGGTGCCGATCAATGTGCGGAGCGATTCAGCCATCTCGTTAAAGCTTGTGCCGAGCTGCCCGAATTCGTCTTTGGAACGGACGTCGATGGTTTGCGTCAGATCGCCGCTGCTGATGCTTTTTGCAGATGAAACAAGCTGTCTCAAAGGCTTGCTGATCGCCCGTATGATAAAAAAGACGGCCATGCCTCCGAGAATCATCGCGCCGGCGAGAATGACGACGGCCATATGAAGGACCGGCTTTGAAGCATCTGTCATTTCATCCCCAAAGATCGTACCGGCGATTTTCCAACCGGTTAATTTGTTTGTTGCAAAGACCATCTGTCCGTCTTTGCCTTCGGAGACGTAGTGCAGTTTGCCTTTTTCCTTGCCGTACGCTTCTTTCACCCAGCCTCCTTCACCTTCAGTGCCTGCGGCGATCTTCGGATGGGCGATGTATGTCTTTTCCGAGCTTAAAATAAATGCAAAACCGTTTTTTCCGATTTTGACGGCCTTCGTCGCTTTAATCAGCTCGTCGATATTTAAGCTGAGCGCGGCAACTCCTGATCCATCTTCATTTTGTTTGGCGATGGTGATGACGGTATTGCCTGTGGCGGCCGACTGATAGGGCTCAGTTACAATCACTTCGCCTTTTTTCTCAAAGGCTTCTTGATACCAGCCCCTTTTAACGGGATCATAATCATCCGGCATTTTTGTATAAGGATACTGGACATAAACGCTGTCTTTTGAACCGGTAAAAACAGCCTCGACATCCTTGTTTTGTTTTGCGTATTGTTCAAATTTTTCTCTGAGGGAAGTCTGGCCTTTTTCCTCATATGCTTTTTTGCGAATCGTTTCACTGAAATAAGCGATCGCATCCGCCTTTTTTTCGACATTTTGGCTGATCATTTTATTTAATTGATCAACGCTGTTGTTCGCGCTCCTCATGATTTCGCCTTCAAGCGAATGTCCAGCGGTGCTGTATGAGCTAAACGCGAGCGCTGAAACAGGGATTGTCAATATACATAAAAATGAAATGATTAACCTTTTTGAAATAGACGGACGCTTGATCCATCCCCATATTTTTCCCATAGTCATAGCTCCTTTGTTCTAGTTTCGACATTTATATCGGTTAAATTTCTTAATTTTGAATCAATTCTGAAAACAACCAAATTTTGTTTTTATGTTTAGGCATTCGGATTATTGTGCGGAAAATATCAATATACTTACATTCTCTGTTCTTCAAGCCCCAATTTATTGAACCGTGTTTACACACAAGAGTTCATATGTTTTTTTGCATCCCTGACATCATGTTGTCAGGACACTTCTGTATAATGATCTTTAGATTATGTCAGCGTTTCAGGAGTGATGAATATGATTGAAAATCAATTTATTAAACTTGTTGGCTTAAAGGAAAATAACTTAAAAAATGTAACCTTACATATTCCAAAAAGAAAAATCACTGTATTTACGGGTGTTTCTGGATCCGGCAAATCATCAATCGTATTTGACACAATAAGTAAGGAAGCTCAACGCCAGTTGAACCAGACTTTTACGGCGTATATTCAAAACCGATTGCCAACATACAGTCAACCAGACGCATTATCCGTCGAGAACCTTTCCCCCGCAGTGGTGATTGATCAAAGACGCTTAGGAGGAAATGTACGTTCAACGCTTGGTACGGTCACAGATATTTATTCATTATTACGATTGCTATTTTCTCGTATTGGAAAGCCCTTTATTGGCGAATCTGATGTTTTTTCTTTCAACAATCCGAAAGGAATGTGTCCGAAGTGTCAGGGAATTGGACGAAAAATAGAGCCGAATATAGAGAAATTATTCGATAAGTTGAAATCGCTTTATGAAGGAGCCGTTTTGTTTTCCACTTTCGGTGTGGGAACTTGGTATTGGCATAAGCATTTAGTTTCAGGCATTTTTGATCCGGATAAAATCTTAAAAAATTTTACGGATGAAGAGTGGCAAACGTTATTATACGGAAAGAACAAGAAAATCGTACTGCCCTTGAAAAATGAACCTGTCAAGTATTTTGAAGGTGTTGTCGATCGGTTTAAACGTCTATACTTAAAAAAAGAAATCAGCCAAATACCAAGCAACGTGAAGAACTTTATAACCTTAAAACATTGTTCTGCATGCAACGGAACTCGATTATGTAAAGAAGTATTAAATTGTAAAATCAATGGTTATAACATTGCTCAGTTGGCTGCTATGGAAGTAACGGAGTTGATAAAATTTATAGAAATGATTAGGGACCCAATCGCAAAACCGATCATTTCAAATCTTGCGAATCGATTGCAATCACTCGTGAACATGGGGCTAAATTATCTCACGCTGAACCGTGAAACATCGACTTTGTCCGGAGGCGAATCGCAGCGTGTAAAGATGATACGGCATCTTAATAGCAGCCTGACGGATATGATGTATATTTTTGACGAACCGAGTACCGGACTGCACCCCCATGACGTGAAAAGACTCAATCGGATGTTGCAAAAACTCCGTGACAAAGGAAACACTGTGATAGTGGTTGAACATGACAAGGATGTTATTAAAATCGCCGATCATGTTGTGGATGTTGGACCGGGGGCAGGTACAAACGGTGGCGACATTGTCTATGAAGGAAATCTTCCTGGATTATACGACGCTGATACACTAACAGGAAGATATATGAGGACTAAACAATCATTAAAAAAGGAAACCCGTAAATGTAACGGATATCTTTCCACTGTCGCAGCCGCAAAACACAACCTAAAGAACGTTACTGCTTACATTCCTTGCGGTGTTCTCACTGTAATTACCGGCGTAGCTGGTTCGGGGAAAAGCACATTGATTTTTGATGAGTTTTTAGAACAGCATCCAGATGCCATTGTTATCGACCAAAAGCCAGTGAGCACCTCGGTTCGGTCAACCCCGGCGACATATACGGGCATTATGGATGCAATTCGAGATTCCTTTGCATCTGCTAACAAAGTAAGTAAGTCACTTTTTAGTTTTAACTCAAAAGGTGCTTGCCCAGAATGCCAGGGGAACGGATTTATTAATACGGATCTTGCATTTCTTGAGAGTATTAGAACGACTTGTGAAGCATGTAATGGGAAACGATTCAAAGATGAAGTTCTTCAATATAAGTTAAACGGGAAATCTATTTCAGACGTATTAGACATGACGGTACTTGAGGCAGTTCAATTTTTTCAGGAGAAAGAAGTGGTTTCCACTTTAAAATCATTATCAGAAGTAGGACTAGACTATATGACACTGGGCCAGCCGCTGAACACATTATCGGGTGGAGAATGTCAAAGAATTAAATTAGCCGGCGAGCTGCACAGATCTGGCAACATTTACGTTCTGGACGAGCCGACGACTGGATTGCATATGTCTGATGTTAGACGCCTAGTAACGATTTTAAATCGTTTAGTTGATAACGGGAGTACCGTTATTGTGATTGAACACAATCTGGATATGATGAAACAAGCAGACTGGATTATTGATCTTGGACCTAGCGGCGGAAAAAGAGGGGGGAAATCATGTTCGCAGGTACGCCACGTGATTTGGTAACAAGAGGTAACTCCCTAACCGCACAATATCTAAGAAATGATATACAGGGGGTCTAACCTTGAAAATCGAACGGTTATTAGGAATCATTGTGTTATTGATTCATAGGAAAAGAATGAAAGCTGTGGACTTATCGAGGTACTTTGAAGTATCGGAGAGAACGATATATAGAGATATCGATTCTCTTAATCGTGCCGGGATTCCCATCGTATCGCTTCCAGGGCAAGAGGGCGGTTATGAATTAATGGATGGGTTCAAATTGGATAAAAAATATCTAACTTTAGATGAATTACTCTCTATACAGTGGGCGTTGAAAAGCATTGAAAAGGCTACCGGGTTTGAAGATATCAATGAATTGATTTCGAAAATTAATCAATTAATTGACTCGCCCACGCAAGATAAAAACCATTCGAATAACAGTTCTCAATATATACAAACAATATACAAATCAATTCAAAATTGTAGTGTGAATAAGATTCGCTATGTAGATCAAAAAGGAAATGAAACAGAGCGAGACATTGAACCGATGGGCATTTTTTTAAAAGATTACCACTGGTATACATGGGCTTATTGTTTATTGCGAAATGAACTCAGAGTATTTAAATTAACAAGGATCATTGAAATATGTAACACAAATCGCTTTTTTACCAGGCGTCCATATACGATGCAAGATCTATATATAAAAGAAGAAAAATCGGGAAGCAGCATAAAGCCATTCGAGGTTTGCCTCCAATTTAACCGAGAGATGTGGGCACAAGTATTAGATAACTTTCAGGAAGATGAAATAGCGAATAATCCTGATGGAACAATTATTGTAAAAAAAAGTTATTACACCATTGATAAAGCTATATCACAAATTATAAGTTTTGGAAATCAAGTTCGCATTATCTATCCTAAAGAGTTAATTCTAAAGTTTATGAAGTGTTTAGACGAAATAAAAAAATTATACAAAGATTACAAGTAATTAACGAAAAATTGAGTTTTTTGACGAGAGGAAAAGGGGGGCTTTATTACATTATCGCAAGCATCTTGCTTTTATCCCGCATCAAGCTTTTTCAGCATTTGGCAGACAGGGATATGATCCAAATTTATATATTTAAAAATCAGCGTAATTGTATATGAATGTTATCCTTTACAGAGTGAATTCTGGAAAAATTAGATTGGCGGGAAACTCTTCGATAACCAAATAAAGTTGCAAATATGGACCGATAAGTTTCCGCTACTTCGTCAAGCATCCGGGTTAAAGAGCAATTCTTAATCATCTATGAAACTGAAGCAATCAAAACTGTACCAATTAATTAAGTCAATGAACCATGTTAACGAAAATTTTGTTCACTCAAGGCTGTTCGGGAAAATGCTGCTCAATTTCCAGATGGTTACGAATTTATGGAGCTGATTTTTCCACACTGATTAAGGCTATGAAAGCGGGGGTTTTTTAACCCTCTTCCACCAATTAATCCGAACACTCTATATTTTTTGAGCCAAAAGTGCATCTCGCTGAATGAAGTCATTCATTCTAACACAAGCATTTTGTGGTATAGTGAATTGATGGAATAATTTACAGGGAATGGAGCGGAGAATACGATGCTGTTCCAAAATGGTGATGTAAAGGTTCGTCAATTAAAAAATGGTGATCAGCGCCTTCTAGCCAAATGGCTTTCTGATCCGGCAGTTCTTGAATTTTATGAGGGAAGAGACAATCCCTTTGACGTAAACAAGGTCCAGCAGGTGTTTTATGATGATGAAGATGATGAAACAAAATGCATTGTAGATTTCAACGGAAGAGAAATTGGATATATCCAATTTTATCAGTTGGATGAGGAAGAGAAAAAAACATACGGATACCGTGATGAGACCGTTTACGGATTAGACCAGTTTATAGGCGAGACAGATTATTGGAATAAAGGAATTGGAACACTGCTTGTGACTTCCATGGTTCACTATTTAATTGAGCATCATCAAGCAGACCGGGTAGTGATGGGCCCTCACGCCACCAATGAAAGGGCTTTAAGGTGCTATGAAAAATGCGGCTTTAAAAAGGTGAGAATGCTTCCGAAACACGAATTTCATGAAGGCAGATATCAAGATTGCTGGTTGATTGAATATAAAAAAAGTGCGCAATAAAAGAAAAGGGCCAGGTCCTCTCATGTTTGCATTTTTTCTGTATTCGAATGGGTGAGAATTAAGAAGTACCTTCTGAAGCTTCAGGAAAAATAACGAGGCTGATTATCCATCCTTGCTCCTTAAAAATGAGAAGGCTGTTTTTTTGTATAGTTGAAATCGGGTACAAAAGAGTTTAAATCACGTAATCGGGGTGGTTAGTATGTACGAGTCCAAAAAACATTTAAAAGAGGAAATTCATAAGCGTTATTTGTTATTAGACGGTGAGTTCGACGGTATCCCTGATGAATATAGAGATGTGCGCGACAACGATGTAGACCGGACTCCGGGAGAAATCATTGCTTACCAACTTGGATGGTTAAACCTTCTGATGAGCTGGGACAAGGATGAGCGCTTAGGGAAAACGGTGATAACGCCTTCACCTCATTATAAATGGAACCAACTGGGGGCGCTCTATCAATCTTTTTACAAAACGTATTCCCACCTTTCGTTAACTGAACTGCGCCAAGAATTCAAAAAAGCAGAGGCGCAGTTTCAGTCTTGGATTGATACGCTTACGAATGAAGAGTTATATACTCAAGGTACATTAAAATGGACAGGCACTAACCCGAAATGGCCTGCCATAAGGTTTATTCACATCAACTCTGTAGCTCCGTTCAAAAGCTTCCGGACTAAAATAAGGAAGTGGAAGAAGAATCAATTGGATTGAAAATGTATGATCTGCAAGCTGCTTTGTTCAGCTTTTATTAAGTATGATGTTTGATCAGATCAAGTGTGTGGAAGAGCAGGCTCCGATCTCCCCAGTTCCCGTGCCCGGGTACGACCGTTTTGACGTTCGGATATTTGTCGATTACCTGTTGAACAGAGTCATCCCATTGTTCTACATTTGCATCAGAAAGATTCCCCAGATCTTTTGCCTCTAATGACTTAATGAAGCATCCGCCGAATAATAATTGAGATTGGGGAAGCCAAACGGTAATGTTGTCTTTCGAATGCCCTTCCCCGGGATAAAAGGCCTCGATTACGGTGTTGCCTACTTTCATCACGGGCCTTGCATCGAGTGTCGGATTGGGCGAAGGATACCCATATTCTTTAGCAAGCTTTGCAGTCAATCGGGTACTGCGAACATCGATTCCCTGATTCAGCAGCGCACGGATGCCTGAAATGCTATCATCATGCGCATGGGTAATCAGCGCCAGAACAACTTTTTTCTTTAAGTGCTTTTCGCTTAATCTTAATAATTCTTCAGTTTTTTGGTCGTCCCCCCATGCTGTATCAATCAGGACTAACCCTTTTGAAGTAGAAATAACTAACCCATTGTGGTCATAGGTTGTTCCATTCCAATCATTGAATGAAGTATGCGCCCATACGTTGTTATTCAATTTTGTTAATACAACCGTCTTTTCCGGATTGGTAATCTGAGTTGGTGATGATGTTTTAGATTGAGCAATGATTTGAGAATTAAGCGATGTCATCACAACGGATAATGCAAGCAGCAAACTTAACACAACTTTTCCTATCATACCCGTGCTTATTTTCAAAAGAATCTCACCTTTCCTGCATTGGATTTTCACAAAAAGCTCGTACTTGGCAAAACAATTTATGATACATATACGATATTCAGAATGAAATCCCTCTTAACGATGTTTTTCTGAGTTTTTATTGTTGCTGTAAAAAAACAAGAAAAAGGAGACCTTGGGGGTCTGCCGGATCTGACAGGATCGGGTTAACCCGGCTGCATAAAATTTGGAAAGGTTGTTCATCATGAGAAACCGCTGCGAGTTCAACAATGGCGAATCTAAGAATGTTTCCTATTGACAATGTTTCCCTTCATTTATATACTGTTGAGTAAATACAGTGAAAGGAAAAGGTATAGGGGACATGAAGCAGTAATCTTATTTTCCATCGTTTTTTTAATACGAAAAAACGGAAACTTGGAGAATAGGATGAGTCTGCCCTTTTATACCTTTTTTGCATTGCCTTCAGCATCCGTATGTCTATTTGTCGTACTGATGACGATGCTGTTTTGGCAATGCATCATTCGGCATGCTATCCTCTCCGGGTTTCCCGCGGGAGGTTTTTTTATGACGTTTTTAATGAAAGTGAGAGGCTTGAAAAAGAGCTTTGGAGACCAAACGGTTTTACAGAACATCGAATTTGATATGACACGCAATGAACGAATCGGGTTGGTTGGATATAACGGAACTGGAAAAACGACGCTTGCCAACATCCTTGCCGGTCGCATGGAAGCTGACAAGGGCTCCATTCAAACGGAACACGCGCTTAAAATAGGCTACCTGCAGCAATCTGTCGCGTATTCGGTCAATGATTTCAGCGATATGTTAGGCGGTGATGAGAGCGGCGGTTTGTATCAGCTGGCGAGCCAATTGGGGCTCACAAAGGTTCAAAGCTGGAATACAGAAAGGCTTCACCATATGAGCGGCGGAGAAAAACTGAAGCTTGCGCTTGCCTTTGTCTGGCAAACGATGCCTGATGTTCTCATCTTGGATGAACCGACAAACCATCTGGATGCAAACGGAATCAGCTGGCTCATTGAAGAGCTTCAAACGTTTCAGGGGGCTGTCTTGATCATTTCGCACGACCGCTACTTTTTGGATCAGTCCGTTTCAAAAATCTTCGAGCTGGAAGATGGGCTATTGCATGCATATGAAGGAAACTACTCCGCTTACCGCAGCGAGAAAAAACGGCGATACGAAGCACAGCTGCACCAATATGAAGTACAGCAGAAGCAGAAAGAAAGAATCGAATCGCAAATCGCAAATCTGCAAAATTGGTCTCAGAAAGCCCACCGGGATTCAACCAAAAAAGAAGGCTATAAGGAATATTACCGGGTAAAAGCAAAAAAGCTCGACAACCAGGTCAAATCCAAATTGAAGCGTCTCGAACAGGAGCTGGAAAAAAATAAAGCCGAAAAACCGAAAGGCGAAGAGACGGTCAAGTTTCAATTTTCTTCAGGCGAAAAAAGGGGAAAGCGGATTATTGAAGCGAAAAATGTCACGAAGGCGTTTGGCGGCCGCAAGCTTTTTGAAGACAGCAGCTTTTTCATCAAGCACGGAGAGCGGATCGGTCTGGTCGGCAGCAACGGCTGCGGCAAAACGACCTTGATCAGAATGATGCTGGAAGAAGAACCGGCGACAAACGGAACCCTTTGGAAAAGCCGGTCAATCAAGACCGCTTATTTAAGCCAGGATGTCAATGATGTTAACGAAAATCAAACCGCGGCAGAAGCGCTGCAGCTGTTTGACAGGCGCGATATGGCACACGCGCGCACGATTTTGGCCAATATGGGGATAAAGGAAGACCGGTTTGACCGGAAAATCGGGACGTTCAGTCTGGGTGAGCGCACACGGATTAAGCTGGCGGGCATGATCATCAAGGATTACGATGTCCTCGTGTTGGACGAACCGACCAATCACCTTGATTTGCCGACTAGAGAACAGCTTGAGGACACATTGCTCGACTTTCAGGGGACGATTATCATCGTTTCGCACGACCGGTATTTCATGGAAAAATTGTGCGACAAGCTTCTTGTATTTGAAAAGGGACGAATCCGGCGCATCGAAACGGGGCTGAAGGACTATCAGAGCAAAAAGGAAGATCCCCAAATCGATCATGACGAGGCAGAGCGGCTGCGCATCGAAACGCGCATGACCGCAATTCTTGGAGAGCTGTCAGAGCTCACAGAGGAGAACCCGAGATATCAAGAGTTGGATCAGGAATTTATCAAGCTTTTGAAAAAGAAACAATCGCTGTCGAAAAAGTGAACAATGAAAAGGCAAACAGCCATCTGTGTTTTCTCACGCAGATGGCTGTTTTTTTCGTTAGCCTGTGTCAATCGTGGTTTAAATTACCATATTGTTAGAAGTCATCCAAGGCAATAATAGGATAAAAAAGATGGACTTAGCAAAACGTAAAAATGAAGGTGATCAACATGTGGGAAACGATCTTTTCTTTTTTTCCGGACTGGCAGACAATCATGCAAGCATTTTTTGTCTTTTTAATCCCGTACGCCATTTCAAAGTTTTTTGTTTGGGTTCGTACAACAATAGAGGGTGAATGATTACATGAGATGGTGGAAATCAAAAACACGGAGGATACGAAAGCAGCCCGTTCAGCATGAACTCCCTAAAAAACCGTCCCAGGAAGCAACGGGATATTTCACCGGCGATTTGGATCATGACCTGAAAATGGTCAAGGAAGAAATAGGGCATAACACAGATGTGCATTTTCGGGAATTTGACATCGGACGCACTGGTGTCAGAGGAGCGGTTGTTTTCATCGATGTGCTGTCAGACAAAGACTTGATTGATAAGCACATCATGAAATCGCTGATGGCTGATTTTTCCGAAGAATATAAAATAGAGCTTTCTTCATTAAAAAACAATCTGCCAGGACTGATTAAGTCTCAAATTTTGCCCATAAGCGAAGTAAAAGAAGCAAATCATATCGGCAAAACGGTTCCGGAAGTCTTAATGGGTTCAACCGCGCTTTTTATCGACGGTTTTGCTGGAGTATTCGTTTTGGGTACGACAAAGGGAAATACGAGGAATATTGAAGAGCCTTTATCAGAGGCCTTGGTCAGGGGAGCCAGGGTGGGCTTTACCGAAACGATAGGTACAAACACCGCACTTTTAAGACAGCAGGGGAAAAATGAAAACCTGTCGTTGATTGAATTTGAGGTAGGAAAACGGGCGACAAAAAAGCTTATTGTTGCCTATATCAAAGAGGTGGCTGAACCGGATCTGGTGGAAGAGGTCAAAAAAAGAATCCTAAAGATTGATATCGACCTTGTCCCTGAGTCAGGTTATGTTGAACAGCTGATCGAAGACAATTATCTCAGCCCTTTTCCGCAGGTGCAAAGCACTGAACGCCCTGACCGGGTGATGAGCGCTTTGATGGAAGGAAGGGTGGCGATTTTGCTGGATGGGACGCCCTTTGTTTTAATCGTGCCTGTTACATTCAGCATGATGCTGCAATCACCCGAAGATTATTATGAACGCTGGATACCGGGTTCATTTATCCGGATCTTGAGGTTTGGGGCAGCTATGATTTCACTGTTGGGGCCGGCTTTATATATTTCCTTTATTTCGTTTCATCCGGGGCTGATTCCGAGCGAGCTTGTGATATCCATAACAGGGACGAGGATAGGGGTGCCGTTTCCTTCCCTGATCGAAGCTCTCATTATGGAAGTGGCCATTGAAATTTTGCGGGAAGCCGGTCTGCGCCTGCCTAAACCGATCGGGCAGACGATAGGGATTGTCGGCGGTCTCATTATCGGCGAGGCTGCCGTGCAGGCCGGGATCGTCAGTCCCATCATGGTCATCGTTGTTGCGGTAACGGCAATTTCTTCATTTGCGATTCCGCAATACGGTGCCGGAATTTCACTCCGTATGCTGAGGTTTGCGGCGATGTTCTGCGCAGCTGTGTTTGGATTATACGGGGTTATCATGTTTTTCCTGTTGCTTTCCTGCCATGCCGTGAAACTGAAAAGCTTCGGCGTTCCTTATGCCAGTCCGGCTGTGCCCTATCGTTTAAACGACTGGAAGGATTTCATTATTCGAATGCCGATTTCGATGATGAGGCGCAGGCCAAAGATGATAAAAACAAACGATTCGTCGCGCAAAAGCTAGCTTGGAAAGGAGTGAATCTTTAAGATGATCAGGCCGAAAGACCGCATAACCACTTCACAAACAGCCGTTATCGTCACCAGCTTCCTGCTTGCAACCGGAATTTTGACGCTTCCGAGAACATCGGTGGCTGAAGTGAAGACGCCTGATGTTTGGATCGCTCTTTTATTAGGGGGACTCATTGCGCTCACGGCGGGAATCATCATCGTGGCGTTAAGCCGCCAGTTTCCTGAAAAAACGTTTTATCAATATTGCGGGGAGATAGTGGGAAAACCGATCGGCGGATTGCTCAGCCTGTTTTTCAGTTTATATTTCTTGGCGCATGCGGGCTTTCAGGTTCGTTCGATGCTTGAAATTACGCAGTTTTTTTTGCTGCAAGGGACGCCGGACTGGGCGATCACCATGATTTTTTTGTGGGTGGGACTGTATTTGATCATCGGCGGTTTAAATCCGATTGCGCGCTTGTTCGAAATCATTCTTCCCATAACGGTGTTGCTGTTTTTGCTGGTGACTTTTATGAGCATCGGGATATTTGATGCGGACAATTTGCGGCCTGTTTTAGGAAAAGGGATTTTACCGGTATTGAAAGGAGTGAAAGTAACGGCTCTTTCTTTTTCGGGAATTGAAGTGATGCTCTTCCTGCTGCCCTTTATGAAACATCCTGATCGGGCGATAAAAGCTGTCGCAATGGGAACCGTGATTCCTTTGTTCTTCTATATGATAACCGTCGTCATGGTCATCGGCGGATTATCGATTGACGGAGTGGTAGCCCGTACTTGGCCGACGATCGATCTGATGCGAAGCTTTGAAATGCCGGGGCTGATTTTTGAACGCTTTGAATCCATGATGCTTGTCATCTGGATCATGCAGCTTTTTACGACGTTTGTGATTTCTTATTATGGCGCTGCATTAGGGTTATCACAGCTCTTTCAGAAAAATATTCAGCCTGTCATGTTCGGTTTGCTGCCGGTGATCTATTTGATTTCGGCTGCCCCCCACAATATCAACGGCCTGTTTGAGTTCGGAGATTTTATCGGGAATAGCGGATTTTTTTTCGGCGGCTTGCTGCCGCTTCTGCTTCTCGCGATTTCAAAGATCAGGAGGAAAATGAAAAGACGGACGGGTTAAAGAAAGAGGAAGATGGCTGGAAGGAAGTGTTCAATTATGAAGGTCGACGCGAAAGACCGAATTACCGTTGCTCAAACCGCCATTATTGTCACCAATTTTCTTCTCGGGACAGGAATTCTGACATTGCCGCGAACATCGGTGGAAAAAGTGAAAACGCCTGATGTTTGGATCACTGTATTGTTTGGTGGATTGGTCGCAATCCTCGTGTCATATATTATGGTGAAATTGAGCAGGGAATACCCGGATAAGACGTTTTATGAATACAACCGGGAAATCGTCGGCAAATGGGCGGGCGGGTTGATCAGTCTGCTGCTGATTTGCTACTTTCTTACTATATCGGGATTTCAGATTCGCTCAGTAACAGAGGTGAGTCAGTACTTTTTGCTTGAAGGCACCCCGATCTGGGCGTCTGCGATGGTGTTTTTATGGTGCGGCTTCTATTTGCTGCTGGGCGGCATCAACCCGATTGCCCGTCTGTTTGAAATCATACTTCCGATTACGGTTATTATTTTTTTGCTTGTCGCTTTATGAGCATAGGGCTATTTGAAATTGACAATCTCCGCCCTGTGCTGGGGAAGGGAATTATCCCTGCTATGCAGGGGATAAAAACCACGACTTTCGCTTACACGGGTATTGAAATCATGCTGATCATCGTCCCTTTTATGTCACAGCCCGAAAAGGCGTTTAAAGCAGTCCTCATCGAGACGGTTTTCCCGATTATGTTTTACATGATCACGGTCATCATGGTGGTCGGAGCGCTTTCCATCGACGGTGTTGTGACAAGGACATGGCCGACAATCGACCTGATGAGAAGCTTTGAAATTCCCGGCCTTATATTTGAACGGTTTGAGTCTCTGCTGCTTGTCATCTGGATCATGCAGATCTACTCTAATTTGGTTATCAGCTACTATGCTGCTGCCTTAGGACTGTCACAGCTCTTTAAAAAAGACATTAAACCATTTATGTTCGGTTTGCTCCCAATTGTCTATTTGATCGCGATGGCGCCGAAAAACGTCAACCAAGTCTTTCAAATCGGAGACGTGATCGGCAACAGCGCCATTTATTTATGCGGCACAGTCCCGTTGCTGCTTCTTTTGATTTCGAAAGCGAGGAGGAGGAAAGTTGAAACAAATCATTAAAAAAATCCGTTTCCTATCCGCTATTTTGCTTCTATTTTTAACCGGATGCTGGAGCAACCATGAAATTGAAGAGCGCGGTTTAACATTTGGAATGGGGTTTGATAAAGGCAAGGAAACCTCCCTGGAAAAGAAGTTTGATAAAGTAGGGGGATACTATCCGAAAAAAGACCGGATTACGATAACCTACCAGTATGTAAACGAGCAGGCAGCTGGAGGAAGCGGAGGTACGGGACAAAAATCTTACATTAATGTATACGAAACAGGAGACTCGGTCCAGCAAATCACGACTGAAATAGCCTTAAGAAAGGGGCCCGTATACGGCTCGCATTTAAAGGTAATTGTCATCGCCGCTGATCTCCTGCGCACTTATTCCTTCGATGAACTGCTTGATCAGCCTCTCCGTGATGATGAAATAAGACCAAGCAGCATTGTCCTCGTTACAAGAGGAAGGGCGAGAGATACGCTTGAACTAAAGGAGACAGGCGAAATGCCGGCGTTTCATCTGCGCAAAGTCGTTGAAAATGCCTATCGGGCGAAAAAAATTCTGCCTCCTGTGACACTTGCCAAAATGATGGGGAAAATGAGGGCGGGAACAAGCTATTTGATCCAAAATGTGGCGAGTGCAGAAGGAGAAGTTAAATACGCGGGAGCCGCTGCGATCAACGGAAAAACGAATAAACTGATCGGTTTTTTGAATGAACAGGATTTAGACGGGGTGATGTGGATTATCGGACAGGGAAGAGGCGGCACTGTCAAAAGCTATGATCCAAAAACAAAAAAGCTGCTGGCTTTTTCGGTGGAATCGATCAAAAGCGAGATCAAGCCGATTGTGAAAGGAAATCGTATTTCATTTCAAGTTCATATTACATCTGAAGGGCACCTTGCCGAAAAATGGAGCGCAGCTGATAAAGCTTTTGACAACAAATTTTTGGAGCGAACAGA
Source organism: Bacillus sp. FSL W8-0848 (assembly GCF_038007805.1). NCBI lineage: Bacteria > Bacillati > Bacillota > Bacilli > Caryophanales > Bacillaceae > Bacillus > Bacillus sp. FSL W8-0848. Next base: position 1,716,707 of record NZ_JBBOYB010000001.1, read on the forward strand.
AAGAAAGTCAGCCCAAACCGTTGAAAAGCTGGTGGAGAAAGCGACTCGAAAAATGCAGACAGTATACAAAGCAGACCTTGCAGGATTCGGAAATGAACTGAGAATCAAACATCCCCGGCTTTGGGATAAGCTGAAGAATAACTGGGATGAGACATTTACAGAGATTCCGATTACAATCCATGTTCAGTTTACGATAAAGGACTACGGCACCCTTGGATAGCATTAGTCGCAAAAAAAGAGATAACAAGGCGGTTGATCTCAATGAGCAGTGCATTTGACAAAATTACGACTTCTCAGGCTATCGTTGTTTTTGTGAATTATATTTTGGCGGCGGGTATACTTAGTCTGCCTCGGACAGCCGTGCAAGAGATGGGAACACCGGACGTCTGGCTGGCTGTCATATTCGGCGGGATGATTACGATGGCAGCCGGGGTAGTCATGACGAAATTAAGCCAGGGCTACCCTGGAAAAACATTTTTTGAATACGGCGGCGATATTGTTGGAAAATGGATGGGCATTCTGATCGGCTTGTTTTTTATCGAGCATTTCATTACGATTGCGGCATTTGAAGCAAGGATAATGGCCGAAATTACCAGCTTTTTTTTGCTTGAAGGAACCCCGCTCTGGGCGATCACGATCACGATGATGTGGGTCGGCCTTTATTCAGTGAAAGCCGGCATGGGAGCGATTGCGCGTCTGTTTGAAATCATATTTCCTATAACGGTGATTATTTTTTTGACGGTTGTTTTGATGAGCAGCGGAATATTTGAACTGGATAATTTGCGGCCTGTGCTGGGAAAAGGAGTGATGCCGGTGCTGCAAGGAACCAAAGCAACCGTTCTTTCTTTAACCAGTGCGGAAGTGATGCTGTTCCTTTTGGCGTTTATGAAAAAGCCTCAGAAAGGCGTAAAGGTCGTTGTGGTGGGGATAAGCATTTCCCTGATTTTTTACTTGGTTACCGTCATATTTGTTATCGGTGCGCTTTCTGTTGACGGTGTCGTTACAAGGACCTGGCCGACGCTTGATCTGATGCGAAGCTTTGAAATTCCCGGTTTGGTATTTGAAAGATTTGAATCTTTGCTGCTCACCATCTGGATTATGCAGCTGTTCGCAACGTTTGCTATTTCATATTACGCGGCATCGCTGGGCCTGTCCCAGCTGTTTCATAAAAATATCCACACGGTGATGTATGCCTTGCTTCCGGTCATGTATGTAATAGCGATGACACCCAAGAATTTGAATGGCATATTTCAATTTGGAGACTTCATCAGCCGGCTGGCCGTTATCTTATTTGTCTTGGTGCCGATTCCGCTCCTTATGATCTCAAAAATAAGAAAAAAAAGAGCTAAATCCTCTGCCACACCTTAATGGAAGACATAGAAAAGCCGGAGAAAATACTCTCCGGCTTCGTTTACTTGCTTTTCGCGCTTATGTTCATCCGATCCTTCGGCATAAGGAGCACCAGAAACAAGGCGATGGCCGCTGATAAAATCGCCCATGAAAACGTATGGACAATAGAGTTTGACAGCGCTTCTGTTATCTGCTTTAGAACATCAGGCGGAATCGAAGCTCTCGCGCTTGATAAAATTTGATTTGCGTCATGCTGGGCAGCAGCCCCCGGCACTTCTCCACCTTGAGAAAGATCTGACATTTGTTCTGAAAAGCTGTTTTTCTGCAGCATGCCGAAAATGCTGGCGCCGACCGTCATCCCGAGCGAGCGCAGAAAGTTGCTTGTTGAAGTCGCAGAACCGCGCTGATTTGGACCGAAATGATGAATGGCCGCCATGCTTAAGACGGAGAAGGAAAAACCAACCCCCAGGCCGACGACGATCATATACCCCGTCAACAAGAGGCGGGGAGTATCGGTATTCATCGTACTCAGCAAAGAAAAACCTGCAACTAAAAACAAGCCTGAAATGAGCATGATGTTCCTGTAGCTCATTTTCGTCGTTAAAAAACCGCCGATCTGCGCGGAAATGACTGAGCCGAGCATCATCGGCAGAAGGATGAGCCCAGAATTTGTGGCCGAATCTCCGTATACGCCCTGAACAAATATCGGAATCTGGACGGTCGCCGAAATGAAGGTCGCGCCGTAAAATAATGCGACAAGGGTGCTCGCCGCAAACAAACGATTTTTAAACATGTCAAGAGAAATGATCGGTTCAGCCGCCTTTCGTTCAATCAGGAAGAAACAAATGAAAAAACAAGCTGAACCTCCAAAGAGCAGAAGAATGACGTTTGAATTCCAATCGTATGTTTCACCGCCGAGCTCAAGCGCGAACATGAGGCATACAACTGCACCCACAAGCGTAATAGCACCGAACCAGTCGATCTTTTGCTTTTTGCGCTGCTTTGCTTCTTGATAAAATAAGAGTATCAAAATGAAAGAAATAAAGCCGAGCGGCAAGTTAATGTAAAACACCCAATGCCAGCTGATGTAATCTGTCATATAAGCGCCGATCAGCGGCCCGAAAATGCTTGACAGCCCGAAGACGGCACCGAACAGGCCCGATATCTTGCCGCGTTTTTCAGGCGGAAAGATATCAAAAATAATCGTAAAGGCAATCGGTATGAGAGCCCCGCCGCCTATTCCCTGAATGGCGCGGTAGATGCTGAGCTGTTCAATGCTCGCAGCCGTACCGCAGAGCGCAGAGCCGGCCATGAATAAGAGGCTGCCGAAGAGAAAAAAGCGTTTTCGGCCGTACATATCCGACAATTTCCCGAAAATCGGCATACCTGCCATTTCGGCGACCATAAAAGCAGATACGACCCAGACAAAGCTGTCGAGTCCGCCGAGGTCGCCGACAATCGTACCCATTGCGGTAACGACAATCGTGTTATCCATCGATGCCATGAGAATGGCCAGCAGCAATCCTGCTATAATGAACCCTAATCGCTGATGCTGTGTATGTGACAAAATCATCTTTCTCCTTTAATAAATATTCGGCCTTAGCATAGGTTTGGCATAAGAAAATCAATCCTGTTATAATTAATTTATATTAGGAGGTAAATATCTTAGCTGCTAAGATATTATGATTTTAATGAAGGGTGTTTCAGATGTCAAGAAAAAATCAAACGAAAAGAGAGGAACTGATCAAAGAGCTGATCCGGCAGCTGAGATTCAACAGTACGGCAACCGTTTTCATGCATCAGGCGATCGCCGAAAAATTCGAACTGAACGAAACGGATCACAAATGCTTGGAAATCATCGCACGGAGCGGGAAGTTAACAGCCGGTGAGCTGGCGGAAAAAAGCAACTTGACGACCGGGGCGATCACGGGAGTCATCGATCGTCTTGAAAGGGCGGGCTATGTCAAAAGGATGAGAGATTCAGCAGACAGAAGGCGGCTTTTGATCGAGCTCATCCCGGAAAACATGACAGACATTTACAATTTATTTGAAAACCTGACTGAAGCTTCCGTCAAGTTCTTCAAGCGATATACAGATGAAGAGCTGAGCATTATCACCGATTTTGTGAAAAACAGCGCCGAATTTGCTGCGAACTATGCAAAACGGCTGAGGGAATCGGGACATAACAAATGAAAAAGGCCCCGGCGTCTGAGCCGGAGCCTTTATTTCATATTCAGCGAAGAAGCTGAAGCACGTTTTGCGGCTGCTGATTGGCTTGGGCAAGCATCGCTTGGGATGCTTGAGAAAGAATGTTGTTTTTTGTAAACTCGCTCATTTCTTTCGCCATGTCTACGTCGCGGATCCGGGATTCGGCAGCCGTTAAGTTCTCAGATGAAGCACTGAGATTGTTAATCGTGTGTTCGAGGCGGTTTTGAACGGCTCCGAGCTTCGAACGCTGTGCAGATACTTGTTTCGTCGCAGCGTCAATGGCTGCAAGCTGGTTTTCAAAAGAGTACTTCTTCTTGTCATCTTCGCTTAAATCCGTACCGTCCTTATTTTTTCCGGTTAATTTCGTGACATCGATTTCGGCGATTTTAAACCCGGCAGTCGTCACCGTTTTCCCGTCTTCATCCTTTGATGTGCCGTCTGCAAGTCCTAAAGCAGTGACGGACATGTTCTCGATGTTGACGCTGATCGTTTGCCCGCTGTTCGCTCCGATTTGGAATTGCAGTTTTTCTCCTCCGTCAGATTTGAACGTGCCGTCCAGGAGGTTCTTTCCGTTGAATTGCGTCCGGTCGGAAATCCCTTTGCTCGCATTTTCGCCTTCTGTCCCGCCGATCTCTTCAAGCAAAGAGCTGATTTCGTCCTGGATCGCGCTGAGATCGGTCGTATCTTGCGTGCCGGTGTTGTTGGCCTGAACGGTCAGCTCGCGGATGCGCTGAAGAATGGAGTGGGTTTCGGTTAACGCCCCTTCAGCCGTTTGAATAAGAGATATCCCGTCTTGAGCGTTTTTAGAAGCCATTTCAAGACCTCTGATCTGTCCTCTCATTTTTTCCGAAATCGCAAGTCCTGCTGCATCGTCTCCGGCGCGGTTGATGCGGAGTCCTGAAGAAAGCTTTTCCATGTTCTTTTAGCTTGCATTGCTGTTTGCAGACAACCGGTTCAGCGTGTTAAGCGCTGCAATGTTGTGGTTAATTCTCATGTTCCTTTACCTCCGTGTAAGTAGATTGAGACCTTCTAAAAAAGATCTCCGTCGGGCCCTGACATATTTTGCATCGGCATCCAGTTACTATATTTTATAAAATAACCTTATATTTCAAAAAAAGGACATATTTAAGAGGGGATCGCAAACACGAAAAAGACTGGTGAATATTCACCAGTCTTTTCAATCCATTTTTTCAATTTGCACTCTTCCTGAAAAAAAGGTTGCTCCTCCTCCCATGTCGGATAAGCGGTCCGGGGTTAGCGCATTGACGAGATAATTCTTTCCGTCTTTGTCGGCCCACAGTCCTTGGCTGACGACGACGCCGGGAAGGACGTTTTCTCCGACTGCGGCGGTCAGGATGCACTCTCCTCGGTCATTTCGGATTTTTACGGAGTCGCCGTTTTCGATGCCTTTTTCTTCCGCATCTTTTATGTTGATATGGAGCTTTGGTTCCTTTTCCAATTTGATATGTTTTTCGTTATTTGAAAACGTCGTATTCAAGAAATTATGGTTCGGCCCGGGCACGAATAAAAACGGGTATTCTCCAGTCTCCAAAAGGGGAGTATGAGTCGGCAGGGCGGGATAGCCGTCCTGTTCCATCTTTTTCGAATACAATTCGATTTTTCCGCTTGGCGTCGGGAGCCGCTCGGGAAAAATGGTCTCTCTTTTCGCTTTGACAAAATGCTTTTCAGACAGGCTGTCAAAATCGATTCCGTCAAGCCACGGATTGGCAGGATAATCAAGGGCCTGCCTGATCATCTCTTCATCCGAATCTTTCAGCGGCTCATCATCAAAGCCCATCGCCTCTGCGAGAAGGCGAAACACTTCTGTATTGGATTTGCTCATGCCGTACTTTTCGATGACGGGTCTTTGCAATTGCGTGTAGTGGTGCCAGTACGATGTGTAAAAATCCATATTTTCAAAAGCGGAAGAGGCGGGCAGCACGATATCGGCATACCGGGCGGTTTCCGTTAAAAATAAATCGTGGACGACCGTAAACAGGTCTTCGCGCTCGAGTCCTTTTCTGACCTTGTTCGCTTCAGGAGCGACAACGGCCGGATTGCTGCTGTATACAAATAAAGAGCGGATCGGCGGATCGATTTCCAGGAGGGCCTTGCCGAGCTGATTCATGTTGATGACCCTCGGCGTTCTGCCGTTCAGCAAGTCAGGGCGCTGCAGCGCTTTTGTATTATAGGCCAAAAAAGCGGTATTGCCTTTAATCGCGCCGCCTCCTTTTACCGTCCATTGTCCTGTAATGGCAGGCAGACAGGCGATCGTCCGGACGATCATGCCTCCGTTGTCATGATGCTGAAGCCCGTTCCCGATGCGGATGAGGGAAGGGGAGGTCTTTCCGTACAGACGGGCAAGCTCGACGATATCCTCACGGGGAACGCCGGTAATCTCCGCAACCGTATCAGGATCGTACTGCAAAACATGCCGGCGCAGCTCTTCATGGCCGACCGTATATTTTTTAAGAAACGCTTCATCGGCCATGCCTTCGGCAAATAAAACGTGCATGATGCCGAGAGCAAGGGCGCTGTCTGTACCCGGCAGGATCGGGATAAACCAGTCAGCCATTCTGCCGGTCTGATTTTTATGAACGTCGATGACAACGATTTTTGCGCCGTTTTTTCTCGCCTTTTGGGCGATTGTTATTTGGTGCATGTTCGTTGAGACCGCGTTGATTCCCCAGAATATAAACAGCTTCGTCTCTGTTGTATCTTCGGGATCTGTTCCGATGCTTCCGCCCATCGTATATTGATATCCAACTGAGCCTGCAGGGGTGCAGATGGCCCGTTCAAGCTGGCTTGATCCGAGACGGTGGAAGAAGCGCCTGTCCATTCCTTCGGCTGTCAAATTCCCCATATTTCCGTAAAAACTATAGGGCAAAATGCTTTCCGGGCCTTCTTTTTCGATCAGCTCCGTCCAGCGGGTGCGAATGGTGTCGATCGCTTCATCCCAGCTGATCGGTTCGAATGTCCCGGATCCTTTCGGGCCCGTCCGTTTCAGCGGCGTTTTCAGCCGTTTCGGATCGTAAATCCGCTCCGTCATGTTGCGGACTTTATTGCATATGTTGCCCTGTGTGACCGGATGATCCGGGTCGCCCTGAATTTTAACGATCTTGCCGTCTTTTTTATGAACGAGAAGACCGCATTGATCAGGACAGTCAAGTGAACATACGGATTTGAAAATGCCGTTCTTTTGATGAACATAAGATTCCATGGACTCCGTTCCTTTCCGATGAAAAAATGAATATGATTCTAGCATTATATCATGTCACAACATCCCGTCAATTCTGAAAAATCCGCCAACAGGACATTTTGCCTGTTGTCTGTACAAAATCACCGGCGAAGGAAAGAGCGGCTAAGAATTTGCCGGCATTTCACGTTTCATAAAAAACCCCCGGCATTCTCCTGATGGAAAAGCCGGGGGCCCTGAAGGATCCTAGTTTTCGTCAAAATCCGGCGCAACCGCCTTTTTAATGAATAATGAGATCAGAAAAGCGATGCAGGTCAATGCCAGCGCAAACCAGTAGGCATGATGGATGCCGTGCGTCATCGCTTCATTCATGATTTGCTCGCTGGCCGGCGCCTGTTGTTTTTCCAGGAAGCTTTGTTTCCCCTGGCTCATAATGCTTACAAAAACCGAAACACCAAGAGCCCCTGCTACAGGCTGGAGAGTGTTGGCAACGGCTGTTCCATGCGGATACAGCTTCTTCGGCAGCTCATTGAGCGCATTCGTCTGCGCAGGCATCATGATCGCGGAGATCGACAGCATTAAGACGATATATACCAAGATAAACGACCATATCGGAATGGAAGGACCGATGTTGCTGAAGAAAACCATGACGCCGACCAATACGACGGTGCCCGGTATGATGAGCTTTCTCGGTCCGAGCTTATCGAATAAGCCGCCCATCGCAGGGGACATAAGGCCGTTCAGCAGCGCACCGGGAAGCAGCAACAGCCCGGCGGTCTTTGCAGATAAGCCGAGAGGGCCCTGCAAATACATCGGCATCACAATTTCCGATGCAAACATCGCCATAATGACGATCACAAAAAGAATCAGACCGCGCGAATAATTTTGATAGGCAAACACCCGCATATCCAATAACGGCTCTTCCAGCTTCAATTGACGGAGCACGAACAGCACAAGGCTGATCAGGCTGACAGCGATCACTGTAATGACTGTCGCAGACGCAAATCCATGCGAAGCCTCACCGGCGCTGCTGAAGCCGTAAACCATGCCTCCGATACCGATCGTTGACAAAATGATCGATAAAACATCTGCACGGGGGCGTGTTACTTCACCGACGTTCTGCAAATACTTCGCGGCGAATAGAATCGAAAAAACAGCAAACGGAATCACGATGATAAACAGCCAGCGCCAGCCTAATAAATCAACGATAACCCCCGATAATGTAGGACCGATTGCTGGAGCAAACATAATGACCAGGCCGAACGTCCCCATAATCTTTCCGCGGACTTCCGGGCGGTACATTAAAAGCAAAGCGTTCATGATAATGGGAATTAACAATCCGGTGCCGACAGCCTGAATCATCCGTCCGGCCAGCAGCATCGGAAAATTCACCGAACAGGCTGCAATAACCGTTCCAACCAAAAATACGGTCATCACGCCGATAAACATCTGCCTTGTTGTAAACCACTGAATGAAAAGGGCCGAAACGGGCATTAAAACGCCCATTACTAGCATGAAGCCGGTCGCCAGCCATTGAACGGTCGCAGCATCTATGCTGAAGGCATCCATTAATTCGGTTAAGGCAATATTGAGCAATGTTTCGTTTAATATTGCGAAGAAAGCGCCAATCATAAATGTAATCAGTATTGCTTTGGAATTTAGTTTTTGTTCCATACCATTCCTCCTGTAAAAACCATCTTGCCGAAGCCGGGGCATGTTCCGCTTCAGACAGCTAGCTGTCATATAAAATGAAGACTTGACCCGGAGTCAAATCCTCTCGTGTATCATCTGTATTTTCGTTTTATCTGTTTACGTGTCTCCACCGCCATTTTATAGACTTTTTTCTTACGATTGGCAACTATATGAGTATACTTGGTCTTTGCCATTTTTACAATAAATTTGTTAGGTTGTTTCTTAAAAGCCTGCGTTGTAAGACACTTGTCGGATATTTTGATGAAACGCCGGCCCGAGCATTTTATTTGTTAACGATTTAGGATTTCTTTATACTTTTCATGTACATACATATTGAAAGGAAGTTTTGCTATGCAATCTCTACAAAACAAAACGGCCCTGATTACAGGCGGAGCCAGAGGAATCGGCCGTGCAGCCGCATTCGCCCTGGCGAAAGAGGGCGTTCATATCGGCCTTGTCGGCCGTACGATGGCCAACCTTGAAAAAACGGCGGCAGAGCTGAAGGCTTTCGGCGTGAACGTGTCGATTGCAGAAGCGGATGTGAAGGATTTAAAAGCCGTGGAAAACGCAGTTGAATCTGTAAAAAAAGAGCTCGGCAGCATCGATATTCTCATTAATAATGCCGGAATCGGCGGTTTTGCAGGTTTTCTTGAACAGACTCCGGAGGAATGGGAGAATATCATCCAAGTCAACCTGATGGGCGTATACAACGTAACCCGCGCTGTTCTGCCTGATATGATCGAAAGAAAAGCAGGAGATATTATTAATATTTCTTCAACAGCGGGTCAAAGAGGCGCAGCAGGCACGAGCGCTTACAGCGCATCTAAATTTGCGGTCCTCGGCCTGACAGAATCGTTAATGCAGGAAGTCAGAAAGCACAACATCCGGGTGAGCGCACTTACGCCAAGCACAGTCGCCACAGATTTGGCAATCGAATCAAAATTGACCGACGGAAACCCTGAGCGCGTCATGCAGCCGGAAGACCTTGCGGAATTCATGGTGGCGCAGCTTAAACTGCACCCGCGCATTTTCATTAAATCTGCAGGTATGTGGTCAACAAATCCATAAAAGAAAAAAGGACGAGCGCCCATGGGGGCTTGTCCTTTTTCTGTCATTTAATATAAAAGCCGCACCGGAAGCCGGCGGACGCCGAAAACAAACGGACTTTGAATCGCTTCAAGCTTCACCCGGTCATCCCTTTCCACCGATGCATGCCGAAGCAAATGCGACAGGGCAATGTTCGCTTCAAGGCGGGCGAGGGGAGCCCCAAGGCAAAAATGGATGCCAAAGCCGAAACTCATATGTGGATTTGACTTGCGGTCAAGCCTAAAGGATTCAGGATCGTCAAACTTGGTTTCATCCCGATTGGCCGATGCCACCCAGCTGATGACGGAAGAGCCCTTTGGAATCGAAACGCCCCTGATCTCGGTATCTTGGGCTGCGACGCGGCCAATCGCCTGCACGGGCGGATAGTAGCGCAGCGTTTCTTCAACGAGATGAGGCACGAGGGACAAATCATGTCTGACGGCCTCCTGTGTGTGTGCGTCCTCTGTTAGATAGCGGACGGCATTCGCGATCAAATTGGTTGTCGTTTCATTGCCGGCCACCAAAAGAAGCGTACAAAAACCGAGCAGTTCCTCTTCAGTTAATTTCTCTCCTTCTACCTCAGCCTGAATCAAAAGCGAAATCAAATCTTCTTTGGGCGACTTCTTGCGTTCCTTGATAATCCTTTTAAAGTAGTCTTTTAAATAGTCATTGCCTTCTTTGCGCCGTTTGCTCATCAGTTTGACGGCTTCATCCGAGCTGTCTGAAGCACCCGAAACCAATATATCAGAGTAGTGCTTGAACATGCTGCGGTCTTCAGGCGGAACACCGAGCAGCTCAGCAATGATAATCACAGGGAGGGGAGCTGCCAAATCGTCTACCAAATCAAACGACCGCCTGTCTCTTGTTTCATCAAGCAGAAAGGCTGTCACTTCGCCGATGTGCGATTCAAGCTGCTTCACCGCCTTCGGTGTAAAAGCCTTATTGACGATCGCCCTCATGCTTGTATGCCGCGGCGGATCCATCGTCAGCATGGTTTTTCCCTGCATGTCCCCGCCGCGTTTTGAAGAAAAGAGCTTTGGCGATTTCAATACATATTGAACATCTTCATAAGCGAAAATATCCCAGCACTTTCGATCGTCATCGAAGCGCACAGGGCTTGTCTGCCGAAGCCGGTTATAAATAGGAAACGGGAAGAGCCGGTCTTTGCTTGAGCTGATTTCTTTCATCGGAATCCAATTCGCGTAACGGTTGCTGGTTTGAATCGAATTTGTCATGGTAACTCTCCTTTTTTGAATCAGTCGAAATAGATTTCCATGAACCGGTTCATACCATTACGTTAGCACCCTTTTTGCATTTGTTTCAACGGACATATTTTGAAAAATTTGTCAACCGGACAAAAGTTGCGCTTTGAAAAGGGACAAAATATGCGGTTCTCAGATGGGATTCATTTACATATCAGGGCTTGTCTGTTACATTTTAAATAGCAGTATATTTTAATAGATGAAAGGAATGATTGCGCTTACAAAAAAGTGAACCTGCCGGAAAGCTCTTGGCTGTTTTCAATTTAATCGTAAAGGAGACTTGATATGAAAACAAACGTTTCAGAGTCTTTTCACGAGAAAACCGCAGACGGTCGTTTGCTGACAGCAGAATCAGATGGGAGGACATCGGCGGAAAAAGTGCCGAAGTTTACCGCATACCCGTTTACGTTAGGAGTTTCCTCAGGAGAACCTCTTCCCGGCGGAGTAGTGCTGTGGACCCGGCTCGCTCCAGAGCCGCTTAATGGGGGAGGGATGCCTCCAGAAGACGTGACCGTGAAATGGGAAGTCGCCCGCGATCCTGAATTCCGGGAGATCGTCAAGCAAGGAGAAGAGACAGCCAAACGGGAGTATGCCCATTCTGTTCATGCCGAAGTCGAGGGGCTTGAACCTGACACCGTTTATTATTATCGCTTCCATGCGGGGTATGAAACCAGCCAGACAGGCCGCACGAAAACGCTTCCCCTCCAAACCGCCTCTGTTGATCAGCTTGTATTCGCTTTTGTCTCTTGCCAGCATTTTGAAGAAGGATATTACACCGCATACCGCCGGATTGCCGAAGAAGAACTCGACTTTGTTTTGCATTTAGGAGATGCGATTTATGAGTACGGCCCAGGCACAAACGCTAAAAATGTCCGCCTTCATAAAGGTGCGGAAACCTTGACCATCGACGACTACAGAACGCGTCACGCCCAGTACTTGTATGATCGCGACTATAAGCTTGCCCGCTCGCTTTTTCCGTGGATCGTGACATGGGACGACCATGACGTGGAAAACAACTACGCCGGGCTGACTCCAGAAAAAAATCAGCCTCCTGAACCTTTTATCCTCAGGCGGGCAAGCGCATATCAGGCCTTTTATGAACATATGCCGCTCAGACGGTCGTCGCTGCCAAGGGCCGAGGATATGCAGATGTACCGGAAAGTCACATACGGCGACTTGGCGGAGTTTCATATCCTTGATACCCGGCAATATCGGGACGATCAGGCCAATCAAGACGGCAATAAGCCTCCGAGCTTTGAATCGACCGACCCCTCAAGGACGATCTTAGGACATGAACAGAAAAAATGGCTGTATGACGGACTTCGCCGTTCACAATCGATCTGGAACGTCCTCGCCCAGCAAGTCTTTTTTTCGCAGGTCGATCACCAGGACGGTGATGTTAAAGTATTGCCGATGGATGGGTGGGACGGATACTCGGCCGAACGAAACGAGGTTGTCGAATTTTTGCAAAAGCAGCATATTTCAAACCCTATCGTTTTGACAGGGGACGTTCATACGAACTGGGTTTTTGACATCAAAAGCGATTTTGATAACCCAAATTCGACAACGGTCGGCGCTGAATTTGCCGGAACCTCCGTGACGTCTGGGGGAGATCGTGCGAATACAATCAAAAATCCTGACATCCTTTATGCAGAAAATCCCCATTTGAAATTTTTTAACGATCAGCGCGGCTATGTACGCTGCACGGTGACGCCGCAGCAGTGGCGAACCGATTACCGGCTTCTCGAGTATGTATCAAGACCTGGTGCACCGATCGAAACGGTTGCTTCATTCATTTGCGAGAATGGACGGCCCGGTGTCCGCCGCGTCTATGAAAATATGTAAATAAAAAAGGCTGTGCCTTAAAAAGCGTGTCGGCGCTTTTGGGCACAGTCTTTTCTTTTTAGCTGACAGCTTCCTCCTGTGAAAACTGGCTGTTGTACAAATCTGCATAAAAGCCTTTTAGGCGCAGAAGCTCTTCATGGCTTCCTTTTTCGATAATATCTCCGTTTTTCATTACGAGAATGAGATCCGCATCTTTAATTGTAGAAAGACGATGGGCAATGACAAAACTCGTGCGGTTTTCCATCAGCCTGTTCATCGCTTTTTGGATGTTCATTTCCGTCCGGGTGTCGACGCTGCTTGTCGCTTCATCCAAAATCAAAATCTTTGGATCTGCCAAAATCGCTCTTGCAATCGTCAGCAATTGCCGCTGCCCCTGGGAGATGTTTTGCGCATCTTCCGTCAATACCGTGTCATAGCCGTCGGGGAGGGTGCGGATAAAATCGTCGGCATAGGCGCTTTTGGCCGCCTGAATGATTTCCTCTTCTGTCGCGCCTTCGCGTCCGTATGCGATATTGTCGCGGATCGTTCCGTTAAACAGCCATGTGTCCTGAAGAACCATCGCAAACATGCTTCTTGCCTGTTCGCGCGACAGATCGGTGAGATCCGTGCCGCCGACTTTGATTTTGCCGCTGTTTACTTCATAAAACCTCATCAGCAGGTTGATAATCGTCGTTTTGCCGGCGCCGGTCGGTCCGACAATCGCGATCGTCCGGCCTTCTTTGACATCAATGTTTAAATCGCGGATCACCGGAACGCTTTCATCATAGCCGAACGCGACGTGTTCAAATGATACATCGCCTTTTAATGTCGCAAGATCGAGATCGGCAGGCGTTTCCCTCATTTCCTCTTCCTCATCCAAAATGCTGAACACCCGTTCCGCGGAAGCGATCGCCGATTGGATCGTGTTGGCGATGCCGGCGACTTGGACAAGCGGCTGGGAAAACTGCTGGGTATATTGAATAAAAGCTTGAACGCCTCCGACAAGAATCGTTCCGTTTAAAACAAAAATGCCTCCTGTAATGCTGACGAAAACATAGCCGAGGTTTCCGATGAATGTCATCATCGGCATCATTAATCCGGAAATAAACTGCGATTTCCAGCCGGATTGGTACAGACGCTCATTTATTTCGTCAAACTGCTGAATCGCTTTGTCTTCATGGCCGAACGCTTTCACTTCCTGATGGCCAGTGAACATTTCCTCAACATGCCCGTTAATGGAGCCGATTTCCTTCTGCTGTGCGGCAAAGTGCTTTTGCGAGAAAGAGGCAATCAGTCTCACGGCAAGCATGCTGAGCGGAATCGTGATGCACACGACAAGCGTCAGCACCGGACTGATCAACAGCATCATGATGATGATTCCCAAGATGGTGATCACCGATGTGATCATTTGCGTGAGCGCCTGCTGAAGCGATGTATTGATGTTGTCAATATCGTTGACCGCGCGGCTCAGCGTATCACCGTGCGAATGTTTGTCAAAATATTTTAAAGGAAGCCGCGAGAGTTTTTCATTGACTTCCTGGCGCATTTCAAAAATGGTTTTTTGGGCGACTCCGGCCATCAAGTACTGCTGCAAAAATGTAAATAGAGCAGAAAGTAAATACAGCCCTGCAAGGATCAGCGTAATCCGGCCGAGAAATCCAAACTGTACGCCCGTTCCCTTCGTAAAGCTTTCGAATAGGGAAGAGGTGGCGTCTCCAAGAAGCTTTGGACTGATGACATTGAACAATGTCGATAAAATCGCCGCAATGATGACCAGCACAAGCTGAAACGTCCGCGGCTTCAAATAGCCGGCAAGCCTTAAAATCGTTTTCTTAAATTCTTTCGGTCTTTGCTGCTGCATAACAGGAGTCATAGAGCCTGGATGCCGATGTTCTTTTTTACTCATGCGCTCTCCTCCTCAGTCTGCTGGGATGCGACGATCTCCTGATAGATGCTGTTTTCTTCCAGCAGTTGTTGGTGTGTGCCGATTCCGGCTATTTTTCCTTCATTTAACACGATGATTTGGTCTGCTTCAGTGATCGTGCTTACCCTTTGGGCGACGATAATGACGGCCGCATCAGCAGTTGTTTCTTTCAGCGCCTTTCTCAGCTTTTGGTCTGTTTTGTAATCAAGCGCTGAAAAGCTGTCGTCAAAAAGGTAGATTTCCGGTTTCCTGACGAGGGCGCGGGCGATCGAAAGGCGCTGCTTCTGTCCGCCTGAGAGGTTGGCGCCCGCTTGCTCGATATACGAGTCGATGCCGTTTTCCTTTTCCTTGACGAACTCTGAAGCCTGAGCGGTTTCGAGCGCTTCTGTCACTTCCTCGTCTGTTGCATCTTCTTTGCCGAATAGGACATTTTCTTTGATTGTTCCGCTGAATAAAGAAGCCTTTTGCGGAACGTAACCGATCTTTTCGCGAAGCTCTTTCTGCGGGATCTTTCTGACGTCCGTTCCGTCTACGAGAACCGAACCTTTTTCAACGTCGAAAAATCTTGGAATCAGTTGCAGAATCGTCGTTTTCCCCGCACCCGTGCTTCCGATGATCGCGGTCATTTCACCAGGTTTTGCATGAAATGAAATATCTTCGAGGACGGGTTTTTCGGCTCCGGCATAGCGGAATGTGACGCCTTTAAATTCAACATGACCGCGGAGGCCGGTATGTTCTGAAGGCTGCTTAGGATCTGTGATATTCGGCTTGATCAACAGCACTTCGTTAATCCGGTCGGCGGAAGCCTGAGCCCTCGGGATCATTACGAACGTCATCGCAAGCATGATCAAAGCGAACAAAATCATCGATGCATACTGGAGGAAGGCCATTAAGTTTCCGACCTGCATATCGCCTTGATCAATGCGGATTCCGCCAAACCAGATGATCGCGATATTGGTAAAGTTCATCATGATCATCATCACAGGAAATAAAAACGCCATAATTCTGTTGACAGCGATGCCGGTATCGCGGAATTCCTGATTGGCCTTCCGGAATTTTTCCTTTTCTTGATCTGCGCGGTTAAACGCGCGGATGACGCGGACGCCTGTCAGCCCTTCACGGAGGACAAGATTGAGGCCGTCCGTCTTTTTTTGCAGGACGCCGAAAAGGGGAACGGCTTTTCTTGTGATCAGAAAAATCAGTCCAGCCAAAATCGGCAGTGACGCCACAAAGATCAAGGACAGCTTCGCATCCCTGTATACGGCCAAAACGATGCCGCCGATCAGCATGAGCGGCGCTCTCGTCATCAATGACAGCATCATATTCAGAACATCCTGAACTTGCTTGACATCGTTCGTCGTCCGGGTGATGAGGGAAGAGGCGCCGACTTTTCCAAACTCCTCAAGCGAATAATGTTCAACTTTGACAAACAGCTCTCTGCGGATGTCTCTGCCGAAAGCAAGAGACGTTCTCGAGGCGAAGAATGCTTTTCCCATCGTCAACAAAATCGCGAGGAGCGAGCAAACCACCATCCACACGCCGATTTTGAGGATATATGTAATATCCGAGTTCACAATGCCGATATCGACGACATCCGCCATTAACGTCGGCAAATAAAGCTCCAGCATGCTGCCGAGCAGCGTAAAAAGCGCTACAAAGACAACTTGCAATCTGTAAGGTTTTAAGTATTTTAAAAGAGAAATCATGTTTCAACCTTCTTTTCAGTTTTTTTGCATTCAATAAAGTCGGACATTTTATGAATCAGATCGGCAAACTGCCTGCTCTCTGTCTCGCCAAGATACGAGACGAGCTGGCCGAACCACTGATTCAGCTTTTTGTGCACTTCGTCCGCCGCGCTTCTTCCCACTTCTGTTAAAAAAATGCGGACGATCCGCCGGTCTGCTTGATCCATGCGGCGGAAAATCAGCCCTTTTTGCTCGAGCCTGTTTAAAAGCTGTGTCACAAAAGGGGACGTGACATTCAGGAAGTGGCTGATCTCCGATACCTTTTTGCCTTCTCGCCCCGTTGTTTCATTTAAGAACATCAACGCTTTGGCTTCGCTTTTTTTCCACTCCATCTCAGGGAACGACCGGCTCATTTCCGAGCGTCGGAGCCGCTTAAAAGCGCAGATTAATTGCTCAACCGCCGCATCACGGTTGATTTGGTTTTGTTTCATAATGGCACCTGCTTCAAATTTAATTAAGTAAGTAAACTAAATAGCTATCATTATATTACATACAACAGCAAAATCGTGTCAACGAAAAACCTTTGA
Source organism: Bacillus sp. FSL W8-0848 (assembly GCF_038007805.1). Lineage (NCBI taxonomy): Bacteria > Bacillati > Bacillota > Bacilli > Caryophanales > Bacillaceae > Bacillus > Bacillus sp. FSL W8-0848. Next base: position 1,733,521 of record NZ_JBBOYB010000001.1, read on the forward strand.
ATAAAAAAGCCTGACTGTGTCAGGCTACTCGGCGAGTTTGAGGAAAAAATCTTTTAAATCGACATGGCGGAAATGTTCGGGCGTTTCTTCGGAGCCTGTGATGATCATCGGAGCGAGGCTGTCCGTTTTATAAAGAGAGCCGTGTCCGCCTCCACCGGGGTGTATCGGCGATGTGTGATCGGCAAATTGGAAACCGGGCTTCGCATCAGCGATGATATACCGGCCGGGATGGGAGTGAAAGGCGCTGAAAAGCCGGGCGAGGGCATCGGGATAATCGCCGTAGAAAAGAGACGTTCCGTCAGCCGACAAATCCAATACGGAAAAATCCCCGTCGAGCGTCCAGGTTTGTCCGTACTGATCGGCAAATCCTCCGCCGGGGCGGAAGCGAAGCGGTTTTACCGCTTGTTTTGAGGTAGCATATACCCAGCCGCCGTCTTTCCAGGCTGCAAAGCCGACCCTTTCATCGCGCTTGAGCGGCTTTACGGCGTCATTTACAGATATGCTTTGATCAAGCATGTATATAAATGCCATCCTGTCGTTTACGCCAAACATCAGTTGATCTTTCTCACTGGGTCTTTTATCAATTTTCGGAATCCGGTAATCGCCAAAAAGAGAGCGGAGCCGAATCACCGATTTTTGCCTGTCGCGGCCGATGGACGTCTGGCCGCTGTCTCCCATAACGATCCATACCGCTTGTTCGGCGGCGGCATCCCAGGAATCGTAGGCGTTTAGAATGCGCTGAAGCTGCTGATCCGTTTTTTCCAATCCGCTTGTATCCGCCGGTCCTTTATGATGAGTGCTGTGATCATTATCGGGAAAATAGGCTACGGTCAGGGAAGGAAGCTTGTGTTTCTTAATCAAATAAGACAGTTCCTGTGCAGTGAATTTGTTATTCAGCCCGTACCCGTTCCAAATCCGCTGATAGCGGTTATGAGGATCTGCTTGGGCAAAACGGCCGAATGAAAAGATAGCCGGGCCTTTTACGGCCATCTTTTCAGGCATCAGGCCAAGGCGTTTGACAGGAGGCGGAATGTTCAGGTCATGATCATATCCGCCGCGGTACACGAGGCCGTTGATGGAAGCGGAATGCTTTCCCCGTTTTTCCAGTTCTTCGTGAACCGTTTTCACTTGCGGGCTTAAATGTTTTTGATTTAAAGCATACATGGCGTCTTTAATCGGCTGTTTCACCCCGAGTGCGGCAATGTCGCTTTTGCCGCTCCCGTAGTTGACGATCCGATGTTCGTCCTGGTTATACCAGACAAGTCCTGCTACGCGGTGACGGTCAGGATAAGCTCCCGTCATGATGGTGCTGTCAATCGAAACAGACATGGTCGGATACGCGTTGACGACTCCCGGATGATAGCTGCCCTTTTCCAAAAAGAATCGAGGGGCCGGAGCGCGTCCTTCGTTGATGGCCTTTTTCAAAGGCCGGTCCATTAAAGAATCCACGATCAGCACGATGACGGGTTTATCTGCCGTTTTGACCGCTTCAATGTTTTCAGCCGCCGGCGTCTGTCTTTCCTCCCCGGCATTGATCCATATGATAAATGAGAACAGCGCGCATAAGAGGATGATTGCAATGATGGTCAGTTTTTTCATATGGCTTCATTCCTTTACAAATCGGGCGGATGATAAGCATATTTTGCCATGGATGTCTGACATATATAGCTGGTAAAACGGGGAAATCTAATCATTTAGAAAGGAGTGTAAAACGACGTGAGAAAACATAAATTCACGGCGATCCTTGCAATTGCCGCGGTTTTAATCGCCGCCGTCTTTTTGACGCTGAGATGTCTTGAACCCGAATATGCTTATATGCCGCCCAAAGAAAAAGTCATCTCAAAAGAAAACAGGACGAACGGATATGACATGTGGGGAACATTCGTTTCAAACAAAGATGCTGACCGCCTGCGGGTTTCAAGCCAAAAGGGTGCGGTAAAAGTCGATGATCGGCTCCATCAGTTGGGAAGGGACGTATTTTATAAGGAGACATTCGGCAACGAAGTTTTTTTGACCGATATCCTGGGACTCCTTGACGGACCGATCACGGTTACGAATATGACAAAAGCGATTGCCGCGCTCAAAGGGAAAGGAACGACAAATTTACGGGTCGAGCTCGCCAAAACGGCGAACATTGGCGGAAAGACGTTTAAAAAAGGGGAGGTGATCGATACCGGAATCGATGTGCCGAAAGGAGCCTTCGCTCCCCTCGGAATGCCGTTTAAATATTCGGACGGTAAAATCAAAGCCGGCATCAGCTGCGCGGCCTGCCACGCGACGACACATCCGAAGACGATGCAGGTGATGGAAGGGGTGACAAATCCGGATTTGAACACCGGATTGTTGCTGGCCCTTGCGACAAATTCGGCCGCTTATTTTACACATTCAGAAATCAAAAGCATCAAACGGTTCATCAACGACAACAGCCCTGTGATTACTGCGGCAAACGGCAAGAAAGAGCGCCTTCCCGATCCGGATAAGCTTGAAACCGCAGTCGATCAAGTTTTTCTAAAATGGCCGAGGGGCTTTTTCGACTCGACGATCGATATGAAAAGCAATCCGACGCAAATTCCGGATGCTTATACATTGGGCGACCATCCATACAGCTGGAGCGGAGCCGCCATGGCCGGTCCGTTTAAAGGCTTAAGCGTGTTCAGCAACAACGTTCATGCACAAAACTCTGACAGCCTCTCACAAGCCCCCGGGAGCAGGGCTCTTTTCGGAATAAGTCCTGACGTGTACATCGGAACGATTCTCCAGCGTGCGGCAGATCGGTCGTACCGCTATCATCCTGAAAAAGGGGAGAGCCCTTCAGCGTTTTTTGCAAAAGCTGATCCGACCCCGGGTGTTCCGGGCGTCAATCAGATGGTCAGGCCGCCAAGCTTTCCGAAGATTACGCTGGCTGCGCCGGACGGTGTTCACGTCGGTTCTCCGGACAAAAAGGTAAACGAAGAAAACAACGCCGTATCCGCTTGGCAAAACACGCTTGAACCTCCGAAGCCGCCGCAAAAAGCGGCCAGGGAGTCAATCGAACAAGGAAAAGCCGTTTTCGCAAAAGCGGGGTGCATATCCTGCCATTCCGGCCGTTATTTCACGAATAACAAGGTCATATCAGCGAAAGAAATCGGCACTGAGCCGACAAGGGCCCAGTCTTTCAAAAAAACGGAAAAGATCTTTGGCGAAAGCACGATGTACGCGCCGAGTACGACGGTTCCGGTTAAAAGCGGCGCAAAGGTGCTCAAGGTGCCGACAAACCATTTTGATCCAAAGCAAGTCGAACTGGCATGGGCGAAAAACGGCTCGCCGGGCGGCTATAAAGTCCCAAGCCTTATCGGTCTTTATTGGAGCGCCCCATACTTGCACGACGGCGGCGCCGCGGTCGGAAGCTCACTCAAGGAAACAGGCATCACGGAAACATTGGCAAAAGGCAAACCGGCCGACCCTTATAACAGCCTGCTCGCTTTGATCGACAGGGATCTCAGGACTCGCGTGATCAAGAGCAATGCGGCTTCGCCAGATGTAAAAGCCGTCAGAATCACGGGGAAGGGACACGAATTTTGGATCGACCCGAAAAGCGGTTTTTCTAAAAAGGAACAAAAAGCAGTCATCGACTATTTAATGAGCCTTCAAATGCCGAAGGAATGAGGGAACGGCCGCCTTTTTTGAAGGCGGCCATTTTAATAAAGAAAAAACTCATCCGGAGAACAAAAGACTAAAAATTCAGACATTAATTTTCTTTTTATGATAAAATAATTAAACCAGCCGGGCGAAAGCACCCGGCTGACTGATCGGTTTTATTGATATTGCTGAAGGCGCGAGAAAAACTTCTTCACAAACTGGTAAAAGTCTTTTGCAGATGGGGAAAGCTCCCTGTTTTTCGGCGTGATAATCCCCACGGTCCGTTTGACCTGAGGATAATCAATCGGGATTCTCTTCGTAAAACGGGGGGTTGTTTCATTAAAGGCGCTTTCCGGCAAAAGCGTTACTCCTATCCCGGCGGAAACGAGCCCTTTTACCGCATCCAAATCTTCGCCCTCCGACGATATTTTCGGGGTATATCCCACCTGTTTACAAGCGTCTACCGCCATTTTCCGAAAGATGAACCCGTCCGGAAACAGCACGTAATTGTCGTTTCTGAGATCGCCTAAATGAAGGCTTTTCTGTTCAGCGAGCGGATGGTTGACCGGAACGAGGGCAAAAATGCTTTCCGTAAATAAAATGTCTCCTTTAATATCGGCATTGTTCGTCGGAACAGGACCGAGAAAAGCCAAATCGATGTCCCTGTTTTTCACCGCTTCAATTAAAAATTTATATGAACCCTGTCTCAAATGAAAAGCGACGTTCGGATACTCCTCTTTAAACGCGGAAATGACGGTCGGAAGAAACTGGCTCGCAAGGCTTGTCGGAAAGCCGATTTTGACGGTTCCTCTGTGAGGGTCCAAATACTCATCGATTTGTTCTTTCGCAAAATCGATCGCTTTCATCGCGGTTTTAATGTGATCCAAAAACTGCCTTCCGATCGGTGTGAGTTTAACATTTCGGCCTTCGCGTTCGAAAAGGTCAACGCCGAGCTCTTCTTCGAGGTTGGCAATCTGCCTGCTGATCGCCGACTGGGCGACGTGGAGATGCATGGCGGCCTCTGATACGTGTTCCCTTTCTGCTACTTCCATAAAGTAGTGCAACTGGCGTAATTCCATCGTGTTTCACCTGCTCATCTCAAAATGAGATTGTTTTAATCTAAATTATATATTGTTTGTATAGATTTGAAAACCTACAATAGGATTAGAATTTGTAAGATTTTATGACCGGGGATTAACGGGAAAAATGAACGGGGGAGAGGAACTATGACTTATAACCAATTACCGAAAGCGCAAGGTCTCTACCGTCCTGAATTTGAACATGATGCATGCGGAATCGGTCTTTACGCTCACTTAAAAGGCATTCCTACCCATGATATCGTCAAAAAAGGATTGCAAATGCTTTGTCAATTGGACCACCGGGGCGGTCAGGGCAGTGACCCGCATACCGGAGACGGAGCGGGCATTATGATGCAGATTCCTGATGCTTTTTTCAGAAAAGTCTGTTCCGGCTTTCAATTGCCTGAAAAAGGGCGATATGGGGTCGGCATGATTTTCTTTTCAAAAGATGACAGCGAACGCGAGCAAATTGAAGCGCACATTAATCATCTGATCGAAGAAGAAGGTCAGTCTGTGCTCGGATGGAGAACTGTACCGACTAATGTCGGAAAAATCGGAACAGTGGCACAAAAAAGCGCCCCTGTCGTCCGGCAGGTATTTATCGGGGCGAACGGACAGCTTAAAGACAACTTGGCGTTTGAACGCAAATTATACATCATCCGCAAGCAGGCGGAAAACTGGGCGCGCGAACGTGAAAAATCGTTTTATGTCGTCAGCCTCTCGAGCAACACGATTGTCTACAAAGGGCTGCTTACGCCTGAGCAGGTTGATGCTTTTTATGAAGACCTGCAGGATGAAGATTTTGTTTCGGCTTTTGCGCTTGTTCATTCACGCTTCAGCACAAACACGTTTCCGAGCTGGGAAAGGGCGCACCCGAACCGCTATCTCATCCATAACGGGGAGATCAACACGCTTCGCGGCAATATGAACTGGATGAAAGCAAGAGAGCAGCAGTTTGTTTCCGAAGCGTTCGGGGACGACCTGAAGAAAGTCCTTCCGGTCCTGGATGAAAACGGAAGCGATTCCTCCATACTGGACAACGCTTTTGAATTCTTCGTGCTCGCAGGAAGAACGCCGGCGCATGCGGCAATGATGCTGATTCCTGAACCGTGGAACGAGAATCCATACATGTCAAAGGAAAAGAAAGCCTTTTATGAATACCACAGCTCATTAATGGAGCCGTGGGACGGCCCGACGGCGATTTCGTTTACAAACGGAAAGCAGATCGGTGCGATTCTCGACCGTAACGGACTCAGACCGGCACGCTATTATGTCACAAAAGACGACTACATTATTTTTTCCTCTGAGGTCGGCGTCATTGACGTTGAACAGGAAAATGTTTTGTACAAAGACCGGCTTGATCCTGGAAAAATGCTGCTGGTTGATCTCGAAGAAGGGCGGATCATCTCGGACGAAGAGGTGAAATCAGAAATCGCCGGCGAGTTTCCATACCAGGAATGGCTGAAGAAAGGCTTGGTTCATGTCAGCAATGACATCGAGGAAACAGAGGAAAAACCTGCGCCTGACCTTTTGACCCGCCAAAAAGCGTTCGGCTATACGTATGAGGATATTCAAAAATATTTGATTCCGATTATTACGGAAGGAAAAGATCCGCTCGGGTCGATGGGAAATGACGTTCCGCTTGCCGTTTTATCAGACCGGCCGCAATCGCTGTTCAATTACTTTAAACAGCTGTTTGCCCAAGTCACCAATCCGCCGATTGATGCGATCCGCGAACAGATCGTCACATCGACTTTGACATGGCTCGGAGCCGAAGGTGACGTTCTTCATCCGAACGAAAACAGCTGCCGCAGGATCAAACTGTATACGCCTGTTTTAACGAACGCACAGTTCAACTCGCTGAAAGGGCTTGTGCATCAGGATTTTAAAAGCAAGACGATCGACACGCTGTTTACCGGCGATTTGAAAAGCGGACTTGAAGACATGTGCAAGGAAGCGGACAAAGCAATTGCAGAAGGGGTTACGCTGCTCATCTTATCCGACCGCAAAATGGACGGACAAAAAACACCGATTCCTGCACTTCTTGCCGTCAGCGCTCTGCATCAATATTTGGTCCGCGCCGGGAAACGCACGAAGGTCAGCATCATCGCCCAATCGGGTGAAGCAAGGGAAGTTCACCACTTTGCCGCATTGATCGGCTACGGAGCGGATGCCATCCATCCGTATCTCACGTACGCTACGTATAAAAAAGCGATTGAAGAAGGTGCCCTTTCAATCAGCTACGAGGAAGCTGTCACAAAATACAGCAAAAGCGTAACCGAAGGCGTCGTCAAAGTAATGTCGAAAATGGGAATCTCCACTGTTCAAAGCTATCGGGGGGCGCAAATTTTCGAAGCGGTCGGCATCGGCAAGGATGTTATCGACTGTTACTTTACAGGTACGGCGTCACAGCTCGGCGGCATCGGGCTTGATACGATCGCTGAAGAAGCGAAGCGCCGCCACAGGGAAGCATATGCAGATACGTTAAATGAGACGCTTGATGCAGGCAGCGATTTTCAATGGAGAAAAGGCGGCGAACATCACGCCTTTAACCCAAAAACGATCCATACGCTGCAATGGGCCTGCCGCAAAGGAGATTACAGTCTCTTTAAGCAGTATTCCAAGGCTGCGGACGAAGAAAGAATCGGCTTTTTGCGCAATCTCTTTACCTTTGACAACACGCGGAATCCGCTGCCTCTCGAAGAGGTCGAATCTGTTGAATCGATCGTGCGCCGCTTTAAAACCGGGGCTATGTCATTCGGTTCGTTGAGCAAGGAAGCTCATGAAGCACTGGCGATTGCGATGAACCGTTTAGGCGGAAAAAGCAACAGCGGGGAAGGCGGGGAAGATCCGGCGCGCTTTATTCCGGACGAAAGCGGCGACAACCGCCGCAGCGCCATCAAGCAGATCGCATCAGGCCGCTTTGGCGTTAAAAGCCACTATCTCGTCAACGCTGACGAACTGCAGATCAAAATGGCCCAAGGCGCAAAACCCGGAGAGGGCGGACAGCTTCCGGGAAATAAAGTCTATCCGTGGGTTGCCAATGTCAGGGGATCAACGCCGGGGGTCGGCTTGATTTCACCGCCGCCGCACCATGACATCTACTCAATCGAAGACTTGGCGCAATTGATCCACGATTTGAAAAACGCCAACCGCGATGCGCGGATCAGCGTGAAGCTCGTCGCAAAAGCCGGTGTCGGCACGATTGCGGCCGGTGTCGCAAAGGCTACGGCAGACGTCATCGTCATCAGCGGCTATGACGGCGGTACAGGCGCATCTCCGAAAACGAGCATTAAGCATACCGGCCTGCCGTGGGAACTTGGCCTTGCAGAAGCGCACCAAACATTGATGCTCAACGGCCTGCGCGAACGGGTTGTATTAGAAACGGACGGAAAATTAATGACAGGCAGAGACGTCGTGATGGCCGCGCTTTTAGGTGCGGAAGAATTCGGCTTCGCCACAGCCCCGCTCGTCGTGCTCGGCTGTGTGATGATGAGAGCCTGCCATTTGGATACATGTCCTGTCGGGGTCGCGACGCAAAACCCTGAGCTTCGCAAAAAGTTCATGGGTGACCCGGATCACATCATAAATTACATGCGCTTTGTCGCAGAGGAAGTGCGCGAACTGATGGCGCAGCTCGGCTTCAGAACCGTTGACGAAATGGTGGGCCGCACAGATGTCCTTCGCGTCAGCGAACGCGCAAAAGCGCATTGGAAAGCCGGTCAGCTCGATTTATCAAATCTGCTGCACCAGCCCGAAGGCGCACGTACATTCCGTACGCCGCAGAATCATAAAATCGATGAGTCGCTTGACATGACCGAGATACTGCCTGCGGTAGGCACTGCGATCGAAAACGGGCTTCCGGCGGAAGCGTCGTTTGCGATCCGCAACATCAACCGTGTGACAGGAGCGGTCACCGGAAGCGAAATCTCAAAACGGTACGGGGAAGAAGGCCTGCCTGATGACACGATCACGCTGCGCTTTACGGGCTCTGCCGGGCAAAGCTTCGGGGCATTTGTGCCGAAGGGCATGTCGCTTTATTTGACGGGGGATGCCAATGATTATATCGGAAAAGGCTTGTCAGGCGGAAAAATCGCCGTCAAGGCGCCGGACGATTTCAATCCGGCTTTCCGCGACAATGTCATCGTTGGAAACGTCGCATTTTACGGGGCAACAAGCGGTGAAGCTTATATTAACGGGCTCGCCGGTGAACGGTTTGCCGTCAGAAACAGCGGGGTAAATGTTGTGGTCGAAGGAATCGGAGACCATGGCTGCGAGTATATGACCGGAGGACGCGTCGTTGTATTAGGGGATGTCGGCAAAAACTTCGCAGCCGGGATGTCAGGCGGAATCGCCTATGTGTACGCCGAAGACAAAAAGGCGTTCAAACGGAAATGCAACATGGAAATGATCGAATTCGAGACGCTTGAAGCGCCTGAGGAAATGTCGGAGCTGAGAGCGATGATTGATAACCATTACCGCTATACAGGCAGCTCTAAAGCGGCTTCGATTCTTGAAGATTGGGAATCAGCCGTCACCCGGTTTATTAAAGTGATTCCGAAAGACTTCAAACAAATGATAGAGCGGATAAAAGAGCAAAAAGCTGCCGGCTTATCTGACGAAGAAGCGATGATGTACGCGTTTGAAGCCGGTACAAAGCAAAAGATTCAAACTTCTGCCTCAGCAAAAGAAGCGGTGGCACAGTAAGAAAGGGGAGGGGAAAATGGGCAAAGCAACAGGATTTATGGAGTTCAAGCGGGAAAAGCCTGCTGAACGCGATCCTCTCACGCGGATAAACGACTGGAACGAATATTCGTCTCCATTTTCTGAGGAAGCTTCAAAAAGACAGGGAGCGCGCTGCATGGACTGCGGCACGCCTTTCTGCCAAATCGGCATGGACATCGGCGGCTATACGTCAGGATGTCCGATTCATAACCTGATTCCGGAATGGAATGATCTTGTCTACCGCGGAAGGTGGAAAGAAGCGCTCGAGCGCCTGCTGAAAACGAACAACTTCCCGGAATTTACGGGGCGAGTCTGTCCTGCGCCTTGTGAAGGTTCTTGCACAGTGGCGATTTCCGATCCTGCCGTTTCGATCAAAGGCATCGAACGGACGATCATTGATAAAGGGTTTGAAAACGGATGGATCAAGCCGCGGATACCGAAAAAACGGACCGGCAAGAAAATTGCGATTGTCGGCTCCGGTCCGGCAGGCCTTGCAAGCGCCGATCAACTCAATCAGGCGGGGCACTCCGTCACCGTTTATGAGCGTGCCGATCGCCCGGGCGGTCTATTGACATACGGGATTCCGAATATGAAGCTGGAAAAAAGCGTCGTAGAGCGCCGCATCAAATTATTGACACAGGAAGGCATTGATTTCATCACCAATACAGAAATTGGCAAAGACATTACGGCAGATGAGCTGAAAAGCCGATACGATGCGGTCATTCTTTGCACAGGGGCGCAAAAGCAGCGCGACCTGCAGATTGAAGGACGTGAAGCAAAAGGCGTTCACTTTGCGATGGACTATTTAACAGGCACAATCAAAAGCATGCTCGATTCAAATTTCAAAGACAAAAAATGTATTAATACGAAAAACAAAGACGTTATCGTCATCGGCGGCGGTGACACGGGAGCTGACTGCGTTGCCACGGCTTTGCGCCAAAAGGCGCGGAGCGTCGTCCAGTTCGGCAAACATCCAAAGCTTCCTGACACAAGAACCGCCGAAAACATGTGGCCGGAACTGCCGCACGTTTATACACTCGATTATGCCTATGAAGAAGCGCAGGCGAAATTCGGAAAAGACCCGAGAGAGTACTGCATTCAAACAAAAAAACTTGTCGCAGATAAAAACGGGAATCTAAAGGAATTGCACACGATTCAAATGAAAAAAGTGAGAAACGAGCAAGGGAAGTTTGAATTTCACGAAATTCCGGGAACGGAAAAAGTCTGGCCGGCCCAGTTCGTTTTCATCGCCATCGGCTTTGAAGGCACTGAACAGCCGCTTCTCGAGCAATTCGGGGTCAAAGCGGTCAGAAATAAAATCGACGCACCATACGGGGAGTTTAAAACAAATGTCGAAGGAGTCTTCGCAGCCGGGGATGCGAGAAGAGGCCAAAGCTTAATCGTTTGGGCCATTCATGAAGGACGCGAGGTAGCCCGCGAAGTAGACCGGTATTTAATGGGGAGTTCTGTTTTACCGTAAAGCAAAGGGGATTATGAATAGATGACAGCCTGGCAGCATGACCTGTTTTTTCGGGTCGGTGAGCCGGGCTTTTTGCTTGCCGCGGGGGATTACAGAACATAATAATTTGTACGTACTCCATTTTCTAGTCAGCATCATAGCCTAAAGTATTCAAACTATACAAGGAGGGCTACCTGAGTTGGAAGCAAACGGTTATTTCATGGATGACTTGGAAGATATGACTGATGAAAGGCAGCAGCCCTATTCATATTATCCGTATCCTTACCCGCGGCCTCGTCCGCGCCCAAGGCCTCGTCCGTTTTATCCTTACCCGTACTTCTATTACCCGTATCCTTTTCCATATTACCCATACTACCCGCCATACCCATACTATCCGCGGTAAGAAAGGGGCTTTCCGTATTGCCGGAAAGCCCCTTTTTTATTTTGATGAATTTTTCAGAACGCCTGCAGAAATAATAACAAAGAAGTGACAGCCGCCCCACAAATTTCTGTATGGATGTGTTGTTTTTATGTCGTCATTTGCAAAAAAGATCAGCCGTGAGAACAAGTGTCTCATGCTTGCCTTTACCGCAATTTTGCTTTATGTATTGCCGCTTTACATACTTAACGAAGACGCCCATATCCGCGTTCACGACAACCTGGACTCGAATATCGCCTGGTATAAAGTGCTGGCGGAAAGCGGGCAGTTGCTCGGGGGTGTAAAAGCCGTCATTCCGCAGATCATCAACGGGCTGCCCCGCGACGCCTACGGTACGGAATGGAGCGGGATTGTCTGGCTGCACGCCTTGTTTCCGTCGATGACCGCGTATGCGCTTAGTCAAACGATAACGCGCGTGTTTGCCTTCATCGGCATGTACCTGCTTTTGAAAAAACATATCATTCGGGCTGACAAAGCCTATTTGATCAGAATCGGCGTCTCCCTCGCTTTTGCACTTACGCCGTTTTGGCCCTCCGGAATGCTGAGCACGCTGGGGCACCCGCTGGCACTCTGGGCCTTTTTAAATATTCGGGGGCGCGATTATTCTGTGAAAGAGTGGCTGACACTAGCACTCTTGCCGCTCTACTCAAGCTTTGTCCTCGGCTTTTTCTTTTTCCTTGCAGCCGTATCGCTGCTTTGGCTGTATGACCTCTTCATCAAACGCGATGTGAACCTTCCGTTTTTAGGAAGCATCGCTTTTATGACGGGGATTTTCCTTGCCGTGGAATACCGCCTTGTGTATTCGATGTTTTCTTCAGGCGAGACGATGCACCGCGTTGAATTTATCTCATCAAGGCACGATCTTTGGCACTCTTTCCGCCTGTCGGTTAAAAATTTCGTCCTTGGCCACAATCACGTAATGACGGTTCATACGGCAGTCATTCTTCCGGTCATCCTGCTTACTCTGGTGATCACCATCGGAAAACAGGGACGGCGCAGCCGCGAAGAAAAACTCTTTATATTTCTGTTCTTCTTCAATTACGCGCTTTCATTATGGTATGCGTTATGGTTTAACAAGCTATGGGCATTGCCTAAAGAAAAGTTCAGCCTTTTGGCGGCGTTTAACTTCGCCCGCTTTCATTTTTTGCGGCCGCTCATCATCTATGTAAGCTTTGCGGCGGCATGCTATATTTTGTGGCGGCTCGGAAAAAGGTGGCGGCGGTTTGTGTATGCGGCGCTTGCCGCACAGCTTATCGTTCTCGTTCCTTTTCATGAGGAGCTGACGTACGGGGCATACCGGCATGCCCCGTCATTCCGGGAGTTTTACGCATCCGAACAATTTAAACAGATCAAACAATATATCGGGAAGCCAGAGCGTTCATACCGGGTGGCAAGCATCGGCCTCCATCCGGCGATTGCCCAGTACAACGGTTTTTACACGCTTGATACGTATGCCAATATTTATCCGCTGAAATACAAATATCAATTCCGGAAAATCATCGCTAAGGAGCTTGATAAAAACGCCGCCTTAAAGCGCTACTTTGATGAATGGGGGAGCCGCTGCTACCTGTTCGTCGCGGAGCTCGGGAAACACTATGCTTTTAAAAAGAACTCCAAAAAGAAAATCACCAACCTGGAGTTAAACGCAGAAGCCTTTAAAGAAATGGGAGGGCGCTATATCTTTTCATCGGTACCGATTATGAATGCCGAGCAAAACAAACTGACGTTTTTAAAACGGTTCAGCCATCCCGAATCGGCCTGGAACATTTATTTATATGAAGCCAAGTGAGGAGGAAGCACATTGAATGTACCGCAGCCTTTACTAACGATCGTCATTCCGTGTTATAACGAAGAGGAAGTGTTTTCAGAAACAGCGAGGCGGCTGACCGCCGTGTTATGCGATTTGGCGGAGGAAAAATTGATTTCAGCCGACAGCAAGCTGCTCTTCGTTGATGACGGATCAAAAGACCGGACATGGTCATTGATCGCCATGGAAAGTACCAAAAACCATTATGTAACAGGCTTGAAATTGGCCCGGAATACGGGACATCAAAAGGCGCTTTTGGCAGGGCTTGATAAAGCGAAGCAAAAATCTGACTGCGTAATTTCGATCGATGCCGACCTTCAGGACGACGTCTCCGCGATTCGCGAGTTTATAAAAAAGTATCATGAAGGATATGAAATTGTTTACGGCGTCCGCCGCAGCCGGAAAACCGACACCTTTTTTAAGCGCACGACCGCGGAGTGGTTCTACAGGCTAATGAACCAACTCGGCATCCGTCTCGTCGACAACCACGCTGATTTCCGCCTGCTCGGCAAAAGAGCGCTTGAAGAGCTTTCGCGCTACCATGAAGCCAACGTTTTTCTGCGCGGGATCGTGCCGCTTATCGGACTGCGTTCGGCAAAGGTGTTCTATGACAGAAAGGAAAGGCTTGCAGGAGAGACGAAATATCCGCTTAAAAAGATGCTGTCCTTTGCTTTTCACGGGATTACCTCATTCAGTGTGGCCCCCATCCGCTTTTTTACGCTTATCGGCTTTTTCTTATTTTTTCTGAGCGGCATTGCCGGCATCTATGCGGTCATTCAAAAGATGCTCGGCTATACGAATGCGGGCTGGACATCCCTGATCATTTCGATATGGCTTTTGGGAGGCCTGCAATTAATGGGAATCGGCATCATCGGCGAATATATCGGAACGATTTTTACCGAGGTGAAAAACCGGCCGAAGTATACGGTTGACATCGATTTGTATACAGAGCGATTAACACAGCGCAGCCGCGAGAACATTCAAGGGACGACAGCGGTTGGCAGAGAATAGCAACTGACGCTTGCGGGAAATCTAATTGGGATGTCAAGTTTATTTTGCAGAAGGAAGGATGTACAAGCTTATGGAAGAAAAACAAACCTCTGGGCTGACCATTGTTGCCATCGGATCGATCCCCGTCATTATGACATTGGGAAATTCAATGCTGATTCCGATTCTGCCCAAAATGAAATCCGAGCTCCATCTGTCTCAGTTCCAGGTCAGTCTAATCATTACTGTCTTTTCGATAACGGCAGCCGTTTTTATTCCATTGCTCGGCTACCTGGCTGACAGATTTTCGCGAAAAGTCATTATTATACCGTGTTTGTTTCTTTATGGTATAGGAGGGATTCTCGCGGGATTCGCCTCTACGACATTTGAGAATGCTTATTCATGGGTGCTGATCGGCCGGGGGCTGCAGGGACTCGGAGCAGCAGGTACAGCATCGCTCGCCATGGCGCTGACGGGAGACCTGTTCAAAGGCTCTGAAGAAAGCAGGGTGCTTGGCATTGTCGAGGCTTCCAACGGCTTCGGAAAGGTGCTGTCGCCGATATTGGGCTCGCTCATCGCATTGATCGCCTGGTATTGGGTGTTTTTTGCCTTTCCGGCTTTTTGTATTGCTCCAATCTTGCTCACCTGGATTTTTATTAAAGAAAACGACAAAAAGAAAGAGCCGCCGGCCTTTGGGAAATATGTGAAGGGACTTGTGAGCGTGTTTAAACATGAGGGCAGATGGCTTTTTACAGCCTATTTGGCAGGTGCGGTCTGCCTGTTTACTCTGTTTGGCATTTTGTTTTATTTATCTGATGTGCTTGAGAAAGAATTCCAAACAGATGGCGTGAAAAAAGGGCTGATTTTGGCGATTCCGCTTCTCGTCATGTGTACGACTTCATACATTACCGGAAGTAAAATCGGACAAAATCAGCGGCTGATGAAAAGGTTGATGTTGATCGGACTCGCATTTATAACGGCTTCCTACGGGGCGCTGTCATTTTTCTCCGCTCTCGTTCCGTTTATCTCGATTCTCGTCGTCAGCAGTATCGGCACAGGCTTTGTCCTGCCTTGCGTCAACAGCTTCATAACGGGCGCTGTCGGCAAAGAAAGACGGGGATTTGTGACATCGCTTTACAGTTCGGTCCGATTTTTGGGGGTGGCCATCGGACCGCCGATTTTCGGACGGCTGATGGAATGGTCAAAAATCGGAATGTTCATGTCCATCGCAGGGCTGACCCTTGTCATCGGCATTCTCGTTCTCACAATGATCCACGTCAAAAAAGAAGACTCGAAAAAAAAGGGGCCTGAAGGACTGCAGCCGGCTTGACGCGAAGGATGGGAGAAGATATGCGCATTGAAAAAGTTGAAACGTACCCGCTATTTCACAAGCTTTCCTCTCCTTATGGGGACGCGAACGGTTATAAACATTACAGAACACTCTATTTAATCCGAATCACAACGGCGTCAGGGCTCACCGGCTGGGGGGAGTGCGCAGACTGGCTGCCCTTATTGGAAACCGGATTTCAAAAACGGATCATCCCTTTTTTAATCGGAAAACAAGCCACTGACCGCATGCAGATTGTCAGCGTCATCAAGAAATGGCATCAGCGGGCGGCAGCGGCCGTCAGCATGGCTTTGACAGACATTGCGGCAAAAAAAGCCGGCCTTTCGATATGTGATGTATGGGGAGGAAAGCTGAGAGAACAGGTTCCGGTTTACGCCTCCTTTCAATCCTATTCTGACAGAACCGACTGGCGCGAACATTCCCTTCGTCTGATCGAACAAGCCGTCAGCCAGGGGTTTCAACAAGTCAAAATCAAAACGGGAGGCAGGACATTTGCCGAGGACCTGAAACATATTCAGGATTTCCAAGTCATGACAGAGCAAAAGATCCGCTTTATTATGGATGCCAACCAAAGCTACGATTTGGCCGCCGCTCGCAAATGGGAGCGTTACTTTTCGATATGGCCAAATCTTCTATGGTTTGAAGAGCCGTTGCCGTTCGCTGATATAAAGGAGTACAAACTGCTGCGCTCAGCTCTTTCCGTACCGGTTGCCGGAGGGGAGAATATGAAAGGAGCCGGGCAGTTTTTGCCGCTGCTGCTGGAACATGCCGTCGATATCATCCAACCCGATGTTATGCACTGTGAGGGAATAGACGATTTTCGGTGCACCTTGCAGATTGCCCGCACGTTTGGCAGACGTATATCCCCGCACTGTTATGACGGAGCGCTTTCGAGATTATTTGCGGTTTTCGCTCAGGCCTGTTTATCGCCGTGGACGAAAATGGCCGGAGCAGACATCGAACCGGTTGAGTGGGACATGATGGAAAACCCATTTTCACAGCTCGTCCATTACGGAACAGTGAACGGTTATGTTCATGTGCCTGACCGAATTGAGGTAGATACAGAGTTAGTCAAAGCATACCTCTGGGACGGGACTGCTTACGGCTAGCCTTAAAATCTGTTATATTTTTGTTTTCCCCTTTCATATAGTGAATAGAGGACAAGTTCAGGTAAAGGGGATTACATCCGTATGGGAAGAAAATTTAAAATCGCACAAGCTATTTTTTTGGGCAGCGTTCTGCAGGGGCTGGGCATGGCAATGTTTTTGTTTCCAAACCACATTCCGTCGGGAGGGGCGGCGGGAATAGCCGTTTTGCTCAATTTTTGGTTTCAGGTCCCGCACGGTTTAACGGTTTGGGCCGTCAACTTTTCTCTGCTCCTGACAGCCGTCAAATGGCTTGAACCGGTAACGGTCGTCGGAACGATGGCATCGATTACGATGACGTCCGTGTCGGTGCAGATCTTTGAATCTCTTTTTCCTGCGATGACGACCCATAACATTTGGCTGGATTTATTTTACGGTGCTGTTCTGTTAGGAACCGGCGTCGGCATTTTATATAAATACAACATTTCAAACGGGGGATTCGGCGCCCTGGCTTTGATGATTTCTATATACCGCGGGGGAAAGCCGGGAACCGCTTTGTTTTTGATGAACGCCTTCATCTTTCTGCTGACAGCATCGGTTATCGCCTGGGGGATCGTCATTCAAGCGCTCGTCTGCCAATGGATTTCAACAAAGATCATCGATGCGATCTATCAGATTCGCCTGCGCCCGCTTTTTATGCCCATTGCAGGCTATCGCAACAAAAAATAGACCCGCCCCAGGGGCGAACCTATTCGAATAAATAAAATGTATCTGAACGAAGTCCAAGCCTCAGCGTTTCCAACGGAATCGCATCTTGAAACGAAATGTTTGCCAAATTCACATTTGGACCGATTTTTCCGATAAAACACGTCTGTAATGTTTTTGTCGGCGCCTCAAAAATCAGATTGTCCGGGTGCACTCCGGACGCAAGGATTTCTTCAATCAGCTGGGAGCGCATTTCTCCGTCGCTTTTGCATAAACCGCTCGTTCCGCCTTCTCTTGTTTCTGTGATGACCTTCCCGGCCCCCGCTTCAAGATCTTCAAGAATATAATCGATCCATTCTGATGACTGCTGTTCATTGCTGATCGCGCAGTTCTTCGAGCCTACCTCGCTGAAAACGCGGAATTCCTTTGAAAAATCGGAGATAAAGCTCGCTTTTTCTCTATTGGACAGGCGAATCGTCCCGTTGGATATTTCGACATACTTACAGCCGTACCGTTTGCAATAGCGGTAATAATCTTCAATCTTATCCTGACTTAAAAACTTTTCAAATAAGGTTCCCCCGAAAAAATATTGCACGTCATGCTGCTTTAGGCAATCGATCTTCTCTTCAAGGCGTTTCGTGATCAGTGACGTCCCCCAGCCGAATTTCACAAAATCTATATAGTCGGCCGCCCCGCTGATGGTGTCTTTAAACAAGTTTTCGGGAACTCCGTTATCAATCAGGATGGTGATCCCGTTTGTTCTCGGTTTAAGCTGCCTCTCGGGCAGTTTCAATTCAGATGAAATCATGCTATTACCCCTCACAATCTTTGACTTTCATGGATTTGCCGCTGTATGTTTAAAGCGACTCGAAAAAAGGTGCGGATACAGGTTTTGCATCTTTTCAAGCGGAGATGTTTTGCTTATCCGGCAAGGAGCGATCTCGTTTTCCACCCCCTTGTAGGCAGCGTGTTAAAAAATCAGGACTGGTCGTATGTTTTAGGATGGGTATTTCCCCATTTGCGAAGTCAAAGCATTATATTCGCCCTCCTTTTATAAGGTTCCATACTTCATGAAGACGTCAAGATGGACAGGAATGGGCCGAAGTTTTTCTTCCTGGCACATTTGCTTTAGGAACTGAATAATCTGCCTATGTGTCTTAAGCTGGAAAAGTGGGGGAGAATAGATGAACGGCGTTTTAACATATCACACATGGAATGAAGACGCCGCAAAAGAGGTCATGGATCGCTTTTGCGGTGATATGGATGTTTTGAAATGGGCGTACCGCACGTATGACAACATCGTTTATGCGTGCAGCTTTGGAGCCGAGGGAGTCGTTTTAATCGATTTGATATCGAAAATAAAAAAAGACGCAAATATCGTTTTTTTAGATACAGGCCTTCATTTTCAGGAAACCTATGATCTGATCAAGAGGATTAAAGACAAGTATCCGGGCCTTGTGATCAGCTTCTTGAAGCCGGATATCACGCTTGAGGAGCAGGAGGACAGGTACGGCGGCGAGCTTTGGAAGCGTCAGCCCGATATGTGCTGCGCCCTCCGCAAAATCGAGCCGTTAAAAAAGCACCTCTCAGGCGCGGATGCCTGGATTACCGGACTGAGGCGGGAACAGTCGGAAACGAGGCGGCACGTCCGCTACATCAACAAGGATGACAAGTTCAAACTGATTAAAATTTGTCCCCTTATTCACTGGACCTGGGACGATGTGTGGAGCTACATCAAACTCAATCATCTGACATACCACAAGCTGCATGACGAGCATTATCCGAGCATCGGATGCGAAGTATGCACACTTCCTGTGACAGAGGGAGATGATATAAGAGCGGGAAGATGGGCCAATCTCGATAAAACAGAATGCGGGCTGCACCAGTCCCGATAGGACATTGAGACGAGCAAATGGCGAACCTCGCAAGACGTCGGGGCGCGTGCATGCGGAAACTTTTTTGTCTGGCCGGATAATTCTGGACGCTGTCGCCCGAAGGGAAAGTATAGAAACATGCAAAACGCTGCTCCGAAAGCCCAGGCTGATAATCTGTGCGCTCTGCAGCAGATTTTTAAAAGAAGAATCGGCATAAAGGCTTACCGCTTAAAAGGCGGATAAGCTTTTTTTACATGCTTTATACCTGATGATTAGGCGCGCCGGGTTTAAACCCCAACCCGATTGTTAACAATGAAGAGAGAATCGGGAGGGAACCTTGATGGATTATTTACACTTGGCGGTTGAACTGATCATCGGATTTGCCGCTTTATTTATCATGACGAAAATACTGGGGAAAACCCAATTCGCCCAAATCACCCCGTTCGATTTCATTTCCGCTCTTATACTCGGTGAGATGGTGGGGAACGCGATTTTTGACGATGACGTCACCATTTCGAAAGTTCTCTTTGCCATCATGGTGTGGGGGATCCTCATCTATTCGATCGAGATTCTATCGCAAAAAGCACAAAGCATGAGAGGCTTCCTCGAAGGACAGCCGAATATCATTATCGATAAGGGAAAAATCAATTACAGCGCCTTGAAAAAAAACAAACTCGATTTAAACCAGCTGCAAACATTAGCGCGTGAAAAAGGCTGTTTTTCCCTTCATGAAATCGAATATGCGATATTGGAAACAGACGGCTCGATCAGCGTTCTTCGGAAACATAAATATGAGACGCCGACAAAATCGGATTTAAACATCCCGCACCAATCCGTTCTGCTTCCGATTGCGTTCATCCTTGACGGCCAGCTGAAAGAGGAAAACCTGAAAGAGGCCGGGTTTGATAAAAGCTGGCTCAAGCAGCAATTATCGAGCCGCAACATTCAAAATTACAGCGACGTGTTATACGCAGAATGGCGGGGCGATGAGGAAAAGCTCTACATTACCGAATATTGAGCAAGGAAAACCGCGGACCTAAGAAGCGATCAGATCCGCGGTTTTTTCTTAATAAATTGATTCTTTTGCACCGTGCAGAAAGACTCGCGGTTTTCCGCTGTCTGAGATGAAAGGCCTTCAAACGGACAAAATCGGCGACTAGCGAAAGAACGATTTTTGCGTGTTCCGCATATTTGCTTGCCGTCCAGTCAAAACGCGTAAACTTGACATAAATATCTAACGTGTTAATATACTAACCGTGTTCGGAAAATACGAACAAAATGCGAACAAAGGGAGATGTTAAAGATCAATATTGAGCAAAAAAACGTAGCTTTTATCGGTGCCGGTTCCATGGCAGAAGGGATGATTTCAGGCATCATCCAGTCAAAAAAGCTGCCCGCCGGCCAAATCTATGTGACCAATCATACGAATCACCGCCGTTTAAAAGAACTCCAGAACAAATATGGAATAAAAGGCATCAAAAAAGAAGAGCTCGATTACGGAAAAATTGACTGCTTCATTTTGGCGATGAAGCCGAAGGATGCCGAAGCTGCTCTTCATTCCATAAAACCGCATATTCAACCCCATCAGCTCATATTGTCAGTTTTAGCTGGCATTCCGATTTCATTTATTGAAGAAGCGCTGTACGACAAGCAGCCTGTCATCAGAATGATGCCGAATACGTCAAGTGCGGTCGGCGCCTCGGCAACCGCGATGTCCGTAGGAAGGGCAGCGACTGCCGATCATTCAAAAACCGCAAAACAATTGCTGCAATGCATGGGAGAAGTCTATTGCATTGAGGAAAGCAAAATGGACATTTTCACAGGAATCGCCGGAAGCGGGCCCGCCTACTTTTATTATTTAATGGAACATATCGAAAAAGCAGGTGCAGAGGCCGGTTTAAGCGGCAAATTAACGAGAGAGATCGGGGCGCAGACGCTTTTGGGCGCAGCAAAAATGCTGTTGGAAAGCCCACTGGATACCGCTGTTCTCAAAGACAACATCACCTCTCCTAACGGAACGACCGCCGCCGGATTGAAGGCTTTGGAGGAAAACGGAGGCGGCGAAGCGATCGAGCAGGCGATCAGGCATGCAGCCAAACGCTCGAAAACGATCAGTCAGGAATTGAAACAGTTCGCCGCAGCAAAATAGGGATCCATTATAGGAGTGATAAAATGACCTCTCAGCAAATGAGGGTAGTTGTCAAAGTGGGGAGCAGTTCATTAACAAGCCTTCACGGCGAAATCAGCAGCAAAAAACTTGAAAAGCTCGTTGAACAGATCGTCCGCCTGAAAGATGAAGGACATGAAGTGCTTCTCGTCTCATCGGGAGCAGTCGCAGCCGGATACCGGAAGCTCGGATTGATGAACAGGCCGGTGTCTCTCTCCGAAAAGCAGGCGTCTGCATCTGTCGGCCAAGGATTGTTAATAGAAGCCTATTCCAAGCTCTTTTTATCGCACGGCTACATCGCCTCGCAAATTTTAATCACAAGAGGCGATTTCTCTGATGAACATCGCTACAACAATGTAAGAAACACAATGAACGTCCTATTGAAGCGGGGAATCATCCCGATCATCAACGAAAATGACACAGTCACCGTAAACCGGCTCAAATTCGGTGACAACGATACGCTCTCAGCGAAAGTCGCCGGACTGATAGACGCAGATTTGCTGACGATTTTGTCAGATATTGATGGACTGTATGATGCAAATCCTCGCAACACGCCGGATGCCGGCCTCATAAAAGAAGTGCATGAAATCACTCCGGGGATCGAAGCGTCGGCCGGTGATGCCGGAAGCGATGTCGGAACGGGCGGTATGAAGTCAAAGCTGGACGCATTTAAGATCACAATGGCTTCAGGTATAAAAGGGTTTTTGGGGAGCGCCGGTTGCCCTGATATTCTGCATGAAGCCCTCAAAGGAACCGCACGGGGGACATATTTTAAGCCGAACGCAGATTCGCGCATCCTCAATCATAAAAAGCAATGGATCGCTTTTAACTCGGGCCCAGAAGGAGACATCATCGTCAGCAATGAAAGCAAAGAATCGATCATCGACCGAAAGAAAAGCCTGTATCCTTCTAGTATTTACGAAATAAACGGCCGTTTCAATAACGGCTCCGTCGTCCGCATCCTTGACCAGGAAAGGGAAGAAATCGGCCTCGGCGTCGTCAACTTTTCTTCATCCCAGCTTCGTAAATGGAAGAAGGAGAAAAATGAGGAATCAGCCGCTGCCTCACAGGCTGTCGTAGACAGAGAAGCATTTGTCTGCCATTTGGAACTATCCGTTCCGCTTTAAGGATGAGAAAAGGAGGAACCCGACCATGGCTGCAATTAATGAAGGCGCTGCATCACGCATCGAAAAACAAGCGATCAAAGCAAAGAAAGCGGCAAAACGCATGAGAGTGATCACGGAAACAGAAAAAAATGACGCGCTGTACGCATTAGCCGGGAATCTCGAGAAAAACATGGATCTGATCCTTGTTGAGAATAAGAAGGATACGGATGCCGGACAAAAGAAAGGCTATGATGCGGCATACATCGACCGGCTGTCACTCGATGAAGACAGAGTGGCGGACTTTGCGAAAAGTCTAAGAGAGGTGGCGGAACTGGAAGATCCCGTAGGCGAAACGCTGTCCAGCCGGCTGCTTGAGAACGGATTAAAAGCGGAGAAAATCCGCGTTCCTTTAGGCGTCATCGGCATGATCTACGAGGCAAGGCCCAACGTTACCGTCGATGCGGCGGGCCTTGCTCTCAAATCTGGAAATGCTGTCATTTTAAAAGGCGGCTCATCTGCGATCCATTCGAATAAAGCGATCGTCTCTGTTATGCATGAAACCCTCGCTTCTACAGCCATTCCTCAGGATGCCGTTCAAGCACGGACCGGAGCGCCGCAAAAGAGCTTTTTAAGATGAAAGAACATATCGATGTGCTCATTCCCCGGGGAGGCGGCGCTTTAATTCGGGATACGCTGGAACACGCAACGGTTCCGGTTCTTGAAACAGGCGTCGGCAACTGCCACCTTTATATCGATCGGGAAGCCGACACGGCAAAAGCCGTCAGCATTCTTATCAATGCGAAAACAGACCGGCCGGCTGTATGCAATGCACTCGAAACATTGATCGTTCATGAAAAATGGCTTAAGGAAAACAGCAATGCGCTGATCACAGCCTTCAGCGAACACGGCATCCGGGTTCACGGGGACGAAAAAGCCGTCCGGTTCATACCGGACGCCAAACCCGCCGGTGAAGCCGATTGGCGAGACGAATATTTAAGTCTTGATCTCGCTGTCAAAGTCGTAAGTACATTTGATGAAGCCTGCGATCATATTGAGACATACGGGACAAAGCATTCAGAAGCGATCGTGACGGAAAACCCGGAAACGGCAAAAGCCTTTTTCGGCGCCGTGGATGCCGCGGCGCTGTACCACAATGCATCGACCCGCTTCACTGACGGCGGAGCCCTCGGCTTCGGCGCTGAAATCGGAATTTCGACGCAAAAGCTCCATGCCCGCGGCCCGATGGGGCTGAAAGACCTGACGACATTCAAATATATCATGACAGGCAACGGCCATATCAGAACATAAACGAAGAAGCCCCCGCGTATTTGAACTGCATCCCGATCTAACAATCGGCGGTGCAGTTTTCTTCTGGCTAAATTCCCAAATTAAACGATTGCGGGAAGCGCCAGGTGCACTTCAAACTTCATTTTTACGGAAGCAGCCGCGATGAAAAGCGGTCTTTCTTTACACCCTTTCATTCAGATTAGATAATGATGTATGAAGTTTTTTCGAAGGAGAGTGTATGTTATGAGAATCGAAACCGGAAAAACGTGTGTTCCGACCGGCGTGAACCTCAAGGGCACCGGCTTTGGGTATACGTTGTCCTTAATAAGCGGCAAATATAAAATGATCATTCTTTATTGGCTGTCTGAAAATAAGATGATGCGCCATAATGAGCTGAAGCGAAGCATAGGCACCATTTCCTTCAAAACGCTGAGCATCATGTTAAAAGAGCTGGAGGCAGACGGCCTTATCATACGGAAGGAATTTCCCCAAATACCTCCGAGGGTTGAGTATTCATTATCTGAACGCGGTCTTTCTCTTGTTCCTTTGTTGAATATGATGTGCGATTGGGGAGAGAAAAACAGGCAGCCGGATCTTTAGTGCTTCTTTTATGTAAACCAAAAGAAGCATTTCCTGAACAAGGAAACACCTCTTGTTTACTTTTTATAGATTGTCAATAAAAGCTAAATAATCTTGCGCGCTTTTGTCCAATTCGCTTGCACCCGGTTCATTTTCTTCTTCTTCGTTTCCGCCTGGACTATTTTCTTTGCCGTAAAATGCAAAGAACGAACGATAATCTGCATTGCAATACAGGAATGTCGTTTCAAACGGAACCAATATTTGTCCAAGTGTATACCGGTACCTCCCGGTTTCACGATAATCTTCTTTTTTGATTCCGGCAGTTACCCCTAGAGCAACTTTTCGATTCTTGAATTTATCCCCTCCATTTGAACCGTAAGCCCATCCATAAGCCAAAACATCATCAAGCCATTTTTTAAGAAGAGGCGGACAATTAAACCAATGTATAGGGAACTGCAGAACAAGGTTGCCATGAGATTCAACCAATTTTTGTTCTGTTTCCACGTCTATGTTTCCATCCGGGTAAACCTTGTACAATTCGGACTGTATACTTTTCCGGATATTTTTGGAGTTCGTTTACCCAGCGCTTATTAATGACTGATGTTTCTATGTTTGCGTGTGTAACGATAATAAGAGTTTTCAAAGACTTTCCCTCCTAAAAGGATGATTTCATCCTGAGTATAAAATGCAAACTGAAACTGTGTAAGTATGCACTTTTAGTACAGGTACTTTCATAGAGGTAAGTATCAAGCGGTTCCAGCTGCACCTGTTCCCACGCGAATCTTTTATATCAAGGAGCAGTCATTGCCTGTACAATGGGCTTTAAGCTCAATGTTCAAGGGACAATCTTGCTTGTCCGAAAACAGCTGGCATGAAGGACGCACTTTTTTAATATAATGTTAACAAAGTTTTGCTGTTCAAGGATTTTGACGATCCAAAAAAGGGGGGCATCTGATGGATTTTGAATTGACCAGAGAACAGAAAATGGTTCGCGAACTTGTCAGAGACTTTGCAAAACAGGAAATTGCGCCGAATGCTGAACACGTTGACAAAACGGGGGAATTCCCGCTTAAAACCTTCAAGAAAATGGGGGAGCTCGGCCTTTTCGGGATTCCGTTTCCGGAACAATACGGCGGATCGGGAGGGGATACGATTTCATACGCACTCGCTGTCGAAGAAATCGGCAGGGCTTGCGGCAGCACTGGGCTCAGCTATGCGGCGGCCGTGTCGCTCGGCGCTTCGCCGATCTATTACTTCGGCACGGAGAAACAAAAGAAAACATATCTTGTACCGCTTGCCTCAGGCAAAGCGCTTGGAGCGTTCGGGCTGACAGAGCCAAATGCCGGCTCTGATGCCGGAGGCACACAGACAAGAGCGCGCGAGGACGGCAGCGACTATGTGATCAACGGCGAAAAATGCTGGATTACAAATGCGGGATATGCCCGCACAGTCATCGTCACAGCGGTGACAGGCAAAGATAAAAACGGGAAGAATATCATTTCAGCCATTATTGTCCCGACGGACACAGAAGGGCTCACCATTAAAAGCGAATACGACAAAATGGGCGTGCGCGGCTCCAATACGTCACAGCTTATATTAGAAAATGTCCGCGTTCCGAAGGAAAACCTGCTGGGCAGTCCTGAGAAAGGTTTTAAACAATTCCTCACAACGCTTGACGGAGGAAGGATTTCGATCGGCGCTCTTGCAGTCGGAATCGCCCAAGGCGCATTTGACGCCTCAATGGGATATGTCAACGATCGAAAGCAATTCGGGCGGCCGCTTTCTTCCTTTCAGGCGATTCAGTTCAAGCTTGCAGATATGGCGCTGGAAATCGAGCTCGCCCGCAACATGGTGCTGAAGGCTGCGTGGCTGAAAGATCAAGGCCGTCCGTTTACGAAAGAGGCCGCTTTCGCCAAGCTGTTTGCTTCAGAAATGGCGATGAGGGTGTGCAATCAGGCGATTCAAATCCACGGCGGATACGGCTATATGAGAGAGTACGGTGTGGAGCGCATGCTGCGGGATGCAAAACTGATGGAAATCGGTGAAGGAACATCAGAGATTCAGCGGCTGGTCATCGCCAGACAGCTCGGCATGCAAAAAAACGCCTAAAGTGAAAACGCTTACTGGAGGGGAGGGAATCGATTGGCAGAGCGGATTCATTTGACGATCGGTAAGCTGTTGGAGAAAACGGCGGAAAATGCGCCTGAACACGAAGCCGTCGTCTATCCCGACCGCGGCCTCCGCTATACGTATCTGGAATTTGACAGGTTGTGCCGGCATACTGCAAAAGGACTGATGGCTCTCGGCATTCAAAAAGGCGAACACATTGCGATCTGGGCTTCGAATACACCGGAATGGCTGACCGCACAATTTGCCGCCGCAAAAATCGGGGCCGTGCTTGTCACAGTCAATACGAATTATCAATCAGCAGAGATCGAATATGTGCTCAAACAATCGGATGCGACGACGCTTATTTTAATGGAGTCTTACCGGGACACCTCTTATATTGATATTCTTTACGAACTGCTTCCTGAATTAAAAGATTCAGAGCCCGGAAGACTCGCATCTGGCAGACTGCCTTTTTTAAAACATATTATCGTTCTCGGGAACGCGAGGCATCCAGGCATGCACCTTTGGGATGACATGTTAGAAAAAGCGGAATCGGTCGGCGAAAAAGAGCTTGAAGAAAGAATGGATAGCCTTGATGAACACGATGTAATCAACATGCAGTACACATCAGGCACGACCGGTTTTCCGAAAGGAGTCATGCTGACCCATTACAACCTGGTAAACAATGCGGCCAATATTGCGGAATGCATGAATTTAACGGCTCAAGACCGGATGTGCATCCCCGTTCCTTTTTTTCACTGCTTTGGCTGTGTGCTCGGGAATTTGGCCTGCGTTGCCGCCGGTGCCACGATGGTTCCCGTTCAGGAATTCCGCCCGAAAGAAGTGCTTCAGGCTGTTCAAGCCGAGAAATGCACCGCGCTTCACGGCGTTCCGACGATGTTTATAGCCGAGATAAACGATGAGGATTTTGCATCGTATGATCTATCTTCCTTAAGAACGGGGATCATGGCGGGATCAAACTGTCCGACTGAAGTCATGAAAGTGGTCATGGATAACATGGGGATTACGGAGATCACGATCGCTTATGGTCAGACAGAATCGTCACCCGTCATTACCCAGACGAGGGTCAATGATTCGCTTCAACGCAGGGTGGAAACAGTAGGCAGAGCCCTTCCGGACATCGAAGTGAAAATCATCGATCCTGACACATTGCAAGAGGTGGAAAGGGGGAGACAGGGAGAGCTGTGCACGCGCGGGTATCATGTCATGAAAGGCTATTATAAAAATCCGCAGGCAACTGCTGCAGTCATCGATGATGACGGATTTCTCCATACCGGCGATTTGGCTGTCATGGATGATGACGGCTACTGCAGGATTACGGGCCGGTTAAAAGATATGATCATCAGAGGCGGCGAAAACATTTATCCGAGAGAAATCGAAGAGTTTTTATACAGGCACCCGAAGATTCTCGACGTCCAGGTTGTCGGGGTGCCTGACGAAACGTTCGGTGAAGAAGTGTCAGCATGGGTCAGGCTAAAAAGCGGAGAACATGCAACAGCTGAAGAGCTGCGGGAATATTGCAAAGGAAAAATCGCCCGCTATAAAATTCCCCGCTATATTGCGTTCGTAGATGAATTTCCGATGACGGCGTCGGGGAAGGTGCAAAAATTCAGATTGAGAGAACAGGCGCTGAAAGCTTTTAAATTGTCGTGAAAGGGGGAGGTTTTTTGTTTAAAAAACTGCTGATCGCCAACCGCGGGGAAATTGCACTTAGGATCATCCGCACATGCAAACGGCTCGGCATCCAAACGGCTGCCGTGTACTCTGAAGCCGATAGGGAGTCTTTGCATGTGAAAGCCGCCGATGAAGCGTGGCTGATCGGCAAACCGCGGGTCAGCGAAAGCTATTTAAATATCGACAAAATCATCGAAACGGCAAAGAAGGCAGGAGCGGACGCCATCCATCCGGGATACGGCCTGCTTTCGGAAAACAGCCGGTTTGCCGAAAGGTGCAGGGAAGAGAACATCACGTTTATCGGCCCTTCCCCGGAAGTCATCGCCAAAATGGGAGACAAAATCGAGGCGCGGAAAGCGATGGAAAAAGCTCGCGTTCCGGTCGTGCCCGGAACAACAAACAGCCTGTCAGGCCTTAAAGAAGCCATCTGCACAGCGGAGGAGATCGGCTATCCCGTCATGCTGAAAGCCTCATTCGGCGGAGGCGGCATCGGAATGCAGCTCATCCGAAATGAAGACGATTTGAAAAAAGCATATGAAGGAAACAAAAAGAGGGCAGCCGATTTTTTCGGGGACGGCACCTTGTATATCGAAAGGTTTATCGAACGCGCCCGCCATATCGAAATTCAAGTCTTAACAGACGAATACGGAAATGCCGTGTACCTCTGGGAGAGGGACTGTTCGATTCAAAGGCGGCAGCAAAAGATCATCGAAGAAGCCCCGGCCCCGCTATTGGATGAAAGCATGAGGGCGAAGCTCGGTGAAGCCGCCGTCAAGGCAGCGCTTTCGATCGGCTATGCAAATGCTGGAACAATCGAGTTTTTAGTAGATGAAAAGAATGATTTTTATTTTCTGGAAATGAATACGCGCCTCCAGGTTGAACATCCGGTTACAGAAGAAATTACCGGGCTCGACCTTGTCAGGGAGCAGCTTCATATCGCGAGAGGCAACCCTCTTTCGTTTTCACAGGAAGATGTTAAACGGAACGGCCACGCCATCGAAGTCAGAATTTACGCGGAAGACCCGCAAACGTTTTTTCCGTCGCCGGGCCGCATTACAGACCTTCAACTGCCGGAGCATCCGAACGTACGCCACGAGTGTGCTGTTTCATCAGGCACTGCGGTTACCCCGTATTACGATCCGATGATCGCGAAGATGATTGTGAAAGGAAAAAACCGGGACGAAGCCATCCGCATCTTAACCGGGGCGCTCTCGCAATACAAAGTAAAAGGAATCAAAACAAACATTCCGCTGCTTGAGGACATCGTACGCTCTTCCGCGTTTCAAAAAGGCGGGGTGCACACCGATTTTATCCAGCAGCATCTATTGAAATAAAAAGGAGGCGCTTTTATGAACACAGTTGTCATCAATATGGCGGGTAATATATGGAAGATTTTAGTCAAGCCGGGCGATGCAGTCGAAAAAGGACAGGAAGTCGCCATTTTAGAGTCGATGAAAATGGAAATCCCGATTGTTGCAGAAACGGACGGCACCGTAAAAGAGATCAAAATGAGCGAAGGCGATTTTGCTGATGAAGGTGAAGTATTATTGGAACTTCAATAGCGTTTGGGGGAAAAGACATGAACATTCCGCAAAACATCCGCATCAAAGAAGTCGGACCGCGGGACGGTCTGCAAAATGAACAGGTCATGCTTTCAGCCGGAGATAAAATCGCCTGGATCGACATGCTCTCCGAGACAGGACTTTCCTATATTGAAATTACATCGTTCGTTCACCCCAAATGGATTCCCTCACTTGCCGACGCGCTGGAGGTTGCAAAAGGAATTAAACGGAAGGCGGGCGTCACGTATGCGGCGCTCGTTCCGAATGCGAAAGGGCTTGAACGGGCGCTGGAAGGGGACATCGACGAAGCGGCCGTATTCATGTCGGCAAGCGAAACCCACAACATGAAAAATATCAACAAATCAATCGATGAGACGCTTCCCGTCCTGAAAGAGGTCACAACGGAAGCCGCCAAAGCCAAGCGTACTGCAAGGGCCTACCTGTCCGTTGCCTTTGGCTGTCCTTATGAGAAAACGGTTCCGCTCGACCGAATCATCCGCATCGTTGATACGCTGTTCGACATGGAGATTTGCGAGCTTTCTCTCGGGGACACGATCGGCGCCGCCAATCCCGTCCAGGTGGAGCTCATGCTGGAAGCGCTGCTGAAACGCTTTCCGAAAGAAAAAATCGCCCTCCACTTTCATGATACACGCGGGATGGCGCTCGCCAACATGCTGACTGCCATGAACATGGGGATTACAGCCTTTGACGGGGCGTGCGGCGGATTGGGCGGCTGTCCCTATGCCCCGGGTTCCTCCGGAAATGCGGCAACAGACGACCTCATTTATATGTGCGCCCAAATGGGGATCGAGACCGGGGTTGATTTGGGTAAGCTCCTTGCGGCAGCGAGATGGATCGAAGAAAAAACGGAAACGAAGCTGCCGAGCCGGAATTTGCAGGCTGCCAAATCAACCGGCGTTATTTCATAAAGGAAAGAGGGAGACGATCGTGGAGCCTAATATTTTATCCTCCGTTCAGCAAGGCAAGATCGCCGTTTTAACGCTGAACAGGCCGCATGCCGCAAATTCACTGTCGCTTGCACTGCTCGGCGAGCTGCGCGGCCTTCTTAAAGATATCAAATCCGATCCGGCCATCCGCTGCGTCATCATCACGGGAAAAGGGGGCAGGACGTTTTGCGCGGGCGCTGATTTAAAGGAACGGGCGCGAATGAACCGCACTGAAGCGAAACAGGCTGTATCCCTGATCCAAAGCGTGATCCATGAAATAGAAGCCTTGCCTCAGCCGGTCATCGCCTCTCTAAACGGCAGCGCCTTAGGCGGCGGGCTTGAACTCGCCTTAGCGTGCGACATTAGAGTCGCCGCAGACCACATCGAAGCCGGCTTGCCCGAAACGACGCTGGCGATTATCCCCGGAGCGGGCGGGACCCAGCGGCTTCCCCGTTTAATCGGCCGGGGAAAAGCGAAAGAACTGATCTACACGGGACGCCGCATCAGCGCTCAGACCGCCCGTGACATCGGCCTTGTCGAACACGTCGTTCCATTGTCAGAGCTGAAAGAAAGAACCGAAGACATCGCGCAAACGATCGCGGCAAACGGTCCCGTCGCCGTCAGGCAGGCAAAGCTGGCCATTAATAAAGGGCTTGAGACGGACATCGAGACAGGGCTTGCCATCGAGCAACAGGCGTACGATGTGACGATTCCGACGAACGACCGGACGGAAGGGCTCAAAGCATTTGCAGAAAAACGGAGACCGGAATACACGGGAGAATAAACGAAACGGGGGATTAAAGCCGATGGCGAATGAAAAACTGAATGACCGAATCGAAAAGATCATGGAAGGCGGAGCGCAAAAATACCATGACGCAAACGTTAAAAAAGGCAAAATGTTTGTCAGGGACCGCCTGAAGCTGCTTCTTGACGAAGGGCTTGATGTCGAGGACGCTTTTTTCGCCAATTGTCTGTCTGAAGGGCTTCCTGCGGATGGAGTTGTCACAGGAATCGGCAAAATCGGCGGACAAACCGTTTGCGTCATGGCTAACGATTCGACCGTCAAAGCCGGATCGTGGGGAGCCCGAACCGTCGAAAAAATCATCCGCATTCAGGAAACGGCCGAAAAATTGCATTGTCCGCTCTTTTATTTGGTCGACTCCGCCGGAGCGAGGATCACCGACCAAGTCGACATGTTTCCCGGCAGAAGGGGAGCGGGGCGGATTTTTTACAACCAGGTCAAATTATCCGGCCGCGTTCCGCAAATCTGTCTGTTGTTCGGGCCTTCTGCTGCAGGAGGCGCCTACATTCCGGCCTTCTGCGATATCGTCATCATGGTCGACGGAAACGCCTCGATGTATTTAGGATCGCCCCGAATGGCGGAAATGGTGATCGGCGAAAACGTGACGCTTGAAGAAATGGGCGGAGCGAGAATGCATTGCACTGTATCGGGATGCGGTGATATTCTGGCCGAATCGGAAGAAGAAGCGATTCTCTCAGCGCGCCGCTACCTGTCCTACTTTCCGGCGAACTACGCAGAAAAAGCGCCAGTTACCGATGCAAGGCCTGCCAAACGATTTGAGAAACCTTTAGAAGACATCATTCCGCAAAACCAAAACTCCCCGTTTGACATGATGGATCTCATTCTCCGGGTGGTTGACGAGGATTCGTTTTTTGAAATAAAAAAACGGTTTGCATCCGAGCTGATCACCGGACTGGCAAGGCTTGACGGACTTCCCGTCGGCATCATTGCCAACCAGCCACGCATGAAAGGCGGCGTTCTTTTCCACGATTCGGCAGACAAAGCGGCAAAGTTTATCAATTTATGCGACGCCTTTAACATCCCGCTGCTGTTTCTGGCCGACATACCGGGATTTATGATCGGAACAAAAGTCGAGCGGGCGGGGATTATCCGGCATGGAGCGAAAATGATTTCGGCGATGTCAGAAGCAACCGTTCCGAAGTTATCTGTCATCGTCAGAAAGGCGTATGGTGCAGGATTATACGCGATGGCCGGCCCGGCCTTTGAGCCTGACTGCTGCCTTGCGATGCCGACGGCGCAAATTGCCGTCATGGGTCCGGAAGCCGCGGTAAATGCAGTATATGCCAATAAAATAGCAGCGCTTCCTGAAGAGGAGCGGGCCGCATTCATTGCCAAAAAGCGCGAAGAGTATCAAAAAGACATCGATATTTACCGTTTGGCTTCAGAAATGATCGTTGACGGAATTGTGCCTGCCGGATC
This sequence comes from Bacillus sp. FSL W8-0848, assembly GCF_038007805.1. Lineage (NCBI taxonomy): Bacteria > Bacillati > Bacillota > Bacilli > Caryophanales > Bacillaceae > Bacillus > Bacillus sp. FSL W8-0848. The sequence goes on from NZ_JBBOYB010000001.1 coordinate 1,766,341, forward strand.
TTTACGGGAAGAACTCGGCAAACGGCTCAGCGCCTACATGTCAAAATATATGACGTTTACCCAACGGAAGCACCCGGTCTATCCTGTCTGATTGAGGAGAAGAAAGGAGAACGATGATGACTGAAAAAGCGGTTTGGCATCCTGATCCGGAATATATCAAATCAACCCGGCTGTTTCAATGGATGAAGTCGCTCGGTTTTTCAGACTATGCCGATTTTTTGAAAGCGAGCACAGACGATATCGCCTGGTTTTGGGAGGAAGCCGAAAAAGCCCTCGGCATCTCCTGGTTTCACAGGTACGATCAGGCATTAAACACGGAAGGAGGCATCAAGTGGCCGAAATGGTTTTCCGGCGGCCGCTTAAATGCCGTATACAATGCAGTCGAAAAATGGGCCGGCCAAAAGGAAACAGCCGAAAAAACGGCCATCATTTGGGAAAGAGAAGACGGGAGAACGGGGCGTCTCTCATTTTCCTCATTACATGAAAAAATCGCGCGTGCGGCCCAAGGCTTTAAACATCAGGGCATCTCGAAAGGGGATGTGATCGCAATTTACATGCCGATGACCCCCGAGGCTGTCATCGCCATGATGGCTGCCGCTAAAATCGGAGCGATATTTTCGCCGATTTTTTCAGGCTACGGAGCCCATGCCGCAGCTGCGAGATTGCGCGCCGCAGAAGCAAAAATGCTCGTCACCGCCAACTCGTTTAAAAGAAGGGGAAACGTGATCGATATGAAAAAAGAAGCGGATGAGGCCGCAGACCGTTCTCCTTCCGTCGAAAAAGTCGTCGTCTGCCGTCTCCACGATACTGCTTCGCCTTGGAACGAAACAAGGGACGTGGATTGGGACGAATTAATGAAACAGGAACCTTATGAAAAGACAGAACAGATGGAGAGTTCTGAAACGCTGATGGTCCTTTACACATCAGGTACGACAGGGCAGCCGAAAGGCGCCGTTCATACCCATTCCGGTTTTCCGATTAAAGCAGCGTTTGATGCCGGATTCGGCATGGATGTCAAGCATGGTGACCGCTTTTTCTGGTATACGGATATGGGGTGGATGATGGGGCCGTTTTTAATATTCGGCGGTCTCATCAACGGAGCTGCCGTTTTATTATACGACGGAGCCCCGGATTTCCCTGAGCCTGACAGACTGTGGGAGCTCGTCAGCCGGCACCGCGTCACGCACCTCGGCATCTCCCCGACCCTGATCCGCACCATGATGCTATATGGCGAAGATTTTCGGAAAGCGTATAATCTGGACAGCCTGAAAGCCATCGGTTCAACGGGCGAGCCGTGGAACTATGAACCGTGGATGTGGCTTTTCCGCCATGCCGGAAAAGGGAAGCTGCCGATTTTTAATTATTCGGGCGGAACGGAAATCGCCGGCGGGATCTTGGGCAATGTACCGATTTTGCCGATCACGCCGATGACCTTTAACTCGCCTCTTCCGGGGATGGCCGCCAACGTCTACAATGAACATGGGGCCGAAACCGTCGGAGAAGTCGGGGAGCTTGTCCTGACAAAGCCTTGGGTCGGAATGACAAACGGCTTTTGGAAGGAGCCTGACCGATATGAAAAAGCTTACTGGAGCCGCTGGCCTGATGTGTGGGTGCACGGCGACTGGGCAATGAAGGATGGGGAAGGGTACTGGACGATCAGCGGCCGTTCGGATGATGTCATCAATGTTGCCGGCAAAAGGATCGGACCGGCGGAAATCGAAACTGTTTTCGTCAGCCATCCGGCTGTGGCCGAAGCCGGGGTGATCGGTGTTCCTGATAATCTGAAAGGCCAGGCTGTCGTCTGCTTCGCCGTTTTAAGAGGAGATGTGCGCCCTTCGGAAAAATTGAAAGCCGATTTATTGACATTTGCAGGAAAAACGCTGGGTAAGGCGGTTAAGCCAAAAGCGGTGTATTTCGTCAGCGACCTGCCGAAGACAAGAAATGCAAAAGTGATGAGAAGGCTCATTCGGGCGGCTTATTTAAACGAACCTTCAGGCGATTTATCGACGCTTGAAAACCCTGAAGCCTACCATGAAATCGCCCGGCTTTCCGGTCTTTAAAATGTAGTATACTTCAAAAGGACAAAAAGAAGAAGGATCAATTCCTTCCTCTTTTATTTTGATCACAGATAAGGTCTACATACGGACAATGACCGATCCGCCGCCGCCCGATGTACAGACGCGGTTTTGCTGTTCCTCAATGGAACGCAGCAGCTGATTGTTGCTTTCCATCAGCTTGATCAGCAATGCCATTTGATCCTCCAGGTTTTTCAGTCTTTCAGTCATCTGCTGCGGGCTTTGACCCGGCGGCAGCTGTGAGGCAGCGGGCGGGTAAGGCGTTTCAGAATTCCATTTTGAATACATAGTAAATGTGCCTCCATCATCTAAACTTATGTACCTTATTTTATGAAGGCAGAAATCTCATTGTTCGCCTAATTTGGACGGAAAAGGAGCAGAGGAAGATGTATGTAACGATAAAAGAAACAGCAGAATACTTGTCGCTGTCAGAGGCGTATATTGAACAGCTCATCAGGGAAAAGAAGATCAGAGCCGTTCACGACGGACGGCAATTTTTAATCAACAAAGAACAATTCAGCACACATTTGGAACAGATGGAAAAATATAAAGAACTCGTCGAAGCGATTCTCAATGAACCGATCCCGGAAGATCCCGATGTAAAGGACGAGGATTAGCATACCATAAAAACATTATGTAAACTAAAACTGATGAATAAGTCACAATTCAGGAAATGAAAGGGATGAAAAAAGTCACTTAAAACAAGTTTTAGACGATTTTATCTCATTTCCTAAACAATCGCGTTCATTTTTTGTTCAAAAAATGTTATTATTTAATAGTAAAATATACATCGTGTTTTGAGATTGCAAGTTTTTCAGTTCCATTGCTGAAAAAGCAAGACAAACACACTTGGCAGTTCTTCTTTGCGGATTTGTTTGTGCATAAATTCACAAACTGAAACCAAAAAACTGCCTTCAAAAAATAGCACATTGCTTATTGTAAAGGAGAATTGGTTATGCCGGAAACAATCGATCAAACAAACGAATCTGTTAGTCAAAGCCAACGTGATCTTATTGATCAGCTGTTAAAGCCTGAAGTGCAGGAGTCTTTGACTGTCCTAGTCGACCAGCTTCCAAAGCTGACTGAACTGGTGAACATTTTGACGAAGTCTTATGATTTCGCACAATCCGTAGCAACTGATGAAGTATTAAAAAGCGATACTGTAGGAGCCATTACAGAAATTCTTGAGCCGGTAAAAGATACGGTGAAAGAAGTAGCGGCGACAGCGATTGAAGCTAAAGACCGCGCCGACGAAAGCAACGAAGTGATCGGACTGTTCGGCCTCTTGAGAATGCTGAAAGATCCGCAGGCTCAAAAACTGTTCCGCTTTGTCCAAAGCTACCTGCAAATCATGTCAGAACGCGAAAAACAAAAATAACCACCTTCAGAATATATTTAGAATAAGGACGGAGGATTCATGATGTCAAAACATATTGTCATTCTAGGCGCTGGTTACGGCGGTTTACTTTCTGCTTTAACAGTGCGCAAACATTACACTAAAGAAGAAGCAAAAGTTACGGTGGTCAACCAATACCCGACTCACCAAATCATTACGGAACTGCATCGTCTTGCGGCAGGAAACGTATCAGAACAAGCGATCGCAATGCCGCTTGCAAAGCTTTTCAAAGGAAAAGACATCGACCTTAAAATTGCAAAAGTAAACTCTTTTTCCGTTGATAAAAAAGAAGTGGCTCTATCAGACGGCACAACGTTAACATACGATGCACTCGTTGTCGGCCTTGGTTCTGTAACGGCTTACTTCGGCATTCCTGGCCTTGAAGAAAACAGCATGGTACTGAAATCGGCAAACGACGCGAACAAAATCTTTAAGCATGTTGAAGAACGCGTGCGTGAGTACTCCAAAACAAAAAATGAAGCTGATGCAACGATCCTGATCGGCGGCGGCGGTTTAACAGGCGTTGAGCTTGTAGGCGAGCTTGCTGACATCATGCCGAACCTTGCGAGAAAATACGGCGTAGACCCTAAAGAAATCAAATTGAAACTGGTTGAAGCAGGTCCGAAAATCCTTCCTGTTCTTCCGGACGATCTTATCGAACGCGCTACTGCAAGCCTTGAAAAACGCGGCGTTGAATTCTTAACAGGTCTACCTGTTACAAATGTAGAAGGTAATGTCATTGATCTGAAAGACGGATCAAAAGTGGTTGCCAACACATTTGTTTGGACCGGCGGCGTACAAGGAAACCCGCTTGTCGGCGAATCAGGTCTTGAAGTCAACCGCGGACGCGCGACTGTAAACGAATTCCTTCAGTCTACATCACATGAAGACGTGTTCGTTGCCGGAGACAGCGCCGTTGTCTTTGGTCCAGACGGCCGTCCATACCCGCCGACAGCGCAAATTGCATGGCAAATGGGCGAACTGATCGGATACAACCTGTATGCATACTTAGAAAACAAATCATTGGAAACGTTCAGCCCTGTTAACTCAGGCACGCTTGCAAGCCTTGGCCGCAAAGACGCGGTTGCCATCATCGGCGCCAACTCAACAGCCTTGAAAGGTCTGCCTGCTTCCCTGATGAAAGAAGCGAGCAATGTCCGCTACCTAAGCCACATTAAAGGTCTGTTCAGCCTGGCATACTGATAAAATTCCAGCGCTACTTATAGTGTAAACTATAAGTAGCGTTTTTTTATGCCCTAAATTTGACGGGAAAATGAAATATTTTGAAATTAGGCCCTTGAAAAGGGTATATCCGGCCCCTTTTTGAAATAAAGTATTAAAACATGCCTAAAGGGGAGAAAATACATGAACAAGACCATTAAGATCAGCTTGTGCATCATGATGATTGCCGTATTGGCGCTCTTCTCCCGCCTCAATCCGGAAGAGCCCGCCGCCGTTGCTGCAGAAAATAAAGACGGGCTGTCCGCTGAGCTTGACCGGCTTTTAAAAGAAGAGCCCGCCTTGCAGGGGGCGCTTGCCGGAATCAGCGTCAGATCCGCCGAAACCGGAGAAGTCGTCTACAGCCATATGGGGGACGTCCGGCTGAGACCCGCATCGAGTCTCAAGCTTCTGACAGCTGCAGCTGCGCTGTCTGTGCTAGGCGGGGATCATACGTTTGCAACAGAGGTGCTGGCTGACGGTGCGGTGAAAGGGAGAACCTTAAAAGGAAACCTTTATTTAAAAGGGAAAGGCGACCCTACGCTGCTCCCGACCGATTTTGATCAGATGGCCGAAGCTCTCAGCCAAAAAGGCATTAAGCGGATTCGGGGAAATCTGATCGGGGATGATTCCTGGTATGACGATGTCCGCTATTCGACGGATGTATCCTGGAGCGATGAACATACATATTACGGCGCACAGGTTTCCGCTCTTACCGCGTCACCGAATGAAGACTATGATGCCGGCACGGTCATCGTCGATGTCACACCCGGCCGAAAAAGCGGCGACAAACCGGCGGTGACGGTCTCCCCGAAAACGGGGTATGTGAAGATCGTCAATCATGCAAAAACCGTACCGACAAACGGGGAAAAAGACATCACAATCGAACGGGAACACGGCACAAATACGATCCAAATCAAAGGAACGATTCCAAAGGAAGCATCAAGAGCAAGGGAATGGGTTTCGGTTTGGGAGCCTGCGGGCTATGCGCTTGATTTGTTTAAACAGGCGCTCGACCGGAAAGGCATTCAAGTGCTTGGAAAAGCAAAAACCGCAACCACCCCGAAAAATGCGCGGCGCATCGCAGTCCGCCGATCGATGCCGCTTTCGGAACTGATCGTGCCTTTTATGAAGCTCAGCAACAACGGCCATGCCGAAACGCTGGTCAAGGAAATGGGGAGGGCGGTCAAAAAAGAAGGAAGCTGGGAGAAAGGGCTTGAGGTTTTACATGAAAAGCTTCCCGGTTTTTCAATTGATCCGGACAACGTCCTTCTGAGAGACGGTTCAGGCATCTCCCATATCAATCTCATCACCGCACATCAGATTACAAACCTGCTGTATTCCGTACAGGATGAACCATGGTTTTCCTCTTATCTTCGTTCACTGCCGGTTTCCGGCGAAAGCGACAGAATGGTTGGCGGAACATTGCGCAACCGGATGAAAAACCCAGAGCTCAAAGGCAAAGTCAAAGCGAAAACGGGCTCTCTTTCGACCGTCAGTTCTTTATCCGGCTATGTTGAAACGAAAAGCGGGAAAACGTTGATTTTCTCAATTATCTTAAACCAGCTGTTGGACGAAGAAAAAGGAAAAGAGATCGAAGACAAGATCGCCGAACGGTTGGCCGGCCAATGACATCACCTTCCCTTGCTCCCGGGCTGTTCCGGGACGGCCCGATTTTTTTCAAAAGCCAACATCTTCGCATTTTATAAGATTCCGTGCCTCCTTTTGAATCGCAAAACGAAAAGTGAAAGATATCATTATTTTTCTTCGTCCCCGGGCAGATACCATTAACATTCATATGATTTAACACCAATAGATTTAAAAGGAGGAAGGAGCCGGCGAATGCGAAAAGTTTGGCACGTATACGTATATTTACTGCAGCAAGCCGGTCTATTCCCCCGGGGGGAGATTTTAGTCTGCCTATGGTCAAGCGCCGGCTTTTTCATGAAGATGATCCGGGGAGCAATGAAGACGAATACGTCGGTGACTACTTTTCTCCCGATGAATGTCATGTAGTAGACCACTCTGGAAAATATGTGAATGTGACGTTTTATGAATAATGTGAGATAAGCCCGCCGCTTTAGAGTCGGAGGGTTTTTTGTTTTCCACCGGAAGAATTCTCTTGTATAACAGATAGTCGTTATCTAACTATTATTATAATACAGATGAAATGTTGAATTTCTTGCCCTCAGCTTGCCATCTTCAATTTGTGTATGTTCTAAGAACTTTGTTCATAACTTCACATAATGTGTGACTTTTTTCACATTCAAAACTGTTCTACCCAACATAAGATAAAAATGTAGCATCTGTTATACAAATCGAATGATAAAAGAGGTGGATAACATGGAACAATGGAAAGGCTTCACCACAAATGTATGGCAAAAAGAAGTAAACGTGCGGGATTTCATTTTGAACAACTTTCAGCCTTATGAAGGTGACGAATCGTTTCTGCAGCCTCCAACCGAAGCAACAACCGCATTGTGGGATCAAGTGATGGAATTGTCGAAAAAAGAGCGCGAAAACGGCGGGGTTCTCGATATGGATACGGAAATCGTATCAACGATTACCTCGCACGGACCGGGGTATCTGAATCAAGATCTGGAGAAAGTCGTCGGCGTTCAGACAGATGCGCCGTTTAAGCGTTCTCTTCAGCCTTTCGGCGGAATCCGCATGGCAAAGCAGGCATGTGAGTCTTACGGTTTTGAATTAGATCAGGAAGTAGAACGAATTTTTACGGATTACCGGAAAACTCACAACCAGGGTGTATTTGACGCGTACACAGATGAAATGAAGCTTGCCCGTAAAGTCGGCATCATTACCGGGCTTCCGGATGCATACGGGCGCGGCCGGATCATCGGAGACTACCGGCGGGTCGCACTTTACGGCGTCGATTTCTTAATCAATGAAAAGAAAAAAGATGCAGCCGCCACTTCCAAGCTGATGACTGAAGAAAACATCAGGCTGCGTGAAGAGCTGACCGAGCAGATTCGGGCCCTGCACGAATTAAAAGATATGGCAGCCCGCTACGGCTTCGATATTTCAGAGCCGGCTTCAAACGCAAAGGAAGCGTTTCAATGGCTGTACTTTGCATATTTAGCTGCCATCAAAGAACAAAACGGAGCGGCGATGAGCCTTGGCCGCGTCTCGACTTTCCTGGATATATACATTGACAGGGATTTGCAGAACGGGGTACTGACAGAGCAGGAAGCTCAAGAACTTGTCGACCATTTCGTCATGAAGCTGCGCTTAGTCAAATTCGCCCGGACCCCGGATTACAACGAATTGTTCAGCGGCGACCCGACGTGGGTAACCGAATCGATCGGCGGAATGGCTCATGACGGACGTCCTCTTGTTACGAAGAACTCTTTCCGTTTTCTTCACACGCTTGATAATCTGGGACCTGCACCCGAACCTAACCTAACCGTGCTTTGGTCTGTCAGACTGCCTGAACGGTTTAAACAATATTGTGCAAGCATGTCCATTAAAACGAGCTCGATCCAGTATGAAAACGATGACATTATGCGTCCCGAATACGGTGATGATTACGGTATCGCATGCTGCGTATCGGCGATGGAAATCGGCAAACAAATGCAGTTTTTCGGAGCACGCGCCAACTTGGCGAAAGCGCTTCTATACGCAATTAACGGCGGAAAAGACGAAAGGCATAAGATTCAAGTCGGACCGGAAATGCCGCCTGTCACATCAGACGTTCTGGACTACGAAGAAGTGATGCATAAGTTTGACCAAACGATGGAGTGGCTTGCAGGGCTGTATATTAACACGCTGAATGTCATCCATTACATGCACGACAAATACTCTTATGAACGAATCGAAATGGCGCTTCATGACACCGATATTCTCCGTACAATGGCAACAGGCATTGCAGGGTTGAGCGTTGTGGCCGATTCGTTAAGCGCTATCAAACATGCAAAAGTAAAAGTGATCCGGGATGAAAACGGCATCGCCGTTGATTTTGAAACAGAAGGCGATTTCCCTAAATACGGAAACAACGATGACCGCGTGGACAAGATTGCTGTCGAGATTGTTGAAACATTTATGAAGAAGCTGCGCAAACATCAAACATACCGCCAGTCGCTTCCGACGATGTCCATCTTAACGATTACATCAAACGTCGTCTACGGGAAGAAAACGGGAAATACGCCTGACGGCCGCCGGGCAGGAGAGCCGTTTGCCCCTGGAGCAAATCCGATGCACGGACGCGACACAAAAGGTACGCTTGCTTCCCTTTCATCGGTCGCAAAACTGCCTTACAGCTATGCGATGGACGGAATTTCGAATACATTCTCGATCGTTCCGAAGGCTCTCGGCAAGGACGATGCAAGCCGGGCCGTCCATTTAGCGAGCATACTTGACGGGTATGCCAAAAAAGCGGGGCATCACTTAAATGTCAACGTATTCAACAGGGAAACCTTGCTTGATGCGATGGAGCATCCGGAAGAGTATCCGCAGTTAACCATTCGCGTATCAGGCTATGCGGTCAACTTCATTAAGCTGACAAAAGAACAGCAATTGGACGTGATCAGCCGTACGTTCCACGAATCAATGTAACTTAAAATTAGGCGGAGCGCCCTTTTCGCTGCGCTCCCATCACAAGGGGGGATCTTCATGATGAACGGACGCATCCATTCGATTGAAACATTCGGTACCGTCGATGGCCCTGGGATTCGATATGTCGTTTTTATGCAAGGATGTTTATTGCGCTGCCAATTTTGTCATAATGCAGATACATGGGAAATCGGAGCGGGACGGGAAATATCCGTTTCCGAAATCGTCGATGACGTTCTCTCATACCTCCCGTATATGGCGTCTTCCGGCGGCGGAATCACGGTCAGCGGAGGAGAACCGCTTTTACAGCTTCCCTTTTTGACAGAATTGTTCAAGGCGTGCAAACAACAAGGCATTCATACGGCGCTCGATTCTTCAGGGGGATGTTATTCAAAAGCACCGGCGTTTCAGGAACAGATCAGCGAATTGATGCAATATACCGATCTTGTTTTGCTCGATCTTAAACAAATCAACCGCAAAAAGCATCTGGAACTGACCGGAATGCCGAATGACCACATCCTCGATTTCGCGACATTTCTCAGCGAACGCCGCATCCCTGTCTGGATTCGCCACGTTCTCGTTCCGGGGATCACAGATATTGACGAAGATTTAAACGATCTCGGAACGTTTATCGGCGGACTTTCGAATGTCGAAAAGGTGGAGGTTCTCCCATATCATGAACTCGGCGTCTATAAGTGGGAAGCGCTCGGCCTTGAGTATCCTTTAAAAGGAATCGAACCCCCTGCCGAAGAACGGGTTAAACATGCATACAAATGCTTAACCGCTCACTTGAATCACAGACACCCGTTTACTGAAACGCTTGCATAAAAGCATTCGTTTTTAATAATAGTAAAACAGATGTGAGAAGCCGGGCGAAAGCATAATTTAAACGGCACAAATTCATAAAGCAGGGTGGATAGCATGATGTATCATTTGTATTCTCATAACGACTTAGACGGAGTCGGATGCGGAATCGTCGCAAAGACGGCCTTCGGCGAACAGGTGGAGGTTCGCTACAATTCGGTCACAGGACTGGACATCCAAGTCGAAAGATTTTTAGATCGGGCGAAAGACAAGCGAAAACAGGGCGGCTTGTTCATCACGGATTTATCCGTCCATCAGGAAAATGAAAACAAACTGAATGAATACGCCGAAGCGGGCGGAAAGGTCAAACTCATCGACCATCATAAAACAGCGCTGCATTTGAACGAATACCCGTGGGGCCTTGTGAAAGTCGAATATGAAGACGGAAGGCTCGCATCGGCCACTTCTCTTTTTTATGAATATTTAGCAGAGAACGGCCTGATCGAGAAAACGAAAGCAATGGACCAATTTGTCGAGCTCGTCCGGCTATATGATACATGGGAATGGGAGGAAGCGGGCGTTCTTGAGGCGAAACGGCTGAACGACTTGTTTTTCATGGTGTCCATTGACGAATTTGAAGAAAAAATGATCCGTCGCCTGAAAGAAAATGACGAATTTTCCTTTGACGAATTCGAGGAAAAGATCCTCGATATGGAAGAAGAAAAGATTGAACGGTACATTCGCAGGAAAAGGCGGGAAATCGTACAAACTTTCATCCATGGGCATTGTGTCGGAATCGTCCATGCCGAAAGCTACCATTCAGAGGTCGGCAACGAACTCGGAAAAGAATTTCCCCATCTTGATTACATCGCCATTTTAAATATGGGCGGCAAAAAAGTGAGCCTCCGGACCATTCATGATGAAACAGACGTCTCTGAAATCGCCGGCGCTTTCGGCGGCGGAGGCCATGCTAAAGCAGCCGGCTGCCCGTTGACAGACGAAGCGTTCAGGCTGTTCGTGCAAGAGCCGTTTCCGGTGGAACCGATCAAAGCCGATGCTTTCAAAAACATATATAACTTGAAAGAATCTGAATACGGCTCCCTTTATGAAAACAGGGAAGAAGACCAATTTTACCTCTTTTCGGCTGAAGACGGCTGGAGCATTCAATTAAACAGGGTCACACAAAACGAAACATTCGCTTCGTTTGAAGAGGCGGAACGGTTTATCAAAAGAAATTATGCGGCATGGCTGGTTCGGGATGAGACATTTGTCCGATTTCTGATGCAGCGTGTCAAAGAGCATCTCAATACGACAGGCTAAGACATTAACATGTCTTAGCCTGTCATCGTCATCATATACAAAACCGTCTTTTTGACATATAATAACAGAAAGTTCTGATTTTTCAAAAAGGGAGGATGCTCATGAACATGAGTTCTGAAAACTGCCAAGCAAAGGAATTCAGGGCGGTATGGATCGCCACAGTCACAAACATCGACTGGCCTTCGCGAAAGGGCCTTGCCGCGGAACAGCAAAAAGAAGAGTACCTGAAGCTCTTGAATGATGTGACAGAGATGGGCATGAACGCAGTCGTCGTTCAAATCAAACCGACGGCCGACGCTTTTTATCCTTCTGCATACGGACCTTGGTCAGAGTATTTAACAGGCGTCCAAGGAAAAGATCCCGGATACGACCCGCTCGCCTTTTTGCTTGAAGAAGCCCACCGAAAGAACCTTGAATTCCATGCATGGTTTAACCCTTATCGAATCACGATGAATCATACCGATTTGAACAGGCTCGCGGCAGATCATCCGGCGAGAAAGCACCCGGAATGGGTCGTCCGTTACGGCAGCCAGCTGTTTTACAATCCCGGCATTCCCGAAGCGCAGGACTTTATCGTCGAAGGAATCGAAGAAGTCGTCAAAAACTATGAGATTGACGCCGTTCACATGGACGACTATTTCTATCCGTATAAAATAGCCGGAGAGGAGTTCCCTGATTCTGAAACGTATGAGAAATACGGCAAAGACCGTTTCACCGACATTGAGGATTGGCGGCGGGACAATGTCAACCAGCTCGTCAAACAAATCAACGCCGCCATCAAAAAAGAAAAACCGGCCGTCAAATTCGGCATCAGTCCGTTCGGCGTCTGGCGGAACAAGGCGAAGGATCCTTCAGGCTCGGACACAACCGCCGGAATGACCAACTATGACGACCTTTATGCGGATACGAGAGAATGGATTCAAAAAGGATATATCGATTATATCGCTCCGCAAATCTATTGGAGCATCGGTTTTGCCCCCGCGTCCTACGATATTCTGGTTGCCTGGTGGAAGAATGAAGTGGCCAATCGCCCCGTGCATTTATACATTGGACAAGCGGCCTATAAAATCAACAACAATTCTGATCCGGCCTGGTCAGACCCTGAAGAATACCAGAGACAGATCGCCTTAAACCGCGCCTCGAATGTTTTAGGAAGCATTCATTTCAGCCTGAAGGATCTAAACCGCAACCCGCTCGGCGTCAAAGACAGGCTGACGGGCGACCTGTATCACGCTCCCGCGCTGATTCCCGGCATGCCGTGGCTTGAGACTTCCAAAAACTGAACGGAAACGGAGAGGAATCAAGACCCCGTCCGGCGAATTAAAGAAAGGAACAAAAAAGGCCGGAGCTGATAGAAATATGGATCGCATAACTGCTGAAATCAGGGATCGCAGCATCGATATAGGTGGTGAAGATAAATATCATTTTGACTCCTTAAAACCGATTTTGAAAGACAAAAGATTTGTATTTCTCGGTGAAAGCGGACATTGCGTCAAAGAATACATCACGGCTAAAATCAGCCTCATCCGCTTTCTGCATCGGGAGATGGGGTTCAATGTTGTTGCGTTTGAAAGCGAATTGGGAGATTGCACAATCGGTGACTTTTTTTCCTCTGAATACAGCGCCGAAGAGTTTATGCGCGGCTCCATCGGGAAGATCTGGCACAACCAGTTTGTCCTCGAATTGTTCCGTGAGCTGAAGGAATCAGAGGGGCTTCACTTAACAGGTATTGACGTCCAACAGAGCAGGAAAAAGCACTTTTCCTCCTTTTTGGAGAAGTATTTGACAGGACGGATCCGACAGCAGTACATCGACTTTGACCGCCTTGCACATGAGCTGCTTGACAAGAATGGAATATTCAAATGGCGCTTTCGAAAAACGGCCGAAGAAACCGCCAAAATGGGAAAAGAATTAATCGAAGGACTTGAAAAACAAACGTTTCCTTCGGCAATGCTGCATAAGGTCGTGATGCAGACGATTGAGAACAGGCTGAATTACGTCAAGGCCAACTTTCAAAAAAGCTTCTCCAAATTGTTTGAATACCGGGACGAATTAATGGCAAAAAACCTGGAATTTTTATCAACACACATCTATCCCGCTGATAAGTTCGTCATTTGGGCGCACAACCTTCATATCAAAAAACAGAGCAGTGCCAGCCGTTTGTCCCGGTACCGCTCATTTGCCGAGAATCTCCCGCCATTGATGAAAGAAAAGAGTTTTGTGATCGGGTTGTATGCAAAAGAAGGAAGGATGGGAGATTACAGCGGCCGCGATTATCTGATAAAAAAAATGAGTCATAAGCATATGGAATGGCTGCTCAGCCATTCGCCTTATCAAAATTCGTTTGTGCGCTGCAGCCATGAATGGGGACAGAAAAAGTATAGAGCGTTTGAAGGAGGCGGTCTGCGCACATCGTTTGTCCCGGCGCGGCAATATGACGGGATATTATTCTTCAAAAACGTGCATCCGGTAACAATAAACGAACAAGTCAAATAAGCATTCCCGAATTCTAAAATTCGGGATTTTTTTGGATTAAAAATCGTGTTTGCAGTAAACCTTAATAGATAAAGACAAAAAAAGAAAGGTTTACTTGACATGGATATTTTCTTAGCCATTTTACCCGCAATCTTTTGGGGCAGCATCGTATTGTTTAACGTCAAATTAGGCGGAGGACCGTACAGCCAAGTGCTCGGAACGACGATCGGCGCATTGGTTTTTTCCATCGGTGTCTATTTTTTCGTCCAACCCGACTTATCGCCGCGCATTTTTGCAGTCGGTATCATTTCAGGCGTATTTTGGGCGCTTGGCCAGGTGAACCAGCTGAAAAGCATTAAGCTGATCGGCGTTTCAAAAACGATGCCGATCTCAACCGGGCTTCAACTCGTATCCACCTCCTTGTTCGGCGTTCTCGTGTTCCACGAATGGGCGACGACGGTCTCGATCGTTCTCGGCGTGCTGGCGCTGATTTTCATCATCGTCGGCGTCGTGTTGACGTCATTGGAAGACCGCTGGGGCCAGGACAACCATGAGGAAAAAAACGGAGACATGAAAAAAGGGATTGTGATCTTGCTCATTTCGACATTAGGTTACCTTGTGTATGTCGTCGTGGCTCGGTTCTTTCAGGTCAGCGGCTGGGCCGCTCTTTTTCCTCAAGCCATCGGGATGGTGGCAGGAGGATTGCTTTTCACATTCAGGCACCATCCCTTTAATTTCTACGTAATCAAAAACATTATTCCAGGTTTAGTCTGGGCGGCGGGAAATTTGTTTTTATTCATTTCTCAGCCGCGGGTCGGCGTGGCGACAAGCTTTTCATTATCGCAAATGGGGATCATCATTTCGACACTCGGCGGAATTATGATACTTGGTGAAAAAAAGACAAAGCGCCAGATGGTCGGGATCGTCATCGGGATCATCCTGATCGTCATTGCCGGCGTAATGTTAGGAATCGCAAAGGCATAAAAAGGACGGCGCATCGGCCGTCCTTTTTTTATATCGTAACCATAGCCGTAAGCGGCAGATGATCAGAGGCTTCGGGGCTCTTGGTGACAACTTCGGCAGCGGTCACATGAAGAGAGGGACTTGCAAAAATGTAATCGAGCCGTTTTTTCGGACGGCGCGACGGGTAAGTGAAACCCGCACCTTCCCCGGCATCTTCCCACACATCGCGAAGCACTCCCGTGACTCTTTTCCAGCCTCTTGAACGGGGCTTCATATTCCAGTCCCCCAATACAATCGCCGGCTTTTCAAGCTTCTGAAGCCTGCCTGTGATATAGCCGGTCTGCTTTCGATGGAGAGAGGGGTGCAAGCTCAAATGCGTCACAAACGCATAAAGGAGCCGCCCGTCGATGTCAATGGCTGTTTCGAGCAATGATCTTCCTTCAATCAGCCCCGGGACAAAATTGAACAAATGATGCTGTTCGTACACAATCGGAAATCGCGACAAAAGGGCATTTCCATATTGCCTTTTTAACTGGGAACCTTTTGAACGTAATGAAACGGACGGGCTGTAGGCATGCTCCATCCCCAGCTCTTTTGCGAGCCGGCTGATTTGATCTTCATACCGGCTTCTTTTCGAAAAGTGCCGATCGACTTCATTAAGGCCGATAATATCAGCGCCGCTCTTAGCGATCAACTCGGCAATCCTTTGCAAATCAAGGCGCTGATCGGTGCCCTTGCCATGGTGAATATTAAACGTCATGATGCTGATATCCATTCATATCCCGCCTGTTCGATAGATTACAAATATTTTGCCTCTGAACCCGGCAAATTATTTTCGGACAGTTCGAAAGCATCGTATAATCTTAGGCGGAGGGATTATGTTGTACAAAATTATTATGACGCTTTTCACGACACTTTTGATGATCATTCAGATCGGGGTGCTGTATTTTTGGCTGTTCGATTGGAAGGATCTGTATACGGAACTGGGACTTCTCTGCTGGAACGGGTCGATCTTAGCGGGGACGGTCATCTGCATCGTGTACTTCACATTGCTGAAAAAGGGGGCATTTTCCTCTATCTTAAAAAAGCTCGTTCTTTCCTCAACGGTCATGGTAATCGTCTTATACTTGGCATCATTCGTCATCGACTTTGCGGCAAATTCTATGCCATAAAACAAAGAATGATTCCTTGGTTATTTTAAATGAGGAGGAGATGCCATGGCCGGACGGATAAAGCTCGATTCTCGCAAACGCCGAGAGCAGCGGCTTTTTATTCTCTCCGCGACGATTTTCCAGAGCGTGAATCAGCGGCGGCCGTTCTCGGCCAATTAGATGATGACGACATACAGCCACTAAAAAGAAAAGCAAAACGGTATCATGCAGATAGGCGGGGGAAAGCTCCGCCATTTTTGGGCTGCGGAGCACCCGTTTTGCCGCATTTGGACATATGCTTATATATACGCTGTAAAGAAGGCGGGGGATAAAAGTGACCATGTTTTTAGCTGTTATCATATTTCTGCTGACGCTTACATTCGTCATATGGCAGCCGAACAATTTATCAATCGGCTGGTCGGCGTGCGGCGGGGCAGTACTGGCGATCATCGCCGGGGTCGTTGATTTTCAGGATGTACTGAACGTAACCGCGATCGTCTGGAATGCGACATTAACCTTTGTGGCAATCATCATAATTTCACTTATTCTCGATGAAATCGGATTTTTCGAGTGGGGGGCATTACATATGGCGAAGGCGGCGGAAGGAAACGGGATTCGCATGTTTGTATATGTTTCCGTTTATTATCGCGGGCGGGTTTATTGCCGATACCACATCGCTTCCGCTCGTTGTCAGCAACCTTGTCAACATCGTGTCGTCCGATTTCTTTCACATCGGCTTTATCGAATATGCGGCAAGAATGGTGATTCCAAATGTGTTTTCACTGCTTGCAAGCATCACCGTACTTTATATATTTTTCAGAAAGAGCATACCGCGGCACTATGACGCAACGCATCTGAAACAACCAGGGGAGGCAATCAAAGATCAAAGCATATTCCGTTTGTCATGGTTCATATTAGCCATCCTTTTATTCGGCTATTTCATCAGCGAGCTGTTTTCCGTTCATGTATCAATTATCACCGGTGCGACAGCCATCTTTTTCTTAATCGCTGCGAAAAAGAGCCCAGCTGTCCGCACAAAGCAAGTTCTGAAAGGAGCCCCCTGGGCGATCGTTTTTTTCTCGGTCGGGATGTATGTCGTCGTATACGGATTAAAAAATGCAGGCTTAACGGAAATTCTTGCACGTATTATTCAAGCTGCAGCCGGTCAAGGGCTGTTTGCCGGAACGATCGGAATGGGATTTATCGCCGCTTTTCTGTCATCAGTTATGAATAATATGCCGACCGTGATGATTGACGCGCTTTCCATTCAGCATACCGAAACCCACGGAATCATGAGGGAAGCACTGATCTACGCCAATGTCATCGGCTCCGATCTCGGGCCGAAAATAACGCCGATCGGCTCATTAGCGACGCTTTTATGGCTTCATGTCCTTTCTATGAAAGGCGTGAAAATCTCTTGGGGAACCTACTTCAAAACAGGCATCATCCTGACGATCCCGACGCTTTTTATCACCCTTGTCGGGCTTTATATTTGGCTGTTGATCATTCACTAAGATGACTTCGCCGCATGTCAGGCGCGAACATTGGGGCTTTGATGATCCGACAAGAGCTGAAGGAACAGATGAGAAGAAATGGGCATTCTTCCAGCGTGTGAGGAAGAAATCGGAGAACGGGTGAAACGTTTTGCGGAAACAGGGGAATCCGTGATCTGAAAAAAGCCGATTTTAACCATCGGCTTTTTTATTGCTCTATGGTAATTTTTATTTTATTTTTCAACCTAGCTGCTTTAAAATCGGTCCGAGCAAGGTTAAACGGGACTGACTTCATGCCGTTTTCCTGACCCGCTCATGTAAAATAGCAAACCGTTCTTCGGATTCCGCAGTTGATAACATGAATTCTCCATAAATTCCGCTTTTGCACGATTTCAAGAGATTAAGGCGGTTGTCCTTTTTATATCATGACAGTTGAATAACAAGAACGAATGTTCTATAATCTTTATGAGCAGCGTTGAAGGTTATGAAGTACTATGTGTTAAAAATATAAAGAATGTTACATGCTGGGGAGGTTATATTTTGAAACCGCGAATCACGGTCATTACACTAGGAGTAGATGATGTAGAAAAGGCGCTTCATTTCTACCGGGATGGATTGGGGCTTCCGTCAGACGGCATCGTCGGCGAGGAGTTTGAACACGGTGCCGTTGCTTTTTTCGACTTACAGCCGGGCCTTAAGCTCGCCGTTTGGAACCGGAAGGATATTGCATATGATACGAACCTTAACAAGACAATGCCAAGCCCGACCGAATTCACGATCGGACATAATGTTGGAAGCAAAGCAGAAGTCGACGAAGTCATGCAACAGGCAAAGACAAGCAGGCGCCGTCATAACAGTCCCGCCGTATGATACGTTTTGGGGCGGCTATTCGGGGTATTTCCAGGACCCTGACGGCCATTTGTGGGAAGTCGTCTGGAACCCTCAGTGGGAAATCGAATAGCAAAGTACAAACCCATCGATGAACGGTGGGTTTTTGTTTTGCCTGAAAATCAACAATTGACAGATCTGTTATAACTGTTTATATTGTATATATACAGTTATAACGAATTGAGGGATGTTATGCTTGAATATTTTGATTTCAAACACATCAGATGAACCGATTTATTTGCAGATCGTAAACCAATTAAAGGAGCATATCGTCAAGGGGGAGCTCGCGGAATCACAGCCGCTCCCATCGATCAGAAGCCTGGCCAAAGAGCTGAAAATCAGCGTGATTACAACAAAACGGGCCTATGACGAGCTGGAGAAAGAAGGATTCATCGTCACCGTGGCCGGAAAAGGATCGTATGTCGCAGCCATCAACACGGAGATGCTGCGGGAGACGAAAGTGAAACTGATCGAAGAAAAAATGACCGAAGCAATCAATGAAGCCAAGCTTGTCGGCTTGTCTTTGAAGGAACTGCAAGACATGCTCAAGCTGATATATGAAGGGTGGTAACAATGAGCAACATACTGGAAATAAAAAATGTGTCGAAAAGCTATCAAGATTTCTCTTTGAAAAATGTAAGCATTACCCTGCAAAAAGGCTACATCATGGGCTTTATCGGACCGAATGGAGCGGGTAAAAGTACGACGATCAAACTGATCATGAACATCATCAAAAAAGACAGCGGCGACATCAGCATTTTCGGCCTTGATCATGAGCGGCACCAACTTGACATCAAACAGAGAATCGGCTTTGTCTATGACGAAAATCATTTTTATGAAGAACTGACCATTGAGGAAATGAAAGGGATCGTCAGCCCGTTTTACGCGAGGTGGGATGAAGCCGTTTTTCAGCAATACGCTAAAGACTTTCGCCTTCCTTTAAAAAGGCGGATCAAAGATTTGTCAAAGGGGATGAAGATGAAGTTTTCGTTGGCTATCGCACTTTCGCATCATGCCGATCTATTGATCATGGACGAACCGACTTCAGGACTTGATCCTCTCGTCAGATCTGAGCTGCTGGATGTGTTGCAAACATTGCTGCAGGACGAAAACAAGTCGATTTTCTTTTCGACCCACATTACATCTGACCTGGAGAAAGTTGCCGATTTTATTACATTCATCCAAAACGGCGAGATCGTGTTAAGCAAGGCGAAGGATGAGCTTTTAGAGGAGTACTGCATCGTCAAAGGCCATCACGACAAGCTTGATGCGGGCCATGAAGACGTATTGATCGGCTTAAAGAAAAACAGCTTCGGATTTGAAGCCCTTGCCAAAGATAAGCGGGAAGTCGTTCAGCGATTCGGGGATTCAGTCATCATTGAAAAACCGACATTGGAAGATATTATGGTGTTTTCCACCGGCAGGAGTGATCAAAGTGTATCATCTTATTAAAAAAGACCTTTTGATGCAAAAAAAATCGTTAAAATTATCGATCTTGTTGATGGCCTTTTTTTCTATTACCCTCTCTAATATCGGGCACGTCGGTTTTTTGGTCAGCGTGTTGGCGATCACTTACCAATTGGCATTGGGGGCAAGCGCCCTGGAGGATAAAAATAACAGCGACAAAATCCTCATCAGCCTTCCGATCAAAAAAAGCACGATCGTTTTGTCAAAATACGCATCAATCTATGTGTATGCGGCGTTTGCCATCCTGATCTACGGCGTCATCTATTTGATCGTCAAGCTTGTACAAGCTCCGCTTAACATTTCGTTTACTTTTATCGGAATCATGGGTGCTGTCACTGCCGTTACCTTATTTTGTTCCATCTCGTTTCCGCTGATTTTCAAATACGGCTATCTAAAATCAAAAATGGCGAATATGGTGATCTTTTTCGTTTTCATATTCGGAGGATCGGGATTATCCAAATTTGCAAACAGCGGGCAAGTGTCCTGGAATCAAAGTATCACAGATTTTTTAGGCAATGCATCCGAACCCGTAGCGATCTTGCTGCTGGCCGTTTGCCTGCTTGCGATCCTGTTTCTTTCATACGCCGTCTCCTTGCACTTTTACAATAAAAGAGAATTTTAAAAAACGTAATCAACCGCCGGTTTGCCAGCCGGCGGTTGTTACACGTTAAGCGATTTCTTCTTGTTAAACTTCACAAAAAACCGGCAATGGTCGCCGTTGTCGGCCCTGCAAGTCATCCTTTCCACCTGATCGGCGCCAAGCACTTTCTTAAACATCTCTGTTTCGCAGGCGCAGGCCTTTTTAAACTTTTTGGCCACGGCGAAGATAGGGCAGTTATGTTCAACGATTTCGTACGTGTCATCATCTATTTTTGTAACGTCGGCCATATAGCCTTTTCCGTTTTGGATCTCTGTAAGCTTTTCAACCTTTTCTGCCGCGGTTTTGCCATGCATATTAGGCAAGTAGCTGTTTTTTTGCCGCTCGCTTCTTTTTTCCAACAGATAATCGATGATGTCTTCACCGTGCAATTCTTTTAGATCGTGAAGAAATTCAACCGTCATATTTTCGTAGTTTTTCGGAAAAAGCTCATCAGCTTTAGAAGACAGCGCAAAGACCTGAAGCGGGCGTCCCATCGGCTGCTTCACTTCGCTGACGGTGAGAAGTGAATCCCGCTCTAACATATTCAGATGTTTTCTGACGGCCATTTCGGTTATTCCTAAACGTTTTGAAAGCTGACTGACGGTCATGCTTTTCTCTTTTTTTAACAGTTCAAGTATTTTATCTTTTGTTGAGAGCCTGGAATCCATTTGATCACCCGCCTTTTTGAAAGTTTTTTGAACAATTAAGTTTATCATATTTTAGAAAAAGAAACCATGCCGTCTGCTGAAAACGGCTTCTTTAATAAAAGGGGAGGGACGGAAAAAAACTTTCTAAACTTTATAGTTGAAAAAGTTTAGAAAATGATTTTATAATAGGTTCATAACATATTATACATATGAGGAGGACATAACATGTCAAAATATGAACTTCCGGCATTACCTTATTCTCACAGCGCTCTTGAGCCTAATATTGATGAAGAAACGATGAAGATTCACCACGGGCGTCACCATGCAACATATGTAAACAATTTAAACGCTGCTTTGGAAGGACGCGATGAACTGGCAGGTAAATCGGTTGAAGAGCTGATTGCAAACCTTGATGCAGTACCGGCTGAGATCCGTACCGCCGTCCGCAACAACGGGGGAGGGCATGCAAACCACAGCCTGTTTTGGAATATCCTTTCTCCAAACGGAGGCGGCGCGCCTGCCGGAGAGATTGCAGTAGCGATCAATCAAACGTTTGGAAGCTTTGATCAATTTAAAGAAGAATTTGCGAAAGCAGCGGCCGGACGCTTCGGCTCCGGATGGGCTTGGCTCGTTGTCGATAAAGATCGCTTGGCGATTACCTCTACGCCTAATCAGGACAGCCCGCTCATGGAAGGCCAAAAACCGGTTCTCGGACTTGATGTGTGGGAACATGCATACTATCTAAAATATCAAAATAAGCGGCCTGACTACATTTCCGCTTTCTTCAATGTCGTGAACTGGGAAGCAGTCAACAAATATTATCAAGCTGCCCGCGGATAAGGCAATTCCCTAAAATCAAAGTTTTTAGTTACAGCGGAGGTATTTTTAAAATGGCAAATGTTTTATTTATTAAAGCAAACCCGCGTCCGGCCGAACAGGCGGTCAGCGTAAAACTGTATGAGGCGTTTTTAAACAGATACAAGGCGACACATCCCGAAGATCAAATCACGGAACTCGATTTATTCAAAGAAAATCTGCCTTATTATGATATGGATAAGATTAACGGTATGTTTAAACTGGCAAAGGGCATCGACATGACAGATGCCGAAAAAGAAGCAGCCGGGCTGGTACAGAAGTATTTAGATCAATTTCTTGCAGCCGATAAAGCCGTTTTCGCATTTCCGCTTTGGAATTTCAGCGTTCCGTCCGTGCTTCACACATACCTTGATTACCTTTCACAAGCCGGCAAGACCTTCAAGTATACGCCGGAAGGACCTGTCGGGCTGATTCGCGACAAAAAAGTGGCGCTTCTTAATGCCAGAGGGGGCGTCTACTCAGAAGGGCCTGCCCAATCAACGGAAATGGCCGTTAACTACGTGAATAACATTATGCATTTCTGGGGCGTAGAAGACTTGACAACCGTCATTATCGAAGGACACAACCAATTCCCAGACCGGGCCGAACAAATCATCGAAGATGGATTGAAAAAAGCAGAAGCTGCGGCCGTTAATTTTTAATAAAATTCACAGTCGAAAGCAGGTTTCCATTCATGACAACATCCATCAAGCTCCTGCGGATCATCGGTATTATTGAAGGAATATCCTATTTGGCATTGCTCTTTATCGCGATGCCGTTTAAATACTTTGCCGGTTATTCAGGCCTTGTTCAGAGCTTCGGCATGATACACGGCGTATTGTTTCTCCTGTTTGTGCTGATGCTCGTTATTGTCTGGTTCCGTCACCGCTGGGCGTTTCTCAGCGTTCTCGGGGCTTTCATGGCATCGCTCTTGCCGTTCGGTACGTTTGTTCTCGATGCCCGTTTGCGGAAAAAGCAGTGAACGTCCTGCAAAAAAGGATCTCCTGAGGAGATCCTTTTTTGTTTTAAAATAGATTCGTAAGATCGGAAAACCATATATTAATCCATACGATTTGATTCGTATACAAGAGGATTCCGATAAAAACGAGCATTCCTCCGCCGATTTTCATCAACACATGCGAGTATTTTGTAAAGAATTTTACCTTTCCGATGAAAAACGCCATCACTAAAAACGGAATCGCAAATCCCAACGAATAGGCCGTCACAAGCATAAGCGTCCGGGCCGGATCGGGATTCGTGAAGTTGGCGTACGCAATCGTTCCGAAAATGGGACCGATACACGGCGTCCAGCCGGCCGCAAAAATAATTCCGACAAGTATGGAGTTCAACACGCCGATTTTTCCTTTTCTAAACGAAAACCTTCTCTCCTTCAACATGAATGCCGGCTGAAAAACCCCCAATAAAAACAAGCCCATTAAACAAATAAAAATCCCGCCAAGCATCCTGATCAGGTTTTTATATTCAGAAAAAATCAATCCGACAGAGCTGGCCGAAAAGCCGATAATATAAAAAATCAACGAAAAACCGATCAAAAAAGAAGCCGCATGAAGCAGCACCGTTTGATTGACGCCTTTTGTCTGCCTGCTTTTTAAATCGCTTACAGAAAAGCCCGTAATGTAAGAAATAAAAGAGGGGTACAACGGCAGACAGCACGGGGAAATGAACGATAAGAACCCTGCGCCGAACGCGAGCCATATCGTTACGCTTTGCATTTGATCATCTCCTTAAAACCGCAGTAAACTACAGTAATGATAACATTCCAAATAGTGGGTCGTCTACAATAATATACAAAAGAAAAAGGGAGGAGCTTATTAGAAGCGAATGAATTTTCTGTACATATTGTATTGGAATTGACACAAAGCCATCCTAACGGTACAGTAACTTTTTTTGGAATGATCCGCCCAACACGCTCATGTGATGTGCAATCATACTCATTGTAGGGGGAGTTGTACTATGAAATACTTCAAAACATCCGGGAACAAAAGGAGGGCCATCACATTGACGGTTCTTTTTTGATTATGACGAAAAAATCGGCATTCCGCTATGCGGGGCAGGGATAAAAGCTATTAAACAACCAAAATCCGGCGGCTTGGAGCCGGATTTCTAAAGGGGGTGTGGCTGCACACCGCTTTTTTTGGTCGTATAGAAATTTCTAGTCCTAGATTCCTAATAAAATCAGTTTTTCCGGAAGCTTCGGTAAAAAACTAGATTTTTATTTCTTTTCTTCCGCTGTATAATGTAAACGGTTTCTCTTGTAGTATACTTATACTATAAAGCGAACCTCACAGGAAGGATAGAAGAAACAGGTGAAACCAATGAATACAAGGCAAAAAGACATTTTATATCTGTTGATATCTGAACCTGAGGACTATTTATTAGTGCGGGATATTGCAGACCGGGCAAAGTGTTCTGAAAAAACGATCCGCAATGATTTAAAAGCGATTGAAGAGTTTTTAACCGAACATTCCGATGCAGAGCTCATCCGGAAACCGGGAGCAGGCGTTTCTTTAAAGATAGAAGAACACGAAAAGATGCGGTTAAGCCGTAAGCTGTGCCTAAAGCAGCGGCCGAAGGTACAAACCGATGAAGAAAGGGTACTTGAGATTGCCTATCGCTTGCTCATGAATGCAAAGCCGGTAACAGTGAAAGAAATCGCAGCGCAGCATTTTTTAAACAAGTCCGTCATCAAACGGGATTTGGATATGATAAAAGAATGGCTGAAGGACTTTCACTTAACGCTCATTTCAAAGCAGCGGATCGGCCTGATGATCGAAGGAAACGAAAAAAACAAACGAAAAGCGCTGGCCAGAATATCAGATTTGATAGAAAATCAAGAGTTTGCCAGCGAATTCATGAAAAAACAATTTTTAAGCCATGAAGTGAAATTTGTGACAAATGAAATCTCAGCACTGCAAAAGCGTCATTCTTTGCGTTTCACAGACGAAACGTTCGAAAGCTTATTGTTGCACACGCTGCTGATGATCCGCCGCATGAAAATGAAACAGCCGATATCGATTTCCCGGGAAGAGATGGCGCTAGTTCAAAAGAAAAAAGAATATCAATGGGCATCCGCATTTTTGAAAAAGCTTGAGCGCGTTTTCGCCGTCCAATTTCCCGAAGAAGAAGTCGTATATTTAACATTGCATATATTAGGCGGAAAAGTGCGCTATCCGTTATGGCAAGATGAGGAGGAAAGCGTAAAAAATCCTTTGCTGAGCGATGTTCTCGATCATTTGGTTGACCGCGTCTCCAAGCTGAAGATGATTGATTTCCGCAAAGATGCGGGATTGATCGAGGGGCTCAGCATCCATTTAAATACCGTGTTGAACCGGCTGAATTATGACCTTTCTGTATCAAATCCAATGCTTCACGACATTAAAAAGATGTACCCTTATATGTTTCATACCGTGGTGGACGTCTTGGAAGATATTAATCAATCATTTCAGCTTTCGATACCCGAAGAGGAAGCGGCGTACCTCACCCTGCATTTTCAAGCGGCGAGCGAACGGATGAACTGCGGCAGCCGGACGCAAAAGAAGGCGATCATCGTCTGTCATATGGGAATCGGAATGTCACAATTGCTGCGGACGAAGATTGAACTGGCATTCCATCAAATCGCTGTGCTGGATTGCATTGCAAAAGCGGATGTGGCGGACTACCTGGCAAATCACGAGGATGTAGAGCTTGTCATTTCAACTGTATCACTAGAAGCGGTAAAGGTTCCGCACGTCGTTGTATCGCCGCTGTTGGAGCCGGCGGATGAGAAAAAGCTGGGCATTTTTATGGATCAGCTTGATCAGCCGTCCCGCAACAAGCAAAAAACGTTTACGATGCTGAATAATACGACTCCTTTTTTAGTGTTTTTACAACAGGATGCAGAACACCGCTACAAATTAATCGAAACATTGGCGATGGCGTTGTATCAGAAAGGCTATGTCGAAAAGGATTATGCTCTCCACGCCGTGGTAAGGGAAAAAATGTCGGCCACGTCCATCGGGGGAGGCATTGCCATTCCCCACGCCAATTCCAAATTCATTAAGAAATCGGCAATTGCCATTGCAACTTTAAAAGAACCGCTTGATTGGGGAAACGAAAAGGTATCGCTCGTTTTCATGCTCGCGGTAAAACAAGAGGACCGCGACATGACGAGGCAATTGTTTCACGAACTGTCTTTTTTAAGCGAGCAGCCGGCGTTTGTTCAAAAATTGACGAAGGAAACAAATGTTATGAAATTTTTATCATATTTGGACTATTAAAAGCAAGGATCAGTTCCTTGCTTTTTTATAGAAAAAAGCCGATTTTTCCGGAAGTTGCGGTAAAAAACCAGACTTTTGATTTTAAGATTTTGATATATAGTAGACACAAGACTTGCGAATAGGAGGATTCAACATGAAACTGTTAGCGGTTACATCATGCCCGAACGGGATCGCTCATACGTATATGGCGGCAGAAAATTTGCAAAAAGCAGCCGACAGATTGGGCGTAAAAATGAAAGTGGAAACCCAGGGCGGGATCGGCGTCGAAAATGAACTGACCGAACAGGACATTCAGGAAGCAGACGCTATCATTATCGCTGCCGACCGCTCGGTAAACAAAGACCGGTTTACGGGAAAAAAGGTGCTGTCTGTCGGGGTACAGGACGGAATCCGCAAACCGGAAGAATTAATTCAAAAAGCTTTGCACGGAGATATCCCCGTCTATCAATCCAGTTCACAATCGGCAAAAGCCGGCCATCAGGCGAAAAAACAAAACCCGATTTACCGTCATTTAATGAACGGCGTTTCGTTCATGGTTCCGTTCATTGTCGTCGGCGGATTATTAATCGCACTTGCGCTCACGCTCGGGGGCGAAAAAACGCCTAAAGGCTTGGTGATTCCGGACGCTTCATTCTGGAAGACGATTGAGCAGATTGGAAGCGCTTCATTCACGTTCATGATCCCGGTCTTAGCCGGATATATCGCGTACAGCATCGCCGATAAGCCCGGCCTTGTTCCCGGCATGATCGGCGGATACATTGCGGCGAAGGGAAGCTTTTACGGCAGCGCGAGCGGCGCCGGTTTCCTCGGCGGGATTATCGCCGGATTTTTGGCAGGGTATGCGGCGCTGGGAATCAAAAGATTAAAGGTTCCAAAAGCAATACAGCCGATCATGCCGATCATTATTATCCCGGTACTGGCCTCGCTTATTGTCGGATTAGCGTTTGTATTTTTGATCGGCGCTCCTGTCGCGCACGTGTTTGAATCATTGACGGTTTGGCTTTCTGGTATGCAAGGATCGAGCTCGATTATTCTGGCATTGATTTTAGGCGCGATGATTTCATTCGATATGGGCGGACCTGTCAACAAAGTGGCATTCATGTTCGGTTCAGCCATGATTGCAGAAGGAAACTACGAAATTATGGGACCGATTGCCGCAGCAATTTGTATACCGCCGATCGGGCTCGGAATCGCCACATTTATAGGAAAAAGAAAATTTCAAACAGCTGAAAGAGAAATGGGGAAAGCATCATTCACGATGGGGCTCTTCGGCATTACAGAAGGCGCCATCCCATTTGCGGCGCAAGATCCGTTGCGCGTGATCCCGAGCATTATGGTGGGCGCCATGACAGGATCGGTCATCGCCATGATCGGAAACGTCGGAGACAGAGTCGCACACGGCGGCCCGATCGTTGCTGTGCTGGGGGCTGTCGATCATGTTCCGATGTTCTTTGTTGCTGTAATTGCCGGATCGTTTGTCACTGCGATTTTAGTCAACATCCTGAAAAAAGACGTCACCCAAGCGCAGCAGCAGGAGCTGGAGGAAGCCGCAGCGGCAAAAGAAGATTTGCAGCAAGACGTGCCGGCGGAAAACAGGCAGCCGGAGAAAACGCGCATCAACAAGCTGACGGACATCACCAGTTTTGACCTGATCGAACCTCAGCTATCCGGCATAACGCGCGACGACATTATTGATGAAATGATTCAGCAATTGTCCCGGGCAGGTGCGCTCAAGTCAGAAAGCGAATTCAAACAAGCAATCCTGAGCCGTGAACAGGAGAGCACAACGGCAATCGGAATGAATATTGCGATTCCGCACGGGAAATCCGATGCAGTGTTAAAACCAAGCGTCGCATTTGGAATCAAACGGGCGGGAGTCGATTGGAAAAGCCTCGACGGCACAAAGGCGAAACTGATTTTTATGATCGCCGTTCCGAAAGAAAGCGAAGGAAATGATCATTTAAAACTCCTGCAAATGCTGTCCCGCAAACTGATGGATGACAGGTACAGGGAAACATTATTATCCGTCCGGACAAAAGAGGAAGCATACAAGCTGCTTGAGGAAATCATATAAGGTCAGGTGAAACGAAATGAAGACTGAACCATTATTTTTTGCACCCGTTTTCAAGGAAAGAATCTGGGGAGGTACGGCATTGGCTTCTTTCGGCTATGACATTCCATCGGATCGGACAGGGGAGTGCTGGGCTTTTGCCGCACATCAAAACGGGCAAAGCGTTGTTCAAAACGGAATGTATAAAGGGCTTACACTTACGGAATTGTGGGAAAAACACCGGCATTTATTCGGCCATGCAGAGGGGGACCGCTTTCCTCTCCTAACCAAAATATTAGACGCCAACCAAGACTTATCCGTTCAAGTACACCCAAATGATGAGTTTGCACGAAAAAGAGAAAACGGCGAACTCGGCAAAACGGAATGCTGGTATGTCATCGATTGCAAAGAAGATGCCGAAATCGTTTACGGACACCATGCAACATCAAAAGAAGAACTGATCTCCATGATCGAGCTTAAAGAATGGAACCGGCTTTTGCGGCGCGTGAAGGTAAAGCCGGGAGATTTCTTCCATGTACCAAGCGGAACGGTTCATGCGATCGGTGAAGGCATACAGATTTTAGAGACGCAGCAAAATTCTGATACAACGTACAGATTATACGATTATGACAGAAAAGATGCGGAGGGAAATCTGCGCGAGCTGCATCTTGAAAAAAGCATAGAAGTGATAGACGTTCCATTTACGGAACATCAGCCGGAAATCCGCCAAGAACAAACGGATGACCTCTGCGTCACCTCATTTATCGAGTGTCCCTATTTTTCAGTGAAAAAGTGGGAGGTAAAAGGAGCAGCCCGCTTAAAACAGGAAAAACCGTTCCTGCTTGTCAGCGTCATCAAAGGGGAAGGGGGCATCACCTCAAGCGGACATGAATATTCATTGAAAAAAGGAGATCACATCTTGCTGCCCGACGGCTTCGGCGAGTTCGAGATTAGCGGGCATGCCGAATGCATTGTATCAAGCCTGTAAAATGAAACCGGTTCCTTCGTGCGAGGAACCGGTTTTGTACGCAAGCTATTCTTTCAACATCCGAAAATCGATAATATTTCCGTATCGATCTGATTCAATATGGCAGCATCCCGTCATCAGCTGCTTTAATTTTTCGCGCCCGCGCTGCACCCTTGATTTCGCCCCTGAATAAGACATCCCCGTCTTTTCGCACAATTCCTTTTGCGACAGCCCCTGGATTTCTGTCAGTTCGAGCGCCTCCCGATACTTTTCCGGCAGCCTTTTGATCGAGGAGCGAATACAAGCAGCCGCTTCTTTTGTATAGTTTTCCTCTTCGGTGTCACCGCTTAATTCAATTTGCTCTGGAAGCTGTTCAATCGATTTATCCGTACGGTAAAAATCGATGATCGTATTTCGGGCAACCTTGTAGATCCAAGCGCGGATGTTTTGTACATTCTTTACATTCGAGAGATGAATTTGAACTTTCATAAATACGATTTGCACTAAATCATCAACTGCCGATTGGTCTTTGACTCTAAGCGCGATAAATGTTTTTAACGGCTCATGATATCTATTCCATAGATCTTCTACATTCACTTCAATAACCTCCTGCTGCATTTTGCGTCCGTTTTACATTTGCTTCGTCTTCTTTATCGTAACAGGAAGCCGGGAAGTTGTTGAATCATTTGCTTCACTGCTTACAAAACATTGTATAAGGAGAGGATTGTCATGAAATATACTTTTTTAGGAAGAACGGGATTGCGCGTCAGCCGTTTGTGCCTGGGGACGATGAACTTTGGAGTGGATACAGATGAAAAGACAGCATTCCGCATCATGGACGAAGCGCTCGATAGCGGCATACAGTTTTTTGATACCGCCAATATCTACGGCTGGGGTAAAAATGCCGGATTGACTGAAAGCCTCATCGGAAAATGGTTTGCCCAAGGGGGGCAGCGCCGCGAAAAAGTCGTCCTGGCGACGAAAGTGTATGAACCGATATCTGATTCAAACGACGGACCGAACGATACAAGAGGCCTGTCTCTTTACAAAATCAGACGCCACCTGGAAGGATCTCTGAAGCGGCTGCAGACCGACCATATCGAACTGTATCAAATGCATCATATCGACCGGCGGACCCCGTGGGATGAAATATGGGAAGCATTCGAGGGCCAGGTTCGATCAGGCAAGGTCGACTACATCGGCTCAAGCAACTTTGCAGGCTGGCATTTGGTCAAAGCACAGGCAGCAGCCGTGAGACGCAATTTCATGGGGCTTGTCACAGAGCAGCATAAGTATAGTTTATTAGAGCGGACGGCGGAAATGGAAGTGCTGCCGGCTGCCCGGGATCTCGGCCTTGGCGTAGTGGCATGGAGCCCGCTTGCAGGAGGGCTTCTCGGAGGCCGTGCGCTAAAAAAGCACGCCGGAACCCGAACGTCCCAAAGGGCGGATTTAATCGAAAAGCATCGAACACAGCTTGAGAGATTTTCGGCTTTATGCAAGGAGCTGGGGGAGAAAGAAGCCAATGTTGCGTTGGCATGGGTGCTTACAAATCCGGCGCTCACCGCACCGATTATCGGGCCAAGAACCGTAGAACAGCTGCGGGATGCGATCAGAGCGGTCGAAATCAGTCTGGAAGAAGACGTGCTCAGCGAGCTGAATGACATCTTTCCCGGACCTGGAGGGGAAACACCTGAGGTATATGCTTGGTAGACGTATTGACGAAAAGTTATTTCAGTAAATCTTTCAAACATCAGAAAAATGAGCTGTGCCGCCGAGAGACATCCCGATCGCCGGCCGGCTCATTCCTGGATTTCAGACTGCTACAGTTTCTTGATCACTTCCGATCCTGACTGTTTAACGATGGGAATTTTTGCAAGATTCACTTCATGACAAGACGATTGAGCATTGCTCGTTTAATTTTTATTTTTTTAATAAATTAAAATGCTGGAAGAGATGTCAAATGATTTTTGTGAAACAGAAAGAAAAACAGAGATACAGAAAGTAAATAGGATATATGAAGTTAAAAATCACTCAAAATCATCTCGTTTCGTCATTTTTAATGTTTTATCAAACTTTACAGTTCAATTTAACGAGAGTAATATAAATCTCATCAAAAATCTGAATAAAATTTCCAATTATCGTAACCGCTGAATTCCAGTTTGGAAGCGGGGGAACCATTTTTGTGGTACTGCCACTTGGGGTGAATCCTTTTTTAAAGGTAAGGTGACTCTTTGCACCTGAATCCGACAGCTAACCTCGCAAGCGTTTAAAGAGAACCCAAATACGTGCGGAAAGCACGGTTTCTTAACTGTGCCCTAAAAAAAGCCGTAAGAGGTTTGTTCTCTTGCGGCTTTTTTTCATGCCGTTTTACAGAAAACAAAGGGGGTGATGTACGTGTTGGATTTTTTGATGCTG
Organism: Bacillus sp. FSL W8-0848; assembly: GCF_038007805.1. Lineage (NCBI taxonomy): Bacteria > Bacillati > Bacillota > Bacilli > Caryophanales > Bacillaceae > Bacillus > Bacillus sp. FSL W8-0848. The sequence continues at coordinate 1,798,008 of NZ_JBBOYB010000001.1, forward strand.
GTCATCTTTGCCGCTTTGGTATCAATGATTCTTTTATTGGCCAAATGGGCTGAACATACAATCGGTCACCAACCAAAAAAATAACCGTGAAAGGAGAAGCGCAATGATTCTATTGATAGCTGCAGTTATCGCGCTGTTTACCTATTTGACATACGCCTTGCTTCATCCGGAAAAGTTTTAGTAAAACACAAGTGGGGGTTGAAGAAATGATTTTGTTTATTTCAATATGCGTCATCGTATTGATTGCACTTTTGTCAGCTAAACCAATGGGTCTTTACATTGCTAAAGCATTTGATTACGGCCCATCCAAAATCGACAGGCTGTTTCTCCCGGCTGAACGGTTATTTTACCGAATTGGCGGTGTGAAAACGGAAAATCAATCTTGGAAGAAATACGCGGTTTCCTTAGTATTAACAAACGCGGTCATGATCTTGATTGTTTATGCGGTCTTTCGGCTGCAAGGAATATTGCCGTTAAACCCGACGAATGTCAGCGGAATGAGTCCTTCGCTTGCGTTTAATACGGCAATCAGTTTTATGACCAATACGAATTTGCAGCACTACAGCGGCGAAATCGGTCTTTCCCTGTTTTCGCAAATGTTTGCGATTATCTTTTTAATGTTTACGGCGCCTGCCACTGCGTTGGCCGCGGCAATTGCCATGATTCGGGGCCTCGCCGGAAAACCGCTCGGAAACTTTTATGTTGATCTGGTCCGCTGTATTACCCGGATTCTGCTTCCGGTTGCAGCGGTCATGTCCCTTGTTTTTGTCGGTCTCGGCGTTCCGCAAACAGTTGATGCATCTGTAGTGGCAAAAACGCTGGAAGGAGGGGACCAAACGATTTTACGCGGACCCGTTGCATCCTTTTTATCCATAAAAGAGCTGGGAAACAACGGCGGGGGATATTTCGGAGCAAACTCTGCACACCCATTTGAAAATCCAAATGGGTGGAGCAATGCGCTGCAAATGTTATTAATGCTGCTTATCACCGTTTCACTGCCGTTTACGTATGGGAAAATGGTCGGAAACCCAAAACAGGGGCGCATTCTCTTTATCTCGGCGGGACTTCTCTTTTTATTCATAATGGGTGCAGCTTTTATGGCGGAATCCAACGGGAACCCGGCAATCAATGAAATGGGAATTCAGCATGAAGCCGGCAGTCTGGAAGGAAAAGAGGTCCGCTTCGGAACCTGGTATTCATCCTTGTATGCCATGGTGACAACGGCAAGTGAAACGGGTGCGGTCAATGCCATGCACGACAGCCTGATGCCTCTGACAGGATTGCTGGCCATGGCCAATATGATGCTGAACACCGTCTTCGGCGGATTCGGAGCCGGATTTATGAACATGCTGCTGTATGCGATGATCGCCGTGTTCTTGTCTGGTTTAATGGTTGGAAGAACACCTGAATTTTTAGGCAAAAAAATTGAAGGCAAAGAAATGAAGCTATTGGCTGTCACGTTGCTGATTCAGCCGCTGTTGATTTTAGGGGCGTCTGCACTTGCCCTCTATACCCCAATGGGACGGGAAGCCATCTCGAATCCCGGTTTTCACGGGATCAGCCAAATTTTGTACGAATTTACGTCCTCAGCGGCAAACAGCGGATCGGGTTTCGAAGGGCTGAAAGATGGAACAGCGTTCTGGAATATGTCAACAGGGATTGTGATGTTCATCGGCCGCTATATTTCAATTGTTACGCTTTTGGCAGTCGCCGGATCTTTGCTTGAAAAAAGAACGGTCCCTGACACCATCGGTACGTTCCGGACCGATTCGGGTATATTTGGCGGTATTTTCGTCACGGTGATTCTGATTGTCGGGGCATTAACCTTTTTCCCTGTGCTGGTTTTGGGACCTGCCGCAGAATTTTTAACTTTATAGGAGGGCTTACAGTGAACAATTTCAGCAATGCCGAACGGCAGCACGGAGCGGATTCGGTTCGGAAAACGAATAAAACCCTTAATAAAACGATTGTAAAAGAGGCGCTTAAAGACGCTGTTTTGAAATTGGATCCGCGCATCATGATTCGAAATCCGATTATGTTTGTCGTTGAGATAGGCTTTTTTATCTCGGTTTTAATTTCCGTATTCCCGCAATTTTTCGGGAGCATGGCGCCCGTCTGGTTTAATGCGGCGGTCTCCGTCATTTTACTGTTCACGGTTTTGTTCGCCAACTTCGCCGAAGCTCTGGCTGAAGGGAGAGGAAAGGCGCAGGCCGATTCTTTAAAACAGACGAAGAAGGGAATATGGGCCAATCAAGTAGTTAACGGGAATATAGAAAAAGTTTCATCTTCCGATCTTCGCAAGGGCGACATCGTCATCGTCTCCCAGGGAGAAATGATCCCGAGCGACGGCGAAGTGATCGCGGGTCTCGCTTCAGTCGACGAATCGGCGATTACCGGCGAATCAGCGCCGGTCATAAAAGAGGCGGGGGGCGATTTCAGCTCTGTTACGGGAGGAACCCGTGTTGTCAGCGATTCGATTAAAGTAAAAATTACAAGCGAACCAGGAGAAACGTTTTTGGATCAGATGATTGCCCTTGTTGAAGGAGCGGAAAGGCAAAAAACACCGAATGAAATCGCCTTGAATACGGTTTTGACAAGCTTAACGATCATCTTTCTCATCGTCGTCGTTACACTCCCGTTTTTTACCGGCTATCTTGGGTTTCAAATCGATCCGGCGGTCCTGATCGCTTTGCTGGTCTGCCTGATTCCTACGACAATCGGAGGTCTCTTGTCGGCGATCGGCATTGCAGGCATGGATCGAGTGACCCGCTTTAACGTACTTGCCATGTCGGGAAAAGCCGTCGAGGCGGCAGGCGATATTAATACGATTATTCTTGATAAAACCGGAACGATCACATTTGGAAACCGGATGGCAAGCGAATTTGTGCCAGTCGGTGATGAAACGCTCCAATCCGTCGGGGAATATGCGGCGATCAGCTCTATTCACGATGAAACGCCTGAAGGCCGGTCCGTCATCGACCTCGCCAAAAAACGGGCCATCGAATACGACTCGGCGGCTGAAGGAGAATGGATCGAATTTAAGGCGGAAACAAGAATGAGCGGCGTTGATTTGACGAATGGCAGAAAGGTCCGTAAAGGCGCCGTCGATGCCGTGAAAAAGTGGGTTGAAACAAACGGAGGAAACATCCCGCCGGACCTTGACAGGGAAAGCGGGCGAATTGCAAAAGAAGGCGGAACACCTCTGGCCGTTGCGGCAGACAATAAAATCTACGGTTTAATTTATTTGAAAGACACCGTAAAACCGGGGATGAGAGAACGCTTTGAAGAACTTCGGAGAATGGGCATCAAAACGGTGATGTGTACGGGTGATAATCCATTAACGGCGGCTACGATTGCCAAAGAGGCCGGCGTGGATGATTTTATCGCGGAAAGCAAACCGGAAGACAAAATCAACGTGATCAAACGCGAACAAGAGGAAGGTAAGCTGGTCGCCATGACAGGAGACGGCACGAACGATGCCCCGGCGCTGGCTCAAGCTGATGTGGGGCTGGCCATGAACAGCGGGACAACGGCGGCCAAAGAAGCGGCGAACATGGTCGATTTGGATTCCAACCCGACGAAAATCATTGAAGTGGTGTCGATCGGAAAACAGTTGCTTATGACTCGCGGTGCTCTTACAACGTTCAGCATCGCAAATGATATCGCCAAATATTTTGCGATTATCCCGGCGATGTTTATGCTGGCGATTCCTGAAATGAAAGTGCTGAATATCATGGGACTTGCTTCACCAATGTCAGCCATTTTGTCGGCGCTCATTTTTAATGCGGTAATTATTCCCCTGCTTGTCCCTTTAGCAATGAAAGGGGTCGCATACAAGGCGATGAGCTCAAATGCTTTGCTCGCCCGCAACCTGTTGATATATGGACTTGGCGGAGTGCTTGTCCCGTTTATCGGAATCAAGCTGATTGATCTTATGCTTCAGATATTTGTATAAGGTGGGAGATTACAATGAAAGAAATAGGTGCAATGATAAGAATCAGTTTATTGCTGTTGATTGTGTGCGGGCTTATGTATCCACTGGCCGTTACGGGAATCTCACAGGCCGTGATGCCGAAAAAGGCGAATGGAAGCCTTATTTACAACCGAAAAGGAGAGGTCATCGGCTCTGAATTAATCGGGCAGCAGTTTACTGATCCGCGCTTTTTTAACAGCAGAGTATCCAGCATCGGCTATGATGCCTCAAGTTCCGGATCGCCAAATGAGGCACCCTCAAATTCCGAGTTATTAAAACGGGTCAAAACATCAATCTCCGAATGGAAAAAGGAAAATCCGGATGTTCCCGTCAGCAAACTGCCGATTGACCTAATCACGAACTCTGCCTCGGGGCTTGATCCTGACATCAGCCCGGCCGCCGCATATGCACAAATCCCAAGAATCAGCCGTCTGACAGGGATTTCAAAGGCAGAACTCGAACAATTAGTTGAACAGCATGTCAAGAAGGCTTCCCTTTTCAGCGAAGCCCGCGTCAATGTTCTGCTGCTTAATATCGATCTGAAAGAAGAGCTGAAGTAACGGCTTCTCCCCCTGTGCCTGCCCCGGGAGACACAGGGGGAATCTTTAACGAAAGACGGAGATGCATATGATGCGAAGAAAACATATCCGAGTTTATCGAAGGAAAACACCGGAAGAACTGCTGGCTGAAATCGAACAGCTGAAAAGAGGACATTGGACCATTTATATCGGATCAGCTCCGGGCGTAGGGAAAACGTATCGAATGCTGCAGGAAGCCCATGATGTAAAACGCGAAGGCATAGACGTTGTCATCGGTTTGATCGAAACGCATAACCGGACGGAAACGGCCGCATTAATAAAGGATTTAGAGGTTATTCCTAAACGGAAAATTGAATATAAAGGAAAAGTCCTCAAGGAAATGGATGTTGAAGCGATCATTGAGCGAAAACCCGACCTTGTCATCGTCGATGAACTGGCTCATACGAATGTACCCGGTTCCAAGAATGAAAAACGACACATGGATGTTGAAGATATTTTGAAAGAAGGCATCAATGTTATGTCTGCGGTTAACATTCAGCATTTTGAAAGCGTTCATGACATCGTACAGCATGTGACCGGCGTTAAGGTAAGGGAACGGATTCCCGACCGGATTTTAGATCTGGCGAGCGAAGTCATCCTTATCGATGTCACGCCGGAAACCCTGCAGAAGCGCCTGAAAGAAGGAAAGATTTACGAAAAGCATAAGATTCAGCAAGCTTTAACCCATTTTTTTACAAAGCATAATTTAGCCGCACTGAGAGAGCTTGCTTTACGTGAAGTCGCCGACGATGTAGACGGCCGAATGGAACGTACAAATGGGCTGAATGGGAATCATCGGCCAAGAGGAACAAATGAAAAAATACTAGTTTGTATACAGCACGGCAAAAATGCTGAAAGGCTGATCCGCCGCGGTTGGCGAATCGCGAGCCGCTTAAAAGCCGATTTATTTGTTCTGAATGTTTCCCGCAGCACGATAGAAAACATATCGGCCGGCAAAAGAGCTCAAATTAAACAATGGAAACGGTTTTCTGCACAATTCGGCGCCGAGTTTATTTTTAAAATCGCAAACCAGCGCCATATTTCAGAGACGATTGCCAATGTGGCAACGGAAAAAAGCATCACGCAAATCGTTCTTGGACAATCTGCGCGGTCGAGATGGGAAGAAATCAGAAAAGGATCGATTGTAAATACGATCATGCGCCATACCGACGGAATCGATATTCACATCGTTTCTGATGAAAAAAAGTGAGATACTGATCCGGTGTTCTCTATGACGCCCTCTTTTTTTGAATTTGATAAGCGATCTCCATAAGTTCTGCACATTTTCGTTTTATGATATTGGCAAATACCATTAGAAGGAGAGTATGTGCATGCGAAAAAAACGATTTGTTCCATCATTGTTTGCTGTTCTTCTTATCGTACTTGGCGCTTGCGGAAACACAAACACGGATAAGGATCATGCAACGAAAGGAAACAATGAAGACACGCATGAGATGGATCACAGCAACATGGAAGTCCCTGAAGGTTTAAAAGAAGCAAAAAATCCAACATATAAAGTGGGAACGAAAGCGATCATGAACGCAAATCACATGAAAGGCATGAATGGCGCTGAAGCGACGATCACCGGCGCTTATGATACTGTCGTCTATGCCGTTTCATATACACCGACAACCGGCGGAAAACGAGTCGAAAACCACAAATGGGTCGTTCAAGAAGATATCAAAGATGCCGGCGATAAGCCGTTCAAACCGGGGGCAAAAGTAACCTTGGAGGCCGGCCATATGAAAGAGATGAAGGGGGCAACCGCCACAATCGATTCGGCGGAAAAAACGACGGTTTATATGGTGGATTATAAGCCGACAACCGGCGGGAAAGAAGTGAAAAATCATATGTGGCTGACCGAAAGCGAGCTTTCGCCTGCTGATTAAATGAGCCAAAAGAGCTTATTCGCCTGAGTAAGCTCTTTTTTATTGTGCATTTGCAGCCGGCACAAAGAACGATGAAAAACATGTACTGATTCTAAACATAAACATGTCATTTGTATGTAAAAAAAGAAAGAGGGGCTAACAGATCAAATTCAAAAGAACGAAACTCGCTGAATTAACCATTTCCTGCAATCCTTCAGGAGCCGGCCTTCCCGGATGAGCATCGTGTTATGTTCCAGCGAGGAATAAGTGAAAAGCTGCAAAAGAACTAAATCGAAAGTGAGATTTCTTTTCTAAGTTCCAGTTTTCGATATAAAAGCGCAAGCATCATCGATGGAATCGTACAAACAATCATTCCGATAAAGGCATATCTTGGCTCAATTTCGTATAAATAGCCGCCGAAAATTGTAAACACTGCAGTGCTCCAGCTAAGAGCCAATGCTGAATAAATACCTTGTGCTTTCGGAATCTGCACATGTGAAATGTTCTTTATCAGGTATTTCATAAAAGCATAGTGCCCCATAGCAAATGAGCAGGCATGCAAGGTTTGCGCTATACAGAAAACAATTACATTAGGAAAAGCAAATACTAATATCCAACGTACGGAAGAACCAAATGCCGCCATTGCAAGCAAGGAGCCTACTGAAAAATTGTGAAATCTCCGGTCTGCGATTGAGAAAAAGATAATTTCTGCAATCACGGCAATGTTAATTATTACACCTATTAAATATTGCGGTGCATGAATTTCTTGTAAAAAGAGATAACCATAATTGTAATAAGAAGCATGTGCCGCCTGGAGTAAGATGACTATAACCAGTACCAAACGAAAGCGCTTGATCCGGAGTAATTTTAACATACTCCCTTTTTGTGTTTGGTCTGCCGGCGGCTTTTTAGACAGAATCGTAGGCGCAGGCATGCAACCGAGACATACCAATACGGCTATACCAAGTAACAGCGCCCATAAAATAACTTCATCTCCAATTATCCCAGTAAAGATGGATAGAAACATGCCGGCCGAGATGAATCCAATAGATCCCCACTGCCGGCTTCTCCCGTAATGCCTTAATTGGCCGCTTTGCACGAGAGCTCCGGCGGCGCTATCAAGAGCGGGCATGAATGCAGGGTAAAAAAAATGGAATACTACTGTAACGATAAGCAAGCTGGTAAAGGAACCCGCCGGAATATAAAACAGAATAGCAACCAGCGTACCGATTCCCGCCCCATTCAATAAGGACTTGCTGCTAAATTTCCCTGACAAATAAGGAAAAGCAGCCAATGTGGAAAGGCCTCTTGCAACCAAACCCAGGCTCATAATCAAACTGGCTTGAGGAACCGTAATCCCTTTTGTATGAATGATCCATCCCGTCCAATAAGGCAGAAAAATGCCCCATGTCATAAAAAAACTAAAAAACTGTATGCTCATCCAGCGATGTGTGTTCATTCTGCATCCCCCCATCGTTTGCATGTTATCATGTAAACAGATAAAAAAATATGAGATATCTCATATTATCGGGGTGGATGATGGAAATCTACAAGGGTGAGAAAAAGCGGCAGCAGTTGGAGAGGCACTCTATTTCGCATCTGTTTTCTTTTCCAGTTGAAGAGTTTATGGAAGTGCACGAGTATCAGCGCGATGAATGGATGATTCGAGAAGGTACGAGAACGGAGTTCCTTTTTTACGTTATTGAAGGAAAAGCCAAAATATATGTCACACATCAAAATGGGAAGGTTTCCTTAATTAATTTTATCAATGCAAATGATTATATCGGAGAAATGGAATTATTACATGAGGCGTACTATACAAAAGGAGTTCAGGCATCAACGAAGACCGTTTGTTTTGCGCTTCCTGTTCATCGCTGTCGCAAACAATTAATGGAAGATGCAAAATTTCTGCGTGAATTAACCAAGTTTTTAAGTATAAAGGCAACACTTATGGCTGCAAAGTATTCCCAAAGCCTTGCATTCCCGCTTGAACATCGGCTTGCGGATTTTATTTTGCAAACAGCTGATGAAGGAGTTTATAAGGAGAAACATGTAACCGTTTGTGATTATTTAGGCGTATCCTACCGTCACTTACTGCATGTGATGACACAATTTTGCGATAAAGGTTATTTGCAAAAGGAAGGGCGGAATTTTCGCATTAAACAGTACGATTCCTTATATAAACTGACAGAAATGTTGAAAAATAAGTAGACTTTCAGACAAAATTAAATTTTACAGTAATCCATTAAGGAGATTCAGACATTCAATTCTGCAGTATGGGCGGCTTTCTATTACTTTTTAGCTAATTCAGCCAAAAACCCTTGTGTTAAAGTTCCCTTTAAGGTTTAACATATTCTTGTATCTTTTGATGAAGAAAGGGTGGGTTTATATCATGTGTAACCATAAAAGCATACCAAGCCGCGTGCTAAGCGCTCCAAGCGCAAAAGCAAAATTCGAACTGACGACGATTGAGCGGAGAGATTTACGGCCAAATGATGTTTTAATAGATATTAAGTTTAGCGGTATTTGCCATTCTGATATCCATAGTGCTTATGATGAATGGGGCGGCGGAATCTTCCCGATGGTTCCGGGACATGAAATTGCCGGAGTCGTGACAGCAGTAGGAGGGGACGTGACCAAATTTGCCGTCGGCGACCGCGTCGGCGTCGGCTGCTTTGTTGATTCCTGCGGAGAATGCGAATACTGCCTGAATGGCGAGGAGCAATTTTGTACAAAAGGCGTAGTCCAAACGTATAATTCATTAGACTATGATGGAAATCCGACGTACGGCGGCTACAGCCAAAAAATCGTTGTAAAAGAAGATTTCGTCGTCCGCATTCCAGACAATTTGGACTTGGATGCGGCAAGCCCGCTGCTGTGTGCAGGCATCACTACGTACTCTCCTTTGAAACATTGGAACGCCGGACCCGGCAAGAAGGTCGCCATTGTGGGAATGGGCGGTCTCGGCCATGTAGCCATCCAATTCGCGCATGCGATGGGTGCTGAAGTAACGGTTTTGAGCCGGTCTTTGAATAAGAAAGAGGAGGCCTTGAGCTTTGGCGCAGATCACTACTTTGCAACGAGTGATCCGGCTACATTCACCGGGCTGGCCGGCCGTTTTGACTTGATCCTAAATACGGTGTCTGCAAACCTTGACATTAATGCGTATTTATCAATGCTTCGCGTAGACGGAACGCTTGTCAACGTAGGTGCGCCAGCCGAACAGGATCAGTACAGCGTGTTTTCCTTAATCATGGGCCGCCGCAGCATTGCAGGTTCGCTTGTCGGCGGAATTCGCGAAACACAAGAAATGCTGGACTTTGCCGCAGAGCACGGTGTCGCTCCTAAAATTGAGGTTATCCGTGCCGACCAAGTAGACGAAGCGTATGAGCGCGTTCTTCGCAGTGATGTACGTTATCGATTCGTTATTGACATCTCTACCTTGTAATTCAAGAAAAATGCCTTTTATGTTTGACAAAAGATGGGATCAGCCGATTCAACTGGTTGAACCATCTTTTTGCGTTTTTTGCAGAAAAGTGGCCAGAATCAAATGAGGCAGACGTACCTGCCGATGTTTAATACAAAAAACGTGCTTTCCAATACACCTTGTAAAACGGCAAAAAACCCCTTGCCTTAAAGTCGGCTTTAAAGATTAATCTAAACGATATAAATCTGGTGTGGAGGAGAGGTTTTCCCACAATGCCGATCAGCAAGTAATCTGGGGACAAAATGAAATTTTAAAAAATAAGGAGAAACATGATGATCGTAAAAAAGCTTATCGTTCAGCTTCCGCGGGGACTGCAAGCAAGACATTCGGCTGTATTTGTACGAAAGGCATTCACTTTTAAAAGTGAAATCGTTTTAACAAAAAACGGGCGATCCGCGAATGGAAAGGATATCATGGAAATTATGAATTTGGCAGTTCAAGAGGGGGACGATATCACCTTAATCACCGATGGTATCGATGAGCAAGATGCTGCAAAGATCTTGGAAAAAATTCTTTCGACGAGAAAAAAGCTGATTAATTTATCTTAATCAGCTTTGTCCGTTTCCTTTTTTGACTCGTACTGCTTTTCTAATTGATTGTAGTATTCTATTTTCACATCAATTTTTTGAAAAGCCCGATCCAGATCTCTTTGTTTCTCCATCATTTTCTCTTTATGTTTTTCAAGTATCTGTTTGCGGTTCGGGATTGTCCAATCTCCTTTTTTTGTCAACTCGACAATCTCGCGTAATTCAGAAAGAGCAATGTCGGTCTTCCGAAGGCAGATCACGAGCTCCAGCCATGTCAAATCATTTTCATTAAAAATTCGGTTTCCATTGGCATCTCTTTTAATAAAGGGAAGGAGACCCTCTTGCTCGTAATACCGGAGCGTATGTGCAGGCAAACCGACCTTTTCAGAAACTTCTTTAATAGAATATCCCATTGCAACCTCCATATCTTTCACTATCATCATTTTCAAAAAAATAAAAAGCCCCCGGCAAAATTGCAGCAACCGGCTATTTGCTTTGGATTTCAACATTATTATAGACCTTAAAGTAGACTTGAAGGCAAATCGTGCGGAAGATCACCCAAGAATCTTGATCAGGAGGAAATATGTAAAATGACAATATTCGTAAACAGGCAAAGCTTTTAAGCCAACATTTTCTTTCCTTTGCCTCGAAGGAGACGGTTCACAGTCATGCTGGTGTATATGTTCGTGTACAGGAAAATGATAACCGAAAAAACATTTGTAAAATTCCCAAATATTCGCTATCATTGGTTTTAAACCCAATATATACAGAGTAAGGTTTATATTGTATGCTTCTGCTTAAAAGGAAAGATCGGTGAGCGTCCTGTGATGTCCTGCAGCTGTTTGAACGTCTGCAGCAGCATGTAGAAGGGAAGATTTGATGAGGACTTCGTATTCGGCGCAGCCTGAGAATTTTGCCGATTTCTGCATGCCAAAGCATAAGCGGTGAAAATCACGTGCTCTGTCTTTATATTACGCGCAGCAAGCGGGAGATTCAGGTAAGAATGAGAGAGCAATATCGAAAAGGCTTACAAACCGCTGTTGGGATCCGTTTTTTCCGAAAGGTATTCGATTTTTTCCAGGCAGCGCCAAATACCTTGCGTGTGCCGCGGATTTAATCCCCGATCCAAACGTGGCTGGACATACTTAAGACCGTAATCTGCAATTTCATATCTGGAACCGGGGCAGACACGATCTTCCCTTGAGGCACTCGAACCTGAAGAATTTGGGTTTTCAGATGGTCGTCAGGATATGCAAAATGATTTTGGCTTTGAAGATCCGGACACAGAAATTGCAAAAACGATCATTGCCGAAGAATAGAACTCATCAAAACACACCGGAAGAAAAGAAGGCGATAATTCGCATCAAGAAATTAATGTAAGCGTTTTCTTTTTTCTTCAATCATTATTCATGAGCGGAAGCGAGGAGGAAAGCGATGGGTAAAGCAGAACTTCGATGGAATGACCCCTTCATTTCTTATGATGTATCGGCAGCTGATGTATTTACTCCAGAAGATTTCAATGAGGAGGAGCAGCTCATTGCAAAAACGACTGAATTATTTGTCAGAAATGATGTAATCCCTCTTCTTGAATCGATTGATAAGCATCATCACGAAAACGCAAAAAAGTTGTTTCAGAAAGCGGGAGAGCTCGGCTTGCTTGGTATCGAAGTTCCGGAAGAGTATGGCGGCCTGTCTCTCAACAAGAAGCTTTCAGGGCTCGTAGCCGAGAAGATGGGAGCCGGCGGATCGTTCAGCGTCTCCTTTAATATTCATGCAGGTGTCGGGACATTGCCGTACATTTATTATGGAACAGAAGAACAAAAGCAAAAATACCTTCCGAAACTGGCATCGGGAGAATGGATCGGAGCGTATGCGCTCACAGAACCCAACGCAGGATCAGACGCTTTAAACGCAAAAACGACGGCCGTCCTGAACGAGGAGGGAACGGCCTGGATTTTAAATGGCGAAAAACAGTGGATTACGAACGCGCAAGTGGCTGATGTATATGTTGTCTTTGCAAAAACGAATGAAGGCATGACCGCATTTATCGTAGAGCGGTCGTTTAAAGGCGTTTCGATTGGACCTGAAGAGAAAAAGATGGGGATAAAAGGTTCTTCGACAGCAACTTTAATCTTGGAAGAAGTCAGCATACCGGCAAAGAATGTTCTGGGAACTGTCGGAAAAGGGCATCACGTAGCATTGAACATTTTGAACATGGCGCGATTAAAGCTGGCGTTTTCCAACATTGGAACATCGAAGCAAGCATTGAACCTTTCCGTGAACTACGCCAAACAGCGTAAACAGTTTAATAGGCCGATCATCAGCTTTTCAATGATTCAAGAAAAGGTTGCGGATATGGCGATATCTATTTACGGAGCGGAAAGCGCCGCCTACAGGACGGCGGAAAGCCTGGACAATGTGTTTGAGCCTGCTGTTCCGCTGGACGAAAGATTGAAAGAACTGGCAAACTATGCATCTGAATGTGCGATCAATAAAGTAAACTGTTCTGAAATACTCGGCCGGATCGTAGACGAAGCGGTGCAGATTCACGGCGGCTACGGGTACATGCAGGAGTATGAAGTCGAACGATTGTACCGGGATGCAAGGATAAGCCGAATATTCGAAGGCACAAACGAAATAAACCGCCTGACGATCGCCAAGCTTTTGATGAAACAAGCGCAGCAAAGCATCGGCACTAGGTTTGAAACTCAATTAAGCAAGCAAGAAAACCGCAACCGGCAATTCATCGACCTTTCCAATCGTCTCCTCAACAAATCTTTGAACGCACTAACACACTCTACCATTGACATTCAGCAGGAACAGGAATACTCCCGGCTCATCGCCGACATGAAAAAAGAAATCTATGTGATGGAATCCGCAGTCATACGTGCGGAAAAAGCGGTGCAAAAGAGCGGGAGGGAAAAAGAACAGTTAAAAGAGTTGATGACCAATGTCATTTGTGAAGACGGGTTTAGGAGAATTGAAGAGATGGCGGTGTCCGTCTTAGCAGGGATAGAATCAAATGAAGCCGAAAGAAAGCTCGTATTGGAAGAGATTCGCAGCCTTCCTGTCCCTCTTTACAGCAACCTGTTTGCTCAAAAACGCGAAATTGCAAAAAGAATAGCCGCTCATGAAAAATATATGGTGTGAACGGAGTGAAGCGTTGTGAAAAAAATCGGGTTTATCGGTTTGGGCAACATGGGTCTTCCCATGTCAAAAAATTTGCTTCTGTCAAACTTTACTGTGTATGGAATGGATCTCAACAAAGACGCTGAGATGTCTTTTCATCAAGCAGGGGGAACGATCGGCATTCCGCTTGATAAGATGGTTGAATTAAGTGATGTCATCCTTACAAGCCTTCCTTCATCAACCGCAGTAGAAGAGGTTTTTCTTGGGGAAAAAGGACTCGTCAATCTTGCTGAACCCGGCATCCTGCTGGTTGATACGAGTACGGTCGCTCCTGAACTGAATATCCGCATTGAAGAGGCGGCGAAGAATAAAGGCGTCGATTTTCTGGCGGCCCCTGTCAGCGGCGGCGTAATAGGGGCGGTAAACCGGACGCTCACCTTTATGGCAGGAGGTTCGAAATCCGCTTTCGATAAAGCACTGCCTGTTTTTAAAGCAATGGGCGAGAATATTTTTCATGTGAACGAGAATGTCGACAGCGGTACGAAGACGAAGTTGATCAACAACCTCTTAATCGGATTTTATACAGCAGGAGTCAGCGAGGCTCTGCATCTTGCCAAAAACAGCAATTTAGATCTTGATCAATTGTTTGAGATGCTGAACGTCAGTTATGGGCAGAGCCGTATCTATGAACGCAATTATAAAAGCTTCATAGCGGATCATCGCTATGAACCCGGCTTTTCTTTAAAGCTCCTGCTGAAAGATCTCGGCTTTGCATTGGATTTAGCAAAAAAGAACAAGGTGGAACTGCCGGTGAGCAAAATTCTCTTTGACCTGTATGAAGAAGCCGAAAAGAACGGGTATGGCGAAAAGGATATGTCTGTCTTATACAAAAAAATAAGCGAGCAGACAACTGCTTTATTGTAAAGAGAGGTGTGAAAACAGATGCTTACAACGAATGTTAAAAAAATGAAGAACAACATTAACGGAGAGTGGGTGGATTCTGCAGGTGCCGAAGTCGAAGAGGTGATCAATCCTGCAGACGGAAATATAATCGCCTATGTGCCTCTGTCTGCAAGAGCAGATGTAGACCGCGCCGTACAGGCTGCCCAGCATGCTTATCAGACCTGGTCATTGGTGCCTGTCCCCAACAGAACAAGACGTTTATACAAATATTTGCAGCTTCTTCAAGAGCATAAGGAACAATTGGCCGACATCATTACGATGGAAAACGGCAAAACGTTAAAGGATGCCCGCGGGGAAGTGCAGCGGGGGATCGAAGTCGTTGAACTCGCGACCGCCACGCCTACTTTAATGATGGGGGAATCCTTGCCCGCGATTGCAGACGGCATCGACGGATCCATCTGGCGCTATCCTTTAGGAGTCGTTGCCGGCATTACGCCATTTAACTTTCCCATGATGGTTCCCCTGTGGATGTTTCCGCTGGCTATCGCTTGCGGAAACACGTTTGTCCTGAAAGCCTCGGAACGGACGCCTATTCTTGCGGAGAAACTTGTAGAGCTGTTCTATGAATCAGGTTTTCCGAAAGGTGTCCTGAACCTCGTCCAGGGGGGGAAAGAAGTCGTAAACGGTTTATTGGAGAACGAAGATATCAAAGCCATTTCCTTCGTTGGTTCGGAGCCGGTAGCAAGGTATGTGTACCAAAAGGGTACAGCTAACGGAAAACGTGTTCAGGCACTTGCCGGTGCTAAAAATCATGCGATTGTCCTGGCGGATTGCCACCTTGAAAAATCGGTTCAAGGCATCATCGGCGCGGCGTTCGGAAGCAGCGGGGAACGCTGCATGGCATGCTCAGTGGCGGCAGTCGTTGATGAAATCGCCGACGAATTCATGGAATTGCTCGTTTCTGAAACAAGAAAACTGAAAACGGGAGACGGCAGATCTGAGGATCACTTTGTCGGCCCGCTGATCCGAGAAGTCCACAAAAACCGCGTCCTTGATTATATTGACAGCGGCGTAAAGGAAGGAGCCGTTTTAGCCGTTGACGGACGCGATCCGGATGTTAAAGAAGGATATTTTGTAGGAGCGACTATTTTTGATCGCGTGACACCGGACATGAAAATATGGCAGGACGAAATCTTCGCGCCTGTCTTGAGCGTCGTGCGGGTGAAAGACCTTGATGAAGGGATCGAACTCGCCAATCAATCGAAATTTGCCAACGGCGCCGTGATTTACACGTCGAACGGCAAAAGCGTTCAACAATTCCGAGATAAAATTGATGCCGGCATGATCGGCGTGAATGTCAATGTACCGGCTCCAATGGCGTTCTTCTCCTTCGCGGGGAACAAGGCCTCTTTCTACGGCGATCTTGGAACAAACGGAAAAGACGGCGTCCAATTTTACACACGTAAAAAAGTCGTTACCGAACGATGGTTCTAGCCTTTAACCCCCTCTAACAGCTCAATAATGCCCTTTAGAGGGGTCTTTTTTATACTGGAGGGATAAATCTTGAACTGCAAATACGTAGCGCTTGAAAAAGAACATTTTATCACGACTGTCACATTGAACAATCCGCCGGTAAATACCCTATCTTCTTCCTGTATCGCCGAGCTCAGGTCACTTTTTAGAGAACTCGCCGCAGATGATGACACAAGAGCGATTATCATCACAGGGGAGGGCCGATTCTTTGCGGCAGGGGCAGACATAAAAGAATTCGTTTCAAAATTAGGAGATGAAAGGCAAGGATTGGCGCTGGCCGAAGGAGGCCAGGCGCTCTGCAATGAAATCGAAGCTCTAAAAAAACCCGTCATCGCCGCGATAAACGGACCGGCTCTTGGCGGAGGTTTTGAACTGGCGATGAGCTGCCACTTCAGAATCATATCAGATCAGGCGACAGTCGGTCTGCCGGAATTAAAGCTCGGGCTGATTCCTGCGTTTGGGGGTACACAGCGGCTCCGCAAGATAGCGGGTACAGCCGCAGCACTTGACCTCATCCTTACAAGCCGGCCGCTTTCAGCTCATGAAGCGGTAGAGCTAAAGATCGCGCAGCTTGCCGAGAAGGAAGAGGAACTCATGAAGACGGCAACTGCTGTCGCAATGTCGTTTGTAGAAGGAAAAAGCATGACAAGTGTCATGCGTGCAGTCGAATGTATCATACAAGGCAGCAATGAGAGCATGGAACAAGGGCTGGAAAGGGAACGAAAAAGATTTGCCGAACTGTTTCTGACGTCAGATGCCAAAGAAGGCATTCACGCATTCGTCGAGAAACGAAAACCAGATTTTCATCATTCATAAAAGGAGGGGATCAAGATGTCTGATGACGTTTTGTGTTCCGTCAATCAAAATGGCGTCGCAACTATTGTTTTGAACCGTCCGAAAGCGCTCAACTCACTCACTTATGACATGGTTCGCGTGATTGGCGAAAAGTTAACAGAATGGAAGACAGATCATAACGTTTCTGTCGTGATCATCAAAGGCGCAGGTCCAAAAGGGCTTTGTGCCGGCGGTGATATTAAAGCGCTCTACCAGGCTCGTTCGTCCAAACAAGCAATGCAGGCTGCTGAGCGTTTTTTTGAAAAAGAATATGAGACCGATATGGCCGTCTATCGATTTCCGAAGCCGATCATCGCCTGTTTAGACGGCATCGTCATGGGTGGAGGGGTAGGCCTGACGTATGGAGCCAGCCACCGGATTGTGACGGAAAGAACGAAATGGGCGATGCCGGAAATGAATATCGGTTTCTTTCCGGATGTCGGCGCAGCCTATTTTTTTAACAAAGCACCCGGTCACATTGGGCGCTACCTCGCATTAACGGCGTCTGTCATCCATGCCGCTGATGTGCTGTATATGAATGGTGCAGACATTTACATGGAAAGCGGCGCTTTAGAGCAATTGATTAAAAAAGTGGAACATACGAACTGGAACCTTGTAAAAGTTGAGGAAAAGCTTGATGAGATGATCGGAGAATTTCGAACGGAGCCTTCTCAAAAGAGCGGGCTCTCTTCTCATCAAAAAACGATTGACCATCATTTTAGGTTCGATACGTTGGAAGAGATCCTTCAGTCGCTCGACAGCGAGGAAAGCGACTTTGGCGCGAATATAAAGAAACTGCTTCTTTCCAAGTCCCCATTTTCATTGAAGATCGCATTAAAGCAACTGGCGGGCGGCAAACAAAAAACGCTGGAAGAATGCTTTGCCACGGATCTGCTGCTTGCAAAGAACTTTTTGAGACACAGTGATTTTTATGAAGGCGTGCGGTCCGTCCTGATCGATCGCGATCAATCGCCGAACTATGAGTACAGGAACGTTTCAGATGTAAGCGATGAGGCGGTAGGTAAGTTCTTTAAACCTCCTGAATCTGCCCAATTATAATTTGGGAGCTGGCCTTAAGACGTCAGCTCTTTTTTGCGAAAAAAGATCCCTCACATATCCGAGATGTTTTTGGTATATTTTTCTATGCAGAGAATATGTATACTAACAATATTTGGTTGGAGGTTGACAACATGAGCATCGGAAAACTAAGCAAGTATTTCTTGTCACTAGCTATTGCCTTCGCGGCGGTCCTGTCCTTTAATGCAGCATCTGCAAATGCTGCATCAAGCGGCACTATTAAGCCAAACGAATGCTCAACCCACATCTTCACCGTGTACGACGAAACAGTTGGCATTGGCGGTTCCGGGCGTGCGCATTTTTATTGCGGCAGTATCAACGGCGGTCCTCAAATTGAATTTTCGGAAGACGATTTAACGGTTTCGGTTGATGATCCCTTTATTCTTCATGCATATGCTAATCCAGGCTTGAAATCGGTGGACTATAAAGGCCTCAAAAAAGGGGATGCTGAGGTAACGATTTATTGGAAAAACAAGCCGGAGGGCACCAAATACACATTTTTATTGGTGCAAATAAAATAATGGCTGCAGTTTTTTAGAGTAGGGTAAAAACCTTGAACGGCCGGGCCTTTCAAGGTTTTTTCGGTTTTCTGCATCGAAAACGGGACAGGAGAAGAAGAGGGGGCAGGCTTCAGTATTGAAAACCTGAAACAAACGGAATGCGCCGCCCAGCTTTATCCGGCAATTTCCGCTGATTCAAACGTACCGTTTCGGTTGCCGCTGACGATGATCGAGTGACCCCAAAACATATCGCCGTCATCAAAGAATACTTCAAAATCTCCATCAGGATACACGCTGATACTGCTCAATTCCATGAGCTCCATGAACATCTTCTTGGTGATTTCCTCAAACTCCGCTTCGTCGTTATCTTGCAGCCATTCATTGGCCAGTTCGACCAATTCTTCGGCAGCGTAAGCCCGGATTTTGGCATTCCAATGCGCCTGGTCTTGAAATAGAATATGTGCGGTTTCCAGCGAAGCCTTCATCTGCCGATCGTCTTCATCCCAATCAAAGGAGAGCTTTCCATTTTGTCCGGCCCAGGTGATGTCCTTCTCAAACACATTGACCGGCTTGAACAGCTCAAAGGTGCCCAATTTCTCGTCTTCGTAATATACCGGCTTCAGCGATTCCTTCAAAATACTTTGTAATTCGTCGTCCTGATAGGCCGAATCTAAAACCTTTACCAGCATCATGGCCTGATCTCCCATACGAACATACAGTCTGACAACGGCATTCGCTTCCAATATATCTTTCGTTTTGTTCCATTCGTCATCATCGGCAAGCCATTTTAACTGCAGCTCTTCCTGAACAGCAGACTTGCTGCCGCTGAGCTCTTTCCAAGCAATCAACGGCATGGAGGCATTCCACATTACATCGTCGTTCGCTCTCAATGCTCCAATACCGGATGGACCGGTGACTGCGGCCACCTCAACCACTTCGTTCTTAAATCGCCTTTCAAACCGTTTCTTTTGACTCGATATCCCCATACTGTCTTCCTCCTGATTCACTATGTATATCTGTAAATATTGTGTATCGTGGATCTGCATTTCTTTGCTTATATTCGGACTGGAAGAACCAATCCAATTATACCAAAAACAGCTGGGAAAAAGAATCAATTTCCTCATTTCTCTTTCTCCGGCAACATAAAAAACACAACCAAAATCTCAATTTGGCCGTGTCCGGTCACTTTTTGTCTATACCTCTTGATGTTCTAGTATTGGATCATCTAATTTCGCCGCTTTCTGAGTTTATTTCTCGTATCAGCCGAGATACTGTTTCAGTATGTCCAGCCCCATTTTCAACTCATCTAATGAGTTTGTAGAAGAAAGCCCAATGCGCAAATACTTTTCGCGTGAAGTCTGCCCGCTGAGAAAACGGTCAGAATGAAAAACCCGAATGCCGCGCATTTTCAAATCCTCTTCCAACTGAGATGAATCAGCATTCTTTTCAATAGAAAGCCAGCGGTAAAAACTAAGGGGATGTTCACCAGGCTTATTCGGAGAAAAATACTCTGCGTAAATCTCATTTGCAGACTGTACAAGCCGTTTCTTTTGCGACACAATTTCATGAGCCTTGCCTGATAGAATCAGCTCCGTGACGACCTCCGCATCTAACGAGGACGTTTTGACATTGACGTTGAAAATGCTCTGTAAAATATTCTGGCGGAAGGCATCCCCATACACCATATAGGCGACTCTTAATCCGGAGCATATGGACTTGGAAGTGCTGCAAATATATACGCTCTGGTCCGGAAGCAAATTGAACATCGGCTGCTGATAATCGGAGATAATACCTGCCGTCAGAAATGCATGGATATCATCCTCGATCAAAATCAAATGATGCTTGCGGATAACCGCCGCTAATTCATGTTTTCGAAAATCTGAAATCATGATTGTTGTGGGATTACAGCAAGAAGGCATCAGAAAAACCCCGTGTATTTTTGTTTGGCAGCACTGTTTTTCAAGTTCATCCGGCAGCATCCCAAACTGGTCTCCGGGAATGGGGACCAACTGTACATGGAGCATTTTTGCCAACTCAATAAAGTTTGAATAGGTGTATAAATCGGTTGCAATCCGATTACCAGGCTCAAACAGTGCCGTCAATGCAATGGCCAGCGCATTTTGAGCCCCGGAAACAATCGCCATATGCTCTTGGTCTGCCTGAATACCGAAAGACTCCATCCAATTTAACCCTGCCGTTTTTTGATGCGGAATTCCTGTCGGATCATTGTAATTTAAAAGCTTATCCAAATAGCTTTTCTCCGCAACCTTTTGCATAAGCTCCGATACGATTCCGTTGGTTTGTTCAAAAGAGGCTACAAATCCAAGATCAATAAGATTTGTGATGTTATCCGCGGAGATGGTAATAGAACGGGCTGCATTGGGAGATACAAAGGTTCCGCTTCCGGTGATTGCATAAATCAAACCCTTGAACCCGCACAATTTGTAGGCACGGGTAACCGTGGTAAAGTTTAAGTCGAGAAAATCCGCCAATTCCCGCTGTGGTGGCAGCTTTGTCCCGGGCGCCAAGAAGCCGTTTACAATATCCTGTTCAAGCAGCTCCGCAATCGAATAATAATAAGGACGCTTTAACGCTTTTTTATCAGGTTTCCAAGACATTGGATAATGATCAAATGAATTTACCGGCATATTGCACCTCTTAGATCGTATTCCATACAATCATATCATTTATTGTATGGAATTTTATAATTGATCAGCTCCCATTTCAAAGATTGATTTTGAACAAAAGAATTGTAATCCATACAATTCTTTTGTTCATTGTATGGATTTTGTGTGTTAAATTTGTATGGAATAAAGTTTCAGCTAAGGATGTGGATCATATGAAAAAAAGAAATCAAATATGGATTGCTTGCCGCGCGGCTTTTCCACATACGCTTCCGATTTTGGCGGGCTTTGTATTTTTGGGGATTGCCTACGGAATCTATATGAATTCATTAGGGTTCAGCGCCATTTATCCAATCATCATGAGCTTTGCCATTTTTGCAGGCTCAATGGAATTTGTCGCAGCCAATTTTTTGCTTGGGGCGTTCAACCCGCTGAACGCTCTTTTCTTAACTTTAATGGTGAACGCACGCCATTTGTTTTATGGCATTTCTATGCTGGATAAGTATAGGGGAACCGGTAAGAAAAAGTTTTATCTGATTTACGGGATGTGCGACGAGTCTTTTTCTATCAATTGTACCGCCCATATTCCGAAGAATGTAGACAAGGGCTGGTTTATGTTCTTCGTGACACTGCTTAATCATTCTTATTGGGTCATAGGAGCGGCGATCGGCGGCATTTTCGGATCTCTCGTCAAGCAACACAGAAGGGCTCGATTTTGTGATGACCGCTCTTTTTGTTGTGATTTTTATTGAACAGTGGATGAAAGAGAAACGGCACTTTAGTGCCCTCGCAGGACTTGGACTTTCGGCAGCAAGCCTTATGATTTTTGGCGGAAACAACTTCATGATTCCTGCCATGCTTGCGATTCTGGGAGTGCTTACCGCTTTTAGAAAACCATTGGAGAAAGTTGAGGTTGCCGCATGACAATGAGTGTAACGCAGCAAATGATCACGATTGCTATGGTTGTGCTAGGCACAATGCTGACAAGGTTTCTTCCATTTATGATTTTCCCATCGGGCAAACCGACGCCGAAGTATATACAATATCTCGGCAAAGCGCTGCCATCGGCGGTCATCGGGCTTTTGGTCATTTATTGTTTTAAGGATGTGAGTTTACTTTCCGGCAGCCGCGGCATCCCTGAATTTATTGCAGTAGCGGCAGTTGCGCTGCTTCACTTTTGGAAGAAAAATATGCTCCTTTCCATAGCAGGGGGAACGATCATCTACATGATGTTAGTGCAATGGGTTTTTTAATTCCGCTTTTATTCGAAGGAGGAGCCGGCAATGAAGAAGAAAATTGACGAGGTCAACATTTACGAAAAACACTATCAACAAATTTATAAACATGTAAAGAACGATCCGTATGCACAATCGCTGGGAATTCAGCTGACAACATTTGAAGCAGGCTTTGCGGAAGCAATGCTTGAAGTAAGAAGCCATATGGTAAATGCATATGGGACTGTTCACGGGGCAGTGCTATACGCATTAGCAGATCATGCTTTTTCGGCAGCGTGCAATGCATACGGAAAAACATCATTAGGACTCTCGACAACCATCCAGTTTATTGAATCAGCTAAACCAGGGGACAAGATCGTTGCCCGCGCGACAGAAATCAAGCGAAACTTCCGCACAGGTTTTTATCGAATCGACATCTTACACGGCGAAAATCTGATCGCAACCATGGAGGCAGTGTCTTATCGCAAGAATCATTATTTTATTGAACTTGATGAAACTGATTAACTTGTCTTAGGGATAGTCAATGCAGGTTTCTTAGTACCCGGAGCCGCCCAAATCCCTCAACTCAAGAACCATGACATCGTCGATTCTATATATAACTTGCAAGATAGAGGGCTTAAACCAAGATCATAAAACCTCCTAAATATTAAAACTTTCAATTCTATAATAGTCTTTTTAGCGTCGAAGTCGTTCCTTTATATCAAGTAAATGACCCTGCTTTTTTAATGGGATCAACGGGTAAGGGGGGAGCGACTTGTCTTACTGATGGCATGCTTTGAAGTATTCGTCAATACAGGAGATCAAATTAACTAAGGAAGAATAAAAAAAAGCATTAGAATGAACTGGCTCTCAATGCTTTTAGTGACACAACTGCAGATATTGTGGAGTCCGTAACAAGCATGACAGGAAGATATTCTTGTTGATGTACCAAGTTTCACTCGTTCCTGAAGCTTCAGGTGAAAGAAGAATTGCATTCTAAAAATTGAGGAAGTTCGTTTAAATCTGGAATTAAACATTTAAACAAGAGGTAAATTTATATGCCTAAAATGGACAATATGCTAGCAATCCTATGGATGCTTAGTTCAGGTGAAAAAATTACTGCAAAACAAATTTCAGAAAAGTTAGAAATAAATATAAGGACTGTATATCGTTATATTGATACACTTTCAACAAGTGGTGTACCTATCATTTCAGACCCGGGACATAACGGCGGGTACACTTTATTGCATAATTTTATTAAAGCTCCTCTTTTTTTTGATGTTGAGGAGCAAATCTCACTATTTCACGCTGCTGTTTTTGCAGAAGAAGCCGGATATTATGGAGGAGAAGCACTAAATAGGGCTGTTTCAAAGCTGAGTAAATATTCAAATCAAGAGCAGAAAACAAAGATAAACCAACATTTAATCAGTCTTGAAGTAATAAGTCGATTAAGTTCCTTCTCGATGGAACCTTTCTTAAAGGAGTTGGAGCTGGCCGTAGCTGGCGGATACTCTGTAAAAATTCTATACCATAAAAGTGGCGAAGAGCAATCAAGTAATAGATTGGTTGATCCGTACAGAATGATTTATTGGAATCATAAGTGGTATGTGATTGGATTTTGTCATCTTAGAAAGGATATCCGCAGTTTTAGAGTAGATCGAATTGAAAGTCTAAAGCTAACCGAAAATAAGTTTAACCGGCCAGAGAAATTTTCAGCACGTGACTTTTTTATGAAAAACCTCCTTCCGACAATAGAAGATAAGGAAGGGATTATCCCTTTGGTTATTAACGGGAATACAAGAGCGTTGGATGATATTTGCCAACATTGGTTTTTAGGACATTATTTGCAAGAAAGGTCTTCAAACCAAGCTGTATTTCTTCTTGAAAAAAATATGATACATACATATGTACCTCATTTACTTTTACCGTACGGTAAATCAATTCGAGTTATTGAGCCAATAAGTCTTAAGAAAAGACTTATCGAAGTTCTGTCGGAATTAATAAAATTTCATCAAGCATGATAACTTCCCTGACGTTAACTGTCAGGGAAGTTATATTATGATGGGCTATATCAATTGTGATCGGAGAGTGATTGGATGCAAACAAAAAAAGTGTACCTTTATGTATTTCATACAATGTCAGACTGGGAATATGGATATTTAATTGCTGAACTGAAATCAGGAAGATATTTCAAAAAAAGTTTAGCCCCTTTAAAAGTAGTTACAGTAGGAGCTAATAAAGAAATGATTACTACGATGGGAGGACTGAACATAACGCCAGATATTTCCCTTGATGAGTGTACTCTTGAGAGTAAAGATCTTTTCATTTTGCCTGGAGGGAATACTTGGGGAGAAGGTATTCATCAACCTATCTTGAAAAAAATCGGCGAAGCTTTAAAGCTTGGCACTATTGTTGCTGCAATTTGCGGTGCAACTGAGGGCCTCGCGAATATTGGATACCTAGATTCCAGAAAACATACCAGCAATAGCTTAGAATATATTAAAATGGTCTGTCCTCATTATAAAGGAGAAAAATTTTATGAGATGGGGCCTGCAGTATCTGACGAGAATTTGGTTACAGCATCAGGAGTAGCTCCTCTGGAATTTGCGAAAGAAGTACTGAAAATATTAGATGTGTTTGCACCAGATACATTAGATTCATGGTATAACCTGAATAAAACTCATCAACCTGAATACTTTTTTCAGCTAATGAATTCAATAAATGGATGAGCTAAAAAATCAACATAATGACCAAGCTTTAGACGATGTCAAAGCAGGCTGCCGATGTTCTCGGCAGTCTTTTTTGATTTCCACCTAAATTATCCAGAAATTTCACAAAATAAAAAATCCTTTTTTTAGGTTTTGGGGCCATGTTGTTTTTATGAAAGGACCGGCGATCACCATTGATACGGCTTGCTCTTCATCCCTCGTTGCTGTTCATATGGCGTGTAAATCTTTGCTTACAGGTGATTGCGAAATGGCGATCGCCGGCATAGAGAAATATTAACCATTCCTTCGATAAAAGATAAAATTAGAGGCTACCTGGCATACCATAATCAACTGATCAATTCCGGTGCCATCAACGCCAACATTCATCACTTGTTATGCGGCGATATGACCGAAAGAGGGTGGACGCGCTCTACCGCTCACAATTATCTGGAATATGAATTAAAGGGAGACCATGTTACGATCTTTGATCCTCAATATATTGAGGAGAACGTAAATACGATTTGGTCTATTGTGAAAAGCATTAAAGAGCGACACCAAGATGAACTTGCATTTCATGAACAACTGTCATTGGCAACCTCTGAGAGAGACAAAAAATTTGATAGAGGATAAGGTTTACTAGTAATTTTTTGATCAACGTTTGCCGAAGAAAAAAAGCTTGTCGATAAAGTCCAGATAAACGGCTTCGTCGATAAGCTTTTTTGTTAAAGAAGCAGTTGATCGCCTATGACTTTACATAACATCAATTGCTTCCGCTCAATATATAAGTATATAATTATATAACAATATCCAAACTGGAGGAGCATCAAGTGAATAGAACAATTGTAGAGACGGATAAGGCGGCAGAAGTATTAAAATTGCTCGGGGATAAAACACGCTTAACGATGGCGGCTATTCTAAAACAGCGTGAATGTTGTGTTTGTGAATTTCTCGAAGTGTTTACCATGAGTCAGCCGTCCATTAGCCAACATCTTCGCAAACTCAGGAATGCAGGATTATTGAATGAAGAGAAAAGAGGGCAGTGGGTTTACTATTCTTTAAATCCGAAAAGCGAATTTTTCGAATTAATTGATGAGCTGTTAAAACATTTACCAGACCAAACAGAACAAATCAAAAAAATAAATGCAAGCAAGGTTACAGCTCGTTGTGACTGCTAATAACAGTGGAGAAGGGGGCTTGAGAAAATGAGTCATACAGAAAAAAAGCGATTGTCTTTTCTTGACCGCTATTTAACACTTTGGATTTTCCTTGCCATGGCGATCGGAATAGGCACAGGGTTTGTTTTTCCCAGCTTCGCAGACGGACTAAACCGTTGGCAAATAGGAACAACATCTATACCACTTGCGATCGGCTTAATTTTGATGATGTATCCTCCTCTTGCCAAAGTGCGCT
Source organism: Bacillus sp. FSL W8-0848 (assembly GCF_038007805.1). Lineage (NCBI taxonomy): Bacteria > Bacillati > Bacillota > Bacilli > Caryophanales > Bacillaceae > Bacillus > Bacillus sp. FSL W8-0848. The sequence continues at coordinate 1,824,373 of NZ_JBBOYB010000001.1, forward strand.
ATGAAGAGATGGGAAGAGTTTTTACAGATATCAAAATCCTTTTGTTATCGCTTGTACAAAACTGGATTATCGGCCCGATTCTCATGTTCTTATTAGCCATTGTATTTTTGCCTGATAAACCAGAGTATATGGTTGGACTCATTATGATTGGTTTAGCCCGTTGTATTGCCATGGTTATTGTGTGGAATGATCTAGCAAAAGGCGACGCTCAATACGCGGCAGGGTTGGTTGCTTTTAACTCTGTTTTCCAGGTACTGTTTTTTTCAGTTTATGCTTATATCTTTGTAACTGTCATTCCAGAACGGCTTGGTATTGAAGGCGCAATCGTTGATATTACAATGGGCGAAGTCGCAAAATCTGTATTTATTTACTTAGGTATTCCGTTTATTGCTGGAATGTTAACACGCTTAATACTTGTTAAAGCAAAGGGCAGACAATGGTATGAAAAAGTATTCATTCCGAAAATCAGCCCGGTTACGCTTATCGCTTTGCTGTTTACCATTGTCGTAATGTTCTCATTAAAGGGAGATATGGTGATAAGCTTGCCGCTAGATGTAGTCCGGGTTGCGATTCCGTTACTCATTTACTTTGTCGTGATGTTTTTTGTTTCGTTCTACTTAGGAAAGAAATTCGGGTCAAACTATGGGGTTGCCGCAACATTAGCCTTTACAGCAGGCAGTAATAACTTTGAATTAGCAATTGCGGTGGCTGTCGGTGTATTCGGCATTCACTCGGGTGCTGCGTTTGCAGCGGTTATCGGCCCTTTAGTTGAAGTGCCGGTTATGATCGGATTGGTGAACGTTGCTCTTTGGCTGCGCAAGAAATACTATGGTTCAAATGTCAAAGCACAATGAGCGAAAGGTTGGATGAAAAAAATGAGCAAAGAAAAAAAGACGATTTACTTTTCTTGTGTACAGGGAATTCTTGTCGAAGTCAAATGGCAGAAGGGTTTGGCAAAAAATATTTAGGCGATGAATACAATGTATATTCGGCTGGAATTGAAGCCCATGGTTTAAATCCGAATGCCGTAAAAGCAATGAAGGAAGCAGGAATAGATATTTCAAACCAAACTTCAGATATGATTGATCCTCAAATTTTAAACAAGGCTGATTTTGTCGTTACATTATGTGGCGATGCCAACGATAAATGCCCAATGACGCCCCCGCACGTCAAACGTGATCATTGGGGATTCGATGATCCAGCCAAAGCAGCAGGAACTGAAAAAGAGAAATGGGCTGTATTCCAGCGGGTTCGGGATCAAATTGAAGAAAGAATCAAGCGGTTTGCGATCGCGGGAAAATAAAAAAATGAAGGCCCTTCTGTTTTGAAGGGCCTTTCATTTGGTTTTACAACAACTTTTCCATTGCCATCACATCAACATTCTGTCCATTTCGAAAGTAATATTGAAGCAGTCTTTTTTCCGCTTGTCGGCTCGAACCAGGTTTTGCTGTGACTAATGATAGCGCGAAATTAAAAAAGAACCTGGACGTTTTTACCAGGTTCTTTTTATATTGCACGAAAACAGACACGATGATATAATAAGATTACGTTTGTTTTCCGTAAAATAGCATAAGTATCCTATCTTACATTTTAATTGTACCATGCCGGAAAGCTCTTGTCAAATTTTTTTTCGAAGGAGAGATGGAGAATGAGTTCTTTGGTTCTCGGTTTTCACGAAATGGAAAAAACACAGCTTTTGCTCGTTGGGGGAAAGGGGTTACATTTAGGGGAATTATCAAAAATTCAAGGAATACAAGTGCCAGAAGGATTTTGTGTCACAACAGCAGGATATCAAAAAGCAATCAAACAAAATGAAACGTTCCAAACGTTGTTGGATCAACTGACCAAGCTAAAAGTGGAAGATCGGGATCAAATTGGTGAAATCAGCAGGAAGATTCGAAAAACCATTATGGAAGTAGAAATTCCTTCCGATGTTGTGAAAACAGTTGTTCACTATCTCTCCCAGTTTGGCGATGAACATGCTTATGCCGTGCGTTCTAGTGCGACTGCTGAAGATTTGCCGCATGCCTCTTTTGCCGGTCAACAAGACACCTATTTAAATGTCATCGGCAAAAAAGCAATTTTGCAGCACATCAGCAAATGTTGGGCATCCCTATTTACGGACCGCGCGGTCATCTACCGTATGCAAAATGGATTTGACCACAGTCAAGTTTATATATCCGTTATCATCCAAAAGATGATTTTCCCGCAGGCTTCAGGGATTTTATTTACCGCTGATCCCGTTACTTCCAACCGAAAGCTGCTATCCATCGATGCCGGTTTTGGACTTGGAGAAGCGCTGGTCTCCGGCTTGGTATCTGCCGATTGTTATAAAGTACAGAAAGGGGAAATCGTCGAGAAGAGGATCGCAACCAAAAAATTGGCGGTCTATGGACGAAAAGAAGGCGGAACGGAGACAAAGCAGATCGATCCCGATCAGCAAAAGACGCAAACACTTACTGACCGGCAAATTTTACAACTGGCACGCATCGGAAGACAAATCGAATCTTATTTCGGCCAGCCGCAAGATATCGAATGGTGTTTGGCCGATGATACATTTTATATTGTCCAGAGCCGGCCGATCACAACTTTATACCCGATCCCTGAAGCGGATGATCAGGAAAATCACGTTTATGTATCTGTTGGTCACCAACAAATGATGACAGCCCCCATGAAACCATTGGGATTGTCTTTTTGGCTATTAACGACTTCAGCAAACATGCGCATAGCTGGCGGAAGGTTGTTTGTTGATGTTGCACCTCTGCTGGCTTCACCTGCCAGCAGAGAAACTATATTAAAACTTGGACAATCCGATCCGCTCATAAAAGACGCACTCGTGACCGTGCTAGAGCGAGGAGATTTTATAAAAAAGTTACCAAATGATGAAAAAGAAATGGGCCCCGGTAAAAACACAAAAAGTATGCCGCCTGCGGATTATCAAACATTAAAAGACTACGATCCGACAATCGTTTCTGATTTGATTAAACGCAGTCAAACATCGATAGAAGAGTTAAAACAAAAAATCCAAACAAAATCAGGAACGGATCTGTTTGATTTTATTCTGGAAGATATCCAGCAATTAAAGAAGAGTTTATCTGATCCACAAAGCTTTGGTGTAATTATGACAGCCATGAATGCTTCATCATGGATCAACGAAAAAATGAACGAGTGGTTAGGTGAAAAAAACGCAGCAGATGCGCTTTCTCAATATGGAGCGAAAAACCAATTACACTTGTCCCGCTGATTCTGGGTAACATCAAAAACTTTGAACCTAATGAAAGCCATCGGAAATTTGAACAAGGGCGGCGTGCGGCTTTGCAAAAAGAACAAGAAATAGTAGAGCGATTGAAGCAATTGCCGGATGGTGAGCAAAAAGCCAAAGAAACTAAACGAATGATCGGCCTCATCAGGAATTTCATAGGCTATCGGGAATATCCAAAATACGGCATGATTCATCGCTACTTCGTTTATAAGCAGGCTTTACTGAAAGAAGCCGAAAAACTCGAACAAGCGGACGTTATTCTCGAAAAAGAAGATATATACTATCTCACTTTTGAAGAACTTCACGAAGCCGTACGCACAAATACAGTAGATTACCAGATCATCAGCAAACGTAAAGACGAGTACAAATTATACGAAAAACTAACTCCACCGCGCGTTATCACGTCTGATGGCGAAATCATTGCAGGTGAGTACAAACGAGAGAATCTCCCGGACGAAGCTATTGCAGGTCTTCCTGTTTCTTCCGGAGTGATAGAGGGACGAGCGCGTGTCATCTTAAACATGGAAGATGCTGACCTGGAAGATGGGGATATTTTGGTCACCGCCTTTACGGATCCCAGCTGGACACCATTGTTTGTATCCATCAAAGGCCTGGTCACCGAAGTCGGCGGCCTGATGACCCATGGAGCAGTTATCGCACGTGAATACGGCTTGCCAGCCGTTGTCGGAGTAGAGAATGCTACCAAACTGATAAAAGATGGACAACGAATTCGCGTGCATGGAACCGAAGGCTATATCGAAATATTATAATGGCTGTCTATTGCACATAAAAGCCTTATTAACAAAATCAACAAATATCACTCATAAAAAGAACTCTCCGGATTCGGAGAGTTCTTACATTTTTATCCGCATGTTTGCGCGTGGTGTCAGCTGCACTGGTATTACAGCGGCTGGAGAAGAAAACGAGAACACCAAAACGATTAGTAAGATGGGTAACACATGAGAAAACGGCGCAATTGTCAACAAAACAGAACAGTAAGATCAATTTGACCTCTCTTTTCAAATCTCATTCTAGTTTACATAATATATATTCTCGGAAGTTAAACTTGTAAGAGAAATTCCGTCTCGAAATATTAAGTATACTAGAAAATTGAGACGGAATTTCAAAATTTAGAATGAATTACGATTTAATTACTTATATACGTAGCAAGTTCCATCAATAACTGTTACACATGTATATGTTCTAGAATAAGATTTGCCGTTACTGTCTCTAAAGAAAACAGTTACAGTGCCGTTGCCGTTCCACTGGAATTGATATGCATCTGGATATTTGTCCCGAATCGGAGTTAAATCCGGTGCTGCACTTGCAGGTAATCCGGATACTAACAAAGCCCCGGCAACTGCCAAAGCTCCCACTGCTTTTTTGAATTTGCTTTTAAACATAACACACATCCCCTTTTCGTTTTTTACCTATTAAATGCTTGTCCATTTAATAGACACCTTGATATTACCACTGCGAGGATGAAAAATTTGTCATATTGTGTAGGATTGAGAAAAAATTCAAAAATTAAACATATTTTTACATTTAATTAATAAACGATCTGTTTATGAGTTCTTCATCTTGCAATCGGTGAAAAGCCAATTTGATATTTTATTTTCCCGCCGCATACACAACAATTTCTTTCCCCCATTTACGTATATGTTTTTCCGGCGTCATGCCGATCCGTTCGGCAACTTTTCTGGAAGCCAGATTGTTAACGTCGATTAAAGACACGAGTTTTTGAACGTTCATGTTTTTAAATCCGTACCGTTTACATGCTGCGGCGGCTTCAGTTGCGTAGCCGTTTCCCCAGACGCGCCTTGCAAACGAATAGCCGAGTTCCATTTCGCGGACGCCTTCGACTTCCTGCGGAACGATGCCGCATTGTCCCAAAAATTCGCCCGTTTCTTTATGCTCGACGATCCAAAGCCCTGTGCCGTGTTTTGCGTAATTGTTTAGCATCTTAGCGATCCATTCGATCGTTTGCTTTTCATCTTTTGTCGACGGATAGTATTCCATTGCGATTGGATCAGAAAAAATCTCCAGCAAATTGCAAACGTCTTTTTTTGTCATGTTTCGCAATGTGAGCCTCTCAGTCGTTAAAACGATGTCTTTCATCGGTTTTCCTCTCCTTAGAAGTTGCTTATGACGGAGAAATCAGTTCATTATAAACCGTTTCCAATTCTTCTAATGAAATATCCCCGTATGTGCACTTGATCACCGCATCGGCGAATTCGTCGTAGTCGTCATCTGTAGAAAAGCCTTGCTGCAGCTTTTTCGCGTAAGCGTCGATTTGTTCCTTTTGTTTTCGAACGTCTTTTTCCTTACCCGGATAATCCGGTCCGTTGATCAAGCTGCTGTTTTCTTTGACCAGCAGCATGTACTGTTTTAACGTTTCATTCATTTTCCTGGTCACCCGTCCTTTCTATTCTAATGTTCCTGTTTTGCTCCGCCCGTATCCCCTTTTACAAAAATCTTCCTCTATCATACCACATGCCGGACTGAAAAAACGGACACCATATCGGTGTCCGTTAGACTTATTTAGGCTCTGTTCCCCAAATCAGCTTGCCGTTTTCATACAATGTGATTTTTTTAGTATTTTTAAAAGTGGTTGTTGAGTTTGTAAAGGAATAATCGCCGTTTTGTGCGTAATTGCTCCAGCCGTCATTGTGAAGGCGGATCTGGATTTCCCCGGTACTTGCTCCCGGTGAGAGCGTTCCGTTTTTAAAACCGAGTTCAAGATACGTATCTGCGCCCTTTACGGATTTCGCTAATTTCACGAATTTGTGAGAAATGTTGCTGCAGCCGATTTGAGCGTAGTCGCAGTCGAAATTTTGTCCTTTGCCGTTCGCTTTATACCAGTAGCGGACCGTCACTTTCTTTAAATCAACCGTTTTTTTGCTGTTGTTTTTAATGTTGAGCTGCGGGCGGATTTGGTTGCCGTTCACATTCCCGTCCCCCGCTCTGTATTGTACAGCGACGCTGTTTCCCTGTTTGCCGCTGTTTTGATCAGAGTTTCCTTTGTCTTTTGAATCAGAGTTATCTTTGTCCTTTGAGCCGGAATCAGGGCTGTCTTGTGAGCCGGAGTTATCTTGAGAGCTCCGGATATTCTCCCTTACGAATTTTCCTGAGGCAGATAAGTCAGACAGCTTCCACCCTCCTGTTTTAGACGCTCCAGGATTTAAAGCGGCGGATGATTCCTGTTTGTCGGAAAGGCTCCAGTTGACCCAGCTGATTTTCTTGCTGTTTAGATATGTCAGCCATTCCCGAGACTGGTCAAGGTATACTCCTCCGTTTCCGGAAGCGTCGCTTGTCCCCCATTCGGTAACGAAAATCGGAGCGCCTTTGCTCAGTGCATAATTCGCTTTATCTCTTAAAGATTGGCCGTGTGTTCCTGCGTAAAAGTGAAGCGAATACATGACATTGGCGTCTTTCAATTGATTATCTGCTGCATCGTTGACATCCTGGCTCCACGTTCCTGTTCCGACGATGATGATGTTATCCGGATCGTTTTTGCGGATCACTGAAATCACTTCTTCCGCATACGGCTTGATATCGCGGTTCCAGTTTACATCACCGTTCGGTTCGTTGGCGATTTCATAAATGACGTTCGGCGTATTTCCGTAAAGGCTCGACATTTCTTTGAAAAACTCTTTAGCCTTTGCTTTATTTTGATTCGGGTTGCCGTCGCTTAAAATATGCCAGTCGATGATGACATAGATGCCGAGTTCTTTTGCCGCTTCAACAGCTTCTTTGACTTTGTTTTTAACGGACGGATTATCGATGTAGCCGCCCTCACCCGTGTACATGGCTGCACGGAAGACATTGATGCCCCAGTCATCTCTTAGCCATTTTAAGCTCGATTTATTGACATAATCACCGTACCACTGCAAACCGTGCGAGCTGATCCCTTTCAATTGGACCGCTTTTCCGCTTTGATTGACGAGCTGAGTACCTTTAATCTTAAGCTGGCCGTTTGCGGCAACCGGCGTTTTGGAAGCGGCTGCTGCCGCTGGCGCCATTGCTCCGCTGAAAACGAGCGCTATTATCGCAAAACATGCAATAATTGAACGTTTGACATGTTGCATTCTTTTCCCTCCAAAATGAAAATTTTAAAAGTATGCCGTTTTACGGGTGCTTCTCCCTCCTTTTCACGTTTATGGCACGATCCTGATTCTAAAAATCTTTTCGTTAATCGTCCATCAACCATATTGCTTGTTTTTAAGGTCTTGAAAATCTATCAATTTCCTCTTTTCGTATTGATGAGGAGGGCAGAATGCTATTTTAATGTAACGTTCAACACGAAACGAACAGGACTTCCCACATTTATTTTCTATATATTCTTAATTTTATGAATACAGTTCAGGATACTTCATTGAATGAAAAAACGATTTTTAGGAATAAAGCTCCAAAAAATCGCCATGTTTTTCACCTATATTTTGTGACGCTTTAAAGACAAAAAATAAAATCAACCTGCTACAACGTTATTTCTTTACGTCAGCTAAAAATCCGATGAGCTTCGTTCCGATTCCGACAAATGTTTCAAGGATCGCCTGTGCGCCCGCTATCGACAAAATAAAAATGACCGGGGTGCTCGCTTTCGGAATGAGCAGATAGCCGAGACCGATGATAATGGCGCACCAAATCCCTGCGCACCAATAGCAATTCAGCAAATAGCCGACGTTTGATTTGGGTACTTTTTTCACGTCGACATGGCCTTTTTCATCGATGATTTTCTTGTTCTTCATAAACGGCTTTCGGATAAACTCTGTGATTTTGTCAAAGACAATCAAATGGGTTAACCGATAGCTGGCGAGAATCAGCATCACATACGTAAGCCACGATATATCCTCCATCCTGAGCCTCCAATTATACGAAAGTGTCTATGTTTAGGTATTCCCGATTCTTCTTGACTTATTGCGCTTTATGCGATTTTTTCGGAATGTGATGTAGATCACGAATTTCTCTTTGTAATCGCGATACATTTAACCTGGAACATCATTATAAGCATCAGGAGGTTTTATAATGGATACAATCTTTGATCAAACAACGAAAACCGGTGATATTGTTGCGCGTTTTCCAAGAGCCAGCCGGCTGTTAAAGGAATATCGAATTGATTTTTGCTGCGGCGGGAACCGTCCGATCGCAGAAGCCATTAAAGAACAAAATTTAAACGCTGAAGAAGTATTATCAAAAATCAATGCACTATACCAGGAGACGAAAGAGTTAAATGAAAAAGAAACAAATTGGAACGAAGCCTCCTATTCCCGGTTGATTGATTATGTGGTTCAGACCCACCATGCTTATTTGTTTGAAGTGCTTCCTGAACTGTCAGGCTTTGTCACAAAGGTATACCGCGTCCACGGCACCCATCATCCGGAGCTGGCCAAAGTTCACCAATTGTTTCATCAGCTCAAGGCTGAATTGGAGCACCATTTGATTCAGGAGGAAGAACAGATCTTTCCGAAAATCAAATCTTACGAAGAAACAAAGTCAGAAGCGCACTTAGCTGAAGCAGTAAAGGCGATCGATGTGCTTGAACAAGAGCATGAGGCCTGCGGAAATATTTTGAAAGAGCTCAGAAAAGCAACCAATGACTATTCCCTTCCTGAAGGGGCCTGCACGACATATACACTGACTTACTTAAAACTCGATGAATTGGAAACAGACATTTTTCAGCACATTCATTTAGAAAATAATATTTTGTTCCCTCGTTTAGAGGCCGAAGCAAAGCAATAGAAAAGAAAAGTCTATTATGGGGGAAGCACTTGCTCTGTCACATTCTGTTTTCCCCTAAATCTTGTAGTAGCGAAGCCCATGCAGCTGTTTTACATCTGCAAAGCTTCGCTCTATTATTTTGTCTGGCTTTTTTTTAATCTTCTCCTTATGTTCCTCTTGAGACAAATTCTTTTTGATCATCGTATTGAAACTTACACTTTGGATCATTTAGAAAAAACAAAAGCTGCCGAGAAAATCTCGACAGCTTGATCAAGGTTTTTTAATCCTCTGACGCAATGTCTTTTACAGGCAATGCTTCTCCTTCCCGATGCGTCGGCTTGCGGAGATGGAACAATGCCTTGATGCTGAAAATCAGAAGCAGCACAATACCGATCAAAAAGACGGTATCTGGAACAGCACGCCATGTAAGCAGCGTCTGAACTGCGTCCTGCTGCAAAAACTCGGGCGCCCTTGAGCTCCAATATCCTTCTTCAAATGCTTTTTTCAATTGAAGAAAGCCGACCGGAAGCAAGCTGATAAAGACCATTCCGAACAAGCCGATGTTCAGTGTCCAGCATGCGATTTTCAGCCATTTATCATTCCATGCACGAGGTTTGACGATATTGCGCAATGTGTACAGCCAAACGGCAATAGCGAACATACCGTATACTCCCATCATCGCCCCGTGTCCGTGGGCAGGCGTTAAAAACTGGCCGTGTTCAAAATAGCTTACGGCAGGAAGGTTGATTAAAAAGCCCAATACGCCTGCACCGACCAGATTCCATATGGCCGTAGAAATTAAAAACCAGAATGTTGCTTTATAAGGGAAATGATGCCCCCCATCCCTCATCATCTTGTATTGTTCATAAGCTTCCAGGACGAGCAGTGTAAGCGGAATAACCTCTAAGCAGGAGAAAACCGAACCGAGCCCGATCCATATTTCTGATGAGCCGTTGTAATAATAATGGTGTCCGATTCCGATTACACCGCTTCCCAACAGCAATATCAGCTGAAAGTAAAGCGCTCTGACGGTTGACTTTTTCGTCACCAAATTCATCTGTACCAGCAAAAAGCCGATGACAACGACGGCAAACACTTCAAAGATCCCTTCCACCCATAAGTGGATGATCCACCAACGCCAAAAATCGGACATCGTGATGCTTGTACCGGGGTTGAACATAAAGGCGGCGCCGTAAAACAGAGGTATGGCGATTGATGAATAAAACAGCAAATGAATCAAACCGCCTTTATCCGTCTCTTTTTTAAGGCCGCGCTTAATGCCCCTGAAGACGATAAACAGCCAAATCAGCATGCCCAGTGCGAGTATGATCTGCCAGAATCGGCCCAGTTCAATATATTCCATTCCTTGATGGCCGAATAAAAACCAATTGTTCCCCAAATAGCCTTTCGCACCGAGCCATTCTCCGACGATCGAGCCGCCGACAAGAAAGATCAGCGCCCAGAACAAAATATCGACGAGTAAACCTTGTCTTTTCGGCTCCCTGCCGCCGACAAGCGGAGCCGCAAAAATTCCCATGCCAAGCCATGAGGTCGCAATCCAAAAGATTGCAAGCTGCAAGTGGTACCCTTTGGCGATGCTAAATGGAAGCAGATTTCTGATCCAATCGATGCCAAAGAAGCTGTCAGGCTCGATATAATAGTGGGCAAGCAATGCCCCCAGCATGGCCTGAACAAAGAACAGCAGGGAAACAACGGCAAAATACTTCCCTGTTTTGACTTGCGATAAAGTGAGCGGCTGCTTCTCCAAATCAAAGGCCGGGAATTTCCCTTCTTGATAAGCCTCCTTCATTCCAAGCTTGTAGCGGTAAAACACAAATAAGATGATGCCGACAAATAAAATAAGAATCGTAACGCTGGCGCCGCTCCACCACACCGCGGCAAATGACATCGTATTGCCGGCTTCTTCATCATACGGCCAGTTGTTTGTATAGGTGATGTCATCCCCGGGCCTCAATGTGCTGGACAGCCAGGCCGTCCAAAAGATAAAATCAGAAACCTGTTTGATCTGATCCCCGCCCGAAATCCAAGCTCTGTTGCGGTCAGGCATATGGCTTTCCTTGATCAAACCAGACTCAAGCCCCCAGCCATCGCCTTTTGTAAATACTTTGCGGTAATGAGTGCGCACTTTTTCGAGTCCGTAGACTTGGGCCTGAGTCAGCTGTAATGTGTCGGAATCTTTGTTATAGCGGTTTTTTCTCATTTCACTGATCACTTTACTGCGGATCACAGACTGCTTTTCATCGGAAAGCTTTTCAAAGCGTTTTCCATATTGCTCCTGCGCTTTAAAGTCCTGCATCCCTTTTGTATAAATGTTCAGGGCTTCTGCCGTATAATCGGGCCCCATGTAAGATCCGTGGCCCAAAATGGTCCCGTAATCCATGAGCGCATATTTTTGAAAGACGGCCTGTCCACCCTTGATCGACGATTTTGTCATCAGCACCTCGCCGTTTGGAGCGGACACTTCAAGCGGTCTTGGCGCAAGCCCCTTGAAGATCCAATATCCTCCCAATAACAACACCGAAAAACTTGCAATCAGCGTAAAAACGAGAACCGATTTCAAAAATCCGTTTTTTGCCGGCTTCTTGTTTGGCACCGTCTCCCTTTGAACTTCCATCTGATTCACTCCTTTCTTATTTGCATGTCCTAAGATACTGGATATGCATCACACCGGTTGTGAACCAGATCACTTAAATGATGGCAGATTTGTGAATTAAAAAAACAGGCTTTCCATTGAAAAAGGAGAGCCTGTTTTTTATTTATTCACAGCCGTTCAGCCATTCCTGATCATGTATCATAATGCCGCTTCTGTCGGAGGAAAGCAGTTTTTTCTTTTTCATTTCATTAAGGGTCCTGTTAATTGTTTCCCTTGATGTTCCGACCATATTCGCAAAGTCCTGATTGGTAATCGGCAGATTAATATAAATGCCTTCTCCTTTTTTGACCCCGTGTTCATCTGCCAGCTTCTTTAAAGCGTGAGTCAGGCGGTGCTGGACGTCTTTTGAAATAAATCCTTGAATGCGTTCCTGCAGATCAAGGATTTTTTTTCCCATGATTTGCATGACTTTCATTGTCATCTCCGGGTATTTCATGAGCAGTTCATTAAAATCGTCAATGCGGATGACGATCAATTCGGTTTCTTGGACTGCTTCAGTCGTTGCCGGATATGGGGAGCGGTCAAAAAAACCGACGTGCGGAAACATATCTCCGCTTTGTAAAAGCGAAATCACTTGTTCATTGCCTTCTTCATCAATCTTATAGGTTTTCACAAGTCCTGATTTGACGAAAAAAACGGCTTCCCGCTCTTCCCCTTCCATAAACACAAACACTCGCGGCTGATATTTCCGCTTTATCGCAATCTGTTCGATTTGGCTGAATTCTTCGCCATTCAAACCGCTGAAAATCAGAAACTGTTTCAGAAACTCCATTTAAACCTTCAATCCCTTCAGGCATTTTGCCAGGTCTTCCTTTAAATGCGCCTTTCAAGCGCAAAAAGCTCCTCTTCCATCGCTGCCGCTTTTTCTTCAACAACCCTGCGGCTGTCTTTAAGCGCCTGATTATAAAAGTAGGGGCCCAGCTTTTCCTTTATGAATTCAAACGTCTGAATCGCCGCAATATCGCCGATTTCCTCCCCTCTTTCTTCATAATAAAAACGCTTGATCTCACTCATGACTGCTTGTTTTTCTTCTTGTGTCAGCTGTAAAAGCATAAATCGCACTCCTTTTATTTTCATGATAAACGAAAATGTTAAATCAATGAACGAATATTTTTTGTAGAACCAATTCATTCTTTTGCCCCCGCCTCTTAAACATCAATCAATCCGATTGCCGTGTGATGTTGTTCACAATGTTTGTTGAAGACTTTTTGTAAGATAAACATGCTAATGAAATATTACATTTTTCCCTTTTGAAAGGAGCAAAGCCGTCATGGTAAATCGTCAAAAATTGCAGTTGCCGCTGCAGTCATTTAGTTTGGTGGCAGGATTTATGGCTTGGGTGTTGATTTCATCTTTAATGCCTCATATTAAAAAGGATATTCCCCTGACTGAAGGCGAGATTTCCCTGGTTACCGCTATCCCGGTCATACTTGGGTCGCTGCTTCGGATACCGCTTGGGTACTATACAAACAAATTTGGGGCGCGATTAACGTTCATGATCAGTTTTTTGCTGCTCCTGTTCCCGATTTTTTGGATCAGTGCAGCTGATTCATTGTCCGATTTAGTCATCGGCGGATTTTTCCTGGGGATCAGCGGAGCGGTCTTCTCGATCGGAGTAACATCTTTGCCAAAGTATTATCCGAAAGAAAAACACGGTTTTATCAATGGGATTTATGGAGCCGGAAACATTGGAACGGCAATTACCACGTTTGCCGCTCCCGTTATCGCCAAAACCGCGGGGTGGCCGAATACGGTTCGAATGTATCTGATCCTGGTCGCTGCATTTGCTTTGCTGAACTTTTTATTTGGAGACAAGAAAGAACCGAGGGTTACAGTTTCGGTAAAAGAGCAAATGAAAGCCGTCTATCAAAATCAAAAACTATGGTTTTTAAGTCTGTTTTACTTTATCACATTCGGTTCTTTTGTGGCGTTCACAGTCTACCTTCCGAACTTTCTTGTGAACCACTTCGGACTTGATCCGGTTGATTCAGGCCTCAGAACCGCCGGCTTTATCGCCGTCGCGACTTTTCTCAGACCTGTCGGGGGATGGCTTGGAGATAAGTTCAACCCGCTGAAGCTCTTAATGTATGTTTTCGCAGGCTGTACGCTGTCCGGAATTTTACTGGCCTTCTCGCCGAATCTAGGACTCTACGGATTCGGGGTACTGACAGTCGCCGTATGCGCCGGAATCGGAAACGGAGTCGTCTTCAAATTAGTGCCGCTTTATTTTTCGAAACAAGCCGGAATCGTCAATGGCATCGTTTCGGCAATGGGCGGTTTAGGCGGATTCTTCCCGCCGCTCATCCTGTCAAGCGTCTTTCAGGCGACAGGCCATTATGCGATCGGATTCATGGCTTTGTCTGAAGCGGCCCTTGCCAGCTTTGTCATCGTGGCATGGATGTATTTTCAGGAATCGGGGAAAACATCGTCAAGGACAGACACACGCGATGTCCAATAAGCGCACTTCATACGAAAGACCTGAGACTATTGCTCTCAGGTTCTTTTTCTGTGACAATCGGATTATGTTCACAAGATTGTTATTACTTTCGAGACCGTTCAGGCTTATTTAACGGTACAATAAAACTGTTTTCATATGATTTTCTTTAAAAGGGGTGACGCTCGATGAATGTGACTGTTCGAAAATCTGATACAGATCTGCTTTCCGCTGACTTGTACCGGTTATTGGAATCGATCAGCACCAAAAGAAAAATCCGACAAAATACTTATCTTTTTCAAGAAGGTATGGATGCAGAAGAGCTGTATCTCATTCAGTCAGGGCTCGTCCAAATTGGCAAATTGACGTCCGACGGAAAAGAACTGACACTAAGAATGTGCAAAAAGAATGATATTGTAGGAGAGCTGACGCTTTTCACTGATGAAGCAAAATATATGCTGAGCGCAAAGATCCTCTCAGACGGCGAAGTAATGGTCATTAAAAAAGATAAACTCGAAAAAGAACTGATTCAAAACGGTGCGATGACTTTTGAATTTATGAAATGGATGAGTACTCATTTGCGCAAGATTCAATCGAAAATCCGCGATCTCCTGCTCAATGGGAAAAAAGGCGCGCTGTATTCAACGCTGATCCGCCTCGCGAACAGCTACGGCATTACGAGGAGTGACGGCATTCTCATTAACATCGTGCTGACAAACCAGGATTTGGCGAAATTTTGCGCGGCTGCAAGAGAAAGCATCAACCGGATGCTGAGTGACCTGCGGAAAAGCGGCGTCATCTCGATTGAAGAATCCGGAAAAATCGTCATCCACAAGCTGAACTACTTAAAACGCGAAATTGACTGCGAAAACTGCCCGATTGAAATATGCAACATCGACTAAAAGGGAAAACAGGGCCCCGGCTTGGAAACGGCCCGGTTGACTGCTTCCTTTGCGGCAAACGGAAACAAGGACAAGAACCGTCCTTGTTTTTATTTATGTGTTCAGCAAAAAGGCGCCTATCGCGAACATAAAAAAACAGGCATTCAGCAACTCAAGGATGCCGATTTTCTTAACTGTAAGCTTTTTGCCGTATAAATACCATGCCCTCAAGCTGCTCGGAATAAAAGCAATAACCGCCCAGCCCGCTCCAAAAGCCAAAGATAAAAAAGGCAGTGCAGCATGATAGCCCCATGAATAATATTGAAACCGCTTGTTTTTCTTCTCGCGGATCATCGATTTTACGTAAAAGGCGCTACCGACAAAAAACAAAATCGACTGGAAGAAAACGAACCATGCGCAGCCGTCGAGATGTTCCGCCCCTGCCCAATATCCGAGAAGCCCCCCGGATGCAAAAACGATGATCGCTGCGACATCATTCAGGAGCGCCCTGTCATTGTTTCCTTTCGCATAGTAAAGGTTGACGAGAAAAAGCGGAAACAGAGACAATCCGACCCAGGCAAGCTCAGGAAGCGTCCATACTGCGGCCAGCAGGAAAAGCAAGGCCGGTATGCTGTAGACAGCCGCCCATTTTTGATAGAAAGCGGTCTTTTTCTTTTTCACCATCATCGTGACGGGAAAAGCGGCAAGGTACAGAAACAGCCAGCCGGCAAACAGCGGGATATGCCGCATATGCATTCCCCCGCCGATCACTCCGAGGAGAAAAGGAATCACAAGCATTGCCCAGGCGCCATGCTGTTTTGGTATCAACATTTTCATAAAAAGTCCTCCCTTCCTTCTCTTCCATTATAAAAACTTTATGCCTGCCAGAGAGTGACATTTTTCATACAAGTGTGAATTATATCACTGCCTTTTTCTGGATGCCGCTCTATACTGTAGCTACCTACATAGAAGGAGGACAATCAATGGACCGGTTTGACCACTTGTTATTTCTGAAAAATCTTCCTATGTTTCTGGGAGTTCCTCTTCCCATCATTAAAAGGCTTCTGAAAAACGGAAGAGTGATCGATATCGGATCGTCCCGTCCTTGCCGATCGTTTCTGCATTCTCAATCCGTCTATTTTGTTTTGAAAGGTGAAGTTTATTTTGCGGACAAAAGGCTTCCCGAGGAATCACGCATCATCGCCGAGTGGGAAAAAGGCGATGTATTTCCCATTGATCAAAAGGGAGAACCTTTTTTGTCTCCGTTTATTTCTGTTAAAACTGCCGCTGACACCGCTGTGCTTGAAATTCCTTTTACGATATTCAAAAAAATGATGACGTACAATCACCAACTGCAAATGAACTTTCTCAAACTTCTCCAGCAAAATTTATACTTTTCCTATCAATTATTTTTGCGCTACCTCCGTTCCGCCCCGGAAGATGCCGATTGAGAAGGGCTTCTCCCCTTCTCTCCCCTTTTAGATGTGATCTACTTAACATTTCTGCTTCTCTTTTTCCGATACGATGGACTCGAATGTGAAGGAAAGGACAGATGACAGATGATACAGTGCAATTTTCATGAGGCTCCGTTTATCGTAATTTGGGAGCTGACAAGAGCCTGTGAGCTGAAATGCCTCCATTGCCGGGCTTCGGCGCAACACTATCGCGACCCGAGGGAGCTCTCGCTTGAAGAAGGAAAAGCGTTAATCGATGAAATCTACTTGATGAACAATCCTATTTTAGTGCTGACCGGCGGTGATCCGCTCATGCGGGAGGACGTCTTTGACATCATTCAATACGCCGTCCAAAAAGGCGTCCGCATTTCCATGACGCCGAGCGCGACGCCAAATGTGACGAAGGAAGCCATCAAAACCGCCAAAGATATCGGCTTATCCCGCTGGGCGTTCAGCTTAGACGGAC
This sequence comes from Bacillus sp. FSL W8-0848, assembly GCF_038007805.1. Taxonomy (NCBI): domain Bacteria; kingdom Bacillati; phylum Bacillota; class Bacilli; order Caryophanales; family Bacillaceae; genus Bacillus; species Bacillus sp. FSL W8-0848. The sequence goes on from NZ_JBBOYB010000001.1 coordinate 1,841,262, forward strand.
CCAACCGCAAGATCCATGATCATTTTAGAGGAACAGACGGTTCTTTTGATTTAACGATGAAAGCGATTCGATACATTCATGAATTCAATCTTCCGCTGCAGATCAATACCGTCATTTCAACGTATAACATCGATTATTTGGAGGAAATGGCAAAGCTGATTGAACAACTGAATTGTGTGCTGTGGAGCGTGTTTTTCCTCGTTCCGACCGGACGTGCCCATCGGGATGACATGATTTCAGCCGTACAACATGAAAAAGTGTTTCTTTGGCTCAGCCGTTTGGCAAAGGAAGCACCGTTTGATATTAAAACAACGGCAGCCCAGCCCTACAGACGGGTTGTCATCCAGCAAAAAATGCGGGAGGCCAAAGACCCCGATCTTCAGATCCGCTATGAGGATGCGCTTGAAAAAGGCAAAATTGACGCGATCGGCGGATTAGGGCGTGCGCCTAAAGGCGTCAATGACGGAAACGGCTTTTTGTTTATCTCCCATATAGGCGATGTATATCCAAGCGGCCTATTGCCCGTAAAAGCCGGAAACGTCCGAAAACAGCCGCTGTCAGAGATTTACCGGGAGTCGCCCGTTTTCAAAGAGTTGCGAAACCCCGACGGATATAAAGGCAAATGCGGAATCTGCGAATTCCGGCATGTCTGCGGCGGATCACGTTCACGCGCCTATGCATTGACCGGCGATTATTTGGAAAGCGACCCGAGCTGCATCTATATTCCGAAGGCATTGCGCTAGAAAATGTGACCTGGATCACAAAGACTTTGGTGCACTTGTATTATCGTTATATATGAGAATGATCATCAATTTCAAAGGATGTGATTCCTGCTGAACAAGACATTGAATTTAAACGCTTCGGTCTACGACCTTTGCACATTGCATCCTGAGCTGAAAAACTTGATGAAAGACATCGGTTTTGATCACATCTCAAAGCCTGGAATGCTTGAAACTGCCGGCCGCATCATGACGATCCCAAAGGGTGCCCGGCTGAAACAAATCGACTTGGCGCACGTCTTGGATGCATTAAGGGAACACGGTTTTGAACCTGTTTTTGGAGAGGAGACGAACAATGAGCGAAATCATTAACAACAGAGAAATTCAGCAAGACTTATCAAATGAAAGAATGCAGCAGCTGAAAGACATCATCATCGCCCTTCATAAAGGAACACCCTATGATGAAGTAAAAAAACGATTTCAGCAAGCTTTCGGCTCGGTCGATCCGGAGGAGATCGCCCATCTGGAACAGGCGTTAATGAAAGAAGAAGGCATCACGCCTGAAGAGATCCAAAAGCTGTGTTCCGTTCATGCGGACGTTTTTAAAGGATCGATCGAACACATTCATAAGCCGGAGGCTGACAAGATGCCGGGCCACCCGGTTCATACATTTATAAAGGAAAACAAAGAAATCGACCTCCTGCTGAATTTTAAAATCCAGCTTCATTTGGAACGATTCGAAAAAGAAGACAGCGGAGAAAACATTTTGAAGCTGATCAGCGATTTAAATCTGCTGGCCGACGTTGACAAGCATTACAGCAGAAAGGAAAATCTGCTCTTCCCCTACCTTGAAAGGTACGGCATCACAGGCCCAAGCAAAGTGATGTGGGCGATTGATGACTTCATCCGCAAAAGCATTAAAGAGACGAAAGCGCTATTGGAAAACTACACGTCTGACAAAAAAGACGACATCATCCGCGAGCTCGGCTTTATCATAAAGGAAGGCACAGAGATGATCTATAAGGAAGAGAACATTCTGCTGCCGATGGCGCTTCGGACATTGACTGAAGACGAATGGCTGAAAATAGCGGCCGAAAGCGGCGACATCGGCTACTGTCTGACAGAGCCTGAAGCCGAGTGGAAACCTGAACGCCATCAGCTCAATACAGCAAATGAAAAAGCCGGTGACGGATACGTCCGCCTCCCCACCGGCATCTTATCCGTTAAACAGCTTGAACAAATGCTGAACCATCTCCCCGTTGATTTGACGTTTATCGACGAACATGATGTTGTCCGTTATTTTTCCCACGGCAAAGAACGGATTTTCGCCAGGACAAAAGCCGTGATCGGCCGAACCGTGCAAAACTGCCATCCGCCGGCAAGCGTCCACATCGTCAACAAACTTCTCGACGATTTTAAATCGGGCAAAAAAGATGCAGAAGATTTTTGGATCAAATTCAAAGACAAATACGTTTACATCCGCTACTTTGCCGTCCGTGACGAAAACGGCAAGTACGTCGGCACACTGGAATTCACCCAAAACATCGCCCCGATTCAAGACATTTCAGGGGAAAAAAGAATATTAAGCTCTGAAGAGTAAGATCGGTCCGCTTTCTATATTAAAAGAAAGCGGGCTTTTTTTCGGGTTCCCTCCTCCCCTCTTCCTTTCTCTTATTTTTTGTGACAACTTTGTGAAATGCATCAACCTTGTGACAAAGTTAACAAGGTGCCGTTCTCCCTCCGTATATAGTGGAAGTAGCACCACTGACTCAAGAGGAGTGAAACCGCAATGAAGAAAAAGAAAACGAGCCCAATTCTCAGGAGATTAAACTTTTTCTCTCCGATCGAGCATCATTCCAATAAACACAGCCAGACTTCTTATGAAGACCGGGACTGGGAAGATGTATACAGAAGAAGATGGCAGCACGACAAAGTAGTACGTTCGACCCACGGGGTCAATTGTACAGGGTCGTGCAGCTGGAATATTTACGTAAAAAACGGGATCGTCACCTGGGAGGGCCAGCGCCTTGACTATCCTTCAACAGGTCCTGATATGCCTGACTTTGAACCGCGCGGCTGTCCGCGGGGAGCCAGCTTTTCCTGGTACATTTACAGCCCGCTCCGCGTGAAATACCCGTATGTCAGAGGCGTGCTTATCAACATGTGGCGGGAAGCTCTAAGCAAGCACAACAATCCTTTAGACGCATGGAAATCGATCGTCGAAAATCCCGAAAAAGCAAAAGCCTATAAACAGGCGCGGGGAAAAGGCGGATTTGTCCGGGCTGAATGGGGCGAAGTGCTCAAATTGATCTCGGCTTCCCTCCTTTATACCGTCATGAAATACGGACCTGACCGCAATGTCGGCTTCTCGCCGATTCCAGCTATGTCTATGCTCAGCCATGCAGCCGGCTCCCGTTTTATGTCGCTGATCGGCGGTCCGATGCTCAGTTTCTATGACTGGTATGCCGACCTCCCTCCCGCCTCCCCGCAAATTTGGGGAGATCAGACGGATGTGCCGGAAAGCAGCGATTGGTACAATTCCGGCTACATTATGACTTGGGGGTCAAATGTCCCGCTTACGAGAACCCCTGATGCACACTTTTTGGCCGAAGCCCGATACAAAGGTGCGAAGGTGATTTCCATCAGCCCCGATTATGCGGAATCGACAAAGTTTGCCGACGACTGGCTGAGCGTTAGACAAGGAACCGACGGAGCGCTTGCAATGGCAATGGGACACGTCATCCTGCAGGAGTTTTACGTCAACAATGAGACGAAGCGCTTTATTGACTATGCGAAACAATATACGGATTTTCCGTTTTTGGTGACGTTGAAAAAAGAAGGCGGACAATTTACGGCTAGCCGTTTTCTCCATGCGAAAGACATTGGCCGCATAACTGAACATGACGAGTGGAAACCGGCCGTCTGGGATGAAGAAACAGACGATTTCGCCATACCTCAAGGAACGATGGGCTCACGCTGGGACGGCAAAGGAAAATGGAATTTGCGCATGATTGATGAAGATACGGAAAAGCAGATTTCTCCGCGGCTTTCCATGCTCGGAAAAGAAGATATGATCGGCACGGTCAAAATTCCTTATTTCTCCCATGATGGGAACCGAGTGCTTGAAAGACCCCTTCCGATCAAAAAAATGAATGTGAACGGCGAGGAAGTCTTTGTCTCCACCGTGTTTGACCTGACGCTCGCAAACTACGGCGTCAACCGCGGGATCGGCGGGCAGGCTGCCGAATCGTTTGATGATCCAGAACCGTTCACACCGGCCTGGCAGGAACAGATCACAGGCGTCGATCGCAGCCAGGTGGTCAAAATCGCAAGAGAATTCGCGCAAAACGCCATCGATACAGACGGCCGCTCAATGATTATCGTCGGCGCCGGTATTAACCACTGGTTCAACTCTGACACCATTTACAGAGCGGTATTGAATCTCGTGCTCCTTGTGGGCGCGCAAGGCGTCAACGGCGGCGGATGGGCCCACTATGTCGGCCAGGAAAAGCTCCGCCCGGCCGAAGGATGGCAGACGATTGCCATGGCAAAAGACTGGGGCGGCCCTGCAAAGCTGCAAAACGGCACTTCATTCTTCTATTTTGCCACTGACCAGTGGCGCTACGAAGATGAGCCGGTCACAGGCCTCGCCTCTCCGATCGTCGAATCGTCACGCTATAAGCACCATGCCGATTATAACGTGCTGGCGGCAAGGCTCGGATGGCTCCCGTCGTATCCGACATTCGAAAAAAACGGCATTGATTTATACGAGGAAGCGGCGCAATCAGGCGCCGAAAACGCTAAAGAAGTCGGAGCCTATATCGCCAAACAGCTTGAGGATAAAAAGCTCAAATTTGCGATTGAAGACCCTGACAATGAAAAGAATTTTCCGAGAAACCTTTTCGTTTGGAGAGCGAACTTAATTTCAAGCTCCGGCAAAGGCCACGAGTATTTTCTGAAGCATTTGCTCGGCACGACGAACGGGTTAATGAATGAGGATCATGACAGCATCCGGCCGGATGAAATCACCTGGCGGGACGAAGCGCCTGAAGGCAAGCTCGACCTGTTGATCAATCTCGACTTCAGAATGGCCGGCACCGCCCTGTACTCTGACATCGTGCTGCCTGCGGCCACATGGTATGAAAAGCACGATCTCAGCAGCACGGATATGCATCCGTTCATTCATCCGTTTAATCCGGCGATTTCGGCTCCTTGGGAAGCAAAATCCGACTGGGATATCTTTAAAGCATTGGCCAAAGCGGTCTCCGAATTAGCCGAGGAAGTCGACATGAAGCCGGTGAAAGAAGCAGTCGCTTCTCCCCTCCTTCACGACACTCCTCAGGAAATGGCTCAGCCATTGGGGAAAATCAAAGACTGGAGCAAAGGGGAATGCGCGGCTGTTCCAGGAAAAACGATGCCGCAAATTCATGTCGTCGAACGCGATTACAAACAGATATTCAATAAAATGACGGCGCTCGGGCCAAATGTCGTCAAACAGCCTTTCGGTACAAAAGGAATGAACTGGTCGGTCGAAGAGGAATACAACTCCCTGAAAAAAATACTCGGAGTAGTAACCGAAGACACCGTGGCAAAAGGCTGTCCGATTATCAATGATGCGAAACAGGCCGCTGAAGCCGTTTTGACCCTTTCGTCTACTTCAAACGGAAAGGTAGCGGTAAAAGCGTGGGAATCGCTTGAAAAAATTACGAATCTCGAATTGAAAGATTTAGCTGAGGAGCGGGAAGAAGAACATTTTACTTTTGAGCAAATAACGGCTCAGCCGAAAACCGTTATCACCTCCCCTGCTTTCAGCGGGTCTGAAAAAGGCGGACGCCGCTATTCTCCATTTACGACAAATGTTGAAAAGCTGATCCCGTGGAGAACAGTGACCGGCAGACAGTCTTTTTATCTCGATCACGAAATGATTACAGAATTCGGCGAAAACATGGCGACGTTTAAACCGATCCTCATCCATCGCCCGTTCTTGAACAAGCGCCCGGCGCAAGAAGGCAAAGAAATCGTTTTGAACTATTTAACGCCGCACAATAAATGGTCGGTTCACAGCATGTATTTTGACTCCCTGCCGATGCTCACCCTTTTCAGGGGCGGTCCGACGGTTTGGATGAATAAGGACGATGCAGCTGAAACCGATATTCAAGATAACGATTGGATCGAATGCTTCAACAGAAACGGAGTCGTCGTCGCCCGCGCTGTCGTCTCGCACCGCATCCCGAAAGGAATGGCGTTTATGCACCATGCCCAGGACAGACATATCAACGTACCTGGTACAAAGCTGACGAACAACCGCGGCGGCACCCATAACAGCCCGACCCGCATCCACGTCAAACCGACGCAAATGATCGGCGGCTACGGACAGCTCAGCTACGGCTTCAACTACTACGGGCCAACAGGAAACCAGCGCGACCTCAATGTCGTGATCAGAAAATTGAAGGAGGTCGATTGGCTTGAAGATTAAAGCGCAAATCGGAATGGTCATGAACCTGGATAAATGCATCGGCTGCCACACATGCAGCGTTACGTGCAAAAACACATGGACAAACCGTTCCGGTGCAGAATATATGTATTTCAACAATGTCGAAACAAAGCCGGGCATCGGCTACCCGAAACAATGGGAGAATCAAGATAAATATAAAGGCGGCTGGGAGCTTAAAAAAGGAAAGCTCCAGCTGAAATCGGGCGCAAAAGCAACAAGGCTGATGAATTTATTTTACAACCCGTATCAGCCGACGATCGACGATTACTATGAGCCTTGGAACTATGATTATGAAACGCTGACAAACAGTCCGGAGAAAAAGCATCAGCCTGTCGCAAGGCCGAAGTCTTCCATTACGGGAGACTTCATGAACCTCGAATGGGGCCCGAACTGGGAAGATGACCTCGCCGGCGGACATATCACAGGACTTGAAGACCCGAATGTTCAAAACATGGAACAATCGATTAAAACTGAATTTGAAGATGTCTTTATGATGTATCTTCCGAGAATCTGCGAACACTGCATCAATCCGGCATGCGTCTCTTCCTGCCCTTCAGGCGCGATGTACAAACGCGAAGAAGACGGGATCGTCCTCGTCGATCAGAATGCATGCCGTTCATGGAGACATTGTGTATCATCATGTCCTTATAAAAAAGTGTATTTTAATTGGCAGACGAACAAGGCGGAAAAATGCACACTATGCTTCCCCCGCTTAGAAGCCGGACTGCCGACGATCTGTTCCGAGACTTGTGTCGGCAGAATCCGCTACCTCGGCGTTATGCTCTATGACGCCGACAAAGTCCAGGAAGCCGCATCAGCCGAAAATGAAAAAGACTTGTATCATTCACAGCTGGACGTTTTCCTTGATCCGAATGATCCCGCTGTCGCAGAAGAAGCGAAAGCCCAAGGCATTCCGGCGGAATGGATTGAAGCAGCACAAAAATCGCCGATCTACAAAATGATTATCGATTGGAAGATCGCGCTGCCTTTGCATCCGGAATACCGGACATTGCCAATGGTATGGTACATTCCGCCGCTCAGCCCGATCATGAACATGTTTGAAGGAAAAGGAACGGCCCAATCGGCGGAAGATATTTTCCCTGCGATCGATCAAATGAGAATTCCGATTGAATACTTGGCGAATTTGCTGACGGCCGGAGATACGTCCCATATCAGAACTACATTAAAGAAAATGTCGGTCATGCGCATGTACATGAGGTCAACCCAGACAAATAAACCGATGAATTCTGACCTGATTGCATCTACCGGCTTGACAGAACAGCAGATTGAAGAAATGTACCGTCTGCTAGCGATCGCGAAGTACGACGACCGCTTCGTCATTCCGACCTCACATCGCGAAGAAGTGGCAGACCTATATATGGAACAAGGAAGCTGCGGATTGTCATTTGCCGGAGGCCCCGGCTCCTGCCAAAACATATAAAACGGGAGTGAAGCAAAAATGGATGCAACAGATAAACAGGCCGTTTTCGCCGCCCTCTCCTATCTTCTCTCTTATCCTGATGAAGAATGGAGACTGGAACGCTCTGATTGGCAAAGCCTCATCAGCGACATTCAGCCTGAGCACCTGCGGGAGCGGCTGCTCGCATTTTTAAAAGAAGCGGAAGCTTATTCTCCGGAGGAATTGATTGAAACGTATGTATACACATTTGATTTCGGCAAAAAAACGAACCTTTATGTCACCTATTTCAACTCCGGTGAACAGCGTGAGCGCGGAATCGAGCTATTGCAGCTGAAAGATCTGTATCAGCAATCCGGGTTTCAGCCGACGGACAAGGAACTTCCGGACTACCTCCCGCTCATGCTTGAATTTGCTGCCGTTGCCGAGCTTCATAAGGCCAAGGACGTCTTTCAAAAATATGTATCAAACCTGGAAGAGCTGAAATTGCAGCTTCTCGAAAACGAGAGCATCTATGCTCCGCTTTTGGACGGTTTATTGATCGCATTGGCGGAAATCGGCGTTGAAAGGACTGTAGAGTCATGATCGAACAAATACTTTGGGTCATTCTCCCCTACATCGTTCTGACGATTTTTATCGGGGGGCATATATACCGCTATCAACATGACCAGTTTGGCTGGACAGCCAAATCGAGCGAAATGCTCGAAAAGAAAAAACTGGCGGTAGGAAGCAGTTTGTTTCATTGGGGAATCTTTTTTGTCATCGGCGGACACGTGATGGGGATTTTAATACCGGAAAGCCTTTACGAGGCGATCGGCGTATCAGAGCATATGTACCATAAAATCGCCATCGGCTTTGGCCTGCCTGCCGGCATTGCCGCACTGTCGGGACTCATCATTCTTGCTTACCGGAGAACGGCTGATAAACGGATCCGGAAAACGAGCTCTGCCGGCGACCTGATCACCCTTGTCACTTTATTGTTTATGATGGCGACGGGACTTGCGTCAACGTTTTTAAACATCGATTCAAAAGGCTTTGACTACCGTACAACGATCGGACCTTGGTTCCGGAGTATCTTCTTGTTCAAACCGGATGCCTCGCTCATGGAAAGCGTGCCGCTCTGGTTTAAAATTCACATCGTCGTGGGCTACGCCGTTTTCATCGTCTGGCCGTTCACCCGGCTTGTCCACGTGTTCAGCATGCCGCTCAAATATTTGACAAGAAGCTATGTCGTCTATCGAAAACGCGCCCCGCGCAAAAGCATTTGACATTCTCCCTAAAGCCGTTTCGGCTTTAGGGATTTTTTTCTCTTCTTAAAATCCTTGATAGGCAAGCTCCCATTTTCCGGTCGCATCATATGATAAAAAAACAAACAGAAAGGAGCGTTTTTGATTGTACCCATATTATGATTTCGATATATATGATCCGTACCGCCAGCAATTTCCTCCAGGCCCGCCTCCGGGTGCGGGAGGACAGACTCAGCAGCAGTTTTTGCCCCCTCCCCCAAGCCAGTTTCCCCCGGAAACCGGGGTCTCTGCTTTCGCCGTTGATCCCGGCGGAATTAGAAGATGCTTGTTCCGTTATACAGTCATCCGCTTAAGAAACGGAAGCCGCTTCTGGTTCTACCCTGTTTTTGTCGGCCGCCGCTCCATCGCGGGATACAGGTGGAGGCCGCGTCAATTCCGCTGGGTCTATTTCGGCATCGATTTGAATGAAATCACTTCATTCAGCTGTCAATTTTAAAAAGAAAAAAGGCGCCATTTGCAGTGGCGCCTTTTCTGCATTGAATAGACTAAAAATATAAAATACGGGTAAATACAAAACAATAACTTGTCAATAAATTTAACTAAAATGTCACAAAAAAATCATCTTTTCTTATATAATTAAATATGCTAAGATTATGAGAATAAAAGGGGGGATGGGATCTGATGAAAAAGTCGTTGTTTCTGCAATTGTCTATGTTTTTCCTAGTCATTGCAAGCCTTCATTCGTTCTCAATGCCCCACCTGCCTGCAAGTCATCATGCACAAAAAGCGGCTGTTACAGGCGATGAGCTTCACGAACTGACAGTCGGCAAACATGGTGAAGAAAAGGCTAAATCGTTATGGAATTCGCCCGGATTAAAAGAAGCATTCTTGCTGCTCTTGATCTTGGCTGCGGTTTCCGTCCGGGTTTACATCATAAACCGGCTGAAAGAACATCTGAAGGCATTTATGCTCGCTGTTTTCTATCACTCTTCTTATTTCGGCAATGCACATGTTTCAAAACCATAACCGCATTTGAAAAAACAGGAGGTTTTAAACATGTTATTTATCATAAGAATGGTGATTATCGGTCTCTTTTCATTGACAGCTTTAAACTTGTTTGTATTTCAAGGAATTGAATTTATGCATGCGATTACCGATCTGTTTAATCGCCAGGACAGCTGAATAAAAAAAGCGCCCTTAAAAAGTTAGACAATAATATAAAGCAGTTTGATTGGCATGAGTCCGATATTGTACCGGACTCATGCCTTTTCATTTGATCTTATTTCACAGGATGTTCAAACGCTCGCACGCTTTAATCGTTCCGTAAAGCCCGTTCTCTTAGTTCTCCATGTTTCCCGAAAAAATGGCTCGTGCCAGAGCATTCATTGCTTCTCCTTTGTTAAAACAACGCTGAATACAGCGGCGCATCGATGCGCTTGAGAATGTAAGTCCAGGATAAAGATCGTCTTTTCTATTCGTCCCATCTCTTTAAGTGCCGTGGCAACCTTGTTCAAGACTTTTCGTTTGCCGGAATTTTCTCAAATGTTATCAACGGTTCAGGGAGACTTTGTTGAGTGAAACTGCAATGCACTTGGTATTTTCGTAGATAATGAAACCGACTTTATCTAAATAGTCAGCCTTGATAGGTTTTCAGCTTCTTCTATATCAATGTGTATAGTCTTAATGACAATTGGCTGTACCCCTATTAAAAAGTTGAACTTTTTTCAAAAAATCGCAACTTTTATGTAAAATATCACATTTTTCTTACAAACGTCGCGGTTTTATTTCACATCGACAAATATAAGATATAATATTTCTGTACCATATAATACTAATTACATATAGAAAGAAGATGATGTTCATATGAGTAAAGTATCCGGAAAAATTGCCTTTGTTACCGGCGGCGGCCAAGGAATTGGTGAAGCAATCTGCAAACGCTTAGCAGAAGATGGATTCGCTGTTGCAGTTGCTGATTACAATGAAGAAACTGCAAAAAAAGTTGCCGAGGAAATTAACCAATCTAATGGTAAAGCAATTGCAGTTAAAGTAAATGTGGCTGATCGTGATGATGTTTTTAAAGCTGTCGATGAAACAGTAAAAAGTCTTGGCGGACTTGATGTGGTGATAAATAATGCAGGGCTTGGACCAACCACCCCTATCGAAAGCATTACTTATGAAGATTATCGGAAAGTCTATGATGTTAATGTCGGCGGTACTTATTGGGGAATACAAGCAGCTGTAAAAGTCTTCAAAGAACTTGGACACGGCGGAAAAATAATCAATGCTTCTTCTCAAGCCGGTCAAGTCGGCAACCCGGGCTTAGCAGTTTACGGCGGAACAAAGTTCGCTGTTCGCGGTATTACCCAAACTGCAGCAAAAGACCTGGCTGAATTAGGCATTACTGTAAACGCCTTTTGTCCGGGCATTGTTAAAACGCCTATGATGATGGACATTGCACAGCAAACCGCTGATGAAGCAGGCAAGCCATTTGAATGGGGACTGGAGCAATTCTCTAAAAATATTGCATTAAAACGCCTATCCGAGCCGGAAGATGTAGCAGCATGCGTTTCCTACCTTGCAGGACCAGATTCAGATTATATGACTGGTCAAGCTCTTATCATTGATGGCGGAATGGTATTTAATTAAGTTTCAAATGATTCAAAGATCACAGTTTGTTTCACATCTTGAACATATAAGCTGAACGAATTTCTTTCAAATATGGAGGGGGAAATTTTCCGCCTCCATATCATGTTCACGGTTTGTATAGTACTTTACTTTTGTTCAAAATGCACTGGTGCGAAGATTTCCCCTGCGATAAAGCGGTGCCCAAGATAGCTCCTTTCCATTCAACCCCAAAGCTCATAGGTTTATTTGCGCGCTTTTTCCGTTAATTTGTCTATTTTCTTCATTTTTTTCAATTTCCTCTAAACTGCGACCTCGAGTTTCAGAGACGCGTGTCCGGATAAATACAACTCCAAGTAAACAAATCACACCGAAGATTGCAAACACAGCTTCTTGAGACATCGAAGCGGTCATTATAGGAAATAGCAATCCAACCAAGAAAGAACCAATCCAGTTAAATGATGAAGCTAACCCAGACGCACGCCCGCGAATTGCCAGCGGGAAAATTTCTCCAACGATGACCCAAGTTAATGGAGCCCACGTGAATGAATAAAGTGCTACATAGATGCTTAAAAAGACAACCATCATCATCGGATCTGCATTAGGAATTAATATATTCAGTATTGCCGGCAAAATAAAGGACAGCCCCATAATTGTTCCGCCCACTGTTAATAAAGTACGGCGATTAAATTTATCAGCAATCATTAAGAATATTAATGAACCTAGTACGAGAATTACTCCTTGAATAATCGGCCACATCAACGCTGAACTAGCCGCATTCCCTGTTGCTTTTTCTACAATCAAAGGAATGTAATAAAAAATTGCGTTTGCACCCTGGAATTGTTGAAAAGCAGCAACACCTACACCGGCAATTAATAAAAAACGATATTTATTGCTTAAGAGTGTAGCCCATGATGCTTTTTGATTTGCCATTGTTTCCTCTCTGGCAGTTTCTTGAATTTGTGTTATTTCAGAATCAATCTCTTCTTTGTTAGCGCGAATATAGCTCAACACCTTGCGAGCTTCATCAAGTTTATTGTTCTTTATTAAAAAACGTGGTGATTCGGGTAACTTTAACATTCCAACATATAAGATCAAAGCAGGTACGGCAGCCAAACCAAGCATCAACCGCCATGCCATTGTTTCCGGCAAATCTTTTAACAGAAAATCAACAATGTAAGAAAGCAACATTCCAGAACAAATCATTGTTTGATTAATTCCTGACAGCCGTCCAAGTAAACGTGCAGGCGCCATTTCCGACATATAGGCTGGGACCAATGCAGAAGCAGCACCAACGGTCAAGCCCAATAAAACCCGGGAAACAATCAAAAATAGTATCCCATTATGAGGTGCTATTCCTGACAAAATGGATCCAACAACAAAAATGATAGCGGAAATTAAAATCATTTTGCGCCGTCCCAAACGATCAGAAAGTTGTCCGGCAAGGGCGCCTCCAAAAATAGCTCCTAACATTACCGAAGAGGTAATCCAGCCAATAACCCCAGCGTTGTCTTGAAGGTTCCAATCATGCTGCAGAAAAGGCAAAGCACCCGTCATAACGCCGATATCATAACCGAAAAGAATGCCGGCAAAAGCCCCAAAAAAATAAATGAAGCCACTTGAGATTTTCTTTTCATTAACCATTAAAGTTCCCTCCTCAAGGTTGACATTATATTGTGTAAAAATCCCGCAGCTAAAAATATTGATGACTTTTTAAAAAATAATAAAAGTGTTTTCAAACTGCAGATACATGCTTGGATATTACTTGTTGGGATTTCTCTTTAAATCTCATAGTTTTATTCGGATATTATTAAACGCTTTCAATTTTTCCTGAACGTCACGATAACGCTTACAAAACCATGAATATGTTGATATTTGATATACTAATTTTTCACCTCCAAGGAAGCAGAACCTCCTCAGAGGTTAAAGGCATTACTTAATCACTACATATTCCAGGTCAACCAGCTTTGCATAAGTGATCATTTGGTCTGTTGTTACATTCAATGAAACCACTGTATGGTGACCGCCGCCATTCTCAAGCCATGCTTTCACTCCATCTTGGAAGTTAGGCTTCACTTCCCAAAGCACCCGTGCCACCGGAAGGTTTGGTGCTGGAACAGTTGGTTCAAATGCAGAAACTTCGTTAATCAACAGTTTGTAATGCGTACCAAAGTCTGCCATTGAAACAACAACACCATCTCCTGCTTTTCCGTCGAACACTAAGCGCGCCGGGTCTTCACGATCACCAATACCTAATGGAGATACGATAATTTTTGGTTTGTTGCTTGCTAAAGATGGGTCAACTTCAAGCATATGTGATTGAAGGATTGATTCTTGACCAGCACCTAATTCATATGTGTAATCTTCCATAAAGCCAGTTGATTGGTTACGGCTCATCACTTTGAGTAAGCGATCGAGCGCTGCAGTTTTCCAATCCCCTTCACCAGCAAAGCCATATCCTTGCGCCATCAAACGTTGGACGGCAAGACCTGGAAGCTGTTTCATCCCATATAAATCTTCAAAGTTAGTTGTAAAGGCATTGTAACCGCCATCATCCAGGAAACGTTTAATCGCAATTTCATAACTTGCTTGTACTTTTACGCTGTTCTCCCAATCTTCCTGACTGTAAGTGCCATAATCAAATTCATAAAGGTCTGCGTATTCTGAAAACAAATCATTAATTTCTTCATCAGTAACCGCATTCACGTATTGAACAAGATCACCAATACCAAAGTAATCAACTGTCCAGCCAAATTGAATTTGCGCTTCAACCTTATCCCCTTCGGTAACAGCAACGTTACGCATGTTGTCGCCAAATCGAGCGACCTTGATGTTGAAGCTTTCGTTATAAGCAACCGCTACGTCCATCCATTCTGCAATTTGCTGTTGCACTTCAGGGCGCTCCCAGTAACCTACGACAACTTTATTTTGTTTTTTCAAACGGGCATTGATAAAACCATATTCACGGTCACCGTGAGCAGATTGGTTTAGGTTCATAAAGTCCATGTCAATCGTTGTCCATGGAATACTTTCATTAAATTGGGTCGCTAAATGAAGTAATGGTTTTTGCAATAATTTCGTTCCGCGAATCCACATTTTTGCAGGTGAGAAAGTATGCATCCAAGTGATGACACCGGCTACTTCGTCACGATAGTTTACTTCTTTCATGATGCTTGTAATTTTATCTGCACTTACAGCTAAATCCTGCAGTACAAGCGGATATGGTAAAACAGCGCTTTCATTTAATGCATCGGTCATGGCTTGTGCGTGTGCTCTGACTTCTGCCAACGTTTTTTCCCCATAAAGATGTTGTGAACCTACGACAAACCAAAATTCTTTTTTCCCTGTTGTTAACATAATAACCCTCTTTTCTTAAATTAATGGGATAATTAATAGTTTGACAGAATTGATATTACTTTTGACCATAATAAGCATTTTTACCGTGTTTTCGTAAATAATGTTTATCTAAAATACGTTGTGGTAATTCTTTTGCAAAAAGATTTAATTCTCGTGTAAATAAATTCATTTTCGCAACTTCGTCCAACACCACACTATTCAATACTGCTGATTTTACATCTTTGCCCCAAGTAAATGGACCATGACCATGAAGCAAGACACCAGGAACAGCTAAAATATCTAACCCACGCTCTTCAAATGTTTCGATAATTACATGACCTGTTTCTGCTTCATAACCACGATCAATCTCCTCTTGTGTCAAGTAACGGGCACATGGTACGGAACCATAGAATGTGTCTGCATGAGTTGTCCCCATCGCTGGAACATCAAGGCCTGCTTGTGCCCAGATTGTCGCCCAAGTTGAATGGGTGTGTACAATTCCTCCAATTTCGGGGTAATGCTTATAAAGTACTGCATGAGTCGCTGTATCTGATGAAGGCCTTAACTCTCCTTCAACAACATTGCCGTCTAGATCAACAACCACCATATCATTAGCTTTCATCGTTTCATAATCAACACCGCTGGGTTTGATAACGAATAAACCCGTTTCACGGTCAATGGCACTTGCATTTCCCCATGTGTATTTCACGAGTCCATATTTAGGCAAGTCCAAATTTGCTTGAAATACTTCTTCTTTCAGTTGTTCTAACACGTCAATCCCTCCGTCTTTCCACTCATAAAATCAAATGATCTACAGCAGCCTGCTCAATCATTAAACCTTTTTTGTACCGTTCGATAAATGCTTCAAATCCTTCCACATCTAATTGATCAGGGTAAATTTCTTGCCCCTCATCCTCTTTAAAGACTTTTTTGTCGAGGAAGTCCTCTAAGCTTTCTTCTTGATCTTTGTTCATCATGTAAGAAGCAAGAATAGCCATTCCCCATGCACCGCCTTCTCCGGCTGTTGCCATAACTGATACTGGGGCATTCATTGCAGCTGCAACAATTTTTTGCCCAACAAGAGGGGTTTTGAATAAACCGCCGTGAGCTACAATGCTGTCAATTGCAACATTTTCTTCTTTTGTCAAAATATCCATTCCGACTTTCAAAGCACCAAAAGCTGTAAAAAGGTGGGTCCGCATGAAGTTTGCTAAATTGAAATGACTCTCTGGCGAGCGGACAAATAACGGCCGGCCTTTTTCTAATCCTGTGATATTTTCACCGGAGAAATAACCGTAGCTAAGTAAACCACCGCCATCTGAGTCAGCTTCCAAAGCTTTATTTAACATCACTTCGAATAATTTATTCGTTTCAACCTTTTGTCCCATTGCCTCAAAAAATTCACGGAACAATCCCAACCAAGCATTAATATCACTTGAGCAGTTATTCGCATGAACCATTCCAACTGGACTGCCGTTTGGTGTTGTTACCAAATCAATTTCCGGATACACTTTTGACAGTTCTTTATCTAATACAATCATGGCAAAAACTGAAGTTCCTACTGAGATGTTTCCAGTGCGTTTCCTCACACTATTCGTAGCAACCATTCCTGTTCCAGCATCGCCTTCCGGTGGACAAATTGGAATGCCTGGTTGTAAATTTTTTGATTGATCCAGAATTTTTGCACCAATTTCGGTTAATTCACCTGCTTGCTCGCCTGAAATATAAACTTTAGGAAGAATATCCTTCAGCTTCCAAGGATAGCCCTTGATCGAAATCAGTTCATCAAACTGCCTGACCATCGATTCATTGTAATTTTGCGTTGATTCATCAATCGGGAACATGCCAGAAGCATCTCCAATGCCGATTGCTTTATTGCCAGTCAGCAACCAGTGAATGTACCCGGCTAAAGTGGTGATATAATCAATGCGAGGCAAATGCTTCTCTTCATTTAATATTGCTTGATACAGGTGAGCAATGCTCCACCGTTCAGGGATATTGAATTGAAATTTATCAGTTAATTCTTTTGCTGCAGCACTGGTTGTTGAGTTACGCCAAGTTCGAAACGGAACAAGCAGCTCCCCTGTGTTGTCAAAAGCCATATACCCATGCATCATTGCAGAAAATCCAATAGAACCAATTTTGCGAATGGTGATACCATAATTTCGTTCAACTTTTTTCTTCATTTCACTGTAAGCTGTTTGTAATCCAGTGATAATATCTACTAAGTTGTACGTCCAAATTCCATCTTCCAAGAGGTTTTCC
This sequence comes from Bacillus sp. FSL W8-0848, assembly GCF_038007805.1. Lineage (NCBI taxonomy): Bacteria > Bacillati > Bacillota > Bacilli > Caryophanales > Bacillaceae > Bacillus > Bacillus sp. FSL W8-0848. Next base: position 1,858,362 of record NZ_JBBOYB010000001.1, read on the forward strand.
CACTCATAGCTTCCAGATGCGATTGTTTCAAAACTACTATCAATCAACACTGCTTTAATACGTGTGGATCCGAATTCGATTCCAAGGGATGTTTCTCCCTCAGTTATCGCTTGTTTGATGTTTACTCGGCTCGTTTTCACGTTGATCCCCTCTCTGATAGCGATTTCAAAATTAATCGAAAGAAGGCATTTTCCTTTTCGCTTAACTTTATGAACAACCTAAGTATATTTTTTGTACGTACATTTGTCAATCAAAATAATATATGTTCATATAAATATCACAACGATATTTCTGTTGTTTTTCTTTTAATGTTTATAATAAAAGGTATTTGTATAACATAAAAAATTATAATTGCTTTTAATTTTCACGAAAATAAGGTGGAATCTTTTAATTCATTCAAAGCCATGATAAAATATGTCCACACAAATAATTCAATTTTAAAAATTAGAATGCGAACAACTATGAAAGAAGTGAGTGAAATGAAACCAAAGTATAAAGTCATCATCGATGATATAAAAAGCAAAATTCTTTCAGGAGTTTACAGCGTAGGAGAACAAATCCCTACTGAATCCGCCATACAAGAAGAGTACAAAGTTAGCCGGCACACTGTTCGAAAGGCCATTTTAGAACTATCGAACGAGGGATTCTTAAGAAGTGAAAAAGGGTCTGGCACTTATGTTAGTAACCAGTATCAATCAAAATCTGGCGGGAATTCCAATAATAAAACAATCGGTGTAATCACGACCTACATTTCTGACTACATTTTCCCCTCCATTATTCGTGGAATTGAAGGGAGATTGAATGAGGCTAATTATTCGTTGCTATTAGCTAGTACAAATAATGATGTCGAACAAGAAAAAAAAGCTTTGGAAATGATGTTGTCATTTGGCGTAGACGGTTTGATTGTTGAACCTACGAAAAGCAATCTATACAATCCCAATATTGCTTACTACCTGTCGTTCAAGGAACAGGATATTCCTTTCATCATGATCAATGCTTATTATGAAGAATTAGATGTTCCTTTTCTTTGCCTCGATGACGTGCAGTCTAGCTATCTCGCAACAAAAGAATTAATATCAAAAGGACATACACAAATCGGCCTTATTTCAAAAGAGGATGATTTACAAGGAAAGTATCGAATGAAGGGATATATAAAAGCGCTTGGCGAAGCCAAATTACGATTTCAACCGGAGCATGTGCTTTCATACAATACGGAGACGAAGCTGGACCTATACACAAACCTCAAGAAGTTCCTAAATGAAAATAGAGACGTGTTGACTGCAATTGTTTGCTATAACGACGAAGTAGGGTTGGAAGTAGCAAATGTATGCAGACAACTTAATATTTCTGTTCCGGACAAATTGTCAATTGTTGGTCAGGACAATTCGTATATTGCCAAAAATGCGAATATCAAACTAACGACATTGACACACCCTCAAGAACAAATGGGACGCGATGCAGCTGATTGGGTCATTAAGAAATTACAAGGAAAGAAGGATTTGCCAAACGAAACCTATTATCAACCGGTGTTAATTGAAGGCGAAACTGTAAAAGAGTTAGAAGTACAATAATTCTTGGCGTAGTAAGGAAAACCCAGTCCATGTTCACTAAAGGCGTGAACATGGACTGGGTTGTTTTTACTCTTTATCAATTAAGCAGAGAGAACTTTAATGTACTCATCACTATTTAATTTCGAATCAGAAAATGGGTGTTGTCTACTTGTGTCACAGGCAAGAAGCATAACGTTCTTGCAGAAATGGCTCTATTCTAAGTATTCACTGGTGTTGGCTTGATAGGTGATACCCCTAGATATTGAATTACAATTAGGGTACAGGTCGATTTCACTCCTGTTCATGTTTGCTAATCCATACATCCGTTACTTCCCCGGCCTCATCTTCATCTATGATAAATGATCCGTTGCTGTACCGGTCATGCAGCTTGATTTCTTTGACAAGCCTCTCCTCTGTGGCACCCTTTTCAGTCTGAATCATGATCTGGTCATGATATGAGCATGTGAGCAGCCCGGCGATGCGGTGAGGCTTTTTCTTCAGCTCTCTCAGCATGAGAACGCCGCGTTTGGCTCGTGAGGTTTTTTCAAATTCGGTGCGATTCATTCGCTTGACAGAGCCGCGCTGCGTTACAAGGACAAGGACATCTGTTTCCTCTAAAATCTGTCCTGAAGCGACAAAATCGCCGTCCTTTAAGTTCACGCCTTTCACGCCGGCCGCCCTGGCGCCGACCACGCTGATTTCTTCCTCTGTAAACCATAGGCCGTAGCCTGTGCGGGTAGCGATGAACACGTCTTTCGTGCCATCTGTGACATGGACATCCACCACTTCGTCATCGCCTTTTAGATTCAAGGCGACCAGCGCCTTAGAATAGCGCTGCGCTTTATATTGAAGAAGCGGGGTTTTTTTCACCATCCCGTTTTTCGTGAAAAACAGGAGGTATTCCGAGTCTGTAAATTCCTTGACAGGTATCGCTTTTACGATGGATTCATCATTGTCAATTGAAATGATATTCGTAATGTGCTGGCCCAAGTCCTTCCATCTGATGTCCGGTAGCTGGTGGACAGGACAGTAGACATAGCTTCCTTTGTTCGTAAACAGCAGCAGCACGTCTGTCGTGTTCATTTCCAATAGACAGAGCAGGCGGTCCGTATCCTTCATGCCGAAATCCTGGCCGTTTGAAGCGGCGAACGATCTCTGGCTTGTTCGTTTGATATAGCCGTCCTTCGTCACCGTCACATACACATCTTCCGCCGCTACCATGACTTCAAGATTAATTTTAATTTCTTCGATTTTTTCTTCGATCACTGACCGTCTTTCGCCCGCATAGGCTTTTTTCAGCTTTTTCAGATTGTCCTTGATGACCTTCATCAGCTTTTTGTCATTGGAGAGAATCGCTTCAAGCTCTTTTATTTTTTGGTCAAGCTCTTTTGCCTCTTCCTGTAAAGCCGTGATATCTGTATTCGTTAATCTGTAGAGCTGCAATGAAACGATGGCTTCAGCCTGCGGCTCCGTAAAAGCGAATTTGTCGATCAGGTTGTTTTTGGCATCCCGCTTATCGTTTGATGAGCGGATCGTTGAAATGACTTCATCCAGGATGGACAGAGCTTTCATCAGTCCTTCGACAATATGATGCCTTTCCTTCGCTTTTTTGAGCTCATACTGCGAACGATTGGTGATGACTTCTTTTTGATGCCCGATGTAGGCATCAAGAATCGAGGTCAGATTCATCAGCATCGGCCTTCTGTTATGAATGGCCACCATGTTGAAGTTATACGGGACTTGCAAATCGGTGTTTTTGTATAAGAAATTTAAGATGCCCTTCGCATCCGCTTCTTTTTTCAGCTCGATGACGATTCTGAGGCCTGTTCGGTCCGTCTCGTCGCGGACTTCTGAAATCCCTTCTACCTTCCGATCAATCCTGAATTCATCCATTTTTTTCACTAAGTTTGCTTTATTGACTTCAAACGGAATTTCGGTAATCACGATTTGCTGGCGTCCGCCTCTGATCGTTTCAATCTCGGCTTTTCCCCTGATAATGATTTTTCCTTTTCCGGTTTCATAAGCTTTTTTGATGCCCCCTTTTCCCTGGATGATTCCGCCTGTCGGAAAATCGGGGCCTTTTACGAACTCCATAAGGTCGTCAACACTGCAGTTCGGTGAATCGATCCGCTTAATAACGGCATCAATGACTTCTCCGAGGTGATGCGGCGGAATGTCTGTCGCATAGCCGGCTGAAATACCGGTCGATCCGTTCACGAGAAGATTCGGGAACATCGCCGGAAGGACGACAGGCTCCTTGCTCGTATCATCAAAGTTTGGGACGAATTCGACCGTATCCTTGTCGATATCGCGCAATAGCTCCGCCGCGATCGGCGCGAGCCGTGCTTCCGTATACCGCATCGCAGCCGGAGGGTCTCCGTCGATGCTTCCGTTGTTACCGTGCATTTCAATCAACACATTGCGGACCTTCCAGTCCTGGCTCATCCTGACCATCGCTTCATAGACGGAGCTGTCTCCGTGCGGATGGTAGTTCCCGATGACATTACCGACCGTTTTGGCTGCTTTGCGGAAATTTTTATCGTGTGTGTTTCCTTCGGCATGCATGGCATACAAAATCCGCCTCTGCACCGGTTTCAGTCCGTCACGCGCATCGGGCAGGGCCCGGTCTTGAATGATGTATTTACTGTATCGGCCAAAACGGTCGCCGATCACATCTTCCAATGGTAAATCATGAAATACTTCTGGCTGTGCCATCTATTTAAACCTCCTCAGCGACCGATAAGTTCTCATTTTCCAGAATGTTGCTGTCTTCATCAAGTCCGAAAGCGACATTTTTTTCAATCCATTTTCTTCTCGGTTCAACTTTGTCGCCCATTAGTGTCGTCACGCGCCGTTCTACGCGGGCAGCGTCATCGATTTTCACCCTGACGAGCGTCCGCGATTCCGGGTTCATCGTCGTTTCCCACAGCTGATCAGCGTTCATTTCGCCGAGACCTTTATAGCGCTGGATCGTATATCCTTTTCCGACCTTTTTCAGGACATCGTCCATTTCTTCGTCAGACCAAGCGTATTCAATGATCTCTTTTCTGCCTGAGCCTTTGCTGACTTTATAAAGCGGAGGAAGCGCAATAAACACTTTTCCGTGCTCGATCAGAGGCTTCATATAGCGGTAGAAGAAGGTCAGCAGCAACACTTGGATATGGGCGCCGTCTGTGTCGGCGTCCGTCATGATGATGACTTTATCATAGTTGATATCCTCGATGTCAAAATCGGCGCCGACGCCTCCGCCGATCGCATGAATAATCGTATTGATCTCTTCATTTTTAAAGATGTCGGCAAGCTTTGCTTTTTCTGTGTTGATGACTTTTCCGCGAAGCGGCAGGACGGCCTGGAATTTCCGGTCCCTTCCCTGCTTGGCGGAGCCGCCCGCAGAATCCCCCTCTACAAGGTACAATTCGTTTTTGGCCGGATTTCTCGACTGAGCCGGCGTCAATTTGCCTGAGAGCGTCGCTTCGGATTTCTTTCTTTTTTTTCCGCTTCTGGCCTCTTCCCTTGCTTTGCGTGCGGCTTCCCTCGCCTGTGCCGCTTTGATGGCTTTTTTGACGAGCAAAGTCGCCGTATCTCTGTTTTCCTCCAGAAAATATGCGAGCTGTTCAGAGACGATGGCATCCACCGCAGACCTCGCCTCGCTTGTCCCGAGCTTTCCTTTTGTCTGGCCTTCAAACTGCAGAAGCTCTTCAGGTATGCGGACAGACACAATTGCCGCAAGCCCTTCCCGGATATCTGCGCCTTCTAGGTTTTTGTCCTTTTCTTTTAAAAGGGCCACCTTTCTCGCATATTCGTTGAACGCCCGCGTCATCGCCGTCTTGGCGCCGGATTCATGGGTTCCCCCGTCTTTCGTCCGGACATTGTTGACAAACGAAAGAATGTTTTCAGAATAGCCGTCATTGAATTGAAATGCGAAATCGACTTCGATTCCGTTATGCTCTCCTTCAAACGACACCACTTCAGACAATGTGTCTTTTTCTTCATTTAAATATGCGACAAAAGCTTCAATCCCATTTTCGTAAAGAAACGTTTCGTGTACTTGGTGGCGTTCATCGATCAATTCAATTTTTAAGCCTTTTAATAAAAAGGCGGATTCTCTCAGCCGTTCCGCAAGCGTTTCAAAGTTATACGTTGTCGTGCTGAACATCTTCGGATCCGGCTTGAAATGAGTCAGAGTGCCGGTTTTTTTCGTCGTTCCGATTTTTTCAAGGGATGTCGCCGGTTTCCCGCCGTTTTCGAAGCGCTGCCTGTATATATTGCCGTCCCGTTCGATCGTTACGGTCAGCCATTCGGACAGGGCGTTTACGACAGATGCTCCGACGCCGTGAAGGCCGCCGCTCGTTTTATAGCCGCCTTGGCCGAATTTTCCTCCGGCGTGAAGCACGGTCAAAATGACTTCAGGAGTCGGTTTGCCGAGCTTATGCATTCCTGTCGGCATTCCCCGGCCTCTGTCCTGCACCGAAATGCTGTTGTCTTTATGTATTTTTACTATAATGTGATCCCCGTACCCTGCAAGGACTTCATCGACGGAGTTGTCGACGATTTCGTATACGAGGTGGTGCAGGCCGCGGCTGTCCGTTGAACCGATGTACATGCCGGGGCGCTTTCTGACCGCTTCAAGGCCTTCGAGCACCTGAATGGAATCATCATTATAGTCAACCTGCTGTTTTTTAACCAAATGCATAAACCCCTTTCAAACATCAAACATTGCTTATAAAGAATAATACACACTCTAATATATAAATCAAAGCGATATCCGGCTGATTTCCCCGCATCGCTTCAAGTGTTGTCAGAAAAATGTCAAAAATAATGCGGCTGTTGGCACAACCGTTATTTTACACGAATCTCCTGATGCAGCACAAGGCGGCGCAGGTGCGATTGGAAAATCGTTCTTAAAAAAACTGTCCAAGACTTATTGTATCTGTTTCACAACAAATCGCAAACATATTCTTGAATAAAAAAGACAAAAATCCTTGTCATTTCAAGGATTTTTGTCTTTTTTAAGCCGATTTGGTCAATGCATGGGCTACTTTTATGCACAAATCCATCACAACTGTATAGCCCTTTTCATTGAGCAACTGATACGCTTCTTCATTGACAAGTCCCTGCTGCGCCCAAAACACGTCAGCGTCAATTTCCAAAAACTCCTTGGCTACTTCCGGAAGATGCTCGGATCTTCTGAACACATTCACGATATCGACGTGCCCCTCGATATCCTTTAGCGAAGCAACAGCTTTCACCCCGAGCACTTCGTCGATGGTCGGATTAACCGGGATGATTTCATACCCTGCATCCTGCATCGCTTTTGATACCATATAGGAGGTTCTCTCCGGATTGGCCGAAAGGCCGACGACCGCAATTCGTCTGCTGTTCTCAAGAATGTTTTTGATCTCCTGTTTCGTTGGATTTTCCATTCCGCATCAGCTCCTTTTATATTCAGTTTACATGAAAACATACAGGATATACAAAGTTTTAATAGGATTAAAGCGCATTATCCTGTATGATATATACGGTGCTATTTAACAAAAGCCGCCATGAAGGGTGCCTCTCGTGTTAAAATAAAGAGTAGGGATCATCAAAAAAGGAGAAATGAAATGTTAATTGCTTTATTATTGATTTTAGCCTATTTACTCGGCAGCATTCCATCCGGCTTGATTGTGGGTAAAGCTGCCAAAGGAATCGATATCAGAGAACACGGCAGCGGAAACCTCGGAGCCACCAACGCTTTTCGTACGCTTGGAGTCAAAGCGGGTTCGATCGTCATCGCTGCCGATATCTTAAAAGGAACGCTTGCCGCTTTTTTGCCCGCCGTCCTGCACGTCGATGTCCATCCTTTGCTGGCCGGCGTAGCAGCCGTCATCGGGCACATGTTCCCCGTTTTCGCAAAATTTAAAGGGGGAAAAGCGGTCGCTACCTCAGGAGGCGTGATGCTGTGCTATGAGCCTATCCTGTTTCTCACAATGGTCGCGGTGTTCTTTCTGTTTTTGTTCATTACCAAGTACGTATCGCTGTCTTCTATTTTAACCGGCCTGTATACGACGATATACAGTCTGTTCACAAAGGATCTTTTTTTGGTGGCGGTCGTCGTCGTTCTTACGGTATTTGTCATTTACAGACACAGAACGAACATCAAGAGAATTTTTAACAAAACCGAGCCGAAAATCAAATGGATGTCAGGCAAAAACCGCTGACAGAACATGATATGTTTATGAACAATCCAAATTATTATATACTAGATATAACAATCCATAAAAAAGGAGTGCTTTTCTCGTGAAACTGCACATTAATGAAGAGGCGCTTAAGTGGTACAAGGACGAGCTTGACCTGAAAAAAGGAGACCAAGTCCGCTTCTTCGTCCGTTACGGCGGATGCAGCAACGTTCAAAAAGGATTTTCCCTCGGGGTATCGAAAGATGAGCCGCAGCAAATCGGAGCAAGCGCCGAAGCGGACGGCATTACGTTTTTCATTGAGGAAAGCGATATTTGGTACTTTGACAACCATGATTTGCGTGTGACCTATAACGCGTCCGCTGAAGAACCGGTGTTTGAATATCAGTAAAAAAGAACGCTCTATGAAGCGTTCTTTTTTTGTTCAGGTTCATCATCGTTCTTCGAGCCGGAAACGTTTGATATGGCTGAACTGCTTTTCTTTTGTTAAAATCTCGATTTGCTTTTGGCCGATTAAATCAAAGTGGGGAAATCCGCTTCTTTGATCGATCCATTCTTTTTTGAGACCGTACTGCTCTCCCCATGCGGCAAGCTTTTCGATGTTTTGGCAGCCAGCTTTTGTCACAGTGCGGGAATCCGGAAACCTGTCATCGATCCAGTAGTGAGTTAAAAACGCTATCTCGCCGTTTTGGACCGCACGCTTCCATTCATTCAGCTCCTGTCTCTTGATTCCGAAGGCCATTTACTTTTTGGCCTCTTCGTATGCCTGATGCCACTCCGGATAAAGCTTCCGGAACTGAAGCGGCTTAAAACTGTCGCGGTCAACGCAAATGTGCGAGCTTGTCCCTTTTACGGCCGTTTCTCCTTCCGGGTTTAAAATCTCATAGCCGTAAACCGTTTTAAAACCGTTGTATTCTTCAATCCATGTATGTACGGTCGCGGTTTCTCCATAGCGAAGCGGCTTTATGTATCGAACGTTGACATCGACGACAGGCGACAAGACATTGTCTTTTTCCATTTTAGCATAGGAAAAGCCGAGGTCTTTAATCAATGCCGTCCGCCCAACCTCCATCCAAACAAGATAATTCGCGTGGTAGACGACCCCCATTTGGTCTGTTTCGGCGTACCGAACTTCGATTTCTTTTTTTGAGACGTACAAAATTCTCTACTCCCTTATCAAAAAATGTAATCCCATTTTAGCATAAGCAGCCGGTAAAAACACGAATGGCGGCTTTTCCGATCCGCCGCATGCAAAAAACCAGGTTGCCCTGGTTTATTGATCATATCCTTTTTCCCTAGCATCGGCTTCATCTTGAATTTCGCTGCGCATCGCCTCAATGCTTTCATTTCGGCGTTCATTTTTTTCGCGGATCTGCTGCTGTTCTTCACCGCTTGCAAAGGACAGCTGCTCTTCTGATTCCTCGATGTTTTCGATCGTATTCTGAACCATATCCTGAAGCTTTTCAACGTTGTCGCTTCTGTCATCGGGGTTGTGCTTCTGCCCGTTTTCCATCATTCGTATTGCCTCCTTTTTAGCAGTTATTCGCCTTTTGTCTGCATGATAATCGGCGTTTCACCTGATTTATCGTGCATCTTCTTACCTTTATTGCGCTTATATTCAACCGGCTTTGTCCCAAGGTGGCTCGGGGCAAATTTCGCCTGTTTGTCATGCTCTCTCGGCATGTCTATCCCTCCTTTTAAGCATTAGGATTCTCAAAAAGAGGCGCAAACATGAACCTAAATTTTAAAAAGTTACTTCAACCTGAACTTCTCTTCAAGCTTGTCTTCAAGCCGGTCGAGAAACTCCTGGTTGGTCAAAAGCTCTTTTTTGTTTTCTGAGACAAGTTCTTCAAATGTGCGCCGATGTGTCTTTTTCATTTTGAATCACCTCCAGATGATTTTCATTTTCGCCATTTTTTTTGCAATATAAGCAAAAAGCCGGGATTTTTATAATCCCAGCTTTTCTTCCATTTCTTTTTTTGTTATCGTTCCTAGGACGATGTCTTCTATGATACCGCTTTCATTTATAATAAATGTCATCGGATAGGAAAAAATCCCGTATTTTGCATTGATTCCTTCTTGGTCAAGAACGATCGGGTATGTTAACGCAAGGCTGTCGGCAAACGCTTCAACCGTCTTGCGGTTTTTCTCCGATGAAGTGAAATTAACGGCCAGTACGGTTATATCCCGATGCTCATTTTGAAGCTGCTGCATATCGGGCATCTCAGTTCTGCAAGGCTTGCACCACGTCGCCCAAAAATTGAGCAGCACTTTTTTTCCTTTAAAGTCGGATAACGAGACATCCTCTCCGCCTTTTAAAGAGGGAAGCGTAAAATCCGGCGCTTTTTCTCCCTTTTCAATCCCGATTTCAGCTTCCTTGTGCATTGCAAAATTCCAAACCGCAAAACCGGCCAACAGAAGAAGGAAGGTGATTGCCAGCGATTTTTTAATCATCGATATCCTCCAAGAATTAAGGCATGTGCACCTGAAAAAAGAAGAGAAAGCAATCGCTCTCTCTTCCTGACACACAGACTACTGTTTCATTTTATTACGGAGAACCATTTGCAGGATTCCGCCGTGGCGGTAATAGTCAATTTCGACTTCGCTGTCAAAGCGTACGACGGCTTCAAACGATTTCACCGTTCCGTCTTCGCTTGTCGCTTTTACCGGAACAAGATCGCGCGGACGCACTGTTTCATTCACATCCACTTCAATCGTTTCTTTTCCTGTCAAACCGAGTGTCTCCGCGTTTTCTCCCTCTTTGAATTGAAGCGGAAGAACGCCCATGAGAACGAGGTTGCTTCTGTGGATTCTTTCAAAGCTCTCGGCGATGACCGTTTTAATGCCGAGAAGGTTCGTTCCTTTTGCCGCCCAGTCGCGTGAAGATCCCATTCCGTAATCTTTTCCGGCGATGACGACGAGACCTGTGCCGCTTTCTTTATACTTCATGCATGCATCATAAATGGACATGACTTCACCTGTAGGCCAATATGTTGTATATCCGCCTTCTGTTCCCGGAGCAATCTGGTTTTTGATTCTGATGTTGGCGAATGTACCTCTCATCATGACTTCATGGTTGCCCCGGCGTGAACCATATGAGTTGAAATCTCTAGGTGAAACGCCTTTTTCCTGCAGATATTTGCCGGCCGGCGTATCTTTTCCGATTGCTCCCGCAGGAGAAATATGGTCTGTTGTGACGGAGTCTCCGAATTTGCCGACAACGCGCAAGCCTTTGAGCGGCTCAACAATTCCCGGCTCAACTGACATATTTTCAAAGAACGGCGGGTTTTGAATGTAAGTCGATTCTTCGTCCCATTTGTAAAGGGCTTCATCCGTTGTTTCGATCGCATTCCAGCGTTCATTGTCATCGAAGACGCGCTCATATTCTTTTCTGAACAACTCAGGTGTAACGGTTTGTTTGACGACCGTATTAATTTCGTCCATCGTCGGCCAAATGTCGTTGAAGTAGACCTTCTGTCCGTCTTTACCGACCCCGATCGGCTCATTTTTCAAATCGATGTCAACGGTTCCAGCCAGCGCATATGCGACGACAAGCGGCGGAGACGCGAGATAGTTTCCTTTGACAAGCGGGTGAATCCGTCCTTCAAAGTTACGGTTTCCGGAAAGAACGGACGTAATCAAGAGATCGTTCTCTGCTACCGCTTTTTCGATTTCCGGCGCAAGCGGTCCGGAGTTTCCGATACATGTTGTACAGCCGTATCCGACGATGTTGAATCCAAGCTCGCGCAAATAAGGAAGAAGTCCTGAATTGACCAAATAGCCTGTAACGACTTTAGAACCCGGTGCAAGGGATGTCTTCACATAGTTAGGTACTGTTAAGCCGAGTTCCACCGCTTTTTTGGCAACGAGTCCCGCTCCGATCAATACGTACGGGTTTGACGTATTTGTACAGCTCGTGATTGCCGCAATCGCGATTGCACCCGTTTTCATAACGGCTTCTTCGCCGTTTCCAAGCGCAAACTTGATTTCTTTGTCCGCTTCAGAAGCTTCCAAACCAAAACCTTGGTTGCCCGCAGGGCTGACCAAATGCTTGTGGAACGTTTCCTTCATGTCGGAAAGCGGGATTAAATCCTGAGGACGCTTCGGACCTGAAAGGTTTGCTTCAACTTTTGACAAGTCGATTTCAACGATATCTGTAAATACAGGATCTTCCTGATCAGGCGTGTAGAACAGACCGTTTTGTCGGCAATATTCTTTTACTACCGCAATATGCTCTTCATCGCGGCCGGTTAATCTCATGTATTCAAGCGCCTCTTCATCAACCGGGAAGAAACCGCATGTTGCGCCGTATTCTGGAGCCATGTTGGCGATCGTCGCTCGGTCTGCAAGCGGCAGCTCAGCCACACCCGGTCCGAAGAATTCGACAAATTTGCCGACAACGCCTTTTTCGCGGAGAACCTGCGTCACTTTCAACGCAAGATCCGTTGCCGTCGTGCCGTTTGGAAGCTTGCCGACGAGTTTCGCTCCGATGACTTCAGGCACAGGGAAATAAGAAGGCTGTCCAAGCATGCCTGCCTCGGCTTCAATTCCGCCGACACCCCAGCCGAGAACGCCGATTCCGTTGATCATCGTCGTATGAGAGTCTGTTCCGACGAGCGTATCAGGGTAAGTGACGATTTCTCCGTCTTCTTCGACGGCATGTACGACATTCGCCAAATACTCAAGGTTTACCTGGTGGACGATACCTGTTGCAGGCGGAACGGCTTGATAGTTGTTAAACGCTTTTTTCGCCCAGCTTAAAAATTTATAACGTTCTGCGTTTCTTTCAAATTCAAGATCCATGTTGACAGTCAGCGCATCATCGGTACCCGCTTTGTCAACCTGTACGGAGTGATCAATGACAAGGTCAACCGGGATTTCCGGATTAATTTTGTCCGGATCTCCGCCGACTTGCGCCATTGCTTTGCGCAATGAAGCGAGGTCTACTACGGCAGGAACACCGGTGAAATCCTGTAAAATAACCCGGGAAGGTTTAAAAGGAACATCAAGGTCTTTTAATTCAGCAGTGCCCCATTTTGCTAAATTTTCAACGTGCTCCTTTGTGATGACTCTTCCGTCGACTTGACGAAGTACAGATTCCAGCAGGACCTTGATGGAATAAGGCAATTTCGACACTTTTCCAATTCCTTGATCCTCTAATGCTTTTAAAGAATAATAGCTGTACGTTTTGCCGTGTACAGTAAACGTTTTTCTTGACTGAAAAGCGTCTTTTTTTGCGATTTGCTGCTGTTTCGCCATTTCTCCAAAATCCCCCTTTAAAGATCAAGATCATATACCAGAAAAACCGGCATATTTCACCACAATTTTCTCACAATTTAATCTTAAAACAATTTTAAACATAAGTAAATATCAATGTTTTTATTAAATTCAATAAGAATGCCTTATGCTTGTGAAAAAGTTTATTTTACTGGAAATACATTTTTTTATACAAAGGCGGGAACGCGGATATACTACAGCCTGAGGTGATAGCATTGTCAAAGCGAAAAGCAAATCATGTCATTCCCGGAATGAACAATGCGAAAAGGCAAGGAAACGGCGCCGGCTACATTGAGGATGACCAGCACATCCTGACCGAAGCCGAACGCCAAAACAATAAAAAGCGCAAAACGAATCAATAAAACCCAAAACAGGAGGTCGGGAATATTGACGAATAAAAACGACGGCAAAGATATGCGCAAAAACGCGCCGAAGGGAGCTCAAGCAGGCCAGCAGCCGGAACCTTTGGACGGAAGCAAAAAGGTGAAAAACCGTAACCACACAAGGCAAAAACACAACTCGCATCACGATATGTAATCGCAAACGCCTGCGGACAGGCTTATGCCGGCGCAGGCGTTTCCCTTTTCACAAGTATTCAAAGTGAAGCATACCTTATCATGAAGGCTAGGTATGGAGGAATGCTTCAATGACAAATGCAAAACAGTTCGATTCCTCTGATTTTGAAGAGGAATGGATGAAGCAGTTTTTTGATGACCCCTTTGTCCTGTACGATGAAACCCTTCCCATTGATCTGTATGAGACAAGTACCGAATATATTATTGAAACAGAATTGTCAAACGTCACCCCCCGCAGCCTGCGCATCACGTTTTCCGGTTATGATTTCAAACTTGCCGTCATATCAGACGAACAGGAGTACGAAAAAACGATGATGCTTCCTTTTTTTCTGAATGACAAGCAGATTGAAACCGAATGCAAAAATCAAATCCTTACCGTTAAAATCAGCAAACAAGCAAACAAAGATGAAACATCCGTTTCTTTTCATATTCCTTTTCATGAATAAAAAGGACCCCGGCAGGCTTCGCGACGCTTAGCCCGTGCCGGGGTTTTTCCGTTCACCCGTCAAATATCCTCTAGCAATCCTCCATGGCCGAAAAAGAGAATTGCTATACGATAGACTATGTTCTAGCGGCTCTTTTGATTAGACGGATGCCGCCAATTTATATTATTTTTTCTATGTTCTTCTAAAATAGGTTCATGTACAATAGTCTGTAGATAAAGGAGTGATGATAGATGCTTGAAGGTTGGTTTTTATGGCTGATGCTGCTGTGGATCGTCACGATGATCGTCCTTTTATCGATCGGCGGATTTTTTATGTTTCGCAAATTTTTAAAACGTCTTCCAAAAGAGGACGGAAAGTCAGAGCTTGACTGGCAGGACTACTACATTGAGAAGACGAGGCACATGTGGAAGCAGGAAGAAAAAGAGCTGCTTGAAGAGCTGGTGTCTCCGGTTCCCGAGCTGTTTCGCGACACAGCGAAAGCGAAAATCGCCGGAAAAATCGGCGAGCTGGCTTTAAAAGAAAACGCCGGTTCGATCGACCAGGACTTAATCGTCAGAGGCTATATACTGGCTACCCCGAAAAGGGATCATAAGTTTCTGCTCAAACGCTTGAAGGAAAAAAATATTGACCACTCCCCGTACCAGGCGCTTTTTAAATAAAATAAAACCTTTCCTGATAAACGGAAAGGTTTTGCTTTAATTGATCTGCATATTGTTTGACGCTTCCAGTTGGTTTGAAAGCTTTCTGAAGGATAAATACATGGCGATCCGCCACGGAACGATCATCCCAAATGCAAGGATCCAAAACATTCCGCTTAAAGCCCCGTAGTCGATTGATGTGCTCAAAATGCTTTTCATGACGATTCTGATCAAAAGAAGACCGATCAAAATAAATACAAAGGCTTTGGAACGCTTCAAATAAATTTTATCTTCCCTGATTTCGAATTTTGACGTTTTAATCAAGAAAATCGAAAAAATCATCCCTACAGTAATGGCTTCCAAAAATTCTGCGCCTGTAACGTGAAACATCGGAAATAAAAACATCAATGCGCCTGTGCTCATAAAAATCGGCGGCAATATAATTTTTTTGGCCGTAGCCGGTTTTTCAGATGACTTGATTCTGACAGCCATGACAACGACGGCCATCACAACGGCAAGCATAGATGAAACTACAATCATCATAAAGTATCATCCCTTTATATTTTTGCAAATTTTTCTACTGTATACTATACTCCAAAACGCAGAAAAAAACCATTCCCGCGGGTTACCTTCGTTTACGCTTTCCCGAGCACAAGCCGAATGGCTTCCATTACTTTTGCTTCCTCAAAAGGCTTGACGATAAAGTCTTTTGCGCCGGCCTCAATCGCCTCTACGACGATCCGCTGCTGACGCATGGCCGTGCACATAATCACCTTTGCCTTCGGCTCGATTTGAATCATTTCCTTTAACGCTTCGATTCCGTTTTTCACAGGCATCGTAATATCCATGATGACAAGGTCCGGTCTGAGCTCTTCATACAGCAATACAGCCTCCTCGCCATTTTCGGCTTCCCCTGCGACAGGAAAATCTTCCGCCTCGAGAATTCCCCTTATTTTATCTCTCATGAATTTTGCATCATCAACAATTAAAACCCTTGTCATACTCCCCTCCAATATCACAGTCCAGTTTATTATAACAAAAACGGCCACCCTCTAAAAAAGATCCTAAAATCCTCTAAAATCGCCAAACAGCTCCGATAATACGATGATAATTTTCGTCATCCAGTCAAAAAACAGGAGGATTCCGATCAAAATCATCGCAGCGCCTCCGATCTTCATGATCAGAAGCTGATGCTTCCTGAGCCATTTAACTTTTGAGATAAAAAAGGACAGAAGCAAAAAAGGCAGGCTGAATCCGAGTGCATACAGCAGCATATACGGCACCGCAGATACCGGATTGGTCCCGGCCAGCGCGATTACGGCAGCTAATATCGGACCCGTACACGGCGTCCAGCCGGCCGCAAAAGCCATCCCAATGCCGACGGAGCCCAGCAAACCGCCCGGCTTGTTTTTAAAGTGAAGCCGCCTCTCTTTCATTAAAAATTCAGGCTTAAACACGCCCAATGTGACAAAACCGAAAAAAATGATCAATATGGCTCCAAGCTGCCTGATCAAATTGTGGTAATCCTTAAAAAAGGAGCCGACAAGCGATGTACTGTAGCCTAAGGCAACAAAAATAACCGAAAATCCGATCAGGAAAAAGACCGTGTGCAGCAGGCTTCTTTTTTGCAGCATCATTCTGTCCGAATGAATGTCACTCATGCTGACGCCGGTGATATAGGATAAAAATGCCGGATACAGCGGCAGGCAGCAAGGCGAAATAAAAGATAGGAATCCTGCGCCGAAAGCCAGAACATAATTAATATCTGTCATTCTCTTTCTCCCTTCCATTTACAGGAATATCATGCAAGAAAAACATCTACTATGACAATTACATTTCAATTTTCCAACATATCACCAAAAAAGATATAGTCTTTCCGAATTTCTTTATATAATCGATTTTCGGCTATTTACCCTTCCTGCCTTTTGAATTGAAAAGAAACCTATATATGGATATAATAGCATTTAGTAGGCATCAGAAAAGATGATATACAGAAGAAAGGATAAATTCCTGTGATGAAAGAAAACCTGCTTTATGAAATTGAGGAAAAAAGAAAAGAGTTGCTGCAAATTGTCATGACAAATGGCATGACATCAAATATTACCATTCAGCACAGCCAGCAGCTTGATATCCTTCTTTTAGAATACCAAAAACTATCGCTGAGCGGCAGCACACAATAATTATAGATCAAAATAAAAAACCCAAAAAAAGCGGGTTTTTTATTTTATAACCATGTTTCTTCTATGTCATAATCGCATTCGCATTATTTCGTTTGATTTTCCATGGCTTTCATCATTTGATTAATTTTCTTTTGGGACGGCTTCATGCCCATCTGCATCATCATCATGCGTAACATTTGTTCATTAATTGGCGGATTTTTTTTCAAATAGTTCATCATATATTTACGAGCGATAAAAAATCCTAGTGCAACACCTGCGAGCAAAGCCAAAACGCCCACCAGGATGACAACCCATAAATCCATTTAATTTCCTCCTTCATGTTGTCTCGTATAAAGTGTACTAAACCAAAGGCTATTATACAACATTTACAGTCCAAATTCTTTCTTTTAAATAAAATTTCTTTCTTTTACAGGGTTGAGCCACCCGTATCGTTCCATACCAAAATCCATCGCGAGAAAGCAAGGGCTCACTTTCCTCAATATTTCAAAAAAGACGGTTTCGGCATCGAATTTGCCGTTTGCCAGAATTTCGATATATTGGTCTTTCATGATAAAGGAAGCGCTTCCCTCAGGGACGAGCAGCCGATATATGCAGTCGACCTGTGTATAGTCCTCCCTGCTGAGGTTCATTTTAAGCCTTTTGTGAATATGGGAAACCGGAATCGGCTTTGTAATATACTCGATTTGCTTAGCCGCAAGCTGTGACTTTTTTTCCTCAGGGCTTGTCCAATGATAATCATAGAAAAGTTTGAACATGACAGATTCCTTTCCGAAATAGTGGCTCGCAAACTCCTCTTCAATCAAATACGTGTAATAATGGCGTTCCATCCCTGTCCCATCCCCCTTGTATCACGATTCTGATGATATGCCTTCTATTATACAAAAGGGGGAGAGAAATAATTGTCTGATGATGATAAGAGAAGGGACTAATTTTGTCGAAAACAAAGAAAAGAGAATGATTGGACTGATCATTCTCTTTTCTATATCACCTTACATTATTTCTGCAACAGTTTTTTCACGCGGTCTGCTACGTTTTCAGCCGTAAAACCGTATTCCTTCATAATCGTTTCGCCAGGGGCAGATGCGCCGAATCGGTCGATTCCGAGAATGTCCCCTTCAGTGCCTGTGTATCTTTCCCATCCAAGCGGAGAGCCCATTTCAATGGCAAGGCGCTTCGTCACGTCAGAAGGAAGAACGGCGTTTTTGTACTCGTCTGACTGTTTGTCAAAGCGGTCCCAAGACGGAACGCTGACGACAGATACATCAATGCCTTCTTTCCGAAGTTCGCTTTGGGCGTCGATCGCAAGTCCGACCTCTGATCCGCTCGCAAGCAGGATAGCCGCAGGTTTTTCATTTTGAGATTTTGATACGACATAGGCTCCTTTTTCCACGCCTTCATATGCCGCCTCAGCAGACTGATCGATCGTCGGCAGGTTTTGACGCGTCAAGACAAGCGCAGTCGGCTGGCTTTTCGATTGCAGCGCAAGCTTCCATGCAGCGGCCGTTTCGTTACCGTCCGCAGGTCTCATGACAGACAAGTTAGGAAGGGCGCGAAGCGATGCAAGCTGTTCAATCGGTTCGTGCGTCGGTCCGTCTTCACCCACAGCGATGCTGTCATGGGTAAATACGTATGTGACCGGAAGCCCCATTAATGCGGCAAGACGGATCGCCGGTCTCAAGTAGTCTGAGAAGACGAAGAATGTACCCGCAAACACCCGCAGACCGCCATGGAGAGCCATTCCGTTTAAAGCAGCGCCCATGGCAAATTCGCGGACACCGAACCAAATGTTTCTGCCGGCATAGTCCTTCGCTGAAAAATCTCCGCCGTTTTTGATCGTTGTTTTATTAGAACCGGCCAAATCGGCAGATCCTCCGAAGAAAAACGGCACTCTTTTTGCGATTCCGTTCAATACTTCTCCTGAAGAAGCTCGGGAAGCAAGGCTGCTTCCTTTTTCATAGACAGGAATATCTTGATCCCAATCTGCCGGAAGTTCTCCGTTAATACCTAATTCAAGCTGCCCGGCAAGCTCAGGATAAGCTTTCTTATATTCGGCGAACAGCTCGTTCCATTCCTGTTCTTTGCGTTTGCCCGGTTCTTTCACCGTTTCATTAAAGTGTTCGTACACTTCGGAAGGAACATGGAAATCTTCTTCATATGTCCACTCATATGCTTCTTTCGTCAGTTTAGCCTCTTCTGCGCCGAGCGGAGCACCGTGAACGCCTGACGTTCCAGCCCGATTTGGAGAACCGAAGCCGATCGTCGTTTTTACTTCGATCAATGTCGGCTGTTTGTCATTTTGCTTTGCTTTCTCAACCGCTGCAGTGATTTCGGCAATATTGTTTCCATCCTCAACATAAAGGACTTCCCAGTTCATCGCTTCAAAGCGCTGCTTCACATTTTCGGAGAATGAGCGGTCAAGATCTCCGTCAAGGGAAATATCGTTGGAATCGTACAGCACGATTAAACGGCCGAGGTTCAGATGGCCTGCAAGGGAAGCTGCTTCTGAAGAGATTCCTTCCATTAAGTCTCCGTCACCGCAAATACTGTATGTATAATGGTCAACGACACGATATTTGTCACGATTGTAAGTTTCCGCAAGATGGCGTTCTGCAAGCGCCATGCCGACTGCCATTGCGATTCCTTGGCCGAGCGGACCGGTCGTCGCATCAACCCCGGGAGTATGTCCGTATTCAGGATGCCCCGGCGTTTTGCTGTCCCATTGGCGGAAATTCTTCAAGTCTTCCATTGAAACGTCATAGCCGCTTAAATGAAGCATGCTGTACAAAAGCATCGAACCGTGTCCCGCAGACAGCACAAAGCGGTCTCTGTTGAACCAGTTTGGATTTTCAGGGTTCACATTCATCATTTTCGTCCAAAGCGTGTAAGCCATCGGAGCAGCTCCCATCGGCATACCCGGATGGCCGGATTTTGCTTTTTCAATGGCATCTATAGATAATGTTCGTATCGTTGCCACAGATTTTAATTCAATCGTTTTCATTTTAATCCCCTTCCTGTATGTACTCTACTTTCTTATCATAAATCGACACATCGGTTTTCACAACCATTTCAGCTCAAAAGCTGAATGAAAAATCGTGAACAAATGTCATTTGTAGTATATACAAAAAAGGAATACGATATTGACGTATTCCCATAAATTAATGCAGCCTGCGGTTCCCTTTTTCTTTTTTCAGCTTTTCGGGAGTCACATCGTTGCCTTCAGGATCTACAATCGTCACGTTTTTCAACGTATTTTTCATAGATGCGCGGACGCCCTTCAAATATTCTTGCCGCAGCTTTTGCTGTTCGGCTTTTTCTTCGTCTGTTAAAGAGCCAGTTTTTGATTTTTTGGCAAGCTCGTTGATTCTGGCTATTTTCTCTTTAGAAATCATGATATACTCCTTTGTTTTGTTTCACCTTCATACTACTAAATTCAGTCTCGTTTGACAACAGATTCGGCTGCTCCGTCCTCCATATATTCCTGATAGCGGCGGTGGACGGTAGCTTTGGAAATGCTGTATCCAAAACCTCTCAGGACGGCTGCTATTTCGGCAAATGTCAGCTTGTTTTCCCTCAGCCTGATGATTTCCGAAAGCGGCGCTTCAATCCGCTCCCTCCCGGTTCCTCCGCCGCGGTTTTTTAAGTTCTTTTCCGGGCGGTAGCCGTTTTCGACCGCTTTTTTCATGCCCCTTTTAATTTTCAGGTTATGTATTTTCCGCTGGTATTCCTCCACAATCCCGACGATTTCCAAAACCATTGAGTCGGCTTCAGAAAGCTCAAGCTGTCCTCTATGGGCAAGCGTATATACTTGAACGCCTTCTTTATACAAAAAGTGAAGGAGCGCAATCTTTGCATGCCCTCTGCCCAGCCGCGTGTCGTCCTGGATTAAAACGGCGTCGACATCGGATGTTTTAATCTCCTCGAGCAATTCAAAAACGCCGTCCCGATCCAGCTCGTATCCGCTCGCTTGTTCGGAAATGACTTTTACGACGGTCATGCCGTGTTCGGCGGCGAGCCTTGCAAGCTCTTCTTCCTGCCGCTTTAAGGAGGTCTCCTGCTCTTCTTTCGCCGTGCTCACCCTGGTGTATATAATCGCATTCACAGAAATCCCCCCGTTCCTTCTATTCTACAACCGCCAGCTGATACTGATCAGAATGCTGCTTCGTTACCGGCACGACTAAAACATCGCCGGGTTTGATGACAGACGTCGGCAGACCGTTTCGATCCGCAACCCACTCGACGAATTTCTGCTTGTCAGCAGCTGTTCCGCCTTCAATGCGGTCGGCCAGCTTCCATAGCGAATCTCCTTGCTGAACTTCTATTTTAACATATTGCTTGCTTTCTTCGAGCTTAGCGGCAAAAGACAAAAACAGAACACAGGTGCTAATCGCAGCGGTAAATAGACTGACGAAAATCAATGATTCTCTTTTCAATACGATCACCTCAAGATAGAATGTTTGTTCGCTTTTTGTTCAGTATACATACGAACAAATGTTTCTGTCAATCGCTTTTTTCGAACCTATGTTTGTACTCAAAGGAAAAACATGCTATAATCTAGCTAAAATCGACGTTTTGAGGTGCAAATCATGACGAAGCTATCAAAAAGACAACTTGATATTTTGCGTTTCATCAAAGAAGAAGTGAAACGCAAAGGTTATCCGCCTTCCGTCAGGGAAATCGGCGAAGCGGTCGGCCTGGCATCAAGTTCAACCGTACACGGCCACTTGGCGCGGCTCGAGTCAAAAGGGCTGATCAGAAGGGACCCGACAAAGCCGCGAGCCATCGAAATATTGGACACTGAAGAAGGGGTACACATTCCGCAAAGCCAGGTTGTGAACGTTCCCGTCATCGGAAAGGTAACGGCCGGAACGCCGATTACCGCCGTCGAAAACATCGAGGAGTACTTTCCGCTGCCGGATCGACTGGCTCCGCCGGACGAGCATGTCTTCATGCTGGAGATTATGGGGGAAAGCATGATAGACGCGGGAATATTGGACAAAGACTATGTGATCGTAAAGCAGCAAAACACGGCAAACAACGGGGATATCGTCGTTGCCATGACCGAAGACGATGAAGCGACCGTTAAGCGTTTCTTTAAAGAAGCGACCCACATTCGCCTTCAGCCGGAAAACCCGACGATGGAGCCTATCATTCTCCAAAATGTGACCATTCTCGGAAAGGTCATCGGCGTGTTTCGGACCGTTCATTAATCTGCAAGCATCTCGTTTCGGCTGCCGGTTTTCCGGCAGCCTTTTTCTTCACAAAAAAATCAGGTTCATGTCCCGCGGGATACGAACCTGAAAAAGAGGAATTCATAATATGCTTACAAATTCATTATCTCGAAAACTATATTTGCTGTCAACAAAAAAGTTGCACAAAGGAAACTCTTTAAAGGTATTCAAATCTCTTTGCCGATAGACCAGGGGGATTCTTGTTTATTCCCTTACTGAGCCGTTCATGTTTAGAGTGAATACATAAGTGCTGTCACCTGATGTGATAAAGCCTGCAAACCATCTTAATCCGGAGCGGGACAATCTCGCGCCGGATTTTCCATAAAGGGTACAGCTGTCCGTTTCTTCCTGAATCATCATCCGTTTTACTGTTTTCATAACGGGCTTATCAAACGGCAGCGATTCTTTGTACAGCTTTTCCGTGAAATCCGCTTGTACGATCGCGGAAATCTTCAGTGTGCTGCACGCCAAAACTGACCGATTCAGCCGCTTATTTCCGTATGACAATTTCCGGATCCATTCTTCCATGCGCTGCTCACCGATACCCCGGCCATCGCCTGGTAAAACCGAATCATGCATACCCGCCCCGGGCAAATGACCGCGATTCCAGGAATCAAACTCCCTTTTCACGCCGTCCAGGCGCTTGACATCGTATTCATCTCTGACGGTCCCGGTCTGAAATCCGAACAGCGCATTTTCCGCTTAAAAAGCGGATCGGACGTCAGCCTTTCATTGGGCTCTTTTCTTGATGTAGACAAAGGTTTGTCCGTTCTTTACGTTTCTTAAAATAAACGTTCTGTCGCGCTTGTCAAAAAGCTCATTCACACGAAAAATGTTTGGCAGCTTGGCATCGGCTTTTTCCTGTTCAATCACTATCACTTCCTTGGTGAAAGTTAGAAACCTGTCTCAATTTACTATTTGATCATAGCAAGCGCGATGCCGTATCCATTTTGAGGATTGTATGGGGCAGTTATTTTCATCACCTTCCAGGAGCCTTCAGATGCTCTCGTCCCGATCCCGTTAAGCGCCTTGACGTAATCTCCTTGGCGAACCGTACTGTCTATCCGGACGTAATGCCGGCCCAACAGTCCGACAACATGCCATTCATTCCTTGCAGCCCGTGAAAGATAACTTTCTTCCAAAACCTCTTGAAAATGTGGATTCTGTTTCGGTACGCGAATCAGCTCCCCTGTTTCTTCATCCATTTTTTCCTCATATATCAATCCGCCGAATTCGTTTGTCAAATAGCGGTTCTGCCAGGTGAAGCTCGATTCTCCCGATATAAATGCAGCCGTTTCCGACACAACACCCAGCATATCATCCCTTTCTTGAGCTGGCGCGATTTTTTCCCCTCTTAATGCTACGATGGTCCCCGTATCGATCAGCTGCCCGTTTTCACTTTCAAAATACTCTCCGTATCCGCAGGGCAATGATGATCTTACAGAGCCGGCAAATGTGCCGTTCCCGTGCAGAGAGTCCAAAAGCCAGTTGATGGTCTGGTATCCGCCTGCCACGGTGTACGGCTCTTCTAGCGTAATGCTTTCTGAAGACAAAATCGATCTCGATACGCTGTTTCCTTTAATATGGGAGTTGTTTGAAGCAGCGACGAAAGCGCGGGAGCCCTCTGTAATCGAACCGCCTGAAGAACCGATGACAGCATTTCTTTCGCCTTTTGCCGTAATATCGCCGGTGCCGGCAATGACGGCGCTCGATTCCCCAAACGCAAAGCCTGAGGTGGTGGCAATTTGCGCCCCACCCTTTAAGCTGACAGGCACCTGCTCATACGTTTGGCCTTTAATGGAAGCTGCCGCATCATATCCGGCCGCCTGCACGCCGATGATCACGGCTTGGCTGTTTGGCGATTGGATTCCAACCGTTCCGCTGTCTGTTATCATCGTTCCGTTCATCATATTGACGTTATAAAGCCCGCCGCCGATCGAGATTCCTTTTGGAGCGGAATGATAAATATCGAAGTTTGATATTTTGACATAATCGGTTTTATTGGCCCCGCCGGATAAATTAATATCAACACCGGCCTTTTTAAACCCGCGGATTTTAATCCCGTTGATCGTGATGTTTTGGCTGCGGTACTGTAAAGCAACCACAGGATTGCCTCCATAGTCATACTCGGGATCGCCGATCGCCGTAAATCCGTTGACATATACATTCTTATATGCAGAAACAACGAGCGCCCTCGGCGTCACACCGTCGTAAAGCGGGTTGAAGACAGGCTCGACGGCCGTACAGTCGGTGAGCGTGACATCGTACGCTGTGGTGCTTTCCGGATCTGAAGCCTGGTGATGGCCGATATGCCGAAGGTCGAACGCGCGGACATCACGGTAGGAGATATGCCCGATGATATGAACGTTTTGCGAAGCCGGCCACATCTCGTGCGCCTTCACTTCCACCCCGCGGATATTCCCGCTTGTTATGTTGTTTAACAGCCAAACGTGTTTGGATCCGTCGTCAATCTCTATCCCGTTGGAGTTGGACATCCCTTCAGCATGCTCTGTTCCGCGCGGATTTGCCGAATGGCAGTTAGAAATAAAAACGTATTCGCTGTAATGCGTGGTAATGCCGTCATCCCCTGCGCCATACGCCACACAATTATCGACCCAAATATATTTGGAACCGTCTTTTGTCCAGTCGGTATCAGGCAGGTGGTCATATGTCGGCGATGTAATATCAATGCCGTGAAGCCCCGCATTGACGGCTTCAATATCTTTGATCCAGCCGAATTCGACTTTGGCAAACGTTAAACAGCTTGAATACTGCCCGCCCGGATTTCTCACGCCGCCCTGTCTGTCCGGATTCCAGTCTAATGTCATGCCCTGGACAAAAATATTGCGGTTTCCATTTTCATAGTCATCATTTGTGATCACCCACTCATAGGCGGGGGCGTTTTCGTGAAGCTTAATGACCGTTACGCCTTTTCCCTGTCCGACGAAATACGTCCAGGACGGCAGCTTAATTCCCTGAACAAGATAAACGCCTGCCGGAACGTTTACCTTAACGCATCCTGTGCCGATCGCTTTCTGAAAAGCTTCGGTATTGTCCCTGCCGTCGGGTACAGCCCCAAAATCTTCGACGTTTACTTCCCTGGTGATTTTGCTGAGAAGTTTATGATATTCCTTGTCCAGCCGCTCCTTTAACAGTGAGGTGATCTCTCCTTCGGCCGTCACCCTGGCATCTGTCACTTCAACGCTTTGAGAAGCCCCTGCATGCTGTATCAGATTTTGCATCCTTGCTTTGAGCTGCTCCATTTCTGGTAGCGTAATGGAATCCTCACGAAAATGAGACCGCCATCCTGCATGTAGAGACACATCAAAAGGTTTCCTGAATTGCACCATTCTAAAGACACCTCTTTCTTATCATGTAAGCGCTGAAATGGGCGGGAAAGCTTGGCTGTATCTTCGCTAAAGAGCCGGTATGACCGCCCTCTTTGCTTCAATGTTATAAATTGGCTGTCGATGATGAAATCTCCTCTGCCAATTGAAACTGATTTATAAAAAAAGATGGAAAAACTGCTGCCGGTTTCCACCCTTGCCATTTTAGCTTAAGTTGATTGACGATATCAGCCTCGAGTACATCAAGCGGCGTCCTGATCGTACCCTCCCCCTGTCTGACTTGCTGTTTTTGCGGCATCTGTCATCGCCAGCTGAGCGGCAGCCACCGCCTTGCAGCCGTCTTTCAAACGTACTCAAAAAAACTTGCCACCATATGTTCGTGCTCTTCCTTTCATGATCAGGTCAAACGCATCATCAATTACGGCAATCTCTACATCCACAGATGCCTGGCGGTGAGTTGCATGGCGGTTCAGACGATCCATCGTTCCTTTCACAGTATCCGGATGCGTTCGTTCGGCAGATTTCATCAAAATGTTTATAACCGGCGTTGAAACAGGCAGCGAAGCCCCCTCCAAAACGGCAATATAATAGGTGCAAGTCAAAAGAATCGCATCAGACTTACCCGCAGCCATCCATTCATTTGCCCCTTGCTTTTTGTTCAGGTTTAAACATCGGATCTGGAAAATGAACGATCTCGATATCGTATGCTGAGAATACAATGTTTGAATGATGTGCATAAAGTCAGGCGAGTTTTTTCTTCACGTTGATTCCTCCCGAAAGCAAAAAAAAGAGGCGGTTTCCCGCCTGTTTTTATACTGCAACTTCAAACGTCAGCTTGTCGCCGTGCCTATAATCGATCAATTTAAAATCATCAATCGTAAAGTCGTAAAAATTTTGGACGTCCGGATTGATCCACAGCTTTGGAGCCTCGTACTGCTCGCGTTTGAGCTGAATATGTAAATTGTCGATATGACGGGTGTAGATGTGGCAGTCCCCGATATTGAAAATATATTCGCCGAGTTCATATCCCAGCACTTGAGCTATCATCCGCTGCAATACATTATACTGGAACACATTAAACGGATTTCCCAATGCCATATCATTGCTTCTCGCCCTTACTTCCAAGGATAGTTTTCCTTCCTTTACATACCATTGCGTTTCGTATACGCACGGCGTCAGCGCCATATCATCCAAATCGTCCGGGTTCCACAGCATCGTGATGTGCCTTCTCGATGACGGGTTATGCTTTAATTGATGAAGCAAATAATCGACCTGATCTACTTTTTCGCCGTTTATCGTTCTGTTTTTCTTGCCTAATTGATGCCCGTAAGCCGCACCGATCGTGCCGTCTTCAAGCCTCCACTGATCCCATATGTGCACGCCCATATCTTGAAGCGTCCGGACATCGTTTGATTTAAGCTGCCAGATCCACAGCAATTCTTTAATCGCCGTCTTCCAAGCCACTTTTTTTGTCGTCAAAATCGGAACTTCTGAATTGTCAAAACGCATCTTCTGACTGACGATGCTCAATGTATGGGCCGGAGTGCCGTCTGAATCCCACCTTGTCCGCACGTCATATTCTTCATCAGAAATGCCGGTTTCAATGATTTTTTGGATGATTGCGTTGTATTGTTGATCATAGTGGCTCATGTTATCCTCTCCTCACCAAAAATGATATGAATAAAATCCGTTTTTTTCAATAGCAAAATCTTACGTTCGTAAGCTGTAAATCTCCAAGGCTTCGCGCAGGACATGTTTGTTATATCCGGTCATGTGATGAATTTTTTCGGCCCATCCCTTAACATCGCCGTAAGCGGGCTCTGTGACCATCCCCCTGCTTGTGCTCAACCAGCTGTTCCAGCCGGAAAACTCCCAATGCGCCGTTTCACCTTGATACGGCACTCTGCATTCCAATAACGGCTCATTCTTTAGTACGTTTTGAGAGTATTCGGCGGCTTCTAAAAACATCTTCTTGTCGACAGGCTCCGGATGATAGATTTGGGTTGA
The DNA here is from genome assembly GCF_038007805.1 of Bacillus sp. FSL W8-0848. Taxonomy (NCBI): domain Bacteria; kingdom Bacillati; phylum Bacillota; class Bacilli; order Caryophanales; family Bacillaceae; genus Bacillus; species Bacillus sp. FSL W8-0848. The sequence continues at coordinate 1,885,786 of NZ_JBBOYB010000001.1, forward strand.
CGTTTTTCCGTTAGGCCTGTGATAAACGACTTCTATTCGCTCTGGGACGGGCCTCACTTGAACCTGGGCAGCCGGAAAAAAGCCGCTCAATTTTTCAACGGTAAAGTCTTCGGAGTCAACGTCCACTAAAATCGGCTGCAGCCATTGGTCACCCAAATCGCATAGAAAACGCCTACCTTTTTCATCAAGGGCGATCACCGCGGCATGCACGCCGTCTGTTTTGAAATGATGTATAAGCTTCTATCCCGTCTTTTTGAAATTCGTCAAGCAGCCAAATCGCCAGGTCAAAGCAATTGCCTGAAATCCCGTATTGGCGGTAATGCTCTTTCATTAAAGACACATCTCGCTGCTTCTTTTCGCCGGCCCGCTGATCATACCACGCTTTCGTCAGCGTTTCCATCGGAAAATGGTCAAATTTTCTCCATGTCAAAAGGATGTCGTTCGATGCAAGCATTTTCCGCCCTCCTTCCTTATTCGATCAAATACGCGAAAAAACCCTTAGACAAGTAAGGGATTTTTCACAGATGTGTTCACCTATTTATCGTTTTCATCTTGCGGGAGCTGGATGAAAGCATTCGAACCCGTAGCCTTCGGCATTTTTCCATCCCACTTTTGTATCCATTGGTATTGAATCATTTCGTCTGACATTGATTTTTTGATAATTTCATTATACTCTGCGATCCCTTCGGCTTCGATCTTTTTCTTCTTCGCTTCAGCTTCGGCAATTTTGAGCTCAGTCTGCGTTCTTTCCAGTTCCTGCGATGATTTGACGCGCGCATCGATCGCTTCTTGCGTCGCTTTATCAGGCTTGGGAACCCCGAGGGTTAAATCGTCGATGACAAAACCGAGCCTTTTCATATCATCTGCAAACGTTTTTTGAATTTCCGCTGCAGCTTCAGAAGACTTTTGGCCGTACGTATCGATGACTGAATATTTCGATATTGACTTTCTTGCAGCGTCCCACAGCCTTGTTTTCAGATAGCTGTCTTCAATCGATGATATATCTACGGCACCGAATTTGTTGAACAGCTCTACGACTTTATCAGGCTGGACGACATAGTTATAGGCGATATCCATTGATATGTTTTTTCCGTCCGAGGTTGCCACCTGAATGTCCTGGTTGTTTACGGTCTGCATCCGGACCGGATACTCCGTCACCTTGTCAAACAGTCCGACGAAATGCCAGCCTTGATCAAGCGTTTCCGATTTTACGCCCCCGTTTGGAGAGTACACGACTCCGACGTAGCCATTCGGAATCTTTTCGATAAACAGCGATGCCAAAAACCCCCCTGCGATTAAGGCGACCGCTACGATGATTCCGCCAAACCATGCTTTGCCTTTATTCTTTTTCGTTTGAATGTCATTCATCCCCGTCATCCTCCAGCGTTTTCTTGATCTTGCCCGCTCCGCTCCCGATTTTTTTAAAAAGCGGGCTAAGCATCAGCCATACTCCAAACCCTATGATCATGAGCAAAATGACAGAACCGATCATGACTTTCATTTTTTCCCCTCCTCGTCGGCGTACAGTATGACTTTTCCTCTCGCCTATATTTACGTTCATATGAACTTAAAGTTTCATTTTTTAATAAGAAAACCTCCTTTTGATTTAAAATAAAAAAGATAGAACATGAATATGCATATATTTGGAGAATTGAAGTTGACCCTAAAAAAAGCATTTATATCATTGCCGGAATCATGGCTTCAGGAAAAGCAACGATTTCCCAGATGTTGCAGGGCAATTCGATCAGGGTGTTCACGTTCGGGGCGAATATTCCGGAAGATGATTGTCCATGGTCGCATCGATATGTCCTGACGGCAGGGAAGGCGCGGAAGAACGGTTGAGGCTTCGCTACAGGATGGCGGCAAAGGTTGCGGAAATGTACTATCAAGCGGGATTGTTTAGCAGGATATTTATTTAGGAAAAGAAGTAAAGGCTTTTCTTCAAAAATTTGAAGCATCCCCCGTTTACCAGCCATCATCGACAGAGAAAAAACCGCAATAAATCAGGCTGCCGCATCTGGGAGGTTGAAGCCTTTACCACATATCGGAAAAAGCAAATCCGAAAACAGGGCTTTGGATTGATTCATCTGAGTTGACGCCGGAAGAGAGGCGCTGAATGAAATTATAAAGCGGGCGGAACCCGAAGCGCGTCTTGTATCAAAGAAGACTGCAGACAACGCCTGCAGTCTCTTTCGCCGGATGTAGTAAAGGCATTTGTTATGTATTGAATATTTTATCCCGTATTTGAGAATGGATATTGGGATTGAGCAAAAAAATGATCGATTGAAGCTGTTCCTTTTTGTTGATTGAGGGATCTGCGTGATGCTGATGATTATAGCCGCTAAAAATCGCGATCATCGTCGAAGCCAAAACCCTCGGGGGAATTTGGGTCTGAACAATTCCTTCCTCCTGCAGCTGCTCGATCAGCAAAACGAAAAATTGTCTCCACCGTTCATACAATAATGCGATTTTCTTTTCGATTTCCGGATATCTGTGGCTGTTGGCCATAAATTCCAAAAATAAAGCTGTCGTGTGCTCTTTATTTGTTTTTTGAATCAGGTATTCGATTCCTGTCAACAGACCCCTCAAAGTCTTTTTCTGAAAACATTTCATGCTGATCAGAAAACGCTCTTCCATCTGTTCATTCATAATGTGAAGAAATAATGACTCTTTGGATTTAAAGTATAGATAAAACGTAGCTTTTGAATAACCTGCTTCCTTCATGATTTCATCTACCGAGGTTGCCGAATAGCCCTTTTGGGCAAACAGCCGGCAGCCGGCATCTATGATTTTTTGAACCGTATTCATTGTGTTTTTTTTCATTAGCTGTCCTCTCTTCTTTGATTGAAAGTGAATGGGTATGTATGCAGAATATTTAGAAGCGTTAAGCACCGGATGATATTTGTAAAAAGCGCTCCATTCTTTCGCTCAAAATGGAGTCAACAACCTGAGACGGACGCTCTGATATCAAGCATAGCAGTGTCAGGCGGGGACCGCCAAGTGACATAAGGCCGTAATCTCCAATGAATCGACTAAGGTCAAACGGTATGTAAATTCGTCCCAGAGGCGCTTTCCGGATACAAATTTGCCCATTACTTTGTAAAATTCCCAGCATTCATTCTAACATTTACTGCTAAAAACATCACATATATTCTAATTTATTTAATCGAACTTTTCAGTTTTTTATAGGAATGAATAAAATGCCCGGGATCTCCGTTTATTTCAAATGCGAAGACCCCCTGATTTGTATGGAGATAAAGCAGACCTGCGTCAGTGAAGGGCCTGTATGATATGTCATGGATATGTTCCAAACGAAATTGACGGTTTGCGCTTTGGATTTTATCTTTGTATAAATTCAGACGGTGCTTTATTTTCAAATATTTTTGCTGATTGAATTCGATGATCTTTTCTGTTTTATGATAAGAAATCGCGGAAATGACATGCTGCTCTTCCCTCACGTTTATTACCTCCGTATTTTAGGACAGACGAAATCGATATCCCGGACTTTGTCTACATGTTATCTTTTTTCATACGCAAAGGTAAAGCAGCGCGTTTTCCGGAATCACGTCCTTACGGCTTCATCAACCGGTAATATTCATACGAATGGATGGCTAATCCCCTGTAAACGGAAAGGTTTGCATAACGGGAGTCGACGATGTCGAGCTCTTGATTCATTTCGGTTTCCGTTTTTCCAAAAAAAGTTGTATAGGCCTCTGGAACATCCTTCGTTTCTACAGCGACGGAAAAGGGTTTTCCTGTTTTGGCCGCATAATCGGCTTCCCCTTCTGAGATCGAAATGATTCCTGCTGCGGTATTTCGGTAGGCCATCATCGTCACGCCTCCGTCCATCATATCGATCACATGATAAGCCAATTTTTTAGCAGTTCCTTGATAAACATAATCGTATTCCGCTCCGTCCCACCAAAACGGGATTGCCGCGGACACCGGAATCTTCTCCGGCTCAGATGCAGCCTTAGTCTTAAGCTTAGCCAGGAGATCCAAATAGTCTTTGATCAGCGTTTTCCGGGCCTCTTTATCCTTCCATTCGGAGTTTAAATACGGTTCAATATCAAACTGAATACCGGAAAACCTTTTCTCGGCTGAGGAGACCTTTTGATTGAAATCATAAATCTGTTGCATCTGGTTTAGCGCTTCATTTTGACGCTGCCCCCACGATTTATCGCCGTTTAATGCGTAAACCTTGATTCCGTTTTGAGCAGCTGCAGCATTCAGCATTTCATATTTATACGGATCAGTTTTCAGGTAATCTCCTGTCATGACATACATCAAATTGACCCCTTTTTGCAAGGCAAAGCTGATCAGCTTGTTCCGGTTGTCCAGCGTATTAATTTCCTGCCGGACATCCCATACATACATGGCTTTGTCTTTTCCCGAAGGCGTTTCAGCTAATGCAGAATCAGCACCCGCCAGAGCGAAAAAGACAATCAGAAAAAGCGCCAGCCATTTTTGTTTTCGCAGCATGATGGGATACTCTCCTTTCCATCTCTTAATATTTTCCTTTTCATATCGCAAATTGCTGTCCTATTTTGTTCATCGGAAACAAAATGGATTTCTTTAACAAAATGCAGTCATAAAAAAAGCATACTGACGTACGCTTTAATTTTCCTGCAGACGCGGCTTTGCGGGATCACATGCAGGTTTTTGCGTATTTGTCGATTCCGCGATTTTCATTAAGTAGTAGCATTCTTCCCTCATCATATGGTCTGCCATAAGCGCTGAAAATGTACCGAGCACCTGATCGGACAACTCCAATTCCTCTATCTCGTGGAGAAAAGTGCGGAATAAATCGATTTCAAGCTTAACGTCCTCATTCATTTTTCTAAGAGCCGGAAACGATTCAACATTGGCTCTTAAATAACCGGTAAGCTCCACAGACTTCAAATAAAACTGTTCAAAATGCTTCTCAAATCCCCTGCTCTTTTTTTTCAAGCGTTTTTCCACTCCGTCGAGATCATCGCTGATCGCTCCCGCGTGTCCGGCAGCATCCATCAGCCACAGCATATGATGGTGCAGTTCGTGAAAGGTAGGCGGAACTTCTTTTCTTTTCAAATATTTCATGACAAGCAAATATTCTTCAAGCTCATTTACCATATGATTAATAAAAGTTGGAGAAAGATGAATTTTAATATCGCCGGTTAAATGCCTTTTAATGATAGAAAGCTTGAACTTTCTGAAACTCAGCGCATATTCCTCCGCTTCCATCGTCAGCGAATACAAATCAGACGACGCGTTGACTTTCTTCAACAGCACATCAAACGCTTGCTTGAACCGCTTCGCCTGCTCAATGTCCCCCCTCTCTCTCTCAGCCAACGAATCAAGAATAAAACGGGCGTGATCCCCCAACACCTGAAGCCAGAATTTGTGCTCAAAGACCGCTGTTTCCTGATATGTTTTCAACATCGCGCCTCCCTTTCATAACCATTCTTCATTATGGCTATTCGGCGAATGCTTCAATTATGATCAAGGCACAGGCCCTTGCTGCTGCGCATGACTGTAAGACGCCCGCTACAGGCCGCAGCCGGATCCTTAACCTCTCTTCAGCAATTCGTCTATCCATTGATGGAGCTTGCCGGATGACATTTCTCCTTCATAAGCGCGCATGATGTCGCCTTCTGAATCAATGAAAAACGTTGTCGGCAGGCTAAAAATCTCCCAGGACCGGTAAACTTCAGCCTTTTTATCAAGAGCGACGGGAAAGGTTAAGCTGTAACTGTCTATAAAACGTTTTACGACAGCTTCTGATTCTTGAACATTCACGGCAACGATTTCAAGATCTTCCCCTTTATAACGGGAATAGGCTTTTTGAATAACCGGCATTTCCCTTTTGCACGGTCCGCACCAGGAACCCCAAAAGTTCACGACGACCGCCTTGCCTTTCAGCTCTTTCAGGTTTACTTTTCCACCGTTCACCTTAGGTAATGTAAAGTTCGGAGCCGGCTGGTAAAGCTCCGCGCTTTCCCTCCTGTCATCGCTTACAGCGAACTGCTGGTAAAGAGCGAACCATGCTGCCGAAATGAAAAGGACGAGAATCATGGTCTTAAACAAAAGCCGCTTCTTTGTTTTCATTGTATTTTCTCCTTCGTTATACATCATCAAAATCTACCATAATAATTTGATGCAATATGTGTAAATCCCTTCATTTTCTGCAAAAAGCTGTTTTGTCTGTTTGATGAAACTTTCGCACCTGAAATACGTATGTAACTGTCAAGGAGGTTTCAAAAATGAAAGAATACGAATTTGTAAGAGTCGAGCTGAGCTCGTTCAACAGAAAACCAAAGGAAGATTACCAGCAAATCATTCGCGATTACGCCGGCAAAGGATGGCGTTTTGTTCAAATTTTCGCCCCAAGCACGGCCGGTTACGGATCTGCGGCTTATTTTGAGTTAATCTTTGAAAGGGATGCCTAGTCCGGTGACTGGGCATTGACAATTCCAAAAAGAAACCCCACATAAAAAGCGAAAAATAGAACAAAAATATACCTATATTTCACAAAAAGGGAACATCAAACAACATGGATAGAAAAAAGAAGTGGGATTCTGAACTTAAAACAATGCTCATTTGGAAGATGGCGGCTGCCTCGGCATTATCATGGGAAATCGCAAAAGCGTTTGGATCGAATCATCCATACTTGGCCCCGCTTTCCGTCATTTTATGTCTCCATGGAACAGTAGGCAAAACCGTCAAGTTTTCACTCAAACGAATCGCCGGTACAGTCATCGGAGTCCTTTTGACCGCTTATATTGTCTCGTTCGTTCCCCACAACGGCTGGGTTTTAGGCGCTTTATTAGTGTATGGGTTATGGATCTCAAAATGGCTGAAATTAGATCAAGTCGGGCTGCACCAAGCGGCGATCACCATTTTATTTGTTTTTTCGTTGGCGCAGTCAAATCATTATGCATTCGACCGGATCATCGATACCGTGATCGGAGTGGCCGTAGCCATATTGATTCATATAATTTACCCGCCTAATTTGACAAAGTATGCTTCAGAATCAATGCGCCAGTTTTCAATTAAAATCAATACCGCTTTTATGGACGTATCGTCCTGGATCAAAGCCGGATGTCAAAAAGCAAAAGGAGAAAACCTTCAAAAAGAAACCGATGCATTATTAAAAGAGCTCCACCAAACCAAAAAAGCTTTGCGCCATGCATCAGACAGCGTAAAATTTATTCCTGCCGGCGAAAAAAACAGGCAAAAACTCAATGCTTACGAACGGGAAATGAAAGATCTTACGGAAGGATATACATATTTGTCAAACACAATCAAAACGTTTTTGGAATGGGGCGCCTCCGGTCTTATGTCTTCAGACGACCGGTCGGCGTGGGCAGAGCAGATCGATATCATCGGCCAGGCATTCAAAAACAGCCAAAAGAAGATATTTCCGTTATCTCAGGATTTGAACCCTGAACGCCTGGCAGGAATATCCCCTCAGCTTGCTCCGAACATCTATCCGATTGCTATATATCAAGAAACGAAGAACTTTTTAGATGCTGTCAATCACAATTAAGATACAAGCCGGTCCAGCCGGACATCAGCCGTCACGATTTACGTTGTTTGATCGCTAAAAATTCCTTCTGAAAAATGCACATTCTGATCGCATTATGATAAAAGCCGTCTACGAAAAATTCATCCTGCAGCTCGCTTTCGATTGAGAAACCGCATTTTTTATAAAGATGAATGGCCTTTTTGTTTTCTTCATCGACGATTAAATAAAGTTTGTGCAAATTTAAGACGGAAAACGCGTAATTCATCGCCAAAAAGGTTGCACCGGCCGAATAGCCTTTGCCTTGATGTTCAGGATCAATAATAATTTGAAACTCTGCTCTCCTGTGAATATAATCAATCTCGACCAGTTCCACCAAACCGATCATTTCTGTATCTTTCTCCACGATAAAACGTCGTTCGCTTTGGTCATGAATATGCTTATCAAATAAATCCTGCAGCTCGACGAACGTTTCATAAGGTTCTTCAAACCAATAAGACATGATCTTCGCATCATTATTGAGGCGGTGCACAAACGGCAAATCTTCTCTTTCCAACGCACGCAATTTTAACTGATTATCCATGTAAATATCCTCCAAATTTTTTAAAATCTTATCATCAAGACGTGAGCCGGAGGCCGATGACCCCGGCGATGATCAGACAAAGTGAAATCAATTGTGATAAGCGAAACCGTTCCTTAAACCAAACAAAGCTGACCGCAGTCACGCCGATGCTGCCAATCCCGGTCCAGACTGCATACGCAACGCCTGAAGGAAGAACCTGCATCGCTTTTGAAAGGCAATAAAATGACAAAGCAAAGCCCAGCGTCATCACGATGATCGGCCATTTCTTTCTTGTACCATCAATATATTTCATTGCTACAGCCGCAATCACTTCCTCAACGCCGGCAAGGCAAAGCAACAACCATGCCATCAATGTTCACCTCCTGACCTGGCGTTTTTTTCTTTCGTGAAAATCTTCATTCCGACAATGCCCGCAAGCAGCAAAGCTAAAAAGAACATTTGGCCTCCGGAAAAAGATTCTCCTAAAAAAATTCCCGTCAAATACGTACCGGCCGTTCCAATTCCTACGAATACGGTGTAAGCGGAAGCCATCGGAATTTTTCTATAGGAATAAATCAAAAGTAGAAAACTGACCGCAATCAACAATAGAATGATCAGCCAATCTAAAAAACTATCAGCATGTTTAAGTGCAGAAGCCCAGACCACCTCAAGAAAACCTGCAATTATAACGATCAGCCAACTCATTTGTAACACCCCCAGTTTTGTGAATGAACGTCAGTCATTTTTAGGGCAAGAAAAAATGATCGGCAAAAAACCATCATTTTTTATGTTCAGCTAAGCTTCTTTTTAAAAATGCAAAGATCTCGTTCTTGAAAACTTCGATATCTTCATCTTTTTCAGCCCCAATGTAATACCGTTCCGCCGTATTCTCAACAAAGTTAATAATCGTTCTCGCCGTCCACCTTACGTTGATATCGCGAATAATCTCGCCGTTTTCGGCCGCTTTCCCGATAATTCCCTCAAGCCACTTATAGTACGGCTGATAAATCGCTTCCCATTTCTCCATGGAATGGTCGATGGCAAGACCTGAATAGCAAAGAACGATAATATCCTTATGAGCATTTGTAATATTGAATGTCTCATCGATCAGAATCTCCAAAACCGTCCAGAAATGCTCGGTGCCGTTAATTTTGCTTTTAATCTTATCCAGCGTATGCGTCAGAAGGTTCTCTGCAATAGCCGGGATCAAGGCGTTTTTCGATGAGAAATATAAATAAAAGGTCCCCTGTGCGGTCCCCGCCCTTTTCACGATATCCGAAATGGAGGCCTTATCAAGCCCTTTTTCAGAAATGACTTCAATGGCAGCCTGCAAAATTTTATCGTATTTCCCCGACGTTTGTTTCGGCAAGTTGAAGACCCCCCTAATAAATGAATGACTTTCAGTCATTTTAGTTGATTGGTTGTTTGGTGTCAACTGTTTTGTTCAACGTGCTGTCGGAGATATGTTAAGGGATTCCATTGTTTCGCTGTACGCGCTGGGAGATCGCCTCCGGAAGCCCCCGGTTCCGGCGGAGCAGTGTAACGCTTGGAACCGTGATCGCATACACCTCAACTATGTAATATTTAAGATTACGATTGAGCAATTCTTAAATTTAAAAAATGCCAGCCGCCGGATTCAATGCCTTCTGCTGGCTATACTGTTGTGGTTCCTCTCAAACGAATGAACGTCTTAATTTTCTGAAATCTCGAATAGGCATTATGTAGTTAAATGATTCACTTCATTCGCCACTCGAATTCCGGATTCAATCGCTCCCTGCATCCATCCGTGAGCGCGTGAGGTGTGTTCTCCGGCGAAATGGATTCTCCCTTCAGGAACAGGAATATAAGGATACAGCTCTATTTCCTGTCCTGGTTCGAACGCTGTGAATCCCCCGACGGAAAATGGGTTCAGACTCCAGCTGAATGAAGCGCCGGACACAAACTCAGACCACACGATATCTCCATAGAGTTCCGATAAATTCATTAAAGTATACCAGAGGCGCTCTCCTTCTGGCATACTGTCCCATGTCAGCGCTTCATCCGCCCATGTATAGCTTGCTAACACGACCGCATGTCCATTCGATCCGATGCCAAAGCTTGGGTAATACGAAAATCTAACCGGGAGATCAGTTATGGATTTGCCGCCTCGCTGCCCTGCTTTCTCCCAAAATCGACTCTTAAACTCAATTCCGGTTTTTGTTGCGGCTATATAGTTGAGTTCGCGAATGGCTCTCCGTTTAAAGTAGGAAAAGGAGCCGAATGGTTCAACTTTTACAAATCGCAAGGCTGAAAAAGGAATGGTGATGATCGCAAGGTCGCCTGAGAGCGCTGTATGTTCCCTCGACTGCTGATGAATGCAATGGATCGTTACTCTATTTTGATCTTGAGAAATTTTCACCATTTTTTGATGGAAGAGAATATTTTCTTTTAACTGAGGAAGAAATGCCTGCGGAAGCAGGTCCATGCCGCCTGTTATCTCATAGAAGCGAGTCGGCGATGTGAAGAATATCGACTCCCGCAATACTTCAACAAGGGACATCCCCATGTACGCTTCCATATCCAAAAGTACGCCGATCATATCGATTGCACCGCTTGAAAAATAAGTATTCAGGAAAGAGCCTAACGAATGGTTCCTGTATTGTTTTTCGACAATACGCCAATTTCTCGCAGGGTCTTGATTAATAAAATCGAGGATCGGCTGCAATACGGAAAGCATCAGTTCTTCAGCCGTTTTTCCTTGTTCATTCGGTGCAACAGGATATCTCAAAATGCCCGGATTTTCTTCAAAAATGCGGAGACGTGTTTTAACGCCGTTGGCATAAATGATGTCCATTGGAGTTCTGTTCAAAAATACATTTGTTGGCAGCTTGAATTTTTCAATATATTCCAAAGTTAAAGAATGGATATCCGGAATGCGCATCGGCCCGACATTGAAATACAATCCGGCACTAAAGGGGGACCGCGAAGTGTAGACACGTCCTCCGATTCTATCATTCGCTTCCAGAATCGTCACGTTGTGTCCGGCATTCTTTAGCAAAGACGCTGCCACAAGCCCGGCCAACCCGGCACCAACGACAATAATGCGCTTCGGACGATGTGATGCCGGAAGACCGTTTCTAATAATCGCGATCATGTCTTTGTTCTTTAATCGAGCATTCACTTTGCGAGGCACCCTCTTTTTTGATTTATTGCATTATATTCACCAAAAAGGGTGCCTATCACGATCTAATGAATTTTTTTGCTGTTGAATTAACTTCCGAATCCCTTCAGGTTTTTCACTCCTGACAATCGTTTTCCAAACGGAAATTTTCTTTCAATATTATAGAGCTAATTTATAATTTCTATTCTATTGGCAAGAGGTTCATAGAGCCATCTTTCAGCAAATGTGTCCTCAATTCTTCGAGTGAGACCATTTTTAGTGAAAAAATTACAAGCCTTACCGCTTTCACAAGTAACTGGCTCTTCTGGTCGCCTATAATGGAGTTGCTTTTTCGGATCCGTGGATCTTTTTAACTTTCCCTTCCCAAATTTGAACTGATCTTAAAATGAAAAATGAAACCAAAGGTGTTGGAAGAGCTATTATCAGGAATAGAACATTTTTATCTACAACTTCTGATACCACCCCTGCTAAAGCATATCCCAATGGCATTAAAGAGCTGTTCACAGCAAAAAATGCTCCCAGTGACCTAGCTCTGTCACTTCCTTCGGTCACTCTTTGCAGATAGCCCTCAAGATAAATATTCACGACTCCGCTAATAGCGCCAGTTAAAATAAGTAAAATTAAACCTATGTAGACATTTGTAACCCATCCTAAAGGAGAAAGTAACAGACCAAAAATTAACATCAACGTAGGAGCTACAACCTTAAGGTGTTCTTGCTTTGCCAAAAAAGAAAGAGTAATTGCTGCTACTAGTGTACCTATTCCCCAAATTGATTGAAAAATACCGCCAATCCATTCATTGTCTTTAATTAATATAGAAGTCCATACAGCAATATAAATCGGGAACCCACTAAACAAAAGCTGCTGTATACTTGTACCATACAATAGATTTCTCAAAGGTTTATTATTTATTAGGTTGGTGAATCCGGTGAATATTTGCCTTCTGCTAAATGCGACCTCGCTTTGGCTGCCTCTTTTATCTTTAATCAAAAACTCCAAAAAAATTGATATAAAAGTCAGGCAACCGCATAAAATCCATACATATCCGAAAGGAAAAAAAGTGAATAACACACCGGTGATAATAGGAACTGTAACCTGAGCAGTTTGATTCAATATTTCTTGAAATGCTATCCCTTTTTCAATCACATCCCTTTCAAGAGTAGCAGAAATAAGAGATCGTGAAGCTGGTTCGATAGCCGTCAAACAGATAGAAATTAATGCTCTAGCAATGATTAATAGTAATGTGGATGTGAAATTAAAAATGGCTAAAATACCAATAACGAAAAATAAAAGAGAAATGATGATATCAGAGAGGGCAATTATTCTTCCCCTATGGAACCTGTCTGCCAGCCAGCCGGTAAACGGTGAAAGTATTATTGATATTCCCAGCCCCAATCCGATTACTAAACTTCCACTTAAGACGCTATCTGTTTCATTTAGAGACCACCATATTAAAGAATAATAAAAAAGTGTAGAGCTTAATAACGACAAAAAAGTGCCAGACCACAGTTTAAAAAAATCGCCTTTGAATATCCATGAATGCTTCAAACTATTCCCTCGCTTTAAGAATAGAGACTATCTACAAGATAGCCTCTATTTATTAAGTATTTTAATTAGCTGCTGTTTTTACCTCTTCAGGGAAAAGTATTTTAATTACATCTGATGTTTCATGTGTATATTTAGATTGTTGGATGACAGTCATATTATGATGAAGAGCAGCTGTAATTAACTCTCTTGCAGAATTAGAAACCGAATGATATAGCGAGTTAAAATCATTGTTTTCTAAGGCTTCGACAGCTTTTTCTTCCGCATTAAGGTATGTTAAATGATCAATGCATTGTATTACATTTTGAATCCCGCGAACTCTTATCCTGAAGATTTCTTCCATTTCTTTCTCATCATACATGATTTCTTCATATTTTGTATCAAGTTTTTTAGTGTTATGAGGATGCATTTCAAGCTCCCTATGCTGCACTTCAACTAGCAGGTTTCTTGCATGCTTTAGTTTTTTAAAACCCTGTCTGACTGCATCAATAGCTTTTATTTTGTCACCTGCAAAATAATATTCGCCTGCTCTATCAAACTCAATAACACCAAGATAAACTTCTACCAATGATTCTTGTGTTCTGACCGCTAACGCTTCAGCTTTTGACTTTAATGATGGTACCTTCGGTGTTTTACAAACATTTGCCACAACACCCATTTTAATCCCTCAAATGTAAATTATTGCATATATAATGTTACACAAAAAGAGCGTTCTTTTCAACATAAATTTCAATTTTCTGAAATCAAAATGTAAATCATTTGTTTCTCTAATTTTTTTGTAATCTTTCAACGAGAGCAAACATTCTATTAAATTCTAAATATTGAGAGTTTAAACCAAATATATAGCCCTTCTTATCAAATTAAACGTTTAGCCAACTATTGATCTATTACAAGGATAAAAGCATCCCGCTGTAGTGAGGGAAGAATTGAAGGTTTTACAAATAGCGGACTCGTAATCCAAAAAGCTTCCCCAAAAAGAAGCCGGCAGAGCTATTTCCGATCACTTTGGATTGGGGAGCTTCCGGTATCATTGCAGGAAATTCTGATATCCAGCAAGAAATAAAAGACAACCTCCAAACTGTCTAACATAAAAAGAAAGCCGATTTCCAGATCTGCGAAAAAAAATCGACTTTCTTTTTTGTTCTTAAAAATCTGTATGGATGTTAGCTGAAATCGAAGCCCTTCCCCTCACGCAGCAATCCTTTTGTTTCCATTGTGTGAGCAACACCAAGATGAAAGTGCGCGTACAGGGCTGTGCAGCCGGTCATCTCCTTCCCTCTATTGATGAACTCGACCATTTTTCAAAACCCTTATAAATGATCTATACAATTGCTCGCTGCGGGCATAGGATAAACTAGTACTTCAAGGAGGTGAACTACATGAGCGGAGGTTACGGAACAGGTTTTGCTTTAATTGTTGTTCTGTTCATTCTCTTGATCATCGTCGGTGCTAGCTGGGTCGGCGGAGGATTTTATTAATCAAATGGGCACTTAACTTTATTTAATTTGAGAAGTGCAGAAATAACACCCTCCGGCTAACAGTTCTTATGGGTGTTACCCTCCTCTGCACTCCTCCCAAAACGAACTGTCAGATCAATCCGTTGGAATTCATTTACCCTCCCCATGTTATTGTTTTAAAATAGAAGGGGCCCTTTGATAAAGGGCCTTTTTTGCCGGGTTCGATTATCTGCGGAATAGGGTGGATGCATCACAAGGCCATAACCTTCAAATCATATGGTCAGCGCCCTTCAGCAAATCATCAGGCTCGCCGAATTTCTTCTTCCATATCTCCTGTGCATTCTAATAGCCTCTGTCCAAGCAAATTTTTCGATGCCCCTGCTCAGGAAGCATCCCGTTTAAAAGCAACCCCCTGTCCCGCGTTTCGGATGGACAGCTCCCATCTCATACCATTCTTTTAATGCTCCATCTGTGCGCTGATAAATCAATTCACTGGCAGAAGCGTATTTAATCGTTCCGGTCGCTTTATTGCAGATTTTATCTAAGCGATCAAAAAATTTCGGCACTACCCGCTTGTATCAAAATCACATTGCAAGTGCCGCTTCTTATTTTCGATTTTCTTGCGATATCTTAAATGAGCTCTGATAGACCTGCTTTGGCAATGTATCCGTAACCATCGTTCCAAAAAATGGTTCCATCTCTTTTTTGTCCTTGATATGCGGCCTTCTTATTTCAATGTAATGTGCGCAGGTCACTCCTTGATTTTTTCGAATCTATGAATCGTTGCTTGAGGAGGGTTTGACTCTTTAAGCATGTGAAGCCATACTTTTACTTTCTGCTTCTGTTTAAGCGCTTCTTTGTTATTTATGTCACTGAGTCCTAACACAGTCACTTTGTTCCGGTATTTTTGAATGATCTCTCTTTCGGTGAGCCTGTAATCCTCTTTTTTTGGCCTGTGCTGACTCTCAACAAGGATTGCTCTATCCCCTTCCTTTAACATTACATAGCCGACAATGCTCTGCCCCTTTTCAGGAGCTTCAATTTCTTTATTCGTTTGACATCCGGACCCAGCTAGAATAGCAAAAACTGAAATAAGCACGAACACCCTTTGCAATACACCGTCTCCTTTCCAAGATTGAAAAGAGCGTAACACACGCGTTTTAATATTTGAATCCAGGATTTTCTTTTATATTCAGGAGGATGGCGGGGATATCTAAGTTCGTTGTATCGTATAGAAAACGCTCATCTATTCCCTTATTTTCGAATTCATCGGCTAATTCCAAACATCTTGTTCCCATCCGATGTTTTTTTATCCTTAAGGCGTCTCTTCGTAACAATTCACCTTTTTCAACCCATAATACAACATAAAAAATTACAGCAGCCTTCACCTCGGCATAAACCTTTCGAGAAAAGGCTTCCACTTCCTCTGGAAAAGCAACATAATCAATCACGACCGTCTTATTTGCCTGAATAAAATTAATGCTTACATCAGCAATGTTTTCCCAGGTCAAGGCCAATGATTCTTCGCTTTCCCAGGGCGGGCGGTAGCCACCGATAACCATATCACTGATGACGTCTCCTTCTATATAAGCGCTCTGGTCAAACTGCTCGGAAAGCCTCTTTGCAATCGTCGATTTACCTGCCCCTGCCGGCCCGGATATGATATAAATTTTCAATCGTTCCACCTGCTTTTGATATGTATGTTTTCATTTCGGCAGAAGTGATCATAATCCTGTTCGATCAAAAAAACATTTGACGTGTTTGCCGCCGGAATTCAAAGGTATCTGGACAAAAAAATGGCCGGTTTTCCATAAGACTAACCGGCATTTGATGATCAAACAGCATTATCTCTTATCTTTTTTGTCCTATAAATTGAATAACATGAGACAAGCCATTATGCAAATCCCCTTCATGACGGACCACTTCCCCCATGAAAAAGTGAACAATGCGCCAATCTGCATAAATTTGCAAAAACTCTTCAGGGGAATATAAAAGTTCCAAGTCTTGCGGCCCTCCGCTTTTATACGGAATTTGGTGAATGGAATAAACCTCTGCAACAAAAAAGCCCCCCGGCTTCACTGCTTCTTTCACACCCAAAAGCGTTTTTCGGCGCAATTCTTTTGGGAAGTGCCCAAAAATACATACGATTTCGTCCCATTGATCTTTTTTCCATGACGCTTCATGTAAATCAACCAGCTCAGTTTTAACTGTTACATCCCGCGATGCGGCAAGCTTTTCAGTTTTTCGCAAACCTGATTCGGCATAATCCCATGCAGTGACATCCATTCCCTGCTCGGCCAAAAAAACGGCGTTCCGCCCTTCGCCTTCCGCAATGGCCAAAGCGTCACCTGATAACTGGAGCTTTTTCTGGGATTCTGATAAAAATGCATTCGGTTCGGTTCCGTAAATATAGTTCTCATCTTGAAAACGGGTATTCCAGAAGGAAGTCATGATCCGATTCTCCTTTCCCACATGAGATATCACCTGGCATCAAGCTTCGGCTATTTATTTTGTTCCGGTGGATCCATGTCCTCCGCGGTTTTCGTTGCCTAAATGATCGACCTCGACCAATTCAACTGCAGTCATCTTCTTCATGATTCTGAATTGGCAAATCCGATCTCCTTTTTTAATTTCAGTATCTCGCAGCGCATAAGCCGGGAAAAACCAGAAATCACTGTCCCCTTTGTATGACTCATCAATCACGCCCATTGAATTTGTCTGAATGATACCGAAATTTTTATATGTACTTGAACGAGGAACGACATGGGCTTCATACCCTTCAGGCAATTCCATCGCCACTCCGAGAGGAATCAGTTTAAACTCATCCTTTGGAATAGATACATCTTCCGCAGCTCTCAGATCAATCCAATCACCCTGTTCGATTTTTGAAATGCGCGTTTGTGTTTCGTCTGCATATTTGATTTTGATTTGCAATGGCATATGTGTTAACTCCTTTTTTATTTCAACTTTGATTATAAGTATAGCAGTTAAGGCCTCTCGTATAAAACCAATGCTGGGCTTCATTTTATTGAGCGGGATGTGTCGGATGCTGCCCCCTCACTCTTCAGGCTTTTTTCATCCAAATACCTGATCTTTGATAAATCGAATAGAGAGTAAGCTATGAAATTAAACTTTTCATTAAAGCGTTAGACAAAAAAGTGCAGTTTATGATCTAGCCGTTCAAAATGTTGATGCTATGCAGTCCTCTCGTTCAACATTGTCTCTGCAATGGTTAGGCTCTTCCAGTCAGTTTTATATTTGCTTTTCTTACTTTTTTGTTCGTAAGTGGACAAAAGTCAATATCAAACCCAATATAATGAATAATATAGGATAAAACAATACAGATGATTGAAAATAGGCTGAAGCTTCACTATTGCCATTTCCATCAATCACAGTGTTAGGAAAAGCAATAGAAAACAACTGTAACGAAAATAGCATGAATAAGCCAAGCAAAAACGAAATAACTCCTGATATAAAGTACATATTATAACCTCCCAAATAAATATTGCGCGCTGTTGCTAATGAAAAACTTGCAGTATAGTGTTTCCTATTGAATCCTTTACACTTTCTCTTTATTACTCTTGATCTGCAGGAAAACTGAATCCCAAAACCAAAAGATCGCAGCAAAAGTAATACTGTAAAAATAAATCGCAGCATTTTCAAAAACGCTGAATACATCGTCCGCGTTATTTGTGATAGCAAAGATGTACCAGACTAAAAAGGATGCAAAGCTGTAGATTAATAAATATTTGAAATTAAATTTCTTCGGATTACGATTTAAGAACACTTGAACCGGTATAGCAAATATTGCATAGCAGATTATAAGAATGATAGTCACAGCAACCAATGGGATATAATGAAAGTATCCTAAGTTAATCATATATACACATGTTGCTGCCAGAGATGAAAGAATCAGCGTATAGAGATACCTTCTAACTCGCACGATTTACCCCCCCTTTCACTCTTACTATAAAATAACGCACTGACTGATAAAAGACAGTGCGTTTTAGTCTTACGTCTAGGGTTTATAAAAGCGGATTAACGCTTTCACCTTCATTTTTATAAATATCGTTTGATGACATCCATTCTAAAAATTGCTTATACGGGTAATAAGTTGTTCCCTTTATTTCAACTTTAGGTGCATTAGGAAATTTGCTTAGTAATTCCTTAGTCTCTTCCTTATTTAATCCTAAATAAAAGTGCAGATCCTTTTCTTTTATTAAGGATGTGTACCCGGGAGAGCTTGCTTTTGGACTTTTAAAGTTTTTTAATCCATCCCCTATGAAATAGCCCATCAAAGCTAAGCCGATTCCTAACCATAAAAGATCCATAAGTACGATCCATCCTTCCGCCTCTTTACAGCTATTTTTCTTCATTAATAAATTTAGTTTATACGTATTCACAAGTTAATTTACAATCGTCTGAGATTGTGGAAAAGTCAAAGGATTGGCCTAACCTTTACTTTCATAACTTGAACATGTTCACCTTGTTGGATTGCAATTAGGTTTCATCTGCTCCCCGCCATTCGGCACATTGCTTCCCCTTTTGTTTTTGGAACAATGCTAACAAAAGCTTTATTTAAGAAGGACTTTCATCAACGGCATTTCCTTTTTCTTTTCTGAGAACATATTGGCCCCGGTATGTCTTTTCGACTTCAGGGTGAAATTTTATTAATCCCTGCATAAATGTCGTCATATTAGGAATTGACATCCCCGTTTCTTTTTCAATTTCTTTTTGAAGCTCACGGCTTTTTATTTCACCTTTGTGGCGCTTTAAAATCTTTAAAGCTGCCTCACGATGTTTGTAAGCTTTCGTTCCAGGTTTGGGTTTTCTTCTGGGGATTGAAGATGAATCAATGGGTGCTGATTTCTCTGGTTTATTTTTTTCAAAAGGTTTTGCAGTTGCATTGGCTAACTCTAAAAGCGGTTTTTTGTGGATCATGTTAGGCTCGCTATTGTCTAATTCGCGCAGCTTAGAATAAATTTCATTCCGTTCCTCCCGGAGTTCGCGCATGACATTGATCTCAGCATCGTTAAGCTGCTCAAGTCTTAAACGGAGCGCCTCTCTTTCATTGAACACGTTCGCCATCTCCTAAAAACCATTATTTACTTATAGTGTATAGGACTTTTTTATGTTTAACAATCGTTTTTCATAATTATTCACAATTTCACAACTGTTGGATTCATTAAGATTTACGTCCAATTCAAAAATGTATAAGGCAAACCAGTAAGGAAAAACCGGGATGCAGATGAAATCTGCCGCACAAGAAAAAAATATATAGTGTAGTAACTGTAGACAATTAGGGAAGATAGGCTTATAGATTAATCGGGTACTTTCATTTTTCTCTTTTCCGCAGGTTTGCTCCACTTGAAAATTTTGTTTAAATGCTTATAAAAGCTCTTGCTTTCTTTTGCCATAAGTGATCCCGCAACTGCCAAAATGAGAACATAGAGCGCGGTAAAAGGCGTTAAAATAGGATTTAATCCTGCTGTAACCCCTAAATTAGCTACGATGATAGAAAATTCTCCTCGGGCCATGATGGTTAATCCGATATTGGTAGAGGCTTTATGGGATAAACCCGCTTTCCTTCCAGAGATCATTCCGGCTGCAAAGTTGCTTATAATCGTAAGTACAGCTGCGCCTAATGCCAGCCAAATTGCATCAGCTAATGTTGATGGATCAATACTTAATCCAAAGCTGAAAAAGAAAATCGCCCCAAAGAAGTCCCTAAACGGAACGACAAGATGTTCGATGCGATCTCGGTGCTCAGTCTCAGAAAAAACCAAGCCTAACAATAAGGCACCAATCGCTTCTGCCACGTGAAGCGTTTCTGAAAATCCCGCAACAAAAAATAAAATCGCAAATATCACAATGATAAAAATTTCATCTGATTTTATGTTTAACCATTTATTTAATAACAGAGCACCTTTTCGTGCGATAATAAAGAACAGTAACATATAACCAACGGAAATAAGAACAGAGGTGAAAATACCGAGGAAAGATGTAGAACCGGCAAGCAAGATGCCCGACACTGTTGTTAAAAATAAAGCGAGAAAGATATCGTCAAATAAAATAATCCCCAGGATGAGCTCTGTTTCGGGATTAGCAGTTCTTTTTAAATCGACAAGCACTTTGGCTACAATCGCACTGGAAGATACACTAAGCAGTCCGGCAATAATGAGCGTCTCCATCCAAGGCATGCCTGTGACAAGTCCATACAGAAGGCCTAAGATGAAGTTAACGGCCACATAGATACTTCCGCCCACTACGATGTTTTGCCCTGATTTGACCAGCTTGCCGACAGAGAATTCAAGCCCTAAGTAGAAAAGTAAAAAAAGTACACCTATTCGGCCTAGAAATTGAATAATTTCATTGCTTTCGATAAATGTTAAATCAATGATCCCAATCGTTGGAGCGTGTGGGCCTACAATCATCCCGAGAACAATTAGAAAGGGGATGATTGAAAACTTTAGTCTGTTTGCAACAACAGCGCCAATCGCAACTATAACAAGTGCCGTACCAACTTCAAATACTAAGTGATCCATCTATAATCTCCACTCCTTAGGTTGATAACAGCTTTTTGATTAATTCTTTGATCTGCTGTCTTTCCCCTGAAACAACTAATGTATCACCAGCTTCAATAACTGTATCCGACCCCGGATTAAGCGACTTTTTGATGTTCTTTTTCTTAATCGCGATGACAGTAACTCCAAAGTTATTTCTGATATCAATTTCACCAATGGTTTTATTTACAGCGGGTGCATTGGGTTCTACTTGATACCATTCAATGATTGTATCGTCAAAAGCAAAGTCTACGGTTTCCAAAGCTTGGGGTTTATACGCCATGCCGCCTAATATACTTGCAATTTTTCTGGCTTCAGAATCGTTAAATGTAGCACTAACCAGAACCTCTTCATGATCGTCAGCATCAAAATGATAAATTTCTCTCCGGCCGTCATCATGGATTACAATAACCAACTTATCCTGATTTTTTGTAATGATCTCAAACTTATATCCGATTCCCGGAAGTTCGCTTTCTCGAATATTCATTTCATTTTCCTCCTCTGAAAACAATAGTTGATTAGGGATGTTCTAAAGATTGATATCGATTCCGCTTCCCTTCCATCATTATACATTTCAGGACGTTTGAGCGGCTGAGAAGGGTCGAGCGATGAAACTATTTTTGAAAGAAACGGTAACTCGTTCCCGATTGCCCCTTCCCAAATAATATTTATATATGAAAAAAAGATGATGAAATCATTCCGAATCATTTTCTCAGATCAAAATTCCATATATTGTTTTATAAACCTTCTTAATCCATGTAACCCAATACCATTATAGTATTGTTTTATAACATTTCAAATGCCAAATATTATGTGATTAGCCGACACTTGTTTAAAAAGCTTTTGACTCCCTCCGTTTAATGCGATATTCTCATGAATGCGCGATTATTCGCAGGATTTCATAAAAATATATTGATTTAGTGAGTAATTGCAGAAGGATTCAGGAACATGTACTAAATTGCATGCAAAAAGAACCTGGTTGTACTCCTTTTATCATTTGAGCTCAATATTAGATGTTGCAAATGAGGATCGCAAAATTTGTTGAAATGGTCGCAATCAAATTTGCAAATTCAATTTCCAGCAAAAAAAGACCTCCCCTTGTGCAATTTAAAAGGTCGGTCTATCGTTTAATTATATGCTCATTGAAAGCTTTGTTGTAATAACAAGGATGTTTAAAAATCAAGTTTTAACTCTACTCCTATGAAACACAATATAAAACTGCAAAAATCAATAATTTAGATTTCATTTAGAAAACCTCCCCTTCGAATTTTTTTCGTGATGCAATAGCTTTACGATAAAATTCATTTGCACCTAAAATGTCACCTTGTTTTTCAGATAAAACATCACCTATACAAATTCCGTACCCCTCCATATCAGGATACAGCTTTTTCTCTTCGAAATACTTAAATGCTTCTCTTTCCCTTTCTTTAAGGTAAACTAATCGATCTTTTTGAACACAAATATTTCCCACAAATGACACTATATGTTCCACTGTATCCAATCGACTGAAAATTAAGAATCCAAAACTTATATAATTATAATTTCAAACTGTCTTCTTTAGCCTGCGACAAGTCTGATCGTTGAGTTTTGCAAAGTTTTGTGAAAATCAATATGCCGATCCCGGCTATGATTTCAACCAATCCTCCAAAAGCGATTACTTTGCCTGCTCCAAAAACAGTTGCAGCATACCCAGCTAATAAAGCACCTATAGGAATCATCACATATGAAATCATACGTATAACAGCATAGACTTGAGGTTGATCCTCATCGTCTACTGATATTTGAATAATCGTATGTTCAGGGACATTTATTGCACTAATCGTCGCTCCTAACACAAAAGCCGCAACGAACACTAATAACAATAGAGAATTCATACCAGTTATAAAAAACGCCGTTCCCTCTACAATACCAGCCGTAACAAAAAGCAGACCATAACGATTCACTCTGACCCTAGTTAAGATAAATCCCATCACAAACGCACCACTGGTAGTCAAAACTCTCACTATAGAGTGAATAATTGCCCCTTGGTTTAAATCTTCCGCTATGTAGACAGCTGCCAATGCTTCCCACGGTGCAGATCCTAAATTCAAAAATACGCAAAAAATGGCCAAAGGAAATAAAATATGATGGCGCCGTACAAGCATAAAGCCTCTCTTAAGCTTGTTTATATATGGCTCATGTGATTGTGCTGCCTGGGCATTCACTCGATTCTTACTAACGTTATATTTAATGAACAGCACCAACATAGCTGATATTATATAGAGCGGCAATATAATGAGCATCGTATGAGCTGCACCAATCAATACAATCAATACACCGCAAAGTGTAACCGCTCCCAGCTTAACTGCTTGCCCCGCAGATTGTATTATCGCATTTGCCTTTTGAATGAGATCCTCTTTCACAATTTTCGGAATTAAAGAAACAGAAGCAGGATCATACGAAGCTCCTGTGGCAGAATGAACCAGCATCAGCAATATGATAAACCATAAAGGAGAAAAACCATTGAAGTAGCATATTGGAATAATGAACATCAATGACGCTCTGGTTAAGTCCGCAAAGAACATCCAGAACTTCAATGTGTTTGTTTTCATTAGTGGAGTAATGATCGGCCCTAAAATTGCCTGGGGAAGAAAACTTACAGCGATTAAAAACGCAGTCCCTATAGCCCCTTTCCCATCCAAGATTAAAAACCATAGAATCGTATTGAATGCTAAACTGTCTGCAGTTATTTTCACCATTTTGGAACAAAAAAGAAAGGTGAAGTTTTTTTGCCATACGGTATTGGCGCTATCCATTTTTCTTAAATCCCCCTTGCAAAATCCCTCTTTTTTACATCTGCTGTTTTTTAAGCATATCCTATTTTTGGTTTTCGAGCAATGAAGGACAGGAATAGTTTAAGAAAAATTTATAAAATCTGGACTTTGTCATTTGGTCATGAATGGGCAGCTGAGTCGATGGAGAAAGCAGCATCTGATGCGGCATACGAGGGAAGCACAGATTTAGGCAATACTCAACCAGAAGATGGGCCACAGTTCAACGGAGAAGGTTATCATAACTACACACGATTTTCCAAAGCAATTGGTGATTTCAAAGTTATAAGTCAAGGTATTGATGGAGTTGCTGCTAATTATTCCATGGACTAGTGCTGGAATTTCGGGGCTTTCAAATAATATGAAGGATTATGTGATACGAGTCAGTTGAGGCTATAGGCGGTTCAATATTTTTTTGAACCCCCTTATTTTCGGGGAGATCTTGGTGTTTTATATAAAAATAAAGCGATTTCTGATTAATGAATATTCATTATATCAATGAACTCTTTTATTTTTTCACTATCGCTGATGTCAATGCGAACTACCTTTGTATTTTTAATAATACCTTCTGTGTATTCTTTCATTAAGTTTTTATCTATATCAGCAGAACTATCGTAGCATAAAAACAAGCGAGGAAGAAGATGAATCCGTGTCCATAAAGGGATCTGAAGAGGCTGTTTTTGAAGATTCCCTCGTCCCGCCTCTACACCCTGTAATCGACAGAACGAGCAATAGTAGAGCAACATTACAATAAAAAATCGTTGTTCGTTTTTTCATTCAATCATTCCTTTCATTCTACCATTGCATAACATGATGGAATTTAATGTAAATAAAAATACATATGCATTTTTTCGTTATCCCCTCTACTAAGCGGGTGCCGATCCCTCAAGCCCGGTCTATTCTGCAGCTCAGGATAGGTCCTGCGACTTAAGTTTCCATAATTCAATTACCTCTGTATAATATAAATAAATTCTGCCTCTGTAGCTCTAGAAGGGAAGAGCGCCGTAAAACAATTGTAGAAACGGGTCGCAAGGCAAGGGTTTCAGAAGCACCGAAAAGCAAATAAGCTGAGACAGGTGAAATTCCTGTTGGTGAAATTCCGTAGGGAAGCGTGTTCTCCCCTAGCCTATGCTTACGAAAGGAGTGCGGGTTCGAATCCCGTCAGAGGCATTAAATATTTGATGTTAAAACAGTTGTGTCTGGGCATCCATGGTACAGATTGAAGGAAGAATAAGTTGATTTCATAAGTTATAAAGATAGTGAGCGCGTGGTTTCTCAAATTTGGCCCATGCAGATGATGTTTGTTTACGCTGCAATGAATCTAAAAAAGCTGGCTAATTGGACTTGGAAAGGATCCTAACCATCAGCTTTCTCATCGAGAAAATAGAATAAAATCGACAAAAACAGGTTCATCATTTAATTTAAGGCTTTAGATAAAGGTTTTCGACACCTGTTATGTTTTTGCAGTATATCGAAATATAAATTACTAACTGCGGTGTACAACTTCGGTTTTCTCTTAAGGGAATTGGATCCGTCTTGTCCCCTTCTAAAAAATAATCTACCAGAATAATGTGTAATAGTTGGCAATTTATCAAAATTATATTAAAATCAAGTCTATAATCCTATAAAGGAGTCGATAGTAAATGTCAAGAATCGCACTATTCGAGGCTCTTCCTTTAAGAAATACTATTTCTAAACGTATTCAAGAACTCTTGCAAGAACGTGACAGTGTTGCATATGTTGAGTATGATAAAGGCGAAGAATACATCAAACCTGCAAAAAGTGTAGATCAAATCACATCTGAGCTGGAAGAGGCTAGAAAAGATTATCGAGATCTGGTAGTATTAATGTCCGAAGCTAAATCTTAAAGCTAAAGTTGTATGGGATGAAAAAGAATTGTCTATTACTGAAGCTCTTGAGTTAGCTCAGCAACTTAGAGGTGAAGCTAATAGACTTAAAAGCTACGGCCGTTCTAAAGAAACTGAACGACTATCATCCTACTCTGATGTTATTAGCTATCGTAAAGCAATGTTTGATCCTGAGAAAATGCAATCTAAAGGATTAAAACTTGAAAGAATGGCGAATCGCTTATCAAATGCAATTGAAAAAGCAAATCATAACTATGAAATTGAGTTTGAGGCCGCTGACAAGTATCTATAAATGCTGGGCTTTTGCCTTAGCTATGAGGGTGAAACTGATTTCACCTTGATAGCTGATGTAAAATCATCAGCACGGAGCATCAGAGAAGTAGAGAGCCGCTTTGGTTTAGAGCGTATCTGAACTGTAATACCGATAAAATTACAACATTTATTTGTAGATGGGAAATGGGAAACGGATAACGTTTAACAGCTTACGATTTACGTGATTTACAATTTGACGGACGTTAGACATTTAATGTGATCATATTTTGATAAAGTAACTTTACCTCTGTTCTCTGTTGCTTCACTTTTAGCTCACTTGCCACGTAGAAGGAGTTCTTGAAGACGTCTTATAAAGGCGTCTTTTGTTATTTCTATATAAGGTTATAGTTGAATTCGCGATCAGCCGGAATCAAAGAGACCTCTTAATTTTCATTCCCCATCACCTGTCGCAACTGAAAAACATGACTTGCTTTTTTTAGTGACTTGCATTTTGGGACAGAGATTGATATCCGAATCAACAAATTTAACAAAGAAATTTTCAATGAACGAATGGAACATTTAACAAGCAAGGTCATTGAGTATGGAAAGCGTCTGCAATAACTTCTATCCTTTTTTCCGTTAACCAACTAGCCACTTTTTCTGGGCCTTGTTTTTTAACACTAGATGGCAACTGTTCAACACCTTGTTTTATTGGCTTTTATCCAGTGAATGAATGCTCGTAAATCGACAATAGCTTGTCTCACCGATTCAACTGTACGATATAATATTCGCAATGATCCATCAATTCCCCACTATCCGTTGAATTTTCCAGCTCTCCTTCTAAATGATAAGGAAAGTGAATAGGAGTACATGTTCCATCCTAAATCTTTCATTATGCGATTATGAAAGACTTTTTTTGATTCATACTCAAAGTTACAGATATCAAATTCTTCAGTTTCTCCGTCTATATTCAAAAACAAAAATTCGTTTTTTTATTTAAATAAAGTGTATAATGATCCTCTCAACTATTAATTAAAAAGAACCCCTAGAAAAAACTAGAGATTCTTATCTATACTCAATATTTTCTCAGTGGGATTTTTCCAATAAAGTTTTTCAATGAAATCTTATAATGGAGTTCAATGTCCCGTCCAAGTTTTTCATGCAACATTTCCATTTGTTTAATGATGTAATGAAGGTCGAATACATTATATAATTGTTGAGTTTCCCAAATGGTCATCAGTCGAGCCTTATGATCAAATGGTATCAATGAAATAATGGGTTCATCCTCTTCATACTCCATTGTGTAATATCTATACTCTGTAACTTTGTTTTTTTTCTTGACTTTTTTAATCCACTCATTCAAAGAAGCATAAAATTCTAATAGGGCTATATTCTCTTTGAAATATGTGTTTCCATTTATTCTGATTTCAAGTTCTCCCTCAACTCTCATCGCTACTGAAGGGTCTTTTTTCATTTTCTTTGGGATATCTGCCTCTTCGGATGTGAACTTATAATTAAATTCTACTTGATTGGATACGCCGTCCATATCTTACCGTCCCACCCTATTACTATTTTTATTTTTGTTTCACCTTTTGTTCCGATTTTCTTTTTTAGATTGGCTGTGATGACAAAGGATAATTTTTTGTTATTATTTAAGCTAAAGGAAATATTCTTGGATTGTAAAGCTTCCTTAATCCATTTATTCACTTTGCTTTTACTTGTAGTATTAAATTTTCTGTATCTTCCTCCAGCATTACTGAGGTGCTTGTTGCTCACAGAAAATTTAGAAACCTTTTTTATGGCTTGTTTAATTGCTGTTTTCTTAAAAGTTTTTATTATAAGTTTTTTTCCATATTTCTTGATAGCCCACTTTATACCAAATTTAGAAACAACACCAACTATTATTGCAGGGACGATTGATGCTTGAGCTTCAATTGTACTAATTTTATAATTTTCCCCTGTTTCCTGATCAATAAACGTTGCCTTAAAATCAGTTCCTTCAATTTCCTCAATCAATACATTGTAATTTTCGACTTCTTTTTCACCATTTTTTTGATTTGTAATACCAGTAACAGTGATTTCTCCAGATTCTTCGTTAACATTCATGTCGGTTTGAATATCGCCGTTATCAGTTTCTAGTTTTGTTGTAACATTCACTTCATTTTGGTCATGGTTTTCTTCAACTACCATTTCAATATCTTTTTCTAAGTCTATTTCCAATTCCTTCTCAATATCTACTTTATACGCCTTAGTGTTTTCTTCTACGCCTGTAATTTTGTTATCGCTTCCAATTCTAATATCATTTGATTCAGCACTTGCAATTCCAGGCAATACTCCAGACAAAACTAAAGTAAACACAAGAATTTTTATTAATGCCTTTTTCACACTATGTCTCTCCTTTTTTGTTACAAATAATTACTCCGTGACCAAACTCTTTGTCATATCTTGACTTGCCAAAATCTACAGCATTCTTTTGGAGCATCTGATAATAATCTCCTTTAGATATTTTATTATTTGAGATTAAACATCCAATTGCTCCAGTTGTAAACGCAGTTGAAAAAGATGTCCCTCTGACTATACTATAGCCCCCGTCTTTATCTGTTGACTTTATATTCACTCCTGGAGCAGAAAAATCAATTTTTCCTTTGGCAGACATGGGATCAATTTCGAATTCTTTGTCAAAAGAAGCAATCGATAAGACTCCATTATATTTGGCCGGATATTCCACAGCAAGCCCAAAGGTGTTCCCAGAAGCAGCAGTAATAATAATGTGATTATGTAAAGCTTTGTTAATTGCTTCATACAAAGCTTCATAATCTTTTTCGAAGCCAAAGCTTATATTAATTATGTTGACTTTTTGTTTGATACACCATTTGATCCCCTTAACGACATCCTCTACCTTACCTTTACCATTAGCGTCTAGTACTTTGACATCATATATAATAGCATTCTGGGAAATACCTTTTATTTCTTCACCGCGTGCAGCAATTATTCCAGCAATTGCTGTACCATGACCGTACTCATCTTTGACAGGCTTATCAGGATTAGTAGCATTGAATTCATAGAAAGTTAAATTTTCGAATTCTTTATGCGACTTATTAATGCCACTATCAAGAATAGCTATTTTAACAGGCCTTTGATGATTATTACGATTTTCTTGGCCAATAAATTCATATCCCCATACTGTATCTTTTTTTTCATACATTTTAGGTTGAGTACTGTTTTCTGTGGAAACTTCCTCAGAGCCAATAAAAAAAATGCAAACTACATAAATCAAAATCAAACAAGCAACCAATAAAAATGCAATTTTCAGACTCTTCATTAGACTTCCTTTTCAGAACTTTTTTATTATCTTAAATTCTTTTGTCACACTCCTTTATTATTGTAATACACATAATTATTTTAGCCTATAGGTTAATGGTTGTAAACAACTGTATTTCCACAATATATTATATTTGGGATTTTACATTTTATTTAATTAATACGAAAAGAAACCATCTCCTTTATTTATGTAAAGGGGATGGTTTCGACTAATGAATTTTTCAATTTTAAGTTGCCATTCTTTCAGCTATTTGAATACTTGTGTTCTGCTGAGTTAAATAAGGAGCACTGGCTAGACCTGAAACACTTAAAACTAAAACTGCACAAATTAACAATTTAGATTTCATTCAATAGCCCCCCTCTTTGGATTTGTCTTCGCGCATGAATGGCATTGCGGTAAAACTCGTTTGCTTCAGCATATGCTTTTCTGGCAGCAAGATATTCCGCCACCAATACACCGTACCATTCCATGTCAGGGTACAGTTTCTTTTCCTCGAAGAACTCAAATGTTTCTTTCACGAGGCTCAAATTATAAGACAGATAGAGACCTTTAACCATTTTTAATTTTTTGATAATTTCTAAGTTTTGATGGTGTTCTGCCAAGCTCTTCCCCTCTTTATACAAATGGATGGCTGTTTCTAATTCGTTTTTTCTTGCTTTAATAAGAGATAAATTGAACAGAGCTTTCGGTTCATAGCTGTGGCTTTCCTGTTTATAAAAGCGAACTGATTCTTGGAAATGTTTATCTGCCTCGTTAAGTTCTTCAAGTTGATTATAACATATTCCAATATTGAAATGCGACGATCCAATTAAATAGTTGATATTTAATTCTTTAGCTTCCTCAAGTGCCTGAAAGGCGTTTTTCAAAGCATCTTCACTTCGCATATTGTCTAACCAGTTACCTGAGATAACAAATTGACAATGGACTCTTTGGACACCATATGTAGGGTAGTTGCGGAAAATTCGATAAGCAAGGCTGGCATAGTGCATCGACATGTAGGTTTGTTTCATGTGGTAGTGAAGTTCAGCCATTTTAAAATAAAAATCTGCCTTTTCAATTTCAGTTTCTTCGCTTTCAAGCGATTCGATTTCTTGCTCGGCTCTTTTATAGAACATTAAACTGTGTGTATACTCTTTTTGTCGAAAATAGAACATCCCCATAAAAAAGTGATAATAATATTCTAGCATCCCATTTAAATTACTGTTTCCTAAGGCTGCCTTCAATTCTTCGCATCGCTTATTTATATTCCTCTCAACATCAGGATAGAGATAGTCGAGCATAAGTTCATGTCGAAATTCCAACAGAGAAAAATAAACAAGCACATCCTGATTCTCTTCCATCATTGCGATTTCACGCTTAACTTCCTCTTTCATTTCCTCAGCGACATCAGGGCGATTATTTTTCATAGCAGCATACCAATGATTCATTTTGGTTGCTACCCAATCATAAGGAATTACACTTTCATTCGACAACTTTCAAACCCCTTCCACCATTTTTTCCAGATATTATGGATTATAGCACAAGAAAGGAATCTAACGGTAATGATTTGTTAGAAAATTTCAAAAGAAATATATTGTGATAAATCAGTGCATCTTTACAGCTTTTCTAGTTTTCTCTGTGCAGCTTCCCAATACCACGCAGCCCCTCCTTTTACCCTCTTTTTCAGTCCTTATAATAAGGATAGTCCACAAACATGTCATCAATATGACAACTTCTTGAATCTTTATGTTTTCTCTTCTTAGAAATTCATTCAACTCTTTTTTTATTAAAAGCAGCTTCTACTGTCTTACCCACAGTGAGCGGCTTAGAGGCAATTGACTGACCGTCTTTGTAGATACATCGAAGACACAGTAGACAATCTTATGAGCTGACTTTTTGGACATGAAACGTTCCATTACAGCTTCAAAGTCAGGAGCACCACCTGAGGCAGCTACAATGACTTCACAATCTCTAATGTATATCTCCTTTATATGAAATGGTTCGAATGGGGATTAATTACAGATATTACTCCATCAGATTTAGAAACAAGAATTGTGATTCTACGAAAGAAGGATAAGGCTATGGTAGGAACAAGACAACTTATAATGCAATTTTTTAGTTATTTGTAATTAAATTACAGATACTCTTAATATTCACTCATGAATTCGTGGTATTATATTGCAGGGGACGATCCTACCTCATGTCAAAGTCAGAAAAAATATTATAGGAGGTAACATATGTTTAAGTTTAAAAAGAATTTCTTAGTTGGATTAACGGCAGCTTTAATGAGCATTAGCTTGTTTTCGGCAACCGCCTCTGCAGCTAGCACAGACTACTGGCAAAATTGGACTGATGGGGGCGGAATGGTAAACGCTGTAAATGGGTCTGGCGGGAATTACAGTGTTAATTGGTCTAATACGGGAAATTTCGTTGTTGGTAAAGGTTGGACTACAGGTTCGCCATCTAGGACAATAAACTATAATGCCGGAGTTTGGGCGCCGAATGGCAATGGATATTTGACTTTATATGGTTGGACGAGATCACCTCTCATAGAATACTATGTAGTGGATTCATGGGGTACTTATAGACCTACTGGAACGTATAAAGGTACTGTAAAAAGTGATGGGGGTACATATGACATATATACAACTACACGTTATAACGCACCTTCCATTGAGGGCCCAAAAACTACTTTTACGCAGTACTGGAGTGTTCGCCAGTCGAAGAGACCAACTGGAAGCAACGCTAAAATCACTTTCAGCAATCATGTTAAAGCATGGAAGAGTCATGGAATGAACCTGGGGAGTATTTGGTCTTACCAAGTCTTAGCGACAGAGGGATATCAAAGTAGTGGAAGTTCTAACGTAACAGTGTGGTAACAGATTGTCATTAATCAGGGGTAGCTAACGGTCTGCTGATCGTTCCTTGAGAAATTTTATAATCATTGTTATTGTGAGTTACTAAGAGGCGACGGTCTTTCAGTTGAAATTCCAATATACCCCTCTCGTATGGTAAATGATTATTAATATCGTTAGTAATGGTTAATGGCCGTTTTCCACCAGGCGAACGGCCTTGGCATTGCTGGACCCTTCGGTAAATTAAAGTATCTTCTATAATCTTTTGTCTGATCAACGACAGTTGCTTTGCCATTAACGAAGCCAAGAACTTCTATGCCATACATCCCTCCTGAACCATAATTTTTCAAGAACCATTTATAACTCGTCGGAAAATTCAATTGAAGTTTCTCTTCCAGTTCAGAAATGATCCCTTCACTTATACCACCTGTAAAGTCGTCGGCATCAGCATTTTCTTTTATGAACTTTTCCACCTTAGAATAATCCATTTTTTCATATCCTCTGCTAGGGGAAATTTCATCCCCGGTGTCATTCCCTTTTTTCGTTAGGCTAAATCAATATAATATTTGTCGTCATCCATAATTTTAATTAGAAATTCTTCCAATGAATCTGCTATCTTTATATCATCATAATAAATTGGATTATTTTGCTCTTCACTTAATTCAATTAATAATAACGCACTTTCATTCGCCTCAAAAAATATTAATTTATCTTCTTCAAGATCCTCGTAAACTTCAATGTCAGGATAAAATTCAAAATCATTAGTTTTCAATCTAGCGTCTCGTATTGAGGATGGCCCCATAATCCGATTGATGTTATATTCTGATCTTTTTAGAAAACCATATCCTACTTCCAATAGAAACTTCCGTAATTCAAAAGGCATCTTTAACCCCAATGTTTCTTCTACCTCTTGTATTTCATCCTCACTTACGGGATAAAATTGATTTTCTTGATAATTTTTAATAAAATCGTATTTCATTTTATTTATCCCCTTTAAATAATTTATTCGTAGGTGATCCTGTACCATGGATACCAGATTGATATTCATTTGGAAATTTAGCAGGGGGTATATTCCACCACTCATGTTCTCCGCGAAAGCTATTCTCAATTATATGATGTGCATCATACTTATCACCTTTTTTTCTAACTGGCTCTCCTGTCTTCTCCGAAATAAGGATTGTGTATTTGAATACCTTTTTTAGTTTGAATAATAAAAACCTTGATTAGCAACTGCCTTTCAAGGTTTTTTTTGAAATGAATTAAATTTTTGGAACATCAACCACATGTCCTGGTGACTTATCAAGTAAAATATCTGGAATATTCGGGTTGCTTTTTTTCAACTTAAACTTTTGAATCTTTGTTAATTCGGGATCAAATGAAATGTTCTCAGATTTAAACTGTAAATTTATAAGCTTATTATAAGTTTGGACTAAAAAATCCTTCCATTCTTCTAAAGTAGATGTTGAAACATCATCTGGATTTTCCAGCATACGATAACCATCTGCATAATGGAACATTAATAATCCCGTTCCAAAATCACAATTCTCATTTTCAAGAATTGCTTTTGGGACATCAAAGCCGCTATTCCAATTATAATTAGCTGCAAAAACATGGAGCAACAAAGGATCATCTATGTTTCTTACCCGACTTATTGTGCTGTCTTTTTCTGTATTATAAAGCAACTCTTCGAGGAAATTAATATTTTTCTTATCCATTACTTTATTACCCCCCTAGCAAATACTCTAAAAATTAGTCTACCAATTGTTTAAGCTTTCTTTCCCAAAGTTCCACTGTAGCGCCTTGACTTGGATATAAAGGCAACCCTTTTTCTTGTAATTTTCTTAGATTATTCTGTAATTCTAATACTTGTTTTTGCAAACTATAAATGCTTTGATTAATATCCATTTTGTTTAATGCTCTTTCAACTACTTCATTATAAACAGAATGATATCCTCTGTGTCTTGACATAGCACTTGTATCATTATCAGGTACTCTTAGAAAAATTCCATTTGATGCATCATCTAAATTCATCCCTATTTTTTTAATAACAGGATTATTTCTCATTTCAGATGGAATAATATGCTGAGCTTGATAGCCACTCCATTTTGTTGAACGTTTAAGTCCCATTTTCTCCATCATATTTTTTCCTAATTTATTTGAGTTTCCGCCTGTTACAACTCCTGTTTTACCAGGAATTATCCTTGCATCACCTATACCCTTTGTGCCACTAACTGTAGTGATTTCCTTTATACGTTGAATAAACGTCTTTTTAAAGTTTTCACCATCAATAGCATTATAAGGTACTTTCCCCCCACCAGCCAACTGAACTTGAGGCACAAAAGGATTATGTATTTGAATCCCTTTTATTTTGGAAGCGACCCTTTGCATCGATTTTTTGAAAGACGCTACGCTTTTTTCCACAGCTTCTTTCGATGCTTTAATCGTTCTGCTCACTGCTTTTTTAGATGCTGCCTTTACTTTAGATCCAGCTTTTCCGATTTTCCCGGCTTTCGATACTTTGCTTAATTTGTCTGTTCCTTTTGTGCCTACTATCGATGTTCCCACCGTTGTAAGGGCATAGCCGAACCAGTGGCTTCTACTGTAGGAATCACCATTGATCACATCTCGTTCAAAGGATTCTTCAATATCCTTTTTTATAATGTTAAAGGTATCTACGGGGTGAATAATCGCATTGCCGATGCCCTCAAGTGTTTCCATAGGGTGGGTTACAGCGTCCCATAAACCAACGCCCGTATCGACGAGATTATCTTTTACTCCGTCAACAAATCCAATCGGATCGGTCTCTACGTACTTCTTTTTCTCCAGCAGCCATAAATATAGCTTCTGATCTGAATCTAGATTTTCATACCCAATCTCTTTAGCAATCTTTATGTATTCCTCTGAATTGGATGCATTTTCGAGCTTTTTCTTTAACTTGTACATTTTAACATCATGTTCGGTAACTTCACTAACCTCTTTTTCAAGCTTTGATCTCTTATCAAGCTTATCCAACATGACTGCCATCGCTGTCTCTTGATTCCCACCCAAAGCATCCATCTCATCCGGTTTTAAAATCGATCCTTTTTGATAGGTGGCAATTTCAATTTTAGGCCCCGTATACATTTTTTCAAGTCTTTTTATGTATTGTTGCATCGTCTCAAGATCTGATTCGGCCGTTTTGAGCGTGCTTGTCTGTTCACGGTCAAACGTATACAGCTTTTCAACCGTCTGATTGATGTTAGTCAATGCTTTTCTATTCTGCTCATGAAATTCGTTGTCATTTAAATCTGGCAGATCGACAATATGGCTGACTTTTGAAATCGCGGCATTGGCTTTGGACACCAAATGTTTCGTTGTTCGATCAGCCGCGTTCAAACCTTGTTCCAATTCATGATCGAGAAATGATTGCGAAATATATCCGTTGTGATTTGGCTCCAAGGAATTCAATGCATTTTTAATTTTTTTCAGTGCTGATTCATATTCGTCAATGAAAGTTTCGTAGAACTGAAGAAACGGAGTGTGGCATTCTTCGTAGAAAGCACGAATCGCGTCTCCCCCTTTTCCTTTTAAAGCATCGTCAAGGGATGTGATGGCTTCAACGCTTTTTTTGATTTTAGCCATTTCATCTGATTGCTTTTTTAACTGTTCCAGCGTATGGTCAATTGCTTTGTGCAACGCCTGAACGTCTAAATTTTTCATGACATTCTCCTCTAATACAAAAGTTACAATCAGTATATATTTTACCACTTTATGGAAGGGTATTGGCGAATAAATCCTGCTTATCCATGAAAATGAATCGAATAGACTAGTTCATCATTCCTGTTTGTTTTAGACACAAAAAGACAGCCATGTCTGACTGTCTTATGCTCATTATCTATAATAATTTTTTGCTGTTCGATAACGCCAATCCCAAAATGGCTGCCCTTGGCACATGATATAGCGATCTAGAAATATCTCAAAATTTAAGTTTAACGGTGTGTACTCAAGACCATCTTCAAATAAATAGAGATAATTTGGATCACCCTGATCAATTCTATCCTTGTCAATCATTAGATGACATTCCTCCAAGAGGTGCCCTATTGGAATGCCGTTTACGCCTTCAAACAATTCCACATATCCCAGTTCTTCTTCAATTTCTTCAAGGCTGAATAAATGGAGTCCACCACCTATGTTCTCGCCATCAGAAATAATATCAAAAATTCTAGCGCCATTGTGCTGCGTCAGAAATTTTGTGTAATCTTTTGGGAGGGATAGTTGATGTTTGGATTCAAAGTTTTGAATCTCCTCATAAGAAGCACCATAGTCAGGGAAAGTAACAAGTGTTTCAGTAACTTCTCCTTCGGAACCAAATAGTTTAATAACCCCGTTTAAGTCTAAAAGACTCTTTAGGCCATTCACAGTGTTGTGAACAAAATTAGTCAAATACATCGCCTCACATATAGATTAATATGCACTCTCCACCAAGGTTGTTACAGTCTTTTGATGAAACTTTTTTCAAGAGGAAACAAGTTGCTCGCATCATTACTCCCTCATATTTTAGAGGAGTAACATGATGAACTTCGTAATTATCCCAGTTCCATTTTGGTTCTCCGTATTTTATAATATACCACTTTTTAAATTTTTTTCTTAAGTTAGGATCTCTATCTTCCCTCTTATCTTTTGGAACAACTTTCATGTTTGCATCTGTAGAAGCTTCCATTACAGTATCATTATCCTCAAATCCCGACAACGCTTTTTCCTCATTTTTAAACATTTATTTACAAACAATAGTTTTATATTCTCAATAAAATAACAGGATTCTTAAAAAGCCATTCACCTCTAATAACCAAAACTATGAATTATTTTTAAATTTAACAAGTGGATAGCAGTGCAATCAGGTAGTTTGGCGACTCAGGAAAGGTCTTATTTTATCAGTCACGACACTGGCGGCAACTATGCCGACACTATATCTTTTGTTATTATCCTCAACTGTGATCTCACCTTCCAAAAAAAATACTCATTCTATCAAACAAGACCCATTTGATATATATGATCTATCTGATTTGTCTCAACTCATATTTACTCTACATTTCATTTTGATGATTTCTATCTCATCAGAAAATACTCGTTTTGCATCATTATTTTAAATTGAAAACTTTGTATACTTTGCTCAAGGAAAGGGGGGATGAAGCAGAAAACGATAACTAAGCTGTCTGTTGTTTGGCCCATTGATCAAACACTCTTTCAAAAAATCTAGAGGAGGAAATGAATTGAAAAATAAGATAATTGCACCTGTTACCGCAATGATGATTGCTTCTTCTTGCCTTCCAGTTTTCGCTCACGCTAAAGAAAAAAATGCTGACAGCACTGTGTCATCAGCACCTGCAGTTAAAGAAACAATAATTCACAAACAGCTTAATACTAGCGCCGTTTCCCCTGGTGTTAATTTCAACGTGAATCTCGATGTCCTCGGAATTGCAAATTCAATTCGAGATGCTGTTGTGCAGAACGCAAATCGAAAGGGTTTTGTCAAAAACATGATGGAATCTACCTTTTACTCTGCGGGACAGCGCTATAATGTCATGGTATTTAATTTAAGCCAAGATTACGAAGATCACTTCAATGGAGTCAAATTCTATGGATCCGCCGTTCTTAACGGAGTGGTGTATGGCATCTGGGTGTTTGAAAGCGGAGAATTTACCAACAAAGGAGACGGTGGTTGGGATAACTGGGCTTTCAGAGGCTGGTTTGACAGAAATGATAAACATGTTACATTTTATAAACCTTAAGTTGTCAAAAAAGGTGTGCATCCCTTTCTACTGCACACCTTTTTTGACTTTTTACGACCGATCAGTGCAAATAAAATCCACCAGTCATGAACAAGCCGCAAAACATTCTGAATTTGCTCCCCTAACCAATCAATAGAAACACCAGGCGTTCATGTCCGTATACGGAAGAACGGCAGTTGAAGATGAGGCGATGCCACCCCGACCGATAGGCTGTCGGCTTTTTCATGGTTAGGAATGCCCTGCCTGTCACAAGTGCCAACCATTTGAAATTTCCCTGTTCCTGCATAACCTTGTTCTCATTTAATCCGTCTATGAGGTGAAGCTGCAGCACTACAAAGAAAAGACATTGATCTTAAAAATAGAACAATAAACATTAATAAGACACTTGATTTTCAAAGAGAACCTGATGAGGAATTGTTCGGAAATACAAAAACCTATCATTCAGAACGAATAATCAAAATAACCGAAAGTTTTGCTAAAGAATTGTCATCGCATATGAAATGGATTAATGATAATAAAATAATTTTTAATGAGATTTACGAACGTGATCTTGACTTGGTTTTCTGTAGAGAAAAGGGAGAGCCTTTGCCTAAATCAACCCTATTCAATGCCTTGAATAGAATTTTAGTAAGGCGGGTTTGGAAAGAATACCTATTCACGGTTTAAGACATACACATGCTGTTCTTTTATTAGAATCAGGTGCAAGCATGAAGTTTATTCAGGAAAGACTTGGACATAAAAATATAACCATCACATCTGATGTTTATTCTCATATATCAGAGAAACTTGAAAACACATCAGTGGACAGTTATGAAAGTTATATAAACTCGATCATGAGTTAAATTTTTTTATGAATTTTGGTGGTCAAAAAGTGGTCAAACCTATTAACCAAGGTCTCCCCATTCCATTTGACCACCAAATTATTTTTCTAAAACCCCATTAAATCAATGTTTTTCTTCTTAATACTGAGACATATACTGCTCGCGCTCCCAAGGATGGACTTGAGTTCTAAACATATCCCATTCGATTTCTTTTGCTTCGACGAAGTGTTCGAATAGATGGTCGCCGAGGGCTTTGACCATGACTTCGTTTGATTTGAATTCTTCCAGAGCGTCTGCAAGAGTTGCCGGAAGGTCGACGATTCCGTTTTCGAGGCGCTCTTCTTTGCTCATGACATAGATGTTGCGGTCGATCGGAGCCGGTGCTTCCAGTTTGTTTTTGATGCCGTCAAGGCCTGCTGCAAGCAGTACGCTCAAGGCAAGGTACGGGTTTGCAGAAGGGTCTACGCTTCTTACTTCTACGCGGGTGCTGATGCCGCGGGAAGCCGGGATGCGGATTAACGGGCTTCTGTTTTGGGCGCTCCATGCTACATAGCAAGGTGCTTCATAGCCTGGAACAAGGCGTTTGTATGAGTTGACCGTCGGGTTTGTTACGGCTGTAAAGCTTGTTGCGTGCTTCACGATGCCGGCGATAAATTGTCTTGCAGTCTCACTCAGCTGAAGGTCAGCGTCTTTGTCAAAGAAGGCGTTGACGCCGTTTCGGAAGAGTGATAGATTGCAGTGCATGCCTGATCCGTTAACGCCGAATAATGGTTTTGGCATAAATGTCGCATGCAGGCCGTGTTTGCGAGCGATCGTTTTGACGACAAGCTTGAATGTTTGGATGTCGTCACAAGCGCGAACGGCGCCGGCGTATTTGAAGTCGATTTCGTGCTGCCCAGGAGCGACTTCATGGTGGGACGCTTCGATTTCAAAGCCCATTTCTTCGAGCTCAAGGACGATGTCGCGGCGGCAGTTTTCGCCGAGGTCAGTCGGAGCAAGGTCAAAGTATCCGCCTTTGTCGTTCAGTTCGAGCGTAGGCTCGCCTTTTTCGTCAAGCTTGAACAGGAAGAATTCCGGTTCTGGTCCAAGGTTGAAATCTGAGAAGCCCATGTCTTCCATTTCTTTCAAAATGCGTTTCAGGTTGTTGCGCGGATCACCTTCGAACGGTGTGCCGTCCGGATTGTAGATGTCGCAAATGAAGCGGGCTACTTTACCTTTTTCGGCTGTCCAAGGGAAAATGACAAAAGTGTCCAGGTCAGGGTATAAGTACATATCTGATTCTTCGATGCGTACGAATCCTTCGATTGAAGAGCCGTCGAACATGACTTTATTATCAAGTGCTTTTTCCAGCTGGCTCACAGGAATTTCAACGTTTTTGATCGTTCCAAGAATGTCGGTAAACTGAAGGCGAATATATTTGACGTTCTCCTCGTTTACTAGTTTAACAATGTCGTCTCTTGTATACTTTGCCATTCGTAAAACTCCTCCTCTAAAAGGTAAATGTATATAGCAATGCAGTTGCTAACGAATTAATGAAAAAACCTGGACATGTCTCCCTGGCGGAATGTCGTCCCTCTTTGGAAACGGCCTGCTTGAATGAGTTCGTTTTTCAGCAGCTGTCTCAATTCTTCATCTGACAAATCGTGCTTTTCGGCTTTTTTCGGTTTGTCTTGTTTCTCATGTTTTTGTTCGTTTTCCGTTTTGGCGAAAATTTTCTTGATTCCCGCCATGTTTACACCTTGATCGATCAAATCTTTAATCTCGAGCAGCTTATCTACATCCTGAAATGAAAATAGGCGTCTGTTCCCTTCGCTTCTCGCGGGAGATACCAGTCCATTTTCCTCATAATACCGAATTTGTCTTGCCGATAATTCGGTGAGCTGCATCACGATTCCAATGGGAAATAAGGGCATTGAGCGGCGAATTTTATCACTCATCTCAATTTCCTCCTTTTCTTATATAAATTCATTATATGTGATGTTATAAAATGTGTCAACACGATGTTAGGATTCTTTACATCAATTTTGTTGCTCATTTTTTTCAGATTAATTGCTTTTCCATTAAGGCATCGACGGCGCTGCAAATCGCATTTTTGACGTGGGCATAGGTTAAGCCGCCTTGCACGTAGGCGATATATGGCGGCCGTATAGGGCCATCAGCTGATAATTCAATGCTTGCCCCTTGTATAAACGTGCCGGCAGCCATAATGACGTCGTCTTCATATCCGGGCATATAGCTCGGATATGGCGTCACATGGGCATTGACGGGTGAAGCGTACTGAATCGCCTGACAGAAGGCGATCATTTGTTCAGATCCGGAAAATTCGACGGACTGGATCAAGTCGGTGCGTTTCGCATCCCATGAAGGGTTTGAACGAAAGCCGAGCTTTTCAAGGAAGCGGGCGGTAAACACTGCTCCTTTTAACGCCTGGGAGACAACGTGCGGCGCAAGGAAGAAGCCCTGGTACATCTCTTGCAGCGAATAAAGCGATGCTCCGGCTTCCCTGCCGATTCCCGGGGATGTCATTCTGTATGAGCACGCTTTCACCCATTGTTCTTTTCCGACGATATACCCTCCCGTTTTGGCCAGTCCGCCTCCGGGATTTTTAATAAGCGAGCCGGCCATCAGATCGGCTCCGACGTGGCAAGGCTCTCGGTCTTCGACAAACTCGCCGTAGCAGTTGTCGACAAAGACGATGATGTCTTCATTTATGCCTTTTACAAACCGAATCATTTCTTCAATCTCGTCAATCGTAAAAGAAGGCCGGTTGGCATAGCCCTTTGAACGCTGTATCCCGACTGCCTTTGTCCGGGGCGTAATCGCAGATGCAACCCGGTTAAAATCGACGGTTCCCTGCTCTGTCAATTCGATGTGGCTGTAGCCGATGTTGAAATCCTTCAGCGAACCCGAATGTTCTTCGCCTCTCACGCCGACGATTTCCTCGAGCGTATCGTACGGTTTTCCTGTGATATAAAGGAGTTCGTCTCCAGGGCGGAGAACGCCGAATAAAGCGATCGATATCGCATGGGTCCCCGAGATGATCTGCGGCCTTACAAGCCCCGCTTCACCGCCGAATACATCGGCGTAGACGGCTTCAAGCGTATCGCGGCCGATATCGTCATAGCCGTAGCCTGTCGAAGGCGTAAAATGGGTGTCTGACACTCTATGCTTTCGGTAGCTTTCCAGCACCCTCCATTCGTTCCGTTCGCTTGTTTCGTCGATTTTTTTGTGGACGGCCGCGATGTCTTTTTCGGTTTCGATTGCTGTTTTTTTCAATAAATCTCCGTGTTTTAATGTCTCAAACATGTTTTGCAAGTGTCCTTTCTTACATAAACTTCTTAAGCTCTCCCAATATGTTCTGTTCGGGAAGGATAAAGCCTTCCACATCGTATACTTCCCGTTCTTCCTGAAAGGCGGTGTTTTGCACCAATGTTTCCGATTTCACCTTTGATAGGAGCCTGCCTTCTGAGGCGGGAATGTGCACCGTATACGGAATGAGCAGCTCTTTTTTGATATAGGACTCTACCGCCTGTTTAAACAGCGGCAAGTCCCCTCTGATCTTGGCGCTTAGCATGATATGGCCCTTTCCGGATGATGGGATGAAGTCCGGCCGTTTTTGATCCCTTTTGTTGTAGATCGTGAGCACAGGGATATCATCTGCTTCAAGCTCTTTGAGAAGACGCTTGACCGTAGCTTCGTGTCCTTCATAATCTTCGTGTGAAGAATCGATCATATGAAGAATCAAATCGGCTTCTTTCACTTCTTCCAATGTTGACCGGAATGCAGCGATTAACGTTGTCGGCAGATCCTGAATAAATCCGACCGTATCCGATAACAGCACACTGTAGCCGCTCGGCAGCGTCATTTTTCTCGTCATCGGATCAAGCGTCGCAAACAGCAGGTTTTCTTCGTAGCTGTCAGCGTCCGTCAAAAGGTTGAACCACGTCGATTTTCCCGCATTTGTATAGCCGACGAGGGCGATCTGCAAGACGCCGTTTTTCTTTCTTCTCTCTCTGTATCTGCTTCTATGGCGGATAACGGTTGAGAGCTGAACATCGATTTCGTGAATACGGTTTCTGATGTGGCGCCGATCGGTTTCAAGCTTTGTTTCCCCCGGGCCTCTCGTGCCGATACCGCCCCCCTGCCTTGACAGGCTGATCCCCTGTCCGCTTAACCGCGGGAGCGCATACTGAAGCTGGGCCAGCTCGATTTGCAGCTTCCCTTCCCTCGTTCTGGCCCGTTTCGCAAAAATGTCGAGAATTAATTGCGTCCGGTCGATGATTTTCACGTCGAGACTCGTGGCAAGCGCTTTGAGCTGGCTCGGCGACAATTCATCATTAAAAATCACAACGTCTGGCGACAGTTCTTCACAGAGCGCCTCCAGTT
This sequence comes from Bacillus sp. FSL W8-0848, assembly GCF_038007805.1. Classification (NCBI taxonomy): domain Bacteria; kingdom Bacillati; phylum Bacillota; class Bacilli; order Caryophanales; family Bacillaceae; genus Bacillus; species Bacillus sp. FSL W8-0848. The sequence continues at coordinate 1,928,638 of NZ_JBBOYB010000001.1, forward strand.
CATCTACTTTTCCTTTTCCGATATATGTAGCAGCGTCCGCTCGGTTCCGCTTTTGCGTAACGGTGGAGACGACCGTCCCGTCAGCCGTTTTCGTCAACGCGGCGAGCTCTTCCATCGAATAGGCGAAGCGCTCGTCAGAGACGTGCGGAAGCTGGCATCCGACTAATATGGCCTTTTCTTTTATGACATCCTGTCCATTCAAATGATCATGTTCCTTTCTAAAACATAGTCAATAAACAGTACTATCATAACAAACGTAGGGAGAGGTTGCCAGAACTCCTTGAAAATAAAAAAAGAAGCGCGGGTCATGCGTGCGCCGCGTCTTCTTTCACATCCAGATCCTGGCTTTTAATGGTCATCAATTCGTTCTTCAAATAGCAGTCTCCCATCAAAAGCCGCATCGCCTGGGAACGGATCGATTTTTCGATTAAGTTGCGGACATAGCGGCCGTTGCTGAATTTCGCCGGACTGACCGTGCTTTTGACCGCCATCAAATGGTCCTTCAGCTTCCATTCCGCTTCAGGGCTGAACTGATATTCCCTTTCAGCCATCATGCGTTTGGCGATATCCATCAGCTGGGATACCGAATAATCGGGAAAGTCGATGCTGATCGGAAATCTTGACTGAAGGCCCGGGTTCAAAGAGAGAAAATGATCCATTTCCCTCGAATAGCCGGCAAGGATTAATATAAATTCATTGCGTTTATCCTCCATATGTTTTACTAATGTGTCGATCGCTTCCTTGCCAAAATCCTTCTCTCCGCCTCTTGCAAGGGAGTACGCTTCATCGATAAACAGGATGCCGCCCATGGCTTTTTTGATTAAATCCCTCGTCTTCTGCGCCGTGTGCCCGATGTATTCCCCGACGAGATCGGCCCGCTCCGCTTCGATTAAATGGCCTTTGGAGAGCACGTTCATTTCGTGAAAAAGCCTGCCGATGAGCCTGGCAACGGTCGTTTTCCCCGTTCCGGGATTTCCTTTAAACATCATGTGGAGCGCTTGTTTCCCGGCTTTGAGCCCTTGTTCTTCCCGTTTTTTGTTAACAAAGATCCAGGCGTAGATTTCCTTTATATTGCGCTTCATTTCTTCCATGCCGACAAGCGTGTTCATTTCCTTTTCAATCTCTTTCAAGATGCTGTGTTTCGTTTCGTTTTTCTGCAGTGCGGCCTGATATTCGGCTTCTGCCTCTGAATTGGCCAAAACCTGCTTCTGACCGTTCAGTATGATATTGATCTGTCCGTTGTTTTTGTAAGTAACAGCCCTCTCCAACACACTCACCTCACCCATTCTCTCTTTATATCCTATTCATGAAGCGCTGCACCGTGACAGCCGCCCAGGTGTTTACACAATCCGGTGGATTTTGACACGTATAGGGCCTGCTTTGTTGAAATCTGCGCTTTCCCGAGAAATACTTTATTTCTTATTGTATTCAGGCAAGGCGTGGGGACAAACCAATTTTTTTCATCCTTTTTATTTGCATCTGCGATAGATCGGCTATCAGATCACAATCATCAAAAGTCTGATGCATCCATATGCAAGGCCCAATAAAAGCTGGAAAATCAAAATAATACACCGATTCCCTTCGAAACAATCTTTTACGGTCATTCCTTGAACGCGAGCTGAAACAAGGGTTAAACTAGGCCGATCGAACAACGAATTGATTTTTTTAGTGCTGACTGATAATCATCGATAAATGCTTCGTAAAACTGGAGGAACGGAGTGTGGGATTCCTCATAAAGGGCGCGTATAGCGTCAGCATCATCAAGAATCGAAATGAAGATTTTTATCCATCGCATCAGATAAAGCTTTTATTTTCAGATTTACGGTTTGCAGCTTATTTCAAACTCTGCGTTTAATTGAATCCCTTTTTGTTCAGATGCTCACCTCAACAGTTCCCGGCACATTTTCAATTGCAGCAAAACGTTTTCCGGTGGATTCAAGCACATTCCGATTTTGGACTTTTTCAGCATCGGTTTTTGATAATGATTCCGAAAATTTTTCAGAAGTGTTTTCAACTCTCTTATCTCACCTTTTTAATTTTTTTCGGATGAAAGAAAGTGTATCTGAGGCTAGTTTTTTGCGACAAAGAACAATCCCGGCATGGCCGCAATTGTACAGATATCTTTCGGGTTTCCCCCACCTTTCCCACAAATAATCAGCATCTTCCAAGTGAATATACTGATCATGTTTAGCAGAAATCAAGAGAATGTTATCTTTGTTGACTTTCGGCACGGCTTGGCTAGGATCTGTGATTTCCCAATATTTTATTAAATCTTCGTAAGTCACACCATGTTGTTCCAGTTCTTCTCTTATGAATTTACCCGGAATCGTATTCCATATCGAATAAGAAAGGCGATTGGCATAAAATATCGAGACCACTGCATCTATTTGAGGTTCAAGGGTAGCCATTAGATTGGTAATCCATCCCCCTAAACTTACACCCACTATGATGACAGGGCCTTTTTTATTTGCTTTTATCCAGTGGATTAATGCTCGTAAATCGACAATGGCTTGTCTCGTTGATTCAACTGTACGATCAATATCCGCACTGATCATCAATTCCCCACTATAAAGTGAATTTTCCGGCTCTCTTTCTAAATGATAGGGAAGAGAATAGTAGTACATGTTCCATCCTACATCTTTCATTATGCGATGATGAAAGATTTTTTTGATTCGATCGTATGAATTCATTCGCCAGCCGTGTACAAAGATAACATTGGGTTTATCTATATCATTTTCATTTAAAAAGACCTCTCCTGTTAAAGTATCATTGACAAGATCCCCGGAAGGAATTAAGGATTCATAGCTGAAAGTTCCAACCATATATTTTTTTCTGGATTCTTTCAGAATAATTGAGACGTCAGCTATACTTGATTTGTAGAATTCATTTTCAGCCATTGCATCCAATGAAAAAGCAGAAAAATGTTTATCCTTGCTTCTTTTTCTGTGTAAATCATATAAGGCTAAACGATCTATGGTTTTTGAAAAAAACACTTTATGTCCTCCTGGCAGCGGTGTTTCTTTATATTGAAATTAGTCTGTTTCACATGAAAAACCTTGTATGTTCATTAAAAACATCATAGAGCTCCATTGATCAAACCTCCATAATCAGTTGTTATTTTAACATTTCACGGAAATGGATTGGGGTAAATCCTGTCCATCCATGAAAATGAATCAATATAAAAGCGAAAAACAGCCTTTACTGACTGTCTTCACATCTTATCTATAGTAATTCTCCGCTGTCCGATAGTTCAATTCCCAAAATGCTTCTCCTTGACATATAATATAGCGATCTAGAAATATCTCAAAATTTAAGTTTAACGGAGTGTATTCTAAACCATCCTCAAATAAATAGAGATAGTTGGGATCACTCCGATCAAGTCTATCCTTGTCAATCATTAGATGACATTCTTCCAAGAGGTGCCCTATTGGAATGCCGTTTACGCCTTCAAACAATTCCACATATCCCAGTTCTTCTTCAATTTCTTCAAGGCTGAATAAGTGCAGCCCACCACCTATGTTCTCGCCATCAGAAATAATGTCAAAAATTCTGGCGCCATTATGTTGTTCTAAAAATTTTCTGTAATCTTCAGGGAAGGATATGCTGTATTTCGATTCAAAACTTTGAATTTCATCGGCTGATGCTCCGTAGATAGGAAAGGTAACTTGAGATTCGGTAATATCCCCTTCCGAACCAAATAGTTTAATTGTTCCCCTGTGATCTAAAAGACTCTTCAACCCATTCACAGTTTTGTCTATAAAAGTAGTCAAGTGCATCACCTCAATTGTTGGTTAATAGCCGCTCCACCAAGGTGTTACAGAAACAAGTTGATCATATCATTACTCCCCCATATTATAGAGGAATAACATGATGAACTTCGTAATTATCCCAGTTCCATTTTGGTTCTCCGTATTTATACAACTTTTCGAATTTTTTCTTAGGATCTCTGTCTTCCCTCTTATTTTTTGAAACAACTTTCATTTGTGCGTCTGCAGACTCCCATTACTTGTTTAGTGTGGACTATCCTTAGCCTATGGATAAAGAACGGGCTTTTTATTCTGAAACCAGTTTATAATACTCTTGAATATTCGGACTCACTTCCCAATATTTCGTCCCGTTAGAAGACACTAACATATCAAACCATATTTCAAAATTAGAATCTAAGTCGACAGCATCTTCAATATCATCAATTGAATCTAGATATAACATATAGCCTAATCCGTTTCTTGATTTGTTTGTGTCTATAACATATCTTCCATCATAATGATATCCAATTAAAACGTATCCCTCTGGGAAATCTTGAACTTCATTATATTCAATGATTCCTTCTAAGCTAAGTATTTCAACGCCGTCAAACATTTCCATCCCATTGTGTTGTAACAAAAACTCTTTATAATCATTAGGGAAAGTAACACCTAACTTCTTTTCTAAATCGCTAATTTCTTGAGGACTTGCCGGATCTTCGAAATGAAAAGTAGCATCTTCCATGACATACCCCCCATGATGGAACATAGGGAATGTACCATATTTAGAAACTGCTTTCTTAATACCATTTAGAGTCATGTGAACTAACTTTCCTTCTTCCATAAAGCTCCTCCTTCGCAAAGGATCTCATTAAGTTTTTCCACACAGACATTTAATAGCGAAATTTTAAATGGGCGCCAGCTTTTTATTAAGACACGATCTTATTCATAATTGAAGTAGCATTAGTGGTAACAAAATATAAGTGTTATTTGCTGTTTTTATCACTACTCTATCCGTAGATCCAAAAGGAAACCCAATCCTTACTGCGCTTTTCTCCTCTCCCCCATAGTTCGGGTAAAAAACACATCATTTATTTCGTTTATTGAAATTTCAATTTTGGATAACTGCCAACTGATAATTAAGTTTTCATTTGATTTTTCAACTTTAATTCCTAACATCATCACATTCCCCTTTTGACTATGGATTCAGTAAAATTTTAACATACCACAAGAAGTTTTTGACTGAAATGCAAAAATATTAAAGAAAAATTAAATTCACAATGATACTTTATATTTAAGATGTATTCAAGCTGTTTTTAGGTTTAAATAAAATGAGGATTTTATCGAAATTTATAAAAAAACCCTTTCGTTTTGAAGGGTTAAGTAGCCGTATTTTCATATATATCTTGTCATATCATACAGCTTATCAAAATCACGCGCTCTTCGTCTCCGACACAATTCAGGGTAGTTAAGCTTGTCCACTTTTTTAGCTTATGATCCAATCTGAGATGTTTATTGTCCAACAGTCATCAAGTCTTTAAAATGCATCTTTTTGATTTCGTCAAAGCTGCCTTCATACTCTTTCCATGCGTATTTATGGCTGCGTTTCGGCTTGGGAATATCTACTTCAAACGTGACATAGAAACTAAAACCATGTTCTTTACTAATGTGTCGATCGCTTCCTTGCCAAAATCCTTCTCTCCCCCTCTTGCAAGGGAATAGCTTCATCTGTAAACAGGATTTGTTTTGTTAGTAACAGCCGCCCAGGCTTTTACTTACACAATCTGATGGATTTTGACACGTTCACATCCGGCTTTGTTGAAATCTGCGCTTTCCCGAGAAATATTTTATTTCTTATTGTCTTCAGGCAAGGCGTGGGGACAAACCCATTTTCCCCTCACATTTTTTTGCCTTTTCGGTAGATCAGCCATCCGATTGCAATAATCAATAGCCCTGAGGCATCATAGGCCAAGTCAAAGAAGAGACGGTTCGGGCTTGCCGGGTTGACGTGGTGAATCTGGAGAAGGTGATGGTTGACGATGCCCTCCACAAAATTAAACCAGCCCGCCCCCAGCAGAAACGCGCCCCAAAATATATGCTGCGGACGGCGGCCGTTCAGCTCTCCCCTGTTCCACAGCATAATCCCCCCGATGAAGAGGATGATCAAAGAAAACAGGTGGAACAGTCCGTCGCTCATGATTTGGTGAGGGCGGGTACACGCTGTGCCATTGAAGCAGTTGATGAAAAATGATGCCGTCGATCATGGCGATGATGCCGACGCCGAACAGGAAAGGCCCCCAAAACTGTTTTCTGTTTTTCATGTTTACCCTCCTTCACGTACTTATCTTCTATGTACCCGCCGGTCAAAAAGAAAAACCGGTTATGTTTACATTCTCTCCTAAATTGGATTATCCTCTTTTTTCCATACCGTAAAAAGCTAAGCTTTATATAATAGAAGAAATACAGCACTGGCAAACTCCCTTTTAGATCAGCTTTTATTTATGAAATCCGGGAAGTCCGCATGCGTTTTGTTTCAGCCTCGTTGATTGAAAGCACCTCTCTTTCACCCTGCTTTATTTGCCGATTCCATTGGGGCGACCGGATATGATCCAAAGCTTCCTCATCATCTCTATATCCTGTATTTCCTTTTTATTGAAATCTGTTTATAATGTGGGAAAATGGGGAGGGATGATCATGAAAAAATTATTGGCTTGTACGTTGTTAACATTATTATTGGTTTTGAATTTCAATGTGCAGGATTCAATGGCAAAGATTACAAAGGATCAAAGAAAAATAAGTTTTGCAATGACTGAGGATAATGCGGGTTTTTTTATGTCCGATGATACTAATCCAAATTATTATCCAACTTGGCTTTATTACAGGTTTACAATATTTAATGCCGAAGGTTGTACTCTCAACATTAAGCTGCAAAGGATTACATTAGGGAATGATTATTATACCTTAAGCGAGAAAGAGTTTACTGGAAATCATTTTGATTTTAGCGCCGCGGACAAAGTGGCGGGAACGCCGTTCAGGAATCATTACCTGGACATCACTAAGGTGTCTGATGGCTGTAAAGATGTAAAAATTAAAGGTTTTTACGGCTTTGAACATGAGGAGCCGGACTGGTGATACGAAACATCCGGAAAAAACAAAGAGGACTCAACCAGAGTCCTCATTTAACACTTATTCTTTATTGTCGTTTTTTCGGGACAACCCTGCTCTTTATGTTCTTCCATCTCAATTATATCAAAATAAATAATCTTTCTCAGTGCAAATCCTCCAAAAGGAAAGGATGTTCATGAAGAAAACATACTTAGCTAAGACGATTTTTTTCTCAAGTCTAACCTTGGGTTTTATTCAGTATTATAGTGTCGGGCTTTTTTCAATGATATTTTTGATTATTGCATTTGCCGTTTATTTTTTCGTCCCTCTTTTGATATTTGCGATACCTTTACAGTACGTTCTGAATAAAAAACCAAAAAAATTCTCGCCGGTTTATTTTCTTGTCTATTTGCTCATGTCATTAGCATCAAACTTTTTGATTTTTTATTTAATGAGTGAGCCATTCCATCCACCTTTATATACCAGACCAGAAATTTATTGGTATGGCACGGTTTCCGGGATTGTATATTGGTTCTGGGATTCGATATGTGCACAGAAAAAAAGCATTAAATAAAGTGTTCTCACAAAGCCGCAAATGTTCGTTTCTTTTAATAAATCAGCACTTGCATCAACAGTTCCTTTTCGCCAAAATATAAGGTGTCCCCGCCCGGCGGCAAGATTTCAGCCGTTTGTATTTATGCTGCAAGAAACATTATCCCGAATAATCGTTCCAATAACCGTCTAAAAAGGAGTTTTACAAAATGATGATGATTTTAATGCTGGCCGGTATTTTGTCTGGAATGGCCATTCCTGTTCAAACCTCCATTAATTCACGACTGGGCATGAAAATCGGGTCTCCTTACGGGGCAGCAGCTATTTCTTTTTTTGTCGGGACGTTGATCCTGCTCATTGCTGCCTTGCTGACAGAGCACCGTTTTTTATCTATTTTTGGGCTTCTCCCTTCCCTTCCATGGTGGATAGTCATCGGAGGCGGGTGCTTAGGTGTATTTTATTTAACATCAAATATTCTATTGCTTCCGCGCCTTGGATCAGCGCTGACAGTTGTCGTCACCCTTCTCGGGCAGATGATAATGGCGATCGCCATCGATCACTTCGGATGGTTTCATGTTCCCGTTCATGAATTAAACCTCCCTAGAATGATCGGCATTTTATTCATTATATTCGGGGTTTTCATCATCAAAAAATATTAAATAACAAGGGAGTTCATCATCAATGAAAAACAAATCCATATACATATTTCTTTACATGCTGCTTGGCCTCTTCGCCGGAATGGCATCGCCGATTCAAACATCCATCAATTCAGAGCTGAGGATTGCACTCCATTCGCCATTTATCGCCTCCCTTGTTTCTTTTTTGGTGGGATTGATCGTTCTTCTTTTTCTTACATCACTCATCGAACATCGCCGGTTATTTCATTCAAACCATTTAGAAACAGCAAAAAACTTTATCACAGGCAACCCTTGGTGGCTTTGGACAGGCGGAATACTTGGGGTCATCTTCATCACGTCCAATATTTTGCTTCTGCCGATTGTCGGAGCATCCCTTACTGTTGTTTTGGCTTTAAGCGGCCAAATGATCATCGCCCTTATCATCGATCATTTTGGATGGTTCGGGATCGCTAAACACCGCTTGAATGTACAGCGCATTCTTGGAATTGTACTCATGATCGCGGGAATTATGATCATTCAGCATTTTTGATGCCAATTTGTATAGCCGGAAAATTAAAAAGGAGTGGAGACTAAATAAAACCGTAGATGTGAAAAGATTTTTCGAAGAAAATGGATGAAGCAGCGCCAAGAAGGTTTTTATAAAAGGAAAAGACAGGGATACTGACAGGCGACTGTTCAGACAGGGTCTTCCGCGCTCTGCCCGCCGATTTGGGTTAAAACCGCAAATTCGTCTCAGGGCCAAAAAATTTGCTGAAAAAATAAAAGGATCTGCCCTTTTTCTCCCCGTCATTTAGACGGACGCTATTTTAGTTGACATAACATTTTTATAATAAATTGTTTGAAGACAAATAAAAAAGCCATTTTATTCAAAATGACTTAGGGTGCTGCAATTGCCGTATGCAAGTAAGAAAGTTTTAAACCACACTCCTCAAAGTGGGTGTCTGCAGAAACTTTCCTGCCGTCCTTTCAAAGAAGGCTTGGCATTCCAGGTTCGATATAAAACTCCCTATTACAGCTTAAAGGTTAAAACTTAATTATCATTACGTACAATGCAGCGTATTTGTATTATATGATATTTGCACATCAAAATCAACCGTTGTCTTCGAGAAGGAAAAAGATGCAAATAAGCTGAATATTACCAAAATTCAGTTAATATATGACGGCTGTACAACCCTTCTGTACAAGTTTTTCATACACTATGGATGAGGTGATGTCATATGGTTAAAATTTTCATCGACCCGGGACACGGCGGTTCTGATGCAGGCGCGAGCGGAAATGGCTTGATCGAGAAAAATATAACATTGCAAATCGCCCTTGCGTTAAGAAACCTTTTGCTTGATGAATATCAAAATGTTTCTGTTCAGTTAAGCAGGACAAGCGACCAGACTGTCAGCCTGACGCAGCGGACGAACGCCGCAAACAATTGGGGCGCGGATTTTTATCTGTCGATCCATATTAATGCCGGCGGGGGCACTGGTTTTGAATCGTATATTTATCCGGGCGTCGGCGCACCTACGACCACTTACAGGGATAGGATTCATGAAGAGATAATAAAAGCCGTCGATTTCAGGGATCGCGGAAAAAAGACGGCCGATTTCCACGTTTTAAGAGAAACGGTGATGCCGGCATTGTTGACGGAAAACGGGTTTGTCGACAATGCCGATGACGCCGATAAGTTAAAATCATCAGCTTTTATTCAATCGATTGTCAGAGGGCATGCGAATGGACTGGCAAGAGCGTTTAACCTTACCAAAAAGGCTGAAGCTCTTTATAAAGTCCAAATTGGGGCCTTTAAGGAAAAAGCAAATGCGGATACCCTAGCCTCTCAAGCAGAAGCGAATGGGTTTGACGCCATCGTGATTTACAGGGAAAGCCTTTATAAAGTTCAAATCGGCGCTTTTTCGTCAAAGGAAAACGCTGAAGCGCTTGTTCAGAAAGCGAAAAGTGCCGGATTTGAGGCCTTTTTTTATCAGGAATAAAGAAAAAGCCTGCCTTCCTTCACAGGAAACGGCAGGCTTTTTCATGCGTTTGCGGCTTCGTTTTTGATCGCTTCTTTTTGTTTGAAACATAGCTGTTCAGCACCATTCCGACAATGACAAGAGCGATGCCTGCACTTGAAACGGCTCCCGGCAGCGGGCTTGAGAGAATCCAGACTTCTCCTGCGGCGGCAAAGACGACTTCGAATGACTGCGTCGCTTCAACAGTCGCTAATTTTCTCATATCCCCCTTCACCATATCGGTTGCAGCGAAGAAAAGGACGGTCGCGCATATTCCGGAAAAAACGGCCACAAGGCCCGATTGAATGACCTGACCTCTCTCCGGCGGTCCGTCTGCTGCCAAGCCGTACATTAGAAGGACGAGCCAAAACGGAAGGCTTGCGAGCGTCATGCCCAATACACGCTGATAGGCATCCAAACGGCCGGCGCAAACCTCCATCATTTTTCGGTTTCCCAGCGGATATGCAAAGGAAGCCAAAAGGACGGGAACGACGCAAAAAAGCATTTCTTGAAGCGAAAGCTGTGCAGCATGTTCCAGCTGCATGAGCGCAACTCCGGCCAAAATAATAAGCGACATCGACAGCCCCTTATAGGGGATTTTTCCTCTGATCTTTACAGGCCCTGACTGCGTCTGTACGATTTCGTAAAAAAGCGGCGCCATCAAGGACCCCGAAATGATCGTGATCTGCCATGTTCCGGCGATCAGCCAGCCCGGACCGTAAGCTGCGGCAACGCACAGCGGCGCATAAAATAAGCCAAATCCGACAGTGCTCCATATAAGCCAGACGAACGGCGCTTTTTTGATTTCTCGAAAAACGCCACTGATATTTCCCCTTGCCCAAACAATGACAAAAAGAAGCGGCGCCATCATGATGAAACGGAGGGAAGCGCTCCATACCCAGCTCCCTCCTTCCATTTCCATCGCCCTGTTGAGAACAAACGTAAAGGCAAAAAAGAAAGCGGCAAAAATGCCGAGCACGATCGGTTTCAAATTCCTACTCTCCCTCCGGATGTCCGGCCAGTCTTTCTCCAAGGCTCAGCCAGTTTTCTTCTGCAAGCCTGACGGCTGCATCGGTGTCTTTCCGCCTGCAAGCCTCGATAATCCGCTTGTGCTGTTCTATCGATTTCATACTGCTGACTGAAGAAAACTGTGACATTTCAAGCCGGTAAATTTTTGAGACGATTTTTTCGAGTGCACGGGTAATTTCAGGGTTTTCCGACGCATGTAAAAACACCCGGTGAAAAGAGTCGTCTGCTTCAATGGCTGCAACGATGTCCTCTTTTTCGATCGCATGCTGCAGACTTTTGTTGCAATCCTCCAATTCCTGCAGAGCGGCCTCTGTTAAGGAAGGGACCGAAAGCTTGACAGCCAAAGCGTGCAGAGCGGCCGTCACGGTAAAGGCATGCCTTGCTTCCTCGGCTTTTAGCGGCGCGACTCTTGTCGCCGATCCCGGAACGGCTTCCACAAGCCCTTCGTCTTCAAGCCGTTTAAGCGCTTCTCTGACAGGCGTGCGGCTGATTCCGAATTGCGCTGCAAGCTCTTGATCATGAAGGCGTTCCCCCGGCTTCAGCTCAAGTTGGACGATTGCACGCTTTAGCGTTTGGTATACTTCTTCACGAAACGACATTCGTTTAAGCGGTTTAATGTTATGCTTCATCATAAAACCAATATATCGCATTTTGGTTTTATGATCAAACAAAAAAAGATTCGGCTCATAAGGCCGAACCTCTTTCTCATTTATACTAAAATGTCGACGACAAACTGTGACCATGTTTCAAGCCGATCGTACACGCTTTTTTCTTTCAGATCGGCGGCTTTCATCCACCGTCCTGCAATCTGGTCTTTTTCTTTTACTTCAACGCGGGCGCCGGGTTTCAGCTCAAGTGCGGAGAGAATGCCGATATGGACTTTGCCGACGCTGTTTTCATCATCATTAATCAGTCCGAGCGTTATCACGTTCCCTTTATCGGATTCATCGATCAACAGTTCTTCATCAAGCACCCTGTCTGTGTTTAATTTTAAAACATCCGCAAAGCCGAGGCCTTCCGCAGCGTTCATATGGCCGCCGAAACCGAGCGAAAGCCTGTTGTGAAGCCGGGCTTCGCCGCCTCCTTCAAGCCGATCATATACGAAAATTTCATCTTCCCTTTTGATAACGACATACGGAATCGGCTGTTTATAAGAAGGGTTTTCTTCCGCGTCTCCCCTTCTCATTTCGCTGAAGTTCCGTTCGATATGCGCCATGATTTGCCGGATTGATTCCTTGTCGCTATTCACGCCTTGGAATGTCAGCGTTTCATTTGCAAATACGTCTTCCCGCGGTGCCACGAGAATCATTTCATCCATTTTTCCCATCGTAACCGTGTTCCTCCAATCAAGATAAAAGAGCAGAACAAGTTCTGCTCTTCATTTACGTGCCGGCCCTTCCTGCGGGGAGCCGGCGTCTTAGGCGCTTGCAGCCCAGACTAAGTTTACTATTCGTCAAAATAAAAATCGTCGTCCTTCAAAGGTTCAACGGTTGCTTTTTTGTACCCGTTTCCTTTCATTGAGAAGAAGTCGTGTGATTTTGTTTTCGTATTTAATCCGTTCAATACGATCGGGTTGATCTCTTCCTCTTCAAAATAAGCATCAAAACCGAGGTTCATCAGCGCTTTGTTTGCATTGTAGCGGATGAATTTTTTCACGTCGTGCGAAAGGCCGACTTGATCGTACAAATCTTCGGTATACTCAAGCTCGTTTTCATAAAGCTCGTTTAATAGGTCGATCGAAAACTCATATAATTCTTTTTGCTTTTCAGGCGTCTGCTGATTGTAAATTTCCTGGGCGAGCAAACCGACATAGACGCCGTGGATCGCTTCATCGCGCAAGATCAGGTTGATGATTTCGCCGCTTTGCATAAGCTTGCCTTGTCCGTAAAAATAAAGCGGGTAGTAAAAGCCGCTGTAAAACAGGAAGCTTTCCAGATAGACGGAGGCAACCATCGCTTTAAACAGCGATATTTTGTCGCCTTGTCTGATTTTTTCGTACAGCCCGACGATGATCTGCGCTTTTTTCTGCAAGTATTTATTTTGTTTGACCCATTCAAAGACTTCATTGATTGTCTCCGTCGGTGCAAGGGTCATGAAAATGTTCGAATAGGATTTGGCGTGAACCGCGTTTTCCATCATGGCCATGAAGTTCAGCACCGCTTTGCGCTGGTGTCCTTCGACATGCTCTGCGACAAGCGGCATTCCCGTGTTTCCCTGCTCCGTATCCAGAAGCGTCAGCCCCGCGAGCACTTTCATGTATGTATCCTGCTCGTTTTGGCCCAAGTACTTCCATGTGAGGAGATCGCCGTTTAGGGCGATTTCCTCCGGAAGCCAGAACTGTTTTACATTTTGGTTGTAAAACATCTGGGTAAAATCGTCTTCATGCTTCGACCAGTTTGCTGCGTCATATATTTTCGTCACTTTCTCATACTCTCCTTTAATCAAACGACACAAGAAAGGCAGCTTTCTTGCCCTGTATCCTTCGTTCTTGCATAGTAAAGTGTTTTGATGCCTTTGTGATGGGCATAAAGATCGATCCGGTTCAGATCGCGTGTCGTCATGGTATCTTTCAGGAACAATGTAAAGCTTATGCCTTGGTCCACGTGTTGCTGGATCGTCGCAATCATGTCCACAACCTTAAACATATCCATATCGTACGCTTCTTTGTAGTAGAACCAGTTGTTCGGCGCAAGTCCAGGCATTGGATAGTATGTTTTCGAATTGCCGTACGTCCTTTCTTCAATCCGCTCCATAATCGGCATCACGGACGCTGTGCTTGACTGCACGTATGAAATGGAGCCGGTCGGCGCGATGCACAGTCTGTAGCTGTGGTACAAGCCGTGCTCTGCAACAAATTCCTTCAGCCGTTTCCAGTCTTCTTTCGTCGGGATGTGCATGCCTTCAAACAGCTTGGCAATTTTCTCGAATCTAGGCGTGAAGTCCTGCGTGATATACTTCTCGAAGTATTCTCCCGTCGCGTATGCGGAACCTTCATATTGATGGAACGTCTCCCCTTTTTGCTTGGCGATCTCTGCCGAACGTTCAATAGAGTAGAAGTTCATCATCATAAAGAAGGTGTTCGCAAAATCTCTCGCTTCTTCGCTCTCATAGGCGATGCCGTTCTGCGCCAAATATCCGTGAAGGTTCATCGCACCGAGGCCGATGGATTTCATCGCTTTGTTCGCTTTGCGGACAGCCGGAGCATTCGTGATATTCGTCGTTTCTGAGACGTGCGTCAATGAATCGGTCGCAAGCTTGACCGTTTGTTCAAGCGATTTGTTTTTCATGACATTCAGGATGTTTAACGATCCCAGGTTGCAGGAGATATCCAGACCAATTTCGTCTTCTTGGCCGTAATCGGTGTAAGACGAAACTTGGGAAGCCTGAAGCACTTCCGAACAAAGGTTGGAGAATTTAACCTTTGACAGATGGTTATTCGCGTGAACTTTGTTGACGTTATCCTGGAACATGATGTACGGATACCCGGATTCCGATCTTAAAATCGCCAGCTTTTCCAGCATTTTGCGCGGGTTTATTTTTTCCTTTTTGACCCTCGGGTCTTCCACTAAACGGTCGTACATCTCGTTCATGTCCATTTCGTCCAAATGCTCGCCGTACGCTTTATAGACGGTGTGCGGATAGAAGACGTAAGCTGCTTTATCCTCTCTCGCCAGCTCGATGAATTTATCGGGAATGACGACGCCGATGGATAATGTTTTCACCCTGACATCCTCGTCTGCCGAAATTTTCTTCGTATCAAGGAAATCGTTGATATCGCGGTGGAAAATGTTTAAGTATGCCGCTCCTGAACCTTGTCTCTGTCCCATTTGATCTGCATAGCGGAACGCGTTGTCGAGCAGCTTCATCACGCCGACAACCCCTTTTGTCGCATTTTCGACGTCTTTGATGGCTTCGCCTTTCGCACGCAATTTTGAAAGGTTGAGGGACACGCCTCCGCCAAGCTTGGAAAGCTGCATCGAAATATCCACGGCTCTGGAAATGTCGTTTAACGAATCGTTGACTTCAAGGAGGAAACAGCTGACAAGCTCGCCGCGGCGTTTGCGGCCGGCATTTAAGAACGTCGGCGTGCTCGGCTGATATTCCTGATTGATCATCATTCTGACGAACTCTTTCGCTTTCTCCTTATCGCCGTTTGCGAAGAATAAGGCGACAATGGAAATCCGGTCTTCATAGCGCTCCAGAATTTTTTTCTTATCGTTCGTTTTCAGCGCATAATCGTTGTAAAACTTAAAAGCGCTCATAAATGACGGGAATCTGAATTTTTTTGCGTATGCCTCTTTGAACACTTCTTTGATTTCTTCAAATGTGTACTGGCTTAAAAATTCTTCTTCATAATAATCATTTTTGATTAAGTAGTCGATTTTTTCTTTCAGATCATGGAAAAACACCGTATTTTGGTTGATATAATCAACAAAATAGCTATGTACCGCTTCTTTATCTTTATCAAATTGGAATTTCCCGTCTTTTTGAATCATGATCTCATTGTTTAACTGGATCCATTTTGGCACTTGATTTTCTGACAACTCTTTCTACCTCCTGAGTAAACAGTTCAACGTCTTTGGCCGTCCCGCTGAGTTCAAATTTGTGGAGAATCGGAACTTGATACTGTCTCGATATTTTTTCTGCGCTCCTCGCAAAATTATCTCCCCAATTTCTGTTTCCGCTCGCCGCAACCCCGAGTAAGAGATGGGCGTTTTTTTCAAGAAACATCTCAGTTGTTTTCGGAACTTCTCCAAACCCTGTCGTGTACGTGATCAAAATAAACGGCTCGTCTAAATACTCGTCTGCGCTGACTTTCCGTTTATTCCGAAACGGCGTTTTATCTACAAAGCGCTGAACATTCCCCGTCTTTGAATCAAATACGATTTGAATCATCATTATCACGACCTATTAAAATTGTTCCCGAGTCTCTCAACTCGCCTTACACAATATATAGTATACTATCATTCAGAAAAACACAATATATTGATACGCAAGTCGAGAAAGTTCACAATTTGCTCCAAGCTGAGGAGCCACAGGCCAAAGAAATATGAGTAGAATGAGAGCTGACGCTCACCCTACTCATCAAACCGAAATCTATCATAACACGAAAAAAATTGAGTTAGTAGACTAGACTTTTTCACTTATTTTTTGTAAGCGTCGCAACACTTGTTCTCGCATACTTCTTTAATATCGGCTTCGATTCCGAGTTCTTCAAGCACGGATTTAACGGCCGTCAGGATGGATGCCTCGCGGATCAGCTCTTTTCCGTTTACAAGAATGCTTGTGCCGTATTCGTAGCAGGACTCGTCTTCACACGTTTCTTCCCAATGGTTGATGACAATTTTAGGTTTCATTGTACGCTCATTCCTTTGCATTTAAAAACTTATGTGTTAACCAATACCTAGTTTATCGATTCGCGGCTGCTTTGTAAATTTGTATGCATCGCGCCGCCCGGACATAAAAAAGACCATGCAGGGGGCATGGTCTTTCGAAGCCGCGAATCCTTATTCGAGTTCAAGCTGGACGTTTTTTTGCGGTGCAAATGTTGAAATGGCATGCTTGTATATGAGCTGCTGCTTTCCTTCTGTCTCAAGCAATACTGTGAAATTGTCAAATCCTTTTACCTGTCCGCGCAGTTGAAATCCATTGAGTAAAAAGACCGTGACAAATGTATTTTCTTTACGGATCTGATTCAAAAACTGATCTTGAATATTTATCGATTTCATATTCTGGTCCTCCTTGTTTCTCTATAACATATTGTTTCGATTAAAGTTCGAGCTTTCCTGCTATATAAGCGAAAATTTCCTGTTTTTTCTGCTCAATTTTGACAGGGGGCGTCATATCAAACCAGGCGACGTCCATTTTGTTCCTGAACCACGTCAGCTGCCGTTTGGCATAGCGTCTTGAGTTTCGCTTTAAAGTCTCAACTGCAGCCTCAAGCGGCTCCCTGCCCTCAAGATATGCATAAAGCTCTTTGTAGCCGATCGCCTGAACAGACTGGCAGTCTCTGACCTTTTCATCATAGAGCTGCTTCACTTCTTCCAAAAGCCCATCGTCCATCATCTGGTCGACCCGCCTGTTAATTCTGTCGTAAAGCGCTTCGCGGTCCATCGTTAACCCGATGAGGGCCGCATTGTACAAAGGTTCTCTTTTCTGTCCTTCCATATGTTCAGTCATCGTTTTTCCGGAGGTATGTAGAATTTCTAGCGCTCTGATGACCCTGCGCGTGTTGTTTGGGTGAATCGCTTTCGCCGATTCCGGGTCGCGCTCTGACAGCAGGCCGTGCACATAATCTGATCCTTTTTGTGACGCGATATTCTCCATTTCCGCCCGGAAAGCGGGATCGCTTGCTTCATCCGTAAATGAATAGTCATAAAGCACAGATTGAATGTACAGCCCGGTTCCGCCTACGATCATCGGCAGCTTCCCGCGGCTTTCGATTTCAGCCATTTTCTCCCTGACCAGCTCCTGATATTCAGCAACGGAAAAAGATTCGGTCGGTTCCTTGATATCAAGAAGATGATGTGGGATTCCATTCATTTCCTCTTCTTTGATTTTTGCTGTGCCGATGTCCATTCTTTTATAAATCTGCATCGAATCGCCGCTGATAATCTCCGCGTTTAAACTTCCGGCCAGCATCACGCTTAACTGCGTCTTGCCGACAGCGGTCGGTCCGATCAAAACGATAACCGGCGGTTTCCTTTTATTCACTAATGATCACTCTCTTTAAGCAAGCTGCTCCCATTATACCATTTAACACACAAAAACACCTATTTCATTTTACCCGTTTTTGCCCCATGGAAAACATTTCCTCCATTTCCTTACCAGCCGAGCGGCTCATTTCCGACCACTTCTCTCGTCATCCCTTTATATGCATGTCTGTGCGTCTTCCTGCGGCGTCCTTCACCGACATAAACGACGCCTCCGTATCTGATCGGGAGAGCTGTGCTGTAAGCCAAATAAGTAGTGTCTTCGATATCATGGTAGTGCGTACCGTCCGCTCTCGGTATGGCAGGCCCCGTAATCGCGTAGTATCTATGATAGTGTCCTCTCTCAAAGGACGTAATCCCTGAATAAAAATGGACATGACAATCTGTATTGCTTCCGTTTGCCGGCTGTGTAAACCCCTCAATCAAATGAATATGGCCTTCGGCTTCAGACGTTCTCGCCCTGTATGCATGGGCATGCGCAGGGGCCTTCGACCAGTCTGACTGATATAATCCCATTTCTTTCTCCCCTTTTCGGGCTGATTCATTAAAAATCGGGCATTGCATAAACGCCTGCCCAAGCAAAAACAACCGGGCGGAATACATTGATGGTAGTCAGATATCATTTTATTATTGGAGGGACTTTTTTATGAATCATTTCGGATTTGATCATTTGGAGGATGAGCGAATCATCGGCAGACCGTTTTTTGGGAGACCGTTTTTCGGCGGACCGTTTTTTGGGAGACCGTTTTTTGGGAGGCCGTTCTTCGGCAGGCCGTTTTTCGGACCGGGACCGTTTTTCGGCGGATTTTTAGGCGGTCTGACAGCAGGAGCGCTCCTCGGCCCCGGTTTCGGATATGGATATCCTTACGGACCGTATCCTTACTATTGGTAATCAAAAAAGGTCCCTGGACGGGGCCTTTTTACCTTGACTTGGAACTTTCGGATCATTTATGATGAACTTTGCCTGCCGTACATCATTGCGGGGGGATTTTTTTATGTCTAAAAATCCTTCGCCGCAATGGACAAGCGTTTTCGCTCGGCGAGGTGGGGAAAATGTTAAAAACGTTTGAATTGACGCTTTCAAAAAAAAAGCTCTCAGATGAGCACATCCGCCGAATCTCGTGAAGGGGGATTTTTTAATGATCACAGGCTATCTGTTTCTACTAGTCGCGATATTGTCCGAAGCGGCAGCCGCCGCAATGCTGAAAGTCTCTGACGGATTTAAGCGATGGCAGCCGGGGGTGCTCGTTGTGATCGGATATGCACTGGCCTTCTACATGATGTCGCTGACATTAACATCCATTCCGCTCAGCCTTTCATATGCGACATGGAGCGGCGCGGGCACAGTGCTTACGACCGTCATCGGCGTCCTGTGGTTTCAAGAAAAATTGAACCGCCGGGCGATGCTTGGCATCGTCTGCCTTGTTGCGGGTGTTGTGCTGATCAATTTGTCGTAAGGAGGGATTAGATGAAAGGAATTCTATTTTTAGCGGCGGCCATTCTTTCAGAAGTATTCGGAAGCACGATGCTGAAGCTTTCGGAAGGTTTCAGCGCCCCCGTTCCTGCAATCGGCGTCGTGATCGGGTTTGCTTCTTCTTTTACATTTCTCAGCTTTTCTCTAAAAACGCTCGCCCTGTCATCGGCATATGCCACATGGGCAGGCATATCAATGTGATCTGCACCCTGTCAAGTAGACAGTGGAAATAACTAAAACACACTAGACGGCTTTAGCCCTGTATTCCACTGGGCTGAGGCCGTTTAGTTTTTCTTGTAGACGATCGTGGTTGTAAAAGTGGATATATTCATCAATTGCGCTTTGAAGTGCCTCAAATGTCTCGTACGAATTCCGTCTGTATTTCTCGCATTTTAATTTCCCCCAAAACGACTCAATGGGGCCGTTATCAATACAGCGGCCGACGCGGGACATACTCTGTGTCATATTTGCGTTTTCAATCATCCTTCTAAACTGGTGGGACGTGTATTGAAAACCTCTGTCGCTGTGAAGGAGAGGACGTGCGTTTGGGGCTGCCTCAAGCGCTTGGTTCAAGGTTTTAAACACAAGGGCGTTATTATTGGATTTCCCCAGCACATAAGACACGACCATTCCCTCATGAAGATCTAAAATGGCACTGAGGTACGCTTTCCGATGGCCGTATTTTAGCTCTGTCACATCAGTCACCCATTTTTGATTTGGTTTGTCCGCTTTAAACTCTCGATTCAGGATATTTTCGGACACATGTTGAGGCGTCGCTTTGCCGTAACGTTTTTTCTTCCGCCGAATGACACACTCCAGCTTGGCAATTTTCATCAGCCGATAGATGCGCTTATGATTGAGGCGCTCTTTAAAGCGGCGGTTCATGTTTAAGGTCATTCTGCGGTATCCGTAGATACCGCCAATTTGTTCGTGAAGTAGCGCCATTTTGGCGATAATCTTTTCATTCTGTTTTTCTCTCGCTGAAGGTACTCGGCTCCTCCATTTGTAATACCCCTGGCGCGAAACTTCGGCAATCTCACATAACATTTGGACAGAAAAGCCTTCTTTTCGATTCAGCTCTAAAATGGCGAGATATCGATCTTCGTACCGAACCTGACTTAGAACCGCCTCCTTTTGATCTCTTCCAACTTTTTTAAGAACGCATTCTCTGCGCGCAAACGCTCATTTTCCTGTTCCAGCCGTTTGTTTTCCCGTTGAATTTTTTCTTCAGGTGTCAGTTCTTCTTCGGTTTTGCGTTTCCCTCGGTTGTCTTTTAAGGCCTCTTCTCCGCCTTCTTGATACTTTTTCACCCATTGATACACCTGTTGGTAGGAG
The DNA here is from genome assembly GCF_038007805.1 of Bacillus sp. FSL W8-0848. Classification (NCBI taxonomy): domain Bacteria; kingdom Bacillati; phylum Bacillota; class Bacilli; order Caryophanales; family Bacillaceae; genus Bacillus; species Bacillus sp. FSL W8-0848. The sequence goes on from NZ_JBBOYB010000001.1 coordinate 1,949,224, forward strand.
ACTTGATGAATCTCCATTGATCTGGCGTAGTCCTTTCCATGAGCTAGACAATCCTTCGCAATCTCAATCCGTTCTTCCAATGAAACGTTCTTCCGTTTGGTCATCAAACGATTCCTTCCTCTCCCGCTGTCTTTTAACGTTTTATGACCATTATAAAGCTCAACCCACTTCATGAGTACGGATTTACTGGAAATCTTATATTTTCTCGAGATTTCTCTTTGAGAGTAGCGTCCGGATAAGAAGTCTTTCACGGCATTGTATTTTAATTCTGCGGGATAGAACTTATGGCGCTTTGAACGTTCCAAACTCTCCACACCCGCCATATCATGCGATGTTCTCCATTCACGAATCGTTTCGGCATGAATGCCATATTTTTCTGCGATCTCCTTCACCGAATTATTGCCCTGATCACATTCTGATAGAATATTCAATTTTTCTTCTTTTGAAAACCATTTTCCAGCCATGAAAAAACTCCCCCAAGGCAAACAGATTTTTTTATTTCATCTGTCTACCTTTAGGGGAGCATATCAATGATCGTCGGTGATTCAGACCCCTTTATCGTCAAGCCGGGAAACCAATAGGCCACATACTGTCGGACAGCCGTTACTTCAATCGAAATCAGGCTCGTATACGCAACGATCGTAATGAAGGAAATTAAATAGCCGACAAGGTGGCCGTGCGTATAAACCGGGTAGCGGATAATCCCTCCCGTACGCGGCAAAGCTGCGCCTAGCTCAGCATACACGAGACCGATCAACAGGATGATCACCCCTCCGATAATCCAGGAAAAGCTTCCTGCCGGACCCGCTTTTGATGCGACATTGCTGACGGCAAACAGCCAGGCTGAACCGAATATCGCTCCCATACCGATCAATATAAGATCAAGCAATGTCATCGTTTTTTTGAATTTGCCCTGTTTTGACATAATGCTTCCTCCTAGTCAGTACGTTCTAAAAAGTGACACATGAATAGATGTAGTATGTTCAAAATGTGGCACTGTATACTTCTTAGCATCTTTCTGACTTCGTTAAACAACAGGCGGTCTTTAAGATGCTTCTACGCGATGACAAAAGCCCTGGGTCGCCGGGAGGACAAGACGAATAGCGGGGTATAAAAGGAGGTTTTGCTAAAAGAGAACCCGGATTTGCTGCAACATAAGACAATACGATTTATTTACTTAAACCGGGCAAGTGAATGGTTGTATCCTTTTGATGATGCCGGCCGGGTCACTCAGGCCATGCAGAGACAAAAGCGGTTTCTGCGAAGTTATTAAACCATCTGGCGATCGCCGCTTCGGTCAGCATTTTTTCAAAACCATGAAAGCCGCCAGAAGGCAGCAGAAAAAATCAAGGGGAACCCGAAAGGTCCCCCCAGAAATATGATTGTTTACATAATTATTTTACAGTCAACAATTTGAAAAACGCTTCGATTTCATCGGCGGCTTTTTCCGCTCCCCCTGCTTCCCTGATGTTCTTTTGCATGTCCTTTACCCGGTTTAGCATTTGTGCGTCATCGTCAACTTTGGAAACGGCTTCCTGCAAGGAGCGAACAGTTGTTTCCTCTGGCTGCAGGTGCTTTCCAAGCCCGAGCTCTTCCACGCGGCGGGCCGTGATTTCCTGTTCCGGCATTTGCGGAATGACGACGAGCGGAACGCCTGCATTCAATGCTTCCATCGTACTGTTCATTCCCCCGTGGCTGATGAACAGCTTTGCTTTTTTAAGGATTTCAAGCTGCGGAACATGCTGATGAATCGATATGTTTTCAGGTACGTCTTTGAAGCTTTCGGGATCGATCGTCCTTCCAACCGACATAATGACCTGCCACTTCGTATCCCTGAACGCTTCGATGCACATCTCATAGAACTCAGGCCAGGCATTGAAGGCTGTCCCCAGTGAAATCAGCATGACAGGGCGGCCGTCATCCTTGACAAGCGGTATGTCTTTTTTCTGGAATTTACGCTCGGCAAGAGACGGACCGACAAACCGGAAGCGTTCGTCAAACGTATCACCGTATGGCTGAAAAGCGCGCGGCATAAAGACAATATTAAGGTTTGCCGGCTGAAATATTTCTTCAAAATACGGAATATTGGCATTATTCAAGTCAGGAAGCTGTTCTGCGTTCTTTCCCATTTGAATCGTTTCCGCCATCGCCCTGAAGTGAAAATGGTCGTTCTGGGCGTATGTCGAGCAAAGCCGAACTGCTTTCACCCCAAATTTTTCCGCCAGGATCTTCCCTGCCATCGCCATAAAGTCAAAAATGACGAGGTCCGGCCGGTCATTTTCATAAAACGCTTCAAGCTGAGGAAGAACTTCGTCAACTTCTTTTTTAAACATTTCCGGCATCTGTTGTGCCGTTTCTTTATTTTTCATCACTTCCCGAATTTGGCGAGGATCGATATTTAAGGTTGAACGGTATTGAAGCGGTTTTGCCCCCGTTTCTTCAATAGCAGTTGTGAATTCTTCCGTGACTGGATACGTCACCCGGTACCCCCGCTCAACAAGTTTTTTCGTCAAAGCCAGTGTCGGATTAATATGTCCATGAGCCGGAATATTGAAGATGGCGATATGTTTTTGTTCCATTTTATTACCTCCCGCAATGTTTTAAGCCTGCAGCTGAAGCGCCGCATCGAAAGGCTTCTTCCAATACATAGTAATGAACATATTATAGATAATAAAGGAAAAACCCTTCAAAATTAAAGTAAAATTAAAAAATACTAATATAGTCCTTTTCTCAAGAAATAAAAGGAGGATCTTTAGACTCATCTCCGGGCGCAACCTCGACTTTCTTCCTCATTTCATTACTGCCGCCTTATATTTGTTTCATTTTAGATAAAAAAGGCACCTGGGAAACAGCCAAATCGTCTCCCAAGTGCCAACACTATTTTGTCATAATTTTGTTTCATTTTACTTAAATTTAGCTTAAATTATACCGAGAAATATGGAAAATCTCCGAAAATTTTTATAATGTTATGTTTGGCGCGCCCAGCTATTTACATTCCTTTTCAACATACCGTTTTCTACTTAATGAATTATAGAATATGAGAGGATTGGTTTTATTGGAATATACAGCAGATCATCTCGATGCCTATTTAATGGAACAAGCATCCAAAAATCATTTCAATGGCAGCATCCTGCTGGCCGACCGCAATGGCGTGATTTTGTCCAAAGGCTACGGATACTCCAATTACAAGGATAAAATGAAAAACGGGCCGGCATCACGCTATCAAATCGCTTCTTTGACAAAACAGTTTACCGCTATTGCAGTCATGCAGCTGCAAGAAAAAGGGCTGCTGAGCACAACAGACCCCATTCGATTCTATTTGCCCGACTATCCAAACGGCGACAGGATCACCATCAAACATTTATTAAGCCATACATCAGGTATTCCGGACTTTTTGGGGGAAGAACTGCTCGATATCGAATTAGAGCTTTCTCCACTCGACCGATACATCTCCCACTTTATGGAAAAACCGCTCGAATTCAATCCGGGCCAAAGGTTTAATTACAGCAATTCGGGCTATATCCTGCTCGCTAAAATCATCGAAACCGTCACAGGCGATTCTTATGCAAACAACATTCAACAGTTGATACTTGATCCGTTAGGCATGGAAAACTCGGGGTTTTTCACGTCACCGGAAGATATTTTCCCGACAGTCGGTTATCTAGCCCTCAACCGTGGATCGGTACAAGCCCCCATCATATACGGTCATGGGGAAAGCGGGCTTTACTCGACTGTCGAAGACTTGTATTTGTGGGACCGGGCGCTGTATACTGAGAAGTTGGTGACGAAAAAATCGATGAAAGAAGCCTTGTACAGCTGTATCAACAAGCCGGCTTTTGTTAGCGAAGGTCCGCTAGACGCGCTCGTTCAAAACAATTGGATCGGATACGGGTGGTTCATTAATAAACAAAATAAGCATAAAATATGGCATGACGGTGAAGTCCACGGTTTTATCAGCTCGATCAACCGTTACATGGATCAAAAGAAGGTTCTCATCATGCTCAGCAATTGCAATTTGTCAAAAGCCGATGACATCTTGGCTTATCTGGAAAGCGCTTTGTTAAAGATGTAACGTAAATTGTGAAGAGAGGCAGCGAAACAATCAGAATGGTAAAAAAACTACTCAGCATCGCTATGATGATTGCCATCATCATAATCGGTTTTTTACATAAAGAAGCCTGGCTTGAAATGATCAAAGCAGGCGGAAGCTATTCGGTCGCATTCAGCATCCTGCTTATGGCGGCCTGCGCCTTTTTCCCTGTCGTTCCGTTTGCCATCACCGCCGGAATGAACGGTGCGGTTTTCGGAATCGGAAGCGGCCTTATGATCACGTTATCAGGATCGATGCTCGGCACGATGCTGCTTTTCTTTCTGTCCCGTTACGGATTCAGGGACTGGGCAAGAAAAAAGGCCTCAAAATTCCCGAAAATCGGTGAGTATGAAGGCTATTTTAACGAGAATGCCTTTACCGCCGTGCTTACGGGCAGGCTGATCCCCGTCATTCCTGCGATTGTCATGAATACGGTCTGCGGATTGAGCAACATCAAATGGGCGGTCTTTTTTGCCGCTTCAACGCTGGGAAAAATCCCAAACGCTCTCATCATATCGATTGCAGGCGCCAATTTCGGCAAACATAAGCTGCTTTCCTTCGGCATCTACGGCATATACATGATGATCATCATCTATCGAAAATATCCCCAGCTTTTCACAGGCCGCAAAGGATCGGAACAGTCGGAGAAAACGCCTTGATATAAGGCGTTTTAAGGACTGCCTGCTCCTGATACTCCGAAAGTTTAATCAATGATGACAGCCGTTCCATACCCGATTAATTCAGAGGTACCCTGTCCTGCAGAGAGTTCAAACCTTAGCCCGGCGATCGCATTTGCTCTCGATTCCTCCGCCTGCTTCACCATGCGTTCTTTCACCATTCTCTTCGATTCCTCAAGCATTTCTGTATAATTTTTCAGTTCTCCGCCAATCATAGATTTCAAACCTGACAAAATATCTTTTCCGATGTTTCTCGATTGAACAACGCTCGCTGTGACGATTCCCTTAACCTCTTGTATGTTATGACCCGCGATCGTATCCGTTGTCACGATAAGCATATGGTCTCCTCCTGTGCCGTACAATTTTTAATCTATGAATCATATCGGACAGATTTTAAAAATGTTGAGATGGTTTTCCTGAAAATTCGCAGAAAAATCCTTTAAAAAGAAAAGGTTCACCTCATTTCCTGCAGCAAAAATATCTCATCTGACGAAATTACCCCATGCACTACTATTTAAAGGGATCACTTCAAGCGGTCAAAGCAGTTGTACGCCATCTGACATGACGAGATCCATCGGGCTCCCGGTGATACCAGTAGCCCGACTTTTGAAGGTTAATGATGCAGAAGCCGTCCCAAGCATGCTAAAAAGCGGCCGGGTCAATATTACAAACCCAGCCGCTCAAGCAACAATTCAACGTTTTTTCCGTCTGCCAGTCAGTACATACAGCAAGCCGCCCGCCAGCACAAAAGCTGTGAAAAGGAACAGCATATAACCGAACTTCACAGCCTTTTCATCTCCCATCACCGGAAGGAATGGAATGTCAAACCTGGGCATTGCAAGCAGGCCGCCGACAAAGGCGATGCCGATTCCTTCAGATAGGAAGCAGGCGAAATTCAGGATTCCCATGCCTGCCCCGGCTTCCTCTTCCTTCAAAGTTTCTGAGGCACTGCTGGAAATTACCGTTTTGATAAACGAGAGGCCGCAAAACGTGGACACAAGCAGCGCGGTCATGACCCACGGCGCCCGATCGCCGATTTGCGATGCGGCGACAAAGCTTGCCGCAATAAGTGTTATTCCGAGAGAAAACACCGGACGATTGCCGAACCGATCTACCAATGCACCGCTTAGGAAACCGAAAAAGATGACGCCGATCGTTCCGGGAAATATAATTCCGCCTCCAATCGTATCGGCACTCATATGGTATACGGCTCTCATCATATAAGGCACCATTGAGATAAACCCGGCAACGGTTCCCAATAATATGCATCCTGACAAAACGATCACGACAAACATTCGATTTGAAAATAAAGACGGCTCGATAAAAGGATGTTTTACCCGGCGGATGTAAAACGCAAATCCGCAGAGCGCCAGAACGCCTGCCGCGATATAGACTGCGCGGTATTGTGCGGTAAACAGCGCAAACATCACAATGCCGAACGACAGCAGGCATATCCCCAGAACGTCCATGCTTCGTTTCGAGACCGCTTCATCAGAAAGCCTCCTGGAAAAGTAAGGAACAGACAAGAGTACTGCCATCGGCGGGAGAAAGAGAAATGACCAATGAATATAATGGGCGATCATTCCCCCGATCGCCGGACCGGCGCCTTCCCCCGCCGCCACCAATGAACCGACGATTCCAAACGATTTTCCGCGGTCTTCTGAACAAACAAAGCGCGTGATCATCACCATGATCAGCGCAGGCACGGCCGATGCGCCGGCGCCCTGCAAAAAGCGCGCGAAAATGACGGCCGGAAAATATGCGTGTGCAAGCATGCAAAATAAAGAGCCGGCTCCATATGTCATGAGGCCGATGAGAAGCGGTCTTTTTAAACCGTACATATCGGAAATTCTGCTGTAAATGATCGAGCCGACGGCAAACGAAAGGATGAAGCTTGTATTCACCCAGCCGGCCGCGGATGGCTGCACGCCAAAATCCGCTGCAATGTCGGGCAATGCGACATTAAATACGGTCTCGTTCATGACGCTGAAAAACGCGACAAAGCTAAGCCAGCCAAACGCTGTTTTTCCCTGATGAACGGATTTTTCCGTCTCTGAATATAAATCCTTTTCCACCAAAATGATACCCCCGCATGTCAGGGGGAATCACGCAGTTTATAGGGCAGATGATGCGCTTCCCCCCTTAGTTTGTACCCCGATTGTTTTTCTGCACTTCATAAAAACGCCTCCTTATTTAGGATGTTCTCATTATATACCAAATCAAGAATTGTGCATCTATGTATCTTTATTTTTATTCTTTCGACTATATATGGTGGAAGGAGATAGAATGATGAAAAAAACGCTGTTTTTGTGGATGTTTATATTATTATCGCTCGGCTTGTTTCTATTTTACAGTTTTAAAAGTTCCGCCGCTGAATCGGCATTCCAAGTACCATTGTTCGCCAAAATCAAGGAAACGAACGAATACGAGAAGGGGAAAATAGCGGTTGCATATACCTACTTTCCGGCTAAAGAAGAAAACGGTCCGAGCCCGGTTTACCTGATGAAAATCGCGGAGCAGGGCTGGCATCATCTCGAACAAACGGGCCTTGCTGGAACGTACGAAAAGAACGGGAAGACCGTCACACTTATTTACGGCACCGGAGAATTGACGGTAATACAGGAATAGGCCGCGTTAATAAACGAATGGTGTCAATGTGTTGCTCGACGTTTTCAGTTTGATATTGAGGCATAAATGATGACAAGCGCAACAAGGCCGCCATCACAATCGATAATCAAAAGGTATGATCGTTTATGTTTTGTCATCTGTGAAGTCCCGAAAAGCCCCTTCCCTCTTGGTGTGGCTTTTCGGGGCAACCTCGGCCGGCTTCATCCCGTACAAAGCATGTTTATTTTCAAACCCCTCTAAACTTGATTCCCGCTGTGATAACGATCCAGAGAATGATGACGATCGGAATCCATACCACCGCAAATGAATAAGCCGGTTCGGCAACCGCAGCAATGACGGCTCCGAGACAATACAGCACGATCGTTAAAGCGCGGAGCAGTGCATCTGTATGTAAAATGTTTTGCTTTTTTTTGCTAAAAAACCGTCCGCTTATATCTTCGAAAAAGTTGGCCAGCGTCCCGGTTAAGACAGTTGTTGAAATACCGGCGATACCGAGCTTTCTAGCCGCAGTTGTCTGAAGCCCCATCGCAATGCTGAGCAGTATAATCAATATGTCTGCTGACGTTTGCAATGATGACAGACATGCAAACAGAAGCAAAACGCCCCCCTCGACAATTAGCGCTGTCGTTACGGATGACGGCCAGAAGGATTTTTCCTGTTTACCGGCTATCAAAGACGCAATGATTACGCCGATGATGAAGCCGAGCAATGCGATGAGAGAATACATGGCGGTTTTTTGGAGAGAGTTTCCGAGGGCCAGTCCGAGCAGTACGATATTCCCAGTCATGTTGGCGGTAAAGACGTGGCCGATGCTTAAGTACCCTATTACATCTACTATCCCTGCGGTCAAACAGAGAAGCAAAAGCATGATGTAGCGATAATACGCAGCTTTCAATGTGATTCCATCCTTTCTAAACAGACCTTTCGGCATGAACAGCGAAACGGTGAATCGGCGGAAGACACGATATTCTCCGCCGATTCATTCATTTGCTTTTTTCACACGAGTACCATTTTACCATAATGATGACCGTATCGGGCCGAAAGAAACCAGCTAGGGATGTAACCTTACTCTTTATCAACCGGGAATTGGATATGGTCTTTGTATGTATCGATATAAACTTTTCCATTAGGCAATAAGACTGCGTAAAATACTTCTTCCAATGCGGTGTTTTGTTTTTGCAGTTCAGACATGAGCCATGATTCGGTAAGCTGATTTTCTTTCATATTGTCCTTCTTAATTTTCCGGTCCATGATCAATTCGATCGGAAGCTTCGATTCAGGTGCAGCCGAAAGCCATAAATCCTGTTTTGTCACCTGCCGGAACTGCGGTTTTTTTAGTACGGTTAATTCGCCGTTAGTCTCGATAATGGCAAAGAGCACTTCTTCAATATTGAAAATATCTTTTTCCCTGAGCTGCTGATTCAGATAGTCCGCGGTGTAGCGCATGCTGCGCATATTTTTTTCGAGAATTTTTCCGTTTTGAATCACCACTGTCGGATCACCCGCAAAAAACGTCCGGCTTTTTTGGCTCCACATCGAGATGTACGCTGTCGCCAAAATGACGCCCACAAACATAAAAAAAGCTATTACATGGTGGTGGATTTTAATATTGGAATTGAAAGTCAAATTCGCGGTAATCGCTCCGAGCGTGATCGATGCGATGAAATCGAAAATATTCATTTGCGAAATCGTTTGTTTCCCTAGCAGTTTTGATCCCGCCAATAAAATCGCAAAAGCAATAACCGCCCGAATAATGAGATCGATATATTCGTTCACAGGTTTCACCCCATCTTTTGGATAGACACTACAACCAGTCTGGACACCGGAAAAAAAATATATACTGTCGGCCGTCCCAGCGGAAAAATTGAAATATTTCCTGTTCAAAAAGGAATACTATTTCGTGAGGTGGTGCTTTTTATGGATTTCCCGATTATACATACGAATGTATGGGATGCTGTTACAGCGGTACCAATTATCATCTTCATAACACAGCTCATCAAAATCTTTTTAAAGGTTCCAAAAAAGTATGTGCCTACAGTTTCCCTGGCTCTCGGTTTGATTATATCTGTCTGCATCAGCCATCGGCACAGCCTCATAGCCGGTATCTTTATGGGCGGTTTCTACGGCTATGCCGCTATCGGATCGTATGCATCGCTGAAAACAACGGTTACATCGTTTCGGAACCAAAGCCGGACATAACAGCGTACGACTTAGAAAAGATTGTTTTTGCAAGAAGCCTCCCTCATGCATGATTCACAATAGATGTTACCAATAAACTTTACCCGCGGCCTTCTAGCTATTTTCATATGAAGGCTAATGAATAACGAACACATCAACTTAGGCTGATGATTTTTGCTCAGATGTTTTTTCAGTCATATTACAGGGCATCGATGAGATCCTCTCATATATCATGGGTTTACTGTTGAATGATTTCAGCTAAAGTTGAATAAAAATTAGATTAAGAGAGACCCTACCATTGATGTCAGTGAGTTTTACTATTTTATAGGAAGGAAGGAATCGTTGATGAATAAGCTTTGCCGAGAAGTTTGGATCGAAGTCAATCTTGATGCGATAAAAAAAATTTACGAGCGATTCGCCACCATATTCCAAATAAGAGCAAAATTATGGCCGTTGTAAAAGCGACGCTTATGGTCACGGGTCGGTAGAAGTGGCGCGCCATGCACTGGAACACGGGGCGAGTGAGCTTGCTGTAGCCAGTGTGGAGGAAGGAATCGTTTTACGAAAAGCGGGAATTACAGCGCCTATCCTTGTACTTGGTTTTACATCCCTTAGTTGTGTGAAGAAGTCAGCGGCTTGGAATATAACATTATCAGCATTTCAGGTTGATTGGATTAAAGAAGCAAACGAGATATTGGAAAAAGAAGCGAGCGCTAACCGGCTGGCTGTTCATATTAACGTGGATACCGGCATGGGCCGATTAGGTGTACGCACTAAAGAAGAACTTTTAGCAGTAGTGAAAGCGCTAAAGGCAAGCGAATTCCTCAAGTGGACAGGGATCTTTACACATTTTTCAACAGCTGATGAACCGGACACAACACTCACCAAACTGCAGCACGAAAAATTTATCAGTTTTCTCAGCTTTTTAAAAAAACAGGGCATTGAGCTGCCCACCGTCCATATGTGCAACACGGCTGCAGCCATCGCTTTCCCGGAGTTTAGCGCTGATATGATTCGTTTAGGTATAGGCTTATATGGGTTATATCCTTCAACATATATCAAGCAGCTAGGCCTTGTTAAGCTTGAGCCTGCATTAAGTTTAAAGGCGCGCATCGCTTATGTGAAAACCATGCGGACAGAACCCCGAACCGTCAGCTATGGTGCTACATATGTCGCAGAACCTAATGAAGTAATTGCTACGCTCCCGATCGGCTATGCTGACGGCTATTCCCGTGCCCTTTCCAATCGCGGATTTGTTCTTCATCGCGGAAAACGAGTGCCAGTGGCGGGAAGAGTAACAATGGATATGATCATGGTCAGTTTAGGAGAGAACGGTGAAGGTAAACAAGGAGAAGAAGTCGTGATTTACGGCAAGCAAAAAGGAGCCGAGATTTCCGTTGATGAAGTCGCTGAAATGCTTAACACGATTAACTATGAAATCGTCTCTACATTAAGCCGCCGCATCCCCCGTTTTTTTATAAGGGATGGCGAGATTATGAAGGTGTCAACTCCAGTACTATACGTGTAGATATTTGTAGAGTTATTTTTGCAGATGCGAGGTTGTACGTTAAAATCCCTCTTTTATTCAAAATCAAGATCCCTTCCCTAGAGGGGGTTTTGCTTTTGAATAGAACAAAATCACTTCGAGTATACATCATAACTTATAAAATGTGTCAGGCATCCTTACTTTTCTTGTAATTCCCTCCTCATATTACACTTTACGAATCAGAATTACTAAATACTTGCTTTACTTTATAAGCAATTGCAGCGAGGTATAAAATTGCAATAAACACAAATACTCCAGTTCCAAAATCAGTTTTTGATACTAAATAAAGACCTATTACACCGAAAATAATGTACATCACAATATCAAAAATAATTTTCTTGTTGTTCATTAAGTTCACCCCGTTTAGCAATTGATTCTCGGTGCATATTTGATTGCCACCCGAGAATCTTAAATTTTTACATATACGAAAAATAAAACTATATCCTTTGGATAATTATTTAAAATTTTTAAACACATTAACCCTAACATGTTTCTTTATGGCTTTACAAAAAAATCGAATAATTGAGTTAATTCCCCTGATGAATACTTTGTTTTTACTATCCATTCATTTTTTTAAAGTTTAGTCCATAGCTCATTTCAGCCCTTTTCTTTCTCTATACGGCCTCCCTTACAGATTTGTTATAAACGATGCTTATCAGCTTAAATTTTCTTTAAAATCTTATGAAATTCCTATCATTGTAAATAACTTTCTTTTATACTCTCTTATACGACTAAAAGATGTAATATGAGAACACTGACAAAACTGATGGTTGGGACATTATTTATCATTGGTTCTATTGTTTCTTTATTCTATGTCATGTCTCTGTCTCAATGGAATAGCACCAAGAAGTCAGGTTAATGAAGGTAACATATTTGCCGATATTTACGATGAGGTGACAAGTGATGTGGGTACTGGAACTCATAGTGGGTTTGCTGGATCTACTTCTTTCTCTGTTTTCATGGGATAGTAAGACAGGCAAGAGAGCTAAAAAGTAGCTCTCTTTTTCGGTTGAAGAACTGCATCATTCACCATTCATCAGGAATTTCCCCCATTACCTTTTGCTTCGTTCAACAATTCTATAAATCACTAGCGCCCCAATGAAAATAGTAAACAAAACAGTTAAAACGACATTGCTTAAATCATTTAAAAAATTAAGTAAAAGTACCGCGATTATATAAAGTAACATAAATATGTAAAACACTTCTGTTTATTTCCCCTCTCGTTTTGCTTATACAGTAAGGAAACAATTTAGGTTTTCAGTATAACATGGGATATCAAGAAATAAGAGGAATTTAGCACCTGTATCTCCCCTCTCTCTTTAAAATTTTCCGCATTTTCCAAGGGCGAGATAAATGTTTTGGCAATAAAATTTTTGGATCGGGTAATTTATAAAAACAATCCAAACGTTCATTATTTTTATAAATCTTATTAACTTATGACGGCAAGGAAGATTTAAGCAAGGCGAAAGAACCTGGACTAAAAGGAAGGCAAGATAAGCCGCTCATTAATGGACGACTTTTTTATTTGTAGTGTTTTGTATTTCTTCAACAAACACCGCTACTTCTTCAATATTTATTACTACTTTTGTATCTCCTACAATAGTAATTTCTATTCGTTTGAATCACCAACTCCGCTCCCCCATTCAATTTTATGCCGCCTCGCCCCTCCGAGTAAAATCAATCATTTCGGCCCAAACAAAATAGTTCAATATCATCTATACACTCCCAGCCCTATTAATTAATATTAGTCTGTCATCATGACAAATTTTAGAAAGGTGAGAATGAAATGAAGCGTAAATGTTTAAAATGGATCGCGGCTGTCTTTGTTTGTTTAACATGCCTTCTGCAGCTTTTGCCCAAACAGCCGTGGCATCCGTACATTCCAGGACTCCGGATATTCTCGGTACAACCGGCAAAACAAATTTGAACCAGGCTTACAAAAAATATTTTGATGCAAAAGGCGATGGGAAAGGCGGCTCGCTGTTTCATTATATGAGAGACGGTTCGGCTTACATCGCTTCGACGTTGGACGATGACCTTGGCAATGGCTACTACAGCGTCAAAACGGAAGGCATGAGCTACGGGATGATGATCGCTCTGCAAATGAATGATGAGTATAAATTCCAAAGGTTGTGGGATTTCGTCCGCAAATATATGCGCCATACCGACAAAAATGACAGCTTGTACGGCTATCATCGCTGGCATATGAAAACGAACGGCTCTGACGTGCAAACAATTGATCAGAACGTAGCATCTGACGGCGAAGTCTGGTTTGCTGCAGCCCTCATGATGGCATCCGGCCGCTGGGGAGATAAACAATACCCGTATGATTACAAAGCGCGTGCCCAGGACATGCTTGACGCCTTGGCCGGTGACGGTGAATACGCAAACGCCAGCAAGGAATCAAGGATTTTTATTAAAAACGGCAATGATCCGCGCTATGCGATGGTTCGATTCGGCCCTTATGTCAATTGGACGGATCCTTCGTATCATGTGCCGGCTTTTTTCGAGCTATTTGCTAAAAGTGCCAGAAGCAGCCAACAGTATTTTTGGAAAGACGCGGAAAACAAGTCCCGAAAATACTTGTCTGAAACGACGTTTAAAAGCGTACTACATAACGGATCAACCGTTAACAATGCAGCCACCGGCCTTTTCCCAGATGAAGCCGGCTTCGACGGTGTAAGCGACGCGGCGCATTCCTCAACGGAAACAGACCGCAATTTCAGCTATGATGCCTGGCGGACGGTGTCTCATGTCGCCATGGATTATACGCTGTGGTCCTCGGCAGATAACGCATATCGCGCCAGCGAGCAAAAAGCGGTTAACAAGTTCTTGACGTTTATGAAACGGGAAAACTACGGGAGAACGGCCCATGAATATATGCTGAATGGAACGGCCGTTAAAAAAGGCAGTGCGATGGGTCTGGTCGCGGCCAATGCAGGCGGCGCGACTGCAGCAAGCGATGCCTCATTAAGGACAGGGTTTGCCAATGCGTTTAACAGCGCCTATATTCCTGACGATTATTACGGATCCTGCCTGTACATGCTGAACAGCCTGGCGGCAAACGGCAAATTTACGATGTATATGCCTAAAAAAATGTAATATCAAAATGACCCTTCTCTGCAGAGAAGGGTTTTATTGATGTTGAGGAAATTTGCGCTTTTTCATGCGAATCCCGCCAAATTCTTTCGATATTCCTTAAATATCCTCCCTTGTTTTTTTACTTACCGGTAAGTAAAATAAAATATATAGATTGTAAAAAGGGCTGATTTTATTGAAAAAGGAAAGCAAAACAAAAGAGGCGATTGTTGAAGCGGCGTTCACTCTTATTTCCATGCATGGACTGCAGGGTACGAGCTTATCGATGATTGCAGCAAAGGTGGGCATTTCAAAACCGGCGATCTATCATTATTTTCCGTCCAAAGAACATTTGATCGATCACCTTTTTCACTTAATATTTGATGAACATCATTTCTCTGCTTATTTTCCGATCGATGAGTACACGAAAGAAAACTTTGAGAAACGTTTAGTAGCAGATGGACTGCGCTATGTTGAAGAATATAAAAACAGCTCCCCTGCTTTGAAAGTGGTGCATGAGTTTGTTTTAAGCGCAGTGTGCAGACCAAAATATGAAGAAAAACTGAAAGCAATGATGCAGCACTTTCTGGAAGGATTTGACTCTTTGCTTTCTTACGGCGTTGAACTCGGCGTCGTCTCTTCCCAACATACGAAAGGGAATGCACATATCCTCGCGCTTGTCCTTGATAATGTAAGCAACTTTATGATGCTGGGCGTTGAAATGAATGTTGAAGAAACATGGGAACTCGCCGTTCGTCATGCCATGAAAGGAAGGAAATGATATTGACTCAGGAAACGTATATTGGACCGTCAAAACTGGAGAAAGCATTCATTTTACTCATTCCGGCCGTTTTCGGGGCCGCTCTTGGGTGGTTTTTTCCTGCTATTGCAAATTGGGCTTTGACCATTCCTTTCGTTCCTTTTAAAGGACCTATCGAATTGATTGTTACATTCAATCACTTATGGGTATCGGTTATTGCTGCTGTATTGGGCATCATTGCCGGTTTGTTCTTTTCTCATTATGTTTTCAACGAAATTCTTGAAGTCTACATTTCCGAACAAAACGTGAGATTAAGATTTAAAGAAAAAGAAGAAATCATTGAGAAAAAAGACATTTATGCAGTTTATATTGAGAATAAGCATCTCGTTATTCTCGGTGTTGATCAAAATGAATTGTATCGTGAACAAATTGATTCTAAGAAATCACATGTTGCAGAAGCCTTTAAAAATCACGGTTATCATTGGACAGAACAAGATCCTTTTAAAGATCAGTATCAGCGCTGGGTTGAGGATCATCCCGACTTCCCCCCACATGTAAATGCTCTTTTGCTGTCACGGGAGAGAGCCATACAAAACAATAATCATGATGAGGCAAAAATCTTGCGCAAAGATCTGGCAAAACTTGGAGTCGTCATTCAAGATGAAGAGAAAAGACAATATGTAAGAATGATATAAAAATGATGCAGCCCTTCTTTTAGGAAGGGCTGTGTTTTGTCTTATTTTAAAAAGCGGCTTCAGGAGTGCGGGATAGTATATGATCGCGAGCCGCCACTGCTCTTTTTTTCACGTCATCAAGATCGACTCCAAGCAATTTTCCATTTCGCTTTACCGCCTTTCCTGCAACATATACGGAGTCTATATTGCCGGGATGTGCGCACTGAACGATAGCCCCTATGACATCAGAAAGCGGAAGCAAATTGAGGCTGTCCGTTTTTACCATGATGAAATCGGCTTCTTTGCCTGGTGTGAGCGAGCCGATTTTATGATCCAGCATTAAGGTCCGCGCGCCGTCAATCGTTGCTGCTTTTAGAATTTGTTCGGCGAATATGCCTAATTCGGGCCCCGGCATGATCCCTTCTTTAAGCAGTGTTTCGTTTTGTTTGGCGCGCTCTGCCTGAAGGGCGAATTTCATTTGGGCAAATAAATCTCCCCCCGTTGATGTGACAACATCAACGCCGAGGGTTGGGGGCACTCCGTGTTCCAGAGCAAGTCCAGTGACTGGATAGCCGTGTCCCATCATCATCTCAATTTCCGGCGTAACGGAAATTGAGCTTCCGTGCGCCGCCAGCATTTTCATCTCCTCTTCACTAATGGCATTAACATGCACCATGTTCAAGTCAGGACCGAGCAGGCCGGCTTGATGCAGTTTTTCAATTGAACGGTCTTTCGCTCCCCAATTGCCGAAAGCGATGTGCATGCTGCATACAACATCGAGCGTCCGGGCCGTTTTGATTTCAAAAACCGATGTATCCCATGATGAGAACTCAGGACCGCGAATCGCAAGCCCCATGGTCAAAAGCTGATCGTTTGACTGAAAGTAGGCTTTTTTCACCCGTTCTGCTTCATCCATGTTGGAAAGGGTGCTGTCTCTGTCCCAATATGCCGCATCGCCTGACGTTCCAAAGGCGAATACCGCGCGGATCCCGGCTTCCTTCAGACCGGCAATCAGCTGATCCGTGTGATCAGGCGATTCGATCATCGTCCAGTCAAGCAAGGTGGTTACGCCTGCATCCAGCGCCTCGAGCGCTCCCGAATAATTTGCAATCCAATCATCCTCAGGCCTGCGCATCGCTCCGTAATTCCCATAATAAATCCGGTTTAAATAGGTTTGCAGCGACCAGTCGGCGCCGATTCCCCGAATGACGGACTCCCATACGTGCCGGTGCGTATCGACAAGTCCCGGCATGATCACCATATTTGAGGCATCGATCACCTCTGCATCGGAAGCTTGGATTGATTCGGCCACATCCACAATCGTTGAACCTTCAATCAGCATGTCCCCTTTTTCGATATTTTTAAGCTTCGGATCAAGGGTGACGATCGCTGCACCCCGAAAAAGTGTTTTTTGCATGGCGGCTTCCCCTTTCTTAAAAGAGTAAAAGCTTGGGGATCGTTCTTAAATCCAGTAAACCATCCCCTTATCTACCATTTTAAAACATTAAATATGTGAATCATATGAATATGCACCTTCGGATAATAAAAAACACCCTCGGCTTTGTGGGTGATATGTTAAAATATTCATTTTGCGAAGTTTCGGTTCACTTAAGGGATGTTGGCTTATCCCCTCTGAAAAGGGGGCGGTGCACATGACAAATTCGAAACAATCTCTTTAATGATTGCGTTCGGCATGTTAATTGCCGTGTTGTTTAAGAAAGAAAAATAGACTTCCCTTGAGCCGCGCAAAAGTTCAAAGAGAACGTCTATTTCCAAAATTGCGTTTGAGCCTCCCTTGATACATGTAGTATCTACAATGAAGAGTTCTGTTAAAACGGTCACTTCATACCATGATGATACTAATTTGAGACTGCGAAAAACATGTTTTGATACGTTTGTTCAAAAAATCATTTAATTTCTCAAAGTAACAATCCTTTCTCTTAGCGTCTCCAGCATCGGGCCACGCAATTTTGGCAGAGTCGGAATTCACCGGCCGTATGCATGAGCTTCATCTGGCAACAAGAAGTCTTTATCCATATTCCTGCTATAATAAGACTTTATACTAATGGCGGACGTTCCGTCTTTCCAATGGCAGCTCTGTTTTCCTCGGCTTTAAAATATTTATTTTGGTTTAACAATTTGCAAAACAAGCAAATATGATGGGGATCTGTCCATTAAAAAAGCGGCCGCCTGTCATCTGCACAAATCATGTGCAAAAGATAAGCGGCCACATGCTGTCCCTCTTGGAATTCACATTCATTTTCTATGTCTCTATCGTATGACAAAAATGTCATTCACCATTCTTCTCTCTCAGTCAGAGGGAAGCCCCTTATTTAAATCCCTTCTGTAATCCGAATTTTTTTAGAGTTAAAGCTTCCGATTATTTTTTTCTTTTTGGAGTCTTTGAAAACGAATACGCGGACGATATACGTTCCGCTGCCCAGCTTATTTCTGACCGATTTCACTTTAAATGTTTTGATTGGGGTGGTGGATTTAAATGATCCCGACACACTCCCCGCGCTATATAAGCCGCGGTTTATCCATTTGCAGATATAAGCTTTATAATAAAGCTTTTTATTGCCTCTCTTCTTGATTCTCCATTTAATAGAGTGGTCTTTTGTCGTATAAGCCGCGGCATTTGTATACACTTTTGCGGTGTATCCGCTCCTGGTTTGCCAGCCTGACCAAGCAGCCTCGGCTTTACCCGTTAAGACAAACATTCCTGTGAAAGTGATTCCGGCAACCACCAATGACATGATAAATCGCTTAGCGCGCCGTTTACTATCCATTTTAAAACCTCCTAAACAGTTGACCTGCTGTTATTCTATCCTCCTAGGCGTCGAGCAGATTGCCCCTATTCCGTTTTATCTTTCAAACAAAAAAGCGCGAAACAGACAGCGTCTCACGCTTCATAATCAAAATTCGCCTTATATATCATCTATTCCTAATCTATTCTTATTTTTATGTTTTTTCAAGACGTTTTGAAAAATTTATGGTCAAAAAAGCTCTGCCCTGTCAAGGAAGGTGAGCCATCTGAACAAGTATATTCAATATGTATGAAGTCGTATTTTAAGGGAATGGTTATTTGATTAAACGACTGCTGCAAATTTTGCATGGCATGCTTCGGCTAAATCTTGTGGAGCTAATTTTAGCTGCATGCCGATTTTCCCTGCACTGACAATCATAAAATCAAGCGATTCTGCGCTTGCATCAATATATGTCGGAAACCATTTTTTCATGCCAATCGGCGAGCAGCCGCCTCTGACATAGCCGGTTAACCCCAGAAGTTCCTTCATAGCAACCATTTCCAGTTTCTTCTCGCCTATTACCTTTGCCGCCTTTTTTAAATCTAACTCCTCTGCAACGGGTACAACAAAGACGTAATAATGCTTGGCTCCTGCCGTTGCAACCAAGGTTTTATATACATACTCGCAAGAATAACCAATTTTTTCAGAAACAGTGATGCCATCTACCGGTTGCCCGGCTTCTGTTTTGTAACCTAATAGCTCATAGGAGATGTCTTGCTGTTCAATCAAACGAACTGCATTTGTTTTTGCCATTTTTTTCGCCATGCTCTTCACCTACTAAAAAAAGTTCCTAAATTTATTGACGTCTTTTTACTTGCAGCCAAGAAATAACCATATATATACTAACATGAGTGACAACCATATTCTACTAACCGGCCTCCCAAAATATAAAAATAGAACTCACTGATAGTCAGATGAGTCCTAACTTTTACAAGCCGCACATATGGAGCACCCGCCTTATAAGACCCGATCAGAAAAAAAGATAATTAACACGGCATCATTTATAAACATAACAAAACATGGGAACACCTTTATTTTGATCTTCGCCTTTTTGGATTGTTTGGAACTCGGTATTAATTGAATACCTGTGACACCGTGGTTAGCTATTACTGCTGTAGCATCGACAATCCCTTGACCATTGCCCTGAAGCACCATGTGCCAGCTTGCCCAAAGGATGTAAGGAAGATAGCCGGCCACGGTCCAAACCATATTTCCAAGCGGGTCTGAAGCCAAACTCTATAAAAAAGTTCTCCAACTGTTGAAGAGAAAGCCGGTCAGCAAAGATACGGAAACGGAATCGCATACTTATTGCCAATCTTATCCTAATCCTTTCTTGCGTGCTTGGCGGAAGAAGACTGTTAAACGGATATCTGACATCAAAATTTTTTCATATCCTTAATGCTGTGCCACCGTTCTCTGCGAATAACGGATCGAGTTGTATTTTAGCGAAATTTTCAGCAATCTCCCTAAGGGAATAACCCATATCATGTAAATAAAACATTAATTCCGGAGAAATCGGAGAAGCTAACATAAAAGAGGTCAATCTTATGTCAGTAATGTTCGTTTCTCCTTTGCTCTTTGCCTCTTCTAATAATTCATAAATCAGTTGATGGTTTTTCTTATAATAACAGGTGCTATAGACATCTCTGCTCGTTTCTTCAAGCGTTCCAGATGTCGTTAACATCCTCATCCAATCTAAATGCTCCCCAACGATAAGGTTGAGCTGTACAAGCAAATATAGTAAACGTTTATAAACTGGTTGATCCCTTTTATTTTTGAGGTAAGTCTGTAACTCAAGCTGATGGCGGCTAAATTTCTTCTCCATTAAAGCAATGCATAATTTGCTTTTATTCGCATAGCGGCGATAAAGAGTTGCTTGTCCGACCTCTGCCGTTTTAGCGATTTTATGCATACTTACGTGTTCAATTCCGTGCTCATTAAACAGAGATAGAGCAGTCTCCAATATTCGGTTATTTAGTTCATCGTTCTCTTTCAGCATTTGTGATGCATCCGGGCATTAAGCCGCTAAAAGAAGAATACATCCTTAGCGGAAGAGCTTTTACGATAAAGATGCCCGTTGGTGATAATGCAGCCGTACTTAAAGCCATTAGAACAGCAAAACCTGGTGATATTCTTGTAATTGATGCCAAAGGCGATGAATACAGAGCAATCGCAGGAGATTTTGTCGTCGGCATGGCCAAAACACTGGAATTAGGCGGCATTGTTGCGGATGGAGTCATCCGGGATATGAAGGGGATAAAGGAATTGGATTTTCCTGTTTTTTGTAAAGGGACAACTGTCGCTGCAAGCGGTAAAGCGGGTGTAGGCGAATTAAATGTTCCAATTTCTTGCGGGGGTGTTTCAGTGAAACCCGGTGACATTATTGTCGGAGATGCAGACGGCGTTGTTGTGGTCCCGGAGGAATTAGAAGAAGAAACGCTAAAAAAAGCCAAGGAAAAGCTGCTCAAAGATCAACAACGGGAATCATCGATTTCTGGCGACAAAGAAGCGACGATCAAATACTTAGATTCAGTCATTTCCAAATAACTGAGTATAAACGTAAGGGCTGCCATCCATGCAGCCCTTTTATGAACTGCTATTCATGATTCGGTATCAAAACCGAACCCTCCATTAATCTTCGAGCGCTTCGGCTCATGGCAACTTTTGTCACCACCCATCCTGCATGATCATGAGCAGCTTCTGCACCCACTTTCAAAATACCGGATGGATGACCGAAGCGAAGCTCAGCCCTCGTACCTCCTAAAATTCTGCTGACGATCGTTCCCGGTATCACAGCTGCGGCAGCAATTGCTACAGCGCCTGTTCCGGTCATGGCATGATGAAGCTTGCCCATAGAAAGGATCCGTGCCAAGATATCGATATCCTCTTCACGTATTTCTTTTCCATCGGATGTTGTGTAACTAGCCGGCTTTCCAAAAAACGCAATTTTCGGCGTGTGCTGTCGCTTGGCCATTGCGTACTCCACGCTTTCGGCCAGATTCATAATCACCGCGCCATGCGCCCGAATCGCTTCAAAACGCGCCAATAGATCCGCATCACCGTTGATATCACCTTGCCGTTCAGCTCCCGTTAATCCCATCGAGGATGCCGAAACAAAGATGGCAGGATTTCCAGCATTGATTAAAGTGGCCTCCACCTCTCCTACACCTGGGACATGAATAATATCGATCGGATTCCCGGTCGGAAACATGTTTCCCCCATCGGCACCCGGATCAAGAAATTCAAGCTTTATTTCAGCTGCAGGGAAAGTGACCCCGTCCAGTACGAAATCTCCAAGCTCTTGAACCTCTCCGTCCTTCATCGGGACATGCGCCACGATCTTCTTCCCGATATTTTCCTGCCAGATATTCACGGCAGCCATGCCATCCTGAGGGGCATCTGCCAGACCCCGATATATCGAAAAAGGACCTACAGCTGAAGTAAGATTCCCGCAATTTCCACTCCAGTCAACCAACGGCTGTCCTATGGCCACCTGTCCGAATAGGTAGTCTACATCACATCCAGGACGATTGCTCTTACTAACAATAACCACCTTGCTCGTACTCGATGTGGCACCACCCATGCCATCGATCTGCTGACCGTAAGGATCCGGACTGCCTATTACACGCAGTAAAACTTTATCACGTTCAGATGGATCAGCAGGCAAATCTTCTTTAAGAAAAAAAAACGCCCTTGCTTGTTCCGCCTCTCATATAAATTGCCGGAATTTTGATTTGTTTTCCCCGTTTACTCATCACCGTCGTTCCCTCCATGTTCTTTCCGTTCATAAAAAAGAATAAAAGTACTTTACACCACTCTTATAAGAAATATTTTATTACAGCGTTTAGAATAAAAAAATAACTATATTCGATATCCAGCTATTCGATAAACAAATAACAGACTTCTTAAAAACCATAACCTCTATAAGAAAAGGCCCTTGCAAGTATGACTGTACATTTCCGCCAGTTGAAAT
The DNA here is from genome assembly GCF_038007805.1 of Bacillus sp. FSL W8-0848. NCBI lineage: Bacteria > Bacillati > Bacillota > Bacilli > Caryophanales > Bacillaceae > Bacillus > Bacillus sp. FSL W8-0848. Next base: position 1,971,635 of record NZ_JBBOYB010000001.1, read on the forward strand.
TTGAACAAACGGCATCAATACAATACGGTCAGACTAAATAACCAAATCCCCTGCTCGTTTGATTGGGCAATCAATGTTCAGAGAGGCCTCTTTCATTTCATCCTGCGGCCATTCCTCAAGTTCAGGAAAAACCCGGAGACCTTTCCGGTCATGTTCATCCAATTAGCGGATTATATACGCCCGCCTGCTCTCTTGACGAACGGGAACGAGTCAACGAAAAAAACGAATGAATACCTTCTGAACAGACAGAATAAGAAGAGTTGATATTTCCATTTTGTAAAGGAGTGAAACCCATTGAGTAAAATTCAAGTATAAAAAATGACCATAAGACCGAAACAGCTTTTAAAGCAGATGTGCATCAATCCCATCTGACAAACTAAAATTTCAATAATATGGAGTGAGTAACATGACTCAAAAAAACGGAGCAGACAGACCGAATGATTACAAAAGATTTTCTTCATCAGACAGTGAATATGATTTTCAGCAGTCTTTAGATGGCAGCGCTAAGACAGAGAATGTAAACACTGAAACACAAACTCATAGCAAAGAAAACATAGATCGCACAACGGATCTGGCTGGAAAACACTTCAACACTTCGGATTATAAAGGAACCACGCAATTGGAAAAAGGATTGGCTGAAACTCATGAACAGGTCAGTGATGACTATTTTGAAGGGACAATCGATCAAAATTTGGACTAGTCATTCTAACGGAACCAACTTACCTTTCAAGTTCGTTCCGTTTTTGATTAACATCAACAGTAAAAATGACTGTCCTTTCATCAAAGATTAACTATTCCAAAAACACAAAGTAAATCTGGCTTTAAGTATTGATCCCCAAGTCACAATGAAAGTTGTGTTCTATGACCGGGCTGACTCCCACACTTTCAGCAAAAATTTGATTCAACTCGTGAATAAGTTTAATGCACCCCTCTATTCATGCAAATTATATATCAGTCCAATCCCTTTATGAAAAGTCCTTCAGCACTTTAATCATTTCTATCCAATTATTATAGTTTATGTTCATCTCCCTTCCCTGCACGTCCCGTTGCCAAAATCTTATCCCGCCGGGTGATTGGATGCCGCGAACGACTTCTGGTTCAAACTACTATAAATGTGACTTTAACTTGTTAAGATGGCATGATACGGTTCCTTTATGACGGAACCATACAGTTGCTTCGCTAGAAACATCCACGAAGTTGCAGATACTCGATAGATGAATTGGGACAAAAATGAATTTTCAAAGCACTTGGCATTCGCTCCGGCGGCTTAAGATGCAAGGCTTTAAATCAAGACGAAAAATATTGAGTACTTATATAACAACGAACCACTTGAAAATTGCTGAAAGGATGGGTAGATTGATTTAATAACGAACCACGAATGTATGAGCTTTTCTTCTTACAGCCATAGTGTAAGAAGAGATCCATCCATCGCAAATATCAAAGGAGGCCAAAACATGATGAAAATCATTATTACCAGCATATTTGTTCAAGATCAAGACAAAGCATTAGAGTTTTATACAAAAACGCTGGGCTTTGCAAAAAAGCATGACGTTCCCAGCGGAGCATATAGGTGGATAACGCTTGTTTCTCCCGATGATCAAGACGGAACAGAGCTTTTACTCGAACCGAATGAACATCCTGCCGCCAAAGACTATCAAAACAGGTTGTTTGCCGAAGGCATCCCGGCAACAATGTTTGGCGTTGCAGATATTCGCAAAGAGTACGAACGATTATTGGAAAACGGCGTGAAGTTTACTATGGAGCCGACAAAAATGGGCGAAGTCACAATAGCTGTCTTTGACGATACATGCGGAAACCTTATTCAGATCATACAGAAGTAACTTCATAACGAAGTAACGGTTCTTAACGTCTTTATTGACGGAAGATGATCAACATATGCATTTGTCGATGGAAAATCAGTCCAAGCTGCATAAAGATAAACTGGCAAGGGCAGATGTTGATCATTGCTTTGCCATGTTTTGCGAAGATCAATTTAATAACATGTTCAGACAACAGAACAGGTAAATGATCGAGAAAGAAAAAGCCCTCTTAAAATTAAGAGGGCCTGGGCAGATCACTGTCTTCCTCAACTTTTGGAGGGTTAACATACTCTATCTTGACGATTTTTTGCCGTCTGTCTGCACACGATAAGCTTATCTAAAAACTATTTATATAATGGATGAAACTTAATATTTATTCAGATCTAAGTTTTCTTCTTTCTATCAATTGGCATTTTATGCAATATTGTACAAGTGTTTGTTTATCATGCTCATTCATCATGATAAATTCGACTGTCATGATCAGTTTGTTTGTTCTACGATCAAGATAAGTGCGTTTGACTTGAGCATGAACGTCAATCACAGTTTCATCATGCCCCTTATTTGGTAAAGAGATGCTTAAATTCAAATCCTCTTCCGGTTTGTGTTTTTGCGTCTCTTCAATAATTAATGCAGCGCCTCCAGCACTGATATTTGCTGTATATGTTTTAAACATTGAACCGGATCCATATGGACGAACAGTGACAGGAATCGTTGCATTTACTCTAAAAAATTGCCGCCTTTGAATTCTTATCATTTGATCCTCTTCAGGCAAGTATATATTCAATATAGGTATATCGTTTCATATATCTCGCCCTTGTATTACACTGGTGAATTTATATAGGTCCTGTTGCTTATTCACAAAGTGAATCATAGCAATTGTGTTTGTTGGTATAATAATGGTTCTCCCTGTCTCTACATCAACAGGATAATGTACTCTTAAAACATTTTCCTCAATGGATGACACTTTGCTTTTCGCAATGATATTTTCTTGATTTTCGTTTTCAAATTCTATTGTTATGGTATCTCCTATGGATAACATCGGGCATCACTCTTTCAATTCTACTTAATTATTATATCGGTACTATGACACATAAATTAAAGAAAAGAAAGCCATTGAGAGTCTTTTCTTTTATCTTAAAATTTATCTTAAGTGCTTTCCACACTTCTAAAAGCTGCTTCGTTATTCTAATTCGGCCCAGAACAAAAGTTCCTGTAAACTCATAATTAAGAAAATGAACATCATGAAAGACGGCAACTTAAAACATCGGGGAACCATCTAATGGACATCTATGATGCTGCCTGAGCACGTCAATTTGCTCCCATAATAAAGTATGATTTTAAGTGATCAAGAAAAACGGGAAACCCTTTCATTTCAGCGTTTCGAACACACTTTGATATAGCAAGATACAACAATCAAGCTCGAAATGGAATGGGCTGATGGGGAAAACCTTTGCATATCAAAGGTTTAAGGGATTATTATACATGTAAAATTGAAGAGGGTATTTTCATGTGCATACAAAAAGCCGTTAAAAACGGCTCCAAGAAGAAATGAAAAATTTATATTTTTTGATTAAGCAAAGAAATAGTGACTGTGTGCGCTTGTTATGTTTCTTGAAGCTACATCCACTTTATCGGTGGACACATGACAAAGAAAGCTGAGTCCAATAATAAGAACCCCTAAGCCAATCTTCATGTTAGACTTCATATCAAACATTCCCCTTTCAATATTTGGTTTTGAGTATAGACCATCTTTTTGAGACAGATGAGGCTATCCTCTGTTTTTCCATTATAATCTAAATATGTTAAGGATAACAATTCCATATCTTCCAAATGTGTAAACCCTTGCTTGTCGGACGGCGGCAATCGTAGGCAAGGAATTATTTTCTCGCGCAAATGACAAGTTAGTAATTCTTAAGATTAAGGCGCTTATTCTTCAACGCTATAAGCCGTTAACGTTTGTATATCTCTCATTTCGGAAATTTATACAGCAGGCATTTCAATTAAAAAAGCCAATTTCCTTATATGAAATTGACCTTTAACTATTTTACAAATCCAAACTGGATAATTCTTTTTTGATATGTGTGCGGAATTTCGAATCTTTTAAAAATTTCAGCTGAAAACCATTCATATTTCGAGAAAGTCTTGCTATCTCTAATGTATTTAAATCGTTTGCAAAAAATGCGATTTCTGTCTGATTTCGTTCTTTATCTGTCGCATACATTGCAATTGTAAGAATAAACGCAGTAGATCCCCCCTTTTGTCCCGCATGAACAAGCCATTCACGATTGTTTGGTTTTTTCATTATTTGTTCCATGACTGGATCAAGATATTTATATACATTTGCATTAAAATGTATTTTGCTGTTTAGTTTTTTCATAATAGATACATAGTCTCTAGCAGTTGATCGTGGCAAACGATCAGACCAAATTTTTTGAAAATCCATGTCCAATGTTTTGCTTATTTGTTTTTTTTCTTGTTCGGTTAGCGGTTGGCCCAGCCATCTGTTATGAATTTCAATCGCTCTATTGCGGTATTCATCCATGTCCATGTTTTTCATCACTTCTAGCACTTCTTTTTTCGATAAGTTCTTTTCATTCATCAGTTGGGCGGGTATGTACAGTGCGCTGACAATGGGATACACAGGCTCGTGATGTAAGATACCTAAGCTCTTTGGAACATCATTTATGTTTTGAAGGCCCAGCACCTCAATTAAGTATTCAGTATTTGCATTAGAACTGTAAGCAATCATCCCATTTGCTATCTCACATAATGGAACACTATCTGTCTCTTTGTCTTTTTTCAATTGAGAAATCCATGCTTCGTGTGCACCACCATCTGTTTTCGGAATATAGAATGTATCTAATTCCTTTAACCTTACTTCTTTTTGCGGGTCAATTTTCCCTTCCGCTGCTTGTTGTGCATATTCAATTGCTAAGATGATTTTGACGGTACTTGCCAGAGGAAGTTGCTCATGTCCGTTAATATCTATCCAATTTTCATCGTTGTGCTTTATGGACAATGAGACATTTCTGCTTCCTGATTTTGCTTTGACAAACTGTACAATATATTCAGGATTTAACTTTTTTACTTCCCTCCGAAACATCAAAATTCCGATTGCTATTACCAAGCCAATAGAAATTACTGTACCCGCTATAATCCATAGTGCAATCTTCAATTTTTCACTCCCTATAGTTTCATTTTCAAATTACTATAGCTACGATTGAAAAAATGAAAAGTTTCAATTTTATATCGTAAAACAGTTCTAAGCAACGTTGCTTTTCCCGATAAGCACTTGCGCCGCCTATAGAAATACTTTCACGGTTTTCTCAAGCTCGAAAGATGGAATCAAGGCTGTTCACCTCAATGAATTCAAACGATGACGCCAATCTCACCAGGATGCCGTAAGGGTTGAACAGATTTAGGCAAAAAAAGACCCACATGCAACTTCAAATAAAAATCCATTTTTTGAAGAAAAAACGATTACAAGGAATTTCTTAGATTACATAATGGACTGGAGATTATTGAGCAACTCCCCTGCTGTCGTTACTATCAAACCTCTTTCTTTTCATTCATGGACAACAACCACAAAATTCTTTAAAATCAGGGAAAACGAGGGATTGAAGGACATAAGACGTAAAAAGGAATTGTAAGGATTGATCGAGTTGTTAAATACAAAATTTTACGATGGTTTTGAGGGTGAACCTGAACTTGTCTTATCTGATGGAGAAAACAAGCTCGTCATCTGGAATGGATACTTTGAGACTTTGTTAGATTCTTTATTGGACAACAATATTGAAAAAGAAGGAATTATCAAAGAATATTTTTATCAAGAAGGGTGGTATGATGACCCACGTTGGATGATAGACGTTCACTTAACCATAAACCAAATGAAAAATTTTGATGTTAACAAACTAGATACATCAGATGGCTTTAAAAAAGAAATGGTGGAATTAGTTCGCGAGATTATTCATTTTCTTCAAAATGCAAAAAACAAAAGTGTTGTTATTGAATATGATTAAAATATCTCCAGTAAATCTCCAAGAGGACGCAAGGATTAAAAGAAGCCATGTGAAAATGATTGCCTGTGCAAAACCGGGATCTCACCGCTTGCATTCCCCCTGACTATCGTGCGCAATACTGCATAGTCTCCAACCGCTCCTCCTGTGAAACTGACGATCTTCATCATCATTCGATACATCGGTGCACACTTGATAAGGGATAGGTGCGTCTCCAGTTCTGGCCATTAGAAAAGCGGCCGTTAATCAGCTGCACAACATTCGTGTGCAAAAGATCAGCGTCCGCAGGCTCTCCGTCTAGGACTTGAATATTCACGTTCGTTTTTCTTGTCTCTATCGTATGACAAAATGGAATAGAAAAAGTCCCCCATTTTATCCCCCTTTTTGTCGGATTTTTCTCGGATTGGAACAAAAAAACCTTGAAAGGCCAAAAGCCAATCAAGGTAGAAAAAGTGAATACTATTTATATTTTCAACTCATCCTTTAATAAGTATTAATCATCATCACCAAATAATAACTCATCCAATTCTTCTCGGTCTTTTGCAATACCCTCATAGGTTTCGATCAAGTTCTTTAACATCTCAAGAGTTATTTCTCTATCATTTTCATAAATTTTAATGCTAGCTCCCAATGAGAGTAACTGTTCTATAATGATTACTAATGATTTCAATTCTTCTGTGTCATAGTAATCACATTCAATAACAGGTTTTCCTGATTCAATCGCCTGCTTTAGTTCCTTAATAGGTTTAGATGATGTTTTTCTTAATAACGAAATGTACTTAGTAAGATTTGAATCCTTGAGTACTTCCACATAAATAAAGTCCATCATAATAACTCCCCTCTAAATAAAAAGCCTTGAATGGCTATAGCCACTCAAGGTTAAGTTTCCTAAAAAATATTTAATCTACCATGTCTGCAAAATATTGATCATCTTGATCAACTTTTTTTATAAATTCCTCTAGGGAGTCAGCTATTTTTGTATCAAAGAAGAATACTGGAGACTTTTCGTTTTCATTTAAGTCAAGTGTTAAATATACACCTTCATTTACCTCATAAAAAACAAGCTTGTCTTCTTCTTCGTATATACCGTCTAAATCAGGATCAAATTCGTAAATATCTTCCCTTAAAGTGATATCTGCGATAGTATCGGGATCCAAAAGTCTGTTTATTGCATTCTCGTTATTCCCCTTTATAAACCCGTATCCAATCTCTAAATAAAATTCTCTGAGTTCTTTAGGAAATGAAAACCCAAGTCTTTCTTCTGCTTCCGTTAAATCGTTTTCTTTTAACTCATAAAACTTATGATTATTATTTTTCACAACAAAATCAAATTTGCCCATTATCATTTACCTCCTTGGAAATAATTTATTAGATGGTGCACCTTTACCATGAATACCTGCTTGATGCTCATCAGGAAATTTAGCAGGATGTATATTCCACCATTCATGTGGTCCCCCCAAAATTATTTTCTATTATATGATGAGCATCATAAGGTTGTCCGATGTCTCTAGCAACTCTCCCTTTTTTATCAAATACTTGTTCTTTATATCTTGGCCACTTTTGACCTGTTTTTTCCTCCCATTCACTAATAAGCTTGTCTTTTACATTGTTAAACTTATTTCTATGTTTCATAGTTTCTTTGGGCGTCATTTTTTCAAATTTGTGGTTTCTCAAAGCATTTTTTAATTGTTCAGTTTGTTTTTTGTGAATTTTCAATCCGGTTTTTGCCTCTACATCTCTAATATAATCCTTCGCTAAATCATAATCAATCTTCCTTGAATTTTTAACACCTTTCTCGTCCCCGAAAACTTTCTCAATACGCCGAATAAGCATCTTTTTAAAATTTTCCCCATCAATAGCATGATAAGGTACTTTCCCCCCACCAACCAACTGAACTTGAGGTGCAAAAGGATTATGTATTTGAATCCCTTTTACTTTTGAAGCGACCCTTTGTATCGATTCTTTGACAGACGCAACGCTTTTTTCCACCGCTTCTTTCGATGCTTTAATCGTTTTACTCGTTACTTTTTTAGAAGCTTTAGTCGCTTTCGCGGCAACCTGTCCAACTTTCCCCGCTTTGGCAACTTTCCCTACTTTATCGACACCTTTTGAACCAACAATCGATGTCGCGACCATTCCAGCAGCATAGCTAAACCATCTGGCTTGTGTATAAGAATCGCCATTGACTACATCTCGCTCGTAAGACTCTTCAATTCCCTGTTTCATAATATTGAATACTTTTATAGGATGGTGAATCGTATAATTAATGCCCTCAATCGTTTCGTCTGCGTGAACGATCATGTCCCAAATGCCTGTTGCCGTATCGACAACCGCATTTTTGAATCCTTCACCGCTTCCTTTAATTGCGTTGCCAAAATTACGAGAGCCTTCAATTCCATTGAAATACCGCTGTTGCCAAGGGGAAAGATTTTCATATCCAATTTCCTTGGCAATCTCATAAAACTCTGAAGCTGTTGAAAAGTCATAATCATCAAGCTTCTTCTTTAACTTAGAAATTTTGATATCATGTTCGCTAACTTCGCTAATCTCTTTTTCAAGCTTTGATCTCTTATCAAGCTTATCCAACATGGCTCCCATCGCTGTCTCTTGATCCCCGCGCAAAGCATCCATCTCATCCGGTTTTAAAATCGAGCCTTTTTGATAGCCAGTGATTTCAATTTTAGGGCCTGTGTACATTTTTTCAAGCCTTTCGATGTATCTTTGCATTGTCTCCAAGTCGTTTTCAGCGGTTTTGAGGGCGTTTGTCTGTTCTCTGTCAAACGTATGCAGCTTCTCAATTGTTTGGTTGATGTCTTTCAATGCTTTTCTATTCTGTTCATGAAAATCATTGTCATTCAAATCCGGCAAATCAACAATATGGCTGACTTTTGAAATCGTGGCGTTGGCTTTGGATACCAAATGTTTCGTTGTTCGATCGGCTGCGTTTAAGCCTTGTTCCAGTTCATGATCGAGAAAGGCTTGCGAAATATAACCGTTGTGATTCGGTTCGAGGGAATTCAGTGCATTTTTGATTTTTTTGAGCGTTGACTGATATTCCTCAATAAATGATTCATAGAACCGCAAAAAAGGAGTGTGACATTCTTCGTAAAAGGTTCGAATCGCATCGCCGCCTTTACCTTTTAAAGCATCGTCAAGAGATGTGATGCCGTCAACGCTTTTTTTGAGGTTTGCGATTTCTTTCGATTGGTCTTTTAATTGTTCCAGCGTTTGATCAATTGCATGGTGCAACGCATGGACATCAAGAGTCTTCATGGCATTCTCCTCTAATACTAAAGTTACAATCAGTATAGAGTTTACCACTTTACGGAAAGGAATTGGTGAATAAATCCTGTGTATCCATGAAAATGAATCTTATTGAGTAGGTCTTAAAACCTAACATGCTAGACAGACTTTTTCCGAATTCCAAAAAAGGAAAATCATTGTCAAAAAATGATCCTTTCTGTAAAATGAAAGATATACAGAAAAAGGAAATGTATATCTTTCATTTTTTGAATATTTTAAATCAACCACACGAAAGGATTGGTGGAAATTGGAGACGAAAATTGCATCTGAAAAAGTTGCGAAGATGCTAAATCACTGGTACACCTTGATTAGACAACAAAATGTTGATCAAGCTGTGGCTATGAAGGATGAAATTGAACATACTTTACCGAATATGGAAGAAGATCAGGATTTACTTATATATTTCAATCTTTTAGATTTTCGACACAAAATGATGTTAGAAAATTTCAACGAATCTAAGAAGGTTTTCAAAAAGCTTGAAAGTCAAAAGAAGGGTATAGAAAAAACTGATGCTGTCATTCAGTATTATTTCTATTTTTTTTCGGGACAGAATGAATTTCATAACAAGAATTACATTAAAGCCATTAACTATTACCAAATTGCAGAAAACAAACTTAAACAAATTCCTGATGAAATTGAGAACGCAGAATTTCACTACAGACTGTCCATCGCCTATTACTATATCAAACAAAACATCTTTTCCCTTAGACATGCTGAAACTGCACTCGAAACATTCAGAGCTCATGAATTATACATAAAACGGAAAATTAATTGTGAAATGGTTTTAGGAGCAAACAAAATTGATTTATTCCGTTATAATGAAGCTGAGGCCCATTATCAGAAAGCTTTAGAAGGTGCAAAGAAAATCGAGGATCACGCATTAACCGGGAAAGCATATCATAATATTGGAATAAGCTATGCTTTAAGAAAAATTTACAACAAAGCGGAAGAGAATCTCAAAGCAGCCATCGCCATCCCTGAACATCTTTCCTCATCAGTAGGAGTTAATTCCATCTCGGATTTAACAAGAGTTCTCTACAAAATCGGCGCAAAAGAAGAAGCCCGTCACTATCTGGAGCAAGGAAATATAATGGCAGATGAAAAGCAAAATGACGAGTATCATGCAAAACTCAAGATCATTGAAGCTCTATATGAAAATGAAGATCTGACTATTGTAGATGAAAATATTCAATATCTTGAATCTTTAAAATTATGGCCAGATGTAGAGGACTTCGCTCAAGATGTTGCGGATTATTTCAGACAAAAAGGCGAGGATAGTAAAACTGTGATTTATCTTGATAAAGTCATTCATGCTAAAAACCAAATCTTTAAAGTGACGGAGGAATTACAGTGAAAAAATTGACTATTTTCTTTACCGCATTAACATTATCAGTCATTATGACCAGCTCTGTTTCAACTCATTCTCATGATAAAGTTGCAGCGGGGAAAAACTCTGAATATTCAGCGGCACATAATGTGAATATAGCGAGTAGAGCTGTATTTGATTAATCAACGCCTCAAAGTTATGAATAACTGTAGGTAATGGGCTGAGAATTAAATGTTAAGTGTGATGTACGGGCTTAATGCCCGTTTTTCTTTTATAAAACCCACATTTAAATAATCCCGAGAGCTATCGCAGGGTTATACATGGCCTGCCGCTTGACCTGATAATATTTGTCCTTTTTCAGCCCCATCCCCATATAAATCTCAATATCCTTGATTTTCTTTGAAGAAGGATACTTGGCCTTTATGATCTGCAATTCATAACATCAAATCTTTGTTTTAGTGCCCTTTCCATTTGGCTAACCTTTAATTAATTCTATTAAAAGAATGTGATCGCGCAATCGAGGGAAAAGATAAGCTCCCTTGAAAATTCGCTTTGATGATCCTTCATTTCCAGCAGTAAGTCGCGGGCATCTTCCCTGCGGGAAGTGCCCCTTTTTAAATCCCTTCCGTAATCCGAACCTTTTTAGAATCCTTATAACAGAACACCCGTACGAAATAGGTTCAGCTCCCTAACTTTCTTCTTATCGACGGCACGCTAAAGGTGGAAAATTTAAACACTTCACTATTTATAAATATAGGACTATTTAATAAAACTTCGAACAGCCTTCCTCTTTAATTTTCCATACAACTGATGCAGCGCTTAAATTATAAGTATTGGTATCCGTATAAACTTCCCGCAGTACATCCATTGCTAGCTTGCCAACAAGACCCCGGCCTTCCCCGTTGATTAAAAACTCTTGTAAAACGTTATTTCAACAATAATTCATGACATAAATAAAAAAAGGTGAGACACATAGTGCCTCACACTTAAAAACGTAATACTCGAAACTTATTCCCTACATCACCCGCTTAAACATCTTCTCCATCTCATACGTCGAATAATGAATGATAATCGGGCGTCCGTGCGGGCATGTGAAGGGGTCGGACGTCCGGCGGAGTTCGTCGAGCAGGGCTCGGATTTCGTCGTCGCGCAAGTGGTGGTTGGCTTTGATGGAGCCTTTGCAGCTCATCATGATCGCTGCTTCTTCGCGCAATTTTTTGATATCGATGTTCCGGTTATCGAGAACCTGCTGGATGATTTCTTCGATCAGCGTCGTTTCTTCGCCCTTAGGGAACCATGTCGGGTGGCAGCGGACGATATAGCTGCCTGCACCGAATGATTCTAGAAAGACGCCGACTTTTGCAAGGTCTTCCAGGTGCTCGTCGATGATGATCGCTTCGTTCTTTGAGTAGTGCAGTGTCAAAGGAACGAGGAGATCTTGGACATTCGGTTCGACTTCTCCGACTTTTTCGCGGAAGTATTCGTACTTAATCCGCTCCTGTGCGGCGTGCTGGTCGATGATGTACAAGCCGTTTTCGTTTTGGGCGAGAATGTACGTGCCGTGCATCTGGCCGATCGGATACATGATCGGGACGCGTTCTTTCGGCTCGATCGCCTCTTCCTCGTGCTCTTGTTCGATATACGGAGGCGCTTCATCCTGTTCATCCGGCATGCGGACTTCGATTTCCGGCGGTTCGGGCGGCGCTTCCTGTGCGATGTTTTCTTCCCTTTCCTCCGTCTGGATCGGCGCTTCCTTGACAACCGAGCTTAATTTCATCGGTGAGTAGGCCGGAGCTGTTTCCCGTTCTGTCTTTGGCTCATCAGCCGGTTCAGGCCGATTGTCGAAGTCCAGCTTTTGCTGCTCGGGTTTGATGATGGGCGACGCCGTTTTTTTCGGCGCCTGTACACTAGGAATGAGCTGCCGCTGTTTGAAGACGTCTTTGATGGCGTCGCGAAGGAGCTCATGGAGCTCGGTCTCTTTGCTCAGTCTGACTTCGAGCTTTGACGGATGCACGTTGACATCGACCAGAAGCGGGTCCATGTTGATTTCAATAAATGTGATCGGATGCCGCCCGATTGGAAGCAGCGTATGGTAGCCTTCATGAATCGCTTTGACGAGCGGAAAATTTTTAATGTATCTGCCGTTGACGACAGATGACATGTAATTCCGTGAAGCCCTCGTGATTTCCGGGAGCGCGATATAGCCTTTCACTTCAAAATCGAGGGAACTCGCATGAAGCGGAATCATTTTTCTTGCGACGGCCGTACCATATATCGCCGCCAGCACATGGCGGACATCTCCGTTTCCGTTTGTCTGCAGCAAGGTTTTCCCTTGATGGCGCAGCCTGATTGACACTTCCGGATGCGCGAGGGCGATTCTGTTGACGACGTCTGTAATATTGCCGAGCTCCGTATGGATCGTTTTCATATACTTCAGCCTTGCCGGTGTATTGAAAAACAGATTGGACACCGTAATTTCGGTTCCCCGCCTGCTTGACGATTTTTGCTCGGAGATGATTCTTCCTCCCTGAAGCGTCAGATGGGTTCCCGCGCCTTCCCCTGTGCTCGTTTTGATGCTTACATGTGAGACAGACGCGATACTTGGCAAAGCTTCTCCGCGAAACCCAAGCGTTCTGACGCGGAACAGATCGTTTTCATCCTTGATTTTGCTTGTGGCATGGCGCAAAAAAGCCGTTTTGCAGTCTTCCGCATCCATCCCTTCGCCATCGTCAAGAACTTTGATGGAAGAAAGCCCTGCTTCTTCGACATCGATTTCGATCACCGAGCTGTTTGCGTCAATCGCATTTTCAACAAGCTCTTTGACGACAGAGGCCGGTCTTTCGACAACTTCTCCCGCCGCGATTTTATTTGATAAATCGTCGGGAAGCTGAACAATTTTTGCCAAGTGCGGTCACCTCTCTTTATCTTAATTTTTTTTGCAGCCTGTACAGCTCATTCATCACTTGTAAAGGCGTCATATCAAGCAGATTCAGCGCCTTAAATTCGTCAAGCACACCCTGTTCTTTTTTGGACAGCTTGGCCTGCTTTTCCTGCGGCTTGTCCGTCTCAAAGAAGGACAGCTGCGCCGGCTCAACCGCAGGCGCCTGAGATTTTTCGGCTGTTTCCGCTTGAACTGGAACGGCTTGGGAAACGGCCGGTTCTTTTGCGCCTGATTCAAGCTCTTGCAGAATCGTTTTGGCCCGGCTGATTAAATCGTCGGGGAGCTCCGCAAGCTGGGCGACATGGATCCCGTAGCTTTTGTCTGCGGCGCCTTCTTTAATTTGGTGAAGGAAGACGACTTTCCCCTCGTATTCTTCCGCCCGAACATGAACGTTTTTCAGGTCGGAAAGCTTCTCTTCAAGAGATGTCAGCTCATGGTAGTGCGTGGAGAAAAGCGTTTTTGCGCCGATATGGTTATGCACATATTCGATGATCGCTTGGGCTAGCGCCATTCCGTCGTATGTGGATGTCCCGCGCCCGATCTCATCGAATAAAATCAAGCTGTTTTTCGTTGCATGGACGATCGCGTTTTTCGCTTCAAGCATTTCCACCATAAAGGTGCTCTGTCCCGAAATTAAGTCATCGGCTGCGCCGATTCTCGTGAAAATCTGATCAAAGATCGGCAAAACCGCTTTTTTCGCGGGAACGAAGCAGCCGATTTGCGCCAAAATGGAAATCAGCGCCATTTGTCTCATGTACGTGCTTTTACCTGACATGTTCGGTCCTGTAATCAAAAGCATTTGTCTGCCTTCGCCCATTTCGCAGCTGTTCGGTACATACGACTGGCTGTCCATCACTTTTTCAACGACCGGATGCCGTCCGTCGACAACCTGAACGACGTCTTCGGAAAACTCAGGTCTAACGTAATGGCGGTTTTCGCTGATCGTCGCAAAGCATTGCAGCACATCGAGCTCGCTCATCATTTTCGCCAGCCGCTGCAGGCGAGGAATATATTCTTTCACCTGATCGCGAAGCCCGGAAAACAGCTCGTATTCGAGCTCGCAAATATTGTTTTCCGCTTCGAGAATCAACGCTTCCTTTTCTTTCAGCTCAGGCGTGATATAGCGTTCAGCATTTGCGAGTGTCTGCTTCCGTTCATACCTGCCTTCTTCGAGAAGATGGATGTTCGCTTTCGTCACTTCGATATAGTAGCCGAATACTTTATTAAAGCCGACTTTCAGCGAACGGATGCCTGTGTATTGGCGCTCCTCCTGCTCGAGCTTTGCAATCCAGTCTTTTCCGTTCTTGCTCGCATCCCGGTACTCGTCAAGCTTTGCGTTGTAGCCGTCTTTTATCAAGTTTCCTTCTTTTAATGAGAGCGGCGGATTTTCGTAGAGCGCCTCCTCCAAAAGCTCAAGCAAATCGCCGCACGGATCGATTTTTTCAGCACGCGCTTTTGCCTTTGGATGATTGAGAGAAGCGACTAGATCTTTAATCGCCGGGACTTGTTTTAGCGATTCTTTCAGCTGGATCAAGTCTCTTGCGTTGACGTTTCCGTATGCGACCCGGCCGGCAAGCCGTTCGAGGTCGTACACTTCTTTCAGCCGCTCGCGCAGATCCTCCCGTTCAAACAGATGGGCGATCAGCGTTTCGACGATCTCCTGGCGCTCTTCGATCTGCCCTTTTCTGATCAGCGGCCGGTCGATCCATTGCTTTAAAAGGCGGCCGCCCATAGCTGTTTTCGTTTCATCGAGAAGCCAGAGAAGCGAGCCTTTTTTATTTTTGGAGCGGATCGTCTCCGTCAGCTCCAGATTCCGCTTCGAATAAAGGTCGATTTTCATCGCTTCTTCTAATTCGTAAGGCTCAACCTTCTGAAGATGGTCAAGGCTTCTCTTTTGCGTGCGCTTCAAATAGGTGTACAGCTTCATGAATGTATCAACAAGCTCTTTTGACGGCAGATCTTTTACGATGTCAGGCGTCTCATTTGCCTGTTCGTCTTCAAAGGAAATCGTCGCTCCGCAGCGCTCTTTTAAAACCGTTTTCTCTTGTTCG
Organism: Bacillus sp. FSL W8-0848; assembly: GCF_038007805.1. Classification (NCBI taxonomy): domain Bacteria; kingdom Bacillati; phylum Bacillota; class Bacilli; order Caryophanales; family Bacillaceae; genus Bacillus; species Bacillus sp. FSL W8-0848. The sequence continues at coordinate 1,987,093 of NZ_JBBOYB010000001.1, forward strand.
CCGATCCGGCTGGAGACGACGATTTCCCGCGCTCCGACGGAGTAAATTTCGGAAACGACATCATCAAATCTTTCAATCGCCGTCACTAAGTTCTCGCCGGTCGTCAAATCTGAAAAGGCAAGGCCGTATGTATGCTGAAAATCGCTGACAGACGCGATAAAGTTGTTCTCGTTTTCGTGAATGCCCTTTCCGTCCATGACGGTTCCCGGCGTAATGAGCTGAACCACTTCCCTTTTGACGACTCCTTTAGCCGCCTTCGGGTCTTCCACCTGCTCGCAGATCGCCACTTTATAGCCTTTTTTGATCAGCTGTTCGATATAAGATGAGCAGGAATGGTAAGGAACTCCGCACATCGGGATTCTCTCGCTTGATCCGCCGTCTCTGCTCGTTAATGTGATTTCAAGCTCCTGTGACGCCTTTTTCGCATCCTCGAAAAACATCTCGTAAAAGTCACCGAGACGAAAAAATAAAAAGGCATCCTGATACTCTGCCTTGATCTTTAAATATTGCTGTATCATCGGCGTGTAGCCTGCCATATTAATCCCCCATTATGTATCTCTCGTTTCTACTGATTCCAAGAACGATTATACCACAAACATTCCTTCCGAAAAAAAAGAAAACTAGGGCGGCGTCTCCCTAGTTTCCTTTTATTCTTCCGGATCTCCGACCAAAAACTCCTGATTAATCTCCTCCAATTCCTCATCAAGCTCTTCTTCCCATGCCTCTTCTTCATCGCTTTCCGTCCATTCGGAATTGACTTCGACGACGACTTTCGTTTCGCCGACGACTTCAGATAAAAATTCTCTTTCGGCCTGAACAACGACTTTGTTCCCGTTCGGGGAAATCGTCACTTCAAGACAGTTCGGCTGCTGAAGCACCTTCGCAATGACTTCGTGTTCATCGTCTAAGTAGTTTTTGTCACGGTATCTGAGCTTGATGACATCGACATAGGAAACGCGTTCTGTCACAACTTCCGTTTTTGTGTTGTCGGCATACGAATACCATACGTTGATATCGTATGTCCCTTCAATCTCAACCGTTTTCCCGACCTTTTCGGCGTCATACTTATGATTGATAATCCAACCGCCCAGTATGCTGGTTGGCTTTTGCGAAGGGGAGATCGTATGTGTGGACTGGGTAAATTTCCTGCCTTTCGCGACTACCGCTTTTGTTATAATTTCCCTGTATTCAGACATTCGGTCATGCCTCCTTGTTTTTCCTCGTATTATCTTATGCTGGGCATTTGTCTCACGTGCGCGCTAAGAAGAAAACAAAATAAAGCACCCATTTAATGAATCTGTTTAAGTGTATGCAGCAACGAGGATAAACTTGACTTAAAAAATAAGCCGGCACGGCGAAAAAAAAGGCGCCTAAAAAGGCGCCTTTTTTATAGTGAGCAGCTGGGTTGTGAGTTTTTGATTTTTGATCCGGTTTCTCCCGTCAGAAGGTCTCCCCCGGTTGACGCTATGATCTCGTTTGTCACTTGATTTGATATCGTGTGAGCAACGAGCTGAAGAAGGTCGTTGACTTCCATTTGGGAGTCTCTGAATTCCTGGATGATCGGAATGTCATCAAGCTCTGCCTGAAGCGCATCGATCTTCGCTTCCGTTTGCTTTAATGCCTCATGCTTTTCGTAGTGTTTAAAGTTGACGGCTTGTTTCTGCAAAGCTTTGATTTGATTGATCAGATTTGAGACTTTGGCATTCTCGTTAATTTGTTCCTCAGCCCTTTTGAAGAAGTCGACTTCTTCGGTTTCTGCAATCATTTTTGCAAGCTCGCGCGCTTTTTCCACGATATCCTTTTTCGTGTAAAGAGTCATCTTAATTCACCTCGATTGCTTCTCCCACCATTTCTCCGTCAAGCGACCACGTTTTCGCCTGGTGGATTTTTACGTTGACAAGCTTGCCGATCGCTTCTTTCGGTCCTTTAAAGTTTACAAGCTTGTTTTTGCGTGTGTAGCCGGCAAGAATATCAGGATTGTTTTTGCTTTCACCTTCTACTAATACTTCGACAACCTGCCCCTCATATTCCTTCATTTTCTTCGCGGAAATTTCGTTGACCAGGTCATTTAAGCGCTGAAGCCGCTCTTTTTTGACCCGCATCGGAACATTGTCTTTCATCTTCGCAGCCGGCGTTCCTTCGCGAGGCGAGTAAATGAACGTATAGGCGCTGTCGAACTCGACTTCCCTGTATAAAGAAAGCGTTTCTTCAAATTGTTCGTCCGTTTCGTTAGGGAAGCCGACGATAATATCGGTTGTCAAAGAAGCATTCGGCATCGCTTTTTTAATTTTGGCGACAAGATCGAGATAGCGCTCACGGTCGTATTTGCGCGCCATCAGCTTCAGGACGTCAGAGCTTCCGGATTGAACAGGAAGATGGATATGATCCAAGAGGTTCCCGCCTTTTGCAAGCACCTCGATCAGATGGTCGTCAAAATCGCGCGGGTGGCTTGTCGTAAAGCGGATTCTCGGAATGTCGATCTTACGAAGCTCATCCATCAGATGACCGAGGCCGTATTCCATGTCTTCAAAATCTTTTCCGTAGGCGTTGACGTTTTGCCCGAGAAGCGTGATTTCCTTGTAGCCTTCAGCCGCAAGCCTTCTCACTTCCTGGATGATGTCTTCAGGACGTCTGCTGCGCTCTTTTCCCCTCGTATACGGAACGATGCAGTACGTACAGAACTTGTCGCAGCCGTACATGATGTTGACCCATGCCTTGATTTTTCCGTGGCGGACTTTCGGCAGGTTTTCAATAACGTCTCCTTCTTTAGACCACACTTCAACGACCATTTCTTTTGACAGATATGCTTCTGACAAAAGTTCTGGAAGGCGGTGAATGTTGTGTGTACCGAAAATCAAATCGACGAACGGATGTTTCTTTAAAATCCGGTTGACGACTGATTCTTCCTGGGACATGCAGCCGCAGACGCCCAGTATCAAATCGGGGTTATCCTTTTTCAAACCTTTTAAATGGCCGATTTCGCCAAACACTTTGTTTTCCGCGTTTTCCCGGATCGCGCATGTGTTAAGCAAGATGACGTTTGCATCTTCAGTCGAGTCGGTCGGCTCATAGCCGAGCGCCATGAAAATCCCGGCCATCACTTCTGTGTCGTGTTCATTCATCTGGCAGCCGTACGTGCGGATGTAAAACTTCCGTCCTTCTCCCATGCCTCTGAACTGCTCTGATATTTTAAAATCGTTATGATATTTAACGGCTTCTTTGCCGCGTTTTTTTGCATCTTTTAATGAAGGCGGAACATACACAGCTTCAAAATATTTGCTGTAATCCTTCTCGGATTTTTTGTCCGATGGATTGACCTGTCCGCTTTCAGTTCGCTGTTTCTCATTCATGTTTTTTTCTCCTTTCAAACAAAGCTCCACCCTACAGTATAAAGGTTCTCGGCTGTCAGCACAACCCAGAACCCATCATTGTACACTAAATGAAAATGATTATCAATGGTAATTTGCTTTGTTTTTAAGCGCTAAAGCAGTCCGGATTTTCGGGCGCCGGTTTCGATGATGTCGAGCGCTTTGTCAAGGTCTTGTTTCGTATGCTCCGCAGTCATGATCGTTCTGATGCGCGCTTTGCCTTTTGGAACCGTCGGGAATACGATTGCCTGCGCAAACACGCCAAGTTCAAACAGGGTAGCAGAAAAACGGCATGTTTCCGCTTCATCGCCGATTAAAATCGGCGTGATCGGCGTCTCGCTTTGAATGAGCGGAAGGCCGATGTTTTCGAGTCCTTTTTTGAAGTATGCCGTGTTGTCCCAAAGCCTTTTGATCAATGCCGGCTCTTCCATCAGCACGTTGACTGCTTCAATGCATGCCGCCGTCACTGCCGGCGGATGGGAGGTACTGAACAGAAACGGTCTTCCTTTATGCTTCAAATAGTCGATGAGCACCTTTGAACCTGCGGCATATCCGCCCAAAACGCCGAGCGCTTTGCTCAGGGTGCCGACCTGGATATGCACCTTTCCGTCAAGGCCGAAATGATGTACCGTCCCGCGCCCGTTTTCGCCGAGTACGCCGGACGCGTGCGCGTCATCGACCATGACAAATGCATCGTACTGCTCTGCGAGCCTCACAATGTCCGGAAGCGGCGCAATGTCCCCGTCCATGGAAAACACGCCGTCCGTAACGATGAGCCTGTTTCTGTAACTCATTGATTTTTTCAGGATTTTTTCCAAGTCTTCCATATTCGCATGTTCATAGACTTTCCGCCCTGCTTTGGTGAGCCTGATCCCGTCGATGATGGAGGCGTGGTTTAATTCATCCGAAATCACGATATCGTCTTTTGTGAGAATGCTTGAGAGAATGCCCTGATTCGCCGTAAAGCCGGACTGAAAAACGAGCGCCGCTTCCGTTTTCTTGAAGCCGGCCAGTTTTTTCTCAAGCTCATCATGCATTGTGAACGTTCCGGCAATGGTCCGGACTGAGCCGGTTCCCGCCCCAAACCGCTCGGCTGCATCAACGGCTGCTTTTTTGAGCCGCGGATGAGAGGTGAGGCCGAGATAATTGTTGGAGGACAGCTGAATGATATCTCTTCCTTTCATCCTGACAATCGGTCCCTGACACGATTCGATCTTCGGCAGCTCTTGAAATGTGCCCTGCTCCCTCATCGTGTCGAGCTCTTTTTGTAAAAATGTGAATTCTTTCATATCAATCTCTCCTTTCTATGGTATCAGTATGACTTTGCCGCACTGTCCTTTCCTCATCAGCTCAAAGCCTTTTTCATACTCCTCAAGAGAAAAATGGTGGGTGATGACAGGCTTGATCTGTATGGATCCTGAATGGAGCAAGCCGCTCACCTGCCGCCACGTTTCAAACATTTTTCTGCCGGTAATCCCTTGAACTGTAAGGCCTTTAAAGACGATGTCATTGGTCATGTCGATGCACACCGGATGCTCAGGCAGGCTTAAAATGTGAACCCTTCCTCCATTTGCCGCCATTTTTAAGCTTTGGCAGATCGCGGTCGGATGGCCTGACATCTCGCATACAAGGTCTGCGCCTTCCCCATTTGTTAAAACGCTTACATTTTTAAGCGGATCTTCTTTTTCGATCGAAATCGTAGCCGTTGCCCCCATTTTCACGGCCAGTTCGAGCCTGTACTCGTTTTTATCTATGGCGATCACTTGTGAAGCGCCGGCTGCTTTTGCTACAGCGACTGCCATTAAGCCGATCGGTCCACAGCCGACAATAGCCGTTTTCGATCCGGCCGCAATGCCTGACAGAACCGTATGAACGGCATTTCCGAGCGGTTCTTGAATGGAAGCAAGATCCTCAGGCATGCCGGGCGGATTTTTCCAAATGTTGCTTTCGGGCACCTTCACATATTCGGCGAAGCATCCATCTGTATCAACACCGAGGATCATCGTCTTGCTGCACACATGCTGTTTTCCCGTCAGACACGGAATGCATTTGCCGCAGACGAAGTGCGTTTCCGCCGATACAAAATCGCCTTCTTTGACAGATGAAACATTTTCCCCGACCGCCGCTACTTCGCCCGAAAATTCGTGGCCGAAAACATATGGCGGCTTTACTCTGTTTTTCGCCCATTCATCCCAATTATAAATATGCACATCAGTCCCGCAGATCGACGCGGCTTTGACTTTAATCAGCACTTCGTTCTGGCCGATTTCCGGTATCGGAACAAGATCACAAACAGCTCCCGGCTCCCCCGGCGTCTTGATAAGCGCTTTCATTTTTCCGCTCATGATGAACATACCCCCTTTGCCAAATCGCTTTACAATAGGATTGTAGCACGATTTTATACATCGGTAAATATCGATGTACATGTGGCATGGACATCTGAACACCCTCTGAAAAATATGGAATATTTTTTTAAAACGGAATCCGGCTGATGAAATTTTCATAGAGAAACCGTCTGACTTGTCTTGCAGAATAATGGCTCTCCAATGCATGGATCAGATTGTCGTAATCCTTGTAGGCTTCAAGCCCCGGAATCACCTTATCGAACCCGTCAAAATCGGAGCCGAATCCGATATGCCGTTCACCGCCCAAAGAGCAGACATGGTCGATATGCGAAAGAATGTCTTTTATGCGGGGCGTCTTATTTATAAACTCGGGAACAAAGGTGATGCCGATGACCCCGTTTTTCTTGATCAGCGCCTTGATTTGGTCATCTTTTAAATTTCGCGGATGCGGACAAAGGCTGTACGCATTCGAGTGGGAGGCAATCGGGTATTTTGCAAGGGCAACCGTATCCCAGAAGCTTTTTTCCGACAAATGGGAAACGTCCGTCCAAACCCGGTGCCGGTTGGCGATCTTGATCAATTTTTCCCCCCATTGCGTAAGACCTGCATTTCTCTTTTCCAAGGCGCCGTCAGCAAACACGTTGGCCCAATTCCATGTCAAACCGAAGCTTCTGACGCCGAGCTGAAAAAAGATATCAAACAGCCTTACATTTTTCGATACCGGTTCGCACCCTTCCATCGTTAAGATAATCCCTGTTTCATCAAATTTGAGCGAATCGATGTCTGACTTGCTTTTGATCAGTTTGATTCGTTCATATTTTGCGACTTTTTCATAGAACAGCTGAATTTGGACGAGCGCCATTTCAAGGCGCAGATTCGCCGGCACCGTATCCGGCAGAAAAATGGCCAGACACTGAACCTTTGCCTTTCCGTTTAATAGCGCACTGACCGGAGTTTGCAGCGAAGGATCGCTGTATTCATTAAGCCGCGGATTTTTCCAAAGCTTCAAAAGCAAATCTGAATGGGCATCGAAAATGTTCACGACCGATCCCTCCCATGACAGATTTTTTAAAGCCAAACCAAAAACAACCCGCTTACATGTGTAAGCAGGTTGAAACATATGAAATCAATACATTCTTTTTCTATCAGCGAGGCTCTACAATTAATTTGATCGCCGTCCGCTCTTCACCGTCAATTTGAATGTCCGTAAAAGCCGGAATACAAATCAGATCAACACCGCTGGGCGCCACAAATCCCCGGGCAATCGCAACCGCTTTTACCGCTTGGTTCAATGCTCCGGCACCTATTGCTTGAATTTCTGCAGCCCCTCGTTCTCTCAAAACTCCCGCCAGCGCACCTGCAACCGAGTTTGGATTTGATTTTGCTGAAACCTTTAATATTTCCATTCCTGCTCCCCCTTAATTTTACAATGGATAAGTGAGTGTTCATTAGAACAATCATTGTTAGATATTGCCATTTGAAAAAGCCATCCCCTTTTAATTGCTTTTCAAAAATAGCAGGGTACCTTCCATTTTTACTATATTCACGAAAAGACTGGGATATTCCTGCTTTCTTTTTAATATTTTTCTAAAATGATTTTTCGTTCTTCTATTCGAAAAACATGTGGTCATCATTGATTAATATCCGGTCGATCTTAACCGCTTTTTTGCTTTGGTCATCGATATCAATGACAACCGCGCTTAACGTCGTACGGCCTTCGGCGATTTCAAAACGTACCGGGAGACTCGTCTTAAACCGTTTGATGATCGTCTCCCGCTCCATGCCGAGAATGCCGTCATAAGGACCTGTCATGCCGACGTCGGTAATATAAGCCGTCCCTTTTGGAAGGACGCGGTTGTCCGCCGTCTGCACGTGTGTATGCGTTCCGACAACAGCCGAAACGCGTCCGTCCGTATACCAGCCGATCGCCTGCTTTTCGCTCGTCGCTTCGGCATGCATATCGATAAAAATATACGGCGTTCTTTTAGAAGCCTCTTCAATCAATTCGTCCGCTTTTTCAAACGGACAATCGATCGGAGGCAGAAATGTACGGCCTTGCAAATTGATTACAGCCAGTTCCTTGCTGCCGTTTGTTTTGATGTAAGCGATTCCTTTGCCAGGCGTGCCTTTAGGAAAATTGGCGGGCCTGACGATCTGCGGAGCGCTATCGATAAAATCAAATATTTCCCTTTTATCCCACGTATGATTTCCCATGGTGATGACATCGGCACCCGCTTGAATGAGCTGATGATAAATTTTTTCGGTGATTCCTTTCCCGTGTGCTGCGTTTTCCCCGTTCACGATGACGGCGTGCGGTTTATATTTCAGCTTCAGTTTTGGCAAATACGTTTTAATCATCTCTCTGCCGGGCGAACCGACGACATCTCCAACAAATAAAATTCTCATGCTTTGACCCTTTCTTTTTTCAATAGGTTTCTTTAATAGTGTTACACAAGGAAACAAAAAAATAAAGTGGTGCATGCGCACCACTTTATTTTGCGTATTCAACGGCTCTCGTTTCCCTGATGACGGTTACTTTAATATGTCCAGGGTAGTCGAGCTCGTCCTCAATTCGTTTTCGAATATCCCGCGCCAAACGATGGGCTTCAAGATCGTTAATCGAGTCTGGTTTCACCATGATCCGCACTTCCCGTCCGGCCTGTATCGCAAACGATTTCTCAACACCTTCGTAGGACTCGGAGATTTCCTCCAGTTTTTCAAGCCTGCGAATATAATTTTCGAGCGTTTCGCTTCTTGCTCCAGGTCTTGCGGCTGACAGCGCATCGGCTGCGGCCACGAGCACGGCGATGATGGAAGTCGGCTCCTGATCCCCGTGGTGTGATGCGATACTGTTGATAACGACAGGATGCTCCTTATACTTGGTGGCCAGTTCCACGCCGATTTCGACATGGCTTCCTTCCACCTCGTGGTCAATCGCCTTCCCGATGTCGTGAAGAAGGCCCGCTCTTTTCGCAAGCGTAACGTCTTCTCCAAGCTCAGCAGCCATTAGTCCGGTCAAGAATGCCACTTCCATTGAATGTTTTAGTACATTCTGTCCGTAGCTTGTTCTGAACTTCAAGCGGCCGAGTATTTTGATTAAATCGGGGTGAAGACCGTGGACTCCTACCTCAAACGTCGTCTGTTCGCCCATTTCGCGAATATAATCATCCACTTCACGGCGGGATTTCTCAACCATTTCTTCGATTCTGGCAGGATGAATGCGGCCATCCTGAACGAGCTTATCAAGAGCGATCCTTGCTGTTTCGCGCCTGATCGGATCAAATCCTGAAAGGATAACGGCTTCCGGCGTATCGTCAATGATAAGGTCGATTCCAGTCAATGTTTCCAACGTACGGATGTTTCGCCCTTCACGTCCGATAATACGGCCTTTCATCTCATCATTTGGAAGGTTGACAACGGAAACCGTCGTCTCTGCCACATGATCAGCCGCACAGCGCTGTAAAGCCAATGAAAGAATATTTTTCGCTTTTTTATCAGCCTCTTCTTTCGCACGATTTTCAGTTTCTTTCATCATGATCGCGATGTCATGGGAAAGCTCTTTTTCAACCCGATCCAGAATGATTTGCTTCGCTTCATCACGCGTCAGACTTGAAATACGCTCCAATTCCGACTGCTGCTTACGAATCATTTCATCCACTTTGCTTTCCATCTCTTCAATATGTTGTTGTCGTTCATTCAGAGAATGATCTTTCTTCTCCAACATCGCTTCCCGTTTATCTAACGATTCATCTTTTCGGTCAAGGTTCTCTTCCTTTTGGAGTAAACGGTTTTCTTGTTTTTGAAGCTCATTTCGTCTTTCACGAACTTCTTGTTCAGCTTCTATCCGAAGCGTATGAATCTCGTCCTTTGCTTCAAGAAGGGCTTCTTTTTTCAACGCTTCAGCATCCCGCTTTGCGTCTCCAAGAATTTGTTCGGCTGCGTTGCGCGCACCTGAAATTTTTGCTTCGGCAATGATTTTACGAACATAGTAGCCAACAACTAAACAGAATAGGCTCAGCAAAATGGAGATGAGAATGGTTAATGGACTCATACTTTCACCTCCTCTTGCTATGAACTTGTTTCTTGCTAAAAGTAAGTGTCGGCATGTACATTGTACTTTCTTCTCAACATACAGAACCTTCACAGGGAATGAAGAAGCTTCACAGCCCTTGTCAAGTTTAAATGTTTATCAATCATGTTAAGAAAAACAAGTGATACAATTTCATTGTAATTGTGTGGCAAATACTTGTCAAGCTTACGATCTTAACGTTTCAAAAGATATGAGCAATCCACCGGACATACATCCGCTGAATCGGCAACAGGCCGGAGATTTTTGGAAGGGGACGGCGGATTTGCGAAAGAAAAAGAAAAGGCTGCCAGCCGGCAGCCTTAAAATTAAAATTCGAGCTCTTCCTGAATGTCTTCCTCTTCTTCTTTTGGAGCCGAAACACCGTTGTTATCCAAGCCGTAATGCTCCCTGATCTGCTCTTGGATCATCAAAAGCACATCTTTGTTTTCCTTTAGGAACTGCTTCGCGTTTTCGCGGCCCTGTCCAAGGCGTTCATCCTGATAGGAGTACCATGCCCCGCTTTTTTGGACGATGTCAAGCTCTGTTCCAAGGTCGATGATTTCCCCTTCTTTGGAGATTCCTTCGCCGTACATAATGTCTACTTCGGCCGTCCGGAATGGAGGCGCCACTTTGTTTTTCACGACTTTAATTTTCGTCTTGTTCCCCATGACGTCGTTGCCTTGTTTGAGCTGTTCGGCGCGGCGCACTTCAAGCCGCACGGAAGAATAGAACTTCAGGGCTCTTCCCCCTGGGGTCGTCTCAGGGTTTCCGAACATGACGCCGACTTTTTCGCGGATCTGGTTAATAAAGATCGCGATCGTTTTTGATTTATTGATTGCTCCGGAAAGCTTCCGCAGCGCCTGGGACATCAGTCTGGCCTGCAGCCCGACATGCGAGTCTCCCATGTCTCCTTCGATTTCCGCCTTCGGCACGAGCGCCGCAACGGAGTCGATGACGACGATGTCAACGGCTCCGCTTCTGACAAGCGCTTCAGCAATTTCAAGTGCCTGCTCCCCCGTGTCAGGCTGGGACAGCAGCAGCTCGTCAATGTTAACCCCTAATTTTTGCGCGTAAACGGGATCAAGCGCGTGCTCGGCGTCTATGAACGCCGCCTGTCCGCCCTGCTGCTGAACTTCGGCAATCGCGTGAAGCGCCACCGTCGTTTTACCGGAGCTTTCAGGGCCGTATACTTCAATAATCCGTCCGCGCGGATATCCGCCCACCCCGAGGGCTGTATCGAGCGCTAAAGAGCCGCTCGGAACGGTTGAAATTCTCGTCTCGGTTTGTTCTCCGAGTTTCATGATGGAACCTTTTCCAAACTGTTTTTCTATTTGTTTAAGCGCCATATCTAAGGCTGCCTGACGATCACTCATCTGTTTTTTCCTCCTTTATCACTTCCGCTATATCTACTATACCTTGTTTGCTCGGATTTGCCAAGAAAAAAGCGAACGCATATTCGATTTTTTTCAGCGGATTTTAAACGATAAAAAATCATTTTGCAAAGAGCGAAAGCAGTCTTTTTTTAAAAGGAAGATTCTCCGAAAACGGAATTATCGCTTATTTACCCAAAATGTGCAGGAGCAGATGGCAGCCGTATTTGGCAGAACGCTTCCTGACGGCCGATCTTGAGCCCGCGAACATGAACTCGTACGCTTCCTCCGGTTTGCCGCCGACCGAGATGCCGATAAATACCTTCCCGGCCGGATGCCCTTCCTGCGTATTCGGACCGGCCACACCGGTAAAACTGATGCCGATGTCGCTTCCGGTTTTGCTTCTGATGCCCGCTGCAAGCTCCTTTGCGCATTGCGCGCTGACCGCACCGTACCGCTGCAGCATGTCTTCCGAAACGCCGGCCGCTGACACTTTCAATTCGTTTGTGTAGCAGACGGCGCCGCCTTTGAAGTATTCGGAGGCCCCGCTCAATTCCGTCAGCCAGCTGGAAAAAAGCCCTCCTGTAAAGCTTTCCGCGGCAGACAGCGTCAGTCCTTTGCGGACGCAGGCTTTCGCAAGCTCTTCGACAAGCGATGTATCATCGTATCCGTAAAAGAACTCGCCGACGCGCTCTAAAATGCGGTCTTCCGTTTCTTTTAGAAGGCGCTCCGTCTCAGCCGGATCGGCGTGTTTTGCCGTCAGCCTGAGGGTGACTTCCCCATCTGCCGCCAAAGGGGCGATCGTCGGGTTCGTCTGCGCATCGATAAGGTCTTCCAAATCCGTTTCAAGCTGGGATTCACCGATTCCGAAGAAGCGCAGCACCCTTGAGACGATCTTCTCCTTTGAACCGAGTTTTTCCAAAATCAGCGGCTTCGCTTCGTTTTCAAACATCGGCTCAAGTTCCTTCGGGGGCCCCGGAAGCAGCATGTAAAAACGCGATTCATGCTGAAGCAGCATCCCCGGAGCCATTCCGAACCGGTTTGGCAGCACATCCGAACCTTCGAGAACGAGCGCCTGCTTTCGATTGTTCGGAGACATCGTCCGGTTCGTTTTTTTGAAATAGTCTTCAATCGATTGAAATGCTTCCTCATCAAGCTGAAGGGGACGCCCGATGACCCGGGCGATCGTTTCTTTTGTCAAATCGTCTTTCGTCGGCCCAAGCCCCCCTGAAAAGATGATGAAATCAGACCTTTCCTGCGCGGTTTGAATGACCCGTTTCAAGCGTTCAGGGTTGTCTCCGACCGCTGTATGATAAAAAACGTTGATTCCGATTTCCGCCAAATGCTTGCTGATAAACTGAGCGTTCGTATTGGCGATCTGTCCGAGCAAAAGCTCTGAACCGACGGCGATGATTTCAGCTTTTCTTTCAAGTTTCATGTTATCCACTTCCCTATGTTTAGTTCGATGTTTTTAAAGCATCCCAGTTCTTGGCGAAATAATCCCAGCCGGATACGATGGTGAAAAAGACGGCCACCCATAGCGAGAGAGAGCCGAACGGGAACGAGACGAGCTCAAATGGAAGATTATGCAGCAAGAGAGCCGAAATGGCGATGATCTGCGCCCACGTTTTTACCTTTCCAAGCATATTCGCAGCGACGACTTCGCCAGTCCCCGCAAGCACAAGGCGGAGTCCCGTCACGGCGAACTCCCGGCTGATGATGACGATCGCCATCCAGGCCGGTGCAAGGTGATAATGGACCAAAATGATCAAAGCAGAAGACACGAGCAATTTGTCCGCCAGAGGATCGAGAAATTTCCCGAAATTCGTCACGAGTTTCAGCTTTCTTGCATAATAGCCGTCAACCCAATCGGTAACCGAGGCGAAGATGAACAAAAGAGCGCCGATCAGATGTGCGACCGGAATCGATTCGTTTCCGAAAGACAGCGACCCCCAATTGAACGGAACGAGCATGATGATCATGAAAATAGGAATTAAGGCGATTCTCGAAAGCGTAATTTTATTCGGTAAGTTAAACATAGAGTTCCTCCATTATGTATCGTTTTATTGCTGATGGACGAAAGAAAAAGTCATCCGGGCAGTTAAGATGACTTTTTCTCCTTTTTATTTTCAATCGTTATGTTTTGTGTCATCACATTCTTCGGATCAAGTTCGTAGGAAAGAACCTTTCCGTTGATTTTGATTTCTACGCCAGGCGCATATCCGACCCGCAATTCGATCTGATCTTGGTCGGTAATATTTTTTTGAAAGGAATCTCCTTTTTTCATCATGCCTTCTTTAAGGGAGGTTCCTTTCGCGTCCCGCACCCTGACCCATGAATCCGCGGTCGTTGTCACCTCAAGCTCAAGCTTGTCGGCTCCCGATACTTCATAGGTTGTGGAAGAGCCCTGGCTGTCTGCGGCCTTGATGGTCAGCTCTTTTTTGTCAGCGGCTTTCTGGGCGGCGTCGTCTTTTTTATCTTCAGCGCCTGATTTTTCGTTGTCCGCGTTTTTTTGATTTTCATTCTTCAGCGGCGAATCTTTTGAGACGTCATACTTGCTCTCTGTCTCTACCGTTTTCGTCTGTTCGGCGGAATTTTCATTTCCTCCGCCCATCACGGCCTGGACAATGACGTAAATGATCGCGATCACGACAATCACGCCTGCCGAGACAAGCAGTGTAGGCAAAAGCTCAAGCGCTTTGGAGGCGGGCCCCGGAAGCTCCCTCTGAGGCTTGATCGAAGAAAGCTTATCAGAAACCTCGTCATTGTAGGAGTCAGGGATATCCTTTTTGAACTCTTCAAACAGCTGCTCTGAGTTCAGTCCGACGGCTTCAGCGTACTGTTTAATAAAAGCTCTTACATAAAACTTTCCCGGAATAACGTCATAGTTTCCCTCTTCAAGCGCCGTCAAATACCTTTTCTGGATTTTCGTTGCCGCCTGAAGGTCGTCTAACGACATCCCTTTTTCCTCTCTGGCTTCTTTGAGCCGATTTCCTAGTTCAGTCACAACAAACACCTTCCATTTTAAAAATCAAAGCCAGAAAAACCAGTATGGTCAAACATTTGCGGTTCCTCGGCATGTTCATATGTAATAACCTCATCAGGGCTGTTACGCAATTCGATAATGTAATCGAAATCATCCATTGTATATTCCGTATTTTGCACAAAAATATCCGGATGCTCGACGACTTTTGTCGCGGGCAGCCGCATGATTTCACTGACGAGCTGCAAATGTCGTTCAGATCCTCTTCTCGTCGACACGATTCCGTCCAGTATAAAGACGTTCTCCGTGTTGTATTCATCAGCGACAAGCTGGCTTCTGATCGTTTGTTTCAAAAGCGTTGAAGACACAAACAGCCACCTTTTGCTGGCGCACACGCTCGCGGCCACGATCGATTCCGTCTTGCCGACACGCGGCATTCCTCGGATTCCGATCAGCTTATGCCCGTCTTTTTTAAACAGTTCGGCCATAAAATCGACAAGCAGCCCGAGCTCGTCGCGTTCAAAGCGGAACGTTTTTTTGTCATCGGCATCCCGCTGAATGTAGCGTCCGTGCCTTACGGCGAGGCGATCCCTCAGTTTCGGCTCCCTCAGCTTTGTAACCTTAATCGTCTCCATCGTGTTTAAAATGGATTCGAGACGTTTGATTTGATCTATATGACGGCATTTTAACAAAAGGCCCCTTCTTGACGTATCAACGCCGTTAATTGTGACAATATTAATCGATAACATACCTAATAAAGAGGATATATCTCCCAGAAGTCCGGGACGGTTGACTTGGATTTCGTATTCTAAATACCATTCGAGCTTTGCCAAATGATAACCTCCCTATCCATCATCGTGGCAAAAATTTACCTTCCTTTATCATAAAGCATTTTGTCTCAATTAGAAAGCAGAATATGTGATTAAATAAGAAAAACGTCCGTTTCCCAAAATCGGGAAAAATCGGGCGCTGCAATCTGCCCCCCTCTAAATCTTTTTTACCCTTCCGGCCGCTGGAAGAAACCGAAAAAAACAAAGTAAACGTATAAAAAGAGAGAGTGAACACACTCTCTCCTCAATGCGAGCCGTTGTTTTCAACAAGCTTGACCATCACGTTCGCAATCGCGCGCTGCTCATCTTCAGAAGCTACGCTCCACAGATCTGCGAGCACTCTTTCCTGATGGTTTTTTGAATCGACCTGACCGGCTAAGTAATCGCCGATCTCATAAGCAAGATCCGAGATGGTTTCGTTTGACATTCCTTTTTCATGGGCGTAGTTGAGACGGTCGCCCAAGAAGTTTTTCCACTGATCCCAATTATCCAGTACGGACATATCAGGCCCCTCCATTCTCTTAAAGTTACAGCCTTATTATTATCTGAGGGATCATAAACTATACATTGTTTTAGCAATGCCAGCCTCCGTTTACCGATAAAATCTGGCCGGTGATATATGACGCTTTTTCCGAAAGCAGAAATTGAACGGCATCTGCGACCTCTTCGGGCTTTGCGAGCCTTCCCATCGGGATGTCTTCTGCGATCATGTCCTCTTCTTCCTTCGAAAACCCGCTCATCATATTCGTTTTGACGGCCCCGGGGGAAACGGCGTTCACTCTGATGCCGCTCGGCGCCAGCTCTTTTGCGAGGGCTTTGACAAACGAATGCTGCGCCCCCTTTGTCATGCTGTAAAGCACTTCGCAGGAAGCCCCCGTTTCTCCCCATATCGAAGTGATCGCGACAATCGCGCCGGCTTTTCTTCTGATCATGGCCGGAAGCACGTTTCTTGTCAGCGTAAACGGACTTGTCACGTGAAGCTGGACCATCTCATGAACTTCTTCGTCTGTCATGTCTGTAACAAGGCCGCGGTAGCTCTGCCCGCTGTTTAATACGACGGCGTCCAGCGCCCGGCCGCCAATGCAAGCGGAAACAGCCGCCGCACCGCCGGGGTCGGACAGATCGCTTTGAATGATTTCGGTTTGAATGTGATATGTATTTGACAGCCGCTCGCTTAAAGAGACGGCTGCCTTTTCATTTGTATTGTAGTGAAGGAGCAGGTCAAAGCCGCTTTGCGCCAGCTTTTCGCATATGCTCTGGCCGATTCCGCCGCTTGCTCCTGTTACAAGAGCCAGTTTTGCCATATTTCCATCCTTCCTAAAAAAGAAAGGTTCAGCGTGATGCTACAACATGCTGCTCACGCTGAACTTTCCTGACGGTTATGATTTTGGAACAACTTTGCAGACAGTGATTCTGTCCTCTTCTATCTCTTCATCGACAACACGATGAACGTCTTCCAAGGTGATTGATTCCAAAACGGATACGATATCAAACAAACTCGTTTCTAAAAAAGCGTACCGTGTAAATTGGTTGGCGATATACTCCGGAGAGTTCATCGATTTTAGGAATGTACCGATTTTTTTCTTTCTCGCCAAATCGAGTTTTTCTGCCGTGATCGTCTCCTTCGCTTTATAGAGCACCTGTTTCAGTTCATCGGCTAGCTTGTCGGGCTCCGGCGTATCGCCGCCGACAGAGGCGAAGCCGAAGCCGTGTTCCTCGGTGTAGTCGTAGCTGAACGTCTCGTCAATGTAGCCTTTTTCATAAATTCTTTCATAATCGGCCGAGCTTTTGCCGAACAGACACTCGAGAATCAGGTTCATGGTCAGTTCATGCTTTAAGAGATCGTCGCCCGTATTGGTCGGATTGATGCTTTTTAATCCGACCAGGCATTTCGAACTTTGGACGTTCATTTTGATTTCCTGCTCTTTTCGATATACCGCCGCAGGCTCTTTCACTTCTTTGCGGACGATTTCAGGCTGATCCGTATACGGCTTGTTCTGCTGATTGTCCCTCACCTGGCGGATGACCGCTTCCGGATCGACCGGACCGACGATGAAAAGCAGCATATTGCTCGGGTGATAGAACGTCTCATAGCATTCATACAAAAGATCCTTCGTAATGTGTGAGATGCTTTCGATCGTACCGGCAATGTCAATCTTGACAGGGTGCTCTTTATACATGTTTTCGATCAGGCCGAAGAAAAGGCGCCAATCCGGATTATCGTCGTACATATTGATTTCCTGGCCGATAATGCCTTTTTCCTTTTCAACCGTTTTTTCCGTAAAATACGGATCCTGCACAAAATCGACGAGCGTTTCCAGATTTTCTTCTACGTTTGATGTGCTTGAAAAGAGATACGCCGTTCTGGTAAAGGAGGTAAAAGCATTCGCCGAGGCCCCCTGTTTGCTGAATTGCTGAAACACGTCGCCGTCGGCTTTTTCAAACAGCTTGTGCTCCAAAAAGTGGGCGATCCCGTCAGGCACGCGGACTAAATCCTCTTTGCCGAGCGGGACGAATTCGTTGTCAATCGAGCCGTATTTCGTCGTAAACACGGCGTATGTCTTATTAAAGCCTTCTTTCGGAAGGACATATACGTCAAGCCCGCCCGGCATTTTTTCGTAGTATAGCGTTTCCTTGAGCTGCTCAAATTCGATCGTTTTCGTCAAGATGCTCCCTCCGTCCCTTTCAGAAAGTACGTTGTATCCAGTTCGATTTTCTTTCCGACTTCGATGATGTCGTCTTTTGTGACACTGTCAATGCGGCCGAGCCATTCTTCCAAAGAAAATTCGGTTTGAGCGGCGGCCTGCTGGTAAATGAATTCGACTAATCCGTAAGGCGTGTCAAGGGTTTCAAGAATCTGGTTTTTAATGACCGCTTTCGTCTGGCCGATCGCTTCATCGGTAAAACTGCCTTTTTTCATTTCTTGAAATTGCTCTTTAATGATGTCGACGCACTTTTGATAATTGCCGACTTCGATCCCGGACATGACCATTAACAGGCCTTTAAAGCTTTCGATCCTGGAAGCCGCATAGTAGGCAAGGCTCGCTTTTTCCCTGACGTTGATAAACAGCTTTGAATGGGAAAATCCACCGAACAGACCGTTGAAAAGCTGCAAAGCCGGGTAATCTTCATCTGTAAAAAACGTATTGGTCCGAAAGCCAATGTTCAATTTTCCCTGTTTAACATCCGCATCTTCAATGATTTCTTTCGGTTCGGGAGCAAGGTCGCGCCGAATACCGGCTCTAGGCCTCGCCTCTCTTTCGTCAACATCGAAATAAGAAGAAACGTACTGCTCCACCTGTTTTTCGTCAACGTCCCCCACGATGTATAGATCAAGCTGATCCTCTTTAATCGCTTTTGTATAAGCTTCATAAAGGCTCTCCGGTGTGATGCTTTCTACATCGTCGAGTTCTCCGTTTACATGCAGGGAATACGGCTCATCTTTGCACATTTCCTGAATGAGCCTTAAATTGGAATAGCGCATTTTATCATTGTAAACAGCTTGAATTCTTTGCTTTAACGTCCGTTTTTCCTGAGAGACATATAATGAGTCAAAAGCACCGTTTTCGAGCGCAGGCGAAAAAATAATCTCTGACAGAAGCTCCAGCCCTTTTTCCAAAAGCGGCGTCTGATCCTTTAAATACTTTTCGTTTGCGATATCCAGGCGGAATGTAACCACATGCTGTTCGCCCTTTTTGGAAAGGTCTGCGGTCACTGAAGTGCCGTAGAGCTCATCAAGGTACGTTCTGAGATCTGCCGTTTTCGGGTGTGTGCTCGTTCCCCGCAAAAGCACATGCGGGAAAAGGGCCCGTTTTGTTACCTCTTCTTTTGTTAAAGGGGCGAGCATTTTAAAGATGATGGAAACGGTTTTAAATTTTTCCGTTTTCACAATATGGCTTGTTAACCCCTTGTGTTTTCCCTTTATTTCGTTAAGGTATGTCATAAAGAACCTCCTTCGTCCTTGTTTATATTATGTATTATGACCATAAATGAGCATATGCTTTGGGCCGTTTGGTTGTAATTATATCAACTGAAGGATGATTAAGGAAATAAAAAAGAAAAGACGGTGCACGTCACACCGTCTTTGCCGCTTCATTTTCGTTTTCTTTCGGATCAATATAAAATAACACAAGGGTTAAAGCGGCCAAACTGCACAAAAGCGAGACGATGAAAATCAAGCGGGCGGCATTTGTCATCATATACGCAAAAACCGGCGGCCCGAGGGCAACTCCGATAAACCGCATGCTGTTGTAAAATGACGAAATCGTGCCGCGCTCTTCTTTATCGATCCCTTCCGTAATAAGCGCATCAAGCGAGGGCAGGGCCATCCCGATGCCGATGCCTCCGATTGACATAAACAAAAAAAGCGGATAAAAAGAGTGGTTCCACCACATCCCGCCAAAAGACAAAACAAACAGGATCATCCCGACCATCACACAGATTTTCATTCTGATTTTGTTGTTTCCGATCAGCTTTCCGGCTAAATACGAACTGACCGACAGAAAAAGCAGCGGAATGCTGAGCAGCGCCCCTTTCACGATCCCGTCAATCTTGTATGCTTTCTCAAGGTTCTCCGAAAGGTAAAAGAGCACCCCAAACAGCAGAAACATGATAATCCCGCCAATGATAAAGATGGAAACGAGCCAGCGGCCTTCCCGTTTAAAAATGGTCTTTACGTTTTTGGCGAACTCTTTCAAAGATTTTGTCTCTGCGACTTTCTCCTTTGGCTTTGGAACTAAAAACAACACGAGAAAAAAGCTGATCAGGCTGACGACCGGGATAAACCAGAACGGCATAAACCAAACCCAGGATGCTAAAAAAGCCCCTAAGATCGGGCTCAACACTTTTCCGGCAGTATTTGCCGTTTCAATATCTCCAAGGCCAGCGCTTACTTCTTCATCATCTTGAAACAAATCTCCGATAAACGGCATTACGATCGGAGCGGCGCCGGCTGAACCGATGCCTTGAAGCACACGCCCCGCCAAGATCAGCGCGTACGGCTCATTGAACCAGGAGGAGGCTGCACCGGCTACGGCGCCTCCCGCACCAGCGATGATAAGACACGGCAGCATGACCTTTTTTCTCCCAAACCGGTCGGATAAATAGCCCGTGATCGGGATGCACAGGATCGCCACGATCGAATAAACCGTAATGATCAAGGAGACCTGAAAAGATGTGATGCCTAATTTTTTTTCAATCACAGGCAAAACAGGTATCAGCATCGAGTTGCCAAGCGTCATGACAAGCGGGACGGAAGACAGCGCGATGATGCTTTTAACGCCTTTTTTTCTGCTCAACTTTTTCACCCAATTCATTAGTATTTCCATCTGTTATTGTTGCTAGAAAAGGGTGAATTTATGTAAGGCAAAAAAACAGCCGCTCGGTTCCTGAGCGCCCGCCTTTATCAAAATCGTTTTCTTACGACATGGAATCTGAATTTGTCAGCCCGGAAATAGTTTAAAGAATACAATACAGGCTTATCATGCTGGTCATAGTGAATCTGTTTCAAGAGAAGCAAAGCCGTCTCCGGATCGCACTCAAGAATTTGGGATATCGTATCGTGGAAGCCGATCGGCACAATATCGGCGACCGCATAGCTGATCACCGCTCCAGACTTGTTCTCAAGCCATTCGAACATCGATTCCTGCTCATGCGAAAAACCATCCGGCAGAATCGACATCGGGATTTTATCCAGACAGTAGACGACGGGTACACCGTTCGCCGTTCTTACCCGCTCAAGCAAGAATATCCCGCTTTCGTCCGCATTTTGAAAACGAAGCAGATCATCTTCAGTCGGGTCGGTCACCTGTGAAGACATAAAGATGGTTCCCGGGGTCATGCTCGCCTGTTCAATCATTTTCGTCACGCTGTTCAGCTGTTCGATGCCTGATAAAAATAAAGGTTTCGGGTTGACGAATGTACCGACGCCGTGCCGTCTGATGATGACGTTTTCATCCTCCAGCACTTTGAGCGCTTCCCGCAAAGCCGTTCTTGTGACGCCCAGCATCTTTGACAGCTCGAATTCAGAGGGGAGCTGTTCATTTTCGCAGTAAATACCTTTTTGAATATCTTCTTTTATCCGATCAATCACCTTTAAACATAACCGTTGATTGTCAGCTTGTATAGACATGTTTTCCCTCCGTCTGACAGATCAAATTAAAATTATCTTTAATTGAGGATAACTATATCATGTTTTGTCAAATAAATAAATAGACGTTTTACACTTGTTTAATTTACATAATAATTTTATGTCCAACAGAACTCTCTTCTATCAGGAAGAGAGTTCTTCATATTGCTCTTTTGACAGTAAGACTTCACGGGGCTTTGATCCCTCATAAGGACCGACAACTCCCCGTTCTTCCATGGCATCGATGAGCCGGGCCGCCCTCGTGTAGCCGATGCGGAACCGCCTTTGCAGCATCGAAACGGATGCCGTCTGCATGCCGACAACGAGCGCTACAGCCTCATCATAGAGATCATCCGTCACTTCGCTGAGCGTTTCAGACGTTTCTTCCGGGATCATTTCCTCCTGGTATTGGGCTTTTTGCTGTGTGATGACATGATCGACGACTTTTTCGACTTCTTCATCTGATAAGAAAGCCCCCTGAACGCGGAGCGGCTTGTTGGCTCCGACAGGCAGAAACAGCATGTCCCCTCTTCCGAGAAGCTTTTCAGCGCCCCCCATATCAAGAATCGTTCTGGAATCGGTCTGTGAAGACACGCTGAAGGCGATCCTTGACGGAATATTCGCTTTAATGACCCCTGTGATGACATCGACGGAAGGACGCTGCGTCGCGATGATCAAGTGGATTCCAGCCGCGCGGGCCATTTGCGACAGCCTTGTAATCGAGTCTTCGACATCAGAGGAAGCGACCATCATCAAGTCTGCAAGCTCGTCCACAATGACGATGATATACGGAAGTTCCGGCTGCTTTGCTTCTTCGGATGCATTCATCTTTTTGATGTGGTCGTTGTATCCTTCAATATTCCGCGTCCCCGTGTGAGAAAACAGTTCATAGCGGCGCTCCATCTCATTTACAACTTTTTTTAAAGCCTGTGACGCTTTTTTCGGATCTGTCACGACAGGCGCAAGCAGGTGCGGAATGCCGTTGTACACATTAAGCTCGACCATTTTCGGATCGATCATCATCATTTTGACCTCATGCGGCTTCGCTCTCATTAATATGCTTGTAATGATGCCGTTGACACAGACGCTTTTTCCGCTTCCCGTTGCACCTGCGACAAGGAGATGGGGCATTTTGTTTAATTCGGCCAAAACCGCCTCTCCGGAAATATTCCGGCCGAGGCCGATCATCAGCTTTGCGTCAGGGCGGTCATTCAGCTTCGATTCGAGCACCTCTTTTAAGGAAACCATCGCGACTTCCGCATTCGGCACTTCGATTCCAATCGCCGATTTGCCCGGTATCGGCGCTTCGATGCGGATATCCTTGGCGGCAAGTGCAAGCGCCAAGTCATCGCTTAAATTGACGATCTTGCTTACCTTGACGCCGACATCAGGGTAGACTTCGTATTTCGTCACGGCCGGGCCGAGATGAACCTGGGTTACTTTCGCCTTAACTCCGAAGCTTTGGAACGTCTTTTCGAGCTTTCGTGCATTGTCATAAATATTTTTTTTGTCAGCCTGCTGTCCTGTATGCTTCGGATCATCCAGCAAACTGATCGGCGGCAGCTGATAGTCTTTGTTTTCAAGCTCTGTAAAGGCGATCTCGGGAGCAGCCTCTGCATCCCCACCGCTTTCGGGTTCCGGCGGCGTTTTTGCTGCCGGTTCGGCCGCTTCATAAGCTTGAATTTCCGGCTTTTCGTCACGGTCCGAAAAGCTTGAAATAATCGGCTCCGTATGAATTACCGCATCTTGCTCCGCCGCATCCTGAACAGGCTCTGCCGCGGGTTTTGGTTTCCGCTCGGTTTTTTGTTTTTTTCCGGATTTCTTTTTGGACGATTGCTGTTTCAGATCCTTCATATCATCGAGAAATGCGAGCCACTGATTCTTCACGAACCCGGCAACAGGAGCCGTCCATTTGATCAGCGTCTCCTGAAGGGAGCGGTCGGTGATCAAAAGGAGCCCGATCAGGATCAGAAAAATAGCGATAATTTTCGAGCCTGCTGATGCGAACAGAAAATAAGATGCCGCAAACAAGAGCGCCCCGATCATCCCGCCTCCCAGATCAGGCGTTCCGGTTTCGCCTTTTACGTCCATTAAAAACAGCTCCCACGTATTTTGGATCACGCTCGGAGATTCGATCATCCCCCTGTCTGTCAAATGCTGAAACAGCTGGACGTGTGATAAAAGCAATATGCTTGCGACGATGCAATAAAGCCCCGCTTTTCTTCTCGTCAAAAAACTCGGCGTTTTTTTCTTCCAAAACAGCGATACGCCTGTTAGGAAGAGAGAAAGAACGAACAGAATGAACCACTCGCCTGCGAAAAAACGGAACATGTAAATGAACGTTTGGCCTGCAACGCCAAGCTGCAACACCGTAATAATCGAAATGGCGATACAGATTAAACCGTACAGTTCATATTTTAGATTAATTCTTTTAACCTGTTTTTGCTTCTTTTTTGATTTTCTTTTTCTTTTTGCCATGTTCCATCACCTTACTGCATGTAAAAAATGTAAAAACAAAGAGAAAGCAGCCCGGTTTTGGCTGCGATTTTTCCTCTGGATTCCCCTATTATAGCATATTTATCCTGACGACACTTCAGCTATTTATAAAATGTCAGTTTGAGCGTTTGGCCCGGAGCCGTCTCCTGCTTTAAAAAATCCATCGGATTTGTGCTTAAGACCTGAACCACTTTCGCTTCTTCCCCGTTCATTTCGACGAGGAGCGGCACGCCGTTGACGTCGATCTGCCTCAGGTTTGTCTGTTCCGCCTGGCCGGCGAACACGATTTCCTGCGGCATTGTTGTATAAAGAATCATTGAATCATCCTTTCCTTCCCGCCGCGTTCTTGTTCGATCAATTCATTGAGCTTTTGAATCGCCTGACCGACTCCGCCTGTTTCATCGATCAGCCCGTACTTGACCGCATCTTTCCCGACGACATTCGTTCCGATATCCCTTGTCAGGTTGCCTTTTGAAAACATCAGCTCTTTAAATTTCTCTTCCGAAATGTTTGAATGGCTGGTCACAAAGTTAATGACTCTCTCCTGCATTTTATCAAGGTATTCAAACGTTTGCGGTACACCGATCACAAGCCCCGTCAATCTGACCGGATGGATCGTCATCGTAGCCGTTTCGGCGATATAGCTGTGATCGCAGGAAACAGCGATCGGAACACCGATTGAATGCCCGCCTCCTAGCACGATCGATACGGTCGGTTTTGAAAGAGAAGCAAGCATCTCGGCAATCGCCAGACCTGCCTCCACGTCTCCGCCTACGGTATTTAAAATGATCAACAGCCCTTCGATTTTAGGATTTTGCTCGATAGCGACAATCTGTGGAATGACATGTTCATATTTTGTCGTTTTGTTTTGGGGCGGAAGCTGTACATGCCCTTCAATCTGTCCGATGATGGTCAGGCAGTGAATGTTTGAATCCTGTCCCATTTGAGGAAGCGTCGTTTCGCCAAGCTGCTGAATTTTGTTGACGAGATTGTCCTTAGCGTCCTGCTTTGCCGGCTGCTCCCCTTGTCCTTCCCCGTTTTGCATCCGGTTTGAGTCCATCTGGCCCACCTCTTTCTCGAGTTTCTTTTTGTATTATGGACAATGGCGGTTTTTTCATTCAGTGCAGACGGGACAAAAAAACCAAGAGGGAATCCTCTTGGTTTTATACTTCCATGATGATTGGGATGATCATTGGTTTTCGTTTTGTTTTTTCATATAAGAATTGATTTAATGCGTCACGCATGGTCTGTTTTAAAGCGGACCATTCGACGACGGCGTTTTCGGTGCTTTCTTTTACGATTTCTCTGACAAGCTCTGTCGCCTCTACGATCAGTTGTTCAGATTCCCTGACATAGACAAAACCTCTCGTGATAATTTCGGGTCCTGATACAAGATGTTTTTTCTTTTTATCGAGGGTGATGACAACGATTAAGATTCCATCCTGGGACAGAAGGCGACGGTCCCTGAGCACGATGTTGCCGATGTCTCCGACGCCGAGGCCGTCAATCAGAATATTTCCTGACTGGACTTTATCGCCGATTTTTACGTTTTGCCCGCGGAACTCAACGACGTCTCCTTTTTCAACCAAAAAGATGTCGCTTCGCTTCATCCCGATTTCTTCGGCAAGCTTTGAGTGCGCTTTTTGCATTCTGTATTCGCCGTTTACGGGAATTAAATACTTCGGCTTCAGCAGGTTCAGCATGAGCTTCAGCTCTTCCTGGCAGCCGTGTCCTGACACATGTACGCGCTTCTGTGCAAATACGACGTTGGCGCCCGCCCTTGTTAAAAGATCGACGGCTTTGGAATAAATCAGCTCCTGGCCGGGTATAGGAGAAGAAGCGATCAATACGGTATCACCTTCTTCAATGTCAAGCTGCTTATGACCCTGTTTTGCGATTCTTGTCAAGGCCGCCAGCGGTTCACCGTGATTGTCTCCCGTTAAAATGGCCACTTCCCTTTTCGGATACTTTTTGACGTCTTGGACAGGTATGAACATGTCCTCATCAGCGGTCACATAACCGAGCTTGATCGCCAGCTGCAGAATAGCGGAAATATTTTTCCCTGATACCGCCAGTTTTCTGCCGTTTTGCAGAGCAGCGTCAATCACCTGCTGAATCCGGTTGAAGTTTGAAGCGAACGCGGCCACGATCACACGGTTTTCGGCATTATACATCACATCAGAAATTTCGCCTCCGACGACTGCTTCAGAAGGAGTATAACCCGGTTTTTCGGCGTTGGCGCTGTCCGACAGCAGGCACAGCACGCCTGAATTGCCGATCTTGGCGATTTCGCCGATGTCGCTGGTCTGGTTTAAAACAGGCGTCTGGTCGAATTTAAAATCGCCCGTGCACACGATGGATCCGAGGGACGTTTTAAAGCTGATGCCTACCGAATCCGGAATGCTGTGGTTTGTCCTGAAAAAAGATACTTTCGTTGATTCAAATGTAATAACGGATTTGGAGTGGATTTCTCTTAAATCGGCTTTTTTATTTGAGCCGTATTGTTTTAGCGTTTCTTTTAAAAGGGCAAGTGTCAGTTTTGTTCCGTAAACAGGCACGGATAGCTTGTTCAGGCAGTAAAACACGCCTCCGATGTTTTCTTCGTGTCCGTGTGTGAGGAAAATCGCCTTTACTCTGTCAGATCGTTCAATTAAGTAGGAAATGTCCGGTATAACCACATCGATCCCGAGCATTTCATTTTCTGGATGCATGAGTCCGGCGTCAACCACGAATATGTCAGAGTCGATTTCAATGACATAAAGGTTTTTTCCGATCTCCCCGACGCCACCTAAGGCGATGATTCTAATATTTTCTGTATTTTTTTTCAAATTGTAATCCTCCTAATCTAAGTACCCGTCCATCATCACTTGTCCCTATTATACCTGAATCTAAATTTAGAAAACAAGAACCATTATGTATAGAACAAACGGCCAAACCCAAAAAAGAGAATGACCGTTTTCGTCCGTATATGTTGTTACAGGCTGTTCATCAGGCTGCTTAAACGGAGACGCTCATCTTCATTCAGCGGAACTAAAGGAAGCCGGACAGAGCCGACGTCAAGACCTTTCAGCTGAAGAGCGGTCTTTAAAGGCGACGGATTTGGAGCAGCGAAAAGCCCCTTCATCAGCGGCAGAAGCTTCTGATGGATCAAGGCCGCTTCTTTCGTCTCCCCATTGATGTAATGTTTGATCATCTGCTGCATTTCCGGTCCGATGATGTGTGAAGCAACGGAAACGATTCCCCTTCCTCCCACTGACAGAACCGGAAGCGTCAGGCTGTCATCACCTGAGTACACAGCAAAATCATCAGGCGTTTCAGCGATGATTTTTGTGATCGCCTCGAGATCACCGCTCGCTTCCTTGATCGCGACGATATTCGGAATTTCCGCCAGGCGGATCGCCGTTTCCGGAGCCAGCGATGCAACCGTGCGTCCCGGCACATTATACAGCATGACCGGCAGCGATGTTTCTTCGGCAACCGCTCTGAAATGGTGGTACATTCCTTCCTGGGAAGGTTTGTTGTAGTACGGCGTCACAAGCATGATCGCGTCTGCCCCTGCTTCTTCCGCTTTTTTCGTCAGCTTGATCGATGCCTTCGTATTGTTGCTGCCCGTACCCGCGATCACAGGCACGCGGCCTGCCGCTTCCTTGACGGTATATTGAATGAGTGCAACTTTTTCCTCTTCTGACAAGGTCGGCGATTCACCGGTAGTTCCGGCGACGACAAGTGAATCCGTTCCGTTTTTCAATAAATAATCGATCAGCTTTGACAATTTTTGAAAATCGACATTTTCGTTTTTGTCAAAGGGCGTAACCATTGCGGTTGCAATATTTCCGAAATTCATTTTTTTCACCTCATCATGATTCAATCACATTTATTTTGATAGTTCAAACACTTCGTGCAGAGCGTTCACGGCAGTCGCCATGTTTTTCTCGTGGACGAGCACCCAAATCGTCGTATGGCTGTCTGCCGACTGAAGGATTGGAATGCCCTTTTCCGATAAAGCGGTAACGATTTTTGAGGTGACGCCAGGCACGCCCATGATGCCTGCCCCTACGGCCGAAACCTTTGCACAATTTCTTGTAACGGCAGGCTCATAGCCTAATTCCTTCAGTATGCTTTCTGCCCGGTCTGTCATGTTTCCGGCGACCGTATATACAATTTCGCTCGGCGTAATATTAAAGAAATCCACGCTGATGTCTGCGTTCGCCATCGCTTTAAACACTTCTGTCTGCACGATGTATTGTCCCTCTTTTGCCGGGACTTTAAACTGCGTTACATCTTTGACATGGGCGATGCCTGTGATGAGCCGTTCAAATACGTCGCTTCCGGCCTTTGACGTATGGTGGCTTGTCACAAGCGTTCCTTTTTCTTTTGAATAGGTCGAGCGCACGCGAATCGGCACTTTCGCCTGCATCGCGATTTCCACAGCCCTCGGGTGGATAACCTTTGCACCCTGGTAAGCCAAATTGCAGATTTCCGTATAGGTAATCACAGGAAGCGGCTTTGCCTTTTCTACGATTCTCGGATCGGCGGTCATAACGCCTTCGACATCTGTGAAAATATCAATAAATTCGGCGTCCAGCGCCGCTCCGAGCGCCGCGGCCGATGTATCGCTGCCGCCGCGGCCGATCGTCGTGATATCACCTTTGGCAGTAGCTCCCTGAAAGCCTGCGACGACGACAGCGTCATGATCAGCCAGCATGCTGATAAGGCGTTCCGGCTTCATTTCGAGGATTCTCGCGTTCGTGTGCTGATTATCGGTTAAAAAACCGGCTTGAGCACCGGTCAATGCAGCGGCTTTAATGCCGTTTTCCAGCAGCATGCTTGTAAACACGACGGAAGAAATCGTTTCACCGCATGAGAGCAGTAAGTCCTGCTCCCGTTCCGTAATCGTTTCCTGTCCCCCGTAAAGGAGATCAAGGAGCGAATCGGTCGCATACGGATCGCCTTTACGGCCCATTGCCGATACGACAACAACAACCTTATATCCTTCATTGACCGCATCTTGTATATGGTGCAAGGCAAGCTTTCTGCCGCGGTCATCCCTAACAGAGGTTCCACCAAATTTTTGAACGATGATTTTCAATGTATTTCACTCCAAGTTTATTTCGGACGCAACAGAAGAGAGGGGCCGAATGGGCCTCACTCTCTTCTCGCATCTCCAGTAAGAAATCTTAGTATATTTTAAACTAAATCCAAAGCTTTTAGGCTTTCTGCGATTTGTACGGAGTTCCAGGCCGCACCTTTCAGCAGGTTGTCGGACACAATCCACAGGTGAAATCCGTTCGGACGGTCAAGGTCTTTGCGGACGCGTCCAACGAACACGTCTCTTTTCCCTACTGCATCAGCCGGCATCGGGTATACCTGATTTGCAGGATCGTCCTGAAGAATGACGCCCGGAGCTTCTTTTAACAGATTTTTGATATCCTCTGCTGTGACATCATCGCGGTCTGTCTCGATGTAGACGGACTCTGAATGCCCAGTTGCAATCGGCAGTCTGACGCAAGTGGCCGCAACTTCCAGATCAGGCATATGCATGATTTTTCTCGTTTCATTGATCATTTTCATTTCCTCAAACGTAAAGCCGTTTTCCTGGAACTTATCGATTTGAGGAATCGCGTTGAATGCGATTTGGTAGTGCTTTTCATCGCTTTTTACAGGCATGATCTGCGGTTCGTACGAATCGCCTTTTAAGATGGCTTCCGTTTGGCCGTACAGCTCTTTTACAGCTTCATTGCCGGCACCTGAAACAGCCTGGTAGGTTGACACGATGACTTTATTTAAACCGAAAGCCTTGCGGATAGGCTCAAGCGCTACAACCATTTGGATCGTTGAACAGTTCGGGTTTGCGATGATTCCGTTATGCTGATGCAAATCTTCTTCATTGACCTCGGGCACGACGAGAGGAGTGTTTTCATCCATCCGAAACGCACTCGTATTGTCAATGACGATCGCACCGCGTTTGACAGCCTCGTGAGCGAGCGCCCTTGAAACGCTTCCCCCTGCGCTGAACAATGCGATGTTTACCCCTTCAAAGCTTTCCGGAACCGCTTCCTGTACAGTGTGCTCTTCGCCTTTGAATGTAAGTTTCATACCTGCTGAACGTTTTGAGGATAATAAAGTCAGTTTATCCAGTTCAAAGTTTCTGTCTTCTAACGTTTTTAACATTTGCTGTCCTACAGCTCCTGTCGCACCAACTACTGCTACATGTAATCCTCTGCCCAATTGTAAAACTCCTTCCACCCTATCGTTAATGACGATTGGTTGACTATGCAATTTTACATTATATTTTAACATAGAAGTAAGCCTGATGATTGATATTTTTTGTTACATCTTCATTTTCTCAAAAATTATTGGTAATTGCTGATCAGAACCGGCTGCATCTGTTTGTATGCAAGCGCTTCTTCTATTGTCGGCAACAAAAGATCCATTTTTGCGACGAGCGAGTTCGGTTTTTTAAACGGATCATCCTGCCCGAACGGGATGAAGAAAATGTTTTTCGTCGTCATCAGCCTCATCAGATTCACTCCGTTTAAACCGAGCGCATCGTTCGTCGATATGCCGAGGACGACGGGGCGGGAATTGCGGACCGTCGCCTTGGCCGCCATTAATACCGGAGAGTCCGTCATCGCGTTTGCGAGCTTGCTCAGCGAATTTCCCGTCAGCGGCGCAATCACCATGCAGTCAAGCGGTGTTTTCGGTCCGAGGGGCTCCGCTTTCGGTATGGAATCGATAACTTCAAAACCCGTGAGCTCTTCGATTTTCCTAACCCATTCTTCCCCTTCTCCAAAGCGTGTGTCCGTCGATTTTACCGTTGTCGTCACGATCGGCCTGACCTCTGCTCCTTGATCGACGAGCTTTTCGATTTGCGGAAAAACGGCATCATACGTACAGTGAGAACCCGTAAGGCCAAATCCGATTCTTTTTCCCTTGATCGACATTATGACAGCCCCCTTCAATCGGTTGTTGATGGTGATAAAAGATTGCACAAAACGTTGGCGATGATCTGACCCGCCGTTTTAGGAGCGACAATACCCGGAAGACCCGGCGCAAGCAGCGCTTTGATGCCCTGTTTTTCGGCAAATTCGAAGTCGGTGCCCCCCGGGCGGGTCGCCAAATCGAGAATCAATGTTCTGGGTGTCATTCGGGATAGGACGGCGTGATCGAGAATGAGACTTGGAATGGTATTGATGCAAATATCGGTATCTTCGACGTGCTCCCCAAGTTCATGTATGTGAAAAGGAGTGAGGCCCATCTCCATGATTCTGGCAAGGTGTGCCGAGGCTCTCGCGCCGACTTTGACGCGGGCTCCGAGAGCGGAAAACGCCCGGCTGATGCTCATGCCGGTCCGTCCGAGTCCGAGAACCATGACGTTTGAGCCGTGAATCGTATAATCGGTGTGCTGGATAGCCATCATAATGGCCCCTTCAACTGTAGGTATCGAGTTGTAAATCGCGATATCGTCTCTTTCAAAAAGCTTGATGAGCCGGCGGTTTGATCCCTTGGCGATACCTTCTAAATAATCGTTTGATATACCTGAATAGATCGTGCAATGAGGCTTTGTTTTTTCCAAATGCTCCTGCATTAGCACAACTTCTTCATTCGAGAAAACGGTGGCAACCGCGCCGTCTGCCGATGTTCCTGATACAGGCAGAACGATGCTGTCTACCGCTCCGAAGTCGAGTTCGCCTAATTTTAATTTGGTGGCGCCCGTAAATCCGTGGTCAAGCTGGTCAAAACCGACCAGAAACACCTGTGCATCCTGTTCGGTCAGCTTGCGGATGATTTCAAGCTGCCTCGCATCACCGCCGATGATTGCAATCGTCAATCCGGTTAACATGGCTTTATATTCACCTTCTTTTTGACAAGGATCTAATTCATAAGCTAATGTCATCATATGAAAAAAAGGAAATGGCGGTGAATTGAAATATTCCGGGTGATCTCAAGGCAATAAAAAAACCCGGCTTGAGGAGCCGGGCCGGTTCTTGCATTATGAAAAAGAAGTTTATTCGTCGTGATTCCCGAGTTCTTCCGGAACGTCGAGAATGATCATGTCAGATCCGATCTTGCGGATCTGCTTCCAGGGCACTCTGATGTCATTCCCCTGTTTTCTAAAGCCGAACCATTTGACCGACGGGATGATAAGAGCGGTAATCTGTCCGTCCTGTTCATTGATTTCAAGGTCGGTCTGTCCTAAAATGCCGAGGCGCTCGGCCCGCTTGACATCCACGATTTCCTTTCCGGATAGTTCACTGAGCCTCATCGAAAAACCCCCCTTTTGTAATGATGTATGTTCTCCAAACAAAAAACATGCCTGCACTTTTAAACAGGCATGTTTTTCAGGCATATATTACTTCGGCAGCTCTCCGGTCGGGCTGATTAAGGCCGTTGAAAAATCATCGGTAAAAATGCGGTTCGCGAGGCTGTTAACCCGGTCCAGGTTAACGGCATTCAGCTTTTCGATGATTTCATCAAGCGTCCGGTGCCTTCCAAGTAACAGCTCGTTTTTGCCGTTGCGGCTCATTTTGCTGTTTGTGCTTTCAAGGCTCAGCATCAGGCTGCCTTTCATCTGCTCTTTGCTGTTTTCAAGTTCTTTCGGCGTGATGCCCTCTGTTTTTAAAACGCGAAGCGTTTCATGGATCGTATCCGAAAGAAGCTGAAGCTGACCCGCGCCTGTTCCGGCGTAAATGGTCATCATTCCGCTGTCTTCGTACGAGCTGTGGTAGCTGTATACGGAATAGGCGAGCCCTTTATCTTCGCGGACATCCTGAAAAAGGCGGCTGCTCATGCTTCCTCCGAGGATGTTGTTGAGCACGATCAAATCGTAAATCTCTGGATGGCCGGCTTCCAGGCCGTTGAAGCCGAGGCAGAGATGAGCCTGTTCGGTTTCTTTTTTCCGCGCCATTTTTTCATGCCGGAATTCCGGTTTACTCGTTCCCGTTCTTCTTCCTTTTGCCTCATATGAGCCAAAATGCTTTTCGGCTTCTTTAATAAAGCTGTCAGAAACATTCCCGGCAATCGAAATCACGACGCGGTCAGGCGTGTAATATTCGTCCATATACCCTCTCAAGGCATCCCCGTCAAACGTGGCAAGCGTTTCCTCTGTTCCGAGAATCGGATAGGCGAGGGAATGCCCTCCGTACGACGCTTTGCTGAGCAGATCGTGGACGATGTCGTCAGGCGTGTCTTCATACATTTTAATTTCTTCGTAAACGACGTTTTTTTCTTTTTTTAATTCTTCTTCGTCAAAAGCTGAATGAAAGAACATGTCTGAGAGCACTTCCAATGCATAGCTCGCATGCTCATCAAGAACTTTGGCATAATAGCACGTATACTCCTTTGAGGTAAACGCATTGACCTGTCCCCCGATTCTGTCAAACGACTCGGCGATGTCTCTGGCCGTACGCGTTTTTGTCCCTTTAAAAAACATGTGCTCCAAAAAATGCGAAATGCCGTTAATTTCCGGTGTTTCGTGTCTTGATCCGGTTCCGATCCAAACCCCGATCGCGACGGACCGGACAGTGGGATTGTTCTCGAGTACAATTC
Organism: Bacillus sp. FSL W8-0848; assembly: GCF_038007805.1. Taxonomy (NCBI): domain Bacteria; kingdom Bacillati; phylum Bacillota; class Bacilli; order Caryophanales; family Bacillaceae; genus Bacillus; species Bacillus sp. FSL W8-0848. The sequence continues at coordinate 2,020,230 of NZ_JBBOYB010000001.1, forward strand.
TTACCCCATTTTGACAAGTATACCGTTTTATCAAATCTGTTCCTCCTATTCAAAGAACGGGCCCTGAGCATCTATTTTACCGCAAGCCTTTTTTCGTTCAGCAGCTGTGAGACAGTTCCGATATGATAGCCTTTTTCTTTCAGCTTCTGAATCAAGATTCCGAGGCTTTTGGCGGTTGGATCTGTCGGATGCATTAAAATCATGGCGCCGTTATGTACTTTGCTTAATACCCGATGCTGCAAGACGGCCGGCTGCGGCTTCTGCCAATCGATCGTATCAACTGTCCACATCACCGTTCCCATTCCCATCTTGCGGGCCTGATCTACAACTTCTTTGCGAAAGCTTCCGCTCGGCGGAGCAAACCATTTCGGCTCAACGCCAATCGTTTCTTTGATTTGCCGGTTCGTCAGCCGCAGCTGTTCCGAAATGCGTTCACTCGTCAGTTTGCTCATATCGGGATGATTGTATGAATGGTTTCCGATTTCGTGCCCGTCTCTTACAATGGTTTTCGCCAGCTCAGGATGATTTTTCACCCATCTGCCCTCGAGAAAAAAAGTGGCTTTCACATCGTTCTCTTTCAAAACAGGAAGCATCTTTGTTAAGTGCTCATTTCCCCAGGCGACATTGATAAGGAACGAGACCATCGGTTTGTCGGGATGCCCGCGGTAGATCGGTTCAGGCTTCAAAGACTCAAGGCGGACCTCCGGTTTGACCTGGTCATAGACGAGAAGCTTTTCATCGAATGTGCCTGAACGCTTCATCTTTTTGTACGATTTTTCGATATTTACCTTTAACCCATTATAGCCGGGCATCGCTTTCCAAATTCTATCGATTTTTGCATTTTGGGCTTTCACTTCATATTCAGGAGCTTTTTGAAGCAGTTCCTGATACAGTTCGTCCTTTTGGGCGGCAACGGTAGCCGCGTCCTTTGTCATTGCATCTATGTAATCTAGTGAGTACGGATGATTCATGACCTGATATGATACAAGCAATAAAAAGAAAAAAACGGCAAACGGAACGAATTTTCTTTTCAATTGTATTTCCTCCCTTCCCCACAAAATATGTGGGAAAAGGACAAGATAGAACTGGAGCGGTTTTTGGAAACAATTTTGCTTAAAACAAAGAAGCCGGGTCCCCCAGGCTTCCTTTTTCGTTTTTTCAGCTTAACAGAAGCAAGACGGACACCGTTTTAAGACTTTTGTTCTTCCTTTTCCTTCTGTTCGCGGAGTACTGCTTTTCTTGATAAGTTGACACGTCCCTGCTTATCGATTTCTGTTACTTTGACAAGGATTTCGTCGCCTATTTTCACGACGTCTTCAACTTTTCCGACACGTTCAAGCGCAAGCTCTGAAATATGAACGAGACCGTCTTTTCCGCTGAAGAGCTCGACGAAAGCGCCGAATTTTTCAATCCGTTTGACTTTACCTAGGTAAAGCTGTCCGACTTCAACTTCTCTGACAAGGTCTTCAATGATTTTCTTCGCTTTTTGGTTCATGCTTTCATCTGTTGAAGAAATAAAGATCGTGCCATCTTGTTCGATATCGATTTTAACGCCTGTGTCTTCAATGATTTTATTGATTTGTTTTCCGCTTGGTCCGATAACATCGCGGATCTTATCCGGATTAATCGTCATCGTCAAGATTTTCGGTGCGTATGGAGACAGCTCTTTTCTCGATTCAGCCAATGTGTTCAGCATGCTATCAAGGATTTCCATTCTGCCTTTTTTCGCCTGCTGAAGCGCTTCATCCAAGATTTCTCTTGAGAGACCGGCAATTTTAATATCCATTTGCAGGGCTGTGACGCCTTTAGACGTTCCCGCAACCTTAAAGTCCATATCTCCGAGGTGATCTTCCATACCTTGAATATCGGTTAAGACCGTGTAGTTGTCGCCGGATTTGACAAGCCCCATGGCGATTCCGGCAACCGGCGCTTTGATCGGCACCCCTGCGTCCATCATCGCCAGCGTGCTTGCGCAAATGCTGGCCTGGGAAGTCGAACCGTTTGATTCAAGTACTTCAGAGACAAGGCGGATGGTGTACGGAAAGTCTTTTTCAGACGGAACAATCGGTTCAAGCGCCCGTTCTCCGAGGGCTCCGTGTCCGATTTCGCGGCGCCCCGGTCCGCGCATCGGTCCTGTTTCCCCGACGCTGAACTGCGGGAAGTTGTAGTGGTGCATGAAGCGTTTTGATTCTTCTACACCGAGACCGTCCAAAATTTGAACATCGCCGAGCGCACCCAGCGTACAGATGCTGAGCGCCTGCGTCTGTCCGCGCGTGAACAGGCCGGAACCGTGCGTTCTCGGAAGCAGTCCGACCTCTGAGGAAAGCGGGCGGATCTCATCGACGCCCCGGCCGTCCGGACGAACCTTTTCTTCCGTGATCAGGCGGCGCACTTCATTTTTCACAAGCTGTGACAAAATGTCGTTCACCTGTTTCAGCGTTTCTTCATCATGCTCTTCTTCTTCAAATTTTGCTGCAACTTCTTTTTTTACTTCGTTGATCGCGTCTTCGCGCGCGTGTTTTTCGTGAACCTGGATGGCTTTTAACAGATCGCTTTCAGCCATGGCTTTCACTTTTTCTTTCAGATCGGAATCGATCTCATACAGAGTGACTTCTGATTTTTCTTTTCCGACGACGGCGACGATTTCTTCCTGGAATGCGATTAAGCGTTTGATTTCCTCATGACCGAACATGATCGCTTCAAGCATGATCTCCTCGGGAACTTCGTCTGCTCCGGCTTCCACCATGTTGATGGCATCCTTCGTTCCGGCCACGACTAAATGAATGTCGCTTTTTTCAAGCTGCTCAAGCGTCGGATTGATAATGAATTCGTTGTCGACCCGGCCCACTGTAACACCGGCGATCGGTCCTTCAAACGGAATATCAGAAATCGACAGCGCAAGGGATGAACCGAACATTGCCGCCATTTCTGACGAACAGTCCTGATCAACGCTCATCACGATGCTGACGACTTGAACTTCGTTGCGGAAACCGTCGGCGAACAGCGGACGGATCGGACGGTCGATCAATCGGCTGGCCAGGATTGCTTTTTCGCTCGGTCTGCCCTCTCTTTTAATAAAACCGCCCGGAATTTTTCCGACAGCATAAAGCCTTTCTTCGTAATTCACGGTTAAAGGGAAGAAATCTACGGTTTTAGGCTCTTTTGAAGCCGTTGCTGTGCTTAGAACCGCAGTATCTCCATAACGGATCAGAACGGCTCCGTTTGCTTGTTTTGCAAGCTGGCCGGTTTCAACGGTCAGTTTTCGGCCGGCCCAATCTATGGAAAAGACGTGTTTCTCTTGTCCCATTCTTATATGAACTCCTCTCTTCGGATAGTTTTTACGTTACTCCTATTATGAACGAAATGAATTGAACATATCAATGGCAAAGTGCTATGTAGAGATCGAATCAGTTAATTAAGATCATATATATGAACCACGTGTTTTGGAGTTGCCGGATATTCGTTTTTATACGATAAAAAAGCGGGAATCCTCCCGCTTTTTACGATTATCGACGTAATCCTAGTTTGTTGATCAACTCACGGTAACGAGTTACGTCTTTGTTACGAAGATACGTAAGAAGATTACGACGTTTACCTACCATTTTAAGAAGACCGCGACGTGAGTGATGGTCTTTCTTATGAACGCGCAAATGCTCGTTCAGGTTGTTGATTTGATCAGTTAGGATAGCGATCTGAACCTCCGGTGATCCCGTGTCAGATTCGTGTGTTTTGAACTCATTGATGAGTTGGTTTTTACGTTCTTGAGTAATTGCCATCCTGTTTCACCTCCAAATGTTATTAGCCCCGGTTACCTAGCAAACGCCGGTGAATCGATTTGCCAAGTGATCGGTTTTAAAGCTACAGACAATATGATACTAGAAAGACCGGCCTGATGCAAGGCATTTATGAGAAACTTTGCCGTATGTTTCATTTTCATCATCATTGTTGACGGATGTCCGCTGTTTTTATACCTGTTAAATTTCGGTCAGCTTCGCTTCTTGAAAAAAGCGGATCGCTTCTTCCCTGTCTTTCGAAATTTGTGCGACCAGTTCGTCCACGCTGCCGAATTTTTTCTCGCTTCTCAAGCGTCTGTACCACTCGACTTTTATATCAGTTCCGTATATCTCCCGGTTAAAGTCAAATAAGTTCACTTCGATCGAAGGCTGGTCAGGGCGTTTTTCGTAAAACGTCGGCTTGTATCCGACATTGCAGACTCCGTTGTACGACGTCCCGCCGATTTCCGCTTTGACGGCATATACGCCTGTCGGCGGCACGATGTACGCGTCGGAAAGCCCGATATTGGCAGTCGGAAAACCGATCGTCCGGCCCCTTTTATCACCGTGAATCACGATGCCTTTGACATAGTACGGTCTTCCGAGCAATTCAGCGGCATACTCTACGTCGCCTGCCCCGATGACGGTGCGGATCCGTGTCGAACTCACCTTTTGATCCTGATTGGAATATTTGGCGACACAAGTACCTCTCACGCGGCCTTTGGCAAATTCCTGGAAGTTTCCCATCGTGCCTTTTCCAAATTTCCCGAAAGTAAAATCAAAGCCTGCCACGACATGACATACATTAAAACCGAGAATATATTGCTCGATAAATTCTTCAGGCGAAAGGGAAGCAAATTCGGGGCTGAATTCCACGATATATAAATAATCGGCCCCCAACCCTTCGATGATACTGATCTTTTCGCTTAAAGGCGTAATTAAGTCTTTAGGCTCTGAGCCTTTTTTCAACACGGCCGAAGGATGAGGGTGAAACGTCATCACGGACGTTTTCGCTCCTTCTCTCTTTGCGATTGTTTCAGCCGTCCGAATCACTTGCTGATGCCCCAGGTGAACACCGTCAAAATAACCTAGTGCCATAACTGATTTTGGAAAGTCCTCACGCTTCAGGTCGTGCGGATGAGAAATATGTATCGTCTTCAAGAACGGTCACCTTTTCTTATTGTTCGCTTTTTTGCACGAGTACTTTTGCAGGCTTTAACAGTCCCGGCTTTGCAGGATGAGGAAAATAAACGGCAATACAACGGCCGTCTTCCGTGAAAACCGCCAGGCGGTCTTCGCCGGTCAAGTGTGTTAAGCCCGCGGGTGTTTCAAGCACTGCGCCATTTTCCACTTTCTTAGCTAATGTATCACTAATTATCCATTTCGGCAAATGATCAAGCGCACGCTCGATCGGGACGAGCTGCCCGGACAATGTGCCGTTTGCGATGTGATCCTCAATCTCTTCAAACGTCAGGCACTCCTCAAGCGAAAAATTGCCTGAAGCCGTCCTGATCAGATGGGACATATGGGCCGGAAGCCCGAGCTTTTCGCCGATAGTGACCGCCAGAGTCCTGACATAAGTGCCTTTGGAACATGTCACAGTAAACCTGAACCGGGCCGTATCCTCTTCTCCCGCGACTCCAGAGGTCAGTTCGATATGATGAATGGTGACGGTGCGCTTCGGCCTTTCAACCTCGATCCCCGCTCTTGCATATTCATACAGTTTTTTGCCGCCTACTTTGACTGCCGAATACATCGGCGGCACTTGTTCGATTCTGCCTTCAAGGCTTTTAAGGACGCTCCTCACCGCTTCTTCATCAGGCGGAGTGCCGACCGGCTTTCTTTCGGTGATCTCCCCCGTCTGATCCTCTGTCGTCGTTGAAAAGCCAAGCGTAACCTCGGCATCGTACGTTTTTGATTTCTCCGTCAAGTATTCAACGATTTTGGTCGCCCTGCCGATACAGATTGGGAGAACGCCTGACACCTCGGGATCAAGCGTCCCTGTATGACCGACTTTTTTTGTTTTTAGCATTTTGCGGATCTTCATGACGCAGTCATGGGAGGTCATCCCGACCGGTTTATGTAAAAGCAGGACTCCGTTGTACATGCAAACATCCGCTCCTTTCTCATTTCAGCTAAAAAGGACAGGCGGTTAAAAAACCGCCTATCCTCTTTTTCAGCTGTTTATTCTTCTTTGTCTGAATGCAGTTCATGGATCAATGTTTCGATGCGGTTTCCGTAATCGATTGATTCATCGAATTCAAACTGGATTTCAGGTGTTTTGCGGAGCCTGATCCGATTCCCCAATTCGGACCGGATAAAGCCCTTCGCTTTTGCAAGGCCTTTTAGCGTCTCTTCTCTTTTCTTTTCATCGCCAAGAACGGAAATGTACACCTTGGCGATTTGCAAGTCGCCGGAGACGCTGACATCGGTAACCGTTAAGAACCCGATTCTCGGGTCTTTCAGCTTTCTTCCGATAATGTCGCCAAGTTCTTTTTTCATCTGTTCACCCACACGGGTAGCTCTCATACTCATGTCCATACCACCTCTACGTTAAAACCACTCTGTTCTCGTGATCGTCCGTTCGATTTCCGGAAAAGAGTCAATAAAGCTTAGAACCCGCTGAAGCTCTTTTTCCGTTTGAACGCGAGAGGAAGAAACGGCGGCGATTCCAATGCATGTGCGCTGCCACGAATCCTGGTAGGCAATCTCTGAGACAGACACGTTGAACCTGCCGCGGATCCTTGTGATGATCCGCTTCAGAACCGCCCGTTTTTCCTTGAGTGAGGATGCATCATAGATGATGCATTCGCATTCGGCGAAACCGATCACTTTCTTTCAATTTCTTGCATGACATACGCTTCGATCATATCGCCTTCGCGGATGTCATTGTAATTCTTAATGGTGATACCACATTCATATCCTTGTGAAACCTCTTTTACGTCATCTTTAAAGCGTTTGAGAACATCGACTTCGCCTTCGAAGATGACGACGCCGTCGCGAATTAAGCGGATTCCGCTGTCGCGCGTGATCGTACCTTCCGTCACATAGCCTCCGGCAATCGTGCCGATTTTGGAGACTTTGAATGTTTGACGGACTTCGACCATGCCGATCACTTTTTCTTCGTACTCCGGATCAAGCATGCCTTTCATCGCTGCTTCAATTTCGTCGATGACTTTATAGATGATGCGGTGAAGGCGGATATCCACATTTTCGGCTTCGGCGGTACTCTTAGCATTACCGTCAGGTCTTACATTAAACCCGATAACGATCGCATTTGACGCGGAAGCCAAAATGATATCTGATTCGGTAATCGCGCCGACGCCTGTATGAATGATTTTTACCCTGACGCCTTCCACTTCGATTTTTTGAAGAGCTGCCGCCAGCGCTTCAACAGAGCCTTGAACATCGGCTTTTACGACAAGATTGATATCTTTGACGTCTCCTTGTTTGATCTGTTCAAATAAGTCGTCAAGGCTGAGCTTCGCTTTATCGCTGCGCTGTTCTTCAAGCTGTTTGGAAGCGCGCGCTTCACCGACCGAGCGGGCCGTTTTTTCGTCTTTGAAGACAAGGAACTGATCCCCGGCGTTCGGAACTTCGTTAAGACCTGTGATTTCAACAGGAGTTGACGGGCCGGCCGCTTTGACGCGTCTGCCGACATCGTTGACCATCGCACGCACGCGGCCGAACGTGTTTCCGACAACGATCGGATCTCCGACGCGAAGCGTTCCGTTTTGGACGAGCAATGTTGCCACAGAGCCTTTTCCTTTATCAAGTTCGGCTTCGATGACCGTACCTTTCGCCCTGCGGTTTGGATTCGCTTTAAGCTCCTCTACTTCGCTGACAAGCAGAATCATTTCAATCAGCTCGTCGATTCCTTCGCCTGAAAGAGCGGAAAGCGGAACGAAAATCGTGTCTCCTCCCCATGCTTCCGGAACGAGGCCGTGCTCTGTCAGCTCTTGCATGACGCGGTCCGGGTTTGCCGTCGGTTTATCGATTTTATTAACGGCGACGATAATCGGCACCTCTGCGGCTTTTGCGTGGTTGATCGCTTCGACCGTCTGAGGCATAACCCCGTCATCAGCCGCGACGACGAGAATCGTAATATCGGTGACTTCCGCTCCGCGGGCGCGCATTGTCGTGAATGCGGCGTGTCCCGGCGTATCGAGGAACGTGATTTTTTTGCCGTTTTCTTCGATTTGATAAGCGCCGATATGCTGCGTGATACCCCCTGCTTCTCCTTCGACAACCTTCGTTTTGCGGATGCTGTCAAGAAGCGTCGTTTTTCCGTGGTCAACGTGACCCATGATCGTCACGACAGGCGGACGGATTTCAAGATCTTCTTCGCGATCAGGCTCCTCGTACTTTTCAAATTCGGTTTCTTCGTGGACGATCACTTCTTCGACTTCAACGCCGTATTCGGAAGCGATCAGTTCAACCGTATCTTTGTCGAGATCCTGGTTGATCGTCGCCATAGTTCCGAGCAGCATCAGTTTTTTAATGATTTCTGACGGCTCTTTGCCGAGTTCTTCGGCCAGCTGGCCGACCGTCATTGAATTTGTAAACGAGATTTTTTCAGGCAGTTCCTTTTTCGGTTTAACCTGCTTCTCCTGCGGAGAATGATGGTTTCTATTGCGCTTGTTTTTTTTGTTGTTGTTGTTTTTCTTCTTGTTTTTGTTGTTAAATTGAGTATTTTGCACGTTATTCTTCTTTCCGTCTCGATTTTTCTTTGGCTTAGTTCCGGCATTCTGTTTTGCGGCTTCTTGCTGAGGTTTTTGGCCGCTTCGATCGGCGCTTTTTTTGTTTTCGGCCTGCTTGTTTCCCGCAGGCTGTCCGGCGCCTTTTTTGAATTTTTTATCAAGCTGTTTGATTGCACTTTCTTCAATCATTGCCATATGGTTATTGACTTCGATATTCATATCTTTCAATGACGCGATGACATCCTTACTTGAAACATTTATGGCTTTTGCATATTCATAAACTCTCATTTTAGCCATTCGTTCACCCCCAAAAAAATTAATCGAGCTTTCGGAGCAACGTTTGCGCAAAGCCTTGATCAGTGACGGCCACTGCCACACGGGATTCTTTGCCGATTGCACGGCCGAGAATCGTACGGTCTCCGACTTTTTTACACGGCACGCCGTAGTACTTGCATTTGTCGGTTACCTTTTTCTCCGTGTTGGCTGATGCGTCTTCTGCAAGCAAAACAAGCTTTGCGCGCAAATGCCTGATTTCCTTCACAACCAGGTCTTCTCCGGACACGACCTTTCGAGCTCGATTCGCCAGGCCCAGCAAGGAAAACCACTCTGATTCCGACATCTATCTGGTCTCCTTTTCCGCCAGTTCCAGCAATTCATCAAAAATCTGATCATCAATTTGTGCCTGAAGCTGATTTGCTAAGCTGTTTTTCTTTTTTGCGGTTAAGATTACGTCTTTATCAAGCGTAAGGTAAGCTCCCCGGCCGTTCTTTTTGCCAGTCGGGTCTACTGAAACTTCCCCTTCTTTGGAGCGGACGACGCGGATGAGCTCCTTTTTAGGCTTCATTTCCCCTGTTACGACGCATTTTCGAAGCGGGATCTTCTTTCGGCTTTTCACCAAAGGTCACCTCTTATTCATCCGTTTCTGGAGTTTCGCTCTCTAAAAAGAGCTCTTCAGACTCTTCTTCAAGCTCCCTTGGATAAATCCCAAGTTCCCTTGCATCAGTTTCGCTTTTAATATCGATTTTCCAGCTTGTCAGCTTTGCGGCCAGCCGGGCGTTTTGGCCCCTTTTGCCGATGGCGAGCGAAAGCTGGTAATCAGGGACGATGACGGTTGTCGCCTTGTCTTCCTCATTGACGATGACATCAAGGACTTTGGAAGGGCTCAGCGCATTTGCGACAAATTCGACGGGATCGCTTGACCAGTGGACAATGTCGATTTTCTCGCCTTTCAGTTCATTGACGATCGCTTGCACGCGCTGTCCTTTAGGGCCGACGCAGGCGCCGACCGGATCGATGTCTGGATCGTCCGTCCGGACGGAGATTTTCGAGCGGTCTCCTGCTTCTCTCGCCACAGACTTAAGCTCGACGGTTCCATCGTAGATTTCAGGAACTTCGATTTCGAAGAGGCGCTTTAATAATCCGGGATGAGTTCTTGAAACATAAATCTGCGGACCCTTCGTCGTTTTCTCGACCTTTGTGATGTACACTTTGATCCGGTCGTGAGGCTTGTAGACCTCGTTCGGCATTTGTTCAGAGACGGGCAATAGCGCCTCGATTTTGCCCAGAGAAACGTAGATGAACTTATTGTCGATCCGCTGGACGATGCCTGTCATGATATCTTCTTCACGGTCGATAAATTCTGAATAGATGACGCCCCGCTCGGCTTCGCGGACGCGCTGGGTAACCACCTGCTTCGCCGTCTGGGCGGCGATGCGGCCGAAATCTTTCGGGGTAACTTCTATTTCCACGACGTCCCCGACAATATAGTTCGGGTTGATGTTTCTTGCGTTTTCAATCGAGATTTCAAGGCGCGGATCATAGACTTCGTCCACGACGTCCTTGCGTGCGAAAACGCGGATTGTGCCGGTGTCGCGGTTTAAATCGACCCTGACATTCTGCGCCTGGTTAAAGTTCCGCTTGTATGCGGAAATGAGCGCAGCCTCAATTGCATCAATAATAATTTCCTTACTGATTCCCTTTTCTTTCTCAAGAACAGTCAGGGCATCTAACAACTCACTACTCATGTTTATGGTTTCCCCCTTAAACAGTCAAAAATTAATTGAACGAAACAGCCAGCCTTGCTTTTGCTATTTTTTCGTACGGTATCTGGATTTTTTTCTGCCGTGTTTTGATCGTGACTGTAATTTCTACGGTTTCACCGTCAAATGCAGAAAGCTCGCCTTCGAATTCTTTATTGCCTTCAATAGGTTCGTACGTCTTAATGTATACGTTTTTTCCGAGCGCTTTCGTGAAATCGGCTTCTTTCTTTAAAGGCCGTTCCGCTCCGGGAGATGATACTTCAAGAAAGTAGTTCTGCTGAATCGGATCAGCCTCGTCAAGCTTTTCACTCAGCGCTTCGCTAACCTTTGCACATTCTTCGATGTCGACGCCGTCATCAGAATCAATAAACACGCGAAGGAACCAGTTTTGCCCTTCCTTGACAAATTCGATGTCAACGAGTTCAAGCTGAAGATTGTCTAATATGGGCTGAACCATTTCGCTTGCTGTTTCGACCACTTTGCTACTCATACTTTTCCTCCTTGTGCAGGCTCCCATTCATCAGCTCTCTCGTAAAAACCCCGCTTTTTAAGAAGCAGGGGCTAAAGAAAAGACGATGAACATGTCGAGACAAAATTGCCTGTTCAATACAAAAGAGCGGGTTTCCCCACTCTTCGCCTCGGCTATCGTTAGCATTTCCAATAAAACTATACCATAACCATATTTTTATTGCAAATCGGTTGCGGTTTTCTCCTTTATTTTGAACGACTTTTCGTTCATTCGCTCCGCATGTTCTGAAATGACGGAAGCAGACGTACTCGGATGAATAATCCGGAAGCCGTCATAATCCGGATAAAGGGTGCCGTCGTCCTGAATGCCGGTTAAAATCCAAAATTGGCTTCCGGCGCCGCCCTGTGACTCGATGATATCAAGCCAGGTGCTGTAGACGGCATCCCGCCTCGCTTTGTCCAGGTAGCCGTATTCCTCCAGAACGACGGGCTTGCCGATTTCGTTTCCGTCACGAATATGATCCAAAATCCACCGGTTTCCCCATTCCGCGGTTTTGCCCCAATGGTCGGGATACAGGTGGAAGGTTCCGTAATCAATGCCGGGCAAGGCGGTCAGCCGCTTCCAGTCAACGCCTTCTCCGCCTCCGTATGTCCAGTCCGGATGGCCTTCAATCCGATAAAACCCTTCATCTCCTGCCGCGACAAGATGGTTTTGATCGATTGATTTAATAAATGCGCTCATTTCATCAGCCCATTCAATGAGCGTGTCGCCGCTATTATCCGACTGAACCCTTGGCTCGTTTGCCAGTTCCCATGTCATAATGGCGGGATCGTCCTTATACTTTACGCCCGTATAAGTGTTTACCCGGTTCAGCATATAAGCGACATAATCTTTATAAGCCTGTTTAATGCCGGGATGGGTATAAAACGCATCATGTCCGGAAGCCTGAAACCATCTGACGTATTGATTCATCCCGCCGAAATCGTCCCAGTTGTTCACAAAGGGAATGACCAGTTTTATCCCGGTCTGGCCCGCTTTGTAAATGGCGTAATCAAGCTTTGAAAAGCCTGATTCATCGAATACCCCGGGCCTTGGCTGCATGACGGAGTTTTCTTGCGGCGTGCCGTCAAGAAAGCCCCAAATCCGGATCACTTTCAGATTCATCGCTTTCATATCTTCAAATACATCATCGACCATTTTTTTAGATTTGTAGTGAAAATAATAGTTATTGGTTCCTGCAAAATAAAAATCTTTTCCGTTCAATTTAAAAATTGTTCCCGATGTCTCCACAAAAGGAGATGCGGCAAATGCCCGGTTATCGCCGGGCAGCATGGCCGAACATGCCGCTAACAGCACCATCAGCAAGTGCAGCAACATTTTTCGCGCTTTCATGGTTCTCCCCGCTTTCACTGAGGTGACGGCGGCATCTGATTTTCGCCGCCGCTCCCTGTCTTTTTAATCGCCCGTTTCTTTAAGGCGTGACTTTCACTTTCACGGCTACTTCGACACCCTTCGGCCACATTTCAAATGTAAAGGTCGAATCGCTCTTCAAGAAGTGTAAAACGCGCTCTCTGAGATACAGCTTCCCGGCTTTTTCATAAAAATCTTCGTCATAGTTCAAGTATGGCGTCCATGACCATACGTCTTCAAGAACCGGCCTGCCGGTCGAGTCCACGACACCTTTAACGGTGGCGAGCTTCGTCCCGTTTAAAGAAGCGGGGATTTCCAAATCTCCCTTGATATTCGACCTGCTGATCGTAAACTCATCTTTCTCAAGCTTCGGCGCGCCATACAGAATCACGTCGGCCACCTGGCTCGCTCCTTTGTCAAACGCAAAGGTAAGCTCTGCCTTCGTTCCGAATGCCGGCGATCCGTCAATGAGCTTTGCCAAATATGATGCTTTGATCGTCACCGACTGTCCGGAGACCGTATAATCAGTTCCGTTTTGCAATTGTTCCGATCGGTGCCGGATTCCCGCAAACTTGTTTCCGCTCAGGCGGATTTCCATCGTCTGATCGGTGATGGACTGCCCTTTTCTGATATAAAGGTCTCCCGGATTGACGATGGCATTAGAGATGCCCCGCCCCGCTTGAATGACGATGTCTTTTACAACCGGATCGCGCCAGGTTCTTGTTGTCCGGTCGAACTGGTCATTCCCATTATCCCACCACATGGTGACCATTTGATATTTGTGAGCCAGTCCGACAAGCGCATCGTGGTAAAGACGCTTGGAATACTTCTCATTGGCGCCCAGCGTCCCGTACTCGCCGATAATGACCGGATAACCTTTCGCAACGAATGTTTCATAAACCGGTTTAATATCCCGCTCCATGTCTTCGATATCTTTGGACGTTCCCCAAGTCGTCCGGCCCCACCAGTTGGAGACATAGTCCCATGGGGAATAGTAGTGGAAGGTCAGCACGATTCTGTCATCATCAGGCGGTTCAAATGTATTGAGCAGCTCATCCTTGTTGTCTTCCAGCCCGCCGACGATAACGAGACGCTCGGCATTTTGCCCGCCTGTAGCGCGGATCATCCTCAACATCTCACGGTTGAGGAGATTCAATTGATAGGCGCTCATTCCCGTCGGTTCATTGACGATTTCAAAGAGCAGACGGTCGCTTTTGTTTTTGAAGCGGTCTGCGATCTGTGTCCATACTTTACCCAGTTTTTCCAGCGTTTCCTGCTGGCTGCTTCCCATGCGGTTGATCCACAGCCATGAATCGTGATGGACATTTAATACGACATAGAAGTCTCTTTTTAACGCCCAGTCTGTGACTTGTTCCACCCGATTCATCCACTCCGGGGCAATCTTGTAATCCGGAGCGCCGCCGATATGCGAATCCCAGGTCACGGGAATTCTGACGCTTTTAAACCCTGCCTCGCGAATATCGTCAAATGTGTGCTCCTGAACAGGCGGGTTGTTCCATGAGCCTTCGGTGGGGACGGCATCAAGCGTGTTGCCGAGATTCCAGCCGGGGCTCATCTTTTCCAAAAGGTCTAACGGTTTATTCTCAACTGTCGCTTTTGTTTCCCTTTCTGTTCCCGAGGCCGGAATCGCGCCAAGAGCAGCCGTTCCCATGAACAAAAATAAGACGATGATCGATTTTATGCACTTATCTCTCAATCTTTTATCCTCCTTATTTCGCATCTTTATTTGTAGAGTAAAGCGGCGGCGCCGTTCGCTTAAGGTCAGCACCGCCTCTATTTAAAGCGTTTTCAAAAATATGCTGAGTTCTCTACGCATCTCCGATTAAGCGGTCATACTCGGCATACGCTGTCGCGATGTCGACTTGGGACCAAAAACGGTGGTAAATGAATGTCGGCAGACCATTTTCCCATTTGCCGGTATCCGGGTTCCACGATGTTCGGTATTTGTTTTCCAAATAAGTCCATTTCGGATCGTTTTTGATCTTTGGACGGAGATCCGTATGGCTGATATAGACGCCGTTTCCTCCTTTAGCAGGGTCGGACGGCACGGTATTCGGTCCGGGGATGGTGTTTCCCTGGCCGTTCCTTCCGCTCCAGCCGTTCGGGAAGTAGATTTCCTCCGTAAAGTAGCGGACGTAATCGGCATGCTCTTCCTCTGCCGCAATACCGATCCCGTCATTTTTATTCCACGCCGAATCGAGCAGGCCTTTCGCGAGGTTTTTGGCGCGGTTTCCGAGAGCGGTGAAGCTTCCTGTTTCGGCTTTTGTTCCAGCCGCAAAGAAAACAAGCGTTTTAATATAGCTTCCGAGAACACCGACATCCTGTGACGGGCTCTTTGTCGTAACGTGCAGCCCCGGGTTGCCCGTAAAGGAAGCGAAACCTTTCCACGTGTCGGGCTGACCGCTCCATTCTAGATTGGACGGAATCCAAAATTCGCCCGGATCAGGCTCTGTGGCAACATTCGGGTTGTTGCCGCCGTAAATTCTTTCTCCCGCTTCATTCAAATAATAGCCCTCATCGTCTGACAGCGGACGTTCGTTAACAAAAACATAGTCCATCGAATAAGCGGTCCATTTTTCAATGACGGTCTTTGCCATTTTAAAATTCTCGGAAGATGTGTCGCCTTTTGCAGCCAAAATATAATACAGTTCAGCGACCCTTTCCATCGGCCAGGCTTGCATGCCGAACCAATTGTTTGAAGGCGGATCATGGTAAACCGGCGCTTCTGTGTACGCCATGCCATAAAACGTGCTGACATCCTCCGGATACC
Organism: Bacillus sp. FSL W8-0848; assembly: GCF_038007805.1. Taxonomy (NCBI): domain Bacteria; kingdom Bacillati; phylum Bacillota; class Bacilli; order Caryophanales; family Bacillaceae; genus Bacillus; species Bacillus sp. FSL W8-0848. The sequence continues at coordinate 2,035,412 of NZ_JBBOYB010000001.1, forward strand.
GGCTGTAGTTGCCGTTCCAGCTGTTTGTAGCGCCGCCGGCGATCGCACCTTCTGAAGAAAGCAGCCACGTATACAGTTCAAGCTGCCGTTTCAGCGCGGTTTCCCAGTCGGCGCGCGCCGAAGGCGAATTTGGAATCAGGCCACCTTCAGACGTAGACAGCGCATATGAGGCAACCGGATTTTGATAGCCTTGATGCACATGGCTTGCGCCGATCCGCCAAGCCCAGTTCGCATACTGTCCGAGCCCGCCTCCCCATGCGGTGTACCATGCCATTAAATAATGGCAGGCGTCTTTGCCCGATCCCCTTTGCGGCGATCCTCCAGAAGCGCTCCCAATCCTTTGGAAATATTTATCATACATGCCGTAGCGGAGAAAGTCCCCCATCTTTTTGGCTTTGTTCAAATACGTTGAATTGTTGTAGCCCCACTGCTTTGCCCAGTACATCGCCTGAATGGCGCGGGCATCGGCATCCGTCGCGTTCGTGTAGCGCCATTGCGGAGCAGGCGCCTGATTTTCTTTTGTGAACAGGCTCATAAACCCTTCATTTGCTTTTCCAAAGGTCTGATCATCCTGGGACGGATGCGGAATCGTTTCCCAGACTGATTCCTGTTCTCCGCGCTGATAAGTGTTGACGTAGGCAGCAGTATGGGAAGGGTTCAGAAGATTGCCGAATCCATACCAGTTGTCAACGTCCAGCAGCCAGTGCATCAAATACGTTTCATTGCTTCCGTATGTGGCTTTCAGCTCGGCGTCAAGCGGGTCGTTTCCTGCGGGATACTGTCCGGTAAGAGGCGACGGGTAGCGGTCAGGAAAGGGATGTTCAGCGGCGTATGTGGCAGGGCTTGAAGGGTTGTAGTAGCGCATCGTCGGCTGTTCTTCTTTTCCGTCTCCTTCATTGACGGGGATGATATATTTCTCCATGTTGTCCCAAGCGGCTTCAAGCTTAGCCCAGTCTTGCGTGTAACGCCCGTACATCGCTTCGAGCCACAGCCAATAGCTGTATGCTTCAGATGTCGTCATATGGCCGTAGTCCGGAGCTTCACAGATGAGTGTTTCAATGGAGTGGTACGGAATGCCCTCCGGGGAAAAATAACCGTTATTCGGATTTTTAATCTGCTCATACAATTGCATAAAACGGGTTTTGTTGTCCATGGTGTGTCCTCCTTTTAAAGCTTCTCCATGTTTTGCACGCCGGGTTTCCATCCCGGCTTTTTACTTCGGCTCGTTTCCGAATACGAGCCGTCCTCCATCATAAACAGGGATATACCGGGTTTTCGCAAGCATATATGACAGTCCTTGGTAGGAGTAATCGTTATTCGGATTCCAAAAGGCCGTTCCCGACGGTGCCGAAATGCGAAATTGCGCTTCCTTTTTGTGAGCCGATTGTCCGCCCGGATAAATCGGCACACCGCTGAAGCTGACTTCCGTGTAGTAAACGTGATTCTTTGCATCATAAGGCTTCAGCTGAGACACGGTTGCCCCCTCGTGATATCCTCCGAGTGCGACTTTGATGTCGTCGGCTGAATATCCGGCACCCGCCGCTTCAGTAAGGTCAATGTAATAGCGGAAAGACAGTTGATCGGATTTTCTTGCCGGCCATCCCGACCGGTTGTTGAGCTGCACCCGTATTTCGGTGAAATTGATTCCTGAGCTGTTGACGGACGCTTCTGCAAAAAACTCGTCATCCGGCGTTTCGTTTTCAGGGAAGCCGGGCAGCGGCAATTGTCCCACTCCATGCAGTTCATACATTTTCGCAATATTCCCCGTAAAAGCGGCATTGTAGTCAATCGCTACCTCGTTTGATACATAGTCTGATGTCTCATCCCGGTATGAATCGTCTCTTCCCGGTCCGCCGACCAGTGCTCCGTAAAGCGTATGCCGGTGGTTTTCAGGCACGTTCATATTGTCGGCCCATGACCCGTGTGCAGTCCGGTGATGCGGATGTTTCGGCGGATTTGTTCCATAGCCGACAACGAAGCTGCGCTTCCCCGGATTGTCTCCAAGCATATAGTTGATTTGCTGTTCGGCAAAATCGCGATACCTTTTCGCTTTAGCCTCGTCTTTTACCCAATCTGAATAAACAAACGCGAGAAACGCGGCATTTGATGCATAACGGAGCGAGCCCCACTGTTCAAGCCACGCCAGCCCTCCCGGCGTATATGTGATTCTTTCCGTGCTTCCGTCATGCTTGTAGCCGGTTGACCAGTAATCAAGGTTGCGCTCGACACTCGCGGTAAAGCGGGAATCGTTCGTCAGACGTGCCAACAGGAGCTGTGCCCCGTATGTGACGTCATCCCACGAAATGGTCCAGCGGTAAGGCCAGCTTGCCGGATCTCCCCAGTCGTTGACCGAAGAGAGCGCTTTGTCCAGATATCGCTCTTCATCGGTTGCCAGATACAGCCATACGGCTCCCCATGTCAATTCGTCCTTATACCCGCTCCACGAATTGTAATATTGCCGGGCATCTGTGATACAGTCGGAATATTTGCCGCGGTATCGGTCAGCGAAATCATACAGCTGCTTCGCGTGCGTTATAAGTGTCGCGGCATATGAGGAATCTGTCGGCTGAAAGACGATTGAAGCTGCAGCGAGGGCAGCAGCGGTACCGCCTGCTAAATCCGAACCGGGGCAGCCGGCATCAATCTTGTAGGCGGGACGCTTCATCGGCATGACTTCAGCCGGCCCCCACCAGCCGTGGTCAGCGGCTCCATTGCCGACCTGCCCCCAATATTCGTTAGGAGCTGTATGCGCTTTAATAAAATAATCCGTCGCCCATTTTAAATTGTCCAAAATCGCCCCGAGCTGTCCGGCTGCTATATACGCATCGCGGTATTCATAAACCGACCAGGCTAAAACGGCGGCAGAATACGCCATCGGCAGCCCGAACTTCACATGATCTCCGGCATCATACCATCCGCCGGTTAAATCGCGGCCGGCGTCCTTTCCGTCATCAAGCCCTGAATCGCCTCTCCAATTCAGCCGGCTGTTGTCGGGGAGTTTGCCTGAGCGCTGCGCTTCATAAAACAAGATCGACTTTTGCAGGAGCTCAGCGTAATTTTGCTGATTGTCCGCCGCATATGCCGTACTGTCCCTTTCAGAAAACGGCATCATAACCGCGGCGGCCAAAAGTACAGCAAGCGAGAAAAGCGCTTTCATTTTTGAAAAAACGGTCCGTTTCACATGATTCATCCCCCTCACCTCTGTTTACCGATAAAACTAAAAGTTTGCTACATCCTCCTCACCTCCTTTCAGTTAAAGCTCATAGTGTCTGCCAATAACAGAGAGATTCTGAATGCAACCTTTTTTGAGGGGGCGGTTAACATGGGGAAATGGTGTACTGTATAAAAACTTAGTTTGTTTAAACGAGAAACAAACTAAAGAGATTGATAGCTTTTTGTCTTCAAATCTGAGATTCTTTTGAAGATATTAACATTATTGTATATTTTATGTCAATGGATCTGGCAGCCCTTTATGCAGAATGAGGCATTTCCTCCTGCATCTGTCCTATTCGAAGAAAACCTAACAAAAAAACTGCCGACAAAGCCGGCAGTTTTAGAATAAAGAAAGCTGATTCTGTTCCGGAAGCGACTCTAAGCAGCCGTGCCGCTCCAAGTATTCCATAAGGGTTTTCGAAACCTTTCCCCTTTTTTGCAAATCTTCTTTTGAAAGAAATTCGCCTTCCTCCCTTGCCTTGACAATATTTAAAGCGGCGTTTGTACCAAGGCCCGGAATGGAGTTGAAAGGAGGGATCAGGCTGTTGCCGTCAATAATAAATTCTGAGGCGCTTGACCTGTATAAATCCACCTTTTGGAAAGAAAATCCCCTTTCACACATTTCAAGCGCCAGCTCAAGCACGGTAAGCAAGCTTTTCTCTTTCGGAGAAGCGTCAAGCCCCTTGCTGTTGATGTCATCCATGACGGCTCTGATCGCGGTCGAGCCTTTGATCATCGTATCGATATCGAAATCATCGGCGCGGACCGTAAAGTATGCCGCGTAATAAAGCAGAGGGTGGTGCACTTTAAAATATGCGATCCGGACGGCCATCAGCACATAGGCGGTGGCGTGGGCTTTCGGGAACATGTATTTGATTTTCTTGCATGAATCGATGTACCACTCGGGAACATTATTATTCCTCATTTCTTCTTCCCACTCCGGTGTCAAGCCTTTCCCTTTCCGGACAAACTCCATAATTTTAAAGGCCAGGGAAGGTTCAAGGCCCTGATAGATGAGATACACCATAATATCGTCGCGGCATCCGATAACCTCGCTCAGCTCGCATATATTATTATGAATGAGCTCCTGTGCGTTCCCGAGCCAGACGTCCGTGCCGTGAGAAAGTCCGGAAATCTGGACGAGCTCGGAAAATGTCGTAGGCTTTGTATCCTCAAGCATCTGTCTGACGAAACGGGTTCCGAATTCAGGGATTCCGAGCGTACCGGTTTTACAGCCGATCTGCTCTTCTGTGACGCCTAAAGACTCAGGCCCCTGGAAGATTTTCATGACTTCCGGATCATCGGTCGGAATCGTCTTCGGATCGATTCCGCTTAAATCCTGAAGCATGCGGATCACCGTCGGATCATCGTGTCCAAGAATATCAAGCTTCAGCAGATTGTCGTGAATCGAATGGAAGTCGAAGTGGGTCGTTTTCCATTCTGAATCGGTGGCATCTGCCGGAAACTGGATCGGTGAAAAATCGTAAATATCCATATAGTCCGGAACGACGATGATTCCGCCCGGGTGCTGGCCCGTCGTCCGCTTAACGCCGGTGCACCCCTGCACAAGGCGGTCGATTTCCGCCCCGCGTATATGCAGATTGTTATCGTTCGCATACCCTTTGACATATCCGTAAGCCGTTTTTTCGGCAACCGTGCCGATCGTTCCCGCGCGGTAGACGTTATCTTCCCCGAACAGCACTTTCGTGTAATTGTGGGCGCGGGGCTGATATTCCCCGGAGAAGTTCAAATCGATATCCGGAACCTTGTCCCCTTTAAAGCCCAGGAACGTTTCGAACGGAATATCGTGCCCGTCTTTTTTATAGACGGCCCCGCATTTCGGACAGTCTTTGTCAGGCAAGTCGAATCCCGAGCCGACAGATCCGTCATTGAAAAATTCCGAATGGCAGCAATCAGGACAGACGTAGTGCGGAGGCAGCGGATTAACCTCGGTAATTTCAGTCAATGTCGCAACGAGTGAAGAACCGACCGATCCCCTTGAGCCGACGAGATAACCGTCATCAAGAGAGCGTTTTACGAGCTTGTGGGAAATCAGATAAATAACGGCAAATCCGTGGCCGATAATGCTTTTCAGCTCTTTTTCGATACGCTTCTCCACAATCTCGGGCAAATTTTCGCCGTAAATGCTTTTCGCTTTTTCATAGCTCATGTTGCGGATTTCTTCATCTGCCCCTTCGATCTTCGGCGTATAGAGATCGTCTTTGATCGGTTTGATTTCTTCGATTTTTTCGCTGATCATCCGCGTATTCGTCACAACGATTTCTTTCGCTTTTTCCTTGTCCAAGAATGAAAAGGCTTCAAGCATTTCATCCGTCGAACGGAAATGAACGTTCGGCAGCTCATGCCTGTTCAGCGGATTTGCCCCGCCCTGCGAGGAAATCAAAATCTTTCTGTAGATTTTGTCCTCCGGATTTAAGTAATGCACATTTCCTGTTGCCACGACGGGTATGTTCAGCTTGTCCCCAAGCTTTGTGATGTTTGTAATGATTTCCTTGAGCGATTTTTCATCCCTGACCAGCTCAAGCTCGAGCAGATGGCGGTAGACTTCAGGCGGCATCACTTCAAGATAGTCATAGAACGAAGCGATCTCCTCGACCTCTTCCGGCGATTTCTGCATCATGCCTTCAAATACTTCGCCTTTGTCGCACGCCGAGCCGACTAACAGGCCTTCTCTGTGCTTTTCCAGCTGTGACCGCGGAATTCTCGGCACCCTGTAAAAATAGTTGATGTGTGAAAGTGAAACGAGTTTGAACAGGTTTTTTAAGCCTGTTTCGTTTACCGCCAAAAGTGTCGCATGATAAGGTCTTGAGCGCTGATACGCATTCGACTGCCCCATGTTTTCATTGAGCTGGTCATGATACAAAATATTTTTTTCAGCCGCGTCTTTAAGCATTTTCACGAGGAGATAGCCCGTCGCTTCCGTATCATAAATCGCCCTGTGGTGCTGCGTGAGCTCGATATCGAACTTTTTACAGAGCGTATTCAGTCTGTGGTTTTTGAACTCAGGGTAGAGAAAACGTCCAAGTTCCAGCGTATCGATGACAGGGTTTTGCGCTTTTTCGGTTTTCAGAAGCCGCTTATAGGCGACATTGATGAACCCCATGTCAAAACTCGCATTGTGGGCGACAAGCGTGTGGTCTCCGATCCATTCCTTAAAATCCCTGATCACTTCTTCAACATCTGGTGCGTCTTTGAGCATATCGTCCGTAATTCCCGTCAGCTCAATGATGGTAGCTGATAAAGGACGATGCGGGTTAGCAAACCTTTCAAAACGCTCGATGATTTCCCCGCCTTTTACTTTTACAGCGGCCAATTCGATGATCGTATCGTATACCGCGGACAGCCCCGTCGTTTCGACGTCAAATACGACATAGGTTTCCTCTTCTAAAAGACGGTGCGCGGGGTTGTAAGCGATCGGCACGCCGTCATCTACGAGATTCGCTTCAAGGCCGTAGATCATTTTCACGCCGTGTTTTTTGCTTGCCGCATACGCATCCGGAAACGACTGTACGACGGCGTGATCCGTAATTGCGATGGCGGAATGGTTCCATTTTTTCGCCTGTTCGACAAGCTTGCCGATGCTTGTAACGGCATCCATTTGGCTCATCGGCGAATGAAGGTGAAGTTCAACCCGTTTTTCGTCATCCGGTGCGGTATCTTCGCGCGTTTTCGCTTTGATTTCATTTACATCGTTGGCGATCATAACTAAATCGCGGACGAACGTGTCGTTTTGAATGCTTCCCCGCGCCTTGACCCACATCCCTTTTTTCAAGGATTTCATCAGGTTTGCGTCCTCTTTCTCGCGGGCGAACATTTTGATGAGGATGCTGTTCGTATAATCTGTGATTTTAAAGATGCAAAGCGTTCTGCCGCTCTTGAGCTCCCTTGTTTCAGCATCAAACACATACCCTTGAACCGTAATTCTCCGCTCTTCATCCATGATGCTGTCAAGCGTCCTGATTTCTTCCGTGTCTTTGATCGGATAGCCGATTTGCAGCGGCCCTTGCGGCGCCTCATCTTCAGCGCTTTCTTTATCCTGCTTTTCCATTTCGATTAAGGCCTGAAGGGCGCGTTCCTTGTCTTCAGCCAGCTTTTGTTCTCTGAATTTCTGAATCTCTTGATCTGATACGAAAATTTCAGTCTCGAGCTGAAGCTCGGGAAACCCGAACGTCCGGTAGCTTGCCTGAATGAGTGAAGCGTATTTTTTCTTCAGTGCCGAAGCTTCTGTATCTGTTTTCGTTTTCAGTACGAGTTTGTTCCCTGAAAGTTTAGGCTTTTGCTCATTCAAAAGCGTTAAAATCGGCGGAGAAATGCCGTCTAATTCTTGAATGCAGCGCGTCCAGTAGTCCTGGATGAGCCGCTCGTCCACCGTCCGGTCTTCGGCTTCGATTGAGCATGTCACTTGTGCAATATGGGAAAAGGTGCGTGTCAGCTGGTGATGAAACCGTTCGAAAACCTGATACGGCAGCACGGCTTTAAATTGAAAGTGGAAATGCCAGGTCTTCTTGTTTTTATGAACGGTAAGCTTGATGATCTGCCCGCCTTCAAGATGGCGGATTACTGTATCTTCGGTAAAATTCAGCTGCTGCAGAAGAATTTGAAACTGTCTTCTGTTGACAGAAAGCTGGTCTTCCAAGACAGATTCCTCCCTAAAAGAAAATCATAATGGAAGGTACCTCAGGGATTCCCGAGGTACCTTCCTTTACATTAGTGTAACACGTTTATGAATGTGAAGATAAGCTCTTGATTTGCTTTTCGATGAAGTCTGAAAGCTCGCCGGCTGCGACTTCAAAAGTCTCCCCGGTTTTGCGGATCTTCACTTCGACAATGCCTTCGTCAGCACGCTTTCCGACCGTGATACGGATCGGAAGGCCGATGAGATCGGAGTCCGCAAATTTTACGCCGGCCCTCTCAGCCCTGTCGTCAAATAAAACGTCATAACCCTTCTCTTTACATTCGCCGTATAATCGTTCAGCAAGCTCGGCCTGTGCGTCATTTTTCATGTTGAGCGCGAGAATGTGAAGGTCATACGGGCTCACGCTCAGCGGCCAGATCAGGCCTTTCTCGTCGTGATGCTGTTCGACGATGGCGGAAAGCGTCCGTGAAATACCGATTCCGTAGCAGCCCATCAGCATCGGTTTGGCGCGGCCGTTTTCGTCAAGGAATGTCGCATCCATCGCTTCTGAATAGCGGGTGCCGAGTTTGAATACCTGTCCGACTTCGATTCCCTTTGCAAAGCGGATCGTCCCTTTGCCGTCAGGGGACGGATCTCCCTCCTGGATGAATCGGAGGTCAGCGTATGTGACATTGCCCGCATCGCGGCTGATATTGACGTTTTGATAATGGTAGTCAGCTTTGTTCGCGCCTGCGGCTGCATTTGCCATCGCTTTTACGGCGAAATCGGCGTATACCTCGATGTCCGGGTTAAGGCCTATCGGTCCGACAAAGCCCGGCTCTGTCCCGATGACCAATTGGACTTCTTCAGCGCTTGCGAATTCGATCGTTTGCGCGTTCAGCAGATTTTTCACCTTAATATCGTTCACTTCATGATCCCCTCTTGTCAAGACGAGGACGAAGCGGTCGTCCGCCTTCAGCAGCATCGATTTGATGCAGTCTGACGGGGATACATGTAAAAATCCGGCAAGCTCTTCAATCGTTTTCACGCCTGGCGTATGGACTTCCTGGAGCTCTTTCATGTCTTCGTTTTTGGCTTCAGCGGATTCCAGCACTTCTGCCATTTCGATGTTGGCAGCATATGACGACTGATCTGAATAGGCAATCGTATCTTCCCCGACATCGGATAGCGCCATGAATTCATGCGTGTCCTTTCCGCCCATTGCGCCGGAGTCGGCGATAACCGGCCTGAAATTCAATCCGCATCTCGTAAAGACGTTCATGTAAGCCTGATACATATCGTTGTATGTCTTATCAAGGCTTTCAGCAGATGAATGGAAAGAATACGCGTCTTTCATGATGAATTCGCGGCCTCTCAGCAATCCGAAACGCGGACGCTTTTCATCGCGGAATTTGGATTGGATCTGATAGAGGGTCAGCGGAAGCCGCTTGTACGATTTGATTTCGTCCCGTACGATGCTTGTGATGACCTCTTCGTGTGTGGCGCCGAGCGCAAATTCGCGGCCGTGGCGGTCTTTCAGCCTCATCAGCTCAGGTCCGTATGTATACCATCTTCCGGATTCCTGCCAAGTTTCAGCCTGCTGCAGCGCCGGCATCAGCATTTCAACCGCGTTGATGTTTTCCATCTCTTCGCGGACGATGGCCTGAATCTTTTGAATTACTTTATTGGCAAGGGGCATATAGCTGTATACGCCGCTCGTATTTTGTCGGATAAAACCCGCTCTGAGAAGGAGCTGATGGCTTTTCGCCTCCGCATCAGCCGGCACTTCCCGGAGCGTCGGAATTAGAGTCCTGCTCTGTCTCATTTCGTTCGCACCTCATTTATGTCAATTGGTTACTTTTTATTCATTTTTATAAAAATAAACGCTGGATGTCGTTCCATGTAACGACAAGCATCAACAGCATCAGAAACGCCACGCCGATGAATACGACAAATGCTTCTTTTTCCCGGTTGATCGGCTTTCCGCGGACCGCTTCAATCAACAGAAACAACAGCCTTCCGCCGTCCAAAGCCGGAATCGGCAGGAGGTTGACAATCCCGAGGTTAATGCTTAAAAAGGCTGCAAGCTTCAGCAGGTTGATGATACCCGTTTTCGCCACTTGCTCTGTCATATCATAGATGCCGACAGGTCCAGCCAGCATATCGATCGAAAACTGGCCCGTCACGATTTTGCTTAGGCTTGTGACGATGTTCTGCGCCACAGCGACAGTTTCGGTCGCGCCGTATGAAATCGATGTTAACATGCCTTTTTGCACAGGGTTATAAGCGCCGAATCTGCCGACGGTTTCTTTCCCCGATTTGACCGATTCAGGGGTCACATATTTCGTCATCTTGACATTGTCGCGCGTCAGAACGACCTTCAGTTCCTTTTCCGGATGCTCCCTGACCGTGTTGACAATATCGGTCCACGAAGACATTTTTTCTCCGTTGATCGTCTGGATGCGGTCTCCTTCCTTGAGTCCGGCTTCAGCTGCACGTCCGTTGTCGATCAGCTTTCCGAGCACCGGCTCATCTGAAGGCACGCCCTGCATCAACCCGAGCATGACGAGAATCACGTAAGCCAGAATAAAATTCATGATCGGACCGGCTGCAATTGCTTTGATTCGCTGCCAGACCGTTTTCGAATGAAATTGGCGGTTGTACGGTGCAACCTGCACTTCTTCCCCGTCGACGATGAAAAATGACGTTTCACTGACGGAAAAGGAAACGAGCTGATCCTCATTGCCTTGCTCATAGCCGGAAATTCTCATCTGGTGCTCCAAATCGGCCTCTTCGACTTCGATGACCAATGCATCAGGATATTTTTCTTTTTGATTTAAAATGATTTTCTCGACTTTATTTTCTTTGTTGAACAAAAGCCCGACCGTATAACCCGGCTTCACCTCGACCATTTCGGGATCTTCGCCGGCCATCCGGACAAAGCCGCCGATCGGAAACAGGCGGATCGTATAGACGGTCTCATTTTTCTTAAACGAAAAGATCTTCGGGCCGAAGCCGATGGCAAACTCCCGGCACAGGATCCCCGCTCTTTGGGCAAGGATTAAATGGCCCAGCTCATGGAAAAAAACGAGCGTTCCAAAAATGAGAATAAAAGCTATCACAGTATTCACGGACATACCACCTTATGTGAGTAATGTTTGGACAAACCTTCTGGCATCTTTGTCCACTTCACGGATCTCCTGAAGGCTAGGTTTTGCAATCGCCTGATGACGTTCCAATGCTTTTTCGATGATGTCTTCGATTTCCAAAAAGGTAATCCTGCCTGACAGAAACGCTGCAACGGCTTCCTCATTGGCCGCATTTAAAACGGTCGGCATTGTACCGCCTATTTTGCCTGATTCATATGCGAACTGTAAGCAGCGGAACCTTTCAACATCAGCTTGGGCAAAATTCAGCTGGCCGATCTCCCACAGCTCGAGAGATTTCGCTTCTTCAAACGGCAGGCGCTTCGGATAGCTGAGCGCGTATTGGATCGGCACTCTCATATCGGGGGTGCCGAGCTGGGCGATGACGCTTCTGTCATGAAACTCGACCATTGAATGGATGATGCTTTCCTTGTGCAGCAGAACATCGATCTGTTCGTACGGCAGGTCGAAAAGCCAGTGCGCTTCTATGACTTCGAGTCCTTTATTCATCATTGTAGCCGAATCGATCGTAATTTTTGCACCCATCGACCAATTTGGATGGTTGAGGGCTTCCTCGACCGTTACGCCTTCCAGCTCTTTTCTCGTTCTGTCTCTGAAACTTCCGCCCGAAGCCGTGATGACGAGGCGCTTGATCTGTTTCGGATTTTCGCCCTGGAGGCATTGAAAAATCGCAGAATGCTCGCTGTCGACGGGCAGCAATGGAACATCGTATTGTTTTGCATGTTCTTTCACTATATGTCCGGCTGTCACAAGAGTTTCCTTATTTGCAAGCGCAATTGTTTTTTTATGCTCTATCGCCTTTAACGTCGGAATAAGTCCGACGCTTCCGACAAGAGCGTTGACGACGATATCCGCTTCCGGGAAAACAGCCGCTTCCATTAAAGCTTCTTCCCCGACTCCCGTTTGAAAGGAGTAGGAAAAAGAAAGCTGTTTTAATTTTTTATATGTACGCTCATCACCGGCGGCTACGTATTTCGGTTTAAACATTTCGATGATCTCAGCCGCTTTTTCTACATTTTTGCCAAACGTCATCGCCGCAAGACGAAATTTATCGCCGTGCGCTTTTATGACATCAAGCGTCTGTTCCCCGATGGAGCCTGTCGCCCCCAAAAGACATATGTTCTTCAAAATTGCCGCACCTCTGTTTCTTTCTAGCTATCAGTACTTCTCTATCATAGCCCGAACGGCTGAAAAAGAACAAGCAAGAAGTATAAAACCGGCATGACAAATAAAAAGCTGTCAAAGCGGTCGAGCATTCCGCCGTGTCCGGGAAGAATCCGTCCGGAGTCTTTCACCTGGTAATGCCGCTTGAACGCAGATTCGGCCAAATCGCCGAGCTGCCCGACGATCGACAAAAGCACGGTGATCAAAAACACGAATAAATACGAATGCGGAAAGCCTGTTGCGGCCTGGTAAACGGCCGAAAAGACGACAGCCGTCAAAATGCCTCCCCAAAAGCCTTCAATCGTTTTGTTGGGGCTGATCTCAGGCCAAAGCTTGCGCTTACCGAGGGCCTTTCCGATAAAATAAGCGCCCGAATCCGTCGACCAGACGACGCCGATCGCAAAAAATACATAGCTGAGACCGATGCTTCTGATTTCGATAAAATAATAAAAACCGAATCCGATATAGATTGCAGCCAAAGCAGCAAAAGCCGCTTCATCAAAAGAAAACGAGTTTTTGCTGAGGACCGTATAAGAAAGCAAGAGCAGCACGGCCAAAAACACGGTTTCCCCTTTCGTGACGGTGATATCCACGGTTCCGCCAAATTGAGCCGGGACTAATAAAATCATGAGCAGCAAGAGGCTTATGATGCCCGGGGGGCTCAAAAGCTTCATGCCTTTCATTCTCAAAAGTTCAAATAGGGCCAATATGCCCATCGCGTAGACCAGCAAGGTGAACGGCAGCTCGCCCAAAATCACGAGCGGCAAAAAAATCGCCGCTGCCAGAACACCCGTCAATATTCTCTGTTTCATCTGCACCATCCTCTAAATTCCGCCAAACCTTCTCCCTCGACGTTGATACTCTCCGATGGCCTGTAGGAAATGAACTTCTTTAAAATCAGGCCACAGAACATCGGTGAATAAAAACTCGCTGTACGCAAGCTGCCAGAGCATGAAATTGCTCAGCCTGATCTCGCCGCTTGTCCGAATCAGCAAATCGGGATCCTGCAGCGATTCGGTCATTAAATAATCGGAAAACAGCTTTTCATCGATTTCTTCAATGTCGAGCGTCCCTTTTTTTGCTTCCTCGGCGATTCTTTTGGCAGCATTTGCGATTTCCGCACGTCCCCCGTAGTTCAATGCAAAGTTAAGAATAAGTCCGTCATTGTGCTCCGTATCGCTGATGGCTTTTTCCACAGCGCGGATCGTATGAGGGGGCAGACCGTTCTTATCACCGGTAATGCGCACCTGAACATTCTCTTCCACCAATTCAGGAAGATACGTGCCCAAAAATTCTTCAGGCAGCTTCATCAGAAAATCAACCTCAAGCTTTGGACGTTTCCAGTTTTCAGTAGAAAAAGCATACAAAGTCAATGCTTTGACACCAAGTTCGCTTGCAAGCTTTGTTGTCTCCCTGACTACCTTCATGCCTTCATGATGGCCCGCGATGCGGGGCATGGCACGTTTTTTTGCCCAACGGCCGTTTCCGTCCATAATAATGGCGATATGTTCAGGAATTTCTCCCTTTAATATATTTTCTTTTGTGTAAGATTCATTGGAAGCAGCCGAATGCTGGTTCTTCCAATTTTTGAGTATATTGAGCATGAGATTCCTCCATCACCCAAAAGGTTGCTTTCCTGTGATATCCTGCTAGATAACAACAGTATTAACAAAAAAACCCCCTGTAAACATGAGAGGGTCTTTTCACTATTATCTATTGTACAGAGTTTTTCATTAAACTTCCATGATTTCTTTCTCTTTATCTTTTGTGATCTCATCGATTTTTGACACGTATTCATCTGTCAGTTTTTGCACGTCTTCCGTTGAAGAACGCAGTTCATCCTCAGTCATTTCACCATTTTTCTCTAATTTTTTCAGATCGTCGTTTGCATCGCGGCGGATGTTGCGGACGGCGACTTTCGCATCTTCAGAATATTTTTTGACGAGCTTGACGAGCTCTTTTCTGCGCTCCTCTGTTAAAGGAGGAATCGTGATGCGGATAATGCTGCCGTCGTTTGTCGGAGTCACGCCCAAATCGGCTTTTTGAATCGCTTTTTCGATGTCTCCGAGCGCCGTTTTATCATACGGTGTGATGACGAGCATGCGCGCTTCAGGCACAGTAATGGACGAAAGCTGGTTTAAAGGCGTTTGCGCTCCGTAGTATTCGACCGTTACTTTATCCAACAGCGACGGATTCGCACGTCCGGCACGGACTGTGGCAAGTTCGCGCTGGTATGCGGCCACGGCTTTTTCCATGCGTTCTTTAGTTTCATTCATCACTTGATTTGACACGTTATTTCCCCCTTACGATTGTTCCGATTGGTTCGCCGAACACGGCTTTTTTAATATTTCCTTCTTCCATAATGGAAAAGACGATCAGCGGGATGTCGTTATCCATGCACAGTGAAGAAGCAGTCGAATCCATGACGGCCAAACCGTCTTTCAATACGTCGAGATATGACAGTTGTTCATATTTTACGGCCGTTTCGTCAGTCCTTGGATCGGCATTGTACACGCCGTCGACATTATTTTTGGCCATCAAAATGACGTCGGCTTCAATTTCAGCCGCTCTTAGCGCAGCTGTCGTGTCCGTAGAAAAATACGGATTGCCTGTACCGGCAGCGAAAATGACGACACGCTTCTTTTCAAGATGGCGAATCGCTTTTCTTCTTATGTATGGCTCAGCGACCTGCCTCATTTCTATCGATGTCTGCACCCTTGACTGAACGCCGAGTGTTTCAAGGCTGTCTTGAAGGGCGAGGGAATTCATGACAGTTGCAAGCATTCCCATGTAATCTGCCGTCGCGCGATCCATTCCCAGATCGCTTCCGGTTTTTCCGCGCCACAGGTTGCCTCCTCCGACAACGACTGCAACTTCAACGTCAAGCTCGGCGATTTCCTTCACCTGCTTGGCGATGGACTGGATCACGGTCGGGTTGATGCCGCTTCCCTGCTCACCCGCAAGCGCTTCTCCGCTAAGCTTTAATACGATACGATTATACTTTGGTTTTTCCATAATAACCTCCAAGTGCATGCTTGCCGTTATTTATTATGCAAGAGAAAAAAAGGTTTGTAAACTGTTTTAAAAATAGGGACACAGTCAGTGTCCCTTATTTTCCTTGAAAAGATCGTGCCGAACTGCTTTGGCAAGCGCTTTTCAGTCTTATTTTTTCACTTGGTTCATAACTTCTTCAGCAAAGTTTTCTTGGCGTTTTTCGATTCCTTCTCCGACTTCGTAGCGGACGAATGTTTCAACGGTTGCGTTTTTCGCGCCGACAACCTGCTTCACTTTTTCATCAGGGTTTTTCACGAACGCCTGATCCAGGAGGCAGATTTCTTCGAAGTATTTGTTCAGACGGCCTTCAACCATTTTAGCGACGATGTTTTCAGGCTTGCCTTCTTGAAGAGCTTGCTGAGTCAAAATTTCGCGCTCGTGTTTTGCTTCTTCCTCAGACACTTGGTCACGGGAGATGTAGCGAGGGTTGATAGCCGCAATGTGCATTGCGATGTCTTTCGCAGTCTCTTCGTCAGTTGTGCCGTTTAGAACGGTCAGCACGCCGATTTTTCCGCCCATGTGCAGGTATGAACCGAATGCAGCGTCATCGCCTTTTGTAAGCACAGCGAAGCGGCGAAGCGTAATTTTTTCTCCGATTTTTGCAACGGCGCTCGTAATGTATTCTTCAACAGTTGAACCGTTTGCCATTTTTTGCGCCATAGCTGTTTCAAGGTTTTCAGGCTTTTCGGCAAGAATATGATCAGCCAGGTCGTTTAGAAGCGCTTTGAAGCCTTCGTTTTTCGCAACGAAGTCAGTTTCAGAGTTCACTTCCAAAATCACGCCTGTGTTGCCTTCTGTTTTCACGAGCGTCAGACCTTCAGCAGCGATGCGGTCAGCTTTTTTCGCCGCTTTTGCAATTCCTTTTTCTCTGAGAAGGTCGATTGCTTTGTCCATGTCGCCGTCAGTTTCAGTTAACGCTTTCTTGCAGTCCATCATGCCTGCACCGGTTTTTTCGCGAAGCTCTTTTACCATTTGTGCACTAATTGCCATTTTGATTTCCTCCTTATGATTCAACAAATTATGTAAATTGTCATTTGGTGAAAAAAAAGGTGATAAAAGGCAGTTCCCCCTTATCACCTTTTGATCAGGTTAAGCAGTTGTCGTTTCAGTTGTTTCTGCTTCTTTCTCTTCTGTTTCAGCTGCTGTTTCTTCACCTTGCTTCGCTTCCAAAATCGCATCGGCCATTTTAGAAGTAAGCAATTTGACAGCGCGGATCGCGTCGTCGTTCGCAGGGATGACAACGTCGATTTCATCAGGGTCGCAGTTTGTGTCGACGATTCCGATGATCGGAATGTTCAGCTTGCGCGCTTCAGCAACAGCGATGCGCTCTTTGCGAGGGTCGATGATGAACAGCGCGTCAGGAAGTTCTTTCATGTCTTTGATTCCGCCAAGGAATTTTTCAAGACGCTCTAATTCTTTTTTCAATTGAACGACTTCTTTTTTAGGAAGCACGTCAAATGTGCCGTTTTCTTGCATTTTTTCGATATCTTTAAGGCGTTTGATACGCTTTTGGATCGTTTCAAAGTTTGTTAATGTACCGCCGAGCCAGCGTTGGTTGACATAGTACATTCCAGAACGTTCCGCTTCTTCTTTAACAGAGTCTTGTGCTTGCTTTTTCGTACCGACGAAAAGGATTTTTCCTCCGTCAGCTGCAAGGTTTTTCGTAAAGTTGTATGCTTCCTCAACTTTTTTGACCGTTTTTTGAAGGTCGATGATGTAGATTCCGTTACGCTCCGTGAAGATGTAACGTTTCATTTTTGGGTTCCAACGGCGAGTTTGGTGACCGAAGTGAACACCAGCTTCAAGCAATTGCTTCATAGAAATGACTGACATGTGATTTCCTCCTAATATAATGGTTTTTTCCTCCGCTTAGGTCATTTTTATGCAGGACTAACGCGCACAGCGCGATAGCACCGCTTGCATAAATCGTTAAGCGTGTGTAATTAACACCACGAATTAATATAACATAAGCTTCCCGGACAATCAAGAATCGTTTTTCAGCTTTCCGCGAAATTTTAACAAAAGCTCGATTTCGGTTTTTCCGCTTTTCAACTGCCTTGCAATATCTTCGGGTGAATAGCCCTCTTCATGCAGTGCGACGGCTTTTTCTTCAAAGGAAACCGCTTCGCCCGTTTGTTCCTGATTCAGGACATCTTCTTTTCTTTCCACTTCATCAATCATCGATTCGATGTGAAGCGGCAGATCGTCCGCGTCTTTTGCTCCAGGGCGGTCGGCGGCGGCTTCTTCCGGGGCGGCCGGACGGTGTTTTTCCGCTTGCTGCACTTCGTGTTCCCCGGCTTGCTGCAGCTGGCTGACGAGCCTTTCATTTTCGTCTTTCAGCTCCATCAGAAATGCGGTCAGCGTATTCTCTGTTTCTTCCAATAGCTGTTTTTGATTTTTTTCGGCCTCTTTAAAAGCGCTGAGCCGCGTGTAAAGGATGATGACGAAATAGATCAGTATACCGTGGAGCATAAAGCTCGTAATCCATAATATTGTTGACATTTTTTTCACTCGCTAACCATGGATTTTAAAAGGTTCTTAAAAAACGCTGCCGGCAAAGCCAGCAGCTAAGATTATTGTACCACTTTATCAAGAAGGTGCTTTAGTTTATAAAGCGCCTTGGAGTGAATCTGCGAAATGCGGGAGGTCGATAAATTCAGAATCTGTCCGATTTCAGTCAGCGTCAGCTCTTCTTTATAAAATAAGCTGATGACAAGCTGTTCTTTTTCGGAAAGCTCGCTGATTTTTTCGGAAAGCTGGGATATCAGTTCGTCTTTGATCATCTTTTCTTCAGGAGTGCTCGTTTTGTCGTCCCTGATCATGACCTGGACATTCTCCCCGTCTTCATGGTCGTGAAGCTTTTCATCAATGGAAAGGAGATTTGCAAAAAACCCCTCATTGATTGTCGTCACGACATCCTGTTCTGTCATTCCCAATTCAGCCGCGATTTCGCTCGGTGATACGTTTCGCAAGTAGCGCTGTTCAAGCTTTTCAATCGCCGCTTCGACTTTTTTCGTTTTTTCCCGGGATGTTCTCGGAAGCCAGTCCTCTTTTCGAAGGCCGTCGATAATCGCGCCCCTGATTCTGAAAGAAGCGTATGTATCGAATTTCAGATCCCTTCCCGGATCGAATTTTTCAAGGGCATCATACAAACCCAGCATGCCGAGGCTCACCAGATCATCTTTATGTACGGACTTTGGCAAGCCGACGGCGATCCGGCCGACGTGGTATGTGACAAGCGGCATATAGCGGCGGATCAAATCATCGCCGGCCTGAGGATCTTTCCATTCTTTCCACCGCGACCAAAGCTCTTGATCTTCGTAGTTCAAGGATTGCATCGTTATCCCCCTAAATTGCTTATTAAATCGTCGTTATACCTTGTTTCACAGTGCGGATGACAAGCTCCGCAGTCTGCGGATCAAACTCGATGGTCCTTCCGCTGTTTCCGCCTGTATCCTCGCTTACAATCGGAATGTTCAAGAGAGATAGATGTTTTTTTATCGCCAACACGTTTCTTGGCCCGACTTTCATCAAATCATTCGTCATTTTAAATTTAAACATTTCGGCTCCTCCGGCCATCTTCGCTTTCAGGGCGAATTTGCGGCAGCCGGCTTTAAGCAGCATGTCAACCGTTGATGCAACAGCCGTGTCCGCGTATTTTGCCAGATTGATATCCGGGGTCTTTGAAAGGGAAGAATCGGGAAGCATGACATGGACGAGTCCGGCTGTTTTCGCTTCCAGATCGTAAAGCACAAGCCCGACGCACGAGCCGAGCCCGGATGTTCTGATGCGGTCCGGAGTGCGGACAATCTTCACATCTGCAATGCCCACCCTGATAATAGTAGTCTCTTTTTCTATCATTTTCATAGCGCTGCACCCAATGTCCGGAAGAGCTTTTCAAACGAATCATAGTCAGGCAAAAGGAAAAGGTGCGCATTTACCTTCCGGTTGTGCTCTTCGTCAAAAATGGAATTGTCAATGACGATCACTTGGTCCCCGATTTGGCTGAGCTCGATCAGCCCTTCGCTGATGACGGCTCCGAACATATCAAGCGTAAGTTCGGGAACGCTCGGATACATTTGCCGGTTTGTCAAATCGGCGAGAGCCGTCAAATAAGACCCCGCCATAATGTTGCCCAGTTCATGAAGGGCGGAGGCACCGATATCATCAGGCGTCATGCTGTCGATCTCGAATTCCGGATTGCCGACAAGCTCCCTGATTAACTGCTCCGCCTCTGAAAAAGGCATGATAACGAACATGGAGCCCGGAAAATCCCCCTCCATCCTTAAAAAAATACTGGCGACAGGAAGGTCTGCTCCGCCGAAGAAGTTCACCAGTTCATCAAATGACAGCAGCTTGACAAACGGCACTTCCATCTCGATTTTCCTGTTGAGCAACTGGGCCAAAGCTGACGCCGAATGACCGGCTCCAATGTTTCCTACTTCCCGCAAAATATCAAGATGCTGTTCTGTAATTCCCTTAAATATGCTCATCTCTCTACCTACTTCTTCGCGTTTTCTGAAGCTGCAGAAAGGCTGGACTTCCTGTTTAATACGGCTTCAGAGTCAATTAGATTAAGAAGTCTGGAGCCTTGCTTCACAATGCCTTTTATCCATTGCCTGCCGTCTTTCCCGACCGTTTCGGGAGCTGATTCGATCTCGTGCTCTTCGACGGTGATAACGTCGTTTGCTTCATCTACGACCCAGCCGACTTCGATGTCCTGATAGGTAATGATGATAATTCTCGTTTCATCCGTAATGTCATCACCGGGCGCCCCGATCCGCTTTCTTAAATCGATGACAGGCGTGACGACGCCCCTTAAATTGATGACGCCGCAAATATACGGTTCAACTCCAGGAACCCTTGTAGGCTGCTGCCACTTTTCGATCGACATGACTTCTGAAACGGATATGGCATATTCTTTATGATTCACTTTGAATACAATCATTTTTTCACCGGTGGTAGTCTGTGTGGTCAAGAGGATCGCTCTCCTTTCGCTATCTCTATTTAATAAGGGCGTTGCAATCAATGATCAGCGCGACTTGTCCGTCTCCAAGGATCGTCGCTCCTGATATCGCAAAGACGTTTGTCAAATAATCGCCAAGCGATTTTAGGACGACTTCCTGCTGGCCGATGAAAGAATCGACGACAAACGCGGTCAGCTTGTCTCCCTTTTTCACGACGATGACATGGAGCTGGTCGAGATCGTCTGATGAATCCTCAACGTTAAACTCTTCTTTCAGGTAAACCACCGGTACGATATGGCCCCTGAAATCAATCACTTCGCGGTCGTGTGTCAGAAGAATGTCTTTCTTATCGATGACGGCCGTTTCTATAATAGAAGAAATCGGAATCGCGAACGTTTCTTTTTCAAGCTTGACGAGAAGCACAGAGATGATCGACAGCGTCAGCGGAAGCTGGATTGAAAACAGCGACCCTTCCCCTTCGGTTGATTTGATGCTGACAGATCCGCCCAATGATTCAAGCTTGCTTTTGACGACATCCAGGCCGACGCCGCGGCCGGAAATATCCGAAATCTGATCCGCGGTCGAAAATCCCGGCGCAAAAATGAGCGCATCGATTTCATGATCTTCAATCGTTTCCGCATCACGTTCAGAAATGACATTTCGCTCTATCGCTTTTTCAAGCACTTTTTTGCGGTTGATGCCCGCTCCGTCATCTTCAACCTCGATAAAGACGTGGTTTCCGCTGTGGTATGCTTTCAGCCGGACGTGTCCTGTTTCAGGCTTTCCGTTTTTCACTCTGACTTCAGGGGCTTCGATTCCGTGGTCAAGGCTGTTTCGCAGCAGATGGACAAGCGGATCACCGATTTCATCGATCACTGTCCGGTCAAGCTCTGTATCCGCTCCGAAAATGGAAAGCTCGATTTTTTTGTTCAGCTCTTTCGTCAGTTGGCGGACCATTCGCGGAAAACGGTTGAATACGGTTTCGACAGGCACCATTCTCATATTGAGGATGATCGATTGGAGATCTCCGGAAATTCGTGTCATCCGTTCGACGGTTTCCGTTAATTCGCCATGGTCAAGCTCTTTTGCAATCTGCTCGAGACGGCCTCTGTCAATGACAAGCTCTTCAAAGAGGTTCATCAGTGAATCGAGGCGGTCAATGTTGACGCGGATCGTTTTCGTTCCGCCGCCGGCCGCAGGTTTTGCCGGTTCTTTTTTGTCATTTGCCTGTTTTGCCGGCTTTTCCGGTTTTTTCTCCGGCTGTTTCGGAGCTGCTTCTTTTTCGGCGCCCTCCTTCTCCTCTTCAGGTGCTGCAGCGTCGATTTTCAGCTCAGTCACTTCAACCTTTTCAATTTCCGAGACGCCGTTAATTTTATTGAAAATATCCTGTTCATTGTGTTTGCTTAAAAAACAAATTACAAATTCGGAGTCAAAGTCTTCGGCTTCCAGCACTTCCGTTTCCGGAATGGTTTGGACGACTTCGCCGATTTCATTCAGCTGTTCAAACACCATGTAGACGCGGACGCCTTTAAGCAAGCAATCCTCTTTAAGAGAAACGGTGATTTCATAGCATTTAAAGCCCTGTTCTTCCGCCTCTGCAATGACGGTTCTTTGGAACTCGTCATAGGACCATTTCGATTTGGAAGGTGCCGCTTCAGGGGCTTCGGCCGCTGCCGCCGTTTCCTTGCCGGCTCCTGTGACATCAAGCTTGGCGCAGACTTCTGAAACATCCCGTTTTCCGTCGCCGCCTTCGATGATCGAAAGGACGATCGCCTCCAGATCGTCGAGCGCTTCAAACATGATATCCATCCATTCTGACGTAATCGTCATCTCCTCGTTCCGGATGGCATCCAGCACATTTTCTAGGCTGTGCGTCAAATGCGCCATATCTTCATAGCCCATCGTGGCGCTCATGCCTTTTAGCGTATGGGCCGCCCTGAAAATATCGTGGACAAGCTGCAGGTCTGATGGATTTTTTTCGAGCTCGAGCAGTTTTTCATTACAGGTTTGCAAATGTTCTTTACTTTCTTCTATAAAGACGTCTAAATATTGATTCATCTCCATTTAAGTCACGCCCTCTCTTTATTTCGTATACGTCATAATAGCTGCAGCTATTTCGTCAACATGCTTAACATCATTTGCTAGTCCGTTGTTAATGACCGCTTTGGGCATCCCGAAGACGACGCAGGATTCTGCCGACTCGGCGATTACCGGACCCCGCGAATGTCTCAAGAGGCTTTTGACGCCTTCTGTTCCGTCCGATCCCATGCCCGTCATGATCACGGCGATTTTTTCAAAGCCTGTCAGCGTCGACAGCGAGTTGAACAGGTAGTCGACAGACGGTTTGTGGCGGCTGCCTGTGTCCCTGTCATCAAGCGAAATCACAAGTTCGCCGTTTGCAAGGTGCACCGTCATGTTTTTTCCGCCCGGCGCGATATAGACCCATCCGGCTTTTGCTCTCTCGCCGTGTTCAGCCTCCTTTACGGTTACTTCTGAGAGGTAGTTCAGCCTGTTTGCAAGTGAAGCCGTAAACCCCGCCGGCATATGCTGGACAACAAATACAGGCGCCTTCAGCGTACGGGGCAGCTTCGGCAGCACTCTTTGCAGCGCTTTCGGCCCCCCTGTCGATGTACCGATGCAGACCAGCTGTTTAGAAGCCCCGGAAGGAATGAACCGGCCGCCGCTTTTTGCAGCGGGTGTTTGAAGAGGCGCTGGGTGAGGCAAGCGGGCTGAGGCAGGATTTACTTTCGCCCGTCCGGCTGCCAAAACCTTTTCTATCAATTCTTCCCTTACTTTGTATAAATCGAATGAAATCGAGCCTGACGGCTTTCCGACAAAATCGACTGCACCGATCTCCAGACACTCGATGGTAATATCCGCTCCGCGCTGTGTCAGGCTTGATACCATGATGACCGGAAGGGACCTTTTGGCCATGATGTGTTTCAATGTTTCTTTTCCATCCATCACGGGCATTTCGATATCCAATGTGACCACATCCGGGCGGAGCTCCTCGATTTTTTGGAGGGCCTCCTCCCCGTTTCTTGCCGTTCCCGCTACAGCAATCTGTTGATTGGATGTTAAAAACTCGGTGATCATATTTCTCATAAAAGCAGAGTCATCAACGACAAGAACACGAATCATGTAGCATTACCCCTTCTGAAAAATGAAGATAATTTATCAATAAATGACCGGTTTCCTCCCGTCTTCACCGTGCCGCTTTCAAGCAGTGAGTCCGCCAAAAGATAAACCGCGCTGCTCAGCTTGGAGCGCGGATGTCTGATCAAAAACGGCTGCTGCTCGACGACTGCTTTTGACACTAGAGGATCTTCGGGAATCGGTCCGGCGTATTCCAATTTTTGCTGCAAAAATGCGTTCACCGTATTCGAGAGCCGCAAAAAAGCAGAAATTCCGTCTTTCTGGTTCATGCAGCGGTTGACGGCGACCTTCAGCCTGAGCTCCGGTCCGTTTAAAGTCAAATGCTTGATCGCACTGTATGCATCCATAATCGACGTCGGCTCAGGGGTGGTGACGACCAGAATTTCATCCGCTGAAAGGGCGAATGGCAACTGGTCTTTTGACAGTCCCGCTCCCATGTCAAACACGACAAGGTCGAAATCATTGATGACAGTTGACAGTTCTTTCAGAAAAAACGCCCATTTGTCTCTGCTTAATTCGAACATCGTGTTGAGCCCGGTTCCTCCGGAAATATACCGGATGCCTTTCGGGCCCGTTGACAAAGCGCGGTGAATCGGCATTTTGTGATTCAGCACGTCCACGACGGTATAAAGCGCCTGGCGGCCGATCAAGATGTCGATATTGCCCATTCCCACATCAAGATCGATGACAAGAACTTTTTTCCCTTTGTCGGATAATGCCAGCGCCGTATTAAGCGATATGTTCGATTTCCCGACGCCCCCTTTTCCGCTGACAACCGCCAGCGTTTTCGCTTTATTGCGATAGACGGCGGGCGTCCCGGCAAATCGCTCTTCCATTCGCTTTCTCAAGCTTTCTGCCTGATCCATGTTCAACACCCCGTAAGCAATTTGACAAAAGATGCATTTGATACAGAACGAATATCTTCGGGAACGTTCTGGCCGTTGGTAATATAGCCGAGGCCGATCCTCGATTCGGCAAGCAGATTCATGACGCTTCCGAGCGAGTCGGTTTCATCCACCTTCGTTAAAATGAGCTGATCGATCGGAATGCTTGAAAACTGCTTGACGAGCTCTTTCATATCTTCGTATTTGCTTGTGGCGGACAAAACGAGAAACGCCTGAATCCCCCGCTCAAACGGAATGATTTCCTTCAGTTCCCTGACATATTGCCCGTCTTTAAAATTGCGGCCCGCCGTATCGATAAACACATGATCGAAATCGGCGAATTTTTGCTGGGCCGTTTTAAATTCTTCTTTCGTATAGCACACTTCAAGCGGTGCATTTAACAGTTCGGCATACGTTTTCAATTGCTCAACCGCGGCGATCCGGTACGTGTCCGTTGTAATGAAGGCGATCTTCTTTTGCTTCTCAAGCACCGATGAGGCGGCAAGTTTGGCAAGCGTCGTCGTTTTGCCGACGCCGGTCGATCCAAAAAGGACGATATATTTCGAACGGATCGCCGCATTTTCTTCCGGATTTTCCGGAAGAAGCTCTGCTAAAATCTCGGTTACACGGCGAAGCGCTTTGTCATCCGTCCATTGTTCCCCCGCCTGGAAGGACGTGCTGAGCAGCCTGCTCAACGCTTTCGTCCGGATCGCTTGCGATACCCCTTGTTTCGCCAGGAGCCTGTCTGTTTGTTTTAAAGGCTCCGGCAGCACATCGGCAGGCTGTTCGTGCCGCGTTTCTAAAAGCGCCTTCAGCTCTTTCACCTGGCTTGCAAGCTCAAGCTGCACCGGGTTTTCCGGGAGGAAAGCGGGCTCGCGAAAAGCAGGCTGCACCTGCTGCTGCTTCGTTTTTCTCGTATCGGAAAAGTCCTGATCGACAACGGCGATCACTTCAACGCCCTGTTTTTTGACGAGTCCGAGGAAGCGCCTCATCTGAATCTTTTTGGAGTTTAAGATAACGGCGTCATTTCCAAGCTCGTGTCTAATTTGCTTTGTGGCTTCCTGCATCGAACCGGCTACAAATTTTTTGATTCTCATTGGATATCCACCACTCCGATACTTTGAACTTCTACGTTGGCCTCCAGTTCGTTATATGACAGAACCGGAAGATCAGGGAAATACCGCTCCAAAAGCTGTTTGACGTACATCCTGACCGGCGGTGAACAGAGGAGAATCGGCACTTCCTGCCTTAAGGAAAGCTGCTCGATTTCCCTTGCTACAGATTGAATGATATTGTCCGAGATTGACGGTTCAAGAGATAAATAGTTGCCGTGTTCGGTCTGCTGGATGCCTTCAGCTACCGCCTTCTCAACGCGTCCTGAGCAGGTCACGACCTTCAGCATCTCGTTTTCTTTTGCATACTGTGCGGTAATCTGCTTGGCGAGAGACTGCCGTGCATATTCGGTCAGCATGTCAGAATCCGTCGTCAGTTTTCCGTAGTCAGCCAATGTTTCAAAAATCGTCACCAGATTCCGGATGGATACTTTTTCTTTCAGAAGCTTAGCAAGCACTTTTTGAATGTCGCCGACAGACAGAGGATTCGGCGTCACCTCTTCGACGAGAACCGGATACGATTCTTTCAAATGGTCGATGAGCTGCTTTGTTTCCTGTCTGCCGAGCAGTTCGTGGGCATGCTTTTTCACCTGTTCCGTAATATGGGTTGAGACGACTGAAGCAGGATCGACGACCGTATATCCGAGCATTTCAGCCTGATCCTTTTGAGACTCTGGTATCCATTTAGCCGGAAGGCCAAAGGACGGTTCGACCGTGTCAATCCCCTCGATGTCATCGTCCTCACCCGTCGGGGACATCGCCAAATAGTGGTCAAGGAGAAGCTCGCCTTTCGCCACTTCATTTCCTTTGATTTTCAACCTGTACTCGTTCGGCTGCAGGGCAATGTTATCCCTGATTCTGACGACCGGAATGACGAGTCCGAGTTCGATCGCAAGCTGGCGCCTGATCATGACGATCCTGTCCAAAAGGTCTCCGCCTTGATTCGCATCAGCCAGGGGAATCAGCCCGTAGCCGAATTCAAATTCGATCGGATCGATATCAAGCAGGTGTATGACGCTTTCCGGGCTTTTCAGCTCATCGACTTCGGCTTCTTCCTCTAAAATATCTTCCACTTTCTCCTTCTCTTGACCGGCCTTAGAAAGCATGTAGGCGCCAAAAGCGAGGAGAAGGGCGAGCGGCCCTGTCAAAAGGAGTCCGATCGGCGTGAAAATCCCGAGAGCAAAAATCGTACCGGCTGTCACGTATAAAAGCTTCGGATAGGCAAACAGCTGGCCTGTAATATCCTGTCCGAGGTTGCCGTCCGAGGCGGCTCTCGTGACGACGATACCCGTTGCCGTCGAAATCAAAAGCGCGGGCAGCTGTGATACAATACCGTCCCCCACGGACAGCAGCGTGAAGTGGGATGCGGCTTCCTGAATGGTCATCTGTTTTTGCAGCATGCCGATGACGATGCCGCAAAGCACGTTGATCAGCACGATGATGATCCCTGCGATGGCGTCGCCTTTGACAAATTTGCTGGCACCGTCCATCGCCCCGTAGAAATCCGCTTCGCGCGCGACTTTTTCCCGGCGCGTCCTCGCTTCATGCTCAGTAATCATTCCGGCGTTCAGATCAGCATCAATGCTCATCTGTTTTCCCGGCATGGCGTCAAGCGTAAATCTCGCAGCGACTTCGGAAACCCGCTCCGCCCCTTTTGTAATGACGATAAACTGGATGATGATCAGAATAATAAAGACGACAAGACCGACTAACACATTGCCGCCGACGACGAATGATCCGAACGTCTCAACGACTTTGCCCGCGTCTCCGTTTGAAAGGATCGAGCGCGTCGTTGAAACGTTAAGCCCTAATCGGAACAGCGTCAGCAGCAGCAATAATGAAGGAAAAATCGAAAACTGCAGCGGTTCTTGCATGTTCATTGTGGTGAGAAGCACGATTAACGCAAGAGAAATATTCACGATAATTAAAACGCTCAACAACCATGGTGGAAAGGGTATGATAAGCATTGCCACAATGAGGACAACGCCTGATAAAACTGATAAATCTCTTGCTGACATGCTGTTTCTCTCCTTTTAAAACTGAAAAATTCATATTTTTTGCTTTGCTTTATACACATAAGCCAGGATTTCGGCTATGGCTTTGAAAAATTCTTCCGGTACGGCCTGTTCAATCTCAACCTGATCATAGAGCGCTCTTGCAAGCGGTCTGTTCTCAACCGTCATGACGTCATGCTCTTTTGCAATCTGTCTGATTTTCAGGGCCACCAGATCGACCCCTTTGGCCACGATAAACGGAGCATCCATTTTGTTTTCGTCGTATTTCAAGGCGACCGCATAATGGGTCGGGTTCGTAATGATGACGTCTGCCTTCGGAACCTCCTGCATCATGCGGCGCATCGCCATTTCTTTTTGCTTTTGCTTGATCTTGGATTTGATCAACGGGTCGCCCTCGGTCTTTTTGTATTCGTCTTTGATGTCCTGCTTTGACATCCGAATATTTTTTTCATAATCAAATTTCTGATAGAGGTAATCGAGCGCCGCAAGAAAAAGCAAGGCAACCGCTGCCGACACCCCCATCAAAAAGGAGAGCCAGCCGACATATGACAGAGCTTTTCCGGGGGTCAGCAATGGGGTCCTGAGAATTCCGCCGAAGTTTTGCCACAGGACTGTGAAGGTCACGCTTCCGACGACAACGATCTTTAAAATGGATTTTAATAGCTCAACGATCGCCCTGATGCTGTAAATCCGCTTGAACCCTTTCAGCGGATCCAGTTTAGCAAGATCGGGCTTGACCACCTCAGGCGCGAATAAAAATCCCACTTGCATGTAGTTGCTCAAAACCCCTGAAATGAGAGCCGCAAGCATGATCGGCGCCAAAATCATGCCGGCTTCCAGCGACAGATCCCGAAAGAGTACAGGGATATTGGTCTCCGTCACCTTCATCATGAGCAGATCGTGGTAAAACCTTTCGATGAGACCGAGCAGATGATCCCTCATATACGATCCGAAAAACAGCAGGGACAAAAAGACGATAAACAGCGTAACTGCGGTATTGACGTCCGCGCTTTTGGCAACCTGTCCTTTTTTTCTTGTCTCCCGCCGTTTTTTCGGCGTTGCTTTTTCCGTTTTTTCACCTGAAAAAAATTGCAAATCCAACGTCAGCTTCATCGTGCCACCCCAAGCAAAGTTAGTAGATCTCTCATCGTCCTGACGGCGAATTCGAACACGTTTTGCATCATGCTGAACATAACCGCCATACAGATGATAAGCATGATAAAGGTGACCGCGATTTTCAGCGGAAGACCGACGACAAAGACGTTCAGCTGAGGCACCGTCCTCGCCACGATGCCGAGCGCCAAATCAACCAAAAACAAGCTCGCAACAACGGGTGCAGATAATTGAAAAGCCGTAATGAACATCGTATTGAAGCTTTTCGCGATGAACTCGGCAAACTGCGCGTTTCCAAACGACAGCCCGAGATGGTCAACCGGAATGTACTGATAGCTGTAGTAGATGCCATCGAGCAATAAATGGTGCGCATTCAGGCTCAGCATCAAAAGCAGCGCCATCGTGTATAAAAATTGACCGACTAGCGGGCTTTGCGCCCCCGTTTGGGGATCGATGATGTTTGCCACCGCGAATCCCATCTGAAAGTCGATAAACGATCCGGCAATCTGAACCGCTGACAGCATCATGTAGGCGATGAGCCCCAGAAGAAGCCCGACAAGCGCCTCCTTCATGACAAGCAGCATGTAAAAGCCGTCAACATCAAGGTGGGGAGGCTTTTCGATCGTGCTGAAACTGACAAGCGCAAGAAAAAATGCAAAACCTATTTTATGAATAGCTGGAACTGTCCGATAAGAAAATAGAGGGACCGTTACATAAAATGCCGTGATCCTGACAAACACAAGTAAAAAGGCTGGAATTAATTCAATCATTGACATGTTCAAGCTACCCTGCAAAACGATTTAAATTCGAGAACAGCTCGGTTGCAAAAGACAAAATCGTCGACAGCATCCACGGCCCGAAGATGACGAGTCCCACCAAAACGGCGACAATTTTCGGTATGAATGCAAGAGTCTGTTCCTGTATTTGGGTCGTTGCCTGAAAAACGCTGACGATCAGCCCCACCAGAAGAGCGAGCGCAAGCAGCGGCCCGCTGACGAGCAACGTTACGTACACCGCTCTTTCGGCAATCGATATAACAAATTCCGAACTCATTTTCAGCACCTACTCTAAAAGCTTTCCAGCAAAGATTTAACGATTAAATACCAGCCGTCTACAAGGACAAAAAGCAAAATTTTAAACGGCAGTGAGATCATGACCGGAGGAAGCATCATCATCCCCATCGACATCAAAACACTCGCCACTACCATATCGATAATTAAAAACGGAATAAAAATCATAAATCCCATTTGAAATGCGGTTTTTAATTCCGAGATGATGAACGCGGGCACCATTGTTGAAAGCGGAATGTCATCAATGGAGTCGGGCGTTTTCATCTTCGCGTAATTCATAAACAGCGCCAGATCCTTCTGTCTCGTGTGCTTGCTCATGAATTTCTTGATCGGAGCCTCGGCTTTTGTGTAGGCCTCGTCCAAGCTGATTTTGTTATCCATTAACGGGGTCAGGGCATCTTTGTTAACCTCTGAAAATGTCGGTCCCATAATGAAAAAGGTTAAAAATAATGCGAGTCCGATCAGCACCTGGTTTGGCGGCATCGACTGCGTTGCCAGAGATGTCCGGACAAAAGACAAAACAATGACGATCCTTGTAAAGCACGTCATCATGATCAAAATCCCCGGAGCGATCGAAAACACGGTTAACAGCAGCAGGAGTTTGACGCTGGCGCTGACATTTGCCGCATCGCTTGAATTAAATAAATTGATAAATTCATTCATGTTGATTTTGGCCTTTCTTTCTGCCTTTTGCATGGTTTTGTTTAAGTTCTGCAAGCTGCGCTTTTAACGATTCAGAAAACGAAGGCAGCCCGCCTCGTTTTTGCGCGCCCGGACCTTTGACTTGATCCACCCATTTTTGCCATTCGATCTTGCTGTTCATTGCAGCCTCATGCTGAGCGAGAATTTCTTTTACATCCTGTTCGTCATCGATCTCCTTCAGGAGCTGAATGTTTTCGCCGACACCGACGACAAGCACCCTGTTCCCCACTTTCACCAGCTGTACGGACCTGTTTTGGCCGAGCGGCGCACCGCCGATGTTTTCAACGTACTGAAACGGTTTTAACAGCCGGTTTCGTTTATTCATGAATTTGACCAACGCGTAGATGAGAAAAATCACAAACAGCAAGGCGCCGATCATTTTGACAAAATCAAATATGGAAACGGAAGGAGACGGTGTCTCCGTCCCTTCCTTAAGAGATTTGCTGCTGCTTGTTTTCTCCGTCTTGTCTTTTTCATTTTTCTGACTGTCTTTGCCGGCCCCTTTATCGAACAGCTGATCAACCGTCTTGTCGCCGGATTCCTCAGCATGGGCGGGGGCGGTGTGCAAAGCGAGTAAAAGAGTGAGACAAATGCCGGCTATGAAAATAAGAGATTTTTTCAACAACTTGTACACCCTTTAGCTCAGCGTTTTATTGATCGCTTCCATTACGCGGTCAGCCTGGAACGGCTTGACGATAAAATCTTTTGCTCCGGCCTGGATCGCGTCAATAACCATGGATTGCTGTCCCATTGCAGAACACATAATGATTTTCGCCTGCGGGTCGATTTCTTTGATTTCTTTCAGAGCGGTAATTCCGTCTTTTTCCGGCATGGTGATGTCCATTGTCACCAAATCCGGTGAATGCTCTTTATATTTTTCAACTGCCTGCGCTCCGTCTTGAGCTTCGGCGACCACTTCAAATCCGTTTTTCACCAAAATATCCTTGATCATCATTCTCATAAATGCTGCATCATCAACTACTAAAATCTTGTAAGCCATTGTTTATCTCTCCTTCATCAATCTGTTGTTATCGTAATTTGCTGATTCGTTCAGCCTGGCTTAAAATGTCTGTTACCCTGACGCCGAAGTTTTCGTCGATGACGACGACCTCGCCCTTTGCGACAACCCGCTGGTTGACGAGGATGTCGACGGGTTCACCGGCCAATTTGTCAAGCTCGACGATACTGCCTGTCGACAGCTCCAGCACCTCTTTGACGCTGCGGCTTGTCCTGCCGAGCTCAACCGTCACGGATAAAGGAATGTCCATGAGCATGTCGAGATTGTTCATAGAGGTGCGGCCTTCAGGCTGCGGATCAAACGACGCAAACTCGGCCGGCGTGACTTGTACGGGCTCGGAAACCTTTGCCGTTCCTTGCCTTTTAGGGGCAGGCTCTTGTTTAGGAGCCGCGCTTTGCGGAGCGGCGGCAGGCGCCGGCTGTACCGGAGCAGAAGGTTGTTCATCAGCCTGTACCGGTTCATCTGCAACCTGCGGCTTTGTTAATTCATCTATCAATTCTTTCGCAAACGTAAGCGGGTAAAGCTGCATGATATGGGAATCTATCAGCTCTCCGACTTTCAATCTGAAAGATACTTTAACGAGCGGGTCTTCCTTCGGGATCTGGTCTGTCCCTTCCCCTTCATTCACGTCAAGAAGATCTACCTCAGGCGGTGAGATGTCGATCTTCTTGCTGAAGACGGTCGACATGGAAGTCGCTGCTGATCCCATCATTTGGTTCATGGCTTCCTGAACTGCGCTCAAATGAATTTCGCTGAGCGATGGATCTGCATTTGTTCCGTCTCCCCCCATCATCAGGTCGGCGATGATCGCCGCGTCTTCCTGCTTGATGACCAGAAGGTTGTTGCCTGATAAGCCTTCCGTATAGCTCACGCCGATCGATACATAAGGATGAGGGAATTCCTCGTTTAAATGGCTCTTTTCAATAACCGAAACGGTCGGTGTTGTAATATCTACTTTCTGGTTTAACAATGTGGACAAAGCTGTTGCAGAGCTCCCAAAGGAAATGTTTCCGATTTCCCCGATCGTATCCTGTTCCATCGGGGACAGTCCTGATTCCGGCTGCTCCCCGTTATTGTCATCGCCGCCCGTCAGCAGCGCATCAATTTCATCCTGTGATAACCTATTGTTATTCTCCATATTCTTCACCTCTTATGTCGTGATCTAGAATTTGAATCGCAGTTTTTCGATTCATGCGGCCGGCTTGTCCTAGAAATTTCGGTTTATCTCCGACCAAAACAGTAAGAGGTTCTGCTACTGATTTGTCCAAGGTGATACAATCGCCAATTTCTAATTGTAAAAACTCTTCAATTGTGAGTTCCGATTTTCCGAGTTCTGCGACAATCGGAATTCGGGCCGTCATAATCCGCTTTTCGATTGACTTTGTTTCCTCCGGTTTTGGCTCAATTCTGTCAGATTGCATCCAATAATGGACGGAAAGCTTAGGAATAATCGGTTCGAGAACGACGTGCGGGATGCACAGATTG
The DNA here is from genome assembly GCF_038007805.1 of Bacillus sp. FSL W8-0848. NCBI lineage: Bacteria > Bacillati > Bacillota > Bacilli > Caryophanales > Bacillaceae > Bacillus > Bacillus sp. FSL W8-0848. Next base: position 2,068,168 of record NZ_JBBOYB010000001.1, read on the forward strand.
ATGACCCCGCTGATATCCCCTATTTGCGTGTTCAATGAAATGACGACGACCGTCTCATTAGGAGAAACCATTTGCACAAACTGCGGATTCACTTCAAAATCGGACATTTCCGGCTCGATTTCCGCGATGGATTCCCAAGCGTCTTTATAGTTCGCAAGACTGCTTTCAAATAGATTGGACATGATTTTCGTCTCAATTTCCGTCATGCTGTCAATTTTGTTATGACTCGTTCCGATCCCGCCCATGACTCTGTCCATCATCGCATAGGCGATGGTCGGATTGATCTCCATCATGATCCTCCCTTCAAGAGGATGAACCTCAAACAGATTGAGGATCGTCATATTCGGAATGGATCTGATGAATTCCTCATACGGAACCTGGTCAACCGAGCTCACCGAAATTTGGATATACGTTCTCAGTTGTGCTGAAAAATAGGTTGTTAACAGCCTCGCAAAATTATCGTGAATCCTTGTTAAACTGCGGATCTGGTCTTTTGAAAAGCGGAGCGCCCGTTTAAAATCGTAAACTTTTACTTTTTTTACGGTCTCCTCTTTTTTCAGCTCATCGGCATCCATTTCTCCGGTCGATATCGCTGAAAGCAATGCATCAATTTCATTTTGGGAGAGAACTTCTCCTGCCATCTTCTTTTTCACCTCCGTGGTCCTGTCAAATATGTTTCCTACTGCAGATTAAAGGAGGTAATGTATACTTTTTTGACTTTGCCCTCTTTCATATACTCTGAGTTCAGCTTATCTTTGAGCTGCTTTTTAAAGGCTTCTCTTCCCTTTTCTCCATCCATTTGTTCAGCCGTCATATTTCCGAGCAGGGAAATGACCGTATCTTTGATTTGGAAATCGCGTTTTTCAAGCTCTTCCTTCGCTTTTTTCGAATCGGTTTCAAGCTTGATCGAAAGGCGGACGTAGTTGTCTGATTTCAGGTTTGTCGTGATCTCATCGATTGCGACTGAAGACTCGACAACCTCGTCAATCGTCGGTTCCTTTTTTGCAACCTTTTCGCTTGCATTTCCTTTAATGACAAAGAAAGCAGCCGTCCCCAGTGCGGCGATCGCCAACAAAATGATCATCATGATTGCTAGAAGTTTTTTATTCATTCTGATTCCTCAATTCTTTGGTCACAAGAAAGTATGTTGATTTTTTGATAGAATGACACGATGCTTTCTACAACTGTATCCTCGTCTTCTTTGACAACAAATTTTTTTCCGTTTGACAGCGTGATCGTCGTGTCTGGGAAACATTCGATTTGTTCGATTAATAATGCGTTCAGAACAAAGGGTTGTCCGTTTAATCGCGTAACCTTGATCATCGTTTCACAGAAGGCGCCTTATCTAAAGGCGCCCGCCTTCCTCCTTATCGCTTCAGATTGACGAGCTCCTGAAGGATTTCGTCAGAGGTTGTAATGATTTTCGCATTGGACTGGAAGCCGCGCTGCGCAATGATCATTTCGGAGAATTCTTCCGAAAGGTCGACGTTTGACATTTCAAGAGCACCTGTTTGCAATGCTCCTGCTGATCCTTCGCCAGGTGCGACGATCTGCGGAGTCCCTGAGCTTAATGATTCGCGGTAAAGGTTGTCACCAGTTTTGGTTAAACCCGCCGCATTGCTGAACGTCGCAAGTGAGATCTGTCCGACTTTTACGCTGTTGTTCGTATTCTTATCTACGTATGACACCGTTCCGTCAGGTCCAATTGAGTAGCTTTTCGCATTATCCATCGGAATTTGAATTTTCTGATCGTCAGCCTGTAAGACAAACAGTCCGTCTGCTGTTGTTAAATAGCCTTGATCAGACAACTGGAAGTTTCCGTATCTTGTATAGCTGACTTCGTTCCCCGTGCCGACCCGGAAGTAGCCGTCGCCGGTGATCGCGATGTCTAAGTCTCTTCCTGTTGTCCCAGTCGAAGCAGGTGAATGAACGGTATCAATGGAGGCGATCGTTGAACCGAGCCCGACTTGCTTGCCGTTTACTGATCCCTTGTTGGCAGTTGAGGCAGACGCCCCTGAAATCTGCTGGCTGACGATGTCTTTAAAGGTGACCCTGCTTTTCTTAAATCCGGCAGTATTGACGTTTGAGATGTTGTTTGCGACGACATCAAGCTTCGTCTGAAAGTTTTTCATTCCGCTGATTCCTGAATAAAGTGAACGTAACATATACTATTCCTCCCTGTATTCTTTGTTTTTATTTGCTAGCTTCGCCGACCGCGGTCACATTCCATGGGCTCACTTCATTACCGTTGTCGAGAACGAGCTTATATTGGCCGTCTGAGCTTTTCACTGATTTGACGAGCGCCGTTTTTTCTTCATGATTGTCGCCTTCGTATGTGACTTCTTTACCAATCCAGCTGACGTACATTGACATCGGATCTTGGAGGCCGACGAACGTTGACATCGTCGAATTTAAATTCGTCATTTGCTCAAGGCTCGAAAAAGTTGCCATCTGTGCGATGAATTCGCGGTCTTCCATCGGATTTAAAGGATCCTGGTGTTGCAGCTGTGTTACCAGCAGCTTCAAAAAGTCATCCTTTCCTAAGTCGGATCCGCTTGATTTCGCCGTCTTTGCCGAAGTTGCATTCAAAGCCGTCGTTTCGGTTCTTGCGGCAGCTGTTGTTCCAGACATTAGATCTCCTCCTCGTAATCGTGGGCTCGGCTTTCGATAAGCTCTTCTAAAAATTCATGGAAGTCTTCGCCTTCCTGTTCGCTTCGGCTGTCCTGCTTCGGCTGCTGGTGCCTTCCTTGATCATCGGCCGGCTGGCCGAACTGCTGCTGATCTCCGGTTTGCAGCGGAACGCTGAAGCGGTCGATCTGCACCGACATGCTCGGAAGCGCCTGTTTGAGCTGAGCGAGATTGTGTTCCAAAAGCTCTTTCGCCGACTGTGTCGAAGCGATGATTTTGCTCGAGAACATGCCGTGCTGTTTGATCAGTTTCACGGTGATAAATCCCAGATTTTCAGGATTGAGCCGAATCGTAAAGCTGCCTGTCGATTTCCCGAACGGCGTATACTTCATCTGCTTCCATGAGCCGAGAATCTGATCCGTAAATCCCTTTGACTGCGAGGGTGCCGGATCACCGGCTGGTGCAGCCTGGCTCACCTTGAGCAGAAATGATTCTGATTTCTGCTGAACGCCTAAGCTTTGCTGGTGGAAAGGCGCCGGTTTTTCATCCGCTTTCGGCTGATCGTCTTTCGGGAGTACGAAAAAAGGTTTGCCTGTAACCTGTACATCCGTTTTTTTGCCAAGAAGAAAGGCCTTCAGTTCGCTTTCAGCCATCTTCCATTCCTTTTGTCCCGTGTCCGCGGTGTTTTTCATCATCTGGTCGATGACGCTCTTAAAGCTTTTCAGCTCAGCCTTTGACATCGATAACAGTTTTGACTGGTCAGGATCTTTTGTAAATATTTGACGCTTCAGCTCATCAATGAGCTCGGGCGCGGCTCCCTTATTCTTCAGCATCTCGAGAAATTCGGGCCCTTTTTCCAAAATGGACGAGATTTGTGCCGATTTTTCGAGCGGCTGCTGTTCATAAACGAGCGTGTATAAAAGGTGCTGAATCGTTGCAAGGGCATCTCTGTCAGGCGGGTTGCTTTTCGCCTCATCCCCGTCTGACTCATCAGCAGGTTCAGATGAATTCACGTCTTCAAGACCGGCGGCCGGCGCAGCGCTCTGCTGCAGCAGCGCTGCGATTTTCTTCAGGAGTTCTTCGGCTAATGACACCGTCTCCTGATCTTTCGCCCCCTGGCCGATGAGCGCCTCAAGAGCTTTGAGCAGCTTATCATCCAACTCGCCTGCTGACGTTCCCGACAGCAAATCCTTGATTTTTTGCAAAAGCTCATTCAGGTTGTCAGCATGTTGCGGCATGCCCTGAGCGTTTCCGCTGAACGAGAGGTTTTCTTTTTGCAGCACGCTCTGAAACAGCGTTCCCGCTGACGTTTTCCCATTTTTCCCCGACGTTTGCGCCGGCGGCGCTCCGTCAAAAGAGATCATATCCAGGAGCTTCAACTTTTTCCCCCCTCTTATTTATTTTTTTAGTTTTGACAGCTGTTCCGTTATTGCAGCGGCTTTGTCAGGCGCCATTTTCGCAAGGATTTCGCTGATCTTCTGCTTGTTTAATTCATTCAGAATCTTGACAGCTTCTTTTTCATTGAGCTGGCTCAAAATTTTGGCGGCTTTGCCGCTGTCCATGCTTTGGTAAATTTTCACGACTTTTTGCGCCTGCTCGTCGCTGTCCCCTTTGCTGCCTGCTTTGTCCTTGCTGTCTTTTTTGGCGTCTTTTTCGAGTTTTTCGAACGAGCGGACTTTTTGATTCAGCCTTTGAATCTCTTCATCGCTTGTCTTAAGATCGCTTGTCAAGTTTTCGATTTTCGTTTTTTGTTCTTTGATCGTTTTTTGAAGCTCTTCGGTTTGGCTGTTATCACTCTTGCTCGCTGTAGCCGCCTTTTCTTTATCGTCCGGTACGAGCTCTTTGACGAATGGAATATGTGAGGCAACATCTTTAATGCCTACACCGGAAAGCCACAATCCGACACAGACAATAATGGCTAAGAAGATGAACGGAATGACAATCAAAAACAAAAACGTCTGAAATTTACCGGTTTTTTTTTCTTCACTCATCGTGTTCTGCTCCTAATTTCCATGAGTCATAAATTGGGTGATGGATATATCATCCATCTCTTTCATTTCGTTTGCTTTGTTTCGTATTAAGAACATTTCAAGCTGTTTTTCCTTCATTTTTTCAAACTTTTTGAGCTCGATATTTTTTTCCGTCAAGTCATGCTGTTTTTCGTTCATTTCGTTTCTTTTCATGATAACCAGTTTTTGATAGTGGTGAATCGTGTTTTCAAGGTTGGTGACGAACTGCTGATAATGTCTCATTTCCTGAACGCTCATGCCCGACTGCAGCTTGATTTCCTTGTTTTTTTCGAGCGTTTCTTTTTTGTTCATGCTTTCATACAGCTTTTCTGCAACCTTTTCAAATTCGGAAACCGAGTGCTGATATTCAGCGAATGATTGGTCTTTTTCATTTTCCTTAAGCTCCAAAAGCTTTTGAAATTTAAATGAATAGGCCATTCTTATTCCTCTCTTCCTGTAAGACTCTTTAAGAAGGAAATGCTGTCTTCCATTGATGCGGTCTCATCTACTTCCTGTTTGAGGAAGCTGATCAGCTTTGGATGAAACTGTATCGCCTCATCGATTTCTCTCGAAGATCCTTTTTTATATGCGCCTATGTTGATTAAATCCTCTGAGTTTTGATAGGTTGATAACAGTTCCCTGAAGCGGTTTGCCGCCTTGATATGGTCTTTTTCAGAAATGTTTCCCATAACCCTGCTGATGCTTTTTAAAATATTGACCGCCGGAAACTGGCCTTTATTCGCCAGATGTCTGTCAAGGACGATATGCCCGTCCAAAATCCCCCTTACCGTATCGGCGATCGGTTCGTTCATATCGTCACCGTCTACAAGAACCGTATAGAACGCGGTGATCGAGCCGCTTTCATTTGTTCCTGTTCGTTCTAAGAGCCGGGGTAAAATAGCGAACACTGAAGGTGTATAACCTTTCGTCGTCGGCGGTTCTCCCGCCGCCAGCCCGATTTCCCTCTGGGCCATGGCGACCCTTGTCACCGAATCCATCATAAACATGACGTTTTGTCCCTTGTCCCGAAAGTACTCGGCAATTGCCGTCGCCGTATAGGCCGCTTTCAGCCTCATCAAAGCCGGCTGGTCAGATGTTGCGACAACGACGATCGAACGCTTTAATCCTTCTTTTCCAAGGTCTTTTTCGATGAATTCGCGCACTTCGCGCCCGCGCTCGCCGACAAGGGCGATGATGTTCAGATCTGCTGCAGTTTGCCTTGCGATCATTCCCATCAGCGTGCTTTTCCCGACGCCGCTTCCCGCGAAGATACCGACACGCTGCCCTTTTCCGACAGTTAAAAGGCTGTCAATCGATCTGACTCCAACTTCCATTTTTTCTCTGATTGGCGGCCGTTTCATCGGATTTGGCGGGGCCTGCTCCGTCGAAACCGGAGTCAAGCCTTTCGGCAGCATGCTGCCGTCGAGCGGATTTCCAAACGCATCGACAACCTGGCCGATCAAGCCGGCGCCCACCTTGATCCTCAATGATTCGCCCGTCGCTTCGACGATGCTGCCCGGGGCGATATTTGACGCCTCAAGGTACGGCATCAGAAGGATATTTTGGTCTTTGAAGCCGACGACTTCCGCTTTAATAACCTTCCGGCTGTCTCCTTTTGTATAAATTTTGCAGACATCACCGATCGAGCTTTCCGGCCCTTTCGATTCAATCATTAATCCGACGGCCTGTTTTACTTTTCCATAGCGTTTATAAGAATCGGCTGTTTCGATACACTCCAGAAGCTGATCCATCATCACCGGCTTTCACCCGCCGTTTCAAGTGCATCGAGCAGCTTTTGTTTGAGCTGCTGCAATTGGGTGTCGATGCCGGCGTCGATTCTTCCAAACGCCGTTTCGATATAGCAGGTGCCTTTTGCCGCTTTTTCATCTGCGTAGATCGCGATGTGTGCACCGTATTGAAGCATCTCTTCAAGCTCATTTTTATGACTCTGAACCTCTATGTAATATTCCGGGTCCACATAAATGGAAATCTCGTCAAACTCCTTCATCTCAGACAGCACCTGTTTGACAAGGACGATGAAAGCTTCTTTGTCATCAGGCTTTTGATTCCATACTTTTTTCGCCAGGGAAACGGCAAGCGTAATGATGTCTTCGGCAGATTGCTCGATTTTTTGCTCATAATCCTGTCTTGCTGCCCTGACGATGGCGTTTGCACCTTCCAAATAGGATTGATAAGATTTTTCCGCCTCAGCCTTCCCCAGTTCAAAGCCTGCCTCATAACCTTCTTTTTTCGCCTGTTCGATCAGGGCTTCGCGTTCTGCTTCCCAGTCTTTTCTTTCCTGTTCGATTTGCCGGCGGATCTGTTCGAGTTCGACATTCGCCTTTTCGTGAATTTCCTTTGCTTGTTGCTGCGCCTTGTCAATAAGAAGCTCGGGGCTTTCTTCGGCAGCCAGATCGGCCGTCGTTTCAGGAAGCTTAATTTCTTTTAAAGAAATCTTTCGCTTTTTTTGATCGGGAACGGATGATAATCGCTGTTTAATGATATTAGACAATGATATCATCCCCTCCGCCTCTGGCGATTACGATTTCACCCGCTTCTTCCAGTCTCCGGATGACGCTTACGATTCTGGATTGAGCCTCTTCAACATCGCGCAGACGGACAGGTCCCATGAATTCCATTTCCTCTTTGAACGTTTCAGCCATACGCTGTGACATATTGCTGAAGACGATGTCTTTGACCTCTTCGCTCGCGACCTTCAAGGACAGAAGCAGATCGTCGTTTTCGACATCGCGGATAACCCTTTGAATGGCCCGGTTGTCAAGCGTAACGATATCTTCGAAGACGAACATCCTCTTCTTAATTTCGTCAGCAAGCTCAGGATCCTGAATTTCCAGGGAATCAAGAATCGTTTTTTCCGTTCCCCTGTCAACTCCGTTTAATACTTCCACAACCGCTTCTATGCCGCCGGTCTGCGTGTAATCCTGAGTGAAGGTCGATGAAAGCTTCTGCTCCAAAATCTGCTCCACTTCGTTGATGATTTCCGGTGATGTCCGGTCCATGACGGCGATCCGCCTTGCGACCTCAGCCTGCACGTCCTGATTCAGTTCCGACAGGATCTGTCCGGACTGCACAGGATCAAGGTAGGATAAGATCAAAGCGATCGTCTGCGGATGCTCGTGCTGAATAAAGTTCAGAATTTGTTCAGGATCAGCTTTTCTGGCAAAATCAAACGGCCTGACCTGCAAGGATGATGTGAGCCTGTTGATAATGCTTGACGCCTTTTCTTCGCCAAGCGCCTTATCCAGGACTTGTTTCGCGTAATGGATACCGCCTTGGGAAATGTACTCCTGGGCGATGGCCGTTTCATGAAATTCCTGAATAATTTCGTCTTTTTTCTGTGGCGAAACAGATCTGACATTTGATATTTCAAGCGTCAGCCTTTCAATTTCTTCGTCGGTTAAATGTTTGTAAACGGACGCTGACACATCAAGCCCTAAGGATATCATGAGGATGGCCGCTTTTTGCTTGCCTGTAAGCTTGTCTTGTTTCATTTTTGCCATTTCAAAACTCCTCCTAATCCTCGGTCAGCCAGCTGCGTAGTAATTTTGCGAATTCTTCCGGTTTGTCTTTCGCCATTTTTTCAAGCTGTTTTCGTCTGACGGTTTCTTCAGTCTCTTTTTCGTTGTTAACATCCGCAACTCTTATCGGTTCCTGAGGCGTTTCATACCATTCCTCTTCATATTCCTCGTCGTCATTTTTGCGTCTTCTTACAAGCCAGAAAATCAAACCGATCAGCGCGATCAAGACCGCTCCGCCTGCAATATAAACCCAAAGCGGAATGCCGCCGGTATCCTTTGCCGTATCAACCGTTGTTTTTCCATCGAACTGTTCGACGGATACGACGATTTTATTTTGAAGGTCTTCGTCTGACAGGTTATTATTCTCAGATTTGTCAATCGATGTCCGGACGATTGTAGAAAGAATGTTTTTAATATCGTCCTGCCGTTCCTGCGTCAGAGAAGCCGGATTTTTAGGATCAGGCGGTTCAACTAAAACTTGAATGCCTAAATCTCTGACTTTATAAGGGCTTTCTGCGATTTCTTTATGAATCTTGTTAACTTCGTAATTGAGACGGTCTTCGCTTTTTTCGTAATTTCCGTTATTATTGCCGTCTTCAGTTTCGGCATAGTTGGTGACGTCTTTGTCACCTGTGCCGTTGACTCCGCCCGCCTTAGCCCCGTCACCAGAGTACGTTTCGCTGATTTTTTCCGAGCTTACGACAATGCCTGCCATGTTTTCCTTGTCTACAGGCTCAACAAGGTCTTCTTTTCTTTTTTCCTGCGTAAAGTCGATGTCTGTCGTAACAGATACCGCGACTTTATCCTGGCCCATCATCGTGCCGAGCAAGCTTTGAACCTGTCTTTGAAGATCTTTTTCGATCTGCGTCTTGATCTCACGCTGCGATGCATATGTATCTCCAGCCGTGCCTCCGGCGCCCTCGCTGTTTTGATCATAGTAATTCGAATTTTGATCCATGATGACGATGTTTTTCGGATCAAGATTCGGCACGCTTTTAGAAACCAGATGATAAAGGCCGTTGATCTGGCCTTTGTCCAGCGTATAGCCCGGCTTGATCTGCAGAACGATCGACGCGGAAGCTTCCGGTTTTTCTTCTCCGATAAAAACGGAATCCTTCGGCATGTTGATCATTACTTTTGCATCCTTGATCCCATCCATGCCTTTGATTAAGTTTGAAAGTTCCGTCTGCGTCGCCTCGGCTTTTAATACGTCAAACTCATTGTCCGTCATTCCGAAGCTGGCGTTTTGGCTGAAGAATGAATAATCAATGCTTCCGCTTTTCGGCAGCCCCTGGGCGGCCAGTTCGACTTTCAGCGAATCGACCTGCTCTTCAGGAACCTTGATGACGGTACCGTTATCCGCCAGTTCGGAAGAGACGCCCTTTTCATCAAGCACTTGTTTAATCTGTCCTGCCTCTTCAGCAGACAGGTCTTTGTAGAGAGGAACCATCTTCTCTGATGAAGCAAAAATGGCGATGATGATGGTAAGGATGACGGCTGCTGCAAAGCCGCCGATCATTAATATTTTTTGCAGCTTCGATCTTTTATTCCAAAAATCAGTTATTTTTGTTTTGATTTGCGTTAAAGTACGATTCATCTTACTCCCCCGGTAGTTACACTAATTCTCTTCGCTTTCAGACTCCTTTCCTACATTTGCATTCTCATGATTTCCTGATAAGCCTCCACCGCTTTGTTGCGGAATTCTGTCGCTGCTGTTAAGGTCACGTTTGCTTTTTGTGCCGCGATCATGACTTCGTCAAGATTGACATCCTGACCGAGTGCCAGCGCGTTTGTCAGTTTATCAGATTCATTTTGAGATTGATTCAGAGCATTGATAGAATCTTTCAGCACATTTGAAAAGCTGGTTTGGTTTGCGGAACCTGCCTGACTGTTGTTGATCTGATTTGTTGCGTCTGTTCCCGCCTGCGCGGCTTGGACCTGGAACGGAGAGATTCCGTTGATCATAAGTTCATCACCCTACTTTCCAATTTCTAATGCTTTCATGAGCATTCCTTTTGTTGCATTCATTGCTGTGACATTTGCTTCATAAGATCTCGTGCTGCTCATCAAGTCGACCATTTCCTTCAGGGGATCGACATTCGGCATTTGTACATAGCCGTCTTCATTTGCGTCAGGGTGTGTCGGATCATAAACAAGCTTAAAAGGCGTTTCATCTTCACTGATTTTTGTTACTTTGACCCCTTCACCGATTCTGCTTGATGCATTCATCGATGACTCCAGAACGGATGAGAAGGACTCGCCTTTCGGAGCAGTTGATACAAGCTTCCGCCTGTAGGGCTGCCATTCTCCATTCACCTTCTTGGCTCTTGTTGTATCCATGTTCGCAAGGTTGGAAGAAACGGTGTCCATTCGGACACGCTGAGCAGTTAAGGCAGAAGCCGAGATGTTGATGCTACCAAATACCCCCATCATTTACCTCCCGTAATCGCTGTTTTCAGCGAGTTGAATTTTCCGCTGATTCTTTCAACTAGTGCTTGGTACTGAATTTGGTTTTCAGCCATTTCGCTCATTTCCTGATCAATGTCCACGTTGTTTCTATTCTGCTGGTATGATGTTTGTTTGCTCGACGCGATTGAATAATTCGACTCACAGCCTTTAAAGTCAATATGTCTATAGTCTGTTTTTGTTGCATCTATCCGGGAGGACTCCTCATTCAGCATATTTTTAAAGGATACTTTTTTCGCCTTGTAGTTCGGTGTATCTACATTGGCGATATTGTTGGATATGACTTTTTGCTTAACATTCGCTCGTTGCAAGGCTCCTTCAAGTGTTTGAATCGTTCCTGAAAATATATCCACCGCCAAATACCTCCAATCTTTTTCCATCTGTCTTAAAATCTTGTCGAGAATTGTAAAAACCATAAGCCTATTGTAAGAAATAATAGGCTTAAAGTCTATGATCTGACAGCAAAAAAAAATCGTAATATATATCTATTTTACCGGTAGGTCTTTTGACCTAGATTGTAAGAACTATGTTTTTCAAATGAAATGGAGCTCACTAAAAAATATATCAGAATATTTTTTAGTGAGCTCACAAGTCTGATAATATTGAGTTTATCGTTTCAAAAAATTACAATAATATAATTTATAAAGGTTGACAAAAAAAAGGCTGCAGAACATTTTGTTCTGCAGCCTTTTTGATTAATGAGACTTTAGTTTTTCAAGCTCCATCAGGAACTTGTTGTTCAGCACTTTAATGTATGTGCCTTTCATCCCTAATGAGCGGGACTCAATAACGCCTGCGCTTTCGAGTTTTCTCAGCGCATTTACGATAACCGAGCGCGTAATGCCGACGCGGTCTGCAATTTTACTTGCAACGAGCAGGCCTTCGTTCCCATCGAGCTCCTCGAAGATATGTTCAATCGCTTCAAGCTCGCTGTAAGATAATGAACTGATCGCCATTTGAACGACAGCCTTGCTGCGGGCTTCCTCTTCGATTTCTTCGGCTTTCTCTCTGAGAATCTCCATTCCGACGACAGTTGCGCCATATTCGGCAAGGATCAGATCATCATCTTCAAATTTTTCCTGAAGACGGGAAAGAATCAATGTTCCGAGTCTTTCACCTCCGCCGATGATCGGTACGATCGTTGTCAACCCTGCTTGGAAAAGATCGCGGTTTTCGACAGGGAACGCCGTGTATTCGCTGTTAATGTCGAGGTTTGATGATGTTTCCGGAATGTTGAACAGGCTTTTTGTGTAATCCTCAGGGAACTGGCGTTCTTCAAGCATTTTTTTCATCCGGTCGTTTTCGATCTGCTGGTTGATAGAGAAGCCGAGAAGTTTTCCTCTGCGGCTGACGACGAAAATGTTCGAATCAATTACATCGCGAAGCGTTTCGGCCATTTCTTTGAAATTAACCGGCTTCCCTGCCGCATTTTGCAGCATTGCATTAATCTTTCTTGTTTTTTGTAATAAAGCCATAATAAATGATCCTCCTAAATTACTCGTATTTAATTGTTTATAAAATAAACTGGCTTAAATCCTTATTCTTGGCGATCGAACCTAGCTTTTCTTCGACATACTGCGGCGTGATAACCACTTGTTCCATCATCACGTCCGGAGCCTCAAATGACAGTTCCTCCAATAGCCGTTCCAAAATCGTATGGAGTCTCCGCGCTCCGATATTATCTGTGTCCTGGTTCACGTGATAAGCCACTTCTGCAATCTTACGAATAGCATCGTCAGAAAATTCAAGAGATATACCTTCAGTCTTTAATAAAGCTTTATACTGTTTCAGAAGCGCGTTATCAGGTTCGGTCAAAATTTTGACAAAATCATCGATGCTCAGCTTTTTCAGCTCGACGCGGATCGGAAAACGTCCCTGAAGCTCAGGGATCAAATCAGACGGCTTTGCCATATGGAATGCACCCGCCGCAATGAACAGCACGTGGTCTGTTTTGACCGCTCCGTACTTCGTCATGACGGTCGAGCCTTCAACGATCGGCAAAATATCGCGCTGTACGCCTTCCCTTGACACATCCGCCGAAGAGGAAGCTCCGCTTTTTTTGGCGATTTTGTCGATTTCATCAATGAAGATGATCCCTGATTGTTCGGCTCTTGCCACCGCTTCCTGAGCCGCTTCGTCCATATCGATAAGCTTGGCGGCCTCTTCGTTCGTCAGCACCTTTCTGGCTTCCCTGACGGTGAGCTTGCGGCGCTTTTTCCTTTTCGGCATCAGACTGCTGAGGGCATCCTGCATGTTCATGCCCATCTGTTCCATGCCTGAGCCTTGGAGCATATCAAACATCGAAGGCTGCTGCTCTTCAACCTCGACTGTGACGTAATGGTCCTCAAGTTCGCCGAGAGCGAGCTGATGCGCAATACGCTTCCGTTTGTTTTCGATATCTGATTCTTCCTGCTTTTCCGCTTCGTCGTTTTGCTGATCCTGATTTCCGCCAAACAGCATTTCAAAAGGATTTTTGGCTCCTGCCTGTTTTTTTCTTCCGGGAACAAGCAGGCGCACGAGCCGTTTATTCGCGTTTTCCTCGGCGATGCCTTTGACTTCATTCATTTTTTCCTCTTTGACTAGGCGTACGGATGTTTCGACAAGATCCCTGACCATTGACTCAACATCACGGCCGACATAGCCGACCTCCGTGAATTTCGTCGCTTCGACTTTAACGAACGGCGCGCCTACGAGCTTGGCAATCCGCCTTGCAATTTCGGTTTTTCCTACTCCTGTCGGGCCCATCATCAAAATGTTCTTCGGAACGATTTCTTCGCGCAGCTTTTCATCAAGAAGACTTCTTCTGTAGCGGTTTCTCAAAGCGACGGCGACCGCTTTTTTCGCGTCGAGCTGGCCGATGATGTACTGGTCAAGCCGTTCAACAATCTGTCTCGGCGTCAGCGGCTTTTTTTCCATATGCCTCATATCCTTTCTATTCAAGTTCTTCTACAATGATCTGATCGTTCGTATACACACAGATTTCGCCCGCAGTTTCGAGTGATGCCTTTGCAATCTCTTTTGCGGTCAGGCCCGAGGCATGGCGTTTCAGAGCCCGGCCTGCGGCAAGGGCATAGTTCCCGCCTGAGCCGATCGCAAGGATGCCGTCATCCGGTTCGATTACTTCCCCCGTTCCGGAAACGAGCAGAAGGCTGTCGGCATTCATCACGATCAGCATCGCTTCAAGCTTTCTGAGAATTTTATCGCTTCGCCACTCCTTCGCAAGCTCCACAGCCGCCCGCTGGAGATTGCCGTTGTATTCCTCAAGCTTCGCCTCAAACATTTCAAAAAGAGTGAAAGCGTCTGCAACAGAACCCGCAAAACCCGCGAGCACTTTTCCGTTAAACAGCTTCCTTACCTTTCTTGCCGTATGCTTCATGACGACAGCCTGACCGAACGTGACCTGGCCGTCACCCGCCATGGCGCATTTTCCGTTATGCCGGATGGCAAATATCGTTGTTGCATGGAAAGATGACATAAAAGAACCTCCTTTATTTCCCTTTTTGAGCACGGGGGTGGTGAGACATATACGTCTTTCTGAGCATGTCTTTCGATACATGTGTATACACCTGGGTGGAAGAAAGATTTGAATGTCCCAAAAGCTCCTGTACGCTCCGCAAATCGGCCCCCTCATTTAATAAATGGGTGGCAAACGTGTGGCGAAGCATATGAGGATGTATATGTAACGTACCCGAAGTCTTCTTGACCAGCTCATCCAAAATATAGCGGACCCCCCTTGAAGTTAAGGGGCCCCCCCTCTGATTTAAAAAGACAAAAGGGCCGGGCTCCTTTGCTTTTGCAAGGAGGACGCGCCTTCCATTTTGAAAATATAGATCCAAAGCCTCGCGGGCATAGGAACCGAATGGAATATACCTTTGCTTTTTTCCTTTCCCGTGAACCAATACCGTCTCCAAAAACAGATCGACTTCGGATTCCTTTAAGCTGCAAAGTTCGCTCACCCGCATGCCTGTGGCATAAAGAAGTTCCAGCAGCGCTTGGTTTCTTTGGCCAAGCGGCGTGTCCAAATCAGATATACGAAACAGTCCTTCAAGCTCCTTTTCATACAAAAACTTCGGAATTCTTTTGTCCTGTTTCGGAAGACTGACGAGCAGAAACGGGTTTTCTTTAACCAATTTTTCCCTTAATAAAAATTTATAGAAGCTTCGCAGAGCGGAAATTTTCTTGCTGATCGTTCTGCGTGTAAGCCCTTTTTCATGAGCCTCCGTCAAAAAAATCCTTACATCTGGATAGGTGACGTCTTCAAAGCCCTTTATTCCCTGAACTTTTAAAAAGGATTCAAATTCCTCTATGGAAGAAATATAACCCACAATTGTATATTTTGAATAATTCTTTTCTATTTGTAAATATTCAATGAATAAAGTTAAAAAATTCTTAACATTTGCCATGACTCCACCTCGCCGAAAAGGGCTTTTAAATGGTATCACATAACAAGTTGATCATGCAATGAATAACTATAGTGTTTTCGCAATATTTCGAATCGTTTCCAAGGCGCGCAAAGCGTACTGTTCATTTCGTTCCTGTTTATTTTTAATTTTAACCCCCAGATCCTTAAAAAGCCCGAAATTCGCATTCATCGGCTGAAAATTCTTCTTGTTCGTTTCCGTAATGTAGTGGGCCATGCTGCCGATTGCCGTCTCACCTGAAAACGTGACAGGCTCTTTGCCCATGACAAGGTGCGCCGCATTGATACCGGCGACAAGCCCCGATGCCGCTGACTCGACATAGCCTTCAACCCCGGTCATTTGTCCGGCAAAGAACAGATCGTCCCGCTTTTTAAACTGATACGTCGGTTTTAAAAGGCTCGGCGAGTTGATGAACGTATTTCTGTGCATGACGCCGTACCGGACGATTTCAGCCTGTTCCAGCCCCGGAATCAGACGGAGAACCTCTTTTTGATCGCCCCATTTCAAGTGCGTTTGAAAGCCGACGATGTTATAGAGCGTGCCTGCGGCATCGTCCTGTCTGAGCTGAACGACAGCGTACGGACGTTTTCCCGTTTTCGGATCTTCCAGGCCAACCGGCTTCATCGGTCCGAAAAGCATCGTTTTTTTGCCCCGCTTGGCCATCACTTCAATCGGCATGCAGCCCTCGAAAAAGATCTCTTTTTCAAACTCTTTCAACGGAACGGTTTCCGCGGACACGAGCGCATCATAGAACCGGTCGAATTCCTCTTCTGTCATCGGACAGTTCAGGTAGGCGGCTTCGCCTTTATCATAGCGCGATTTTAAATATACTTTATCCATATCAAGGCTGTCCTTTTCGACAATCGGCGCTGCGGCGTCATAAAAATACAGGTAGTCTTCGCCGGTGAGCTCCCGGAGCTGCTCTGACAGCGCCTCGGAAGTCAGCGGGCCTGTCGCGATGATCGTCGGTCCTTCCGGAATCGACGTCACCTCTTCATTAATAACGGTCACATTCGGATGATTCTTCACTTTATCCGTTACGTTTGCGGCAAATTCGTGTCTGTCCACGGCAAGCGCTCCGCCGGCCGGTACTGAGCATTCATCGGCGGCGGCGATAATCGCCGAATCAAGAATCCGCATTTCTTCCTTTAATACGCCGACGGCATTCGTTAAAGAATTGGCGCGAAGCGAATTGCTGCAGACAAGTTCTGCGAATTTGTCAGTGTGATGCGCCGGCGTCTGTTTGACGGGCCTCATTTCGTACAGGCGGACGCTGATCCCCCGTTTTGCAAGCTGCCATGCTGCTTCGCTTCCGGCAAGTCCGGCCCCGATGACGTTAACTGTTTGATTCATGTTTTACATCTCCTAATTTATGAATTGAATTGTTCTTTTAACACAACAAAGAAGGTGAGCAAAGCCCTGCTCACCGCTACTTTTGTTGTTCTTCCTTATAATCGCAGCCCACGCATTGCACCTGAACGCCTTTTTTGAGCTTTTTCTCGACGAGCATGTCCCCGCATTTCGGACATTTGCGCTCAAGGGGTTTATCCCATGATACGAATTCGCATTCAGGGTAACGGTCGCAGCCGTAAAAGATGCGGCGCTTTTTCGATTTGCGTTCGACGATGTTGCCGATTTTGCAGGACGGGCATTTGACGCCGATTTCTTTGACGATCGGCTTCGTATTGCGGCAGTCGGGAAAATTGGAGCAAGCCATAAATTTTCCGTAACGGCCCATTTTGTATACCATCGGATGGCCGCATTCTTCGCAGTCGACGCCGGCATACTCGGGTTCGATTTCGACTTCCTGCATCTCGGCTTCCGCTTTTTTCACGCGCTTTTCAAAATCCTTATAAAAAGAATCGATGATCTGCACCCACTCGATGTTTCCGTCTTCAACGTCATCAAGTTCTTTTTCCATCTTCGCCGTAAACTCGACGTTAATGATTTCAGGGAAAAACTCCATAATGAGATCAAGGACGATACCGCCGAGTTCCGTCGGCACAAAGCGTTTATTATCAAGCGCGACATATCCCCGCTTTTGAATCGTGTCAAGCGTAGGAGCGTACGTGGACGGGCGCCCGATGCCCAGCTCTTCAAGCGTTTTGACGAGCCTTGCTTCCGTATAGCGCGGAGGCGGCTGGGTGAAGTGCTGTTCAGGTTCGATGTCCTTGGAAAGAACCGTATCCCCTTCTGCCAGGTCAGGGAGCATCTTGTTCTTTTCCTCCATCTGGTCGTCTTTTCCTTCAACATACACTTTCATAAAACCGGAAAATTTGACTTTACTTCCGTTCGCCCGGAACGTCAATCCGTTGTTTTCAAGGTCGACGCTCATCGTATCCAATGTGGCCGGCGCCATTTGGCTCGCAACGAAGCGTTCCCAAATCAGCTTGTAAAGTCTAAGCTGGTCTCTGCCCAGCACGGCTTTCAGCTCTGAGGGCTTCCTGAACACTGAAGTCGGCCTGATCGCTTCGTGGGCATCCTGGGCGTTTTCATTCTTTTTGGCGGGCTTTCGTTTGCTGCCCAAAAATTCTTTTCCGTAGTTTTCGCCGATAAAAGCGGCGGCTTCTTCCTGGGCCGTGTTTGAGATGCGGGTTGAATCCGTTCTCATATACGTAATGAGCCCGACCGTTCCTTCTTTTCCAAGATCGATTCCCTCATATAACTGCTGGGCGATCATCATCGTTTTCTTCGCCCGGAAATTTAATTTGCGCGCGGCTTCCTGCTGCAATGTTGACGTTGTAAACGGCAGAGCCGGATTTCGTTTGCGCTCTTTTTTCGTTACCTTTTTGACATCAAATTTGTTTCCTTTGATCTGTGAAAGGATCTGTTTGACATCGTCTTCGCTTTTTAATGGATGCTTCTCGCCGCGGATGCCGAAGAAGCTGGCTTCAAAGGCTTCTTTTCCTTTCAGGAACGTGCCTTCAATCGTCCAGTATTCCTCGGGTTTGAACTCGTTGATTTCTTTTTCGCGGTCAATGATCAGGCGGAGCGCAACAGATTGCACGCGTCCCGCGCTTAACCCTTTTTTGACTTTTTTCCATAAAATCGGACTGATTTTATAACCGACGAGGCGGTCAAGCACCCTTCGCGCCTGCTGGGCATCTACGAGATCCATGTTGATCATGCGCGGATGCTTAAACGAATCTTTGATCGCGTCTTTTGTAATTTCGTTAAATACGACGCGGCAGTCTGAATTTAAATCTAAATCCAGACTGTGGGCAAGGTGCCATGCGATGGCTTCCCCTTCCCTGTCGGGGTCGGCTGCGAGATATACTTTTTTCGCTTTTTTCGCCGCCGTTTTTAAATCCTTCAGAACCGGTCCTTTCCCGCGGATCGTAATGTATTTTGGTTCAAAGTTCCGCTCGATGTCAACTCCCATTTGGCTTTTCGGCAGATCTCTGACATGCCCCATCGATGCTTTTACTTTGTATTTTTTTCCTAAGTATCGTTCAATCGTTTTCGCCTTTGCAGGCGATTCCACGATGACTAAGTATTCGGACATCACATTATCCCCCTCAAGAGGTGTTCTCTCTCTTATCAATTTAGCCTTTTTATTGTATTCATCATAATCGCCGTTTATATAGTGATGATGTTGATTAAAAACGTCTGATTTATTTCCTTTTATATGATGAACGCTGATTAAAGCGTTTAAACTTGAAATCCTCACTATTATTAAATATTCATATACGGTTTGTCAAACGATAATTCTAAACGGATTCCGTATAACGGGCCTGAAATGCCGGAAGCTCACCGAGAATATCGTCTACGCTTGAGACGAGTTTTGCTCCTTCCTGGATCAGCCCGGCCGGTCCTTTTGAATTTTCGTCAAATATTGAACCAGGCACCGCAAATACTTCCCTGCCTTGTTCGAGCGCCTGGTAGGCGGTGATGAGCGAGCCGCTTTTTTCCTTGCCCTGAATGACGACGATTCCTTCTGTTAAGCCGCTGATCAGCCGATTTCGCTGCGGAAAGTGCCATTTTTGGGGTTTTGTATCGGGTAGGTGCTCTGACACCAGAAGATGGCTTTCGGCCATCTGTTGGGCAAGCAGACGGTTTTCACGAGGATATATGCAGTTGAATCCGCCGGCGATGATGCCGATCGTTCTTCCTTTTGAACGGATTGTCTCCCGATGGGCGTGACCGTCGATCCCTTTGGCAAGCCCGCTGACGATTGTCCATTCCTTTTTGCTGAGCGCTCTGGCAAAGTAGGAAGCCGCATTTTCGCCGTACTGTGAAGGATTTCGGGTTCCCACAATGCCGATGAGCCTTTTTTCATAAAGAAGGGTTTTGTTTCCTTTGAGAAAAAGAACGGGAGGCGGGTCGTGGATCGTTTTCAGCAGAGGTGGATATTCAGGGGACGAAATCGCAATTACGCTTATTCCGTTTTCGCGGTAGCTTGCGATGATCTGCTTAACATTCGGAAGCTCTTTTTCGGCCAGCTTTCGGATGGCGCCGACGTTTATGCTTTTCGATGACAGCTTTTTTAGAGAGTGGTTCTTATCTTCCGCAAGCGATAAGGACGGGTCTTCCTTCCACCATTTAAACAAGAGGGAAGGGGAAAGGTTGCTGTACAGGCGAAGCAATATTAAAAGCCCGCACTTGTCATTCATTCGAAAACCTCCATTATAAAGTATCGTACGAAATCTCCATGATAAAAAAGCAGGAATAGACCGTTCGGACTATTCCCGCTAAGGGACGATAAATCAGTGTGTCTTGCAGGTTTCGTAAAGTCCTTTTTCCTTCAGGACCTTAATCAGCGTTTCACCCATGACTGAAGGTGTTTCCGCGACTTCGATTCCGCAAGCATTCATCGTTTTAATCTTTTCGTCAGCCGTGCCTTTTCCTCCAGAAATGATGGCGCCGGCATGGCCCATCCGCTTTCCGGGAGGCGCCGTTTTTCCGCCGATAAAGCCGACGACAGGTTTAGTCATGTTTGCTTTGACCCATTCTGCCGCTTCTTCTTCGGCTGTTCCGCCGATTTCCCCGATCATGATCACCGCATGTGTCTCAGGATCTTCATTAAATGCTTTCAGCACATCGATGAAGTTCGTGCCGTTCACAGGGTCTCCGCCGATTCCGACTGCCGTCGACTGGCCGATTCCGGCTTCTGACAGCTGATGAACCGCTTCATATGTAAGCGTTCCAGACCGCGACACGACTCCGACATGGCCTTTTTTATGAATGTATCCCGGCATGATGCCGATTTTGCATTCCTCAGGCGTGATGACTCCCGGACAGTTCGGCCCGATCAGCCTTGTTTTCTTGCCTTCCATAAATCGTTTCACTTTTACCATGTCAAGCACCGGAATATGCTCGGTGATGCAGATGACGAGCTCAAGCTCAGCGTCAACCGCTTCCATAATCGCGTCTGCGGCAAATGGCGCCGGGACATAAATGACAGATGCGGTCGCTCCCGTTTCGTTTACCGCGTCTTCCACCGTATTGAACACAGGCACCCCTTCAACCTCTGTTCCGCCTTTGCCCGGCGTCACACCGCCGACGATTTTTGTTCCGTATTCGAGCATCTGCTTTGTATGAAACAAAGCGGTTGAACCTGTTATCCCTTGAACAATGACTTTTGTGTCTTTATTAATAAATACACTCATTTTGGTCCCCCTGCCTTTCTTACTTCACTAAGGATACGATTTTCTGCGCGCCGTCAGCCATCGATTCCGCAGACGTGATATTGAGTCCAGACTCATCGAGGATCTTCTTGCCGAGATCCACGTTTGTTCCTTCCAATCGAACGACAAGCGGCAATGTCAAGCCGACTTGTTTTGTCGCTTCTACAACGCCTTCGGCAATGACGTCGCACTTCATGATGCCGCCGAAAATGTTGACGAAGATCCCTTTGACATTTTGGTCAGACAAGATGATTTTGAAAGCTTCCGTTACCTTTTCGGCTGTTGCGCCGCCTCCTACGTCAAGAAAGTTGGCCGGTTCCCCTCCATAGTGTTTGATGATGTCCATGGTCGACATCGCAAGCCCCGCTCCGTTGACCATGCATCCGATGTTTCCGTCGAGCGAAATATAGCTTAAATCGTATTTTGATGCTTCAATTTCCTTCGGATCTTCTTCATCAAGATCCCTGTATTCCAATATGTCTTTTTGCCTGTATAAAGCATTGCTGTCGAAATTGAGCTTTGCGTCAAGCGCCATGACCTTCCCGTCTCCAGTGACGACGAGCGGGTTGATTTCGGCGATGGAGCAGTCCTTTTCAACAAAAGCAGTGTACAGGCCCATCATGAATTTCACGGCCTGGTTGACGAGCTCTTTGGGAATGTTGATCGCAAAAGCGATTTTCTTCGCTTGATAGCTTTGCAGTCCGACAGCCGGATCAATGACTTCTTTGACGATTTTTTCCGGCGTTTTTTCGGCGACTTCCTCGATCTCCGTTCCGCCTTCTTCAGAAGCCATCAGGACGATGCGCGATGTCGCCCTGTCAAGAACAAGCCCGACGTAATATTCCTTTTTAATATCGCAGCCTTCTTCAATAAGTAAGCGTTTTATTTCGCGGCCGTCAGGACCCGTCTGATGAGTGACGAGCGTTTTCCCCAGCAGTTCTTCCGCATAGGTTTTCACTTCGTCTGTTGATTTTGCAATTTTTACCCCTCCTGCTTTGCCGCGGCCGCCTGCGTGAATTTGAGCTTTCACGACATAAACCGGGCCCGACAGTGATTCTGCCGCTTTGACCGCTTCTTCTGCTGTAAATGCCACTTTACCTTCCGGAACGGTCACCCCGTATTTTCTGAGGACCTCTTTCCCTTGGTACTCATGGATATTCATTTCCCATCCTCCTAACTTATGTAGCAAAAATAAAAATAGACTGCGCTTTCATTTTATATAATCATAGATCGATTGTCTAGGTTTCAATAAGAAATCGCAAAATCCTTCTAAACATTCAAACTTTTATTTTATTGAAAATATAAAAATTAATAAAGGGAATGCCTTTTTCGCAAAGGTCATTCCCTCATTTTCACTTTTTCATCCAGCGTATAGATGAACGAAAAGATCTCGGCGACGATTTCATACAGCGCTTCAGGAATATGATCGTCAAGCTCCAGATGGCGCATCAATTCGACAAGCGTCGGGTCCTCCTGAATCGGAACGCCCGCTTTTTTCGCTTCTTCAATGATCTTTTCGGCCGTCAGACCCGATCCTTTGGCAACGACTTTCGGCGCCTTGTCTTTCATTTCATCATAGTGAAGAGCGACAGCCCTTCTTAATAAAGATTCCTTCATACTTTCACATCCAGGGCGCTTTCTGTGACCTGTTCAAACTGACGTTCCAAAAACGGCGCGATTTCAATGTTCTCGCGCTGTTTCGCCGTGACGCTTGACAGGCTGTAGCCCAGCTCTTTCACATTTTCTTTCAGGACGGGAATCAGGGGCTCGATGAGCGGCTCCAAATCAAAGCCGGTCTCGATCGTAACCGTCATGACGTTTTGCTGGATAAAGCAATCGACCACCGTCTCCTTCAACCCCTCCAGCTGAAGATAAAACATGAGGCGGCATTGGGACGGATCGATTTTTCCGTCCTCCTTCTTTTTCCCCTTTAAGAAAACCGTCAAATCCTGAACCCCGTTCTTTGAAAACAAAGGATACGAAAGAAACAGCTGGCTTTGCGCGGCATTGTCCTGCTGCAGAAACAGCTGGCCGTTTAAACGGTGAAAGATCTGCTCCGCTTCATGTCTTACAGGCGCCGGGAGGTCCTGGGAATTCCTCATCTCGTTCAAAAGCAGCTTTAATGAGTGAAGTCCCCCATCTTTCAAGGTTGCTCCGCTGTCGAGCGCTTTAATGAATGACAGCTCATCTTTGACGCCAAAAAGGTCTTTCGCTTTGAAAAGGAAGGCGAGCGCATCCGCTTTATTCGTCAATGAAGGCGCTGTTTCCCTGATGATATTCCGCAGTACGTCCATCTCGTTTTCCGGCAGTGCACCCAGACCGGCGCGAAGCATCACAGGCTGTTTGGCTTCGATCGCTTTCACCCAGTTTACCGCTTCTTTGACCAGGGTTGTCCCGTTATGCTCGGCCTGTGCGGCCAATTTTGCGAGCAGGCGTTCCGCGGCTGCGGATTCAAAGCTCTGCGGTCTCTGCTGTACCGTCATTCTTTCCTGTCCCGCCTGCACCTGCTGGGGGGTTCCTCGTTCGGGTGCATCCGCCTGCAGAAGGAGCTGGGCGGTTTGCTTCGCGTCCTTTCCGGCCGATGCGGTGAGTTCTTTCAGCACCTGAATCAGCTTTTCGGCATGAACCTCAGTTTCCGCCTGCAAAATCGGCAGCAGCGCTTGTTTCAGCTTTTCCAAACTTGCCGTCTGCTGCTGCTCCCTATTGATCATCTCAAAAGTTTCTGCGATCTGTTTGTGCAGGGGAACCGGATCTTTCACGGCCAGAATCGAATCCAGCACGCCGGGGTGAACCGGCAGCTCGCGCTTCAGCGCGAACATGACGGCATCCGCACCTTTCCGGGCCTCTGGCTTCGGCAGATTTTCAAGCCATTTGACGGCCGCTTTTAAGTCGTTTTCCTTGATGGGCTGCTGTTCTTTCAGCATCGCTCCGACCAGAAATAAGGCTTCATTCGTACGTTTCAATGAGAGCCCGTTTAACAGCTTTACAGCGGCATCCCGCATCGTCTTCGGATTTTTGTCAAACGCCTCGACGACCTGAAGCCGGCCCGCCGGTTCATCCGGTTTCTTCTCATAAGAAAACCAGTAGTATGTATTTGCGGCAAGCGGCGTTTCCAGTTTTCCCTGCAGCACCGAATTGCCGATCTGAATTTCGGCCAGCTGTCCGCTGATGAAACGGAGAACCTTTCCGAGCATCAGCCTTTTCTGATCGGTCTCCGTCCCCATGATCTGCTTTATAGAATCCGACTTTTCAAATTGTTTTATCATGCTGTTATGTATGTCGTTCAGCATCACCGGCATCCTGCTCCCTTTTATGATTTATAAATAGGCTTGAACAGGGGCGAACGATCTTCGGTGAATCGGTGACGGTCCGTATTTGGCAAGGGCTTCGAGGTGTTCCTTCGTCCCGTAGCCTTTATGCTTTTCAAAACCGTACATCGGATAGCTTTCTGCGTATTCGTCCATCAGCCTGTCTCTCGTCACCTTGGCGATGCAGGCGCCGGCGGCGATCGACGCGCTCTTGGCGTCCCCTTTTATAATCGAGGACTGCTTCGTTTCCAAAGGAATCGACATCGCGTCCAGCAAAAGGTAGTCTGGAGCCGCGGGCAGCGCTTGAACGGCTTTGACCATCGCAAGCTTCGACGCTTCGTAAATATTCACGTCATCGATCACGGCTGAATCGCAAATTCCGACGCCGACAGCAACCGCTTCTTCCATAATGTAAGAATAGTAATCTTCCCTTTTTTGTTTTGACAGCTTTTTGGAATCCGTCAAACCGAGTATTTCACAGTCGTCTTTTAAGATGACGGCAGCGGCCACGACAGGGCCTGCCAAAGGGCCTCTTCCGGCTTCATCTATTCCGGCGATATAACGGTAGCCCTCCGATCTTAAACGCCGCTCCATAGACGTCATCACCCACCACTCTTCCCGCAGGGCCGCGAGCTTTTCGTTTTTCTTCAGCCATGCGCTGACGAGGGCTTGAACGCTTTTTCGCTCATCTTTTTTACACTGCTCGATAAAAGGGTCGTGCTCTTCTTTCACCGATTGAAGATGTTCTTTGATTTCTTTTACGGTTAGTGGTTTCACTTTCTCTTCTCCCCTATTTTTCTTATCGGCGCTTCTCCGGCAAAAATAAAGACCCGCCTCTTTAAAAGCGCGCCTTAATCGTCTATAGGCTTCTCAAAAGAGAGCGGGCCGAATTTTTCGGTGCGGATATCCCGGATGATCACTTCTGTCGTTTTGTCATAATTAATCTCTCCGCCTGCCATCAGACAGCCGCGCTTTTTGCCGATCTCATCAAACAAACGTGCGATCTCTTCCGGAATGTCCGCTAAATCGTAGCGCTTTTTTAAGCGGTCGGGATAATGCTCTTCCAAAAAGCGCAAAGCGAAAACCGCGACATCCTGCAAATTGATGATCGAATCTTTTATGGCGCCAGTTGCCGCCAGCTTTAATCCGACGAGCTCGTCCTCAAACTTCGGCCATAAAATGCCCGGCGTATCGAGAAGCTCAAGCTCTTTTCCGACTTTCACCCATTGCTGTGCGGTCGTAACCCCCGGTCTGTCGCCGGTTTTCGCAATGTTCTTTTTGGCGAGCCGGTTGATCAAGGTCGACTTGCCGACGTTCGGAATGCCGACGATCAATGCCCGAATCGCCCTCGGCTTTACGCCTTTTGCTTTCATTTTATCAAATTTTTCTTTGAGCAGCTCTTTTGAAGCCGGCAGGATTTGATTTAACCCTTGACCGTTAACGGAGTTAATCGCAAGCGAGGGAATCCCGTCTGCTTCAAAGTGCTTTTTCCATTGGTTCGTCACCGCGGAATCGGCTTTATCCGCTTTATTGAGCAGCATGATTCGCGGTTTATTCTTGAGGATCTCTTCGATCATCGGGTTTCGCGAAGACATCGGAATTCTGGCGTCTACCAGCTCATATACGATGTCGATTAGTTTCAGCTTTTCCGTTACTTCCCGCCTCGCTTTGGCCATATGCCCGGGAAACCATTGAATTACCATATGACGGACACCTTCCTTCTGTTACTGCTATCTTTTAAAAGGCAGAATGATTTTATACTTCTTTTACAAAAAAAGAGCTTGTTATGGTTAACAAGCTCTTTTCGTTCGCTATCATTATCGTCTGATTTCTTTAATACGAGCCGCTTTTCCACGAAGTTCGCGCAAGTAATAAAGTTTCGCACGGCGTACTTTACCATGGCGGACAACTTCGATTTTCGCGATTTTCGGTGTGTGCAATGGGAATGTACGCTCAACTCCGACACCGTAAGAAACCTTACGAACTGTGAAAGTTTCGCTGATTCCGCCACCACGACGCTTAATCACAACACCTTCGAATACCTGAATACGCTCGCGGTTACCCTCGACGACTTTCACGTGTACGCGAAGAGTGTCACCAGGACGGAACGCAGGCAAGTCAGTGCGCAATTGTTCTTTTGTGATTTCTTCAATCAATTTTTGCATCGTCTTCAACTCCTTCCAACAGATGCTCATGAGCGAATAACCTCACACAGCGGAACATCGTTTTCAAACTCAAACGAAACCCCCGTTTGAGTCACAAGTAGTATCATATCATACCTTTTCACGCCATGCAATAGAATCTATCGGTTTTCCCACTCTGAAATCCATTTTCTTTCTTCGTCTGACAAAGGATAGTCTTCGAGAAGATCGGGCCGTCTTAGAAACGTCCGTTTGAGAGACTCTTTCCGCCTCCACTCTTTAATCTTCGCATGGTTTCCTGATGTGAGAACCTCCGGCACCTTCATGCCTTTATAATCCGCCGGCCGCGTGTAGTGAGGGTGCTCGAGCAGCCCGGTGCTGAAAGAGTCTTCAAGGTGCGACTCTTCCTTGCCTAGCACGCCCGGCAGAAGTCTCACAACGCTGTCGGCGATCATCATGGCAGGAAGCTCCCCGCCCGTCAGGACGAAGTCCCCGATCGAAATCTCATCAGTGGCGAGATGCTCTCTGATCCGTTCATCATATCCTTCATAATGGCCGCAAATGAACAGCAGATGCTCCTCTTTTGCCAGCTCTTCCGCCTTCTTCTGTGTATAGCGCTCGCCTTGGGGGCACACGAGGATGATTCTTGGAGATCTGCCTGCTTCTTCTGTCAGCTTTTCGACCGCATCAAAAACGGGCTGCGGTTTTAACACCATTCCCGCCCCACCGCCGTACGGATAATCATCAACGGTTTGATGCTTATTGTCGGAATAAGCGCGAAAGTTCACTACGTGAAAGTCGACGGCATTTTTTTCCTGGGCTTTTTGCAGAATGGAAGAGCCCAGCACGCCTTCAAACATCTCCGGAAAAAGCGTTAAAAAATCAATTCTCATTCGTCAAGTAATCCTTCCATGATATGAATCTTGATCGTTTTGTCTTTGACGTTGATGTCTTTGACAACGGCATCGATATAAGGGATGAGCGCGTCTTTTTTCCCCTGGCGCCCGACAACCCAGACATCGTTAGCACCGGGAGTCAAAATTTCTTTTACTTTGCCGATCAGATCTCCTTCTTCCGAGAAAACGTCACAGCCGATGATTTCGTGAAAATAATATTCGTCTTCTGCCAATGGGCTTAATTGGTCTTCGGGAACTTTAATCAAGGCGTTTTTTAACGTTTCGGCTTCAGTCAAAGTGGAGATCTCTTCGAACTGCAAGAGATGAAACTGTTTGTGAAGCCTGTAAGAGCCGACGGTCACCTGAACAGGCTCTTTTCCCTCCATGAACAAATAGAGCGTATTTCCCGGCTTGTACCGTTCTTCGGGAAAGTCGGTTTTCGAAATTACGCGGACTTCACCTTTTACCCCATGAGTATTGACAATTTTCCCTACATTAAACCATTGTTTCTGCATTTCTTCACCTCGGACGAATTTCAATGACAATTCCGTCTTTAATCACGATTGTTTTACCCTCTGTCATATCATGCCAATTGTCACCGACTTCGATCTCCATTAAAGCATCAATCTCTTTTTCTTTCACTTCGCTGCCCAGCGGGAGCGTGTGGATCTGATTGATTTGAAAATCGATGATTTTGATTTTATCCTGGCGTTTTTCGATTTCTTTTTTGAACGATTCGGTTGCCGCCGGATTGTGGTGTTCTTTTTCGTGCTTTCTCAGCTGAAAATAAAGCTGGTTGCATTCGCGCTCAAGGGTTTCTTTTCTTTCTTCAAAAGAAGCCAGCAGCTTTTTTTTGCTGTTTTCGGTTAAAACCTGCATAACGGTAACACGTTGGATAATTTGCATGGCATCATCACCTACTGTCCCCGTGATTTTTCTTCCCTGTTATCCGGCGGCGTGGCATGGCCGACTGACGCGGAATTTGTCATCTGTTTTGATGTTTCCCACATGATAAAAAAGGGGGAGGTTTTCACCCTCTCCCCTTAGTCTGCGATCTCTAGTTGAACTTTCTTAGAAGACTGTGCGCCGGCCGCAAATACGACAGAACGTATCGCTCTTGCAGTCCGCCCTTTTTTGCCGATGATTTTGCCGGTATCCTCTTTGTTGACGGAAAGGCGAAAGACGATCCGCCGTTCGCTTTCCTCTTTGGATACCTGTATGTCATCCGGGTGATCCACAAGCGGTTTGACCAAAGATACAATCAGTTCTTCCAAGTGCAGATCACTCATTACTTGCTTTGTTTAGCGTTGTGGAATTTTTCCATAATGCCTTCTTTTGAGAAAAGGTTGCGAACCGTGTCAGACGGTTTAGCTCCCGTTTGAAGCCATTTCAGCGCAAGCTCTTCATCGATTTTCACTTCCGCAGGTTTTGCCACCGGGTTGTAAGTTCCGACTGTTTCGATGAAACGGCCGTCACGCGGCGAACGAGAATCTGCTACAACGATACGATAGAAAGGAGATTTTTTAGCTCCCATGCGTTTTAAACGAATTTTTACTGCCATTTTACTAGCACCTCCGAAAATATTTCAACAAGATAGTATATTAACAATGATAAAAGTGTTTGTAAAGTGTTTTTTCTTAACAACGGTTTTATCATCTGAAAACAAGATTACATGAAGGGCAACTTAAATCCTTTTTTCTTCCCTTTTGTCATGTTTGTCATCTGCTTCATCATTTTTTTCATTTCATCAAATTGCTTTAGCAGACGGTTGACTTCCTGGACGGATGTCCCGCTTCCTTTGGCAATCCGCTTGCGTCTGCTGGCATTGATGATCTCCGGCTGCTCTTTTTCTTTCCCCGTCATGGACTTGATGATCGCTTCGACGTGGCTGAGCTGTTTTTCGTCAACCTTTACGTTTTTTAAGCCTTTCATTTTGCCTGCGCCAGGCATCATTTGAATCAGCTCTTCAAGCGGTCCCATGTTGCGGACTTGCCCGAGCTGTTCCAAAAAGTCGTCAAGGGTGAAGCTCATATTTTTCATTTTCTGCTCGAGCTCTTTCGCCTTTTCTTGATCGACGTTGGCCTGGGCTTTTTCGATCAGGGTGAGCACATCGCCCATTCCGAGAATCCGCGAAGCCATCCGCTCGGGATGGAACGGTTCAAGGGCATCAAGCTTTTCGCCCATTCCGGCAAATTTGATCGGCGTGTTCGTCACGGCGCGGATCGACAATGCCGCTCCGCCCCTCGTATCGCCGTCAAGCTTTGTAAGGATGACGCCTGTCACGCCAAGCTGTTCATTAAAGCTTTTGGCGACGTTTACCGCATCTTGACCCGTCATGGAATCGACGACAAGGAAGATTTCTTCCGGCTGAGCCGTTTCTTTTACCTTTTCCAGCTCATCCATCAGCTCTTCATCAATGTGAAGGCGTCCCGCCGTATCGATGATCACATAGTCGTGGTGGTCTTCTTTCGCCTTTTCGATTGCCTGTTTGGCAATGTCAACAGGGCTGACCTGGTCTCCGAGCGAGAACACCGGCATATCGAGCTGTTTGCCGAGCGTTTCCAGCTGCTTGATCGCAGCCGGGCGGTATATATCCGCTGCCACGAGCAGCGGGTTGCGGTTATGTTTTTTGCGAAGCAGGTTGGCAAGCTTTCCTGTCGTCGTCGTTTTACCGGCCCCTTGCAGACCGACCATCATGATGACAGTTGGCGGGCGCTTTGCCGCGGCGATCTTGCTTTCTTCGCCGCCCATCAGCTCCGTCAGCTCCTCTTTGACGACTTTAATGACCTGCTGTCCGGGCGTCAGGCTTTTCATGACATCTTGTCCGACGGCCCGTTCGCTTACCTTTTTCACAAAATCTTTGACGACTTTAAAGTTGACGTCCGCTTCAAGGAGCGCCAAACGGACTTCGCGCATCATTTCTTTGACGTCTTGTTCGGTTACTTTTCCTTTTCCGCGGATTTTAGAAATCGTTTGCTGCAGTCGGTCGGCTAATCCTTCGAATGCCATTTTTCAGTGCCGCCTCCTAATCTAATTTCTCAAGCGCGTCGATGAGCGAGGACGCTTCTGGCTGACCGGCAGTCAGCTCTCTCAGCTTCTCAAAAATCTTTTTGCGCTCTTGAAATTTTTTAAACAAAAGTAGCTTTTCTTCATATTGCTCAAGCATGGCCTCGGTCCGCTTGATGTTGTCATAGACCGCCTGTCTTGAGACATGATATTCTTCAGCTATTTCGCCGAGGGAGAAATCGTCTAAATAGTAAAGCGACATGTAGCTTTTTTGTTTTGATGTCAACAACGACTGATAGAAATCAAACAGGTAATTCATTCGCGTTGTTTTTTCAAGCGTCATGAGACTCTCCCCCTTGTTAAGTCAAATCCCTTTACGATACATTAGTTTACGCTGATTTTTTTCATCTGTCAAGATTTTATCTTGTCATGATGTCCTGCAGCGTTTGTTAAAAAGAAAACCCCTTTCGTACAGGGGTTTTCGCGGGCTATTCTTCTTCTTTTTCAATCAGATCGGAAAACAGGCCGTATACGTAGGATTCGGCTTCAAACGGCTGCAGATCGTCCATTTTTTCGCCGAGGCCGACAAGCTTGACGGGAATCTTCAGCTCGTGGCGGATGGCGAGGACGATTCCTCCTTTTGCCGTTCCGTCGAGCTTTGTCAGAACAATGCCCGATACATCGGTTGCCTTGGAAAATTCCTTCGCCTGCGTCATCGCGTTTTGGCCTGTCGTGGCGTCCAGAACGAGCAGCACTTCATGAGGCGCGTCAGGAACCTCGCGCTGGATGACCCGCTTTACTTTTTCAAGCTCCTTCATCAAGTTCACCTTGTTTTGCAGACGTCCTGCCGTGTCGCACAGCAGAACATCGGCGCCGCGCGCTTTGGCGGCTTGAACGGCATCATAGATGACGGCTGCCGGATCTGAGCCTTCGGCCTGCTTGACGACGTGGGCGCCGACCCGCTCTCCCCATACTTCAAGCTGGTCGATCGCACCGGCGCGGAACGTGTCTCCTGCTGCGAGAACAACGTTTTTGCCTTCTTTGACAAACTTGTGGGCGAGCTTGCCGATCGTCGTCGTTTTGCCGACGCCGTTGACCCCGACAAACAGGATGATGTTCAAGCGGCCGTCTTCTACGCGGAGCTCTGAAGCTTCCTGCTCCCCGCCTTCATAAATGTCGACTAGCTTTTCGGAAATAACGGACCGCACCTCTTTCGGATCCTGGATATTTCTTCGTTTGACCTCGGTCTTGAGCTCATCGATCAGCTCCATCACCGTTGACACGCCGACGTCTGCTCCGATCAGCACTTCTTCAAGCTCTTCGAAAAAGTCTTCATCGACTTTCCGGTAGCGTGAGACAAGCTCGTTGACCCGCTCCTGAAATGAGTTTCTCGTTTTGGCGAGCCCTTCTTTAAACTTTCCTGAGACTGAGTCTGTTTGCTTCGTGATTTTTTCTTTCAGTTTTTTAAAAAAGCTCATGACTGGTAACCTCGCTTTATTGAACTAATTCTTTCGTGTCTTCAAGCTTGACGGAGACAAGCTTGGAAACGCCTGATTCCTGCATTGTTACGCCGTAGAGAACGTCGGCTTCTTCCATCGTTCCCTTTCTGTGCGTAATGACGATAAACTGTGTTTCGTGGCTGTATTTTTTCAAATATTGCGCAAAGCGGAACACGTTCGCTTCGTCAAGCGCAGCCTCGACCTCATCAAGCACGCAGAACGGGACGGGTCTCACTTTTAGGATCGAAAACAAGAGCGCGATCGCCGTCAGGGCCCGTTCTCCGCCGGAGAGAAGGCTTAAGTTTTGCAGTTTTTTCCCCGGAGGCTGAGCGATGATGTCGACGCCCGACCGGAGCAGATCGTTCGGATCGGTCAGCTTCAGTTCGGCTCTGCCGCCGCCGAACAGCGCGCGGAAGACGTCCTCGAAATGGGAGCGGATTTGCTGAAACGTGTCTGAAAAACGCTTCGTCATTTCCTCGTCCATTTCCTCGATCACCTGAAAGAGCGTATTTTTCGCTTCAAGCAGATCGTCTCTCTGCTCTGTCAGGAAAACGTAGCGCTCATTGACCCTTTCATATTCTTCAATGCTTCCGAGGTTCACGGTCCCCAGCTCTTCGATCGCCAGCTTGATCAGCTTGACGCGCTTTCTCGCTTCCTCGGGACTGAGCTCAAGCGGATATTTTTCCTTCGCCCATTCAAAGGAGAGGCCGTATTCCTCCCTCAGGAATGACAGCAGGTTGTCAAGCTCCACTTCCATGCGGCCAAGCTTGACTTCTTCATCTTTCAGGAGGCCGGCCATTTGTTTGTACTGGCGCTTCATTTCTTTCAGCTCGAGCTCTTCTGTTTCAAGGCCCTGCTGCAGCTTCATCCGCTGTTCCCTTCTTGAGGCGATGAGCTCGGCGGTTTTGTTTTTATCGTTCAGTTTCTTCTTCGCGGCTTCTTCAAGCTTTTCCTCGCCGCTTGAGTTGGACGACATCTCATTTGTCAACAATGACAGGTCTTCTTTTGCAATCTTCAGCGCTTCTTCGTTCTCGGCAAATTCCTCTTCAAGCCTTGCGAGCTTTTCCCGTTCGTTTGCGCATGATTGCTCGGTTTTGGCGAGAACGACCTTCAGATCTGTAAGCTCGCTTTGCAGCGCCTCCTTTGTTGAAGTCTGCGTCTGCTTTCTTTCCGTCAGGCTCTCGATTTTCCCGTCGAGCGCTTTTAAGCTTTCGGACATGGCGGAAAGCTTTTCTTCGAGCTCTGCCTTCCTTTGTTTCTTTTCGTCGTCTTCTTTCAGGAGCGCCGATTTTTCCTCGTCGTAAAGCTCCAGATGGCTGTTGACGTTTTTCTCGGCGATTTCAAGCTCATAGAGGCGCCCTTTGATCTCCTGCTGCTCGGCGCGTAAGGCTTCGCCGTCTTCGCGCAGCGATTGAAGCTCTCGTTCAAGCTTTTGGATCGCTTGTTTTAAGCTTTTCACTTCGGCTTCGAGCGCTTCGGTTTTTTCTTCCATTACCTTTAGGCGCTCTGCCGCCGTTTCAAGCTCCCGGTTTCGGCCCAATAGAGAGTTGTTTTTCTTCTTGACGGCCCCGCCGGTCATCGATCCGCCCGGGTTGACGACGTCGCCTTCCAGCGTGACGATGCGGTATCTGTGGCCGAGCCGTTTGGCAAGCTCGTTGGCTCCTTTTAAGTGCTCGGTGATCAATACGGTGCCAAGCAGGTTTTGCACAACCGTCCTGTACCCAGGGTCGAACGACACGAGCTCGCTTGCGATCCCGATAAATGACGGATGCTCTTTTGCAGCTTCGATGTCGCGGGGCTGGATGCTGCGCTCTTTTATGACGGAAAGCGGAAGAAAGGTCGCCCGGCCTGACGAATGCTTTTTCAAGTATTGAATGGCCCGTCTTGCCGCGTCTTCGTTTTCGGTCACGACGTGCTGCGCAGAAGCGCCCAAAGCGATTTCGACCGCCGTCTCATACCTTTCATCCGTCTTGACGAGCTCAGCGATCGCACCGTGGATGCCCGGCAGCTCGCTTCTTGCTTTCAACACTTCTTTGACGCCTTGATAAAATCCGGAAAAATCCTCCTGCATGGCTTCAAGCATCTCTTTTTTCGAGCGCGCCTGCTGTACATATTGATACGCCTGGTAAAGGGCCGATTCTTTCTTTTCGTATTCGTTTTTCTTCAGCTCATAGTTTTTCTGCGCGTCGCGGTATGCCTTGATCTGCTGTGCGAGACGCTCCTCGAAAAGGCCGAATTCGTGTTCGGCTTTTGCTTTTTGCTCGGCGATATCGCGCCGTTCGCTTAAATATTTTTCGTTGTTGTCGGCCAGCCGTTTTTGCGCGGCTTTCGATTGGGACAATTGATCGTCTAAAAGCTGCAGCTCGTTTCGGAGAGACGCCTGTTCGTTCAGGAGCTCGAAATAGTCGCTTTTGAGCTGTTCGATTTCTTCTTCTACGTTTTCGCTGTAAACCGACAGCGCCGCCGTTTTTTCCTTGACCTCTTGTGCGAGACCCTTTGCTTCGGCCTGCAGTTTTTCGAACACAAGCTTCTGTGCGGCGATTTTTTCTTTCAGGCTGTTTTCCTTTTCCCCGCGCTGGGCGATTGTATCTTCAAGCTGCGCCCTGTTTTGGCTCGCGTTCTTTTTCCGCTCTTTCAGCACTTCTTTTCTGCCTTCGAGCTTTTCAAGCTCTTCGCTTGTCAAAAGGAGAACCTGCTGAAGCTCATCGACCGATTCGTCGAGGGCCTGAATTTTATCCCTCGCCTCTTCGATTTTGGCTTCCTTTGCTTGGATGGCTGACGAGGAGGCCATTTCTTCATCTTTCGCTTTTTCAACCTTTTGTTTGAGCGCCTCCCATTTTTGATGCAGCTCTTCAATGTCATACGCCGTCAACGCGATTTCTATCTTTTCGAGCTCGTCCTTTTTTTCGAGGTAGTCTTTCGCAATCGATGCCTGCATCTTCAGCGGCTCGACTTGACTTTCAAGCTCATGGAGAATGTCTTCCACGCGGTTCAAATTGTCCTGTGTTTCAAACAGCTTGTTTTCGGCTTTTTTCTTTCTCGTTTTATATTTTAAGACGCCGGCCGCTTCTTCGAAGATGCTTCTCCGCTCTTCCGCTTTGCTGCTGAGGATTTCCTCGACCTTCCCCTGGCTGATGATCGAAAACGCTTCTTTTCCGAGTCCGGAGTCCATGAAGAGATCGATGATATCCTTCAGGCGGCACGACTGATTGTTGATGAGAAATTCGCTTTCCCCGGACCTGTATACCCTCCGCGTTACACTGACCTCGTGAAAGTCAATCGGAAGGAAGTGGTCTTCGTTATCAAGCGTCAGCGTCACCTCAGCGAGGTTCAGCTTTTTCCGCGAGTCGCTCCCGGCAAAAATGATGTCTTCCATTTTGCCGCCGCGCAATGATTTGGCGGACTGTTCCCCGAGCACCCAGCGGATCGCGTCGGTAATGTTGCTTTTTCCGCTTCCATTCGGGCCAACGACGGCTGTCACACCTTTAACAAAATCTACAGAAATTCGTTCTGCAAACGATTTAAAACCTATTACGTCCAAACGTTTGAGGAACATCCTGATCCTCCTTATGTATTAAAGTATTACAATTCTATCATACCTTTGGATAAAGGCGTAAACATATCGAAATCCCCCTGGAAGCTGGCAAGGGGGATTTACTGTTTCATATGGTGTTTTTGCAGCTTTGCAAGTGCTTCCTGAGCGGCATGCTGTTCAGCTTCTTTTTTGGAACGGCCGCTTCCCACCCCGAGCACTTCTCCTTTTAGCGATACGTTTGCTTCAAATTCGCGGTTGTGCGCCGGACCTTTTTCCTGAAGGATTCTGTATTCCAAAGTGCCGCGTCCGTCGCGCTGTACAAATTCCTGTAGCTGGCTCTTAAAATCCATCACATGAGAAAAAGCACCATCGTCGATTTTAGGGAAGACGTACGCTTTCAGAAAAGCTACGACAGCTTCAAGCCCCTGATCAAGATAAAGCGCGCCGATAAACGCTTCAAACACGTCGGCCAACAGCGCCGGCCGCTTTCTTCCGCCCGTCATTTCCTCTCCTTTTCCGAGAAGGACAAGCTCCCCGAAGGACAGCTCATGGGCAAGAGAAACCAAAGAAGGCTCGCAAACGATCGCCGCTCTCAATTTCGTCAAATCCCCTTCGCTCATCGCCGGGTATTTGGCGTACAAAAATTGAGAAATCGTCAGTTCCAAAACAGCGTCTCCTAAAAATTCAAGCCTTTCATTATCTTCATACGGCTTCTTCCGATGCTCATTCACATAAGATGAATGTGTAAATGCCTGGTATAAAAGCTTCTCGTGCTGAAATTGAACCGAAATCCGTTCTTGAAACTTTTTAAACTGCTCCGCTTTCTTTTGAAACAATTTTTTGTCTCTGAAATGTGAATGTTTTGACATAGCAACCTCCATATGGGCACATCAGGTTCACCTAGACCTCCTGTTAGAAAAAGGCAGGGTTCGTTTTTCGTTCGGCAAAACATTAAGCTAAAGCCGCATGTATAAAGGGATAAAGCCCCGTCTTTAAACGGGACTTTAAGTTAGCTTACTGCTTACTATTTATGTAGTTCACAGCGTCACCGACTGTTGCAATCTTTTCAGCATCTTCGTCAGAAATCTCCATATCAAACTCGTCTTCAAGTTCCATGACAAGTTCAACTACATCCAGGGAATCAGCGCCTAAATCCTCTTTAAAAGAAGCTTCGAGAGTGACGTCAGCTTCATCTACGCCAAGGCGGTCTACGATGATTTTTGTTACACGCTCTAATGCGTCTGCCATAGCTATTCACCTCCCCTCAAGTATTATAGTTGATTCATTTTTAAAAAACCAGAGATAATTACATTTTTACTGCATAACCATTCCGCCGTCGATATTCAGCGTCTGGCCTGTCATGTAGCGCGACTGGTCAGACGCAAGGAAGACGACGACGCTGCTGATGTCAGAAGGCTCACCGAAGCGGGCAAGCGGAATCTGTTTCAGCATTTCGTCCTGGATGTCTTTTGTGAGCTTGTCCGTCATTTCCGTTGAGATAAAACCCGGAGCGATCGCATTTACGGTAATGTTTCGAGAAGCAAGCTCTTTAGCCAGCGTTTTCGTCAGGCCGATGACGCCAGATTTTGCCGCGACATAGTTCGCCTGTCCGGCGTTTCCGACGACGCCGACAACTGAGGCGACATTGATGATCCGGCCGCTTCTCTGCTTCATCATCTGTCTTGTCACAGCTTTGGAGCAGTTGAATACCCCTTTTAAGTTTATGTTAATGACATCGTCCCATTCATTTTCTTTCATTCTCATGAACAAATTGTCTTTCGTGATGCCGGCATTGTTGACGAGTATATCGATTGAACCGAAACGCTCAAGCGCCTCTTTCATCATTGCCTGAACTTCGTCGGCATTGGAAACGTCAGCTTTGATTGCAAACGCATCGCGGCCGAGCGCCTTGATTTCATCGACAACTTCGTTCGCCTTCGCTTCATTTCCCGCGTAATTGACGACGACGTTCGCGCCGTTTTTCGCAAGATCCAGCGCGATCGCACGGCCGATTCCCCTTGAAGCACCGGTAACAACGGCTGTTTTATTCTCAAGCATTTTCGTTTTCCTCCTTCAATGTCTGAACAGCGAGTTCAATCGTATCAGGGTCAGATACGGCAATCGTTTTGACTCTGCGGTTCACTTTTTTGACAAGCCCTGACAATACCTTGCCCGGCCCGATTTCGATGAACGTTGTGACGCCTTCGTCGATCAGCCTGCTGATCGATTCTTCAAAGCGGACCGGTGAATAGAGCTGTTCAATCAGCTTCTGTTTGATCTCGTCCTTGTCCGTTATCACGTCTGCGGTCACATTTGAAATAACAGGGATTGACGCATTTTTAATGCTGCATGCGTCAAGTACTTCGCGCAGCTTTTCAGCGGCGGGCTTCATCAGCTCCGAATGAAACGGTCCGCTGACTTCGAGAGGAATCGCGCGCTTCGCGCCGTTTTCCTTGGCGAGTTCTGACGCAAGTTCGACCCCTTTGGCCGTACCCGAAATGACGATTTGCCCCGGGCAGTTCAAGTTGGCGAGCTGGACGAGGTGGCCATCTTCAGACACCTGATCCGTCACTTTTTTTAACGCCTCTCCATCCATGCCGAGAACCGCGGCCATCGCGCCTTCTCCGGCAGGAACCGCTTCATTCATGAACTCGCCGCGTTTTCTCACGGTGTATACGGCGTCTTTAAACGACATCGCCCCGGCAGCCACGAGCGCGGTATATTCGCCGAGGCTGTGGCCCGCTGCAAAATCGGCTTCAATGCCGTATTCTTTTAGTTTTTCAAGCGCGGCTATGCTGGCCGTTAAAAGGCTCGGCTGCGCATTGTATGTAAGGGTCAGTTCTTTGGCGTCGCCTTCAAACATAAGAGCGCTCAGCTTTGTTTCCAGCGTTTCATCCGCTTCTTCGAAAATCCGTCTTGCTTTCGGCTCCTGCTCATACAGCTCACGCCCCATGCCGATATGCTGTGATCCCTGGCCCGGGAATAGAAATGCAATCTTACCCATGTTGTAAAACCTCCAGACTATTCATCTGCTTTTTGTTGTATTTTATCTTCAATAAATGCCGCGACATTTTGGCTGACCATCTCTCTCGCCTGGCGGATCGCATGGTAAACGGCGCGCCCGTCAGACGAACCGTGCGCTTTGATGACCGGCGCCTTCAAACCGAAAAGCCCTGCTCCGCCATATTCGGAGTAGTCCATTTTCGTTTTCATTTCTTTCAGCTTCGGTTTCAGCGCGGACGCCGCCAATTTGGCGGTAAAGCTGGATGTCAGCGTGCTTTTCAGCATTTTAAAGATCGACAAAGCCGCACCCTCAACCGTCTTCAAGGCAACGTTTCCGGTAAAGCCGTCCGTTACGATGACATCTGCGACTCCGTCCAGCATGTCGCGCGCTTCCACATTGCCGATGAAGTTCAAGTCCGTCTCCTTCAGCTTTTGAAAGGTCTGTTTTGCAAGTTCATTTCCTTTTTTGTCTTCCGTTCCGACGTTTAAAAGCCCGATTCTCGGGTTTTTCACGCCGAGAACCTGTTCGCCGTATACGGAACCCATGATTGCGTATTGGACGAGATGCTCAGGTTTCGCATCTACGTTCGCACCGACGTCCAACAGGAGAAAGCCGTCCCCCGCCACCGTCGGCAGCGTCGGCGCCAGTGCCGGCCTTTCGATTCCTTCGATTCTGCCGACGATAAAAAGTCCGGCTGTCATTAAAGCGCCCGTGTTTCCGGCCGAAATACAAGCGTCGGCTCTGCCTTCTGCAACTTCCTGCGCCATGAGGACCATCGAAGAGTTTTTCTTTCTTCTGACAGCCCGGACAGGTTCGTCTGTCGCTTCAATGACTTCTTCTGCATGTTTGACGGTGATCCGCCCGTGTTCTGTTAAATGGCCGGCTATTTTTTCCCGGTCTCCGATGAGTGTGATCTCAAGGTCCTGAAAATCCTTGACAGCCTTCATCACTCCGTCGATTACAGCTTTAGGAGCATTGTCGCCTCCCATAGCATCTACTGCAATTCTCATGACAAATGCGCCACCTTCTATGATTGTTTTGAACGATACATGACAAAAACGCCTGAAAACACAGGCTCTTCGGCAACAAAGCTGTTCACTTCGACAACCGTTCTGCCTTTATCTTTATCAAGCTTTACGACTTTCGCTTTTGCCACAACCCGCTCGCCTTGTTTGACCTGCCTTGTAAAGCGGATGTCCGCTTTGGCGGTCAGCGCGAGCTCATCATCGATGAGGGCGACGGCAAGCGAGTTGGCCTGGGCGAACAAGTGGTGTCCCCTGGCGATTTGGTTGCGGCTGAACACGTGTTCCCTTCGGATCTCAAGAATCGAAATCGCATGTTCATCAAGCTCAAGGTCGATGATTTCTCCGATGACTTCATCAAGCGACAGCGACTTCACTTCGTCTTCGAGCGATTTTTCGGCAACACTTTTGATTCTTTCCCGAAGCTCGGGTATCGAAAGTTCCAAACGGTCTAAACGAATCGTCTGAATGCTGACTTTAAATTTCTCCGCCAACTCTTCGTCTGTAATGAACGGGGTCATTTTAATCGTCTGCTGCAGCAATTCTTGGCGTTCCCTTTTGCTTTTTCTCATATTTATAAACACCATCCGCGCAATTGTGACTAGGTACTAATAGTAGTATATAATTTCATAGATTGGAATGCAATCTTTCTTTCTCCTGTTCACGGTTAAAATTTCTGAGTCAGCTTAGTTTTTCCCCGCCTATGATTCCGCTTTTTTGCAAATGCTCCCTTAACGGGGCATATTCGGAATCCGTCCAGAACGCTTGCGAGGAGACGAGCTCTGCCGCGTCTTTCCTGGCCGTCTCAAGCGCGCGGTAGTCATGGACCATGTCAGCGACTTTAAACTCCGGCATCCCGCTTTGCTTTTTGCCGAAGAAATCGCCCGGCCCCCTTAGTTCGAGGTCCTTTTCAGAAAGTTCAAAGCCGTCGGTCGTTTCGGACATGATCGCCATCCGTTCCTTGCCCGTATCAGATTTCGGATCAGCCATCAGGATGCAGTACGACTGATGGTCGCCGCGGCCGACGCGGCCGCGAAGCTGGTGAAGCTGCGAGAGTCCGAACCGGTCGGCATCATAGATCAGCATGACGGTCGCGTTCGGCACGTTTACGCCGACTTCCACAACGGTCGTCGAGACGAGAATCTGGCATTCATTGCTGCTGAACTGTCTCATCACTTGTTCTTTTTCATCGTTGGACAGTTTTCCGTGCATCAGCCCGATCCGCCATCTTCCTTGAAAAGCGTGGGTCAGCATGCTGTGCACATCGATCGCATTTTGCACATCAAGCTTGTCCGACTCTTCGATCAGCGGGCAGATGACGTAAGCCTGCCTGCCTTTTTTCAGTTCTTTTTCAATAAAGGCAAGAATCCGTTCAAGCATGTCGTGCTTCACCCAGTACGTCTCAATCCGCTTGCGTCCCGCCGGCATTTCGTCAATGATGGAGACATCCATTTCGCCAAATACCGTGATCGCGAGCGTTCTCGGAATCGGCGTCGCCGTCATGAACAGGACGTCGGGGTCCTTTCCTTTGCTTCGCAATTTTTTTCTCTGCTCGACGCCAAACCGGTGCTGTTCGTCGGTAATGACAAGGCCGAGCTGCCGAAAATGCACATCGTCCTGGATGAGGGCGTGTGTTCCTACTAAAATATCAATTTCGCCTTCTTGCAGCCTTTCCAAAAGCTCCCGCCTTCTTTTGCCTTTTACAGAGCTTGTCAAAAGCGCGACATTGACATCCATGTTTTTAAACAGGGAAACCAATGAGTCTGCGTGCTGTTCGGCCAGTATTTCGGTCGGAACCATCAGCGCGCCCTGACAGCCGGATAAAATCGAAGCGTACAAGGCGATGGCGGCGACTGCGGTTTTGCCCGAGCCGACATCGCCCTGCAGCAGCCGGTTCATTTTGTATTCGGAAGCCATATCGTTTAAGATGTCGCCGAGGGCTTTCGCCTGGGCGTTTGTCAGCGTAAACGGAAGGCTTTTGACAAACTCGTCGACGTCTTCGCGTTTAAAGGCGTGCCTGATCCCGCGGGACTCTTCCCGCTCAAATTTCCGCAGCGCCTGCATTTTGAGCTGAAACAATAAAAATTCTTCATAGACAAAGCGGCGGCGCGCCTGTTTTAACGCGTCCCTCGTCTCCGGTTTGTGGATCGCTTTTACCGCATCCCGGTAAGAAGGAAGTTTGTAGGCGAGCCGCAGCTTTTCCGGAAGGGGATCCACGGCGTATTGCAGATGGGTGCGAACGGCTTCCTGAATCAGCTTCCGCATCGTCTTTACCGTGATGTTTTCTTTTACCGAATAGACGGGTTCTATCGTTTGATCTTCCTTATGGGGTCCGTTTTTCAATTCCTGGACCATCACCGACTGCCTGTGCTTGTCCCATTTTCCTGAAACGGTGACAACCGACCCGATGGCCAGCTTCTTTTTCAAATACGGCCGGTTAAAGCAAATCGCCGTGATCAGGTAGTTTCCGACCAAAAGCCGAAACGTGAGCCGGCTCCGTTTTTTCCCGTAATAGGTAAGAGAAGGCTCACTGTGAACCTTCCCTTCGACCGTCACTCTCTCCTCGTGTGCCACTTCTTCCAAATCGCGCAATTCATAATCGTCATACCGGTACGGGAAGTAGTTCAAAAGATCGGAAACGTCGTAGATGCCGAGCTCGTTCAGCGTCTTTTCCGTTTCCGCCCCGATTCCTTTTACAACAGATACGCTATTTTGCAGATTGTTCTTCACGTGCAGTTGACGCCCCTCCGAATATTTTTTTCTCCAATTCTTTGCCTGTCGGGGTTGCGGCAAGACCGCCGCGGCCTGTTTCTCTTAAAGCCGTCGGCATCGTTTGCCCGATTTTGTACATCGCATCAATGACTTCATCGCACGGAATCCGGCTCGTAATACCGGCGAGCGCCATATCTGCCGCAACCATCGCATTTGCCGCTCCCATCGCATTGCGCTTCACACAAGGAACTTCGACAAGCCCTGCGACGGGATCACACACAAGACCGAGCACGTTTTTCAAGGCGATCGCCATCGCTTCTGCGCACTGTTCAGGCGTTCCACCCGCCATTTCGACGATGGCCGCCGCAGCCATTCCGGAGGCGGATCCGACTTCAGCCTGACATCCGCCGGCCGCTCCGGAGATACTCGCATTGTTGGCGACGACAAATCCGAACGCGCCTGAGGTGAATAAAAAGCGGACCATCTGCTCTTTTGTCGGATTGAGTTTGTCTTTGACGGCAAACAGCGTGCCGGGCACGACGCCTGCCGATCCTGCCGTTGGTGTCGCGCAGATCGTCCCCATTGCAGCGTTGACTTCATTTGTCGCAACCGCTTTGCTGACGGCGTCCAAAATCACGTCTCCTGACAGACCTTTTCCCGATTTGAGATAAGCCTGCAGCTTGACGGCGTCGCCGCCGGTTAATCCCGAGTGTGACTGAACGCCGCTGATGCCTTTTTCCACGGCCGCTTCCATCACTTCTAAATTGGCCTCCATCTGCTCGAAAATCTCTTCTCTCGTCCGGCCTGACACCTCGATTTCCTGGGTGATCATGATTTCTGAGATGGAGACGTTTTTCTCTTTCGTCAGCTGAATCAATTCTTTTACGTTTCGAAACATATAAACTCCCTCTCTTTGTCCTTTAGTCGGCGATCTGCGTCACTTCGATGATATTCGGCAGCGTCCGCAGTTCGTCAAATACGGCCGGATCGATCGCCTGATCGACCTCGATTGTCATGAGCGCTTCCTGTCCGACGTCTTTGCGGGCCACTTCCATATGGCCGATGTTAATCGCGAATTTTGCCAGTACGTTTGCAACGCCTGCAATGGTTCCGTACCGGTCATTATGGACGACTAAAATAGCGGGGTGATTACCCGACAATCTGAGTTCAAAGCCGTTAAGCTCTATAATTTCGATTTTTCCTCCGCCGATCGAAATGCCCACAAGTTCAAGGGATCCTTCTTCATCAGAGATGAGAAGGCGGGCTGTATTCGGGTGTTTCGGCACCGCGTCTTCTTCGCGGAACTCGATTTCGATTCCCTTTTCTTCCGCGATGCGGATGGATTCTTTAATTCTTTCGTCAAATGTATCAAAGTCTAAAAGACCGCCGATGATCGCCACATCCGTCCCGTGCCCTTTATAGGTTTCGGCAAAAGAGCCGTATAAAGAAACGATGATGCGTTTCGGTTCCCGTCCAAACACGCTTCTGGCGACCCTGCCGATTCTGGCGGCGCCTGCAGTATGAGAACTTGACGGTCCGATCATGACCGGCCCGATAATATCAAACACACTTCTGTATTTCATGTATATCCCCCTTTCATGCGTTCACAGATTTCACTGTGAATACCGGAAAACAGCCGTTTTTTTTAGACTAATCGATCTAAGGTCGATTGGCAAGCAGACAGCCGCGAGGAGCTCGCGAGCACGCTTTAAAAAAAGCCAAAAGAAGAGAAGGGCTTTTTTATAACGCCCTTCTGCCGTCAATGCTTATTCCACAGCCAAAATGTAAGAATACAGCGGCTGTTTGCCGTCATGAATTTCGACTTCAACATCTTCGAATGTTTCGCTGACATACTTGGCGAGCTCTTCCGCTTCTTCTTCGGAAGCGTCTTCGCCTTTTATGATCGTCACGATTTCGCTGTCTTCATCGATCATTTCGGCGATCAGCTTTTTGGCTGCCGTCAATTGCTCTGCCGCGGTTTCAACGATTTTTCCATCGAGGATGCCCATGAAGTCGCCTTTTTTAATGTCGATGCCGTCAATGTTCGTATCTCTGACAGCATATGTGATCTGTCCGCTTTTGACATGGGTAATCGCTTCAAGCATGTTCTCTTCGTTTTCTTCTGCGCTTGCGGCAGGGTTGAATGAAAGAAGCGCGGCCATTCCTTGGGGAACGGTCTTTGTCGGGACGACGATCACGTTTTGATCAGCGACATCTGCCGCCTGGTTGGCCGCCATGACGAT
This sequence comes from Bacillus sp. FSL W8-0848, assembly GCF_038007805.1. NCBI lineage: Bacteria > Bacillati > Bacillota > Bacilli > Caryophanales > Bacillaceae > Bacillus > Bacillus sp. FSL W8-0848. The sequence goes on from NZ_JBBOYB010000001.1 coordinate 2,112,224, forward strand.
GTTGGAGTTATTCGGCAGGATCACGACTGTGTCCGCGTTGGCATCCTTTACCGCCTGGACGATGTCTTCCGTGCTCGGATTCATCGTCTGGCCGCCTTCGATCACAACCGTCGCGCCGATGCTTTTGAGGAGCTCGGCAACCCCTTCACCCATCGCTACGGTGACAACGCCGTACGGCTGTTTTTCGGCTGGAGCCTTAACGGCAGCATCCTCCTTCGTTTGGCCGACAATCGCGCTGTGCTGCTCTCTCATATTTTCAATCTTCATATTGATCAAGCTGCCGTACTTTTGCGCATATGTCAGGACTTCACCCGGAAATTCGGCATGGATGTGCACTTTTGCAAGGTTCTCGTCAGAGACGACGAGCAGCGAATCGCCGAATCGGCTTAAATCCCGGCGGAACGCGTCTTCTTGAAAGCTGTCTTTCTCCTTGTCAAGCTTCACCATGAATTCCGTGCAATAGCCGAATTCGATGTCTTCAGTGTTCATATGGCTTTGTGCGCTTTTATGATGCTCCGCGCTGACGAGATCATCCAATGACGGAAGCGCGGCGGCCTTATCCGACAGCTTTTCTCCTTTTAAAGAAGCAAGGAATCCCTCATATACGTACAAGAGTCCTTTTCCTCCGCTGTCGACGACGCCGACTTCTTTTAATACCGGCAAGAGCTCAGGGGTCCGCTCCAATGAAGCAGACGCTTCCTTGACAACGGCCTCCATGACGGCAATGATATCGGTTTCAGTTCGCGCGGTGTGAACTGCTTTTCTGGCCGCGTCTTTCGCAACCGTCAATATCGTGCCCTCCACCGGTTTCATGACCGCTTTATAGGCGGTGTCGACCCCGGCCTGAAACGCGGCCGCAAATTCCTTAGCGTCAATTTCGCTTTTCTGTTCGATCGACTTTCCAAAGCCCCTGAACAGCTGCGATAAAATGACGCCGGAGTTTCCCCTGGCTCCCATGAGGAGCCCTTTTGAAAGGCTTGCCGCCACTTTGCCGATATTCGCCGTATCGATTTGCTCCACTTCTTTTGCACCGGATGTCATCGATAAATTCATGTTCGTTCCTGTATCACCGTCCGGCACGGGAAAAACGTTTAACGCATCAACCACGTTTGCGTTTTGAGACAGATGGTGCGCACCGTACAGAATCATTTCTGCAAAGGCTTTCCCATCCAGGTTTCGTATAGACACTCTTGTTTTCCTCCTAACTACGGGTTCGTCACTCGTACTCCTTGTACGTAAATGTTTACGGAATCAACTGCAAGACCTATTGTATGATCCAGCGTGTATTTGACTTTTGTTTGAACATTGTGTGCCACTTCTGAAATTTTTGTTCCGTAGCTGACAATGATGTACATGTCAATGTGAATGCGCTCTTCTTCCTGACGGACAATCACGCCGCGGCTGAAATTCTCTTTTCTGAGGATTTCAGTCAGCCCGTCTTTAATTTGGTTCTTGGATGCCATACCTACGATCCCGTAGCAGTCAATCGCCGCCCCTCCGGCAACCATGGCGATGACTTCGTTCGATATATCAATCTGTCCGTATTTTGTTCGAAATTCGATGGACACGTCGGTTCCTCCTTTTTGAGTCTCTATGACCGAGTTATCATCATTCTACTATAAGGATCTTCTTTTTAAAAGAACAGGCAAGCTTCCCTCTGGACCCAACCCTACTTATACTACAGCGGGGTTATTTTTTCAAGATGTCAAGGAATTATTCTTGAAAGGAGAATAATCAATAGTTGCAAACGGTTTTCAGCTGTGGTAAATTATTAAAGTATGTGAAGCATCACAAACGATCAAATGATAATGAATAATGATGTTTGTTTTTAGAGTTAGGAGGGAAACGAATGGCACGTAAATGCGTTATTACAGGCAGAAAATCACGTTCTGGCAATTCTCGTTCTCACGCGATGAACGCTTCTAAACGCACATGGGGCGCAAACGTTCAAAAAGTGCGCATCCTTGTGAACGGCAAGCCTAAAAAAGTATATGTATCTGCTCGAGCTTTGAAATCTGGAAAAGTTGAGCGTGTATAAGAAAAAATAAACGCCTGCCCAAAGCGACTGTGTTTTAGGGCAGGCGTTTTTTTCGTTCTTTTTCGTCCGGGGAAGAAGGGGCGCTTGCTAGTCTTTGCGAAACGAACCCAGCATTGCCCGGACGATTCCCCCCAGAAACTTCGGTAATTTAATGGTGTAAAATTTCATTCCGTTCCCTCCTATAAGAGCCCCTGTAAACCGCATGTCTGACACCGGATCCCTAAACATCCGCCTAGCGGAAAGAGCCGCGATATTTTAATCAGTGCTTCTTATCATTATTAATATGCCTTCAGTAAACGAAAAAGCACCTTGTGATCGGATGAGTTCGTTACTAATACATAGTGTCGAACCAAGTGCAATATGACACTTATTTAAAGAATACTTAAATCCTTCGAGAGAAAGGTTATTCACCGTTTCTGTAAACGGCAGGAATGACACATACGGCTTCACAGGGTCGCGCAGGACGGTATAGGAGCCTGGGGAGAACATGCTGATCGCATTTTGGCGGTCGATCATCACGGCGCTCACATTATGTTGGAGCGCCTGGTAAAGAAGCTGCAGATTTCCGAGAAAATGGTCTGCCCTGCCTCCTGAGATGCCGAACATCCTGAGGGTGGCGGGCCGCTGCTCGACCGCCCAGCTGAGGGCGAGGTCCAAATCTGTCTTGTCCTTCTCGGCTTGATAGATGTGGAGGCCGGGGGCGGCTTTTTCAATCGCTTTTTTTTGCTCTGTTGTGATGCTGTCAAAATCGCCGAACGCTTCATCCGGAACGATCCCTGAATCGAGAAGCGTCACCGCTCCCCTGTCAACGCCGATCCAAAGCGTATCCTTTTCCCGGTACTCTGACAAATCGGGGATGAGGTTTTCGGGTCCTCCGGCAACAAGATTGATGTTCATGATCGATGTATCCTTTCTCACGCCGTTTTAAAAAAGAGCCCAGCTCTCGAAGGCCGGCTCTCTTTTTGGCTAAAACGTGTTATCTAAGCGCTCCTCTAATGTCTGCAATGGCTTTTTTGCGGTCTTTCTCGTTGTATATCGCAGAGCCTGCAACGAGCAGGTTCGCGCCTGCTTCTGTACACTGTGCAGCCGTCTCTTTATTGACGCCTCCATCGACTTCGATCAATAGATCGGAAAGCCCGTTCTGATCTGCAAGCTCTTTGACTTGCCTGATTTTCGGAACGACGGAAGAAATAAACGACTGCCCGCCAAAGCCGGGGTTCACCGTCATCAATAACACGAGATCAAGGGCTTTTATCACATGTTCGATCTGCTGGACAGGGGTGTGCGGGTTTAACACGACGCCCGCTTTCACACCCTGCTCCTTGATCAGCTGGATCGTCCGGTGAAGATGCGGACAGGCTTCGGCATGGACGGAAATAATGTCCGCCCCCGCTTTTGCAAACGCGGGAATATAGCGGTCCGGCTCTTCAATCATCAAGTGGACGTCGAGCGGCAGCTTCGTAATCGGACGGACGGCTTCTACGACAAGCGGTCCGATCGTCAGGTTGGGAACAAAATGCCCGTCCATCACGTCAATATGGATGTAATCGGCACCGCCTTGTTCAACATCTTTAATCTCTTCGCCCAATCGGGCAAAATCTGCTGAAAGAATCGATGGAGCAACATATACCATATTTTAATACCTCGGCTTTCTGTCTTTGATCTCTGATAAAAATTCAACGTAATGATCATACCGGTATGAAGCGATTTCTCCATTTTCCACCGCTTTTTTCACGGCGCAGTTCGGCTCTTTTACATGCAGGCATCCGCGGAATTTGCACGCTGCGCTCTTTTCTGCGATCTCCAAAAATGTATAGCCCAAATCTTCCGCTTCAATGCCCGTGAACTCAAGCGAGCTGAAGCCCGGCGTATCCGCGATGAGTCCGCCGCCCGCATGAATCAGCTCGACGTGGCGCGTCGTATGCTTTCCCCTGCCAAGATGAGCCGAGATACGTGCGGTTTTCAATTCAAGGCCGGGGCTGATTGCATTTAACAGCGAAGATTTCCCGACGCCGGACTGGCCGGCAAACACGGTAATGCTGTCTTGAAAATGCGGAATGAGCTTTTCCGTGCCGTCTCCGTTTTTCGTTGACGTCAAATAGACGTGATAGCCGATCTGCCGGTAGTCTTCGGCATAGCGCCTGATTTCGCCTTCCCAGTCTCCCTCGGCCAGGTCCATTTTCGTAATGCAAATAATCGGCTTGATATCATTCGCCTCAACGAGCACTAAAAAACGGTCCAAAAGCGACGTGCTGAAATTCGGCTCCTTTGCCGAAAACACAAGAACCGCCTGATCGACATTGCTGATCGGAGGCCTCACCAATTCGTTGACCCTTTGTTTAATCTCAAGAAGGTAGCCTTCCTTATCATTGTCGGCTTGATATACGACATCGTCGCCGACAAGGGGGGTGACTTTATTTTTCCTGAAAACCCCTCTCCCCCTGCATTGAATGACCCGATCTCCATCCAATACGTAATAAAAGCCGCTTAACGCTTTAATGATTTTGCCCTCGGGCATATTGCACCTCCTTTATTCATCGTCAGGATATTTGATCGTTTTTGACCTGACCACTTTATTGTTGACCGTCACTTGATAATACCCTTTTTGGCCCGGTTCAATTTTAAATTTGATCGTCCGCTCGGCCGGGGCGGTGATTTTAAAGTTTTCATACGAATCTGAGATGCTGTGCTCGGCATCATCGATTGAGATCTGGACGTCGAGCTCTTCGCCCGGCGTATCCGGCTCATAAGGGATGTCGATCTTTTCCGTCACCGTCTTGGCCGGTTTTTTTTCAGGTCCGAGCGAAAACGTGACCTCGACTTTTGATCCCGGTTTGACAGACGTCCCGGCCGCTGGTTTTTGCTTTATGACCTGGCCTTCCGGAACATCGTCGGAATGTTCCTCCTTCTCAACAAGGACGAGCTGGTGGTCTTCCAAATAGCCGGAAGCCGCCTGTTTGCTGTACGTTTTCAAATCCCTGAGCGTAATATTTTCAGGCCCCAGGCTGACCGTCAATTTGACGTCGTCATCGCCGGGGACGATTTCGGTTCCCGCTGACGGCTGCTGGCCGATGACGGTTCCCGCTTCCTCATCATCATACACCTCTTCTGTTGTAACGTGTTTAAAGCCTTTTTGTTCAAGCAGTTTTTTCGCCGTATCGATGTTCTGGCCGACAACATCGTCAACCTCTTTTTTCTCCTTGCCCGAACTTTTATAAAGCTTGACCGTCGCGCCTTCCTTGACAACATCGCCGGCTGCCGGATCTGATTTGACGATCAGGCCTTCTTTGATTTTTTCGTCGGCAATGTCTTCGGCGTTCGGATCAACTTCAAATCCGTCATTTTCTAGAAGGGTGACAGCTTCTTCATACTCAAGGCCGGCCACATTGGGAACCTTTACATCTTTTGGTATGAACAGCGACGGAAACACCGTCACCGCCAAGATAACGGACGTGACCAAAATAAAAAACAGCGTGAATACAACGAGCGGCCACTTCTTCCTTTTTTTCTTTGCTTTTTTGTGCGGGGCAGCCGGCTCTTCGTCCGGGCCGCTTGAAGGGCCCGGGCTTCCGTCATCAGGCACGTCTTTGATGACAGGGACCGCTTTTGTCATTTCATCGTCCGGCGGGATGGAGAATTTCGTTTCATTCATCCTGTCCGGATCAAAAGCCGTCCTCAAATCGCTTTCCATGTCCTCGGCCGTTTCGTAGCGGTGAAACGGATCTTTGGCCGTCGCCTTCAGAACGACGTTTTCCAAACTTTGCGGCACGGCCGGATTCCACCTTTTCACTGAAGGCGTTTCCGATTGCAGGTGCTTGAGCGCGATGCTGACCGCTGATTCCCCTTCAAACGGCGTCCGTGCGGTTAACAGCTCAAACAGCACGATGCCGAGTGAATAAATATCGGATTTTTTCGTGGACAGGCCCCCCCTTGCCTGTTCAGGCGAAAGGTAATGGACCGAGCCCAAAACCGAGTTGGTGTGTGTGATGGTCGTAGAGCTTAAAGCCATGGCGATGCCGAAATCGGTGACTTTAATATGTCCCAAATGGTCGATCAGGATATTGTGCGGCTTGATATCCCTGTGGACAATCCGGTTATCGTGGGCGTGTGCGATAGCCGACACGATTTGCTCCATGATCTGGACCGCTTCTTTTGGATGAAGGGGGCCGGATTGGTTTATGTATTCTTTCAGGGTCATCCCCTCTACGTACTCCATCACGATATAATAGATGTCATCTTCTTCTCCGACATCATAAATGCTGACGATATTCGGATGGTCGAGACTTGCGGCGGCCTGGGCTTCCCTTCTGAAACGCCTGATAAAATCAGCGTCATGAACGAAGTCAAACCGCAGCACTTTAATCGCGACTTCCCGGTCGAGTATGATGTCATTTGCCAAATAAACGTTAGCCATCCCCCCTCCGCCAATGGCTCGCAGGATGTGATAACGTCCGCTGATCCGTTTGCCGATTAGCACTTGTCTTCACCTTCTTCAGTTTGAGAAGGAAGCTCCAACAGCGCAACGGTAATGTTGTCTTCACCGCCGTTGTCATTTGCCGCCTGAACAAGCCGCTCCGCTTTTTCTTCCAAGGAAGAAGCAGATTGAAGCATTTCTTTCAGCTTCATATCATCGACCTTGTTCGTCAGGCCGTCGGAACATAACAGAACCTTGTCACCGGGTTCCATTTCAAAGGAATGGGCCTCCACCTCCACTTCGGGATCTGTGCCGAGCGCTTTTGTCAGCACATTTTTCCGCGGGTGATGTTCGGCGTCTTCTTTCGAAATCCCTCCCGTCCGCACAAGTTCATTGACAAGCGAATGGTCTTCGGTCAGCTGTGTGAAGCTGTCTTTGTGGAGGAGGTAGCAGCGGCTGTCTCCTATATGGGCTACCGTCAGCGTTTTCCCCGTATATAAGGCGCAGACGACCGTCGTCCCCATTCCATGGCATTCTTCGTGCGCCCTCGAATGGTCGTAAACCTTTTGGTTGACGGCGGTAATCTGTCCTTTTAGCCAAGCTTCGGTATCAGCCGGTGAATCCGGAATATCTTGCGCCTGCTCCCAGGCGTCCTTTAGGGCAGAGACCGCCATCCTGCTGGCGACGTCTCCCGCAAGATGGCCTCCCATGCCGTCGCAGACAACGGCCAAAACCCGCTCCTTTTTTCCTGTAAAAATGCCGGCATCATCTTCATTGTGCTGACGTATTTTTCCCCTGTCTGTTTTTAAGGCTGTCTTCAACCTTGATTCACCTCGTCTCTTCTTGACGCTCCTTTGCACGCAGCTGTCCGCAGGCAGCGTCAATATCATGGCCTTGCTCTCTTCTGATCGTAACATTGACTCCATGAGACTTTAATGTCTTTTCAAAGGCGAAAATCTGCTCTCTAGGTGTTCTGACATAGTCTCGTTCAGGTACATAATTGACGGGAATTAAATTGACGTGACACTTGATTCCTTTTAACAGCGCTGCGAGTTCTTCCGCGTGTTCAACCTGATCGTTGACACCGCCGAAAAGCCCGTACTCAAAGGTGATCCTTCTGCCGGTTTTCTTGATATAGTAATCAACGGCTTTCATCAGCTCTGGCAGCTTGTATGCCCTGTTGATCGGCATCAGCCGGCTTCTGATCTCGGTGTTTGGCGCATGCAGAGAAATCGCAAAGTTGATTTGCAGTTTTTCATCTGCAAACTCGTAGATTTTCGGAATGATTCCGCTCGTTGACACTGTAATATGGCGGGCGCCGATGTTCAGTCCTTTATCATGGTTGACGATTTTTAAAAAGGCGAGCATTTCCTGGAAATTATCGAACGGTTCGCCGATTCCCATAATCACGATGGAGCTGACGCGCTCATCTGTTTCATCGAGCGCCTGCTGCACCTTGACAACCTGTGCGACGATTTCCCCGGCTTCAAGGTTCCGCTTCAGCCCGCCGAGCGTGGATGCGCAAAACGTACAGCCGATGCGGCAGCCGACCTGTGTAGTGACACAAACAGAATTGCCGTAATCGTGCCTCATTAAAACGGTTTCGATCGTATAGCCGTCATGAAGTTCGAATAAGAATTTCATCGTTCCGTCCTGGGATGTCTGCTTGACGGCCGTTTTGAGCGTTGTCAATACAAAATGCTCTTTGAGCTTATTGCGAAGCTCTTTTGAAAGGTTTGTCATCTCGTCAAATGATGAAACTCTTTTGCTGTATAGCCATTCAAAGATTTGCGTGGCGCGGAAAGGCTTTTCGCCGTTTTCCTCAAGCCAGCTTTTGATGTCATCGATTTCAAATGAATAAATCGACGGTTTTTCAGTCCGCAATTCTTTTCTTACCTTTTGTTTTGATTCAATCATTGTGATCCCTCTTTCTCATGCTGCAAATAAAGAAGCCGTCTGTGCCGAAATAATGGGGAAGAATTTGGATGCTTCCGTCCTTCACATAAGGCGCGGCTTTTTCCGGCAGCCGGTCCTTCAGCGTCGGATCAAGCTCAAATTCATCGTGTTCTTCCAAAAACGCATGCATGACTTGTTCGTTTTCTGTCCGGTCTATTGTACACGTACTGTAGACCAGTGTGCCGCCTTTTTTCAAAAGCGGCGCGATTTCGTTTAAAATCGCGAGTTGAATGCCGGCAAGGCGGGCGCTGTCTTCCGGTGTTTTGCTGTATTTGAGATCAGGCTTCCTGCGGATGACGCCGAACCCTGAGCACGGCGCGTCGACGAGAATCCGGTCAAATTGCTCCGGCTGAAAAGCTTCGGCCGCTTTTCTGGCATCCATTGCTGCCGTTTCAATGTTGGAAAGCCCGAGCCGGCCGGCTGTTTCCCTGATGAGCTTCACTTTATGCTTGTGCAGGTCGAGGGAAACGACCTTTCCGGTGTTTTCAAGGAGCTCGCCGATATGAGTCGATTTCCCTCCAGGCGCCGCGCACGCATCAAGTACTGTTTCACCCGGTTTTGGACCGAGGGCCCTCGCGACGAGCATCGAGCTTTCATCCTGGATCGTCACATCGCCTTCCTTGAAAAATGGGGTTGAGGCAATCGTTCCTTTTAACAGTTTGAGTGCGTCCGGCGAGAGGTCGCCTTTTTCGGCCTCGATTCCCGCTTCGCTCAGGTGCTTGAGCATCGTGTCCCTGTCGTTTTTTAGCCTGTTGACGCGGATCGTCTGCTTTGGCGGTATCATATGAATGCGGCAAATGCGTTCGGCCGCCTCAAATCCGTACGCTTCCGCCCATTCTTTGACAAGCCATTCCGGATGGCTCGTTTCGGTCGCCAGGCGCTTAACCGGATCGCCGATTTCAGCAAATGAAGGAACGCCTTCCCTCTGGATGGAACGCAAAACCCCGTTGACAAATGAAGAAATTCCTTTATGCCCGCGTTTTTTCGCGATTTCTACCGCTTCAAACAATGCGGCCCGATCCGGGATTTTCTCCAGATACTCCATTTGATACAGAGACATTCTTAACAGATGGATCACCCACGGCTTCACTTTTTCCGGCTTTTTAATGAACGGCTTCAGCATATAGTCGAGGGCAAGCTTGTTCTGAAGGGTGCCGTATACGAGCTCAGTTAAAAGACCCCTGTCTTTGTCGTTTAAATCGTTCGTTTTCATGACCGACTGCAGCAGAAGGTTGCTGTACGCTTGATTTTGGTCAAGCTTAATCAATGTATCGAGCGCGACTTCCCTGACATTACTTTTTTTCATCGTTATACCCTAATTTCATTCCGGCTTGAAGACCCGCTCCCCTGACGAAATCTTCGCCTTTCATTCTTTTTTTTCCGGCAGGCTGCACTTCCGTTAGTTTAAGTGCGGTGCCGTTTCCTGCGGCGACAACGATGCCGTCTTTTTCAATAGCAATGATCTCTCCCGGCTCAGCCTGTTTTTCTGCGGGAACTTTTTCGGCCGCCCATACTTTCAAGATTTGTCCTCCGAGGGTCGTATATGCGACAGGCCATGGGTTTAAGCCGCGGACCTGGTTGTACAAAACCTCGCCGGGCTGTGACCAGTCGATCCGCTCTTGTTCCCGCTTAATGTTTGGAGCGTATGTCGCTTTTTCCTCATCCTGCTCCTCCGGCGTCACGGAGCCGTCTATTACTTTCGGCACCGTTTCAGAAAGAAGCGCGGCTCCCGCTTTGCTCAATTTGTCGTGGAGCGTGCCGACATTATCGTGTTCTTCGATGTCAACTTCGACTTTAGCCAGCATATCTCCGGCATCGAGCTTTTCGACCATGTACATGATCGTCACGCCTGTCTTTTGCTTTCCTTCAAGGATCGCGTAATGGATCGGCGCTCCTCCGCGCAGCTCAGGGAGAAGGGAAGCATGGACGTTGATGCAGCCGTATTTCGGATAATCCAACAGCTTTTTCGGCAGGATTTGCCCGAATGCCGCCGTTACGATTAAATCCGGCTTGAGCTCAAGGATCTTGTCAGTCTCCTGTTCCTCCCTCACTTTTTCAGGCTGAAGCACGGGAATTCCGTGGCGCAGCGCTTCTTCCTTAACCGGCGGCGGTGTCATCACTTTTTTTCTGCCTTTCGGACGGTCAGGCTGGGTGACGACGCCCACCACTTCATAGCCGTCCTTAATCAGCGTGTTCAGCACAGGAACCGAAAAATCCGGCGTTCCCATAAAAACAATCCTTGTCATCCAATCATCCTTCCATTTCCGCAAGTTCTTCCGCATCATAGTAGCGCGTGATTTTTGATGTAAATAAAATGCCGTCCAAATGGTCGATTTCATGAAGCAGCGCTCTCGCCAAAAAGCCTTCCGCTTCAATGGTGAACGGCTTTCCGCGGCGGTCGAGCGCCCGCACTTTCACGTAATCAGACCGCGTGACCTCACCGTACAGATCGGGGAAGCTTAAGCATCCTTCCGGTCCTGTTTGTTCGCCGCGCTCTTCAATGATCTCGGGATTAATCAGTTCGATTCTTCCCGTTTCATCACCGATATCAACGACAGCCGCCCTTTTGGAGACGCCGATTTGCGGTGCGGCCAGTCCGACTCCGTCAAGTTCAAGCATCGTATCATACATGTTATCAAGTAGTTTTTTCAACGATTTATCAAAAGCCGCAACGGGCTCGGCAGGCGTTTCGAGAACATCTGCCGGGTACGTCACGATCGGTTTTACTGCCAATCTATAATTCCTCCATCACATTGTATTGTTACATCATCATATACGGATTCATATCGATCGAGATCGTCAATTGCTTTTGTTCGATATCGCGCTTGTAATGATCCATAATGTTTTTCAGCAAAGGTGTCAGCTGATGATCCTGTTTGTATTTTATCACGCATTGGTAGCGATATCTATCCTTGATCCTGGCGATCGGCGAAGCGACGGGCCCGAGGATTTTCGCATCTCCCTGAATGTTCGCCTTTAAATATTGGGCGATTTTTTCGGTAACGAGAGCCGTCTTTGCCACCTCTTCATGGGACACGGTGATGAGTGCCAAGTAATAATACGGCGGATACGCCTGTACCCTTCTGTGCATCATCTCCTGCTGAAAAAACGTTTCATAGTCGTGCGTTTTTGTAAGCTGGATGCTGTAGTGCGACGGCGTATAGGTTTGAATAATCACCTTGCCCGGTTTTTCGTGGCGCCCTGCTCTCCCGCTGACTTGCGTCATAAGCTGAAACGTCTTTTCAGCGGCCCTGAAATCGGGGATGTGCAGCATCGTGTCTGCGCTCAGCACGCCGACGAGCGTGACATTTTCGAAATCAAGGCCTTTGGCGATCATCTGCGTCCCGAGCAAAATATCGGCTTCACCTTTGCCGAAGGATGTCAGCAGCTTTTCATGCGCTCCTTTCCGGGACGTTGTATCAACATCCATGCGGATCACCCTGGCTTGCGGGAGAATTTTCGTCAATTCTTCTTCGACCCGCTGCGTCCCCGTGCCAAAGTAGCGGATGTGCTCGCTTGCGCATTCGGGACATCTTGACGGCATGCCGGTTTCAAAGCCGCAGTAGTGGCATTTCAGGCGCTGTCCGAATCTGTGGTATGTGAGGGAAATTTCGCAATGCGGACACTGGATGACATAGCCGCAGTCCCTGCACATCACAAATGAGGAATAGCCCCTTTTGTTTAAAAACAGAACGGCCTGTTCGCCTTTTTCAAGCGTTTTTTCGAGTTCTTCCATTAAAGCTCTCGAAAACATCGAGCGGTTTCCGTTTCTCAGCTCCTCCCTCATATCGACGAGCGAAACATCAGGCATGACCTGGCTTTTGACGCGGCGCTTGAGGGACAGAAGCTTGTACACGCCTTTTTTTGCCCTTGCAAACGATTCAAGCGTCGGCGTCGCGCTCCCGAGAACAACCGGACACCGGTGGTGCTCAGCCCGTTTAATCGCCGCTTCCTTCGCATGATATCTCGGCATTTCCTCCTGTTTGTATGATGTCTCATGCTCTTCGTCAATGATGATCATTCCGAGGTTTTCAAAGGGGGCGAAAATCGCAGAGCGCGCCCCTACTGCAAGGCGGACCTCTTTGCGGTGGATTTTTCGCCATTCATCATACTTTTCTCCTGTGGAAAGGCCGCTGTGCAAAACCGCCACCTGTGAGCCGAACCGGCCTTTAAAACGATGAACCATCTGCGGAGTCAGCGAGATTTCCGGCACGAGGACGATCGCTTCTTTTCCGGCGTTCAGCACTTTTTCAATCGATTGCAGATAGATTTCCGTTTTGCCGCTTCCCGTTACACCATGAAGGAGAAAGACGTCATGACGGTCGTTTTCAACCGCTTCAGAAATCGCTTCATAAGCCCGCGACTGCTCTTCTGTCAGCGGAAGCGGTTCGGTTTTTTTGAACATTCTGTCCTGATAGGGGTCCCGGTAAACCTCCTGCTCCCCTTCCTGCAACAAACCTTTTTCCAAAAGCGTTTTCAAGGAGGCGGACGACCCTCCGGTTTTGTCTAAAAGCTCTTTTACGGTTACAGTCATCCCTTCACTGCCCTCAATAAAAAATTCGAGAATCGCTTTTTGTTTGACAGCCTGCGGGGAAAGCCCCGAAAGCGCCTCTTTCAGTTCAGCTTTCGGACGGAGGGCCGATACCGTGCGCTGCGTCTTTTTGTTCGTTTTTTGGTTGACCTTGTACGCCACTTCAAGGTTTCCCTCTTGAACCTGGCGCTGAATGAGCTTTAGTGTCCGGGGATCTTCGATATCTGAATAGGAAAGTGCGTTTCTTTCTGAAAACAGGCTTTGTAATGGTTCTGGAAGCGGTTTTTTCCCGATCACTTTGATTTCTTTCGCGTATTTCGCCTTCATGGCCGGCGGAAGCATCGCCTGTAAAGCCGTGATTTTATATGAAAGCGTCTTTTCCGTCAGCCAGTCGGACAGCTCGAGCAGCTCTTCGGTCAAAACAGGCGTCAGGTCAAGGATTTCCTCAATGTCCTTGACAGACCGCCCGGAAAGATCTGAAGCGTCTTTCACATTGATGACGAACCCTTGAATTTTTCGGGGGCCGAAGGGGACGACAACCCGCATCCCTTTCTTGATCATTCCCCTCCATTTGTCAGGAATCCGGTAATCAAACGGTCTGTCAATATTTTTCGTAGTGACATCGACGATCACTTCGGCAAAGTTCATGAAGACGTCCCGCCCCGTTCGGCGAGCGCAGCGGCGTCCTTCAGGATTTCAGATGCGACCTCCCGCTTCGTCATCAGCGGGTGCGCTTTCTTTTCCCCGTTTTGATAAAAAACCGTCACAATGTTCGTCTCCGTTCCAAAGCCGGCGCCTTCGGCCGTAATGTTGTTGGCGACGACCATGTCGAGGTTTTTGGATGCCAGCTTTTTTTGCGCATACTCTTCGACATGCTGCGTTTCCGCAGCGAATCCGATTAAGATTTGTTTTGTTTTCCGCTGACCGAGCTCTTTTAAAATATCTTTTGTCCGCTCAAGCTCAATCACGAGGCTCCCGTCCTTTTTCTTCATTTTTTGGTCATGGACGTATTTTGGCCTATAGTCCGCGACAGCTGCCGTTTTAAAAACGATGTCTGCGTCTTCAAATACGGATAAGACCGCATCATACATGTCATCAGCCGAATTGACGCGGACGACGTCAACAGCGGACGGCGCTTCAAGCGATGTCGGACCCGAAACCAGTGTCACGCGGGCGCCCAGCTTTGCGGCTTCTTCAGCGATTGCATAGCCCATCTTGCCCGTTGAACGGTTTGAGAAAAAGCGGACAGGGTCGATCTGCTCCCTTGTCGGACCCGCCGTGACCACAACGTGTTTACCTTTCAAAGGGCTCATCCTTCCGCCTGAAAAATGCTCTTCGGCAAGCTCTACGATCCGCTCAGGCTCCTCCAGCCTGCCTTTGCCGACATAACCGCACGCAAGGTACCCTTCACTCGGTTCAATAAACCGGTAGCCGTCCTGATACAGAATGTCGATATTCCGTTTTACGGCCGGATGGTCATACATATGAACGTTCATCGCCGGCGCGATCCATACCGGCGCGGTCGTCGCCAAAAGCGTCGTCGTCAGCATGTCATCGGCGATGCCTGACGCGAGTTTTCCGATGATATTGGCCGTGGCCGGGGCGACGATGACGAGATCGGCCCAGTCGGCGGCATCGATGTGGGCGATCACGCGCGGATTCGGCTCTTCAAATGTATTTGTATATACTTCATGCCGGGAGAGCGCCTGAAAGGTGAGCGGGGAAACAAATTCACAGGCGGATTTTGTCATGATGACCTTCACGTTTGCCCCTGCCTGAACAAGTTTGCTCGTCAATGCGGCCGCTTTATAAACCGCAATCCCTCCGCTTACGCCCAGCAAGATGTTTCGATTTTTCAGCATCGTTTTTCCCCCTTACGTTTTAGTTCGTGGCCGTGAAAAAAATAACAACCTAATGGATAGGTTGCTATTTTTTCGGCTATTAGCGATTTTCTTTTTCAAACGTCAATAGGCCAGCATCAATTTCTTCAAGGGCTCTGCCGACATATTTGTGAGATTTCGGATTTTCGATCTGTTCGTCTTTGTTCATCTGCATTTCGCGGGCGCGTCTTGCAGCAACGGTCACAAGCGTGTATTTTGAATCCAGTTTATTCATGAGAGAGTCAATTGACGGATCTAGCATAAGTTTATTCAACCTCCAGCATTTTCTTATATCTTGGGGCAACGCGATCCCGCCTCAAATGCTCGGCGAGAACGATTGCTTTAATTTTTTCGCAGGCAAGCTCGATGCTGTCATTTTCGACAACATAGTCATAGGCGTCCATCAGTTCGATTTCTTCCTTCGCCGCTTTCATCCGGTTTTCGATGAGGGCCTCTGTTTCCGTCCCTCTTGTGACGATCCGGTTTTTCAGCTCGGCGAGGCTCGGCGGCGCCAAAAAGATAAACAGCCCTTCTGGAAAGGCCTTCCTCACTTGAAGCGCTCCCTGAACCTCGATTTCAAGGAAAACGTCCTTTCCTTCCTGAAGCGTTTTTTCAACGTAGTCAATGGGCGTGCCGTAATAGTTGCCGACGTATTCGGCCCATTCGAGCAGCTTGTTGTTCTCAATCATTTCTTCAAACTCTTCGCGGGTTTTAAAAAAGTAGTCCACTCCGTCCCGTTCGCCTTGTCTCGGCTTTCTCGTCGTGACGGAAATCGAATATTCAAATTTTGTGTCCTCCTGAGCAAACAGCGCCTGTCTGACTGTTCCTTTGCCGACGCCTGAAGGGCCGGAGAGAACGATCAATAATCCTCTTTCTTTCATAAGGCTCTTTATCCCTGCCCTTCATCCATGATTTCTTCTTTTACAGAAAGCCTTTGTGCTACTGTCTCAGGCTGGACGGCAGATAAGATGATATGGTCACTGTCCATAATGACAACCGCACGCGTTCTTCTTCCATATGTAGCATCTATGAGCATGCCGCGGTCTCTCGCGTCCTGGATCATCCGTTTGATGGGCGCGGACTCAGGACTCACAATCGAGATGAGCCGGTTGGCGGATATGATATTTCCAAAGCCGATATTGATCAGTTTAATCGTCATCCTATACGTTCCCCCTGTATATTTGGACGTCTCTAGTTTAACCTGATGAGAACGTCCGTAAACAATACGCACAATCGCTATTCTATATTTTGCACTTGTTCTTTTATTTTTTCAATAGAGCTTTTCATTTCGACCACGCGTTTTGTGATGTGGTGATCATTTGCCTTTGAACCAATCGTGTTGGATTCGCGGTTTAATTCCTGAACGAGAAAGTCGAGCTTGCGGCCGCAGGCGCCTCCCGCTTCGCAAATATCGCGGAACTGGCGGAAATGGCTTTTCAGCCTCGTTACTTCTTCCGTGATGTCTGAGCGGTCTGCAAACAAGGCCACTTCCGTCAGCAGGCGGCTTTCGTCAAAACGGTCGGCCGACCATTCTTCAAGCCTTGATTCAAGGCGTTCGCGGTAATGGTCGACGACCGCGGGGGCGAGCGCTTCGATTTCGCCGGTCAGTTTCTCAAGCTTAGCGATGTGCTGAAGGCAGTCGTCTTTCAGTCTCTCTCCCTCAGCTTCGCGCATGCTGCACAGTTCGCTGACGGCCGCTTCAACCGCCTCAAGGAGAACCCGCTCAAGGTGTTCGTGATAAACGGGCTCCTCTTCGATTTGTATGACGTGTTCAAACCGTAAGGCATCATGAAGCGTGATCTCGCCTGAAAGCTTATAGCGGTCTTTCATTTCGCCGGCCGTCTTCATGTATTCTTCAAGCAGCGGCCAGTCGACCTGGATTTTCCGGCTGATGAGCGCCTCATCGTCAACCGAAACAAACAGCTCCAGCCGTCCTCTTTGTATATGTTTAAAAATCGTCTGCTTTATTTTGTCTTCCAAATAGAGCAATGGCCTTGGCATGCGGGCGTTCACTTCTTTAAAGCGATAGTTGACAGATTTCAGCTCAACAGCTACCGTCAGACCATCCTCCGTTTTGCTCGCGCTGCCGAAACCGGTCATACTCCGTATCATAAAACACACCCAATTCTGTATACTTTCATCAAAAATTGATGATGCTTTAGGCAACGATGTGCCTTCTCACGAAAATGCCGAAGCGATTTCCGGCAAGCTTAAAAAGGCAATAGAAACCTCTATTACCTTTAAGATTATATCATACAAGCCTACTTTTTTCTTGTCAAAAGTGACCCGGCAAGCAAAAAAGTTGGGATGGCCGACATTCCGATAATCAGCAGCCAGTCCGCCATTAAGATCGGCACGGTGTGGAAGATCGGCTGCAGCGGCGGATAGTAAATGACGACAAGCATCAGTACAATCGAAGACAACACGGCGCCGAGCAGATAAACGTTTTCAAACGGGTTCCGTTCAAAAATGGACCGCTCGCTGCGGCAGTCAAACACGTGAATGAGCTGGGCAAGCACCAGAGTGGCAAACGCAACGGTCTGGGCATATGCAAGCGCATCCGGGTTGCGGTGGTAGATAAACATGAATGCCGCAAGCGTCGCCGCCCCGATTAAAAAGCCGCGCGATACAACTTTCCAGCCAAGGCCTCTCGCAAAGACCCCCTCTTTCGGGTGGCGCGGCTTCCGCCTCATCACATCGCCTTCCGGCTGATCCATTCCGAGCGCCATGGCCGGCAGTCCGTCCGTCACAAGGTTGACCCAAAGGATCTGGATCGGAACGAGCGGCAACGGCAGGGCAAGCATCATCGCAAACAGCATGACAAGAATTTCCCCGACATTTGAAGCGAGCAGATATCTGATAAACTTCCTAATATTTTCGTAGATGTTCCGCCCTTCTTTGATCGCCGACTTGATCGTGGCGAAATTATCATCGACAAGAATGAGGGATGAAGCTTCTTTGGCGACATCTGTTCCGGTGATGCCCATCGCGATGCCGATATCAGCCTGCTTGATCGCCGGCGCATCATTGACGCCGTCACCCGTCATCGCGACCACATGGCCGTTTTCCTGATAGGCAGTGACGATTTTCAGCTTGTGCTCGGGCGATACTCTGGCAAACACGTACACGTCTTCGACGATTTCTGTCAGCTCTTCCTGTGTAAGCTCATTGAGCGTCTGCCCGTCCATGACTTTACCGCCCCGCGGCAAAAGCCCCAGCTGTTTTGCAATCGCCTTTGCCGTTGTCACGTGGTCGCCTGTGATCATGACCGTTTTGATTCCGGCATCGCGGCATTCTTTAATGGCCTGTTTTACTTCAGGCCGAGGAGGGTCAATCATTCCCAAAAGCCCGATAAACGTTAAGTCTGACTCCGCTTTTTCAAGGGTGAGATTCGCAGATTCCCTGACCGGTTTATAGGCGACAGCAATCGTCCTCAGCGCCTGGGATGCGAGCATTTCCAGCGCGGTGTTCGTTTCGGCGAGTCTCTCTTTTGTAATCGGCTCGCGCCTGCCTTCTTTATAGACGGCGGAGGAGCGCTTCATTAACACATCGGGAGCGCCCTTGGCAATGACAAAGCGCTTGCCGCTTGCATCCTCCGCGACGACGGACATCATTTTCCGGGCCGAATCAAACGGAAACTCTTCGACAATCTTAAAATGTCCGCTGACATATCGGTCCGTAAACCCCGCTTTTTTGGCGGCTGTCAACAGAGCGCCTTCCGTCGGGTCTCCATCGAGGCGGAACTCGCCGTCTTCTTCAATGATCGAGGATGAATTGCACAATGCGCCAAACAGGAGCACCTGCTGCAATGACTTGTGGTTTTTGACTTGAATCTCCCGGCCGTTCATGCTGAAAGAGCCTTGTGGATCGTAGCCGATGCCTGACACGTTCCACGTTTTCCCCTCTGACCATACGTGGGTGACGGTCATTTTGTTCTGCGTCATCGTTCCCGTCTTATCGGAGCAAATAATCGAAGCGCAGCCCAGCGTTTCAACGGCGGGCAGCTTTCTGACGATCGATTTTTGCCTGATCATCCGCTGAACGCCGAGGGACAGGGCGACCGTGACAATCGCCGGCAGCCCTTCGGGAATGGCGGCGACGGCGAGCGAAACGCCGGCTAAAAACATGCTGTACAGATCATGGCCTCGAACAACGCCTGCCACCACGACAAGGAGCGTCAACAAGAGCGCAGCCACGATCAGGATTTTCCCGAGCTCCTCCAGCCTTCTTTGCAGCGGAGTCGCCGCATTTCCGGCCGACTCAAGCATATCGGCGATTTTTCCCATCGCCGAGTTCATCCCGGTGCCAATGACGATCCCGATCCCGCTTCCCCTTGTCACGAGCGTTCCCATAAAGGCCATGTTCGTCAAATCGCCGAGCGACACATCCGAAGCCTGAAAACGTTCCGACTGCTTTGATACCGGAAGCGACTCGCCGGTTAGTGCCGACTCTTCTATTTCAAGACTTTTCGTCTCGATCAGCCTGAGATCAGCACCGATTCTGTCCCCGCTTGAAAAACGCACGACATCTCCCGGCACAAGCTCTCTTGAAGGAATTTTGACCCAGCTTCCGTCGCGGAGCGCCGTCACCTGCGGGGCGGACAGTTCCTTTAATGCCTGAAGCGATTTCTCCGCCTTTCGTTCCTGGAAAAAACCGAGGATGCCGTTTACGAAGATGATCGCAATGATGGCAATCGCGTCGATATATTCACCCAAAAAGCCGGAAACCACCGTGGCCGCAAGCAGCACAAGAACCATGAAGTCTTTAAACTGCGAAAAAAACAAAGCCAATGCCGACGTTTTTTCGCCTTCAAGAAGTTCGTTTGCCCCGTGTCTTTCAAGCCGCTTTTTAACCTCTTTTTCTGTCAGCCCTTTCTCAATGGACGTTTTTGTTACGTTTAACAATTCGGTTTGTCCCATCTCGTGCCATTTCATTGAATCGTCCACTCCTTCTGCCCTTAAAGCTTTCCTTTGTCTCTATAAGTCAATTTATTCAGACTCGTCCTAAATCATGCTATAATTATTCGGACAGACACATGATGAAGAGGATAAATAAGAAAAGGGTGTTTTTAATATGTCTTTTGACGGCATTTTTACATACGGAATGATAGGAGAATTGAATGAAACGATTAGGGGCGGGCGAATCACCAAAATCCATCAGCCGTTTAAGCATGAGCTGATTTTTCACATCAGGGCTAACGGAAAAAACCGCAAACTGCTGCTCTCCGCCCACCCCAGCTATGCCAGGGTTCATCTTACAGAGGAAGCGTACGGCAATCCGAGCGCTCCGCCGATGTTTTGCATGCTCCTCCGCAAGCATTTGGAGGGCGGTTTCGTCGAACAGATCGAACAAGTCGGCATGGACAGGGTGATCGTATTTCACATGAAAAGCCGCAATGAAGTCGGCGACATGCTCACAAGAAAGCTCGTCGTGGAAATCATGGGAAGGCACAGCAACATCGTCTTGACCGACGGGGAAAAAGGCATCATCATTGACAGCTTAAAGCACCTTTCTCCATCGATTAACAGCTATCGGACCGTTCTTCCAGGCTATGATTACATCCTGCCGCCCGCGCAAAACAAGCTGTCGCCGCTTGAGGCGGATAAGGAAGACATTCTCCGCCACCTCAATTTTCAGGAGGGGAAATTAGACAGACAGATCGTCGACACCTTCTCCGGGGTCTCCCCCCTCTTTGCAAAAGAAGCCGTGTTCCGGGCCGGGCTTGCAAACAGGGCAACGCTTCCAGATGCGCTTATGAGGATGTTTGCCGACGTCAAAAACCAGAGCTTTACCCCGCAGCTTGTGACAGAAGACGGAAAGGAATATTTCTATCTGCTTGATTTGACGCACGTAAAAGGAGACAGGCGGCCGTTCGGGACGCTGAGCGGACTCCTTGACCGCTACTATTTCGGAAAAGCGGAAAGGGACCGCGTCAAACAGCAGGCCCATGACTTGGAACGGTTCGTCATGAACGAAAAGAAAAAGAACGAAAACAAGATCAAAAAGCTCAAAAAAACGCTGGCGGATTCCAAAAACGCCAAGGAATACCAGCTGTACGGAGAGCTGTTGACGGCAAACCTTTACAAGCTGAAAAAAGGCGATAAAGAAGCCAAAGTCGCCAACTATTATGATGAAAACGGCGGGGAGGTCACAATTCCCCTCAATCCGAATAAAACGCCGTCTGAAAATGCGCAAAGCTATTTTACAAAATATCAGAAGGCGAAAAATTCAGTGGAAGTCGTCAAAGAACAAATCAGGCTCGCTGAGGAAGAGATCGCTTATTTCGACCAGCTGATGCAGCAGCTCGCGTCTGCATCGCCAAAGGATCTGCAAGAAATCCGCGAAGAGCTTCAAGAAGGAAACTATTTGCGCGCCAAACAGCAGCCGGGCCAGAAAAAGCAGAAAAAACAAGCCCCTTCTCTGGAAACCTATGAATCTACGGCGGGAGAAACGATCCTCGTCGGAAAAAACAACAAGCAGAACGAATATTTGACGATGAAGCTGGCCGCCCGGGACGACCTTTGGCTGCACACGAAAGATATCCCGGGCTCGCACGTCGTGATCCGCGCAAGCGATCCTGACGAACAAACGATCCTTGAAGCTGCCCGGATCGCAGCATACTTCAGCAAAGCGAAAAACTCAGCTTCAGTCCCTGTCGACTATACGAAAATCCGCCATGTCAAAAAGCCGAACGGCGCAAAGCCCGGTTTTGTCACATATGACCGCCAGCAAACCGTTTTCGTGACGCCTGATGAAGACCTTGTCATCAAGCTGAAAACTTCGCGCTAAACGAAAAAAAGGCCTGAACCGTTATCGGTTCGGGCCTCTTCTTTTCCGGAAAAGTTCATCGATCTCCCGGACGAGCTCGTCATCGATCAGTCCGTCGATCCGCCCGGCCAATTCGATCGTATGGCTCGGGCTTGCGCCGTTTGTCGAGACACTGATGGTGATGTTTCCTTTTTTGACGATTTTCGGAACGTACACATTTCCGAGCTCAGCCTCGCTCGCAACATTGACGAGCTGGCCTTCTCCGGCTGATCTTGCAATCCGCTTATTCGCCTCGCGATCATCTGTTGCAAGTATGATGAGAAAGGCGTCTTTCACATCTTCAGGCTCCGCTTTTTTCCGCTTCCAGCAAACCCCGTGTTTTTCGATCAGCTCGAGCATGTCAGCCGATACGTCGGGGCTTATGACGGTAACGGATGCGCCTTCGCCCGCCACCGCTTTCAGCCGCCTTGCCGCAATCCGCCCCCCGCCTGCGATGACGACGGGCTTGCCGCTCATGTTAATGTGAAGCGGAAGCATCGGCGGCTCCTTTGAAATCGAAGGAACGGTCATGATTAATAACGGCTTCCTTGACGCGGTTTAAAAAGGCGTTTTTGACGTGCGGGTGGAAGCCGAGATATTCAGAGAGCACAACGTCTGGATTGGTTTCCTTCAGCTTTTCGGTCTCCCTTTCGATCTCCTTCATCAGCATCCCGGTAAACAACAGATACGGAACGATGAATGTCGTTTTTCCGCCGCTTTCTTTAAGCTGTGAAAAAACGTCGCGATAATTCGGTTCACATGCGGTCATAAAACAAGGAATGACCTCATCAACCGGAGCCAGCGCTTTGAGGCGGGCTGCAATCTCTGTGACATCCCGCAAGACGTCCGGATCAGAGCTCCCCCTTCCGATCAATACGATCCTCGCATGTTCATAAGGAACGCCAGTCTCTTCGATCCGCGTCAAAACGGCTTTGACGACCTCCTGATCAACGCCGATCGGCTTGCCGTAAGTGACGCTGATGGAAGGATACTGGGAAGAAACACGGGCGATTTCTACCGGGATGTCTTTTTTGGCGTGTGCGGCGGTCAAAAGGAGAAGCGGCACCGCGGCGATATGCGTCGCGCCCTTTTCTGCGCACGCTTTAAATCCCGATTCAATATCAGGCGGTGCAAGCTCCAAAAAAGAGATTTCCTGAATGGGTGCGGACATGTCGCTTCTGCACCCTTCCAAAAAAGCGGCTGCTTCTTGTTGTGCTTTTTTCAGACGGCTGCCGTGGCCGATATACAAAATGGCTTGTTTCATGTCAAAGCGCCTCGCTTAGTGCTGTATTTTTCAGCTCGGTTTCGTACCAGTTCAAACGCGAGCGGAAGTTGACCACATCGCCGATGACGATGAGGCTCGGGTTAACGATTTTTTCGTTTTCGGCGGTTTCGGCAAGCGTTTCAACCGTGCAAACCACCGTTTTCTGCTTGTCCGTCGTTCCCCAGTGGATGAAAGCAGCCGGTGTTGAACGGTCTCTGCCGTTTTCGATTAAAAGCCTTTCGATTTGCTTCACGTTTTTGATCCCCATGTAGATGACGAGGGTATCGATTCCGGTCGCCAGCACTTTCCACTTTTCCTCAAAGTCTTCTTCTGCCTTGTAATGGCCCGTCACGAAAGCGACGTTTGAACTCGCATCCCGGTGAGTTACGGGGATGCCGGCATAAGCGGCCGCTGCGATCCCTGAAGTGATCCCGGGAACGATTTCAAAGGGAATTCCGTTTTCTGCGAGGCTTGCGGCTTCCTCTCCTCCTCTGCCGAAAACGAAAGGGTCCCCCCCTTTTAGTCTGACGACGATTTTTCCTTTTTTCGCATATTTGACGAGAAAATGGTTGATCGTCTCCTGCTTCATCATATGATAATCGGGAAGCTTTCCGCAGTATATGAGGTCTGCTCCCTCTTTTGCATGCTGAAGGATCTGTTTGTTGACAAGCCGGTCGTATAAAATGACGTCGGCTTTCTGGATCGCTTTCAAAGCTTTGATTGTCAGTAAATCGGGGTCTCCAGGACCTGCCCCAACGATATACACTTTCCCCATCTTGCACTTTCCCCCGATCGATCAAAATCGTTTCACTTCATTTCATTATAAATCATAAAGAAAGCGTTCGGTGATGAAAATGTCACAACACGCCAAACGTTTCCTTTATGAAATAGGAAAGTGCAGTCATTGCACTTTCCTATTGGCCAAGCGTTTTATTTCGTTTCGTTTTTTACGTATTCAACGAGCCTGTCTTTGCACTCGTTCCGGTCATGCTCGCTCGTATTAAGGATGAGCTCAGGCGATTCAGGTTCTTCATACGGCGAATCAATGCCCGTGAAAAATCGAATTTCCCCGTTTCTCGCTTTTTTGTACAAGCCTTTCGGGTCCCTTTTTTCGCACGTTTCCAAATCGCATTTGACGTACACTTCATGGAATTCGTTTTCCCCGAGGAGCTGTCTGACAAGGTCGCGGTCTTCTTTAAAAGGAGAAATAAACGCCGTAATCACGATCGTACCCTGCTCGACGAACAGCTTTGCGACTTCGCCGATCCGGCGGATGTTCTCTTTCCGGTCCTCATCCGAAAATCCGAGGTCTTTGTTCAGGCCGTGTCTGACGTTATCGCCGTCAAGCACCGTCACCTGAAAGCCTTCTTCAAACAGCTGGCGGGCGGCTGCGTTGGCAATCGTTGATTTCCCCGAGCCGCTCAAACCTGTCAGCCAAATAATTCCGCTTTTATGGCCGTTTTTTTCATGATATTCCTTCTTTGTAATGGATGCCTCGTGCCAGACGATGTCTTTATTCACCAACAGTTTTTCCTCCCTTTAAGAAACGCCGGCTGCTAAGCCTTTGATTAATGTTTCGATGACTTCAGGACGGCTGAATGTGCTTGGCGGGAACTCGCCGTTTCTCAGCATTCCCCTCACCTTTGTGCCGGACAAAATGACATGGTGCTCCCTGTCATGCGGGCACGTTTTCGCCGTCGCCATTGATCCGCACACATTGCAGTAAAAGCTGTGTTCAAATTTCATCGGTGTGATGCCGATTTCTTCAGGCGCGAACTGATCGAACAGCTCCTGGGCTTCATATGTTCCGTAATAATCGCCGACACCCGCATGGTCCCTTCCGACGATGAAATGGGTGCAGCCGTAATTTTTTCTGACGAGCGCGTGGAAGATCGCCTCTTTCGGACCCGCATAGCGCATCGCCGCCGGGAAGACGCCGAGGAAGACGCGGTCTTTCGGGTAATATCCGTCAAGCAGCACCCGGTAGCTTTTCATCCTGACATCTGCCGGAATATCGTCTGACTTCGTTTCCCCGACTAACGGGTTGAGGAAAAGTCCGTCAACTGTTTCCAGCGCGGTTTTTTGAATGTATTCATGCGCTCTGTGCACAGGATTTCTCGTTTGGAATCCGACGATCGTTTTCCAGCCGAGCTCGGCAAACTTCCGTCTCGTTTCCGCCGGTTCAAACGTATGGGCAGGGAATTGCTTTTCGCTCCGTTTGATGAGTGTGATCGGGCCGCCGACATAGACTTCGCCGCGCTCGAACAATTTTTTGACGCCCGGATGGTTGAGGTCGTCAGTTTTATAGACGTTCACCGCTTCCTTTTTCTTATCGGGCTTATAGATGTCTTCGATTTCAATTACCCCGTATGTTTCTCCTTCGTATGTGAGGCGGACGGTGTCGCCTGTTTTGAATTCGGCGGCTTTTCGCCCGTCAACTGGAAGGCTGATCGGAAGCGTCCAAACATCTCCGCTTGCAAGCCTCATATTTTCTACGACTGAAAGGTAGTCTTTTTCAGTGAAAAAGCCTTCGATCGGGCTGTACGCTCCGATTCCGATCAATTCGAGATCGGCGAATGCGATCAGGTCAAGTTCGATTTCCAGTCCGATATGTTTCACATCGTATGCTTCATTGACGCGGTTAACCAATACACCGCCGTGTGGCGCTAAACTCATAACTTTGTTTCCCCCTACTTGTTGCTTAAATTCCCCCGCCCTGTTCATGGACGGAGCTGTGTTCTTTTTTCACGGCTCTCACCAGGCTGATCGTTCCGACTGATGCCAAAAGAACGCTCGTGACGACGATGAGAGAATAGTAGTCTCCTTTTAAGAAAAGGCTGACCAGCATATAAGACAGGCTCAAGGAAAGAAATGGCGAAACGATCCACACTTTCAGCATCGTTTTGACCACTTGTTTATGAAAAACATTGCCGCCGTTTTTCGCCATTCCCATCCCTATAATAGAAGATGATGTCACCTGCGTGAGCGGAACCGGAAGGCCGAAAATAGAACTGATGATGACAAGACCCGATCCTGTTCCAGAAAGAAGGATCCCCTCTCCTTTGGAGAATCTGGTGATTTTTTTGCCGTTTGTCTCAAGAACGCGCCGGCCCAATAAAAGGGCGCCGAGCGCGACAAACAATCCGCCGTACATCGTTCCTTGGCCGACGGTCAAAACATGCGCCGCCACCAGCGGCCCGACAGCGTTTGCGACATTGTTCATCCCCGCCGAGAAAGCCTCCATAAAACCGGCGATGACCAGAACGGCCGTCAAGATCCGAAGTTTTTTTCCAGAGGCCGGTTTGACCGTCTTTTTCATAATCTTGGCCATCACATACGTAAAACAAAACGCGATAAAAGGGACAATCACCCAAAAGGCGACAATCACCATCAACGATTTGACATACAATACTTGATACGCGACACCTACACCGACGACAGATCCGACTGTCACTTCACTTGTCGATAAAGGAATGCCGAGAACGTTTGCGATAAAGAGCGACAAAGCTGCGGAGCCGATGATGATGCAGACGATTTCCAGCGTAATCACCCGTTCGGGAATGATCCCTGAGCTGATCGTTTTGACGACTTCTCCTCCGCCGATGACGGCTCCGAGGAGAATGCCGGCTGAACAGATCAGAAGCGCGTGAAGCTGTTTTTTCACCGCTTCCGATCCGTAGGCGATGCCCATAGAGGCCGCTGCACCGCTCGCACCGATATTCATCGCAAAAAACATGCTAAATATAATGGCGGCAAGTTCCATGACTCATCTCCTTACTCGTGTAATCCGCATTCTGTTTTATTCAATCCATTCCAGCGGCCGGAGCGGAGATCGTCCATCGTAAAGGCCGGCGACGTGCACGGGGCGCAGCCGATGCTCGGATAGCCCTGGTCGTGAAGCGGGTTGTACGGCAGATCGTGCTTTGTCACATATCTCCAAATATCCTTCCATGTCCAATGGATGAGCGGGCAGACTTTGATGGACTTGAATTTATCGTCCTTGTTTAAAAAGTTCGTCTTGCTCCGTCCCTCGGACTGCTCGCGGCGCAGCCCTGACAGCCATGCCGGATATGCTGAAAGGGTCTCGCGGAGAGGGATGACCTTTCTCATTTCACAGCAAAGATTTGGGTTGGTTTCCCAAAGTTTGTCCCCGTATTCCTGAGCCTGCTGTTCGACTGTAAGTTCCGGTTTCTTCATCATAATCTGAAGGCCCGGATATCGTTCTTTGACAGCCTCGATCGTTTCATACGTTTCTTTAAAATGAAGCCCTGTATCAAGAAAAACGATGACGGCGTCTTTTTTCACCTTATAGATTAAATCAATGAGGACGATCCCTTCGATTCCGAAGCTGCAGGCGTATACGAGCTGATCGCCGTAATGGCCGTACGCCCATTTGAGGACCGACAG
The DNA here is from genome assembly GCF_038007805.1 of Bacillus sp. FSL W8-0848. Lineage (NCBI taxonomy): Bacteria > Bacillati > Bacillota > Bacilli > Caryophanales > Bacillaceae > Bacillus > Bacillus sp. FSL W8-0848. The sequence continues at coordinate 2,139,521 of NZ_JBBOYB010000001.1, forward strand.
CGCGCCTTTATAAGAATCATCCTCTTGAAACGTGATCGTCGGTTCTTCCCATGTACTGTAAGTAAATATTTTCGTTTCCCCCTTTTTTTGCCAACAAAAAAACGGCTTTCAGCAGAAAAAAACTCTGTGAAAACCGCCTCTAGTTTGTCTAGTCAGCTATTTCAATCTTATTTTTTCATTTTTTTCGATTTGAATCACCTTTCCATCCTGGACAACGAATGTGATGGATCCGTAACTCATATCTTTCAGCATGTCTTTCATTGTGATGATCGCTTTGTCGAGCTGCTCATCCGTTTTCACTGCCAGCTCCTCCTTTTGCCCCGAAAAATAAAATCTTTCTTCCAAATGTGAAAGAAAGACGAGGAACTTTATATATTCCTTATCTCTCAAAATGAGCGCATTTTGCTGGAAGTAGCACCTTACGAATACACGCAGGTTGCCGGGTTTCATCGGACCAGTCCCTCCACCGCTCTTGATAAGTTTGCTTTTGTATTTTTAAATTTTAGCACAATTCGAATAAAAGTCAACCCGACTTTTTTTATAGGATTAATAAAAAATAAAAATGGTTCGATTTTACTATTTTTGGAGCATCAAAAAAGCCGTCCCCTTCATAAAGAGACGACTGCTTTCTTCATATTTTTATCCATGCTGTTGATTGCGGATCTGCTTTCCATTCTTTCAGCTTTGCTGCATCTGCTTCGCTGATATAGCCTTCGGCAAGCGCTGCTTCTGTCAGCGTGTCGTAGTCGGTCAGGGTATGGTATTCGACGCCCGCTTCATCGAAGGCGATACCCGCTTTCGGAAGCCCGTACGTGAAGATTGCAGCAACGCCAAGCACCTCGCAGCCGGCATCATTTAAAGCGGAGACGGCTTCAAGAACACTGCCGCCCGTCGAGATCAGATCTTCGATAACAACAACTTTTTGCCCTTTTTTGACCGCTCCTTCGATTTGATTTCCTTTTCCGTGCGCTTTCGGCTTGCTTCTGACGTAGCACATCGGCAGGCGGAGCCTGTCAGCGGCAAGCGCCGCGTGAGGAATTCCCGCTGTTGCCGTGCCCGCAATGATTTCTGCTTCCGGATATTTGTCTTTGATCAACCCGGCAAGGCCTGATGCGATGTCATCCCTTACCTCAGGATACGAAAGCGTCAACCTGTTGTCGCAGTAAATCGGCGACTTCATGCCGCTCGCCCATGTAAACGGCTCATTCGGCCGCAGGAAAACCGCCTTGATTGCTAATAGATGCTTTGCAATTTCTGTTTTCATGCTTTGATTCCCTCCCACTCAAGCACTATTTTTCGATAAGCCGAAACCGGATCTTCCGCTTGTGTGATCGAACGGCCGACCACGATCGCGGAAACGCCTTTTTCCCTCGCCATGGCTGGCGTTGCCACTCTGACTTGATCGTTCTTATTGTCATCGGCAAGCCGGATTCCCGGCGTCACCGTCAGAAAGGAAGGAGACGTCTCCAGGCAGATCCGGTCCGCTTCGTGAACCGAACAGACGACGCCGTCAAGCCCGCTCTCTTCTGCGAGCTTGCTGTAGCGAAGAACGGTTTCTTCAAGCGGCGTTTCGATCAAAAGCTCATGCTGCAGCATGTCAGGCGACGTGCTTGTCAGCTGTGTAACAGCGATTAATGACGGCCGTTTCTGCCCTGAGACAGTCCCGGCTTCAAGGCCTTCAAGCGCGGCCTCCATCATCCGTCTTCCCCCTGCTGCGTGCACATTGACAAGACTGACGCCAAAACCAGCCAGCCTTTTCATCGCCTTATATACGGTCGTCGGAATGTCATGGCACTTTAAGTCGAGAAATATCCGGCAGTTTTGCTTCTTAAGCTGCTCAAGGATGTAAGGACCTTCCTGATAAAAGAGCTCCATTCCGACTTTTACAAAAAGAGTTTCTCCGTCAAACCGCTTCAAAAACGCAAGCGTTTCCTGTGCGGATGGAAAATCAAGCGCGATGATGGGCGGCGTATTGTTCATGTTTCCAGCTCCTTCCGATGCATTCATCAATAGATCGATATCCGTATTTTCCTAAAACGCGCGGCAAGTCTTCAATGATTTCCGGACAGGCGAACGGATTGACGAAATTGGCCGTGCCGACCGCGACCGCGCTCGCCCCTGCCAGCAGAAATTCAAGTGCATCTTCCGCCGACTGCACCCCGCCCATGCCGATGATCGGAATGCTGACCGCCTGGCTGACTTCATAAACCATCCGGATTGCGACCGGTTTTACGGCCGGACCTGATAATCCTCCGGTTTTGTTCGCCAAAATCGGCTTGCCTGTCTTCAAGTCGAGCCTCATGCCGATCAGGGTGTTGATCATCGTCAGCCCGTCGGCGCCCGCTTCTTCGATCGCTTGGGCGATTTCCGCAATGTCTGTGACATTCGGCGACAGCTTCACATAAACGGGCACATCGGAAACACCCTTAACCGCCTTCGTCAGCTCAGCCGCCATTTCCGGACGCGTGCCGAACGCGATCCCGCCCGTTTTGACGTTCGGACAGGAAATGTTCAGCTCGAGCGCATGCACATTCGGCGCTTTGCTGATTTCTTGCGCAACCTCGACATAATCTTCAAGCTGTGAACCGGCTACATTGGCGATAATCGGCGTATCGAATTGTTCGAGCCAGGGAAGTTCGTGTTCCATGACAGCCTGCACGCCGGGATTTTGCAGTCCGATCGCATTCAGCATGCCGGCTTGCGTTTCGGCGACCCTCGGCGTCGGATTCCCGAAGCGCGGTTCGCTCGTCGTTGCTTTGATCATGATCGCCCCGAGGCATGAAAGATCATACAGGTTTGCAAACTCTTTTCCGAAACCGAAGCATCCGGAAGCCGGAATGATCGGATTTTTCAACCTGAGGCCGGGCAAATTTACTTCAAGCATTACAAAAGCACCTCCTGCGCTTTAAAAACAGGGCCGTCCAGACAGACTTTCACGTACGGCTTTTCGCTTTCGTCCGTATGGCACACACAGGCAAAACAAGCGCCGATTCCGCAGCCCATCCGCTCTTCCATCGACAAGTAAACGTCTTTATCCGGATAGCGCTCCTTTAACGCCTTCAGCATCGGCGTCGGCCCGCAGGCGAGAAGGCAGTCAAACTGAAGCTCTTCTGCTTCGATGACATCTGTGACAAACCCTTTCGTCCCATGGGTGCCGTCTGCTGTAGCAATATAGACAGGGCCGAATTCAGAGAATTCCCGCTCGTAAAAAACGTCTTTGGCTGACGCGAATCCTAACACTTGAACGACATTGACGCCTCGGCTTGTCAGCTGCCTTGCGAGCTCGTAAAGCGGCGGGACGCCGATCCCCCCTCCGACTAAAAGAGCCGTTTGGCCGGGGGCAAGCGCATCTTGCGGAAATCCGTTTCCGAGCGGTCCGAGTACGTCAACGAGATCTCCCTTTTCCTTTAATGAGAGAAGCCGTGTCCCCTCTCCGTCCTTTCGGAAAATAACCGTGATTTCCCGGTTGTCCCGATCAATGCGGGCGATGCTGATCGGCCGCCTTAACAAAGGGGTGACAGACTCGGCGACTTTCAAATGAAGGAACTGGCCGGGGGCGCTGCACGACTCAGCGAGCTCCCCTTTCAGCACCATTTGATAAATGTTATCGGCAATGCAATCGTTGGAACGAACCGTCATATATCCTTTTTTCATCTGACGGCCGCCGCCTCTTGACCGACTTTGACAGCGGGCATATGATCGGCGCGGAAGCTCATGCTTTCTAGCACCCTCAAAATCGCTTCTGCCGTGTCTAATGACGTCAGGCAGGCCACGCCGTTTTCCACCGATTCCCGTCTGATTCTGAAGCCGTCCCTTTCCGGCTGCTTTCCTTTTGTCAAAGTATTCACGACGAACTGCGCTTCCCCGTTGCGGATGACGTCAAGCAGATTCGTGCCTTCCTCGCCGATTTTCCCGACGGTTTTCACAGGGACGGATGCCGCCCGCAGGCAATCTGCCGTTCCTTCTGTCGCCAGGATTTTATAGCCGATGGCGTGGAACCGTTTGGCGATATGGAGTCCTTCTTCCTTGTCTTTATCAGCGACGGTCAGAAGCACAGATCCGTAATTCGGGATCTGGATGCCTGAAGCGATCAGTCCTTTATAAAGCGCCTTTTCGAGTGTCGTATCTTTCCCCATGACTTCACCAGTCGATTTCATTTCCGGACCGAGCGTGATGTCCACTCTCCTCAGCTTTGCGAAGGAGAAGACCGGAACTTTTACATAGACGCCTTCCTGCTCTTTTTGAAGGCCTTCTGTATATCCCATATCGGCAAGCTTTTGGCCGAGAATGACCTTTGTCGCGAGATTTGCCATCGGAATTCCGGTGATTTTGCTGAGGAACGGCACCGTCCGGCTTGAGCGCGGATTCACCTCAAGGACATAGACCTCATCTTTTGAAAGGACGAACTGAATGTTGAGCAATCCGATGATGTTCAAGCCTTTCGCGAGTTCGACCGTATACTGTTCGATCTTTTTCTTGATCTCTATAGAGAGCGATTGCGGCGGATAGACGGCAATCGAGTCTCCGGAGTGGATGCCCGCCCGTTCGATATGCTCCATGATCCCCGGAATGACGATCGTTTCCCCGTCGGAAATCGCGTCGACTTCGATTTCTTTTCCGATTAAATATTTATCGATGAGAACAGGATGCTGCGGGTTGATTTTGACCGCATGTTCCATGTAATGAAGAAGCTCTTCTTCATGGTACACGATCTCCATCGCCCTTCCGCCGAGAACGTAGGATGGGCGCACAAGCACAGGGTAGCCGATACGGCCTGCGATTGTGACGGCTTCACCCACAGAAGTTGCCGTTTTGCCGAGCGGCTGAGGAACATTCAGCGTTTCAAGCGCATTCTCGAATTTGTCGCGGTCTTCTGCGCGATCCAAGTCCTCCAGCGACGTTCCGAGAATGTTTACCCCCCTCTCTGCCAGTTCATTGGCGAGATTGATCGCAGTTTGTCCGCCGAATTGGACGACGACGCCTTCCGGCTGCTCCAAGTCGATGACATGCATGACATCTTCAATCGTCAGCGGCTCAAAGTACAGCTTGTCGGAAATGCTGAAGTCCGTCGACACAGTCTCAGGGTTGTTGTTAATGATAACCGCTTCATAGCCGGCTTCTTTGATCGCCCAGACCGAATGCACCGTCGCATAGTCAAACTCAACCCCCTGGCCGATCCGGATCGGGCCTGAGCCGAGCACGACCACGCTCTTTTTCCCGGTTCTTAAAGACTCGTTTTCTTCTTCATACGTGCTGTAAAAATAAGGCGTTTCCGATTCAAATTCGGCCGCGCACGTATCAACCATTTTATAAACCGGCGTGATGCCCGCTTCTTTTCTAAGCTCATACACCTTTCGTTCAGGCATTTCCCACAGGCGGCTGATGAAGCGGTCTGAAAAGCCGAGTTCTTTCGCCTCTTTCAACAGCGCAAGATCGCCGCGCTCCGCTTGCAGTTTTTCTTCGAAGCGGATAATCCCTTCCAGTTTATACAGGAAGAAAACGTCAATCTTAGAAAATTCGTGGAGATCAAGGACAGTATAGCCCCTTCTGAACGCTTCTGCCAAATAGAAGAGCCGTTCATCGCCCGCTTTTTTGATCCGCTTCTCAAGCACGCCATTTGTAATGTCTTCTGCATCTTTTAATTCAAGGTGGTACACGTCTGCTTCAAGCGAGCGGACCGCTTTAAGAAGAGATTCCTCCAACGTTCTGCCGATCGCCATCACCTCGCCCGTCGCTTTCATCTGCGTGCCGAGTTTGCGGTTTGCCGATTCAAACTTATCGAACGGCCAACGCGGAATCTTTGAGACGACATAATCAAGCGCCGGCTCAAACGAAGCATACGTTTTTCCTGTCACAGGGTTCATCATTTCATCAAGAGACAAGCCGACGGCGATTTTGGCAGCGAGCTTTGCAATCGGGTACCCTGTCGCCTTTGAAGCGAGCGCTGAAGAACGGCTGACCCGCGGGTTGACCTCGATAATGTAGTATTGGAAACTGTCCGGATCAAGCGCCAGCTGCACATTGCAGCCTCCTTCGATTTCGAGCGCGCGGATGATTTTAAGCGATACATTGCGAAGCATTTGGTATTCGCGGTCGCTCAGCGTCTGGCTCGGTGCGACGACGATGCTGTCTCCGGTATGGATGCCGACGGGATCGATGTTTTCCATATTGCAGACGACGATCGCGTGATCGTTCGAATCTCTCATCACCTCATATTCGATCTCTTTATATCCGGCAATGCTTTTTTCGAGCAGACATTGATGAACAGGGCTCATTTTCAAGCCGTTCTCAACGATTTCCTTCAGTTCATCTTCATTTGAACAGATTCCTCCGCCGGTTCCGCCGAGCGTGTATGCAGGTCTGACGATGACCGGAAACCCGATTTTCCCGACAAAATCTTGGGCTTCTGCTAACGAATGGATAATGTCGCTTTCCGGCACCGGCTCGTTGAGCTCATTCATCAAGCTTCTGAACAAATCGCGGTCTTCCGCCTTTTGAATCGCGGACAATTTCGTGCCGAGCACTTCAACGCCGCACTCTTCCAAAATGCCGTTCTCTGACAATTCGACCGCCAAATTCAGGCCTGTCTGGCCGCCCAAGGTAGGCAAAATCGCATCAGGGCGCTCTTTACGGATAATCCGCGTTAAAAACTCGAGCGTCAGCGGTTCGATATAAACCCTGTCTGCCATTTCCGTATCCGTCATAATCGTCGCCGGATTGGAGTTGACGAGAATGACTTCATAGCCCTCTTCTTTTAAAGCGAGGCACGCTTGGGTGCCCGCATAATCAAACTCTGCCGCCTGGCCGATTATAATCGGACCTGAGCCGATCACCAAAATCTTTTGAATGTCTACGCGTTTAGGCATACCGTTTCCCCTTCTTTCTCTGTCGTTTCAATCATCTGCAGAAATTGATCAAATAAATGGTTGGCATCCTCAGGTCCCGGTGAAGCTTCCGGGTGATATTGCACCGTAAAGGCAGGCTCTGATTTATGTTTCAGGCCTTCAATCGTGTTGTCGTTGATCGCCACGTGCGTCACTTCAAGCGGCGTATTTTCAACAGATGAAACCGTGTAGCCGTGGTTTTGCGCCGTGATCGATACTCTGCCCGTTTTCAAGCATTTTACCGGATGGTTGGAGCCGCGGTGGCCGAATTTCATCTTGACGGTCTCAGCTCCGCATGCGAGCGCGAACAGCTGATGTCCGAGGCAGATCCCGAACAGCGGCACCTTGCCGAGAATGTTTTGGATCATGGCAATCGCTTCAGGTACGTCCTTCGGATCCCCAGGTCCGTTTGACAGCATGACGCCGTCAGGCTTGAGCTGCATGATTTCTTCAGCGGTTACATGGTGGGGGACGACGATACAATCGCATTTGCGCTTGTTCAATTCCCTTAAGATGCCATGTTTCATGCCGAAATCAACAAGCACGATCCGCTTGCCTCTTCCAGGGCTCGGATAGGCGGTTTTCGTTGACACTTGACTGACCTGATCCCGCGGAAGCTCCGTTTCTTTCATTTTTCTGATCAAAGCGTCCGCGTCCTCATCAGGACCGGCGAACATCCCTTTCAGCGTCCCTGCCGTACGGATCATTCTCGTCAGCTTTCTCGTATCGATTCCCGACAAGCCCGGAATGTTCTTCATTTTCAAATAGTCATCCAGCGTATATGCCGAACGCCAGTTTGAAGGAAGTTGACATAACTCTTTTACTATAAACCCTTTGACATAAGGTGTAATCGATTCAAAATCGTCTCTGTTGATGCCGTAGTTTCCGATCAGAGGATAGGTTAATGTGACAATCTGCCCGCAGTAGGAAGGGTCTGAGAGAATTTCCTGATAGCCCGTCATCCCCGTGTTGAACACGACTTCCCCCATTGTGTTCTCCAGGCTGCCGAAGGCCTTCCCTTCAAATATCGTTCCGTTTTCAAGCACTAGACGTCTTTTCATTTTACGAGTCTCCCCTCTTTGTAAGCGACTTTTCCGGCAGCCATCGTCAATACAGGCCAGCCGAAGCAGTTGATGCCGTCAAACGGCGTATTTTTTCCTTTGGAAAGAAAGCGGTTTTTATCGATTTTGTCTTCTTTTTCAAGATCGATCAGCGTGATGTCCGCCGGTCGTCCGGCTTCAAGCCTTCCGTATGGCAGTCCGAATGCTTCACAAGGCTTAACCGTCATATAATCGACAAGCTGTTTTAATGTCCAGGCACCGTTTTTGACAAAGTGCGTGTACAGAAGCGGAAAAGCCGTTTCCAAGCCGACGATTCCAAACGGGGCGAGGCTCATCGTCTGCTGTTTTTCCGCTTCCGTATGCGGGGCATGGTCTGTTGCGATAAAATCGATCGTTCCATCGAGAAGCCCTTCCAAAAGCGCTTCCCTGTCTTCTTTGCTTCTGAGAGGCGGATTCATTTTGTAATTCGTATCAAGCCCCGGTATATCTGTGTCGCAAAGCAGCAAATGGTGCGGCGTTACTTCCGCAGTGACGCGGATTCCGGCCTTTTTAGCGTCGCGGACGGCCCTGACCGATTCCTTCGTGCTGATATGGCAGACGTGATAATGGCAGCCTGCCGCTTCCGCCAGCAGCACGTCTCTTGCAATATGAACCGCTTCACAGATCGAAGGAATTCCGTTTAGACCGTGTTTTTTTGCAAATTCCCCGTCGTGCACGCTTCCCCCGTAGATCAGCGAATTGTCTTCACAGTGGGCGACGATCGCTTTGTTGATCGAGGCCGCCTTTTTCATCGCCTCAAACATCATTCCGGCAGTTTGGACGCCGACTCCGTCGTCTGTAAAGGCGAATGCGCCTGCTTCGGACAATTCGTCGAAATCGGTCATGTCTTTGCCGGTCTGTCTGACCGTAATCGAGGCGTACGGAAGGACCCTGACAGATGCCGTTTCCTGAATGCGATTTGTCAGCCAATCCATTTGTTCTTTCGTATCAGGGACAGGTCGTGTGTTCGGCATCGCAGCTACCGTCGTGAAACCGCCTCTTGCCGCTGCTTGTGCACCCGTTTCAATCGTCTCCTTTTTCTCTCCGCCCGGCTCTCTGAAATGGACGTGAAGGTCGATGAGTCCGGGAGAGACGAACAGTCCTTCAGCATCAATGACCGATTCGCCCGGTTCGGCCTCAAGGGTGCCGATCTCGCTTATGACTTCCCCTTCTATCCTGATGTCACGCTTTATTTTTTCGCCGTTTTCATCCAGCATGAAGCCGTTTTTAATTAAATAAGACATAAGCCTGATCTCCCCTTTTTTCGTTTTCGCGTTTCTCAAGCGCTCTTTTTAAAACCGCCATTCTGATGTAGACCCCGTTTTCCATTTGTTTAAAAATCCTTGATTGCGCCGATTCCACAAGCGCGCTGTCGATTTCGACGCCGCGATTGACCGGGGCCGGGTGCATAATGATCGCGTCCTTTTTCAAACGCTTCGCCCGCTCCAGCGACAATCCGAATGTTTGCAAAAACCCGCGATCGGCCGTTTTCGTCTGATGGCGCTCGTGCTGAATCCGAAGCAGCATCACGACGTCTGAATTGGCGACCGCTTCGTCCGCCGGCACATAAGTCCCGTACGGATTATCCGCATCCCGCCACTCGTCCGGTCCTGAGAAAAGAACCGCGGCCCCGAGCCTTGAGAGCACTTCGGCGTTCGAGCGTGCCACTCTGCTGTGCTTGATGTCGCCGTGAATCGATACGGTCAGTCCGTCAAATTTGCCGAATTCCTCGTGAATCGTCATTAAGTCGAGCAGAGATTGCGTCGGATGCTGGCCGCAGCCGTCTCCGGCATTGATTACCGGAATGCCGACACGCCCGACCAATTCCTTGTAATAATCATCCTCCGAGTGCCTGATCACGCAAACATCTGCGCCGATGGATTCAAGCGTTCGTACCGTATCGTACAATGACTCCCCTTTTTGAACGCTTGTCGATACACCGTCCAGATTCAAAACATTCATGCCGAGCTTCTTCTCTGCGACTTCAAAGCTGAAGCGCGTCCGTGTACTCGGCTCAAAGAACAAGTTGGCAGCAAACTTTCCGGAGAGAACGCGATCAGATTTGCCTTTTTTCAGCGCTTCCGCCTCTTCAATCAGACCGAAAATCTCCTCAAGACTCAGCTCGTTCATTGCGGTCAAATGTTTCAATGTTTACCCCTCCGCTTTCATTGAATGTTTTTATAAAAAAACCCCAAGCCGTATGGCTTGGGGTATAGTGAATCAGAGAATGCGCTTATGCACTTCCCTTTCAACAACCCTTTCAAGCCTCTCTGGACTTCATTTAAAAGGTCTTCCGTATGCGTTTTTTAAGCTTCTGTCCCACCCTGATCTTCTTTTGATTCCGGCAGAACAAGGTTTAAGATCACGCCGACGATTGCGGCAAGCGCCATGCTGGACAGCTCAAATCCGGAGATTTTGATGAATGCGCCGCCGACCCCGATGACGAGAATGACGGATGAAATGATCAAGTTTCGTTTGTTTTCCAAATCGATTTTATTGTCAATCAGCATGCGGAGCCCGCTTGATGCGATGATGCCGAAGAGCAGGAAGGACACGCCTCCCATGACGGCTGAAGGAACCGAGCTGATCAGCGCGGAAATTTTGCCGACAAAACCGAAGCACAGTGCAATGACGGCGGCTCCGCCGATGACGAACACGCTGAAGACCCTCGTGATCGCCAAAACGCCGATGTTTTCTCCGTATGTCGTTGTCGGCGGCCCGCCGATGCAAGAAGCGATCATCGTCGCGACGCTGTCTCCTAAGATGGAGCGATGGAGCCCGGGCTTCTTAATGAAATCCCGGCCGACGACTTTGCTTAGAACCATCTGGTGTCCGATATGCTCGGACATGGTTACGAACGCGACGGGCACCATGGCCAGTCCGATGACGGCAGCTGCGGTGGCCGGCGTATAATCAACAAACGGCAGAATGAAATCCGGAACCGCGAACCATTTGGCATCCGCCACCATTTGAAAGTCGACGATTCCTTGCGTGAGGGCGAACAAGTATCCGCAGATGATTCCTATAAGTACCGGTATCAGGCTGAAAAAACCGCGCAGGAAGATTGCGCATACGATCGTCACGGCAAGCGTAAACCCGGCTACGCCGAAGTGTTTTGCGCTGTATACGAGCGTTTCGGCATTCGGATTTTCGTACATCGCCATATTAACCGCCGTGCTCGCCAGTCCGAGCCCGATGACGATGATGACCGGTCCGATGACAATCGGCGGCAGAAGCTTCATCAGCCAGCCCGTGCCGAGCCGCTGAATAAATAAGGCGATCAGCCCGTAGACAATCCCGGCCATAAACGCGCCGATCATGGCTGCTCCAGGGCCGCCGGCAGCTTTAGCCGCAAGGATCGGGGCGATAAACGCGAACGATGATCCTAAGTAAGCGGGAATCTGTCCTTTTGTAATCAACAGGTATGCGAGTGTCCCGAGTCCGCTCGTAATCAGCGCGACACCCGGGCTCAAGCCGACCAGTTTCGGCACGAGGATGGTCGATCCGAACATGGCGAACAAATGCTGAAGACTGAATGAAAGCCAATTCAGCGGTTTTGGCACTTCTCTTACATCTAAGTTAACGTTTTTCTGACTCATAATTTTTCCTCCTGATGATCGACTCATTTTCTATGATGTCTTAAATCCGGTAAAGATAACGACCATTAAAAAAGCCTCTTTGCATATGCGCAAAGAGGCAGACCAAAATCGTCACTGCTATGAAGTGACTGTCCCGTCTAATCCCTCTTTGCAAACTCTCTGGAATGCACTTAAAAAAGGATATAATCATTCATTTTTTATAAATCGCCGCAAGGTCGCGGCCGTCAACTTCTTCAAGCTGAACCATGACCTTTTCGGATTTTGAAGTCGGAATGTTTTTTCCGATGAAGTCAGCCCTGATCGGCAGCTCCCTATGACCTCGGTCAACGAGGACGGCGAGCTGGATTGCAGAAGGCCGTCCGACGTCTACTAGCGCGTCCATCGCCGCTCTGACCGTCCGTCCCGTGTAGAGGACATCATCGACGACGATCACCTTTTGATCGGTAATGTCAACCGGAATATCCGCGCCTTTGACCAGCGGTTCCTCATTGGCCGTTTTTTTGGACAGATCGTCTCTGTACAGCGTAATGTCGAGTTCTCCGACGGTCACTTTGTTTCCTTCAATTTGTTCGATTCGTTCGGCAAGGCGCTTTGCCAAATAAATCCCTCTCGTCTTGATTCCGACGAGGATGCAGTTGTTCATTCCCTTGTTTCGTTCGATCATTTCGTGGGCGATTCTTGTCAGCGCCCTTCTGATCGCCTGTTCGTCAAGTACAACAGCCTTTTCCTGTCCTTCCATGACAGATGCACCTCATCTCTTGATAAAAGGATAAAACAAAAACCCCTTCTGGCAGGCAGAGAGGGGTCTTTAAAGCGAATATACCCATTCACTTGTCCGATATCCTTCTCAGCCTCTCTGGACTGTGTTAAAGAATCTGTTCTAACTTCGTTTATTATTTCAAAAAAGAAATCGTCTGTCAATGATTATTTCGAAGTTTGTCGAGAAGATTTTTCATATCGTCTGGCAGGGGCGCCTTAAATTCGATATATTCCCCTGTCCGAGGATGATCAAATCCCAAAACACCGGCATGCAGAGCCTGTCCGTTGAAATCGATCGTTTTCTTCGGTCCGTATTTCGGGTCTCCGGCAAGCGGAAAGCCGATGTATTTCATATGCACCCGAATCTGATGGGTTCTTCCAGTCTCCAGCCGGCATTCAACCACGGTAAAATCGTCAAACCGCTCTTTCACTTCAAAATGAGTCACCGCATGCTTTCCGTTTTCCCTTGTGACCGTCATGCTCTGCCGGTCTTTTTTATCTCTTCCGATCGGCGCATCGATCGTTCCGTGGTCATGGGGAATAACCCCATGAACGAGCGCCGTATAGATTCTTGTCACCGTCTTATTGACAAGCTGGGATACAAGGGACTCATGGGCCATATCGTTTTTGGCAACCATCAAAAGCCCTGACGTATCTTTATCAATCCGGTGGACGATCCCCGGACGCATGACGCCGTTGATGCCTGACAGATCATCGCAATGCGCCATCAAGCCGTTGACAAGCGTTCCCGTCAGATGGCCGGGAGCCGGATGGACGACCATCCCGCGCGGTTTGTTGACGACAAGGACATCCTGGTCTTCATAATAAATATCGAGATCCATCGGTTCAGCCAAAACGTCGAGCGGTTCAGGGTCAGGGACATCGACTTTCACGACATCGCCCGGCTGAACTTTGTAGTTTGCTTTGACAGCCTTTTCGTTCACATGAACGCGGTCTTCTTTAATCCACTGCTGAACTTGTGTCCGCGACCAGTCCGATTCCATCGCGGTCAAGTATTTATCAATCCGTTCGCCTTTGTGGCCGTTTTGAACGGTCATCTCGTATTGCTCCATGTTACAGCTCCTTCTTCTTCTTTCCGTCTAACAGCATTTGCACAAACAAAAGCAGGACGCCGATGCATAAAGACGAATCGGCAACATTAAAAATCGGATAATGATAGTTGACGATCGTTACATGTATAAAATCGACAACCTCTTGTCTGAACACGCGGTCGATAAAATTGCCGATTGCACCGCCGAGCATCAAACCGAGCGAGATGCCGAGCAGTTTTTGCCCTTTTGCATGCTTTTGGATGTAGTAGATGATGCCGATTATCACAACCGTTGTAATGATGTAAAAAAACCACATCTGACCGGCGAGAATTCCCCATGCCGCGCCGGTATTCCGATGTGACGTGATCTGCAGGAAGCTGCCGATGACCGGAATGCTTTCCCCGTATACCATGTTGCTCACGACAAGCCATTTCGTTAATTGATCGATGCCGATAATAAACAATGCAAGTATGTAATAAGGCACAAACCGTTCCTCCAGTTTCTGTTTCTCTTCATTTAAGCATTTTATCAAGAAAAAGAAAAGGAGTAAAGGAATAATCATTGACATCCTTAAAAGAGGGCGGACCGCCTGCCCTCTTTCCAACATTACGAATAAAGCGCCTCATCGTACGTTTCATCTGTTTCAGCCCAAATAGGAAGCGTCTTTTTCTCAAACTGGATATGGTACAAAAAGTCATCCGCCGTCCTTGCCGTCGGCAAAACGGCCATCTTTGAATACGGGATCACCTTTCCTGTTTCTTCGCAAATCCCATACGTTCCGTTTTCTATTTTTGAAAGGGCTAAAAGCACATCCTGGAGTTCTTCTTTCACATGGTATATAAGAGTCGCCTGCTGATAGGACCGGTTTACCTGAGAACCTTGCTGAAAAAATGAATACTCAAACAACCGTGATTCAAGTTCCTGCTTCATTTGAAGAAGTTCGTCTTGTATGTTTGCCAGCTGATCGTTCACTCCTGCATCAACTCCTGCTTTTATCGTTGTGCTTTTAGTGTTACCGACAATGCAGATCTCAAAGCCCATAAGATTTTTCCTGACGTTCAAAACAGTGTCAGGTTTGGGAAAGCGCCGCTGTTTTGCCGGCAAAAAAAAGCGGCCCGGATGTCCGAACCGCTTTGGGTAATGTTAATAATACGTTTTGACGATCTCTGCACAGCGAGGGCAAAGCTCAGGATGGTCAGGATCATGGCCGATTTCTTTAGAAACCATGCGGCACCGTTCGCAAGTCTCGCCTTCCGCCTGTTTAACGACGATTTTACCCGTCTCAAACGTTTGCGCATCTTCCGGAACTTCCGTTTCGGCGATGGTCAATTCGGAAACGATAAAGAGCTGTTTCAAATCTTCCTTGATCGAAGAAAGCAGCGCCCTTGACTGTTCCGTTGGATACAGGATCAGGCTGGCAACGGAAGATTTTCCGATCACCTTTTCGTTCCGCGCTGTTTCAAGCGCCTTTAACACATCGTCGCGAAGGTTCATGAAACGGTCGAATTTTTCTTCCGTCTCTTTCGCATTCGGAATTTCTTTTGTTTCCGGCATATCTGTAAGCTGCACGCTTTTTTCCGTTACAAATGTGAAGTGGCTCCACATTTCTTCTGCCGTATGCGGCAGGATCGGCGTAACGAGCTTAACGAGTGCGACCAATGTTTCGTAGAACACGGTCTGCATTGAGCGGCGGTCTTTTTGATCAGCATGCTCAATATAGACGACATCTTTAGCGAAATCCATATAGAACGAGCTGAGCTCGATCGCGCAGAAGTTGTGGATCGTATGGTAGATCACGGCAAATTCGTATTCTTCGTACGCTTTTTTGACTTTTTCGATGACGTTGTTCAGCTTGATCAGCATGTACTGATCCACTTCACGGAGATCCTTTACAGGAACCGCATCTTTTGCCGGATCAAAATCGGCAATGTTCCCGTGAAGGAAGCGGAACGTGTTGCGGATTTTCCGGTACACTTCAGCGACTTGCTTCAAAATCGCGTCAGATACGCGGACGTCTGCTTGATAGTCTACAGATGCCACCCACAGCCTCAAAATATCGGCGCCGAACTGGTTCATGATTTTAGCCGGAACGACGACATTGCCGAGCGACTTGCTCATTTTGCGACCTTCTCCGTCGAGCGCAAATCCGTGAGACAGGACGCCTTTATACGGCGCTTTTCCGGTTACGGCGACCGCTGTTGAAATCGATGAGTTGAACCAGCCGCGGTATTGGTCAGAGCCTTCAAGATATAAGTCGGCAGGCCTTACCAGTTCTTCCCGTTCTACTAACACGGCCTGGTGGGATGAACCGGAATCAAACCAGACATCCATGATATCCTGCTCTTTCGTGAACTTGCCATTCGGGCTTCCAGGGTGTGTAAAGCCTTCAGGAAGCAGCTCATTCGCCTCTTTTTCAAACCAAATGTTTGATCCGTGCTCCCTGAACAATTCAGAAACGTGTTCGATCGTTTCATCGGTAATGATCGGTTCACCGTTTTCGGCGTAGAATACCGGAATCGGCACGCCCCATGCGCGCTGTCTTGAAATACACCAGTCGCCGCGATCGCGAATCATATTGTAAAGGCGCGTTTCGCCCCATTCAGGCATCCATTTTGTTTCCTTAACGGCTTCGAGCAGCTCGTCCCTGAAGTCTTTGATTGACGCAAACCATTGCGCAGTCGCGCGGAAAATCGTCGGTTTTTTCGTTCTCCAGTCGTGCGGATAAGAGTGGGTGATGAAATCAAGCTTCATCAAAGCGCCGTTTTCTTCAAGCTTTTCCGTAATCGCCTTGTTGGCCTGATCGTAAAACAGTCCTTCAAATCCCGGCGCCTCGCTTGTCATGTTTCCTTTCTCATCGACAGGGCACAAAACGTCAAGGCCGTATTTCTGGCCGATGATAAAGTCGTCTTCCCCGTGTCCGGGAGCGGTATGAACGCACCCTGTACCGGCGTCTGTCGTCACGTGCTCGCCGAGCATGACGAGCGAGTCTCTGCCGTATAACGGATGGATGGCTGTGATGTGTTCCAAATCTTTTCCTTTTACCGTCTTGACGACTTCCGGATTTTCAAAGCCGAGCGTTTGTGCCGTGCTGTCGACCAATGCGCTTGCGATGACATAGCGTGAGCCGCCTGAAGCGACGACGCTGTATTCCAAATCCGGATGCACGGCGATTCCAAGGTTTGCCGGGATCGTCCAAGGCGTTGTCGTCCAGATGATGAATTTTTCGCCGTTTGTCAAAACGCCTTTTCCGTCTTTTACGTCAAACGCAACATAGATCGACGGTGAGCGTTTGTCGTAATATTCGATTTCCGCTTCAGCCAAAGCGGATTCGCTTGAAGGGGACCAGTAAACAGGCTTTAAGCCTTTGTAAATATAGCCTTTTTTCGCCATTTCGCCGAACACTTTAATTTGCTGCGCTTCAAACTCAGGTTTTAGCGTCACATACGGATTTTTCCAATCCCCTCTGACGCCGAGGCGCTTAAATTGCGCTTTTTGGCCTTCGATCTGCTGCCACGCATACTCTTCGCAAAGCTTGCGGAATTCGGCTACAGACATTTCTTTGCGCTTTACTTTTTTGTTTTTCGTAAGGGCTGTTTCAATCGGCAGCCCGTGAGTGTCCCAGCCGGGCACATATGGCGCATGATAGCCGTTCATCGATTTGGAACGGACGATGATATCCTTCATGATTTTATTGAGGGCATGCCCCATATGGATGTCGCCGTTCGCATACGGAGGTCCGTCATGCAGGACAAACAGCGGTCTGCCTTCCGTCCGTTGCTGAACGAGGCGGTAGATGTCCATGTCCTCCCATTTTTCCTGAATCTCAGGCTCCCGCTTCGGCAGGTTTCCCCTCATTGGAAAATCCGTCTTCGGCATCAAGAGCGTATCTTTGTAATCCATTCCCATTCCTCCAAACCATTTTTCTAAAACAAAAAAAGCCTTTTCATCCCATAAGGGACGAGAAGGCTTTGATCTCGCGGTACCACCCTTTTAGATAAGCCTGATTTCGGCTTATCCGCTCAAACATCGTAACGTGATGGGACGTCCTTTCCTACTGCAAGGTTCAGAAAGGAAACTTGAGGGCTGATTCGCAAAAACTCCGGCAATCCCGGGCTCACACCGCCCCCGGGTCGCTTCGATTGCTTTATTGGAATTGATGCCGATCCCTCTCAAACGTTTTTCATCTCGATTTTATGAACGTATTATATGCGAATTGGCACAAACATGTCAAGATTGAACGGAAAATCTATTCCCTTTCATCCATGACAGCGTCCACTTCGTATTCGAGCAAATGATCCCAATCATCGTTTTTCAGAAGGTCAAGCTGTGCTTCGATCAGCATTTGGAAGCGGGTTCTGAATACTTTTGACTGTTTTTTCAGCTCTTCGATTTCCATGGCGATCTTTCTCGATTTGGACAATGCTTCATTGATGATCCGGTCTGCGTTCTTCTCAGCTTCGCGGACGATGAGCTTCGCTTCTTTTTCAGAGCTGCGCTTTACGTCCTCTGCTGCTTCCTGTGCGACAAGAATCGATTTATTCAACGTCTCTTCAATCGTTGAAAAGTGTCCGAGACGCTCATCAAGCTCATTTACCTTTGCTTCAAGCTCAGTTTTTTTGCGGAGAACGATTTCGTAGTCTTTTCTCACCTGGTTCAGAAATTCGTTCACTTCGTCTTCATCATAGCCGCGGAACGCTTTGGTAAATGTCTTATTATGAATATCATTTGGCGTCAAAGGCATTCTGCCCACCTCCATTATTTTTCTGTATGTACAAACGTCCTATTCAACATTATAAAGCAAAATTCGACCGGACGGAGAAAAAAACTGTAAAACGGCTTATTTTTGTTTTGCAAACGTTACTCTCCACTTGCCCTTTTTCGTTTTCCCGTCAATGCTTTTCAGCGTGAAACGGCCGAATCCGCGGACAGACAGCATGTCCCCTTCCGCGAGCGAATAAGAAGGATCATCGACCACCTTCCAGTTCACTTTCACAAGACCGTTTTTGACAAGCGTCTGCGCTTTTTGCCGGGATTGTCTGCTCACCGACGAGCAAAGTGCATCAAGCCTCAAGGATGAAACTGTGTCATCTCTTATTTCGACATCTTGTTCAGGGACTTTAATCTTTGAAAGCGGAATTTTTTCAAGAGACACCTTCACCCTCCCGACATGAGTCAGCTGGGAAAAAACGAAATCGGCAACTTCCTCTGAACAAATAAACTGCCGCGTTTCTCCCGAAAAGATGAGGTCGCCGAATTTTTGCCTTTTCAGCCCGATCCCCATCAGCGACCCGAGAAGCTCGCGATGTTCGATCGAAGCAAACTTTTCCGGATACGCCACTTCCCAGGCTTGAAGCTGAAAGTCTTCCGCGTCAGGCTCTATATATTCCGGATAAAGCACGGCCCGTTTCCGCTCTGCTTCGGGATAGCCGCCGCAAAACGCCAGCTTCACTTCGTCTGACCGGCCGATGACGGATGTTACAATCACCTGTTCCCGCGGATCGAGAAAATCGGTCAGCTTCATCCGGTATTGTTCTGTCACGATTCTTTTCCATTCGAGCACCTGGTCGATGAATGGCTCTTCGTCTTTTCTGAAATGCTGGTAAATATCGCTCATCGTCTTCCCTTTCTATGTAAAGAGGCCCGGCTTTTAAAGGCCAAGCCCAAAGCTTGCCCGCTCATCCCGATGGCGGCGCTCAAGATGCTGCAAGTCTTAATTCCGCAGTCCTTACTGGACAAGCGCTTAAATCGAAGAAAGCATCCTGAAAACCGCAGCAAGCCCAGTTTTTGCAAAATTCAGGACGAAAATCGCCACGATCGGAGAAATGTCAATCATGCCGATCGGCGGAATGATTTTTCTGAACGGCTCAAGATACGGTTCGCATAAAGATGCCAGCACCCTGCCGATCGATGTTTCCCGGGCGTTCGGCACCCAGGACATAAAGATGTAAATGATCAGCGCAAAGGAATAAACGGTCAAAAGCGAGCTTAAAATGTTATAAAGTAGGATCATCTGCGATTTACCACCTCTGATGTTCTTCTTCTATGAGCTCGGAAATCGTGCCGGATACATCGACGTTTTCAGGCGTGCATAAAAAGATGTCAGATCCGATCCGCTGAATATCGCCGCCGAGGGCGTAGACCGTTCCGCTTAAGAAATCGACGATTCTTTTGGCCTGGTCGTGCTGAATGCGCTGCAAGTTGACGACGACGGAGCGGCGGTTTTTCACGTGGTCTGCTATTTCCTGGGCTTCCGCGTACACCCGAGGCTCACTTAACACTACTTTAGAAGATTTTTGCACGCTTTGCAAACTTACGACATTCTGCTTCCCAGCCGCTTTTGACTGGTAGGCGGTTCTGTCTTTTGATTCCTCTTCTTCAGGGATTTCCTCCCTGTCTGTTTCAATATATTCGTATTCATATTCCTCATCATCCAAGGAAAAAAAGTTTTTGAACTTGTTTTTAAGACTCATGATTGTCCACCTCCAGTTTCATTTCCGACTAAGGAAGATCCGATTCTGACGAATGTCGCGCCTTCCTCGGCAGCGATTGTAAAATCATTCGACATTCCCATCGACAGCTCGCTGCAAGGCGCGTTCCATTGATCCAGCTTCCGAACCTCGTCGCGCAGCTCTCTCAGCTGGCGAAAACAGTTTCTGATTTCCGCCTCGTCGTCCGTATACGGCGCCATCGTCATCAGCCCGACGATTCTGATGTTTTCATACGCGGACAGTTTTTTCACAAAAGGAAGAACCTCTTCTTTCGCCATGCCGTGTTTTGAAGGCTCAAGGGACGTATTGACCTGCACGAAACAGTCAACCGGTTTTCCCGCCCTTTTTTGGATTTCATCCGCAAGCGAAAGCCTGTCCAAAGAATGAATATATGAAACGTGATCGATAACCGCTTTTACTTTTCTCGTTTGCAGCGTTCCGATAAAATGCCATACCGGACCGTCGTCCTTCAGCATCTCATGCTTATGAAGCAGCCCGGAATCCCGGTTTTCACCCAAATGCTTGATCCCTGCATCAAGCGCCTCCCGCGCTCTCTCGGGCGAGACGTATTTGGTAACAGCGATGATGGATACCTCGCCGGGCGATCTTCCCGCCCTTTTACACGCTTCGTCTATTCTATCCTGTATATGTCGTAGATTGCTTTTTACATCCACCTGTTAGCTATACCTCCTTTAACCCGATGAAGGACATCATCCGTCCCGTCTTTCCCCGGTCTCTGCGGTGGGAGAAAAACAGGGAACGCTCGCAGCTTGTGCACAGCGAACTGACTTTAATTTGCGCGTCGGGAATTCCCGCATGTATAAGAAGCTGCCTGTTCACTTCTTTCAGTTCCAGGCTGTACTCCCCTTCTTCAGCCGGCAAAAAAGCTTTGTCTACCTCTTGAAGCGGAAGCTGTTTCACTTTGTTGATGACACGGTCGTCCACCGTATAACAGCAAGCGCCGATCGAAGGGCCGATCACGGCTTGGATATCCCCTGGATTAGACCCTTCACGGGTGACCCAGGTTTCAACCATTTTCCCGGCAATTCCCTTGACGGTTCCTTTCCATCCCGCGTGGGCGACACCGGCAAGCGAGCGCACAGGGTCGTAAAAATAAACAGGAACGCAATCTGCAAAACAGAGCGCTAAAAATAGATTTTTCTCATTTGTATAAAGCCCGTCTGTTGCCTCTAAAGCCGTGTCATATTGGAAAGCGCCTCTGCCTTCATGTTCGCGCGTCACTTTTTGAATGCGGTCTTCGTGCGTCTGGTCCGCAAACACCCAGTTACGCAGATCTGTTTGCAGAAAGCCGGCAATCTTTTTTCGGTTCTTTTCGACATGCCGTTCATCATCCTGAACGTGCAGCCCTGTATTTAATGATTGAAAAGGCGGCTTACTTTCCCCGCCGTTTTTTGTCGTAAATCCCGCTGTAATCGCTCCGCCGGCTTCCGCCGGCTGATCCCAATCCTCGATCAAAAGCAATGACGGAGCATCAAGACGAAAGGGTTTATATGTACTCATGCTGATCAGCCTTTCGACAAACGTCTTATTCTTACATCATATCGCTCCTATTTTAACACAACTTTCCGCTTTCGTTTAGTTTCGTTTCAAAAAACTAAACGAAATGTATTTTTTGAAATATGATTAGCTTAAACGAACTAAAATGACGTCTTCCCCAATTTTAACTATATTTCGCCACGGAATGACAATCTCCTCTTCTTTTCCGAAAAATCCGAATACTTTCCCCGTTCCCCCGATCACGATCGCCTGGATTTTCCCTGTTGTAACATTGATGTCAATGTCGCCGATGCTGCCGAGCTTTTTTCCGTTTGATACATTGACAACATCCTTCACCTGGAATTCGGAAATGTTCATCATCTTTTTTAAGCGCGCCTCCCTTATCATCAGCTGTCCTTTTCTATTTATATGAAAGGCAGTCTCTTATTTAGACTGCCTTTTCGGTTACTTTATTCAGCTTTTTTTCCGCCGATTAAAATATCAAGGTGAACGGTAATGGAAGCCGATTCTTTTTTTGCAAAGGATGCGATTCGTTCCTTCTCTGCGTTCCAGGATAAAGGCGTCATTTTGATGAGCGGCAGGAGCTGCTGCCGGTCTAAAACAGTGCGGTAAATAAGCTCCGTCCTGTCTTTCAGGTCAAAGTGCGCGCGGAATCGGTCTGCCGGGTCGGACCGGGACGGCTTTTCCGGGGCATCGTAGAAGGCTTCCCTTAATTCCTTCAGATGGCCGCCCTTTGGAATCGCTTTGATGACGATGCCGTCGTCTGATAACAGCCTCTTAAATTCCGCATAATTGGAAGGCGACAAAATATTGAGGATCACATCGATTGAACGGTTCCGAAACGGGGCGTTTGCCAGATCGGCGACACACCAAATCGCCTCTCTTTCATGCTTGGCCGCCGCCAAAATCCCCGTTTTCGACAAATCCATTCCGACGCCAAGAAGGGACAGCCCTGAGCGCGATTGAAGTTTTTCGGTAATTCTCGCCAAATGAGAGCCTTCTCCGCAGCCTGCATCAAGGATTGTAACGGTTTTGCCGGACGGCAGGCCTGCTTGTTTCATCCGGTCTGTGACCATTCTTTCGAGCGGTTCAAAAAAGCCGCCGGCGGCTATTGCTCTCCTTGCTTCAAACAAATCTTTGTCATATTTGACAGCGGAAGAATGCTGCACGACATTCAAATACCCCGCTTTTGCAATGTCAAATGTATGCCTGTTTCTGCAAATTAAACTTTTTAAATCGATAACGGTCATATCTGCGGCGCAAAGCGGGCATTGAAACATCATCTCATGCCTCTTCATAAGCGCTGCGCTTTTCAACTTCTTATTCATCATGCTGCACCTCATTCATTCGTTTGTTAGATAAATGAAAAAGACATAGACAAATAAACCCGCTCCATCGGATTGTTAAAAAACCGACAGTGTGGGTGCCGTTCTCTTGTCTATACCTTTCATTATCTGTAACGAATGAATTGGATGATCATGATGGTGAACTCCTTTATTAATGACGTTCTTCTATATCTTAACAGGTCATTGCCGATCTGGAAAGCGGCATTTGTTTGATACAGACTCAGAGAAGGCGGCTTCCGCTTTCATCAGCCGCCGTTCCTTGAATCTATCCGTTCACATTGGCGGGCTTTTTCTTTGATAAATACGGCCTGCCATCCGTCCAGACGGCTTTTACAGGCGTTTCAAAGAAGGCTGATAAAACATCGTCACACATCATTTCTCCCGTTTTCCCTTTAGCAAATACTTCCCCTTTTTTTAGCAGCAGCGTTTTGCCGAAAACCGGAAGAATTTCTTCGGCGTGGTGAGTGACATACAGCATCGATGGCGCGCCTTCTTTTTTCGCTATGCTTTCGATCGTTTCCAGCACCTGTTCCCTTGCGATGAAATCAAGGCCTGTGACAGGCTCATCAAGAATCAGGAGCTCGGGGTCGGACATTAGCGCCCGTGAGATCAGCACTTTTTGCTTTTCTCCCTGGGAAAGCGTTTCATACCTTCTGTCCGCATAATCGATCGACCCGAATTCTTCCAAAAAGGAAATGGCTTTTTCCCTGATGTCCTGTGTCGGTGTCTGGTACAGTCCGATCGAAGCAAATGCGCCGCTGAGGACGATTTCAAAGGCTGAGTCCTCAGGGTAGAGCTTTTGCTGCAATACTGCTGAGACAAGCCCGATCTTGCGGCGGAGCTTTTCGCCGAGCTCCGATTTGCCGAACTCATGCCCGAGTACGTTCACCCTCCCTGCTGTAGGAAAATAGTATGCGCACAGCATATTGAGCAAAGCCGTTTTGCCGGCGCCGTTTAAACCGTACAGCGCCCAGTGCTCTCCACCCTTTACGGTCCAGTCCACCCCCTTTAGTATCCATTTTCCGTTTCGCTTTAATGACGCTTGTTCAAGCTGTAAAACCATGGTTATGCCCCTCTCTAATTATGTAAATATTCTGATAAATGAAAATATAATTCTTTTATTATAGCTTATAAAGACGGCAATGTGAATGATCATTTTCCTCTTGTGAACGTGTAAAAGCCGCAGGGTGTCTGCGGCTTTAATGGATATTCTTATTCATTTGTTTAATTGCTGCTTTTTCGAGCCGTGATACCTGGGCCTGGGAAATTCCGATCTCCTCGGCGACTTCCATTTGCGTCTTCCCTTGAAAGAAGCGCTTTCTGAGGATCATTTTTTCGCGCTCATTGAGCCGTCTCATGCCCTCTTTTAAAGCAAGCTCTTCAATCCATTGCGAATCTTTGTTCCGCTCATCGCTGATTTGATCCATTACATAGATCGGATCTCCTCCATCATTATAGATCGGCTCAAACAGCGATACGGGATCCTGAATGGCATCAAGGGCAAAGACGATTTCTTCGTGAGGGACTTCCAGTACTTTGGCGATTTCTTCGGCTGTCGGCTCCCTGCTTGTCTCACTGATGAGACGCTCCCTGACCTGAAGCGCTTTGTACGCGATATCCCTGAGTGACCGCGATACGCGGATCGGATTGTTGTCGCGCAAATATCTGCGGATTTCTCCAATGATCATCGGTACAGCGTATGTTGAAAACTTAACATTGTGGCTCAGATCAAAATTATCAATTGATTTCATTAGTCCGATACAGCCGACTTGAAATAAGTCATCAACATATTCTCCTCTGTTGTTAAACCTTTGAATGACGCTTAAGACAAGGCGCAAATTGCCGTTAACAAGCTTTTCTCTTGCTGAGCGGTCTCCTTCTTCCTGCATTTGCTTGAATAACTTTCTCATCTCTTCATTCTTGAGCACGGGCAGTTTTGATGTATCAACCCCGCAGATTTCAACTTTATTTCTCGACACTTTTTTCCCTCCCTACAGGAGCTGCTGTACAAAGTTCAGTATCTCCTCGGGTGGGAAAAATATGCATCGCGAATTCCCAAAAATAAGCAGGCGATCAGACAAACCCTTTGCTGCCAAAGCTTCAATTTTTTTAAAAAAATTACACCATTTTGTTGAATTCTTTCCTCAATCTTTTGATGATCCTTTTTTCAAGCCGGGAAATATACGATTGCGAAATACCGAGCATATCCGCCACATCTTTTTGCGTTTTTTCTTCTCCTCCGACAAGGCCAAATCGCAGCTCCATGATTTGCTTTTCCCTGTCGTTCAGCTGCTCGAGCGCTTTTTTCAGCAGCTTTTTGTCGACGTTTGCTTCGATATCTTTGGTGATGATGTCGTTTTCCGTGCCGAGTACATCCGAAAGCAAAAGTTCGTTTCCGTCCCAGTCGATGTTCAGCGGTTCATCAAATGATACTTCCGAACGGATTTTATTGTTCCGCCGCAAGTACATTAATATTTCGTTTTCTATGCACCTTGAAGCATATGTAGCCAGCTTGATTTTCTTCTCGGGGTTAAACGTGTTCACCGCCTTGATGAGGCCGATCGTGCCGATCGAAATTAAATCCTCGATGTTGATGCCCGTATTTTCAAATTTTCTGGCGATATATACGACAAGCCGCAAATTGCGTTCGATCAAAATTGCCCGCGCCGCCTGATCGCCGTCAGGCAGCTTATGGAGAAGCACCTGTTCCTCGTCTTTCGATAATGGAGGCGGCAGTGCTTCGCTTCCTCCGATATAGTAAATTTCATCGCTTTTTAAACCGAGCTTCATTAAAAGTTTATACCATAAATAGGTCAGCCTTAATTTTAGTTTTTTCATTTTCCTCCCCCTTCTAAATAAGCGTCCCCGGGAGTATGATAGTGTAACGGGGCCCGAGGTTTTACGAAACGCGTTTGACAGGATGGCCGGACATCATTTTCGGGTGGACGATCGCATCGAATTCATCGTCGGCCGAAAGCGGCGACGTATTGATGCCGATCAGGCATTTGGGCGCTTCAAGAACCTCCTTTTTCGTATAAATGAGCACATGATCCGGCTTTACACACAGCAAAAACTGATGCTGATGGCCGACGCCTCTGTATGGGATCAAGCGGATTCGGCCGAAGTGCGGAAACCGGTCATCGAGCAGGCCTACGGCGTCAAGCGGGCTGTTTTCCATGATGACCGCGCTTGCGTCTTCGCCCAGCATGCTTTTCAGCTTTCCGATATTGACAATCATGACAGGTGTTTTTGTAATCGGGTCGTAGAGCTGGTTGCCGGAATCGATCAGTCCATGAAAGTGAAGCGTATGCCCCTCGACATCCACCTCCAGCAAAACGCGTTCGTCGTATTGGATCTTTTTCGCCTCGACGTCCTCAAAACGCTTTTTGGAAAACAGCCAGACAGCCGGAAATCCCCCAGCGACAAACAGCCAGCTGACAGGGTCGCCAAACCCGGACCAATTGGTCATAAAAACGCCGTTTTCTAAGATCGAATCCGTCTCCAGCAAAGAATGAACCCCGATGATTCCCCCTCCCATTAAAAAAGTGACAAAATAAAAAGAAAACAAATGCTGCAAAAAAAAGCGAAACCGTTTAAATCCGAAAGTCGCAAGAACGATCACGATGGAAAAAGACAGCTTGCCGGCTGGATGAAGGACATACGGCGAAAAAGGGGTAAACATGAACAGAACGATGCTTGATGCGATAAGCGCCCCTAAGATCAGCCGCCGCTTTTTAACCCTTCGCTTCAGCATAAATGCGGTCAACAGTAAAAGCAGCAAGTCAAAACAAAAGTTCAACAGCCAAATCGCATCCAAATAAACTTTCACGTCCGTCCCCTTTCGGTTCGTATTCTCTTTCCTGCATAGTTGTTTTCATAAGTATAAATCAAGCCCAAAGGGAAAGTCTGTCAATTAATGTTGCGCAGATGGTACATTTTTTGAGAAATTCATACCGAATTTGTCGATGACAAAAAGAAGAAGCGCTGTCGTCATCCGACAGCGCTTCACATTTAATTTAAGGTTTTTCATTTATATACAGCTTGCCCTTTGCCGTTTTTCTTGCTTCATTCCCGTAATCATCGCGGACGATGACTTCGATTTCCGCTCCCTTTGCTTTTGAAGCCGAGGTGGCGGTCCAATAGCCTTCATACTTGCCCTTCGACACTTCTCTCAGCGGAAGTTCAGTCACGTTTTGCGCGGCTGTTTTTAAGTTTGTCAGCGGCATCCTGATGACAAACACGGCATCCAAATCGGCGCTGCTTTCAAACTCGATTTTTACAGTTTCTCCCGTTTTCAGCTGCCGATCTTCATCCGGCTTTAAATTTGCAATGTTCGGCGCTTCAAAGTTTACATCGATCGTCCGTTTTTTGGTCGTTTTATTTCCCGCCGTGTCAGCCGCTGTCACTTTGATTTCGTTTTTCCCGTTGTCCAGGAGAATCCGGGCCGAATATTGGCCGTTTTCAACTGTTGCTTTTTTGCCGTTCACTTTCACCGAATCCAAATTATCGTCTGAGACGGTGCCTTTTACAGTTACGGTTTCTTTGTTAAGCTTCGATCCGTCTTCAGGCGAATCAATGGAAAGCCGCGGTTTTGTCTGGTCAAGTATGATCCGCACCGGAGATGAGGCATCCGTCGTTCCCGAAGCCGCGGAAGCTTTGGCGGTTATGACGTTTTCCCCTTTTTGAAGCTCGATTTCTGTTGAAAATGTACCGTCTCCTGTTGTTTCTGCAGTTCCGATTTCTTCCTTGCCGTTAAACAGATGCACGGTCGTTGTCGGAGAAGACGTTCCTTCGATGACGACTTTTTTCTGATTGGTGACCAGTCCGTCTTTCGGCGATGTGATAACCGGGACTGATACCTCGTAGTCGACGAGGGCACGGATCATGAAATTGCCTTGTTCTGCAGGCGTTTTCGACCAGGCGCCGTCCGTAAATTGAAAGCTCCGTCCAGAGTATTCCCCGTCTTCGTCAGTGGCGAGGCCAGGGGAATGATCCATATCGTTCGTTTGGACATATACGAGATAAAAATCCTTCCCGACGATAATGCCCTCTTCGCTCAGATCAACCTCGGTCCAATCGCCGTTCCGCAGCGCTTCACCCTTGAACGGGCCGGCGATTTTTTTGCCCGGAGATCCTTTGTCGCCTGACGCATCATAGACTTCGACCGCAAAATCGGTGCCGCCCGGATCCGGAAAATCGGCTCCCCAAAATTTAAATCTACCGCCTTTCAGCATCGCTTTTTCCTGTCCTTTGTCGAGCGTCATTTTGACGGCGAACGCATTGCCTTTGTCATAAAAAGCATAAGCGTTTTCTGCGGTTCCGTCATCATAGCCGATTTCTCCCGGATAGCCGAGATAAGGGTCGAGCTCAATGTCTTTTGTGACATCGCCTTTTAAGTCAACCGTAAATTCGCTGCTGTAATACCCTTTCGCCCCGACTTTTACCGTGTAGGAATTTTCGTAGGCCGTTATTGAATACTTGCCGTTTTCATCGGTTTGCACCGGTTTGACGGCCGCATCTTCAAGGATGTACAACTTTGCGTTTCGAACGGGTTCTCCGGTTTTTTTGTTTTTCACAGTCCCCGTGATCGTGCCTTTTTTCAATTCCTTCAGCACGAAGTCGGCGGCTGTCGTCTTATCAGCCTCAATGGTTACGGTTTGAGCGCTTGACTCATATCCGTACGCCTCGGCTTTCATCGTATACGTTCCCGGCGAATGAGCCATGCTGTATGATCCGTCAGCTTGGCTTGAGTATGTCGATTTTCCCGTTTCGAGCACGCTCACCTTTGCCCTGAGCGGAAGCACAGCCGGTAACGCTTTTCCGTTCTGCTGCCCGCGCACGATGGCATCAGCAGGTTTCGCTTTTTTCGGATCGATCGTCTGCTTTTTCGAATTTCTGTCCTTCATGCCCGCTGAACGTTTTTCAACGCCTAAGCGGCTTTTCTTGCCGACGCCTTTCGGTTCCTTGATGAGTTCGACATCATCGATGTAAAGGCCGTCTTTTGAAATGCTGTCGTCAGATTGAAGGTTAAACATGATTTTGATCTTCTGCCCCGCGTATTGTGACAGATCGATTTCTTCATCCATCCAATCAGGCGTCACGCCATTGAATTGAATGACCTGCACCCATTCTTCTTTACCTTCAGGCTGTATGAAAACGAAGCCGTAGTCAAAGTCCTCTTCAAATTCATGCCAGTACTTAAAATGAAGAAACAGCTTTTGATTTTTTGGCACGTAGACCGGAGGCATCAAAAGATTCATATTGGCTGAATCGTCATACGGCCCTGTCAAGTTTGTCGCGTATACCTGCTTGCCTGAGGCGGCTGATTTCGGACCTGACTCCGGGACTCCCTGCTGCCACGAGTTTTTTTCGCCGTAGCTTGACCATCCGAGCGCAGGCTTTTCAAAATCTTGTTTATAGCCGGTTGACACCGCCGGGGATATCGGTACTTCATATACGTCAGATTCCGTTTGATTTCCGCCGAAGTCCGTAACGATCCACTTATAGGTGAGGACTTTTCCTTCCAAAGAAGGAATGACCGCTTCATACGAACCTTTTTTATGGTCGCCGCTGATTCGCTTCGCATCTACCGTCTTCCAATCGGAAGAATCCGTTTTATAGCTCAGTTTGACCGAGATGATGCTGACGTCATCTTCTGCTTCAGCCGTAAACGGAATATCGGCGCCTGCAAATACCTCTTTTTGCGCTTCATGGCTTACGGACGGCGGCTTTTGGTCTTCCCCTTCTTTTCCGACTTTGCCTTCGGCTTTGCCGAGTCCTACCGTGACGGCTGATACCGCTTCATACGCATTGACGAGCCCGTGGCCGTACCCGTTGTTCGGTGATTCGGTAAATTTGCTGTCAGTCAAAGGTGTTGCCGTATCCATTAAAATCTGCTCAATTTCATCGACGGAAAGCGATGAATCTGCTTGTTTTAAAAGTGCTGCAACCGCCGAGACATGCGGCCCGGCCATTGAAGTGCCGTCCCAGCCGTCTTGATATCCGCTTCCCGGAACCGATGAACGAATGTTTACGCCGGGGGCGGTGATTTCGGGTTTTGTCTCATCATAAGGGGACGGACCAAGCAAAGAAAAGTCGCCCAGTTTCTTGTTGATGTCTGTCGCACCCGTTGCAAACGCCTCCGGATAGTTTGCCGGGTTTGCGATTGAAGCCGGGCCTCCCGGGTTAAAGAAATCGACATTGCCTGCGGAAAATTCAGGGAAAATGTCGGCGGCTCTCCACGCTTTAACCATGTCCCTGTACCATTCATCAAGACCGGCATTGCCTGCCCAGGAATTATTGACGACATCCGGAGCCATTTCAGGGTGCGGATTCCCGTCTTTGTCCTTAGGCGCCAAAATCCATTCCCCCGCCTCGAGGAGATCCTCATCTGTTCCGCCATCCTCGGAAAAAGCTTTCACCGCAATCCATTTGGCTCCAGGCGCAACTCCGATCTGATTTTTGCCGCCGGGCTCTGAGCCGACCATTGTGCCTGTTACATGCGTTCCATGCTCAAGGTCGTCGTAAGGCTCTGATCTTCCGGCTGTTGCGTCAAACCAGTTGAATTCGTGATCTGGACTGTCAGGATGCGCCGGATCGTATCCGCGGTACTTTTCTTTAAGCGCCGGGTGATCCCACTGAACGCCCGTATCGATGGAAGCGACGACGGTTCCACTTCCGTCATACCCTGCCTCCCATGCTTTCGGAGCGCCGATTTGATCAATGTTCCATTCGATACCGTCACTGGCCTGGACCGATTTTTTGCTGACGGACTTGTTGACCGGTTTAATCAGGTGCCTCGTTTCATTCGGAAGCACTTTTTCGACTTCCGGAAAGGAAGCCACCTGCTCCATCACGTCTTTTGTCGCTCTGACCGCCATTCCGTTCACGATGTAAAATGAGCGAATATCTTTTGCTTTGCCTTTTTTCGCTTGCTTTTTTAAATAGCTTTGAAGATGGCTTTGCGTCTCATCCGCTTTGATTCTTAATGACGAAACAATTGCTGAGCGTTTTTGATATTCCGCTTTCACCGAGCTCAAAGATTTCGATTTTGCTTTCTTTTCCGCCTGTTTCGCGACTTTTTGCGTGTCGACTTGATCTTTCATTTTAATCAAAAACGTGACTTGATCTTCTTTTTTGAATTGTTTGACAAGAGATGACGAAATTTTTTTCTTGGTGGAAGCATTTTGTTTTGCTTGTTCTTTGTAAGAAGTGAGCGGTGATGCCGATTCTGCGGCAGAAGCGGCGGGCATCAGCATAGATGCGGCCAGAAGCCCGCTTAACATGGAGCAGAAGGCCTTCTTTTTCAGCTTTCTTTTCAAATGAAATCCCCCTTTTTCAATTAAAATGCGTAAAAGCAGACATCCCCCTCTCGTTTGTAATGTTTTGTCTGACCGGGTTGTTCATTTAAATATAGTAAATATTGGTTTATTTTTTTGTCGTTATTTGTCATGGCTTTTTAAAATTAGTTAAAAAAAGACAAAACCGGTAAAAGGTTTTGTCTTTTTTGAGAAGATATTTATTTCTTGGCCTCTTTGAACGCTTTTAGCGCATCGACCAATCCGTATCCATACCCGTTGTTTGGCGAACTTTTAAACGTTTTGTCCGTCAGAGGCTTCGCCGTTTTCCGCAAAATGCGCTCGATTTCATCAACGGTGATGTTCGGATCGGCTTGCCTCATTAATGCAACAACGCCTGAAACATGCGGAGTTGCCATCGATGTGCCGTCCATCGTTGCGTATCTGTGTCCCGGATAAGCTGAGCGGATGCTCACGCCGGGAGCGGAAAGGTCCGGTTTGACTTCATCGTATGGAGATGGCCCCTGCAATGAAAAATCGGCTAAAGCATTCGTACTGTCAACCGCTCCGATTGCAAAAGATTCCGGATAGTTGGAAGGATTTTCGACAGATCCAGGTCCGCCCGGCTCGGTTTCGCTCACATTCCCAGCTGCAAATACCGGGAAAATATCCGCCGCACGCCAAGCCTTCACCATGTCGCGATACCATTCATTAAGCCCGCGTTCGCCGGCCCAGGAATTATTGACGACATCCGGAGCTTTTTCAGGGTGCGGTTTCCCTTTTGCATCTTTCGGCGCCAAAATCCATTCGCCCGCTTCTAAAAGGTCTTTTTCACTTCCGCCCTCTTGTGAAAAAGCTTTGACAGCGATCCATTTCGCAGTAGGTGCAACACCGATCTGGTTTTTTCCGCCTGATTCTGATCCGACCATCGTTCCGGTCACGTGTGTGCCGTGGCCGAGATCGTCGTATGGCGTTTTTTTATTGCTTGTGGCGTCAAACCAGTTATATTCGTTGTTCGGGCTGTTCGGCTTTGAAGGATTATATCCGCGGTATTTTTTCTTTAATGCCGGATGATCCCATTCAACGCCGGTATCGATCGATGCGACGACAGTTCCTTTGCCTTTATACCGTTTTTTCCAGACATCAGGTGCATGCACTTGCTTGATGTTTGCCGCTGCCTCGGAAGATGAAGCTTTCGACGTTGTATCGATTGCGGCTTTTTCCGTTTCGCTCAATTTGATCGTTTGATTTGGAAGCACCTTCTCCACTTCTGGAAACGCCGCTATTTTTTCCATCACTTCTTTTGTGGCCGTCACCGCCATTCCATTTACGATATAAAATGATTCCACCTGCGATGCGGCACCTTTTTTCGTTTGTGTCTGCAAATACGTTTTCAAGTCTTTTTGCGTGTTTTCGGCTTTTGTCTTTAAAGAGGTGAGAACCGCCGAACGTTTGAGCTCTTTTACCCTTTTCTTAGTCATAATGCTCGCCTTGGCATTCGTCTCTGCCACTCGTGCGGTATGCTGCGGATTGGCCTGATCTTTCATTTTAATTAAAAATGTGACCTTTTCGTTTGATTCAAAGTCCTTGTAAAGAGAGTCTGATATTTTATTATGTCCTTTCACGTCTTTCCCCGCTGTGCCGCCGTCGGCTTGAACAGCCCCGGGCACCAGCAGTGCACCGATAATTGCCGCGCACGTCAATGTGCGATATATTGGCTTTTTCTTCAACTGGCATCCTCCTTTTACATTGCGAATCTAGTCGCGATTTGCCGCTTCTTGCATTTCTATGTCTAGAAAAAAGAAGGCATCTATAATGTAAAAGAAAAAGCTCGTAGATTTTGTCGGTTTTTGTCACCGTGCTGCAATTGATCGATAAATTGATACTTTTTACGCATCCGCATTTTTACGGTATAGTCCGCCGTACTTGCCGGCGTCGCGTGATTTTAGGCAGAAAGGCAGTGTTGAGCGGCAAGCCTTTTGTTCTGGTTGTTTCGGGGGGGAATTCAACGGAGGTTCAATTTAAATTAAAAGGCTGCTGAATGGATCAGCAGCCTCTCGTTTATTCATTAGCGTTTATTGCGGTTTCTCAAGAAAGTCGGGATGTCAAGCGTATCCTCAGCAGGCTGGGATTGGCTGCGGTGAGGCATGCTGACCTGTTCGTCGCGCTTCGGTTCGCGCTTCGGAGCTGGCTGATGCTGTTTAAAGCCTTGGTTTAAAGGTCTGTTCTGCGGCTTTGCTGAATCCGGCTCCTGTTCGATAAACCCGGTCGCAATAACGGTTACGACAATCTCGTCTTTTAAGTTTTCATTGATGACAGATCCGAAGATCATGTTGACGTCCTGATCTGACGCAGCAGCGACGATATCAGCTGCTTCCTGCACTTCATACAGGCTCAGGTTCGTTCCGCCCGTGATGTTCATGAGGACGCCTTGTGCGCCGTCAATCGCCGTTTCAAGAAGCGGGCTGGAAACGGCTTTTTTAGCGGCTTCGGCAGCGCGGTTTTCGCCTGTGGCGATACCGATACCCATCAGTGCAGATCCCTTGTTTGACATGATCGTTTTGACATCGGCGAAGTCAAGGTTGATCAGTCCCGGTGTTGCAATCAGGTCTGAAATGCCCTGAACACCTTGGCGCAGGACGTTATCCGCTTCGCGGAACGCTTCAAGCATCGGTGTATTTTTATCAACGATCTCAAGAAGTCTGTCATTCGGGATGACAATCAATGTGTCGACAGATTCCTTCATTGCCGAAATGCCGCCTGCAGCTTGAAGCTGTCTTTTTCTTCCTTCAAACGTAAACGGTCTTGTCACGACGCCGACAGTCAGAGCGCCGAGGTCTTTGGCGATTTGAGCGATAACCGGTGCGGCTCCTGTTCCTGTTCCTCCGCCCATTCCGGCTGTAACGAACACCATGTCAGCGCCTTTTAACGCTTCTTCGATCTGTTCTTTGCTTTCCTCTGCCGCTTTTTTGCCGACTTCCGGATTGGCACCGGCGCCGAGGCCGCGCGTCAGCTTCGCGCCGATCTGCATTTTCGTTTCCGCTTTTGAAAGGTTAAGGGCTTGAGCATCGGTGTTGACCGCGATAAACTCGACTCCCTGAACGTCATTTTCGATCATCCGATTGACGGCATTGTTTCCGCCGCCACCTACTCCAATTACTTTAATCGATGCTAAGCCGTCTATATTTGTTTCAAACTCTAACATGCTATATCCTCCTAATCCGTCGAATGACTAATCTCTATTCCCAAAAGAAGTTAAATATTTTCTTCATTTTGCTTTGCTTTTTCTCAGGTTGAGCCTGCTGCTTGGATTTTGGCTTCGGACGCTGCTGCACTTCTTTCTGGTGAGTTGCCGCGACTTCCTGAACCGCTTCCGCCGGCATTTTAAAGCCTACTTTTCTGCCTTGGATTTTTGCGTTCCGGTATGCGAATTGGATGAGCCCGACCCCTGTCATGTATTGGGGCTCCCTCACGCCGATATAATTCGGGCTAGCCACTCTGACGTTGTTTTGAAGAACTTCCTGTGCGAGGCTGAGGACACCCGGCATTCCCGCCTGTCCGCCCGTAAGGACGAACCCGCCGGGCAATTCTTTAATCCCCATGCTCCGAAGCTCTTCCGCCACAAACAAAAAGATTTCCTCGAGCCTGGCTTCGATGATGTCAGCCACTTCCCGCTGGGTAAACGTCTGTTTTTGGTCTGTCCCGATCACGGCGACCTCGAATGCTTCCTCGTCTGACGCCTCTTCGTAGAAAGCATGTCCAAACTGTTTTTTCACCCTCTCAGCCTCATCCGTAGACGTGCGGAGACCGATCGAAATGTCCTTCGTAATGTTTTCGCCCCCGAGCGGAACGACGCGGGTTGCGAGCAGATGGCCGTTTTCAAATACGGCAACCGTCGTCGAGCCGCCGCCGATATCGATTAAAGCCACCCCGAGGTTTTTTTCGTCCTTCGATAAAGCGACAGATCCGGCAGCCAGCGGCTGCAGGCATATATCCGTAATTTCAATTCCCGCCCGTTCCACGCAGCGGAGCAGGTTATGTAGAATCGTTTTTGAACCGGTGATCAGCGAGCCTTCAACTTCAAGGCGGACGCCGAGCATCTTCTTCGGATCCGTTATGTCGCCTCTTCCGTCAACGATAAATTGCCGCGGAATCACATCGACAATCAGCTGTTCTGGAGGGATGGAAACGACTTGGGCCGCCTCCATGACCCGGCGTACATCTTCAACGTGTATCTCCTTGTTTTCGCTTGAAACCGCCACAACCCCGTTCGTATCCTGGATATGGATGTAGTTGCCGTTAACGCCGACAATGGCGTGTCTCAGCGGAAAACCTATCATTCTTTCAGCTTGTTCAAACGCTTTTTTTATAGAATGAACCGTTTCATCTATATCAACGATTGATCCTTTTTTCAGCCCCTCTGAGGGAACATTTCCGACTCCGATAATGTTAAGCGATTCATCTGACATTTCACCGACGATCACTTTTATATTGGACGTACCGATGTCTAGACTGACGTAAAGTTCATTGTTGTTCATTCTATGGCACCTCCTCACATTTCAGTCAATTCTATTCTATTATTTGCCGAACAACAATACAATGAATCTGGTTTTACAAGTGTGTAACAATAAATAACGAACCAACACGCTTCTGTTTAGTTTTTAGGATTACTGTGAATATTCGTTATATCCTATGTATATCCTCTTTTAAATCCGATTTTTTTTATTTTTTTCTCCTTGTGGCCGTCCATTTGGCGAGCAATATTCTTCTGATGACCGCTATGTTTTGAAACAGTCTGACGCCAAATGCGAACATGCCGACTAAATACAAGTCTACACCAAGATGAACGCCCAGAAAAGCCAAACTTATCGCGAGAATGATGTTAAAAAAAAAGCCCGACACAAAAACTAGTTCATCGTATACACATTGTAAATGGGCCCTTATTCCCCCGATCAGCGTATCAAGCGATGCGAGAATGGCTAAAGACAAATAATTCGAGTACTCTTCCGGAATTGTTAAGTTCGTGCTGAACCCGATGGCAATTCCGAGCAAAAGCCCTAAAACCGGAAGCCACATTAGGAATTCTCTCCTTTTGATTTTTCGAGCGGTTTCAATGGTGCCACTTGCATTTGACCGTCGTAAGCCTTGATTTTGATGCGTTTTTCAGGTCTGTTGATTTGCAAATCCAGATTTTCTCCCGCAAACAGATCTTGAAGGGATGAAGCATTCATTCGGCTATATAGTTTATCGGCGTCTTTCCCAATGACTTTTACTGTTATCGGATAGTTGTCCAATGGATAACCGTCTATTTTCGTCGTTCCATTGATGTCTCTGATCACGGTCGTATTGACAACCCTCCTGTCATTGATGGAAATGTCCTCCGCCTCATACATGTTTAATTCATTGATCAGCTTTTTCAAAAGATCAGGGGGCGGGTTTTTGAGGGGCTCTCCCGTTAATTCATCGGAGAACAGCCGGGAGATCGTGATCGTGATGCCGCTGCCGGTGACATCGGTGAAGCCGGCCTGTTTTTTTAAGTGCTGAAGGGTGTCATTCAGCGCTTTTGTCCGCGAATGGTCTTCCTCCCGGCTGTACGTGCCGAGCATGTTTTCGTATTTGTCGATTTCGCCGATCAATTCAAGCTGCTTTTTCTGTTCCTTTTTTAAATCCTCGCGAAGCTGCCAAATATCCCTTGTGTCGCGGACTTCGGGCTCCTTCAAGGAATTAAACTGTACGGCCAGCATGATCCCGAATATGAGCATCAAAGCGCTTAAACTGACGGAACGATCGTGTTTTTTCAAGATCCGCCCACCAACTTTTCTTCTTCATTCCCCTTGTTTCAAAAGAGGCTCCATCTCGATTTTATCTTTTTTCTCGATGCTGACTGAAACATGGTCACGGGTCAGCTGGTCGACGATGCCTCCCTCTATGTTCAGCGCAGAGAACAGCACGTCTGCCTCCCCGATGGCCGAAACGACAAACGGAGCCGGATGCTGGGTGCCGTCAACCGTGATGACCGGTCCGTTGCAGGAAATATAGGAATGATGCGTCACGCGCTGTCCGTTAATCGATACAGCGGCCGCGCCTGAGATCCACAATTCATTCAGCAGGCGGAAAATGTGGCTTTCATGAACAATATAATTGTTTACATTCTCCCCTTCCGGCACATATGATGAATCTTTCAGCGTGACTTCAATGCCTTTTCCCTGAACGCCGATTTCGCCGACAAACATTCTGTATCTTTCAACATCTTCAACAATGTTGTAGTATTCCTTTTTCTCGTTTTTGAGCGATGCCTCTGTTTTTTGTACTTCCTGCTGTTTCTTGTATAATTCCTTTTCCAGCGCTTTGTTCTGCTTTTCCTCCGTTATCAGCCGGTCGCGGAGGGAATATTCCGTTTTCCAGTCTTCTGCGGCTTCTCCGCGGCCTTTGTTTTCTTTTGTGAACTGGTAGGAAAAAGACAAAAGGAAACCCAATACGAGCATGGCAAGTGAGAGGTTGACCGTATGTCTCTTCAACGTCCGTCTTCCTTCTTGCTGTCTTTGGATTTCTTTTGCAGAGATTCGAAGTATGCCGCAACTTCCAAATGGATGATGCCTTTTTCTCCTTTTGGAAGCTGGCTGACGATGGCGGGATAGTTCTTCATATTCTTCGCAAACGTTTTAATTGAAGCCGTGACGATGTAGCCGTCATTCATATAAAGCCTGACAAGCCAAGGGTTTGATTTTTGAGGGGCGTAGTCGATCTCAGAAATCGAATCCTTTACTGAATCAGGGAGTTTGTCAAGCTGTTTGGCCATTTGAACGAGCTTTTTGTCCTCCGTCCAGCCGTTCAATATCGGTCCGTTGTCAGTCGGCGTCACTTCTTCAGGGAGGACCGTCCCGTTTTCAAGCACCGAGTAATACACATTATGCTTTTGCAAAAACGCGATACTCTTATATTCTTCGATCGAGATTGCGATTTTGTTGGGCAGCTTTTTTGATACTTCGGCTTTTTTTATTAATTTATTTTCCTCCAGCCTTTTTTCGGTTTTTTCTTTACTGAGGCTCCAGAATTCCGTCTGCCCTTTATAGATTTGGGACTGTGAAATGACGTCGTCTGCCGGAACGTTTTGATTGCCTTTGATCTCGACTTCGGACACCTTGCTGATCGGGGTCTGAAGGTAGATGATGATCAGCATCATCGTAAAAAAAAGCAGAATAAATGTGATCAGCCGGCGGTTCGCCTTTTGCTTTCTCTGTTCTTTGATTTTTGGAATCCGCTCTTCTATATTTACTACTTTTTCCTTATCAATACCGGGTTTCACGTTGGGCTCACCTCAGGTTCAATCAAGCAGACAAAAAAACTTTTATTTGCTTATATTTATTCGGGAAGAAGACGCTAAGTCTCCAAACCTTGAAAATGAAAAACTTCCGTTAGCGAAACAAACGACATACTAAAGATGCCGTTTGTTTTTGTTACATTATATCATAAGGCGGTCTTGTCGTTTACCGTTTTTCTCCGACGATTTCAACTTCCGTGTGCATGTCGATATCGTATTTTTCTTTAATCGTTTTTTGGATAAACGCAATCAAATCAAGAACGTCTTTTGCGGTTGCGCCGCCTGCGTTGACGATGAAGTTGCCGTGCATTTCGGAAACCTTTGCTCCGCCGATCTGATGCCCTTTCAGCCCGGCCTGTTCAACGAGCCTTCCGGCGTGATCCGGGAGGGGATTTCTGAAGATGCTTCCCGCGCAAGGGTTTGAGACAGGCTGCGTTTCCTTCCGGTAGTCTTTGTTTTTTTGCATTTGTGCGACGATCGCATCGCGCTCTTTTTGTTCGAGCTGCAGAACCGCTTCAAGGCAAATGCCCGGCCGCTTGTTCTGCAGGATTGATGTGCGGTAGCTGAATTCCATCTCTTCGTTCGTCAGCCATTCCATCGTCCCGTCTTCAAAGAGAATCAAAGCTTTAACCAAAATCCGGCTGATATCTGAGCCGTGGGCGCCGGCGTTCATGTACACCGCTCCCCCGACAGATCCCGGAATGCCTGAAGCAAATTCAAGGCCTGAAAGCCCTTTTTTGCTGATGCCAGTAGACAGCCGCACGACGGAATAGCCTCCGCCGACCGTCACCTGCTCGCCGTCGATTTCCATATGATCGAGCCCTGCTCCAAGCTTGATGACGACGCCCCTAATGCCTTCATCAAGAACGAGAAGGTTTGAGCCTCTGCCGATCGCCCTCCATTGGACGCCATGCTTTTTCACGACTTCCATCGTATCGCGGACTGCCTGAATGTCCTTTGGAATGACGAGACAATCGGCAGGGCCGCCGATTTTAATCGTCGTATGATTTGCGAGCGGTTCATTTTCCAGAACTTTGCCGACTTGAAGATCTTTTAATTCTTGTATCACCTTATCCATCGAAAAACCTCCAAAAACTCTTATAAACTTATTTCGCTTGCTTTAGTTCATTCAATACTTGATACAAACGCTGGGCCGCGTCTGGAACACCGAGGGACTTTGTACGCTCGCTCATCTCTTGTAACGTTTCTTCGTCTTGTAAAATATGATCGATCGCCTGAATGAGCCGCTGTCCATTAAGCTCTGATTCTTTCAAAACGACTGCGGCGTTCCGGTCGCCGAGCGAGCGCGCATTGACTTCCTGGTGGTTGGCGGTAACATACGGGCTCGGAATCAGGACGCTCGGAATGCCGAGCGCGGTGATTTCGGCGATGGTCGTCGCACCGGCCCGCGCCACGATGACATCCAGCGCTTTTAAATATTCCGGCATTTGATGCAAAAACGGTTTGACGGCCATATTTTCGGCCGCGCCCTGTTTATTTAGCTCTTCCGTTACTTTATCATAGTGAACTTCCCCTGTAACATAAAGAACTTGATAATCCCGTGTTTTGAGCTCCTGCTGCATGCCGATCACAGCTTTGTTGATCGGAGCGGCGCCGCGGCTTCCTCCGAAAATGAGAACCGTTTTCTTGTTTTCCTGAAGCCCGAGGGACTTGAGAGACTGGGCCCCTTTTATTGAGACGACTTCAGAGGCCCTCGGGTTTCCGGTGAATACAACTTTTTCAGCCGGAAAATGTGCTTTTGCCTCTTCAAAACAAATGGCTACCTTATCAACATATTTGGATAAAAATTTATTGGTGAGTCCCGGAAGGCTGTTCTGCTCGTGTATGATCGTCGGAATTCCCAATTTCGAAGCGGCATACACGACCGGTCCGCACACGTAGCCGCCCGTTCCGATCACCGCATCGGGCTTAAAGCGTTTTAGCTCCTTCTTGCACTCCTTGACTCCTTTTAAAAACCGCATCACCGTTTTGACGTTTTCAAATGAAAGCTTTCGTTTAAAGCCCGTGATATCAATCGCTTTAAAAGGGATGTTTTCCCGCTCGACGATATTTTTCTCAAGGCCCTTCTCTGTTCCGATGTACAAAAACTCCACGTCGGGATGGTGCTGTTTGACTTCTTTAATAAATGCGAGGGCGGGATAGATATGTCCGCCCGTTCCGCCTCCGCTTACAACGATCCGCATCTGGTTTCCCCCTCATTTCTTATGTACATGACGATAACCCTGCTTTTTCGAACAGGGTTATCCGGCAAAACGATGTTGACGCTAATATCTTGAATACCTGCTGACATTGAGCAGCACGCCGACCGCCATCAGCATCAGGGTAAGCGATGACCCTCCGTAGCTTAAGAACGGGAGGGTAATGCCTGTTACAGGAATCAATCCGGTGACGACTCCGATATTGATCATCACCTGGATCGCGATCATCGAAATGACTCCGACAGCGACGAAGCTGCCGTATAAATCGGGCGCGCCCAACGCGATTCTGATGCCTCTCCATAAAAGGACGCTGAAGAGCAGCAGAATGAGCGATCCTCCGATAAATCCGAGCTCTTCCGACAGAATCGCAAAAATAAAGTCCGTCTGCGGCTCAGGGAGATAAAAGAATTTCTGTCTGCTCTGGCCGAGTCCGAGGCCAAAAAGTCCGCCCGGGCCGACCGCGTAAAGCGACTGAATGATCTGAAAGCCGCTTCCTAAAGGGTCTTCCCACGGGTTTAAGTAAGACGTAATCCTTTTGATCCGGTATGGGGCCGACAGGACGAGGGCGGCAAAGCCGCTGAGGCCGATCAGACCGAGAAACACAAAGTGCGAAATCCTCGCCCCGGCCACAAAGATCATGACGATGCACGTGCCGACCATGACCGTTCCCGTTCCGAGGTCAGGCTGCATCATGATGATGAGAAACGCGGAAAAGACAATCCCGAGCGCCGGCACAAAGCCTTTTCTGAACGATGTGATGTTCTTTTGCCTTTCCGATAAAAACTTGGCTAAAAACGCGATCATCGCAAGCTTCATAAATTCGGACGGCTGAATGCTGAACGCGCCGACGCCGATCCAGCTCCGCGATCCGTTTCGCTCCATGCCGATCCCCGGAATGAGAACGATGACCAAGAGAAAAAAACAAACGATAATCAGGATTTTCGCATACGTCCTCCACGTCCAGTAGTCGACGTTCATAATGAAAAACATGGCGATGATCCCGATGCCGGCAAACAACAGCTGCCGTTTGGCAAAGAAAAAGGAATCGTCATATTTGTATGTCGCCCATACCGCGCTGGCGCTGTATACCATGATGAGCCCGATTGTTAACAGTAATAACGTAATGATAACCAGTAAAAAATCCGGTGACGTTTTTTTTGTTTGCAAAGCCGAACACCCCAAGCTTCATTTCTTTGGGCTTTCAGACTAAAAGACAAGCCCTTATTTAAGCATATGCACGGCGTTTACAAACATGTCACCACGTTCTTCAAATGTTTTGTACTGATCCCAGCTTGCGCATGCCGGTGACAGAAGAATGACATCTCCTTCGTCTGACAGGCTGAACGCCGCAGATGCTGCTTGTTCAACATTATCGACACGTTTAACCTGTTGTATTCCCAAATCCTCAGCCAGCTTCTCAAACTTCGGCGCTGTTTCGCCGAATGTGATGATCGCTTTAACCGAGGACATGTGCGGCTTTAATTCGTCAAATTCGTTTCCGCGGTCAAGCCCCCCCGCAAGCAAAATCACCGGTTTTTCAAAGGAAGATAGCGCCTTTTTCGTCGCGAGGATGTTCGTCGCTTTGCTGTCATTGTAAAACGTTCTGTTTTGAATCGTGGCCACGTACTGCATTCTGTGCTTAACCCCTGTAAAGCTCGTCAGCACCCGGCGGATCGCCTCATTGGAAACTCCCGCCGTTTTGACGATGCACACTGCGGCCAAAATGTTCTCAAGATTGTGCTCGCCCGGCAGCACGACATCTTTCAGCGGCATGACCTGCTGATCGTTAAACATGATGATTCCGTCTTTGACACATGCTCCGTGTTCGAGCTCTTGTCTGACAGAGAAGCAGACCTTTTCCGCTTTTGAACACTCGGCGAGCCTCACAACGGTATCATCGT
The DNA here is from genome assembly GCF_038007805.1 of Bacillus sp. FSL W8-0848. NCBI lineage: Bacteria > Bacillati > Bacillota > Bacilli > Caryophanales > Bacillaceae > Bacillus > Bacillus sp. FSL W8-0848. The sequence continues at coordinate 2,182,005 of NZ_JBBOYB010000001.1, forward strand.
CCAAATTGACAACGGCAACGTCTGTTTCCGATTGATTTCGGTATATCTGCTGCTTGGCAAGCTCGTAATTCTCCCGTGAATGGTGATAATCAAGGTGGGCGTCAAATACGTTTAATAATAAACCGATTTTCGGCCTGAATTGATGCGTCCCCATCAATTGAAAAGAGGAAAGCTCTGTAACGATCCATTCGTCCCCTTTCGCCCGGTTAGCCACATCGCTCGCAGCCGTTCCGATATTTCCCGCAACAAGCGCTTTTTTGGAATCGGCTTTCAGCATTTCATAAACAAGCGTTGTCGTTGTCGTTTTTCCGTTTGAACCTGTAATGCCGATGAACGGCGCATCGGTCAGATGATAGGCGAGCTCGACTTCCGTCCAGACGGGAATGTTTCTTTTCATCGCTTCCTCGACCATCGGGTTTTCATAGCGAATGCCCGGATTTTTGATCAGGATGCTGATGGAATGGAGGTCGAACAGCTCCGTCGGATGGGAGCCGCAGATGACTTCGACCCCTTTTTCGGCAAGAATCTGGGCCTCCTCGTTTTCTTCAAAAGGCTTTTGGTCGTTCACCACAACGTGTGCGCCTCTTTCATGCAGGATCGAAGCAGCCGCATATCCGCTTTTTGCCAGTCCCAAAACAAGGACGTTTTTATTTTGTAATAAATCTTGAGTATCCACTTATAACCACACCTCGATGTATATTCCTAAGACGGCAAGCAGAAGACCCGCTGTCCAAAATGTGACGACAACTCTCCACTCCGACCAGCCCACAAGCTCATAGTGATGATGAAGCGGGCTCATTTTAAAGATTCGTTTACCTGTCGTTTTAAACGAGATTACCTGCAAGATGACAGAAAGGGTTTCGATGACGAATACACCGCCGATGATCACGAGCAGAATTTCGAGCTTCGTTAAAATCGCAACCGTCACGATCGCGCCCCCAAGGGCAAGCGATCCCGTATCTCCCATGAAGACCTTCGCAGGATGTGCGTTGAAGACAAGGAAGCCTAAAACAGCCCCGACGACGGCAACCGAGAAAATCGCGACATCGTATTGCGACTGATTCCATGCCAAAATTGCAAATGCTCCGAAAGCAATCGCCGCTGTCCCGGACAAAAGCCCGTCAAGCCCGTCTGTCAAGTTGACGGCGTTTGAGCCGCCCACAAGCATAAAGATCACAAGGATCGGATAAACAAAGCCGAGATCAAACGATACGTCCGTGCCCGGAATGCGGATGTCCGTCGGCAGCCCTTGAGCATAGTAGACGGCGTAGAACACGGCGGCAATCACGATTTGCCCGATGAGCTTTTGCTTTGACGTAAGGCCGAGGTTCCGCTTCATCGCAACTTTTATATAATCATCCAAAAAGCCGAGCAGTCCGTACCCAACCGTAACGAACAGCAGCATGAACATATTCATGCTGACTTCGGAAAATTTGATCGTCATGGCAATCGTTGTGATGATGATCGATATGATGATCATCACGCCGCCCATCGTCGGCGTACCCGATTTTTTCTGGTGGGACTTCGGCCCTTCCTCGCGGATGCTCTGACCGAATTTCAGCCTTCTTAAAAACGGGATGAACACCGGAGACAAAACAACGCTGATTAAAAAGCCGATGATGATCGTAAACAAAATCACTTGTTCAAGCATTGTTTTCCTCTCCTTCCCCGATTTTTAAGAAACAGCATACGCATTTATCATATTCACCGTTTTTTTTCATATGTTGATTTATTTTGAACGCATCCATCACTTTAACAACTCTTTCCTCTAGATCTTTTTCGTTTTATTTCAGCTCAAGAACAGCTCGTTTCGCCACTTCGGCATCGTCAAAGTCGAAGGTCTCGCCGCCGATTTGCTGATAGGTTTCATGGCCTTTGCCGGCGATGAGGACTACGTCGCCTTTTTTGGCGTTTGCGATTGCGAAAAAGATCGCCTGCTCGCGGTTGACGATGCTGTGATAATAAGCGCCTTTGACCCCTTCTTCCATGTCTCGCAAAATCGCGAGCGGATCCTCGCTTCTCGGGTTATCGGCTGTAAAGACCGGCTCATCCGCCAATTCAGCCGCGATTTTCGCCATTTTCGGGCGCTTTGTCTTATCGCGGTCGCCCCCGCAGCCGACGACGACAAACAGCTTCCCTTCCGTCAGGCCCCTGCACGTGTTCAGGACGTTTTCAAGGCTGTCCGGCGTATGGGCGTAGTCGACGATCACCGGAAAGTCCTGTCCGGCATCAACGAGTTCAAATCTTCCTCTCACGCCCTTCAAACCCTTAATCGCTTCGACAATCACGGAAAACGGAATATCCGCGGCAAAGCCGATCGCTGCCGCCGTCAGCACGTTATACACGTTAAACCGGCCGACGAGCGGGATCGTCACCCGTTCCGTCCCTTTCGGCGTCACGAGATCAAAGGTTGTCCCTTTCGGGGCCATCTCGATATTGTCTGCCATGATATCGGCACGATTGGAGATTCCGTAAGTCAGAAGATGGGCTGACGTGACCTGGGCAAAGTATTCTGAAGCAGGATCATCTGCATTTAAAACGGCCCACTTCGGATGTTCGTGGTTAAAAGAACCGCCGAGCTGTGAAAAAAGAAGGCTTTTCGCATGCTTGTATTCGTCCATTGTCTGATGATAATCGAGGTGATCCTGCGTCAGGTTGGTAAAAGCGGCGATATCGTAATCACAGCCGTGCACCCGGCCCATATGAAGAGCGTGTGAAGAAACTTCCATAATGGCTGTATCCACTTCGCGGTCAACCATTTTTTTGAACGTTTTTTGGAGAGTTACGCTTTCAGGCGTCGTATTTTTCACATCGAATGTCTCATCGTTGATCTTCGTGTACATCGTGCCGATCAGACCCGTCTTGCAGCCCGCTTTCCTGAAGATTTCTTCAGCCATGTGGGACGTCGACGTCTTCCCGTTCGTGCCGGTGATGCCGACGAGTCTGAGCCGCTTGGTCGGCTGGCCGTAGAAGGCATCGGAAAGCACGGCAAGCGCCCTTTTCGAACGGCGGACGATAATCACGGGAACATCGGCATCGACCTGCCTTTCGGCCACGATCGCCACCGCTCCTTTTTCAGCCGCCTGCCGGGCGTAATCGTGCCCGTCGACTGTATATCCTTTTATACAAACAAAAAGACTTCCTGTCTTGACTTCCCTTGAATCCATTTCGATCGAAGTAATGTCAGGGTCTTCTTGTCCTTTATAGGAAGGTTCGTTTTTTAAGTATGTAAGAAGCTTCGTTAATTTCATTGTATCAAACCTCTCGCGTTCTATTGGATCTCATTCGCTGTCCCGTTTTTTTACGGTTTGCGCCCACTTAAGGTGCGCCAGACATACAGTTCATATTTTAGCGCAAAAAAGAGGAGACATCCAGCTAATCCTTTAAAATCTATGCATTTTTTGAAAAACGGGCAACCGCTGAGAAAGCCGGCTGCCGTTTTTGTCTATCGTTATATCAATCTTGGTCGTCAAGATATATGCGGATGGTCGAACCCTCTTTTACCTTCTCGCCCGGTTTCGGGGATTGCTGAACGACGACGTCCCCTTTCCCCGACGCTTTCAGGTTGAGATTGATAAGCAGCGGTTCAAGCTCTGTCACAGACAGCCCTATAAGGTTCGGGACTTCCACAAGTTTTTTGTCCAGCCACTGGTACTTGCGTTCGATTTGGTCTTTCCGCTTTTCAATGCCGAGCTGCGGAAGGCTGTCTCTCATAATATTGCCGACGATCGGAGCCGCGACGGTACCCCCGAATTGAATCGTTCCTTTCGGATTATCGACGGCAACGTAGACGACGATGCTCGGATCGTCAGAAGGCGCAGCGCCGATAAATGAAACGATATGGTTGTTTTTCAAGTATTTTCCGTCTTTTACTTTTTGCGCGGTACCCGTTTTGCCGCCGACGCGGTAGCCGTCGACAAACGCATTCCGCCCCGTCCCTTGGGCGACGACGCTCTCGAGCGCATAGCGGATTTGTTTGGACGTTTCTTCAGAGATGACCTTCTTTTTCGGCATCGGCGTCTGTTTTTTGACGGTTTGTTTTGTGACTGGATCGATCCATTCTTTCGCGATGTACGGCGTATACAGTGTTCCTCCGTTGACCGCCGCTGATACGGCTGCCACCTGCTGAATCGGCGTCACTGATACACCCTGCCCGAAGGCTGTTGTCGCCTGTTCGACGGGGCCGACGCGGTCAAGCGGGAACAAAATGCCTGTACCTTCCCCCTGAAGGTCGATCCCGGTTTTTTTGCCAAAGCCGAAATCTTTAATGTAGCTGAACAGTTTTTCCTTGCCGAGCCGCTGGCCCAGCTCGACAAAGCCCGGGTTGCACGAATTTTGGACGACTTCGAGAAACGACTGCGATCCGTGCCCGCCCCGCTTCCAGCATTTCAGCCTCGCCCCGTCGACTTCAACAGATCCCTTATCATAGAAATGATCTTTCTGCAGATTGACCTTTTGTTCTTCAAGGGCTGCCGCAAGCGTAATGATCTTGAATGTCGACCCCGGTTCGTATGTGCTCCATACCGGCAAATTCCGGTTATAGATTTTCGGATCGACAGATTTATAGTTTGCCGGATCAAAATCCGGCCTGCTCACCATCGCCAAAATCTCGCCGTTTTTCGGATTCATCGCCACGCCGACCATCCCGTCCGGGTTGTATTTGGCTTCAGCGATGTCAAACTCGCGCTCCATGATCGTCTGCACCCGCGAATCGATCGTCAGCTTCATATCGAGACCGTCTTTTGGCGGCGTATAGTCATCAGCTTCGCCCGGCATTCTTTTTCCCTTTGCATCAGAATAAAACTTCACATAGCCTTTTTCGCCCTTCAGATCGTCATCGTAAAACGCTTCAAGTCCAAGCAGCCCCTGGTTGTCGATCCCCGCAAAACCGAGGACATGGGACAGATAGCTGCCGAACGGGTAATGACGGATGCTGTCTTCTGCGATATAAACGCCTTTTAAATTCAAATCCCTGACTTCTTTTGCTTTTTCGTGGGATATTTTCCGCCCTTCCGGATTGATCCTTTCAATGGAAGTTTTTTTCGTCACGTGTTTGTACGCTTTTTCCTCTGACATATTCAATACATTGGCCAGCAGTTTGCTCGTTCTGATGGGGTTGTCGACCTGCTTCGGGACGACCAAAACAGACGGCGCGCTTTGATTTGTCGCAAGCTTGACCCCGTTCCGGTCAAGAATTTCCCCGCGTTCCGGTTCAAAGGGGAGATTCCGGCTCCACGAATCCTTTGCCAAAGACGTCAGCTTATCTCCCAGCACAAATTGAACATATCCAAGCCTTGTATCGATAATCAAAAAGATGATCACGCCAAAAATCAGAACAAAGATTAAACGTTTTCTGACAGTCACATTAGAAACGCGCAAGAGACCGTTCACTCCTTATTTAGGCTTGTTTCATTTTATGCCTTGGAGCGTTTTGATAGAACGGCCTCGTTTTCTCTATTTTCAGGCCAGGTGCCGCCTCTTGCAATATAGAAGGCTATCGACCTTAGCCGACAGCCTTTTAGATTTGCTTTAAGAGTTTTTTAAAGTCACTTTTATGACTGTTTTCGTTTTTAATGTCTTGCCTTTTTTCACGCTTTGACCTGTCACATACCCCTGTCCGCTCGTTTCGAAGTGAATCCCCGAAACCGAAGCGAAGCGGAGGACGTCGCGTTTTGACCAGCCCGTCATGTCAGGCATGGTGATCTTCCCGTCTGCTCTTAAGAATACCCGTTCATTCGGGAGCACTTCTTCGCCTGCTTTCGGGTACTGTTCTTTCACGGCCGTTCCGTCGCCGATCACAACCGGATCAAGGCCTTCCTCTTTCGCCTCTTTTACCGCAGACTCTGTTCGTTTGCCTGTCAGCTCAGGCATCGATATTTCCTTGTCCTGGTCTTTTTCGCCGTCCTTCTTGCTGCTCGACGGCGTGATATTTAAGTAGTGAAGACTGTTTTTCATAACCGGATTGAAAATCTTTGCAACAGGTGCTGATCCCGTTTCGGTATTTTTCAGCTTCGGCTGCTGGACCGCGACATAGATCAACAGTTTCGGATCGTCCTTCGGCGCCATTCCCATGAAGGAGAACACGTAGTTGTCCTTTCCGGTTAAATATTTGCCGTCAGGGCCTGCGATCTGCGCCGTTCCGGTTTTTCCGGCGACGTCAAACCCTTCGATCTGATACGGCTGCCCCGTTCCTTTTTTGGAGGTGACGACTTTACCGAGAAGATCGCGCACTTCTTTCGCCGTTTTTGCGGAAATCGGCTGGCCGACCTGCTTCGGTTTATTTTGCAGAACCGTTTTCTTGTCATCCGGATCAACGATATGATCGATCACATACGGCTTCATCATCTTTCCGTTGTTGGCGATCGCTGTCGCAGCCTGGAGCTGCTGAATCGGCGTTACCGCTGAACTTTGACCAAAAGCAGTTGATACTTTATCCCGCAAATATTCAAAGTTGATTTTGCTGGACGCTTCTCCAGGCAAATCGATGCCTGTTTTATCATAAAAATGAAACTTCCTTAAATACTGGTTGAAACGGTCGGTTCCGAGCTTTTCGTTGGCAAGGATCGCAAAGGCGACGTTTGAAGAGCGTTCAACACCTTCATTAAACGTGATCGTTCCCCAGCCGTTGCCGTTGTTGTGGTCTTTAATCGGCTTATCCTTTTTGGAGACCGAATAGCTGCCCGACTTGTACCAGTCCCCTCCGTTATAGACGCCTTCTTCGATCGCGGCCGCCAGGGTGAACATCTTCATCGTCGATCCCGGCTCAAAGCTGTAGGAGATCAGGTCGTTGTAATAGTTGGTGACATCCCGCTTGTTCGGGTCAAAGCTCGGCCTTTGCCCCATCGCAAGCACCTTGCCCGTTTTCGGGTCGACGACCGCCGCCATGATTTTCTTAGGCTGATACTCCTTCTGAACCGTCGTCATGCTGTCTTCCAAAAAGGCTTGAATCTTCTGGTCGACCGTCAAGTACACGTTGTCTCCGTTATTAGGCGCTGTCACTTTTTCGCCGCTGTTCGGCAGGCGCCATCCAGACCTGTCCGTGTCATATGTGACATAGCCGTCCGTGTCCTTCAAATAGTCGTTCAGCGTTTTTTCGAGGCCCATCATGCCTTTCATTTCGCCCGTTTTTTCATTCACCTGAGAGTAGCCGATCAGGTTGGAAGCGAAAATTCCGTTCGGATAATATCGTTTTGTATCGCGGATAAAGGCGATGCCCGGGAGGTTGAGCTTTTCGATTTTTTCTTTTTGGCTGTACGAAATGTCGCGGCCAGCTGCGCCGAATTCGACCTGGAACCCTTTTTTATTGAGGATGTCGAGTATTTTCCCTTCATCCATTCCTAGGATCGGCGCGAGCTTTTTCGCCGTTTCTTCCTTGTTGACGACATGTTGAGGGTGTTTTATATCCACTGTCATCTTTTTATCCAAAATCGCGATCACCTTATAGGTCGAGGTGTCCTCTGCCAGCACTTTTCCGTTTTGGTCAAGGATCGATCCTCTATGCGCTTCGATCATCCGTTTTTTTTCATACTTTTCTTTCGCCTTGACGGCAAGAACTTCCCCGTTGACTTTGCCTGTCGCTTGAATAAAGGCGAATCTTCCTAAAATGACAAAGAAAAAGAGGGCAAAACAAATACTGAGTATTGCCGCTCCTCTGTTCATAAATTTATTCTTTTTCGGCATTTTGCATCATTCCTGTATGTTTTTCACTTTTTTGTCTGTTAAATGAAGGCCTTTTTTCCGTGCGATTTTCATGATCCGTTCAGGTTCCTTCAGCTCATCTGCCGTCTTTTTGAGGTCATCAACTCTATTGCCTTCCGTTTCAACCTTTTTTTCGAGTTTTTGGATTTCGATATTCGTCTGATACGCAGCGAACGCTCTTGAAATCATAAAGAGCGAACCGCCGAGAACAGCCAGGGCGAACAGGACGATCAGCACCTTTTCCCCCAATGTAATCGATGCCCTTCTCCGGATGACAACGGATTTTTCAGGGCTTTGCTGTGTCTGTCTTTGCTGTTTTTCCGCTTGATAAGCTAAATTGCTCATAGACTGATGACCTCCTTTTTATTCATCGCTCATTCTCGTGCTTTTTCCGCGATGCGCAGCTTCGCTGAACGGGCGCGGTTATTGTTTTCAAGCTCCTCTTTCGATGGAGTGATCGGCTTTTTATTGACTAATTTTAATTTCGGTTCAAACTCCTCTGGAATCACCGGCAATCCGTGAGGCAGTTCAGGCAGTGAAGACATTTCTTTAAACGTCGTTTTGCAGATCCGGTCCTCCAGCGAGTGGAATGTGATGACAGACACCCTTCCTCCCGGTTTGAGAATGTCAACCGCCTGTATAAGCGCTTCTTCAAATACCTTCAGCTCATCGTTTACCGCAATCCGGATCGCCTGGAAAATCCGCTTGGCGGGATGGCCGCCGCTGCGTCTTGCGGGTGCCGGAATTGCTTCCTTAATGATATCGACAAGCTGACCTGTCGTTTGAATAGGCGATTTGTCTCTTGCCTCTTCGATTTTTCTGGCAATCTGTTTGCTGAACTTTTCTTCGCCGTATTTGAAGAAAATTCTGACCAGATCCTCGTAGCGCCACTCATTGACGACTTCTTTCGCCGAAAGGCTTGCGGATTGATCCATACGCATATCGAGCGGGGCATCATGATGATAGCTGAATCCCCTTTCAGGCGTGTCCAGCTGAGGAGATGAGACGCCCAAATCAAATAAAACACCGTCCACCTTTGTGATGCCGATTTCGTTTAGACGGTCTTTTAAATACCGAAAATTACTTTTTATGAAAGTCACTTTCCCTTCATCATCCGCCAGTTTTTCCTGCGCATGGCGGAGCGCTGTATCATCCTGATCAAAAGCGATTAATCTGCCGTCTTTTGACAGTTTGGAAAGCAAATATGCGCTGTGTCCTGCACCGCCTAACGTGCAGTCTACATATGTACCGTCCTCTTTTACGTTTAAACCGTCAACTGTTTCCTTTAATAGTACTGTTGTATGCTGAAACATTTCTAACTTGTCCCACCTTTTTTTCAAATGAACTGGCTGTGAGCGTTGCTTTTATCTCGCAAAGATTCATTATATATCAAAGCCGATCATGTTTTCAGCAATTTCGGCAAATGAATCTTCCTGCTCTTCTACGTATTGTTCCCAAATCTCTCTGCTCCACAATTCAATTCGATTTGAAACCCCGATGACCACGCATTCCTTTTCAAGCTTCGCGTAGCTTAACAGCGGAGAGGCAATGTTAATTCTGCCCTGCTTGTCAAGCTCGCATTCCGTGGCGCCGGAGAAAAAAAAGCGGGTAAACGCGCGTGCATCTTTCTTCGTGAGAGGAAGAGCCTTCAATTTTTCTTCGATGAGTTTCCATTCGGACATGGGATAGCCAAACAGGCACTGATCAAGCCCTCTCGTCAGTACAAACTGCTCGCCGAGGCCTTCTCTGAACTTTGCCGGAACGATCATGCGGCCTTTTGCATCTATCGTATGCTGATATTCACCCATAAACATGATCTCGGCCCCCATTTTCGTTCCTCAACTCACCACTATCCACCACTTCCCTCCACAAATTCATTTTACACTGTTTTAGAACAAAAAAAAACCCTGAACTAGTCAAGGTTTTTTAAAAAATTATTTCAAAGTTTGACAACTTGGTGCATATTCTGAAAAGAATATGGCAATTTTTTGTAGTTTTCCAAGAAATCAGGACCGTATTTGTTCAAATAATACATGATATTCCAAATTCTCTCTTGCGGAGCACCCAACGGCCTGATGCTCGTTTGAATTTTGTCAAAATCGCGCAGAATGTTGTTTTCCCTTTCTTCAATCCTTCTGATGACCGCTCTTTCGACGAATGATAGCTGATCCTGAATAAAGCCGGCGTTTTTCTCAAGAAGAGGCTCAAGGCTGCGGTCAATGTCGAGCGCTTCTTTCCGGATGCCGGAATGAATGCTTTCGATTTCTTCTTTCGCCCGTTTGACGGCGTCAGTAAACCCGCTTGGCACCCTGCTTTCGAAAAACTGCTCTTTTTTGGCGGCAGATCCCTGTTCCAGCGCTTCCTTGATGTCAATGTCCCGCTCAGCCAGCTTTTTTTCGATATGCCGTTCCAAAAACGTGATGTTCAGCCTCGGCACAACAGGCGGCATTTTAAAGCCCATCACTTGAAAAGCGCTTTTCAGCTCTCCCCAGTAATTGATTTCGCCCGGCCCTGCGATAAATGCCAGAGTCGGAAGGAGAAATTCCTGCATTAACGGTCTTGTGACAACATTGTTGCTGAAAGCTTCAGGTTGTTCGCCCATCAGCTGATGAAGCTCTGCCTGCGTCCACTCGAGTTCAAGCTCTTTTACGAAAAAAGCGCCGTCCTTTTTTTCGATCAAAAACCGCTCTCCATCGTGTTCGTAAAAAAGGTTCGCATGCTCAGCCGCCCCTTCGATGATCGGGGAATAGCCCAGTTCCTCCATGTGCGCCTGCTGTTGTTTCACGGCTTGGGCGAGTTCATCGTTTTTCTCAAGCAATTCCTGAAAAAAACGAACCTCAAGAGACCTTAGTCCAGGATCGCCCGAATTCAGCAAGACGAGTCCGTCATTCTCGAACAGATCGGCGATGATATATTCAAAAAACTCGGCAAAGGAAGAAGATTGCCGCAAACATCGCTTCAGCTTTGAGAGAAGTCCGTTCGTGTACTCGGTTTCTTCAAAGGAAGCGAACACCCTGTTCAGCCATTGCTCGGCTTTATCGGAATCAAGCGCCGTTTTTGCGGCCTGGCTTTTCTTCCAATGAGCTTGAGCGAGCTTGTGCTTTTTCACATGTCCGCCGTCTGATACATACAGATGATTGATTTCGTCCAAGTCGTGGTCTTCCCCCGCCACCCAAAAAACAGGAACGACCGGAACGTTCAGCTCTTGTTCTTTCTCTTGTGCAAACACTAGGATCGATACGATTTTATGTATGGTGTATAGGGGCCCTGTCAAAAGACCGGCCTGCTGTCCCCCGACGACTGCGACGCTCGCGTGGTCGCGCAGCCGCTCGATTGCCTCATTCATCTTTTTTGACCGGAATTTGCTGTGGTAGCTGAGCAGATAATCGGCTAAGGCGCTGCGGTCATATGTCCTTGAGGAAAGATCGCACAACCGGACTTCCCAATCTTCTCTGTTTAAACCGTAATCAAAAAATGGAGTTGTCTCCTCTTTTCCATCTAGATAGTCTCGTACAAACGGGTTTTGACTTTTTATGGAAAGTTCAGTAAGCTGCATCTTTCGAACTTCCTTTCTCCAGTAAATAGTTAGCTTTCCGAAAAGAGTATAGCACGTTCGGCGTTTTGGTCAAAAGATTTAGCTTCATCCCTTTTCCAGCGCCTTGATGCTGTCGTATAAAAAGGCGAGATGGGGAGCGGATTCCCCAGCTTCCTTCGCCCGTTTCAGCAAATAGCCCATAATCGCATCAGCTTCCGTTTTCCTTCCTGCCGCGACATCCGCAAGCATCGAAGACGTGTTCCGTTTTGTGTTTCGGCAAACCGACAGAACGTTTTCCCAAGACGCTTCCGGATCTTCAATAGCTAAAATCCGGCTCGCTTCTTCAAAAACGAGCTTCATATATGAAAAATATGCCTGCTCTTCGACGAGCTTGCCGTTTTTCACCCGCAAAAGTGCAGTCATCGGATTGATGCACGCGTTGACGATCAATTTGCCGGCAAGCATGTCGTACCAGTCTTCCTGCCACAAGAAAGGAAACGCTTCATGAACGGATGCCAGCTCTTTAATAAGCGCCTCCGGAGCCGAATTCCCTGTAAACGCGCTCCATTTGACGGCCCCTTTTCCGGTATGGCGGACCGTATAGTCATTTTCTTTAACGGCTCCGTGCTCCACGGCCCCGACAAAAACGCGGTGTCCGGCATCCCATTTCTCAAGTTCGGGAATGTGGCCCATACCGTTTTGCAAAAACATGATATTCCGGGGAGCCGCCTTATCCAATTGCGGCAAAACGGATTCGAGCTGATGCGCCTTTACCGCGACAAACAGAAGGTCGTATGCCGCATCAGGTTTTACGGTTGCTTCCGTTTTGGCGGTCCCCTCTTTTCCGTCCGCTATAAGGCGGATGCCGTTTTGCCGGATCGCGTCCGCCTGTTCCCGCCTTCTTGTGATCACCGTCACTTCATGGCGGAACGAAAAATAATACGCAAAAAGGAGCCCGACCGATCCTCCTCCAATTACTCCGATTTTCAAACTCTCACATCCTGCCCGTTTTTTATATACTGTATATCATAGCAAAAATTTAAACGGTTGACTTCATGGGCGTTTCAAATTTTCAGAAAATCGTTTTGCGCGTTTATTTAGAAAATTTATTATCATTTGGATTTTTCCAATAAAGCGATTACAATATAGATAGACCACAAACAAGGGGGTAACAAAATGGTCAAAGTCGAACGTTTGCGGATCAATTATAAAACGCTTGAGGAATTTAAAAAATTCCGGGAATACGGGATTCAAGAGCTTTCCATGCTGGAGGACCTTGAAAGCAATATGATCGAAAACGACAGCGACTCGCCGTTTTACGGCATCTATTACGGGGATCGGCTCGTGGCAAGGATGAGCCTGTATAAAGTGGATGGGAAATACAATCAATATTTCGATGAAGGAGAAGATTACCTTGAGCTGTGGAAGCTCGAAGTATTGCCGGGCTATCAGCGCAACGGGTACGGGACAATGCTGGTGGAATTCGCTAAATCGTTCGGGCTCCCGATTCGCACAAGTCCGCGCGTGAAATCTTCAGACTTCTGGAACAAAATGGGCTTCCAATCAGTCAAATACGACATGGCCCGCGACAAAGGGGAAAATCCGCTGGTTTGGCATCCTGACAGCGAAACTAAACAAAGCTCTGAATCCGCTTAAGCAAAAAACCGGCCGAAAACAATGGCCGGTTCTCTACTTTTCCATTTTTTCGAAACTCCCGTTCGGTTCCATTTGAATTTTGGCTTTTTTGTTCCGTTCGTCCTCCTGAAGAACCACCATTTTTCTGGCCCGCTCCATGATTTCGATCAGCGCTTTATAATCCTCCTCTGTCAGTTCAAGCTGTTTCTTCAGCGATTCGTTTTCACTCTTGAGTTTTTCAACCTCTTCCTTCAAGGCGTTGACTTCTTCGATAAGCCGCTCTTTTTCATCGCTCGCATCTTTGTGGCCGGGTGCATGTTTCAATTTTTCCAAAAAGCGGATGACGTCGTCAATCGTCAGGCCGTCCGCCGCGCCTCCGGAAATGCTTTTTACCGTATTCGGCATGTTGGCCGAGTGGACCCCTATTTTTTTCCGCAATTCTTTGCGCTGTTTTTTTGCCAGCTCGATGCCCGACTGGTATTGCTTTCTGACAAAGGAATTCCAGCGGAAGCCGCAGGCAGCAGCCGTCCTGCTCAGCGCTTTGCCGACTTCCTCAAATGCCGACAGCTGTGTGCCGCCTTCCCTGATGTGCCGCAATACGACCTCAGCCAGCAATATATCTTCATCCTGCGTCCATGCATCCTGTCTTGTAACCGTCAAAAGTTATCCCCCTCCATGACTTTATGAATTTAATTCATACATATGCGGCTAATAGAGTAGATAGACTATTTTCTTTTTAGAAGGGGATTTCGCGCAAAAAAACACAAGACAGGAAGTCTTGTGTTTTCGTTTCTTATGGATTAGTTGCTTTTTACGTCTTTTCCTTTGTATGATCCACATGCTTTGCAGACGCGGTGTGAAAGTTTCATCTCACCGCAGTTTGGGCATTCTACCATACCAGGCACTTGCAATTTAAAGTGAGTACGACGAAGTCTTTTTTTCATTTTAGAAGTTCTTCTAAAAGGTACAGCCATTATTCCCACCTCCTTAAAGAGCGTTAAGATTCATCTTCTTGTTTTAAGAGCTTCCCAAGACCGGCAAGTCTGGGATCGATTTGATTTTTCCGGTCATCTTCTGTAATGACTTTCCAATCCTTGCCTTCCTGTGGAGCACCTTCTTCGTTTTGAACAGATTCACAAAAGATTTGCATAGGGATCTCAAGAAGGATTTCTTCTTTTACGACCGGCGTCAAATCGATCAGATCATCCTCAACGATGTGGACGTCTTCATCCTCCATTTCGTCGGTCTTATGAAATATAAACAGTTCTTTTGTTGAAATACTGAATGGATAACGAACATCAACAAGCGTTCTGGAGCAAGGCAAGATCATCTCGCCCGAAATGGTAAAATCAAATGCAGCCTGCTTTGATCCGATCTCCGCATTTCCTTTCACCCGCACCGGTGAAATGCTGCGTATATCCGAGTGTTGAGAGAGTTCGCTCAGATCAACTGTTTCATCAAATTCAAAGCCCGTCTTCGGCATTTGATTCAGCTGATGTATCGTCCATTTCATTGTATCACCTCTAAGAGAGCAACAAACATGATTATAGCTTTCATCATGTTTTTTGTCAATATTTTTTCTTTACAGATCACAGGCCCGCTTCAGTCATTCGTTGACATCGTGAACAACAATTCATACACTTAGAAAAAACACCGCTGACAGCGGGCATCTGTACATTCCTTGTGTAAATGTATCACAACTATTTCAAGAGATGCAAGAGAGGTGGAAAAATGAAAGCGGTCGGCGTTGTCGTCGAATATAACCCTTTTCACAACGGTCACTTATACCATATAAAAGAGGCAAAGGCACAGACTCACAGCGATGTTGCGATCGCGGTGATGAGCGGCTTCTTTTTGCAGCGGGGCGAACCCGCCATCGTCTCCAAGTGGGCGAGGACGAAGATGGCGCTCAGGTCCCATGCTGATATCGTCGTTGAGCTTCCGTACGCTTTCGCCGTCCAAAAGGCCGAAACGTTTGCCGAAGGCGCCGTTTCGATCCTTGGCGAACTGAAGTGCACTTCCCTGTTTTTCGGAAGCGAAAACGGCGATATTGATTCGTTTCTTGACACAGCAACATATACGATTAAGCATAAAGATGAGCTCGACGAAGAAGTGAAGCGGCACATATCAACAGGAATGAGCTATCCCGCTGCGATGGCAAAAGCGTTTCATAACGTGTCAGACGGAAGGCGCGCGCTCGACTTGTCAAAACCGAACAATATTCTCGGATTTCACTATGTCAAAGCGATCCTTCAGGATGATATCGGGATGAAACCTGCAACCTTAACGCGCCTTTCGTCCGACTATCATGATATCGATCTCCCCGAAGGACCAAGCCAAATCGCAAGCGCGACATCAATCCGCAAATCGATCCTGGAAACGATGAGCCTTTCAGACAGCAGCTCCTTTCTCCCTGAAGCATCGGCCGAGGAGCTCAAGGAATACGCCGGAACCTTCGGCCTTTGGCACTCGCCGGAAGATTACTTTCCGTTTTTGAAATACAGCATCCATACGATGGATACAAAAGAGCTGGAGGGGATTTATGAGGTTGAAGAAGGCCTTGAGCACCGCATTGCGAAAGCAATCCGCACTGCCCGTTCTTATTCGGAGTACATGGAGCAGCTAAAAACGAAACGGTACACATGGACGAGGCTGCAGCGAATGAACACACACATTTTAACGAGGGCAAAAAAAGCCGATATCCGCTCCATCCTTGCCGAAAATCGCCCTTCCTACATCAGGCTTCTCGGAATGACAAAAAAAGGGCAGGCGTATCTTTCGAAAAAGAAAAAGGAGCTGCGCGTTCCGCTCATCACCAAAATCGGAGCCTTTTCCCACCCGTCCCTCGACCTGGACATCAAAGCCGGACGGGTTTACAGCGCACCGCTGAAGGAGCCCGCACAAACGATGCTGACCGGGCAGGAGTATTCGCTGTCACCAGTCATATATGATGAAGAAAACCGGACATTTTTGCGAACATAAAAAAACGCCTGTCATTCATTCAGGCGCTTTTTACTTTTTTGTTCAAATATTCGATCGCGTCATCCATCGTATCCACGGGGACGATTTTCATGTCGCTGTTAATATCTTTCGCCGTTTTGACCGCTTCCTCATAGTTTGACCCTTTTCTGCCTCCTTCATTCGGCGCAAAAAAGATATCGGCTCCCGCCCGGTCTGCGGCAACGATTTTTTGGCTGATTCCTCCGATCGGTCCGACTTTGCCTTCATCGTCGATCGTTCCCGTTCCGGCAATGTGATGACCCTTTGTTTCATCTTGTTTTGTGAGCTGATTGTAGATTTCCATGGACATCATAAGCCCTGCTGACGGTCCGCCGATGTTTTCGATATCCATCTTAACAGCCGGTTTTACTTTCACTTTCCGGTCCGTTATGAGGGAAACGCCCAGTCCCGCTCTGTTCGGATCATCCTTGAACGTTTTCAGCTTCATGTCGTATGTCGCGTCTTTGTTATCCCGTTCAATGACGACTTTGACTGTGTCCCCGGCTTTTTTCGTTTCGATATAGCGGACAAAGCGCTCCGCCGACTGAAACGTTTTTCCGTCAACTTTTTTGATTTTGTCTCCGACCTTTATCTTTCCTTTGGCAGGCATGCCGTCAACAACAGCCATGGCATAAACGCCGTCCGATGTGTAGCTGACGCTTTTCCCCGCCCGCTTATAGGCGGCGATCATCGCATTCTCCTGGGAATCCCTCATCATCTGCAGCTGTCTTTTCATATATTCCTCATCAGATTCGCCCTTTTGTTTAAAATTGTCTTCAGGAAGAATTTCATGATAAGGGCGCACCTTTGCCCATAGGTATGTAATCGGATTTGCGGGCCCTACTTTTACGGTCATCAAAGAAAAGCTGCCTTTTTCGGAATACCCGCCGTCCACCTTGATTAACGGATTGAGCTCCGTCGCTTCGCCGGGCTCTGTAATGTAATACGGCAGCTTGACAAATGTCAGGGCGGCCCCGATGATCATGATCAATAATGCGATACGGATAAATCTTCTTTTTAACATGAATATGTAACCCTCCATCTTTAAATTAACGTGCTGACAGCTGACCGGGATCGCGCCCGCCTGCTTGAATGTCCGAATACCTTCTATTGACTTCATTTCAAGAGAAGGGCTTTTCTGGTTTAGTATGGTCAAGACGTTCAGCTTTTTGTCAAAAAACGGGAGAGAATCTGATGGTCTAAAATGTAGACCAAGCCTCGTATAATGATAAAGAAGTTTCTTGGGAGGATTCTTCGCTCCCGTTTATTTTACCATGATCCGGTTCTTTTAGGTGTGTAGTTAGCCGTAAGGAGGGATAGAAATGGACATGTCAAAGATAAAGACTATACTTTTTGCCGGTGTGCTGCTTATGTTTACCGCTGCCGTCATCACCCACCCGCAGGAATCGCTTAATGCTTCAAAAAGCGGGCTTGCCATGTGGTGGGAAGTCGTTTTCCCTTCCTTATTGCCCTTTTTCATTTTATCAGAGCTCTTGATCGGGTTCGGGATCGTCAAGTTTGTCGGACTCCTCCTCGAGCCTTTTATGAGACCCGTCTTCCGGGTTCCCGGCGTCGGCGGATTCGTTCTCGCGATGGGCATGGCTTCCGGAAACCCTGCAGGCGCAAAGCTCACCTCAAGGCTCAGACAGGAACGGCAGATTTCCCGGGTTGAAGCCGAGCGGCTCGTTTCATTTACGAATTCGTCGAACCCGCTCTTTATTTTCGGGGCTGTCGCGGTCGGCTTTTTTCATAATCCGTCGCTTGGCATCTTGCTTGCAGCGGCTCACTATTTAGGCAATTTGGCTGTCGGGCTGACAATGCGATCCTATGGAAGAAAAGAAGAAATCCTCCACGCCAGAAAAAAGAAGCTTCCCCTGCCTTCCATGAAAGAAGCCTTCAAAGCCCTTCACCAGGCAAGGCTTCAAGAAAAAAGACCGCTTGGAAAACTATTGAGCGATGCTGTTATTTCTTCCGTACAGACGCTTCTCATGGTCGGCGGTTTCATCATTCTCTTTTCTGTCTTCAACAACATTCTTTCCGCCGTGAAAATTGCCGACGTTCTTTCTTATGCCACCCGTTCGATCATGACAGCGCTCCATTTTCCCGCAAGCTTTGACAAACCTTTACTGTCAGGCTTGTTTGAGATCACGCTCGGAAGCAAGCTGGTCAGCGCAACAGATGCCGACCTGCTGCAAAAAGCCGTTGTTGTCAGCTTCATTTTAGGCTTCAGCGGGTTTAGTGTACAGGCGCAGGTCGCCGGCATTTTGGCCGAAACGGACATTCGTTTCAAACCGTTTTTTTTCGCGCGGCTCCTGCAGGGAATCTATGCTGCCGTTTTTGCCCTTATCCTTTGGAAGCCTCTTTACACAGCCTTCCATTACCCGAATCAGCCGGCTTTCTCATTTTTGCGGGACGGGAACCCTGAAACGCTTTTTACACAGACGTGGAATGCCATCGTCCAAACGGGCCCGCTTCTTACGATTGCAACCCTGTTGCTTTACATCGTTCTTTACACAAAACGCTTGTCAACTGCGAAAAAATGAGCAGCCGTTTTAGGCCGCTCATTCTTTTGCAAACTTTTTTTCAAGCGCAGCTTCGACCGCTTCCGGCACGAGTTCTGCTACTGATCCTTTGTATTTCGCCACCTCTTTGACGATGCTTGAACTCAAAAATGAATACTGGTTGTTTGTCATCATGAAAAACGTTTCAATATTTTCGTCAAGCACCTTGTTCATCGAGGTCCCCTGCATCTCATATTCGAAATCGGAGACAGCTCTCAACCCCCGCAAGATGACGTTCGCATCCTTGCTTTTCGCATATTCGATCAAAAGCCCCTGAAATGAGTCAACATGGACATTCGGGATGTCCTGCGTGACTTCACGCAGCAGATCACAGCGCTCCTCGACCGTAAACAGCGGCTGTTTTGAAGAATTGTTTAAAACGCATACATAGACCCGGTCAAACACTTTCGCTCCGCGTCTGATAATATCCAAATGTCCAAAGGTCACCGGATCAAAACTTCCGGGACAAACGGCAATGCTAGCCATCCCCATTCCCTCTCTTTCTGTAGATCGTCACTCCTGTTACACCGTACAATTCCTGACGTGTTCTCAGGAGTTCGCCCACTTGTTCCGGCAGCACCACTTCTTTTGCGTGCTCCGTCAGGATAAACCCTTTATCAGTCAACATATTGGCTTTGTCAACGATCGAAAGAAGCGCTTCCAGTTTTTGCTCCCGATATGGCGGATCCAAAAAAATCGCATCGAACGTCAAGCCCCTTTTCACCAATGCGTGCAAAGCCCGTTCAGCGTCGTTTCTGTAGACCTCTGCGCGCTTTTGGAGCCCCAATGTTTGCAGGTTGTTTTTTACGGTTTGAATCGCTTTAAAATCCCGGTCAACGAAAACGATCCGGTCAAAGCCTCTGGAGAGCGCTTCGATGCCTAATCCGCCGCTTCCTGCATACAGATCAAGGCCGTCTCCGCCGTCAAAATAAGGGCCGACCATATTAAAAATGGATTCTTTCACTTTGTCAGTCGTCGGCCTTGTTGACGTGCCGGGAACCGCCTTTAATGCACGCCCTTTATAAGTCCCAGAAATCACTCTCATATTTCCACCACTTTTTCCTTAAAACTCGAAAAAATCATCACTATCTTATCATAAAGTGTTTTTTGGCACAAACAGCCAAAGTGTGATTTCTTATGTATAGGAGACTGAACACCTGGTGATACTAGTAGCAACAGCATCGATTGATGTTGTTGCCAACCGCGGAGAAGACTTACGTTTCCCCATAAGTTCTTCCTCCGGTTTCTCCTCTCCCTTTGCCTTCTCCTTAAATCGTTAAGGAATAGAAGGACCCCGCAGGGTTTTCTGCGGGGATTTTTTTAACAAAATATTAGATTCCTGCTTTATAATCGTACTCTTTTGCCTTATCGAGCTTAGATTCAAATTCCACTTTTAAAAACGGTCTATAGGACAGATCCACCTGTTTGACAAAAGAATACGAGCGAATCTTGGCCGCGATTCTTTCAGCTTCATCCATATTGCAGTAAACAACTACATATTTCAAACGTTTTGAGACGTAGTGAACGTTCCCGAATTTCCTGAGCATTTTCGCCTGCTTTAAGGAATGGAGCCAGACGATTAAACCTTGACGCCTATCTTCCATATTTTTCACCTGCCTGTCGCTATGTCACGTTCTAAGAAAAAGGACGAGACTAAAAAGGGTCTCGTCAGGATACTTTACAGCCGCAGCTTCCGCCTGATCCGCAGCCGCCGCTGCAGGATGAAAGATTGTCAAAATAAGGATTTCCGGTCGGTACTTTGATATGTTCTGACACCGCCCGGCCGATCTCTACACTGACCTCATCAAGTATGCTTTGCAGCTCGGTTTCCGCCTTTTTAAAATCGGCGACCGTATCATGAAGGTCCAGCTTTCGTTTGATATCCCTCATTTTTTTTGAAATCTCTTTATAATCAGGATGATACTTTCCAAAACGCTGTACATCCTCGTATTGTTCTTTTACTTTTGTGAATGAAGCGATGATACGCCCGGCCTCTTCATCTTCTTGGAGACGCTTGTAGCACATTCTGTAATGTTCAGCCGCCTCTGATTGAAGAATCATGTTGGCCAAAACATCCGCTTCGTTTTGAAGCCGCAAGGATTCCGTTGTGGCATACATTGACATGCACCTCCGAATATTAGTGTATCATAAAACGGCATTTTTCAAAATGTCTATTGCCTTTGATACATCGAAAGCTTTTAGCGCATCTTCTTGTGTGATGCCTTTAGGCTTCGGCTTATATGTCGTGCAGCCGGCCAAAAGCAGGCAAACGCAGGCAATCAGACACCTTTTCTTCATGTAGATCAACTCCCTTACCGGCTAGTCTTGACTGATGAGGGATGTTTTATGATCACAAAAAAAGACTCAGGGGTCCGATTAGTCCTGAGTTCGCATGGCCTGAAACATTTGAATCATCATTTGGGCCATCTGTAGGCTGCTTGAAAACTGGCTTACACGGTGGGGAATCGTTTTTTCGTAAAAATTCATCATATCAAGCTGAAACTCTGACAAATCATCCGGACGGCGCGAAAGCCTGCGGTACCAGATCGGCTGCTCACGGATAAAGCGGCGGCGCTCCTCGCTTGCGAACACATATTCCTGCACTTCTTTACGCATGACAAACTCCTTTGTTAATCTTTTCGGAAAGAAAACGGATGCTGTCCCCCGCTATGGTTCACATTTTTTTGGCCGCTTCCGGAAAACTGACTGAGCAAGCTTTGCAGTGAAGAAATAGACTGGCTCACTTTATTGATTTGTTCATTCATTTGGTCGGCGTCCATTCTTTTGACGGCCGTCACCATTTTCGAAATGAAATCGTTTTTCCCGCCCCCGTCGGACGGCTTTTCTTTCATCTCTTTTTCCTCTCTGTACGGCTCCCAAACCGCGTCGTTTTCCCCTAGCAAAACCCAGTTCTCATACACTTCCTGCCAGCTTTTTTCCTCCTTCCGCACCGCGGAAATCAGCTTAGGATGCCGTTTAATAAACCGCTTGAATTCATCGATTGATGATTTTGCGTTTTGATTTGCCAACGTCTACACCCCCTCCGAAAAACAAGTGCCTACTATAATGTATCCTGATCAGCCGAAATGTGTTCGCCTAAAATTCACCCATTACACGTCTTCCCTTGAAAGGGGAAGCGTCGAACAGTGAATGCCGCCTCCCATTTTTCGAATCTCTGAAACGTCGACCGGAATCGTCTCAATGCCGTTTTTCTCCAAAACCTCCATCGTCCGCGGCGCATCGGCGGAAAATAGTACCTTCCCCGGCGAAACGGCTAAACAATTAACGGATAGGATCGGGTCGTCGGGATCGGCAAAGATCAGCCTGAGCCCGCGTGCGCGCATCTCTTCCATAAACCAGTACGGCAGCCTTGCCGGATCAACGAGGGCAGCGTCTGTGTCCACCATCAGAAAGACTTCATCAAGATGGATCTTGTCAGCCGGCAAATCAACTGCGATCAGCTCGATTCCCTGCCATGAGAGAATTTGCGCGAGCTGGTCAATCCCATCCTGATTGACGCGTACCGAGCGCCCGATGAAAGCAGTCTTCCGATCAAACATGCAGAAGCTGCCTCCTTCGATAAAACCGGTCCCCTGAATCGTTCCCAAAATCGGAACGCCCATTTTCGCAAAGGTTTGATAAGCGGAGGCCTCCTCCCCTTCACGCATTCTCAATGCGAACCTGGTCAAAATCACTCCCCCGGGAACAGCGAGGCCGATGTCCCTCGTATAAATTGACTTCGTATGAAACGGACTTGTCTCCGCCAAATCGACGACCTCGGCACCGGCGTCCAAAAGCGCGCTGCGCAAGCCGTCGTGCTGGCGCCTGACGAGCTCCGGGTTGATCGATTCAGAGCCGTACGTATAGCCCCGAATTTGCGACTCCCGGTCCCTGAGCACCATGGCATCGATCTGCTCTTCGTACGTTCCCGTCCGGAGCAGTTCAAGCTCTTTTCCCGGGCGGTGCAGCAAAACGGTTTGTATGGCGCCTACGTGGTTCGTTACTCCCCATTTTCTGCCCCATACTTTTTTTAGCGTCTCTTCATCATGGAAGCTGTGTTGAATCATGCTTTCTCCTAAAAATTCCTGTGTCGGCAGAGGCATTGTTACATCTCCTTTACATATTGATTGTCCAACAGCAAAACGGTTTGAAGCAGCGCGGCTGCCCCCCTTGCACAATCTTCAGGTGAGGAATATTCCTCAGGACAGTGGCTTTTCCCGCCGGCGCTCGGAATAAACAGCATGAGCGACGGAAACAAAGAAGCGATATATTGCGCATCGTGCCCGGCCCCGCTGAACATCCGCCGGGATGAGTAGCCCAGCCGGCAGACCGCATCACTTGCAGCGGCGAGCATCTCTTTTGAAAACAATGCGGTCTCCGTTTTCCACAGCACCTTCACGGCGCACTCCGCTTTCGCTTCACCGGCTGCAGCTTCTGCAAGCCGGCTGATCTGGAGGACGGCTTCCTCCCGGATTTTTGTTTTGATATGGCGGACATCGACTGTGAAAA
Organism: Bacillus sp. FSL W8-0848; assembly: GCF_038007805.1. NCBI lineage: Bacteria > Bacillati > Bacillota > Bacilli > Caryophanales > Bacillaceae > Bacillus > Bacillus sp. FSL W8-0848. Next base: position 2,204,943 of record NZ_JBBOYB010000001.1, read on the forward strand.
CGGCTTCGCCCGGTATGACATTATAGATGTTTGGCTTTACAGAAAAACGGCCGACAGTCGCCGTCAATCCGTCATCTATGGAAGAGCCAGCGCCGGAATCCGGCTGATGACGTTTGAGGCTGTGACGAGAGCGTCGTATCTCATGAGCATCGGCGTTGTTCCGGCATGATTAGCCGTTCCTTTAATCGCGATTTCAACACACGTCAGTCCGGCAACTCCCTCGACGATCCCGATCTGCCGGCGGGACCGCTCAAGAACAGGACCTTGTTCAACGTGCAGTTCGATATAGCATGAAGCGTGCCGGATCCTGTTCTCTTGCTCTCCTTTAAAGCCGGTGTCCTCCAAAGCCTTTAAAAACGAAATCCCCGCTCGATCTGTTTTAGCGTATGCTTCTTCTTTCGCATATCGCCCGGCAAGAACTCCCGATGCAAGCATCGATGGTTCAAATCTCGCCCCCTCTTCATTCGTAAAATTGACCAGCTCGACCGGACGCGTCAGCCTTTTGCCGCTTTCGACCAATACTCTCACCGCTTCAAGCCCTGCAATCAAGCCATATGCCCCGTCATAAGCACCGCCGTTTTCAACCGTATCCAAATGGGAACCGATCAGAATAGGCGGTTCATCCTTCAAGCCTTCATATGCGGCGTACATATTTCCGAGGTCATCGACTCTGACGTCCATTCCGAGTTCTTCACACCAGCTTTTAAACAGAAGACGCGCCTTCCTGTCTTCATCGGTTAAAGCAAGCCTTGATATTCCGCCGTTTTCGCTTTTTCCAATCATGGACATTTCTCTCAAGGATTCTGTTAATCTTAAAGGGTTTATATCGATCGCTTCCATACGTCTCCTCCTTTATTTCCATCCTGCAGACGGGCCGCTTCCGGCGAGGATTCCCTGCCGTCCGATGTTGACGCAGGCAGAAACGCGGCAACCGCCATCGTGCTTAAGCCGGCGGCAAGTCCGTATATAATCGGCTCGCTGGAAGAGGCGCCTTTCCAGACAAGCCCGGCGATAACGGCTCCGGAGCTGATCAGAATCGACCAGAAAGCAGCATAAGCTGTCGCTTTCTTCCAGAAGAATCCGAGGATGATCGGAAAAAACATCGCGCCTGACAAAATGGCATAAGCGATATCCAAAGCCGTAAGGACATCCTGGATCCAAAGCGCGCAAAAGATGCTAAACAGCCCGATGATCAACGTCATAGCCCGCGAGAAAAAGAGAAACTGTTTTTCTGTCATCTCAGGAACAAGCTTCGGCTTGATTATGTCATTGACAAGAAGCGTAGAGGATGCCAAAAGCGATCCCGACGCCGTCGACATCAGCGCAGACATCACACTTGCCAGCACAATCCCTAAAAGGCCTGAAGGCAGGGTGTGAAGCGCCATGTAAGCAAATGCATCCTGCGGGTCTTCAAGTCCGGGAAACGCCGCATAGGCGCACATCCCGATCACACTGACGCATACGGCGTATAACATGCTGTAAACTCCGGCGCCTATTCCGCCGGCTTTGGCGACGTTCAGCGATTTTGCCGTAAACGTCCGCTGCCAAAGCTCCTGTCCGACGATCATCCCAAGGGTAAACAACAAAAAGTATTGAAAAATCGTTCCGCTTCCGATCGCTCCTATATTAAAATAAGATTCAGGAAGCCGTTCCGCAATGCCTGTCCACCCGCCCGCTTCGAGAAGGCTTGCCGGCAGCATAATGAAGAAAATGCCCACCGTCATGATCACAAATTGAACGACATCCGTCATAGTAATCGCCCACATCCCGCCGAGAAGCGTATAAAACAGGACGATCCCGCCGCTTATTAATATGGAAGGAAAAAGACCCCATCCGAGAAAAACGTTTAAAATCGTCCCCATCCCGATGATCTGCGTGACGACCATTAAAGAGGTATACGTGCAGGCGACAACTGCACTGATCATCCTTGTCTCCCCTTTGTATCGCCGGCTGAGCATCTCGCTGATCGTCAAAACGTTCAAACCGTAAATCTTTTTGGCGAGAAAAAGGCTGAGGCAAATGATTCCCGCCCCGAGCATGATGACCATCCATGCACCTGATATGCCATGCATGTAGCCAAGCTTTGCGGTCCCTATTGTAGAAGCGCCGCCAAGGACGACCGCCGCCATACACGACAGGTACATGAAGAAACCGAGATTTCGTTCAGCAACCGCATAGGATTCAGAGGTTTTGACTTTTTTTGACCCTAAAAACCCGACAAGCAAAATCACGAAGAAATAAACGATCATAACGGACAGATCAATTTGTTTCATGCGCCCCTCCTTTTATTTTTCTGACTTGTCTGTAATTTATCACAGAAGGCTGCGCCTGAAAAATCGACGTTCTTTATCGTTTCATCACATTTTTTTATGTTATATTTCTTCACGCTTCGGTTGCTTTTTCGAAAATACGCTTTAAAAATATGAAAATGATACACGATTCGGGAGGCCCCAAATGGAATTAAGACATTTAAAAACGTTTCAAGTGGCTGCCGACCTTCTTCATTTTACAAAAGCCGCAGAGCACTTAAATTTCAGTCAACCTGCTGTCAGCGCCCAGATTCATTCGCTTGAGCGCGAATTAAAACAGCAGCTGTTTTTCCGCATCGGAAAACAGACATATCTCACCCCGGCCGGTGAACTGCTGAAAAGTTATACAGACCGGCTGTTTCTCATCATCGAGCAGATGGAAGAGTCATTTTCAATGCTCGCAAAGCCGAACGGCCAATTGCTCATTGCCGCTTCGGAAATATATTGCGCCAATTATTTGATTCCGATCGTTTCCGAGTATTTGAAACAGCACCCGGAAGTCGACATTCACATTTTGTCGCGTTCAAACAATGAAGTCATAGCCGGTATCGAAAACAATCAATATGACGTCGGCATCATTGCCGGGGAAATCACGAGAAAAAGCATTACAAATATATTGCTTGAAGAAGAAGAACTCGTTCTCGTTTGCGGAGTAACGCTCTATCAGCGCTATACGCCTGAAGAATTGATGAAGCGCGTTCCCTTTTTCAAGTACAGGACAGACGGATACTATCAAACGATGATGCAGGAATTTTTGTCCCGGTCCGGATACTCACCGGAAAAAACCGTTGAAGTAGAAAGCGAGAAAGCGATTAAAGCGGCGGTCTTAAAGGAAATGGGAGTTGCCTTATTAAGCAGCAACCTGGTCGACGAAGAAATTGAAAAAGGCATGCTTGTTCCGATTCAGGGGGCAAACGATACGATCCAGGTCAAAACTTCGCTGATTGCGCCCGCGCATAAAAAAGATACCGTCACAATAAAAACGTTTATCAGGACGATCGAACTGCTGTGGAATCGCATATGAGAAAAGCCCGGGGCATCCCCGGGCTCTTTCTCAATTCCATTGTTTAATGAAATTTTGCGTATAATACTTCTGATCCACGCCTACCCCCAGATGGGTATAATCGGCGTTTAACAGAGCCTTTCTGTGTCCTTCGCTGTTGAGCCAGCCTTCAACCGCAGCCGGGCCGTCAACGTAATTGAGGGCGATGTTTTCCCCCGCCTGCTCAAAATTCACGCGTCCTTTTTCAAGACGGTCCTTTAACGTACCGTCCGTTTTGGAAACGTGGGAGAAATAGTTGTGTTCTTTCATATCGCGGCTGTGGCCGTAGGCGACCTTTGCGACGGCTTCATCCCAGGAGAGCCGGGAAAGTCCGTGCTTTGCACGGATCACGTTTGTCAAATCAAAGATCTGTTTTTCATTTGCTTTCTCGACTTGCTGCCAATCAGATTCAGTCAGCGCCTTCGGTTCGATCAGCGTTCCCCTGTAGACGACCTCATACGGCCTCTGCTTGATCAGCGTTTCGGCATCGAACGCCCTGACGCTTGACAGCGTTCCTTCGAATTTATCCATATACAGCTGAACATAAAGATCGCCTGCTTTTACAGTCGGCCTCGTGTTCATATCTTCCTCTGAAAATTCAAACCGGTACGAGCTGCCGTCGTATTTGACATTAACGTACGGAGCAATTTGGGTTTTCTTAAACACGTCCCTTGCCTGCTGCCCGATTTTAAACGGTGCCGTATTGATCTTGTCGCCTGTCGCAAAAAGCGTGACAGCCTTATTATCCAGAATGCCGATTTGAACGTACTGTTTCGGCCCCTTATTGTACACCCACCATTTGTAATCGTAAGCAGACGGGTCGATCCTGTCCGGTTTGCCCAGCTTCTTTTCCACCGTATCAGCTGATTCCCCGACGAATGAAAGCAAGCCGGATGAAGGGATGTTCAGCGCTCTTTCCTTCTTCGCATCATCGTTTGATACTTGCGGCTTGTCTTCTTTGACGATTTTTTCAGGACTTGAACCGTATTGGATAAAAAGAGCATACGATGCCGCAACAATGAGAAGGATCAAGAAAGCCCTTAATACATTCTTCAAATTTCCACCTCCTGCCAACGGATCAATATATCACATAAACGGCATACATCGCATTCCGCCGAAAAACTTATCTTTAGTGTCATTTAAACAGAACTCGGACGAATTTTCAATCACAATACAGCCTATTTGCAAATGATCGCAAATATGTTTTTTAATGAAGAAAATCGCCTGATCTCTCTTCATTTTCCGAAATAAACGTCAGGGCATCGCCTGCTTGACGGTTTGATTTTTCGTAAGTCGAGACATCCCCCAGCGTGATGATTCCCGTTAAAGTTTTCCCGTTTGTAACCGGGATCCGCCTGATCTGATGATCTCCCATGAGTTCGATTGCCTTTTCGAGGGAATCATCTTCTTGCAATGTTACAAGATCTGTCGTCATAACATTTGTTACTTTTTGCGAATTCGGCTTTCTGTCGGCTATGCCCCGCAGCACCAAGTCTCTGTCAGTCACAATGCCGACAAGCTCAAGGCTGTCATCGCGAACGACGGGAACCGCACCAATGTTGCCTTCCTTCATTTTCACCGCTGCTTCGTATACATTATCGAGAACCGTACAATATAACAAATCCTTTGTCATGATATCCTTAACACTTGCCAAAACAAAGACCTCCTCTTTTTGTTCCTATTGTCGTCAAGCCTTACATGATTCATACTTTCACAAAAATATTTAGATTACAGACTTCAGCAGGATTGAAAGTTTAACGCTTTCATACTATGATTGTCAGTAAAGGTAATTTTTTTAAAAAGGGGGCTTTAAGGGATGAAATTTGAAGAATCCGGTATTGAAGGGCTTACCGCTGAACTCAACCGGCTTGACGATATCATGAAAGAAGAAGGATTCGTCAGGGCTGGACAATGGGATTATGAACGAGTTACCTATGACCGCAAGTTTGACATGGTGGAGGGAAGATATTACCTGCGCGTTTTCGGATATGCAGTCGAAGGCGATGTCGGCGCAAGACGGGCAGTCATCAAACTGCTGACACCGCTTTTAGGAAAATATTATTACCCGCACGGTGTCGAGTATGGTGAAGAAGAGTATTTTCCAAAGCAATTGCTGCAAACGAGCGAGAACGTTTTAAAAAAAATAAAAGAAAAAGTATCCGCTCTCAACGTTTAAGCTTACATAAAAAGGTACAGCCCAACCCGGCTGTACCCTTTTTCGTTTCAATGAACCGTCGACGGAGAATAAGGCTCCTCCAGCTCATCTTTCGCCCTCTCCTTTTTAGCCCAGCTGAAAAAGACGATCGCTAAAAATGTTCCATACACAATTTCCTGGATGATCTTCATAATGATCGCTCCCAGCTGCTGGTCTTCAATGACCGGCAAGCTGCTGAACATCTCCGGTCCTGTGAGCGTCATGCCGCTCAGCATGTCAAGCGGAACACACAGCTTCATTGCTTCCGCCCATGCCGAAGGATCCGAATACGTCGAATACAGGGCCGTATCGCTAAACATAATCAATGCGCAGGCAGGCGTCAGCAAAATGCCGTCAGCCATGATGTAGCCCATTTTCAAGAGTCCGTTCATGTGCGGCAGTTCTTTCACCCGGTGAATAAGCGGCCACCACATGAAAAATGCGGCGACAAAGATCAAAACGGTAACAGCCGCGTGATAAACTGCGTTTGTTTTAATAAAATCAAACACGAGCGGAATATGGTACATCGAAAATAAACCGTTAAAAACGATGATCGCGATTAATGGCTTGGAACAAAATTGAAACAAGGGTTTTACAACCGGACGAAAAATCGCTTTTTTCCAGAACCAGGCCGGCACTCCAAGGATGAGAAGCGGCGGCACGACCAAGTATAAAATCGCCATCTGTGCCATATGCGCGCTGAACATAATATGGCCGAGTAAGTCGAGCGGACTTCCCTTGGAAACATATAAAAGAACCATGCCTGACAAAAACAGGGTGATTTCTTTCCGGGAAGCCCGTTCGTCGTCAGAACCAAAACGTCTGATCAGCACAAAATAAAGTGCGGTCAGGAAAAGGACGGCCCCTAGGAAATAGGGGCTCCAAAGGGCGCGAAAGCCGAATATCTCAAGGGTGCCCATTGTGAGCATCCTCCTTTCTTTACCACCAGATCAAGGTCATAAACGCTAAGACGGTGACGAAAGCGACCAAAATCCCTGCGTAGAGAAACAAGGAAGGCGCTTCATGCCCCCGCTGGCTCATGTGCATAAAATAATACAGCTGAAATGCAACCTGAATGACCGCAAGCAGAAGAATGAACGGAACCGTAAACCATACCCCGGCATCAGCGGCCACCGCTAAAAATGCGACAACGGTCAAACCGATCATCAAGCCGAATGAAATCACCTGATATCTCATGTCCTCCGCATTTTTCTTTCTGCGGTATACGAGATCTGTTTTGGGGTTCCCTCTGTTTTCGTTATTGACCATGTTATTCCACCATCCCCATTAAATATACAACGGTAAAGATAAACACCCAGACAACGTCGATAAAGTGCCAATAAAGGCTCGCTACATAAAACTTCGGAGCGTTGTACAGGTTCAATCCCCGTTTCATATTCCGGATCATCAGCGCAAGAATCCAGAGAAGCCCGAAGGTTACGTGGGCTCCGTGCGTGCCGACAAGCGTATAAAAAGCAGAGCCGAGAGCGGAGCTCGTAATGCTGAATTTATACTCATGAATGTAATGTGTAAACTCATAAATCTCAAGCGCAAGAAAGCCTGCGCCCAGCAAAACGGTGATCCCGAGCCAAATCTGCATTTTTTTAAAGGCAAAATTCTTCATGTGATACATCGCATACACGCTTGTTAAGCTGCTCATCAACAGAAGCATTGTCGCTAGAAACACAAGGCCGAGATCAAACATTTCGCTCGTTTTCGGCCCTCCTGCTGTGGAGTCCCTCAGCGCGATAAAGGTTGCGAAGAGAGACGCAAACAGAACCGTCTCCCCTCCAAGAAACAGCCAAAATCCGATAAACTTGTTTTTTCCTTCTAAGGTTGCCTTTTCAGGATTAGCCGGGAAGGTTTCAGCCGTTAGTTTCTCTTCTGTGTGCATTATGCCTTCACCCCTTTGTCATCGTCGTCCATCAGATCTTCCTTATGAATGTGGTAGCCGTGATCATCAATAACCGAACGAAGGAGCATCGAAAAGAATGTGATCCCGAGTCCGATCAGGATGACAGGCAAGCCCCAGGCAAACTCCGAACGGTACATAAAGCCGAACGCCGATACAAAAAGGCCGAAGGAAATAAAGAAAGGAAGAATGGAACCGTTCGGCATGTGGACATCCTGCAGCGGCTCCGCAGCCGTTAATGACCGTTTCCCCGCCCTTTTCTCGATCCATAATGCATCAAGTCCCCTGACCAAAGGCAGCTGTTTAAAGTTATACTCAGGCGGCGGGGACGAAACGGCCCATTCCAGCGTTCTCCCGTCAAGCCATGGATCGCTGCCGGCTTTTTCCCCTTTCACCGTCGTTGCGATGATATTAATCACCAGAATGATAACGGCAACAGCCATCAAAAATGCTCCGATCGTACTGACCATGTTCGCCGTTTCAAACCCCTGATTCGGCAAAAATGTGAACACGCGTCTCGGCATTCCCCACAGCCCGAGCCAGTGCTGAATAAAAAACGTCAGATGGAAGCCGGTGAAAAAGAGCATGAACGTAATCTTTCCTAAAGATTCATAAAGCATTTTCCCGAACATTTTCGGCCACCAGTAATGAGCTCCGGCTAAGATAGCGAACACCACTCCGCCTATGATGACGTAATGGAAATGGGCGACGACAAAGTACGTGTCATGGAACTGGTAGTCGGCAGGCGCGGCGGCAAGCATAACCCCGGTCACCCCTCCGAGGACGAAAGACGGAATAAATGATACCGCATAAAGCATCGGCGTCGTAAACTTGATGCTGCCGCCCCAGATCGTCAGCAGCCAGTTGAATACTTTGATCCCCGTCGGAACCGCGATGGCCATCGTCGCGACCGCAAAAATGGCGTTTGCAACGGGGCCGAGCCCGGTCGTAAACATATGGTGAGCCCACACCATGAAGCCTAAAAATCCGATCAGTACTGTCGCAAATACCATTGACGAATAACCGAAAAGCCTTTTTCTCGAAAAAACCGGAATGATTTCGGAAAAAATTCCGAAAGCCGGAAGGACGAGAATATACACTTCAGGGTGACCGAAAATCCAGAACAGATGCTCCCAGATCACCGTATTTCCGCCTAATTCAGGATTGAAAAAGCTCGTGCCGAACAGGCGGTCAAACATTAAGAGCGCAATTCCGACCGTTAACGGAGGAAACGCAAACAATATGAGGGAGGAGGAGACGAACGTCGTCCACGTAAAAAGCGGGAGTCTCATATAGGTCATCCCCGGCGCCCTCATGGTGATGATCGTAGCGATGAAGTTGATGCCCGCAATCAGCGTCCCGATCCCGGAGATTTGCAGACCGAGCACAAAGAAATCGATTCCGTGCCCTTCTGAATGAAGGGACAATGAAGCATACGACGTCCAGCCGGCGTCAGGCGCCCCTCCCAAAAACCAGCTTAAGTTCAAAAAGATGCCGCCGAACAGGAACAGCCAAAATCCGAGTGAATTCAAAAACGGAAACGCGACATCCCTCGCCCCGATTTGAAGCGGGACGACCGCATTCATCAAGGCGAACAACAGCGGCATGGCCGCCAGGAAGATCATCGTCGTCCCGTGCATCGTCATAATTTCATTGTAGACGCCGGCGCTGACGAAGTCGTTTTGCGGAAACATCAGCTGAATTCTGATCATCATCGCTTCAATTCCGCCGAGCACAAAGAAGAATCCCCCGGCCACTAAATAAAGCACGGCTATTTTTTTATGATCGACAGTCGTTAAATAGTCCCATAACACAGCCCCAAAACCTTGCTTTTTTCTAAGCGTACTCACAATGTAACCTCCCTCTTCTCCCTTTGAAGCGTTAATCTTGTGTTTTTAGCCCCTTTAAGTATTCGGTCAGTGCATCGAGCTCCTTATCGTTTAAAGCCGGGTATGTTCCCGTCATTTTATTCCCCGGTTTAATGCTCTCAGGATCCTTGAGCCACGCTCTCAGGTTCTCGTCATTGAAGTCTTTGACGCCCGCTATTTTCGACCTTTCGCCAAAAGTGGCGAGATTCGGCGCCGTTCTGGCTGCTTCCGCCCTCTGATCCTTCGCATCGGTTGCATGGCAGCTCAGGCAGTTTTTTTCTTTGAAAACCTTCTCCCCTTCTACAGCGAGGTCTGTTTTCGGCTTCGATTTATCATTTTCCATGTTCTTCATCCACTGTTTGAACTCATCCTTCGGAAGCGCCTTAACTTTAAAATCCATTAAGGCGTGGGATGGTCCGCAAAGCTCAGCGCATTTGCCGTAAAAATATTCGCCCGCCTGTTCAGCCTTCTTTGAATCGAATGTCAGAAAGAATTTGTTGTCATTGTCTGTATTCGTATCAATCTTACCGCCGGCCGAAGGCACCCAGAAGGAATGTTTCACGTCTGAAGCCTTCAGTTTAAAATAGACGCGTTCATCCGTCGGCACGACCAGCTCCTGGCTCGTCACGACGCCGTAATCAGGATACTCGAATTCCCACCAGTAAAGATTTGCCCTGACATTGACCACAAGCGTTTTTTCAGGGTCTCTGTTCTTCTTATCCATCGGTTTCGTATCCGCCTGGCTGAAGGTTTGCGCGACCACGGGAACGACCAGTACAAGCAATAGAATAATCGGAATAACAGTCCATAAAATTTCTAAATTGCGATTTCCCTCAATCTGTTTCGGCATGTGGTCTTCACCGAGACGGGACCTTCTGTATTTCACGATGACAAAGATGAAAATGAAGCTCACTACGATGACGACGACCACCATGATCAGCGTGCTGAGAATCATCAGGAAATACTGCTGGTCAGCCACTTCTCCCGCGGGTTTCAGCGTTGATAAAAACGGCTCTCCGCATCCTGCTAAAACGAGCGTCAAAATAGTGAACAGCGAAATCAGACGCCATTTCTTTAACATTTCACCCCAACCCCTTTTCAATGAATCCTTTTGAAACTTTCACTACTCCATCTTTATTAGAACACCCATTCACCCATCTGACTCCCATACCCAATAAAGCACTTACATTTCCTCTTTTCTTAAATAATGATCATTTTTACTCAAAATACCATCTATGTATGAACGTAAAGCCGCCCATATCAGATGACCGAGTAATCGTCTAAGGCGGCTTTTACAAGATTGTTGTCTGTTTCCGTGTTTAGGTGACAGCCAATGTGATGAATATAGAGTTTTTATCCAATCTTAAATAGCGTAAGAACGACCATTGCCACAAAGAAAATGGTCAAGTAATTTAATGAATATACAAACATAAGCGTTGCCCACTTCATGATATCTTTGCTTCTGAAGCCTAAAAGGCCGCAGACGAGCCAGCCGATGTTCAATACCGTCCCGAGGACGACGATCGGCATGCCGAGCCCGCCGAGGAAAAACGGCAGCGGCATTAAGCAGGCGGTCCAGATGATAATCTGCCTTTTCGTTACTTCAAATCCGTGGACGACCGGCAGCATCGGAATGTCCGCAGCTCTGTACTCCTCCGTCTTCTTGATGGCAAGCGCCAGAAAGTGAGGAATCTGCCATATAAACATGATTAAAAACAGAACCCACGCCACAACACCGATCGATCCTTCGACAGCGGTCCAGCCGATCAGCGGAGGAACGGCCCCGGAAATACTGCCGATAATCGTATTGATTGTATAGCGGCGCTTTGACCACATCGTGTAAAGAAAAACGTACGTAAAGACGCCGACGAATCCGACGACAGCGGCCATAACGGTTGTCATCAGAAGCATGATAAAACCGAACGCAATCAGCAAAATGCCAAACCACAAAGCCTGGGAGGGCTGGATTTTGCCGGTTACAGTCGGCCTGGTTTTCGTCCGCTGCATGAGCCGGTCGATGTCGCGGTCATAGTAGTTGTTGATGACGCAAGCCCCCGCTATGATGAGCGACGACCCTGCCAATGTGAACAGCACGATATCCAGATTTCCAAGAAAGCTCTGATTTGATAAATAAAAGGCAAGCCACATGCCTGTAAATGTTGTTATCAGGTTTGAGTATACAATCCCGACTTTGATCAGGGCGAGGAAATCCTTCCATGCCGTTGTTTCTTCTATTTGTCCATTCATTGCTGTATCAGCCGTAATTCTTGAATTAGCCAATAACGTTAACCCCCCTTACTCAAACCTTCATCACGTCAAGAGAAGCCGTATATTCATAAAAAACCTACAACTCTATCATACAAGATTACCGGATGGAAAAAAACATCCTATTAGATATTAATCGACAAACCGGTTTATATTTGTGAACTTTTTATGACTTTCATTACAGATGAAGGAAAAATTGTGAACGAGAGCGAAAAAATCTCCTCTATTCAAATATAGTTCTATCAAACCGGACCGGAATAATCAAGTCTTCAAATTCAAGAAAAATGTGAACGGTTTGTATTGCATTTTTGTGAACAATAATCATTATGAATTGCAGCAGAACATAAATTCGCTTAAACTTGAGAGTGGATAAAAATTTTTTTATCAGGCAGTTTGGATTAAAAGGGGAATTGAATTTATGAATAAAGCATTAAAATGGCTGGGAATTATTACGACTATCGCCATGCTCTTCGTGCTGATCGGCGGGGCTCTGGTCACGAAGACTGGTTCCGGAATGGGCTGCGGCAGATCGTGGCCGCTCTGTCACGGAAGCATATTCCCTGAGCTGACGTTGGAATCGATTATCGAATGGAGCCACAGATTTGTTAGCGGAACCTCCGGCATTCTCGTGCTGGCGCTTGCGATATGGAGCTGGAGAAAAATCGGCCATATCAGGGAAACGAAATTCCTTGCGGTGATGTCGGTCGTCTTTCTTATTCTCCAGGCGCTTCTCGGGGCCGCAGCTGTCGTCTTCGGCTCATCGGCTTTAATTATGGCTCTGCATTTTGGGATTTCACTCATTTCATTCGCTTCGGTCCTTCTGCTGACGCTTCTCATATTCGAAGCGGACAGCAATGAAAAGTCTGAGTCTTTTCATATAGGAAAAACGATGCGGTTTCATATGACCGGAATCATCGTATACACGTATATCGTTGTTTATACAGGAGCCTATGTCCGGCATACAGAGTCAAGCCTCGCCTGCCTGGACTTTCCGATGTGCAGCAGGGTGAAAGGCTGGGCGCCGTCCCAGTTCCACGAATGGGTGCAGATGGGCCACAGGGCGGCAGCCTTTCTTCTGTTCGCCTGGATCATCATAGCGGCTGTTCACGCGGCAAGACACTATAAAAACCAGAAGCGGATTTATTGGGGCTGGATGATTTCGGTTATATTGATCATCCTTCAGGCCGTGTCAGGAATTTTGGTCGTTCTGACCCGTCTGCAGCTGAGCCTTGCTCTCGCCCACGCATTCTTTATCTCATGCTTGTTCGGGGTTTTCTGCTACTTCTTGCTGCTCGCATCCCGTTACCGGCATCAATCCAAAACAAAACATTAAAAAACAGACGGCAAAAGCCCCTGCATTATGAAGCAGGGGCTTTTAAACCGCGCAAAACAGGCTGCCGATTTTTATCGGCAGCCTGCATTGTTTATTTCTTCATTTCGATGAGAAGGTCTCCGGTTTGAATCGCTTCACCGTTTGCGACATGAATGTTTTCGATTGTGCCCGAAAACGGAGCCTGGACGGTCGTTTCCATTTTCATCGCTTCATTGATCATCAAATGGTCGCCTTTATTGACTTGATCTCCCTTGCTGACCAAGAGCTTGATCACCGTTCCCGGCATCGATGCCGCGATATGATTCGGATTAGAACGATCCGCCTTTACTTTCTGGTGAACGGAGGATTTGATGCTCTCATCTTTGATAACCACTTCACGAGGCTGTCCGTTCAGCTCAAAGTAGACGACCCGCGTCGCATCAGAGCGCGGCTCCCCAATGGAGACCAGCTTCACGATCAGCGTTTTTCCTCTTTCGATCTCGACTTCAATCTCTTCGCCGAGCGTCATGCCGTAGAAGAAAGTCGGCGTGTCCAAAACGGAAATATTTCCGTATAGCTCAGCGGTTTGAACATATTCTGTAAACACTTTCGGATAGAGCGCGTAAGCAACGGCATCCTGATCAGAAAGCTCAACACCGTGTTTTTCCAAAAATTCCGCTTTTATCCCGTCAAAGGAGACTGGTTCAAGCAATTCTCCGGGACGGACGGTAATCGGCTCCTGTCCTTTTAAAATGAGCTTTTGCAGTTTTTCCGGGAACCCGCCGTGTGGCTGGCCGAGGTACCCTTTAAACATTTCAACGACCGAATCAGGGAAGTCAAGGGATTCTCCCCTTTCGTAAATATCTTCTTCAGTCAGTTTATTCTGCACCATATAAAGCGCCATATCTCCAACTACTTTGGAAGACGGTGTAACCTTTACGATATCCCCGAACAGATCGTTGACCCGCCTGTACATCGCTTTTACTTCGTTCCAGCGGTCGCCGAGGCCGACGCCTTTGGCCTGCTGCTGAAGATTGCTGTATTGTCCGCCAGGCATTTCGTGGTGATAGATTTCGGTATGAGGCGCATTCATTCCGCTCTCAAACTCACTGTAATATTTTCTGACGGTTTCCCAATATTGGGACAACGATTCAACCGCATCGACATTTAGCTGAGGACGGCGTTTATGGCCTTCAAGCGCGTGATATAGAGAGCTTGCGCTCGGCTGTGACGTCAATCCCGACATGGAGCTTACGGCCACGTCTACGATGTCGACGCCGGCTTCGATCGCCTTTGCATACATGTAAATGCCGTTTCCGCTCGTATCATGCGTATGCAAATGAATTGGAATATCCACGGTCTCTTTCAGTGCAGACACCAATTCATAGGCTGCCTGCGGCTTTAACAAACCGGCCATATCTTTAATGCCGAGAATATGGGCGCCGGAGGCTTCAAGCTCCTTAGCCATCGATGTGTAATACTCGAGGTTGTACTTCGTTCTTGCCGGATCAAGAATGTCCCCTGTATAGCAGATCGCCGCCTCGGCGAGTTTTCCGGATTCGCGGACGGCATCGATCGCAAGCGTCATGCCTTTTACCCAGTTCAGGCTGTCAAAAATACGGAACACATCGATCCCGGCAGCTGCCGATTCACTGACAAACTTTCGGATCAGATTGTCCGGATAGTTCTTATAACCGACCGCGTTTGACGACCTTAACAGCATTTGGAACATTGTGTTCGGAATTTCTTCCCGCAGTTCTTCGAGCCGTTTCCACGGATCTTCTTTCAGGAAGCGGTATGCCACGTCAAATGTTGCCCCGCCCCACATTTCAAGGCTGAACAGCTCCGGCCAGAGCGCAGCCGTCGGGTTAGCGATCTTCTTCAGGTCGTGGGTTCTGACCCTTGTCGCGAGCAGTGACTGATGGGCATCGCGGAACGTTGTATCGGTCAAAAGCACCGATTCCTGCTCTTTCACCCACTTCACCAGCCCGTCGGCTCCCTGCTCGTCAAGGATCTGTTTCGTGCCGTTCGCAATCGGCTGATCAACGTCTGTTTTGACAATTCGCGGCTTGTCAAACTCAGGTTTCCCCTTTTTGTCGATGCCCGGGAACCCGTTAACCGTTACGTTTCCGATATAGGTCAGCATCTTTGTGCCGCGGTCTTTTTGTTTAGGAAATACAAAGAGCTCAGGCGTCGTATCGATAAATGATGTATCGTACTGCCCCGTCAGGAATTTTTCGTGTTTTGCCACATTTTCAAGAAAAGGAATGTTCGTTTTAATTCCTCTAATACGGAATTCCTGAAGGTTTCGGACCATTTTCGCGGCAGCCTGCTCAAACGTCAGCGCCCAGGTCGACAGCTTGACGAGCAGGGAATCGTAGTAAGGCGTAATCACCGCTCCCTGGAAGCTGTTCCCCGTATCAAGGCGAACGCCGAATCCGCCGCCTGACCGGTATGCCATAATCTTTCCGGTATCAGGCATAAAGTTGTTTGACGGGTCCTCTGTTGTCACCCTCGACTGAATCGCATAGCCGTGCAAAGTGATCGCATCCTGATCCGGGATGTTCACCTCTTTGCTCTTCAGGCTCAGCCCGCCGGCGATCAAAATCTGCGTCTGAACGATATCAATGCCCGTCACCATCTCCGTGATGGTGTGTTCGACTTGAACGCGCGGATTGACTTCAATAAAGAAAAATTCGTCGTTTGCGACTAAAAATTCGACCGTTCCCGCATTGACGTAATCAACGTTTTTCGCGAGCGCAACGGCGGCTTCACAGATTTTTCCCCTCAGAGAATCGGAAAGTGAAACGCTCGGTGCGATTTCGATGACCTTTTGATGGCGCCTCTGTATGGAGCAGTCGCGGTCATAGAGGTGCACCACATTTCCTTCTTTGTCCCCGATCACCTGAACCTCAATATGCTTCGGCTTTTCGATCAGCTTTTCAACGTATACTTCATCATTCCCAAAAGCGGCTTTCGCTTCTGACTTCGCCCGGTTATATGACTCCTCCAATTCGGATTCGTCTCTGACGATCCGCATGCCGCGGCCTCCTCCGCCAAGGGATGCCTTGATGATAAACGGATATCCGTATTGTTCAGCAAAACGCTTGACGTCTTCGACGCTTGCGACAGGGCCGTCGCTTCCCGGAATAACCGGAATGCCCGCCTTTTCCGCTTGTTCACGGGCTTTGACTTTATCCCCGAACATATCGAGGTGCTTTGAGGTCGGACCGATAAAAATGATGCCTTCCTCTTCACAGCGCTTGGCAAACTGGATATTCTCCGATAAAAACCCGTAACCCGGATGAATCGCATCTACGTGGTTTCGCTTCGCGATTTCGATGATGCCTTCAATATCCAGATAAGCATCGATCGGCTTTTTTCCTTCGCCGACCAAATACGCTTCATCAGCCTTGTATCTGTGATAGGATCCGCTGTCTTCTTTTGAGTAAATCGCCACCGTACGAATATTCAGTTCTGTACAGGCGCGAAACACCCGAATCGCGATTTCCCCCCTGTTTGCAACAAGTATTTTTTGTATAGGCTGTTGTGACATGTCGCTCCTCCTCATCCGCTGTTTTCATATGTATCTATTCTAAATGAATCAAATGAGGCTTGTACACGATTACTTTTTTAAAAATTTATACTTTTTTTATATTGATTTTCTTTAAGCTTTGTAGTATTGACAGGCTCTTTCCGCTTGTATCTGTCAAAATATTCATTGAACATGCTGATATTCACCAGCATCCCGGCGCATGCCATAAGCAATATGAGCGATGAGCCTCCATAGCTGACGAACGGAAGCGTGACGCCTGTCAAAGGAATCAGGCCAGAGATGCCTCCCAGGTTGATGAAAGACTGGATCGCAATCATGCTTGATATCCCGATCGCTAAAAGGCTCCCAAACGGGTCATCGCATTTTCTCGCAATATAAAAACCCTTTAAAACGATGAAGCCGAGCAGCAGCACGACAAATAAAACGCCGAATATGCCGAGCTCTTCGGCGATGATCGCCATGATGAAATCGGTGTGCGATTCGGGCAGATAGCCGTACTTCTGGATGCTTTCTCCGAGCCCGAGGCCAAAAAGCCCCCCGGAACCGAGCGCAAGATACGAATTGACGACCTGAAATCCAGAGTTTTGAGCATCCTCAAACGGGTTTTGGTAGCTTTCAAACCGGCTCAGCCTCCCCGGAGTTAAGATGTTGTCCAAATTCAACAAAATCAAGGGACTGACAAGCAAAAGAACAATGCCCGCCAGCATCAGGAGCTTCAGCAGCGTCTTCCCGCTGAATCCGGAGCACAGAATAATGCACAACGCAATCAAACCGATGATCGTCGCCGTCCCGACATCGGGCTGAGCGGCTACCAATGCGCAGATGACGAGCGTAATCAGCGCCGGAGGGGCGATCCCCGCTCCCAAATTGTCGATGTAGCTTTGTTTTTTGGCATACACGGAAGAAAGATACAAGATGATCGTCAGCTTGACGAACTCTCCCGGCTGAATGCTTAAGCCCCCCAATTTGTACCAGCTTTGGGCGTTTCCCGCTACATGACCGACTGCAAACAGGGCGACCAAGGCGATGACGGAAGCAAGCAGCAATATTTTTTGGAATTTTTGATTGGCGAATGCCTTGTACGGAAAAAGTGCCGTGAATAAAAAGACAATCGTCCCGAACACCAGGAACGTGAGCTGCTTGTCAAAAAAATAGGAGCTGTCTTTATTGTACCTTGTCACCGCCGTGATCATGCTTGAGCTGTACACCATCACGAGTCCGAACCCGCACAGGAGAAATACAGCGAAGATTAGTGAATAATCATACGATTTGAGCATTCTTTTTATCATATTATCCTCTTCCTTACTTTTGCCCTTAAAATATTTGATATGATCTTTCGTTATTTTACTACACTTTCTTTAAAAGAACGAAAGATACCCTTTTATAAACCTTCGATATCCCGGTCTGTTTTTTATCGGCAGTACGGGCGTCTTCGTTTATTTCTCAAAAATAATAAAAAAAGCCTGCCGGCCATCTGTACTTACAGACACGTCGTCGACAAGCTGACTCAGACTAAAGAAGCATCCCCTTTAGCTATCCGTTTATTTTTTTGTAAAGGCTTCATGCAATGCAGACAATTCTCGCTCAAGCCTGTAAAGCAATTCTTTTCCTTCTTGTTCCTCTACCAATCCAAGGCGGACAGCAAAGTCAATTTCCCTTGAGAGTCCGAACATTTGTGTATCTAAAACCTCTTCATAAAGAGGACATTGAGGCATCGTTAAGTTGTCCATTTGCACTTGAATCAGCTTCAAAATTTTATCAGCATCACGTTTTAAAAGAGCAAGTGCTTTTTCACGATGATCGACTACAATCTCAGACGCCAAAAGTATCCCTCCGTTCCCCAGGCGAGTACCTAATTCTTCTATTTATAATAAAGCCTAACCTATAAAATTGCAAGCTATTTCTGCCCCCTTCGGCGCATCTCAGGATCATTCGGATTCTTAAAAAATGCTTAAGCTGTAATTTTCGGACAAAAGCTCAAGCAGGCGGATTCCGGCGATGCTGTTTCCTTTTTCATCCAGAGAAGGGCCGAAAATGCCGATTCCGAAGCTGTACGGAACAAGCCCCATGATTCCGCCGGAGACGCCGCTTTTTGCCGGTATTCCGATTTTAATCGCAAATTCGCCGCTTGCATTGTACATGCCGCAGGTCACCATAAACGTTTTGCAAATTCTCGCTATATCTTTCGGAATAAGCTGTTCCCCAGTTTCGGGGTGTTTGCCGTTTAAGGCAAACACACAGCCGATCTTCGCCAAGTCAAGGCTGTTCATCTGAATGGCGCATTGTTTCGTATACAGATCCATAACGTCCTCTACTTCCGCCTGAAAAATCCCGTGCTCTTTCATGTAATAGCACATCGCCCTGTTGACCATCGACGTTTGAAATTCCGAATCCGCGACCTTTTTGCAAAAAGAGATGCTCCGATTGTTTGCAAGCGCCCTGACAAACTCCAAAAGCCTGCCGATTCTATCAGATGATGTCGCCCCTTTCATCATGCTGGTTACGACCAGAGCGCCGGCATTGATCATCGGGTTGAGCGGCTTGCCCGGATTAACGGTTTCAAGCTTGATGATCGAATTAAACGGATCGCCCGTCGGTTCTTTCCCTACAAAATGAAACACTTTTTCAGGTCCGTGTTCCATCAAAACGAGCGCCAGCGCCAGCACCTTTGAGATGCTTTGAAGCGTAAAGACTTCTTTCACATCCCCCGCCGAAAGGCACGTCCCATCCGTATAGTAGACCGCGACCGACAAATCATCCCCCGACTGCTCCGCCAAAGCCGGTATGTATGAGGCTACTTTTCCTTTTGCGGTTACTTTTTTCGCTTCTGTGACAAAATGTTCGAGCTCGTCATTATGCCGGCAATTCACGTCTCTTCCCTCCATCCAAAGCATGAGTTTCTTTTATCTTTCCCTGAGGAAGCCCGCGTTATGAGAAGTGACAATCCAAAAGAAAGCGCTTATAATCTCTGTGAGGGAGTGGTGAGAAACAATGGAGATCATAACGATAACAGGAAATGTGAAATACTCGATTACGCTAGATCCGAGCGTCTGGATATTTGACGACCGAAAATTCGAACTGGACCGTTTTTTTTCAAATGAGGCGGAACAGGAACAGGAGTACCTTGACATCGATCGTGAGCGCATCATCAGGGAAGGCGCCGTATCGCCGCCGACTCTAAAATCAGAGAAGAAATACGAACGGGAAAAGTTGCTTGACGGAACATTCGCGATCAAGCTCGAACCGTTTTTACACAACGCGGAAGTGTCCGAGACTGCCGCTTTTTGCATCTTCAAAACAGAAGAAGGAGATTTCTCAGTTCCGATCGGGGAAGCAGGCGCCATCCTTCTCTGCTTCAGCAAAAACGGAAAGCCGCTGACAGAAGACGGGCCCGTCCATGTTTATTTCGCAGACGGCTCAAACCGGACAAACCCGATCAAAAACGTAAAAGAAATTCATGTCCAATAAGCCTATGATCAAGCGCATTCTAAGAAAAAACCTGGATTCCTGATCTGCACCCTGTCAAGTAGACAGTGGAAATAACTAAAACACACTAGACGGCTTTAGCCCTGTATTCCACTGGGCTGAGGCCGTTTAGTTTTTCTTGTAGACGATCGTGGTTGTAAAAGTGGATATATTCATCAATTGCGCTTTGAAGTGCCTCAAATGTCTCGTACGAATTCCGTCTGTATTTCTCGCATTTTAATTTCCCCCAAAACGACTCAATGGGGCCGTTATCAATACAGCGGCCGACGCGGGACATACTCTGTGTCATATTTGCGTTTTCAATCATCCTTCTAAACTGGTGGGACGTGTATTGAAAACCTCTGTCGCTGTGAAGGAGAGGACGTGCGTTTGGGGCTGCCTCAAGCGCTTGGTTCAAGGTTTTAAACACAAGGGCGTTATTATTGGATTTCCCCAGCACATAAGACACGACCATTCCCTCATGAAGATCTAAAATGGCACTGAGGTACGCTTTCCGATGGCCGTATTTTAGCTCTGTCACATCAGTCACCCATTTTTGATTTGGTTTGTCCGCTTTAAACTCTCGATTCAGGATATTTTCGGACACATGTTGAGGCGTCGCTTTGCCGTAACGTTTTTTCTTCCGCCGAATGACACACTCCAGCTTGGCAATTTTCATCAGCCGATAGATGCGCTTATGATTGAGGCGCTCTTTAAAGCGGCGGTTCATGTTTAAGGTCATTCTGCGGTATCCGTAGATACCGCCAATTTGTTCGTGAAGTAGCGCCATTTTGGCGATAATCTTTTCATTCTGTTTTTCTCTCGCTGAAGGTACTCGGCTCCTCCATTTGTAATACCCCTGGCGCGAAACTTCGGCAATCTCACATAACATTTGGACAGAAAAGCCTTCTTTTCGATTCAGCTCTAAAATGGCGAGATATCGATCTTCGTACCGAACCTGACTTAGAACCGCCTCCTTTTGATCTCTTCCAACTTTTTTAAGAACGCATTCTCTGCGCGCAAACGCTCATTTTCCTGTTCCAGCCGTTTGTTTTCCCGTTGAATTTTTTCTTCAGGTGTCAGTTCTTCTTCGGTTTTGCGTTTCCCTCGGTTGTCTTTTAAGGCCTCTTCTCCGCCTTCTTGATACTTTTTCACCCATTGATACACCTGTTGGTAGGAGACTTGATGAATCTCCATTGATCTGGCGTAGTCCTTTCCATGAGCTAGACAATCCTTCGCAATCTCAATCCGTTCTTCCAATGAAACGTTCTTCCGTTTGGTCATCAAACGATTCCTTCCTCTCCCGCTGTCTTTTAACGTTTTATGACCATTATAAAGCTCAACCCACTTCATGAGTACGGATTTACTGGAAATCTTATATTTTCTCGAGATTTCTCTTTGAGAGTAGCGTCCGGATAAGAAGTCTTTCACGGCATTGTATTTTAATTCTGCGGGATAGAACTTATGGCGCTTTGAACGTTCCAAACTCTCCACACCCGCCATATCATGCGATGTTCTCCATTCACGAATCGTTTCGGCATGAATGCCATATTTTTCTGCGATCTCCTTCACCGAATTATTGCCCTGATCACATTCTGATAGAATATTCAATTTTTCTTCTTTTGAAAACCATTTTCCAGCCATGAAAAAACTCCCCCAAGGCAAACAGATTTTTTTATTTCATCTGTCTACCTTTAGGGGAGCATATCAAATCCGCCGGTTTTCTTTATGTTTATCCTCTTTCATAGCGAAGCACAGGCTTGCGCGCCGCTTTTGTTTCATCCATTCGTTTCACAACCGTTGTATGCGGGGCTTCCTGAACAATTTCAGGGGTTTCTTCCGCTTCTTTGGCGATCTGGATCATCTTCTCGATAAACGAATCAAGCGTTTCTTTCGATTCGGTTTCCGTCGGTTCGATCATGATGCATTCTTCCACATTAAGCGGGAAGTAAATGGTCGGCGGATGGAAGCCGAAATCGAGCAGGCGCTTGGCGATGTCGAGCGTCCTGACGCCGAGCTTTTTCTGGCGCCTGCCTGACAGCACAAATTCATGCTTGCAGTGGCGGTCATACGGCAGATCATAATACGGCGCAAGCTTCCTCATCATATAGTTCGCGTTTAAAACGGCGTTTTCCGTAACTTCCTTCAGCCCGTCAGGACCCATCGAACGAATATACGTATAGGCTCTCACATTGATGCCGAAGTTTCCGTAATACGGCTTGACCCTGCCGATCGATTGCGGGCGGTCATAGTCAAACGTGAAGCGGCCGTCTTTTTTGACTAAAACGGGCTTTGGCAAAAACGGGATAAGCTCGGCTTTGACGCCGACAGGACCTGAGCCCGGACCTCCGCCGCCGTGCGGCCCTGTAAAGGTTTTATGAAGGTTTAAATGTACGACGTCAAACCCCATGTCGCCGGGCCTTGCTTTGCTCAGCACCGCATTGAGGTTGGCTCCGTCATAATACAGCTTCCCTCCTGCTTGGTGGACGATTTCGGCCATTTCTAAAATATGCTCTTCAAAAAGACCAAGCGTGTTCGGATTTGTCAACATTAATGCAGCCGTTTCGTCGCTTACGACCCGTTTTAAATCTTCCAGATCGACGAGCCCGTCGGCATTCGACTGAACAGTGACCGTTTCAAAGCCTGCAACGGTCGCAGACGCAGGATTCGTTCCGTGCGCAGAATCCGGGACAATCACCTTCGTTCTTTTATGATCGCCGTTTGCCTCATGGAACGCGCGGATCATCATCAGACCGGTCCACTCTCCGTGTGCCCCGGCCGCCGGCTGAAGCGTAACCTCATCCATGCCTGTAATCTCTTCCAAATGCTTGCTCAGATCGTAAAGCAGCTCTAGCGCCCCCTGCACCGTACGCTCGTCCTGAAGCGGATGAATCGCCGCAAAGCCGGGTATTCTCGCGATTTTCTCATTCAGCTTCGGATTGTATTTCATCGTGCAGGAACCGAGCGGATAAAAGCCTGAATCAACGCCGTGATTTCGCTTTGACAGAGCGGTATAATGCCTCATGATATCGAGCTCAGACACTTCCGGAAGCTCAGCCGGCTCTTTCCTGATGTACGTCTCGTCGAAAAGGTTCGACACATCTGTTTCAGGGACGTCAAGCTCAGGAAGGCTGTAGCCGACCCGGCCTTCTTTCGATATTTCAAAAATAAGCGATTGATCCTGATTATGCATGGCGATCCCCCAATTCCTTGATGAGTGTATCGATTTCTTCTTTTGTCCGGAGCTCGGTAACAGCGATCAGCATGTGGTTTTTTAAATCCGTGTATACCGCACCGAGGTCATATCCGCCGATGATCTCCTTTCCAAGCAGGCGTTCATTCACCGAAGAGACAGGCTCCTTCAGCTTGACGACGAATTCGTTAAACATCGGCCCGTCAAATGCGACTTCAAGGCCTGCCCGTTTGGCGGCTTCTTTTGCATAGGCCGCTTTCTGCACGTTCTGCCAGGCGATATCCTTAACGCCTTTTTTGCCGAGGGCTGTCATTGCAACGGAAGCAGCAAGCGCATTGAGCGCCTGATTTGAGCAAATGTTCGAGGTCGCTTTATCCCGTCTGATATGCTGTTCCCTGGCCTGCAGCGTTAAGACGAAGCCGCGTTTGCCGTTTTCGTCTTCCGTCTGTCCGACAAGGCGCCCCGGAACCTTCCGCATCAACTTTTTCGTCGCGGCGAAATATCCGCAGTGCGGTCCGCCGAACGCAGCCGGTATTCCGAACGGCTGGGCGTCTCCGACGACGATGTCCGCCCCGAACACTCCAGGCGGCGTTAAAATACCGAGCGCCAGCGGATTGGCGGAAACGATGAACATGCTTTTTCCTTTATGTGCGATCGGCTCGATTTTGTCCAGCGGTTCGATCTGTCCGAAAAAGTTCGGATACTGGACGATCACGGCTGCCGTCTCGTCACACACTGCGGCATCAAGCGCTTCGAGGTCTGTCGTCCCTTTACCTGCAGGCACTTCAATGACTTCGATGTACTGCCCTTTCGCATACGTTTTCAGCACCTCGCGCGATTCCGGATGAACCGTTTCAGAGACGACGATTTTTTTCTTTTTCGTATGCCCTGATGCAAGCATCGCAGCTTCCGCCAAGGCGGTCCCTCCGTCATACATCGATGAATTGCTGATGTCCATTCCCGTCAATTCGCAAATCATCGTCTGGAACTCAAAAATCGCCTGAAGCTCCCCTTGCGAAATTTCCGGCTGATACGGGGTATAAGCCGTATAAAATTCAGATCTTGAAATGACATGGTCGACAATGACAGGCTGGTAATGGTCATAGACCCCCGCTCCCAAAAACGAGGCATATGATGCCGTGTCCTTATTTTTTGCCGCGAGCTTAGTCAGCTCTTTCGTAAGCTCCGTCTCTGACTTTGCTTTTTTGATTTGGTATTCGCCTTTAAATCGAACGCTCTCGGGAATATCGGAGAATAAGTCGTCGATCTTTTCGACTCCGATCGCCTCAAGCATCTCTTGTTTATCCTGTTCTGTCGCAGGAAGGTAGCGGTGCTTCATCTTTTCGTCTCCTTTCATGATCGTGGCAAACTTATGACTGCCGTTTATAAAATGGGGTTTTTACAACTTTCGCTTTCAGCCGTTTCTTCCTGATTTCAACCTCGACAATGGTGCCGATTTCGGCTGCTTCTTTTTCCAGCAAGGCAAGGCCGACGTTTTTTTTCAAAGTGGGCGACTGCGTTCCGGTCGTCACTTCGCCGACTCGCTCGCCTTGGTGAAAAACGGCATACCCGTGCCGCGGAATCCCTTTATCGATCATTTCAAGACCGGCGAGCTTTCTGGCAGCCCCGTGTTCTTTTTGCCTTGCCAATACTGACTTTCCGATGAAATCGGCCTCTTTATTCGTTTTCACGGCGAAGCCGATCCCCGCTTCAATCGGCGTTATCTCTTTTGTAAGCTCCTGCCCGTATAACGGCAGTTTTGCTTCAAAGCGGAGCGTGTCCCTTGCGCCGAGTCCGCACGGAATGAGACCGTCATCCTTGCCTGTTTCCAAAAGAAGCTTCCAAATGTATGGTGCATCTTCATTCCTGCAGTAGATTTCAAAGCCGTCCTCTCCGGTATACCCCGTTCTTGACACAAGCGCCCGTACATTTCCTACCGGGGCTTCATCGCGGAATGTAAACGGCTTTAGAGCATTGAGATCAAGATCTGTCACCTGCTTTAAAATCTGTGCTGCTTTCGGTCCCTGAAGGGCGAGCAGAGAGATCTCGCCAGACACGTTTTGAATCTTGACATCCCCTTCGGCGTGCCGATTCAGCCAATCGATATCCTTCGTAATGTTAGCTGCATTAATGACCAGCAAATAGCGGCCGCTTCCCTTTTGATAAACAAGGAGGTCGTCGATCGTCCCGCCGTTTTCATCGCACATCGCCGTATACTGGGCGCCGCCTTCTTTCAATGCGGCGACATCGTTTGTTAAAAGCTTCTGCAAAAACGGAAGGCTGCCGGCTCCCGTGACCTCGACCTCCCCCATGTGGGAGACGTCAAACAATCCGGCTTTCGTCCTCACTGCTTCATGTTCTTCTTTGATCGATGAAAATTGAACAGGCAGCTCCCAGCCGCCGAAATCAATCGTCTTTCCGCCGTATTCCTTATACAGGTCAAATAAAGGCGTTCGTTTAAGCATCCTCTTTCCCCCTTCGTTTTTTATCACCATAAGTTTGCCAATCATCAGAAAACGCGAAAGATTCCAATATTAAAAGCTCTTTATAGACGGCACAAAAAAGGACAGAGAACCCCCTTTGTCAGTTCGGAGGTTCTCTGTCCTGGCACCTGAAAGTTTACTTTGCACGAAAGCAAAGATGTCCCCTTTGGTGGTTTGCTAAACATGATAATGGTGCAAACTCTCTCCAGAGTTGCGTCAAGCAAGAGTTCTTTTGCCTGAGAGATTCGCTTGTTTCAAGAGCTTGCTCCTTCGGCGCCGTCATAAGGCATTCCTTACCGGTCTCTCCCCTTGCCGTCATTCGCTCATATTCGCTTCATTTCTGGACATACTACATAAGGACTTTCGATTTTTTCGCTGATGATCTACAAATATCCTACCATCATCAAAGCGTTTGGGCAACAGGAAAAATCATTAACAATCCATTATTTTTTCTCTAAAATGTTCGTATTTTATCAATCCGATTATCACATCAGCCCGATTTACAAATGGTGATCTTCAGAAGAAAAGAACATTTTGTGTGAGAGGAAAGGCGGCGTTACGATGATACCAGACATTCATTTTGACCATGAGTGGCCGGAACAGTTTGCAAAACACCTTGACCAGGACGGCCCCTGGGCAAACTGGGAGCTTTACCAGCTTTCATGCGAGGTGCAAAAAAGGCTGGCCATACCGACCTTTGAAGGGCTGCAGGCGCCGTATCACCTGCCTGACTTTACTCCGCTTCCCCATCAGCTTGAGGTCGCTCAAAAAGTGGTTGAACAGATGAACGGAAAAGCCATATTGGCCGATGAAGTAGGTCTCGGCAAAACGGTCGAAGCCGGCCTGATTTTAAAAGAATACATGATTCGCGGACTCGCAAAGAAAATTTTGATTCTCGTGCCCGCTTCGCTTGTCTCGCAATGGGTCAAAGAGCTGCGCGAAAAATTTTTGATCCCGGCCGTCGAACAGAAAAAAAGCTACGTATGGGAGCAGTGCGACGTTGTCGTCTCCTCTCTCGATACGGCGAAACGATCGCCGCACCGGGAAACCGTATTATCGATTCAATACGATGTAGTCATTATTGATGAGGCTCACAAACTAAAAAACAGCAAAACCAAAAACTACGAATTCGTCCGCAATTTAAAGAAAAAATATTGCCTGATGCTGACGGCGACGCCGATCCAAAACAAGATCGACGAAATTTTCAACCTCGTCTCCCTGTTAAAACCGGGGCATTTGGGCAATGAAAGCAATTTCAACAAAGATTATTCAAAACAAATCGATTCGAAAGAGGCGCATGAACGATTGAAATCGCTCATCAATAAAGTGATGATCAGAAACAGGCGGCAGGATACCGGCATTACATGGACGAAGCGCCACGTCGAAACGGTGCCGATCTCCTTTTCTCCGACCGAACAGGCTTTATATGACGAGATCACAAGCCTAAAAAAAGATCATCGCCATTCTGCAGGCATGTTTTCGATTATGACATTGGAGCGCGAATGCTGCTCAAGCAGAGAAGCGGTCTACATGACCTTAAAAAACATGCTTGACAAAAAAGACCGCGAAGCGCCCGTCATCGGAGAAGCCGCGATACACCGGCTGATCAACAAGGTCAATGAGGTCACGCAAAACTCAAAGGCGCTTAAAGTCGTTGAGCTGATTGAAGAGCTGGATGACAAAGTCATTATCTTTACGGAGTACAGAGCGACGCAAATTTATCTCCAATGGTTCCTCCAGCAAAACGGAATCAGTTCCGTACCGTTTCGGGGCGGCTTTAAAAGAGGAAAAAAAGACTGGATGAAAGACTTGTTCAGGGGCAAGGTTCAGGTGCTGATCGCCACAGAAGCGGGCGGCGAAGGGATCAACCTGCAATTTTGCAACAAAATCATCAACTATGACCTTCCGTGGAACCCGATGCGTCTTGAGCAAAGAATCGGACGGATTCACCGGCTCGGCCAGGAGCGCGATGTGTATATCTACAATATGGCTACAAAACACACGGTGGAAGAGCATATTTTGAAGCTTCTCTATGAAAAAATCCATTTATTCGAAAAAGTCGTCGGCGACCTGGATGATATTTTAACAAAAATAGAGGTCGGCAATTTTGAAGAGCATCTGCACGACATTCTCTTTTATTCGTCATCAGATGAGGAAATGAAAATTAAAATGGAAAATCTGGCATCGTTCATCTCCTACGGACATGATCATAAACAGATCGGAGGCTAATACATGAGACAGGAGGAAATTCAAAGGTTTTTGGAACGTTTTTTCACCGCAAACGGGTGCGACATCACCGACAAAAGCCCCGGCCACTTAACGGTGCAGCTGACGGCTGAAGTCGATAAGCAAATCATGAACAGGCCATTTTATTGGCACTGGCTTGAAAAGACGGGCGGGGTGCCCAACCCGATGAAAATTACGCTGATCACAAATGAAGAAGCAGCGCCCGCAGATATTGACGGCGAATTCATTCACTTCGGGTCGCCGCGGCTGTTTCAAATATTTCAGGCGGTCAAAAAGAACGGAAAATTTATCCGCCTCTATGAAAAAATCAGCTCCGCGGAGGGACATATTCCGCTTGAGCCGTGGCTCGGTTTGAATGTAACGATTTCCTACCAGTCCGACATGAAAAAAGACAAGCTTTTGTCCCTCGGCCTCCATTTAATCAGCGGGCAGCTAACAGAAAACTTTCAGGAACGAATGGAAGCCAGGTCGCTTTCTTCGCACATTTCCGACTACTGCTATACAGTATCGCCCTTAATCAAACCGGAAAGCGCCATCAAACGGCTCGAGCGCTATATCGAACAAGCGGCCAGAACAGAACCCCTCGACTGGGCCGAAGCTTCTCTTAAAAGATGGAACAACGACCTTTCTCTTCTGAATCAATTTTACGAAGAGACGGAAGAAAAGCCCGAAGAATACGAAATTGAAAAAAAAGCCCTTCAAGCGCTTTACGAACCGAAAATCGAAATTAAAATTGAAAACGGCGGATTGTTTTATTTACAGAAAAAAATTTCAGGATAAATTTTCCGATTCGACACCGTTCTTCTTTTTATTCAGATCCCTCCCATTATAATGAATGTGGGGAGAATAACTTTTGGAACACAAAATGGAAAATCTCGGAAAAGTGTCGAGACCAGAGATCGATCTTTGTTTATCACAACACGTTTAACTGAAATACATAATGAAGTATTTTGGGGGGAAATGCCATGAATAAAGTGGAACATGAGAAAGAAGAATTGGACAAGGAGTGGGAAGAGCTGATCAAAAGTGCTCTCAATGAAGGCATTAGTCCGGAAGAAATAAGAATATTTCTCAATTTAGGAAATAAGACTTCCGAAGCTTCCACACCAATTGAAAGAAGTCATTCAATAAATCCCTTCTGAATGTGCTATAATATCGAAAGGAAGGTGATGACATTGATTGGCCAGCGTATTAAACAATATCGAAAAGAAAAAGGCTACTCACTATCTGAACTAGCTGAAAAGGCTGGGGTAGCGAAGTCTTATTTAAGTTCAATAGAAAGAAATTTGCAAACAAACCCCTCCATTCAATTTCTAGAAAAAGTCTCCGCTGTTCTGGACGTCTCGGTTCATACCCTGCTTGATGAAAAAGATGAAACCGAATACGATGGTCAATTAGATAGTGAATGGGAAAATCTAGTTCGTGACGCGATGGCATCAGGGGTTTCTAAAAAACAATTTCGAGAATTTTTAGATTACCAAAAATGGAAGAAGAGTCAGGAAAAGGAGTAAGTGCCGCATATCTTACTCCCTTTGGCATTGTAAAAATAAAACGGCGCCGATCAAGTATACATAAAAAAACGGATCATACCAGATCCGTTTTTTCATCATTCGTTTATTTATCTTCACTGTGCGCTCTTTCGTTCTCTTTTACATAACCTTTTTCATCGGCATGTTTATTTCCGTCGATGGTCAGGCCGTTCCATTGAGTAGCTTCAAACGAGAAATCGAGCTGTACAGAATCTCCTTGATATTTGTTCTGCACCATGTTGCCGTTGCTGTCTGTTGTTGTGTCATTGACAAATTCAATGACCATTTCGACTTTGTCAAAATCGTACGGATCTTTTGGAATTCCGTCGTACTCAGGCGCAGTCTTTCCGTTGATTGTCGCTACATTGATTTTGCCGTTGTCATGCAGGAAGCCAGGCTCGATCAGCTTTTTGACTTTGTCCATTGATGCTTTATCTTTTTTCACAGACATATTGTACAAGTCATAGAGGTTTGCGGAATCCAGGATGATGTTTTTAGGATAGCCGTTTCCGCCTTCAACGCCGACCGTCAGTACGCTCACTTTAAACTGTTTCAGGAAATCCTCGGCAGAGTTTTTCCCGCCGTTTTTCGCGTTTCCGTCAACGAAATTGCTGAAGCCCATTTGCATTAACACTTCTTTAATAGCCAATGATCCGTCATTTTTAAAGGTAAATTCTTTTTTGAATTTATCACCCGGTTTTAAGTTTGACAGGCTCACTCTTGCAGACGTTTCTTTTGCATTTAAGTCAAGCGTTCCTGCTGCATAAGTAGCATGAGTCGATTCGATATCGTTAAACGCAGCCCAAGTTCCTCCTCCTACTAATGCCAGTCCAAGAGCAGCGGATGCAACTCCCAATCCGATTTTTTTCTTTGTACCCATGATAACTCCTCCTTTTATAATAAGAAAATCTATATATGGAGACCTGAATAACAGGTGACCAACGAAAGTTACATTGAAACCCGGTCTTTGCCGGCAGTTTCGATCGCTTTTGCTTTTTGCTCAATCTCACGCAATGCCGCCGAAACAGTGATCACCGCATAAAGGATTAGCAATAGGCCCGGTACGATCAATAAGATGGCCGTGCCGATCGGTTTGCCGGCAAAGTCCAACAGATATCCGGCATAAGGAACCGTAATTCCGGAATATTTGGCGACAACATTTTCCGAAAGAACTGGATCGGAATCAGGATTTTGGTTGTTGTCCCCTTTTGTCTGAAACATGAGATTTGATTTATTTTTTGTTATACCGATAATTCGGTGAGTAACCATTGTGTTCTGGTCTTGCATGAATGTAATAATGTCGCCCTTTTTCAATGCCTCGGGATTGTCAACCTTTTGAACGGCGATAATCGACCCCGTTTTAAATTCCGGCTCCATCGAACCCGATAAAACCGTCTTCAATTGATATCCGAAGAGCTGGGGCTCCCCGCCGGACGATTTTGTCGAAATCACGACGATAACCGTCCCAATGATCAGCGTGAAAATAATCACATATAAGATATTGCTGACCCATTTCATGATTTTTTTCATGACTCATCCCCGCTTTCTAATGAATGTTTCTCTTTATTTTTTTCCTCACGAACAGATTGGCTGGCATCTGTATCTTTTGTTTGTTCTTTCCGCTCCACCTTGTTCGTTTTTTCTGACTCAGACTTACGATGAGACTCGGCCTTTTTTGGAGGCTTCGGCGTTTTTTCCTTGCAGTCGTTCAGCTTCATCGCCTTTGACCAAATAAACGGCTTTCCCCGTTTGTGATCGGGATGCCCTTCAGGTTTGATCAATTTAAAAACGTAAGTTCCTCCCTTTGTCGCGCGATTTGACTCTATCCTGTATACACGGCTTTTTGTTTCTTTGCCAATCGTACCTTTATCGATGACAGTCCCGTCTTTCGACTTTGAAGAACCATCGATTTTGTGCAGCTCCCATTTCCATTCAGAAGAAGTAATGTGTTTGCCGCTGTTTTTAAATTCAGCAAATAAAACCAACGGCGCACAAGTGTTTCCTTTTGTTTTTGTCTGTTTATGAAGCTTTAAATCGCTTCCGTCCCACACCTTATCATCTATGTCCTTAAATTTTGCAGACGCTTTCATCGTCAAGCTGTATGTTTCCACATCATGAAATGATGCGTTCGTATAATGATTCAGCTGACTCCCCAATCCAATCAAAAGGTAAATGATCAAAATTATTTGAAAACCGATGACTGCCTTTTTGCTTCTTTTTCGGCATCTCCTAGTTCGAGATAATCGAATCATGACTACCCTCCTAGCAGCTTTTCGTTCGTTTTAAAGAACCTTACAGTTAGAGTATAAAGAACAACCCATTGAATTGAAAACTGCCGAAATGGTCGATTTAGTTCGTTTTACAGAACATTATCGTTTAAATCCTCAAAAAATCTCTCAAATTCTCATCTTTTTGAAAAATATGAAGTTCTTTATAAAATACACATGTTATTCTTATTTTTCCGTATAAACCAAATGAACGAGGAAAAAAATAGGGGAGAAAGGATGATGACCCATGCTGAAAAAAATCATCGTGTCATGCTTTTTTTTACTGCCAATAATCGCCGGACCGCTTGATATACATGCGGCAGAGCAAACAACAGCCGGCATGACAAAATGGGAAGAAAAAGCTGTCCAGGCAGCGAAAAAAAGATACCCTGCAGCTGAAGTCCGGCTCACTCAAAAAGTATGGGACCGAAAACGAACCGATGAAGCAGTAAAGCAATATCATGTAACATTAAGCGAAGGAAATCGAAAATTTGGCGTATTTGTCACCATTTCATATGAGCCCTCAACCCATAAAATAAATAAAGTGGTAGTCGTCGAAGAATATAAATAAGCCGCTTTCTGTTGAAAAGCGGCTTCATTTTCGGTATGCCCGGACCATGTCCGTACCTGGGCGGAATAACGGCCCTTTGCTTCGCTATTTATGACGTTTAAAAAACATCATACAGCCGAGCGGGAGAATGCCGAACCACCGAAAAATGCGGGACGGCGGTTTGCTTTCCCTGCGTCTTTCTTTCATTTCTTTTCTTTCTTGTTTCGGCGTGTCCATATATTTGACAAGCTGTTCTGTCATATATTTCACATAATCGTTCGTTTTCATCAAATCACCTCATGAGAGAGTCCTCTTATGATGAAGTGTTGTCAGCCCCTCTCTTTTTTATACACCAAACCGTTTTGATCGCTAATGCTCTTTCCAGTGACTGATGGTCTTTTTCCTTAGATGGAATTGAAAATCAGCAGTCTTTTCAGAATCAGCTGCCGTCTTCACTTTTAGCCTGACACGCTTCGTTTCCTTGCCGGCTGAAGCAATGGCATACATCACAGAGCCATACGCTTTGTTCTCCTCTCCAGCTTCTTCGTCTTGCATGTGCCTGATGGAGTGAAGGATTCCATTTTGCAGAAGATTTTGCTGAATGTAAAAATCTTTCGTCTGTTTGATAAAAGCATGCTTCGTCATAAAAGCCGCTGTCGAATGGGCGGCGCAAAGCATGCAGATCATCGCCAAAAAAACCGCTGCAGGGTAAATAAAGCCTCTGGAATTATTCACATGAATCACCTTCATAAAGAATGATAGATCGGAAATGCCGCACGGTATTGAGTACCGTTAAGACTGATTGCTTCAATGATGACTTGGTGATCTTGAAGCCGGAATGCGATGCGTTTGACATGCTGCAGCATCGGCACATGGCCTTTAGAATTCACTCGTTTTCGAATGAGCGCCTGATACGGTTCATAACGAACGGCATCACCTGAGGAATTCGTCATTTCAAGCGCCTGTCCGTTGTCTGCCACTTTAACGGCAACGGCTTCTTTGCATTCTTTCTGCATTTGTTCAGCTGTGATCGTCCATTCTTCCGGGCGAATTTCATTTTTTTTGACACCCGGGGATAAAAACAGCTGAAAAATCGTGGCAGCCGTTCCGGCGATAAACATGTAGACCGTTAATGACAGCAAAACATTAAGAAGGGTAAAGCCCTTTTGTTTTGAGAATCGCAAGGCAATACTGACGGTCATGCCTGTTTTCAACAGAGATGCAGACTTCATATTCTTCTCCTTTTTCCTCCCATTCAATCAAATATGCGGCTCCCTGATAAAACACGGTTTCAGCGGGCTTGTAGCGACCGGTCAGCATGTAGCCGCTGATCTTCTCATCTAATATGCGGTACCCGGCTTCTTCTTTTTTTGCCATCTCAGCTTTTAATTCAAGCTGATGGTACACGGGAATCATTAGAGCCGCTATCATCACCCATATACTGAATGCAGAAACAGTTTCGATTGTCATAAAGCCTCTATTTTTTTTGAACATTGATCTTACCGCTTCCTAAATAAATCGTCAGTTCAAAGGAGGCCCGGTTTGCTTCAATCAACATCTTTCCTCCTTGACTCGGAGCCCCGTTTGGGCTGTATGTGAAATGTTGTCTGAGCGTCGACTTTTTGATGGCAATTTTGTGATCATATTCCCTGATAAGATAAGGAGTCAAGCTCTCATCCGCAGGCTTGATGGTGTATTCACAATGATCAGCATCAAACAGCACGTTTATTTTTTTGTTTTGAGCGAGCGCTGCCTGCTGAGCATAAAGCAAATCGCCTTCAAGCTGTTCGGCAAAATGCTTGACGATCCTTGCGTCATATGCGGAAGGCAGTCTGTCAAACAAAAGAATCAGCATGATCGAGCTGATCAATAGCACGGTTAAACTTTCTAGAAGGGTAAACCCTGTTTGGTCCCTTCCCATTATTGTGTTTGTGCCTTGCCATTTGAAATCACGATCGATTTTCCATTAGGACACGCCAAATTTTTCTTGATATATCCCTCTGATTCAAGCTCTCCAAGACTTGGCGTTTTCCCGTCGTGATCCATCTGATACGCGGTAATTTGGGCCTGAACCATATTGATCAATCCCTCACAGCCTTTCTTTTGAATGTTTTGATTATGCTTCGTCACATTCGGGATCGTAATTAAGAGCAGAATTGAGATGACAAGCATAACGACCAGCATTTCTATCAGCGTAAATCCCTTTTCATTCAAATGGATGTCCTCCTTTATAACTGATTCATCATTTGATACATTGGCAAAAGCATCGACAGATAGAGGATTAAAATCATGGCTGCGGTAAATCCGTAAATCAGAGGCTGAAGCATGCTTGTCCACTTTTCCGCTTTCTTTTCAAGCCGGTCGATCAAAAATTGGCTGTATGAATATAGCTCCCTGTGGAGATGACCGTTCAATTGACCGTGAGCCACCGCTTTGGAGAGATCCTTTTCATAAAACGGATGCCTGTCCAGCATCTGTTCCAGCGCTTCCCCCTGTTTCAGCCTTTCGATCATGCGCTTTGCTTCCTTGTGAAAAAACGGCAAAAAAGGCTGGCTCTCAAACGCTTTTAAGCTGTCATATACAGACAATCCCGATGTTAAAAGATTGCTTAGCTGAAGCGATAAAAAATAGCTGTTGAATAATTTGAGGATTCTGCCTGCCAGCGGGATTTTAACGAGGAGGGCCATTTTTTCTTCCGGGGCTTTTTTTCGGAAAATCGAAACATAATACGTTAACAAAACCACAGCAATGATGAGAATGCACATAAAAAACAGCGGGAGGCTGTCAAAAAATAAAAAGATGAAGGAGGTCAGAAAAGATGTTTCGATATTCATGGAGTCATAGATCGCGGAAAACTGCGGAATAATCGCCGATTTCATAATATAGGCGATGAGACAGACCGTTGCAACCAGGAATGACGGATATTTTGCAGCCTTCTTCAATTTTTCGGACTGGTCGACTTTGCGGCTGAGCAATTCGCCGCTTTGCTTGAAAGCGAATGGCAAATTTCCGTGCTGCTCGGCAAAATAAACAATGCTGACGGAGTCCCTATGAAACGAAATCATATTCAAAACCTGAAAAACGGGATAACCTTCTGCCAGCTTTTTTCTTCCGAATGAAATGTCCGCTTTTTGCTTATTGTCGAATTGCAGCTCAAGCATATTCAAAGCGTCGAGAAGCGTATACCCGTTCATCATCATTTCGCCGAGCTTCTCAAACAGCTCCGCCTGCTTCCGAAGGGGCCATCTTATGTTATTCAGTCTCATGATGCACCCATCTGTTATAAGTTTCCTTCGGGAGATAGCCGAGCGCTATCCCTTTTCGAATCAATTTTCTCAGCGTTTCAAAACGGCTGTTCACGTATGCGCCTTTTGCCTCTTTTATGCACAGGTTCAGACTCTTCCCGTACAAAAGCTCAAAAACGCTCACTCTTCTTCCGTTCCCCGACATCCTGCAATACAAAGAACACCGCTCCCCGCAAAACGGACAAACAAGGTTGACGAGACGCTGTGCGCTTATAGCGACAAGCGTCTGCTCAATTTCGGTCATATGAATGCCAAACTCAAGCAGCCGGTATATAGCTCCTTTTGCGTTTTTCGCATGCATGCTAGATAATACAAGATGTCCCGTCAGCGCAGCTCTGACGGCGGTTTTGGCTGTTTCGGCATCGCGGATTTCTCCGAGGATGATCATGTCGGGATCATGACGGAGAACAGCCTTTAAACCTGCTGAATACGTCATGCCCGCTTTTTCATTCACCTGTACTTGAAGAACATGCTCGCTTCTGGATTCAACCGGGTCCTCCAGCGTGATAATATTGCGGTTGAAATGCTGTTTGGCATACTCGATCAGCGAGTACAGGGTCGTCGTTTTTCCCGAACCGGTTGGACCTGTGAAGATCAGCAGACCGTGGGAATGTTTCAGAAAAGACAGCAGCTTTGCCGTTGCGTTTGGAAACAAAGACAGGCTTCTGAGCGGCGGGGCGCTTGCCTGCGGCAATACGCGAATAACCAGGCTTTCGTCGTATATGGTAGGCAAAGTCGACATTCTCAAGTGAACGGGCTGATTGTTCACTTTAATGGTTAAAGCACCGCTTTGCGGCTGCCTTCGCTCCCCGATATCCATTGAAGAAAGAAATTTAAAGTGAGAAATGAGCCTTGAGCACTCCATTCTCGTCAGTCTGCCCTTTTGAAATAGTTCATCATCAATTCTAAAGCGGATAACCGCCTCTTTTTCCCCCGGAACGATATGAATATCAGAAGCTCTCATCGCACACGCCTCTTCGATCAATTTCCCGCTTAATGATTCAATCGCGTACACAATCGTTACGCCTCCTTTCTAATCGCAGTTTAAGCGAAAAGCATC
This sequence comes from Bacillus sp. FSL W8-0848, assembly GCF_038007805.1. Taxonomy (NCBI): domain Bacteria; kingdom Bacillati; phylum Bacillota; class Bacilli; order Caryophanales; family Bacillaceae; genus Bacillus; species Bacillus sp. FSL W8-0848. The sequence continues at coordinate 2,241,500 of NZ_JBBOYB010000001.1, forward strand.
GGAAGCTTCAAATCCGCAAAAAACGGAAATATGCCGTTATCGTGGGACAAAAAAAGATTATGAAACACGAAAATTGCTTTTTCCGGCTCATATTTTTTACAATACTGCTCTTCAAACCGTGTTTTTATATGTGCCATCGCCTTCTTCCAGGATGCGGAACCCTTTCTTCGAAAGAGCTTTTGCGAGATTCTGCTCTGTTTTGACATTGGAAAAATCGATGCCCAGTTTGACCACCGTCTGGGCCATTTCGGGACGAATGCCGGAGATCGTCGCTTCAATTCCTAAGAGCTTCGTTGTGTCAAGTATTCTGAACAACTGATAAACAACCATTGTATCGATGATCGGAACCCCGGAAATATCGATAAATAAATGCGATAAACGGAGCCCTGCGCATCGCTCAAGAGCGGATTCCAAAATCCCCTTCGCTCTATGTGTATCGATTTCTCCTATGATCGGCAAAACGCCTATATGGCTTGATATCGGGATCACCGGGGCGCTTAATTCATGAATCATTTCATTTTGGGTCTTTAATTGGCTCATCGTCAACAGATCATATTCCGTCATGAATTGCCCGATGATTTCATCCATTATCAAATTGAGCCGTCTGCTCCATTCCAACACGTCGCACTTGGAACTTTCGGGTGCTTCTTCATGAGAAAACATCCCGATTTCATCAATAATAATTCTCCGGAACACGTTGATTCCGTTTATGCTTTCATAGATGGGAACTTGGCTCGCTGCCCTGTCCCGCGCCATTTCTCTCGCACAATCCAGCGCTTCCTCCCATTCTTTTTCCGGCTGATGCGCTGTCAATAGGTGGGCAACCGCCCGGATATACGGCTTTGCCTTATCGGGCGACGAGATGCCGGACGTTTTGGATAACCATTGATTCGTTATTTTGTCCGATCGTTTGATTAAATAATGATACAGGGCTGAATGTTTGTTTTTCATAACTATCCTCCTTATCAAAAACGGAAATGCTTATGTATAAAACAAGCGATTTTGCCAACACTAATTTTGTAGCGGCATTGGGCTATAGCCAAGCGGTAAGGCAACGGACTTTGACTCCGTGATGCGCTGGTTCGAATCCAGCTAGCCCAGTTTCCAAGCGTAAAAACCGAAGATTGCTGAAAATGAAGTTTTTTCAGCATATCTTCGGTTTTTTCACGAAACAGAGCGTTGCAAAGCGCTTCTCTTTAATAGCTTTAATAGCTCGCCGGGGTTATATCCGACAACAAGCTTTTCACCGTTGACGATGATCGGGCGCCTCAAGAGCTTCGGCTTTTCAATGAGCAAGTCTACTACTTCGCTCACCGTCAGCTCCTCGATATTCAAATTGAGCTCTTTGAATGCTTGGCTCCTCGTCGCCAATATTTCATCGAATCCTTCCGTTGTCAAAGACAGAATGTGTTTTAATTCCTCTTGATTCGGCGTCTCCCTGAACAGATGGCGTTCCTTAAAATCGATCTGATTCGCTTTCAGCCAATGCTTTGTTTTCCTGCATGACGTGCAGCTCGGGTAAGAATAAAAGATCAGCTCTTCCATGGTTGGTTTCCGCCTCTGTATTGTTCTGTCCTGTCTTTGTTATGATTAGTACCCGGAATCTTGTTTCATTAAACACGTGCAAAAAACATTCCGTTATCACAAAATTGTAAAAAATGAATTGATTTTCCCAAAATGAAAATGTTTACATTCCAAGAGCGATTGATCTATAATAGAAACAAAGGGGCTTTCTGGGAGGGATATCAATGAATCGCATGTTCCGCGTGTTAGGTTTCTGGACAGGTATTTTTGCGGTCATGTTTTATTTAGGAGATATGAAAGATGCGTCATTGCTGTTTTTCGGCCAAACTGTTTTCTTCGTGTTCTTATCGTATCTTAACTTGACAGAACGGATGTACATTTATATTTTCGGCGCATACTTGACGGTCTTTTTTGCCGCGTTTACATACTATTCCGTGTTTATTATGGTCCCCGGGCAAGGAGGCCATTAAGGCACGAAAAAAGAGACGATCCGCCTGGATTTCGTCTCTTTTTTCATTTTATAATGTGAAGCCGTTGATGAACGGATTTTGTTCCTGTTCCGTCAGCAAATCCGTCTCAGGGCCGTGTCCGCTCAATACGAGCGTATCTTCAGGAAGAGTAAGCAGCTTTTTGTGAATGCTGTCCATTAGAACATCGTGGCTTCCGCCCGGGAGATCTGTGCGGCCGATGCTCCCTTTAAACAGAACATCGCCTGAAATGATCAGGTTTTCCTCTTCTGCATAATAAGAGACGCTTCCGGGCGAGTGGCCTGGCGTAAAAAGAACCTGAAGCTTGAACGGACCGATTTTCAGCTCGTGCTCTTTGTCGATCAGCCGGTCGGCTTTCTCTGCTGTAACAGCCTGACCAGTTAACAGAGACGACCCGTTTAATGAAGGATCTGTCAGCCATTCCGCTTCATTTTTATGGACATAGACGGGAATATCCCACTCTTTTCTCACCTTGTCAACAGCTCCGATATGGTCAAAATGGGCATGCGTCAATAGAACGGCGAGCGGTCTAAGATGATGTTCTTTTATATAAGCATTCAGTTTACCGGCTTCACCGCCGGGATCAAATATTAAGCAGGCGCCGTCATCATTTGCTAAAATATACGCATTTGTTTGAATCGGCCCTAACGGCATTCTTCTCCATTTCATCCTTTTCACCTCAGTCTCATTATGAACGTTTTGTGAGAAACTTTCAATGAACCATGTTCCACTCGACAAAGCTAATGAAAACGGTTAAAATAAAATTGGAAATAAACTGCAGGGGATCCAAACGAAGGGGGTTAATATTGATGTTGCTCGTGATCATTTTCGGCCTTGTCACGATATTATCTGCTGTTGGGGCACTTCGTTCGCTTAAACAAATCAACGTTCTCGGGATATTGTTCGGAGGAGCGGCTTTTTTTGTCTTCGGCTGGTTTACGGTAATGACAATTATAAACAGCGGGTATCCGACGGCTCACTAAAGACCGCCTCTGCCGCTGAATGGACAGCCTTGTTCCGTTATGAAACGGAACAAGGCTTTTAAGCTTGGGCTTATTTGTTTAAATGTTTTTGAACGCTTGACAGTTTGCCTTCCATTGTCGTTTTCTTATCGCGCCTGTCATCGATTCTGATGTTTGTGGCCACCCTGTGTATCCCTTTTTGAAAAGGGGCTTCATGGATGGTTTGAATGACGTGAAATAAATCGCTTAGCTCCCCTTCAATCAAGGTATTCATCGGCGTCAGCTGATATTTGATTCTTCCTTCCTTTTGAAACCCTTCTAAAATCGTTTGAATCTCCGCTACATAACTGCTCACACTCGGGGTTTCCGTTCCGATCGGGATGATGGTTACGTCTGCTATTGCCATCGCAACATGCTCCTTTCTATTCTTTGACTACAAGTGGTTCTATTGTTTTCGAACCGAGTGAAATGATCTCATCGTGCGCATAGCCGTACAATAGATATTGACCGTCTGGAGACACGGTGATCGGAAGCATTTCCACACTCTTCTGAATCACGCGCCGCTCCCCCGTCTTAAGGCTGATGGCGATCAGATCGCACAGGGAGCTCGATGCACCCGGCTGATACGTGTAAAACCATTCGTTTTTCTGATCATAGCCGTATTCCATAGGCGACTGTCCTGTATCATCGGAAAACAGCGGGAGCGTGACAGACAGCCGTTTTTCCGATGACTTCACATCAGAAAATATGTAGGTCCCGTACCCGTTTTTACCCGATGATGTCACGACCAGCCTGACATTGTCAAACACGTCGGAAAGCAGCGCATCATCGGCAAGCTTCGTTTGCCTTCCCGCCGGTATGTCATAGGAATACACAGGGGCCGGCTTTTCCCGGTCCCTGTTATCCCACTTTACATAATCGAATGAATCGGGCGATGTCCAATGAACAAAGGCAGCCTGGGCAATGTTTTGCTCCGTTGTCTGTTCTTTTGCATTGATCAAATATGAATGATAGTTCCAATCTTTCGTGAATGCCGTCACATATAGAAGATAAGGATCAAACTCATTCCAGTCAACCTGCAGTTCGTTCGTGTTAAAACCTTTTGTAAACAGCTTTTCGCCCCGCACATTCATCAGCGTCAATTTGAACTCGGAGCCGTCTCCGGCGGTTTGGATGAGGATCATGTCTTTTTTACGGTTCAGTTCAGCTGTGATCAGCCGTTCATCGGTTTTGTATATCGTTTTCTTGGTCCCTGTAAATATATCATATGACTTTACTTCACTTCCCGCAACCGGGTCAGTTGCGGTATATAATATCGTTTCATTATCAAGCCACCCTGCCGCCGCATCAAAATACCGGTCCTTCACCGGTATTATCTTTTCTTCTTTTGCATCGCTATGATTCTTTCCAGCAGAATCCGCATTGTAGGAGCCCTTTGAACCGCCTGATTGCGAAGGTGTGCAGGCGGCTGTTAAAACGGTAAACACAGCGGCAATGATCCATAATGAAACTCTCAAACCGGCCATTCTCCCTCCGTAAATGTTTCGCTGCCTACCTTTACGATGTGGCGCCGGTAAAGGTTTCAGCTTTCAAAAAAACAAGATGCCCAAAGAATTCCTCTGCTTTTACAATATATATCGTCAAAATCGGCTATGGGTAAAGGGTTTTTCCCTTTTCCAAGCTCAACGGTGTATCCTTCTTTGCCGTAAAAATGGATGAACCAATCCCTGAAACCGGCGTAGCTGTCAATATATCTGATGCCTTTATAACCGCTGAGCCGCTCAAACACTTGAACAACATTGACAGATTCCGGAGGCTCGAATCCTTCATAGCCCCAATAGATCTCTTCCCCTTGCGTATGAAGCGCTATAAGCCGGTCAGGCGGCCGGCTCTCGATTAGATCGTGCATGACGATCGCTTCAGGTTCTGTAAGCGGAGCGTCTCCCGGATAATCCCGGTATGAGGGCGCCTTAGGAGGCTTGCGCTGTTTTTCGATTTCCCAAAAAGACGGAAATTGGTTGTTCAGATCGACTCCGTTAATGTTCGCTTTCCATTCCCTAAATTCAGACTGATATTCGTTCATTTCATCAAGGGGCTCAAGATTTATTCCGAGATGCTCCGGGCCGTTCAGCACAAGATCGACTCCGTCGGGATTCACGAGCGGAACGATTGAGAGCTTCGTCATCTGAAAAAGCCTGAGCGGCGAAAAACCGAGAATCTCACCGCCTTTGCATAAAGACAGACAATATTCTTTGACCCACTTCATTAGCACCGAAGTGGTGATCCACTCGTTCGCATGAAAAGAAGCATTGATATGCGTTCTTTTTTCAGCATGCTCAGCTCCGATGTTCAGCTCGTATATCGGCTGGCCCAATACAGAGCGTCCAATACTATGGTATGTGACAAACGGAAAGCATTCCGCGATTTTTTCAATTTCGTGTTTCAGCGTTTGCGAATCATATATCACCGTATCAGTCAGCCACGGCTCATTTTCCAGCCCGGGCTCTCCATTCACCAATAATTGCAGCTGTTCATATGTTTCTGCTGCCGCCGCATCTTTTCCTGCCTGTGGATGCAATCCGGGAAAATAAAATTCCCCGACGTCCGCGTTAAGGTTCGCACTGACTAAAAGCGGTTCGGGAATGTTCAGGATGTCTGACAATCTTGACATGTCTTGTTTTAACTCCGGTTTAATGTTGATGAATGCCATCAATGATCCCTCCCACAATAGCATATGAAGAATGCTTGTTCGGCGAACATCAATCATAAAAAAGCTTCCGCCCCAAGGACGGAAGCGCCGCAAATCAAGCAGCTCTTTTATTCTATTTCGTTAAACTGTCCGTTATGAATTTCAACTGTCCTTCTAATGAAATCGGATCGGAAAAATAGAAGCCGATCGGGTCGATTTTATAGACATGGTCGTTTTTGACGGCGCCGAGGTTTTTCCAAATGGAAGTGCCGAACACACCGCCGTCGTCTCCGCCTGATTGCCAAGGACCTATAAAAATATAGTCTCCGGCGAAGTCAGGCAGCTTTTCCAACGAAATGCTCGTATACCCGGGGCCGGTGCTGATGGCTTTTTCCTTTGTTAGCTTCGTGGCGTTTAATCCGAGTTCTTTATAGACAATGCTTCCGCCCCGTCCGAATTTTTCGCCGAACACGTAAATCTCTTTGCCGTTCGTCTGCATAATGGAGACCGTTTTGTCACCGACGGCTTTTTGAACCTTCGGTTTTGCCGCCGCAACTTTTTTGTCCCACTCAGCCAGCCATTTTTCCGCTTTATCTTCCGTCCCTGTCATCTTCCCGAAATCTTCGAGTTGTTCTCTCATGCCCTTTCCGTATTTCAGAGCGACCGTAGGCGCGATTTTTTCCAGCTTTTCGACATCCGCCCCTTGAGTTGTCCAAACGATGATCAGGTCGGGTTTTAAATTAATGATTTTTTCTTCTGAAACTCCGTCGCCAATGTTTGTCACGCCATCGGTTTTTCCTTTGAAGTACGGGTTTTTGAATACTCTGTCAGAAGCCCCGACCACGTGAATGCCGAGCGTCTTGAGATATCCGTAATAGTCATCGGCCAAGACGACCACCCGTTTTGGATGCTTAGGGACTTTAACCGTTCCGTTTTCGGCCTTGTATGTAATGGTTTCTTTCTGCTTTGAGCCTGAAGAAGAGCCTTTGTTCGCTGATTGATTTCCGCATGCTGCCAAGGCTGCAATCAATAATAAGGCAAAAAAAGCCGCCGTGATTTTCTTGCATCTATGAGTCATCTTTCATTCCTTCTTTCCGAGTTTTGATAAAGAGAATCATTATCAAAATGATTATATCACAACAAAACAAAGGTAAACACGATGTTTTTTGAAATGTTTCTCTACTGTATTCCGACAGCGCCAAAAAAGCTTCCGGCCAATGCACGGAAGCTTCAGCATGTCTAAGAAAATTCATAAGTTCAATGATATTATTCGAAAACTTCGCAAAGAACTGTTCGGGAAAGGGCCTGAAAGGATTCATACTGTATTTGTAGAAAACATGGCAGTCTCAACACTGTACAGAAATCTGAGTGCAAGCGAGCAGTTTATCCCCGCAGACCTGAAGGAAGAGAAATGGTGCATGCGGCCCGGACAATCCTGATTCAAGATCTTTATCCCAAACGAACGCCGGATGGAATGGAGAGGAGCTGATCTGGGCTGGGTTAGTTCATGTGTTTTCTGATATAAAAATTGAGGACCATCCCGCTTTATCTGTGTTTGTCTTTGATCAAAAAGAAGCGCTGCAAAGCTAGCATATTTGTCGTTGACACATTTTTGTCACATTTGATATAATGTTGTTACGGCTATAGAAGACAAAAGCACTGGAATGTATGCACGAACTGTATATATTCTCTTTCAATATCTTAATTCTGCTTGATTTTGTTGTATGGGTCTGCATACAAGTTAGGCAGCATTCGAACGCCTGGTTGACACAGGTTATTTGAGTGCTGCCTTTTTTTATTGTCTTTCTGCCATAACTGTGAAAAAAGAAGAAATATTGGAGGGTTTTAGTATGGCTTTTCGAAAACCGGATGAAATAGCGGATGCAGCAATTGAAGCAGGGATGAAAAAAATACAGCTCCCGCTGCCGTCTCTGCTTGTATTGGGGTTTTTAGGCGGCGCATTTATCGCGCTTGGGTACTTGCTTGACATCAGGGTAATCGGCGACCTGCCGAAAGAATGGGGAAGCCTGTCCAGCCTGATCGGAGCTGCCGTATTTCCTGTCGGTCTGATACTTGTGGTGCTCGCTGGCGCTGAATTGATTACAGGGAATATGATGTCCGTTGCGATGGCTTTATTTTCAAGAAAAATATCATTAAAACAATTGGCGGTTAACTGGGGAATCGTCACGATGATGAACTTAATCGGAGCACTGTTTGTTGCTTACTTTTTCGGACATTTGGTTGGTTTGACTGAAACAGGTCCTTATTTGGAAAAAACGATCGCCGTTGCACAAGGAAAACTCGATATGAGCTTCGGCAAGGTTCTCATTTCCGGCATCGGCTGTAACTGGCTTGTATGTCTTGCGTTATGGCTTTCTTTCGGCGCACAAGACGGAGCAGGAAAAATCCTTGGCATCTGGTTCCCAATTATGGCTTTTGTGGCAATCGGATTTCAGCACGTTGTCGCCAACATGTTTGTGATTCCCGCAGCCATTTTTGCAGGCTCGTTCACGTGGGGGCAGTTTATCGGAAACATCATTCCGGCCTTTATCGGCAATGTCATTGGCGGAGCCGTGTTTGTCGGTCTCATTTATTTTATTGGATACCACAAGAAAGACCGCTCCAGAAAAGAAATGAAACAGGTATCATAAACAGGGCAAATCCACTCGATGAATCATATCAATCCCGTCCATAAAATGGACTTTGGTGGATATACTTACAAAAGCAAAGGAGGCTGTCGAGAAAATCTCGACAGCCTTTATTTTTCCTTAAAATATCCATTCTCCTGTAATAAAAGAAAGACTAAAAAGGATGGTGTCTTTCTCATGTTTCACACGACGCAGCCGAATTTGTTCTGCTTGATCAACTCGTCGAAGAGGATCATCACTTCGAAAAACAAATTGATAAACACATAGACTTCTCTTTTATCATTGAAAAGGTTAAGCCTTACTACAGCGAAAACATCACCGGCATGAGTAGGAGGACCACAAAGTAAAGGTCAGACAAAATCGTTTGTCTGTTTCAGGGAAAACCCAATAAAAAAAATAGAGCAAAGCTTTGCAGATTCAAAACAGCTGCAGGGGCTTCGCTATTGCAGGTTGAGGGGAAAACGGAATGTGATTGAACAAGTTCTCCTCACAGCCGCATGCCAGAACAGATTGCCACATACCCAGCCAAGCAGGGCCAGATATGTGGGAGCTCTCTTTTTGTATCTAAAATCCGATGAATATCTAAAGAAACAGCACATAAACAAAAAAGCCTGTAGAAAAGACATCGTTTTCTCTACATGCTGAAGCTTCCGGCCAATGCACGGAAGCTTTTTCTTATTCTTTATTGCTTTTCTTTCGGTGACTTTTTAAACGTTCACTGTCATAAAATCTCAATAGATCCCCGTAAATGATTTGATCAGAGTATGAAAGCTCCTGTTTTGCTTTTTCGGCAAAAGCTTCACAGCTTTCTGGATCTTTCGCAGGCTCGCCGGTTGATTTATCATAGCATACGCCGTCTGTATATATGCGGTCCTTCGTAATGATGCTGCCGTCGCGAAGAACTGTGAATTCCGTTTTATCGCTGGAAAACAGGTCGTTCCCGAACTGGATTTGATCGCTTGAATCGATCCCGAGCAAGTTGAGCAATGTCGGTCGGATATCTACCTGACCGCCGACGGTGTCAATCGTTTTCGGCTTTTTATCCGTGACGCCCGGAATGTGGATCACGAGCGGGACTCGTTGAAGCTGGACTTCTTCAAAAGGCGTGATTTCCTTGCCGAGGAACTGTCCCATCGCTTCATTATGGTTTTCCGAAATTCCGTAATGGTCCCCGTATAAAACGATTATCGAATTATCATACAGTCCGTCCTTTTTCAGCTTTTCAATGAACCGTTTAAGCGCTTCGTCCTGATAGCGGACGGTCGGGAAATATCTGTTCAGCGTGCGGCTTTTCGAATCGAATTCGTCGATCATTTTATCCTCTTCGTTCAGTTCAAAAGGAAAATGATTCGTCAGCGTGATCAAACGGGTGTAAAACGGCTGCGGGATTTTTTTCATCAGCTCTGATGTCTGCTCAAAAAATTCTTTATCTTTCAATCCCCACCCTACCGAGTTTTCATCATTTACGTCATACGATTTGACATCGTAAAACTTATCATATTTAAGCGACTCGTACATGATGTCCCGGTTCCAGAAGCTTTTGTTGTTTGCATGAAAAACCGCGGAATAGTAGCCGTGATTTTTTAAAATGGCAGGCATCGCCGTATATTTGTTTGCGGCATTTGTAAAGAAGACCGCTCCTCTTCCCAAAGGATAAAGAGAGTTGTCGACGATGAATTCAGAATCTGCTGTTTTCCCCTGTCCTGTCTGATGATAAACGTTTTCAAAGCTGTAGCTTTTTTTGATCAGGTCGTTCAAATAAGGAGTGATTTCTTTGCCGTTCAATTTCCGGTTCAAGACAAAGCTTTGGGTGGATTCCAATGAAACTAAAATCACATTGCGCCCTTTGGCGATTCCGGACATTTTCTTGCTCGGGTCAGTCCGGTTTGCGCTGAGATAGTTTTCGATTTCGGTGAGGCTGTTGCTGTCAGCCAGTGCGCGCTGGGCAGACTGCTTGGACTGGATCAGGGCATCGTAGATGTGGAAATTGTAGAGGCTGATGTTTTTGACGAGCACTTCCCTGTCAAACGATCTCGTCAAGAGCTGCGGCCTCTCTGTTTCCGATACTCCCAGATTAAAAAAGAAAACGGCTGCGACAAACAGAAAGTAAGCCGCCTTCTCTTTCCTTGTCGCCGCACCGACGGTTTTCTCCGGCTGGCGCTTGTACAGCCACATCAAAATGATGATGTCAACGACGAGAAGGAGATCGGTAGGCATGAACAAGGAATTGATGCTGCTTCCCAAGTCGCCCATGTTATTCGTCTGGAACAATACCGGGATCGTCAGAAAGTCATTGTAAAAACGGTAGAAAATCATATTTGCCAAGAGGACGAACGTCAGAACGATGCTCGCCCCGATAATAAAACGATTTCTGTTTTTTTCTTTAAAAAACAGGCCGAATCCGAAAATAAACAGCAAAAAACTTAGTGGATTGATGAACAAAATATACTCTTGCATAAAATTTTCGATTTTAATGTTGAAGCTTGTTTTATACACGACATACGTTTTCAGCCACATCAGCAATGTCGCAATGAGCAAAAACGAAATTTTCGAAAAAAATGACTTTTGCATTCCAAACCTCCCTATGCAGCACTCGGGCAGATTCCATAAATTTCATGTTTTAGTAAAAAAGTTAAAAATAACTAAATTATATCTTAGCGTGTCTTTTTAAAAAAATCAATCCATTTTTACAAAGCTTCCCTTAATGAAGCTGGGCCTCGCTTTGCAGCCATGCGTTCTTTGCGATCCACGCCCCGCCGATAACGCCGGCATCATTTCCGAGTGAAGCGATCACGATATCAGCAGCCTCTCCAGCTCTTGGAAACACGTACTTTTTAAACGATTTTTCAACATTGGCGCGGAGGATTTCGCCCGCTTTTGACACGCCGCCGCCAATGACGATTTTTGAAGGATTCAAGGAGCTTGCCAGATTGCCGAGAACCAGTCCGAGGTGGTTTGTAACATATTCGATGACATACGCTGCTGCCGGATCGTTTTGTTCAGCCGCTTCGAAAATTTCGCGTGAAGATAGTGCAGGGTGATCTTTTAAAACGGTTTCACAATCGCCTGCCGCAATTTTCTCTTTGGCGATCCTGACAATGCCGGTGGCGGACGCAATCGTTTCAATGCAGCCGGTTTTCCCGCAGTTGCAAGGGGCACCTCCTTCTGCAGCAGCACAAATGTGGCCGATTTCTCCTCCGGCTCCATTCTTGCCGTGGACGATTTCACCGTTGACGATAATGCCGCCGCCGACACCGGTTCCTAACGTAACGAGAATGAGATCTTTTGCGCCGTCACCCGCACCTTTCCACATTTCCCCGAGCGCGGCGATGTTTGCGTCGTTTTCGATGACGGCCGGAAGCCCTGTTTCCGCCTCCAGATGGTCTTTTAACGGATAGTTTTCCCAGCCCATATTGGTCGTCTTGTAAACAACGCCCGTCTCTATATTAACCGGTCCAGGCGCACCCATTCCGATCCATTTTAAAATGTGTTTCGGCTTTCCGATTTCCTTCAGCTTGCTGTCAATCGCTTTTGCGATGTCTACCGTCACCATTTTTCCAGATTTATCCGTCGGGATTTCCCACTTGTGGCGGATCTCCCCATAAGCGCTTACAAAAGCGAGTTTTACGGTCGTTCCCCCGAGGTCGACTCCGACCAGCCAGCTTTCATTCATCATAAGTCCCCCTTAAAACCCAACTGTTTTATTTTCTCTTTATATTTGTCAGTTCATTCTGCAAAATCGACATCGCTTGTGCCCATTCTTTTTTTTCGATCAGGTTTGCAAGAAGCATTTCTTTGAGTTCGTCCATCATATACTCAAGCTCCAGCTCCCGATTTCCGAAATACACATAGCACCCGAATCGTTTCAAGAACAACTGTACATCGTATGCTGTTTTCATGTCATCCACCATTCTTTTAAAAACCTAACAATAGCGTATAAATAAACCCGGTTGGCGTCAAGCAAAAAAAAAGCCTGTCTTCTATTTGTGAAAACAGACTTTAGCGGTCGGGGTCCTGCGGGTCTAAAAATACGGGCCTTCTGTTTTTCAGCGGCATCGGAGTGCGAATCGCGATATCGCGGAAAGCCCTGTAATCAAAGGGAATAAACGGCCATAAATAAGGAACATGAAAGGATTTCATCCTTACCAGATAAATGATCCAGCAGAAAATGCCGATGACAAAGCCCATCGGACCAAAAGCCCCCGCAGCAATGAGAAGGGCGAGCCTGACAAGGCGGTTGGCGATGCTCATCTCATAACTCGGCGTGGCGAACGTGCCGATTGCCGCAACGGCTAAATACAGCACGACCTCATGGGAGAAGAGCCCGACCTGCACCGCCACTTCGCCGATCATTAACGCAGCCACAAGACCGAGAGCTGTGGCAAGCGATGACGGCGTGTGAATCGCCGCCATTCTCATCATATCGACCCCTAATTCGATGATCAGAAACTGCGCCAGTAACGGCAGCGCTCCCTTTTTATCAGGCCCGATATAATGAAGGGCGTCCGGCAGCAGTTCAGGGTGAATGGACAGCAAAAACCACAGCGGCAGCAGGAAGATCGATGCCAATACCGATATAAAGCGAACCATACGCAAATAAGCCCCTGCCAGCGGTTTATTTCTGTACTCTTCTGCATGCTGCAAATGGTGCCAGAAGGTTACAGGCGTAATCAGGGCGCTCGGCGAGCCGTCGACAAAGACGAGGATGTGGCCTTCATACAAATGTACTGCGGCCGTATCAGGCCTTTCTGTATAGCGGACCGTCGGATACGGATTCCAATGTCGGCCGCCGATGTACTCTTCCAGCGTTTTTTCGGCCATTGTCAAAGCATCCGTATCGATCGCTTCCAGTGATTTTTTTAGCTTTTTCACGTTCTCCAAATCAGCGATGTCTTCAAGATAGCACACGACAACGTCCGTTTTGCTTCTTCTCCCGACTTGGAGAATCTCCATTCTCAACGAACGGTCGCGGATTCTTCTTCTTGTCAATGCTGTGTTAAATACAATCGTTTCGACAAAACCGTCCCTCGATCCCCTGACGACACGTTCATTGTCAGGCTCTTCAGGATTTCTCGCCGGATATGTCCTGGCATCTATAACAATGGCATGGTCGACACCGTCTGCAAACAGCACGGCCGGACCCGCCAGCACCTGGTCTGCTGCTTTGTCGAGGTCATCCTCTGTCGAAACTTCGATATAAGGTATATAGGTTTTGATCAGCTTTTCGAGCGGATCGTCTTCCAGACACTCAGGAGAAAGCTTTGAAAGATTTTTTAGCAAATGATGCGTAATATCGTCTTTTACAAACCCGTCGACCAAATACAGGGCCATGTTTCTTCCGGCGTAGATCACATCGAGCCGGATCATGTCAAAGCTTTTGCCGATCCCCAATTTTTCATTTAAATATTTGACATTTTCAGCCAGATTTTCCTTCACAAACTGTTTTTTTCCCATGAAAAAGCTCCCGTCAAAAGATCTGTTTTTCAGACCATTTTTAACATAACGGAAGCATTTCATACTTGATTACTTGTCTAATTCATTTTTAATTTCATTCTTCAGCGTTTGATACATCGCTTCATCCGGTTTTTCTTTTATCGCTTTTTCAACGGTCTGTTCCGCTTTTGTCAATTCTCCCTTACTGGTGTAAAGCAAAGCCAAATAATAGAGGGAAGCATGATCTGAAGGGTCTTTTTTAACAGCTGCCGCGAGCCTTTTTTCAGCGGGGCCGTATTCGCCGAGCTGAAATTCGGAAGCGGCGAGCATTTTCAAAATGTCGCTTGAAGCATCTTTCCGTTCGCCGGCTTCCTGCAGCGCATTCTTCACCTTTTCGTATTCGCCTTCTTCATACCACTTCTTAGCCTGATACAGGAGGGCGCTTTCCTGAACGGGCGCGGAATGAAAGCCCCAGTAAAGCGCTCCTCCGCCAATGACGAGGACTGAAACCCAGCCGATCACCCGCTGCCCCGCGTTCCTTTTCCCGGGGAGCCCGACTGCCATTGCCGAAAGCAATCCCCCGATCAAGCCGCCGATATGCCCGGCGTTGTCAATGTTCGAAACGGCAAAGCCGAGCCCGAGGTTCAGGATGATGATGACGATAATATTCGTTCCAATCGTCTTTAAAAAGGCCTTTCGGTTTGAAAAAGCGAGGAACAAAAGGGCTCCCAAGCATCCGAAGATTGCCCCTGACGCTCCCGCAGAAGGATACGGACTGAACAAAAAGCTGCCGATCGAACCGAAAATCCCGGCCGTTAAGTAAATCGCGAGAAACCGGAATGAACCGTAGACCCTTTCTGCTGCCGCTCCTACCGACAACAATGCAAACGTGTTAAATAACAAGTGGACGAGTCCGATATGGAGGACGATCGGCGTAAGCAGTCTCCACCACTCCCCCGCCAATATTAAGCTGTTTTCCTTTGCGCCAAACCGAATGAGCGTTTCGGTATTTTGGCTGCCTCCCGATATTTCTAATAGAAGAAACATGATGACTTGAAGACCGGCGAAAAACCAGGTGACAATCGGCGTTCCCCTTTCAAAAAGCGCCGCTTCCCGCTTTCTTTCTTCTTCCCTGCGCTTTGCAGCCTCCAAAACTTCAACCCTGATTTTCTTGGCTTCTTCGTATGTAGCATCCTTGATGTCTTCCGTCCAGCCGCCAGTATGTATGTGTAAGGCGACGGCGATTTTCTTGAGGCCTTCCTCTATGGAGGCTTCATCGATGAATATCGGCGCAATGCTGACTCTTTTGCCTTCAATCGAATGGCTGACAACGTCTTCCCACTCGTCAACAGGCGCTTGCTGTGATAAATAAACGGTTAAAACCGAAAGCTTCCGTCTGCCTGAGGCGGCCCTTAAACGCTCCGTTCTATCTGCTAATGACTCAAGATCGCGGACGAGCTCCTGTCTAAAATCAATATCCTGCCGGTAGATGCGGATCAAATCGTACGGTGCGCTTCCCCCGGCTTCTAGCCAGGCTTCCCCGAACGAAGCCGGCGCCTGCACGAGCTCATAGTCCCGTTCCAAGAGGTGTTTGATGAAATTCCAGTACAGGTAATCAAATGAATACATAGCGTCGCTCCACAATGGTTTTTGTTCATTATAACAGGAAACGCCCTTTCATGCGCGGTTTCACATCGCGCATGAAAAAATCCCGTTTTTTGCACGGGATTTAAAACGCCTGCTGGATAAACTTGTTTCGGATAAACGGAATTCTCATGATCCAATGAATGAAGTAGTGGCGGATTCGGTCGCGGCCAAGAATGAAATTGATCACACGATAGCGGTTTTGAAAAAATACGAGAGCGGCAAGCGTGCCCAGCACAATAAAAGTCATTTTCCTCATATCATCCCTCCTATAACCGTATCGTGTCTCATTTTGCAATATTTATTCAGCGGCAAACGAATGTCCTTTCCTCGGTGAAAATTTGCTTCACCGGGATGTCGTGCACCTCGCGGGGAACGCGCTCAACGATTTGGCAGTGAAAGGCAAGCGAAGCCGTCTCATTCATATAGCCCTCCAAATACCGGTCATAATAACCGCCGCCATAACCGATTCTGTAGCCCTCAAGGTCAAAACATATCCCCGGAACGACGATAAGATCGATGTCCTCCGGTTTGATCAGCTCTGTTTTATGTATGATCGGCTCCTGAAGCCCGAAGTAGACGACCTCCAGCTCGCTGTCATCTTTGAAGCGGCGGAAATGCATCTCTTTTGTTTCAGGGAGGCATTTTGGAATGCACACCGTCTTGCCTTCGCGCCAAGCCCGCTCAATAATCGGCCTTGTCGGAACCTCCGGCTTTCTTGAGATGGTCATGGCGATGACGGATGATTCCGCCCACTCCCTCGACTCCAAAAACGTCTGATGGATCGCCTTTGTTTTTTGCCGAAATTCCTGATCCGTAAGCTTTGCAAGTTGATTTCTGACCTCGCTTCTTAACGAACGCTTCACATCGATCCCCCTTTCAAATTGAAAAAAACAGCAGGAAAATTCCTGCTGCTTACTTTGTTTCGCGGTGTAAAGTTGATTTTTTGTCACGTGGGCAATACTTTTTGAATTCAACGCGATCCGGGTTGTTACGCTTGTTCTTTTTAGTAATATAGTTACGCTCGCCGCATTCAGTGCAAGCCAAAGTAATATTTACGCGCATTATTTTCCCTCCAAACTATATATCATTTGCTGTTCAGACTTATCTATAATACCACTATTGAAGCCGGAATGCCAGGCGTTTTTTTCAGTTTGTGCGGGTTTAGTCAAAAGTTTGAGGCATATACGCCTTCCAAAAATGCTTTTCTGCTGTTTGCCGGTCATGCAGGCCGAAAATAATAGCCTTCCTCTTTTATTTGTCCTCTTTAGGGCGCTATGTCCCGAAATAGTTCATCGACCGCCATGGCACGGCTTAAGCCGCTGACAGGATAGAATCCTCAACTCCGAGGGACGGCTAATGTTCGGAATCTATTTGCAAACGATCGCTAGAAAACGAATAACCGTTTCGAATATTATATTGAAAAGGCGTTTTCCCGGCTTGCCGCTTCACTACCACGCCGCTCCCCGAAGAGCCTGTGTTCTTATACATCATGCAAAGGCACCAATGAAAATGAATTTTGTCGACAAATTTTTTATTTTTTTTATTAATTCCTTTTGAAGCAAGCGTTTTTATGGTATAAAAAAGAAGGAGAAAATAAGAATTGAAGGTGATGAACGTGGAAATTGCTATCATTGCGCTGCTCGTTGTCAGCATTGCGCTGATCGCATTCTCATATTTTCAGAGAGAACCGATTAAAGAAGTTGAACAGGAACTGGAAACGCTCCAGCTGTCCGCCATGCAGGAAATCTATAAACTGAAAAAGAAAATGACGGTGCTTGAGGAAGAGCTCCTCGATTCAAACGTCGTTGTCCGCAGACCGAACGCAGGCATCAGCCAGCATATCGCAAAACAAATTCTTTCAAAATATCAAAACGGCATGTCAGAAGAAGCGATTGCCAAAGCAGAGCATGTCTCTGTTGAAGATGTAAAAGCGATCATCAAGGATAATGAGAGGGTGCTCGTATGACCAGACAAAGTGTACAAGCTTTCGCCGGGGGAATGATTTTGGCGACGGCTGTTCTGGCGGGCACTTTTTACCTGACGGGCAGCGGAAACGCAGAATCTTCAAAAAACAAACTCAGTGAAGCCGATGTCAAAACATATTTGAAAGACAATGATCAGGTCTCGCTTACACGCACAGATTACCAGGACCTTCTGCAATATAAAGAAAAGGCGTTAAAACAGGATGACACCAGCCAAAATGAGAAAGACTCAGGACAAGACAACGAGCAGAAAAAAGGCTCCAAATACAAGCTTGAGATCAAAAAGGGCATGAGCACGGCAGAGGTTGCCGATATTCTCGAAAAAGAAAAAGTTGTCACATCAGCAGATGATTTTAAAGACTATGTAAAAGACGCGGGCTACGAATCTAAAATCCGCGCGGGCAAATACGAATTAAAGCGCGGATCGAGCTTAAAAAGCATCGTCAAGGCTCTATCCCGTTAAAAAAAACAGGCTGTCTCAACACAGCCTGTTTTTTGCTATTTCCAATGCCAAAAAGCCTCTTCCAACGGCTTCCTTTCGTTGACCGGAGCCTCCCCCTCGCATAATAAAAAGGCTGCCGATGAGTCGGCAGCCTGCCATCAGCCAAATCGGCCGGTAATATAATCTTTTGTCCTCACATCGTCCGGAGACGAAAACATTTTGACCGTATCATTGCATTCGATGAGCTCTCCCATCAGGAAAAAAGCGGTCTGGTCAGAAATCCTGGAAGCCTGCTGCATATTATGAGTCACGATGGCGATCGTGTACTTTTCTTTCAGCTTCAGCATGAGCTCTTCGATTTTCAAGGTGGATACAGGGTCTAATGCAGATGTCGGCTCATCCATCAGCAAAACATCCGGATTCGTCGCGAGCGCTCTTGCGATGCACAAACGCTGCTGCTGTCCGCCGGAAAGGCCAAGCGCCGGGGCTTGAAGGCGGTCTTTTACTTCATCCCATAACGCCACGTCAATCAGCGCTTTTTCCACTCTTTCGTGCAATTCTTTTTTATTTTTTAATCCGTGGATTCGCGGTCCGTATGCGACATTATCAAAAATCGACTGCGGGAACGGATTCCCTTTTTGGAACACCATACCGACTTTTTTTCTCAATTCGACGAGATCGACTTTGCTGTTCAGCACATTTTTTCCGTCATAGGCGATTTCACCGGTCATTTTAACGTTCGGAACCATATTGATCATCAGATTCAGCGTCTTAATGAAAGTCGATTTTCCGCAGCCGGACGGGCCGATGATCGCGGTAATTTCGTATTCCGGAATGGTCAGGTTAATATTTTTTAATGCATGGTGGCTGCCGTACCACAGATTCAAATCGCTGATCCGGTACACCTCTTTTTGCTTTACTGCTGCAACTGCGCTCATGAAGCCGTCCTCCTTATCCAAATCTGCCGTTGATATAATCGTCTGTCTTTTTTTCTGATGGATTGGTGAAGATTTTTTCCGTCCGGTCGTATTCCACCAAATCACCGTTCAGGAAAAACGCCGTTTTATCGGAAATTCTTGAAGCCTGCTGCATATTGTGCGTGACAATGATGATCGAATATTCCTTTTTTAACGCAACGATTAATTCCTCTATTTTCGCATTTGAAATCGGGTCAAGGGCAGAAGCCGGTTCATCCAGCAGCAGCACTTCCGGCTTCATGGCAAGCGTCCGCGCGATGCAGAGGCGCTGCTGCTGGCCTCCGGACAATGACAGTGCCGACTGATGGAGCCTGTCTTTTACTTCATCCCACAATGCGGCTTTTGTTAAGCTTTCTTCCACGATATCATCCAGCACTGATTTCCTTCGTTCTCCAGCATATTTTAACGCATGGGTAATGTTGTGATAAATCGATTTCGGAAAAGGATTCGGCTTCTGAAAGACCATCCCGATTTCCCTTCTGAGATTGACAACGTTGATGTTCGAATCCAGAATATTAAGCCCTTCATATACGATTTTACCCGTCGTTCTGGCGGATGCGATCAGGTCGTTCATTCGGTTAATGCTTCTTAAAAAAGTTGATTTTCCGCAGCCGGACGGACCGATCAAAGCTGTAACGGCGTGTTTGTCAATATCGAAAGAAATGTCGTTGACAGCCCGTTTCTCTCCATAATATATATTTAAGTTCTCCACTTTTAAAATGTGTTCTTTCGTTTCGGGCAGCGGCGCAATTCCAATCGTCTCACGCGCGATCTCCAAAGCCGGAATTTGAACCATCAGATGTCATCCTTCCTTTTTATTTATTAGCCGTTAGTTTCTTATGAATAAAGGAGCCAAGCCATCTTGCGGCAAGATTAAACAGCAGGACGGACAAAACGAGAACCGCTGACCCGCCGTTTGCGATCGCTTCCGCATCAGGAATAATGCCCTGTGTATTGACGTTCCAAATATGGACGGCAAGCGTTTCCGCCGGTCTGAAAATATTGAGCGGAGACGTTTCCGAAAAGGGATTCCAATCGGCAAAATTCAGTCTCGGCGTTGTTAGTCCCGCCGTAAACAATAAGGCGGCCGCCTCTCCAAAAACTCGTCCTGACGCAAGGATTGCTCCCGTAATAATGGACGGGACTGCCCCCGGGATTAAAACGGTTTTAATCGTATGCCATTTCGATACGCCCAGTGCCAGGGAAGCTTCTTTTTGCTCTTTCGGAACGGAGCGGATCGCGTCCTCTGTCACCCGCACCATTACAGGCAGGTTAAAGACCGTCAGCGCCAGGGCTCCGCCGATAATGGTGTATCCCCAGCCGGTCATGTTGACAAATACCAGCATGCCGAACATCCCCATAACGATGGAAGGAAGGGATGACAGCACTTCGATACAGATCCGGATAAAGTCGGTCAGCTTGTTGTCAGGCGCATATTCCGCCATATATATACCGCCGCCCACTCCGAGCGGAACAGTGATGATCATGGTCAGCACCAAAATGTAAAACGAGTTGAACAGCTGATCCCGAATACCTCCTCCGCTTGACAGCGCGCTGGAACGCGACGTCAAAAATTCGAGGCTGATCTGCGAAAAACCGCCTACGATAATATAAGAAAACAACCCGACGAGAATCGCGGTGATCACCGCGGCGATCAATCCGAAAACACCTGTTGCGATACGATCAGTTACTTTGCTGTTCATTACAGTTTCCTCCTGGATGACAGATATCGGATCAGCAGGATGAACAAGAACGACATGATCAACAGAACGAGTCCCATCGACCAGAGCGTATTGTTTTCCACGCTTCCATACGTTGTATGTCCCATGTTTAACGTAATAATCGTTGTCAATGTTCCCGCTGGATCCAAGAGACTCTCAAAAAGATTCCTTGAGTTTCCGATCACCATCTGCACGGCTAGCGCTTCTCCGAACGCCCTCGCCATTCCGAGCACAACGGCCGTAAGCAGCGACGGCAGAGCGGCAGGAATCAGCACCTTTCTGATCGTCTGCCATCTCGTTGCACCAAGAGCATATGATCCTTCCCTCAAGCTTTTTGGCAGCGAGCTGAGCGCATCCGTGGAAATTGAAGTGACCGTCGGCAAAATCATGACAGCCAGGACAATCGTCCCCGCCAGCAGACTGTGCCCCGATCCGCTTGTTTTCAGATGACTGATGAACGGCACTAAAACTGTAAGGCCTATGAATCCATAAACAACGGAAGGAATGCCAACAAGCAATTCGACAACCGGCTGCAATACTTTTCTTCCCCACGAAGGTGCGATTTCGGTCATGAAAATCGCGCCTCCGATTCCAAGCGGTGCAGCAATCAAAGATGCAAGAAAGGTTACAGCAAATGACCCGAGAATAAACGGAAGCGCTCCGAATTCAGGGTTTTGATTTGTTGGATTCCAATCTAGACTGGTTAAGAACTCAATTGGACTTACACCGTTAGCCAGAAAAGATTGCAACCCCTTGTTTCCGAGGAAGATCGTAATCGAAATCGCCGCCGCCATCATAATAAACGCGCACGAAGCGACCAGTACCTTCCCGCGGACTTCATCCATTTTGCGATTTTGTTTGGAGCTGATCAGCCGCTCTTCTGCGGACAGTTTCTCTATTTTTTGAACCATTTTTTACACTCCTATTAAAACAAGTCATAATAGGGAAAGTGTCAGGAGCACACTTTCCCGGCCTAACTTTATTATTTATCCGATTGTTTGCCGCTTGCGTCACGTTTTACTTCCATGTCTGTTACAGGAATATAGCCCTGATCCGTGACGATCGATTTTTGGATTTCGTCGCTCATCAAATAATCGAGGAACTTTTTAGCCAAACCTGTAGGCTCGCCTTTTGTATAAGAATGCTCATAAGCCCAAATCGGGAATTTTCCTTTTTGCACATTTTCTGCGGTCGGTTTCACTCCGTCAATTGAAAGAGGAGTGATTGAGTTGTCCTTGATATATGAAAATGCAAGATATCCGATCGCTCCCGGTGTTTCAGCAATTAACTTTTTCACCGTGTTTGAAGAATCCTCGGTGATGCCTTCAGCAGGAGTTTCTCCGTCAAGCGCATATTTAACAAATGTCGCACGGGTTCCTGAAGAATCAGGACGGTTGACGAGGGTGATCTTTTGATCTTTGCCGCCAAGCTCTTTCCAGTTTTTGATCTTTCCTGTAAACACCTTTTTCAGATCCTCTAATGAAATATCCTTGACGCCCACTTCCGGATTAACTGCCGCCGCCATGCCGACTACTGCGACTTGATGGTCAACAAGCTCCTTGGCAGGGATGCCTTCTTTTTCTTCAGCAAATACATCGGAATTTCCGATTTGAACCGTTCCTTCAGCTACTTGAGAAAGACCTGTTCCAGAACCTCCAGCCTGCACCTGAATATCGGCATCCGGATTTTCATCCATGAATTTTTCAGCC
The DNA here is from genome assembly GCF_038007805.1 of Bacillus sp. FSL W8-0848. NCBI lineage: Bacteria > Bacillati > Bacillota > Bacilli > Caryophanales > Bacillaceae > Bacillus > Bacillus sp. FSL W8-0848. The sequence continues at coordinate 2,263,722 of NZ_JBBOYB010000001.1, forward strand.
GCGGCTAACACGAGCGGCTGCATCGCCGAAGAACCGGAAATCGTCAAAGATCCTGAAGCCTTATCCTCTGCTTTATCGTTTTGTTTGCCTTCTCCCGAGCTGCTGCCGTTCGTACTACTGCTTCCGCAAGCTGCTGCGAAGACAACTAAAACGGACATGATGAACATCAGTGTGACTTTTTTAAATGATTTCACTTCTTAATCCTCCCGCGTAAATGTGTAATTTGTCCTACGTGTATAGCGTAACTTTTCAGTGTTAATCTTGTTTAAATGAATTATTAAGGTTTTGTAAAAGAAGCTTGAAGTTTGTATAAAACGCGGGGTGAAGGGGAGCCTTGAGGTAAAAAAAACGCCCGCTTGGATGCGGGCGTTCCAGAAAGAAGCGCTTATTCGTTAGCTTCTTTTTCAATCTTGTTCATATTTTTTTCTGCAGTATTGTCTTTTGCCTGTTTCGATTTCAGTTCGAAATACTTATCAAGCACTTTTCTGCCGATTTCGTTTGTGATCGAATATCGCCTACTATAGTCGTTATAAGGCCAAGGAACCACGACGGAAATCGCGACTTCCGGATTATCGTACGGTGCGTAGGCGACAAGCGTTGTATTGTATGTTTTCGTTCCCGTTTTCGATTTGTCCGGTCCGTCATAATACGACTCAGCCGTTCCTGTTTTTCCGGCGGGCTTGTATTTTGCCGATGCAAACTGCCCAGCTGCGGTACCTTTAGTCATCACACGCCTGAATCCTTCTTGCACTTCTTTGAGATACGCCTCGCTCATGTCGATTTTGTTCAGCACTTCAGGCTGAACGGCCTGCGTGACGGCGCCGATGCCTTTTTTCGAATCAGGCTCTCTGATTTCCTTGACGATCTGCGGTTTCATACGGTATCCGCCGTTTGCGATCGTTGAAACATACTGCGCCAATTGCAGCGGTGTATACGTATCATACTGGCCGATGGCGAAGTCAAGCAGGAAACCAGGCAGTTTTTGCGAGCCTTTATACCCCGTCATTTCATTCGGAAGATCGATTCCTGTTTTCACGCCGAGGCCGAATTGACTGAAATAGTATCTGAATGTGTCGAACGCTTTCGTGTCTATGTCTAGCGGCTGATGCGGCTTATATTGCCCTTTGCCGAGCGCGATGGCCGTTTTAAACATAAAGACGTTTGACGATTGTTCAAGCGCTCCCTCGATACCTAATGTTCCCAAGCTGTTTGTCCACGATTTTTTCGGTTTAACGCCAGGTCCTGATCCGATCCACAACGGTTCATCTTTAAACGTCGTATTTAAATTGATCGCGCCTGTCTCCAGCCCCGTTAATACGGTCGCCCCTTTGACGGCCGATCCCATGGCATATGACGATGTCATTGCCCCGAGAGCATAGTCGTCAAATTTCAGTTTGCCGTTCTTCGTTTTAATCTGTTTCCCGGCAATCGACAACACTTCCCCGTTTCTCGGATCCATCATGACAACAAACGCGCGGTCAAGAAGGGGAGCGCTTTTTGTCAGTTTTGCACTTTTCAGCTCGTCTTCGATGATTTTCTCGATTTCTTTTTGCATCTGGACATCGATGGTGAGCACTAAGTCTTTGCCGCTTTTTCCTTTTGAAACGACTTGTGTGTCAATGACATTTCCGGATTTGTCGGTTATGCTTTTCACCTTTTCTTTTTGCCCTTGCAAAACGTCCTCATACTGGGCTTCAAGGTAGCTTTTTCCGACCCGGTCGTTCCGGTTGTAGCCGAGGGACAAATAGTGGTCGAGCATATTTTTCGGAAGCCCTTCATTCGAGTTTGAAATGCTGCCGATCATCGTCCTGAGAAGACCGTTGAACGGATAATCGCGCTCCCAATCCGATGTTACGTCCACTCCCGGTAGCTCGTCAAGATGCTCGCTGACATAGGCCATCTCTTTTGCCGTAACGCCTTTGTTTTTAATATACTGCGGCGTCAACGCATAGCCTGAGTCCATCTGGCGTTTGATCGCAAGGATTTTCATGTCCTTTTCGGTCAATTCGTTGAGCATGCTTTTTGAGATCCTCTCAAGCTGAAGCTGGTATAAATCGTCCTCCGACAATTTCCCGTCCTTCACTTTTTTGCGGTCTGCAGTGGTGATCAACTTCTTCGCTTCCTTCGTTCTCGTCAAAATCCAGTAGTCCTTTTTGTCCCTCTCTGTTACCTTGTCGGTATCGACGTCAATCATGTCCGCCAGCTTTTTTGCGACAGACAGCCGTTCCTTTTGTGAGGTTGAGGCTGTCCTTGTGTATGTAATCGCATTAAGCGGCTTATTTGTAACGATCGTATTTAAGTTCCTGTCGTATATTTTCCCTCGCGGAACAGTCGAGGAGACGTCGGTTTCCTCCTGCTTCTGCACTGCGTTTGTATAGTCTTCTCCGTACACGATCTGCACCATGCCAAGGCGGACGATGACAACCGTAAAAATGATAAACGCGAGCAGAAACAGTATATTCAGCCTGATGGGCAGCGATTTCCGCTTTTCGGTTTTCAACTTGTTTTTCCTCATTCAACATCACCTTTTTTAAGAAAGAAAAGACACCTTAATTAAAGGTGCCATTTTACATTGTAAAGCGTTCTGCGACATTTTTCTACTATTTTCCCTTATCTTTTTCCTTCCAAAAAATTAGGCTCTGCTCTCTGCTTGTGTGCGTCCTCACCGACCGTTTCCTGAGCGGGCTCCGTCAGGCGGATATCTTTAACGAAATAGTAGATCAGCGTATGGCCTGCTCCAAGCAGAACCAATGAAACCGTAATGCCCAGATCGTCTTTTAATAAAAGCACGAGCAATAAAAAAACCAAGATAGACACGACCCGGCCCATGTTGAGAAAAACCTCCCGCACGACGATATATTCAATCCGCGCCTTTCTCGCGTATCTCGCCTTTCCGATCACGTCATATGTCAGCGATGAGTACGGAACAAGGAGGATCGGATAACCGATCGCAATCGCCACCGCGTAAAGGAGCAGGGTCACATAGGTCATGTTGAATAAAATCAGGAACAATGATCCGAATAAGATGAGGCCGCCTAAAAGAATCGCTTTTTTGCGCGCCTTTTTTTTAATCAGCCGTGTGGCAAAAAAGTATGCAAAAAAAGAAACAGCTGAATTGACCAGTCCGAATTTTCCCAGGGCAAGTTCGCTTTTTGTCGTGATGAACACGAAGACATTGATTAAAAAGACAAAGATCCCTTCTCTCAGCCCCTGGAAAAAATGCGCATTGGTGATATTGCGCCAGCTTGCATCTTCATTTCGTTCCGCCCAGATCTTTTTTAAAATATACCGTCCGCGCGATTCCCTCCGTTTGAGGAAAAAGCTCGTGATGACGGCAATCGTAAATAAAGCGAGTGACAAGCTGAAGATCAGGGTATACCCGGTGTTATCGGCAAGCCGTGAAATCACATAACCTGCGACAATCGGTCCGATCATTCCTGCGCCCGATGACAATACGCCAAGAAATCCGTTAAAGAAATCCCTCGTTTCCGGTTCTGTGATTTCAAACGTCAGCACATTAAAAGCGAGCCAATAAAACCCGTAGCCGATTCCAAGGACACCGCCGAGAAGCACCAATCGTGACGCCGCATTTTCCCCCGCCAGAAGAACCGTCAAATAAAAAACGGCCAAAAACGTTACGCCGAACCGCAAAATAAACACCCTGTCGATCGTTTTCGCCAACCGTCCCGCGAGCATAAATGTCAACGGCTGCATAACGACGATCGACAAATTGTAAATCGCCAAATCAAGAAACTTTCCGGACTGCTTCCAGAGGTACACATTCACGAACGTATTTGAAAGGGCAATGCTCAGCGAATAAAGGCCGCCGACAGTAAGCAAAAGCAGCAAGTCTCTGTTTACTTCAACATCGCCTATTATGTTTTTGAGTTTGCTCATAACTGACTCCCCTTTTCTGATACTCCTTAGTCTGTCACATCAAAAGTCAGTTATGTACCCGGAAAGGCAAAATAAAAAAGCCCGCTTTTTAGCGGGCCTTTCATCATTGTTTTAGATTATTTTGCTTCGCTGTAAAGGCGTGCCACTTCATCCCAATTCACAACGTTCCAGAATGCTTTGATGTAATCAGGACGGCGGTTTTGGTAGTTCAGGTAGTAAGCGTGCTCCCAAACGTCAAGTCCCAGAATTGGCGTTTTGCCTTCTGAAAGCGGGGAATCTTGGTTTGGCGTGCTTGTGATTTCAAGTTCGCCATTGTTGACAACAAGCCATGCCCAGCCGGAACCAAAGCGCCCTGCTGCAGCATTTGCGAATTGTTCTTTGAATTGATCAAAGCTGCCGAATTTTTTGTCGATCGCTTCAGCCAATTCGCCTGTAGGAGCGCCTCCGCTGTTTGGAGAAAGCAGCTTCCAGAAAAGCGAATGGTTGGCATGTCCGCCGCCGTTGTTGCGGACCGCAGTGCGGATGTCTTCAGGAACAGCATCAAGGTTTGAAACAAGCTCTTCAACAGATTTGCTTTCAAGATCTTGTTTGCCGGCCACCGCTTCGTTTAATTTTGTAACGTATGTGTTATGGTGCTTCGTATGGTGAATGTTCATCGTTTCTTTGTCGATGTGCGGTTCTAACGCATCGTAAGCATAAGGTAATTCTGGAAGTTTGTAAGCCATTATCGATTCCTCCTTAAAATTGTATGTACTTGAAATGCCGCCATTAGCAAGCCTTTCCTCTTTCAATGTATCAAAAGAAAAGGCGTGTTTCAATGGTAATGCTCACAAAATGATCACAATTTGCATTTCGGGCGGACATATAAACTTTAACCGTTCCCTCTTCGTTTTAAACATCTTTCAGACATTTTTTTCAATGCAGAACGGTATATAAAAAATACCCGATCATCATCAACTGAATCACGCTTTTCGCCAAAGCGCCCGTTAAAAAGCCGATCAGCGAGCCGGTTCCTATTTTGAGAGCGGTCTTGATGTCCTTTTTATGGACGAGCATCTCTCCTAAGAGCGCCCCGATAAACGGCCCGAGGATAATGCCCGCCACCGGTATCACGAAGGGGCCGATTAACAGGCCGGCTGTGCTTCCCCACACTGCCGCCCTGCTCCCGCCGAAGCGCTTGACCCCAAGAAGGTTTGCGACGTAATCGGCCGCAAACAGAGCAGCTGTAAATACCCCTTCAACAATCCAAAACATATATGAATAATGTGCGAACGTAAAAAAGAATCCGTACAGAACAAAACCGGCGATTATAAACACGACGCTCGGAATGATCGGAAAGACCAAACCCGCAAAAGCGATCACAAACATTGCAGCCACAATGATCCAGTATAAAATGTCCAATCGTTTCCCCCCAATCCTTGTCATGCTTTTTATTATACCTTAGCGTAAGTTCCTTGTATTCACTCTTTCCTGACGATACAATAATGCAGATACACTATAGAAATGGGAAGTGAAAACCGAATGAATATCTTTCAGCTATTTTTTAAAAGCACATATTCCCCTCCGGCAATTGCCAAAACGCGATTTCAAGGAGTAGGAAAAGCTATTTTTTTCGTCTTTTTGCTCAGCATTCTCGCCGCTCTTCCAAACCTTTACCATATCTCGAGCGGAGTCGTGCAAACGATGAACAGCTTTCAGTCTGCGGTAAAAGAATTTCCCGCTTTCTCGATTAAAGACGGATCATTACATACAGATGCAAAAAAACCTGTCGAATCACAGTCATTCGGGTTTGTCATTGTCCTTGATCCGACAGGCGCCTATGGATCAAAACAGATACAAGAGAAGCGCAATTCGGTCGGCATTCTTAAAGACAAGCTTGTCATCGCAATAGACGGACAAGCCCAGGAAATGCCGTACAAGATGCTCCCCGAAGAAATGACAAAACAGGACATCCTGTCTCTCGTTGAACAAAATAAAGCCGTGATCGTCCCCGTATTGTGCGTGCTTTTGTTTCTGTCGACGGCTGCAGGTAAATTTATTAACGTCAGCGTCCTTGCCGTTATCGGCCTGTTCATCCGCAACAGCCTGAGGAAAAAGCTATCCTATAAACAGCTTTGGGTGATGTCGGCATATTCCATCACGCTGGCCACTGTATTCTTTATCATTATGGACAGCCTTCAGGCCGTCGTGCCGAGCCAGGAATTGCTGTACTGGTTTGTCAATTTTGTGATGCTTTTCCTTGCCGTGAAAGAAACGCCGGCTAAGCAAAACTGAAAGTGAAATAATTTGTAGTCATGCCGAACATCGAACAAGCGTAACATAGTAAAAAACGATTGAAATGGGGACAAGTCCAATGAAGCGTCTCACCGTACTTCTTTCTATTTTACTGAGCTTGTTCATCGTTTATTATGACTTGAAATCGGGCACGATTCCACAGAATGCAATGCCTGTTTCTACTTCAGCGGCACACGCTGCATCTGGCGGTATCGAATACAAAACCGTCACCGTGAAACCCGGTGATACCGTCTTTTCAATCATCGGACAAACCGGCGTTCCCGCCGATCAGATGACAGAAGACTTCGAAACGCTGAATCCGAATGTAAAAGCGGGAAGCATTCAAGCCGGTGTTACGTATAAGTTCCCGGTCTACCGGGAGGATTAAGCGTTAATTTCTTGTCAGTTTCATGAACGTGCTGTTACAATAGGATTTGTAAACGATATGGTATAAGAAAGAGCAGCGCCTCTAGAATTATACTTAAGGAGCGAATCAAAGTGAGTGAAATCACACATCGTACAAAAACGCGCCCTGTTAAAGTAGGGCCTTTAACAATAGGCGGCAACAACGAAGTCGTGATTCAAAGCATGACAACGACAAAAACACACGATGTCGAAGCAACGGTTGCCGAAATCAAGCGGCTTGAAGAAGCCGGCTGTCAAATCGTCCGCGTTGCCTGCCCGGATGAACGGGCTGCAGACGCCATTCCTGAGATCAAAAAAAGGATATCCATCCCGCTCGTCGTGGATATTCATTTCAACTATAAACTGGCCTTGAAAGCGATTGAAGGCGGGGCCGATAAAATCCGCATCAATCCCGGAAATATCGGGCGCCGCGAAAAAGTCGAAGCAGTCGTCAACGCCGCAAAGGAAAAAGGGATTCCGATCCGAATCGGCGTCAACGCAGGTTCTCTTGAAAAACGAATCCTTGAGAAATACGGTTATCCGACAGCGGACGGCATGGTCGAAAGCGCCCTCCATCATATCAAGATTCTTGAGGATCTCGATTTCCACGACATCATCGTCAGCATGAAGGCATCAGATGTCAACCTTGCCATTGAAGCCTATGAAAAAGCGGCAAAAGCCTTTGACTATCCGCTTCATCTCGGAATCACCGAATCCGGAACATTGTTTGCCGGCACGGTGAAAAGCGCAGCGGGTCTTGGCGCGATCCTTTCAAAAGGAATCGGAAACACCCTCCGCGTTTCCTTGAGCGCTGATCCGGTTGAAGAAGTCAAAGTCGCAAGGGAACTGCTGAAATCATTTGGACTCGCTGCAAATGCGGCCACACTGATTTCCTGCCCGACATGCGGACGGATCGAAATCGACTTGATCTCGATCGCAAACGAAGTCGAAGAATACATCGCCAAAATCAAGGCCCCGATTAAAGTAGCCGTTCTCGGCTGCGCTGTAAACGGTCCCGGTGAAGCCCGGGAGGCGGATATCGGCATTGCAGGCGCCCGCGGCGAAGGCCTTCTTTTCCGGAAAGGCGAAATCGTCCGCAAAGTTCCGGAAGAAACGATGGTCGAAGAACTGAAAAAAGAAATCGACAAACTGGCGGAAGAGCATTATGCCAAACAAGCCGCCGAAAAGGAAAAATTAAACACGTAACCATCAAAAAAAGCTTGACGGATATCCGTCAAGCTTTTGTATTAGAAAAACGGGGCTACAAATATGCCGAGCACTAGCGAAACGGCACCGATCCCCATCGCCCAAGCTCCCAAGCCAGCTGCTCCTTGTCTTCTGGCAATATAGCCGACAATGATTCCTGCGATTCCCAACAGAACAGGAAGCATAAACAAAGAAATAATCGACAGAGCTAACGCGATATATCCGGTAATCCTTCCGCCGGCGGCATCTGCATCTCGATCCCTTGCGCCATTATCGCTTTTTTCTGTGCGATACGGCTGCGGGGCAACTTCTGTTGCCGTTTCTTCTAAAAAGTCATCACGATCCAAATTTGCATCGACTAGGTTACTGTCATAACGATCACGGTTATGATCATTGACATTTTGTCCTCTTTCCATTCGTTATCCCCCCTCTTAGAGTCCATAAAGGAGCATTTATAGTTTAAGCATTTTAGACTGATTCATGTTTGCTAAACTTTACTGTAAATGTTAAAAGTTTATGATACACTGAAGGAATGGAGAATAAGGAGTGTGGACATGTTACATTTAGGAATCGATATTGACGGTACGATTACGGCTCAAGACACATTTGTTCCCTATTTAAACGAGGCGTTCAGCCTGTCCATTACGCTGGAAGATATAAAGGAATATGACTTGACAAAACTTTTGAATATATCTGGTGAGGAATTTTGGGAATGGATGAACGAAAACGAGCCGCGCATTTATAGAGAAGCATCGCTTGCGGAGTACGCCAAACAGACCCTTGATGAATTAAAAGATCACTGCAGGCTGATCTATATTACGGCAAGAAGACACCATTTGAAGGATATTACGTTCGATTGGTTTCGCAAAAACGGCGTTCATTACGACGATATTGAGCTAGTCGGCGGCCATAATAAGCTGGAAGCTGTTTTGAAACACGGAGTGGATGTTTTCTTTGAAGACCATCACGGGAACGCAACTATGATTGCAAAAGAAGCCAATATACCGGTCCTTTTGTTCAACACCCCGTACAATCAGCTTCCGACCGACTCCAACATCGTCAGAGTCAACAGCTGGCTGGAAGCTGCGGACTGGCTGAAAAACAACCGGAAAGCCCTCGAAACGGCCAAAGGCATATAAGATGCTCATCATAAAAAAACCGGCATAAACGTGTATGCCGGTTTTTTCTTATACTTCCGCGCTTTTTTCCTCACAGCCGGGACATGTGCCGTAAATTTCAAACTTATGCCCGCTGATCTGATAACCGTCAAGATTGTCTGTAAGCTTTTCCATCGGACACAATTCGATTTCCTTTGTTTTTCCGCAGGCCATGCAAATGAAGTGATGGTGGTGATGGGCGGAAGAACATTTAAAACGGAACATCTTCTCCCCTGAAAGCTCGGTCGTTTCCAAAATGCCGAGCTCCTCAAATAGGGACAGATTTCTGTAAATCGTATCAAAGCTCAGGCCCGGATAATCATCGTTTAAAGCGGAAAGCACGTTTTTCGCCGTTAAATATTTATCAGAATCACTGAAAAGCTGAAGCATATCCTCCCTTTTGCTTGTGTATTTATAGCCTTTTTCCTTTAATAGATCAAGCGCTTCCTGTACGTTCACGGCGAATCCCCCTTTTGATTTTGTTGTAGCTGATACACAATATCAGTATGAGAATGGACAGCAGCACGATCGTTCCCCCCGGGGCGAGATCCAATTGATAAGCAAGGATAAGTCCGAGAATGACGGACAGTTCCCCGAACAAAACAGAAAAGAAGATCGCCTGTTTAAATCCTTTTGCAATGCGCATGCTGGCCGCGACGGGAAGCGTCATCAGCGCGGAAACGAGCAATGTGCCGACGATTCTCATCGAAGCGGCAATCACGAGCGCGACGATCAGGATAAAGATAAAATGAATCCATTTGGCTGAAATTCCCGACGCTTTGGCATGCTCTTCATCAAACGAAAGCAAAAACAGCTCTTTAAAAAGAGAAAAAATGACGATCAGAACGGCGGCAGAAATTCCGATGATCACGAGAAGATCCTCTCTTGACACCGCGCTGACGCTGCCGAATAAATAGCTGAACAAATCTGTGTTAAATCCGTCCGCAAGCGAAATGAAAATAACGGAAATACCGATGCCTCCCGACATGATAATCGGAATCGCAAGCTCCTGGTAATGTTTATATACCGTCCTGAGTTTCTCGATGATTAAAGAGCCTGTAACTGAGAACAGCATCCCGAAATAAATCGGACTGACGCCGGCAAGCATCGTAAACCGGCTTCCTAAATAAAGGCTTGCCGCAATCCCTGCCAACGAAACGTGGCTGAGGGCGTCGGCAATCAAAGACAGCCGTCTGACGACGATAAACACCCCGAGCAAAGGAGCGATAAGGCCGATTAATAAACCGGAAATAAATGCGTTTTGCAAAAACTCATAATGAAAAAAAGGTGTCAGCATGTTTCTTGTCCTCCATGGTGATGGTGATCGTGGCTGAGTGCCTGGACATCGTGCCCGTAAAATTGCGAAAGGTCCCGATCTGTCACCTGTTCAAATTCGTTTGCATTGCCATGAAAATGAAGATGTTTATTCATGCAGGCAACATGTGTAACTTTATCGGAAACGGTGCCTACATCATGGGTGACGAGAATCAATGTAATTCCTTTCTCCCTGTTCAGCTTCTCAAGCAGGCGATAAAAGCTTTCAACCGTCAGCTGATCAACCCCGACCGTCGGCTCATCGAGAATCAAAAGCTTAGGCTCGCTTACAAGGGCTCTTGCGATAAACGTTCTCTGCTGCTGTCCCCCTGATAGCTCGCCGATGTTCTTGCCTTTAAGGGAACCGATTCCAACAGCGTCAATCGCCTCATCCACTTTTTTTCTATCCTCTTTTGACATTCGTTTAAACAGGCCGAGCTTGGCGGTTAAACCGCTTGCCACCACTTCGTACACCGAAGCGGGAAAGCCGGTGTTAAAGCTGTTTGCCTTTTGTGAGACAAATCCGATCTGGTTCCAGTCCTTAAACTTTTTCTGGGGGACGCCGAACAGTTTCAGTTCTCCTTTTTGCGGTTTAATGAGCCCGAGAATGCATTTGAGCAATGTCGTTTTTCCCGAGCCGTTCGGACCGACCAAGCCGAGAAACGTCCCTTCCTCAATGGTTAAATTGATATCTTCTATCACATTTCGATGATCATAAGAATATGATACATGTTTCATCTCGATAATCGGTTGTTTCAATTTTCGTTCACCTTCACATTCTCCAGAATCATTACGATTTAGCAAACAAAAAGAAAATGGCAGCCTAATGCAGCAAACCATTTTCATCGTTTGACCAGTTCATTTTTAAATTATACATATAATCTTTAAAAAAGTAAATGAAAGCCTAATGAATGGCGTTTTTAAACTTTCCGCCTCTTGTTTCGTGCGTATCCATAATCGTAATAAACGCGTTTCTGTCGATTTCAAATACGATTGACTTCAGCTTTGTGACTTCAAGCCTTGTCACCACGGCATAGATCACTTCCGTATCTTCATCCGAATAGCCGCCTTTTCCTTTCAGCTTTGTCGTTCCCCTGCCAAGACGGTGCAAAAGGGCGTCGGAAATCTCCTCGTACTGATCTGACACAATGATGACCGCTTTCGTTTCGTCAAGCCCCTGAATGACGGCATCGATCGTCTTCATCGCGATGTAGTACGTCATAACCGAATACATCGCCTGCTCAAGGCCGAATATGAAAGCGGCCCACGCAAAAATAAAAACGTTGACGAACATGACGAATTCGCCTACTGAAAACGGGAGTTTTTTTGTGAACAAAATCCCCAGTATTTCCGTTCCATCCATAGAACCGCCGTTACGAATAACAAGCCCTACGCCGAATCCGAGCAAAAGCCCTCCGAAAACGGCTGCCAAAATGGGCTGAGTCGTAACCCCTTCTACATGATGCAACATCGTTTCAATTACTGATAAGCTGACAATCCCGATGATCGTGGAGATAAGAAACGTTTTTCCGATGTGCTTGTAGCCGGAAATCATAAACGGGATGTTGAGAACCACGACGAACAGCGCAAAGTTCAAATAAGGGTTGTCCTTGAAAATGTGATCCAAAATAAGCGAAATTCCGATGATGCCCCCGTCGATGATGTTGTTTGGTACTAAAAATAATTCAATGCTTAAGGCTGCACAGGCAGCACCGATGAGAATCATGATGATCCGAAACGACAGGCGGACCAATGATTCCTTTTTATGTTGTTTTTTTGTTGCCATGCTGTCTCTCCTTTTTATCTGAACTGGCCAAATCTACTCCTTTTACTATCATATCATTTAACAGCGTGAAATAAAAAAATGACACATTTTTAATTTTCCGCCATACATTATTTCAGAAGGGAGGAATGGGCGTGATTTTATTTCAGAAAATCGTATTGCAGCGCTTAAATCAGGTAACTGCCGATGAGGTGCTCAAATACGCAAAACAGTACGGAATACATGTGACTAGAAAGCAAGCGCTCGAAGTGGAAAAGCTCGTAAACGGAAAAAACATTAACATTTTTAATGAAAAAGAACGGAACAAACTGCTCAGCCAAGTGGAAGCCGTAACTTCAAAAGAAGCCGTTCAGCTGCTCAACCAGCTGTTTGAACAGTATGTATCAAGGGGCTAAAAAAGCCCCTTGTATTATTGCTGTTTGATTTTCTCCAACAGTTCAGCATCAAATTGTTTGTTTCTGAGCATTTCGATTTCAAAGCGGTATGGCGGCTTTTTGTTCTTCTTATCTTCCCCGACATAAGGCGTCTCAAGGATTTTCGGTATGTCCTGAAGCTGATCGTGGTGGACGATATATTGAAGCGCATCAAAGCCGATTTCTCCAAAGCCGATGTTTTCGTGGCGGTCTTTTCTTGCTCCTTTGACATTTTTGCTGTCGTTGATGTGGAGCACTTTTAAACGGTCGATTCCGACGATTTTGTCAAATTCATTTAATACACCGTCAAAATCAGAGACGACATCATAACCTGCATCATGGGTATGGCACGTATCAAAGCAGACCGACAAATGCTCGTTATGTGTGACGCCATCAATGATCTGAGCGAGCTCTTCAAATGTCCGTCCGCATTCAGATCCTTTGCCTGCCATCGTTTCCAGAGCGATCTGGACATCCTGGCCGGGATCGATGACTTCGTTCAGCCCCTCGATGATTTTTTTTATGCCTGTTTCCGCCCCGGCTCCGACGTGTGCCCCCGGGTGAAGAACGATCTGCTTGGCTCCGATGGCTGCCGTCCTTTCGATTTCAGAACGGAGAAAATCGACGCCGAGCTCAAATGTCGCCGGATTCGTCGTGTTGGCAATATTGATGATATACGGCGCATGAACGACAATATCGCTGATTCCGTGCTCTTCCATGTGAGCCCGGCCCGCTTCAATATTCAAATCCTCGATTTTTTTCCTGCGTGTGTTTTGCGGAGCGCCCGTGTAAATCATAAACGTATTGGCGCCGTATGAGCTTGCTTCCTGGCTGGCCGCAAGCAGCATATGCTTTCCGCTCATTGAGACGTGAGAACCGATTTTCAACAAAGCTGTTTCCCCTACTTTCCTTTTCTAAATTGCTTTCTCTTTTGCTGTCTTTTGATTTTATTGATTTCCGTCTTCATTTTTTTCTTGTAGCCCGGCTTGACTTTTTTCGGTTTTCTGACAAGCCGCTTGGCGATTTCATCCGTTTCATCCGGAGTGCGCTTGCGGTTTTGCCGGCGCTTTCTGTCATCAATCTTTTTCCACTCGCCTTTTTCAAGCCTCATGTTTTCAAAAATAATCCCCATCTGTTCAAGCCTTGCGAGCGCATCTTCATCAGAAGTATCATAAAACGTCATGGCCGTTCCCGATGTGCCGGCGCGCGCCGTCCGGCCGACACGGTGCACGTAAAAATCGAGATCTTCCGGCAGCTCATAGTTGATGACATGGCTGACGCCTTTTATATCGATGCCTCTTGCGGCCAAGTCTGTAGCGATGATATAGGTGAATTCAAGATCGCCGATCTGCTTCATCACTTTTTTGCGCTCCCTCGGTGTCAGACCGCCGTGAAGAAGCCCGACTTTCATTCCCTTGTCGGCAAGAAATGCGGCGATTTCGTCAGCCGTCGTCTTCGTATTGGCAAAAACGATCGCCAAATACGGATTTAAATGAGTCATAACCTCTAATAAAAGCTGATTTTTATCCCTGTGCCTCGACGGAATCAGGATGTGCTCTATTTTTTCCGCCGTGATATGCCGCGGTTCGACGTGCGCATACTTCGGATTTTCCATATACTTTTTCAGAAAAGGCTTCAGCTTTTCCGGGATCGTCGCGGAAAACACGAGCATCTGCAGGTTCTCAGGCATATTGGAGCCGATAAAATCGACGTCTTCCAAAAACCCCATATCGAGCATTAAATCGGCCTCATCAATGACGAGCGCATCCGCTTTATGGACGTCAAGCGCCTGTTCCCTGATCAAATCGGCGATTCTGCCTGGCGTTCCGACAACAAGGTGGGGCTGCGTTTTTAATTTATCGATTGATTTTTGCTTATCCGTACCGCCGATAAAACATTTTGAGCGAATCCCATCATCCGGTCCCGAAAACTTGGTGATTTTCAACACTTCCTGATGAATCTGGTTCGCGAGCTCCCTTGTCGGCGCCGTAATCACGGCTTGAACAAATGTTTTGTCAGGATCGATCCGGCTTAGGATCGGCAGCAGATATGCATGGGTCTTCCCCGTCCCCGTCTGAGACTGCCCGATGGCACTCTCTCCTTTCAGCGCTGAAGGGATCAGCCTTTTTTGAATATCAGTCGGCTCGTAAAATCCCAATTGGTGAACAGCCTCTATGATAAACGGCTTTAAATCGTACATGTCAAATTTCGTTTGCTTCATTTTCCCAACTCCTTCTTGGAAAGCGCCTATTTATAGCGTCCCAAGCTTTATCCTATATGGCTGAATTGTGCGCTTATGTATCCTTTTTTATGCCGTGCGGCTCAAAAAAAGGCTGGTATCATGTCCATCATTAAATTATAACTGATCCTGCGGAAAAAAACCATCATCACAGACGGAATCGGGCACGGGGGCAAAAGCACTTTATGAAGGACCTGCATATCCTACTTTAGAGAAGGATGTGAAAGGAGGTACAAATATGTTTCCACAACAGCCTATGAGAAGGCCTCCGGGGCTGCAGAGACCGAGCAGGCTGCTCACTCCCAGAAACATGGGCATGAGAACGGGGCCGGCCGCCGGGCAGCAGCAAGGACTCCAGCAGCTTTTTAATCCGATGGGCACAGCCCAGCAGGCCGGAGCACGCGGAGGAGGAATACAAGGATTTCTTTCCAGGTTTCTTCCCGGAGGACCAGCCGCTTCGGGGGGCACCGGAGCAGGACTCGGCGGAAGCGGAGCAGGAGCGGGACTTGGCGGAACGGGGAGCGGACTCGGCGGGCTCCAAGGACTTGCAACCCCGGCTTCTATCTCAAACATGCTCGGCAATGTGCAAAAAGTGCTTGGCGTGGCTCAGCAAGTGACGCCGATGATTCAGCAATACGGCCCCCTCGTACGCAACCTGCCGGGCATGGTCAAAATGTTCAGACAGCTGAACTCTGCCGACGATGAAACAAGCGAAAGCGAAGAAGAGCAAGAAACCGAATCACCGGAATCGTCCGAATCTGAAAAAAGCGGTGAAACTGGCAAAGCCGCGGAACAAAGCAAGAACTCTTCCAAACCGGAAAAATCGAAAAAACCGGAAAAATCAAAAGCGGAAAGGAGCGGTCAAAAATCCAGCCGGCCTGAATCCCCAAAAAGAACAAATGAAGGAGCATCAATCCCGAAACTGTATATATAACATTCTTTGATATCTCCTAAAGGATCGGATATAATGGGGTCTATAGAGACTGTGAGAATATAAGCCGTTTTTGCGGCTTTTTATCATGTCCGGCTCTTACTTCTTTTTAGGAGGACTACTAGAATGAACGTTATTAAAATTTCTCCGCGCGGCTACTGCTACGGTGTCGTTGACGCCATGGTGATCGCCAAAAACGCGGCTCTTGATAAAAGCCTGCCAAGACCCATCTATATTTTGGGAATGATTGTTCACAATAAACACGTAACAGACGCTTTTGAGAAAGAAGGCATCTATACTCTGGACGGTCCGAACCGGCTTGAGATTTTAAATAAGGTCGACAAGGGAACCGTTATATTCACCGCCCACGGCGTATCGCCCGAAGTCCGAAGAGCGGCTGAGGAGAAAGGACTTGTTGCTATTGATGCGACCTGTCCCGATGTGACGAAAACCCATGATTTAATCAGGGAAATGAAAGCGAAAGGCTACCATGTCATCTATATTGGCAAAAAGGGCCATCCTGAACCGGAGGGCGCCGTCGGCGTTGCGCCCGATATCGTTCACCTTGTCGAAACCGAAGAAGACGTCGAGCGCCTGACTGTTGATGCAGACAAATTGATCGTCACAAACCAGACAACCATGTCACAATGGGATGTCCACGACATTATGGAAAAAGTGAAAGAGAAATATCCTCATGTCGAATTCCACCAAGAAATTTGCCTGGCGACCCAGGTTCGGCAGGAAGCGGTCTCTGAACAAGCGAAAAAAGCCGATTTGACCATCGTCGTCGGCGATCCAAAAAGCAACAATTCGAACCGTCTTGCACAGGTCTCTGAGGAAATCGCCGGCACGAAAGCATACCGGATCGGAGACTTAAGCGAATTAAAGCTGGAATGGCTTGAAGGAGTGGATACGGTGGCCGTGACGGCGGGGGCGTCAACGCCGACGCCGATTACTAAAGAAGTCATCCGCTTTTTAGAGCAATTTGATCATAATGATCCGTCCACATGGAAAACCAGTCATGAAGTCCCGCTGCAAAAAATATTGCCGAAAGTAAAGTCAAAAACCTGAGGCCATCTGCCTCAGGTTTTTCTTATAGAAAGACAAACGGATTAGTATCGGTTTCTGAAGGGAAAATGCGGACCTCGTATTTTTTCTCTGCACACATTTCCGAAAGCTTTTGGGCGACGCCTTGTTTCATAATGTGTTCGGCGTAATGCCCTGGATCTACGACATTCAGGCCGAGCGCCATCGCATCGTGTGCGGTATGGAAATAAAGGTCTCCTGTTACATATACATCGGCACCCATCCGTTTTGCGGCGTAAATATACTTGTTTCCGTCACCGCCGAGCACGGCTACTTTTTTCACTTTGGAATCGGGTTTTCCCACCATCCGCGCTCCATTCGCATGAAGCCTTTCCTTTACATGGCGCGCAAAATCAGCAAGCGTCATTTCCTCTCTCAGAGTGCCGATCCGCCCGAGCCCTTTTTGCAGCGGATTTTGTTCGACCGGGTAAATGTCGTAGGCGACTTCTTCATACGGATGAGCCTTCTTCATCGCCGTTAATACGGCCTTTTCAAGGCTTGACGGGTAGACCGTCTCAATCCTGGCCTCTTCAACCCGTTCAAGCTTTCCGGATTGGCCGATAAACGGGTTTGCTTCTTCAAGCGGACGGAAGCTGCCGACTCCTTCTGAGGAAAAAGCGCAATGGCTGTACGCCCCGATATGGCCGGCTCCCGCATTCCCAAGAGCCGTCCTGACTTGTTCTTCATAATCTTTCGGCACATAAACGGCAAGCTTTTTAAGCGGCTCTTCATACGTCGGAACAAGCACCTTTGTATCCTCAAGACCAAGAGCTTCTGCCAGCATGTCATTGACACCCCCGTCAGCCACGTCGAGGTTCGTATGGGCCGCATAAACGGCAATGTCATGTTTCATGCATTTTTCAATCAGTCTTCCGCCCGGCTGATCTGTCACGATATTCTGCAGCGGCCGAAAGACCGGAGGGTGATGTGCAATGATTAAATCTACGTTTTTCGCAATCGCTTCATCCACAGTTTCTTCAAGTACGTCAAGGGTTACCATGATGTTTTTGACGTTTTTATTAAGCGTCCCGATCTGCAGGCCGATTTTATCTCCTTCAACGGCCAAAGACTTCGGGGAAAACTGTTCAAACAGTTGAATCATTTCTTGACCGTTCACCAACTTACCCACGTTCTATAACCTCCTTTAAAATCTCAATCCGCTCTGACAGCTCATGCAATTTTTGCTGATTTTCCATGCTTGGGGCAGCGCCTTTAATTTGTTGATGAATGTTTTTCAGATGTTCAAGCTCTTGGGACCATTTTTTTATAAAAACGGCGCTTTTTTCTTTAGCCAAAAATGGACCTACAAGCAAGCCGGCCTCAAAAGAAATGTCTTCGTATGCCGCATCCTTATCGCCGATTTCGGCTGCAAGAATCTCATAGTATTTCCCGTCTTCTTCTAGGATGTCTTCGCTTATAAGCGCATAGCCTTCTTTATGCAGCCATTCTCTAATATGGTAAGCGTGAATATTCGGCTGCAAAATCAAACGTTCCCTGCCCGTCAGCTTTTCCTTTCCCGACTCCAGAATGTGAGCAATGAGCGATCCCCCCATTCCGGCTATCGCAATCGCATCTGCTTCGCCTTTTTGAATAACTTCAAGCCCGTCCCCTTTCCGCACCGAAATAAGCGAACTTAAATTTAATTTCTCAACCTGCTGTTTCGCAGAAAGAAAAGGTCCATCCGTAATTTCACCGGCGATCGCAGCGCTTGCCAGATCATTCAGCACACAATAGCAGGGAAGATAAGCATGGTCAGATCCTATATCCGCCATCACCGCCCCTTTTGGTATGTATTCCGCTACAGTCTGCAGCCTTTTTGATAACTTCATTTCATTCACAATCATCACAACTTTTCTGATTCATTTTTCCTTTACTATCATATAAAAAAACGGGTTGGTTTCCAAGCCGGTGCGAATTTACTCAGCAAGTTTTTTATTTTCCCGATAATATTTTCTTAAAGCGTGTGTCTCAAGATCAGCCAGCCGAACGGGAATCGGCAGTCTGCTTTCTTGATTGACCAGGCTCATCGCAATTTGATAACTGCTTTCTAAATCAATGAAGTTTCCGCATGATAAAAAAACGGGTTTCACGCCTTGCCTCGTCCGCAAAGCCCGCCCGTAAACCTCACCGTCAATCACGATGTCTGTATAAGCGCCGGCTCTATCGTCAGGCATCTCAAAGCCGGTTTGTTTGATTCTCAAGTAAGTCTTCGCAATACCGACAGTTGGTTTATTCAAAAAAAACGATGCGTGTGTCGCAATCCCCATATGGTTATGATGCAAATAACCGTTTCCGTCAAATAAAAAAACATCAGGTTCAGCCGTTAGCTTTTTTGCCGCTTCAATGATAAGAGGCAGCTCCCTGAACGCAAGAAATCCCGGAACATACGGCACATTGATTTTCCCCACGCTATGAACTTTTTCAATGATATTCTTGCTGTTGACATCCAACACTACTATACTGCAGACACCGACTGATTCGCCACCTTCTTCCCAATAAGCTAAATCGACACCTGCGCAGGTTTTTAAAGAATCGGCGGTTATCGATTTTGTTAACTGAATTTGGCTTTTAAGCTCCATTTGCAAAGTTAAAAAAGCATCTTCATTATTCAGGTGAAAATCGTGGATATTGTTTACTTGCATGTTTTAAACCGAACTCCCTTATCTAATTTATCCGATCAGGACATCACAAAGCAAAGACTCTCATATATTTATGTATCTAATAATCCGGGAGAGATCCTGTCAATTCTTTCCCATTCAAAAATACATTCAATCTGCATTTGATTAAGACATTTAATTTTTAATGAATTTGCAGTCTCATCTATTTCAAATTGATTGATTATATTGTCCGTACCAATATCTTTTATGTTTAAATGACGCACGCCTATAAAGGACATGTCAATATAGATTACATCCCACTTATCCCACCGTTTTGGTTTATTCTCAACTTTCTCTTCTGTCATAAGTCTAATCAATAAACAAGGACCGTCTCTTCTAAGTTCCACACTCATTAATTCTGAACCGGTGAATTCAGGCATATCCCCAAATATGTTGGTCATTGCCTGGGGATTCATGAATTTTGCTTGGCTGATCATATTGTAAATTCCACGTTTTTCATTTCCTTTCACACTATTTCTTGTGCACGTCAGTAATGTAATCATTGGGAGAATATTGATATGGGGTACTTTGACTTAAAAATGATTAAATGACTTTTAATTTTCAGCCTCGAAATATAAAGAACGTTGTCCCCATTTTATCGATATATTTACGAGTGTATGTAAACGGTCTTCTTTCTCAGATATATGTAATATGTCTATGTTCATGATGTCGGATTGGGTATCGTCATCACATGTCGGTCAACTTCCAGCTGCTGAACAAGCTTTTGCACTTTCCTTCTGTCACTTTTGCCTTCTTTTTTAAAAAAACATTCATTCTTCTCCTACTAAATGCATCGTGCAAAATTTTTCCTTCCCATCATCAGTTTGTCATGCCAATGACGGGCTGTAAGGCCGAACATATACAGCTTTATCTACGTATACATCGTCTTCAGGTTGACCTTTTGGCCGGTGTTTCGGTTCAGCGGGAATCCGACGAAATTTCAGCTTAGTTAAGCATATTTTTGTTCAGCTGCGTTTTGAAGAATTGCTTCTATTTGGGACACTAATTTTTCCGGTCTTCTCGTATCCATATCTTCTAACGGGTTTTCCCAGTCTAGATTCTTAATTAAGAGCACATAAAAAGTGCCTGAAGGTTCAATATCTTCATACCAGCCAACATCTAAAATCAAGCGGCTCTCTTTATGTTCTAACTGTAATAATGATGATGTAAAGTTAAACCAGTCATCACTGTCCTCCTCCAACTGATCGGGATCGATATCAATTAGTTTATTATAAGAGACGGTCCATCCTTGAGGGATTCTCAGACGTAAATAGTCAAGAGGACCTTCAAAAATCAAAATGTTCCCTCCAAATGCCGCTGCTTCTATTTTCCAAATGATCCGTTCCAATTCGTTTACCAGCTGCCGGCGCTCTTCAACATTGATGGTATCCTTCAGTTCCCCATGGTCGTCGCAAATATGTATAAGATATTCATCTTCTCCTTTAATGATGTTTACCACAGCGTTATATCTTTGTTTTACCAATTCTATCAATTTGGTATTTGGTTTAACTTTATCTTGTGAGACGGTTAAATCATTATATTTAACGAACCAGCCGCTTGGTATATTTATAGGTTCTAAAGATGTAATGGAATTAAGCAAATCGATCACTCCTTATTTGTTATTCGTCCCTTGAATCATTTTGTACAAATAACGGCTGATCCGTGACCATGATATAATCCATAAGTTCACCGCTCACCCCCGTTATTGTTTTTTCTTGTTAAAGTTAAAGGCAAATACTGTGTTTGTGTTTTGCTCCCTGTGCAATTTCTCTAGCCTCTCGGTAATGACCGGGAAATAAATGTACCGGCTATTCCTGGGAATGAAAGGGGGTTAACCTTTGCAAAAAGGAGCACGCTTCCTTGCGTTTACGTTGTAAAAGATGCCGACCGAATATTTTATTTGCCAAAACGGTTTATGACACTTCATCAAATTTATACGCTACAATTTTCCCCTCTGGATAATCACCACTCCAACCGCAAGGGAAAGCACCAAACTGATATATTTCAAATATTTTTTCAAAAAAGGAATTGGTTTTTCCATGTATCGCTCTATTTATGGCACAATTATGAAGATCAGCGACAACATCATCATAAAACATGCCATATTCAAACGAGCTTTTTCTTACATTATCAGCAATTATATCTAATAATTCTTCCAATCCTTTAGGTTTTTCACTTTCTGACATTGAATAATAAACATCCCAAACTTCACTCATTTCTAATTCTCTAATATCTTTCCAATTATATTCATCCTCACCCACTGTTGCTTCAAACGCTAAATGTTCAGCCGTTTTAAAATCTTTAATAAGAACAATATCATTGAAAACAGCTTCAGAACGCTCAACTTGGAAACTTTTCGAGAATTGAATAACTTCTTCAACTGGGATATTAAATACACTTTGACTCATTATTTATAATACCACCTTTCCCAAAGTTCTTTGTCAACGCCGCATCTCTTTTC
This sequence comes from Bacillus sp. FSL W8-0848, assembly GCF_038007805.1. Lineage (NCBI taxonomy): Bacteria > Bacillati > Bacillota > Bacilli > Caryophanales > Bacillaceae > Bacillus > Bacillus sp. FSL W8-0848. The sequence continues at coordinate 2,285,545 of NZ_JBBOYB010000001.1, forward strand.
CAAATTGTTTTGAAGGGATCCCAATCAAGCTCAACATATAATACCTATAAACTAAAGAATCAATCATGAGGTGGCCGGTGGCTGACGACGACTGTTCGGCATAGACTCGGACTTTCGTTGGGACCTGAAAGGATTTTGTTTTCTTCTTGTGTAATCGCCGTTTTTGGCGATTTGGCGAGCGGGATGCGTTTGTCAGCTGTTTTGCCGCTCTTCGGATTTGAGCGATTCATCCAGCTCATTAACGGCGTTGATGGTGTCCTGCCAGTTTTTTTTGAGCTTTAGACATATTATCAATATAATCGTCAAGCGTCCAATTTACAAAGTTAACGATATCGCTGATGCTCCAGGTGCAATATTGTTCTTTCTCAATTTTCCTTTTTGCCTCTTTTATACATCATTCAAATTTTGGTTAATCGTGCTGTTACTGTAATCCAATGTGCATGCACGACTCATATGCTTCACCCAAAAAAGACGCAATATACAGACGAATCCCCACTCCCTGCAATATCCCCTTCTATCCAAAAGTAAAATGAACCTGCTTTTTCACCCGATCCTCCTGAAGAAAGCTGAATCGGATAACAGATCTTTTAGCAATTGAAATTTCGTGGCTTCCGAGTATCGGGTGTTCGAATGCTTTGAATCCATAAAAAAAGATTCGCACAGAGGCCTTGACAGGCTTTCTTTTGCGAATCTTTTTTTATGGATTTTGGCATATACTGCCCATTTCATATTATGGCCTAAACAGCCGTCGGAAAACGGCTACTTGATCTCGGAAACCCATTTCGCCATATCATCCAGCTTTTCAGCAGGAACAAGTCCGGCAGGCATTCCGTTTCCGCCTTTTTCAATCTTTTCTTTAATTTGTCCTTGATCAAGGTGGTCTCCGACTCCTTTTAATTTCGGACCTGATACGCCTTCATAGTTTTCGCCGTGGCACGTCACGCAGTTCGCCTTGTAGATCTCTTCCGGCGATGCATCCGCTTTGTTTTCCTCAGCGGTTTTATTCCCTTCTCCGGCAATCTCTTTTGCATCGTAATTACCCTTTATCGATAAAATCACAACAAGACCTATGCCCAAAATGGCGATCACTAAAAATGGAATCAATGGATTGCGGTTCATTTTACATCCCCCTTTTTCATTTACCCCTGCCCCTATGTAAACAATTCTAATTCTACTTTAATTTTACAAAAAGTAAACCGGTTTTGAAACAAAAGCCAATGAAGTTCACATTTTAGACAAATGATCGATGAAGACCGGATGTTTTATTTCATAAGTTGAAAATCAAATTTTGAATGCGGTTTCAACAACAATTATAAAGGGCTTTTCCTAGAACCTCAAGGTTATAATGGCTGAAAAACAATTTTTGACGATTTGCAAAATCGAAAAAAATTAAGTAAAATATAATCGAGTTTACCAATAATAGCGCTTTCATAACTTTAAAAGCCAAAAAAGAACGGATCCGGCGGACCCGTTCATCTTACTCGAGAAAATCTTTCAGACGTTTGCTTCTGCTTGGATGTCTCAATTTACGAAGTGCTTTGGCTTCTATTTGACGAATTCGTTCTCTTGTTACCCCAAATACCTTACCAACTTCTTCTAACGTTCTAGTCCGTCCGTCATCAAGACCGAAACGAAGGCGCAATACGTTTTCTTCGCGGTCTGTCAGCGTATCAAGCACGTCTTCAAGCTGTTCTTTCAACAGTTCATATGCCGCATGATCTGACGGAGAAGTCGCTTCCTGGTCTTCGATGAAATCGCCGAGGTGTGAATCATCCTCTTCTCCTATCGGAGTTTCAAGGGAAACCGGCTCCTGGGCAATCTTAAGAATTTCGCGGACTTTTTCAGGTGTCAAGTCCATATCTTCTGCAATTTCTTCAGGAGTTGGCTCCCGGCCGAGATCCTGAAGGAGCTGCCTTTGAACGCGGATCAGTTTGTTGATGGTTTCCACCATATGAACAGGAATCCTGATCGTTCTCGCCTGGTCGGCTATTGCTCTTGTAATCGCCTGTCTGATCCACCAAGTAGCGTATGTGCTGAATTTGTATCCTTTGCGGTAGTCAAACTTTTCAACAGCCTTCATCAGACCCATGTTTCCTTCCTGGATCAGGTCTAAGAAAAGCATGCCGCGGCCGACGTACCGTTTTGCGATGCTGACAACAAGCCGCAAGTTTGCTTCGGCAAGGCGCCGCTTGGAATCTTCGTCGCCTTCTTCAATCTTTTTGGCATATTCGATTTCTTCTTTTGCAGACAGGAGATTAACCCGTCCGATCTCTTTTAAGTACATCCGGACAGGGTCGTTTATCTTAACGCCCGGGGGCACGCTTAAATCATTCAGATCAAACTCTTCTTCAGCTTTAGCCAGCTGTTGAATATTAGGATCCTCATTTTCTTCGTTTTCGCTAATTAATTCAACGCCCTGCTCTCCTAAAAATTCATAATACTCATCCATTTGGTCTGATTCGATATCGAAACTGGACATGCGCTCTGCAATTTCTTCATATGTGAGCACACCGCGTTTTTTTCCGGCCTCTGTTAATTGGTCCCTTACCTGTTCAAACGTGAATTCAGTTTCGGTCTCGTGTGCTTGTTTATCAGCCATTCATGGATCCCTCCTTCCAAAACTTACAGACGAATTCTAAAAGCGTCCCGCTTTATTTGTTCCTATTTCACGCTTTTAAGCCTTATATCTGTCTAGAGCTTAACGGGAAAGCAAATCATAAATTGACAAAATATGTGATTAGGACAAGCATTTGCTCCTCCGTAAGGATTCATTGCCAAATGCTCTCCTATTATATAACGATTTATTTTAGCGAACGGTTTAACTTAATAATTTCCTGAGCTAAAGTCGCCGCTTTAATAAAATCCTTTTGCCTTTCGGCTTCCGTCCTTGCAACTTCTTTTTCTTTTATCATTGACCAATTTCGGTAATTCAACACTTTTTTTACGTAATCAGATAATTCCGTTTCGCTGAGCTCCTCGTTTATCTGAAGCATTAAAATATCCGTAAGAAGCTGGCCCAGCTCCTGATCATCAATTCTTTTAAAGAGCTGCTGGATGGAAATGTCGGCTCCTTCTTCATACATGGCATACAAATAAGCCGCTATCGCCCTGTGCTGATCAAGGTTAAACTCAAAACCGACGCGGTCCAAAACCTTTCGGATGACGTCCCGGTCGCGAATCATGTGGGCGATCAGCATTCGCTCGGCGTTTTCATGAGCCGGTCGAAGCCCCGTTTTTTTTCGCGGAGGCCGCGGGACTGAAGTGCGGCGTTCCTGCAATTCGTTACGGCCGCCGTCCCTTTTTCTGCCGGCGGACTCTTTTTCAAAAACGGAAAGCTGCTCTTTCAGCGAATCGAGTGAGAGCGCAAACTCATTTGCCAGCTGCTTGATATAGATCTCCTGCTCAAGAGGCCCGCTGAGCTGGCTGACTTCCTTTAATACATCGTTGATGTAGGCTAAACGGTCACCTTCATCAGACAGATTTTTTCCCTTGCGGAAATAGTGCATTTTAAACGTCATGATCGTGACGCTGGACCCTATTACATCCTGTTTGAATTTTTCGCCGCCGAATTTTTTGATGTAGTCATCGGGATCCAGGCCGTCGGGAATCATCGCAACCTTGACGGTACAGCCCCGCTTTTGAAGCATGTCGGCCGCTTTCAGCGTGGCCTCGTATCCGGCCTGATCCGAATCATAGCAAAGGATGACCTCTCCGACATTACGCCTGATGACCTTTGCATGCTCTTCCGTAAGGGCTGTTCCCATCGTCGCAATCGCTTCTTTCACGCCTGAACCGACGGCTGATATGACATCGGCAAAGCCTTCAAAAAGGACGGCCCTTTCTTCTTTCCGAATGTGAAGCCGCGCCTGGTGAAAATGGTACAGCAGCTTGCTTTTGCGGAAAATCGGGGTTTCGGGACTGTTCATATATTTCGGATGCTCTCCGGTGAACGTCCGTCCCGAAAATGCGACCGTTGTTCCGTGGTGATCATGAATCGGGAACATAATCCGATTCCGGAAGCGGTCAAAATAGCCGTCTCCGTTTTCACGCCTGATGATCAGGCCTGCTTTTTCCATCAAGCCGGCTTCAAAGCCTCTTCGCTCCAAAAATTTCGTTATGAAATCCCATGAATCAAGAGCGCATCCGATTTCAAACCGCTCGATCTCTTCCATCGTCATGCCTCTCTCGAGCAAATAATCGAGCGCTTTTTGGCCTTCTTTTGTATTGACCAGCAAATGATGATAAAATTTCTTTAACAGCTCATGAGCTTCCGCCATCTTCTGTTCATCTGAATTGCCCGCGCTGTATGAGGAAACGGCTGTTACATGCTCAGGCATATCAATATGATATTTGTCCGCCAAATGAGTCACTGCTTCACTAAATGAATAACCTTCGATTTGTCTTAAAAATGAAAAGACATTTCCTCCCGCTCCGCATCCAAAACAGTGGAAGATCTGTTTTTCTCCTGAAACGGAAAAAGATGGCGTATTCTCGCCGTGAAATGGACAGAGCCCAAAATAATTACGCCCCTGTTTTCTTAACTGGACGTACTCTCCAATCACTTCAACGATATCAGCCGATTTTTGAACTTGTTCTACGATTTCATCCGGTATACGATTGCCCATGTTCCAACACTCCGTCGTACATAATTCGCTGCTTAGTACGTAAATCCTTCAATTTTCGACAAGATTTTTTGCAGCTCTCTGACAAATCGCTCCCTGTCTTCTTTGACAAGCTTTTTCGGGCCTTTTGTGTAGCGTCCGCTCCTTCTCAGTTTTTGAGAAATGTGACGGCGGCAAAGCGCGAGATCGATGGACTTCTCCTCGAAACGAAATCCTCTCTCTGACAGCACAAAGACCTTTTTGCCAAGCAAGAGTGATGCGAGCCCGATATCCTGTGTAATGACCAAATCACCTGCGCGAACATGATTGGCAATGTACAGATCCGCCGCTTCTTTGTGCGGATCGACGTACTTCCAATTCTCTCCTTCTTCCCTTGTGACTTGATAATGTTCGAATGAAGCCACGAACACAACATCCACTTCGTAATCGGATGCCACTTTCAGCACCTCGTCTTTTACCGGGCATGCGTCTGCATCGACAAAAATCGTCCTTTTGTTTTCAAGAAGACTAATTCTCCATCCCTCCATCAAACTCCTGCTATAAATACGGGCAAAATCACACAGGTTTCAAAATAATCGATCTATAAAGAATTTGTCGAAAGTTTTTTCTTGAAATTCTTGACACGATACCCATAATAGTTTATTCGTTCTGTACTAAGCTTAAACCTAAAATTAATCATTTTATCACAATTTTTTATTATAATACAAATGGGTCAAAGATGCTATCATTTTCACTTTTCCCAAAACGCCCAAAGCAAAAACCCAGGATGGGGTGTCCTGAGTTTTTATGTTTAGACCCTTTTTGTCATCATGTTATGGATAATGTTAGCCGTTTCTTCTACCGCTTTATTCGATACGTCCACGACGTTGCAGCCGATGCGGTTCACGACTTTTTCAAAGAATTCGAGTTCTTCCTTAATGCGGTTGATATTGGCATATATCGCTTTGTCATTGAGGCCCAGGGATTTTAGGCGCTCTTTCCGGATATGGTTCAGCTTATCAGGGCTGATTTTCAAGCCGATGCATTTCGCCGGATCGACGGTAAAGAGCTCTTCCGGAGGATCGACTTCCGGAACGATCGGCACGTTTGCCACCTTCAGGCGCTTGTGAGCCAAATATTGTGATAATGGGGTTTTAGACGTCCTCGATACGCCGATTAAGACGATATCCGCTTTTAATATCCCCCGCGGGTCCCTGCCGTCGTCGTACTTCACGGCAAATTCGATCGCTTCCACCTTTTTGAAGTAATCTTCATCAAGCTGGCGGACGCGCCCCGGTTCATATTTGGCGCTAAAGCCGTATACGGACTCCATTTTCTCGATCAGCGGGCCGATGATATCGTAGTAGACTACGTTTCTTTTTTCAGCTTCAGCAATCAAGAATTCGCGGATTTCCGGCACAACGAGCGTAAAGCAGATGATGCCGCCGTCGGCTTCTGCCAGCGAAATGACTTCCTTAATCGTTCCGCGGTCTTCCACATATGGAATCCGCCTGATATTGGTATGCTCAGATGAACCGTTGAATTGACTGACCGCCGCCTTAACAACCAGCTCGGCGGTCTCGCCGACAGAGTCGGATACAACATAAATCGTCCGATTATTCATGATATCCCCCCATTGGTTTTTCACTCTACATGATTTCATTTTCAGATAAGCCGACAAGGATTTTTGTCATGTTTGTCTTCGTGATTCTTCCCACTACTTCAAAGCCCTTTTCCGTATCTTTTACAACGGGCAATGCGTCAATTTGTTTTTCAATGAGCGTTTTGGCGACGTCCAAAATGAAATCTTCGCGCCTGCATATCGTAATGTTAGGCATTCTTGTCATAATGATATGGACGGGTATAGAAGGGAGCTCCTGTTTGCCGATGCTTGCCCTGAGCAAATCTTTGCGTGAAAGTACACCGACTAAGATGGCGTTATCATCAACAACAAAAAGCGTTCCTACGTCTTCTAAGAACATCGTACAGATCGCATCATAGACGGAAACATTTTCGTGAATCACCACCGGAATCGACTGAAAGTCTTTCACCTGCAGCTTTTTCAGCTTATCAGCCAAAAGCTGGGTGCCTGTCTTGCCCGTATAAAAATAACCGACCCTCGGCCGCGCTTCTAAAAAACCGGACATCGTTAATATCGCCAAATCCGGCCTGAGGGTAGCCCTTGTCAAATTCAGCTTTTCGGCTATATGCTCCCCGGTTATCGGGCCGTTCTCCTTGACAATCTGCAAAATATGCTCCTGACGTTTATTTAGTTCGATCGTACTCACCACCTTTAAGCTGAAGCTCACGATTCGTTCAATATGTATAAACAGTCGATAACATATTATAACGCATAAAGGCGCAAAAATAACAGCAATTACATTTGAACTCTATGAAAAAGGCAGTATTATTTTGACAAATACGAAAAAATTTTGGCAAAAAGACGGCTGCCCGCATATGCGGCAACCGTCATCTGTCCGTTTATTTTACAATGATGTCATTGATGTTTGCAAAACTCCGGATCAGTTTCGCCAAATTTGCCATTTGCGCTAAGCGGTTTTCTTTTAATCTTTCATCGTCGGCGTGAACCATCGTATGGTCGAAGTAAGCTTCGATCGGCGCTTTCAGCTTGGAAAGCTCGTCAAAGGCTCCTTCATAATCTTTTGCTTCGTAAAGGTCCGCGATTTTCCGTTTCGTTTCTTCATATGCCTGAAACAGCTCGGATTCTTGCGGATTTTCGAACAGCGATGCGTCAATGGCAGCAGCTTCGCTTTTTTTGCTGATCGAAATGACCCTTGCCAGCGCCTCAGCCGTTTCTTTGAATTCCGGTTTTGCGGCCTGCGCTTCGAGTACGGCGGCTTTTTTAAGGGCTGAATACGGTTCAAGCTCTGTGCTTTCAAGGACGGCGTCTGTCACGTCGTATCGGATGTTTTCCCCGGTCAGCACATATTTAAGCCGCTGTTTGAAGAAATCGAGCAGCTCGCTGTTTTCTTTCAATTCTGTAAAGGAAATCAGCTTTTCAAACGAAATTCCCCAGTTCCGGTCAATCAGGATCTGGACGATTCCGCTCGCCTGCCTTCTCAAGCCGTACGGGTCCTGGGAGCCTGTCGGAATCACGCCGATTTTGAAGAACGAAGCGACGGTGTCAAGCTTGTCGGCTAATGCAACGACGGCGCCGACAAGAGTTGAAGGTGTCTCGCCGCCGGCCTGTCTCGGCATGTAATGCTCGTTAACGGCGCGCGCGACTTCTTCGTTTTCGCCGAGCATCCGCGCGTATTTTTCGCCCATGATTCCTTGAAGTTCAGGGAATTCATAGACCATCTGCGTAACCAAATCAAATTTGGAAATGTGCGCCGCACGGTCGATCAGCTTCGCTGTTTCATCGTCAGCGCCGATTTCCTGTGCGATCCGCCCGGCTATTGCCGCAGACCGTCTCACCTTGTCTCCAAGTGAGCCAAGCTCTTCATGGAAGACGATCTTCTCAAGTTTTTTCACATTTTCCTCAATGTCTAATTTTTGGTCTTCCTTGTAGAAGAAAGCGGCATCTGAAAGGCGCGCCCTTAACACCTTTTCGTTTCCCTTTGCAACGTTTTCCAGCGCCCGGTCGTTTCCGTTCCGCACCGTTACAAAGAACGGAAGCAGTGCACCTGTTTCATCTTTGACAGGGAAATAGCGCTGATGCTCTCTCATCGTTGTGACGAGAACCTCTTCAGGAATCGCCAGAAAATCCTCTTCAAACGAGCCGAACAAAACGGTCGGATATTCAACGAGATGGTTGACTTCATCGAGTAAATCTTCGTCTCTTGGAATGTTCCACGATTTTTCGGCAGCCAATTTGTCAAGCTGCTCTGTAATGAGCTGCTTGCGCTTTTGTGGATCGGCGATGACGAATTGGCTTTCCAGCTTCTCCTCGTATTCTTTCGGCGCGTTCAGCTCGACCGCTTCTCCGAGGAAACGGTGCCCCTCCGAGATTCGGCCGCTTTCGACATGTGCGACCGAAAAAGGAACGACCTCGCTGCCGAATAAAGCGACAATCCATTTAATCGGCCGGATGTATTTTAGCTCTTCGTTGCCCCAGCGCATATTTTTCGGGAAGTGCAGTCTCGTCACCAAATCGTGCAGCTCAGGCAGCAGCGAGACGGTGTCCTGTCCCTTTTGGAATTTTTGCACGAATACGTATTCCGTCCCTTTTACGTCTTTCACGTATAAATCTTCCGGACTTGCGCCTTGCCCTCTTGAAAAGCCGATCGCGGCTTTCGTCCATTCGCCGTTTTCGTCAATGGCGATTTTTTTGGCAGGCCCTTTGGCTTCTTCTTTTATATCATCCTGCTTTTCGGCTGTGTTTTCCACAAGGACTGCAAGTCTTCTCGGCGAGTTAAAAAGCCGGATATTGCCGTGCGCGATGTTTTTGTCTTTCAGCCAGCTTTCGATTTTTTCACCCAATTGCGTCATGCTGTCGTGCATGAACCGCGCCGGCATTTCTTCTAATCCGATTTCTAACAGCAAATCTTTATTACTCATTGGATGCCTCTTCCTCCTTCAGCATTGGAAAGCCCAGCTTTTCGCGTTCGTTGTAATACGTTTTCGCCACTTTTCTGGCAAGGTTTCTGACCCGCGCAATATACCCGGTCCGTTCTGTTACGGAAATGGCTCCTTTTGCATCTAGCAAATTGAAGGTGTGCGAGCATTTCAGGACATAGTCATATGCCGGATGGACGAGCCCTTGATCCATTTGACGGTTCGCTTCTTTTTCATATGTGGCAAACAAGTCAAACAGCATATCTACGTCAGACGTTTCAAACGTATATACGGAATGCTCGTATTCAGCCATCATGAATAAGTCTCTTATCGTATAGCCTTTGGTCCATTCCAAATCGAATACGTTTTCTTTGTCTTGAATATATGAGGCAAGCCGTTCAATACCGTATGTGATTTCAACTGAAACCGGTTTGCATTCGAGCCCCCCGACTTGCTGAAAATAGGTGAACTGGGTGATTTCCATGCCATCCAGCCATACTTCCCAGCCAAGACCTGCACATCCGAGCGACGGGTTTTCCCAGTTGTCCTCGACAAATCTGATGTCATGTTCCAGCGGATCAATCCCGAGCGCCTTTAAGGAATCCAGATACAGCTCCTGAATGTTGTCCGGCGACGGTTTGATGATGACCTGGAACTGATGGTGCTGATACAGCCTGTTTGGGTTCTCGCCGTATCTGCCGTCAGCAGGACGTCTTGACGGTTCTACGTACGCAACCTTCCACGGTTCCGGTCCGAGGCTCCGTAAAAATGTATAAGGGCTCATCGTCCCCGCGCCTTTTTCCACATCATACGACTGCAGAAGAACACAGCCTTCGTTAGACCAATGCTTTTGCAGCGTCAAAATCATTTCTTGAATATTCAAATGAAGCACCTCCACAAACGTGTTTTTCAAATTCACCAAGCGGCATAGGGAAAACTGGGCAGAAAAAAACTCCCGTCCCTATGCTTGTTTTTTGACAAACATAGGGACGAGAGTTCTCCCGCGGTTCCACCCTATTTGCTGCAAGCCTGATCGCCTGCAAGCCTCTTTTTTAAAAGCTGCTCAAGGAATGCCTTTCATTACGCTCTCATCCCCGGCTTTCACCGTCCCGGAGTCGCTCTCATGAGGTGGCGCAACTACTTCTTTCCGTCAACGCAGCGTCATTATTGAAACTGATTTGGGCACACAGCCCGTACTCTATATGACATGATCTTATAAAAAGATGAAGAGGTTGTCAACTTTTGTTTTCGTTGCCGAGCATTTTTTTCATATTGTCCATCTGCTCCATAAAGCGGCGCGATTTGAGAAAAATCCCCGAGTACTCGTCATAGTAAAGCTGGATAACCCTCTTCAGCTCTTCCTTCGTTTCCCGTTTGACCGATACATTCCCGAGCCTTGACAAATCAAAATAAAAAAGCAGCCTCAAGAGCCTGGCGGAAGCGGGTGACAGCGGGATCCTGTAAGGGTCTTTCGCGAAACAGCGATGGCAGATGAAGCCGTTGTCACGGATTGAGAAATGGAATGTTCCGTCTTTGCTTTTGCAGTGGACACATTCATCAAGCTCCGGATAAAGGCCCATCACGCCGAGCATTTTGACTTCGATCAGGTTGGTGATGATGTCCGGATCCGTGCCTTCATTCAGCCTTCTCATCGACTGAAGAAGCAGTTCGAATAAAAACGGGTTCGGTTTCTTTTCATCTGTTCCTTTGTCCATCAATTCGACGATATAAGCGGCATGCGCCGTTAAGAAAAGGTCCTCCCGGATATTCCGCATGCTTTCGAGCATCTCGCCCTGCTCAAGCGCACCGAGCCCGGATGATTTCCGAAACAAAAACGAAGCATAAAGAAAGGGCTGGGAAATGGCGGACAAGCGGCTGTTCGGCTTTTTAGCCCCCCTGGCCAGCACGCCGATTTTCCCATGTTCCCTTGTCATGATTGTCAATATTTTATTGGTTTCACCGTAATCGTTGGTACGAAGGACGATACCTTCACATTTCGTCAGCATATGAGCACCATCCAAAAAATTTGGAGGGATACAATCAAGATTACAAAATTGGAAAGTCAGGTTGCGCTAGCTCTTCTTCAAGTACATCGGGTCTTTCCAGGTTCTCCTTTTCCAGTTCTTTAAAAAGGAGGTACGTATCAACGTTTCCTGTTTGTGAAAATACATTCCAAGTAAAATTCAGCATAAAAAGCCCCACCTTTCTGTTTATAACTAGCTTTTTCAACATCCAAATTCTTAAGCTTATCTTGACCTCGCATCCTCCATTTCATGTTAAACAATTTTTACTAATATCGCTTTGATTTCGAGAGATTTTGTAACGACTATACCCCGGTCAAGTTCGGTCCTTTAATACTCGTCTTCCTTAAATCCAAAATCACGAAGCTGAGACATCTTGTTACGCCAATCCTTCTGGACTTTGACCCAAAGCTCCAAATAAACCGAGGAGCCGAGCAAAGCTTCGATGTCGGCCCTTGCCCGTTTGCCGACTTCCTTCAGCAGGCTGCCCCTTTTCCCGATGACAATTCCTTTTTGCGAATCGCGTTCAACGACGATCGTCGCGCTCACGTATACAGAACCTTTTTCCCTTTCTTTAATGGAATCGATCGTTACCGCAATGCTGTGAGGGATCTCTTCCCTTGTCAGATGCAGCACTTTTTCCCGAATCAGCTCAGAAATGATAAAACGCTCTGGATGATCCGTCACCTGGTCACTCGGGTAAAACTGCGGACCTTCCGGCAAATAATGTTCGATTTGCTTTAGAAGAGTATCAATATTATTTCCCTCAAGGGCGGAAATCGGAATGATCTCTTTAAACGGGTATCTGGCCCTGTATTCATCAATGAGCAGAAGCAGGTCATCCGGATGAATCTGATCGATTTTATTGACGACCAAAAACACCGGAGTCGTTAACCCTTTCAGGCGTTCGATGATAAATTCGTCGCCTTTGCCGTAGCCTTCCGCCGCATTAATCATGAACAAAATCATGTCGACTTCTTTCAAGGTATTCTGTGCAACCTTCATCATGAAGTCGCCCAGTTTGTGCTTTGGCTTGTGAATGCCCGGCGTATCGATAAAAATGGTTTGCGAGGTGTCAGTCGTCAAGACCCCTTGCACTTTGTTTCTCGTCGTCTGCGGCTTATCGCTCATGATCGCAATTTTTTGGCCGATCACGCGATTCAAAAAAGTAGATTTCCCTACATTTGGGCGTCCGATTATGGACACGAATCCTGATTTAAAGCTTTCCTTTGTCATGTAAATCCTCCGATGAAAATGCTCCTGGCAGTAATTCTTGAACAGTCGTTTCTTCAACTTGGCCTTTAAGATTGGTCAAAATGACGGGCATGTTTTTTGAGCACAGTTCGGCTATAACCTGCCTGCACGCTCCGCACGGCGATACCGGGCGCGGCGTGTCTGCTGCAACCGCAAGCATTTTGAAGGCTTTGTCCCCTTCAGAATAAGCCTTGAACAATGCCGTCCTCTCGGCACAATTGCACAGGCTGTACGCGGCATTTTCGATATTGCAGCCTTTATACACCTTGCCGTCCTCTGTCAGGAGGGCAGCGCCGACTTTGAACTTTGAATACGGAACGTATGCCAATTCCCTTGCTTTTAGTGCCTCTCTAATCAGCTCTTGTTTAGTCAATGTATGAATTCCTTCCCATAGCGGTTATGGTACCGCTAACACTTTTATTTTACATAAAAATGGCTCCTTTTTCACGCCCAAAATCAAAAATGTAAATTTTTTGTAAGAATCTCTTACGTCAGGCGGAAAAAGCGATTGTTAAAACAGCTTTGACAAAAAGATGAGTAATCCAATGATACACGAAACAGCAGCAAAGACGCAAACCGCCCCTGCCGCCGCATCTTTTGCGGCTTTCGCCAGCGGATGGCTCTTCTTCGTGATCAAATCGACAGCATGCTCAACGGCGGTGTTCATAAGCTCCAAAGCGAGCATTCCGCCGATAAGGATGAACATAACGGCCCATTCCAATACGGACAGCCTGAAGACGAAGCCGCAGACGATCACGATGACTGCGGCTCCCGTGTGTATTTTAAAATTGCGCTCGGACATGAACGTCTTGATAATTCCGGCGAAGGCGTGTGAAAAGCTTTTTTTCAGCCGGATCCATTCGTTCGGTTTAAGAGGATCTTGTGAGCCCATATTTGTTCAAGAGTTCCTTCTGTTTCGTGAACATCTCTTTTTCTTCTTCATCTGTCATATGGTCATATCCGAGCAAATGAAGAAAGCCGTGTACGCTTAAGAATCCGAGCTCCCTCATCAGCGAATGGCCGTATTCCCCGGCCTGCTCCTCTGCTTTATCGATACTGATGATAATATCGCCGAGGACTGGCGGCATTTCGGCTCCGATAATCTCGACCTCTCCCTCTCCGTCTTCTTCAAGGGCGAACGAGATGACGTCGGTCGGGTAATCTTTTCCGCGGTATTCTTTATTGATCTTCTGTATTTCCTCGTTTGTCACGATCGTTACGGATACTTCCGCCTGATCGGCGACGCCTTCTTCTTTCGCCGCAAATTGAAGAAGCTTTTCAATTTCCTCAAGCTGTCCCTCTGTGAGACGGCCGGTTTCGTCTGAGATATCGAGAATTAAACTCATGAGTGTTTCACCTTCTGTTTTGGATTAGCCTCCGGATATTCGATCCGGGAATGGAAAATGCCTTTTAACGTTTCACAAAGCGTCTTCGCTATCGTGTTAAGTTCTTTAAGAGTCAGATCGCATTCATCGAACTGCCCGTCCTGCAGCTTATCCGAAATGATGCCGCGCACGAGCTTTTCGATCCGCTCAGGGTTCGGATTGTGCATCGACCGCACGGCGGCTTCCACGCTGTCGGCCATCGAAATGATCGCCGCTTCCCTCGATTGCGGTTTTGGGCCCGGATAGCGGAATTCTTCCTCTGTGGTCTGATCCCCTTTTTCTTTCGCCTTATAGTAGAAAAATTTCAGCAGGGACGTGCCGTGATGCTGCTCTGCAATATCGACCAATTCCTTCGGCATCTTGTGTTTTTTCAGCATCTCCGCTCCGTCTGTCGCATGCGCAATAATGATGTTTTTGCTCAGCTGCGGAGACAGCTTGTCATGCGGATTGTCGATATTCATTTGATTTTCTATAAAATATTGGGGCCGCTTCGTCTTTCCGATGTCATGATAGTAAGCGCCGACCCTTGCCAAGAGGCCGTTTGCCCCGACCGCTTCACAGGCTGCCTCTGACAGATTGGCGACCATGACGCTGTGATGATACGTTCCAGGCGTTTCTGTCAAAATTTTGCGGAGCAGCGGGTGGTTCGGGTTTGAAAGCTCGATGAGCTTCATCGTCGATAATATGCCGAAGCCGCTTTCGAAAAACGGCATAAAGCCGAGAACAAGAACGGAAGACCCGATACCGGAAACCAATCCCATCACGAGATACGTGCCTACTTCCCAGCCGGATTGCGCCGTATTTTGGATCAATTGCAGGGCAAACATGACGACAATGTTCACAAATGATACAAACAGCCCCGCCTGAAGGATCTTCGATCTAGCATGATGCTTTCCTAAAAACAGTATACCCGCGATCGCACTAATCAAAAAGTAGGTTCCGATTCCGTAATTGAATGTCCCTGTGACGCCCTGGTTAAACATAATGCTTCCGCAGATCGAAAGGATCATGCTTGCAAGAATCGCCAGCCGTTCGTTAATTAAAAGCTTGATCAGCATGACGCCCATCGCGACCGGAACCAGGTATCCGATATGGCTGAACTCAAGCTCCTGAAAGAGGCTGATGACCTCCATGACGATCAAAACGACCGCCGTAATCAATGTAAACAGCAGCAGCGATTTATTTTTCGGCTGCCGGCTGCCGTGCTGTTTTTCAAAATAGTAACTGAGAGCGGCGATAAACAGCCCGATCAAAAGCAGCAGTCCGCCGATCGGTTTGTATACGTTGGCCCCGCTTAACAATCCGGTTAATTGGAGCTTCCGGTACACTTCCCTGTCGATCAGCTGATTTTCCTCGACGAGGATCTGTCCCTGTTTAATCTGAACCGGCTGGATGCTGTCCGCCGCCTCCTGACGCTTCTGCTCCGTTTTCTCAGGGTCATAGACATAATTGGGGATAATCGCGAAGCGGCCGATTTCATTGGCGGCACTTCTCAATTTCGAAGGAACCGAGTTGCCCTTCAGTTCTTTCGTGACTTTTTCCTTGGCTTCGTCAAGCTTCCCGGCCGAAATTTCTTCGCTCATCACATCGTTGACAGCGGTGATGACGGAATCCCGGGTCATCGAAAGCTCACCGTCGCTTGCCTTCAAAAGGCTTTTAACCGAATCCCTTGACAAAAAATCCGTTACATCGGAGGTCAGTTTGTCTTCGGCAGATTTAATCTGTTCTTCTTCAGACGGTGCACCTTTGTCTTTTTTCTCCTTTTCGGCGCTCTCCTTTTTTACTTCCTTGATGGTGTCAAATATCGATGAAACGAGATCTACCCTGTTGTCGGAATACTCCTTTTTCAAGGTGTATTGATCGTGAACTTCTTCCCTGGCTTCTTGTTTTTTGACGGCTGTTGCTTTTTGGTCTTCTACCGTAGCCGGGGCGTAAATCGTATTGTCGCTTATCGAAAATAGATCCAAATCAAGCGATTGGGGCCTGACATGGAAAAAGAGCAACACAAACATGAGCGCAGAAATTGCCGCATAGAGCAAGACGGGAAGGGATCGTCCGTTTTTTACGCGGATGAGCCGGTCTTTTTCGTTCCTTTTTTTCTTCTTCAAAAAAAGCACCTCTTTTCCGGCAGGGAACTAAAAAATGACCCGATAGCGGGCGATCGGGCCATTTCGATTATTTTGTCTTTTCGTATGCTTCAATAATTTTGGCGACCAGCGGATGTCTGACCACATCTGTCTGATCCAGCTCAACGAAGGAAATCCCGTCGATATCATAAAGCATGCTTTTTGCGACGGCAAGACCCGATGTGACTCCCTTCGGCAAGTCGATTTGCGTGATGTCGCCTGTAATGACCATTTTAGAGCCAAAACCCAATCTCGTCAAAAACATTTTCATTTGTGCAGGCGTCGTGTTTTGCGCTTCGTCCAAAATAACAAAAGCGTCATCAAGCGTCCTTCCCCTCATGTAGGCGAGCGGCGCAACTTCAATGGTTCCCCTTTCAAGGAGCCTTGCCGTATGATCCGTGCCGAGTACATCGTGAAGGGCGTCATACAAGGGTCTTAAATAAGGATCGACTTTTTCTTTCAAGTCGCCCGGCAAAAAGCCGAGGCTCTCTCCTGCTTCAACAGCCGGCCTAGTCAGAATGATTTTTTGGATGTGTCCGTTTTTCAATTCATGGACTGCTTTTACGACGGCCAGGTAGGTTTTGCCCGTTCCGGCAGGCCCGATGCCAAAGATGAGATCATGCCGCTTCATGGCGGCGATATATTCCCTTTGGCCGATCGTTTTGGCCCTGATCGGCTTACCTTTGGCATTTTTCGTAATTTCTTCTTCATACATGTTTTCAAAAAACTCAAGCTTGTGCTTTTTCGCCATCTTGATCGCATATGAGACATCCCGTTCGGATATTTCAATTCCTTTGCGGATCAGATTCAAGAGCGAAGCGAGCAGACTGTCCACGATGTGAAAGGTTTCTTCATCACCTGTAACATACACCGTTTCACCCCGCGTCACAATCGAAATGTTCAGCTCTTCCTCCATGATCTTCAGATGCGAATCCTGATTTCCAAACAGCGCCTGAGCTTCATTCGGACTTTCCAATTGCTGATTAATCGCAAGTAAGTGTTCTGTCATTCTTTAGTCTCCTGAACAATTGGTGTTGTTTGAACAATGTCTTCAATAACCTGGTAAAGGATGATCAATTTAACTTTACCATTCTCACTCGTTTCGTGCAAAACTTTTTCACCGATTACGTCTCCATCTTCGCCGATTTTTTTCCGGACGTCTTTTTTGCCCATTTCGATCCCTTCCCGGACCGCTTCTTTTTTCGTATATACCCGTTTGACCTGTTCTGTTTCCCGCGTCATTTCCTTTTCATATGACAGGGGAAGCTTGAATGTCAGGAAATGAAGCGGATGTTTTTGAATCTCGGTTTTCGGGCGGGCAAGCTCTTCTTCTTTAAACGAAAAGCCCCAAAACGGTATGGACATTGACCCGATGGCAAGCTTGTGCCTTGTCCTTACTTTACCCGTAAAAACGTCAAATGATGTCTCAAGGGGGACGGTCACCGTTGATTTGTACCACGTTTCACCGTAGATTTTCCCCTTTGCCCCGACTTTTTGCCGTTCCTCCTCGCTGCCGATCAAACCGGAAACAAGCATTTGCCCCTTGTCGACATGCTCATTGACCGTGACGAGCGGCTCGCCTTTTTCTACGAACATTTTGGCGATGGTCGCCCTTTTTTTGGCGACGATATGGTGCGGTCCGCTTAACTTTTCTTTTTCCGGTTCATTTTTTTCAACCACTTTCATATGGAGGGCTGTCCCGTTCAGTTCGATTCCGACCCATGTAATGTTCTCAACGCCCTTTGTGAGAGACTGCTGGATTTTTTCCCGTGTCGGCATTAAAAATTGCAAACGCCCTTTTTTCACGCCGATTTCATCAAGCTGCTGCCTGATGAGATGCTCGGTTTCCGGTTTGGCGCCTGAAATGTCCACCTTCCACAGCATGTTGGAGAGGAGGAACATCACGACGAAAAAGGCGGCAATGCCGAGCGTAAACCCGCTGTTATGCTTCGATTTCTGAATCACAAAGGGAAAGCCCTTCCGCCTTGTAAACCGGCATTTGCAGTCAAAACGCCTGATGATCCTCCGAAAGGCATGTACATCAGAAAGCAGAATATAAAGAAAGACAGAGTCTTTCTTTTTTTTCACATCGAACAGCGGAATGCCCTGCCTTGTACATTCGTTTAATAAACGCTCGATCCCCATTCCGGTGACTTCAAGCTGTATCTTACCTGAAAAAAAAGAAAGCCATTTATTCTTCACGCCTCTTCCCCCTGACTTATGAATCAATATAGCGTACGAGCTCAATCGTGCCTTCCAGCAATATCTCCTCAGGCAAAATCGTTTTAATGACGAAGTCTTTGCCCTGAATGATGCACTGTCCCTGCTTCAGCATCAGCCGAACTTCCCGGTCGCTGAAAAGCAGGAGTCCTCTGTGGTTCTCGATATATATGTGAAGTCTTCCGATCATCGTAATCCGCGGAAGATCCATCATGACGTCGGGGGGGATTTCCAATGTTTTCGTCAGCCACGCTCTGATGCGGTTTTTTCTTTGCGCCATAAAAAAAGAACCCCCTTTCATCTCATATGTATGAGTGAAAAAGGGGTTCTAATACTTTTAATTTTAAGGTCGGCGCCTCATTGTGTGGTGAGGCTTTCGGGAACGGGGAGGACCCAGTACCTCGCTGAGCACGATCCCTTGAACTACCGTGTTTTGATTCAGCTCGATCACGTGTTGTGCGGGTTTCGGCGGACGGCCGCTTTGCTTTTTCAATGCCCGTTCAACGGCGGGCATCGACCGCTCGACATCGGTTTTGATTCTCTCAAGCTCGCGCACCATGTCGGTGCTTTTTTGCGCTGCAGCCGGCTGTGCCGCGGCTTTCCCGGTTGTCTTCTGCCGTTTTTCCGCATTCTTCGGTGCTTCCGTTTTTGGCCGTTCAGGCGTTTTTTTGCGTTTAGCCTCTTCGTTGTCATCATTTTTTCCCAACTTGTTGAAAATGAGAGAAATGACTCCGAGGATAACGGCCATGATGATCGGATTGTCTACAATGATATCCAGTATATCCTGCAAATTAGCTCCCTCCTGTTCATTCGGGGCTTTGTTTATTTATGATCCTCGTCAGACTGGTCTTTCGTCAGCTTCCCGAAGGAATCGCGCATCTCCGTGTCCGCATCGATGTTCTTCATATTGAGGTAATCCATGACGCCGATCTTGCCGCTGCGGAGGGCTTCAGACATGGCAAGCGGCACTTCCGCTTCGGCCTCAACCACTTTGGCGCGCATCTCTTCGACTTTGGCGCGCATTTCCTGTTCCTGGGCAACGGCCATCGCACGGCGCTCTTCCGCTTTTGCCTGTGCGATGTTTTTATCGGCTTCAGCCTGGTCGGTCTGAAGAATGGCTCCGATGTTTTTGCCGATGTCCACATCAGCAATGTCGATCGAAAGGATCTCAAATGCAGTACCCGAGTCCAGGCCTTTGCTCAGTACGGTTTGGGAAATCATATCCGGATTTTCGAGCACTTTTTTATGGTCATCTGACGAACCGATCGTCGATACGATCCCTTCGCCTACGCGGGCGATGATCGTTTCCTCGCCGGCTCCCCCGACAAGGCGGTCGATGTTCGCGCGCACCGTAATTCTCGCTTTTGCCTTTACCTCGATTCCGTCCATCGCCACACCCGCGATAAACGGCGTTTCGATCACTTTCGGGTTAACGCTCATCTGAACCGCTTCAAGAACGTCGCGGCCTGCCAAATCAATCGCCGCACATCTGGCAAACGTCAATTCGATGTTCGCCCGGTGGGCCGCAATCAGCGCGTTGACAACCCTGTCAACATTTCCTCCGGCAAGATAGTGGCTTTCAAGCTGATTATTGGAAACATCCAATCCGGCTTTGTGCGCCTTGATCAACGGATTGACGACACGGCTCGGAATAACGCGGCGAAGCCTCATTCCGATCAGCGTGAAGATGCTGATTTTCACTCCTGCGGCCAAAGCCGAGATCCACAGCATTACAGGAACGAATGTAAAGAAAACGGCCAGTAGGATGACCCCTGCTGCGATTAATGCTAAAAGTAATAAAGTTGACGGATCCATAATGTTCCTCCTTCAAATTATAGGTTTATATTTCTCTCACGACGATCCGTGAGCCTTCCACTTTCATCACTTTGACTTTTTTGTCTTTTTCGGTAAACGAACCATCCGATACGACGTCAAGCCGTTCATCGTCAATGATGACCGTACCTGCCGGCCTGAGCGGTGTTTGTGTGACGCCGATTTTTCCGATTAAATCGTGGCGGGTCACATTTGAGACATATCCGCTTTCCGTACTCGTTGAATCGGTTAAGATGAATTTCTTAAAAAATTTCATACGCTTTCCCAACACTTTCGTCAATAAAATGGATGCCGCTATCGAAACAGCAGTTGCGATCAAAATGGAGACGGCCATGACCTTAAAGCTTCCAGAGGCTAAAAAGAGGCTGGCGACGACGGCGATAACGCCGATAATCCCTGCTATTCCGCCCGGCAGAAAAAGTTCTAAGATAATGAACACAATTCCGGCGATAAAAAGAAGAAGTGTTTCCATTCCGGCAAGCCCTGCCACAAGATGGCCGTAGAAAAAGAGCATGAGCGCCGAAAGACCCATGAACCCCGGTATTCCAAAGCCCGGAGAATACAGCTCGACAATCAGTCCGAGACTTCCAATCGACAAAAGAATCGGAATAACAATCGGATGAGTGAGAAACCGCGCCACCTTTTCGGCGAAGCTGACCTCACCGTACTGGACCTTGGCATCTTCCAGGTTCAGTTTTTTCAATAGGTCATCAAGGTTTTGGGCGGTTCCTTCCGAGTACCCGACATCGAGCGCCTTGTCAGGACTCAAAGTCAAAAGCTTCCCCTTCGGCGCACCGGCTTCTTTGGCGTCGACGTCTGCATCGGCCATCGCGAGCGCGTATTTCGGATCACGGCCGTTTTTTTTCGCCGCATCCTCCATTTCCGCCAGCCACAAAGATTCGGATTTTTTATCCGCTGCATTTCCGTTTGTGTCGATGATCGCTGCTGCCCCCATTTTTCCGCCGGGCGCCATGTAGATATCATCAGCATTTAAGGCAAGGTACGCGCCCGCCGAAAGAGCCCTTCTGTTGACATAAGCGGTCACCGGAATGGCGGAGTTATGTATCGTATCGGCCATTTCAAGAGCAGCATCAACGGCTCCGCCCGGGGTATTGATATCAAGTATAATATGCTTGGCATTCATATCTTCGGCTTCCTGAAAGGACCGCTCAAGAAATTTAGAAAGTCCCTTTTCCACCGTTTCTTCGATAGGGATTACGTATACCGTGTCTCCAGATGCTTTTGCGGTCAAATGAACCCCTATTAATAAGGATAAAACAAAGCAGCAGGCAAGGGCAACTAAAATTCGCAATTTATTCAGCAGCAAGGACTTCGATCCCTCCTTCCCTGATGATCATAATTTACATACGTTACAAATGTATCAAAGGTTTCAATTTCTTATCTATTTTATGATCGTACACCAAAAAAGACACCTTTCAGAAAATGAGAGGTGTCTTTGCTTTCTTTTAAGACAGTTGTTTGCTGACAAGCTTATTGACGAGGCTGCCGTCGGCTTTTCCTTTCACCTTCGGCATGATCGCGCTCATCACTTTGCCCATGTCCGCTTTTGAAGAAGCGCCGACTTCGGCAATCGTTTCATTGACGATGCCGAGCAGCTCGTCTTCTGAGAGCTGTTCGGGCATATAAGCTTCCAAAATGTCTAACTCTTTTTGAACTTTATCTACTAAATCTGAACGATTAGCGTTTGAAAATTCATGGAGGGAGTCTTTACGCTGTTTTAATTCACGAGAAAGAACAGTCAGTTCTTCATCTTCGGTCAGCCTGTCTTTCTTAAGCTTGATTGCTTCGTTTTGAAGCGAAGCCTTCACCATTCGAACGACAGTCAGTTTGTCTTTCTCACGGTTTTTCATATAGAGCTTCATATCTTGATTCAGACGCTCAAGAAGACTCATAAATCCACCCTCTTTTAGTATTTGCGCTTTCTGGCAGCTTCAGACTTTTTCTTGCGTCTTACGCTAGGTTTTTCATAAAATTCACGCTTTCTTGCTTCTTGCAAAGTACCTGTCTTTGATACACTGCGTTTGAAGCGACGAAGAGCATCTTCAAGCGATTCGTTTTTTCTAACGACCGTTTTTGACATTCTCTTTCCCTCCCTCCGAATACACCAATCGACTGCTTGTAAAAAGACATACATTGAAACATGTACTTTGACATTATAATATAAGCCTTCGGTAAGGTCAACCAAACGAGATTGTTTTATTGTTAGTCATCATTCAGGCGGCTTGTCTGTATACATTTACAAAGGAGGCTAATGCGAAAATCTGATGATGATGTTTATCTTGTTTGTGTTTTTGATCGTTCTTTTTCTCGCCGGCATGAGCATGCTGAGACGGGGTCTGATTTCGCTGGCATTTGAAGAAATTGAAAAACGGCTGCTTTTTTTTACGGATCACCCTCTAAAAGCTTTTCTCGTCAGCATCGTATTTACGGGGATCTTGCAAAGCAGCTCCGCGTTCATGGTGATTGTCATCGGATTTGTCAGCGTGGGCGCCCTCTCGTTTAAACGTTCGATTCCGCTCATTTTAGGGACGAACATCGGCTCTACATTCACGACGGAATTTTTAGCTGTGAAGCTGGAATTTTTGGTTGTTTTTCTTTTTGCTCTGGGAGCGCTCCTTTTGATCACAAGAAAATCCCCTTTTCAAAATGCGGGGATGAGCATGATCGGTTTAGGCGTGATTTTTTTCTGCATCAACGGATTCAGCCGCCTTGCCGTGCCGTTGTCGCGCCTCGAATCGGGCGCATATATCGTACATCTTGTCGAACATTCCACAATCCATGCTTTTATGATCGGGACGGTGCTCACCGCCATCATCCATTCGAGCTCCGCCTGTATCGGCATCCTGATGAGCTTCATGGATCAGGGGGTTATCGGACTGACCGAGGCGATGAGCGTTGTGCTCGGCTCTAACATCGGGACATGCATCACGGCCGTCATGGCTTCTGTTAAAGGCGGCACTGCCGCCAGGCAAACGGCTTATGCCCATGTTGTGTTTAACCTGATCGGGGCGGCGGCCGTTTATCCTGCGCTTTCATCCATAACCGGTTTGATTTCAGGCCTGTCCGAGAGCCCGGCTCAGCAGATCGCCCATTTCAGCCTGTTATTTAACGTTGTCACAGCCGTTCTTTTTTTGCCCCTGACCAATGTTTTTCATTCGTTTATTATGTTTCTGATCCCAAACCGAAACCGCTAATGATGATATAGTTTAGTAAAAAGGCGGTGAGAAAAAATGTCCAGCAGGCGTGTGAAAATAAGAAAAGCTGTTTCAGCCGATGCTAAAGGAATCGCCCGGGTACATGTCGACAGCTGGAAAACGACGTATGCCGATATCGTTCCGGACGAATACTTGCAGAATCTCGCATATGAAAAGCAGGAACAGTTATGGGTCAACAACATCCCTCAGGGCGGTGTGTACGTCGCAGAAAACGGCGACGGGGAAATCGTCGGGTTTTCATCCGGGGGTGCAGAAAGAAGCGGCAAATACAGCGGGTATGACGGGGAGTTATATTCCATTTATATTTTAAAAGAGCATCAAGGACAGGGTATTGGAAGAGCTCTTTTTAAACCGGTCATTGATGAACTAAAAAGAATGCGTATCGGCTCTATGATTGTTCTTGTCTTGGAAGAAAATGCATCCCGACAATTTTATGAGGCGCTCGGCGGTCAAAAAATAGATGCTGTCGAAGTCGAGATTGGGGGAAGGAAACTTTCTGAACTTGTGTACGGCTGGGAAGATATTCGAAACATCTAGGTTCTCTCCGCCAATGGATACAATGATCTGCACCCTGTCAAGTAGACAGTGGAAATAACTAAAACACACTAGACGGCTTTAGCCCTGTATTCCACTGGGCTGAGGCCGTTTAGTTTTTCTTGTAGACGATCGTGGTTGTAAAAGTGGATATATTCATCAATTGCGCTTTGAAGTGCCTCAAATGTCTCGTACGAATTCCGTCTGTATTTCTCGCATTTTAATTTCCCCCAAAACGACTCAATGGGGCCGTTATCAATACAGCGGCCGACGCGGGACATACTCTGTGTCATATTTGCGTTTTCAATCATCCTTCTAAACTGGTGGGACGTGTATTGAAAACCTCTGTCGCTGTGAAGGAGAGGACGTGCGTTTGGGGCTGCCTCAAGCGCTTGGTTCAAGGTTTTAAACACAAGGGCGTTATTATTGGATTTCCCCAGCACATAAGACACGACCATTCCCTCATGAAGATCTAAAATGGCACTGAGGTACGCTTTCCGATGGCCGTATTTTAGCTCTGTCACATCAGTCACCCATTTTTGATTTGGTTTGTCCGCTTTAAACTCTCGATTCAGGATATTTTCGGACACATGTTGAGGCGTCGCTTTGCCGTAACGTTTTTTCTTCCGCCGAATGACACACTCCAGCTTGGCAATTTTCATCAGCCGATAGATGCGCTTATGATTGAGGCGCTCTTTAAAGCGGCGGTTCATGTTTAAGGTCATTCTGCGGTATCCGTAGATACCGCCAATTTGTTCGTGAAGTAGCGCCATTTTGGCGATAATCTTTTCATTCTGTTTTTCTCTCGCTGAAGGTACTCGGCTCCTCCATTTGTAATACCCCTGGCGCGAAACTTCGGCAATCTCACATAACATTTGGACAGAAAAGCCTTCTTTTCGATTCAGCTCTAAAATGGCGAGATATCGATCTTCGTACCGAACCTGACTTAGAACCGCCTCCTTTTGATCTCTTCCAACTTTTTTAAGAACGCATTCTCTGCGCGCAAACGCTCATTTTCCTGTTCCAGCCGTTTGTTTTCCCGTTGAATTTTTTCTTCAGGTGTCAGTTCTTCTTCGGTTTTGCGTTTCCCTCGGTTGTCTTTTAAGGCCTCTTCTCCGCCTTCTTGATACTTTTTCACCCATTGATACACCTGTTGGTAGGAGACTTGATGAATCTCCATTGATCTGGCGTAGTCCTTTCCATGAGCTAGACAATCCTTCGCAATCTCAATCCGTTCTTCCAATGAAACGTTCTTCCGTTTGGTCATCAAACGATTCCTTCCTCTCCCGCTGTCTTTTAACGTTTTATGACCATTATAAAGCTCAACCCACTTCATGAGTACGGATTTACTGGAAATCTTATATTTTCTCGAGATTTCTCTTTGAGAGTAGCGTCCGGATAAGAAGTCTTTCACGGCATTGTATTTTAATTCTGCGGGATAGAACTTATGGCGCTTTGAACGTTCCAAACTCTCCACACCCGCCATATCATGCGATGTTCTCCATTCACGAATCGTTTCGGCATGAATGCCATATTTTTCTGCGATCTCCTTCACCGAATTATTGCCCTGATCACATTCTGATAGAATATTCAATTTTTCTTCTTTTGAAAACCATTTTCCAGCCATGAAAAAACTCCCCCAAGGCAAACAGATTTTTTTATTTCATCTGTCTACCTTTAGGGGAGCATATCAACCTTGTTGGCGAACCGGCTTTTTCAAACATTTAAGATGAAAGACGCATGCTTTCTGGAACGTCTTCGTCCACGATGCGGACGAACTGTCCTTTATTATACGGATAGCCCGCTTCTGCGATTTTCACTTTCACAAGCTGTCCGATCAAGTCTTCAGATCCTTCGAATACAACTTTCATATAATTGTCGGTATAGCCGACATATAAGTTGTCTTCACCCGTTTCCGTAAACCGCTCCTCAGGAATGATCTCGAGAACCTCTCCTTCGTAGTCTGACGCATATTCTTTTGCGAGCTGGTCTGACAGGGCAATCAATTTGTGAACCCGTTCGTTTTTCACGTTTTCGTCAACCTGATTGTCCATGCGCGCGGCAGGGGTACCCGTCCGCTTGCTGTACGGGAAGACGTGGAGCTCTGAAAATTTGTGTTCTTTAATGAAGTTATACGTCTCCATGAACTCTTCTTCCGTTTCCCCCGGAAAACCGACGATGACGTCAGATGTGACCGCAAGTCCAGGGAGTGCTTTTTTAAGTTTTGTTAAACGGTCTGCGAAAAATTCCATCGTATATTTTCTTCTCATTCGTTTCAGCACGCTGTTGGAACCCGACTGAAGCGGAATGTGCAAGTGTCTGACGATTTTGTCGGAGCTGTCGAGCACTTCGATGACTTCATCGGTAATCTGGCTTGCTTCAATGGATGAGATGCGGATTCTTTTCAGGCCTTTTACACGGCTGTCCAATTCTCTTAAAAGCTGTGCAAAGTTGTAATCTTTCATATCTTCTCCGTACCCGCCGGTATGAATTCCGGTCAGGACGATTTCTTTATAGCCTGCATCGACAAGCTGCTGCGCCTGGCGGATGACTTCTTCCGGATCACGGGAGCGGAGAAGGCCGCGCGCCCACGGAATGATGCAGAACGTGCAGAAATTGTTGCAGCCTTCCTGAATCTTCAAAGAAGCACGCGTCCGGTCGGTAAACGCCGGAACGTCAAGCTCTTCAAACACCCTGGCTTTCATGATGTTGCCGACGCCGTTGATCGGCTGCCTTTCTTCTTTGTATTGCTCGATATATCCAAGCATTTTTTCGCGGTCCTGTGTACCGACGACGATGTCTACTCCGGGGATCGCCATGACTTCCGCAGGTGAAGTCTGAGCATAGCAGCCGGTTACGCAAATAACGGCGTCGGGATTGTGACGGATCGCCCGTCTGATCACCTGGCGGCTTTTTTTATCGCCTGTATTTGTGACAGTGCATGTATTAATGACGTATACGTCAGCTCTCGTTTCAAATTCTTTTCTTTCATAGCCGGCTTCTTTAAAAAGCTGCCAGATCGCTTCAGTTTCATAATGGTTGACCTTGCAGCCTAGGGTATGAAATGCAACGGTTGCCATTGTTATTCACCTCTTAGTAACTCTGTATGATAGGAAACTGCCGCTAAAGCGTAAAGCGGCGCGGTTTCCGCCCTTAAAATGCGGGGACCGAGCCCGCAGGCGAGAGCGCCTTTTTCCTTGAGCGCTTCGATTTCGCCTTCTGAAAAGCCGCCTTCCGGACCAAACACCATTAGCAGGGAAGAACCTTCCGGCAGATCTTTAATCACAGACTGAAACCCGCTGTTTTCTCCTTGTTTCGATGACTCTTCGTATGCAACGACACATTTATCGAAGCTTGGAAGGCTTTCAAGCAAGCCTTGAAACGTATGGACGCGCTCCACTTCGGGAATTTTGTTTCTGTGGGACTGTTCCGCAGCTTCCTTGGCGATTTTCGCCCACCTTTCCCGTTTTTTCTTCGCCTTTTTTTCGTCGAGCTTGACGACTGACCGCGACGCTGCAAAAGGCAAAAACGAGCTGGCGCCGAGCTCTGTGCCTTTTTGAATGATCCATTCGAGCTTATCGCCTTTCGGGAGGCCGTTTGCGATGTGGACGCGAATCGGGAGCTCGCGATTTTTCCCTGTCCAGTCCACAACGCTTAAATTAACCTCTTCTTTTGACAAAGATTCGATTCGGCATTCGGCTTCATGGCCGTCCTTTGCACAGCACACGACATGGTCGCCGGGCGACATTCTCATCACATTTGCGATATGGTGGACGTCCTCTCCTTTGATGACGATGGCGGAAGATGCTGCGATCTCTTGTTTTGTTTGTTCGATAAAATATCGTTGCATACGCTTTTAGACACCTACTAACGATTATTTTTTGGCGATGATGCTGACCCAGTCCTCCATTGACAGCACTTCAATGATCGTGAATCCTTCTTTTAGAAGAGCGTCTTTGACTTCCTGCTTTTTCTGCTGGATGATTCCCGACGTGATAAAGTAGCCATCTTGTTTCAGCAGGCTGTAGGCTTGCTTTGTGAAACGAAGTATGACCTCGGCTAAAATATTGGCGACGATGACGTCTTTTTCTCCCGCGACTCCGTCGAGCAGGTTGTTTTGCTTGATCTCGATGCGATCGCTGACTTTATTGAGCTTGGAATTCAGACGGGCGCTTTCGACGGCCACCGGATCAAGGTCGTACGCCTCTACCCGGTCAGCGCGGAGCATGGCGGAAGCGATGCTCAAAATGCCCGTTCCCGTACCGACGTCCACGACCGAATCTCCTTCTTTTACATACCTCTCAAGCGCCTGTATGCAAAGGACCGTCGTCGGATGCGTGCCTGTTCCGAATGCCATGCCCGGATCCATCTCGATGATCAGCTCATCCGTATGAACCGGCGTATACTCTTCCCATGTCGGAACAATCGTAAATTTCTCGGAAATCTTAACGGGATGATAATATTTTTTCCAGGCTGTCGCCCATTCTTCTTCATTCACTTCACTGATGGTAATTTTATTTCTTCCAAGGTCAATATCATAGAGCAGAAGGTTGTTAATCGTTTCCTTGATTCCTTCTACGGTTTCTCCCAAAAAGCTGTTGATCGGGAGATACGCTTTGATAATGACCCCTTCATCAGGGTAATCATTGGGGTCGAGCTGGTAGATTTCTCCGTACACATTCTCACGTTCTTTTGTTAAATCAAGCGGATCTTCAATTACCACTCCACTCGCACCGGCTTCATGCAAAATATTTGAGATGGGCTCCACCGCTTCATTTGTCGTGTGAATGCAAATTTCGGACCATTTCATACTACCAACTCCTCATCCAATCATTAATCACCTTTAAAGGCGCGTTTTACTTTGTCAAAAAAACTCATTTCCTGTTCATCCGGCACATTTCCGCTCACTTCTGCGAACTCGCGGAGAATGTTTTTCTGGGCTTCCGTTAAATTGGTCGGCGTGACCACACGGACGACAATGTGCTGATCGCCTTGACCATATCCGCGGACATTTTGCACGCCTTTTCCTTTTAAGCGGAACTTTGTACCCGTTTGCGTTCCTGCGGGAACCTTTAATTTCACTTTTCCGTAAAGAGTGGGCACTTCGATTTCGTCCCCGAGCGCAGCCTGTGCGAAGGTCAAAGGCATCTCGCAGTAAATGTCATCTCCGTCGCGCTCGAAAAATTCGTGCTCGCGAACGCGGAAAACGACGAATAAGTCACCAGACGGTCCGCCGTTTATGCCTGGTTCACCCTGTCCGGCGACCCGAAGCTGCTGGCCGTCATCCACGCCTGCCGGAATGGTGACATTGATTTTTTTGCGTTTTTTCACTTTTCCTGTGCCGCCGCACGTTGAACACTTATGCTTAATTTGCTTTCCGGTACCGTTGCAATAATGACAAACTCTTCGGTTGACGACTTTGCCGAAAGGTGTCGACTGCTCCATGTTCAGCTGGCCAGACCCTCCGCAGTGTGAGCAAGTTTCCGGTTTTGTTCCCGGTTTTGCACCTGAGCCGTGGCATGTTTCACACGTTTCCTCGCGCGGGATTTCGATCGTCGTCTCTTTTCCGAAAGCAGCTTCTTCAAAGGACAATGTCATCGTATATTGCAGGTCTGCTCCCTGCCGCGGGGCATTCGGGTCTCTTCTCCGTGTGCCGCCTCCGAATATGCTTGAGAAAATATCGTCAAAACCGAAGCCGCCGAAGTCGCCTCCGCCGAAACCTCCGCCGCCGAATCCCTGATTTGGATCGGTATGGCCGAATTGGTCGTAGTGCGAACGTTTTTGATCATCGGAAAGCGTTTCGTATGCTTCCTTGACTTCTTTGAATTTATCAGCCGCTCCTGCTTCTTTGTTAATATCCGGGTGATATTTTTTGGAAAGCTTGCGGTAAGCTTTTTTTATCTCATCTTTTGAAGCGCTCTTACTTACCCCAAGCACCTCATAGTAATCACGCTTACTCATCTCTTCACACTCCCGATTTTCTCACATAAATTAGATTGTATCATTTCAAATTATGTTTTTTCAATTCCTTTTGTCCTTAAGGAAGAAAAAAGTCAAAGTCAAGAGATCCTGACTTTGACTTTTATCGTCATGTGCCATGCTTAGGCAATACCCGCACAGCCGATTCTATTGTTCTTACTTTTTGTCCTGGTCGTCGTTCACTTCTTCAAATTCAGCGTCTACGACATTGTCATCCGCTTTTTTCGCTTCTCCGCCTTCCTGAGATTGCGCTTGTTTAGCGGCTTCTTCGTAAAGCTTCACTGAAAGCTCTTGAACGATCGTTTGCAGCTCTTCTTTTTTCGCCTTGATTTCGTCAAGGTCATTTTTCTCGATTGCGCTTTTTAGCGCGTCTTTTGCTTCATTCGCTTTTTTCACTTGTGCTTCATCCGCTTTGCCTTCAAGGTCTTTCAGCGTTTTTTCGGTTGTGAAGACAAGCTGGTCTGCTTCGTTGCGAATCTCGATTTCCTCTTTTTTCTTCGCATCGGCTTCGGCGTTTTCCTCAGCTTCTTTGACCATGCGTTCGATCTCTTCATCAGAAAGACCTGAGGAAGATTTGATCGTGATGTTCTGCTCTTTGCCTGTTCCTAAATCTTTCGCACTTACGTTGACGATACCGTTTTTGTCGATATCAAACGATACTTCGATTTGCGGAACACCGCGCGGTGCCGGCGGGATATCTGTAAGCTGGAAGCGTCCGAGCGTTTTGTTGTCGGCAGCCATTGGGCGCTCACCTTGTAGCACGTGAATGTCAACCGCTGTTTGATTGTCGGCCGCTGTTGAGAACACTTGTGATTTGCTTGTCGGAATTGTTGTGTTGCGGTCGATCAGTTTGGTAAACACGCCGCCCATTGTTTCGATACCAAGAGATAATGGCGTTACGTCAAGAAGAACAACGTCTTTTACATCGCCAGTGATGACGCCGCCTTGGATCGCTGCACCAAGCGCAACAACTTCATCAGGGTTTACGCCTTTATGCGGCTCTTTGCCCGTTTCTTTTTTGATTGCTTCCTGTACGGCAGGAATACGCGTAGATCCGCCGACAAGGATGACTTTGTCAATTTCGCTTGCAGAAAGATCTGCATCTTGAAGCGCCTGACGGACAGGGCCCATCGTGCGTTCTACCAAGTGTGAAGAAAGCTCATCAAATTTAGCGCGTGTCAAGGTCAGTTCAAGATGAAGCGGACCTGCATCCCCTGCTGTGATAAACGGCAGGGAAATTTGTGTTGAAGATACGCCGGAAAGGTCTTTTTTCGCTTTTTCAGCAGCATCTTTCAAGCGCTGAAGCGCCATTTTGTCTTTGGACAGATCGATGCCGTTTTCTTTTTTGAATTCTGATACGAGATGGTCGATGATGACTTGGTCGAAGTCGTCTCCGCCGAGACGGTTGTCGCCCGCTGTAGCGCGAACTTCAAATACGCCGTCGCCAAGCTCAAGAATCGAAACGTCGAATGTACCGCCGCCAAGGTCGTATACAAGAATCGTTTGATCTTCATCCGTTTTGTCTAAGCCGTAAGCAAGCGCAGCCGCAGTCGGCTCGTTGATGATCCGCTCGACTTCAAGTCCGGCGATTTTACCGGCGTCTTTTGTCGCTTGGCGCTCCGCATCGTTGAAGTATGCAGGAACGGTAATTACGGCTTTAGAGACTGTTTCACCAAGATAGCTTTCAGCATAAGATTTTAAATGCTGAAGGATGATCGCAGATACTTCCTGTGGCGTGTATTTCTTGCCTTCGATTTCAACTGTATAATCTGTGCCCATATGGCGTTTGATCGACATGATCGTATTCACGTTCGTGATGGACTGGCGTTTTGCCACTTCACCCACTTGCCGCTCTCCGTTTTTAAATGCTACAACTGACGGAGTCGTGCGGGCTCCTTCTGGGTTAGGGATGACTTTCGGCTCTCCGCCTTCAAGCACTGCAACGCATGAGTTCGTTGTCCCTAAGTCAATTCCGATAACTTTGCTCATGAAAATAACCTCCTGCTATGTAGTTATTGATTTACTTTTACCATAGAAGGACGGATCACCCGGTCCTTAAGTTTATAGCCTTTTTGCAGCTCCTCAACGACTGCATTCGATTCATATGCTTCATCCTCAACCTGCATCACGGCCTGATGCAGATTCGGGTCGAATTGTTCGCCCACAGAAGGAATGATTTCAACGCCTTCGTTTTGAAGTGCATCCAAAATTTGACGGTGCACCATTTCCATTCCTTGCAGCAGGCTTTTCGTCTGTTCGTTGTCAGGATCGATCCCGAGGGCGCGTTCAAAGTTGTCGAGCGCCGGGAGCAAATCGCTGATGATGCGCTGTGAACGGTATTTTTCCGCGGCTTCAAGGTCAAGGCGGGCACGTCTTTTGTAATTTTCGAAATCCGCCTGAACACGTAAAAGTTTATTTTCTTTTTCATCAAGACGTTCTTGAAGTTCTTTCAGTTGTTTTTCAAGCAGTTCAGTTTGGTTTTCTTCAGCCTGTTCATCGGCTTCAGAAGCGGCTTGTTCTGCTTCAACTTCAGCTTCTTCTGCTTCCGTCTGATTCAATTCTTCCAGTTCCTCTTGTTCCTGGTTTTGTTTTTCTTCTGCCATCTGTGTTCACCTCCCTTAAAGGTACCTTGCATATGTAGAGAAGGGAGAGCTCCCTCCTGCCTGCTTTCAGTACTGCCTTACCCATCATACAAACTCGTCAGCGCTTTTGACAAGTCAGATGATACATGCTGGAGCAATCCGACGACACGGGCATAATCCATGCGCGTCGGTCCGATGACCGCGATCGAGCCGATCTGCTTTGAACCGAGCGTATAAGTGGCGGTAATCAGACTGCAGTTTTCCATTTCTTCGTAATCATTTTCTTTGCCGATTTTAATGGTGATTCCGGCTTCCGTCGATTGGAAAAGCCGCAGAACTTCCTGTTCTTTCTCAATAAGCGACAACAGCGATTTCACCCTGTCGATATCGTGAAATTCGGGCTGATTCAGCATATTAATCTTGCCGCCGAAAAACAAGCGGTCGGTTTGGGCCGAAGAATCAAGCGTAGCCGCGAGCGCATGCAAAATATCGTCATAGTTACGGATATGCGCACGCAGGAAGATGACCACTTCCTTAAAAATTCTGTCTTTAAGCTCTGATATCGGGACGCCTGCAAGGCGTTCGTTTAATATGTTAACCAGCTTTTCGAGGTCTGAAAGGTCGACCTCCGCCGGAAAATTAATCGTTTTATTCTCGACGTGTCCCGTGTTTGTCACGAGAATGGCGACAGCCTTATTCGGCTGGATCGGCACGATCTGAATCTGTTTCAAATGATTCTCGCTCAGCCTTGGCCCGAGGACAATCGATGTATAATTGGTCAGGTCTGATAAGACTTGAGCTGACTTTTGCACGGCTTTTTCAAGCTCAAAGATCTTTTCCTTGAAGATGGAATGTATTAATTTCAAATCCGTCTTTGACAGCTTTCCAGGAGAAAGCAAATGATCAACATAATAGCGATAGCCTTTTTCAGAAGGAATCCTGCCTGAAGATGAATGGGTTTTTTCGATAAATCCAAGCTCTTCCAAGTCAGCCATTTCGTTTCTGATCGTAGCCGAGCTGAATGTGATGTCTTCCTTTTTAGAAAGCGTTCTTGATCCCACCGGCTGAGCTGAACGAATAAAATCGTTGATGATAACCTGCAAGATTAACAGCTGACGATTTGTTAACATCCATATCACCCCTGTTAGCACTCACGACACCCGAGTGCTAATTGTATATCAAAATTACCAAACCCCAATCAAAATGTCAATTATAACTCACCCAAGAATGCCTGAAACACTTCATTTCCCAGCAGCTTTCCGCCGTGTGTCAAACGAACGCTTTTTTCCGTATTCAAAATCAGTCCTTTTTCTTCAAGTGAACGCAAAACGTCCGGGAAAAGGCCGTCAAGAGGCGTTCCGTATTTTTCGAAAAACCGCTCTTTGCTTACGCCGGCTGTTTTCCGCAGGCCGAGAAACATCTCTTCTTCAATCTGTTCATTTCTTGTCACGGGATGGCTCTCCTTATAAGGAAAACCGGTTTTGTCGATAAGCTCGATATAATGCTTGACAGGGCCCGCGTTTACGGTTCGTTTGCCATTGATATAGCCGTGGGCGCCCGCTCCGAAGCCAAAGTACTCTTCATTGCTCCAATATGTGAGGTTATGCCTGCTTTCAAACCCTTTTTTCGCGAAGTTGCTGATTTCGTACTGGTGTATGCCGGCTTCGGCCATCGTTTTCATGACGAGCTCATACATCTCCGCCTCCTGCTCTTGCTGCGGCAGGTGAAGGCGGCCTTTTTTCATCAGATTGTAAAAAACGGTTTTCGGCTCCACAATAAGCGAATAAACCGAATAATGCTCAGCGTCGAGAGACAGTGCGGTCTCAAGCGATGCAGCCAGATCGTCAATCGTCTGTCCCGGCAGCCCGAACATGAGGTCAAGGCTGATGTTTTCAAATCCGGCCTCCCTCGCCCTTTCAAAGGAAACGAACACATCTTTTTTCTCGTGAACCCTGCCGATTTTCTTCAGCAGCTCATCTTCAAACGTTTGAACGCCGAAGCTCAGCCTGTTTACACCGGCTTGCTTCAATACGTTCAGCTTTTCTGACGACAGATCGTCCGGATTGGCTTCCACTGCAAATTCAACGAGGTTTTCGCCCGGTTTTAAAACCGAGTTGACTGTATCAAGCAACCGTTCAAGCTGAACGGCCGATAATGAGGTCGGAGTGCCTCCGCCAATAAAAATCGTTTTCAGCTCGGGGGCCTCGATGGCTTCCATTGTATTGGACATTTCCTTTTCCAAATAGCGCAAGTAGTCGTCAACAGGCTGGCTCTGAATAAAAAATTTATTAAAATCGCAATAATGGCAGATGTGTTCGCAAAACGGAATGTGGATATAAGCGGATTTCATTATGTTCACCTTCTTTTACGGAAAGAAGCCGCAGTGTGTTAAGCTGCGGCGGAAAAAGGCCTATGATTTCTGGCTGCTGTCGTCCATTTTCAGCACAGCCATAAAGGCTTCCTGCGGAACTTCGACAGAGCCGACCTGTTTCATTCTTCGCTTTCCTTCCTTTTGCTTTTCAAGCAGTTTGCGCTTTCTGGAAATATCTCCGCCGTAACATTTCGCCAGAACGTTTTTGCGCATCGCCTTGATCGTCGAACGGGCGATGATCTTTTGGCCGATGGCAGCCTGAACCGGCACTTCGAATTGCTGGCGCGGAATGAGTTCTTTCAGCTTTTCGACGATTACCTTTCCGCGCTCATACGCATAATCGCGGTGAACGATAAAGGAAAGTGCATCAATTTTTTCGCCGTTCAGCATGATGTCCATCTTGACGAGCTTAGACGGCTTATAGCCGATCAGTTCATAATCAAATGACGCATAGCCTTTTGTGCTCGATTTCAGCTGATCGAAAAATTCATAGACGATCTCAGCCAGCGGAATTTCGTAAATGATGCTGACCCGGTTGGCATCGAGGTACTGCATGTCGATGAACTGGCCGCGCTTATTTTGGCACAATTCCATGACCGCACCGACAAAGTCGTTCGGCACCATCATCGTTGCTTTCACGTACGGCTCCTCAATACGCTCAATCTTCTGCGGATCAGGCATGTTTGACGGATTGTCGACGATGATCTTTTCGCCGTCAGTCATGTAAACGTCGTAAATAACGCTCGGCGCCGTCGTAATCAAATCAATCTTAAATTCGCGTTCAATCCGCTCCTGGATGATCTCCATGTGAAGCATGCCCAAGAATCCGCAGCGGAAGCCGAATCCTAAAGCCTGAGAGGTTTCCGCTTCATATTGAAGTGAAGAGTCGTTCAGCTCAAGCTTCTCAAGCGCTTCCCGCAAATCGTTGTATTTCGCGGTGTCGATCGGATACAGTCCGCAATACACCATCGGATTCAGCTTTCTGTAGCCGGGCAGGGCTTCCTCGGCCGGGTTTTCCGCGCTCGTGATCGTATCCCCTACGCGGGTGTCTCCCACGTTTTTGATCGCCGCCGTCAGGAATCCGACATCGCCGACCGTCAATTCATCGACAGGAACGGCTTTCGGCGTAAATACGCCGACTTCCGTGACTTCAAATTCCTTCCCGGTCGCCATCATCTTAATTTTCTGTCCGGCCTTTACTGTTCCCTGGACAACCCTGATATAGGCGACGACTCCTCTGTAGGCATCGTAGAGGGAATCGAAGATCAAAGCCTGTAAAGGCGCGTCAGGATCGCCGTCCGGCGCCGGGACTTTTTCAACGATCTGTTCCAGTATCTCTTCGATCCCGATGCCCGCTTTGGCGGAAGCAAGAACCGCTTCTGAAGCATCGAGGCCGATGACATCTTCCACCTCTTGGCGGACGCGCTCCGGCTCTGCGCTCGGCAGGTCGATTTTGTTGATGACCGGCAGGATTTCGAGGTCATTGTCAAGCGCAAGGTAAACGTTTGCGAGCGTCTGCGCCTCGATTCCCTGGGCTGCGTCAACGACGAGAATCGCGCCTTCACACGCGGCCAAGCTTCTTGACACTTCATAGGTAAAGTCCACGTGCCCCGGGGTGTCTATGAGGTGAAAAATATATTCCTCTCCGTCCTTTGCTTTATATTTCAGCTGAACGGAGTTGAGTTTAATGGTGATTCCTCTTTCTCGTTCCAAATCCATCGAGTCGAGCAACTGCTCTTTCATTTCCCTTTGAGTGATTGCCGCCGTTTTTTCCAGTATACGGTCTGCCAGCGTTGATTTCCCGTGGTCAATATGGGCGATAATAGAGAAATTGCGAATTCTCGACTGTCTTTGTAATCGTTTTTCTTTGTCTGTCACACTAATCACTCCTACTATGAAACGCAACATGCGCTAGCTTAGATTATATCAATAGGGGTGTGAAGATTCAATGTTTAGAAATCCTCAGGTGTAGTCGCAAAAAAGAGAAAAACGAGTTCCCCTGGAACCCGTTCTCTCTGACTTATTCCGTTTTGTCCTTAATCCAGTCATACAAAGACCTGGCTGAGTTCGTGACCGAGTCTGCCAGCGCGCGGCCGGCTTTGGAAAAGAAGTTGAAAGCTTCCAATCGTTCAAGCTCCTTCTGTTTTTCTTCCAAATCGATTTTGTGCCCGAGAACGGAAGCCTCCATCGCTTCTCCTTCAGAAATGCTGAGCGCTCCTTTTAAATCGGGGTCTTTATAGCCCTTCATTTCCAGCATCCCGTGATTCGCCTGCTGCATGCCGACGAGAACGCCGAAAAACATGACAGCGGATGCCAATATGCATTTTCCTATAAAAGAAGCCACCGTTATCACCTGTTTCTATTGTTTTTTCTTATCGTCTTTACCCGAGCCTGCATCGACTTTTTCCGCCTCCCAGAACATCTCGCTGAACACGTCGGCCGTTGCTTCTGCAGCCCGTTCAAGCTCCGCCCGATTATTATCGACGCCTCCGAATTCAATTAAGATCGAATGCTCGTTTAAGTCCTGGTTATATACGCCATTATCCCCAGGATCGCCTTTTGATATAACGCCGCGGCTTAAGCCCGGATATTTTTTTTCAAGGCGCTCATGCAGATCTTTTGCCAGCTTTAAATTTGCCTCAAAATTAGAGCTTTTTTTGCCGATGACAAATGCGATCCGCGCATAGCTTTTTCCTTTTATCGTCGTGGTGGTCGCTTTTCTGCGCTGCGCATCCCTGTGAATATCGATAAAATACTGCAGATCCTTGTGTCGGGCCATCGCTTCTTTAACGACAGGCCTTGCCTCATCATAGGAGCGCGGATAGCTCCAGCCTTTCTTTTTCAGATTCGCTTGAATGTCCGTTTTATCCACCTTTGCCCCAACGCCTTGAGATTTTAAAGCATCAGCGAGCATATCGCTGACAAGCGTGACATTCGCTTTTGAATGAATGGCCATGTCGGGATTGGTTTCCCCCTTTAAAAATGGCAGATACGATTCGGTATTATGGGTGTTATAAATAAATACCACTTTCCGGTCGCCGGTTGACTGCTCGGGAGGTTGTTTGTTTTCATCGTCTTCTTTCTTTCCTTCAATCTCTGCAAGATTTGCTTCTCTTTCTTCTTTTAAGACTTCTGTCGGCGGCGCAGATTCAGAAGGCATGTTCGTATAATCGGTCCCTTGTCCAGCGACGAGAATGTCTGAATCAAAATGCGAAAAACCTGGAAGCTCGCGGCCGAGAAAGCTTCGCGGGTCTTTCAAATTAATGCTCGTCGCCAGTTTCAGAACAAGCGGCGAAAGCTCAATCCTTTTATTCGGCTCAGGCAGCTCTGATGCAAAATAGCGGTTTTCCATCCCTAAAATGTGTCCAAACGCTTCACCCGCCAGTTCATCCGTCACCCGGTACAATGACGAAGACGGTCTCAGTTCAGGCCGGAGAGATGTGAGCACCCCTGACAAAATGAACACCAAGAGCAGGCCGGCAATAAACAAGAAGACTGTTTTCACCGCGGTTCCAGCGTTTACGGCCAGCACAAACTGACGATTTCTGCCTCTTTTTTTCATCGCAATCCCTCCAGAGCTTGTCTAGTAAATAGACTATGAGCAAGATAGAGGAAGTAGAACAAGCCATTGGGCGAAAAAAATCAGGCGGCTGTTTCAGCCGCCTAGTGGTTGTACATTCCTTTGTTGTCCTGTGAGACTTTTTCGTGCAGCGCGGTGTTCAGCCCGTTTGCAATGACGTTTGCCATGTCATCGATGAACGAATCGACTTCTTTCGGCGTTACCATCAAATTATGGCCGAGCGGTGCAAGCACTTCGTAAATAAGCTGCCTTTTTTCATCTTCTCCAAGACTTCCGACGATTCCGAGAAACGATTTGCGCTGCTGTTCATCCGGGAGGTCTTCCTCTGTCAAAACCTTTCGTTTTCCGAAGGTCATTCCTGCAGGCACAAGCGATCGGGACGGGCTGTCATCTTTCATCTCTCTTCCGAAATGCTTCAAAATATAATCGATCGTATCGCTTGTAATCGTAACCGCATCGACAACGGTCGGAACGCCGATGGCGATGACCGGGATGCCGAGCGTCTCTTTGCTTAATTCCTTCCGTTTATTCCCGACCCCTGATCCGGGATGAATCCCGCTGTCGGAAATTTGAATGGTTGAATTGACGCGGTCGATCGCCCTTGAGGCAAGAGCATCGACCGCAATCACGAAATCGGGCTTAGAACGGTCGATCACGCCTTGGATAATATCGCTCGTCTCAATCCCCGTCAGCCCCATCACACCCGGCGAAAGCGCGCTGACCGGGCGGTAGCCTTCCTCCACGTTTTCCGGCTGAAGCTTGAATAGATGCCTTGTCACGAGGAGACTTTCCGTCACAAGCGGTCCGAGGGAATCAGGGGTTACATTCCAGTTTCCCAGCCCGACGATTAAACAGCTCGCGTCCTGCTGAATGCCCAAATAGTCAAGAAAAGCGGAAAACTCCTTTGCAAACAAATTGATGACCTTTTCTTGAAGAGCCGAATCCTGCTGCCTGATCCCCTGCGTTTCCAAGGTTAAATAGCGCCCTGCTTTTTTGCCGGACAGCTTAGCCCCTTCTTCGTCAATATCCATCGTCTGGACTTTGATTCCGTCCTGCTCATATTCTTTGACCTTAAACCCTTTTAGTTGTTGCCGGGAAGACGCTTCCCTTTCTTGCGCCAGATCCTTTGCTTCAACGGCTAAATCGGTTCTAACGGTATATTTGCTCAAGTCAATCTTTTTCTTCTCCATATTTGTATTCCCTCCAAAAACATAACTGTCGTTAGTGTTCCCTGCCGCAAGTGCAAACATTCCCTGAAGCGTCCTTTCAAATAAAAATACTTTACATTTATATTGCAATCTAAAGGTGTGTTTGATAGAATACAATTTGTTCTATTGTGGAGATCTAACCTATAGAAAAAGGAACAGAGGTTATTTCTTAGGAGGTGAAACACATTGCCAAACATTAAATCAGCGATCAAACGCACAAAAACAAACAATGAGCGCCGCGCACACAATGCGACGATCAAATCTGCAATGCGTACTGCGATCAAACAAGTTGAAACACTTGTAAGCAACAACGAAGCAGACAAAGCAAAAGCAGCTTTATCCGTTGCAGCGAAGAAAATCGACAAAGCAGCGAAAAAAGGTCTTGTCCACAAAAATACTGCGGCTCGTTACAAATCAAACTTAGCGAAAAAAGTGAACGGACTTTCTGCATAAAAGAAAGCTTGGCCCTGCCAAGCTTTTTTGCTTGCTATTAAAAAAAGCGGCCTCCTGTTGAGGGCCGCTTTATTCATTCGGCTGCAAAAGCTTCAGCAAAAACAGCTCAAGCAGCAGCTGCTTGTCCTTTTTTCCTGTCTTAATTTCATAATCCATCACGGCGAGCTGCTCCATGATGCTTTTGAGCTCCGTTTCGGAAAACAGCCTCGCCTGATCGATCGCCAGCTTGATTCTGAAAGGATGGACTTTCAGGTTTGAGGCAATTTGCTTCTGTCCGTAACCTTGCTGTGAAAAATATTTCGTTTGCAATATGAGGCGGAACTGATTGGCGATCAATGCCATCATTTTAATCGGTTCTTCATTCTGTTTCAAAAGGTCGTAAAAAATCTGAAGCGCCTCCGTCCGCCTGCGATTGACGACCTTGTTGATCAATTCGAAAATATTCTGCTCAAGCCCCCTTGCGACGAGCTTTCTGACGTCGTCCAGCAAGATTTCATCACGGTCTCCGATATATGTACTGAGCTTTTTGACCTCTTGAGCAATGGCCGACAGGCTCGCATTGCACAGAATGACCAGCTCTTCCGCCGCGCCTGAATCGATTTGCTTCCCCTCTGATTTGGCGAGGCCTTTAATAAAGTCAGCCGTTTCAGGCCCGTTCAGCTCCTTTGCCTCGACCATATCCGCGTGTTTTTTCAGCAGCTTTGTCAGCTTTTTTCGTTCATCAAGCTTTTCGTACGGAGCCAGCAAAACAAATACGGAATACGGCGCAGGCTGCGCAATATAAGCTTCAAGAGCCTCAAGGTTGTGCTCAGGCTTGTCTTTCTTTTTTTCAGCCGTTAAAAAAGTCGGATTTTTGGCAACGACGAGACGCCTCTCCCCCATAAAAGGAAAGGTTTCAGCATCCTCAACAGCAAGATCGAGAGCATCTTCTTCCAGGTCAAATACGGAAAGGTTAAAGTCTTTTGTTTCTTCGTCAACGACGGCTTGTCTAATCCTTTGAACCGTCTCCTGCAGCAGATATGTCTCTTTTCCGTACAAACAATAAACAGGATGAATATCGCCTTTTTTCAAGCTTCTCCAAACATCAAATACCGTCATCTGTACTTTCCTCTCTTTCATCCTTCCCTTCTATCCTAAAGCGTGTTTTGCAAATAGTAAAGAGAGAAACGGAGTCATCCGCTCTCTCATTTATAATAAACGCCTTCTATAAACCCCCGGGTCAGTTTATAAAAGACGATGTTCATAAAATGTAGAAAACGGTTGCAGGAAGCTTCTAGATTTTTCTAAAGAATTGAATTATACTGGATACAAATAGGAGGGGTAAATTGTGAATGAATTTGAAAAAGACGTACAAAGCAAACGTAACGATCTTGTAGACTCGGGTGTCGGTTTTGTCGTGAGTTTTGGATTCTTTGCTGTAATGTTTATCATCGCTACTGTCATACATCTGGCCGGATGATCAAAACCGGATTGACTCCGGTCGCACATGTTGCTTAACACAAACTTAAAAATGAATTCTTTCCGCCAGCTGCCGACTGCTTAGACGCAGTCTTTTTTCTGTTACGGGGAATATACTGTATCATATGGAGGATGAAGCAAAAACGTTCCGTCCCCTCTTTTAAATAGGTACTGAACCGCCCCGTCCCGGTCCGTCCTGAACACCTTGACCTGATGACGCTTTAAAACCTCCAGCACCTCCTCATGCGGATGGCCGTAGCGATTGTGTTCCCCAGCGGAGATGAGCGCGATTTTCGGCTCGATTTGTTTGATCAATTCCTCCCCTGTCGATCCTTTGCTGCCATGATGGCCGACTTTCAGAATATCGGCTTTCAGATCCGGATAGGCTTCGATGATCTCCCGCTCGCCCTGCTGTTCCAAGTCGCCTGTTAACAGCCAACTGAAGCCGCCAGCCTTCATCCATAAAACGAGGGAACCGTTATTTTTGCTGCTTCCGTTCGCTGTCTCCGGCGAAAGAACGTCAAATACCAGATCACCGATCTTCAAACGGTCTCCCCTTTTGGCTGTTCTCACATCCACGCCCCTTTCCGCAGCGAAGCGGAGGAGCTTTTCATCCGCCGGCTCAGCAGCATAACCGATCGGCACAATCAGTTGTTTCACTTTATGCTTCCTGATCAAAACTTCAGCTTCTCCAATATGATCCTGATCAGCATGAGTCAAAATTAATGCATCGAGTTTTTTCACCCCTTTTGAAGCGAGGAACGGCATTAACACTCGATCTCCCAAGGAAAACTCATGTTTCCTTTTTCGCCATTCCTCAGTTTTGAAAGAAACGATTCCCCCTGTATCGATCAAGACACGTCCGTTTTGTCCGGACGCGCTGACATATATGCTGTCACCCTGCCCGATATCTAGCACCGTAACTTCCCCTTCACGGGTGAGATACGGCGCGGAGGCGTGAAACAAAAAAGCGCAGGCAAGCAGACAAACCGGGATGATGAGCCTTTGAATAGAGGCCTCTCTTTCCATGGAGATGAAAAGAAAACATATTGCAACAAGGTAAAAAAGCAACTGGAGGACATCCGGCTGGACGGCCGAATATGTGAAGAAATCAACGGAAGAAACAGTTTTAACCACAACATGGCTCCACCGGAGCAGCGCATCGAGTGCACCGATTGCAAGTTCCCCAAGCGGGGGCGCAATCCATAATGCCGATAGACCGGCCAATGACAGCGGCATAACAGCCATCACATAAAACGGTATAAAAAATAGATTCATCAGCACGCTGAGAAATGAAAACTCTTGAAAGTGAAAGAGAAGAATCGGAAGAGAACCGAGCTGGGCCGCAAAGGAGGAAAGCAATAGCCGGGCGGCTTGACGTTTAGGCTTTACTAGTATTTTCTTCGAGAGAATAAAGACGAATGACGCTGCAAAGGAGAGCTGAAAACCGGCCTGAAACAGCATATAAGGGCTGTATAACAAAAGTCCGAGAAAGGCGATGCTGATCACCTGGGCGCCCCTTAGACGATTCTTGCACAATGAAGAAACGAGGTAAATTTCTGTCATGAACGCCGCTCTCAGCACAGAGGGTGCCCCTCCTGTTAACACGGCGGCAACGGGGAGCATGATGATCAACGACCATTTTGCACATTCTCTCGTCATGCCGATCCGCAGCAAAATGTAGAAAAAAGCTGCTGAAATAATCCCAATGTGAAGCCCGGAAATCGCCAAAAGGTGGATGATCCCGAGCGTTTGATATCCGTCAATCACTTCCTGCTCGATCAGAAACCTGTCGCCGAACGTCAGCGCCTGCACAATACCAGCTGATGATTCTGGTACATTTTTTTCTATAAAAACAAGTCCGGCCTTGCGGATTTTCAGCAAAAACGGCATCAGGACGCCGCCGGACTTGCAGTTTTCGATCGACTGAACCGTAAAATTCCAGTGAATGCCCTGCTGGCGCAAATATTCTTTATAGTCAAACGTCCCGGGTACAGTCTCTTTTTTAGGCATTTTTAATTCGCCTTTCATAAAACACGTGCTCCCCGGATCGAGCGCTGATAGCGCCGCTTTTTCCTGCAGGGACTTTATGATGTAACCCGCTTTCACGGCCTCTCCTTCAGCCGTTTCGGCTGTGAAAGCGAGACGGTCCCCGTCGATTCTGGGAATATCGCGAATCGATACAGCCGCATGGTACGCGCCTTCCCGGTAACTCGACGTATTCGATCTGTCGATGATGAGAAAATAACCAAAATAAAAACCGCAAACAAGTGTACAAATGATAAAAAGAAAAAATTGTTTTTTAATCAGACAGAGGATGAAAAACAGACATAAAAAGGCGGCTAAGGGGAGAAGAGAGGAGCTTTGAGCAGAAGCAATTCCGGCCGCCGCCGAAATTGCTCC
Organism: Bacillus sp. FSL W8-0848; assembly: GCF_038007805.1. Classification (NCBI taxonomy): domain Bacteria; kingdom Bacillati; phylum Bacillota; class Bacilli; order Caryophanales; family Bacillaceae; genus Bacillus; species Bacillus sp. FSL W8-0848. The sequence goes on from NZ_JBBOYB010000001.1 coordinate 2,329,307, forward strand.
GCAAGGAAGGATGCGGTAGGTGCCCATGTTACATTACACGTAGCTCGTAAACAGCTTATTCGCCTGTTCATGTATTTTTCTGATCTCCGCTTCTTCAAGCCCCGCCTCTGACAGCTTCTGTATCAGATCTGCAACAAACGATAATTTCTCCCGATTTTTCAAATCGATAATCATTTCGTCAAGTTCTACCTGTTCCACCCTGACCGAAGCCTGTTCAAAAAGCTCAACTGCGTACGGATGATTCTTATAATCCTTTGCATAATATATGGTTTTGATGCCTGATTGAATAATTGATTTACAGCACTGGATGCACGGAAAGTGAGTTACATATATTTCAGCGCCTTCTGTCGGCACTCCGAATTTTGCGCATTGAAGGATCGCATTCATTTCCGCGTGAATGGTCCTGACACAATGCCCGTCGATAAGGTAGCATCCTTCATCTGCACAGTGGACCCCTCCGGCGATTGACCCGTTGTACCCCCCTGCTATAATTCGTTTATCCCTGACAATCGTCGCCCCGACAGCGAGCCTTGTACAAGTGCTGCGAAGCGCGAGCAAATGGCTTTGCGCCATGAAGTATTGATCCCAAGAAATGCGTTCCACGTTGAATTCCCTCCAAATACGATGTAAGACTTCCCTAAGTTTACATATGATTGTCCTTTGGCGTCAATTTACTTCACTGATATTGACGATTTTATTTTTTCAAATGTTTTTTCTCCGATGCCTGAAACGTTTGTAATGTCTTCCACCGTTTGAAACGGACCGTTCTCGTCACGGTATGCTGCGATCGCTTCCGCTTTTGAAGGTCCGACGCCCGGGATCGCCTGAAGCTCTTCCGATGAAGCGGTATTAATGTTAACCGTTTCTGCTTCGCCCCCCGCTGTCGATGATGATCCTCCTCCCGCACCGGTTTGAACGCCTTCCTCGCCTTCATACGGAATATAAATCACCATCCCATCCTGAAGGACAGCGGCCAGGTTGACTTGTTTCTCTTCTGCATTTTTCACGGTACCTCCCGCCTTTTTCAGCAAATGATGCACCCTCTCGCCCGCCTTCATCTCATAAACGCCGGGCTTTTTGACGGCGCCCTTCAGATCGATCACAATTTCGTCGTTTTCTTTCGTTTCCTTTTTGGCAGCACGGCCGGATGAAGAAGCGGCGGCCTCTGCCGGCACAGCATTGCTCCCGGCTGGTTCGCTGCGTATGTTTGACATCACAGCGACTGCGATGATAAAAAGTGCTGCAAGTATCCCTCCGGCCGCTGGCCATTTGTAGCGCTTCAGCCTGTTCATCAACAACTCACCTGCTTCCATACATATTTTAACTGGAGCGGTCATATCGTTTAAAAGATACACGTTTAAAGGAGGGGAGAACGATTGAATATCGGCTTTATCGGGACGGGAAACATGGGGACTATACTTATCGAGGCGTTAATTGAATCCGAAGCGGTCATTCCCTCATCTTTAACCATTACAAACAGAACGATCGGCAAAGCGTTAAACATAAAAAAGCGATTTCCAGACATCCGGGTCAGAGAGCGGCCGGAAGAAGCCGTTGCCGAAAGCGAGGCCGTATTTATTTGTGTAAAGCCGCACGATATATACCCTCTGTTAAAGCGTTTAGCGCCTGTTTTCACACCGGATCAGATTGTGATCACGATAACGAGCCCCGTCCAGGTCGAACAGCTGGAAACGGTCGTTTCCTGTCAGGCTGCAAGGGTGATCCCGAGCATCACCAACAGGGCTTTATCGGGCGTTTCGCTTTTAACATTCGGTAAGAGCTGCAATGCAGCAACAAAGGAAAAAATCACAGGACTGATGGAGAAGATTTCGATTCCTTTGGAAATCGAAAACGGCATCACCCGTGTTGCCTCGGATATCGTCAGCTGCGGTCCCGCCTTTATGAGCTACTTAATTCAGGAATTTATCCAGGCAGCCGTTGAAGAAACATCGGTGTCAAAAGAGGACGCTATTTTGATGTCCAAGGAAATGCTTGTCGGCTTGGGGAGACTTCTCGAAACAGAGCTGTACACGCTGCCGACACTGCAGAAAAAGGTTTGTGTAAAAGGCGGGGTAACCGGCGAGGGGATCAAGGCGCTGGAAATCGGTGTTCAAGACATGTTCCGCCAGATGTTCCGCAACACACACTTGAAGTATGAAGAGGATATCGCTTTGGTCAAAAAGCAATTTCAGGTCTGATTCATTGTTTCATATGTGGCGCAGATACTCAACTATGGAAAATGGCATTTTTAAAACCATCGTCATGTCAAACGATGGTTTTAGCTTTTTTTGCCGTATAAAAATGACGCTCTGTATCCGCATCAGGCTTTCGGTCTGAAAAATCGGCGGTTATCTGCTGTACGGAAAATCCTGCCGTTTTTAACAAGCGGGTGTATTCTTCGGTTTCAAATGTCCGCTGTTCATGGGTTTCATCAAAACGGTCATACACGCCCCCATTTTCCACGAAAAATGTCAAATCGTGAATGACCGAATGAACGGCTTCTCCCTCATAGCTTTGCCAGATCACGCTGACATCTTCATCCTGATCTGCGTATGTGCTCCCGGGAAAAACGTCGTCAATTTTGTAGACGGAATGGACGTCAAATAAAAGAAGTCCGTCATCCTTCAATAAAGAAAAAACGTTTTTAAAGGTGTCTAAAACGTCTTTTTCATCTTTTAAGTAATTTAAGGAATCACAGCAAATGACAACCGCGTCAAATTCTTGTTCATGCCCTGATAAATCGCGCATATCCTGCTGAAAAAAACGGATCGGAAGCTGCCGGCCGGCAGCTTTTTGCTGCGCCTGCGCCAGCATGTCCCCGCTGATGTCAACACCTGTGACATCATATCCTTTCTCAGCAAGGCGAACGGAAATTTCCCCGGTGCCGCACGCGAGATCAAGAATCCGAATATGCTCCTTTTTCATCGCCGAAAGCGACTTCTCAATCCATTCGACCCACTGATCATACGGGGCGTGAGCCATCAGTCTGTCATAAACGCCTGAAAATCCTTGATAAATCATTAATTGGCTCCGAATGAGAGATCTTCAAGAGGAGCATCTCCCCATAGTTTTTCAAGGTTGTAATAGCCTCTTTCTTCTTTATGGAAAACGTGGGCAATGACATCTCCCAAATCGATTAAGATCCATCTGGCCTCGTCAAACCCTTCCATTTTCTTTACATCGATTCCATTTTCTTCAGCCCGATCCTTAATTTCCCGGGCAATTGCCTGTACCTGCTTATCTGAGTTCCCGTGGCAGATCAGGAAATAATCGGCCACAAGGGAAATCCCCTGCATATTCATTGCGATAATATCTTCCGCTCGTTTATCGTCGCAGGCTTCAGCGGCAATTTTTAAAATTGAAGCTTGATCCATTCACTAATTCCTCCTATTGTCTTTCTTTTACTAACGCATTATATGTCGCCAGCGTGTCCGGAAAAACGGCTTGGTTTTTCGTCATTAAAAAGGTGATCGTATTTTTCAGCGCCTGGATGAGCGCAAGATCCAAGTTTTCTTCGGCAAGCACGCGAACCTCGTCAACACCCGGAAAGCAGCGGCCCGGTTCAATATAGTCCGCGACATAAATGACTTTTTCCAAAAGCGTCATGCCGGGCCTTCCCGACGTATGGTATCTGATCGCCGACAAAATGTCTTCGTCCGCAATGCCGACCTCCGTTTTGACAAGTACTGCTCCTGCCGGCGCGTGCCAAAGCTCATGATGAAAATCGAGCACATCAAGCGATTTGTTGTCGTTTAAAATGATTTGTTTCATTTCCTCTTTCGGACGAAACTTGGCATAGTCATGAAAAATCGCGGCGGTTTCGGCCTTTTTCACATCTGCGCCAAACCGTTCCGCAAGCATTACCGCCGTTTCCATTACGCCGATCGTATGCGTATACCTCTGCTCTGTCAGCTGTTCTTTTACACAGGCAAGGGCTTGATCACGTTTCATATAAACGATTCTCCTTTACATAGACCTTCACTTCGTCAGGAAGCAAGTAATCAGTCGGCTGACGGTTTTTGATGCGCTCCCTGAGCAAGGAGGATGAAACCTCAAATTCCGGAACATCCACGAAAACGAGCGGATATGGCGTATCAATTTGAAAGCCGGGACGCTTGACTCCGACAAATTGGATCTCTCCCACCAGCTTGTCAATATTCGACCACTTCGGCAAGTACTCCACCATGTCCGCACCGATAATAAAATAAAACTGATGATCCGGATACCGTTCTTTTAAGAGCCGGATCGTATCAAACGTATACGAAGGCCCTTCCCTTTCGAGCTCAATCGTCTCCAATTTAAAACGCTCTTTTCCCGAAATGGCGATCTTCAGCATTTCAACGCGGTGATGGCTTTCTGAAAAAGAGTTTTCCTGTTTATGCGGCGGAATTTGATTGGGCATAAACCAGATTTCGTCGAGATCCATTTTGTAAAGCACTTCATTCGCCATTAACAGATGCCCGTTGTGCGGAGGATCGAACGTCCCTCCGAAAACCCCAATTTTCTTCATGTTTACCACCTTTAAACCTTAAGGAAGCTCGATTTGTTTGTTTTCTTTGGACTCCTTGTACAGCACGATGATATTTCCGATCGTCTGCACGAGTTCGGCGCAGGCGCCGCTTGCCAAAGCCTCCGCCACCTCATTCTTTGGCTGCTCGCAGTTTTGAAGCACGCTTACTTTGATCAGTTCTCTCGCTTCGAGCGCATCACTGATTTGTTTGATCATATTTTCATTGACTCCGCCTTTTCCGACTTGAAAGATCGGTGTCAGATGATTCGCTTCCCGGCGCAAATGGCGTTTTTGTTTTCCAGTTAACATTCTTTTCCTCCTAGTTTTCGTAAAACGATTGATTTCATTTTTTCCATATCAGGCTCGCGGCCTGTCCACAATTCGAAAGAGAGCGCGGCCTGGCCGATGAACATGCCGACGCCGTTCAACGTTTTTAAGGCCTTTGCCTCAGCTTCTTTTAATAAAACGGTCTTCAACGGGTTATAAATAATGTCGCATACAAGGCACGTTTCTTTCGCGCGGGCCAATGAAAGCGGAACATCATCCACGTTCGGGTGCATGCCGACTGAGGTGGTCTGGATCAGCACGTCGTACACAGACAAGTCACCCTCTGCTTCTGATAAGGACATCGCTTTCGTTCCATCATAAAGGCGAACGAAAGCTTCTGCTTTTTCAGGCGTGCGATTCGCCACATCGAGCCGCTTCGGCTTCTCTGCTGCGAGGGTCGTAAAGATCGCTCGGGCCGCTCCCCCTGCTCCGATGATCAAGATCGAAAGCTCGCTGACAGGCTGATCAAGGGATTGCTTCAGCGATTTTAAAAATCCTTCTCCATCCGTATTATATCCGACCAGCTGTTCTTTTTCTCTTCTGACAGTGTTTACCGCCCCGAGCACTTTGGCGCTTTCATCGATGCGGTCAAGATATTTCATGATCTCCACCTTATGGGGAACCGTCACGTTAAATCCTTGAATGCCGAGCGCCCGCATTCCTTTCACCGCATCTTCCAGATCATCGCTTTCAACCCGGAAAGCGTGGTAATACCCGTCTAATGAAAGGTCTTTCAAGGCCGCATTATGGATGTCGGGCGACATGGAATGGGCCACCGGATTTCCAATCAGTCCGTATATCGGTTTCATTGCTCTCTCCCCCAGCTTATATTAAAGATCTTCGCACAAACACGTGAACGCCTTTAGGCGCGTGGGCGACAATCCGTTGATTCGCCCCCTGAACCGTCACCCAGCCCAGACCGGAGAACACCACGTCGGTTTTTGGCTCCTTGATCGTAAAGGTGTGTTTTACAAGCTCAGGAAATGAGTCAAGGTCTTCTTTAGCAGGAGGCGCCAGCATATCACCCGCGTGTTTTTCATAAAGCTGATCCGCATTTTCAAGCTTTGTTCGATGGATGTTTATTTGATTGGGCATATAACATACAAACGAAGACCTGCCGCCCGCTACATAGTCAAACCGGGACAACCCGCCGAAAAACAGCGTCTGCTCTTCGTTCAGCTGAAAAGTGCGCGGCTTTAATTCTTTTTTCGGCGTCAATAGTTTCAGGTCTTGCTTTGCGACATAGTGTGCCATCTGATGGTGGTTGATGATACCCGGTGTATCGTACATCGATGACCCGTCGTCAAGAGGGATTTCAATCGTATCAAGCGTAGTACCCGGATACTGGGACGTCGTAATGATATCCCCTTCTCCTGACACTTCTTTAATGATCCGGTTGATAAACGTTGATTTCCCGACATTCGTACAGCCGACGACATAAACGTCTTTGCCTTGCCTGTAATGCTCGATCGCTTCGATCGCTTCCTTCATTCCATGCCCGCGTCCTGCGCTGACAAGCAATACGTCAACAGGCTGCAAACCGAGCTCTTTCGCTTCGCGCTTCATCCAGTGAACGAGGCGCTCGCGTTTGACCGATTTGGGAAGAATATCCGCCTTGTTTCCGATCAACAGAATCGGGTTGCCTCCGACAAACCGGTTTAACCCGTTAATCCAGCTCCCGTTAAAATCAAAAATATCGACGATTTTCACAATGAGCGAATCGGTTTCCCCGATGCCGTGCAAAATTTTTAGAAAGTCATCATCCGTCAGGGAGACATCCTGGATTTCGTTATAGTTTTTCAGCCTGAAACAGCGCTGGCAGATGACGTCATCCTTTAATAATGAAGCTTCTGGCGCATAGCCTAGTTCATTTTCGTTTTCGGTTTGGATGGTGACTCCGCATCCGATGCAAACTACCTTTTCCATTGATTACTCCTCCCACTGAATATGGCCTTTCCGTTTTAATGAGCTCAGGATTCTGCGTTCTATCTGCCGGTTAAAACGCGTAAAAAAGCCGTCTGAAGCGGCTACAGGAACAACCAAAATCGTGTGAAAGCCGTTGCGGTTGCCTCCGAGCACGTCAGTCATCAGCTGATCTCCTATGACGACAACGTCTTCCTTTTTGAGCCCCATGTTTTTAACGGCTTTTCGAAAAGCTCTGCCCATCGGCTTTTTCGCTTTATAAATAAACGGAATATTGAGCGGTTCAGAAAATAATTTGACGCGCTTTTCATTATTATTTGAAACGATTGTTACTTTAATGCCATTCTCCTTCATTTCCTCAAACCATTCGATCAGACGCGGCGTGGCGCTCGGCCTGTCCCATTCCACTAGGGTATTATCAAGATCTGTAATAATTCCTTTTACATTCCGCTCTTTTAGTTTTTCAGGGGTAATATGAAAAATATTTTTTACAAATTCATCCGGCAAAAAAAACTTTTTTAACACAAGCCGCACCCTTTCCTTTCTATATACTGCTGCTTTCTGAAAGTGTCGAATCAAATCTAAAAGTGTCTTAAAACATCGGCTCCCCGAAAAGTTTTCGACATATAATAGGATTCTTCAACAGGTGTGGATAAAATTACACACAGTATCCACTCTTATTTCATCGACCTTTTATTAAATTATAAACATGATACCCACAAGTTATCCACTTTTTGGTGTGGATAACAGAACGATTGTTCTCGCCAAATATTCATGGTAGATTATAGGTACTTCAACCAAAGATCGCATAACATAACATGATATGCTGACCTCAAACACGTTATTCCAATTATATAAGGAGGTGTCTTCCCCATTAAATGGGTACCGAGTATGAGAAAGCTGTCTGATGAACTTTTAATAGAATCATACATTAAAGCAAATGAGATGAATTTAAACCGCGAATTCATCGAGCTGATTGAAACTGAAATGAAGAGAAGGTCGCTCGGTCATCTGCTTTCTGTCTCCTCGTAGTTAAGCATTCCCGGGCGTTCTTGGGCTTTTTTCACTTAGGTTGCTATTATATCACTTGAATAATATGCTTACTACTGTTTTAACGAAAAAACACCTCTTTAAAAGAGGTGCTACTTGAAGAAGCCGTAAGGACTCAGCCAATAAAAACCGCCGATCACCAAAAGAACCACCAAAAGAACGACTACAAAAGCATAGCCGTATGCGGCACCGGTATATCCGGCGTAGCCCGGAAAAGGAAACGGACCGGCCGGAAACGGGAATCCAGTGGTCATAGGATGTCATCCCTCCCTTAGGACAGTTACAGTAACAGCCTATGTACTAAAAAAGAGAAATGGCTAGGCCTTTGACCGTATATCAGGAAGTTTTTATGACCCGGCTTTTGTCAATGCCTTCAAAAATAATTCTCGCGCCTTTTGGGGTTAAGTGATTTCCCGATGGGTCGATGAACCCCGATTTAATCAAGTTCTCATCAGTGGCTCCGCCCGCCTTGTTCACGATGTTTTTCCAATTGTCAATCAATGGTACATGCAGCTTTCGGGCCGTTTCTCTTGTCACATCATTATAGGAATCATGCCACTTTCTCGCGCCTCCGTATTGATCAAACGAAGCAGCACGATACCTCGCATAATAAAATATGTTGTTTCCGCTGCCTTCAACGAGCGGTAGGCACGTCATTAAAACCGGTTCTATGCCGCTCTGCCTGCTTTTTTTGACAAAATAATAGAGATTTTCTTTAAATCTTTTTTTGGAAACGCGCGGAACTCCCTTACCGAGTATTGCCGCATCATTCGTTCCAAACATAATCAAAAGGTATGACGGCCGCTTGTCGAGTACGTCGCGCTGAAATCGGAGCCTTGCATTTTCCGTTGTTTCTCCGCCGATACCCGCATTTTCTATGTCATATTTTCCGCGCACTGACGTTTGGAGTAAATTGACCCATTTTTCCGCTTTTGGATAATCACGAAACTGCCAATTTGAACCGCGTGTATTGCTGTCTCCAAATGCGACGATTTTTTTGGTGTGCTTTTCCCTGCATCCTGACAGAAGGAGCAAAAAAGCGAGGGCGATCACAAAGCACTTTTTCATCGTTTCCACCTCCAAAAGCCCAATAATACGATCATAAAGGAGAGGCTCTGCAGTTTCAATGGAAAAACTCTCTATTCACCTGCTGCTTTTAACCTGTCCTCTCCGCTTAAAAACATTCGCACGGGCTTACCGGTTTTGGACATACAATGAATAATTTTTCAGCGGCCGAAAACCCAGTTTCTCTGCAAGACGGATCGATGCCGTGTTTTGTTGATCGCAGTCCCAGCGGGGCTTCATCCTGTGTTCTTTACAGTAAGAAATAAACGCCCGGGCGCAAAGGGCTGCATATCCCCGCCCCCTAAAATCCGGATCGGTGGCGATGTCAATCTCGGCAAAGCGGTCGGAACGAAAAATAGAAACGCACTCGCTAACCGTCCGATTGCCGCAGACCGCTTTGAAACCGAAGCCTTTCTTTAAAAAATTGTCTGCTCCTCCCCAATATTCATCAGCATACTGTTCATTGAAAAGGACGCTCTCGTTCAGATCTTCTTCAGAAAACATAACGCATGCCGCGCCGGCGTCTTTCACGGAATGTCCAGGTTCTTTCACAAAGGAAAATACGATCCGCTTCATCTGTTTAATCGTATTATCCAGACCGTCTGTCAAAAATGCGTCCCATTCCGCCGAATCTGAAAATACGGTAAAACGCCTGCCGTTCCTTTGTTCTTTCAGGTAATAATGCCATTCGTCCCGCTTACTTTCAGGCGGGCTGCCGGCAAGATGATAAATTCCCGAAGGTGTTTGAAAAACCGCGCTGCGCGGGGAAACGGAATGATCAGCATACATTTTCCCGTCTATTATTCCGTCTGCGATTGCGTGGGCAAATGTCGGGCTGCTTTCATTCAGCAGCGGTTTTGCCGCCTGCCTCATATCCTCTGCCTTTAGCTGTATCATCTTTTTTCCTCCCTTATGCAACATTTTTGCGCGAATTTCCATCCCCGTAATCCACCGTTCCTTTTATCCGTTGGCCGCCCCGTCGCCTTCATCGATGTTCCGGTCAAAAATAAACACGGAAACGGCGATGTCCTCCTTGATCTTGATGTCTGAAAACAGATGCTCCAGTTTTGCGCCGATCAGCTCTTCCAAGCCTTCCGGCGTCCGGTTTGAATAATGATCCTGAATCAGGCTCGTCCTTGCTGCATGCACCATTTCTTTGCCTTCAGGCGTACTTGCGATAAATTGCTCGCTTGCGGTCAAATTGCCGTAAAGCGTCGAAACCGCCATATTGTCGACGAATACAGTATGAATCCGTTCAGGCCCCTTTCCAAACAGCTCTTTCCTCAGCTTTCGGATGATATCATTAAACTGATGGATTTTTTTAGACATTGTCAGACCCCTTCCCCTTTAAACCATACAAAATATCGTGATGTTACCTTAGACATTTAACTTGGTTAAAATTTTCCTGCTCTATTGAATTATAATAAATATCATTTTATAATAAAAGTTATGTTGATGGATTTATAATAGGAGACGTGTTATAAATCTATCTGTTTCTTACATATTGGGATTGGTCTGTTAGTAAGGATTGCTAGTAAACTACTCCGCCATGTATGTTTATGCCGCTTGCCAGGACGGGAACCGGTATATGTGTACATGGCTTTTTTGATTTCTTGACAACGATGGAGGGACAAAAATGATGGATGGAAAGCCGATCAGAATCATAATAGACGGCACAGAATACGAAGGACAGGAAGGTGCCACGGTTTTAGACATTTTGAATGAACACGGGATCGAGCATCCGCAAATTTGCCACGTACCAGAGGTAGATCCCATTCAAACTTGTGACACTTGCCTCATCGAAGCGGACGGAAAATTGAAGCGGGCCTGTTCGCTCAAAGCGGAAAACGGTATGTCAGTCAGCCTTTCGACTGAGCGGGTGAAAAAAGCGCAGAAGGAAGCGATGGATCGTATCCTCGCAAACCATCTGCTTTACTGTACGGTTTGCGATAATAATAACGGCAACTGCAAGCTGCATAATACGGCGGAAATGATGGGCATCGAAGAGCAGACATACCCTTATGCGCCGAAGGAGGATCCGGCGACTGCCGTCGATATGTCGCATCCTTTTTACCGCTATGATCCGAATCAGTGCATCGCGTGCGGACAGTGTGTGGAAGTGTGCCAAAATCTCCAGGTCAATGAAACGCTGTCCATCGATTGGGAGCGGGAACGCCCGCGGGTCATTTGGGATGAAGGCGTTTCGATCAACGATTCTTCATGTGTGAGCTGCGGTCAATGCGTCACCGTTTGCCCGTGCAATGCGCTGATGGAAAAATCGATGCTCGGAGAAGCCGGATTTATGACAGGTATCAAACAGGATGTCATGGAGCCGATGATCGACCTCGTAAAAAACGTAGAGCCGGGTTACAGCAGCATTTTCGCCATTTCCGAAGTAGAAGCGGCGATGCGGGAAACACGGACTAAAAAGACAAAAACCGTCTGTACGTTTTGCGGTGTCGGCTGCTCTTTTGAGGTTTGGACGAAAGGCCGGAAAATATTGAAGGTCCAGCCGGTCTCAGACGCTCCCGTCAATGCTATTTCCACCTGCGTAAAAGGCAAATTCGGCTGGGATTTCGTCAATTCCAAAGAGCGGCTTACAAAACCTTTAATCCGCAAAAACGGTGCATTCGTCGAATCCACCTGGGAGGAAGCGCTTGATCTCGTTGCCAGCCGCTTAGGCTCTCTCCGCCGGCAATACGGGAAAGGGGCTGTCGGCTTTATTTCTTCTTCCAAAATTACGAACGAAGAAAACTACCTGATGCAAAAGCTGGCGCGGCAAGTCTTTGAAACGAATAACGTTGACAACTGCTCCCGCTACTGCCAATCGCCGGCAACGGACGGTCTCTTCCGCACGGTCGGAATGGGCGGTGATGCAGGTACGATCAAAGATATCGCAAAAGCCGGCCTCGTCATCATCGTCGGCGCAAACCCGGCCGAAGGCCACCCGGTACTCGCAACCCGCATCAAGCGGGCCCATAAGCTTCACGGTCAAAAGCTGATCGTCGCCGACCTTCGCAAAAACGAAATGGCCGAACGTTCAGACCTGTTCATCAGACCGCGCCAGGGAACGGATCAAGTATGGCTGATGGCCGTTACAAAATATATGATCGACCAGGGTTGGCATGATCAGGCGTTCATTGAAGAAAACGTGAATTTCTTCGAGGATTATAAAAAATCCCTTGAAACATATACCCTTGAATATGCAGAAAGCATCACAGGCATTCAACAACAGACGCTGATCGAAATTGCAGAAATGATCCGGGACGCTGACGGCACCTGCATCTTGTGGGGAATGGGCGTGACCCAAAATACCGGAGGCTCTGATACGTCGGCGGCGATTTCGAATCTCTTGCTTGCGACCGGAAACTACCGCCGGCCCGGTGCCGGTGCCTATCCGCTGCGCGGGCACAACAATGTTCAGGGCGCCTGTGACATGGGGACGCTGCCGGGCTGGCTTCCGGGATACCAGCATATTTCCGATGACAAAGCACGAAACAAATTCGAAGAGGCTTACGGCGTAACAATTGACAGTACGCCTGGCCTTGATAATATCGAAATGCTTCATTCGATCGAAAAAGGCGACATGAAAGCAATGTATATCGTCGGCGAAGATATGGCCCTTGTCGATTCTAACGCCAACCGCGTCCACGACATTTTGTCAGGGCTCGATTTTCTCGTCGTTCAAGATATATTCCTTTCGAAAACGGCTCAGTACGCCGATGTTGTATTGCCTGCGGCGCCTTCCCTTGAAAAAGAAGGAACTTTTACAAATACGGAGCGCCGCGTTCAAAGGCTGTATCAGGCGCTCCCTGCACTCGGGGACTCAAAGCCCGACTGGCAGATCATCCAGGCCATCGCAAACCGTCTCGGGGCAGACTGGAATTACAACCATCCGGGAGACATCTTCTCAGAAATGGCAAGCCTCTCCCCCCTATTCGGCAAAGCGGGGTACGAAGCGCTTGAAGGCTGGAACAGTTTTCTCTGGGGCAGCTTAACCGGAGAAAGCACGCCGCTCCTTTATGTAGACGGCTTTAACTTTCCTGACAAAAAAGCGCGCTTTGCGCTGGCCGATTGGACAGAACCGGCCGAATTCCCTGAGGAGTACGACCTTCATATCAACAACGGGCGGATGCTTGAGCATTTCCACGAAGGAAACCTGACTAATAAATCGGCAGGAATTCAAGCGAAAGTGCCGGATGTCTTTGTTGAGATTTCGCCAGAGCTGGCAAAAGAACGGGGAATCTGTGACGGATCTCTCGTAAGGCTCGTATCCCCCTACGGCGCTGTGAAATTGACCGCTCTCATTACCGACCGTGTGCGGGCGAATGAACTGTACCTGCCGATGAACTCGACAAATAAAGAATCGGCGATTAACTTTTTAACCGGCCCGGCAGTCGATGCTCGCACAAACACGCCTGCCTATAAGCAGACGAAAGTGCGGATGGAAGTCCTCGGAGGCTGCGCGGCGCCGCCGCTCCCGAAAACGAACCCGCGCAACAAAAAACGCAACCCGCAGAACGGGGTCGAAGTAGAGCGCAAATGGAAGCGTCCGGGATACGTCCATCTGACAGACTAATGCAAGGAGGAAATCATATATGGCCACTCCTATTACCGCAATTCAAAAGGAGCGCAAAACAGAAGAGCAAATCAAGCTTGAAAAACTGGAAGAGTTAAAATCGCTAGTGGCGGAAAACGAAGACGCCCTCTCGAAAACGATGAAACTCATCGGCGAGCTGAACGGACTCGGCGTCTTTGACGCCGCAGACAGCATGCTGCAGGCAAAAGAAGACATCGCTAAAATCGCGCTCGGCCAGCTGTCCCGCGAACCGGTTGTAAACTTGATCAACACCGCAATGGCGGCCGGCGGAGCCCTGTCAAAAGCCGATCCCGAATTGACGGGAAAGCTTATCGAAAGCCTGGTAGCAGGTATAGAACAAGGACAACACTTTTTAAAGGAAGATCAAAAAGTCAGCATCTTTGCCCTGCTGAAAGCCATCAACGACCCTGACATCAACCGCGCCGTCGGCTTCGGCCTCCAGTTTTTAAAAGGAATGGGCAAAGCGCTCAAGGAATAAACGAAAAAACCGGCTCACAGCATGAGCCGGTTCATTTTATTTTCCGAGTGCTTCTTTAAAAATATGAAAAACCGTCGTGACAAGAACAATGATCATGAAACCGGTCGCAATTGGAGTCGGATGCGTTTCCTGGATTCCTATGGCGATGACGCTCAACACGATCAGTGAAAGAATGAACAGACGTTTGTTTTTCATATGCTGCGCCAGACTGCTGTTCTAACGTTTACCCCTTTTAAGTCCGGCACTCTCACCCCCTGCTTTTATTATCGCGTCCATGTTAACTTTTGTAAATGGACCAAATACTGGAAGTGCTCTCATAATATGAAGTTTCCCCCATAATCTCTTCGGGCGGCGTGATCGGCAAGACGCCGGAGAACTTCGTAATTTTATCGTACAGACACAGACATCCCTGCTCCCACATACATTTACATATAGGCTTCTGCCTACATACATTTTGTGGAGGTGCCGATAATGACAGGTGTTTTTGCAGCGCTCGGGTATGTCATCAAGGAACTTGTGTTTTTAGTATCATATGTGAAAAACAATGCCTTTCCACAACCGCTCTCAAGCAATGAAGAAAAAAAATACTTGGAATTAATGGCCCAGGGAGACGAACACGCAAGAAACATGCTGATTGAGCACAACCTTCGCCTGGTCGCCCACATCGTCAAAAAATTCGAAAACACAGGCGAGGATTCGGAAGATTTGATTTCCATAGGAACCATCGGGCTGATTAAAGCGATCGAGAGCTACTCTGCGGGCAAAGGAACAAAGCTCGCCACATATGCGGCGCGCTGTATAGAAAACGAAATCCTCATGCATCTTCGCGCCCTGAAGAAAACGAAAAAAGACGTCTCCCTCCATGACCCGATCGGACAGGACAAAGAAGGGAACGAAATCAGCCTCATCGATGTCCTCAAATCGGAAAACGAAGACGTCATCGACACCATCCAGCTCAACATGGAGCTTGAAAAAGTGAAAAAATACATCGACATCCTTGACGGCAGAGAAAAAGAAGTCATCGTCGGCCGCTTCGGCCTTGATTTGAAGAAAGAGAAGACGCAGCGCGAAATCGCGAAGGAGCTTGGGATTTCGCGGAGCTATGTGTCGCGGATTGAAAAGCGCGCGCTGATGAAGATGTTTCATGAGTTTTATCGGGCGGAGAAGGAGAAAAGGAAAAAAGCAAAGGGGAAGTAAAATCAATGAAGAGGCTCGGGATTATAAACCTGGCCTCTTTTTATGGCTAATCTTTGGCCTGAAAAATACCAGCTGTCTTCCTTACATCTTCTGCTAAACGCTCTTCTTCTCTCCGTATAGCCAAAATAACTCCAGCTCCTTCCCGGGCGGCAAAATAAGCAATCCGTTCACCAAGCCCTCCCGGAAGCCCCTTAATCGAGGCAAATTTATAATACGACCTATTTTGTCAACGGTCCTGAGTAAGTTTACTCAGCCGGTTTCCCACCCAGCCTCCAAAAAAACCTCCCGTTACATACACGGGAGGCCATCATTAAAACTCAATTTTAATTTTTTGAGAACCACTGATTTTCTTGTGGTTTTTATCAAAAACGTCGCTCGTGGTGATCTCGATCCACTTAATATCCTTTGTTTTCTTGCTGTCTTCTGCTTCCTTGTTATGCGCATGTCCGCTTGCTGCGTTAACGATAAAACCTAGGTTTCCGGCTTTTGCAGCGCCGCCTTCTATTTCTCCATTTAACTCCTCAAGGTAAATATCCTTTTCCAATCAAAAGTTTCACCTGTGTTTGTTTTCAGTAATGCAATTGGTGCATAATTCACTTTCTCAGAAGACTTGTTTTTGATTTCAACGAAAACTTTAACGACATCAAACTCTTTATCATGTGTCAACACGTGAAAATAATCAATCATGTTGTAATCCGGACGTAAGTAAATCAGCTTCATGTCTCTTACGGTTAATTCAATTGATGATCCTATGTCATATGTTTTGTTGACGTTTTTTATATCTTTTAAAACGGCTTCACCTTTGTCGTCAGCAAATGTTTGATTGACCTTTTGCAATGACCTGTCATCTGTAACTTGTGGATTAAGCTGGTACTCATTTATTTTACTGTCTGCTTGAGCTGAAACGTTCTGCGTTTTGGCTTCTGCTGTTTGGCCGCCTGTATTGTTATTGCTGGCGTTTGATGAGCAGCCGGCAAGCATCATGATTGAGAATAAGATGCAAAGAGCCTTTCTCATCTTAATTGCCTCCATTCAAAATAGAGATCCCGTTACTTCATACAAGCAACGGGACACCTTGTATTCTCTTACTTATCGTTAATCTTAATTTTGTATTGTAAAGCGTCGAAAACATTTTTAGCGATTTCAGTATTATCGATTTGTCCGGCAAATGTCTCGCTTGACGGTCCGTATGCAAATACAGGAACATCTTCACCTGTATGTCCGTCCGTTGTCCAACCGGTGTGAGAGCGTTTGTTGAAAATGTCTTCAATCGCATTGTCGATATCAAGCACTTTCTTCGATTTGGCTGCTTCTTCAACTGATTGAATTTCTGCTGTCGTTAAAGCTAACTTCTTTTGATTAATATATGTTTTTAATGTTTTTTCAACATCCGCACCGCCGGCGATTTTTTCTGCCATATAGTCAGGAGTGCGCTTTGCTGCTTTAATCGGTTCACTGAACTAGTTATAGATGCCGTCTGCACCGATAGAGTATCCGCCGGTTGAGTGGTCAGCCGTTGCGACAACCAATGTATGCTTGTCTTTTTTGGCAAAC
The DNA here is from genome assembly GCF_038007805.1 of Bacillus sp. FSL W8-0848. Lineage (NCBI taxonomy): Bacteria > Bacillati > Bacillota > Bacilli > Caryophanales > Bacillaceae > Bacillus > Bacillus sp. FSL W8-0848. The sequence continues at coordinate 2,346,011 of NZ_JBBOYB010000001.1, forward strand.
TTAATAGCTGCCTTATAGGCTTGTTCGAAGTCATCCATTTCACTCATCGCGCCGACAATATCATTGTCATGTCCGGCCCAGTCAATCTGGCTTCCTTCAACCATAAGGAAGAATCCGTCTTTATCTTTGCTTAATTTTTTAATGGCTGTGTTTGTCATATCTTTTAATGAAGGAATATCCTTCGTGCGGTCAATCTTTTTAGGCAGGCCGCCGTCAGCGAATAGGCCGAGAACTTGGCTGTCTTTATTTTTCAGCATGTCCTTGCGGTTATCCACAAAGCTGTATCCCGCTTTTTTGAATTCCTTGATCAAATTGCGATCCTTGCGGTCAAAATTACTTTTTCCTCCGCCTAGAAGGACATCAATTTTGTGCTTACCGTTTACCATTTCATCAAAATAATCATCGGCAATCGAGTTCATATTTTTCCGGCTGTGGTCATATGAACCGAAAGAGGCCGGAGTGGCGTGTGTAATTTCTGAAGTGGCCACAAGTCCTGTTGATTTTCCTTTTTCTTTTGCCGCTTCAAGTACGGTTTTGGCCTCTGAACCGTCGTTATCCACTGCAATCGCATTATTGTATGTTTTAATTCCCGTAGACATGGCTGTTGCCGCAGCTGCAGAATCCGTCACATTTTGCTCAGGGTCATCGGGGTAAGTCGTTTGCTGGCCGACAAGATATTGATCAAAAGCCGTAGGCTCCACAGCCTTTGTCTTTTTATTATCCTTTAAGTAGCGATAACCGGACGTATAAGATACACCCATACCATCACCAATCAGAACGATGACATTTTTAATTTCGTTTTGATTCCCCTTTTTCTTTTCTTGGGCGCTGGCTTGCATACTGCCGCTGGCTAAGCTGCTGAACGCAATAGATGATAAAACCGCGATAGGCAGTAATTTCTTCGGGAATTTTTTCAACTGGATAACCTCCTAAAAATATATGAATCTCAATAACATGCTCATTATATTTTTAAAGTGTTAAGCTAGTATTAATCGATTTTAAAGATTGATTTACAAGATGAGAAGTGCGGATGGTGGTTTGCGAATCTGACCTTTAAACTCCCCCTGAGCAAAACCAGTCTATTCTTTATGACTTTAACGCAGAAAAAATGGATAACATCTAGGTGCTAATGAATATGCAATATTGGAGGCGAACGGGGAAATCAGCATTTTGCCTAAGAAAGAACTGGTTCCAGCCACACGTAAGGATTTGCATATTAAAACCGAATACAGTGGACTACCGATTGCCGTCGTCATCGAAGGAAAGGTAATTACTGGACAAGGACGAAAAGTGGTTAAAAAACGAACTAAAGGCAAAAGGATATCATCGAATTCAAGATATATTTTTACGCTTCTATCAGAGATAATGACCGTTCAATGACCGTCATCACAAAAAATATTGAGGATCAAATCTAACTTATTTATTCATGTAAAATAGGCTCAAGTTTTTGCAGCATATCTTTTAGTTTATTGGCATTTTTGGCATACATATCCTATGCCGATTTTGAGTCAGTGGCGAGAGCAAACAATTCCAGATCAGCCTGGCATTTTTTAATCTTAGCCAACAATAGAGGTTTTTCCTGAGGAGCCGGAACTTTTATTTTGTCGTCATACAGATTCACGGTTAATTGTCCGTCTGAGTCTACTTGTCCGAGAAACACGTTTTCTTTTGCGACGCCTAATTTATCAAGCTCCTCGTGCAGCCAGCGGCGATTTAAACCGGCTATCGACAGCGGTTCGTCTAAAATTTCTCCGTCCATGATCACGACCTGCGGCTCTTTCTCTGACTGGTAAGGCATTTGCAAATCCTTGATTGTAACCGGCCTGTGCTCTTTTTTGAGCAGCACATTCAAATCACCGCTTTGTTCCAGGATAGCAAATTGAACCTCAGAAACATTAAATACATTCTTTTTTCGCAAAAGCTCCAACAGCTCATCGACCGAGTATTTTTCTTTTTTTAAATTATCTTCCATGATTTTTCCGTCTTTAATAAAAACCGTTCCCGTTCCTTCAAGAAAATCGCGCATTTTTTTAATGAGATCAATTCTACAAAGAAAGGAACTGCCGCAAAAATAAAAATAGCAAGTATTCCGTTAAATATGCTTCTCTCAAGTCCCATGACAACCTCAGATGTAATGCCCCCGATAGTGATTCCCGCGATATATTCAAAAAATGAAAGTTCTGCCAGCTGTCTTTTTCCCAGCATTTTCTTCATGACAAACAGAACAATCACACTTTCAGACTTTCAAGCAATTTCATTTAAAGCTGACAACAACAAATACTCGAAGTCTTACACATTCAAAATGAAAGAAAATACTATGAGAAAAATCAGATTAGAATTTGAAATTCCCCATAATCATAGCGAGGTAAGCCTATTGATTATTCCTGAAGCTGAGTTCCAATTAGAAACTAAGAATCTAAGAGGGGAGTTCGGGATATTAGAGAGCTGTTTTAAAACCTCACATGAAGAGAAAGCTTGAGGCACTATGAGAGTAAGCGTAAAGCCATCGTTAAAGAAGGTAAGACGCAAAAGAAGCGTACTGTATGCCTGGACTCCATTTACGATGAGGTTCAGGCATATGTATCTACTTTAGATGTTAACGGATTATGAGCAAAGCCAACGATAGATATATTGCTTGAAATACCAGAAGACTGTAATTTGACTTTTTTAGTGAGTGTGTTAGAGAAAAGTGGGTATACCTTTGAAAAGCAGCTAGGAAAAGCTAGCAACACATTTCGTTTATATATACCCCTTTATATTTTTAAACATAAAAAAGCACTTCCTATAACTAAAATGCCCCTTAATAACTAGTCTTTTTCCACTATCCTAATCCTTTAGTGACTTTAGGCTTGCCCTCTTTGAATCTTATCTTTCCGGTTCTAAAAACACCACTTTTTTTCGTTTATATCCTAGTTCTTGATTTTCATTCTTAGATGCATAGCCGACAACTATTTATCCACGAAACGATCAGAAAGATTTCGTTCTAGATTAATAAGTGTTCCAAGCAGCCGGTTAAATGATTGTTCAGCTATTTTTGAATCAACCTTCATATCTTTCCTTTGATGAGCGTATTCCTCTACGGAATGCAAGAGCTGAAGGATAAGGCCGGGTTTTGCGGCGTTGGGAGGAGACAATGGAGGAGACAATGAAATAGCGAAAAAGACAGGTCTTGCTTCGACTTGTCTTTTTCTTGATATTTTTTATTGCTTGGATATCGGAAGTATTCATCTGTTTTACTGAATAAAGGAGAACAAGTTATTAATTATTGTTTTGTAAGTTACCATCTTTCATATAATAAATTTGATCGCAAAACGATAGAATGCTTTCATCATGGGTGACCATAATAGCAGCTTTATTTTTCTCCTTTACTTCCCTAGCGATCAATTCTACAATTTCTTTGCTTCGTTTTGAGTCAAGGCTTGCGGTTGGTTCATCGGCAAGAATGATTTCCGGTTGATTCATAAATGCGCGTGCAATGGCAACCCTTTGTTTCTCGCCCCCCGAGAGTTGATGTGGATAGTGGCCCTCTCGATTTTCAAGTCCGACAGCATGAATCAAATCATATGCGCGCTTTTTGGATTCCTTATTCCAGGTTCCTGTCAAATCTGCTACCAATTTAAGCTGATCCTTTACATTTACATAAGGAATCAGGTTTGATGATTGAAAGATATATCCTATTGAATGTAAGCGTATATCCGCTTTTTGTTTATCCTTAAAAAGGGCTATATTTTTTCCATTCACCATGAGTTCCCCTTCATCTGGGCTTAAAAGCGCACCGGCAATCGAAAGGAAAGTGCTTTTTCCAGAACCTGATGGCCCCAGGACAGCGACAAGTTCACCTTTTTTTGCCTGAAAAGATAACGAATGTAATATTTCGATTTCCTTATCACCATCCCTAAATGTTTTTCGTACACCTTTTAGTTGTAACGGAAAATTCCCCATTATTCAGTCCTCCCTATAGCCTGTAGTGGATCGGCTTTAACGATATTGACGGCGGATAATAGTGCGCCCAAAATCGAAACGATTAATAAAATCACTGAAAACACAAGAATTAAACTGACATCAAAAACGAAAGGAATTTCTTCAGGCATCAATACTTTTAAAACACCTGTGAACCCTATTGCTCCGCCAATACTAAAAACAGAGAGGATGACAACTTGTAAAAGCGTTGAACCGATTAAAAAAGTATTTTTTGCACCGATTGCTTTTAAGACACCGAATTCGTTAATCTTTTGAATCGTCATAATAAAGAAGAACGCTCCTAACACAAATACTGCAATAATGATCAGAAAGACGAGCATCATAAGGAGGGAACTTTGTTCTGCTTTATAACCGGGAATCCCTTGAACGACCTCATCTTTGGTTACCCAAGTTCCATCTTTCATTATGGATTGTACGTTATTTTGTGTTTCTTGATCTTCATCTTTTAAGACAAATGCATTATAGTAGAACTTTTGACTGGAATTGGTCAGTTTTCCCCAACTTTTTAAATTCATGAACGCAACAGGAGAATGGCTGAAGGTTTGATGTTCGGTAAAGCCAATGATCTCAAATGTCAGCTGTGAACGTTCATCGTATAAGTGGTCGCCAATCCTTACCCCGTCTTGTTTTAGTGAATTATCTACAACAAGGGTTAATGGCTTGGAAGAAGAGCTTAAGCGAGCGCCCTCTTTAATATCAGGCATTAAAAAACCGTTTGGATTAATTCCCATAAAACTAACATCAACTTTTTGGTCTGTCCCTTCTTTTTTTAGTGATGCCATTTGAAGGCCAATAGGTTGTATGGCATTATTTTTTGTTAACTTCTCCATTTGTTGGTCATCAAAACGGGATCTGTCAAGGCGATGGTCAGCGTCCTTGTCTAGATAAAATGCATGAGCATCCATGTTTAGGATGGAAGAGGCATTATCAGCCGATAACCCGTTTGCAAGGCCACTAATGATAAACACTAAGGAGGCAACAAAGAAGTATATAAATCCAATAAGTGAGTATCTAAGCTTAAAAAAGCGGATTTCCTTTAATGAAAGAGAAAACATCTCTTCAACACCTTCCTTTCTTTTCTACAGTCATAATATACGGCATGAATATGAATGGAAGATGAATAAACGGTTACAAAAAAATATGTCAGTCATTTTCTAATGACTGACAATCACGAGTGGCCATGCTACTTGACAGGAAGGACCACAATAAAAACGGTTCCTTCCTTTTCCTTACTGTATACATCGATATGACCTCCATGCATTTTGACAATACTTGAAACAATAGATAAACCTAGTCCTGTCCCCTCAATTGCACGGGTTCTGGAATCATCCGCTCGATAAAAACGATCAAAAATCCTGTCTTTTTCCTTTTCGGATAATCCAATTCCCGTATCCTGGAATATTACTTTAATTGAATGCTTAGCATCTTCAATCGTTATTTCAATGTTACCGTCAGGTTTATTATATTTAATGGCATTCGTTAACAGGTTGTCCCAAACCGTATTCAGCAAAGATGGGTCTCCGAGTATTTCTTTATCGGGCAATGAGTAGCTGATCATGATCCCTTTTTCATTCATTGCCCACTGAAAATGTCGCACCAATTCCTTAATTTGCTGTGAAACATTGAAAGTTTTTTTCTTTAAAATGTCTTTATTTCGATCCAATGAAGCGAGAAGCAGTAATTGTTTCGTTAAATTAGAGATCCTTTTGATTTCACCATTGATAACAGAAACATACTGTTCTCTTTCTTCTCGGCTTATCGATTCCTTTTCTAAAAGATTTGTATATCCTTTTATATTGGACAGTGGCGACTGTATGTCATGAGAAATATTGGAGGTGAATTCCTTTCTCATATCATCCATTTGTGCTAATTTTTCCGCCATTCGCATAAAACTTCTTGACAGTTTACCTAGCTCATCCCTGCGGGCAATATTCAGTTTAACTTTGAAATCCCCATTCGAGAGTGATCTTGTAGCCGTCGTCAGTGTGGAGATGGGCTTTATTAAATATTTTGTGTTAAAAGCAACCAGCACGATGCTCAATAAAATGGTTAACGCAAGCATCCATCCAAATAAAAGATGCATTTCATTAAAAAGGAGCTTGATATCCGGTCTGAGGAAAAGAGCATAGGTTTTCCCGTTGTGCGTTAATGGGACGCCGATTGTATTCTTTAATTCATTTGCAAAAAATCCAGTTACAAATGTTCCTTTTGGAAAGTGAAGCATTCCATGAAAAACGTTTCCGTTTAGTACTTGTTTCTGAGCAGATGTAGGAAGATTTTTCTCCCTGAACGGAGCGCCAAAATATGTTTCATTTCCATCATCATCCACAATATAAATTTGATAGCCGATTACAGAAAGGTTTTCTAAATAATCCTTCAAATCCATATTTGGATGTTTATCAACAAAAGCAGCAATATTAAGAGCAATTTTTGTATTTTTTTGATCGTTATAGGGCTTTAATTTTTGCTGATAATAAGTATTGGATATGAAAAACGCCAGAATTCCGCTCAAAATCATGATACCGATGGTGATCATAACAAATTTGACATAAAGAGATCTCATCCCCGTTTTGCCTCCAATAAATATCCAACTCCTCGCACCGTTCTAATTTGAAAATCATCCGTTAATTTAGAAAAGCGTTCTCTCAATCTTTTGATATGAACATCGACTGTGCGTTCATCTCCTTCATAATCGATACCCCAAATATTTTCGATTAGATAGTCCCGGGAAAATACTTGCATAGGATGAGAAATTAAAAAATACAATAGTTCGAATTCTTTTAAGGGCAATATTATGGTTCGGCCTCCAATTTGAACTTCATAATTTTTTTTACTTATGACTGTACTTCCTATGCGAATAACTGATTCATCCGCGTATATATCATAACGGCGCAGCAATGCTTTGATGCGAAAAAGTAATTCCCTTGGTTCAAAAGGCTTGATCAAATAATCATCGGTTCCTGATTGAAAACCTTGCTCCTTATCCTCGATTTGGTTTTTAGCCGTTAAAAGGATGACCGGAATGTTATACTGCTTGCGAATCTCCTTTGTAAACGCGAAGCCATCCATAAAAGGCATCATCACATCTACAACTGCTAAATGACACTTTTCATTGCGAAGGATTTTCAAAGCTTCGAGACCGTCTTTCGCTTGGAATACGTTAAACCCAGCTTCGGTTAAATGGATGTCTATGATCTTTAAAACATTGATATCATCATCAACAATCAGAATATTTGTCATTTCAATACTCCTACAGATAAAATTCTATAAATAAAACCATTGGTCACCTAAAATCATCAATTCCATAATATAAATGTTTAATCAATGACCATTACTTTCTCTCCAAACTCGTTGGGATATCTTGCTAACCTTTTCTTTTCCCATTTTTTATTCACTCTAGATGATCCTACACTATAGACTTTGTGTTTTTAGTTTTCTTATTGAACTTCTTCGTGATTCTTTCGTTTTTTCAGATTCTACTTTTACATTGTTTATTGTTGCTAACTCTTTCTGAGTTTGTTCCCTAATTCTGGCTTCTCTTTTTTTCTTCGTTCACGTTTTTCTTCAAGCTCTTTTGCTTGATTTTAATTGAGATTATTTCAAATCAATTGATTAAAAATTAAAGCAAAAAGCCCTAAATATAGAGCTCTTTACTATCAGAACCAGCCGGTTACCATATCAACAATGCTGTTCCAAATTCCGGCGAAAAATCCGCCGATGCTGTGCATCGTATATACAAACCAGTTTGCTTTTTCATCATCTTCTTTTGTCACCAATTTCACACCTGATACATCGCTGCCGACGAAGCCGTAATCCTTCTCATCACCCGTATAGGCAGCCGTCAACGTTCCGACTTTTTCACCTTTTTTCACGGGTGCGGAAAGCTCTTTCTTATCAAGTGTTACTTTTGCCTTATAGTTCTTCTCTTCTCCGTTTTTCACAGGGATTGAAAAAGCTTTATCTGTTACGATCGCGACTTCTTGATTTTTGCCTTTGTTGACTTTAAGCGTTTCATTCCCTTTCACTTGAGCGCCTTTTGCATACATCTCTTTTATAGAGAAATTTTTAAAGGCATAGTCCAGCATTTTTTTCGTTTCAACAAAACGTCCAGTGTGAAGGCTTCCTTTTGCGTTAAAGACTACTGAAATCACGCGCATTCCGTTTCTTTTAGCGGTGGCGGCAAAACATGATCCTGCCGAGTCAGTTGATCCTGTTTTCAACCCGTCAACGCCTTCATATTCCTGAACAAGGCCTTTCAGCATAAAGTTCCAGTTCGGCATGTCCATTTCATCATCTGTGCCATCTCTGAACTTTGTTTTTGCAATGCTTGCGGTGTCCAGGATTTCAGGATAATCGTTGACTAAATGGGCTGTAAGAACCGCCATGTCTCTTGCAGACACTTCACTTTCTTCGTCAACACTTGTTCCTCTAGGATGTTTTCCATGAAGATCTTTATTTTCCAAACCTGTCGCGTTTACAAATTTGAAATTCTTCATTCCCAGTTTTTTTGCCTTTTTATTCATTAATTCTACAAACTTTGATTCAGAACCGGCAACGATTTCTGAAAGCGCGATTGCCGCTGCATTTGCCGAGTAAATCGCAGTCGCCTGATAAAGCTCTTTTACGGTATAAGAGCCGTCTTTGCGAAGCGGTACGTTGGACAATGAACGTTCTTTAGAAATTTCATAGACATAATCATTTGGTGTATATTTTTGATCCCACTTCACTTTACCCTCATGGATCGCTTCCAAAAGAAGATATTCCGTCATCATTTTAGCCATGCTGGCAACAGGCAGACGCTGGTCGGCGTTTTTGCTGTATAAAACTTTTCCCGATGAAGCTTCAATTAAAATTGCCGCCTTAGCGTTTACATTAATTGGATCATCTGCAGCTTTTGCATTTGACATAGGAAATAAAGTACCTGCAGCTACAGCAAAAGCAACAACAAACATGATCAGCTGCTTGATTCTCTTTCTTTTCAAATCTGATACCTCCGTTTTTCTCCATACTAAATCTATGTAAAAGCCATAAAGGCCATTTTTCAAACACAACATTACAGATTCTATCATAATGAGTTTTTAAAAAAAACAGGCAGAGTATCGCTCTGTCTACAGTTTAAATTTTTGTCACTTTCAATTAAAAAAATGGAATGTCAAGAGTTTTTTGAAATTGAACTTCATTCGGATGACTCTTTCTAGGGTCGACCCCGTCATCTGAATGAATTATGTTCCTCTCTTAGAAACTACAAATAAATACTGAAGAGAAACAGAGGAAAAATCTGTTTCAAGTACTTGTTCAGTCAACTTCACTTTCGTCTGTATGATCGTTTGTAAATGTTTGAGTTTTTTGATTTTGCTCTCAATTTCAAAAGACTTTTCTTTGAGAATTGCAACGATATCCTCTGGTGTTTTCCCTTTTAAAAGCTGCTTTATTCTTTTTAACAGAACAACAAACAAATGACTTGAAATAGTTCAAATTGATTATAGGAATAATACCTGTACCCGTTCTCTTTTCGGGAGAAAACAGGCCAATTTCGTCATAATGAAACAGGGTTTGTTTTTTTACATGGCAGAGCCTTGCAAATTCATAAAAAACCTCCTTGACTATACGGTAACCATATAGTTTATGATGTTCATTGTGCTGTGCCTGAAAGAAGAGTTGATTAACAGTGAAAAAGATAGATAAAATGGTTTCAATGTCGGGTAAGATGAAAATTCTAACCCATTTAGATTATTTTTTCTTATTAAATCCCCTCTTGTATCGGGATGTTTCTTATGGCAGTTAATATTTTAATAGATGACTGCTTATCAATCGTGGGATGGGGTAGGATCGGAGCTTTAGCTGCCGTTTACATTACCGTGCCTATCGGGATCAGTGGGCTGCGCTTTATTCTATTCCTCTCGGAGAAAGAAACCTACAAACCCATCATATTTCCTTCCGTTTCGCAGGAGACCATACCTAATTTCAGACCGCCAACAAGCTAATAATTCTTTTCGGGAAAATGTACTTTCTCATCATAGAATTAACAAGAATAAATCCTTGATTTTTATTGTGATATATGAAAAAATGGACGAGGAAAATATCGAAATTGTAACATTTATCATTAAAATGCAACTAATGAAAACAAACCGTAACATATGAAAATTATTTGTAATATAAAAATATGTTGTAGTATACGGAAAGGTGTTGAAATAAAAGGAAACATAGAAAAGGAGCTTTTTTGCAATGAAGAAACAAACAGTCGAAGCGTCACTTGTTGCATACGTAACTGACAGAGAAAAAGATCTTTATTGGCTGGCTTACAGTTATGTAAAAAATCAAGAAGATGCTTTAGATATTGTTCAGGAATCGATCCAAAAAGCGCTTGCTTCTGTCGATTCACTTCGAAATCCTGATGCGATGAAAAGCTGGTTTTATAAAATTCTAGTACGAACCGCGATTGATTTTCTTAAAAAGCAAAGGAAACTCAAGGCTATGGATTGCCAAACAATAGAGTTTTTAAGCGAGGGAAAGAAAGATATCTATCATGATATAGACCTTCACGAAGCGCTTGAAGAATTGCCGTATCAATATAAAACGATCATCGTTCTTCGGTTTTTCGAAGATCTGCAAATAAAAGAAATAGCCGAAGTCACGGGAGACAAGGTGAATACTGTCAAGACTCGGCTACGCAGAGGGCTAAAGCTTATGCGCATTCATTTGACGCAGGAGGGTCTTTCTTGATAGATAAAAAATTGGAACAATTAAAAGAAGAGTACAAAAAGTGCCTATTCCAAAAGAGCTTGATGAAATTGTTGACAAGGCCTTCAGCATCGTCCGAAAAGAAAGATTCTGATGTGGCCTCTCGCTTATTTGGCAAGCTTATGAGGAAACAAAAAGCCACCCCGTTTACGTCTATTATCGGATTCAATAAGAGGGATGGCAAAACAACATGAATTACTATTTACATGTATTGGAGGTATATCATGTTAGAAAAGACACAACATCACCGCTATATACCGGGATTAGATGGACTCCGGGCCTTTGCCGTTCTGGCGGTCATCGCTTATCATCTAAACTTTAATTGGGCCAATGGAGGCTTCATCTGAGTCGATATCTTTTTTGTTTTATCCGGCTATCTAATTACATCAATGATATTACCGGAGTATGGAAATAACATCAACTTGGATTTCCGCGACTTTTGGATCCGGCGGATGCGTCGGCTTGTGCCAGCAGCATTCCTTATGATTATCGCGACTGTCATATGGGTTGTATTATTCAAACAGGAGCTGCTGCATACTGTACGTGGAGATGCGTTCTTCTCTTTAATTTACACCAGTAATTGGTGGTTTATTTTTCATGATTTATCATATTTTGAAAATTTCAGTTCTCCTTCACCTTTAAAGAACCTTTGGTCATTGGCGATTGAAGAACAGTTTTATATCGTTTGGCCTATCATCCTAGGAGTGGGAATGTATATATGCAAAAGACGAATCAAGCTGGCGATGGCGGTTTTATTGCTCGCACTATGTTCGGTTGTTTGGATGAGTGTGCTGTACGTTCCTGGCGAAGATCCAAGCCGTGTCTACTACGGAACGGATACACGCTCTTTTGAATTGCTTATCGGATGCGCATTAGCTCTTGTATGGCCGATGAAAAGGCTGTCTTCAAACAGGCTGCCAAGGAGACTGAAGCATGTGTTGCGCAGAACTGAGCTTGCCGCTTTTGTGATATTGATCCTATGTATCTATTTCGTTCATGAATACTCTCCCTTCCTTTATCATGGCGGCATGTTCTTGATCAGCATCGTCGCTGCTATTCTGGTTGCATGTGTCAGTCATCCAAGCAGCTTTTTGGGGCGCCTACTTTCATGGAAACCACTGCGCTGGATTGGAACGAGATCTTACGGCATCTATCTTTGGCATTACCCTGTCATCGTATTGAGCACACCTGTTCAGGAGATTGGAAATCCGGTTTATTGGCATAATGTTATTAGGATTGCCGTAACGCTGATTCTCGCTGAGTTTTCCCATCGGTTCATTGAAAAGCCGATTCGAGAGGATGGCTTTCAAGTATTTTTCCGTCGCGTTTTTCTGAAAAGGATTGTGAAATGGAAAACGTCTTCTCCAATCAGCAAAATGTCAATGGGACTACTTTTTGTCGCCTTTATTATTTTCTTAGCGGGTTTTTCCGGAGTCACTGTAAAAAATAAACAGACACATTTGATAAATGACCGGTCCTCCCAAGAAGCACCCACTAGTTCACATCAGCCGCCTGTGGAAAAAGGTGAAACAGATGCAAAGCAAGATCAAAAAGAAACCGAGGAACAGGCAAACTCAAGCGGTCAACAAACCGAGAATCGAGAACAGCAAACAACAGAGCAGGAGCAGAAGCAGAAGCAGAAGGAGTCTAGTAAATATGTGCTAGCCATCGGCGACTCCATCTTGCTTGACATCGAGTCAAACCTTCGCCGTAGATTTCCCCATATTACGGTAGATGGAAAGGAAGGACGACAAGTATCAGAAACATCTCAATTAACATCAAAATATGCATCGTTTAATCAGCCTAACAACTCTGTCATTATAGAGCTAGGGACAAACGGTTATTTTACAAACAAGCAAATGGATGCACTCCTTGACTCTTTCTCAAAAGCCCGTATTTATCTTGTGAATACACGTGTGCCCCGCCAATGGGAGAGAAAAGTGAACGAGTCATTACGCCGACAGGCAAATAGCCGCCAAAATGTTAAATTGGTTGATTGGCATAGTGAAGCCCTTCAGCATCCCGAATATTTTACTCCTGACGGTGTGCACCTGGTGCCAAAAGGTTCTGAGGCTTTGACAGCGCTTATCGTTCAGGCGATGAAATAATATTTTTTAAATATGAAGAGGTTTTTGACAAAACCTCTTCGACCGTTGACAAAACAGTACAGAAGCCCCATCTCTTGCGAGGTGGGCTTCTATTCCTATCGGTCACTACAAAATTGCCCTAATGTTCTTTTTTAGTTTGAGGTTTAATGTCCGGAACTGTTCTACAAACTCAGTATTTTGAGGAAAATAGCTATACCAGCAAGCCAGTTCTTAAGTAAGCTTGAAAAGCTTAACGTTGTAATTCCGAATTTTTTCTGATACTCTTTATTTTTTTAAATCACTAATTTTTAGGTGTTTTTTTATTTTTGTTGTTTGTGTAACAAAACACTTACTGTGAAGGAGGTTCTCGCATTGAAGTCAATTCATAAAGATGTTCTTTTAATATTATTGGAGCATTTCTCAATGCAGCATCTATTGAATTTTTCATTATTCCAAATAAATTAGGAGACGGAAGTACAGTTGGTATAGCTCTTGTTTTATATTATTTATTTCATATTCCTACAAGTGTTAGTACATTTATTATTAACCTTATTTTAATGGCACTGGCTTATAAATTTTTAGTGAAAAAGTCGATTTTTTATACTGTATTAGGTGCGGTTATGACTTCTGTTTTCCTTAGTATTTTAAGCCTTATCCCATTTGGTATTCACGATATGGTTTTAGGTGTTGTGTTCGGTGCGTTAGTAATGGGGACTGGGCTAGGCTTAATCTTTATTGCTGATGGATCTGTCGGTGGAACTACTCTTTTAGCTTATTTATTAAATTATACAAAAGGCTATAATATTTCAAAAAGCATGTTTTTCATGGATAGTGTCATTATATTATCTTCCGTATTTGCCATCGGTATCAATAACATGCTATATACATTTATTTTTATTTATTTAAACTCAAAAGTAGTTGATTTAGTAATTTTGGGTTTCCACAATAAGAAAGCAATGACTATTATGTCTGATAAATATGAAGAAATTGCACAGGTCATTACTAGTAATTTTGGGAAAGCGGCAACCATTTTTTATGGATACGGATACTATGCCAATCGAGATAAACGAATTATCTACGTTGTGATTAAGAAGAACGAACTGTTAAAGATTAAAAAGAATGTGCAAGAAATTGATCCTAATTGTTTTATTGTCATCCACGAAGTAAAAGAAGTAGTGGGAGGTAGATTAGGATTCATTAATGATTCTGCTATTGGTAAAGAACAAAATAATTTTTAAATTAATCTAATCTTGGGAAGCCATTTAGATGCACTAAAAACAAACGATATATCGACAGACAAAGCTGTCGATCCCTCCAATTTTTATGAAATGACCAATTACGAAACAGCTTATGATTTGCAAAGCTTTAAAATTTATTTGTGAAAGAGAAGCAATGGCTTAGAAAACATCAACAGTGACTTAGAACATTTAAAAAACAATCCTAGAATTCCATTGTTCTCACAGATAACCTTGTATCCCATTTTGTCTTCTAATAAAAAAACAAAGGGAAATGCAGCTGATCAGGTGACAGCTGCATTTCCTATTTCTTATTTATATATGGATTGAGGAATATTTACAACCGGATTACCCGCAGCGTAGGGTGCTACTTCATATTCCTGAAATACCACTGCTATCCCATTTTAAAACTTCACCTTAAATGAGGTTTGATAATCAGTCTTATAGTGGTATTTCCCCCTTTTTTTTGATTAAATTTATATTGTTTGTAAGAATTCTGAATGTGTTTAAGAAAATCGTTGTTCATATTCTCTTCGAACGAACTATTTTGAACATTATTGACCTGCGGATATTTCAATCCTTTAACCCTTTATAAACATGACTAGTTACTTCAGGTTTATTTATTTGTTTCGCTTCTACCGGTGAAAATGGAATCAGCATTCCAATGACTAGCCAAAAAGCAAGCAAATATAAACCTATCCCTTTAATTACACTTTTCCCCTTCATTTCCCTCCTTTTGTTTATTCCAAAAACTTTCATTTTGGTTACACAAACACCATATAGTATATGGTTACCGTATAGCTAAGACGAAAATTATTTAAATTACTTTTTCTTTTTTGTTCGTACTAATTGTCAGAATAACACGGAGATTTATGGTCATATCATATTGTTTAAATAATTCATTCAACTCGTTTGGCTGTCTGAGTCTTTTTCACCAAAACCGAGCCAATCCCAATGACATTAAAACATAACTGGTAATTCAATTAATCCCCGCATCAAATAAGTTGGACGCCATTTTAATGTTTTAGCATCTGTATTTAGCTGTAGATTAGGCATTCTACGCAGTAAAGTAAGAAGGGCAATCTGACCTTCAAGTCGGGCTAATGGCGCACCCAGACAGTAGTGAATTCCCATGCCGAAGCCTAGATGACGGTTATTCTTTCTAGTAATATCAAATAAATCTGGATTTTCAAACTTTGACTCATCACGGTTGGCCGAAGCTAAAGCCACTACAACCATATCTCCCTTCCTTATCAACTTCTCATGTATTAAAACATCTTCACCTGCCCATCGATTAGTTGCCAACTCTACAGGTCCGTAAAAACGTAATACTTCTTCAATTGCGGATGAGATAAGTTCAGGATTGCTCTTGAGATTTTCCAGTTGTTTTGGATGCTGCAACAAAGCTAATACACCATTTCCAATCAAGTTAACCGTCGTTTCATGTCCAGCAACAATTAACAACAAAATCATTGAATACAATTCTTTTTCTGTAAGTTTTTCTCCCTCAGTCTCAGCATGAATCAAAGCACTAACAAGGTCTTCAGTCGAATTTTTTCGCCGATCTTCAATCAGATGACCCATGTATTTAATAAAAGATTGAAACGTTGGGCGAGCCTTCTGAATTTTCTCGGGACGGTTAGAGGCCTCAATTAAAGTGTCAGACCATTCCCGAAACTGATCACGGTCCTCTGGGGGAATTCCTAACATTTCACAAATCACAATGATAGGTAAAGGAAAAGCAAATTCATCAACTAGATTCATTTTTCCTTTGTTTTGGACTTCATCCAGTAAAGTGTCAGTAATCTCTTGAATTCGATCACGCAATTCCTCAATCATTTTTGGTGTGAAAGCTTTATGAACTAAGTTACGCAAGCGAGCATGATCTGGAGGATCAGAACTCAGCATGTGATTAATGAGTAAATCTCTTTCCAGAGTGGGAAACATCTTGTTGATTTGTTTTTGGCTCAACATTGTATGTGGATTCTTAATAAATCGGTCGTCTTTTAATACTGTCTGTGCATCTTCGTATCGTGTAATAAGCCAAGCAATTTGACCATTAAGAAGGGTGAAACGATAAACGGGATCATACTCCCTGAGTTTTGCGTAAAACGGATAGGCTTTCTCTTTAAATTCAGAAGTAAACAAGTCAAGTTGAGGCGCTTCACGACCAATATTTGACGAAATTGTCATAATTTATTCTCCTTTCGTGTTCAGTCTCATTAATTCAGTTTGAAACACTTATTATTCTGACTTCATTCAATCACTCCCTTACCGTTTATGGCAAAAAGGAAAAAAGAGTAAAATTCAACCTATCTCTTTAATCACTCTTTTCCCTTTCACTTTATCTCTCTCCTTTGTTTGTCGAAAAAAATAATTGGTTACAACTAACACCATATAGTATATGGTTACCGCATAGTCAAGACGAAATTGCTTAAGTATTACTTTTTCCATTACCTTTCGTCATTAAAATCCAGTTCCCCATTATTTAAAACCGAATTTTTTGTTAGAGGCGCAAAGCATGTGTATTGTTATGAAAAAGGCTAAAATTAATCTTCTTACACTAATATAAATTAGCAATGTACTGAATGAGTGCGTTAAGCACGAGCCCTCGATGATAAAACTCGGCAAACCCGTTTTCAGTATGCTGCGCATCGTTTTCCCATTCGGCTTGGAACCATTAATCCGCAGAACACTTTTTTTCGCAGGAAATGTGTTAGCAGGACAAGAAAACCGAGAACAGTAGCGAGAGAAGTGCTGTACGCTGCCCCAGCGATCCCCATATTCAACCTGAAAATAAAGACATAATTTAATAATATATTAAAAATGGACGTACTTACGAGTCCTGTCATCGCTAAATTAGGATTACCGTCATTGCGGATGAAAATGCTTAGTGTATTTTCCAGAACATAAAAAATTGCAAATGCCAAAATGATCTTCAAATAGCTGGATGCAAGAGATAAAATGTCTCCTGATGCACCAAGTGCTTTCGCAATACATTCAGCATAAAAATAAGAAACCGATGCAAAAATGCCGGTAATAACAAAAACAACCACAAGGGAATGTGTAAAAATGTGATTGGCTTTTTGTAGGTTTCTTTCTCCAAGAGCAATGGAATAAAGCGCAGCCCCACCGATCCCGATAGGCACGGTAATGTAAACGACAGCTAAAGCCTCCGATCCTACCCCACGACTGATAAACAGTCCATCTATTAAAATATTTACTGCCATGAGAAACATCCCGATACAAGAGGGGATTAAATAAGAAAGAAATAATCTGAATGGGTTAGATTTTTTCATCTTATCCGATATTGAAACCATTTTTATCTATCCTTTTCGTTGTTAATCAACCCTTCCTTCAGGTACAATGAGCATCATAAACTATATGGTTACCTTATTGTCAAGGAGGTTTGTTATGAGCGAAGATATTAAAAAATATTTCACAACAGGTGAATTTGCAAGGCTCTGCAACGTAAAAAAAAAACCCTGTTTCATTATGACGAGATTGGCCTGTTATCTCCCGAAATAAAAAAAGAGAACGGATACAGGTATTATTCCTATAATCAATTCGAGCTATTTCAAGTCATTTGTTTGTTTAAGGAGGTTGGTGTTCCGTTAAAAAGAATAAAGCAGCTTTTAAAAGGGAAAACACCAGAGGATATCGTTGCAATTCTCAAAGAAAAGTCTTTTGAAATTGAGAGCAAAATCAAAAAACTCAAACATTTACAAACGATCATACAGACGAAAGTGAAGTTGACTGAACAAGTACTTGAAACAGACTTTTCCTCTGTTTCTCTTCAATATTTAGATGAAGAAAAATTTATGATTAGCCGAAAAACATTAAACTTACCGGAACGAAAATACATTACGGCCATTTCAGAACTTATTCACTATGGTCAATTACATGAATTAGATGAGGGATATCCGGTCGGCGGAATATTAGCACGTGAACAAATTCTTAAAAAAGACTTCTATAATTACAGTTACTTTTTTATAAAAATACAAGAAGGAATAGAGAAGATAAACTATCACGTGAGGCCAAAAGGTCTGTATGCTGTTGGATACCAAAAAGGTGACGAAGCCGAAGATGCCTACCGCAGAATCATTCGCTTTATTGAAAAGAATGGAATGCAGATGGGTGATTATGCATATGAGGAATACATGCTTGATGAGGTGATGGTCGATAGATTTGAAAATCAAATCACAAAAATCCTCCTTCAAATTAAAGAGGAGGAAGAATACGACTTCCCCCTCGCCTAAAGAGCCGTTTTAAAGTATCTTTTCTTTCTGTACAGAATATCTTTACTGTAATGGCGGTTGAAACTGTTGGTTTTGCTGATTTTGTTGACTTTGCTGTCCCTGCTGACCTTGTTGATTTAATGATTGTTGAGCCTGTTGAACCGCTTGATTCACTTGGTTCATTGCCTGATTAGTTTGAATCCCTCGAAGAGTTTGATGAAGCAGTTGGTCAGCTTGCTGGATATTTTGCTGAATTTTTTGATCAGCGTGCTGGATTTGCTGTTGAGATTGAGAACCAAATTGCTGAATCTGTTGCTTCATTTGATTTTGAGAACCTTGTTGCGCTTGACCTTGGACGCTTTGTTGTTGAGATGATCCTAATTGGGTTACATTTTGGTTTAATTGCGCAAGCTGCTGCTGAAGACCTCCAAGTTCCTGGGCAAGCTCAGCGTCCGTAATATTTGATCCAAGTAATTGAGAATGTTTTTGCTTTTCTTTTTGTTGCTGACTTTGTTGTTTGTGATTTTTTGTCATCAAAAAAATTCCTCCTTAAAATTAATTTACACCCTTTATAATTTTCATATTGACAAAAACGATGTACGGAACTTTTAGGATGGGAAGCTGTATATTTGGGGATAAATACTTTAAGAAGACATTAAAGATAAAAATTCTAAAGGATAAAAAAAAGAGCCGGTTTTTGCCGACTCTCTTCTTAGTTTATTTTAGCGCGAATCTTCTGACCAGATTGCATTCTTGATGCCATTCCAAGCTTGCAGTGTCTTAATTGATGTACTGACACCGGGAGAGCGCGGCTTTTCTTCCATGTGGATTTTAAAACGCTGGTGGCCGCCGACAAGGTTTCACCGCTCCGAAACGCTTTATAGACTGTTTCAGCGCTTCATATTCTGGATCACCAGGCTGCAGATCGATTCGCGGTTATATAGAGCCGGATTAATTTTCTCTACAGGTATTTCTCGAATGTCATGTCTTACCTCCAAAAAAAAAGCATCCCTAATAAACGCCAAAAATTAAGTGTATAACTTAAATATTTAAAAACCATAATAAAAGCATCCCAATTCATATCTCCTTTAGCTAAGCATCGGTTTAGTCTAAACCGGTGCTTACTTAAGGCGCTAAAAATTTTATTCACCTTTTCCAATTTAAAGAAATATAATAGAATGCAAAGTCTCTAGCATGCACATTTTAAAAAGCACCTTTTAATTAGAGTCCGGGTTAAAGAAAAGAATAAAGACACCGTATTGAATGTGAAGACCCTTTCCTTCTCCAGCCTTGATACACCGGTTAAGTTATCGGTGTGTTTTTTATGTCCGGTAGAATCAAAAAAGCACCCTGCAGGATGCCTTTTGGAAATTGGGACAAATTTTTATTCTTATATATCCTATTCAACAAAATTGAAATATGAGTTTGTTTACTATAAAAATGATGCCCATTCAAACAATCATTTTTGTATTATCAATTTTAATAATGGTTATATTTTAAAGGGGGATCCCCTCCCCGTTTCTGAATTGCGATGTTTCTTCTTTGAAGAACATCTCTTCTTTTATTTCCTTCTGATTCGGCCATTCACTTTTTTATATGTGTCTCTACGAGTTCCCATAATCTCTTCCCAATCTTTTCTGGAAAGCTGCTCATTTTTGCAGCCGAAGCATTAAGCTTCCTTTTATCATCAACAGACAAAAAATCTCTAAATTTCATACTCATTCTCCTTACCGAATTAACACCACCTTGCGCTATTCGCTTTTTTGATTTAGATATGGCTCCGGCTAATCTCCAGAAGGACGCAAAGATTATAAAGAGCCGTGTGAAAATGACTTCCTGTGTTTTTTTAAGATTAACACGCCAAAACGAAAAAGGCCCCATAATCAGGGCTTCTAGCAGTTAAAGCATTTCGTTATCATGGATTGTTGGCCAGGTTTCCTCCGGGAGCCAATTAACTTTCTAATATTTTCTCTATTCCTATATCATTAATTAATAAGTCATTTAAAGATGCAGCAACTTTAACAGCTTCTTCTGCGTCTAAATTCCAAAGCCTACTATATATAGCCCAAAACCACCTTTTCCTTCGAAATAAATAAGAGCATTTCCACCTTCATCATCTCCCACTGCAAGAGAATCTGGTATGTAGTCTTGTATTTCATAGGATTCATTCATTTCAACACAACCCGCGGGGCTCCATATACGTATATACTTTTCTCCAGAAACATTTATTTCAACTTCTGTTGCTTCACTCACTATGTCTAAATAATCAGATGGTACATTAATAGGCGAGAATTCTGTTAATGATTTAATTTCTTCTTCGTTTGCAGGAGCTTCTTGTGCATCTACTGAAAAACGAGAGCTGATTTTATCGAGCAAAGTCATTTCAAATCAATCCTTTCACATTTTACTCCGAGCTTGTCTAACATCTTATACTGTTGTTCAAGTACACTTTCAATGGTTTTTCTCGAAAATCCTGCTGCTTTCAAATCTTCCACAGTGTAGTTGCGTTCTTCTTGTAAAGACGACAGTTTGGAGAAGTAATGTTTCATATTAGCCATTTCTTAATGTATACTGAATTACACCTTCACAGAAAAAAGGCGCAACATCCCTTATGAAATTTGCGCCTTTTCTTTACTAATACATATCTATTCAAGATTTGCATGATTCCCATACATGTGCTGAGTATTCAGCCCTTTCATCTCCATCATTCGCAATATGGCGGCATCGTAAAACAGTAAAAGAGTTTGTTCAAAAAGCGACCCCATTGGTTGAATGGTCTGTTTATCGCTTGCCGCTGTATCTTTCGGTGAACCGGGCAGCTGCACGATATAATCAGATACTTCAGCTATTGGTGAGTCCGGAGTAATTGTAACTGCTGCTACGGCACCTCCGATATCTTTTGCCTTTTTCGCCATGTGAAGCAAACTTTCGGTTTTTCCTGATCCTGTGCCTACGATAAGCAAGTCTTTCTCTGTAAATGAAGGTGTTACTGTTTCTCCAGTAACATACGCATGAATACCCATGTGCATTAATCTCATAGCAAATGACTTCCCCATGAAACCAGAACGGCCTGCACCGGAAACAAACACTTTTTCTGAAGATAAAATACTGGATATTAAATTCTCTATTCCTTCCTCTTGAATACGAGAAGTTGCATGATTCAGTTCTGCGATGATCGCTTGTAAATAATCATAAGTCGTCATGATTGTTGAATCATCTGCTTCATTTCTGCGGCTGCTGCCGCTTTATCATCTTGATTTGCAATACCGCCGCCAACGATAATCAAATCAGGGTTTAATTTAACGACTGCGGGCAATGTGTCCAGCTTAATACCGCCTGCAATAGCCGTTTTTGAGTTTTTTACTACATTCTTAATTGTCATTAAGTCTTCAAATGAATTTTGGCCAATGGCTTGAAGATCATAGCCCGTATGCACGCAAATATAATCCACACCAAATTCATCTAATTCCTTGGCGCGCGCTTTAATATCTTTAATCCCAATCATATCCACCAAGATTTCTTTGCCTTGAGCTTTTGCCTCTTCTACAGCGCCTTTAATAGACATGTCTTCAGCAGCTCCTAAAATGGTAATGATATCGGCTCCTGCTTCTGAGGCTTTCATTACTTCATACCCGGCCGCATCCATAATTTTAAGGTCTGCCAGCACTTTCAAATTCGGGAAAGCATCTTTCACCTCTTTTACTGCACGGAGTCCTTCATTTATCACAACCGGCGTACCGATTTCTACAATGTCAATGTATTCTTCTACTTCTTTTACCACCTTGATGGCTTCCGGTATATTGACTAAATCTAATGCTAACTGTAATTCCAATTATAAGTCACCCCTGTTTTTAAATTATCAATATGAATTCCGCGGATGATTCTCTTGATATTTCTCTTACAAGACGAGTATAGCAAGAGGGATGACACCTTTATAGTACGCACTTTTTTTTACATACTATACTTTTACTCATATGGTATAGAAAAAGATACTGTTTCCAAAACAGTATCTCAAGCCAACCATCTATTTATCATCTTTAAAAAAATTAGTTTCTATATAATTTTTACCCCACTCATACATAGCCTCAATTATAGGCATTAAACTTTCTCCTTGTTTTGTAAGAGAATATTCAACCTTTGGGGGAACAACCGGATATACTTCCCTATGTACAATATGATCTTCTTCTAATTCACGCAGCTGATTCACCAGCATTCTTTGAGTAATGCCGGGCATCAGAGCTTTCAGTTCCCCAAACCTTTTCGTACCTTCTTTTCCCAGAAACCACAATATCAGCATTTTCCACTTTCCTCCGATAATGTTGAGCGTTAACTCTTTTTCGCAATTAAATGTTTTATTTTCCATCCGTGACATTTGATCACTCCTTATCTAACTTGCAGTAAATTAAAATATAATTTTCATGATAAACCATGACATAATTGTAAAAAGATTTTATCTAATTAATCAATCATGGTGCTTTTTAATTGGCATGACTAAGAAATTATTTAAAGTTGCGGCAAAAGATTTGAAATGCCCATCCTCAGGCGGCCGCTTCGGACCTGGCTTGAAATCAAAGAGAAACATCAGGGCGGGGTTATGATCCCGGAGTGAGAAGCGTTTGCCGATGAAGATGTTTCATGCGTTTTATCGGGCGGAGAAGAAGGGAAAATAATATCGGTAAAGAGGCCGGGAGGATGAGAATTTCGGCCTCTTTCATCTTTTTCTAGAATAACGCTTTAATAGAATTCCATGCACTTGATTAAAGCTCAAATGGCTGACCCTTGTCACACGATCGCAAGCCCGGCTTTCTGCCACTGAACAATGCCGCCGCTCAAGCTCAATACCTGTTTGAAACCGCCGTCAGCTTGCAGGATGCTGGCTCCAATGGCGGACCGGGCTCCGGAACGGCATTGCACAAGGATCGGACAGTCTCTTTTAATTTCATCCAGCCGTTCCGGGAGCGTCCCCAGCATGATGTGCTGCGCATTCGGAATGTGACCTTCCTGCCATTCAGTCAGATTGCGGACATCAAGGACGTGCACGAATCCGTCTTCCACCAATTTAGCAATATCCAATGGTGTTATCTCCGTGTATGATTCAAGTTCAAAAGCGCCGCTTTCCAGGATTTTGCCGCTGTCCATAAACCCTGCCACATTGTCAATGCCTACAGAGCGCAGCGCTTCCAGGAGTTCGTTCACTTTATCCGGATTCGTTATGAAGGACACAGGACGATTGTAGTCAATGAGCCAGCCTGCCCAGTTCGTAAACGCCTTGTTGAATGGAATGTTGATCGTGCCTTTGATATGCCCTTCAGCAAATTCCCGGGAAGGGCGGGTATCCACAATTTGCCCTTTTTTCTGTAAATCTTTCACCTGCTCAATTGAAGCGATCTCTGGAACAGCAGACAGATCTTTAAGCAACGCTGGGCCTTCTTTATTCACGCGTTTCATCACGGCAAAATATTTTGGCGGTTCTGGCTGTCCATCAAGCAAAGCTTTTACGAATTCCTCTTCATCGGTGCAAGCCATTGCCCAGTTAAACAGCTTTTCGTAGCCGACAGTCGAAGTCGGAATCGCTCCCAATGCCTTGCCGCAAGCGCTGCCTGCGCCATGTGCCGGCCAGACCTGCATGTAATCCGGGAGTTGTTTAAACTTCATGAGGGACTTGAACATCTCTCTTGCCCCCGATTCTGACGTTCCCTTGATCCCAGCCGCTTTTTCCAGCAAGTCGGGTCTGCCGATGTCGCCTACAAAGACGAAATCTCCCGTAAAGATGCCGATTGGACGATCAGCATTTCCTCCGCGGTCCGTCAACAGGAAAGAAATGCTTTCCGGGGTATGGCCGGGGGTATGCATCACCTCAAACATCAGGTTTCCGACGGAAAAGCGATCACCGTCTTTCACAAGTTGATGTTTCAATCCATCAATATATTGATATTTCCAATCTGCATCGCCCTCATCGGAAAGATACAGCTTCGCTTGGTGTGTCACGCCGAGTTCGCGGGCACCGGAAACAAAATCGGCGTGAATATGGGTTTCTGCGGCTGCTGTGATGTGCAGCCCTTCATCTTCGGCTGCTTGTAAATATGGCTTTAGATTGCGGCCGGGATCAATGATAATTGCCTCCCCTGTTTTTTGGCAGCCGACCAGATAGGATGCATGGGCCAGCTTTTCATCGTAAAAGTAGCGCAACAACATGTTGTATTCCTCCCCTTGAATCATCATTTATTTTAAGAAAACTGTTTTGGAATCCTGCATCATGCACATCATCCAAATACACTTGCCGTTACCTTTTGTCCTCTCTTACATCAGTCCTTTTAACATGCCATTCCAATAAATGACGGGAAGCAATCTTCTTTTTAACAGGTACATGCTGAATCGTTCTTTGGACTGATCAAATGGAAACGTTTCTTGCGGCTCCTTGTGATAGTCAAACTCGGCCAGCACGAGTTTGTTGTAGCCTGTAACCAAGGGGCATGAGGTATATCCATCGTACCTTGCATCTAATGAAGATCCTTTTATCAGGGACATCAGATTTTGCACCAAAACCGGAGCCTGTTTGCGAATCGCCGCCCCTGTTTTGGACGTCGGCAGGTTAGAACAGTCTCCAATTCCGAAAACATTGGCAAACTTTTTGTGCTGCAAAGTGTACGGATCAACATCGACCCATCCGCCGGCATCCGCCAATGCGCTTTCTTTTATAAATAGAGGCGCTTTCATCGGCGGAGTCACATGAAGAAGATCGTATGTTAATACTTCCTGTTCCCCCGTCTCCAGATTCTCGAACAAGGCTTCTTTTGAATCAGGCCGAATTTCGATCAGGTTTCTTTTGTACATCGTTTGGATGCCCTTGCGCTGGACGACTTTTTCGAGCGCATTTGCATATTTGGGGACATCAAAAATGATTGATTTCGCCGATGCAAAAATAATCTCCGACTGATTGCGGACATTTGACTTACGGAAATAGTCGTCTGCTAAGTACATAATTTTCTGTGGAGCTCCCCCGCATTTCACGGGAGAATCCGGATGAGTGAAAATGGCGGTTCCGCCTTTAAAGTTGCGGATGTTTTCCCAAGTGCTGTCTACCGTATGGTATGAGTAGTTGCTGCAAACCCCGTTTTTTCCGACCGCATCTTTCAAGCCTTTGACCCCGTCCCAATCGATTTGCAAACCGGCTGCTGCAACGAGATAATCATAGGAAACGATCATTCCTTGTTTTGTAAGGAGTGTGTTCTGATCCGGCCGAAACTCCGTTACAGCATCGCCGATCAAGTCAACCCCGGCAGGAATCAGGGAAGCCAGATCGCGCTCCGACTCTTCCTTCTTCGCTGCCCCGCCTCCAACTAATGTCCACAAAGGCTGGTAGTAGTGCTTTGTTTGCGGGTCAATGATGGCAATCTGTCCTTTGAGTTTTTTAGAAGCCCGGACGAGACGGGCGGCTACAGAGATGCCGGCAGTTCCAGCTCCAACAATGACAACGGAATAACGAACTTGTTTTGCCATAGTCAACCCCCTTATGCTTTTAGAAAGTTGATGTTTTACGTAAAGATGCGTATCACTGTTTTTAAGGTAACACCGATCTCCCTTTTTCTATATAGGGGAACTCCCCTACTTTTATATGAGCCCCGTCTTCCCAAGCTGACAAAAGGCAGTCTGTTACAACGCCAGATCCAGATATTTGTTTTTAATCGCATATTGGATCAATTCGTGTTTCGAGTCCAGCTCTAACTTTTGCATGATATTCGTTTTGTGGTTTTCCACGGTTTTGACGCTGATCGAGAGTTTATCGGCAATCTCCTTATTGGCATAACCCAGCACAATGAGTCTGACAATCTCCTTTTCGCGAACAGTTAAAACAGAAGGCGGCTTTTTGGACTCTGAATTCAGCCATTGTTTAATGATGTCTTGCGATACAGATGTCTTGTAAAAGAGTTTTCCTCTGTACACCTCGACAATCGCCTGATAAAGCAACTGATAATCGCTGTTTTTCAAGACGTACCCATGGGCCCCTACCTCGATCGCTTTATGGACAAAAATTTCCTCATCATGTATTGTCAAAATCACGATTTTAACAGATGGGTTTAACTTTCGGATCTCACTGCTCGCTGTGAATCCATCCAATCCATTTGGCATCGACAAATCCATCAGCACTACATCCGGTTTCAACTGACCGGTCTTGAGGACGGCTTCGTTGCCATTGTGGCTTTCTCCAACAATATCGATTTCAGAAAAACCTTCCAAAAGCACGCGAATTCCCTTGCGAATCATCATGTGGTCATCGACCAGCAATACCCTGATCACTCTCCTTCCCCTCCTTATACTGTACTTTCACTTTAATAGACGTACCTCTCTGAAGTGCGGAGTGAATACGAAGACTTCCTTCCATCTGATCGACTCTCTCTTTCATATGTTTGAATCCCAGACCTTCCTCTGTCAGCTCGCGCTCAAAACCGATGCCATTGTCCTGAATCATTAAAACGAGTTCACCGCCTTCTTTGTACAGTATGACTTCAATAAGTGTCGCCTGCGAATATTTCAGGGCGTTATGCAGCGCTTCCTGGATCACGCGGTACAAATTGATTTCCAAAATCGGCAGCAAGCGATTGCTGACATTGCTTGAGGCAAACGTAATAGAAACATCCTTATGATTCTTGTTTAAGCTGGAAACAAGGTGCTTGACAGTAGGGATCAGTCCCAGTTGATCGAGACTATGCGGACGCAGCTGGAGAGAATAGAGTTTGACGTCTTGTATCGCTTTTTCCAGTTCATCGATGATTTCCTGCATGTATTCTTTAAATTTATCTTCCTGCTTCATGCGCGATTGAATCGCTTGAATGCCTACTGAAACCGAATAAAGCGATTGCCCTACGCCATCGTGCAGTTCCTGGGCCAACCGCTTGTGTTCGTTCTCCTGGGCTTCTAACGTTTTTTGCAGAACCAGCTTGGAGATCCTTGCTTCCTCTTCCTTTTTCTTCATCGTTAAATCCTTCAGGACCAAAAGGACTTCCTTTTGATCACCGTTTTCATAAATGACAGCCGTACTCATCTCCATATCGACGAATCGCCCCTCATAAGTGGGCATCGAGGAAAGAAAATAAGGAATTTCCCGCTTGGCCAGCAAATAACAACGCTCTTCTCCCGCTTCCAGTTTTCTCGTTTGGCAGTAGGAACAGTACGGAACCCTGCCCCCTACTTTCCATCCCGTCATCTTCTCTGCGGACGGATTCATCACCAGAATTCTGCGTTCCTGATCCATCATGATGATTCCATCCTGCAAATGGTCGAAGATCTGCCTTAAATAGCCGCTTTCCATTGACTTTCCTTCTTCTTTATACCGTTCAAAAAAAGTTGGGTTTTGACACATCATGGCCCCTCCCTTAGCTATCTATTCCTCGTACAATCGATAGACCCTCTTTAGCTTCTGTTCAAACTGTTCAAAATGAACAAAACGCGCTTCTCTTAGAAATTCGGTTCCCTCAATAAACAAAAGAAGTACAGGAACTGTGAAGACTGAAAACCTGCCTGCAACCTCCTCCACTATATCAGCATCGATGTGTCCCAATTTGATCTTCGGAAATTGAGCGAGCAGTGCTCTAAGCTGCGGCAGAACAGCGTGGCATACTGTGCATTGAGGCCTTGATATATATATAAAACTTAATTTATGATCGTTTACGAATTTTTCAATTGAAATCATTGAAGTTAACTCTATAACCTCTTTCATCCAATTCCTCCTTCAAAACCGATAATTTAGAAAACCTTAAACATTAATGAAGATATCAAACCAAATTTTCACGGTTGTAATCAAAATAACGAATATCAGAATACCTTGAAGAACTTTAGCATTCACCCTCTTGCCAATTAAAACACCTATCGGGGATGCCACTAGGCTGGCAGCTATTATAACCAAAGCCGGCATAATAGGAACATGTCCAATGATGAGCTTTGCGGCTGTTGTTCCAATCGATGAAATAAATGTAACTGCGAGTGATGTCGCGATTGTGGTTCGTGTAGGGATTTTTAAAACGACTAACATTAGCGGAACAAGCAGAAAAGCGCCGCCGGCACCGACAATGCCTGAAGCCAAGCCGACTGCGAAAGTGATTACCGAGGTTAATATCTTTAGAAAACGAACGTGATCACTTTGATGACCTTCTGTACCTGTCTTTGGAATAAACATCATGACTGCGGCGATTATCGCCAATATTCCGTAAACCAAGTTTATGACATCTTCAGAGAAAAAATGTGACCCATAACCGCCGATTATACTTCCCATTAAAATACTTAATCCCATAATGGTGATAAGTTCTTTATTTAAGTAACCGCCTTTCCGGTAAGCCCATACACCGGAAAACGTTGCAAAAAAAACCTGGACTGCCACAATACCCGAAACCTGGTAAGCATTAAAGCCTGTAAATCCAAATAACACAGGTATGTATAATAACAAAGGGTAATTAATAATGGCTCCCCCAACACCAAGCATCCCGGACATAAAAGAACCAACTAATCCGATTAAAAATAGTAGAAGAATAAAAGATATGCCCACTAACTTTCCTCCTTTCCGTCAATTAAAAGGGGGAATAGCCCCCCCTTTATCACATTTAACCTTTTTTAATCCAAAACTTTAATACGCCATCTTCTTCTGTATCTTTAAGCAACTCATGACCGCCTGAATTAGCCCATGCTGTTAGATCGCTTTTTGCCCCTTTATCAGTGGCATGTACTTCTAACACTTCTCCGGATTGCAATTCATCAATAGCTTTTTTTGTTTTTACAATCGGCATTGGGCATGCGAATCCTTTAGCATCTATTATTTTATTTGATTTCATTTTTTATCTCTCCTATCTTCAAATCTATGTTCATCCATGAACCGCGCAGCGGTTTGGGCCAATTTCCATCTCACTTTGCCTGTCAGTCTCAGGCGTTATTTTTCCCATGTTGGTTTGACGGATTTCCTGATATGCATGTGGCTGTGGCGGCAGGTTTTCTGATACAGCACCTCTGAATTCATTTTCATCCATATTTAAACCGCCATTCTTTTTGTATAAATCACCCAGCTTAGCCTGAACATGCCCTTGATCGCCTAATTCGCCGACTTTCGCAAAGTGAGCCGGAAGAACAATCAGGTCATCTGATATCTGTTTGTACTTTTCATATAAAGTGTTACGCAAATCCTCTGCCCAATCCCCGGCTTTTCCAGCCAAGTCCGGCCGGCCAATCGATTCTACAAATAAAATATCTCCTGTTAACAAATAGCGGCCATTAACAATTAAAGAGGTGCTTCCAATCGTATGGCCTGGTGAATAGATAGGCTCTACTTTTATACATTCCTTTCCTGCAGAAACAACTTTACCTTCAGCTAACGGTTCATACGAAAATTGCACTTCCTCTGCATCTTTTGGCGGTAGATGGTATGCAGATCCTGTGCGCTCACGCAGTAAACGTCCGCCGGAAATATGATCAGCATGTAAATGTGTATCAATCACGTGTTTAATCGTAACGTTTTTCTCTTTTGCAAAATCTGTATATGCATCAACAGTACGAGCAGGGTCAACTACAATTGCTTCCCCGTCAGACTCGATAAAATAGGATAAACAGCCTTTCCCCATTCTTACGAATTGATAGATAGAGCCTCCTCCTTCCAAGTCTCCGATTTTTACCGGGTGTAACCATTCACTCCACGCTTTCATACCGCCTTTAAGCACAAAAACTCTTTCAAAGCCGGCATCTGCTAAATGCTGTGCAACCATCTCTGAAGACCCTTGTTTGGCACAGACCACTAGAATATCCTGATCTCTTGGAACTTGGTCTGCAATTTTATCTATACCATCGATTAAATCAAAATACGGAACATTTAAATGTTCAACCCGGCTGCCCTCGATTTTCCAATCGCTGAAGGCATCTTTATTTCGTACATCTAAAATAAAAAATGATTCTTGATTTAATACCTTTTCCGTTACTTCTTTTGGTGAAATGAATGTAAAATTCACTTCTAAAACCCCCTTAGAATGTCAGAGTCATATTGGCATCAGAAGCATAATGAACGAAGCTTGCTGCACCGCCAACTTCAATCCCGTCTACAAATTGGTCTTTGTCCAGATTCATCACATCCATCGTCATTTGACACGCTATGATTTTCACACCCAGCTCCTGAGCCATTGAAAGCAATTCAGGAATCGATGGTGCGTTCTCCTTTGCAAAGCCTTCTTGAATATGTTCACGGCCTTCCGGAACAGGAAGATTCTTATGGGCTTCCTTATGGATTAAATTCAGTCCTTCAAACGTAAAGAAAATCCCTACTTCAGCATCGCTTGCTGCTGCGGCCGCAGCAATATTAAACACCTTATAAGCATCAAATAAACTCCCGTTACTTGCGATAATCGCAACTTTTACAGCCATTCAAATCATTCCTCCAATGTTTATTTTATTGATCTTTTTCAACAGGACCTGACCACTCCGCCATACCTTGCAAAACATTTTCTACATTTCCAAAACCATTTTCTGCAAGTTTTTTGGCAGCTAGATCACTTCGATTACCTGTGCGGCAAACGACATAAATTTTCCCGTCTCTATTCAGTTCGTTTGCTCTTTTTTCGAGTTCACCCAACGGAATTGAAATCGCTCCGGGAATATGGCCGGAATTGTATTCTGCGGGTTCCCGGACATCTACCACTGTTATATGCTCTTTCGCTTCTACCTTTTTTTGAAGCTCTTCGTTTTGGATTGTATAAGGAAACTTTTTTTCTTCCTTTATATCAGAGTTACTGGCTTTGCGAAGATAATGTTTTAATATATCTCTGTCCTCTGTTGTACCGAGATACTGGTGACCGCTTCCCTTTGCCCATGCCTGTATATCAGCGAGAGACCCTTTATCAGTAGCCTGTACTTCTATGACTTGCCCGGGTTCTAACTCATTCATCGCCTTCTTTGTTTTTACGATGGGCATTGGACAAGCAAGCCCTTTTGCATCTAACACGCGATCAGTTTTGATGTTCATCAGTCATCCCTCCATGTTCATTTTCTGTTTTATCACTGTTCCATTTCATTATGTTCTCTCATACTAAATGATATTTACATCGTCACCATTCTTTAGTAGCTCGAGATGCTTCAGCAGCTGCCGATCATTTATTTTTCTGTCCATTCTCTCTCCCTTTCAGATGGTCTTACCTAAAAAGTTATATAAATAAGTTGACTTTTGCTTCATTGGCATCCCCGAGATAAGCTACAACTCCTGCATAATCAAGGCCATCGATCAGTTCTTCTTTTTGCAAGCCTAACAAGTCCATCGTCATTGTACAGGCAACAAGCTTAACTCCCTGTTCCTGCGCCATTGCAATAAGCTG
This sequence comes from Bacillus sp. FSL W8-0848, assembly GCF_038007805.1. Taxonomy (NCBI): domain Bacteria; kingdom Bacillati; phylum Bacillota; class Bacilli; order Caryophanales; family Bacillaceae; genus Bacillus; species Bacillus sp. FSL W8-0848. The sequence goes on from NZ_JBBOYB010000001.1 coordinate 2,377,630, forward strand.
AGGCAGAGACAGCGCACCATGCTTTTTCATGACATGTTTGATCATTTTAGGACCCATACCGGCAAAATTCATTTTAGATAAGCCAAATTTCTCCGGCCCCCGGGGCATCATGAAACCAAATGCTCTTTCAAGCAGCCCTTTCTTTACTGGTACCGGTTCATCTTTTCTTAAAGCGTTAAGCCCCCAAAATGTATGAAAAATTGTTACCTCGTGATCATAGGCTAGAGCGCCATTTGCAATAATAAAAGCAGCAATAGCTTTATCTAAGTCGCCACTGAATAATACAATCGTCGTTTTCTCTTTTTGGTCTGACATGTATGTCATCTCTCCCCCTCTAATATACATATACCTGTATTGGTATAAAACAACACAAAAAAATATAGGTTTCTACCGATTATACCTACAGGGGTATAATAGCAGGCAAAAAATTTTCGCTTTATACTCTAAAGGCAGTACAGAGGCTGCTTCATAAACAGCCATCTATTCATTATCTGCTTTTCACCAATAAATTGACCGCTTCTTGAATAAGGTCTTCTGTATCTTCTCCTCTTTCGATTTGAAGGCGAACGCATTTCTCCAAATTACTGCTGACAACTACACCGATGGCCCGATCTAATGCAGAACGCACCGCTGACATTTGGCTTACGAGCTCTTTGCACTCTTTTCCTTCATCCATCATTTTTAATATTCCTCGAACTTGACCCTCAATTCGTTTTATCCTGTTTTTTAATTGATCATCGTATTCCATCAGATAACCTCCCATTTTCTTATGATGATAACATATCCTTTTTATCAACTTTTTCGCAAAACCGTTACTACGCAGAGATGAACTGTCCTGCTTTTCTGTCACATGACTTTTTGTACAGACAAGCTTTATCCTAATGGAATATCACCCGCCTAATACATATACCCCTATGTGTATAATACTGGACTGCTGAGGATAAATCAAATTTTAAGCTCCTGTAAATAAAGGGAAGTATAATAAGCGCTCCTTTAAAATCAAGTAATACAACGATATATTGATGTCAGAGAAAAAAGAAGTCATCGCCTGCCGCCTCGGCATTGATTAAAGAAAAAGCGCAGTGCAAAATCGCGAAGAAGCTTGGGATTTCGCGGAGCTATGTGTCGCAGATCGCTGATAGATGTTTCATGAGTTTTACCATCCGGAGAAGGAGCAGTGATGCAGAAGAAGCCGGATCTCATTTTCCGGCTTCCTCTATTTCATTTTTTTAAAAAAGAAATCACTTTATGCTGCTGGATATAAACATTGAGGCATCTTGATTCATAAAAATGCGATGACCGTGATAGAATGTCTTCATTTCAGTTGATTTAAATCCAACATCGGATAATCTTTTTTTCAATTCTTCGTGCGAAAAACCGTTATGAACTTTCGGATGTTGAATTTTATTGTTTTTGTCAAAATCAATAATCATGAGCTTACCGCCATTATTTAAAATGCCGAACAATTTCTGTAAAATTTTATTCGTATCCGGAATATGAAGAAGGACGAGTGACATTAAAACAATATCTGCCTTCAGTTCAGGAGTTTCTTGGGTAAAATCTGAATAAAGCACTTTTGCGTTGGCAATTCCTTTGCGGGAAATTTTCGCTTTTGCCACCTCCAACATTTGTTTTGATGAATCTACCAACAAAATAGAATTTACTAAATCTGATAATTCTAAACTAATTAGACCAGTACCACTCCCATAGTCAATTAAAGATTTTGATTGACTATTCCGCAATTCCGGCCTTACTTCATTCACGATCACTTTGGCTAATTCAATTCTCTCATCTGTATCATATCGTTTTGCCATCTGCTCAAAAACGTTATTTTCCATATGCCACTCCTTTAGAAGTTTCACTGCAAATGATGCTAACACCTTACATATTTTCGTTTGAAACCAAGACGGCCTCTATCAATATCCATTTGAATATTTTTGGAAGCATTCAGGATACTGCTTTTTTTCTTGCCCCGCCTGAGTTCGACTGGGCCTACTGCTTTTGCGGTTTCAACCGCCTTTTCATGGAGCGGTAAATATGAAATCCCGACTGTGTAGATAAAATGATTCATAGCCGATTTTGTTCGATCTGGAGAATCTTGAATCGTATGTTCCACCTGATCAAGCATACTGGCAATTTTGGTCACACCAAACTCATCGTCCGATCGATTACCCAAAAGCCAGCAGTAACAGCTCCAGCCTGCCGACATTCTAAGTTCTTCACCGCTTGAGATCCATTTATCTGCAACAGCTTGCGCAAAATCGGTTTCTGCCAAAGTTACTGCAACAACATAATCAGACAGCATATAAAAATACGCAGTATCGATCCAACGCTCAAAATCCGCCTCAGTCATTGTCATTGGGTCAGCAATAATGCCGGCAAAATACATGGCATCGTAGTTCCCGGTAGCGTAAAGCTGCTCCGCCAAGGGCTGATTTTTCTTGATTTTCTTTGCGAGCGGCTTCATTTTGCCTGTCGCCACGCCAAAAAGCGGTTCGTGTGCACCATTCGTTATGTATCTTTTTTTCATGTTTTCCGTACCCAGCGCTTCCAGTTCCTTCATAACCGTTTCAAGATTCATGCTTTCACTTCCTCATAAACATTTCTTTATCATTATCATACTTTTTCACTTCATCTAATCATTTCAAATCAACTTCATTTGTTTTTAATGCTCTCCATAAACGGCTGAAAGCTAGGGTTTTGCGTTCGCGGTTTTTCTTTTGTTTCCTAAGTCTAATGAAAACTAAATTTCCTCTGCACTTCATACATATCATTTATGTTTATTATATGAAACAAGCAGAAAGGGGTTGTTTTTGACCGCTTTTCCTCTTCATGCATCAAATTCGAATGCCGCCGATATTTGCAAAAAGAAGACTCTTAAAAAAAAAAGAGTCTTCTAACTTGATAAATAAAACGAGCCAAATCAGCTGATGACTACTTTTGTTTTTTCAGGTATGTTTTCATAAATCCATTTTGCATCTGGAATCGCAAGCCTGATGCATCCATGGGAAGCTTTTTTTCATAATTTTTTGCTTCCTTTTCAATGACTTTTTTATCTTTGTTGAATGGTACGCTATGAAATAAGAATTCACCATGATTTTCCCATGAAACCCAATACTCTGCACCTTCCCGATATTTTGGGGAGAAAAACCACTCACCTCGTTCAGGCTCTACATAATAAGCTTTCAATTCCCCAAACCTTTTCGTACCTTCTTTTCCCAGAAACCACAAAATCAGCATTTTCCACTTTCCTCAGATAATGTTGAGCGTCAACTCCTTATCTAAATGACTAAAATATGATAATCAATTACATTTTTGTAAAAAAACTTTGTTTAATTAATCAATCATCGCGCTTTTACAACTTCCTTTATTCACCATCTTATCATGCAGATTTACCCCATCATGACATTGTCAATCTTCTTATGCTTGTTCAATCAATTCGAGTTAAGGAAACATGACAAGTGTCATGTATGGAGCATGATGCGTGCTACTACAAAGACATCTCTCTGTGGCGTAAACTTAACTTAAGACCCATTTATGAGAGGATAACTTTACTATGACTGAACAAACTATTGCACATAAACAAAAACAGTTAACAAAACAGGTTGCAGCGTTTGCCCAGCCTGATACCAAAAACAGTCTGATTCAGCTCTTCAATACGTTTATTCCTTTTTTCGGACTGTGGTTTCTTGCCTATTTAAGCCTCAATGTCTCCTATTTCCTCACTTTAGGAATAACGGTGATTGCCGCAGGGTTTTTGACGAGAATTTTCATTATTTTTCACGACTGCTGCCATCTATCCTTTTTCAAACAAAAGCGCCATAACCATATTCTCGGCTTTTTGACAGGCGTTCTGACATTATTTCCTTATCTTCAATGGCAGCACAGCCATTCGATTCATCATGCGACAAGCAGCAACCTGGATAAACGCGGAACAGGCGATATCTGGCTGCTGACGGTAAACGAATATAAAGCCGCACCTCTCTACACAAAAATCGCATACAGGCTTTACAGAAATCCGTTTATCATGTTTATTCTCGGACCGATTTATGTCTTTCTGATCACAAACCGCTTTAACAAAAAAGGTGCAAGACGGAAGGAACGTCTGAACACATACCTTACCAACCTTGCAATTGCGGCATTGGCTGCTGTCTGCTGCCTGATCTTTGGCTGGCAATCGTTTTTGCTCGTACAGGGTCCGATCTTTCTGATCTCAGGTTCGATCGGCGTTTGGCTGTTTTATGTTCAGCATACATTTGAAGATTCTTATTTTGAAGCAGATGAAAATTGGAGCTACGTTCAGGCCGCTGTGGAAGGAAGTTCATTTTATAAACTTCCGAAACTGCTTCAATGGCTTACAGGCAATATCGGGTACCACCACGTTCACCATCTGAGTCCAAAGGTGCCTAACTATAAACTTGAAACCGCACATGAACAGCATGAACCATTAAAAAACGTCCCGACCATCACTTTAAAAACAAGCCTGCAATCACTCGCGTTCCGGCTTTGGGATGAAGAAAAAAAGCAATTTGTAACCTTTCGTGACATGAAACAAACATCATCCCATCTTTCGCCGGATTCAACGGGAAATCAGAAGCTGCGGAAGAACGCCTGACGATGAGGAGGTCTTCTTATATCAACAAGAAGACTTCCTTTTTATTGTCCAATGATGCAATCCGGCTCCAGCAATGGTAAAGTTACTCTAAAGATGAAAAGCTGAAAATGAGGTTATATCATGGTCAAAAAGCATTTTACATTTCAAAAACTTAACGGGATCTCGCCGTATATATGGACGATATTTTTCATCCTTCCCTTCTACTTTATCATGCAATCATCATCTACACTTGTAATCGTCGTCGGCATCATTTTGACACTTTTATTTTTTGCGGTATACAGATTTGCTTTTGTCTCAAAAGGCTGGGACGTTTATTTGTGGGCGCTTATTTTAATCGGCATTTCAACCGCTTCGATTATGCTGTTCAGCTATATTTATTTTGCTTTTTTTATCGCATATTTTATAGGGAACATAAAAAAACGAGCCCCATTTCACATTTTATATTACGTCCATTTAATAAGCGCAGCTGTCGCTGCCAACTTCAGTCTCGTGTTAAAAAAGGAATTTTTTCTGACACAAATTCCGTTTGTGGTCATCACCCTTATCAGTGCGATTTTATTACCGTTCAGTATCAGAAGCCGCAAGGAGCGCGAACGCCTGGAAGAAAAGCTCGAGTATGCTAATGAACAGATTGCCAATTTGGTAAAATTAGAAGAACGGCAGCGGATTGCCCGCGACCTCCACGATACACTTGGACAGAAGCTGTCTCTTATCGGTTTAAAAAGCGACTTGGCGAGAAAATTAATTTACAAAGATCCCGATCAAGCCGCGCGTGAACTGAAAAGCGTTCAGCAAACTGCGAGAACTTCTTTAAATGAAGTCAGAAAAATCGTATCCTCCATGAAAGGAATCCGGCTCAAGGATGAAATCATGAACATCAAACAAATTCTTGAAGCAGCCGACATTGCATTTATCTATGAAGAAGATAAATTGCCGGAAAATATCTCATTGCTTAATGAAAACATATTGAGCATGTGCTTAAAGGAAGCTGTCACTAATGTCGTCAAACACAGTCAGGCTAAGACCTGCCGCGTTGACATCCAACAGTTCTGGAAAGAAGTTGTCATTACAGTGACTGATGATGGAACGTTTCAAGGGGAAGAGAAGTACTTTTCAAAAGGACACGGCTTGCTTGGCATGAGAGAACGGCTTGAATTTGCAAACGGAGGCCTTCACATTGATACAAAAAACGGCACCAAGCTTACCATGTCAATTCCTAATAACTCAAAATAAACAAAAAAGGATGGCTTACATGATTAGTATATTTATTGCAGAAGATCAACAGATGCTCTTGGGCGCTTTAGGATCGCTTCTGAATTTAGAAGATGATATGGAAGTCGTAGGCAAAGGCACAACCGGACAGGATGCCGTTGATTTCACAAAAAAACATCGGCCTGATGTATGCATTATGGACATTGAAATGCCGGGAAAGACGGGGCTTGAAGCTGCTGAGGAATTAAAGGATACAGGCTGCAACATTATTATCTTAACCACTTTTGCCCGCCCCGGCTACTTTCAGCGAGCCATTAAAGCAGGTGTTAAAGGCTATTTGTTAAAGGACAGCCCAAGCGAAGAGCTTGTGAGCGCCATCCGCAGCGTTATGAAAGGAAAGCGGATCTATGCGCCTGAATTGATGGAAGACATGTACAGTGAGGCCAACCCCCTCACAGATAGAGAAAAAGAAGTGCTCGAACTTGTGGCTGACGGAAAAAACACAAAAGAAATCGCCCAAGAACTCAGCATCAAAAGCGGAACCGTACGAAATTATATCTCAATGATTCTTGAAAAGCTTGAGGTGAAAAATCGGATCGAAGCCATTACCCGTTCAAAGGAAAAAGGCTGGTTTAAATAAAAAGAGGATCTTGTCATATCTCCAAGATCCTCTTGACGAATCAGCTGCTCCCACGGGCGAAAACATTCCTTTTCTACACGAACAACTTCTTCACAAGCTCGCGGTTGCGCTCTTTGAAAACCTCATTATGCGACGACACCATCGCACTCTTGTGCGCTTCGGGATCAATAAAGCGCTTGGCGCTGTTGACCGCGTTTGCCGCATCTTGAAATGCTCCGGCGATCAGGTGCAGCTTGCCTTCGTAATGCACAATATCCCCCGCCGCATACAGTCCGGGCACGGAAGACTGGCAGTTGGCTGTACCTGCAATATAATAGTCATCAACCCGGGTAATATCAAGCCGGCTGTTCTCCAGCAGTGAGGTGTCGCGTTCATATCCGTGGTTGATAACCACCTCGTCGACAGGCAGCTCCATCACTTCACCGGTTTGAGCGTTTGTGAGCTCGACCCGTTCGATCACCTCATGATCTTCAGAAGCGATCAACTTGGTAATCTGTGTATGGAAGAAGCAGCTCACCGAGCTGTTCAGAAGCTGATCAACCTGGGCCTCATGCCCGCTGAGCGCTTCTTTGCGGTAAGCGAGATAAACCTTCTTCGCTACAGGCTCGAGCTCGTTGGCCCAATCGACAGCCGAGTTGCCTCCGCCTGATACGATTACCGTTTTATCTTTAAAATGCTGCAGTGACTTGACCGTATAATTCAGGTTGGACACTTCAAAGCGTTCGGCCCCTTCAATCTGGAGCTTTTGCGGATTCAGGATGCCGCCGCCCACGGCAACAATGACCGTCCTGGAAAGATGCACGCCTGAGGCAGCCGTATGTAATTCAAATAGTCCTTCTTCATTGCGGGCAATCGACTCCACTTTTTCATTCAGCAGCACTTCGGGATGAAACGTTAATCCCTGCTGAACCATCTGTTCAATCAGCTTGGCTCCCGGAATCGGCGTTTGCCCTCCGACATCCCAAATCATTTTTTCCGGATATACGTGAACCTTTCCGCCCAGCATCGGCTGATATTCAATAATCTTTGTTTTCATCCCGCGCAGTCCGCTATAGAAGGCGGAATATAATCCGGCCGGTCCTCCGCCGATAATGGTCACATCAAATACTTCATTCCTGCTCATGGCTATTCACTCCCGGTATATATCATGCATGGCTTATCAAAAGTCCATATCTCCATGTCGTAAATGATTATCATTATCATTAAGTATACTTTAGACATCTTCATTTTTACAATCAATGATTAATAAAAAGTCACTTTCCGCTCATTTTCCAGTTACAGGGCCCGCAAAGCGAACGCCGGCTGCAGAGTGTAACGACGATTTATCTGCAAAGCGCGGGAAGGGAGAGGCTGGGCTGCAGGCCGCAGCCGGGCTGTTGATGCTCTATAAACCTTCGGATGCTTGTTGTGCGTCAAAACAGGCTTTTTCACTTTATCAGGTCTTCTGTAGCCCTGAGCGATTCTGCGTTTTTCTCACTCCTCTGCCATTTTGCCCTTGGTTTGCCGGCGATTCTGTCATCCTGATCTACCCCCTCGTATTATAATAGAGTGATCCGATTCCTCACGGACTCATCCGTCGTAATCGGCAAGTAAAATGTCGCGCTTTGCTAGTTACAAAAGCGGTATTGGATAGGTAAAGTAATAATTGCCCCGCTAAGCAGCAAGACGCAGGTCACAACCAACGAATTGTAGAAAGCCAAAGGAGAGCTCATATATATGACGTCACATACTCGCATTAAAATCCCGGCCGGATTTTGGGAAGGATTGCGTCAATTAGGGATTGCTGCCCATGACGTGGTTCGAAAAGCACAACTGCCGCTCACCATTGTGACTGAACCGGTTGTCACCGCCGCCCAATATTTTTCGATCTGGCAGGCGTATTCTGATCTCATTGATGACACTGCAAAAGGAATCATCAACCTTACGACCGCCTTTGATACAGCGCATTACCCTCCTCCCGTCTTAGCGACTTATCATGCTCGCGACTACCGCGACGCTCTAAAGCGGATGGCCCGGTACAAACAGCTGTGCCCTCCTGAAAGGTTGCATATTACCGAGGAAGGCGAGCACTGTACAATCGAACTGGATTGGTTGGATAGCGGGCAGTCCGGTCCGCCGATGCTTATCGGCATCACGCTGGCATTTCTTCTGGAGCTTGGACGCCGCGGCACAGGTCAACCTTTAACGGCCAGGCTCGTCGAATTTTCGCATCCGATGGGCGATGTAGAGGCGCTTGAAGCTTACTTCGGCTGCCGTATCCGGATCGGTGCAAATTGTAACCGGCTGACGCTGCACCGGGGAGACCTGGACCGCCCCTTTGCCTCGTACAACGAAGAGCTGCTGGAGATTCTGACACCTGCACTGGACCAATCGTTGGATGAGCAGCAGCGCAGCCTCTCAATCGCCGAGATGGTCAAGTGGATCATGAAACGCAGCCTTATGGGAGGACGCCCCGACGTTCGGACTGTTGCAAGCGAGCTGGGGATGAGCGAACGCACCTTGCAGCGCCGGCTTACTGACGAAGGCACAAGTTTCAAACATTTGTTGACACAAGTCAGGCATGAGCAGGCGCTGGAGTACTTGGCAGACCCCTCGCTCGATATTAAAGAAGTGGCCTTCATGATTGGGTATGAAGACCAGAACTCGTTCTACCGTGCCTTCCGCCTTTGGGAAGGGGATTCTCCTTCAAATTGGCGTACTGAACACTGCTTAGATACACACTCGGGAAAATTGACATTGTCTTAGGAAGCACTTTTTTAACATGATTAAAGGAGAAATGTATGATGGATATGGGATTAAACAATAAAACAGCTTTAGTTACAGGATCAACGAAAGGGATAGGTAAAGCAATTGCCATTGAACTTGCCAAAGAAGGCGTGAATGTCCTCATTAACGGGCGACATGAAGATGAGGTAGAACGAACTGTAAATGAACTAAAAACAGATTTCCCGGCTACCTCTCCTCAAAATGCTGCAGCTGATATTGTAGATATCGGGCAAAGAGAAGCTTTATTTAAAAAATACCCAAATATTGATATTTTAGTTAACAATATGGGTATCTATGAAATCATGCAATATGAGGACGTGGATGATGACGTCTGGGAAAAATACTTCCGCACGAACGTTCTTGCTGCAAATGGTTTATCTAAATTTTATTTGCCTAAAATGCTGAATAATGATTATGGCCGCATTATCTTTATCGCGAGTGAAGAGGCGATTATGCCTTCAGGTCAAATGCCGCAGTATTGTATGACAAAATCAATGCTTTTATCATTGTCCAAAAGCTTATCTAAATTAACAATAGGAACAGAAGTGACAGTCAATACGATCATGCCGGGACCAACGCTCTCCGAAAATGTGCAGCAAATCATTGAAGGTATGTACCCTAATGAAGAGATGGCTTTTTCAGAAAAAGAGAAAGAATTTATGACGGCAAACCTGCCCCAATCTGAAATACGGCGATTTATCAAGCCGTTTGAAATAGGCAGGCTTGCTGCATTTGTATGCAGTCCTTATGCATCCGCATTTAAAGGTTCTCCAATTCGTATGGATGGAGGGATGGTGCCGACTATTTTTTAATATTTTTCTGTTCACCATTATGTTCCAAGGCTAGCCCGGTATCGTTACGAGTATCAAGCTGGCGCCAATAAGCACCAGCTTGAAAAATACTCTTTATGGAGCGAATCCCCCGGCAACACCCCCTGCCACTTTCGGCTTCTGCTTTTTTAATCAGGGAGACGCAACCTAATTTTCAGCGACTTTTAATTGGATGCTGTTGGACTTATAGATCATCTTCACTTTGTACTTGCTTGGTAAACCCGAGGTCTCGATCGAAGAAAATGATCCGTGGCGCTTTCCGGAGGGAAGGCCGGTAGTCGCTAAAATCCAACGGCGCTGCGTTTTAGCAAGGTAAGGAAAACGTGTTTCAAGGAGGACTTCAGCTCCCTTGGGAACCGCTATTGGTTTAGCAGTTGATTTTATTTGACCAAATCCATACGTCAATCGCTGGGTATATTGTTTTTTATTCTTGTCATAATCGCTGAATCGATCTTCCGCTGTACCAGTTTGCGTTAACAACTTACTGTGAGCTTCATCATAAGCAGCCTTTTTCAGACTTTTATTGGCTGGATCAGATAGGATAGCAGCCGCCAATGCAGTTGCCATGACACGTCCTCCCATTACATCGAGCGGAGAATGCATACCGGCGGCAATGCGGTTATTCCCTAGTTCCGAAGCGCGGGTAAGCAGTTCCTGATAACGCTCAGGTATCGCATAAGCCATAGCAAAAGCGCTGAGATATGCGGCATTCGTATGTCCGCTGGGAAAACCTCCGTCTTTGCCCGGGTCGGGATTGATAACGGGAACAAGGGAAGGAACAATAATTGAATCGCTTTTCCAGCGAAATGGGCGAGGATAGTTAAAGTATCCCTTAGCCGGGTTCGTTGAAGAATATGTGCCGCGCAACGTATTGACCAAACTCACGATGCTGCCGAGACTAGAACTCGCGCTGCCTGAATTGGTTCCTTCATCATTGTATTTTTTTATCGCGGCATCTGCCGGGATACTGTTGATGGTAGTCGTCGCGCCTGCACGCTTCCGATATATATCAGTAAGCGGGCCAAGACCGTCAATCACACTGTAGCTCTGATTCCTGCGATCATCAAAATATGCAGCATTTTCCTCAGCGGAGGTACGGCGTTCAGCAATGTCAACAACTTTTTGAATGTTGGCATCCAACACGCTGCTGTTCAGTTTGGTCCCGCTATCCCAGGTACTCCCGCGAGTCCAAAGTTTACTAAATTCGGAAAGCACCCCGATCGCAGGATTGGAATTCACTGTCGTATGAGCAGCGCTGTTATTTTTGTAATGATCTACGAAATATCCTGAAGGCGGCGGCGGAGTTATTGTTTTTGCTTTAGTTGTAGTGCCCGCATAACATTCACTCAAGGAACATTGGAATAATGCCAGAGAAAACAAAGCCACTAATAAATGCTTCTTCATCCTTATTAATTTCATCTTTACGCCATATCTCCCTTACTCTTAATCCCATCTTATCTATGATCGTATCTTAAACTTGTTAATCTAATAGCGTTGTTTTATTAATGTTTTGTTTATATTTATAGGCGTCAAGCATGGAGCTGAAAAAAGTATCGGCGGCTTCGGTTTTGATTCAAAGAAAAAAATCGCGAAGGAGCTCTGATGTGAAGCGCGCTGATGAAGATGTTTTATGCGTTTTACCGCGGAGAAGAAGAAACGGAAGACAGTTAATGAATGCAAAAAGCTGCTGACTTCCGGTAGCAGCTCAAACAGGAACATCTATCTGTAGAAATCCATTATATTTCTTTTACAGATTCTGTTCATGGAAAGAACCAGGCATCAACGATATGCTGGATCATAAGGAATGGCCTTCATTTCATTAAAAATCTATAATAACATCCCTTGATCAGCTTCATTCTCTTTACGCCTGCACCCATCATATATTTTCTAGGTTTCACAGAGTCCAATCTCATTAAGGACTAGAACGTATTCTATAGATTTTCCGGGAGTAAAAAAAGCGCCCAGCAAGTAAACATAAATATAGAACCCTGAAATGCAGAGGGTTCTACTGACTGCTGTACATATATGCGGCAGTGTATCGTTCAACGCTTGCGGCGCTGTTAGAGGTCTGCGATAACCGCGATGCCGAATCCGCCGCAAGACGCATCTTTGGCATCACCGGTGTGTTGAAACCTTACAGCTTTCCAGTTAAAAACTGCGCCTCACCAAGCCCGAAACTCCAATCGGCATCACCATTTTCGGTAATGGACACCATTACATCTTCCGGGGAAATACCGCATTCCGCTTCAAGCTTTTCAGCCAGCAAGGCATACAATTTCTCTTTTTGGCTCTTCGTTCTTGTTTTACTGGTGATACTGATCACAACCAAATCCTTGGATCTATTAAATCCCAAGCCTGTATCTTGGATAATAAGCTCATTCGCCGGGTGCTGATGAACAATTTGATAGCGGTCTCTCTCCGGAACGTTAAATGCTTCCACCATCGCATTGTGAGCGGCATCTAGCAATGTTTTTAATGCTTTTTCATCACGGCCTTCTATTAGATCGAAACGTAATAATGGCATGCTGTTTACTTTCTCCTTAATAGTTTTGTTAACAAAATCAAGGTCAGGTTCTATCCGCCCCTGATCCATTGTTTCGATTTTGTATCACACCGATAGATCAAAAATGATGTCTGCTGACTTGATAAAAACATAACACATAACCAAAATATAATCAACAATTAGTCATCCCGTTAGAACCAGTGCAAAATATGCAAGTTCTAAAATCGTTTGACTATAATTGATTGGGGCGCTGGTATATAAATAATAGTTGATCAGAAAATGATATGCTCCCCTAAAGGTAGACAGATGAAATAAAAAAATCTGTTTGCCTTGGGGGAGTTTTTTCATGGCTGGAAAATGGTTTTCAAAAAAGGAAAAATTGAATATTCTATCAGAATGTGATCAGGAGAATAATTCGGTGAATGAGATCGCAGAAAAATATGACATTCATGCCGAAACAATTCGTGAATGGAGAACATCGCATGATATGGCGGGTGTGGAGAGTTTGGAACGTTCAAAGCGCCATAAGTTCTATCCCGCAGAATTAAAATACAATGCCGTGAAAGACTTCTTATCCGGACGCTACTCTCAAAGAGAAATCTCGAGAAAATATAAGATTTCCAGTAAATCCGTGCTCATGAAGTGGGTCGAGCTTTATAATGGTCATAAAACGTTAAAAGACAGTGGGAGAGGAAGGAATCGTTTAATGACCAAACGGAAGAATGTTTCTTTGGAAGAACGGATTAAGATTGCGAAGGATTGCCTAGCCCACGGAAAAGATTACGCCAGATCGATGGAGATTCATCAAGTTTCCTATCAACAGGTGTATCAATGGGTGAAAAAGTATCAAGAAGGTGGAGAAGAAGCCTTAAAAGATACACGGGGAAAACGCAAAACCGAAGAAGAACTGACACCTGAAGAAAAAATTCAACGGGAAAACAAACGGCTGGAACAGGAAAATGAGCGTTTGCGTGCAGAGAATGCGTTCTTAAAAAAGTTGGAAGAGATCAAAAGGAGGCGGTTCTGAGTCAGAGTCGGTACGAAGATCGATATCTCGCCATTTTAGAGCTGAATCGAAAAGAAAGTTTCTCTGTTCAAATGTTATGTGAGATTGCCGAAGTTTCGCGCCAAGGGTATTACAAATGGAAAAAACGCGTACCTTCAGCGAGAGAAAAACAGAATGAAAAGATTATCGCCGAGATGACGCTTCTTCATGAACAAATTGGCGGTATCTACGGATACCGCAGAATGACCTTAAACATGAAGCGCCGCTTTAAAGAGCGCCTCAATCATAAGCGCATCTATCGGCTGATGAAAATCGCCAAGCTAGAGTGTGTCATTCGGCGGAAGAAAAAACGTTACGGCAAAGCGACGCCTCAACATGTGTCCGAAAACATCCTGAATCGAGAGTTTAAAGCGGACAAACCAAATCAAAAATGGGTGACCGATGTGACGGAGCTAAAATACGGCCATCGGAAAGCGTACCTCAGTGCCATTCTAGATCTTCATGAGGGAATGGTCGTGTCTTATGTGCTGGGGAAGTCCAATAATAACGCCCTTGTGTTTAAAACCTTGAACCAAGCGCTTGAGGCAGCCCCAAACGCACGTCCTCTCCTTCACAGCGACAGAGGTTTTCAATACACGTCCCACCAGTTTAGAAGGATGATTGAAAACGCAAATATGACACAGAGTATGTCCCGCGTCGGCCGCTGTATTGATAACGGCCCCATTGAGTCGTTTTGGGGGAAATTAAAATGCGAGAAATACAGACGGAATTCGTACGAGACATTTGAGGCACTTCAAAGCGCAATTGATGAATATATCCACTTTTACAACCACGATCGTCTACAAGAAAAACTAAACGGCCTCAGCCCGGTGGAATACAGGGCTAAAGCCGTCTAGTGTGTTTGAGTTATTTCCACTGTCTACTTGACAGGGTGCAGTTCACTTGAATTCCGGCCTTTTTTCTTTCGCTATTTCTTTTTGACGGCAATTGTGACATTGTTGCCGGAAGGGGAAACTTTTGCTTTATCCTGCTATATCGGCAACAGGTTGGGCTGCTTTATTGTCGATTTTAATTTCGGAAAATGTTGCAGAAAAATTTGCAACAATGGCTTCGCGGTCTCGCTTACTGTCAGTTTTTACAGCAGCGGCAGCAAGCGTTTTCCACCTTTTGAGAGTTCCGATCTTGGAATTCAGAGAATGGACCGTTTGCAGAACAGTTTTATTGTAAAAAAACACCATACTTCATGGTAATAATCATGTTACTCCTAATTTAATGCGCCATCATCTCATGGGCAATATCGTGTCCATCCATTTCTGACGGGTAATATGTAGGCCAGTTTATGACCTCATCAAGTAAAGCTTCACGGTCGTCACCCCAATACAGATGGTAGTGACCGGCTTTGTTCGGATAGATACTATGATCACTAAACTGAATATACTGGGGAAGTCCATCAGCTTCTTTAGCCAGCTTAAAAATGTATCTTACCCCTCTATTGCCCGCATCATATGTTAGGATTTCGTATCCGTCATAAGTATACACGCCGGAATATTCTTCTCCATTTTTGAAGAACGTTACAGTATCTTGTTGAATTACGATACGGTCAACATCTGTTTTATACCCTTTTTTATAATACTCTTTATATTCTTTAACGTCATGTCACCTTCATGTTCTGCTTTATAAGAAAATACTTCGTCAAGAGTACCGTCCTGCAGGAATGGGTATACAGATTGCCAGTCTCCTTCCCAATCAGAAAGCGAACGATCCTTTACTTGACTGTCTTTAAAATAACCTTCATAAATTTTTTCTGTTTTTTCATCATGTGCATGATCGTGAGCATGTTCACTTTCATGTGTGTGACTTTCAGATGTTTTTCTCTTTTTCGAAGAGTCTTCTGCAACTGATGAGGATGTTGTTGTTTTATTAGACTCCCCTTCGGATGAACCTGAAGCCTGACATCCTGCCAAAACTAGTAATGAACCAATAGTTACTATACCAAACCTCTTTACAAATGAAATTTCCATTGCAACACCTCTTTTTATAAATCGTAAATATTGCGATTTATATTATACATATATCTTATTCAAACATCAAAGGGAAAATGCTCTAATATCGCTGAATGGTATCCGGCAGCGGAATGACAAGCTTCAATTAGAACATTTATCTTCATTTCCGTTTGTTGTTATAAAAAAGGTTTTATTAGTCATCTATCAGCCCCGCATGCTCATATCGGTGACAATGATTGCCTATCATTTCCGCATCAATTGCCCGAACTCCCCCTCATGTTTTTCAGCTCTCGCCATGTTGAGTCGGGGCCTGGTTAATGAAAATCGAAAAACAAAGGCGTCACTATCAAACCTTGATGTTAAGAAAAAATCAAAACGGAAAATGGCAAGAGTGATTCTAAACTTTCGGTTCCGCGAATCCCAGGTTATATACAGAGGAAAGAAAAACAACAAAAGAGACGGACATCATTCATATCCGTCTCCGTCTGTCATGTTATACACACTTTTTATACCGCCCGCTTGCGCCGATGGCTGAGCGGACGCCGGATCCGCATTGAACAATGATCGGACGGTTGGCGGGATGTCATGAATGCGGTCCGGAATCGTTCCAAGCATGATATGCTTTACTCCTTCAATGGACCCTTTTTTCCTGAAACAGCCTCGCACCGCCGTAATTCCCGCGTACCTCCGCGAGCGATGGTCACCGATAATGTCCCTTTATCTTAAAACCTCCCAAACTAAGAGCCAGATATGCAAAATGGCTCCCGCGACCCTCTGTTGCGTCAGGACGATCGCCGTGATAAAAAACAGACCGGCCGCACGGTTCAGAACCCCTCTAGAAACATAGCGGCAATTCTTCCAAAGACCTCATCAAAAAGTTCCCTTTCCATTTGATATCTTCCCTTCTGCCTTGTATCTGTATATCGGGATAGCGGCGCAATAATGCAGGAACGGCAATCTTTGCTTCCAGACGGGCCAAAGGTGCGCCAAGACAAAAGTGGCTGCCGTGGCCAAAGGCAATATGACGGTTGTTCTTTCTGGCAATATCAAACACATCAGCATCCGGGAATACCTTTTCGTCGCGATTGGCAGATGCTAACGAAATGACGATAACATCTTTTCTTTTCACTTCTTGTCCATGCAAAGTTAACGGTTCAGCCGCCCAGCGCAGGGTAGTCAATTCAACGGGACTGTGAAACCGCAACGCCTCTTCAATCGCTGAATCTATCAAATTCGGGTTTTGCTGAAGCGTCTCCAATTGATCGGGGTGATTGAGCAGTGCAAAGATCATGTTGGTGATTAAGTTCACTGTTGTTTCATGCCCGGCAACGATAAGCAGCATAATCGTCGAGTAGAGCTCTTTTGTGCTTAATGTCGTTCCTTCGCTTTCAGCCTGGATTAAGGCGCTGATTAAATCGTCTGCAGGTTCGTTTCTTTTTTTATGAACCAAATATTGCAGGTATTCGGCGAATTGCTTTATTTTATCCAAGCTTTCGGGGGTGTCAGTGAAATCGATGATGGCTTGTGACCAATTCCTGAATTTTTGACGATCTTCAAGGGGAATGCCGAGCATTTCGCTGATGACGATAATTGGCAAGGGAAATGAGAAGTCTTCTACAAGATTCATGGAATTGCGCTGTACATTATCCAATAGAGAATCAGCGATATGCTGGATTCTGTCTTCGAGCTGTAAAATCATCCGGGGAGTAAACGCTTTTTGAACAAGGGAGCGCAGGCGGGTGTGATCAGGTGGATCTGAGTTGAGCATGTGCTCTGTCAAAGGCTCTTTAGTTTTTGATATAACGGGTTTTTCATTTTCAGCAAACACATTTTCAACATCTTTCTTTAACCTGGCATCCTTTAATAAATGCACAGCATCATCGTATCTCGTAATAAGCCAGCCTTGACCGAGTTCTCCTAAAGAAACTGGATAAAGAGGACGGGACGCGCGCAATTCTTTATAAAAATCATACGCTTCATGTTTAAATGCAGCTGAAGATAAATCGATTTCTGATAACACGGCGGAGCTCTTCTCATGTTTTGAAGACATCAATCCAACCTCCATCTCCTCAAAATTTTGTAAATATAACCCTTTACTAGGATTATAAACCACCCCCATTTATTATGCCACTAAATCTAACATCCGTATTTCGCCGGTACGAACCTTTCAGATCAATCCTCTTAAACAGGCTTTTTCAAAAACAGAATATTGGAACATGTCTCTATCACTATTAATATATTGACAGTGTCTAACGTTACTGCAGAAGGAGCGATATCAATGGGAATTATCAGCGGGAAGGAGTTTTTAGACCGATTAAACCAACTAAAAAATGAAATTTGGTTTGATGGCAAAAAAATAGAGGGAAACATTTCTGAACATCCTGCATTTAAAGGCATTCTGGAAACTAAGAGCTCACTTTATGATTTGCAAGCGAGCGGCGGCTTAATCGATGAGATGACTTTTTTTCTCCCGGGAAAAAAAGAGCGGATTGGGTTATCATACTTACAGCCGAAAACAAAAGAAGATTTACAAAGAAGAAGGAGAATGATTGAACACTGGGCAAGACACACACATGGAATGATGGGAAGAAGCCCCGATTACATGAACACTGTCATCATGAGCTTTGCGTCTTCCGCCTCGCTTTTACATGATAAAGAAAACTGTTTCCCTGAACATATTCGGGCGCTTTACGATCGGGCGATGAAACACGACCTTTCGTTTACCCATACATTCATTACGCCCCAGGTCAATCGCTCCCAAATGAATATGGCATCATCAGAAAATCCCATATCCGCAAAAATCGTTGACCGTAATGAGGAGGGAATCGTGATTAAAGGCGCCCGCCTTCTTGCGACTCAAGGCGGCTTAACAGATGAAATTTTAGTTTTATCAGCACCAAGATTTTATTTTGAAGAGGATGAAGCTTTTGCTTTTTCCATTCCCTCTAATACGCAAGGCATAAAATTCATTTGCAGGGAATCGTTCGTTTTAGGGGAGTCTGCATTTGATCACCCCCTTGGTTCAAGGTATGAAGAAATGGATTCTGTCGTTGTCTTTGACGATGTTTTAGTACCATGGGACAGGGTATTTTTTTATGGTGATGTGGAAACAGCCAACGGCTTTTTAGCCGCAAGTTCTTTTAATGCTTTTTCATATCATCAGGTCATCACCAGACAAATCATAAAAACAGAATTTCTTTTAGGCGTTTCCCAGCTTCTCGTGGATACGATCAATGTATCTGAGTATCAGCACATACAGGAGAAATTGTCGGAAATCGTGATCGGCCTTGAAACATTGAAGGCGCTATTAGAGAAATCGGAACATGATGCAATGTTAGATGAATGCGGATATATGCGGCCGAGTTTGATTCCGCTTCAAATCGCCAGCACTGTCTTCCCTAAAATATATCCCCGTTTTACAGAGATCATTCAATTAATCGGAGCCAGCGGCATGATGACAATCCCGGCCGAAAGCGCTTTTGATTCTGAAATTAAAGAGGATCTTGACCATTATCTGCAAGGAACCGGCATAAACGGAAAGGACCGGGTCAAACTTTTCCGTTTGGCATGGGATCTCACAATGAGCCCTTTCGGCACAAGACAAACTCAATATGAACGGTTTTTTTACGGGGACCCTGTTCGTTTGGCAAGCCGGTTATACCAATGCTACCCAAAAGAAAAATATGTGAAGGCGGTACAGGAATTTTTACATGCAAAAAATTAAAAAAAGCGGGAAAGAGCCTTTGATCCCGCTGCGCTTTGAAATGAGGCCGGAATAAATCACAGCACCGGCCTCTTTTTGCCCGTAAATGCTCCCGGAACGAAAATCTGTTGAGTTTCCCCCTGATGCGGGGAGAATTTCTACAAATTACAAATTCTATTCACTGAGTCATAATTCCTGCTATTATTTTTTAAACATAAAACTTTAGACCTCCCCTCTTGTTTTTTCAGCAAGGCGGTTAAATGCGTCTTTTCGGTTGGCGACAGGCCTTAAAGGTCAGTTGTGCCAATGAATTTCGCAACTTTCCATGTACCAATCGTGTCCAATCGCCGATAAAATCTATCTTAAAACTGGTAATACCCTGTTGAAATGTCATGATTTTTATCCTATGATAAAAGACGTACATACGAATAATGAATGGGGAGGTATCAAATGTAATTCATCTTGTCGCTCCGTCAACTGATATATCTTCATTGAAAGATACGATTGTCAAGGTATGGAACTTCTATCCTGATCAAGCACTGCGGCAGCGGAGATACGCAATTATAGCCAATTCGATTTTAAATGTTTGCCGACAAGATCAGGGTTGCATTAAGCATGAACAACATGGATAGCGAAAACCTTGATGACGGAACAACTGAAGCCGTATAAAAAATAAAACTGCAGCATTTGCTGTACCAGTTAAGTAAGGAGATTGATAGAATGAAAAGAACAACTGAATTTGTTTTAGGTTTAATCGGCGGTATTTTCGGATTTTTTGGAGCGATCTTCGCTTTGTTTATCGGCGGTATTGATGCCACTTTTAACGGAAGCAGCGAAATTATCGGATTGGGCTGGGGAGCCATTTTCTTTTCAATCCTCGGCATTGTAGCCTCTATCGTTGTGAAAAGCAAGCCTAAAGTAGGCGGAGTTTTGCTTATCATTTCCGGTATTGGCGGAGTGATTTCTATTTCTATGTTCTATATATTGCCTGCCGTTCTTTTGATTATCCCTGGCATCATGGGACTTGTTAGAAAAGACAAGACAAATACGACAGCGGCATAATGATAGCCCCTCAATGAGGGGTTTTTCTTTTATACTTCATATACATTCCCTTTTTCGATAGATTTCTATTGGGCTTGATCTATTTCTCTATGTCCAGTCCCGCTTCTTACCCGTTTTTTTATGCCGAGATGATAATACGCATAACAGAAGATGATTAACGGCACCCCGCAATAGAGTCCGATTCGCTGATCAGGTATGAAAATGAGGCTGATCAATATGGCTCCGTATAAAACAAATCCGAGAATCGGAACGACCGGATAAAATGGCGTCTTAAATGTAAGTAATTTCACATCACCTCCCCCGGCGATAAAGCGCCTCCTAAAGAAAAATTGCGAAGCGCAGATCGACATCCAGACGACAACGGTAACCATTCCTGAAATCGAGATGAGCCACAAGTATACCGTCTCCGCAGCTACAACGCTTGTCAGCAATGAAAATCCCGAAATTGTAATGGTCACCAGCAATGCGCGAAGCGGCACTCCTTTTTTAGACAACGGCGTTAGCCGCTTGGGCCCCATCCCGCTTTTAGACAGCGACCACAGCATTCTGGATGCGGCATACAGCCCTGAATTTGCGACAGACAAAACTGCTGTTAAAATGACAAAATTCATGATATCAGCAGCATAGGGAATCCCGACTTTATCGAGTACGGCGACAAACGGACTTTCTACGACACCCGCCGTCTGATACGGAAGCATCGCAACCAATACAAACATGGCCAAAACAAAGAAAAATAACGTGCGCCACACGACGTTTCGAATGGAACGCGGCAATGTTTTTTCTGGATTCTCGCTTTCTCCGGCTGCAATGCCGACTAGCTCAGTTCCCTGAAATGAAAAATTCACCATCACAAGCGTAAAAAGGACCGCAGGCAAGCCGTTGGGAAACAGCCCTCCGTCAGTTGTAAAACGAGAGAAAAAAGGAGCCGGCTCTCCTCCCTTTAATCCGATCAAGCCAAAAATCGCTCCGCACCCGATTACAATAAATAATACAATGGCCGCAACCTTAATGCTTGAAAACCAAAATTCGGTTTCGGCATAGCTTTTTGCCGACAATGCATTAATGAAAAAAATCACAACCCCAAAGGTTAAACACCAAACCCAAATAGGCACCTCCGGAAACCAGCGCTGCATAAGAATTCCTGCTGACGTGAATTCCAGTCCTACTGTATTGGCCCAGCTGAACCAATACAGCCACCCGATCATGAAGCCCGTGGAAGGCCCTATGTATGTCGCGGCATACGACTGAAACGATCCTGACACCGGCTGTGCCACTGCCAGCTCTCCAAGGCACAGCATAACCACATACATTAAAAAGCCGCCCAACATATAAGCCAAAATCGCTCCGCCCGGACCTGCCTGACTAATGGTGAACCCGGAGCCCAAAAACAGTCCTGTGCCGATTACGCCGCCTAAAGCGATCATAAAAAGGTGGCGGCTTTTCATCGTGCGTTGCAATTCGTTGTATCCCTTTTGTTCTGTCATGATATCCCTCCATCAGTATTCAATTTGTACAACCCATGAAGCAAATGGACCGACGTTTTTCTGATCAGCTCCGGAAGCACCTTAAATGTATAAGGCTTGTACACTCTCTCCGTCCATTTATGCCCGTCCTTTCCGTAAACCCCCATATTAATTGACGGAATATTTAATTGACGAATATCTTCGAAAGGAATCGTCCCGATCGTCTCCCATCCGGGAAAGTTTCGTATAAATGAAGCAATTTCCTCATTCGTTTCATGCAATGACAGAAAGCTTCCATCCGCTAAATAAGGGAAGAATTTTTGATATGCAAATGTTTCTCCTGTTTTTGCGGCCATCTCTTCGCAGGCTTCCTTTACAACCTTCAGCAATTGCCGGTCGCGGGCGTCTTCCTCTCTTAAATAGTTATGGGGTAAATACGGCGGAGCATAAAATAGTATGACCTTCGCACATTGCTCCGGATCGAGCTTTTGCAGGGCTTCGACAACTTTAAAGCACCTCATTCGCAGCTCCAGATGCTCAAATTTCTGATGCGTTTTCTTTATGCAGGAATCGGGATCCGCCCCCTTTTGCTTCAATTCCTGAATATAATTTTCCAGTGTAACGACTCGAATGTTCCACGATATGTCCTTTCTCGGCAGGTGGGTTCGCATAAGGAAATCGTCATAATAGTCCGATAATTTTTTCTCTGTGCAGGCACACGCTTCCAGCGCCACTTCATGCAGTTGATCCATGATTTCTTTCGCGGTTTTTTCATAGATGAAGTAATTAAAATATAAATAGCTGCTTAGGGCAGTCTGAACATTGTACGTTTCTTTATTATCCCACTGATACAGACAGGACGGCGGCAGGGTCAGTTCTCCTTCAATATTTTCGGCGAGATTCATGTTATTGTGAATTCTGTTTGTCAGTTCAGATGCGATGAAATTCGGATCAATGCCTGCCAGTGTATCCCCCACGTGAACCTCGCGGCCGTAAATATAAAAGCACGGCAGGAGCTTTCCGGCAGCGCCTGTATATATGTAGCGCGTGTCATCGCCATCGTATAGCGGTGTGATAAAATCTGTGTTGATGGCGGCCAGATAGTTAAATTGTCTTTCGTTTCTCAATCGCTTCAATTCGGAAACGGCTGATATAATCCCGGCGTGCTGACTTTCTTCATCAGGATTCGCCATAAATAAAATATGTCCCGGCAGCTCATCAAGATGCTCGGTAAAATATAAAATATTGACCAAATGAACAGCGATCCCGCTTTTCATATCAACAGAGCCTCTGCCGAACAGCCAGTCTCCCGACAAAGCGTCTTGCCTGACGTCTTCATTAAATTCATATTTGGAAAAATAGTTGACGAGATAATCCGGATCGAGCGCATGCTCCTTTAGAATCCCAAAATCTTCAATGCCGACCGTGTCTATATGTGCATGATATATAACGGTTTTTTCACTTCGATGATTGCCCGTTACAAGCGCAAATACATTTTTCCTGCCAAGCGGGTCACCTGGAATCGGCTGCTCCCATACCCGTTCCGGGTGCTTTCGGAAATAAGGAAAGCTTTTCAGTATCTGTGAAATATGATCAGCTATGTCCCTCTCACCGGATGTTCCGTTCAAACTTTTTATGCTGACCAAAAATCTTGTGAGTGTTTCAGTTTTTTCTTCCAATGTCATCCCGTTGATTTGTTCATACATAACATGCTCCTCCATTTTTCAATACATTGTGATTTTTAAGTAACCGCGCCTTCTGCCGCTTATTTTTTGAATAAATGGCACCTCCTTTGATATTTTCACATCATAATGATGCAATATTTGTGCCTGTCTGAAAAATCGCTAGTTTTCGTGACATTTTTCCCAGAAAAAACATGAAAATGGCGTGGTACACGGAGCAAATAGATGCAAAATAAATTGCAAATTGCCTTATTTTTTGCAGAAATAACGAAAAATTTTTTTGCACCCATTGCGTAAAAATCGGCCGCATGATTGCTGCGGCCGACGAATCATTATACCCAACCTCTAAAGCGCGAAGCCTCGCTTATTTTTCTAACCCCCTCCATATATGCCGCTAAACGCATATCCACTTGATGGGTAAGAGAAGTTTGATAGATATTTTGAAATGAATTGACCATAACTTCGCGCAGTTTCCTGTCGACTTCTTCGGCTGACCAGTAGTACCCCTGATTATTTTGCACCCATTCAAAGTACGAAACCGTGACACCGCCTGCGCTTGCCAAAATGTCCGGGACAAGCAGAATACCTCTTTCATTCAGCACTTTTGTGGCGTCAAGCGTTGTCGGTCCGTTAGCTGCTTCAACGACGATTTTCGCTTTAATATGATGCGCATTGTCCATTGTAATTTGGTTGGAAATGGCGGCCGGTACAAGGATATCGCATTCTTTTTCCAGCAATTCTTGATTTGTGATGACGTCTGTAAACAGCTTCGTAATGGTGCCGAAGCTGTCGCGTCTGTCAAGCAAATATTCGATATCAAGACCGGCCGGATCATAAAGCGCTCCATATGCATCCGAAATGCCGATAACTTTCGCTCCGGCATCATGCATAAACTTTGCAATGAAACTGCCTGCGTTGCCGAAGCCTTGAATGATGATGCGGGCCCCTTTTAAAGAGATGCCTTTTCTTTTCACCGCTTCCTCAATGCATATGGTCACTCCGCTGGCTGTGGCGGTTTCGCGACCGTGCGAACCTCCCAAAACGAGCGGTTTTCCCGTAATAAAGCCGGGGGAATCAAATTCTCTGAGACGGCTGTATTCATCCATCATCCAGGCCATAATTTGCGAATTGGTATAAACATCAGGAGCCGGGATATCTTTTGTCGGTCCTACAATCTGACTGATGGCGCGGACGTATCCGCGGCTGAGCCTCTCTAATTCACCGAAAGACATGCTTCTCGGATCACACACAATGCCGCCTTTTCCCCCGCCGTACGGAAGATTGGTAATCCCGCACTTTAAAGTCATCCAAATGGACAGCGCCTTCACCTCGTCTTCGTTCACCTCAGGATGAAACCTTACTCCTCCCTTTGTCGGCCCGATCGCATCATTATGCTGAGAGCGGTATCCGGTAAACACCTTGACAGACCCATTGTCCATTTTGACCGGAATCCGGACAGTCAATGTGCGGATCGGTTCTTTCATCAGTTCGTATACTTCTTCGGAATAGCCCAATTTGCGCAAGGCTCTTTTTATAATCGTTTGTGTGGAATGCAACAGATTTAAGGATCCCTTCTCCTTAGTTGGTGACATCTTCATACTCCCCTTATGAAAAATTGTTGGTCATAAACGGCTGGAACGGCACGACTTAAAAAAGCGCTTTCATTTTACGAAGTATTCAACACATCATTGCATCCTCCCTCATATCTCACTCTACAAGAATATGATGCAAGATCCGTGCCAGTTTTTTCGAATTTAAATTCAGCCCGCTTTCATAAGCCGCATACTTTCTTCCAAACTGGCATACATTTTCACAAGCATTTTTGCAAACGGTGTTAAGTCTAATGAAAAGAATGGACGTGGTAGGATTGAGCACAGAAAAAAAATCTGTTCGGCGGGAAAAGGAGCCGGAATTAACAGGACGGATCGTTGTACCCGGTGAAACGGGGTATCATTCGGCCCGAAGGGAATTCAACACCTTTTTCAATAAATTCCCTCTTGTCATCGTCTTCGCCAGAGAGACTCGGGACATTGTTAACGCCATCCGCTGGGCGCGTTATCGGGATGTGCCCATACGCATACGATCCGGCCGCCATAGCTATGAGGGGTTGTCGGTCGTTGACGCCGGCATCGTTATCGATGTTAGTGAGATGACCCGGGTAGAGATTGATTATAAGAGAGGGACAGTCACTGTACAAACCGGAATTCGCGACTATTCTTTATAACTGATTCTTGGACCTGAGGGACTGGTGGTGCCGGGCGGACTTTGTCCGACTACGGGAATTGCCGGATTGACTCTTGGTGGAGGTCAGAGCAGTCTGTCACGACCGTGGGGACTGACGATCGATAGCTTGCTTGAACTCGAAATGGTCGATGCTAATGGTCAGGTCATAAGAGCCAATGCCACTCAGAACAGCGACCTGTTTTGGGCTTCGCGGGGCGGCGGAGGGGGTAATTTTGGCATTTGTACCTCCTTCCGCTTCCGGACACATCATCTTGAAACAGTTGCCTACGCCAGCATAAACTGGGACTTGGGTAATATGGAAGAGGTGCTGCGTGTCTGGCAGAAGTATACATTTCCGAACTCCGATGAAAAGCTTACTCCTCTCCTTACCATAACATCAGGGCGAGAGTCTCTGCTGCTGATGCAGGGCGTCTACCTTGGTTCAGCTGCAAAGTTGCGGCAATTGCTGCAGCCTCTGCTTCACACAGGCTCGCCGCAACAGGTATTTATTGAAGAGATGCCTTGGCTTGAGGCAGTTGAACGGATAGCGGACACCCAGCCTGATTCTCCCTTGCCCTTCAAAAGTGTAGGACCCTTTGTGAATGAACCGCTGCCAGATGAGGCCATCACAACGATCAGGCGCTTTATTGATAAACCGCCTACCACCTCAGTGACGGTTTTTTTCCACGGATTGGGCGGCGCCGTGGCCAGAGTGCCAAAAGATGCTACAGCCTACTTCTACAGAAAGGCTTTATCGAATATGTCTATTTTTTCTACATGGAATACACAGGAAGAAGCTGCCCTCGGCATCCGCTGGGTGGAGGATTTCCGGCAGGCGATGCTGCCCTTTACCGAGGGAGTGTACGTGAATACGCCTGATCTTGCAATCAAGAACTGGCCTAGAGCATACTATGGCGGCAACTTCGAGCGATTGACCCGGGTAAAAGCCAAGTATGATCCAGAAAATGTCTTCAACTTTCCTCAAAGCATTCCTCCAGCCCGGTTATAAATGTTTTAGGTAACGTATAATGATGAGTTTTACCGGATGTGTTGCAGAAAAAGGATAAAATTTGAAAGATTAAAAAGAGGCCTGGACAAATCCAGCCTCTTTTTTCTAAACACTGAATCTTCATTTTTTACCGATCAGTGAGCTTGCTTCATTTTTTATGTTCACCGGTACACTTTTTCCTACAGTCACCCGCCGTACGACACGGTGTTCATCATAGTCGGCGACCGCGTAGTGTTGAGTGGCGAGATTATCCCAAATCGCTACATCGCCTTCAGTCCATTGCCAGCGAACCGTGTTTTCCAGCCGCGTGACATAGTCATCAAAGATGCTTAACAGCCTTTCTGAGGCGCCCGTTGTAAAGCCTTCGATTCTTCCTGCAAAGCCGCCCAGCAGAAGGTGTTTTTCACCTGTTTCGGCATGTACATGAACAACCGGATGCCTCGTTTTAAAAATGGTGGATTCGAATATCGCCCGGCGCCTTTTTCTCGCTTCATCATCAGGCAAGTCTTCTGATCTGGTATATGCATAATCGAATTCATTCGTGTGAATCGCCCACAATTGATCGGCCAGTTTTTTGAGACTCCCGGGAAGCTCTTCATAAGCGGTATTTGTATTGGCCCAAACGGTATCTCCGCCAACCTTTGGAATGATCACCGCTCTGAGGATCGAATATTTCGGGACTTCCGGCGCGAATGTGACATCGGTATGCCAATGGTTTGCTCTTGCACCGCTGTCAGAATCAAGCTCGAAAATATAGTTGGATTTTTCTTTTACAGGAACCGTTGGATGAACGTACGGTTCCCCAAGCAACTTTGCAAATTCCTCCTGGCCTTTATCATCTAAATGATGCTGTCCCTTCAAAAATATGACTTTGTAATCGGCTAATGCTTGTTTGAGCGTGTGAAGCGCAGCCGAATCTAAATCCCCGCTTAATGTTACCCCTTTGATTTCAGCCCCGATTCTTCCTGATACCGGCTTAATCGTAATTTCCTCCGTTTGAACCGTCATCCGGTTTCTCCCCCTTTATTCATTATCGTTACCCGCTCTCGGCTTCCCATCCCATCCTATCTTGGACGACATCATACGGTATAGCCGCTGCTTGCTTTTTCAGGATGAAACACAGTCCCTCCTGTCGGATAAATCGTTGGATGTCCCATTTCTTTCTCCTCGTTCCCTTTTTAAAAATAAAAAAGTCCTCTTAGTTACTGTTCTTCTTCCAGTGAACGGTAAACTAACAGGAGCCCTTCGGTGGTCCGATCGGAGCATATTCATTTTTTTATCACCTGGCGTTCTTCTGATGTATTTTTGTTTTTGCTTGTAATGGCAAACGGTGTTTTTCCAGTTTTTCGATTTGCGTCACTTGTGAATCATGAACGGTGATTTGAACCGTTCCATATTCCAGACTCTCCAGTAAAACCTTAACCTTATCCAACACATACTGATCAATTCCTGCTTTTAAAGGCAACCCAGATCATCCCCTTTTTAATTAATCGGTTCTTTCTTAAGACTTGATGAAAAATAACTTACATTTTAATATTTAATATAATTCACATAATACCTACCTGTAAAGTGTGAATTTTAATAATGATCAAAAAAATCCCTTTTTCCCCTTGAATTCGGATGTTTAAATTCAAAAGAAAATCGCAGGTTTTGCTTTAGAAGACCTCTTTATTAATGGCATGCAAAAACAATAAAAAAAGAGGGCCTCCCCTCTGCTTCAACAGCTTGCACACCGCCCGCTCGGGCAGCCGAACGCTTTGCGGAAGAATTTCTTCATGAATATCAAATTTCTCATGATAATGCGGTGCGGCGATGTGTGTTCTGATGATCATACAGGTGCCTTTTTCGACGCGCTTCAAGCTGATTCACCAGATTTTTGTATTCATTCGTCAGAAAAATGAGTTGATTCATGTTACACTGCTTATAAACACCCTTTGGTTAGACAAAAAATCGCCTTGATTGGGCGCTTTTTCTGTTCCTTTTTCAGGAAAAAGGCTGTCCAAAAGGCCATGTTCTTATGAACTTTTAGGACAGCCCCCCTGATTTACAGATCCTGATTGTATCGATCGGATTTCACTGCCTAAAACACGTTTCCCAAAATAATGAATTTATAGCAAGACATTTTAGCCAGAATCTCACTGGACTTTACAAACGGTCGTTAATCCTTTCATTCACACCTCTTTATACATAAAATAGGCAAAATCGGCATGCTTATTCGCTCCGCTTGTATCTTGGCACTGCATTCCTACAAAAGCTCCTGTGAAGAACCCTCCTCCGCGGACATAATCATCTGATAACTTTTTCGATTCCAGCATGATCTCAATGATATGCCAGTCTTCCTTGTTAAAGGAATACGAGTAATAATATGTTTCCTGTTCAACATTTACTCTTAAATAAACATATTGGATGTCGCGGGGAATAACGATTTTATCTGTTATCGGCTGTGAAAATGAAAAGTTATCACATATCGTGAGGTCCAGCATTCGCCCAAGGTCCTCATCATAAGTGATTTGAAGGGCCGTCCAGTTTTCGGTGTTGTAGTAATTCACCAAACCCGCCGCTTGCTGAAAGCTCTCCGGACGGAATTCAACAGCAGTTTCCACTATAAAACGGAGACTTTGCCAGCGCCTTGCGACAAACGCCTGGGTAAATTTCGATGTCAGCGATTCATGGCCAAATAAGCGCAAATGGTTCGGCCTTTCGGTTAATGAGCCTAATTCTTTCGTAAACGGGATCCGCAAGGTCTGAAAGTTAATATTTAATGTCGAATCTTCAAATTGATCAACTTCTGGATATGTCGCAGGAAACGCAGTTTCAGGTATCCGGGGCGCGTCGGCCTCAAGACTCCCCTCTTTTCCCCCAACTACATAAGGCCATCCGTCTTTCCACTCCAATTTTTGTATCGCTGTTTCTCTTCCCAGCGGACAGTATCCTCTTTGGTGAATAATCGAATCATCATCAGGGCGGATCGGGCGCCCGGTTAAATGAGCTAAATACCACTCATCTGTATGTGTTTGGACAATTGATGCATGACCGCACTTTTGCAACGGATTTCGCGGGTCATGCCAAGACGTTAAAATGGGGTTATCCGGATGGATTTCATACGGCCCCTCGATATGTTTTGACCGGGCCATCGTAACGGCATGTTCGTACCTTGTCCCTCCTTCTGCTGTCAATAAATAATAATAATCTCCGATATGATAAAGGTGAGGCGCTTCAGTCAGCTTGATATCCGAACCTTTAAAAATGATTTTCGGATGATTGATTAACCTTTTTTCCTCTGCGGAATATTCCTGCATCACAATGCCTCCAAATGAATGGCGGCCTATTCGATGATCCCACATCATATTTAATAAATATTTTCTTCCATCTGTATCATGGAACAAAGAAGCATCAAAACCGGAACTATTTAATTTAATCGGCTCCCCCCAATCGCCATCAACGGTTTCGCAAGTGACTAAATAATTATGACAATCTTTCCAGGCCCCATCGACAACCTTTACGTCCGTATAGATGAGCCAAAACTTTCCGTCGGCATAGCTTAAACAAGGCGCCCATACTCCGCCTGAGTCGGGATTCCCTTTCATATCCAATTGTGAAATCCTCTGTAATGGATGTGCAATCAAATGCCAGTTGTCTAAATCTTTTGAATGATGGATTTGCACGCCTGGAAACCATTCAAAGGTAGATACAGCAATATAATAATCCTCGCCGACTCTGCATATGCTCGGATCGGGATTGAAACCTTTAAGCACCGGATTGATAATTTTCATCCTCTTTCCTCCTAAAATATCGTTTTGAAAGGGCGGTTTCACGAGATTCATTCATATTGTCCAAGTAACTTTATCCTTATTCTCTAATTCGCGTACGACTTTTGCATATTTTTCTTCGCTTAAATTGTAGAAATTAATGTCGATCATAGCTAAGATAAGAAAAATAACAGGAACAACGGTTGTCGTTATTAATATTCCGGTCAATGCTTCAGGAGTTTGGGCCTGCCCTGCAACATAGCCGAACTTGTCCAATATCAGTCCCGGAACGACCCCGCCGAGAGCCATGCCAAACTTAAAAAAGAAGCCGATAATGGCATAAATCAATCCGCTCAAACGTTTTCCGGTCTTATATTCCCCATATTCAATTGTTTCGGGAATAAGCGCCCACATATACCCCCCGGCTGTCACACTTCCTACTGCGGCAATGACGCGAAAGAAGAGCACCAGAAACACGTTGCTCGGCGGTACGATATTGAGTAATAAAGCGGTATTTAATAGCTTCCTCTTTCCGAGCCATTTATTGATTCGTGGTATAAACGGCAGGATGGCCAAAGCAGGCAGGCTTCCGAGCAAGCCATACCATTTGACAAGGTCTTCTCTGCCTGCGTTGTACGTCATGTAGTATATTCCGACAGAATTGCTTATAGAGTTGACGCCGAAGATAATGATAAAGAATATGCTGAGAACAACTAATGGACGGTTAACCCCAAATTGTTCAAATATATCGGAAAATTCAATCTTTTCTTCAGGCTTTTGCAGAGTTACTCGTTCTTTTGTACTTTTAAAACAAAAGATTAATAGACATGCGCCAATAATGCCTAACATGCTCATTGTCAGCTGCCATCCCAGTGCTTTGTTTCCGGTCGTATCACCTAAATAAGCTGAAAGTAAAGGAACAAAAAAAGATACGATGAGTCCGCCAAGATTGGCAAAGACCATCCGGACAGAGGTAATGCTGACGACCTCCTGGTTATTTCTAGTCATCGCGGAAGTTAGTGCGCCGTATGGAACATTGATCGTCGTATATGTGAGAGATAAGCCGACATACGTAATATAAGCGTAGATTAATTTTCCTGTATCTGAGAAATCCGGGGTTGTGAAACAGAGGATGGCAAGTACTGAAAGCGGAAACGCACCAAACAGCAGATACGGCCGAAAACGCCCAAATTTGCTGTTTGTCCGGTCTACTATTGTTCCGATAAAAGGATCGGCAAGCGCATCAATTATCCGAACAACTAAAAACATCGTCCCGGCAGCGGCTGCTGACAAACCGTAAACATCGGTATAGAAAAATAAAAGATACGTTGAAACCGTCGTGTAAATTAAATTACATGCTAAATCTCCGGAAGCATAGCCGGATTTTTCAAACATACTAATTTTTTCAAGGGTTTCGCTAGCCATTATTCTTTCCTCCCTAAAAAGCTTTTGGTCACAGGAACAAAACTGCAAATGCCACTAACAGTTGAATGCCATGGGACAAGCCGCCTTGACTTTTGAAATAGACAGCTTCTGCACCACCCCCTGTTTGCCTTTCCATACTTTTGAATTTTCAGAGAAATTAGAATTGCATGCGAACCAGGGAGGATGGGAAACCTTATTTGCTGCATGCCGAATCATGTTCGATAGGTACCAAACCTTTTTATGCGGAGCATACAATTCGATTTTGGCTCTGCCCAATCTGGAGGTCTGTCTTTATTTTCTTCTAATGCTTACACTTTGTTTACTCATTAAACTAAGTGTAAGCCAGCGTGAAAGCGTTGTCAATTATTAGTTATATATCTCAATTTTTGTTTAATAGAGACGGAAAAATTCCTGATTGAAATAAAGCTTCAGTTTTTGAAGACTCCGTCCTCCCTACATCTCACCTTTGCCGCTACAATAGGGATGTTTTATTTTTACACGTCTTGGTATGATGAGAAAAACGACAACTAAAGGGAACAGGAGGCGTTTGCATGAATGTGAATCACCTTGTTTCAGGCAGAACAGCTTTAAATCAATATGTGCATCACTTAGAGCCTGACGGCGCTTCATTTTTCGTCCACTATTGGGGAGCTATGCCAAATCACTATCATACACTCGTTCACAAGCATTCTTTTTTTGAAATTTGTTATGTGATAAAAGGAGACGGCTATTATCTCGAGCACGGTTATCAATATCCGCTGAAGGAAAATGCGATTTTTATGTCAAGGCCGGAAATATTGCACCAAATCAAAAGCGAGACCGGGCTGTCCATTCTTTATGTCGCTTTTGAGTTAAACGAAGATAGATCAAGCACTGAATGGATTAAAGTAATAGAGGAAATTAAACAAACCGGGATTGTTGCATTATCTGCAAAAGATGAAGAAGCCCCGTGCATGCTTTGGAAAACATTAATGCTGCAAGCGGCGCAGCCTGTAAAGTTTTTTTGCAAAGAGATCCTGGAAAATCTGTCGCAGGCTTTACTCCTGTCACTAATTCAAACCATACTCCCCTCTGCCCATCATTCGAAGCAAAAGCAGCCCGTTCAAACAACTTCAGCTCTGCTGACTGAGGTTAAACTGCATATTCAAGACAACCTGTCACAATCATTAAAGCTGAAAGATGTCGCAAACCACTTTCATATCTCAGGACGGCACTTGTCCCGTTTATTTTCGGCAGAGCTCGGCGTCAGCTACTCGGAATTCGTGCAGAACGAAAAAATCGTCAAAGCTGCTGAATTGCTGAAAACAACGGATTTATCGATCAAAGAGATCGCGGAAGAAATCGGTTTTACCGTCCACTATTTCACGCGTGTCTTTGCCGCCAAGATCGGAAGTTCCCCCGGGCTTTTTCGGTCGCTTTACAAGGAATCAAAAATGACCGTATTTCACGCCGGCAAATTATGATTTGAAAGAATGATGTCCTGAAACGACAAAAGAATGTCTCTATCTGATAAAGACGAGACAAATTTCATTACTTTATAATCTTAAAAAGAAAGCGATTACAAATCACAGAGGAGGGATGATCGATATGAGGCGCCTGCCGTTCGCCAGGCCGATCAAAAAATCCAAGGAGGAATTTCAATGAAACTATCTTATGTAACCGACAGTTTAGGACATTTACCTTTTGATGAAATGCTGGACGCAGCCGCAGAGCTTGGAATTAATACACTGGAGATGACAGCCGGAGGCTGGTCGCCTGCGCCCCACTTAAATCTCGATGAACTGCTGCAAAGCAGCGATAAAAGGCGCGAATTCGCAGAGACGCTGGAAAAACGGAATATGACGCTTTGCGCCTTAAATTGCTCGGGAAATCCTTTAGATCCGGGAGAACTCGGCAAAGAGCACAGGGAAGTCACAGAAAAAACGATGGAGCTTGCAGGATTATTAGGCATCAAAAAAGTCATCATGATGAGCGGTTTGCCGGCCGGAAGCCCTGAGGACAATACGCCGAACTGGATTACATACACGGTGAGCTGGCCGCCTGTCTTAAAAGATATCTTAACCTACCAGTGGGAAGAAGTCGCGATCCCTTACTGGAAAGAGCTTGTCAAAAAAGCGGAAAGCTGCGGCGTTGAAAAAATCGCGCTGGAAAATTTCAGCTCACAATTAGTCTATAATCCCGAGACTCTCTTTCGGCTTCGAAACGCGGTTGGC
Organism: Bacillus sp. FSL W8-0848; assembly: GCF_038007805.1. Classification (NCBI taxonomy): domain Bacteria; kingdom Bacillati; phylum Bacillota; class Bacilli; order Caryophanales; family Bacillaceae; genus Bacillus; species Bacillus sp. FSL W8-0848. Next base: position 2,411,734 of record NZ_JBBOYB010000001.1, read on the forward strand.
TCGATGGTGGGGCTGAATCTTGATCCGAGCCACCTATTATGGATGGGGGCAGATCCAATCATCGCTGCAAGAGAACTGGGCGAGGCCATTCATCATGTCCACGGAAAAGATGTCAGAATTGAAAGATATTTATCTGCCGTAAACGGTGTGTTAGAAACAAAGGAAGTGACTGATACGGCGAATCGGGCGTGGAATTATGTAGCTGTCGGATGCGGACAAGATTTGCAGTGGTGGAAAGAATTTTTCTCGGTCGTGAAAATGACGGGTTATGATGGTGAAGTTTCTTTGGAAATGGAAGACCTTACGATGTCACCGGAAGCTGGCATCAGAATATCGATCAAAGCATTAAAGCAAGCAATCAGCCAATAGGAGGGTTTCGTCATGCTGAATGGAGAAAGGATCATTTCAACGCCTTTGCGCTGGGCAATGGTAGGCGGAGGAAGGCTCAGCCAGGTTGGATATAAACATCGCACAGGCGCGTTGAGAGACAATACAGCCTTTCAATTAACAGCCGGCGCATTTGATATTGATGCTGAAAGGGGAAAAGACTTCGGGATGAACATCGGAGTGAGTGCAGAACGCTGTTATCCCGATTATCAAACGATGTTTGCGGAAGAAGCCAAGCGAGACGATGGCATAGAGGTGGTCTCGATTGCCACTCCGAACCGCACCCATTATGAAATCTGCAAGGCTGCGCTTGAAGCGGATTTGCATGTCATCTGTGAAAAACCGATGTTTTTCACCTCAGAAGAGGGCTATGAAATCAAAGCCCTTGCGGAGAAAAAAGGAAAAATTGTCGGCGTGACGTACGGTTTTTCCGGCAATCAAATGCTGCTTCAAATGCGCGCTATGATTGAACAGGGGCAAATCGGCGATATTCGCCTGGTTGATTTGCAGTATACACACGGATTCAGCGCAACAGATGAAGTCGAAAAAACCAGCGATGCACAAAAATGGCGCGTCGACCCTGCAATCGCCGGACCAAGCTTTGTGCTGGGCGATCTGTCGACTCACACCTATTATATGTCACAGCTCATTATGCCGCACATGAACATAAAAGAGCTGCTGTGCGACCGCCAGAGCTTCGTCAAGAGCCGCGCCCCGCTCGAGGATAATGCCTACGTCTTGATGCATTATGAAAACGGAGCGGTCGGTACGATGTGCTTGAAATTCGCCGTCGCGATTGGCGCCAAAAACCGCGGAGATAAACAAACGTTACAAAACCTGATTTATCCTGATATTGACGCCGGCATTGAGGGCATACGCTGGGTCGAAAATTGCGTGCGTTCAGCAGAGCAAGGCTCGGTGTGGGTCGATTTTCAATAATTATCGTGAAGCGCGTTTTTGTCCCGTGCTAGCTAACGTTCCCCTGGAAAAATTGCACATCCCCACCGTCCTATGAAGGCATTAAGGCCGGGATCCAAAATCCCGGCCCTTTGTCATTGATTAACGTACACATTCTGAAAGACTGCCGTTGCCTCCCATACGTTCAAACCGAATGTTCCATGTTTGAATGTTGAATCATGCGCATCAATCACCAAACGGTCATCCAAATAGATTTTAACGTTTGCGCCTCGGGCGACAGTTTTCAGATGATACGTTTTATTGACATCTATCGGTGTTTTGTGCTCGGCTATGACAGAGGCTGATCCGTTTTCAAATTTGAAAAATTTGACTACGTCATGCTTGGCATCCACATTGGCCAGATAGCCGTTTTTCACATCTTGACCAGCCCGAAAGACAAGGGCTCCAGCCCCCCTTCCATTGCCATCTTTAATCGTAATGTCGGATTCGTAAGTGAAGTCTGTTCCGGAAGCTGAAGATGTAATAAAAGAATCACCGTCAGAGCGTCCTTGTTTTCCATCAATGGTGTCGGCCCACAACCCGTTTACGGTCGTCCAGCCCGCGAGGTTTGACTTGAGAGGGGACTTTCCCCAAGTTTTTTTCAGAGGATGAATCGTTAGGGAATTTAGCTTTACAAAACCGTTTGAAGCATACACCTCCAGCCCGTTGCTCGATTGATCCGGGAAGATGAGGTCGGTCAGCACTTGCTGTCCATCGTTTCCAAATACTTCGACAGAAGAGCGGTCGACAAAAATGCGCATCTTCACCTTGCCATTCACCGGCTTCAACGGAGCAGCCTGCTTTCCGGTGTTAAAGCTTGGATGGAAGGCGACGTTTCCGGTTTGGCTGCGGTCAACGAACAGAGTGCCGTTTCCCTGATGATAGCCGATTTTTGTATATTGATTTTCTCCTTTTCGAACCTTAAAACCGAATTCAGAAGCCGATCCGGCGCTCACTTGAAATTCTGCATTGATTTCGTAGGAGTCTCCCGGTAAATTAGCCGGCAGGCTGCGGCCTGCGGAGGATATAATCTTATGCCGCCACCCTTGAGAGGCTCCTCTGATCGAACGCAGCGCCTTTACCGGGGCTTGCACAATTCTGGCTCCGTCAGAAAACGCTTTCAATTTTACCTCTCTTGGAATCGTCATGGCCCCTCTCCACGGGGATGTAGGAACATCGTTTGCATATTGCCAATTGCTCATCCATCCCAGCCAAAGCCTGCGTCCGTCTGAAGACGGGATGTCGGACCAGGAGACAGCCGCATAGAAGTCTTTGCCGTAGTCCGTCCATAGGGTTTTGCCCGGCGGATTTTCATTCTTAAAAGACTTGCCGTCAAAGCTGCCTACGAAATATTGCATGCCTGATCCTCCCGAGACGGACCCGTTTCCAACACTGACTTGCATCACCCATTTCTTTTCATACGGATTGCCGTCTACTGAAAGCTGAAACAAATCAGGACATTCCCATACGCCTCCATGGCTGCCTTGCCCCTCTCCAAATTCGCTCGCATAGGTCCATTCCTTCAGGTTGGGAGATGTGTATATCATGATTCGGTCACCGGCCGCCAGCACCATCACCCACCTTTTTGTTTCTTCATGCCATAATACTTTCGGATCGCGAAAATCCTTTTTTCCCGGGTTCGGAATGACGGGATTGCCCGGATATTTCGTCCATGTTCTTCCTTTGTCATTGCTGTAAGCGATGCTCTGGACCTGTTCCCCTTCGCGGTCCTGCGTATAAACGGCAATGAGCGGCTTTTCTTTTCCGGTCTGAAAACCGCCTGTATTGTTCCAATCGACTACGGCGCTGCCAGAAAAAATCGTGCCGTTATCATCCGGTGACAGCGCGGCCGGAAGATGCTCCCACCTGACTAAATCCTTGCTGACCGCATGGCCCCAGTGCATCGGCCCCCACTGCAAACCATATGGATGATATTGATAAAACAGATGGTATTCCCCAGCATAATAGACCATTCCGTTTGGATCATTCATCCAGTTCGCTTCAGGAGTGAAGTGGTACCTTGGCCGATGTTCCTCCTCATAGTAGCTTGGGTCGGCTGCGTAAACAGGCCCGGCCGGCAGCATCATGGTCAGCATTGCTCCGAATTGAAGCAGCCTCTTTTTCACTTTATTCACCCTCTCCCTTCCTATCTTTATTGGATATTCAAGCACATTCCGATTTTGCTCCAAACAGCCGCCCCCGCCGGAAATGCCGGGGGCGGCTGTTTTTAAGAATTCGGGATGACTTCCAAAACCTTATGCCAAAAAACCGGCCCAATAACCGAGAATACCGATGATAAAAATGCCGAATATAATAAGAAGCGGATTCACGCCTTTTCGCAGCATCCACGCGACGAGCAGCGTCAAACCTAAAGGCAGCACCCCCGGCATGATGCTGTCCAAAATACTCTGCACCGTTTGAACCTCCACTTTGCCTGATTCGTTCTTAATTCTGGAAACGACGATTGGGATGTTGATGGTGGTCCACTTTGAGACAAGAGCCCCCATGACAAACAATCCGAGTATCGAAGCGCCTTCGGTCAGCTTTTGAATCCGGTTCCCGACCAAATCCTGAAGAATTTCCATTCCTTTCACATAGCCGTACTTTAAACCGTAATATTTCGTACTTAATCTTATGGCATTGATGAAGAAAAAGAACAGCAGAGGCCCGGCAATGTTCCCTCCTAAGGCGAGCGATGCCCCCAAAGCCGCTAACACCGGGCGCAGCGTCCCCCAGAAAATCGGATCGCCCACACCCGCGAGCGGTCCCATTAACCCGATTTTCATACCGCTGATCGCTTTTGCATCAATTCCTTTTTGATTGGCCATCTCTTCTTCCATGGCGGCCGTCACGCCGAATATCGGTGCTGTCAGCCACGGGTGTGTATTGAACCATTCGAGATGGCGCTGCAATGCTTCGTTTCTTTTCGCTCCCGGACCGTACAGTTTTTTAATCGCCGGAATCATCACATAGCAATAGCCCATTGCCTGCACACGCTCAAAGTTAAAAGATCCGAGCAAAAAATTTGAACGAATGAACATGCTGAAAATTTCTCTCTTTGTTAATCTTTTTTCTGTCTCCATCTTCTTCGGTCCCCTCCTCATTGATTAGGCATCAAGATCATCATCATCATCGTAAGCAGCCGAGCTGCTGTTTGCGGCTGCTGCTGCGACCGCTCCCTGCGCGCTGTTTTTTTGCATGACCTGCTGATACAGAAGGGCAAGGCACAGTCCGAGAGCGCCGAACCCGACCAGATTGAAGTCTGTAAACGCCGCCAACAAAAAGCCGATGTAGAAGAATGGCTTCAAGTAAGGAATGTTCATCATATTGATCACCATCGCATACCCGACGACAACGATAATTCCTCCGCCTACCTGGAGACCTTTTGTAATGACTTCGGGAATATTCCCTAAGAAAGCCTGAACAGCGCTGACGCTGATCAGCGCCACAATCAACGTCGGGATCATAACTCTGAGCGCCTGAAACACCATTGCTGTAATATGCATGATTTCGATTCCTTTCATATTCCCATCCTTGGCGTATTTGTCAGCGCGGTGGATTAAAAAGACGGTAATCGTGCGGACAAAAATCGTCAGCGCCTGCCCTGCGGCTGCCAATGCTACTGCGACGGCAATTCCTTCGCCGATTCCCTGATCGGCGGTAATCACCAAAATGGTTGAGATCACAGAAGCGATGGCCGTATCCGGCGCCATGGCGAGCCCGACATTCATCCAGCCCAATGCCATCAGTTCAAGGGTTCCGCCCAAAATGATGCCGGTTTTCAGGTCTCCGAGCACCAACCCGACCAATGTACAGGCAATCAGCGGACGGTGCGTCTGTCCCTCGTCCAATACGCTTGCGATACCGGTAATGCCTGCAATGATCAACAGCAATATAATTTGTATGGAAGACATCTTCTCATACCCCCCTTTTCTATTTTGCGACGTTTCTCAAAATCTGCATAAAGTCTTCGCTTGTATCTGAAGGGAGCTGTCTCAATTCCAGCTTCACCCCCAATTCGTTCAGTTGTTCAAACGCCTCTATATCTTGATCTGTCACGCTGACTGATTTTGTGATCTGCCTGCGGTTATGCTCGAAACGCATGCCTCCGACATTTACCGTTTTAATGGGGACCCCTGCTTCAATCAGGGATACAATATCGCCCGGTTTTTCAAATAGCAGCATCGCTGTTGTCTCCTCATACCGCGGACTGTGAAACGCTTTTGCCATTTTTGAAATAGAGACGGCGCTCGCTTTAACATTTGAGGGGGCAACAGAAAGAATCAGCGTTTTTCTCATGTCATCTGCCGCCACATCATCTGAGACAACGATGATGCGGTCAGCCGCATGGATTTTAATCCATCTGGTCAGCACCTGGCCGTGAATAAAGCGGTCATCAATCCTAGCTAATACAATGTTCATCACAATTTATCCTCTCTTTCGGCTCTTATCGCATGTTCTAAATGTTCGCTGCACACCTGGAAGCTTTCCTGACTCATTGTTTTCAGCCTGTTCAGCAGTTCTTTAAGCGGCATATGTCCTCTCAGGCTTAATACCTCCAGCAGGATCGGCAGGTTCACCCCGGCCGCCATATCCATTCTTTGATCCTTCACGATATAAGGAGCGGCCGCGTTGTATGGCGTTCCGCCAAATATATCCACTAAAAACAGCACCTCATGTTCCTTTGGAATGCGCTTTAGCGTCTGCTGATATTTTTTCTGCAATGTTTGGATGCCTTCCCCTTTCAAAAACGGCACCGCCGTCAGATGGTCTTCTTCGCCGAAAATCATGTTTGACGACTCTTTCAGTGCTATTGGAAAATCTCCATGACCGCTGATAATAACTGAAATCATTGATGTTTGCTCCTTTCTTTTGGCGTTCGCTCTTTTATGATGCAAGTTTCGTGCCAACACAAATTTATTAAGCGTTTTCAACCAATCTCTTTTTTGTTTTGAAACACATTCAAAACAAAAAAATAAACCTGTATTAAAATGGAGGTCCATTTAATACAGGTTCAAGTAAAAAAACAGCTTTTAAAACACCTGGCCATGCAGCTCTTCGGCAAAGATGGCGGCTATAAATAATTTTTCATCTTCGCTGATTGCAAGCCCAAGCTTCTGTTCATAAGGCTTTAACGTCCGTTCTGTTATGTGGTAAACTTTTTTCAGCTGATCGTCAATTGCATCCTCTTCTGAAAAAGCAATCGGATGATCTTTAATCACCCTTTCGAAAGCAAAAGCGGTGTGCATAATAACTTTGATCATCACCGCATTGTTTAGCATGATGCCTAATTCATCTTGAATCGTTTGCAGCCACTCTAATAAAATGTCAATAATATGATAGGGATTTAAGAAAACGAGATACTTTTTCAAACTATCCTCGCAAAGCTCCCGTACCATGATGTTTGCACCGGCCAGTCCATCGCCCGGAGGGACGTTGCCTTTTGTAATCGCCTGATGGATCACCCGCTCGCCCTCCCCTTCTATTAACACTTCAAGAGATACATGGGGAGCATTGATCTTCGGATTTTTCGTTCCCACTGTGGCAAGGATCTCATACTCTTTTTCGATTTCTTTTATGCTGTTTGCTAATTTAATAGACGAAACGGTCAGGATTTTGATCGGGTCGTCTGCGGCCTGATTGACGATTGTTGTTAAGATCTCTTCGAGTTTTTTTGCCGTTCCGCTCCCGGTCGTACAAATGGAGACCAGTGCCTTCTTTTTGCCGGGCGACTGAGGTGTGCGGCCCCACAGCTCGGTAAAATCCTTTGTAACCGATTCATATATGGCATGCAAATTTAAATTCAGATAATTAACCTTTCTGACGGCATCGAGCACCATTGATGTCGTGACATTGCTGATCGTTTTAATATTGATGCCCGTTTTTTCTTCGAGCTTCGTTCCCAGCATCGCAAGCGATCCCATGTCGACAAGCATCAATACTCCTTCTCCTTTATCCACTTGTTTAATTTTCGCTTCCAGGCGCTCCATGATTTGCGACGGAGAAACCGCAAGAGGCATGTCAACCGCCGCAATCGGAGTGCTGCCTAAAAGTTCAATCGCTACGTCCACCATGGAGCTCGCCATACTGTTTCCGTGCGCGGCGACGACAATCCCCACTCTTTTGTTCGCCTCCAACGATTTGATCGACTGAATCAGCATCGTTAAATAGATCACTTCTATTTCCGGAACGACGACTCTAAAATACTCTTGAATTTTATCTTTAAATATCAGTGCAACTTGATATTCCTTCACATAGGTATCGCGGATTTCGTCAGTCTCCTGTGCATTTAAGACATCAGTTTGCTTGCCACGTTTTAAAAATGCATCAACATGCATGCTCAAAAAATAGATGAATTTGCGGTCAAATTTGCAATTCAGCTCATGTTCGGCAACTTCTTTCAGCTCTTTCGTAAGGCGAATCACTTTATCGTCGGCAAATTTCAGTAAGTTGTAGTTTTGAAACGTTCGCTGATGAAAAAAACTTCTGACATGCAAATGAAGGTCAGTCAAAATATATTGATTAATTTCTTTTTTTGATAAGCCTTCTTTGTTTAAAATGTTGACCTTTTCCTCAATCAAATCATACAAATTAAATGAAAGATCATCATCGATTTTGGTTGTTTCGTCTTCCACTATCGGCGATATGATGGTGGTGATATTTACATATTCGGAAATCATTTTGCTTCTCTCGATATTTTTGCTGCTTGAAATCCAGTCCTGTTTGATGTCATCAGGCAGATCCCGGACGGTCAGTTCGACAGCATCATCCCTGTCAAGATGATGCAAAAAACCGTGAGCACAAACGAGCTGCACATTTGATTTCAGCTGCCCGACATTCCCGAATGTGGCGGAATGAATAAGGGCATTATATACATCGATGTGCACATTCAGATTTTTCTTGATCCGCTCCGCTTCTTTTCCCAATAAAAACGTTGTCAGCTCAACTCTTTCTTTAAGAGACCGTTCTTCAAGCGAAGGGATATGTATGGTCATCGGAATTCTTCGCAAAAATGTTTTCAACAATGCAGAACCCGGGTTTTCTGTCGTAGCGCAAATAAACAATACTTTCGATGTACGCTTGTGCTCCGTTTCGCCAAGCCTGTTATAAGCGCCGCTGTCAATAAAATAAAACAGCATTTCCTGACCCTCGGGAGGAAGGCGGTGGATTTCATCCATAAACAGAATGCCTCCGTCGGCCTGTTCGACTAAACCGGCTTTGTCTTGGTCAGCGCCTGTAAACGATCCTTTTTTATGCCCGAATAATTGAGAGAGCAATAATTGAGGATTGTTATAGTAATCCGCACAGTTAAATGTAATAAAAGGAGAACCGGGTTTGAGAATGTCAGAGTAAATCGCAAATTGATAAATCCGGTTCGCAAAAAGGGATTTGCCGGAACCTGTCGGCCCTAAAAGCAGCATATGCAGACCGTGCGGAGGATAAAAGACGGCTGCTTTCGCCTGGGAGATCGCTTTCTTTAAGCTGCCTTTTGCTCCGATCATCAGTTCCAAAGGATTGGTGGAAATTTTCCGGGGCACCCTTTTTTGATTGCCGGAACACTGATGAAGTTCGTCTACTTCCATCTTTGCTGTATTCCATTTAATGTTGAATGTTCTTTCAATGACTTCCACCGGAACGTAACGGACAGGGAACGTCTTCACCTTTATCGCTTTTTTAGCGCGGACGAGGTTGTTCAATTCAAAGCTGACATTGGAACGCTCCATTTGCAACTCTTGGGCGATATCCTTTGCTGAAAGACCTTGCATCTGCAAAAGCTGATCCGGGGAAACTTCACGAAAATGATGCAGCAGCCGGCGGTATATTTTATCGATTCTTTTCATGAGATTCATCCTTTGTCATCAAGCCGGTTAGGCTTCAATATTATCAGCAGGATTGCACAATCGGGTGAACATGTCTCTATAGAAAACCGCGGAAGTCCGCCGAATCGAAAAAGGCCTTTTGAAGATTGGCGAACCGCTCTTTTTTGCTTTTATATTCATCTGAACATGATCTCATTTCTGATATTAGTGTTTTTTTCTTATAAACTCTCACGGCTTTCCTCCTCCTAAAGTATCAATCTGTAAACAGTTTACCACTCTCAGGGAATATATTGGGGAAAATTCTGATATCGGTGAAAATGAATTTTCTGAACTGAACAGCCCTTCTGGATGGCCGCTTTCCCGGGGATCACAGGGTTGCCTTCAGCTGAATCCGCATCTTTCCCTGAAGCCTTTTTGATGAAACGTAAGACCAAATGCACCGTGTTCTTGCTGACGGCATCTTGGCCGAAACTCCTAAAAAATAGTTTCTAAATAACCATTTTGGTGTATAATCAATACATAAAAATAACGAAAGTTGAGACAACAAAACAAAGTGGGGGACAAAAGAGTGACAAATGATATACATAAACAAAAATTGTCGAGGGGTTTAAAAAACAGGCATGTCCAATTAATCGCGATCGGCGGGGCGATTGGAACGGGCTTGTTTCTTGGGTCGGGAAAATCGATACATTTTGCAGGACCGTCGATTTTATTTGCTTACTTGATCACAGGGATCATTTGCTTTTTGATTATGCGCTCCTTGGGAGAGCTGCTCTTATCGAATTTGGAGTATCACTCGTTCGTCGATTTCGTACAAGACTATTTAGGAAAAATGGCGGCGTTTATCACCGGCTGGACCTACTGGTTTTGCTGGATTTCAATCGCGATGGCCGATTTAACGGCAGTCGGCCTCTATACCCAGTATTGGCTGCCAAGCGTTCCGCAATGGGTGCCGGGGTTAATCGCGCTTATCATTCTGCTCATTATGAACCTTGCAACAGTCAAGCTTTTTGGAGAAATGGAATTCTGGTTTGCATTGGTTAAAGTCATTGCCATCCTGGCGCTGATCGTCATTGGTCTCTTTATGATTTTCACAGGCTTTACCACGCAATCCGGCGCAGCAAGCTTTACGAACCTTTGGAACCACGGCGGCATGTTCCCGAACGGGTTTAACGGCTTTATCCTCTCGTTCCAGATGGTAGTTTTTGCGTTTGTTGGGATTGAGCTTGTGGGGCTTACAGCGGGCGAAACAAAAGACCCGGAAAAAGTCATTCCAAAAGCGATCAACAATATTCCGATCAGGGTTCTCCTTTTCTATATCGGCGCCTTGCTTGTCATTATGAGCATCTATCCTTGGAATGCCATTAATCCGAGCGAAAGCCCGTTCGTTCAAGTCTTCGCAGCGATCGGAATCGTGGCGGCGGCGAGCATTATCAATTTTGTTGTGCTCACATCCGCGGCTTCTGCGTGCAACAGCGCGGTATTCAGCACAAGCCGGATGGTATACTCGCTTGCCAAAGAAAACAATGCACCTTCTTCATTGGCAAAATTGACTTCCCGTAAAGTACCGAACAATGCGCTGTTCTTTTCAACTATCGTTATTTTAATCGGTGTTACGCTGAACTATATCATGCCTGAAGGCGTATTTACGCTGATTACTAGCATTTCCACCGTATGTTTCATCTTTATTTGGGGAATCACCGTCATCTGCCATATGAAATACCGAAAAACAAAACCTGATTTGGCTAAAGAAAACAAATTTAAAATGCCGCTTTATCCGCTTTCCAATTACCTGATTCTCGCCTTCCTGGCGTTTATTCTCGTGGTTCTCGCACTTGCGGAAGATACCCGCGTTTCCTTGTTTGTAACTCCTGCCTGGTTTATTTTGCTGATTGCGATTTATAAAATGCGAAAAGCGAAGGCTCATCAGGCTGAATAAAGGAAAAAGCGTGCCGTATAAACATTCGAAAGCCCTCTAATATTTAGAGGGCTTTCTCAGTTCTAATAGACAGCTATGTTCATGGATGGAAAAACGGAAAGGATAACCACGAGCTGGATCCGCTACTTTCCCCTGTGCTTTTCTTTCGCTTTTTGCTTTCTCAGCAGGTACTTTTGCTCCTTTTCGATGTCGCGCTGCTGTTTTTTCAAGCGCTTTTTCATCGCTTTTTTTGCGTCAAGCTCCTGTTTGATCGCTTGCTGGGCTTTCATTGACCTACCGGCATTCTTCATTTCTTTGGAAACGAGCCGCTGCAACCTTTTCGGATTGATCTTCTTATTCGCTTCAGCTTTTACGCTGATTCCTTCCTTTTCGGCTTGAGAAATCAATTCGGCAAGCTGATGGTAAACAAAATGCAGCACTTCCGAATCCTTCGGCTCTTTGCCGAACAAATGGCGGAATGCCTTTAATTTTCCCTCTTGTACAATCTCAACGATTCCAACCCAAAACTGGCCGTCATAGTAAATCGTTAATTTCATAACGATTCCCTCCTCTATTAATGTGACAGAAGAATGATGGACATCCCGAGGAGGGGAAGGTTACTGACATGATAGACATGCATCCGGACTACCAACCGGATCGTGTTTTTTCATTCTTCACTATTAATGTACCAGATTTTATGCGATTCCAAAAGACTAAATGAAAAAGAGCCGTCTGATGACAGCTCTTTTTTCTTAAGCCCCCTTCAGCGCTTCATCCTTTTTTGCCAGCAATACAGACAGAAATAAAGCAACGAGGAGCATGACAGTACATGACGGCCACGCCCAGCCAGCCAAAATCAGCAAAACAATCCCCCGGCTGTTCCGCAAATGCTTGAACCTGCGTAATAAAAAACAAGTACAACAAAGACGTTATTTATCACCTGCGGCCGAAACGTTCAGGCACTATGTCATCGCTTTTTCGGAATTTAACTCATAGTGACGACGGGTAAAATGGCCAGCATTCGGTTCAGTTTGCGTTGTACTCTATGAAAATGGTACGATTTTCTATGTAATATTTCATCCAGAGGTGCATAATGAACAAGATTAGGAACGTAAGAGAATATTTTAAACAACATCGTAGAATTAGTTTGCTTGTTGATGTCATGATGGCCGTTACTTTTATCTCTTTGAGTATTCTCCTGTTTGGAAGAGACCCTGGAGCTTTTGTTGGATTTTTTATTTATATTACCGTCAGCAATTTCATTGGCACGAATTTATCAATAAGCAATCCAGATATTTTTGGAGGAGCGGATAAAGCAAAGGAACGATAAGAAAAACGGCTTTGAAAATAAAATTCCCCTTGAAAATTTTACTTTTTTAGCTGATGATATAGTTTGTTCAAATTACAGCTTAGGGGGATTTTGCTTTGAAAAAATGTTGTTTGGCAATCGCTGCCCTCGTGTTCAGTTTTTCTTTGGCAGCCTGCAATTCCAGTGCCGTTTCCGGCTCAAAACCAGAACGATCCGGTGCAGCGGATGACGGTCGTACAGATCGCGCGGCTGTCACCCTTGTCCGTGCAGTCGACGGCGACACGATTAAAGTCAAATATAATGGAAAAGTAAAAACAGTCCGCTATTTGCTTGTCGATACGCCGGAAACAAAAAAACCGAATTCATGCGTTCAGCCATACGGAAAAGAAGCTTCTGAAGAAAACAAAAAACTGGTCGAAAGCGGCAAGCTGGAATTGGAATTTGATAAAGGCGGCCGCACTGACAAGTACGGAAGATTGCTGGCCTATGTATACGCTGACGGAAAGTCGGTTCAGGAACAGCTTTTAAAGGACGGCCTTGCAAGGGTAGCCTACATATATCCGCCAAATACAAAGTACGTAGATGAATATCAAAAGGTTGAAAACACCGCTAAGAAAAAGCACATTGCGATATGGAGCAAGTCCGGCTATGCGACAGACAAAGGGTTCAACGGATGCGTCGTTGGAAAAACAAAGACAGCGCTCAAGTCGGACTCCGCGAAAAAATCTGCTGCAGCAAGCAAAGACTCAAATTCTTCCGCTCCGGCATCAGGCGGCAAAGAAACGTTTGCCAATTGTACCGAATTGAGAAAGAAATACCCAAACGGTATTCCAAGCTCCCATCCTGCTTACCAGGCTAAAATGGACCGCGATCACGACAATTATGCATGCGAGCGGTAATACCATGCAAAATAGCCCGATATCCGGGCTATTTTTGTTTATTTCCGCGGGCGGATCATGCATGCTTAAGTTTCATCTAAAGCATGGGGATCCTCCATGTTCATGACCGCGGTAAAAATACGGCCTCTTTTACGAGCTGATGGATCGGGCAGATAGCAAACGATTGAGCTTTGCGATCGTGTCCTCTTTTTCCAGGGGTCTAGAGACCGTCAGCTTCAAATCGGGCGAATCGTATATTTGCAGAGTGACATGCTCCATAAACATGGCGCCTGCCAGGGGGTGGCGTATCTCTTTTTCACCGGGGGGCGTTCCGAGCACTTCATGATGATTCCACCACCTTCGGAATTCGGGGCTTTTATCGGACAATTCATCTGTCAGCTCCCTGATCCATTCCTCCCCGAAAAACCTTGCCGCCGTTCCGCGAAACTGCGCAAGCAATCTTTTTGCATGACTTTCCCAATCTGCGAAAAGGCTTTGATATTCTTTGGAACAAAAACAACGCCAGATCGCGTTCTTTTCTTTTTTGCTCATGCGGTTAAAATCGCCGAACACCGCGCAAGCAGCTTCATTCCAGGCAATCACGTCCCATTTTTCGTCTGTGATGTAAACGGGACAAGCCTTTAAATTGTGTTTGATAAGGTTCTGGACGACCGGGCTCAAATCCTGTCTGGAACTTTCCCTATGATACAGCGGAATTTGCTGTCCGGCCAAAAGAAAGACATGCTTTTTTTCCTCATAGTTTAATTTGAGCACTCTTGAGATGCTTTCCAGCACCTGTGTCGATACTTGGATATCCCTCCCCTGCTCGAGCCACGTATACCAGGTCACTCCTATCCCTGAGAGCTGTGCCAGCTCTTCTCTTCTGAGCCCTTTCGTTTTTCTTCTGGGGCCTATCGGCAACCCGTATTCTTCAGGTGATACAGTTGACCTTTTTAACTTCAAAAAATCGCCGAGCTCTTTCCTTTTCTCTTTTATTCTACTCAAAGGCACTCACTCCTCCGGCATGCGGGAATCTTCTTAATATGATTCTACATGAATCGGGAGCAAAATGAATATGAAACGCGCCTTATTCCGGTTTCTTTCTGCAAACACTTCATAGGCAGCGTTAATATCGTATTTTAGCCCACTGGCACGAATATTTGAAGCTGTTTACGAACGCCATATAATGATCTTTATCGAATTGTTTTCATACTTTAGGCCCTTTATAATCATTTTCGTTTGTATGATCCATTTATTCCCTCTCTATTTCTTGGGCTGACTGATCGGGAATCAAAAGCGAAGTAAAGGCAATGCCGATCATGAACATTCCAAGCAAGCAAACGCCGGTCCAACGAAATTCGGTCCAGGCCAAAACACCCGCATATGAGCCCAACGCGCCCCCCAGGAAAATCATGACCATGAGCATGCCGTTAAGGCGGCTTCTCATATCAGCCGACAATTGAAAAATCATGGCCTGGCATACAACCTGATTGGCTTGTGTCCCCATTGTTACGAATAACGCTCCAATGATAACGGCGATTAAAGATTGTTTTCCTGAAAAAAGCAGCATAAAAGCAAGCAGCGAGATAGACATGCAAACCACATTGGCAAAAACCGCCCCCCTCTTGTCAATAATCCGTCCGATCACAGGAGCGGCGAAGGCGCCGCCGATTCCGACGAGTCCGATCATGCCGGCAGCTTGGCTTCCGTAAGAATAAGGCGGATCATTCAGCAGGAAGACGAGAGTCGTCCAAAATAAACTAAAGGCGCCAAACATAAGCCCCTGGCTCAGGCAGGCTTTTCTCAACGTGTGTTCCCTGAAAAGCAAAGGTCCCAGAGATGCAAGGAGTTTTCCGTAGTTAATGGTGTGTGAAGCCTTGTTTTTCGGCATAAACAAGCGAATCAGCAACATGATGATAAGCGTTGACCCGCACGTTATCCAGTACACCATCCTCCAGCCGGCATGCGAATCGATGATTCCGCTGATCAGCCTTGCCCCCAATATTCCGCACACCAAGCCAATCGCAACATTTCCAAGCACTTTTCCTCTCTCGTTTTCATGTGCTAAATCGGCTGCAAAGGGAACGATAATTTGCGGAATAATCGTGAAAAAACCTAACAAAAGCTGTGCGGCCGCAAGCCAGGAAAAATTTGCAGCAAGCGCTGACCCTGTAGAGCATAGACATACGAGGAACAGTAAAGCAACAATCAGGCGTCGCCTTTCAAAAATGTCGCCAAGAGGAACCAGCATGAAATTCCCCAGTGCATAGCCGGCTTGGGTGATTGTAGCGATCATCCCCGCCTGTGCAGCTGTAACGTGAAACGTATGCCCCATGCTGACCAATAGCGCTTGATTCAAATAAATATTAGCAACGGTGACCCCTGAAGCAACCGCCATTAGAAATACAAGCCCGCCAGAAATCCCGTCCGCCTTTTTTCGGTTGTCTTTTTCCATCTTGTCACCTCCCTAAACGATATTCGAATTATAATGCACCGGAAACGCCGGAAAATAGCAGTCTATTTATCATAGTATTAGGAATACCAGTCATTCTCGTTTATCAGAAAATTTCTGAGGGAGATGGGAGGGAAAAAGCCGCGGCACATGAGATAAAGGAAAAAAACGATTGATACAGGTAAGAAAAAGTAAAAGTGCTTTACACAGATTTTTTCTGATCTATGAAAGGAGGAGGGGAATTGGCTTTTTGCAATCGGAAGCTTTCAGCTTTTAATCAGGCCGGCGATCCGCTTGATTCATGATGCCCATTACCGAAAGCACCTGAAACAGCAACCTCCGGGTGATTAATGTTAAAATAGAGGTACTTTGAGGGAGGAACTTATCATGAAAAGATATTTAATGCTGACGACCCGGACAGAAAACTTTAACACTGCATATGTGCCTGCTCATTACGATTTTTTGGATCGGCTGAAAGCGGAAAACCGTTTAGAATTGTACGGCCCTTTCAGCGATGAAACAGGCGGTGCATACCTCATCCGCGCCCATTCTATTGAAGAAGCAAAACAAATCGGACAGTCCGATCCGCTCATCGAAAACGGCTCTTCCGTTTTGGTCGTGAAAGAATGGCTGACGAAAGAATAGCTTCTAAAAAAGTCCCTCTCACGTTGAGAAGGACTTTTTTTAGCATCTAAAGGAGCCATTCCCCGCAGCAATCGGCCAAACGCTCTACATCATTCATAAAAACGCCGGCATGATAACCGTCGCACACGGCATGGTGGACTTGCAGGGAAACGGGTAAATAGGCATCATTCCCTTGAGAAAAGTATTTTCCGTTCGTAATAATCGGGAGCAGGTACTCTGTATTTGCAAGATGAAGCTCAGGAGCTTGTAAAGCTGGTCCACGGAATCGAAGAGACCGAAAATGAATTGGCGGGCACGTCTTTTTTTGCCCACAGCCCTTTTTTGTCTCCAAACCGCTCGATATCTCCAAGATACGTCTGATAAAAATGCGGGAATTCTTCCGAGTATTCCGACCATACGGCAGAAAAGGTCTTATCCTCTTGATGAAAGATCGTATAGCACGGGTTCAGCCGTTCCCAATATCCCAATTCCCCTTTGTCATTGAATGCCGTTCTAAATTCGGGGTAGGCGTTGACGACCTTTGACACCATGTAAATAAATGCGGGATAAAGCTTTATATTTTTGTCACGCAGCCTGTCGAGCAATCCGGTGATGCGAATGTTTGCCGTCATGCTGAATGAGCATTTTCCGGCGTTCATGTAATGCTCAAAATAAGGTTTTCTGTGCCAATGTTCAAGATCAATTCTTTGAAAATTCATGGTTAGCCTCCTAAAATAGAATGATTTTTTATTTCAGGAGGCGTGATCCACTGCTTTGACCAATACCCTCACCTCTTCAAATCTTCTTTCACTGTAACACTATACAGGTCATCAGATCAATTCGGAGAGGATGGCCTTTGTCATCTTGCTTTTTCATTCCCAAAGCCACCGCACCGGACCGCTTTCGGGTTATACTGACATACATCGGGGTGATCACATGAATGACAAATCCGGCCTCACGCCTGAAAATTGGCGGGCTATTGTTGAAAACGATTCATCATATGACGGAGTGTTTTATTATGCGGTTAAAACGACAGGCGTATTTTGCCGTCCTTCCTGCAAATCGAGGGTCCCTCACATTGACAATGTACGCATTTTCCCGAATGCGCAAAAAGCTTTGTCAGAAGGATACCGCCCCTGCAAGCGATGCAATCCGGACGGACCTCTTTTGCCTGATGAGGAGCTGGCGGAGCGGGCCGCTCTGATCATCGGCGAACGCTATCACGAGCCGCTGACGCTCTCTGAATTGGCTGAAATGTGCCATGCCAGCCCTTTTCATCTTCAGCGGACGTTCAAACGGATCAAAGGCGTTTCTCCGCTTGAATACATGAGCCGAAAAAGGATATGTGAAGCGGGCAAGCTTCTTGCCGCTTCAGACGAAACGATCGCACAAATCGCCGCCAAAGTCGGCATTGCAAATGCGGATTACTTTTCCGCCCTGTTTAAAAAGAAAACAGGGCAAACGCCGACGTCGTTTCGTCAATTGAAGCGGGAGGCGGAGCAATGACCGGCCAAATCGTATATTGGAGCAAGCTTAAAGCTGACGAATGGAATCTGTATATGGCGGCGACCGCTGCGGGCCTTTGTTTTACGGGCTCATATGATGAACTGGCTGCCTGGTTTGCCAAGCGGGACCTTGCCGATTGTGCAGTGCTCGATGATGAAGCATTGCGGACTTACGCGGATGAACTGGCCGCGTATGTGAACGGCGGACGGAAAGATTTCAGCTTTCCTGTCGACCTCTGCGGAACCCCCTTTCAATTGTCCGTCTGGCGAGCATTGCAGGACATTCCTTATGGAGAAACTTGCTCATATTAGGACATCGCCGAAAGGATCGAAAAGCCGGAGGCCGTCCGTGCCGTGGGAGCGGCGATCGGCGCCAATCCGCTGTTGATCGCAGTTCCCTGTCACCGGGTCATCGGAAAGAACGGGAAACTGACAGGGTACAGGGGCGGCTTGGAAATGAAAAAACGCCTGCTCGCGCTGGAAAAAGAATATCAATTCTTATGGTAAAACAAACACCGTTCGCATATCGAACGGTGTTGTCTTTATTTAAAAATCGAAGTTATCCGGATCAGGACCGACCCGTGTGTTCTCGTTTAAAGCATCGATTTGCGCCATTTCTTCTTTTGTCAGTTCAAAATCGAAAATATCCGCGTTTTCGGCAATGCGCTGCGCTTTAGTCGATTTTGGAATCGTGATGACGCCGTTTTGCAAATCCCAGCGCAAAATGACCTGTGCTGCGGTTTTGCCGTGCGTTTCCGCGATTTCTTTAAGAAGAGGATGATCGAGCAATTGCCCCTGCATCAATGGAGACCATGCTTCAAGCTGAATGCCGTGCGCCTTGCAAAATGAATGCAGCTCTTTTTGAGTCAGGCGCGGATGATACTCCACCTGGTTGACCATCGGCATGATTTCAGCGTCTTTCATCAAGTCTTCAAGATGATGGATTTGAAAATTGCTGACGCCGATCGCTTTGACGCGCCCCGCTTTGTAAAGGGCCTCCAGCGCTCTCCACGCCTCTTTATAGCGGCCTTCAACAGGCCAGTGGATCAAATATAAATCCAAATCATCAAGCCCGAGCTTGCTGAGGCTCTTCTCATAGGCTGCGATTGTCTCCTCATAGCCCAAATCCTCATTCCATACCTTTGATGTCACAAAGAGATCCTCGCGCGAAATGCCCGCTTCTTGTAAACCTTGGCGGATGCCTTCTCCGACTCCCTCTTCATTTCCGTATATCGCTGCTGTGTCAATGCTCCGATAGCCGTGATTAATCGCCGTCTTTACGGCATTTACCAGCTCCGGGCCTTCTTCCACTTTAAATACCCCGATGCCAAACCAAGGCATTTTTACTCCATTATGCAATTCTGTTCGATCCTGTAAATGTTTTGCAGTCATCATTGACCTCCTGTTTTCGTTTATTTTTTTAAATGCAGTCCCGCAGAGACTCTTGCAGCACCGGTCCCTGTTTTTTCTCTTTTCGTTCGAGCATAAGGCTCACGCCTGTAAGCAGAACGGCACAGACAACCATGACTCCCCCGGTCCATGGGGCGTGGATGATCCCGATCGACTCCGTTATGATGCCCCCTAAGTAGGAGCCGATGGCAATGCCTGCGTTAAATGCTGCGATATTGACGGCGGATGCGACATCCACCGCACCCGGTACGAACCGTTCAGCAAGCATGACGACATAGACCTGCAGCCCCGGAACATTCATAAAAGCCAGCAAGCCCATTAACATGATCGTTATCAAGCCCGCAACCTTAAAAGGCGCTGTAAACGTCAAGGCGAAAAGCACGGCCGCCTGGGCGATGAACATATAAAACAATGCAGCCAGCGGCTTTTTGTTTGCAGCCTTTCCGCCGATGATGTTGCCGATTGCGATCGCAATTCCGTACACGAGCAAAATAAGTGCGACGGCCTCCTGTTTAAAACCTGTGACATGCTGAAGGAGCGGGGATAAATAAGTGAAAACGACAAACGTGCCGCCGTACCCCAAAGCCGTAATGATAAATAAAAGCAATAAGCGGACATTGGTCACAAGCTTAAACTGACTTCGGAACGTCGTCCGGGCGCCTTTTGGCAAATTGGACGGCACAAGGATGCTGTTTGCGATAAAAGCAATCGCGCCGACGGCAACGATGGCCGTAAAAGCAAGCCTCCAGCCGAATTGCTGCCCGATAAAGGTTCCGATCGGAACACCCGTAATCGTCGCCACGGTGAGTCCCGTAAACATAATGGAAATCGCGCCCGCCCTTTTATTTTCCGGCACAAGGCTTGCAGCAATCGTTGAGCCGATTGACATAAATACCCCGTGCGAAAAGGCCGAAAGAACGCGGGCCGCCAAGAGGATGCCAATGCTGCCGGCACACGCGGCGATGCCGTTTCCGATCATGAAAACCAGCATAATCAAAAGCAGCAATGTTTTCCGCGACATAAGGGACGTTACAGATGTTAACACGGGCGCCCCGAATGTTACGCCCAGGGCATATAAAGAAACAGTCAGCCCTGCTGTCGTAACCGAAATATCCAGATCGTCCGCAATGAGCGGCAGCAGGCCGACGCTGATAAATTCTGTCGTACCGATCGCAAATGCGCTGACGGCTAAAGCCAAAAGCGCCGGTATGCTTCGTTTGTTTTGAAAAGAAGACATATCATTCCCCCTTGATTTTTTGTATAGCAAATGATCGCCGGCAAATGATATTATGGTACATATCAGTGATGAAAAAAAGTACGTACTTTTAAGTATCATAGGAACCAAAAAGTATGATAGGTACTTTTAAGTGCCTATCAGATCGGAGGATGAAGATGAAGCAGAAAAAATACAATATCTCTGTCGAAGCAACCCTTGAAGTTATCGGCGGAAAGTGGAAGTGCGTCATCCTTTGCCATTTGACGCACGGCAAAAAGCGGACGAGCGAATTGAAGCGCCTCATGCCGAACATTACGCAAAAAATGCTGACCCAGCAATTGCGCGAATTAGAAGATGACGGCGTCATTAACCGGATCGTGTACCAGCAGGTTCCGCCGAAAGTCGAATATGAGCTCAGCGAATACGGGTGGACGTTAAAAGACATATTGGATTCCCTGTGCGATTGGGGAGCAAAGCACATTACGAAAGTTTACGGAGACAAATTCGCGGTCTTGGAGGACAGCGTGTTGAATGATAAATTGAAGTAGCAAAAACGACATTCCTTTGTTTTGGAATGTCGTTTGTGTTTAGCGCTATGAATAATAACGGGACAGCTCCATGATCATCGCCCCCATCCGTTCCAGCTCAGGGGCAAGCAGCCGATCTATGCCTTCTTCCTTCAGCGCTTCCGCCGTCACCTTCCCGACGGCTGCCGCTAAAACGGATTCCCCAAAAGCTTTGACGATGTCTTCGGCTGCACCCTTTTCTCTCGCATAATTGAATAGCGAACGGACTTGAACGGCCGTCGTGAAACAAACCGCATCGACCTCGCGGCTTGCGATCTCCCGGCACAATAAAGCAACGGTTTCCTCTTTCGGAGGGATATGCCTGTAAGGCAGAATCGGACATACGGACGCCCCTTTCTCCTCCAGAAACCTCAAAAGTGACGGCGCATTTTCTCCATGAAGCTGCACCATGACCCGTTTTCCGGTCAAATCGTAAGGCTCCAGCGCGCGAATCAGTCCTCCCGTCGTTCCGTCTTCATCGGAAGCTTCCGGGGTAATGCCGAGCTTTTTCAAGGCAGCGATCGTTTTGTAGCCCCTTGATGCCGCTTTTGCCCTGCGGATCGCCTGCAAAAAGCGTTCGCCGATTCCAAGTTTTTCAGCTACATTGACAAGCGTTTCAGTACCGATCCCGGTCGTAAATATCACCCAATCGGCACCATTTTCAACAAATGCCTTCAAATCGGGTTCAACCTCTTTTTCCGCCAAAAAAACGGTTCCCTGCAGAGAGCGGACGACGGGAATTCCGCCTTGTTTTTCGATGAGCGTGCTGATTTCGTCTATTTTTCGCGAACCGCCGATCGCAATTCGTTTTCCGTTCAATCCTTTTGCCACAACCAATCCCTCTTTCTTTATCTTTTTATCAGTTTGCTAACATCTTCCATGTGAAATATGATAGAATTATCAAAAAATAACAGGAGGTTTTCGTATGTCTGCCCATTCTGAAACCCGTGCCGAACAGTTGACAAAGCATGCCCGTTTTTTCGAGTATACCACTGCTTCCGATCCGGTTGGAAGCGGAATCATCAGCCCGGTTCCAATTAAAGAGTTCGGTCCTGAATTATACCGTTCCGGGGAAACGCGGATCATTCCTTTGGACATTTCAAACGAGCTTAAAACGGATTATCCTGCATCAAGCCCGTCCCTTCTCGCCCATTTTGTCAAGATTCGTACCGGGGATACGATCAATACCAAACCGAACGCAACAAGCGAATTATATTACGTGATTGAAGGCGCCGGTACAACCGTTTCCTGCGGAGAAACGATTGAGTGGCATAAAGGCGATTTTTTCACGCTGCCTGCCGGTTCAAACAGCCGACATACCGCTTCTGAAGACTCATCCATCTATTATATTACAGATTCGCCGCTTCTTCGCTATTTAGGCGTGAATGCCGCAGAAACTCGCTTCAAACCGACTCTGTACACCGCTGAACAGGCAAAAGCAAAATTAGCCGAAGCCGCCAATGCCCCTGACGCCCGTTTTCGTAACCGTATTTCCGTTCTCTTAAACAATGACAAATTCGATCAGACGTTAACCATTACGCATGTGCTGTGGGCCATGTTCGGCATCGTCCCTCCGGGTTCAAGGCAAGCGCCCCACAGCCATAAATCGGTCGCCCTCGACTTTGTTGCCTATGCGGCACCGGGGACGTATACATTAGTCGGGAGCAAAATCGATCCCGATACCAAGGAAATCATTGATCCGGTTAAAGTGGAATGGGTCACCGGAAAAGCGTTCATCACACCGCCGGGGTTATGGCATTCCCACCATAATGAATCAAATGAGGCAGCCTACATCATTCCGATACAAGACGCAGGATTGCAAACGTATCTTCGCACATTGGATATTCAGTTTCAGCATTATGAGAAATAACAAACATTTTTTAAGGGGTGCGGCTTTTGCCGCGCCTCTTTTGGAAGACGGGCCTACGGGCGGGCGTTCCTTTGATAGTATTCAATGACAAACTGCTTAAAGTTGAGGGCTGCAGGCGATAAATAGTGGTCTTTTAAGACGGCAAGACCGATCTTCCGTTCGGAGCGGTAATCCGCAACACGGCAGAATGCGACGGGAAGATGGACATGCTCAGCCGTTTTCGGCAAAATCGCCGCGCCAAGCCCAGCTGACACGAGCCCCAAAATGGTCGAAACCTCTTCTCCTTCAAACGCAAGCTTCGGGCTGATCTCTAGATCCCGGCACATTTGATCGAACACATAGCGAAGCCCATACCCCTGTTTAAAGCCGACAAAATCCTCCCCCGCAATGGCTTTCATCTCAATTTCGTTTTGGCCTGCCAGCGGGTGGTCGGCGGGCAGCACCAAATAAAGCTGCTCTTTATCAAGGATGGTCCACTCAAGCAGGTCGTTCGGCAGAGGCGGAGAGCTCAGGCAAATATCGGCCTCCCCTGTTTCCACCATGTGCTGAAGCACTTCATTCGCCCCTTGATAAAGTCTGAACTCCACATGCGGGTGCCGTTTTTTAAAGCCGGCAATCAGCTGCGGCATAAGCCGGGAGCCTAGCGTATGCAAAAAAGACACCGATATTTCTCCATAGTCGGGATCTGCGCTTTTTTTCACCTGCCGGACGCCTTCATCGAGCGTGTGGCGGGCTTTTTTTGCATTGGCGAGAAACTGTTTGCCGTACTTTGTGAGCCGGACGGACTTTGATCCGCGAATAAACAAAGGAACGCCCAATTCTTTTTCAAGCTTTTTGACGGACCGGCTCAGAGCCGGCTGGGAAATGCACTGCTCCATAGCAGCTTTCGTAAAGTGGCGATGCTTGCTGACCGCAATAAAATTGTCAATTTGATGGAGCTCCACTGTCTCACCTCTTTATCATAACCAAAACGTATTATAATCATAGTTATTATAAATTAGACACATTGCAAATGAAAGCGTAGGATGAATCATAGAGCAGATTTCCGAAATGAGGGACCAGCATGAATTACATTCAGCCGCATACAAAGGTTTATCAAAAAGCAAGCATTGCATTATTTATCAGCGGTTTTGTCATATTTGCGACATTGTACACCACACAGCCGCTGATGCCGGTATTTGCGAAAGAGTTCGGCATATCAGCCGCGTCTGCAAGCTTAACATTATCCATTTCAACCGGTATACTGGCGTTTGCTTTGCTAGCTGCAGCCGCATTGGCGGACGGGTTTGGCCTTAGAAACATCATGACGATGTCGCTTTTTGCAACATCTGTCCTCGGACTTTTAACGGCGTTCAGTCCGAATTTTGCCGCCCTGCTTGTAATGAGGGGGCTTCTTGGTTTTTTCCTTGCAGGCGTTCCAGCCATCGCCATGACGTATGTCGGCGAAGAGTTCGATCCGAAGGGACTCGGAAAAATGATGGGACTCTACATAAGCGGCACGAGCCTTGGAGGCATGAGCGGAAGGCTGTTGACCGGCCTTTTGACAGACCTTTTCGGCTGGAGGGATGCGCTCGCCATCATCGGCATCATTTGTGTCGTACTAAGCTATCTGTTTTGGGTTTTCCTGCCGCAGCCGCGGCACTCTGCAAGAAAGCAAACCAATCTAAAAAAAACATGCCTGGCCTACCGGTCTGTCTTTGTGAACGGACGGCTCATGCTGCTCGTTTCCCTCGGCTTCATCTTAATGGGCAGCTTTGTCACGATGTTCAACTATATCGGATTTCAATTGATGGGCCCTCCTTACCGGCTGTCGCAAACGATTATCGGTTTGATTTTTATCGTCTATTTGGCAGGAACGCTCAGCTCGGTTTACATGGGAAAGAAAGCCGACCGCTACGGCACTTCATTCATGATTAAGATCGCAATCGCCATCATGGCTTCAGGCGCCTTGATCACGCTTTTTACCTGGCTGCCGCTGAAAATTGCCGGCATCGCCGTTTTTACGTTCGGATTTTTCGGGGCGCATTCGATCGCCAGCTCCTGGGTCGGCCAGCAGGCGGGTGAACGGCGCGTTCAAGCTTCATCTCTTTATTTGCTGAGCTATTATCTCGGCTCAAGCTTAGCCGGTTCATTCGGCGGTTTTTTCTGGACTCACTTTGAGTGGCCGGGAATCATCTCTTTTATTGCGGGACTGCTTTTGATTGCCTATCCGGTCACCTTCTTTGCCGGAAAAGATGCAAGGGAAGCCGAAGCAAAGAAACAGCTTAAGCCTTATTCAAAGAATGCCGATATATAAGGAAAAGCCGGCATGGCAATTCTTTTTGTAGGTCAGCCGTTTTTTAGAGGTGCATGGATCTCGTCATGTTGGCTTTCTCCTTATATCCGCTATAATTGGATGGGGGGGTTTTGGCATGAAGAAAACGGGATTTTACGGATTTATTGCATCCGTTGTTTTCGCAGGCTATTTGAGATGGATCTTGAATGACAGCGGGATGCTGACCGATATCATCGCTTTCTGCGGCTTTGTGTTCATCCTGATGTACTCGTGGGATGAATCGAAAAAGGAAAGCCGTAAAGCCCTTTTATTAAAGGGGACAGGCGTGGTCATCTTAACGCCTTTATCGGTGTATATGATCTTCAAGGGCCAGGAATCAATCAACAGCCTTGCTTTTTTCAGCGGCTGGGAAACAGCCGCTAAAGTCGGGTGTATCTTATTGGTATTGCTTGTAGCATCAGTCCTCATGACATTTATACATAACATCAGCTCCAAGCCGTAACAAAGAGGCATCCGGACATCCGGATGCCTCTTTTTGTTTTAAACTTGCGGCTGCGCGGATACCGACGCAGTTCCGCCGGAAATTCCCGCGCCGGACCAGACGTCTTTTGCGTAGCGTCCTTCTTCTTGCAGTTTAGAGATCCAGCTTTGCGCTTCTTCTTTGCTTGCCTGCAAAATGTGTTCGTACGCTTCGCACAAAGCGTCTTCAACGGCCGGGGCCATGTTTGCGCCGTCTCCGCAAACGTACAGGCGGCCGCCGTTGTTCAGCAGATGAATCAGCCTTTCCGCATCCTCTTTTATCAGATCCTGCACATACGTTTTCGGGCCGTCTTCAAACCGCGAAAAAGCAGTGTGCAGTTGTACGATCCCGTGCTGTTCTGCTTTTTCCAATTCGTCGCGGTACAGAAAATCGTGTTCCGGATGGCGGCAGCCGAAATACAAATGGGCTTCGCCGAGTGTTGCTCCTGCTTCTTTTACAATGCGGCGCGCCTGAAGAAAGCCGCGGAAAGGCGCAATTCCCGTTCCCGGTCCGACCATGATGAGCGGCGTTTCAGGGTCATCGGGCAACCTGAAGCCTGACGAAGGCTCCCGGACAAAACACGATATGCTGTCCCCCGGGGCGAGTTCTGCCAGATAGTTTGATGCCACACCGCGGTACTGCCCCCGGCCGCTCAGCGCAGGTCCGCTTACAACGGCGACGGTGATGCTCGTGTTCCGGGCATGTTCCCGGGGCGAGCTGGAAATGGAATAGTACCTCGGTTTTAATGAAGGCAGAAGCGTCAAAAAGCGTGCGAGCGGCAGCTCGCAAGCCGGATACTGCTCAAGAAGATCGAGCATCGTCAAACGCTTCTGCAAGACCTGCGCTTTGTAGGCTTCATCCTCCAAAAGCGCGGCAAGCTCCCGTTGATGAGGCGGACAAACGGTATGCTGAGCCAGCTCGCGGATCTGGGCTCTTGTGGCCGGCTCCTGCAGTTCAACGCTGTTTTGAAACAGTGCTGTGACATTGACCGGGCGATCTAAAGGCAAATGGGAGACGCGGCGTTCTCCGCTGATCAAAACGTGTTCATCTCCGCTTAATCCAAACCGCTTGAGCACCCTGTCGACGAGCGCATTGCTGTTTTGCGGCAGCACCCCGAGATGGTCCCCCTCCACATATGCAGTTCCTTCCGGCAGAGAGATTTCGATATGTCGCGTGCTTCTTCCGCTGTCCGGGCTCTGAAGTTCGCGGTTCGTTAACACTTGTGCCGTGAACGCCCGATACGTTTTCACAAGAGGCGAGCCGGCCGGTGCGCTGATGAATTCGACGGACAGCTCTTGTCTGTCTGCCTGCTGCTTATGCTCCGTTATGGAAAATGCTTTTCTCAAATTAGGCCAAAGACCGTTTTTCCAAGCTTCAAAGCTTCCTTCAAAATCATCGTTGGCATCCCCTTCTCCACGCGTATAGAGCCTGATCGCGCCTTTTTTTTCAAATGCGTCGTCAATCAGGCGGGGAATCCGCTGATACGTGCTGGCCCAGCTGGTGTTTCCGCATCCGAACACGGCGTATTTGACACCTTGTAAGTCTTTTTCGGGATCTTGTTCAAGCCAATTGACGAATTCCTTCGCATTATCGGGCGGGTGTCCGTTATACGAAGCTGTTACGACAAGCACCGCTCCCTCCTTCGGGATCCTGCCTTTATATTGATCAAGCTCAGCTGTTCTGCTTTCCCAGCCTTGCAAACGCGCTTCGTCTGCGAGCTCTCTTGCGGCGTCTTCGGCAGATCCGAGATTTGAGCCGTACAGTACAAGGAGCGGAGTACCGTGGGCATCTGCCGCCGCCTGTGAGTGAATGTCTGTTCGGGAAGCGGCTTGCTTTTCTTGATGGGCCGCTGCTGTCATCAGCGCCATCTCTCTTCTCGGCTTGACCCGCATCGTAAACCCGTCCGGTTTAATGGTAAGCGATTCTTTTATTGTTAAGCGATAATTCGTGTGGTCTTCCAGTTCAAAATACTGAAGGATCATCCCCAGTACAAGCGTGGCTTCATGAAGCGCGAACTGCATGCCGATGCAGGCGCGCTGGCCGTTTCCGAACGGTTTGTACGCGTTTTTCGGAATGCTGTTCATTCGTTCAAACCGCTCAGGCCGGAATTCTTCGGCGTCTTTTCCCCAGACGCTTTGATCCCTGTGCAGTTTCGGAATTAAAACGGACACGCTCTGACCCTTCGGAATCAAATATTTGCCGCCGATCACCGTTTCTTCCTTGGCGTACAAAGAAAACGAAGGAGCAGTCGGAAAAAGCCGCAGCGACTCGTTTAAAATCATGCGAATATACTTCAGCTGCTGAACTTGTTTGTACGAAGGCACAGGATCTGTAAGCACCCGGTCGGCCTCTTCATATGCCTTTTTGAGCTTATCGGGATGCTGAAGGAGCAGATAAAGCGCGAATGACAATAAGCCGCTCGTCGTCTCGTGCCCCGCAATCAAAAAGGTGATGATTTGATAGCGGATGTTTTCATCATCGAGCCTTTCTCCTGTTTCAGGATCCTTCGCATGAAGCATGAGGGACAGCAGGTCGTTTCCGCTCCCGCCTCCGGTTTGTCTTCGTTCAGCGATGATCCGGTCGACGAGCGAAAACATCGATTCAACATCACGGTTAAACTGCCGCCTTGTCTTAACCATCAGCTTATCCTGCCATTCGAGGCGTTTCGTCTGCCTCATCGCTTCATTCAATCCGCGGCCCAGGCTTTCGATAAACGGGTGCTGCCCTTCGCGGTAAAAACTGTTAAAGCGGTAGTTGAAGCCGCATAAGCCGATCGTATCCAGCGTCAGGCGCGTCATATCATCCGGAACATCGATGCTCTCATTCTGATTCAGACGGGACCATTTTTGAATAAGCTGCAGTGCGATATCCTGCATCATGGAGTGGTAGCCCTTCATCGCTTTCTGACTGAAGCTCGGCAGGAGAATGTTGTGGGCTTTCCGCCAATTCGGTTCATGCGTCCAGCTTGTAAACAATCCGTCTCCGCTGAATTCGCGAACCTTCAGGAGGCCCTTCCCCATGTTTTTATCAAACCTTGATTCGTCACATACCTCAGAAACGAGCTCATGACTTGAAACAAAGACGCCTACCGTTTCCCCAAACTGAAATTGAAAAATAGGGCCCATTTCATCCGCGATTTTCCACAGAGACTGGGACACCTTCGTTTTGTCCAGCAACGGAAGGTTGCCGAGCGGTCCGTATGTTTTCGGGATTGGGATCGTGCTTAGCTTGTTCATCAGGATCATCCTTTCTTTTTGTGAAAATCCTTATTAATCGTGACGTTTAATCGCATGCCAGGAACATTGTTCAATTTCTTCGATTAAGCCTGAAGGATCTTCAATTTCTCCGGCTTTCACCAGCTTTTGAATGTGGACAAACGCTCCGAATACCATCGCGGTTAAAATATGCGGAGGCAGCGGATGAATGATGTTTGCCTCTTTGCCTTTCTCAAAAAACAAATAGACAAAATCCAAAAGGTCGTTCAGGACGCTCCGGCTTGTTTCGGTTAAGTAATGCGAAGTTTTATCAATTTCCAAAAAGTAAAGCGCATAGACGTTTTCGTGCGCAAATTCGTAGAGGCAGCGGAAGATGTGGTGAAATTGGCTGCGCACACTCAAATGTTCGGGGTAGCCTTCCTTAATCTTTTCTGTAAAGCGTCTTACACTGTTTTGAAACAGAACATTGACAAGCGCCTCCTTGCTGTCAAAGTACCGGTAAATCGTCCCTGCTCCGACGTTTGCTTTCTCTGCGATCATCGGAATCGTTGTGGCATCGAATCCCCGGTCTGCGAATAGAACGTGGGAAGCCTTGATGATCTTTTCATATTTGCTTTCTTGTTCCACCTGTATTCACCTCCACATCGCGGAATGAACGTTCATTCCGCAACCGTCATTGTTGTTCAAATTAGACAGGCGTTCGCAAAATTCCTTTTTTAATATAAAAATTTTTAAACAAAAAACAAAATGGGTAAAATCTACCCATTTTGCTCACCGGTTCTAATTACACAAATCCACAATAGATCCCGCCAATTTGGCAACACGATCGATTAGTATTCTTATATATTATTTTTTATAACGTTTCTATCAGAACCGCAGCAATAAGCGGATGTCCGTTTCGCAAGCCTTGGTACATTCCGTATACCCTCACATTGTCTCCCGGCTGCACCCTGCGGCCGGTGAGATTTTCAACATAAACGGTTCCCGCCTTGACGGATAAAGCGAATATTCCTTCCTGGTCCGCAGATGCCGCGGCGCCTTCTGCGTATACTTTCGTTTCTTTTTCGACTTCGCCTTTCTTCATTTTAAAAATGTCCGCCTCAACAGCCTGCTTTTTCAAGTCATCGTCGAGCTTTTGCTTTGTCGGCAGTTCTTTTGTTTCTAAAAATGCGGATGATGCAAGTGAACATAATAAAACCGGCATGAGCAGCCATTTCATCGTCAATCCCTCCTTATTTGCAGTTTGAACCATTTCAGGCGGGGCATAAACCCGAAAAAGGAGCTGATTGAACATCAGCTCCCGGTGTACAATACTATTTTGCTTTTTTCACGGTTGTTTTTCCCGCTTTGCTCGTATTTCCCGCTTTGTCTTTCGCTGTAACCGATATTACGGTATTCGCTTTTTGTTTTTTTATTTTAATGGAGAACTCGCCCTTTTTATTTGCTTTGCCGGTACCGATCGTTTTTTTGCCGGCTTTGACGGTGATTTCGGCATTTGCTTCGGTTTTCCCTTTTACGGCCGTGCTGTTATTCGTCACCGCATATACTCTCGGTGCTGATGGCGGTGTCTTGTCTTGAACGGTCGTTTTCGACGCTTTGCTGATGTTGCCGGCTTTGTCTTTCGCCGTTACGATGATCGTCGTTCCAGCTTTTTGTTTGTTGATTTTCAAGCGGTATTCGCCTTGGCTGTTCGCTTTGCCGGTACCGATCGTTTTTCCTTTTACCTTTGCTGCTACTTGAGCGCCCGCTTCGGTTTTGCCTTTTATTTCTGTACTTTTATCAGAGACCGGGTTGATTTTTGGCGGATTCGGCGGAATTACGTCAGCTACCGTCACTTTGACTTCGGCGCTTTCCCTGTATGCATCCTTCGATGCTGAAACGTATAAAACGGAATATTCTTTTTGTTTGCCGATCTTGGCTTTGAATGTTCCGGAAGCATCTGCCTTCACTGATCCGATGATCTTCTTGGACGCATTTTTAATGTTGACTGTATAGCCCGACGGCGCTTTCCCGGCCACATATGCGTCATTGTTGGTGACGCGCTTGACAGACGGTTTTTTCGGCGCTTTTTCTACGACGGTCCTTAAGCTTGCCTCAGCCAGGTAGCCGGATGCTACGACCCGGAGAACTTGATCGGCAGCCTGAGCCGGAATTTTCACCGTAAAGGTTCCTGATTTGCCTGCCGTTCCCGTTCCGAGCACTTTGCTGCCGCTCATCACCTTGACCGCTGATCCGCTTTTCGCCGTACCGGTTACGGTTTTGTAATGGTCTAATACCGGATTCACCTTCATGTTCAGTTCCAAAACGCTGACGGCATGGTAGGCATTCAGCCTTCCCCATCCAGAAACAAAGTCATATCCCGGAGCCGGAAGTTCAGGTTCCTCAAAGCCATCATCAAAATCCGAACCCGGATTGTCCTGTTCGGCAAATGCAACATCAGCCGCTGTTTCCGTCAGAAGTTTTTCGACTTGCTTCGGTTGCAAAGACGGGTTCTCTGACAAAAGGAGTCCGGCAACAGCTGCAACATGCGGCGAAGCCATCGATGTTCCGCTCATATACGTTACATTACCGTCGGGAACGAGGCTCGGGATGTCGGTTCCCGGAGCTACCATATCCAGCCCTTTTCCATAATTGGAATAGTCGGAGACAAGATCGAGATGATTGGTCGCGCCGACGGATATCGCGTATCTCGAAGACGCCGGATACGAAATATCTGAAGAGCCGTCATTGCCGCTTGCCGCCACCACCGTCACATTTTTTTCAGCCGCATATTGCAGGGCGTATTCCAGAACGCGGCTGTACGGTCCGCCAAGGCTCAGATTGATCACTTTTGCCCCGCGGTCAACGGCGTATATGATCCCGTATGCGATCTGCTCCGTGTCTCCGCTTCCTGATGAATCCAAGACCTTTACAGGGAGTATTTTTGCGTGCGCGTTGATCCCTGCCATTGAGTAGTGATTATCAGCCGCTGCTGCGATAATGCCTGAAACGTGTGTGCCATGTCCGTTATCATCCATCGCATTCGTATTGCGGCCGATGTAGTTGTACCCTTCGTCTTTTTTGACAGCGCCGCTTAAGTCTGCAAGCGTATGATCAACACCCGTATCGACGACGGCAATGACCGTTTCGTTTAATGCTTTTCCATTCAGCAGTTTTTGAAGCTTTTCGAATTGAATGTCAGCGTTTGCAGAGCGGTCTTTGCCGTTATTTTTGAGCGACCATTGGTAGGAGTACTGGGTGTCAGCCGATAAAGCGTGATACTCGTGAACCTGCTCGACGAATTCCACTTCAGGCAGTTTGGACAGCTTGGCCGCTGCTGTCTGATATTTCTTCGCTGCTGCTTTGTATCCGTCTGAATCGTTTTGCTCCAGTTCGACGACGTACATGTTTTTAAACGTTTTGCTTTTTTTGAAGGAATCAACGGACTCTGCTCCGTATGCTTTCGCTTTGGATGAAAAGGATCTCAAATTTTTGCCGTCTTTTAATTTCACGATGTAGCGGCTTTCAGGTGTACTCGATGCAGCTGAATCCGCAAGCCCCGCTTTTGCCAAAATCGTTGATACTTTGCTGCCTGTCAGATTTGCGATGTCTATATCTTCAGCTATTTGATCGAGCTGCTTTTTTAAAGACTCTGGCACCGAATCGCGCGCCGCCGAATAAAGGCTGAGGATTGCCTTTTGATCTTCCTTTGTGACCGTGTATGTGCTTGACGCTCCGTTTTCGGCGACATCGCCGAACAGTTTTTTCAATTGGACAAGATCGCGGTAAACACCGTCCCGCAGCGATTTGTCAAACATCATTTTTGCGCTTATGAAAGGAGCGGTTTTATAGTATAAAGATGACAGGTCTTTCCCTTTTTCCGTTTTTTGCAGCACGCCATCTCTGATCGTTCTTAAATCTTGCAGAATGCTTTTGCCGTTTTCCCTTTCTGATGTGCTTAATTCTGCCGGGCACTCTTCTTCGGCAACCTGATCTGACGGAGGAAGGGTGACGCCCTCATAGCTGATGGTGTAAGAAATGCCTGTATTTGAATCAGTTTCGGTTTCTTCTTCATTATGGTTTTCGACTTTTACGTAGTACGGGCCTTTCCAGGCGATCGGAAAGTCGATCGCGGCCGGGTTTTTTGCATATGAAAAGCCGTTGTATCGATCAAAAGTCTGACCATCCGTTGCATGTTCCAGGCTGGAATAAACGGAGATATTCAGTTCCTGATCGGATTGAAGCTTGATTCGAAAATGCGTAAAATCCGCGAGATCCTTTTCAGAAGGGTCGATTTTATACCAGTGTGCTTGATCGCTTTCTTTAAACTCCGCTTTTACGGGGTCTGCGATCGCAAGCACCGTCTCATCAACAGGGCCATCGGCCGCCGCCTTTCCAATCGGAAGCTGGCCAAAAATCAGGGCAAACATTAGAATGAAAACAATCGAACCGCTAATTTTCCTTTTTTCCATAAGTACCTCCGCAAAATATAGTAAAGTCGTTCACCCCGCTATTAAACCATGTTTAACAGTTTATTGGAATACATTTCTTTTAAAAACAAAAATATGATATTATGGAACTAAATTCATGGCATATAAAAAGCCCTCTCGGTGGTAAGAGGGCCGGCTTTTAGGGGATGATCGTCATTTTACCGCCGTCACGCAGCAATAATTTTTGTACATATGTACGCTGATTTCCCTAAAATGATGTATTTCAAGCAGATGCCTGATCTGCTCTTCCGAATATAACGTCAAATCTTTCGTTTTCTTTGACTTTTTCATTTGTTCTTTGAGATGGACGGCGAGAAGCAGCGTCCCGTCGATTTGCAGCACGCGGTAAATTTCTTTTAGCGCCTGATCGGCATCCGTCCAATCATACAGCGAATGCACTGAAAATACTTTATGAAAGACGCGGTCTGCAAACGGAATGTTTTCGGCATATCCGTGCTTGATCTCCGCTTTCCCCTCTTCTTTTAAATACCTGGTCCGGCGCAGACTTCGCTTTACCATGCTTTTGGATGAATCGATTCCGCAAGCCTTTCCGGTTTCAAGCTTTTCCGCGATCCGGCTGAGAGCAGCTCCGCCTCCCGTTCCGATTTCAAGGATTCGGTCATAGGGCTGGACATCCAATAACTGAATCGACCATTCGTTTATATCATGATTTCCGGTTTCCATATAAGAAGCAATCCATTTTGATAAAATGCCTCTCGGACTCCGCAATTGTTTTCCAAGCCATTGTTCAAACACGTCAAAACACCTGCTTTAATTCTTATTTGGCCATTTTTTATTCCTGCATCAAAGGACAAAGCCGGAGACAAAACGGGCTCTTTCCCCAATCATATCGGCCGCCCAGAAATGAAAAGAAAACCCGCGAAAATGCTGAATCTTTTCCTTCATTCCATAACTAGACGGATTCATCTTTGAAAATGTTTCTCCTAAAACGCAGGAACAAATCGAATCAAAGAGGCATAATGTTTAAAAAGCTCTTGATGAAATGATCTATCCGCCCTTTCAATTTCTCATATAAATGCATAGGATGTATGGAACTTTCACTAAAAGGTGGTGCTAAATGATGGGCTTTGGATACGGTTTTGGCGGTTTCGGCCGTTGTTGCGGGTCTTGCGGGTCTTGCGGGTCTTGCGGCTCTTGCTACGGCGGTTACGGATACGGCGGTTACGGATACGGTGCCGGCTTTGCGCTTATTGTCGTGCTTTTCATTCTCTTGATTATCGTAGGCACTAGCTTCATTTACTAGAACAGCTGGAGGGAGGGCATTTTAAGCCCTCCTTTCCTATTTTGGGTATCCATCTATTTAAAAAAAGCAGAAAACGAGCCGTTTTCTGCTTCTAATAATACCAGTAAGGCGGCCAATAGCCGAACCGGCGCGCTCTTTCTTCCATTCTTCGGCGCCGGTACGGATTGCCGTAGCCATGCTTAAAAGAATGAGGCATTGATGTATAGCCATGACCGATAAAAGGCATTCTTCCATCTTTGTGCATATTCATCACCTGCAATTACATTTGCTTTATTCTATGCAGGCAATCTGCGATGCGGACCCAAAAAAGTCCGGCTAAACCTGGTCCTTCTCCATTGTATAATGTGCCAACAATTCCCTTCTGTACATCATTATCATCTCCTCCTTTTATTTGATTGTCCGCTTTGATTAGCGCTGGCTGTTCGTATAGAGATACTTTAGCTGGCGGTCTCTCATTTCGTTGTACAGCTGTTCGATCTCGTATTCTCGTTCGTATTCTTCAGGCGTCTTAAATCGTTTTTGAATGGTCAATGTTAAGAAGAATAAATTAATCGTCATGTCGCTCACCTCCTTTCAAGTTCGCTTTTTTCAAAAATAAGCCCGCAGATCATTTGACAAACCTGCGGGCGCAAACAAAAACCGCCAGATAAAAACGAACGCGTCTTTATCTTGCGGGAGGAGCAGCGTATTGTTTTTCCTTCCTAACGTCAGTGTGCCGAAAAAGCATCGGTTAAGGAAGAGCACAATTTCTCCCACAGGTTGAATGAATCATGGTATTCACAGAGTCTAGTGTATGTAGTCATCGCGTTTTTCATGTTCATCAACCTCCTTTGCTTTTTGTTTACTTTGTAAGTATATCCATCAAATTCCTGTTTGTAAACTGTTTTTCGAAAAAATGGATGCCTTTTTTCGCTCCATGAAAAAAACAGAGAACCGTGCGTCCCGGTTCTCTGTTTACGATTCTTCCATTTCATCCAGTTGTTTTTTATATTTGAGCGAGCGCTTCACACAAAAGAAGGCTCCTGCTAAAAATGCGCCTGTCGCGAGCATCATCACCGTTTTTTGGCCCGTTCCGAGACCCGGATTCGGGATGACGGAGCCGATATATAAAAATGTGCTGACACTGAGCAGTGTAAAAGCAAATTGTTTATAGTCAACCATTAAAGATTTGACTTTTTTCTTATGCATGTTTTTTGGTCACCTGCCTAGATTCATAAACAATATGAATTAGAGTAACATAGATTGACAGTTGACCAGACATGTAAATTCAGCCAATTTAAGCGAGCGGTTCAAGCGCTTGTTTCAAATCATCCAATAGATCGTCAATATCCTCGATTCCGACGGAAATCCGGATCAATCCATCTGTAATGCCCAGCTCGAGTCTGCGGTCGCGCGGAATCGATGCGTGGGTCATCCGGGCAGGCACTGAAATGAGGCTTTCGACAGCCCCCAGGCTTTCAGCGATGGTAAACAGCTTCAGCCTTCCCAACACAAGGTCGACATTTTCCTCGTCTCCGATATCAAAGGAGATCATCCCGCCGAATCCCGTGCTTTGCCGCTTGGCAAGCTCATGGCCGGGGTGGGATGCAGAGCCCGGATAATACACTTTTTTAACGGCATGATGGTTTTCCAAAAACTGAGCGATTCTTCTGGCGTTTTGCTCATGGGCTTCCATTCTCAAGCCGAGCGTTTTCATGCCTCTCATCAATAGCCAGGAGTCCTGCGGACCGAGGATACCTCCTGTGGAATTTTGAATGAAGTGAAGCTCCTCACCGAGTTCTTTCGTCGCAGTCACGACAAGGCCGCCGACGACATCGCTGTGTCCTCCCAAATACTTTGTCGCGCTGTGGAGCACAATATCCGCTCCGAATGAAAGCGGATTTTGTAAATACGGCGTATAAAATGTGTTATCCACGATCAGTAACAGGCCGTGCTTTTTCGCAGTCTCAGCGACCTTTTTCAAATCGGTGATTTTTAAAAGCGGATTTGTCGGGGTTTCGACGTAAATCGCTTTCGTATTCGGCTTGATGGCTTTTTCAATGTTGTCCGTGCTGCTCGTATCGACGAAAGCGGCATCAATGCCGATGCGGTTCAGCACCTTTGTCATCACACGGTACGTGCCGCCGTACACATCATCCGTCAAAATGATATGGTCGCCGCTTTTAAACAGCATCATAACCGCGGTGATGGCCGCCATCCCTGAACCGAAGGCATAGCCTGCCGCTCCTCCTTCAAGATCGGCGATCAAGGCTTCAAGAGCCGTTCTCGTCGGGTTGGCCGTTCGTGAATATTCGTATCCCGTATGCTGTCCCGCCCGCGGCTGCTTGTACGTGCTCACCTGGTAAATCGGAACTGAGACTGCGCCTGTTTTTTCGTCACGTGTAATACCGCCGTGGATCATTTTCGTTTTTTGCTTCATATTATATTCCTCCTTCGTATATGTTTTTGCTGACGTAGCGGTCGCTCCCGTCAGGAAAAACGGTCACAATGTTTGCGCCTTCTCCGGCTTTCTCAGCTTCTTTCAAAGCGGCAAACAAAGCGGCCCCTGATGAGCTTCCGATCAAAAGGCCTTCCTTTTCCGCGGCTTCTTTTACGAGCCGGAATGCATCATCGTCCAGCACGGTGTAGACCTCATCAAAATGGCTTTTGTCCATGTATCCGGGGATGAATTCCATTCCGATTCCCTCGGTTTTATGGGCGTGCGCTTTTCCCCCGTTTAAAATGGAGCCTTCCGGTTCGACAATGACCGTTTTGATAGACGGATTTTTTTCCTTCAAAAACCGGGCAGTTCCTGCAAAGGTGCCTCCTGACCCGGCCCCGGCGACAAACACGTCAACCTGTCCGTCAAGGTCGCTCCAAATTTCCGGACCGAGCGTTTTGTAGTAAACCAATGGATTTACTCGGTTTTCAAACTGCAAAACGCAATAAGATCCGTCGATCTCCTTCTCCAGTTCACGCGCTTTTTGGATCGCCCCTTTCATTCCCTTACTTCTCGGCGTGTGGACAATTTTTGCGCCAAGCGCCTTCATAATCGCCTGTTTTTCCATGCTGAAGTGCTCCGGCACGCAAAAAACAGCGGTGATGCCGTGTTTTCTCGCACTAAGCGCGAGGCCGATTCCCGTATTGCCTGCCGTCGCTTCGATCACCGTACCTCCGGGTTTCAGCTTTCCGGAGCTGAGCGCTTCGTCAATCAGCATTTCTCCAAGCCGGTCTTTAATGCTCCCGCCCGGATTCATCATTTCAAGCTTCGCGTATATGTTAACCCCTTTAGGCGTTTGAAACTTCTGCAGCTTCAAAAGAGGCGTTTTTCCGATTAACTGTGTGATATCCGTAATCACATTCACGTTTTCCTTCCTCCTTTAAGAGGTATAAAACAGAGGGGGCACCCCCCTGTTTTATTTGATTTGTTTGATCATGCGGAGGACAAGCTCTGTCGAATGTTTCGCAGCCTGCTCCAAAAACTTGTCAAAAGATACTTCAGATTCTTTTCCCGCGATATCCGAAAGCGCTCTGATGACAACGAAAGGAACATCAAACTGATAGCAAACCTGGGCGACGGCTGCCGCTTCCATTTCAACCGCATAAAGATCTTTAAATTTGTCGCGGATGAATGCCACCCGTTCAGGGTCGCTCATAAAGGAATCTCCGGTCGCTATCGTTCCTTTGACTACCTGAAAAGACCCGAGTTCAGACGCTTCATCTTCCGCCGTCTTCACCAATGCGCTGTCGGCAGGATAAGCGGCAGGAAGGTTTGGAACCTGTCCATACTCATAATCGAAAGCCGTGACATCGACATCATGGTGGCGGACTTCGGTGGAAATGACGATGTCGCCGACATTGAGGGAATGATGGAAGCCCCCGGCTGAACCGGTGTTGATCACCACATCAGGCTTAAAGCGGTCAAGCAGGATCGTCGTGCTCATGGCCGCATTCACTTTACCGATGCCGGATTTTAAAAGCACAACCTCTTTCCCTTCGTAGATTCCGCTTGTAAATTCACAGTTTGCGATGATTTCCTGTTTCGTCTGTTCCAATTTGCTGCGCAGGATTGTGACTTCTTCTTCCATTGCTCCGATAATTGCTATCTTCATATCATAACTTCCCTTCACATTTACAATTTTGCCGCTTCCATTACCCAGACAAAATCATTATGCTTTTGAAAGGCGATACTGAAATGTTCTGAGGTAAAGATCGTTTCCATCTCGGAAATCGTCGGATAATGTTCCGTTTCAAGATCTTCCGCCAACTGGTAAAATCCTCTGTTTTTTGCGTCTTGAATGGCGGAAATGTACGAATCGCGGTCCTTGAATACGGTGTCAGCAAACACTATTTTACCATGCTTCGCAAGCATTTTTCCATATCGCCTTACCGCCTCGCGTTTTTCATCGTTCGTCAAATGGTGAAAGGCATATGAGCTGACGATTGTATCTGGCGAAAACGGCGGAGCCGGAAAATCGAGAAAATCCCCGTCAGAGACCAAAGCCCCTTTAGGCAGCTTGCTTACGGCGATGTCTCTCATCGATTTTGAAGGCTCAATGCCGTACACGTTTTTTCCGGCGGCGATCAGTTTTGCGGTCAGATTGCCCGTGCCGACGCCAAACTCGATCACCTTGCTGCCTGAACGCTTCACAACATCCTCCAAAATGCCGTCATAGTTTCGGAATACTTCTT
Organism: Bacillus sp. FSL W8-0848; assembly: GCF_038007805.1. Lineage (NCBI taxonomy): Bacteria > Bacillati > Bacillota > Bacilli > Caryophanales > Bacillaceae > Bacillus > Bacillus sp. FSL W8-0848. The sequence continues at coordinate 2,451,060 of NZ_JBBOYB010000001.1, forward strand.
TATATTGAAGGTCATGCCCGACTACTGTATCATCATAAGAATTCGCCCAATTCTCAAATATCGAAATGAACTCTCTCCCCATTTATTGTCACACTCCATTTATTTTTACAATTCCTATCAGTATAGTATGATTTCAATACCTGATTAGTTCTTATCCTAACATAATTTCGCAGGTTTGGGTACAAAAACAGCTTGGTGATATTTCCCTTGTCATGATGCGGCTTCTCTGCTTTAATAATGATTGACTCTGAACGAATGGAGGATTTGTCTATGAAATTCGAGCTTGATCTTATCAAGGATAAAATCGAGTTTTTTGAAGCCCTGACCTTGGAGGAGCTTGAAAAGAAAATCAATCAGCAGATCGAAAACAATCAGGCTCTTATGCTCAGGGTCGGATCGGTGTCCCATCAGACTGCGGTTATCGACGGGCGGATCATGTACAGCGCCGTCGTTCATTTTAAAGCCGAATGATAAAAAAAGCGGCCGGTTTCATTCACCGCCGCTTTTTCTTTTTATTTTAGCTTTTCAACTTTTGTCGGTTTCCAGCCTTTTCCGTCCACCCATGTAATGGCGACCGAATATTTATCTCCGCTGTCCTTTGCCCGAATCGTTCCTTTTGCATCTTGAGGGCTGCCGTTGTTTCCGAGCCAGACGACCGTCATGTTGTCTTCGGAAACGCCTGTTGCGTAAGAGATGGCTTCAAGCATTTCCGCCCAGTCTTGGGATGAAGAGTCGTACGTTGCTGTATGCTCTCCGCTTTGCTTTGTGCCGACAGGCTTCCAATTCGGATTGACGATCGTTTTTTCGACGTTTGCGCTGGAGCCTCCTTCCGTTACTTTCGCTCCTTTAAACGGATCGTCTGTCGATTTCTCCTCGTCAGAAGCTGTATCTTTGTCTTTCTCCGAATCTGAATCGCTCGTATCTTTTTTGTCTGAATCGGCTTTTTCTTTGTCCTTTACATCCTCGTCAGACGTCTGCTTTTTATTATCGGAAGCAGGAGCTTCTGTCGTTTTATCGTTTTTGGAGACGTCCTGCTGTGTTTGCTCCTTCGGGCTGTTCATCATCAGACTGCTGGCAACCACAACGATTAAAACCAATACAATCCCTATTAAAATGTTAAGCACAAGATTCGCTTTCCTGCGCTTATCACGGTTTTCAAATCGAGATTCCCTTGTTTTGCTCAAATTCATTGCACTCCTTTTTCCCTCTTGCCTCGCATCCTATTTTATCATCACGTAAGGCATTCTTCTATGTCTGGTTCTTTTCAATTTCATATACTTTTTTAACAATATCATAAAATGCGGCATTTGTCGCAGCCTGATCTTCCGGTGTGTCCATATGAACGACGGCGAGCGCGTATTTTGGCTTGTCTGCCGGAAAATAGCCGGCAAACCATTTATGATAGAGGGTTTTTTTGTCTTTTGTCAGCCGGCCCGTCTGCGCCGTTCCCGATTTCCCCGATACGTCGTACGGAAGGTCGCGGAAGCGCCTGCCTGTCCCTTTTTCAGATGTGACGACGTTTCTGAGCAGTTTTTGCAGCTTTTGCGCGGTATAATGATCGATCGTATCCCCCGACAGCTCATGGTCTTTAAACGAAGCCATCAATGTGCCGTTTTTGTATTCGATCCCGCTTGCGATTTTGACTTGCTTTTTCTCGCCGCCTCTCGCTATGGTCGCCATCATATTGGCGATTTCAAGCGGAGTCAGCTTGACGTTTTTTTGGCCGATCGCGGTTTGTGCAACCGCTTTTTTCACTTTTTTATCCCGCTCGTCCCCCCAGACCGAACCCGAACCCTCATGGTAAAACTGCCTGAAATCCCGCTCGCGGTATAGGCGGCCTTCCCAGCCGACCCGTCCGGTAAGCCCGAGCTTTTTCGCAGTATCTTCGATGACCGAGCCGTTTTTTTTGATCAGCTCATCCGCGAGGCTCGTAAATGTATAATTGCAGCTTTGGGCAAAGCCTTCTTCCATGTTCAGCCTCCCCTTGTCATCGCCCGGTTTTCCGTAAAGATTCAAGTTGCAGTTGAACGTTTTCGTCGGATGATCCAAGCCGTTTTCTATCGCCGCCGCCGCGATCACCGTTTTAAAAACAGAGCCCGGATACATGGGGGTGAGCATATAGTTTTGCCTCGTTTTTTGGGAAGCCGTGTTTACGTCAGGCTTGCTGGCAATCGCAAGCACACTGCTGTTTTCGATGTCGAGGAGAACCGCCCCGCCTTTTTTCACATGATGGTCATCCAAAATGTCTTCAAGCTTCTGCTGCATCGTCTTATCGATCGTTGTTTTGACCTGCAGCGGATAGAACGGGTTCGCATCTGCCGTATACTTGACGTCAATGCCGAACAAAGGGTTTCCCAGTCCGTCCACATGGTATAACAATTTTGTATCTTGTTCGGGAAGCAGGAATTCGTCAAATGTCCGCTCCAGGCCGAAGGTGCCGATTTTCATGCTGATCGACAGGCCGTCTTTGTGCGGGTATTTTTTGCGAAGCAGCTCCGGGTCCTGATTTGTCATGCCGATGGTGTGTGAGGCCAGCCTGTTTTTTTCTGTTTCTTCTATGTATACGCCGTATATTCCCGGATATTTCAGTTTGTTGATTTTTTCGAGTGCCGTTTTCGAAATTGAGCCCTCTTCATTTTTGGTGAGAATGACGGGTTTTTTCGCTTTATCAAGCTTCCCGTCCAGCTCTTCTTCCGATATGTTTAAAATAGCGGCCGCTTCGCCAATCGGCCATGATTGTGACTTCAAAAACGGAAACAGCACAATTGCCGGCTTTCTGCTGACGGTGAGCGGCTTACCGCTGCGATCTAAAAAAGATCCTCTTCCATCTGAAATCTGAACCTCTTCCGTGCGCTGTTTCACGCTTTCCTGGATTAAGTTCACATTCCATTTGGAAAAGGATTCGGTGAAAAACAGTTGGATTTCCGCCAGTCTCACCAGCAAAAACAAAAGCGCCGCCGACATCAACATCGCAATCCATTTCATGCGCTTGCGTAATTTCATAATAAAAACACCTCATCCACATTGTGGACGAGGCGTTCGTCTGCTAAACAAACTTTATGAAATTTTCACAATTTTTACAAGCATTTCTCCACCCGGCGTCTGCACGGTCACTTCATCTCCGACCTGCTTGCCGAGAAGGCTTTTGGCGATTGGCGAATCGTTGGAGATTTTTCCTTCAAACGGATCAGCTTCAGCGCTTCCCACGATCGTATAAGATTCTTCTTCTCCGTCCGGAAGCTCTGTAAATGTGACCGTTTTTCCCAGACTGACGATGTTTGAATTTTCACCATCATCCTCGATGATTTTCGCATTTCGAATCATATTGTCAAGCGTTGTGATGCGCCCCTCTACAAAGGCCTGCTCTTCTTTGGCTGAATCATACTCAGAGTTTTCCGAGAGATCGCCGAAGCTTCTGGCGACTTTGATGCGCTCAACAACCTCTTTGCGTTTAACCGTTTTCAAATACTCAAGTTCTTCTTCTAATTTTTTCTTTCCTGTTTCTGTCATAGGAAAAACTTTCTCTTGTGCCATTGTTCCTTCACTCCTTCTAGTTGGTCCCTCATCACTTGTATGTGAGAGTATAGACTTGAATATACAAGAATGAGGACAATCCTTGTCCCCTTCTTCTCTCCCATATTTGTAAAGTATGATGTCAACCGGATGGAAGGCTCCGGTAAATCGTGCTTATACAGTTAAAGAAGGGCTCATATCTAAAGAGGTCCCTTCAATTTCTATACATAATATGGTCAGAGTAGTCTTTGTCTATGCTATGTTATTATAAAATCGCGTTTTGTTCAAGAATAGTTTGTATTTTGGTAACCATCAAATCAATTGCAACGCGATTTTGGCCGCCTTCCGGAATAATGATGTCAGCATAGCGTTTTGTCGGTTCGACAAATTGATTGTGCATCGGTCTGACGACGGAAATGTACTGCTCGATAACGGAATCGATCGAGCGGCCTCTTTCCTTAATGTCACGGAGCATTCTTCTGATGATGCGAAGATCTGCATCCGTATCGACGTACAGTTTGATGTCCATCAAATCGCGGAGCCTTTCATCCTCGAGAACAAGGATTCCTTCCAAAATAATAACATCTTTCGGCTCGACATGCACGACTTCTTCCGAACGTGTATGCATCTTGTAATCGTAAATCGGTTTTTTAATCGGACGGTATTTCAGCAATTCTTGTAGATGCTCAATCAAATAGTCATTGTCAAATGCAAGCGGATGGTCGTAGTTCGTGTTCAGCCTTTCTTCAAAGGGCAGATGGCTTTGATCTTTGTAATACAAATCCTGTTCAAGCATTAAAATAGAGTGGCCCTTGAACTGTTCATAAATCGACCTGGTCACGCTTGTCTTGCCTGACCCGGAGCCCCCCGCTATTCCAATGACTACCGGTTTCTTTCCCATGCCTTTTACTGCCCCTTTCTCATCATGTTGCTAGGATAAATCTTCTTGTCCACTTTAAATTTGACGATTTGCAGGGGATGGCGGGCTGCATCAAGCACATTGCCTTTTTCGTCCCAAATCGTATCAATCTTGTATGTGAAATTATCAATTTCCGGGCCGAAAAATTCGACTTCGTCTCCTGTTTTGAAAAAGTTGCGCTGCTGGAGCGTAACGATTTGCGTCTCTTCATCATAATCGAGCACAAGCCCGACAAAATCGTATGTCGTCTTTTTCCCGTGCTCGCCGAACATTTGCTCTTCGTATCCCGGCGTTCCTTCAAAGAATGCAGGAGCCGTATCCCTGTTTGCACATTTGTCAAGCTCCTTCAGCCATTCTTCTTTAATGGTAAATCCGTCGGGATCTGCACAATAGGCGTCAATCACTTTTCGGTAAACGCTGACGACCGTTGCGATATAGTGGATCGATTTCATCCGTCCTTCGATTTTCAAGCTGTCGATTCCCATTTCAATCATTTGCGGAATCGATTCGATCAGCTTCAGGTCTTTCGGGCTCATTGCAAACGGAGCGTCGCTTTCTTCATAAAGCGGCAGCGCGTTCGCACCGTCTGTCTGATACAAGTCATAATCCCAGCGGCATGACTGGCAGCAGCCGCCGCGGTTTGAATCCCTTGCCGTCATGTGATTGCTCAGCACGCAGCGTCCGGAGTATGCGATGCACATTGCACCGTGGATAAAGGTTTCGATTTCGATATCTACTTTTTCTTTCATTTCCCTGATTTCAAGGGCGCTCGTTTCGCGCGCGAGCACGACCCGTTCCAAACCTTCTTCCTTCCAGAATTGAACGGCTTTCCAGTTTGACAATGATTGCTGTGTGCTCAAGTGCACTTCCAGCTTTGGAGCGACCCTCCGGCACGTTTCGATGATCAGCGGGTCGGCGACGATGATTCCGGATACGCCCGCATCCTGCAGATCCCTTAAGTATTCATCAAGGCCGTCGATATTTTCTTCGTGTGCGAAAATATTGGTTGTGACGTAGATTTTCGCTCCGTATCGTTTGGCAAATTCAACGCCTTCGGCCATTTCTTCGATTGAAAAATTATCCGCATTGGAGCGGAGTCCATATTCGCGCCCGCCGATAAATACAGCGTCTGCCCCGTAGTGGACGGCGATTTTCAGTTTTTCCAAATTTCCCGCCGGGGCGAGAAGTTCCGGTTTTTTCGTAATGACGCGTTTTCCATTGACGATTGTGGAAATTTTATCTTGAACTGCAGACATGGTTTCCCTCCTTAATATACTGTCTCTTTGAAGAAGAATCCGGTATCGATGCTGCGGTTTACAGGCTGCAGGTCTTCGATCCGCTCAATCCATTGTTCTTTTTTATTTTCGTATGCTTCTCTGTCCGTCATGCAAAGATCGATGGCCTCGCGGTACATCGCCGTCACCTGCGCAAGATAGTCCGCCGATTTTAAGATCCCGTCGATTTTGAATGAATCGATTCCGGCGTCTATTAAATCCTCGAGCTCGTCAATGATGCATACATCGTTCGGGCTCATAATGTGCGTGCCGTTTTCGTCTTCGAAAATCGGATATTTGTTGCCGCGCTCTTTGTCATGAAGATACATGCCTTTTTCTTTTTTCTTGCCCTCGATATCCATGACTTTGCCCTGGTATTCAAAATAGTTGCCGATCAATGATCGCTTGGACTGGAACATGCATGTCATCCCGTGAACCTGAATTTCGATCTCGACTTCGGCTTTTTCTTTAATCTCGATAATGCTGTCCATGTTCAGCTCTCTCGCCAATACCGCGCGCTTCGCTCCCTTGCGTCCCCAGTAATTGCACGAATGGTGATTGGTTGCGGTTGTTTCCGTACTCCAGTGGAGCGGCATGTTCGGCGCGGATTCTCTCGCAGCCATCAACACCGCCGGGTCGCCGAATACGACGGCATCAGCCCCGGCCTCTTCCAAAAAGGAAAGATAATCGTTCAATTCTGGCACTTTATCGTTATGAAAAATCGCATTCATCGCGACATACACTTTTGCGCCGGCTTCATGAGCCTGAAGAATCGCCTCTTGAATATCAGATCTTGAAAATTCCCCGGCCAGGCGCAGTCCGTATCTTTGTTCACCGATGATAAACGCGTCAGCCCCGGCACTGGCCAAAGGCTTAATATCGCCAACCGATGTCGGTGTCACTAGCAGTTCAGGTTTTTTCATATGCGTTTCACCTCTTTTTGGCTAACGGCCAAGCCGTCTCCGACCGGCAAAATCGTTGTACGATAATCCGGGTGCTCCATTAGCCAATGATTAAAATGATCTATTTTTGATACAAGCTTTTTGATCCGTTTGTTTTCGATTTGATCGTAATCTCCGGCGACAAGCCCTTTGAACAGGACGTTGTCCGTAAAAATGATGCCGTCGTCTGCCAGCATCTGTTCGTACAAGCTGAAAAATTTTTGATATTGTCCTTTTGCGGCATCGATAAACAGCGCGTCATAAGGCGCCATCGACTGAACGGCGGCCGACTCGCTGAGCGCATCGCCGAAGAACACGTGAATTCTGTTTTCCAGCTGGAAGGATTGAATGTTTTGAATGGCTTCGTGATACCTTTGTTCGTCGCGCTCGATTGTAAATATTTCGGCTTCAGGAAGTTCAAGCGCCATCCGAATCGCCGAGTATCCGATGGCAGTGCCGATTTCAAGTATTTTTTTCGGATTTTTGAGCGACAGAAGCCGAAGCAGCGCGTCGATTCCGGTCGGTTCCATAATGGGTACGCCGTGCTCCTCGGCATAAGCCTCAAGCTTCATAATGTCTGCCGGCCGAGGCTTTTGCAGCCTTTCCAGATAGCCGGTCAGTTCCTGGTGTCCGATCTTCACGGGAAGAGCCTCCCTTTCATAAAAAGAGCTTTAGGTCAGATGTAAGAACTCTCCTAAAGCAGTGAATGTCTTTTCTCTAATAAACAACCCGATATATTTTACCATAAAACATTTTCTTTTGCGAATAAAAGGAGAGTCATTTTTTACTCTCCTTTAAGGTTTACTCGCTTTGATTTGTGATATATTTCGATTTTGCTTTATTATGCTCTTTTAGCGTTTTTGTAAAAACGACTTCTCCGTTTTTCTTGGCAAGGAAATAGACATAATCCGTTTTATCCGGGTTTAATGCCGCTTCCCAAGACGATTCCCCTGCATTTGCAATCGGCCCCGGCGGAAGTCCGGTATGCTTGTACGTATTGTAAGGGGATTTGACCCCGAGATCCTTGTAAACGACCCGGTTTTTATGCTTTCCGAGTGCATAGAGTACGGTCGGATCCGTCTGCAGCGGCATCTTCTTGTCAAGACGATTATAGAATACGCTCGATATTTTATGTCGGTCTGCTTTTTCAGTCGCTTCTTCTTCTATTAATGATGCCATTGTGAGCGTTTTGTGAACGGACATTTTTTTGTCCTTCATCTGCGTCCGGTATTTTTCGGCCGTTTTATCGGTTTCTTTGATCATCGCTTCGATAATGGCTTCCAGCTTTGTTTCCGGATCGTAAAACGGGTATGTCGCAGGGTAGAGATACCCCTCCAGCGGATGCTTGATGTTTTTGTTCAAGACATCATCTTTGATTACATTCGGATATTTCTTTTTCAATTTGTTAATAAAGTTTTTGTCATCAAGCTTATTCATAATGTCTTTTTCTGAATAATTGGTTTGGCCTGCGATCATGGCGGCGATTTCAGTGAGCTGCCGGCCCTCCGGAACGACGATCTTAAAGGCTGGAACGTGAGATGTGCTTGTCAGCTTATCGATCAATTCAGCGGGGCTCATCGACTGGCTGAGCTGAAAGTTTCCGGCTTGAAATCCTGATGCATGCTTGAATTTGACATAGGCGATAAACACTTTTTCATTTTTAATTAACTCTTGTTTTTTCAGCTTTGCGGCGATCGTTGAAACGGTCGAGCCTTTCGGGATGTATACGTTGACCGCTTTTTCGCTGTTTTTATCGACCGGCTCAAGAGCGGATTTCACGTAGAGCGATGCACCGCCTGCAATGAGAATAATCAGCACTGCCGCCGCGGTCAGCCAAAATTTAATTTTATGATCAAGGAGTTTTTTTATGAACGGTTTCTTAGTCTGGTCTTCAAACATTTATGTCCTCCTCTCCTCCCATGGTATATACTACATGATTCGTTGATATTCGGCAATTTATTACAATACTTTTGTCATAAAAAAAAGCCGCCTTGCGGCAGCTTTTTTTATTCTTCTTCCTCTTCGTCGGCTAAAAACGTGTTCAGCGTCTCTTCGATCATATCCCATTCTTCCTCAGTTTCGATCGGCATCAGCTCGCCGTCTTCGCCGTTTTCGTTCGGAATGAAGCTTGAAGCATGGATTTCGATTTCCTCATCATCCTGCGCTTCAATCGGATAATACAGGACGTACGATTTATCAAATTTATCGCTGTCAAATGTGAATAACACTTCACAAAGCTGTTCATTTCCTTTATCGTCTACGATCGTAATGTTTTTTTCACCGTGTTCCATTTGATCACCTCATGTATTTAGGCTGTCGAGATACCCTTGAAGGATCATCACCGCCGCCATTTTATCGATTACTTTTTTTCGTTTTTGCCTGCTGACATCAGCTGAAATCAGCATCTTTTCAGCCGCCATCGTCGAGAGCCGCTCGTCCCAGAGCACGACGGGGACATGAAACGCGTCTTCTAGGACTTCCGCAAATTTCTGGCTGGCTTCTCCCCTTGGCCCGACGGTACCGTTCATATTTTTGGGAAATCCGAGGACAATTTTGTCTATTGTATAGTCTTTCGTTAACTCAGCCAAGCGGTCAAGTCCAAAATCGCCGCCCGCTTCGTCGATTTTGATCGTTTCTATTCCCTGAGCCGTCCAGCCCATTTCATCGCTCAGCGCGACGCCGAGCGTTTTTGAACCTAAATCAAGACCTAATATTCGCATTCTTTTTTACGCCTCTTTATGCTTTTCTATATACGATTTAACCAATTCCTCGATTATCTCGTCTCTTTCGATTTTCCGAATCAAATTGCGTGCATCGCGATGCCTTGGAATATAAGCGGGATCACCTGATAGCAAATATCCGACAATTTGGTTGATCGGGTTGTAGCCTTTTTCCTGAAGCGCATCATGGACGGTTATCAGCACTTCATTCACATTGGTTTCCATTGAATCGTCGGAAAAGTTAAATTTCATCGTCTTATCAAATGAGCTCACCGTTTTGCACCTCTTTCCCAAATTCGAAAGGCCAAAGTGTTTAGCCTGAATACCTTATATCACCATTCTACACTACATCGGCTTTTTATAAAACGGATTTCACCCATTCTTCTGCAGAAGATAAAGCTTCTTCCAATTTTTCAGGCTGTTTCCCCCCGGCCTGGGCCATGTCTGGACGGCCGCCACCGCCGCCTCCGCACGCTTCAGCGACTTGTTTGACGAGTTTGCCAGCGTGAAAACCACGCTCTATTAAATCTTTTGTAACTCCCGCAGAAATATTCACTTTTTCGTTTTGCACTGCGCCAAGCACGATGACACCTGAGCCTAATTTCGCTTTCAGTTCGTCGACCATCGTCCTGAGGTGATTCATGTCTTTCGCGTTTACTTTTTCGGCGAGCAGTTTGATTCCGCCGATTTCTTTCACTCTTTCCAAAATCTCTCCCGCTTCTTTGTTGCCGAGCTTGGCGAGCAGGGATTCATTTTCCCTCTGAACCGCTTTTAAATCGGCTTGGAGCGATTCGATCCGTTTCGGCACTTCTTTTACGTTTGTTTTTAGCGCATCTGCCGCATGCTCGAGCAATTCAAGCTTAACATTCATTTCCTGGTATGCGCCCTTGCCTGTTACCGCTTCGATCCGGCGCGTTCCGGCGCCGATTCCGGATTCGGAAACGATTTTAAAGAGGCCGATTTCGGCGGTGTTTTTCACGTGGCAGCCTCCGCACAGCTCGATGCTGTAATCGCCGACTTTGACAACGCGGACGATGTCGCCGTATTTTTCTCCAAACAATGCCATAGCGCCCATTGCCTTTGCTTCATCAATCGGTTTCAGATCGATTTCAACAGGAATCGAATCCCAAATTTTCTCGTTCACTTTTGCCTCGATTTGCGCCAGTTCTTCTTTTGTAACCTGTCCGAAATGGGAGAAGTCAAAGCGCAGACGGCTGCCGGTCACAAGCGATCCGGCCTGGTTGACATGCGTTCCGAGCACGTCTTTTAAAGCCTGATGGAGCAGGTGTGTCGCCGTGTGGTTTTTGACGATGTCTTTTCTGAAGCGCTCCGTCACTTCTGCGGAGACGCTCATGCCTTTTTGAACCGTTCCGCTTTCAACGATTCCTTCGTGCAGGTGCTGACCGTTCGGCGCTTTTTTGACATCCGTGATGCGGACTGCCGCTTCTTCGCTTCTCAGCCAGCCTTTGTCGCCGATTTGTCCGCCGCTTTCTGCATAGAACGGCGTCTCTTCCAGCATGATTTGAACTTTGCTTCCTTCATGAACAAGATCGGCAAGCTCGCCTTCCTGAAGAAGTTCTGTGATTTTCGTGTCGTTTTTCAGCACAGAATAGCCGACGAACTTGCTTTCTGTCATGATATCGCGGAGCGCGCCGCCTTGAACCTGCATGCTGCCGACATCCTGCCGGGCCTGGCGCGCGCGTTCGCGCTGCTTGTTCATTTCGCGTTCAAAGCCTTCATGATCGACCTTCATGCCTTCGTCTTCAGCGTACTCTTCAGTCAGTTCGACAGGGAATCCGTACGTATCGTAAAGCTTGAAGACATCTTCGCCTGAAATGACGCCGTTTCCTTTTTTCTTCTCTTTTCCGATGACCTCCGAGAGGATCGCGAGCCCTTCGTTCAGCGTTTCATGGAAGCGTTCTTCCTCCGTTTTGATCACTTTGGCGATAAATTCGGCTTTTTCTTTTACTTCTGAGTAGAAAGCAGCCATGATGTCAGCTACGACAGGCACAAGCTCATACATAAACGGCCGGTTGATATTGATTGCTTTTGCATAGCGCACGGCGCGGCGAAGCAGCCTTCTGATGACATAGCCGCGGCCTTCGTTTGACGGAAGAGCTCCGTCGCCTACCGCAAATGCAACCGTCCGGATATGGTCGGCGATCACCTTAAAGGCGGTATCCTTTTCTTTCGATGTTCCGTATGCTTCGCCTGAAATGGCTTCGGTTGCTTTGATGATCGGCATAAACAGGTCTGTATCATAGTTTGTTTTGGCGTCCTGAATAACGGATACCATCCGCTCAAGCCCCATTCCCGTATCAATGTTTTTCTTCGGAAGCGGCGTGTACGTTCCGTCCGGATTGTGGTTGAATTCGGAAAACACGAGGTTCCAGATTTCAAGATAGCGCTCGTTTTCTCCGCCGGGATACAGTTCCGGATCTTCAGGATCGTTGCCGTATGCTTCGCCGCGGTCGTAGAAAATTTCTGTATTCGGGCCGCTCGGTCCTTCGCCGATGTCCCAGAAGTTCCCTTCCAGTCTGATGATCCGCTCTTCCGGAATGCCGATTTTTTTTGCCCACAATTCGTACGCTTCATCATCTTCCGGGTGAACGGTAACAGACAAGCGTTCAGGGTCAAAGCCGATCCATTTTTTGTCGGTTAAAAATTCCCATGCCCATTCGATCGCTTCTTCTTTAAAGTAATCGCCGATCGAAAAGTTTCCGAGCATTTCAAAGAACGTGTGATGCCGGGCCGTTTTTCCGACGTTTTCAATGTCGTTCGTCCGGATCGATTTTTGGGCGTTGCAAATGCGCGGATTTTCAGGTACCACCCGTCCGTCAAAGTATTTTTTCAGCGTCGCGACTCCGCTGTTGATCCAGAGCAAGGATGGATCCTCGTGCGGAATGAGAGAGGCGCTCGGTTCAACGGTATGGCCTTTTTCTTTAAAAAAATCTAAAAACATTTGACGCACTTCTGCGGATGTTAATGTCTTCACTGTGTTTCCTCCTTTAATTGATGCATGCAATATAAAAAGCCCCCGTCCCATGCAAACCTTGCAGCTGCACAGGGACGAGAGCTCCTCTCGCGGTACCACCCTGATTATGGACAGATTCGTCCATCACCTTGATATCCGTATAACGCCGGATAAAGACGGCAGGTTTTCGCCTGCACTCAGGATTAGCTTCTACTGATCTTCTGCTAAAGCTCTTTCAGCCTAAAGGAGCTTTTCTCTGTAAACAGGGCTTCAGTATACTCGGATCCGTCAGTCGAGATTCGTATGTATGTCTATCTCGAAATTATAGACAACGATGCAGTGAATGTCAATTCTCCCTGCGGTCAGGCTTTCCTCGCCGCCAAAAAATGGGCGAACATGACCTTTAATACGGCCATCACCGGAACCGCGAGAATCATCCCGATGATGCCGGCCAATTCGTCGCCGGCAAGGAGGCCGAGCATGATGACAACGGGGTGCATGTGCAGGCTTTTTCCGACAACGAGCGGTCCGAGAATATTGCTTTCAATAAACTGCAGAGTCAAAATCGTCGCAATCACAACGATGATAAGCTTTGTCGACAAAGCAGCTGCAACCATAAGAGCCGGGACTGCCCCGATGATGGGCCCGAAATAGGGAATGACGTTTGTCGCCCCGATCATGAGGCCGAGTATCAGCGGATACGGCAGGCCGAAAAGCCAAAATGACAGGCCGGCCCCCAGCCCGATGACAAGACATACGAACAATTGCCCCCTGATGTAATCCCCGAGCGAATCGTCGACATCCCGGATGAACGCGCTGCCTCTTTTTCTCCATGAAGCCGGCGTTATGTACCAGACCGCTTTTTTCATCGTGTCGATATCTTTCACCATATAAAACACAAGGAAAGGAATAATCGCTGCAACAAGCATGTAGTCAAAAACAAAACGGATGCTCGTAATCGTCCGTTCCGCCCAGCTTCCTACAAACGCTTCAGCCCGATTGACAAACTTGTCGATTCTGTCATGCATACCGTCTGGCCAGGCGTTTGTATGATCATGCAGCTTATCGAGCATGCTTTCGTATGACGCAGCCAGAACCGGAATGCCCTCAGACAGCTCCGTCAGCTGCTTGATAAAGATCGGAACGCCTTTGTAAAATCCGTAGCCGAGCCCTCCGAAGAAGAGGAGATAAATGATCAGAATGCTCAAGGTTCTCGGTACGCCAGCCTGATGAATCTTTTCAACGATGGGCAGAAGCAGATAAGTGATAAAAACCGCGATCGCCAAAGGGATCAAAATCGACTTCAAGAGGAGAGAAACCGGCTCCCATATCATCCGGAGCTGCAAAAAGATATAAACGGTCAGGAGGAAGAGCATGAAAATCGAGATCCACATTAAAAGCTGCAGCGGTTTTTTCAGCATGTTTTTCACCTCTTTTGTTATCCTTTCGATGATATTGAAAAATTATTCTTTTCTCCGAATTAAAGGATTTTTATAAGAATAAAATGGACTAAACCCGAAAAACCAACCAGCCGGATAGACCGCTTGATTTTTCTGAATTAACAAAACTATTTGACTATTTTAATGGTAAAAATGTATAATATCCCTGCTGATGGAATTACTTGTTATATGATATGACACACATAAAGGGGGAATAAAATGATTGTATTTGACCAGGTAAATAAGCACTATGGAAACTTTCATGTTTTGAAAGACATCAACTTACATATCAAAAAAGGCGAAGTCGTCGTCATCATCGGCCCCTCCGGCTCGGGAAAAAGCACGCTGCTCCGCTGCATCAACCGGCTGGAAACGATTGACCAAGGCACATTAACGGTAAACGGCACGGTGATGAACGATAAAAAAACAGACATCAATAAAATCCGCCAAAATATCGGAATGGTATTCCAGCACTTTCATCTCTACCCGCACAAAACAGTTCTGCAAAACATCATGCTAGCCCCTATAAAAGTATTAAAAAAACCCGTAAAAGAAGCACAGGAAACATCCGAATATTACCTGCAGAAAGTCGGCATTCCCGACAAAGCCGATTCCTACCCGTCCCAGCTTTCCGGCGGCCAGCAGCAAAGGGTCGCAATCGCGAGAGGCCTGGCCATGAAGCCTGACATCATGCTGTTTGACGAACCGACGTCCGCTCTCGATCCCGAAATGATCGGAGAGGTATTGGACGTGATGAAAACCCTTGCCAAAGAAGGCATGACAATGGTCGTCGTAACCCATGAAATGGGGTTTGCCAAAGAGGTAGCCGACCGCATCGTATTTATCGACCAAGGAAAAGTTTTGGAGGAAGCAATACCGGCTGAGTTCTATGCGAATCCCCGCGAAGAAAGGGCGCGTCTGTTCTTAAGCCGTATCTTAAACCATTAAACAGAATTGGAGGAATAGGTATGTCACTTATAAAAAAAATCCCGGCATTCGGATTTACTGCTCTCTTAGCGATCATGCTTCTTGCCGCCTGCGGAGGAAAGGAAACCGGAGGATCTGACAGCGGGAATACGAATACGTTTGAAACGATTAAAAAGCGGGACAAAATCGTATTCGGTGTGAAAAATGACACGCGGCTGTTCGGCTTGAAAGATCCGAAGTCAGGCGAAATCGAAGGCTTTGATATCGATATCGCCAAACAGCTTGCCAAACAAATTCTCGGCGACGAAAACAAAGCCGAGTTTAAAGAAGTCACATCCAAAACAAGGATTCCTATGCTGCAAAATAACGAAATTGACGCCATTATCGCCACCATGACCATTACGGAAGAACGCAAAAAAGAAGTCGATTTCTCAGATGTGTACTTTGAAGCAGGCCAGTCGCTCCTCGTCAAAAAAGACAGCCCGATCAAAAGCACGGCCGACCTTGGCAAAGGAACAAAAGTTTTGGCGGTAAAAGGGTCGACATCGTCACAAAACATCCGCAAAGAAGCTCCTGAAGCCTCCGTTCTTGAATTCGAAAATTACGCAGAAGCCTTTACCGCTTTAAAATCAGGACAGGGCGACGCTTTAACGACAGATAATGCGATCCTGTACGGAATGGCTGATGAGGATTCTTCCTTCCACTTAGTCGGCGGTACGTTTACCGAAGAGCCGTACGGAATTGCCGTGAAAAAAGGACAAAAAGAGCTGGTAAAGGAAATCAACAAAGCGTTAAAAGAGCTGAAATCAAGCGGCGAATACGACAAGGTCTACAAAAAATGGATCAAGGAAGGATGACGACAATAGCCGGCTTTCGTTAAAGGAGTGTGAAGCGTATTGAACTTCTCGATACTCACCGAAAATTGGGAAATGTATTTGGAAGGCTTTAAAACGACCATTTTAGCAAGCGTCATCGGTTTAATCTGCAGCTTTTTGCTGGGGACAATCATTGCCGTCATGAGAATTGCGCCGCTGAAACCTTTACATTGGCTGGGTACCGCCTATGTTGAATTCGTCCGCAATATCCCGCTTTTATTGATTACGTTCGTTTTCTTCTATGGCCTTCCGTCTAGCGGAATGGTCATAGACGGCTTTACCGCCGGAACGATCGCGTTAACGATTTATACGGCGGCATTTATCGCCGAAGCGATACGCGCCGGAATCCAATCGGTGCCAAAAGGACAAATGGAAGCGGCAAGGTCGTCCGGTTTAACCTACAACCAAACGATGAGATACATTATATTGCCGCAGGCGATTAAAATCGTGATTCCTCCGCTGGGAAATCAGTTTATTAATTTAGTCAAAAATTCTTCTATTCTCGGCGTTGTCGCAGGAATGGATTTAATGTATCAAGGGGATCTGATTTCTTCCAGCACCCTGGTCACCTTTGACGTCTATATTTTTGTGGGGCTGTTCTATCTGCTGTTAACGATACCGCTCAGCATTGGAGTCGGACAATTGGAAAAAAAGCTGGCCAAAAGCAATTAACAGGCAGGAGGGTGACATGTTATGGATTTTTCCGGCGCTTATACACCAGACCATCTTTTATTTTTGTTAAACGGTTTTTATGTCACGTTGAAGGTTGCGTTTATTTCCATTATTCTCAGCTTTATCATCGGCGGCGTCATCGGGACGCTGCGTTTTGCAAATATTCCCGTCGTCTCAACCATGCTGGCCGTTGTCGTGGAGACGATTCGAAATCTGCCGCTGTTGTTAATTATCTTCTTTACTTATTTTGCTTTGCCTGAAGTCGGCATCAAACTGGGCATCACAGCTTCAGCGATTGCAGCATTAACCGTGTTTGAGTCGGCGATGCTTTCAGAAATCATCAGAAGCGGATTGCAATCGATCGATAAAGGCCAGATTGAAGCGGCCCGTTCTTCCGGCTTGACGTATATTCAGACATTAATGTCGATCATCATGCCGCAGGCGCTCAGAAGAATGGTCCCGCCGATCGTCAGCCAATTCATCTCGCTTTTGAAGGATACATCGCTGGCCGTGGTGATCGCCCTGCCGGAACTGACCCATAATGCACAGGTGATCAACGGACAAAAAGGCAACTATCTCATCCCTATCTTCCTGTTGGTTGCCCTGATGTATTTTACGGTGAATTACTGTCTTTCGCTTGCAGCGAGACGTTTGGAAGCAAGGGAAACGTAAGAGAGGATACCCGAAGAACGGGTACCCCTCTCTTTAAAACATTCTCATAACGCGCCTTCTAAGCTTTCTCATGTTCCGTTTATTCATCATGTCGCTTTGAGACGCCATGTAATACATCAACGCCCCGGCACCTAACGAAATGAGAGAAGTCATTGTCCGATTCAACATTCTAACCTCCATTCAAAGGTTAATCGTACGTTCGTCATCCGTAAACAGATCGTCAAGACTGCTCAATGTTCCGTCTTCTTCCACCTGATGGGTTGAAATTTTTCCTTTCGAAAGGGTCAGCTCTATGAAGCATCCCCAGCAATAGTATTGATTCACACCGATTTTTCCGATGTCTTTGCCTTTGCAGTTCGGGCAGATCAGCATTCGTATACACACCTCTTATTTAATTCAGGACGATTGTGCTTCTGCCTACTTGAAGCGGTTCGCCTGATGGCTGGATGTGCTTTTTGTCGCCTGACAAGTCGGCAAAAAAACCGTCTGAAAGTTCGTATGATACGATTATGCCCGAGTCGGAAGAAAAGTATACATCTTCCAGTATTCCCAGCGTATCGCCGCTCCCGTTTTTGACCATTTTTTGTTTAAGCTGGTCATAGGAAATGCTCTGCTTTGGGATTTGCATCGGCTTAAATACGGTGAAATCAACGAATATCCCGTCACGATTAATCTCAGTGACGGAGGGAAGCGGAAGGAGCGAGCGATGGTTGTAAAAGCGCCGCTTCTCTTCCATGACAAATCCGAGGCATGTCCCTTCCTGGGAAAAACAAATATCTGTCACCGCTCCAAGCAAAAGAGACGACTGCCTGTCGTAGACATTGAGCCCTTCCAGCTCATTGCATGTTCTCAAAGTGTGATCAACCACCTTTTTCAGAACAGTCTTAGGTTCTGCCGTTGGAACGGGACTCATACGATGAAATGGATTCCATGAAAAAGCTTTATTCCGCCTCTTTTTCCATAAAGTCAAACGGTGTAATGCCCTCCATGCCGATATTGGCGTCATATATGCTAAACGGCAGCTCCTTTTGGAGCGCGGCGAGCTCTTCGTCTTCTTCATGCGCTGCCTGCTGAAGCCTTCTCTTGAGCGAAGTCTGCCTTTCAGAGGAATCTTTGTTTTTGATGCCCCATTCGAGCGCTTCCTCTTCGCCGCACAAAATGAGAAATTTTTTGCTTCTTGTAATTGCCGTATAAAGCAGATTTCTTCTCAGCATCCGGTAATAGCTTTTGACGACGGGAAGGATGACGATCGGAAATTCGCTGCCCTGCGATTTATGAATCGAACAGCAGTAAGCATGCGTAAACTGATTAAAATCCTTTTTGGTGAATGTGATCTCGTTGCCGTCGAAAGAGACGACGGCCATGTCTTCTTTTTCCGTATTTTCCTTCGCATAAAAGATGGAGACGATTTCTCCCATATCTCCGTTAAACACATTGTGCTCCGGCTGGTTGACGAGCTGAAGAACTTTATCTCCCGTCCTGTAGACGACATCCCCGTACTTCAATTCCCTGCCTTTTTGCTTCGGCGGATTGAGGATGTTTTGCAAAAGCGCGTTTAATTCATTGATTCCCGCCGGTCCTCTGTACATCGGAGCGAGCACTTGGATGTCCCGTGCGGAATACCCTTTTTGCAATGCGTTTTGGACGACTTTTTCCACGACCTCTTTCATTTGCTGCTGACGGCACCTGATAAATGACCGGTCCTTTGTCGGCGCTGTCAAATTTTGCGGCAGCCGGCCCTTTTTCATATCATGCGCAAGTTCCACGATTGATGAACCTTCAGCCTGCCGGTAGATATCGGTTAATCTGACGGAAGGAATGACGTTCGAGGCTAAAAGATCCCTGAGCACCTGTCCCGGTCCGACGGACGGAAGCTGATCTTCGTCTCCGACCATGATGACCTGTATCCGGTTGGGTATCGCTTTGAACAATTGATTGGCAAGCCATATATCGAGCATGCTCGTCTCGTCGATAATCACCAGCCGGCCTTCGATCGGGTTGTCCTCGTCATGTGTAAACCCTTCAGAACCGTTCCAGCCGAGGAGCCTGTGAATCGTCACGGCCGGAAGCCCCGTCGACTCGCTCATCCGTTTGGCCGCTCTGCCTGTCGGCGCAGCCAGGACAAACGGAAACGCCTCGTCTTTTTTATAATCAGCCGGATTCAAGCTCAAACCGTGAAGCTCGCTGTACAATTCGACAATTCCCCTGATGACCGTCGTTTTCCCAGTCCCCGGTCCTCCGGTTAAAAGGAGCATCGGAGACATCAGCGCTTTTTGAATCGCTTCTTTTTGGCTTGGCGCGTACTGAACCTGCATCCGTTCCTCAAGCTCCCCTAAAGCAAGCAAAAATTCCGATTCGGGGAACTGATCGTCATATTCGGTTTGTTCCGCGATCGTCAGCACCCTTTTGGCAAAGCTTTGTTCAGCATAGTAAAGCGAAGGATAGTAGCACCTGTCATCTTCTATGAACAATTCCTTTTGTTCGCCGAGCGAAATGATCGAATCCGCCACATCCATTTCGGTCACCTTTTCTTCGCCTGGCGACTGGTTCAGCAGCTTTTGCGTCTCGATGATGAGCTGTTTTGTCTCGATGTAAGTATGCCCTTCCTGCAGGCATGCCGCTTCGATCGTAAATAAAATCGCCGCTTTGACCCGTTCTGGATGCCTGCCCGAAATCCCCATTCGGCCGCCCAGTTCATCCGCTTTCACAAAGCCGATCCCTTCGACGTCCTTCACGAGCTGGTACGGATTTTCGCGGATTTTATCAAGCGTTTCCGATTCATATGCCTGATAAATTTTCATCGAAAGCTGGGGTCCAAAACCGAACTCGCTTAACGAAATCATGATCTGCTCGAGCCCCTGGTGCTGCTGAAGCGCGGCAGCAAGCTTATCCGCTTTTTTCTTTGACAGCTTCGGGACGTCGTAAAGCACTGAAGCGTCGCCCAGAATTTTGTTGATCGCGCCTTCCCCGAGCTTATTGACGATTTCTTCTGCCGTTTTTTTGCCGATGCCTTCAAACAAGTCGCTCGACAAATATTGAATGACGCCCTCTTTTGTCGTGGGGACTTCTTTTTTAAAATGATCCGTCTGAAATTGGAGGCCGAACTTCGGATGGGAGGCGGTTTTTCCGTAAAACGTATACGTTTCATCTTCAAAGATCGCCGGAAAATAACCTGTGACGGAAACGGTTTTCTCATCAAACGATTCAGATGTTTCCTGGACTTTTACTTTCAGCACGGTATAGAGATTTGTTTCGTTGTGATAGATGACAGTTGTTACCGTTCCCTTCAGAAAGGACGCCTCATCCATTCGCATTTGGTCCGGATTTTGGTGTTTCACTGTGCTCCTCCCTCCTTTACAGCGCTCTCGGCATCATGCTTCTTCGAGCAATTGCTTGGCCTGGATGCTCAAGAAATGGTCAGGCTGTATGTCGATCGCTTTGTTCAGCATCGCAAGCGCTTTTTCCCGGTTTTCCTGATAGGCGTATGCAACGCCTAAATTATAATAAGCATCGGCATGCCCCGGATTGAGCTCCGTTACTGTGGAAAACTGGGCGATCGCTTCGTCCAGCAGGCCTTCGTTGGCAAGGCACAGCCCGTATTGAAAGCGGGCTTCGTGATCCGCTTCATTCAATTCGGCCGCCCTCTGCAAATACGGCAAAGCGAGCTTCGGCTGCTCAAGTTTTACGAGCACGGTTCCGAGCATATAAAACAAGTCGCTGTTTTCCATGCCCGTCCGGTATGCTTTTTCAAACATATCCTTTGCCTCTTGGTAGCGCTCTTTCATGACATAGACATTTCCGGCTCCATAATAAGCCGCTCCGGCTTTTTCATCAAGGCTTACCGCCCTTTCATAAAAGGCGAGCGCCCTGTCCAATTCGCCGAGTGCCGACAGCAGGTTTGCAAAGTTGATGTACGGAACGGCATCGCCGCTGTTTTTATCGATTGCTTTTGTAAATGCTTCGGCCGCTTTTTCAAAGTCTCCCTTTTGCATGGCATCAATTCCGATTTGGTTGTAGTCCAAAAGCCTTCTCCCTTTCGTGCTCGATTTTAAAAAGGCCGTCGACAAAGTCGACAGCCGTCAAGCCCCAGGATTCCGGGGCTTTGTTTATTATACATACCAGAGCTTTTGCCCGTCTTTGTATACATCATCGATCGTTCCGCCGCCAAGGCATTCTTCGCCTCTGTAAAAGACGACCGCTTGTCCAGGCGTCACGGCGCGGACAGGCTCTTTAAAAATGACTTCCGCTTCATCGGTTCCGGTCATTTTGACGGTGACCTCATGATCAGCTTGGCGATAGCGGAACTTAGCCGTGCAGGAAAGTTCAGACTCATCTCTGAAGGCGCCGCTGTGCACAAAGCTCACGTTTGTCGCCGTGATCTTGTCTGAATACAAGAGCGGGTTGTCAAAGCCTTGATCAACATACAAAATATTTTTTTCGAGATCTTTTCCGACGACAAACCACGGCTCTCCGCTTCCGCCGATGCCAAGGCCGTGCCTTTGCCCGATCGTGTAATACATCAAACCGTCGTGGCTGCCTTTGACTTCGCCTTCCATCGTCCGCATCTCTCCCGGCTGTGCCGGCAGATATTGGCTGAGGAATGTTTTGAAATTCCGTTCGCCGATAAAGCAGATGCCCGTGCTGTCTTTTTTCGCCGCCGTCGCAAGTCCCGCTTCTTTTGCGATTTCGCGGACGCGGCTTTTTTGCAGCTCGCCGATCGGGAACAGCACTTTATCAAGCTGTTCTTCTGTCAGCTGGTTCAGGAAATACGTCTGGTCTTTATTTTCGTCAAGTCCCCTCAGCATTTTAACCCTGCCTTCCGTACGGTCGACCCTCGCATAATGGCCTGTGGCAAGATAGTCTGCGCCAAGCGACAAAGCGTGCTCCAAAAAGGCTTTAAATTTAATTTCTTTATTGCACATGACATCGGGATTCGGCGTTCTGCCCGCTTTATATTCATCAAGAAAATATTGGAACACCTTTTCCCAATATTGCTTTTCAAAATTAACCGCATAATACGGGATGCCGATTTGGTTACAGACTTTAATGACATCTTCATAATCTTCCGTAGCGGTGCAAAACCCGTTTTCATCGGTGTCATCCCAGTTTTTCATAAAAATCCCGATGACATCGTAGCCTTGCTCTTTCAAAAGCAGGGCTGCGACAGAAGAATCAACGCCACCGGACATTCCGACGACTACCCGTGTATCTTCAGGCCGCTTCGTCATTTTCATCAACTCCAATAAATCAATTCATTAACTTATCCTTCACAGATCATATCATCATTATCAAGCGCGATGCGAATCTTTAGCTCACGCCAGACGATCTACAACCTTTGCGAGCTCTTCTGCCGCGCGCTTTATTTGCTCTTCGGTATTGCCAAAGCCGAAGCTGATCCGTATTGATGAAGTGAGCTGATCTGCATGTTCGCCGAACATCGCGGAGAGAACATGGGAAGGAAGAACCGATCCGGCGGTGCAGGCCGATCCGCTCGATACCGCGATGCCGGCCATATCCAAGTTAACGAGCAGCGCCTCGACCGAAACCCCCGGGAAGTACAAGTTCAAAATATGGGGAAGACTGTCCTCAAGACTTCCGTTCACTTCAAATTGGACGCCTTCACGTTCAAGCGTTTTGGTGATGATGTTTTTGAAGCGGCGGTAAAGAGCCGTTTTTTCTTCTCTTTCCTGTTTTGTGAGAATAACGGCTTCGCTCAACCCCACGATCCCTGGCACGTTTTCCGTTCCGGCCCGGCGTTTGCGTTCCTGTTCGCCTCCGAAAACAATCTGCGTGAGCTTCGCTTTTTCATTGACATACAAAAAGCCTGTCCCCTTCGGTCCATTCAGTTTGTGCCCGGAAACAGACATCATGTCGATATGGCTGCCTTTTACATCGATCGGCAAGAAACCGAACGCCTGAACGGCATCTGTGTGGAACAATGCCTGATGGTCTTTTACAAGCGCTCCGATTTCGTCAATCGGCTGAAGCGTCCCCACTTCATTATTTCCGTACATTACCGTGACAAGGATGGTATCATCGCGCAGCGCATCCTCGACTTGCCGGGCGGAAACCCGGCCGCTTTTGTCAACGTCAAGGTATGTCACATCAAAGCCCATTTCCTCCAGCCTGTTGCATGTATGCAGTACTGCGTGATGCTCTATCTTGGTCGTGATGATGTGCTTTCCTTTATCCTTATTCGCCTGCGCGCTTCCTAAAATCGCCATATTGTCGGCTTCCGTGCCGCCACTCGTAAAAACGATTTCATTCTCACGCGCTCCGATTTCCCCGGCGATCATCGCCCTTGCATCATCAATCCATTTCCGGCCTTCTCTGCCGAAGGAATGAATGCTTGAAGGATTGCCGAAGTTTTCCGTAAAATAAGGCAGCATTTTTTCTACTACGCGCGGATCGGTCGGAGAAGTTGCTGCATGATCTAAATAAATCCGTTCCATCCTCATTACACCTCAAGTCTTAAATGTAAAACATATAGGCTTCCTGATCGCCTTCCGTATAGCTTGCCAAGTCTTCGAGCGTCGTGGAGTCAAGCACTTCCTTGACGGCGTCGCGGATCTTGATCCACAGCTCGCGTTTGGCAGGCTCCTCGTTTTCAAGCACTTCAACGGGGCTGATCGGGCCTTCCAGCACGCGGATAATGTCGCCCGCCGTAATGGAAGCTGGGTCATCGCCAAGAATATAGCCGCCGTATGCGCCGCGGATGCTTTTGACAAGCCCGGCATTCCGCAACGGGGATACAAGCTGTTCCAAATAATGCTCGGATAAATCGTTTGTCTGGGCAATGCTTTTCAAAGAAGTCGGGCCTTCGCCATGCTTCTTGGCAAGCTCAATCATAATCGTCAGCCCGTATCTGCCTTTAGTTGATATTTTCAAATTAAACACCTCTAACCTATAACAAAATCATGCCTTCAGGACGAAGTTACTCAGGCCGTTTCACAGGACGTGAAAGTCTTTAGCCGAGTTTCGCTCCGGACGAAGGTACTCTGGGCCCTCTCACAGGATGCGGAAGCCGTAAACCGCATTTCGTTACGGAGATTTCCGCCGAAAAAAAGATATCCCCGCCCTGCTGTCGGCCGTCCGGATATTTCTTCTGCGTGTACAAGCCGCTATATGCCGGCAAGCATTTTGCTTGTCCGTCTGATAGATTACAGGTAATTATAGCACACTTTATATAAACTTTCATTTTCCGCTATATAATCAGTGTTGCCATATTGATTTCTTTTCTAATCGTCTTTTTTCCGTTACTCTATAAAAAGAATATATTCAGGAGAGATTGATCATGAAACCATTAGCATTTCGAATGCGTCCGACAAAAATTGAAGAGGTTCTCGGCCAAGATCATCTCGTAGGAGAAGGCAAGATCATTCAGCGGATGGTGCAGGCAAAGCACCTTTCGTCCATGATCCTGTACGGGCCGCCCGGCATCGGAAAAACATCGATCGCAACGGCCATTGCCGGGAGCACAAGCATCGCCTTCCGGAAGCTGAACGCGGTGATCAACAACAAAAAGGACATGGAAGCAGTTGCCGCTGAAGCGAAAATGTCCGGTCAGGTGATATTAATATTGGACGAGGTGCACCGGCTCGACAAAGGCAAACAGGATTTCCTTCTGCCGTATTTGGAAAACGGAATGATCATCATGATCGGGGCGACGACGGCCAATCCTTATCATGCGATTAATCCGGCGATCAGAAGCAGAACGCAAATTTTCGAGCTGCACCCTTTGAGCCCGGACCAAATCAAAACAGCCATCGAACGGGCTCTGCATGACGAGCACAGAGGCTTAGGTTCATATCAGGTTGAGATTGACGAGAAAGCGCTCGACCATTTCGCGGCAGGCTGCGGCGGAGACGTCCGTTCGGCACTAAATGCAGTGGAGCTTGCCGTTCTGTCGACAAAAGAAAATGAAGAAGGAATCATTCATATTACGACGGAAACGGCGGAAGAATGCCTCCAGAAAAAAAGCTTCGCACATGACAAAGACGGTGACGCTCATTATGACGTGATCTCCGCCTTTCAAAAATCGATCAGGGGATCTGACGTGAATGCTGCTCTCCATTATTTGGCGCGGCTGATGGAAGGCGGTGATTTGGAAAGCCTTGCCCGGAGGCTTCTCGTCATCGCTTATGAGGATATCGGACTTGCAAACCCGCAGGCCGGCGGGAGAACGCTCCAAGCGATTCAAACAGCGGAACGGATCGGGTTCCCCGAAGCGCGCATTCCTCTGGCAAACGCCGTAATCGAGCTTTGCCTGTCGCCTAAATCAAACTCGGCCATCCTCGCAGTTGACAAGGCTTTGGCAGACGTCCGGTCAGGAAAAATCGGCGATGTGCCGAAACACTTAAAAGACGCCCATTATAAAGGGGCTGCCGAGCTTGGCAGGGGCGTTGATTACAAATACCCGCACGACTACGAAAACGGCTGGGTCAAGCAGCAATACCTGCCTGATCCATTGAAAAACAAAGTGTATTACGAACCGAAGCAGACGGGAAAATTTGAACTCGCGCTTAAACAGGTATATGACAAGCTGATGAAGACAAAATGAAAAACGGCCCATCCCCCTTTATCCGGGGAGACGGGCCATTTTTCGTTCCGCTTCCGTTCTGAGCTTGTAAAAATACTTGACGATTTCGTGTTCGCGGTCAATGACCGGTACCATTTTTAAGAGCCGGCGTCTGCCCGTCCTTCTATCTATCATTCCGAGCATTCTGACAAGAACTTGTTCAGACGACAATGTTTGATTAATACTGTTTGTGAAATACTCGTCAAGCGCAGCAAAAAATTGGTATCGATAAAAATGTCCGTCTTCATTTGCCTGATGCAGGGCTTCGTCATAAATCCGCTCGTTTTCCGTTACATCATCAACATTTCTTACGCTATTGGATCGGGACTCTATTTCGGTCGTTTTGTTTATCGCTGTAAGCGTGCACATGCTGAATATATCTTTCCCGTCCACATTAATGAAAGCCCTCCCCATTTAATCATGGGCTTTTCGATATGCCGTAACGTGAAAGTTCACCCGATTTTTTAGACTTTCGCATATCAAATCGTCCAATCGCCTTTTATCTTTGCTCCATCTTCTCATGAACTTCCTCCAAAACGGCAAAAAGGATAGCCGGCGGCATTTCCTTGCTATCCTTTTGCATTATTTATCTTTCACCCTTTTGATCGGAATATCTTTCAATAGCTCCATGACCACATGGCCGCCCATGATTAAGCCGGCGACTGACGGAACAAAGGCGTTTGATGACGGCGGCATCTGCGCTTTGCGGATTTTCGCCTCATCATTTCCGACGACTTTGCGGACGTCTTCGCGGATCACGATTGGGCTTTCATCGGAAAAGACGACTTTAATGCCTTTTGTAATGCCTTCTTTGCGCAGTCTCGTCCGAATCACTTTTGCAATCGGATCTGTGTGCGTTTTTGAAATATCGGCGACTTGAAACCTCGTCGGATCCGTCTTATTGGCCGCGCCCATGCTTGAAATGATCTTGATGTTCCGCTTGAGGCACTCCTTCATTAAATGGATCTTATAATGAATCGTATCCGAGGCGTCGATCACATAGTCAGGTTCATAGGCAAAAAACTGCTCATACGTTTCTTCCGTATAAAACATCTTTAAGGCGATGCAATCGCATTCCGGGTTGATATCGGCGATCCTTGCCTTCATCAAGTCAACCTTGGGCTGGCCGACCGTCGAAAGCAGCGCGGGAAGCTGACGGTTGACGTTTGTGATGTCAACGTCGTCTTTATCGACCATTACGATTCTGCCGACTCCGGAGCGGGCGAGCGCTTCTGCCGCGAACGAACCGACGCCGCCGATTCCCAAAACGGCAACCGTGCTGTTTTTTAAAATTTTCAATCCTTCTTTGCCAATCGCTAATTCATTGCGTGAAAACTGATGTAACAAGAATCTCACTCCATCTTTATATACAGTTACCGATAGTATCTTATCATAATCGGGTCATTAAACAAGCTGTCTGTTCAATTTTCATTCATATTTTTGCTTTTGTCTCATACACTTTTCTAAGTATGGCCAAAATTTTCAAACTACAAAAAAGTCCCGATTGTGCCGTTGCCGCATTCCTTCGTTTTGATCCCGCTCTCGGCAGGTGGGTGTTCTGTTCCAAACTTTGCAAGTCCTCCGGTTTCGAGTGAAAAGAGGCATTTACTCCGTTTGAAAACAATGAACTCCCAAGTAAAGAAATGTTCGGTCAAAACTAGGTGTACAACAAACACATCAGGACTTTATTTGTTAAAAATGATATCATACGTCCCCTTGATTTTCAATGGGATGAACAGCCGTATATTTTACAATTTACTGTCGAACTTTGCGGTTGATTGACAGGTGCAGCTCATCGAGCTGGGCGCTGTCAACTTCGCTAGGAGCTTCCATCAACAGACAGCTTGCGCTTGCTGTTTTCGGGAAGGCGATCGTATCTCTCAAATTGGTTCGGCCGCTGAGCAGCATCACAAGCCGGTCAAGGCCGAGCGCGATTCCGCCGTGCGGGGGAGCCCCGTATTCAAACGCCTCAAGCAGGAAGCCGAACTGTTCTTTCGCCTCTTCCTCAGATAAACCGAGAAGCGCAAACATTTTCTCCTGAACGTCTTTTTCAAAAATACGGATCGATCCGCCGCCCAGCTCATAGCCGTTTAAGACGAGGTCATAGGCTTGAGCTTTCATGTCTTCCGGATTCGTGTCGACCAGTTCCAGGTCTTCCCGGACAGGCATCGTGAACGGGTGGTGCGCCGCATAGAAGCGTCCTTCTTCTGAGTCATACTCAAGAAGCGGCCAATCCACAACCCATAAAAAGTTGAACAAGCTTTCATCGATCAGTTTCAAATCTTTTCCGAGCTTTAAGCGCAGTGCGCCGAGAGCGTCATTGGCGACTTCCAGCCGGTCTGCGACAAAGAGGATGAGGTCCCCTTCCGCCGCGTTTAGCGCTTCAGCGAGCGCCTGTCCTTTTTCATCCTGGAAGAACTTCGCAATCGGCCCTTTTAAACCGTCCGCTTCGGCTTTCAGCCATGCCAGTCCTTTCGCCCCGTAGTTTGCGGCGAATTCGCCGAGCGCATCGATGTCTTTCCGCGAATATTTGGATGCTGCCCCTTTTACGTTTATTGCTTTGACTGCGCCTCCATTTGCCACGGCTGACGCAAATACTTTAAAATCAGAGTCCTTTACGGTTTCTGACACATCGGTCAACAGCATGCCGAACCGTGTATCAGGTTTGTCTGAACCATAAAGGTTCATCGCATCTTGATAAGACATTCTCGGCAGCGGCAGCGGGATTTCAATGCCCCGTGTTTCCAGCAGCACCCTGGCGATCATCTCTTCAGCAAGCTTCATGATGTCTTCCTGGCTCATAAACGACATTTCGATATCGATCTGCGTAAACTCCGGCTGGCGGTCGGCGCGCAAATCTTCATCCCTGAAGCAGCGAGCGATTTGATAGTAGCGGTCAAAACCGGACACCATCAATAGCTGCTTGAAAAGCTGCGGGGACTGCGGCAGTGCGTAAAATTCGCCTTCATGAACGCGGCTCGGTACGAGATAATCGCGCGCTCCTTCAGGCGTTTTTCTTGTCAATACCGGTGTTTCTATATCGATAAAGCCGTTATCGTCAAGGAAGCTGCGGACGGCTTTCGTAACGTTATGCCGCATTTTTAACGTGTTGTACATCTCCGGCCGCCGCAAGTCGAGATACCTGTGCTTCAATCTGACGTCTTCAGACACTTCGGAGGCCTGGTCACTGATCGCGAAAGGAGGCGTTTTTGCCGCGCTCAGCACGGTGACCGATTCAGCCTGGATTTCAATTTTGCCTGTTTTCAGGTTGGGATTGACCGTGGCTTCTTCGCGTGCGACGACTTTGCCCGTGATGTCAAGCACGTATTCACTGCGGATCGTTTCCGCCGTTTTGAGCGCATCTGCGGAAAGATCGGGATTAAAGACAACCTGAACGATGCCGGATCGGTCTCTTAAATCGATGAAAATCAGACCTCCGAGATCGCGTCTTTTTTGAACCCATCCTTTTAGTACAACGGTTTCTCCAATCGCCTTCTCCGTGATTTCGCCACAATAATACGTTCGTCCAAACAAAGCGTTCCTCTCCTTTACCTTTCAGTGTTTGCTTTCATAAAACGGATGAATTCGTCAAGTTTGATTTCCTGTTGTTCTCCCGTTTTTGCATCTTTGACATTGATTTTGTTGTCCTTGAGTTCATCTTCGCCTAAAATCGCGATATATTTTGCGTTGAGGCGGTCGGCCGCTTTAAACTGGCCTTTCATTTTTTTAAATTCGTAATCGATGTCGCCGGAGATTCCTTCCTCCCTCAGCTTGTAGAGAAGGGATACGGAATAGTCCTTCGCCTTTTCCCCCAGCGTCACGATATAGCAGTCGAGTCCTTCATCGACAGCAAGCTTCACATTTTCGGCGTCAATTGCGGCAAGCAGGCGCTCGATGCTCATCGCAAAGCCGATGCCCGGCGCTTTCGGTCCGCCGATTTCCTCGGTAAGGCCGTCATAGCGGCCCCCTCCAGCGAGCGTCGTGATGGCGCCGAAGCCTTCTGCATCACTCATGATTTCAAAAGCCGTATGGTTATAGTAGTCAAGCCCCCTGACGAGGTTCGGATCCACTTCAAACGAAATCCCGATATCTGTTAAATATTGCTGAACCTTTTCAAAGTATGCTTTCGATTCGTCATTTAAATAATCAAGAATCGAAGGAGCCGTTTTCAAAAGCTCATGCTCTCTGTCCTTTTTGCAATCCAAAATCCTGAGCGGGTTTTGCTTGAGGCGTTTTTGGCAGTCTCCGCAAAACTCATCAATGCGCGGCTCAAAGTGGCGGATCAGCGCTTCCCTGTGCGCAATGCGGCTCGTTTTGTCGCCAAGGCTGTTAATGACGAGCTTCACATTTTGCAGACCGGCTTTTCGGTATACGCTCATCGCCAGGGCAATGACTTCCGCATCGATCGCCGGATCGCTCGAACCGATCGCTTCGACGCCGAATTGATAGAATTGACGGTAGCGCCCGGTTTGAGGCCGTTCATAGCGGAACATCGGTCCGATATAATACAGCTTTGTCGGCTGCGTCGGATTCGCAAATAGTTTATTTTCAACAAACGAGCGTACCGCAGAAGCCGTACCTTCAGGACGAAGCGTGAGGCTTCTCCCTTTTTTATCTGCGAATGTATACATCTCTTTTTGAACGATATCCGTCGATTCTCCTACACCCCGTGAGAATAATTCTGTATGTTCAAAAATCGGCGTCCTGATTTCTTTATAGTGATATGCATGACAAGTCTCTCTCGCAATGTTCTCGACATATTGCCAGCGCTCTGATTCTCCGGGGAGGATGTCCTGTGTTCCCCTTGGAATGTTAAATGCCATTTGTAAAGCCTCCTCTTTTTCATACCTGTTTTCTCTTCTGAAAAATAGAAAAAACCCCCGAGCCTACTATAAAACCAATAGTAGGGACGAGAGTTATACCCGTGGTGCCACCCTAGTTGGAACTGCCTGGCAGTTCCCGCTTTCATTCCTTTAACGCAGGTTCACGTCCGCCGCCTAATTGCTCCGAAAATAAGCTTTCAGCGGGAAACCTTCGGAGTGTTCATTCGGATAAGATACCGTGCAGACCGCTTTCAGCCCAGGGCGGTTCCTCTCTTTTCACGTACTCTTACCTACTATTCTCCATCTTCAGTTCTAACTTATATGTACACTAATTTATATTATAATACGAGTGTTACGATTGTGTGTCAACCCTAAATGCGGTTCTTTTTATTCTTGATCGATTCTTTTGACGTCAGGCCGAGCTCTGTTGCCGTTTCTTCCAAATAACCGATATGCTCAGGATCAACATGATCCTTAAGATGCAAATTCGCTTCTTGTTCATGAATCGCTTTTCCCATACGATGATCATACCTCATCTCGCAACATCCTTTAGATCGCTTTTTTCTATAGTATAAACAAATCATTTTCATTTTATTAAAAAAACAGCAAGGAATATACGATATAAAGGAAGAAGTACTGTTTTCAAGTTTTCTAAGAAAGGAGGAGATGAAGAATTATTATGCGAAAGAGTGCAATCTTGATCCTCTCGATGATCCTGATCGCTCAAGCGGCCTTATATACATCATCCAATACAGCTTCTGCGGCCATAGGAGAAGCCGTGGTCGCCACTGATAAGATCAACGTCAGAAGCGGACCCGGATTGAGCCATGACATCGTCAGCGTCGTCAAGCGGGATGAAACATATCCGATTCTGGAGGAAAAAGGAGACTGGATTCAAATCCGGCTTTCCGGCGGACAAAAGGGCTGGGTCGTCTCTTGGCTCATTAAGAAAAAAGGACAGGCATCAGGCGGATCTGTATCCTCCGAAGCAAAAAGCGGACAAGTAACATCCACCGCTACTGACTTAAGAATCAGAAAAGGGCCCGGCACTTCATACGAAGTCAGCGGAACGTTCCCTAAAGGGGAAAAGGCCGCTCTCCTAAAAACGGACGGAAGCTGGGTCAAGATCTCCTATCAAAATGTAACGGGCTGGGTTCACTCCGACTATGTCTCCGGCGGTACTTCTGCAAATGAATCGTCCTCAAGCGGCGCTTCTCAAAAATCAGGAACTGTCGGCGTCTCGTCCCTGAATGTCAGAAGCTCGGCTTCCCATCAGGCTGGAATCATCGCCTCGCTGAAACGAAATACGGCAGTGACGATTTTGAATGAACAGCACGGGTGGTATGAAATCGAGTTCAACGGACAAAAAGGCTGGGTCGCAAGCCATTATATTTTGACGGACGATGGAAAGAATTCCGGTTCCGAAAACGCCGGCAGCGCATCCAGCTCAGGCTCAGGCGAGAATGCGACCATCGTGTACGACGGTACGAATATCAGAAGCGAGCCGTCAACTTCATCATCTGTCGTTAAACGCGCCAGAAAAGGCGAAGCTTACCCCATTACCGGGAAAAAGAGCGACTGGTATGAAATTGCCCTGCCGAACGGAAATTCGGCATATATAGCAAACTGGGTCGTTCAGACGTCTGATCAATCAGGATCTTCCGGAGACTCAGGCGATACAGAGCCTCCTTTATCAAAGCCGTCCGGCTCAAGCGATTCGATCAAAAACAAAACGATTGTCATTGATGCGGGTCATGGCGGACATGACAGCGGGACAATCGGTACGCGGGGAACGCTCGAGAAAAGGCTGACCATCAAAACGGCGAAGCTTCTTGCAGCAAAGCTGAGGGCAGACGGAGTCAATGTCTACATGACACGCAATGACGATTCTTTCGTCAGTCTGCAGTCGCGTGTTGCGACCTCTCATTACCGCAATGCCGACGCATTTATCAGCATTCACTTCGACAGTTTTGCAAATGCCTCTGTAAGGGGAAATACGGCCTATTATTACAGCCAGTCTAAAGACAAGGGGCTGGCCGCAGATGTTCAGTCCGAAATCGAAAAACAGTCGCCTCTGCCAAGCCGCGGCGTCTTATTCGGGGATTATTTCGTACTAAGGGAAAACAACCGCCCTGCCGCTCTGTTTGAGCTCGGCTACTTAAGCCATCCCCAGGATGAAGCGATCGTGAGCACAAACGGTTATCGAGAAAGAGTGACGGACGGAATCAGGAACGGTCTTGAAAATTATTTTAATTAAGAAAGCAGGCGGCTCCGCCTGCTTTTTTCGTTATAGTTCTATGTAATTCCCTATATCAAAAAACCTGTTAGAACAGATTTACTGCCTGAAATTCGCGAACGGACAGCTTCTTTCCTGCAAATTTCGACATAAAAAAGCCGCCATAAGGCGGCTTTTTTACGCTTTTGAATCCATAATAAAGGTTACTGGTCCGGAATTTGTCAACTTGACATCCATCATCTCGCCGAACCTGCCCGTTTCGACAGGCACCCCTTTTTCCCGAAGAAGGGTGTTCCATTCCTCGTAAAGCTTACGAGCTGCATCCGGTCTGGCCGCTTTTGTAAAATTCGGCCGGCGCCCCTTTTTCGTATCTCCGTACAATGTAAATTGAGATACCGACAGAACAGAACCTCCTACATCCAACAGGGAAAGGTTCATTTTTTCGGCTTCGTCTTCAAAAATTCTGAGGTTGACGAGCTTTTCAGCTAAATATTCGGCATCCTCCCTCGTATCATCGTGAGTCACGCCGACAAGCACGAGCAATCCGAGTCCGATCTTGCCGACAATCTCGCCGCCGACTGTGACGCTCGCATCTGTGACGCGCTGAACAACTAATTTCATGACGATTCCCCCCCTAATTCATCACCCGGCGCACTGAATAAATATCCTTAATCTGCTTAATCCGTTCGACCACTTTGTGCAAATGGTTGATATTTTGGATAAAAATGGCCATATGGATCGTGGCCACTTTGTTGCGGTCCGATTTTCCGGAGACGGATGAAATATTCGTTTTCGTTTCATTGACGGCTTGAAGTACTTCGTTCAGCAAGCCGCGGCGATCATAACCCAAAATTTCAATTTCGACATTGTATTCTTTTCTCCGCTGCGTTTGCGGCTCATGCTCCCACTCGACCTGAATGAGCCGGTCAAGCGCTTCATTTGTCAAAACATTCGGGCAGTCTTCACGATGCACGGACACGCCCCGCCCCTTTGTAATGAATCCGACGATCGGATCGCCCGGAACGGGATTGCAGCATTTGGAAAGGCGGATGAGAAGGTTGTCGACGCCTTTTACGCGAACGCCGGCTTCGCGCTTTTTCCCTTGATAAGGCTTCGTTTCAGCCGTCACTTCCTGAACGGTTTTCACCTGCTCTTCCTGGTCGCGCATTTTCCGTTCTTTCTCCGTCAGGCGGTTGGCGACCTGAGCTGCCGTAATGCCGTTATAGCCGACAGCCGCATACATATCCTCTTCATTAGAGAAGTTAAACTTATCGGCCACTTTTTGCAGGTTCTCGGGAGTCAGCACGTCTTTTACATCAAAATCGAGGTTTTTAATCTCTTTTTCAACGAGCTCCCGCCCTTTTTCAACGTTTTCTTCCCTGCGCTGCTTCTTGAAGAACTGGCGGATCTTATGCTTCGCCTGGGACGTCTGGGCAAGGTTGATCCAGTCTTGGCTCGGACCGTAGGAATGCTTGGACGTCAAAATTTCAACGATGTCCCCGGTACGCAGCTTGTAATCCAGCGTGACCATTTTGCCGTTCACCTTGGCACCGATCGTTTTATTGCCGATTTCCGAATGAATTCTGTATGAAAAATCGATCGGCACGGAGCCTGACGGAAGCTCGATGACGTCGCCTTTCGGCGTAAATACGAACACCATATCGGAAAACAAATCGATTTTAAGTGATTCCATAAACTCTTCGGCATCGCTTGACTCGTTTTGAAATTCCAAAATCTCGCGGAACCAGGACAATTTTTTCTCAAAGCTTGCATCATCATTGACGCTCTTGCCTTCTTTATACGCCCAGTGCGCGGCAATTCCGTACTCGGCGATTTCGTGCATTTCGAACGTCCTGATCTGCACTTCGAGGGGATCGCCTTTCGGACCGATGACTGTCGTATGCAGCGACTGATACATGTTCGGCTTCGGCATTGCGATGTAATCCTTGAACCGTCCCGGCATCGGCTTCCAGCACGTATGAATAATGCCTAGAACAGCGTAGCAGTCTTTGATGCTGTTGACCAAAATTCGCACTGCGAGCAAGTCATAGATTTCGTTGAATTGCTTATTCTGCATGGCCATTTTTCTGTAGATGCTATATATATGCTTTGGACGGCCTGAGAACTCCGCTTTAATGTTGACTTCTTCGACGCGTTTTTTTACCTCGTTTACGACTTCTTCGACGTACAATTCTCTCTCGGCCCGCTTTTTCTTCATTAAATTGACAATCCGATAGTACTGCTGCGGGTTTAAATACCGCAAAGCGGTGTCCTCAAGCTCCCATTTTATTTTTGAAATCCCAAGGCGATGCGCCAGCGGAGCAAAAATTTCCAGCGTCTCATTCGAGATTCTCCGTTGTTTTTCCTGCGGCAGGTGCTTCAGCGTTCTCATGTTGTGAAGGCGGTCAGCCAGCTTAATCAAAATAACGCGGATATCCTGAGCCATAGCCACAAACATTTTCCGGTGATTTTCCGCCTGCTGTTCTTCCTGTGATTTATATTTAATTTTCCCCAGCTTTGTGACGCCGTCGACGAGCATTGCGACTTCTTCGTTAAACGCTTCTTTTAAATCTTCGAGCGTAACGCTCGTATCTTCAACGACATCGTGGAGAAATCCGCCCGCTATCGTTGCAGGGTCCATTTCCAAATCGACCAGAATGCCCGCCACCTGGATCGGATGGATAATGTACGGCTCACCCGATTTGCGGTACTGTTCGCGATGTGCGTCTTCCGCATACTGATAAGCCTTTTTTATAAAAGCAACATGTTCATCGGAAAGGTAAGATTTCGCCTTTTCGATGACTTGCTCAGCAGTTAATACTTGTTCGTTCGCCATGGAATCACCTTTTTTATAATTGAAAAACTGTATTGTAATTATTATCAAGAAAAATGTCACAGATGTAAAGAGAAGAAATAAAAAAGAACACACCGGCGTGCAACATTTTTTGGAATAGGAAAAAAGCACCCGCTTTTTATGAGTGCTTTTTATAGTATAAAATTTGTTTAGTATTGCATCAAGGTTAAAATATCATATCCGTCAAGTTTGCTTCTTCCTTCAAGATACGTCAGCTCGATCAAAAATGCGATTCCTGCCACAATGCCGCCGAGCTCTTCGACAAGCTTGATCGTTGCATCGATCGTTCCCCCTGTCGCGAGAAGGTCGTCCGTGATTAAAACGCGCTGTCCCGGTTTAATGGCATCTTTATGGATGGTCAGTACATCTTTTCCATATTCCAGGCCGTAGTCGACTTTGATCACTTCACGGGGCAGTTTTCCTTCTTTGCGGACGGGCGCAAAACCTACTCCGAGAGCGTACGCGACCGGGCAGCCGATGATAAAGCCCCTCGCCTCAGGACCGACGACAAGATCAATTTGTTTTTCTTTCGCATAGGTGACAATTTGATCAGTCGCGTAGCGATAGACTTCTCCTTTATCCATCAATGTTGTAATATCTTTAAATTGTACGCCTTCCTTCGGGTAATCCGGTACAATTGTTACATATTTCTTCAAATCCATCTGTTTTCATGTCCTCCTCATACTTTCAAAGCTTCAGAACTCTCATTCATCCGCTTATTCAGCCACTGTTTAAGCTCATCCGCCGAAGAATAGACGAGCTTTTGCTCCAATTCAATCAGGCGCTGTTTTTTCCGGTACGTTTCAGAATCTGTTAAATCCCGTTTTGCCGCACCATGTACAACAGATAAAACACCATTCTCTATTGTAACAAAACCGAGCTCAAAAAACACCTTTGTCATAAAATCGATTGTATCTTTTGTCCACCCTTTATGCCTGGCCAGCTCTCCGCCGTATTTCGCCAGGTCAAAAGAGCCTCTTTTCAGAAGAAAAGCATAATACCATTTAAAATAATCCCTTGTCGGAAATGTGGAAAAAAAGTGATCATCAGATTGGTTGAAAATTAAATACATCCGCTCCAGCCGTTTTTCTTTTACAGCATGGTCAAATATATCAATCGATTGCGGCGTATCGATAAAAACGGCATAGCGATTATGTAGATCGAGCTTCATTGCCTCTTCTTCGCTTCTGATCACAATCAGCTCATCACGCAGGCCGGTATCCGCCAGTTTTGTTTTTGTTTCCTCCCGAAAACAAATGAATGAACGCTTTTCAGGGTCCAATTTCAGAATTTTTTCTTCCCATGACCGCTTTCCTCTTAAATCAAAGAGCTGCCATTCTTTTACGGCTGCATCTTTTATCATCAATTGCGGTTTTTTTCTATTGTTCCATTCGTTGATCGACAGTTCGCCGACGAGAGAAATCTTCGCTCCGGGAACGACGTTTTCTTCGATTTCCCCTTTATAAAAACCGACGCAGTCCAGCTTCGCCTGTCCATCGGCAAGCATGAGCTTCAAGTGATTTTGATTGGCGCCGATTTTTCTCGCTTCTTCGATTTCGGCCTCTTCCACGAGTACGAAAGGCTTCGGGTTTCCCGTGCCGAATGGAGCGAGCATATTCATTTCAGCGATGCTGTCAACCGTAATATCCTCCAAGCGGCAGCAAAGGTCGACTTCCTGCACGGGAATGAAATCTTCCTCCGTCAAGACGGCTTCGGCCTGACGATTGATCCTTTCCCTCAGTACCTCGACGTCTTCCTGATCGAGCGTCATCCCGGCCGCCATCGGATGGCCGCCGAAATGCGGAAGGATGTCCCGGCATTCCGAGAGGTTTTGAAACAGGTCAAAACCTTTGATGCTGCGCGCAGATCCTTTGGCGATGCCTTTTTCTTCATCGATTCCGAGTACGATGGCCGGCCGGTAAAACCGTTCGACAAGCTTTGAAGCGACGATCCCGACCACTCCGGGATTCCAGCCGGGCTGCGCAGCGACGATAACTGATTGGTCAAGACCTTGCTCCTCTATCATTTGAACAGCTTCATCGGTGATCTGATTGACGATTTTTTGCCGCTCTTTATTTAAGCTGTCAATTTCTGCGGCAAGCTCTTCCGCTTCTGTTTCATCCTCTGTGTTCAAAAGGTGAACGGCCGGATCAGCCTGCTCAATTCTG
Organism: Bacillus sp. FSL W8-0848; assembly: GCF_038007805.1. Classification (NCBI taxonomy): domain Bacteria; kingdom Bacillati; phylum Bacillota; class Bacilli; order Caryophanales; family Bacillaceae; genus Bacillus; species Bacillus sp. FSL W8-0848. Next base: position 2,488,645 of record NZ_JBBOYB010000001.1, read on the forward strand.
CCGACGGCATTGATGCGGGGCGCGATTTGAAAACCGATCGTTTCTTCATTCGCCTGCTGAATCTCCGCTCCCGCGATCTTCGCCAGCGCTTTTAAGCCGGGCCGCTTCGTTTTCTTAAACTGTGCGATGCCAAGCTTGGCGATGTGCCTGTTCTCATCATGAAGCGGCACAAGGTCGGCAATCGTCCCGATGGCGCACAAGTCGAGCAGCTCTTCGGGAACCTCTCCGAGAAGCGCGTGGGCAAGCTTGAATGCCACCCCGACGCCGGCAAGCTCTTTAAACGGATAGCTGCAGCCGGGCTGCTTCGGATGGACGATCGCATACGCATCAGGTAAAACCGGTCCCGGTTCGTGGTGGTCGGTGATAATCAGGTCGATGCCGAGTTCTTTGGCGACATCCGCTTCATGAACGCCGGCAATCCCTGTGTCCACCGTGATGATCAAAGAACAGCCCTGTTCTTTGAACTGGCGGAAAGCGGCTTCATTGGGACCGTAGCCTTCTTTAAAACGGTCCGGTATATAAAAATCGACGTTTGCTCCAAATGTTTTTAAAGCCTGCAAAAGGACGGTCGTACTTGTCACACCGTCCGCATCGTAATCTCCATAAATCATCATCTGTTCGTGTTCCGAAATTGCCTGTTTGATTCGCCGTACAGCTTTTTCCATATCTTTTAGCAGATAGGGATCATGAAAGACAGCATCTTTGCCATATAAAAACGAAGCTGCTTTATCGGCTGTATCATAGCCTCTCATGACAAGCAATGAGGCGGCAAGGGGAGTGATGCCCAATTCTCCGGAAAGCGACTCCACCTTTTCTTTGTCGGGCGTTTGCACGTCCCAACGCATTTTTGACGCTAACATAAATTCACCCCTCAACCACCCTATTATACTAGAGTCGGCTGAGGGGATTCAATTTTTTTCGTACATTCTTCAGTCGTTCGAATCAGCGGATGCGCGCGGCTCTGCCTCAGCTTCCGATTTTTTTGCCTGTTCTTCTTTTCTGAGCGCCCTGAGCTCCCTCTTCAGTCTCATCAACTGAAAAGCGCCGGCAGAGCCGATGATGAGCGCACCCATCAGCACCGAAACCAAAATAACGAGAATCAAAGGCCATTCGGCTGTTGCGAACAGAAAATCGACCTTTACAGGCTCTACATTGATAACCGCAAAAATCGCGACGACCAGCGTAAATATAAGTGCAGCAATTAACGTCCATTGTTTGTTCATCATAAATCACCCCATTCACGTAGCAATGCTCCATTTGTAAACAAGAAAACAAGGCGCACCTTTATAAGAACACGCTTACATATAAATTACCCTGACGCGGTCAGCTTTTCCTGAATGAGGCGTCTTAATTCTTTTTTTTCTCCGGAAATCACCAGCGTATCACCTTCATTCATCATCGTCTCTGAAACCGGGTTTAGAATTTTGTCACCGCCTTTTTTGACGACGCCGATCACGGTGACGCCGTAGTGTTTGCCGATTCCGAGGGAACTGATCGTTTGCTGTGCGGCCTCTGATCCAGCTTCTATTTTAAACCATTCGATTGCCAGCTCATCAATGGCAGCTTCGACTGTTTCGATTGCCCTTGGCTTGTACGCGACGCCTCCGAGGATCGCCGATATTTGCCTTGCCTCATCATCATCAAAGCACATGGATGACACGCATTCTTCATCATCATGTTCATGGAAGTGATACAGCTCTCTCATTCCGTTTTCATGAAGAATAATCGTTATCTTTTCCGCGTCGCGCGTAAACATTTCTACTTTTCTGCCGATGCCGGGCAGATCAAATTCGCGCATTCTCATAAACGTCCACCTCTTCTGTGTTATGTCCTTAAATACGTGCGTGTTCGGAGTCTAGTCATTATAGCAAAAGTCATTTTTAAGATCAATCAGGCCGATAAACAGCTAAAAAGGACTGTCCAGAGCATGGACAGTCCTGATGTTTAGTCTTCTTTCGTCTTTTGTTTCGGTTTCTTTAATTCCCGGCCTTTCCATACAAGCCAGATTTGGGCTGCGATGTACAGCGATGAATACACGCCGCTTAAAAGACCGACCAAGAGCGCGATCGAGAAGTTTCGAATCGACGGAGCGCCAAAAATGAGAAGCGTGATGACAACGATGACGACGGTCAGCACCGTATTCACCGAACGGGTGAAAGTTTGCTGCAAGCTTAAGTTTACGATATGCGACAGATCGCTGAACGTTTTCGGCTTGCGCTTTTTCACATGCTCTCTGATTCTGTCAAATGTAACGATCGTATCGTTGATCGAATAACCGATAATGGTCAGTACCGCGGCAATGAACGTAACATCAACCTCGAGCCTTGTGAGGCTGAAGACGGCGATGATGAAAAATGCGTCATAAAGCAATGAAGCAATCGCCGCAATCGCCATCTTGTATTCGAAGCGGATCGATACGTACAAAATGATCCCGATCGAGGCGATGATCACCGCATAAAGCGCGTTTCTTGCCAGCTCCTTGCCGACGGTCGGCGATACGGTGCTTACGTTCGGCTCGGTGCCGTATTTGTCTTTAAAATAGTCTTTCACTTCGGCAATTTTCTTTTGGTTCGGTACGCCTACAAACCTAGCGACACCATGATTCTCTTTTTCTCCTGAGAGGACGATCGAATCGGGTTTGAGCCCAAGATGTTCAAAATCGCTTTCGAGCTGTTCGGCTGACAGCTTATGGCCGCTTTGAACTTCGATTCTTGCCCCGCTGGAGAAATCGATGCCGAGGTTCAGCCTGAATATAAGCAGAACGACGATTCCCGCGGCAAGGAGTATGCCTGAAAACGCGAAGAACCATTTGCGCTTGCTGACAAAATCCCATTTGTCAAACGGCGTCGGCGGCTCCGTATGTTCATCCGTTTTTGTGATATCCAAGATGTCTTTTTTCCGGACGCCGAACCAGCCTTTTTTCCTGTCGAGCCAGCGGCTTTCAACGAGCAGGCCGAGCAAAAATCTCGATAGGAAAACGGCCGTGATAAAGCTTGTCAAAATCGACAGAACGAGCATCGTCGCAAACCCTTTGACAGAACTTGTCCCGAAGGCGAATAAAACGGCTCCGGCCAGTATCGTCGTAATATTCGCGTCAAAAATCGTCGCGAACGACCGCCTGTTACCTGCCCTGAAAGCGGAGCGAACCGATTTTCCGAGCTTGATCTCCTCTTTGATCCGCTCATAGGTAATAATGTTGGCGTCAACAGCCATACCGACCCCGAGGATAAGAGCCGCGATCCCCGGAAGTGTGAGGACGGCGTTCATCCAGTCAAAGATCTGCAGGGTGATATAGATGTAGACTGACAGCGTAATGACTGCAATCAATCCAGGCAGACGGTAATAAAAAAGCATGAATAAGAAAATAATAGCGATACCTACAGCTCCGGCAAACACAGTATCGTGTAGAGCCTGTTCCCCAAACTGCGCACCGACTGATGTCGAGTACTTCTCAGTCAATTTGACGGGAAGGGCTCCGGCGTTCAAAATGCTCGCCATGTCTTTGGCTTCCTGAATCGTGAACTTCCCTTCGATCATAACGTCTGAGGTATTCAGCACCTGGCTTACGTTTGGTGCAGAAATATATTTGTGATCCGCCTTTTGCGATTCCTTCTTAAATGAATCGCCTTTTTTGTAGTCAAGCCAGATGACAAGCTGGTTATTCGGCTGCATGGCCAGGACTTTCTTCGTCACTTCGCCGAACTTGTCCGCATCCTTCAGCTTGATCGTAACGATCGGTTCATTCGTATCCGGCTTAAACGACTGCTTTGCGCCGTTTTCGACGAGATCCGAACCGTTCAGAAGCTCCTTGTCATTCGTATCCCTGAAGGTAAGCTCGGCCTGTGTTGATAAAATTTCCCGCGCTCTGTTCTGATTGTGGACGCCTGCAAGCTGAACCCTGATCCGGTTGTTTCCTTCAATTTGGATGTTCGGTTCGCTTACGCCCAGCACGTTCGCCCTTCTGTTCAGCGCCTCAACCGTGCTGACGAGGACGTCTTTGTTGATCTTATCACCTTTTTTGGCAGGGTGAACTTCATACAAAACCTCAAAGCCGCCTTGAAGATCAAGGCCGAGACTGATGTTTTCGGCAGCCGGCTTCGTCAAAATTCCAAGTCCAGTACCGATCAATAGAACGGTAAGGAAAAACGCAATCAAGCGTCCTTTTTTCATTATGTATTTCCTCCTTAAATCAACCCAAAAAATCGACGGTCACTTCAGCAGCTCGTCGAGCATGTCCTGCCCTTCTTTGCTGTCGAGTAAATTAGACGTTTTAAACGATTCTACGGTTGCATAGTTCATAAATTCGCCAATTTTCACTGATAAAATATCGTCAGCCAGCTGATGAATTTGGACATCCTTATGATTCTTCCATTTCTTATTCAATAAGTATGACCATAATTCCTTTATTTCAATATCATCATAACCCAGGATCATAAATTCTTCCAGCTTGCTGAGAAGAAAAGGCTTTAAATGGTCTTTATACATATCAGCCGGATGTTTGTCCATGCAAAGCCACGCTCCTTTCACATTTTTTCAGAGAGACTTGTCATGCTTGGACGATGTATGCGCATATCTTATTGTATATGATTAAAGGTTGTTTGAGAAGGCAGGGGACTAAGAAATGACCAAGCAAACGTTTTTAAAAGGCACGCTCATTTTAATAGCAGCAGGTTTGATTACGAGAATGCTCGGCTTTATCAACCGGATCGTGATCGCAAGATTCATCGGCGAGGAAGGCGTAGGCCTTTACATGATGGCGGTACCGACGTTTTTCCTCGCGGTGACCCTTACCCAATTCGGCCTCCCCGTCGCCATCAGCAAGCTCGTGGCGGAAGCTGAAGCCAGGGGCGACCGCAGGAAGACGAAGCAGATTTTAGTCATGTCGCTGGCGATTACGGGCGCGCTCAGCGCGCTCATTACCCCGGTGTTCCTTATTTATGCGCCGCTGATGGCCGAAACGCTTTTTACGGATGAAAGAACGCTTTATCCGCTTTTGGCTGTCACGCCTGTCGTCCCCATTATCGCGGTTTCCAGCGTGCTGAGAGGCTATTTTCAAGGAAAACAGAATATGAGGCCGCTTGCCGTTTCCCAAGTTCTTGAACAGATTGTCCGCATCTCGCTCGTGGCCGTCTGCACAACGGCATTTCTGCCGTTCGGCATCGAGTTTGCGGCAGCCGGGGCGATGCTGTCTTCTGTCTTCGGAGAACTCGCTTCCCTGCTTTATTTGTTTATCGCTTTTAAATATAAAAAGAAAATCAGAATTCGAAAACGGTTTTTTCAGTCATTGAAATCGGGGCGGAGCACGTTTTTTGAGCTGATGAGCGTCTCGCTTCCGACGACCGGCAGCCGGTTTATCGGGAACTTGTCCTGGTTCTTTGAACCGATCGTTGTCGCTCAGAGCCTTGCGATCGCAGGCATTGCCGCTTCAGCGGCAACCAGCCAGTACGGGGAGCTGACGGGATTCGCCTTGACGCTGCTCACCCTTCCGAGCTTTATCACGTATTCGTTGTCAACGGCGCTCGTTCCCGCCATCAGCGAAGGGATTGAACAGAAAAAAATGCACATCGTCGAATACCGGCTCGAACAGGCGATGAGGCTTTGTATGTTAAGCGGGGGAATTTCGGTCGTGATCTTGTTTTCATATGCGGATGAGCTTGTCAGCGTCATGTATGGATCGGCAAACGCATCCATCTATGTCAAAGTCATGGCTCCGTTCTTTTTATTTTATTACTTCCAAGGGCCTCTCCAGGCCGTTTTGCAGGCGTTAAATTTGGCCGGTGCGGCGATGATGAACAGCCTGGTCGGGGCGGTCGTCAAAACGGGGCTGATTTTCGTGCTTGCTTCACGGCCTTCGCTCGGCATCATGGGGGCTGCACTGGCAATCGTCACCGGCATGATCCTCGTTACGCTTCTGCATGCGGCGACGGTCAGCAAAGTCCTCCCCATCAGCATCAATCTGAAGGAATACATGATGTCGTTTGCCGTCATTTTCCTATCCGGATGGTTGAGCTTGTGGATGAAACAGCACCTTTTCCTTGAGCAGTCCGAACCGGTGCGTCTTCTCTTTTGTGTCATGCTTTCGAGCTTTCTGTATATGTTCCTATTGATCGCGTTCAGGCTTATCAAAAAAGAGGAAATCCAGCGGTTTCCTCCGTTCGGCCGCTGGATTTCGTAGCTTGTTTACGGTTTGTGTTCATCTTTAAGGTCAATAAAAAAAGAGCCGTTGTGATACGTGCAGAAAGAAATGCCGGAAAGGCTGCGGTACCCCTTTTTTTCGAGCATTCGCTCAAGCCATCTGCGATCTTTCCCGATCTGTTCCAAATGTTCATGTTGAACGATTCCGTCAACAATAAGCGGCAGTTCAATCCGGCTGTCTGTACGGTCTTTTGTAAACACCGAAAGCTCGCCGGTCGGCTCCAATATCGCATATGCTACATCCGCAATCCGCTCGATGTTCTTTTCTCTCAGCTGTGTCAAGAGGTCGTCGAAGTTATAGCGCTGGCTTCTCATCGCCCGTTCGTCAATCTTTCCGCGGTCGATGATAATCGTCGGTTTTCCATCGAGAAGATGGCGGATTTTTTGGCTTTTCAGCGACAAGTATGAAAAAAATACTTGAATCAGTGTCAATACAAGGATCGGCACAATCGTATGAAAAATGTTGTCGTCGATTTTTTCAATGGCCAAAACGGCAATTTCGGCCATCATGATGAACACGACGAGATCCAGTATGCTCAGCTCTCCTATTTCTCTTTTTCCCATTAAGCGGAACAGGACGAGAATGAGGACATACAAAAAGATCGTCCGAAATACAAGAGTGATGACCTCTTCCAAGACGGCCGCCTCCTTTTTCTGAATCTTTATGTCATAGCGTTTGTTAAAAACGTGCTTTTATGTACAAAAAGCAGGGAAGGACTTAGTCTATTTCGGGACCGGCCGGAATACATTTAAAAAGACGAGCCCATCCATTTCCAGAAAGGAGGTATGTGATGAACGAGCCAAAACAAGTAGGCAAAGGGATTCTGTACAGCTTAGTCGTGATGTTTGCGCTCATGTTTGCGGGAAGCCTTGTAGTATCTCTTTTACTAACATTAACATCATTAACGGAAAGCTCATTCAGCTGGTTCATTACCGCCATATCTTTTATTACGTTGTTCATCGGCGGCTTTATTTCGGGAGGGAAAGCAAAGGAAAAAGGATGGCTGATCGGGGCGTTGACAGCCCTTTGTTTCTCGCTTACGGTGCTTTTGTTTCAATATTTGGGATTCGGCGAGGCTTTCAATGTCAAGCAGGTGCTGTACCATGCCGGATTCATGGGCGTCAGCGCGCTGGGCGGGATATTCGGGGTCAATCTTCACGGGAGCCGCGCCTAGGGAGGCTGAGAAAAAGCGAGGGAGCGGATGAATTTCCGCTCCCTCGCTTTTGCTTATGTATAAGCAGGCTTATCGTTCCCTATTCGGCTGCCGCCTCTCTGATTGCGCGGCGGTCGAATGTCAGGCGGGTACCATCGCCGGTTTTGATCACAACTTTGTCTTCGTCAAGCGAATCGACGATACCGTGCAGGCCGCCGATCGTTACGACCTTATCCCCTTTTTTCAGCTCCTCCTGCATTTGACGGACAGCTTTCTGCTGCTTTTGCTGAGGGCGGATCAACAGGAAATAAAGAACCGCAAACATTAAAATAATCGGAAGTAATGTCCCAAGCATCTCCATTATTTTTTTCACCCCTTTCAATTGGTTTGATCGCTTACCTCGTTTATGTGGCTAGAAACTTTTAGCATTCGGTTTATTAAATCCGTACCGCTCAAAGAACTCTTCACGGAAATCACCTAAACGATCTTCACGAATGGCATCTCTCACTTGCCCCATTAATTTTAACAGAAAATAAAGATTATGATAAGAAGTTAAACGAATTCCAAACGTTTCATTGCAGCGGATCAAATGCCTGATGTACGCCCGCGAATAATTGCGGCACGTATAGCAGTCGCAATGTTCGTCAATCGGTCTGAAATCCCTTTCATACTTGGCATTTTTGACGACGAGCCGCCCTTCGCTCGTCATGAGCGTTCCGTTTCGCGCGATTCTCGTCGGCAGCACACAGTCAAACATATCAACGCCGCGTATGGCGCCGTCAATAAGAGAATCAGGCGAGCCTACTCCCATCAAATACCTCGGTTTGTCCGCAGGAAGCAGAGGCGTCGTAAACTCCAATACGCGGTTCATGACATCCTTTGGTTCGCCGACGGATAGTCCACCTATAGCATAGCCCGGGAAATCAAGGGAAATCAAGTCTTTTGCACTTTGTTTTCTTAAATTTTCATATTCGCCGCCCTGAACGATTCCGAACAGCCCTTGGTCGCCAGGCCGTTTATGAGCGGCAAGGCACCGTTCCGCCCAGCGGCTCGTCCGTTCAACCGACTTTTTCATATAATCGTATTCTGCCGGATAAGGCGGGCATTCGTCAAAAGCCATCATGATATCGGAGCCGAGGGCGTTCTGAATCTCCATCGCTTTCTCCGGAGATAAAAACAGCTTATCCCCGTTTAAATGATTGCGGAAATGAACGCCTTCCTCTTCAATTTTGCGGAATTCGCTCAATGAAAACACCTGGAAGCCCCCGGAATCGGTCAGAATGGCGCGGTCCCAATTCATAAACTTGTGAAGGCCGCCCGCTTCTTTGACGATCTCATGTCCCGGCCTCAGCCACAGGTGGTACGTGTTGCTTAAAATAATGCCGGCGCCCATTTCTTTCAGTTCTTCGGGCGACATCGTTTTCACGGTGGCTAGCGTTCCTACCGGCATGAATGCCGGCGTTTCGAATGAGCCGTGGGGGGTATGCACTTTCCCCAGCCTGGCTCCTGTTTGTTTGCATGCTTTTATGAACTCATAGCGTATCGGTTGCTGCGACAAAATATGAGCCCTCCAATCTTTTGAAATTTATTGAATCAACATGGCATCTCCAAAGCTGAAGAAGCGGTATTCGTGTTCAACGGCCGTTCTGTAAGCGGAAAGGATGTGCTCCCTGCCCGCAAGCGCGCTGACAAGCATGATAAGGGACGATTTTGGAAGGTGGAAGTTCGTAATCATCCCGTCTATTGCCTTAAACGTATATCCCGGATAAATAAAGATGGACGTCCAGCCTCTTGCTTCCTTGAAGCGCCCGTCATTCTCAGATGCGATCGTTTCAAGGGTTCTCGTCGATGTCGTACCGACGGAAATAATCCGTCCCCCGTCCTCTTTGACACGGTTTAAGATCGCGGCCGTTTCTTCCGTCATTTCATAAAACTCCGCATGCATATCATGCTCTTCCACATTTTCCGCACTGACGGGCCTGAATGTCCCGAGTCCGACGTGAAGCGTGATAAACGCAATCTGCACGCCTTTTTCCTCGAGCGCTTTTAAAATCTCTTCCGTAAAATGCAGACCGGCCGTCGGCGCAGCAGCAGAACCTTGTTTCTTGGAGTACACCGTTTGGTAGCGCTCCTTATCATCGAGCTGTTCTTTAATGTAAGGAGGTAGCGGCATTTCCCCGAGCGAATCAAGCACTTCGTAAAAAATCCCTTCATAGCGGAACTCGATTTTTCTTCCTCCGTGATCGAGCTCTTCCTTGCAGACCGCCGTCAGACGGCCGTCGCCGAACGTCAGGACTGTGCCCTTTTTTACCCGCTTGGCGGGTTTGACAAGCGTCTCCCACACGTCGCCTTCCTCCTGCTTTAGCAGCAGGACTTCAACCTTGGCACCCGTTTCTTCTTTGATGCCGAACAGGCGCGCAGGCAGAACCCTCGTATCGTTCAGCACGAGTAAATCGCCCGGGTTCAAAAAATCGATGATGTGCTTAAAAGTACTGTGGGTAATGTCCCCCGTTTTTTTGTCAAGGACCATCAGCCGCGAAGCGTCCCGCTCTTTTAGTGGAACCTGGGCGATGAGACGCTCCGGCAGGTCAAAATCAAACAAATCTACTTTCATTTTTTTCACCTTATTCTATCTGTACTTATGCCTCACTTCATCCGTCCGAAGATCGAGAACAATACGGACAGGATGATGCTGATGACAATACATGTGACAACTGGAAAGAAAAACGTCACATTCCCTTTTTTTACAAAAATATCCCCCGGCAGTTTGCCGATGACTTGCATGAATAAACCGACGGCAAAAATGGCAGCGCCAAGCAGCATCAGCATTTTTGGAAAGTCAGTCATGTCTTTGGAACCTCCATTTTAAAATGGGTGTAAACGTCAGGCGTCACGATGCGTCCCCGCGGAGTCCTTTGGATGAAACCGATTTGAAGAAGATACGGCTCATACACATCTTCAATCGTATGGGATTCCTCCCCGATCGTGGCTGAGATCGTATCGATGCCTACAGGACCGCCGCCAAATTTTTCGATCATGCCCATTAAAAGCTTGCGGTCGATGTGGTCGAGTCCGAGCCTGTCAACTTGAAGGCGCTCAAGCGCGTCAACCGCCACCTCTTCCGTTATGGAGCTGTTGCCGAGGACCTGGGCAAAATCCCTGACCCTTCTTAAGAGCCTGTTGGCAATCCGCGGCGTCCCCCTTGACCGCCTTGCGATCTCCCGGGCGGATAGGGGGTCGATGTCGACTCCGAACAGTTCCGCCGTTCTCTCGACGATGTCTGACAGCTCGTCTTGCGTATAATACTCAAGCCTTGACAAAACGCCGAACCTGTCTCTGAGAGGCGCTGTCAATAGCCCCACCCTTGTGGTCGCGCCGACGAGCGTAAAAGGCGGAAGGTCGAGCCTGACAGAACGGGCGGACGGCCCTTTTCCGATGACGATATCAAGACAGAAATCTTCCATTGCCGGATACAGAACTTCTTCTATCGAACGATGCAGCCGGTGGATTTCGTCAATGAATAAGACATCGCCAGGTTCAAGCGCCGTCAGGATCGCCGCCAAATCGCCGGGGCGTTCGATCGCGGGTCCCGATGTCGTGCGGATGTTCACTCCCATTTCGTTTGCGATGATTGCGGCAAGCGTCGTTTTCCCCAGTCCGGGTGGTCCGTACAGCAGGACATGGTCCAGCGTCTCCTCCCTCATTTTCGCAGCTTCGATGAAGATTCTGAGGTTATCTTTGACCTTTTCCTGGCCGATGTACTGAGCCAGTTTTTGCGGCCGCAAACTTTGCTCAATCGCTGATTCATGGTTGTCTAGTTCACTTGATACGAGCCGCTCATCCATGAACATCACCTTACTTTAATAGTTTTTGCAGTGCTTTTTTGACATATTGATCTGTCGAAAGCGCCTCTTCTTTTTTCAGGTGAGGCTGCACTTTTTTAATCTCGCGGTCGGAGTAGCCGAGCGCGCTTAACGCTTCGAGCGCTTCCTCAAGGGCGGTTGCGGCTTCATGCGCCTGTTCCCGCTCCACATGATTGAACAGGCTTGCCGCCATCGCCGGGGCGACGTCCGCCAATTTCCCTTTTAGATCGAGAATGATCTGTCTCGCTGTTTTCTTTCCGACACCGGGGAATTTGACGAGAAAGGCTTCATCCTCATTTTCAATCGCTTCAATGACTGCCCCGGGATCGCCGGAAGCAAGGATAGCAAGCGCTCCTTTAGGGCCGATTCCCGTGACATCAAGCAGCTTTGCAAACAGCATTCTTTCTTCCCTTGTTGAAAACCCGTACAGAGAAGACGCGTCTTCCCTGATGTAATGATATGTATAAATCGTTTCTTCGTTGTTTTCTTTATAAATAAACGGATTCGGCGCAAAGATCTGGTATCCGATTCCGCCGTTTTCAATAACGATATATTGGGGAGATACGTACGCAACGGTCCCCTTGACAAATTCGATCAACGTTCATTCACCTCTTTGACTGCTCTTCATTGTAACATAAAACAGGCAAAGCTAGAATGAAAAAGTTAACATATGTTCGCTAAGACGGAAGAAGTTCGGTTATTCTAATCACTTAAAAAAAGACATAACGGTGTCATGTCTTCATATCCTTTACATGATGCTCGCTCCCGGACGATTTCACAGCCTCAATGACGTGCTCGAATTCCTTTTTCGTCCGATATGGAATGCCTTTTTGAAGATCCTCAGCCATGCGGCTTTCAAGCCGTTTTATATCAATCTGAAAAAAGGATTGTATCGGCTCTGATAAAACGTCAGGACGTCCGTGAAACGTCGAAATGACGCCTTCTTCTGTCACGCCGATGTAACCGTTCGTTTTGCTGAGCGGGGAGATGTCATCGACTTGCTTGCGAAGCAGGATAAAGCCCTTTTTTTGGTCAACAAGCCGCCATCCTTTGTACGCGGCTTTCACATCCTCCGCTTTGCCGATGGTTTCTTCTCGATTTTCGATGCCTACATCGCCGTCCAAATACACTTTTTCAAACTGGATATGAACTTTTTGATCCGCGGCCGGATCGTTTGCCGAAGCTTTATGCTGAAAGGTAAAAACGACAGCAAGAGACAAACCGCCAAGAATAAAACCGATTTTCTTCCTCGTTTTCCGGCTGTTCATTACATCACCTTCTTTTTGCCTTCACGAATTTACCCATAGTTTGACCAACGCGTTTGGAATTTAACCGCTTTCTGCAGTTTATAATAAAATGCGCATGAGGCAGCGGAGAATTATTTTACAGGCTGTTTACAATTGTTACTTTTCCAGTGAATCATCTTGATTTCAAGCATTTAGGATGCAAAGTCGCCCATTCTCATGTATAAACAACAATATAGAGTTTTCTTTTTTGAGCCCCTAAAAAAAGAAGGTGAACGTAACGTGACGAAAGCGCAAACCCTTGCAGAAGCCGTCGTATATGACACGAAAAAAAGATTTAACAAGCTTGTCCAAAAACCTGATGACATAACACTAATCGGGAAAGGAAGAAGCGCTTATGTTTTTAAATTGAATGATCAGGGAAAAGAGATGGCGCTGAAGGTCTTTTTCCCCGAATTTCAAAAAACCGCCGAAAAAGAAGCGGAGATATACAAAAGGCTGTCAGGGTCTTCCTATTATCCGGATATTTATGAAACGGGCCGCTCATATATTTTAATGGAGTATATTAAGGGCCATACGTTTTATGAGTGTTTACATCAAGGCATTCCTATCGATGATGAAATGGTGATGGAAGTCGACCGCGCTTTACACGATGCGCGTCTGGCCGGATTAAATCCGTCTGACATTCACCTCCGCAATCTGATCTTGACGCCGTCAGGACAAGTAAAGGTCATCGATGTCGCCAGATTTACGCAAACGAAACAATGCACACAGTGGGATGACTTAAAAACAGCTTATCAAATCTTTTATAAAAAAAACGGATTCCCGCAAAAACTCCCAAAATGCTGGATGGAAATGATCGCTTTTCTTTACAAACGAAGCTGGCTGCAAAAACAATGGACCGCCAGAAAAAATAAATTTCTTTCATAAAGCAAAAGAAGTGAAACCCATCCGGCGCTTCAGCCGTATGCCTTTTTATGAAAGGAGAAGCGAAATTGGAGAATAAGAAAAAGCGTAAACAAAAGCATGATAAGTGGGATTTTTTTCCTTTCGCAGACCTGATCGAGCCTTTGTTTTATTTGCTGAGATGGGCTTTCAAAGGGATCATCAAAATCATCAATTAACGAAAAAACACTCGCGCTATTCGAGTGTTTTTTCATATGGCTGAGTCTAAAATTCATACTCGAATTTGATTGAAGCGGACCCGCTTTTAACGGCAAAAGAAAATCCCCTTCGGAACGAAGGGGATTTTTTTACTGCTCTTTTAGGCTCGCCAGCGGCACTTCCTGTTCGTTTTCAGGCTGGCCGAGCGGATAAATTCTCGCGGTTTCATTCTGCTGATCGACATGCTGAATATAAATCGGCCGGCCGTTGTAGGTGACGTCGACCATCACCGGCGATTCTACGATTTCCTGGGCGCGCTGTGTATTCATCATGGCATCCTCCTTTAGGTTTTATCCATAATGTGCTCACCGCGCCGCTATCGTATTCTTTATGACTGCGTTTTTTGAGAGATCAGCGGATTTTGACGTATAACGGCAGGTCTGTATGCCCCATTTCACGGACATAGACGAACAGGTTGCCTTTGTGGTGGATCTCATGGCCGATCGCAAATTGAATAAGCTGTTCAGCTGTCACTTTCATGCCGAATGTCGTCGTCAGATCGATTTCACGGTCCAAGTCCTCATCAGTAAAAGATTCGAGCAGCTTGTTCGTTTTCTCGGTATACGTTTTCGCAAGCTCGGCAAGGCTTCCGTCCGCCTCTTCCGCCTTTTGTTTAAACGCGGCCGGGTTCCCTTCCTTAGCCGTCAAAGCAAACTTATAGAAAGAATCGAGAATATGAACAGCCAATTCTTTCGCAGACATTGATGTTTCAGTCGGTTTGTAGTCCAGATGTTTTTCGTCGATTTTTTGAATCAATTCTTCCGTCACTGTACGGTGTGATAAAAATTCCTTAATGATGCTGTTTTTGCGCGTCATTTTCGAATTCCCCCTTTTTGATGTGGCAGATCAATCATAGAATAACATGTTTTTCCTCAGGAATAAATTAAGCTTGAGCCTTAACATTTGTCTTCCAATACTTTTCGAACCGCACGGACGTATCGATAAAACGTCCGCGTTTTTGTTTCTGCTCTTTTTTTATAGGAAAAATTCCCGAAAAATTCTTTGCGCTGCGCGGTGCTGATTTCCAGCTGCACGCTCAACCCGCTTTGGCTTTCATTGTTGATATTCTCAGGGTGCGTTCCGGCGAATTTTCCGTCCTTTTCCACCAGTTCGGCAGAAAAATCTGATTTTTCGAGCGATCTGACGATGGCTTTCGCCAGCCTTCTGTCCGTGCCTCCGACCAAAGTATGCGGCCGGTCTCCCGAATATCCGTGAAACGCGATCGTGTAGCGATATTCTTTTATTTTTTGCATGGCCAGCGGCTCATCAAAATTTGTGCTCGTCAGGTGCAAATTTGAATTGTTCTCATCTTTTTTCCCTTCAAATAAATATGTTGAGAAATCGTTGTTAAACGCGCGGACAAGCTCGCTGACCCCGCCTTCAATCCTTCCTCCGTGGGGAGAAAAAATGAGACAATCGCTACCGGCTTCTTCATGATAGTCGATGCTATAATTGTTTTTTTCATGCGCTTTTAGTTCCTCGAAATTGGCATACCTGTCCCCTGCCTGGCGCTGAAATTCCTCTCTGGACGTTTTCTCCACCCATCTGCAGACGCCATTTATCATCACAGCAGCGATCGCCAAATAGATGAACACTTTCTTCTTCATGTTTTCTTCCCCTTTTACAGCTTATCTTACAAGTATAAGGGCATGTCCTCCATGCCTGCCTGTTATATGTTTTTTGACTTTTTTGTGACACAGTTATTTTACGCTTTACATATTGCTCATTCAATTATGAATAAGTTCGATAAAAAATAAAAATTTAAATATTTTTATTAAAACAATTCTTTTTCAGTAGTTTGAAAGATGGATAATTGTTATGAGGAAAATCCGATAAGAAAATATCCCGGCCAACTCCGTTGTTTTCTGACGCCGCATTCTCCGTGAATCTGAGCCCGATTTCTGCAAACGGGGTATACGGTTTGATAAAAAAGCGACGAATCGCGGTCATGTTTAACGGCAAAGTATATTTCATTTTTCATCTCCTTCTGTTATCCTATTAGCTGATTATAAAAGCGCAGGTGAAAAATATGATAGAATCAGAATTTGAAACAAAAGGGTATGATTTGACAATAGTTTACGACTACAATCAGTATCCTGATGTCCGTCACGGCCGCTGTGACAATTGTGATTACACGCTCTTCAAAAGCTCAGTAAAAAACGGGCAATTCTTGCGGGAATGCAGACGCTGCGGCATGAAAAAAAGCATTTAATACAAAAAAGCTGCGGATGTCTCCGCAGCCGTTCATCTATAAAAAATGCCGGCAATGCTATATCAGCTTTGCCGACAAACCCAAGCCAACGATTTCCTATTCGTCGTTATTTTTCTGTACAATCGTTCCGTCAATGGCTTGACCGAGCGTTCCGTTCAGCTGGGAATTCAGACTGTTGATACTTTGGATATAATCGTTGACAAGGTTTTGAATGGATTGGTTCAGCTCTAAGTTTTGATTGTTTGTCCAGTCGACATTGCTTAAATCGACATTGCCGTTCTGCTGAACCAAGTCAGAAATGGACTGGCCAAAGCCAGAGATCATATTGTTGACCTGCTCAAGGATTTGGGCCGTTTGTGCATTCAATTGCTCTACATTAACAGCCGGGATGTCATTTTGGAAATTTTCAGCCATTTATACACCCTCCTTTCCCTTTATGCCAATCTCCCTCATAATATATGATCCAAAACCAATCTTGTCTCCGCTGCTGTTCGGGAGCGGTTTTGAAATGGTTAAAAACATAGGAAAAGGACGCCCTTTCATTAAAGCGTCCTTTTTATTTAATGAACGTTGGTATACACTTCCTGGACATCATCATCATCTTCAAGCGCATCAACGAGTTTTTCGATTTTTTCCTGAACCGGTTCATCAATTTCGGCATACGTCTCCGGGACCATTGTGATTTCAGCTGTCACAGGCTGATACCCGCGGTTTTCCAATTCCTTTTTGATCTCCTCAAATTGCTCCGGTTCTGTATATATTTCAAACAGTTCATCGCTCGTTTCAAGCTCATCAGCGCCTATATCAATGGCTTCGAGCATGAATTCATCTTCATCTGTATCAAGTTCCTCACGCTCGATGGCAATATATCCTTTTCGATTGAACATGTAAGAAACGCAGCCCGTCTCTCCTAGGCTGCCGCCGTTTTTGCTGAAAGCGGTTCTGACGTTTGTCGCCGTACGGTTTTTGTTATCTGTTAAACATTTGACCATTACAGCGACACCGGAAGGGCCGTAGCCTTCATAGGTAATTTCCTCATAGTGGCTGCCGTCCTGGTTTCCGGCCGCCTTTTTGATCGCACGGTCAATGTTGTCATTCGGCATGTTTGCCCCTTTGGCTTTATCAATTGCGAGACGCAGGCTTGCGTTGGATTCCGGATCAGATCCGCCCCCTCTTGCCGCAACATAGATTTCTTTGGCAAGCTTCATGAAAATTTTGCCCCGTTTTGCATCTTGGGCATTTTTTCGTTTCTGAATGTTTTTCCATTTAGAATGGCCAGCCATGTCTTTCTACCTCCAAACAAATTGTGTCGTCTCTATGTATCACTTTAAACGTTTTTGCCCGGTTTTGTAAAGAAAACGGGAAAAATGCCGGGACGTCTGAGCCCGGCATTTTGTCTGTCACTGGTTCCGCAGGCGGTTCAAATGCTCGTTCGTGGTGTCCCCGCGGTTCCATACGTTTTGGAAATTGTTATTCATTTCCCGAAGTCTGGTGAATGTACCATCATCGGCTGTGATTTGAACGGTACGATTGCCGGCAAAGTCTTTAGCCGTTTTTCTGATTTGATTTTTATCATCATTCGTCAGCCTTTTGTTGGCCCGCACGGCGATAATGACCGTTTGGTCTGTTACAACCGCCTGGCTTTCGTTAATATCGTCCATTTTATTGACACGTTCGGTGATGTTCCGTGAGATGGCGCGGTTTTTCGGCGTGTTATATCCGGTGTTGGCCGCATTTACCAAATGGTTGTGATAATTCATGTCTCCCCTGCTGTAGGTTCCATCTCCGGTCGGAATGCGATTGTTATACGATACGTTCGTTGTGCCGTTTCGGCCGTTCATATTTTCCATCATGTCGGTTACAGGACCGTCTTGATCGTAACCGGCATCACGCTCCGGATCGT
Source organism: Bacillus sp. FSL W8-0848 (assembly GCF_038007805.1). Classification (NCBI taxonomy): domain Bacteria; kingdom Bacillati; phylum Bacillota; class Bacilli; order Caryophanales; family Bacillaceae; genus Bacillus; species Bacillus sp. FSL W8-0848. The sequence goes on from NZ_JBBOYB010000001.1 coordinate 2,506,380, forward strand.
TTGAATAGTATCCGACCGTGCGCGTATTGTTTCTCGTATCCATGGCATTGTTATAACCGCATGCTGAAAGACCCGCCGTTAAAAGCAAGATACTAGAGAACACTTTCAGCTTATTATCCAATGGTTGAACCCCCCGTGAAAACCGCTTTAATTTTTGAGCATGACGCTCATTTTTAGGATGTGCGGGATGCCGGGAGTTACCCTTGACAGTTATAGACAATATGCTCTTTTTGGTATGAAGCGCTTAAAGGAAAGACAACATTAAAAAAGGAACGATATATCATCGTCCCGAATGAAATCAGTCTTCATCCTCTTCCGGTCTTCCAAACATTTGCCCTCCAGCCGGCTGCTGTCCGTATGCTCCTGTTCCGTAAGGTGCACCCATTTGCGGCATTTGTCCGGGCATTTGTCCGAATGGCATGCCGCCTGGGTAGCCTGTCGGAATGCCTCCCGAATATTGCCCCGGTCCGCATCCGCAGTCTTCTTCACCGGCGTGCGCAATGTTCGGGTCACCCGTGTGTCCGACATTCGGCGGCGCAAATGAAGGGTACGTTTGACCCGGATAAGCTCCGTAAGACGGCATGTAGGCCGGAGCCGTCATGGGCTGATGATGGTGGGTGTGATGATGGCCGGCATTGTCGTGTCCGACGTTTTCTCCGCCTCCATATTCTGCCGGAGATACATAGCCATGATGCGGATAAGGCATATAATGCATGTGGGCAGGATACCACGGATGGCACAAACCAGAACCCGGCAATACCGGTGAAACCGGAATCAAGCAACCCGGATAATACGGATAGTGGTGAAAGTAGTGCGGATGATGATAATATCCGGCTGATGCTACGTTCGGCATCCCGTGATATGCAGGGGGTTCCTCAGCTGCCGCTCCTGCGTGCTGAGGGTTCGGAACGTTTGGATAGTTGACGTTTTCCATTTTACTCTCCTCCTCATTTGTCCATGGAAAATACATGTTTGACTCTTTCTCTTGATGTTCATAAGGTTTTGGAGGTACAAACGGCTGATGGAGCTGGTTTACATTTTGATAAAGATTGGAAATATCGCCTTCCGGCAAACCTGGCTGCCCCAGATTGGGGACAGGCGGAACGTACGGGATTGAAGGCTTTTCTTTCATCTTTACGTCTTCGATTTCCACTTTTTCTTTAGGCTTTTCTTGTGCAAATGGGTGCTCCATTTTTGGAAGTTCCTTTTTGGGAAGCTCCTTTTTCGGCAATTCCTTCTTTTTAGGCAATTCCTTACGCATATTGAGCTGTTCTTCTTCTTTTTTGACCGGCACTCCTCCAGACGGTACTTTTATTTTCATTCCGGGCATGATCAGATCCGGGTTGCTCAGTTGAGAATTTAATTTCTTCAGTTCCTGAAAGTCTACTTCGTATCTTTCTGCAATTTTTTCCAGGGAGTCGCCCTTTTGGACAATATGAATTTTCAACGTTTTCCCCTCCTATGCAAAAACGTGAACGAACGCATTAGAATAACAAATATGTTTCCTCACAAATTTATGCGGAAATAGAAGGGGTTATGATAAAAACTTGTTCTTCGGCGTCAGCTGATGCTTAGCATCCTGTTGAGAGCGCTGACGGCATCTTTTGCGATGTCTTCTTCAACTTTTATTACACCTACAGGTTCGCCTTTATCGATTTGCTCTAATGACCACAGCAGATGCGGCATGTCGATTCTGTTCATCGTCAAGCACGGGCACATGTCCGGATTGAGAGATTCGATTTGTTTGTCAGGATGCTCGCTGATGATTCTCTGTACAAGGTTCATCTCTGTTCCAATCGCCCACTTGCTCCCCGGTTCAGCCTTGTTGATGGTGTCGATGATGTATTTCGTAGAACCGCTGAAATCGCTCTGCATCACGACTTCGTGCGTACATTCGGGATGAACAATGACATTGATGGCGGGATCGCGTTCTTTTACGTTTTTAATATTATCCACGGTAAATTTTTCGTGGACTGAACAATGCCCCCTCCACAAAATAACCTTTATCTCCTGCACATCCCCTTTGTACAGCAGCTTTTCTTCAATTGGATCCCAAACTGCCATCCGGCTGAGGGGAATGCCGAGATCATATGCCGTATTGCGCCCCAGATGCTGATCCGGAAGAAATAAAATCCGCTCCTTTTGTGTAAGCGCCCATCTCAGTATATGTTTGGCGTTCGATGATGTGACTGCAGCTCCCCCGTTTCTTCCGGTAAAAGCTTTAATTTCAGCCGTCGAATTCACATATGTCAGCGGAATGACCGTCTCCCCGAAGATGTCCGTCAGCTTTTCCCATGCCTTGTTTGTTTGCTGCATGTTGGCCATATCGGCCATTGAACAGCCGGCTCTCATATCTGGCAAAACGACGACCTGATTGTTTTCCGTCAGCATGTCTGCGGTTTCTGCCATAAAATGCACCCCGCAAAACGCAATATATTCCGCTTTGTTGTTGTGCTGCGCCACTTGTGCGAGCTGCAATGAATCCCCTGTGGCGTCCGCAAATTGGATGACTTCATCTTTTTGATAGTGATGGCCAGGGATAAACAGCTTTTCTCCGTATTTCTCTTTGATATGCAAAATTCTCTTCTTCATTTCCTCTTCAGGCAGCTCTTTATAAGAGCCGGGCATCATCATCTTTTCGTTCATGTTGTTCATCATGTTTAAAATCGACATTTTGTTATCTCTCCCATTTTCTTTAAATTGACATTCAGGCTGATATCAAGGGCTTTCGCTGAATGCGTCAAATAACCCAGTGATATGTAGTCAACTCCTGTCCCCCTGTAAAACGGCAAATTTTCGAACGTAATGCCGCCCGATGCTTCCGTTATAATGCCCGGAGGCGTCATGTCCGCAAATTTCCGAACCGTCTCCGGAGAACAGTTGTCAAACATAATGATATCCGCTTCAGCTTCGATCGCCTCGGCGAGCTCTTTCTCTGACTCGATTTCCACTTCGATCTTGATCATGGGCCCGCAGGCTGCCCTCGCTTTTTCGACGGCTTTTCGGATCGAGCCGCAGGCGGCGATATGGTTGTCTTTGATCATGACCCCTCCGTCGAGTCCAAAGCGGTGATTTGCGCCGCCGCCCGTTTTGACGGCGTGTTTTTCAAGCATGCGGAGCCCGGGAGTCGTCTTTCTCGTGTCACATATTCTGATCTCAGGGTCATTTAAACGCGAGACCGACTGCTTTGTCAGCGTGGCGATGCCTGACATTCGCTGAATGAGGTTTAAAACGACCCGCTCGCCTGTCAAAAGCGAGGCTGCCGGTCCTTTGAGCCTGGCGATTACTTCCCCTTTTTCAACGGGATCACCGTCATTTTTATCGATGTCGACGGCGATTTTGCTATCGATCAGTCCAAAGCCTTCCTTTACAACCATCGCCCCTGCAAACAAGCCGTTTTCCTTCGCAGAAATGAAAGCCTCGCATTCCTGATCTTCGGCAAAAATGGCCTGGGACGTGAGATCTCCCCAGGCGACGTCTTCTTTGAAAAATTGTTCGAGCATGCGATTAAGCGTGAGCTGCTGCATTGTTCACAATCCCTTCGTTTTGTCTTATCGTTATGCTTCCTTTTGAATGAACGATCTGTTTGCCTTTCCATCCCGCATCATCCCGAAAAGGAAAATCAGAGCGAAAATGCCCGCCTCTGCTTTCCGTCCGCAGCAAGGCGGAATCTGTCATCAATCTGGCCGTCTGCCACAAATGGGCCAATTCAAGCGCTTCCTCTGTGATTTCTTTCACATTTATCATCTGAACCGGCATCTCTTCAAACCATTTTTTCACCTTCTTCAGTTCATCCGCCGTTCTGATAATCGAAACATGATCGGTCATGTTTTTACGGATGTCTTCAAGGCTGCATTCAGGCACGGCAAATGCAATCTCTTTCAAGCTTGGCCGTTTTGCGCTGAGAGACGTTCCAGTCGTTTCGGTTTGGATGCGTTCTGCCGCTCTTTTTCCGAAAACGAGGCATTCCAGAAGAGAATTGCTCGCCAGCCGGTTGGCGCCGTGAAAACCGGTGCACGCCGCTTCTCCGATGGCATAAAGGTGCGGCACTGACGTTTCCCCCCACCTGTTCACAGATATGCCGCCCATTAAAAAATGCATGCCGGGCGATACGGGAAGCCGGCCCTCTTCAAATGAGATTCCCGCTTGATCGCAAAGAGTAGTGACTGTCGGAAACCGCTGATGAAAGTCCGTAATTTCGCGGATATCCAAAAATACGCGGCTTCCCTGCTTCTGGTAATCATGAATCGCACGCGCTACGATGTCGCGGGGCGCCAAATCCTTTAACGGATGTACACCTTCCATGATCCTATGGCCGTTTTCATCAATCAGGACGGCCCCCTCTCCGCGGACGGCCTCTGAAACCAGTCCGTACGCTCGCCCGTTTTTCGCGAGCAGCGTAGGGTGAAATTGGACAAATTCCAAATCGGTCAGGCAGGCTCCGGCCCGGTATGCCAATGAAAGGCCGTCGCTTGTCACTGAGCGGTTGTTCGTGTGCATTTGAAAAAGGTTTCCGCACCCTCCGGCCGCCAGCACCACATGATCCGCCTTCCTGAGACGCACCGAGCCCGCCTGATCTTTTGTCCAGACGCCTGCACAGCGGCCGTTATCGATCCATAGCTCACAAGCGGCTTCGTATTCCTTCAGGATGACATTCGAATGAAGCCGGCTGATGAGATGCCGGACAAGCATCCGTCCCGTCGCGTCTCCGCCGGCATGCAAAATCCGGCTGGCCGAGTGGGCCCCCTCCCTGCCGAGCTGAAGCCGCCCGTTTGGGTCCTTGTCAAAAGGAAAGGCTTGGCTGATCAGCTCCATCACGAATCTGCGTCCGTCTACGATAGCATCATTGACTGTTTCAATATGATTGTGGCCGCCTCCGGCGTACAATGTATCCTCAGCGTGCGCCGCAGTTGAGTCCTGCGGCAGTACAGAGGCGGCAATACCGCCTTGGGCGAGCATCGAATTGCTGTCATGCACCGAGCTTTTGGTGATGACGATGACTTCATATGAAGGCGGCATCGCGGCAGCAAACGACAGCGCAGCCGCTCCGGCGCCGACCACAACAATGGTCTGAGAAGACATGATGATTCCTCCCGTAAATTTACATGTGTCTTGACACCTATATTTACACATAGATAAAATAAACTCAAGCATTTTTTATAATGGAGACGATAATCATGATATACCTTGACTATGCAGCGACAACCCCTGTCTTAAGCGATGCCCTGCAAGCGTTTGAACAATTGAGCAGAGAGGTTTACGGAAATTCAAGCAGCCTCCATGACGCCGGCGGAAAAGCGGAAAGCGTGTTGCATTACTGCCGGGCTAAGCTGGCAGAGATCATCTCAGGCAAGGCTGAAGGCATTTATTTTACGAGCGGCGGCACCGAATCGAATATGTTGGCCGTCCATTCGATATTGAACGGTCTGCCTTCAGGAAAACGCCATTTTATCATGACAGAAATGGAGCATCAGTCCATGCATATTTTAAAGCGGCATCTGACCGCGCTCGGATACGAAGTCAGCACGATGAAGCCTGACGCAAACGGGGTGATCACGGCCGATATATTGGAACGGCACCTCCGTCCTGACACAGGGCTTGTCTCGATACAGCATGCCAATTCAGAAACAGGAATCATCCAGCCGCTCGCTGAATTGTCCTCCTTTTTGCATAAACGGGGCGTTCTCCTGCACAGCGATGCCGTTCAGACGTTTGCCAAAATCCCGGTAAACGTTGAAGAACTCGGTGTGGATGCTTTATCGGTTTCAAGCCATAAAGTATACGGCCCTAAAGGAATCGGCGCAGTTTATATTCGGCCGAGCGTGGGCTGGAAGCCGGTTTATCCCGGAACTCTGCATGAGGACGGTTTTCGCAGCGGAACCGTCAATGTGCCCGGAATCGGCGCATTTATTACGGCGGCTGAAAAGACGGCCGGCAGGATGGACGCCGTTTTTGAAAAACACCAAAAGCTTCGCGGCTATTTTTTGAGGCGCTTGCAGGAACGATGCCTTCCCGTCTCCCTCGCCGTCTCCGATTCGGCCGGTCACAAAGTGCTTCCGCATATTTTAGGTTGTTTTTTTCATTCCTTTGAAGGACAATATGTTATGCTGGAATGTAACAGGCGCGGCATTTGCATTTCAACGGGAAGCGCGTGTTCCGCGGGCCATCAAGAGCCGTCAAACACGATGAAGGCTCTCCGCGTTCCAAAGGAGCAGGCCCTTCGCTTTATTCGAATTTCGTTCGGATATGAGACGACAAAAGAGCACGTAGATAAACTGCTGGACGTATTTGAAAAGATGAAAACATGAGAAAGGAGACCATCGGATTGACAGACGGATTAAAACTTACGGGAGCTGAGCGGCGAAAACACCTGCTCGCATGGCTTAAAGAATCTGAGAAACCTCTGACGGGCAGCGAGCTGGCGAAAAAAGCTTCTGTTTCAAGACAGGTGATCGTACAGGATATATCCTTATTAAAAGCAAAAAATGAACCGATTATTGCAACGAGTCAAGGATATATGTATTTGCGGGCGCAAGCCTCTGACAAACAGCCGGTCAAACGCATCATCGCCTGCGACCACGACCCCGGCAAAACGGAAGAAGAACTGAACATGATCGTCGATTTTGGGGTGACGGTAAAGGATGTTACGATCGAGCATCCCGTGTATGGCGATCTGACAGCATCCATCAGGGTCAGTACGAGAAAGGAAGTCGCAGATTTCGTGAAAAAAATTTCTTCGACAAACGCCGCATACTTGTCACAGCTGACAAACGGCATACACCTTCACACGCTGGAGGCAGACGGCGAAGAGAAAATCGAACAGGCTTGCGATGCGCTGAAGAAAGCCGGCATCTTAATTCAAGAATAAACGAAAAAAGGTCCCTTTGCCTGATGGCACAAGGACCTTTTCATTATAAGGCATAGGCATTGTACGTCCCGAGCACCTTCACTTTGCAGCCCAATGCTTCGAGCTCTGCAGCGGCACCTGGGATAAGGACGTCGTCTAGCGCCATTTCGATATCAATGATAAAAAAGTAATTTCCCAATCCTGTTTTTGTCGGCCTGGATTCAATTTTAGAAAGATTCAAATTTCTCCAAGCGAAAGCGGACAGTACTTGATGAAGCGCCCCTGATCTGTCCGAAGGAAGGGTCACCATCAAAGTCGTCTTCGGCCTTGATGTTAATTCCGGATTGACTTGAACGGAAGCATGCTGATCCGGATGGAGCATCACAAATCTCGTATGATTATATTCGTAGTCGTGGATGTCCCTCTTTACAATGTCTAATCGATACGTTTTCGCCGCCATTTCATTGGCGATCACCGCGATGTTTTTATCCGGGTTCTCGCTCACGTATTTTGCCGCGGCTCCCGTTGAAGTCGCGTATTCGAAAGGAACCGAATCAAACTGGCGGTGCAAAAACTTGTGGCATTGCGCAATCGCGTGTGAATGTGAATAGATTTTCTCGATGTTCGTCCATTCTTCTTTTCTTGAAGGGTGCACCAGCAAATGCTGGCGGATCGGCGCCGTGATTTCCCCGACAATATAAAGAGGCTGTTCATGGATTAAATAATCGATCGTCATGTTCACCGATCCTTCGATCGCGTTTTCCAGCGGAACAACGGCAAGATCGATTTCACCGCTCATGGCTGCGTCCATACAGGCAGGTATCGTATTATATGCTTGCTGTTTGGCCTCTGCAAAACAAGAGCACACGGCCAAATGGGTAAATGTTGCTTCTGGACCTAAATAACCGACTTTCATGTTCATGGTATATACACTTCTCTCCCTTAAGCGCCTGAACCTAGTATTTCGACCTTTTCTACGAATTCCAGCTTTCTTAATTTGTTCATAAGCAAATCAACATTTTCAGCCATCCCCCTCGTGCTGAGCGATAATGTAACATTGGCTCTTCCTTGAAGGGGGATGGTCTGGTGAATCGACAGCACGTTGCACCCTGAATCAGCCACAACCTGCAGCAGATGCGATAATGTTCCCGAACGGTCTTCCAAATGGAAAAAAAGTGTGATGATTTGTTCTTTGACCATTGTATAAAAAGGAAAAACCGCATCTCTGTACTTGTAAAAAGCGCTCCTGCTTAAATCAACTTTTTGGACGGCTTCTGCTACAGACTCAGCTTTCTTCCGTTCGATCAGCTTTTTGACCTCGAGCGTTTTCCGCATGGCTTCGGGCAGCACGTCTTCCCTGACAAGATAAAAGGTCTCCTCTTTCAATGGCTCTTCTCTCCTTTTAAAAACCCTGTATCCTAATGAATGTCGGAGAGTTTGCATCGCAAACTCTCCGGCACGATCAATCAATGAATTCAAATTCAAATTCAAGCAAACGTATCGTATCCCCGTCTTTTGCCCCGCGTGCGCGCAATGCATCATCAACGCCCATGCCGCGAAGCTGTCTCGCAAACCGCTTGACGGACTCGTCCCTTGAGAAATCTGTCATTTTAAATAAGCGTTCGAGCTTGGCTCCGCTCAGGACGAAGGTTCCGTCAGAATCACGGGTAATTTCGAACGGCGCCTCTTCGTCTTCCAATTTGTACATGACCCTGTTTTCTGTCAGTTCTTCCTCGTCATACAGCGGGAATTCCGGCGTTGTTTCCAAACGATTGGCGATCTCAAACAGCAGATCTCTCAATCCCTGTCTTGTAACGGCGCTGATCGGGAAAACGGGGTGATCGTCTGTGAGTTTTTCTTTAAAAGCCTTCAGGTTTTCTTCCGCCTCAGGCATATCCATCTTATTGGCGACGATAATCTGCGGCCGTTCTGTCAGCCTGAGATTGTACTGCTCAAGCTCCTTGTTGATTGTCACATAATCCTCGTAAGGATCGCGCCCTTCAAGGCCTGACATGTCAATCACATGAACGATGACACGCGTTCTCTCGATATGTCTCAAGAACTGATGGCCAAGGCCGACTCCTTCATGAGCGCCTTCAATGAGCCCCGGAAGGTCAGCCATCACAAAGCTGCGGCCGTCATCGGTTTCCACCATGCCGAGGTTCGGAGCAAGCGTCGTAAAGTGATAATCGGCGATTTTCGGCTTGGCTGAAGAAACGACAGACAAAAGCGTTGACTTTCCGACGCTCGGAAAGCCGACAAGCCCGACATCGGCCAACACCTTTAATTCAAGAACGACGTAGCGTTCTTTGCCCGGTTCGCCGTTTTCCGAAAGCTGCGGCGCCGGATTTGCCGGTGTCGCAAACCGTGTGTTGCCGCGGCCTCCTCGGCCGCCTTTGGCAATGACGGCTTCCTGTCCGTGTTCCGTCAAATCGGCGATCACCTGTTTCGTATCATCATCAATGACAACGGTGCCCGGCGGAACTTTGACAACCATATCCTCCGCATTTCTGCCGTGCTGGTTTTTGGACATGCCATGCTCTCCGCGGGCAGCCTTGAAATGCCTCTGATAGCGAAAATCCATCAGCGTGCTGAGACCTTCGTCGACTTTAAACACGACGTCTCCGCCTTTTCCGCCGTCTCCCCCCGCAGGGCCTCCTTTCGGCACATACTTTTCGCGGCGGAACGCAACCATTCCGTTGCCTCCGTCTCCGCCTTTAACATATACTTTTACCTGATCAACAAACATAATGTCCTCCGTTCTATTCCTTTAAAACCGCGTTTACTTGACGTGGATTTCAGCAAGACATTCACGCTCTGAAACATCGAGCCGCCTGATTTCATAAAAATCTTCAGGTGATTTCTGAAATTCTTCAAAGCCGATAAGCTCTGTCAAGGCGCCGTGAAAGTCGAGATAAATGACGAGGCTTCCCTCGGGTCCGTCCGTTTGCAGCGTGACGGTCAAATGGTTTTCGCTCTCTTTTGAAACGCATTCGTCAAAAATCCGAAACAGCTTTCTGATGAGAATCACCAGCTTTTCATCATAAGCCGAGAGATCCCTGACTTCTCCGATCACCTCATATTCAAGCGTCAGCGAATGAGCCGTCCAGTTAAACGTGAGCAAATCGTAAGCAAACCGCGGTATTTTCAGGTTTGAAAGCTTTGATTCATGCTGAGCCTCAATGACCACTTCATCAATGATCTCAAACACGCGGTCATATTTCTTTAATGTTAGGTTTCCTTTAATCAATTGAAGTTTATTCATCCAGTCGTGCCTTGAGTGGCTGAGCAGATGGATAAGCTCATGAGTCAAAGCCGTGTCATCGATATTCTTTTCTCGTTTTTTCGATATTTCTTCCATTTTGGCACTCCCAATCGTTTGGTCTCTTTTTAGGAGTCTGATCCGGTTTGTACTTTGAATTATAACAGAGAAGACAGTATAAATGAAACACGTTTATGCGGAATCTCCAGCGGAATCCCGGCATTTGCCGGATAGCGTGTCCGGGATTGAAATTGATATGTAAAAAAAACTCCGGTCAGAACGACCGGAGTTTCGTTTAAAGGTTAGGCTACAGGATATACGCTCACTTTTTTGCGGTCACGGCCGAAACGTTCGAATTTAACAGTTCCGTCGATTTTCGCAAATAGAGTGTCATCTCCGCCGCGGCCCACGTTTTCACCTGGGTAAATTTTTGTTCCGCGTTGACGGTAAAGGATGGAACCGCCTGTTACGAATTGACCGTCAGCACGTTTAGCACCTAAACGTTTAGCCTCAGAGTCACGTCCGTTTTTCGTTGAACCTACTCCTTTTTTAGAAGCGAAAAACTGAAGATCTAGTCTTAGCATGTAGCTCACCTCCTATATTTTGTTCTCTGTTACTCGTAAGTAACCTTTGTAATCCCGTTCGATCGTTTGCAGGGAAACGATCATGCCTTCAAGAAGCAACTGGGCTTTGCTCCGCGCTTCCTGATCTGTCTCATCAGGGAACCGGAAAGACAAATATCCCCCGTCTTCCCCAAGATCGAGGATCGGATCAATGCCGGCCAGTGCGATGACAGCATTGACCGCTCCGAAGGCAACGGCAGATGCTCCGGCACAAACGAGATCGTGTCCATGTTCAGCAAAATTCGCATGCCCCGTCATTTCAAAGGACAAAATGTCCCCGTCCAGCCGGGATCTTGTAATTGTTGCCTGAATCATATCCTACACGCCTTAAGCGTTAATTTTTTCAATTACGACTTTTGTGTAAGGCTGACGATGACCTTGTTTTTTATGTTGGTTTTTCTTCGGCTTGTACTTAAATACGGTAATTTTTTTAGCGCGGCCTTGTTTTTCAACTTTGCCTGTTACCGTAGCGCCTTCAACCGTAGGGTTTCCAACTTTAACGTTTTCACCGCCGACAAACAATACGTTGTCAAAAGTAACTGTTTCGCCGACTTCAGCAGCAAGCTTTTCAACGTATACAGTTTGACCTTCTTCAACTTTGATTTGTTTTCCGCCTGTTTGAATAATTGCGTACATCTCTGCACCTCCTAATAAACTAAGACTCGCCAGTCAGCAGGGGGCTTTATCAAGCACTTAGCGCCTGCGCTGAGCGGTTGTAGCACGGGTGCTACATCCATAACATTAAAAAATATACCAGAATCACAGACGAATGTCAATACAGTTTTCAATAAACCGACAGAAGCTCTCCCATTGAAGACGTCGTTCGTTTATCGGCGAAATAGGCGTGAAGAACTTCATTTTCATCGAGCTGGCTCAGCTTTTCCCCGTCTTTTTCAATGATAATCGGATGCTTGCAGCCTCTCCTGAACATCAACATGACGTCGTATATGCGCTCATCCGCGCAAACGGTGAGCGGTGCAAGCCGGCGGACTTCCCGCTCTTTTCCGTAATAGCGTTCAAGCAGAAAACGGATATGGGCGTAATGCCTGCTTCTGTATTCCCGGTAAAGGGAGACGGATAGAAATACGAGCAGCACCCAGGCGCTCAGCTGCATTGGAGAAACCGCCAAAACCGCTATCATGAACAGTGCACAGCCGCCACACGATACGGACAGGATCATTTGCTGCGCCTTTTGATACGGCAAATATTTCGAAAAAAGCAGAAACAACAGCTTCCCCCCGTCCAGCGGCCAGACGGGAAACAGATTCATCAGCAGGATCGTCAAGTTGTAAAATGTAAACATATCAAACATTTTCGGTTCGAGGAGCGAATTGGCAGACATCAGCCAAGCGGCTGACTGAAGCCATATGTGCTGTACCGGCCCAGCGCAAACGACGGCAAGTTCTTCTTTTAACGGTCTGTTTCCATGCTCGTCAACCTCAAGGGCTCCCCCGAAAGGAAGCAGAAAAATCCGTTTGATCCTCCAGGAAAAATAGACGGCTGCTGCGGCATGGCCAAGCTCATGAACCAAAATGACGATCATTAAGCAAAATAACGCTTTAATATGCCCGGTCATTAAAGCGAGCGCCATCACCAGCCAGAGCAGGGGATGGATATGAAGCTTTGCGATGAGCTCTGTCCATCTATTCATCAAACGATATCACCTGTATCGGATCGACAAATTCGTCTCCTTGTTTAATTGCAAAATAATAGACGCCTTTATGGTCTTTATTTTGCTGAATCGTTCCGAGCTTGGCTCCTTTATCGACGAAATCGTATAAAGCGACATCGACCTTTTTCAACTGTCCGTAATAGGTGTAGCTGTTATCGGCATGCTGGATGACAACCGTCAGGCCTGTCTCCGGGCTTTTTTCCACTTCAATGACATAGCCCTCTTTCATGCTCTCAATCGTTTCGCTTTCGGTTTCGACTTTGATCCCCTCTCCGGAAAATTTCTGCTGAACTTTCCCCATCGCAGGGGTGACAAGCTCCTGGTTGACCTCCATTTGCTCTGACTGCTTTCCGCTTTTCGGCTGAAACAGCGAAAGCGGGTGTCCGAACTTTGATTCATACCAATGTCCAAGGGCCGCAAATTGAAATTCTTCTGTGAACATCCGGCCGATCACCGGTTTGACCTGCTTCACGGATTCAAAATGGCCTTTATAAGCAATGGCAGACACAAGAACGAGGCATGCTGACAGGAGGCATTTTATGATGAATGCATCGGCCTTTACAAGCGGATGCTTTCCGTTTATCAAAGTTGAACCCCCTTCATATGCGGGGAACTCCTCATGTTTATCATCCTCCGGAAAGGCTGTCCAGGCGGGCGGTGGCAGCGGGCGCTTTGATCTGTCAGGGCGGCCCGGTCCATTTGCCGGCGTTTTCCGTTTTCGCTTTTTCGCGATTCTTTTGCGGATTTCATCTGCTCTGTGACTCATACCCCTCATCCTTTACATTCACGTTGGTTTGTACCATGATATGTCTTGTCCACAGCATTTATACCGATATTATTGACATGAAACCAAAAGGTTTCGTATAATAAAAAAACGAAACCTTTTGGTTTCATATTTTTCATGACGGAGGTATTCGAATGAAAGAACAAAACAGCCATGTGCCTGATATACATAAAAGGGTCACATTTCATGCGCCGATTCAAAAAGTATGGGAAGCGGTTGCGACAAGCGAGGGAATTGCCGCCTGGTTCATGGCGAACAATTTTCAGCCTGAAATCGGCCATGAATTCACCCTGCAGTCGCCATATGGACCTTCACCGTGCAAAGTGATTGAGCTTGAAGCTCCGCATCGCCTCTCTTTCACCTGGGACACGTCAGGCTGGATCGTGACCTTTGAATTAAAAGAGACAGCCGGCGGCGGCACTGAGTTTACTTTGATTCACTCCGGCTGGGGAGAGCCGGAAGAAATCGTTCCAAAAGCGGGAGCAAACAATTCGGACGTCCGCGACAGGATGAACGGCGGCTGGGAAGGGCTCGTCAATCAAAGGCTTCGCATGGCAGTTGAAGGCTAGTGTCTTCATCAGCGCAAAAACATGATGTGTTTCGGGCGGTCGCCGATCCGACGAGGAGGAAGCTGCTGAAGCTTCTCGCTGATCGGGAAATGCCCATTACCGATATCAGCAGCCATTTTCCGATAACAAGGACGGCCGTCTCCAAGCATTTGCGGATTTTGTCTGATGCGCGGCTTGTGAGCGAACGAAAAGCGGGAAGGGAGAAGCTGTACAGGCTTCATCCCGAACCGCTGATCGAATTGCAGGAGTGGCTCTCCTATTTCGACCGGTATTGGGACAACAAGCTCTCCATACTGAAACATTATGTGGAACATGAAGGTAGAGAATAAATGCTATGAAAAAAGCAATCTCATAACTTGAGATTGCTTTTTGGCATTATGCGCGCACGCCGAAGAACGATTTAATTCTGGCAAACACGCCTTTATGCTCTTCTTCAAATGACTGTAAAGGCACGGATTCGCCGAGAACGCGGCGGGCGATGTTCCGGTATGCGATGGAAGCCTTGTTGTTGGGGTCCATGACAACCGGCTCTCCGTTGTTGGATGCCTTAATGACTTCATCATCATCGGCGACGATGCCGATCAATTCGATGGATAAATGCTGAATCACTTCGTCAACGTCAAGCGTATCGCCGTTTTTCATTAAGTGATTGCGGATCCGGTTGATGATCAGACGGGGCGGCTCAATGTTCTCCTCTTTCTCGAGAAGTCCGATAATCCGATCGGCGTCACGAACGGCTGAAATTTCCGGTGTCGTCACGACAATGGCTTTGTCAGCGCCGGAAACCGCATTTTTATATCCCTGCTCAATTCCTGCCGGACAGTCAATAACGATATAGTCAAAATCCTGTTTTAACTGCTGGATTAATTTGACCATCTGCTCCGGCAGAACCGCCGATTTGTCGCTTGTCTGTGCCGCCGGAAGCAAATAAAGCAGGTCATCAAAGCGTTTATCCTTTACAAGCGCCTGATGGATCTTGCATCTTTCTTCAACGACATCCACCAGATCATAGATAATTCGATTCTCAAGGCCCATGACGACATCGAGATTGCGCAGGCCGATGTCTGTGTCAACAAGACATACCCGCTTTCCCAAGATGGCCAAAGCGGTGCCAAGATTCGCGGATGTCGTCGTTTTGCCTACTCCGCCTTTCCCCGAGGTTATTACGATAGCTTCACCCAACTTTACATTCCTCCCTCAAGCCTTGTTAAACTAGGTCTCAAATGAGCCAATTGTTGAAGGCGGTCAATGACCATATTCTCTTCTTCGTCTAAATAAGCACATTCCATGTCGTTCCCTTCTTGGATGTGGTCTGGGGAGCGATTGAGCACATGATTTATGCGTAATTGAGTCGGTCTCATATCGGAAGCCGCAATAACAGCTCGTTTATTTCCGTTAAAACCAGCGTGGGCAATCCCTCTTAAAGAGCCGAGGACAAAAATATTTCCTCCGGCCTTCACCATTCCTCCCGGGTTCACATCCCCGATGAGAAGCAAATCGCCATCTGTTTCCAGGACTTGTCCCGAGCGAACGATTTTGGCGACCGAAATGACCTCGCTTTCTTTTTTTAAGCGGTCGGCTTCTGTTTTGGTCATGACTTCACTTTCGATGGACTGGATAAACAGATTTTGCTTCTCAGTGATCACTTCGGTCAGCCTGGCTTCTTGTTCCTTCGTCACATAGCGGTGGCCAAGCTTTACGAGAACACTGATTTTCTGGCCTTTTCCATCCATATAATGTTCGAGTGACAGCATATCCTGAAGACCGTTCAGTAATTCTTCAAAAGAGCATGTGTCATCAAGATGAAGCGTCAATCCATTTTTCGTTCCTTTAATTGTTACGTATTGCTGCTTTTGGGTCTTCACGGTGTTCACCTCAACATCATACTCATTTCGACATCGGCTGATAAAATCCTTTTTTTACTCTTCCCGAAGCTCTTTCTTAAGACTGGTAAAAAACGCTTTGAACGGGTAAATGAGCAAAATTCCCGCAACCGCGTTTAATCCGAGAGTAGGAAGCAGCCTTTCCAGCACAAATTGATGGAACGGCATGATCTCCGGCCGTATTAACATCTGTACGCCGTATTGATAAAACTCAAGGACACAGACGGCAAGAACCGATATGAAGATCACGACAAGCGCGTTCGTCTGCAGCACTTTAAACGCCTTTGACGTTAAATAACAAATACCGGCAAAACCAAACATGTATACCCCTAAAAGGTCGGTATAGTTAATATCGTATAGCAGTCCGAATATAAATCCATATGTAATGGCAAACGACTGATTGACGTAAGCCGTCATAAAAACTAAGACGAGCAGCAGAAAACGCGGAATCAGCTGCAGATCATCGCCGATAAAAGGCAATCTGACAAAATCTGCATAAACGCTTTCAGACGCCAGGACAAACATCATGATGACAGGAAGAAGGAACCGCTTCACGATCCTCCCTCCTCCTCATTCACCGTGTCGAGTGTACGATCAACGACAATGACATTATCAAGATTATACAAATCAGCAGCCGGCTTCACGTAAGCGATTTTTGTCAAACCGTAAGAATCGGGTTCGACCTCTGTCACCTTTCCGACCGTTAAGCCTTTTGGAAATACTCCGCCTGCCCCGGAGGTTTCAACCAGGTCGCCTTTTTTGATATCCCTTTCTTTATCAGGATCAATAATTTCCATGGACAGCGCCTTTTTGTCAGAATCATATCCGTTGATAATGCCGTTTACCGTTTTTTTGCCTTTATTAGCCGAAACGATGGTCGAAATTCGGTTGTTTCTGTCCGTCGCGCTTAAAAGCTGGACAGTGGAAGTGAAGCTATTCACTTTTGTGCTGTCGATTTTACCGATCAGGTTGCCGTTTTCGTCTGTGACCGCCATGTCTTTTTTCACGCCATGCTTGGAGCCTTTGTTAATCGTGATCATGTTCCACCATTCATATTTATCCGGGTTTCTGGCGATGACAGTCGCCAGTATCGGATTATAGTCTCTGATCGACTTCAAATGGCCTAGCTCCTTGCGAAGGGACTTGTTTTCGTTTTCGAGTTCCTGAAGCTTTGCTTCATACTGAGTCTGGCCGTCAAGCTTCTTCCGCAGGCGCTCGTTTTCATCATAAGTGTTTTTTAAGTCTTCTACATTTTCAAAGAAGCCCGAAAAAAACTGAGCGGGCGTATGAAAAATGGTTTGGAATACACCAGTTGTATCGCCAATGAATTTTTCGGGCCAAGTTGCATTACGGTCGTTCTTCAACGAAAATCCAATCATTGCCACCAAAATGATGATACAAAGGAGTAAAAGCATCAACCGTTTATTCGTAAAAAACTGCGGCATGATTATACACCTCTTCTATTTCACTGTGTCCTTAATTTTTCCCTTTAAATAGATGAATTTGTTCGAGTGCTTTACCTGTTCCGATCGCTACACAGTCAAGAGGGTCTTCCGCAATGATAACCGGCATTTTCGTTTCTTCGCTGATGACTTTATCCAAATGGCGAAGAAGCGCGCCTCCGCCCGTCAGGACGATTCCGCGGTCCATAATGTCAGCCGCAAGTTCAGGCGGTGTTTTTTCCAGCGTATTTTTCACGGCGTCTACGATTGCAGACACAGTATCGCGAAGCGCCGCCGTAATTTCTTTCTCGGTGATTTCAATCGTTTTCGGCAGTCCTGTTAAAAGATCGCGGCCGCGGATTTCCATGCTTTCTCCGTTTTCACTTGCTTCGGCCGAGCCGATTTCGAGTTTGATAGCTTCGGCAGTGCGATCCCCGATCATCAGATTGTACGTTTTTCTGATATAAGAGATAATCGCCTCGTCCATCTCATCCCCGGCTACACGGATGGATTGGGAAGTGACAATTCCTCCAAGGGAAATAATCGCGACTTCGGTCGTTCCTCCGCCGATGTCAACAACCATGCTTCCGGTCGGCTCCCAAACAGGCAGGTTTGCGCCGATCGCCGCGGCAAACGGTTCTTCAATCGGATAGGCGTCTCTTGCGCCCGCCTGGCGTGTGGCATCGATAACCGCGCGCTGTTCTACCGCTGTAATTCCGGATGGAACACAGACCATTACATAAGGTTTTCTTGCAAACAATCCTTTGTTTTTCACAGCTTTGCTAATATAATGCTTCATCATCGTTGCCGTTGTTTCATAATCAGCGATGACTCCGTCTTTCATCGGGCGGAGCGCAACGACATTTCCCGGAGTCCGTCCGATCATATTTTTCGCGTCATTACCGACTGCGACAATTTGCTTTGTGTCCGTTTGAAGCGCAACGACAGAAGGCTCCCTAACGACAATTCCTTTTCCTTTGACAAAGACAAGCGTATTCGCTGTTCCCAAATCTATTCCAAGGTCTCTCGCACCAATTCCAAACATTTGTATGTATCTTCCTTTCTTAAAACAAATTCCTAAGCAAAAACCATAAATTCTATTATAGCTTAATTTAATGAAAAAAAAAGTGTTACAAATATCCTTTTTCTTTTAAGCTCACAAATTTTTGATCGCCGATGATAATATGGTCGAGCAATTCGATTCCGATGAGCTGTCCGCATTCATTGAGACGCCTTGTAACATCGATATCTTCGCTGCTCGGTGCCGGGTCTCCCGAAGGATGGTTGTGCACGCAGATAAAAGAAGCGGCTGACCGCTTCAAAGCCTCCTTAAACACTTCCCGCGGATGGACAATGGAAGAGTTCAGGCTGCCGATAAAGACGGTGCGTTTGTGGATTACCTGATTTTTAGAATTCAGGTAGAGACAGACGAAGTGTTCCTGAGACAAAAAACGCATATCTTCCATCAGCAAATTCGCTGCATCCTCAGGAAAGCGGATCACATGCCGCTCTTCGTACACAAGCTTATGAATGCGCCGGCCGAGTTCGAGAGCCGCCAATATTTGAACGGCTTTCGCGCGGCCGATGCCCGAGATGCTTGAAAGCTCTTCAACAGATGCTTCTTTTAATAAACGCAGGCCGTCGAACGTCTGAAGAAGGCGGCTTGAAAGCTGGAGAACCGATTCTTTTTTTGTTCCGGTTCTTAAAAGAACCGCCAGCAATTCATGATTTGACAGGCTTTCGGCGCCCATGTTCAAGAGCCGTTCGCGAGGCCTTTCATCTTCCGGAAAATCTCTTAATTTTAATGGCTGATCGCTAATGATAAAACCCTCCCTGTGATTCCCCTTCCCGTTCGGTTCATCAATAGGAGTGCAGACCAAACCGCTTCAGCATTCTCATCGTTTTGGAAATAGGCAGCCCCACAACCGTGTAGTAATCGCCCTTAATATGTTTGACGAAGAGCGCGCCCTTTCCCTGTATTCCGTATGAACCTGCTTTATCAAACGGTTCGCCCGTATCAATATAGGCGCTGATTTCTTTATCTTCGAGAGGCCAAAAGGTGACTTCGGTTTCCTCAAAAAATGTTTCGCATTTGCTGTTTGACTTGATGCAGACACCCGTCAGCACCGAATGGGTTTGTCCGGAAAGCATTTTCAGCATCCTTCCGGCTTCCCCGGCATCTTTCGGCTTGCCCAGACAAACGCCTTCAAAACAAACTATGGTGTCGGCGCCAAGCACGACAGCATCAGGATATTGCTCGGCTACTTTTCGCACTTTTTGTTCCGCCAACCATTTGACGTTCTCTTCCGGCGAAAAGTTTCGGTTTAATTTTTCTTCTGCGTTGCTCGCCACGACGCGGTATGGAATGTGCAGGAGGTCGAGGAGTTCCTTTCTGCGGGGTGATTGTGAAGCTAAAATAAGCGGCTGTGTCATGGGAAGCCATCCTTTCACGGGTTTTTTGCTTAAGAAATAAAGATACTTGTTTTATCCTACCAAAAGAAAGCCTCAGCCACAATTTCAGAAAAATAACTTTTTGATGACAAAAATCGATAAATCAAAAAAACCAGCCCATCGGCTGGTTCAAATGATTATTTCATTTGGCTGAGCAATAGCTGCTGGCTTTTCCAGCCGTTTGCCGCTGTCGGTTTTTCCAGCAGATTCACGGCCTTTAGTATGCCCTCTTTTATCTTTTCCGAGTCTCCATTTGGCTTTATTCCATCAATTTCCGCTTTGAGATCGGCGACGTTTTTCGCGGTTACCTCGGCGCCGAGAATCGCTTTTGCCGACAGCTCTGCCGCTTCTTTAAAAGCCGGGGACAAATCGGAATCAAGCGAAACCGACAGCTCTTTTCCGCCCCACGCATCAAGATCGTGATCGATCAAAATCTGTCCGAGCTGAGAAGTCATCTGCTTTTCACCGGTTATGCCGGCGATCACGTAATATCCGTCATCTTTTGCCAGCGGAACAGCGGCATATCCTTTTTCAACGATTTGAGAAGCCATCGTTTCCGCCCCTTCTTTTGAAGAGAATTTGCCCGCCTGCACGGCAAAGCCTTTAAAATCCGCACCGGCTTTGCCAGCCGCCTGTTTTTCGCCATCGCTGTCCCCGGCTTTGACCGCCCCGCCGTCTTCCGCATTCGCGCCAAGACTGCCCGATGCCGGCACTTCTCCTTTATCTGATGCAAGGTTGAGAGCAAAAACGCCGAGGCCTGTGCCGAGCAAAACAGCGAAAATAATCGTCATCGCGAAACGCTTAACGGGGTAAGAAAACGTTCGTTTCGCCTTTTGACTGCCTTTGGCTTCATGTTTCTTTTGATAAGGCGTCACCACTTTTGGATCGTCTTTAAAAACGGCCTCTTCCTCATCCGGCTCAGCCCATGTAAATTCGTCCGTTTCGGGTTTTCTGTCCTCCTTTGAAGCGGATATCTCCTGCTCCGCCTTCCGCTTTTCTTCCCAATTCGAAAAGGTCAGTTTCTTTTCCTTATGTTTTTCCTGCGCCTCTGCTTTCGCCGTGCCGTATATCGTCTCTTCCTTTCCGTTGATCATCACTTTGAGCGGATCTTCTTTAGGCGTGTTCCCGGCCGAAATTTTCTTGCTTTTCCGTTTTTTCAATGTACATCCCTCGCTTTCTGTTTTTGATTGTATGATGAGCATAGCAGTATCCCGTTAGAAACAGAGGGAGCCAAAAGGAAGGAGGAGATCTCCTGAAGGCTTGTCCCTCTTATTGTCCACACTGTATCACAGCCCGAAAAAAAAAGAACAAGACTTTTGTCGTCTCGTTCAAAAAGGTTTCGTCAAATTTTTTATGCCGTCATTTGGACGTACAAATCGATCAGCTGATCGCCGTAAAAATAGCCTGTCAGCGTTCCGATCAAAATGGCGGGCGCAAACGGAAAGGGATCCCTTCGCTTGAGCTTTCCGCAAGCCATGGCTGTAAGCCCGATCACCGTTCCGCAGGCGGCGGACAGGAAAAACACGAGCACGATCAGCTTGGCTCCCAGGACGACGCCAAGGACGGCAAACAGCTTCACATCGCCCCCGCCGATGCCCCCTTTCGTCACAGCAGCCGTAAAGAGCGGCAGCAGGCATCCGCAAGCCGCCCCCGTTATGCTCGAATGCCAAGGGTCAAGCGGAATCAATAAACGCCCGGCAACGAAAATAGGCAGAAAAACACAAAGTACGGCATCGGGTATGACCATATACGTCACATCTGAGACAAAAGCGATCAGCAGCAAAGAAATGAGCAAAAGCGCCATGACAAGCTCTCCCTCTCCGCCCATCTGCAGCCATGCAAAGGGAAACAGAAAAGCCGCCGTCAGCTCAACGGCCGGATAGACGATCGAAATGGAGCACTTGCACCCTCTGCACTTTCCTCTCTGCAAGACGTAGGACAGCACCGGTATCAGCTCAAGAAAAGTCAATGGGCGGCGGCAGACGGGGCAGGCGGAACGCGGAGCGAGCAATGAGGTTTTTTGAGGGATGCGGCGGCCTGCCGCATTAAAAAAAGAGCCTAGCACCAAACCGGTTATGAAAAAGTACATCAACGAACATCAGCCTCTCGCAGGATTTCCCGGCCCGGATCTTCCGGCAGGCCAGGGGCTTCCATTTTAGCAAACCTTGGAGAGGGCCGCTGTTCGCGAAAATATAAAAATGCGCCTTCAGCCTAAGCTAAAAACGCATTTTTGCCTTTTATCGTTTCAATGCCGCTCTGACGGCGGAAATAAAGTAGAGCGAGCCCGTAATGATCACGACGGCTTTTTCATCCGCAGCTTTTTCTTCGATAAACCGAAACACGGAGTCGATGTTTTCGCCGCAGGTTTTATAGCGGGCCCGGCTTTGCTCGTACAGTTTTTGAGCGGATTCGGCTCTCGGAAAATCAAACGATGTAAAATGAACCGAAGATGCAAACGCCTCTATTTCGCGGATCATATCCTGATAGGGCTTGTCTTTTAAGGCGCTGAAACAAACGTGGATGTTCCGATCCCCAAAGTGAGCGGCTATCGTCTCGGTCAGACGGCCGACGCCTTCTTTGTTATGAGCGCCGTCAATATATGTAAGCGGCTGTTCCAGCACTTTTTCAAAGCGGCCGGCCCATTCCGCTTTTTTCAAACCGGCACGAAGCGCTTCCCGGCTGATATCGGCGTAATTTTCCGCGGCGAGCCATTCAGCTGCAAGAACCGCCAAAGAAGCATTTTGCCGCTGATGGGTGCCGATCAGGCCGGTTTCAAGCTGTTCGTACTGCTGCTCAGGCGTCTTTAGCGAAAACCGTTCGCCATCCGGCAGAGAGAGCTCCCCGTATATGTCGCAAGTCTCCTGAAGGGATATATACGGAGCGCATTTTTCCGCAGCTTTGCGTTTGATCACACCGGCAGCTTCACGCTGATGAACAGCTGTTAACACGGGCACGCCCTGCTTGATGATTCCCGCTTTTTCAGCCGCGATCTCTTCCAGTGTATCTCCCAAGATCGCGGTGTGGTCGCGGCCGATCGAGGTGATGACCGTCAATATCGGTTCGACGACATTCGTCGAATCAAGGCGGCCGCCAAGGCCCGTTTCAAAAATAACAAAATCGGTCTTGCGGTATGCAGCAAAATATAAAAATGCACAAGCGGTGATGATTTCAAATTCGGTGGCCGCCCCAAGTTCGGTTTTTTCCAGCTCCAGGACGAGCGGTGCGATTTCATTGAAAAGCGCCGTCCACTCCTCATCTGAAATCGGAATGCCGTCCACGCTGATCCGTTCGTTGAAGGTTACGATATAAGGGGAAGTGAACGTGCCCGCCGTATATCCGGCTTCCTGCATTATCGAGCGGATAAAGGCGATCGTCGACCCTTTTCCGTTTGTTCCGGCAACGTGCACAGCTTTCATTTTTTTCTCCGGGTGCCCGAGCGCATCAAGCAGCCACTCCATTCGTTCCAGCCCCGGCTTGATGCCGAATTTCAGCCTTCCGTTCAACCAGCTTAGCGCTTCTTCAAACGTGTTGAACAAGCCTGTTCCCTCCCTTCAATGATGAAGGTGTTTTCCGGCCTTGTGAAGACCGAAAAACACCTCGCTTTTCCTTTTTTAGTTTTTCAATTCGGCGATCCTTTTTTCGACGGCTTCGCGTTTTGCTGTATAATCGGCTTCTTTCGCCCGCTCTTCGTCGATGACGTGCTGCGGCGCTTTTTTCATAAAGCCTAAATTGCTTAATTTCTTCTGAACCCGTTCGACTTCTTTGTTCAATTTACCGAGCTCTTTTTCAAGGCGGCTGATTTCTTCGTCAATGTTGATCAGCCCTTCAAGCGGCAAAATCAACTCTGCCCCTGATACAACGGCAGTCATCGCTTTATCAATCGTCTTGACGTCCGTTCCGATTTCAAGCACGCTCGGGTTTGTAAAGCGTTCCACGTAAGAGCGGTTTTCTTCAAGGCGCCCGGCGACTTCAGGCGAGCTCGTTTTGATATAAAGCTCGATCTGTTTGCTGAGCGGTGTATTGACTTCACTGCGGATATTCCGCACTGCACGGATCACTTCAACGAGAAGCTTCATATTTGCCGCAGCCTCTTCGTCGGAATATGCTTTGACGACTTCAGGCCACTTCGCAACCGTAATCGATTCACCTTCATGAGGAAGGTGCTGCCAAATCTCCTCTGTTAAAAATGGCATGAACGGATGCAGGAGGCGCATCGTCTGATCCAGTACATACGCCAAAACGGAGCGTGTCGTCTTTTTGGCCGCTTCATCATCGCCGTAAAGCGGAAGTTTGGCCATTTCGATGTACCAGTCGCAGAAATCGTCCCAAATAAAGTTGTAGAGATGGCGGCCGACTTCGCCGAATTCGTATTTTTCTGCAAGATGTGTCACCGTTTCGATCGTTTCGTTTAATCTCGTTAAAATCCATTTATCTGCAACCGATTTTTCACCTGATAAATCGAGTTCTTCATACGTCATACCGTCCATGTTCATCAACGCAAACCTTGAGGCATTCCAAATCTTGTTTGCGAAGTTCCATGTAGATTCGACCTTTTCAAAGCTGAAGCGCAAATCCTGTCCAGGCGAGCTTCCGGTCGCCAGGAAATAGCGGAGTGAATCGGCTCCATACTTTTCGATGACTTCCATAGGATCGACCCCGTTTCCGAGCGATTTGCTCATCTTGCGGCCTAGGTCGTCTCGGATCAATCCGTGAATCAAGACGTCTTTGAACGGACGCTCGCCCGTAAACTCGATGCCTTGGAAAATCATTCTGGACACCCAGAAGAAAATGATGTCATATCCTGTAACAAGAACGTTAGTCGGATAGTAGCGCTTGAAATCTTCCTCATCGACATCAGGCCAGCCCATCGTCGAAAACGGCCACAGAGCCGAACTGAACCACGTGTCAAGAACATCTTTGTCCTGCTCCCAGTTTTCGGCATCCTCAGGCGCTTCAACGCCGACGTAGACTTCACCCGTTTCTTTATGATACCAGGCCGGAATCCGGTGGCCCCACCAAAGCTGGCGTGAAATACACCAGTCGCGGATATTTTCCATCCAGTGAAGGTATGTTTTTTCAAACCGCTCCGGTACGAAATTGACTTTGCCTTCGCTTTTTTGCAATTCGATTGCCGCATCGGCCAGCGGCTGCATTTGGACGAACCATTGCGTTGAAAGGTACGGTTCAACGACTGCGCCGCTGCGCTCGCTGTGACCGACGGAATGCATATGCTCTTCGATTTTGAAAAGAACGCCCTGTTCCTGTAGGTCTTTCACAATCGCTTTGCGGCATTCAAAACGGTCCATGCCTTTATATTGAAGGGCATTATCGTTCATCGTTCCGTCTTCATTCATAACGAGAATCCGCTCCAGATTGTGGCGGTTTCCGATCTCAAAGTCGTTCGGATCATGAGCCGGCGTGATTTTCACCGCACCTGAACCAAATTCCATGTCGACGTAATCATCAGCGACAATCGGAATTTCTCTTCCCGTGATCGGCAGAACGACCGTTTTTCCGATTAGGTGTTTGTACCGTTCATCTTCCGGATGAACCGCAACCGCCGTATCTCCGAGCATCGTTTCCGGACGGGTCGTCGCGATCTCAATCGAGCCTGAGCCGTCTTTCAGCGGATAGCGCATATGGTAGAATGCACCTTGAACGTCTTTATAGATGACTTCGATGTCGCTCAGAGCCGTTTTTGTGGCCGGGTCCCAGTTGATGATATATTCTCCCCGGTAAATCAGCCCTTTTTCATAAAGCTTCACAAAGACTTCGCGAACCGCTTTTGAGAGCCCTTCATCAAGAGTGAACCGCTCTCTTGAGTAATCGAGGCCAAGACCGAGCTTTGCCCATTGGCTGCGAATGAAATCGGCGTATTCCTCTTTCCATTTCCACGTTTCCTCGAGAAATTTTTCACGCCCCAGATCATAGCGGGTTTTTCCTTCCTCGCGCAGCTTGGCTTCAACCTTTGCCTGTGTCGCAATTCCGGCGTGGTCCATTCCCGGAAGCCACAGCACGTCATACCCCTGCATCCGCTTCATTCTCGTGACGATATCCTGCAGCGTCGAATCCCACGCGTGTCCCAAATGCAGCTTCCCTGTCACATTCGGCGGTGGAATGACAACGGTATACGGCTCTTTGTCAGAGTCGTTTGCAGCTTCAAAAAACTTGCCGTTCACCCAATATTCGTATCTGTCTTTTTCGACTTTGGCCGGATCGTATTTTGTCGGCATCGTCAGTTCTTGTTTATCCATTTTCAAACCTCCAGCAATATAAACGGCTGATCAATAGAAAAAGAGTCCTCTTTATCCTGTTAAAAGGACGAAGAGAACTCTCTCGCGGTACCACCTTTTTTCATGAACGCCGAATGAGGCATTCACGCACTTAATGGGATAACGGGCCTTTCCCGAATTTCTCTACTTTTATGTTCAAGAAATTGCGCTCCTGGGCGACCTTCCAAAAAAGACTGGCTGGGAAACCTTTCAGCTCTAGGAGTCCCTCTCTGTAAGCGTCTGTTTTTGTACTCTTCCCATTCAAAGCGGGTGATCATTGATTTTTCAGCACGTACTTTTTTCTTGTTCTTATATTACTAAATCTTTTTCATTTTCGTCAATCATCTTTGCCGTTTTTCTCCCGTTTTATACAAGATTGGGCCATGCACACAAGCTTCGTTTTCTCATATGATGCTGTAACGAAAAGGAGAGGAGGCATAAGGTGCGGAAAAAGTTCAACATTCACTCGCTCCAGCCGTGGCTGAAACAGATAAAGCTTGTCGGTGTTCAAGTCATCCTCCCGCTTACGATCTTTCAAGGCATTCGAACCCTTTTCTTTCCAACGACGTTTGATGTTCTCCTGTTGGGTATTCTCATATTCCTTGCATGCGCCTTTCACCTTGACTGGATATAAAACAGGCAAGGCCTGCTGCAAGCAGAAAAGTCCGCATCATGATGATGGGGACTCTGTTTCTGCCTGGAGTTTTCGGTTTTCTTCTGTTTGATGGATGCCCATTACGAGCGGCTCCGCATTTTTCATTTGCCAATACGCCTTCAGCAGTCTTGTGCATTCTTCTTTCTCTCCGGAGCGTTTTCCCGTCTGATAGCGTTTCAGCTCGTCAAATACGGCTGCCGGATAAGCCATATAGCTTAAAAACAAGCTGATTTCTTCATCGCGCAAAGGGTAGACTTTGTGATACGTATAAAACCAGCTTACACATTCCGGGCACATGACGGGATTTGTCTTAAACATTCTCGTAAAAAATACGATCAGGTCATTTGCAGGCGGCCCGTATCCCGCCTTCTCAAAGTTGGTAAAGTAGCCCGTGCCCATATCATTATACAGAAAGTGGCGGACGGACAATTGCCCGTGGTTTAAGACGAGTCTGGAAGACTCCTTACCTTTGATGGCTTCGTACCACTCATCAAGACGTTCAAGCGCAAAATCGACGGCGGACAGCGTCTCTTTGTAATACATCGCGGCCTGAAGCTGAAATGGCGACATGTACCATTCTTTTTCCGCCACTGTGAGAAACTCTTCATATCTTTGTTTTTGCGCTTCCCATTTTCGTTTTGTCCGTTCATAGTGCCCGAGCGTATCCTCTTGCCTTATATCGGTTTCTTTTTCCGTTTTCTGATGAATAAGAGCGATTTCCTGAAATAAATATTCGTGCTTTTGATCGCGCTCTTCCTCTTTTTGAAGCGAAAGCCACGGCATTAAATAGCAGACATCAGCACCCGCACCGGTCAAAAATTCCCCTGATCGGTTTCTGTAAACGGGAACGAAATTTCTGTAGCCCTTCTCCTCAAGGATGATCATCTGCTCCGTAAAACGGGCATTCCTTGAAGCGACCAGTTTTTTCAGGGCGAATACGCCGTGGTTCGTATATACTTTCCACACTTTTCGACTGACGGGCTCAACATATTGAGCGGCAAGCCCGTATTCATGCAAAACAGACTGGATATCTTCCATTTCTGCTCACCACGCATCAGGCATGGCTGTTTTGATAATCGGGAATATAAAGGATTTGTCCTTCCTTTAATTCTTCATCAAGAGAAAGGGAATTCATCCGGATGAGCTGCTGGGCATTAATGCCGTAACGTTCGCACAGAAGGTCGATTGTATCATTTTGCTGAACGATGCACATCCTCATTCGCGCAAACTCCTCCTCCCCTTGTTTTGTAAACAGTTTCGTTAAATAGAGCGCGTTATCGTTCTCTTTCGTTTCTTCTTCCGCGTTGTCATCCCGTTCTTCTTCAGGCTCTTCCTGCTCATGAAAAGAGTATTCCGGAATTACGATGGAATGGCTCGGCTCCGGTTCTTCTTCTGCTGTTTCCTGTTTTACTTCAATTTCAAAGGACTCCCTTTCCTCCTGCTCTTCTTCATCATGCAGAATAGGAGGAACGCCGAAAAACGGTGTTTCCTTTGTTTCTTCAGAATCGGAATAAGACCTGTATAACGGTTCCGCCGTCTCTTCCGCCGCCTCGCTTTCTTCCATTCTCGGTTCCGCTTTTGCGTCCCCGCTGCTTTCTTCCATTCTCGGTTCTGCTTTTGCGTCCCTGCTGCTTTCCTCCATTCTCAGTTCCGCTTTTGCATCCCTGCTGCTTTCTTCCATATTCCGTTCTGTTTTTACCTCTTCTCTTACTTCCTCAGTTTCCTTTTGCGTTTCCAGCTCGCGCTTCGTTCTTTCCGCAGCGGACAATGAAGCGGCAAAAAACGGTTTTGCTTCGTTTCCGGATTCTCCGAGAAACGATTGATAAATCGGAACCGTTTGTTCATCGGTTTCATCTTCATCTTCGTATGTTTCTTCTTCTACTTCCTGGTCATCGTACGGAGCGTCTAGGCTAATGGAAAACGTCTTTTCTTCAGGATCGTCTTCTTCATCCGGATAAGACCGGTACGCAGGTTCAGGTTCTTCTTCATACTGAGGAATTTCCCCCAGGACCGGCGGGGTGTGCGCCCCGTTTTTCTCCTCTTCTTCCCCGCTCACATTCAGCAGGCCTTCAATCGCCAAGTCCGCCTGAATCGTCAGCATGCGGGCATCTGTCAGCTGATAATCGAAAGCATCAATAAACACAAATACATCGTTTAAATGATTCACCTTGTTTTTCGGAATCGTAATATCTACGGGAAAGCAATGCGTCAGCTCGGCGCTTCCGTCCCCTTTCAATTTTACGTCTTCCACAAATCGGCTTGTCGCAGGCAGCTCAGCATACTCCCGGGTTTGATCTATGTTGTATTCGCCTGTCAGCTCTAATGACCCGCGTATTGATACGTAATCATTCACTTCCTGAACGGAAATGTCAGGATCCAATGATATCGATAACAATTCCGATACTTCCTGTCCTTTTTGAAAACAGATCGACTCTTCCACAGAAAATTGCAAACGGTGGTTTTGCGGCAAACTGATATCCTCCCTTCACCTAATTTTTAAAATTAGATGTCAGTAAAGATGTATGAAAAAAAACGGCAAAATATGAACATAAAAAAAAGGGCCGCCGGCAATGCCGGCAGCCTCCTTCGTTCTTTACTTTTTGCGGCTGATCGCGCTGAACACCCGTTCAACCGCTCTGATCGTATGTTCAATGTCTTCATCCGTGTGGGCGGTTGACAAAAACAGCCCTTCAAACTGTGACGGCGGCAGGAACACGCCTTCATCCGCCATGCCTTTGTAATAGTCGGCAAACAGGCTGAGGTCAGACTGTCTGGCGGTTTCATAATTGATGACAGGCCCGTCTGTGAAAAAGAAGCCGATCATCGATCCCGCCCGGTTAAATGTATGCGGAATGCCGTTTTTCCGGGCGGCTTCAGAAATTCCTTTTTCAAGAAGATCCGCTTTGCGTGAAAATTCCCGATAAGAATCAGGCGTCAGCTGCTTCAATGTTTCGAGTCCGGCTGTCATGGCAAGCGGGTTGCCGGACAATGTGCCGGCCTGATAAATCGGTCCGCTCGGCGCGATTTTCTCCATGATTTCGGCTTTTCCTCCGTACGCACCGACTGGAAGCCCGCCGCCGATCACTTTTCCGAGACACGTCAAATCAGGCGTCACATCGAAATAGCCTTGGGCGCAATTGTAATCGACCCTGAAGCCCGTCATAACCTCGTCAAAGATCAAAAGCGCACCATATGTTTCGGTAAGCTCGCGGAGTCCTTCGAGGAACCCTTTAACAGGCGGCACGACACCCATATTGCCGGCTACAGGCTCGACAATGACGCCGGCGATGTCGTCTCCGAACTCTTTGAAGACAAGCTTCATCGTTTCGAGATCATTGTATGGAACGGTAATCGTATTTTTGGCAATGCTTTCGGGAACACCCGGGCTGTCAGGCAAGCCGAGCGTCGCTACTCCGGAGCCCGCCTTGATGAGCAGCGAATCGCCGTGCCCGTGATAACAGCCTTCAAATTTCACGATTTTATTCCGGCCGGTATATCCCCTTGCAAGCCTTAATGCGCTCATCGTCGCTTCGGTTCCCGAGCTGACCATCCGGACGATTTCTATGGAAGGGACGCGTTCAATGACAAGCTCGGCGAGCTCTGTTTCCAGCTCGGTCGGCGCACCGAAGCTTGTCCCGTTTTTGGCCGTCTCTTGAATGCTTTTCACAACTTGTTCGTTGCTGTGCCCTAAAATGAGCGGACCCCATGATAAGACGTAATCAATATATTCGTTTCCGTCGATATCATAAATCTTCGAACCTTTGCCCCGTTCCATGAAAATCGGATCCATGTTTACCGATTTAAACGCGCGGACCGGACTGTTTACTCCGCCCGGCAGGACTTGCTGGGCTTTTTTAAAAGCCGCTTTAGATTTTTCATAGCTCCGCATTCGCTAAAACCTCCAGTCGATTTTCGTTATTCTGCAATCCATTTTGCCGCATCTTTTGCAAAATACGTAATGATCAAATCACAGCCTGCCCGCTTCATGCTTGTCAGCATTTCAAGGACCAGCGCTTTTTCATCGATCCAGCCGTTTTGGCCTCCCGCTTTTACGATCGAATACTCTCCGCTCACATTGTATCCTACGACAGGCAGATTGAACTCGTTTTTCACGTCGCGGACGATATCCAAATAGGAGAGAGTCGGTTTGACGATTAGAAAATCGGCGCCTTCTTCCACATCGGATTTCGCTTCTCTGATGGCTTCCAGGCGGTTGGCGTAATCCATTTGATACGTTTTCCGGTCTCCGAACTGCGGGCTGCTTCCTGCTGCATCGCGGAACGGCCCGTAAAACGCACTCGCATATTTTACAGCGTAAGACATAATCGGCACGTTCGTAAACCCTTCCTCGTCAAGCGCCTCTCTGATGGCGGCAACGAACCCGTCCATCATGTTGGAAGGCGCGATGATGTCAGCGCCGGCCCTGGCCTGGCTGACCGCCGTCTTCGCCAGGAGAGCGAGCGATTCGTCGTTTAAGATTTCGCCGTTCTCGACGAGGCCGCAGTGGCCGTGATCCGTATATTCGCAAAGGCATGTATCGGCGACTACGACAAGCTCCGGGAAGTCCTCTTTTATTTTTGCGATCGCTTTTTGGACGATACCATGGTCATGATATGCTTCACTTCCGACAGCATCTTTGTGTTCCGGGACGCCGAAAACGATAACCGATTGAATGCCGAGGCTTGCGACTTCTTCAAGTTCTTCGTTCAGTCTGTCCAGTGACAGCTGATACACGCCGGGCATTGAAGGCACTTCACTTTTAATGTTCTCTCCTTCGATTGCAAAAATCGGATAAATAAAGTCTGATGCTCTTAATTCGGTTTCTCTGACAAGCTTCCTCATGCCTGCCGTTGTCCGCAGACGGCGGTGTCTGTGAAATGATGCTTTCATTTGTCATACTCCTTTTCTTGAAATGCTGCACATCGTATCCAGCATTCCGTCAATTGTATAAACCTCCGGCATAGTTGAAGGGATTCCGTATTCCGAGAGCGCCTTTTTCGTCAAAGGCCCGATGCTGATAAAGGATGTGCCTTTTTCGACCCACCTTTTGCTCTCCTCTTTCAATATGCTCATAAACGCATGTACGGTCGAAGAGCTCGTAAACGTCACGAAATCAAACGCTTCACGCGCTGCCGTACTTTTGAGCAGACAGATTCCATCCGTGTCGGGGACGGTTTCATACAAGACCCACTCCGAAATGTCAACGCCGAGCGGGGTAAGGGTTTCTTTTATAACATCGCGCGATAAATTCCCTTTCAAAACCGCCACCTTGTCACTCGGGCCGGCTTTTTGCAGCAGCGCTTCTGCAAGCTCTTCAGCGATGTAACGTTGCGGAATAAGGTCTACCCGGACATTCCTGTCTTCTAAATATCGGGCGGTCTTTTCGCCGACAGCGGCAACCTTTGCCCTGGATGCGGCCGAAATCCCGATTCCGTGATCTTCCATGTAAGAAAAAAAGAACTTCGCTCCGTTTACGCTAGTAAAGACAAGCCAGTCCGCCTGGCCGATGTCCGCTTGAAATTGCGGGGCCCGATCAGAAGAGAGAGCGGGCCGGAACGAGATCAAAGAGGTTAATACCGCTTCTCCCCCCAAATCCTTCACCTTTTTTCCAAATGACTGGGCTTGCGCTTTATTGCGGGTGACGAGCACCTTCTTTCCTTGCAGAGGAAGATCACGATTCATGATTGTCCAGCTCCTGCTTGACCCGGTCAATTAAATCCTTGGCTCCTTTTTGCGCCATCCGTTCGGCGCACTCTTTGCCGACGGCTGCGGGATCTGTCCCGCTCGTCTTTTCCCTGTATACCGTTTTGCCGTCCGGGGAAGCGACAAGACCGGTCAGTTCGATGACATCTTCTTCATTCATCACGGCAAAGCCCGCAATCGGAATTTGACACCCGCCCTCCATCGCATGAAGAAAAGCGCGTTCAGCCGTGACAGTCTGCTCTGTGTAACAGTCATTCAGCCGGGATAACAGACCGAGCAGCTCCTCGTCCGCAGCTCTGCACTCAATCGCCAACGCACCTTGCCCGACTGCAGGCAGGCAGCTCTCAGGCTCTAGAAACTCCGTCACGACATCGTCTTTCCAGCCCATTCTCGAAAGGCCGGCAGCCGCCAAAATAATCGCGTCATACTCGTCAGTCTCAAGCTTTTTGAGCCTTGTGTCGATATTCCCTCTGATCCATTTAATCTCAAGGTCGGGACGGATCTGCAAAAGCTGGGCGCTTCTCCGCAGGCTGCTCGTACCGACAACCGCCCCCTGCGGAAGCTCTGCGAGTGTTTGACGTTTTTTTGAAATGAGCGCATCGCGGACATCCTCCCGCTTCGGAACGCAGCCGATCACAAGGCCCTCCGGAAGCGCGGACGGCATGTCCTTCATGCTGTGAACCGCCATATCAATTTCTCCTGAAAGCATGGCCTGCTCGATTTCTTTAACGAAAAGGCCTTTTCCGCCGACCTTTGACAAGGTGACGTCAAGAATCCGGTCGCCTTTCGTCACGATTTCCTTTATTTCAAATGTAACATTCGGATGCAGTTCCTCCAGTTTTTTGATTACCCATTTCGTCTGGGTCATCGCCAATTTGCTTCTTCTTGAGCCTACGATGATATTTCTCATATGTTCTTCCTCCCATTTCCGTACGGGCAACCGTTTTAACTAAACCAATGAAATTGTGAAAAGCTGCCTAGTAAAAAGAAATTGATTAAGAGAACAAGAAAAGACGCGGTGTTCCACATAGCCGCGATCCTCCCCTGCAGCTCTTTGACGATCCTGATAAATAAATAATAACCATATAAAAAGAGAAGCACGATGGAGCCGAGCACTTTCGGATCCGTCCAGTACAGGGTCTCAAGCGACACATACGACCAGATGATCCCGAGGATCAGGCTCAAGAGGAGCATGGGCACGCCGATGATATTGAGGACGTAAGCCATGTAATCAAGCTTTGCCAAATCCTCGATTCTCAAAAGCCATTTTCCCCACTTTTTCTTTTTCAATAAATTGTACTGAAAAAGATAAAGCATTGAAAAGACAAATGACAAAGAAAATGCTCCGTATGAGAGAATCGCCATCGTAATGTGAATGATCAGAAGCTCTGACACCAGCCTGCCCGAAAGCTCCGCCGACTGCTGTGCGGTCGGTGTAAACGTATGAATCGCCACCATGGAAAAGCCGATCACGTTTGTGAAAAAGACGAGAAAATCCACCTTCAAGAGCTTTGTCAATACAAGGGACAGCGTGACAAGCACCCAGGCATAAAAATAAAGACCCTGCACATTGTTCAGCACAGGAAACGCCTCGGTATACCACATAAAATAAAAAAGATACACCGTCTGAAGAATCCAGACAATAGAAAGCAACCAGAAGGCCGCTTTGCCTGCCTTCCGGTTGTGCTGTAGAAAATCTATAAAATAAAAGAGAACGCTGAGCGCATATAACACGATCGTGCCTTCATTAAGCCTTGCTAGCAGTGTATCTGTCATGACCGTCACTCACTCGCGATAGAAGTGTAGCCCTGCTGATGCTGTTTTTTAAAGCCGTGAACCAGCTGGCGCTCATCTTGTTTCTTTTCATTCGCGAAAGCCGCTTCTTCAATATCGAAAATCTGCGTGAACAGGCTGAGCTTTTCCTCTGCATCCGATTCTGAGGCAAACTCTTTCGCTTTTAAAATCGGATCGCGCAAAAGCTGGTTGATGATGCTTTTCGTATGTTTATTTAAAAGCTTCTTTTCCCTCATACTTAAATGAGGCAGCTTGCGCTCAATGCTCTGCATCGTTTCAGACTGGATCGCGAGGGCCTTCTCCCTCAAT
This sequence comes from Bacillus sp. FSL W8-0848, assembly GCF_038007805.1. Taxonomy (NCBI): domain Bacteria; kingdom Bacillati; phylum Bacillota; class Bacilli; order Caryophanales; family Bacillaceae; genus Bacillus; species Bacillus sp. FSL W8-0848. The sequence goes on from NZ_JBBOYB010000001.1 coordinate 2,540,646, forward strand.
GCCGAGATGACCGGAACGACTCCGAGCGTATTGAGCCATTGCTTAAAGGCGACGATTTCCGCCTCGATGATGAGCTCGACTTCTTCAGCCACGGCCTGGCGCTCTTTCAAGTTTTCCTCGACGATGCCTTCAAGATCGTCGATATCATACAAAAAGACGCCTTCCACGTCTTGAAGCGCAGGATCAAGGTCGCGCGGCACGGCGATATCCACCATGAAAAGCGGACAGCCTTTCCGAAGCTTGTTGACCTGTTCGATCATCTCTTTTGTAATGACATAGCCGTTTGCACCGGTCGAGCTGATGAGAATGTCAGCTTCCGTCAGAGCGCATTGCAGCTCGTTCAGGCTCTTAGCCTCGCCTGAAAAGCGGCCGGCCAGCTCTTTTGCCTTTGAAAATGTTCTGTTGATGACCGTAACCTGTCCGATTCCTTGTCCGTGAAGGTTTTGCACGGCTAGCTCTCCCATTTTGCCCGCTCCGAGAATGAGAACGTGCTTATCCGCAAGGCTGCCGAAGATTTTTTTCGCCAGCTCAACGGCGGCATAGCTGACAGATACCGCATTTGATGCGATGTCCGTCTCAGCATGGCACCGTTTGGCAACGGTGACAGCCTGTTTAAACAAATAGTTGAAAACGGTACCAATCGTCTTCTCTTCCTGAGCGAGCTTGAAGCTTGTGCGCACTTGGCCCAAAATCTGCGTTTCGCCGATGATCATTGAATCAAGGCCGCACGATACACGGAACAGATGTTCAACCGCTCCGTCATTTTCATAATATTTTAAGTAAGGCGACATGTCTTCTTTATCCATGCCGAACCAATCCGCCAAAAACCTTTTCATATAATAGCGTCCGGTGTGCAACTGATCTACGACAGCATACAGTTCTGTTCGGTTGCATGTCGACACGATGATGTTTTCGAGTATGCTTTTCTCTTCTTTTAACTGCGACATGGCGCGTCCCAAATCGCTGGGCTGGAACGTTAATTTTTCGCGTATATGAACAGGGGCCGATTTGTAATCCAATCCCACAACAAGTATATGCATAATTCCTGCTTGCACCCCCAACATCTATCTAGATTAGAATAATTACAATATAGAATTTATTATTCACAACGATTATAACATATATTCACTATTTTCTCTTCACAAAATGTGAACAGATTTTAAAAAAATGTTGTGTTATAGTAGAAATTGCTTTCCTATTTTCTTTAAAACGAGAAGGTGATAGTTTGAAAAAGAAATCGATTTTGCTCCCGTGCCTGTTCCTTGCCGTATCGATTTACGCAATATTGCGTTCCGGACAAATCAGCCTCTTTGACGGACAAGGGGAATGGTCTGTTTTGGCCGCTCTCGTGGGCCTCGCATTTTTATATCAGGGGCACAAAGAAGCCGATAACGCTCATTTTTTTGCCGGCTTGCTGCTTACCGCAATCGGCGTTTATTTCGCCTTTAAACAGGAGCTTTTCGGACAAGCTGACGATTTCACCGCGGTCGTCCTGATTGCCGGATGCGCCCTGTTCATCAGATCGCTTCGCACGAAAGAATATCAATTTGAAAGTTTTTTGATGATCGCCTTTGCGCTGTATCTTTATTTTTTCAACCGGATCATTGCCTGGCTTCAATCGCTTAAAATTGAAACATCCTATGTAGAAGCATACTGGCCGGCCGCACTGATTGCAGCCAGTCTGCTCTTATTATTCTTAAAAAGAAAATAATTTATTCCGCAAAAAAGCACCTGCATCCATGACGCAAGTGCTTTTTTTCAGCCGTTGATCATTTGTTCAATTGCGGCCCATGCCTCCTGCTTTCCTTTTTTCGTTTCCGAGGAAAACAGAATCAGTTTGTCTCCATCTTCAATATTCAGCGTCTGTCTGACGACTTTTGCATGCTTATCCCATTTTCCTTTTGGGATCTTATCAGCCTTTGTCGCAATGACAATCACCGGAATATCATAATGCTTTAAAAAGTCATACATCATGACATCATCCTGTGAAGGCGCGTGTCTGAGGTCGACGATTTGTACGACTGCTTTCAGTTCTTCGCGCAACGTTAAATACGTCTCGATCATCCGGCCCCACGCTTCGCGCTCGGTCTTGGACACTTTTGCAAATCCGTAGCCCGGAACATCCACGAAATGGAGCACATCATTGATGATATAGAAGTTGAGCGTCTGTGTTTTGCCGGGCTTTGAAGACGTTCTCGCTAAATTTTTCCGGTTGATCATTGTATTAATGAATGATGATTTCCCGACATTCGATCTCCCGGCAAGCGCGATCTCCGGCAGCCCCCCTTCAGGGTACTGCTCGGGTTTCACCGCGCTGATGACGATTTCTGATTTTGTAACTTTCATTTCTCTTCTCCCACTAGCGCATGCTTAAGGACTTCATCCAGATGAGAGACGGGTATGAAATTCAGTCCTTCCCGCACGCTCTCCGGAATGTCCTCAATGTCTTTTTCATTATCTTTCGGTATGATGATGTTTTTCAGCCCGGCCCGGTGCGCGGCGAGCGTTTTTTCTTTCAGGCCGCCGATCGGAAGCACCCGGCCTCTCAGCGTGATTTCCCCGGTCATGCCAACATTGCGGGAAACCGGGCGGCCCGTCAGTGCAGAAATGAGAGCGGTCGCCATTGTGATGCCGGCGGACGGACCGTCCTTCGGAACAGCGCCTTCCGGAACATGGATGTGAATGTCGTGCTTTTCATGAAAATCCGGACTGATCTTTAATTCTTCCGCTTTTGAACGGACATAGCTGAACGCAGCCTGCGCCGATTCCCTCATGACATCGCCGAGCTTTCCGGTTAAGATCAGCTTTCCTTTACCCGGTGAAAGCGACACTTCGATAGAAAGCGTGTCACCGCCGGCTGTTGTGTAAGCAAGCCCCGTCACGACGCCGATTTGGTCATCCAGCTCCGCTTGCCCGTATCTGAAGATTCGTTTTCCCAGATAGTCCTCAAGATTTTTCTCTGTGACCGTGATTCTTTTTCTTTCTCCTGAGACGATCAGCTTTGCCGCTTTTCTGCAGATCGAGGCAATTTGGCGCTCAAGGTTCCGTACCCCGGCTTCCCTCGTATAATAGCGGATGACATCAAGTACGGCCTGATCCCGCATTTGCAGGTTTGATTTTTTCAGCCCGTGCTCCTTGATCTGCTTCGGCAGAAGATGGTCTTTGACGATTTCCACCTTCTCCACTTCGGTATAGCCCGCGATCGTAATGATTTCCATTCTGTCTCTAAGCGGAGCAGGAATCGTCGCCAGATTGTTCGCCGTCGCGATAAACAAAACCTTCGATAAGTCAAATGTTTCTTCTATATAATGGTCGCTGAACGTGTGATTTTGCTCAGGATCGAGCACTTCAAGCATCGCTGAAGCCGGGTCGCCCCTGAAATCTGAGGCCATTTTATCAATTTCATCCAGCAGAAATACTGGATTGATTTTGCCCGCTTTTTTCATTCCCTGAATGATCCGGCCGGGCATTGCCCCGACATACGTCCGGCGGTGGCCGCGGATTTCGGATTCATCCCTGACGCCGCCAAGCGAAATGCGGACGAATTTCCGCCCGAGCGATTTAGCGATCGATTTTGCAAGGGAAGTTTTTCCGACGCCGGGAGGTCCGGCCAAACACAAAATCGGTCCTTTTAATGACTTTGTCAGCTTTTGGACGGCTAAGTACTCAAGAACCCGCTCCTTGACTTTCTCAAGGCCGTGATGCTCTTCATCAAGAATTTTGCCGGCAAGGTGAATATCAAGCCTGTCTTCTGTTGCATCATTCCACGGAAGCGAAATCAGCCATTCGATGTAATTGCGGATCACCGAACTTTCTGCAGAGCTTGACGGGATTTTTTCGTACCGGTTCAGCTCTTTGAATGCCGTTTCTTTCACATGGTCCGGCATTCCGGCCTCTTCGATTTTATCCGTAAGCTTTTGAACCTCGCCCGCTTTTCCTTCTTTGTCTCCAAGCTCTTTTTGGATGGCTTTCATTTGCTCGCGGAGGTAGTATTCCTTTTGCGTTCTTTCCATTGAACGCTTCACGCGCTGCCCGATTTTTTTCTCAATCTCCAAGACTTCTTTTTCATTGTGAATCAGGTCGATCACTTTATTCAGCCTTGCTTTCACATCGATTGTTTCCAGCACTTCCTGCTTGTCCTTTAACTTAAGCGGAAGGTGGGAAGCGACGATATCGGCCATTCTCCCGGGCTCTTCAATGTCTGTTACCGCGGCAAACGTTTCAGCCGATATTTTTTTGGAAATCTTTATGTATTGATCAAAGTGGTCGAGCAGGGTGCGCATTAGTGCTTCATCTTCAACATCTTTTTCAGTATCCTCTTCGATTCGCTCGATCGTAACCGATGTATAATCATCCAAATCATGGTATTCAACGATTCGGGCGCGCTGAATGCCTTCCACTAAAACGCGGATCGTTCCGTTCGGAAGCTTCAGCATCTGCTTGATTTTCGTGTAGGTCCCGAATGGGAAGATTTCTTCTTCATCCGGTTCGTCTATCGATATGTCCTTTTGTGTTGCAAGAAAAATTATATGGTCATTCATCATAGACTGTTCAAGCGCCTGCACCGACTTTTCGCGTCCTACATCAAGGTGCAACACCATGGTCGGATAGACGAGTAAACCTCTTAAAGGGAGGAGCGGGATGCTTCGTTTCGTTTCATCTGCCATTTTGACTGACACCTCCGTAACTTTAGTAAGAAACATTATAATACACTTTTTTTATCGATGTACAATGGTAAGTCCCGCGAATTAAAAGGGTCTCCTGTAGTATACCCTTTCTTTCACTTCTGAAAAAGGAAAAGATGTCCTCCGCAAAGAAAACTTGCCCGGATACGGCCCCGTTAAAAAATCCTCACCGAAAAGTGATGAGGATTATACGGATTCTTTTTTGATCTTTACGCCGTCCGGCATTTCTGAAGGCGGATTGACCAATGAAAGGTCAAGCACTTCCTGAAGCGTTTTGACGGGAACGATGCGAATGCCTTCGATCTGCTTTAAGATGGACTGGACATTTTCATGCGGGATAATGACCGTCTTCGCGCCCGCATGCTTGGCAGCTTTAATTTTCGGAATCACGCCGCCGATCGGTTTAACCCGGCCGTGCAGGCTGATTTCACCAGTCATCGCGATCGTATGGTCGATCGGGATTTTGTGGATTGCCGAAAAAATGCCCGCGGCCATCGCAATTCCAGCCGACGGCCCGTCAACCGGGATTCCGCCCGGGAAATTAATGTGGATGTCATAATCTGAAGCTTTTACCCCCATTGTCCTGAGGACGGTCATGACGTTTTCAACAGACCCTTTCGCCATGCTTTTCCGGCGGATCGATTTTGACTGATTGCCGATATTTTCTTCTTCGGCAATGCCGGTAATATTGATCGATCCTTTATCAGCCGCTTGATTGACAGTAACTTCGATCTCTAGCAAAGAGCCGCTGTTCGGACCGTGTACCGCAAGACCGTTGACGATGCCGATCTGCGGCTTACCTCCGATTTTTTGTTCATATTTCGGCGTCAGCTGGCTGGAATGGATCACCCATTCGATATCCTCGAGAGTGACGTGGTCGCGGTCTTCAGTAAGCGCCATCCCGGCGGCGATCTGCATCATATTGACGACTTCGCGCCCGTTCCTCGCATAGCATGTCAAAAGGTCGAGCCCTTCGTCTGTTACGTGTTTTTTAATTTTTTCAGCCGCTTTTTTCGCGACGGTTTTCAATTCGTGCCTTTCAAGGTCTCGGAAAAACACTTCAAGGCAGCGCGAGCGGATGGCGGGAGGAATTTCCTCGGGCATTCTCGTCGTCGCGCCGATCAGTCTGAAGTCCGCCGGCAGCCCGTTTTGAAAAATATCGTGAATATGCTTCGGAATTTGCGTGTTTTCTTCGCTGTAATAGGCGCTTTCCAGAAAGACTTTCCGATCTTCCAGCACTTTCAGCATTTTATTCATTTGAATCGGATGAAGCTCTCCGATTTCATCGATAAATAAAACGCCTCCATGGGCATGTGTGACGGCCCCTTGTTTCGGCTGCGGAATTCCCGCCTGTCCCATCGCGCCGGCTCCCTGGTAAATCGGGTCATGAACCGAACCGATTAAAGGGTCGGCAATTCCCCGCTCATCAAATCGGGCCGTCGTTGCGTCAAGCTCCACAAAAACGGAAGAATCCCGAAAAGGAGAACGTTTATTTTTTTTTGCTTCTTCCAGGACGAGCCGGGCGGCTGCCGTTTTTCCGACCCCCGGAGGGCCGTAGATGATCACGTGCTGAGGATTCGGTCCGCAAAGAGCGGCTTTCAGCGCTTTGATTCCGTCTTCCTGGCCGACAATGTCATGAAAGCTTGTCGGCCGGACTTTTTCTGATAAAGGTTCTGATAAATGGATTGATCTCATTTTCCGGAGCTGTTCCATCTCTTTTTTGGATTCTCTGTCTATCGTAACCTTTTGCGTTCTTTGGTTTTTAAGCAGATTCCAAAAATATAATCCGATGATAATCCCGAAAAATAATTGTACAAAAAGTGCAATGCTCGTCCAGCTCAACTGATGGTCCCTCCCGTATCTGATCTATGTCTGTTAGTATTTCCTGTTGGGAGAGGGAATAAACGTTTCGGAAGGGATAATTTTGGCCAAACAAAAACCCCCTGAAGCTTCAGGGGGATGTAAGCATTATGCCGACGTTTTTTTGTCTTCGGTGGCGACGGTGCCGTCTTTCATAATCAGGCGCGGCGGCTCGCCGTCAGTGACGGTTTCTGCCGTAATCACGCATTTTTCGATATCGTCGCGTGACGGCAGGTCAAACATCACGTCAAGCATGATTCCTTCGATAATGGAACGAAGTCCGCGCGCACCTGTTTTGCGTTCGATCGCTTTTTTGGCGATTGCTTTGAGAGCTTCTTCTTCGAAGACAAGCTCCACATTATCCAGTTCAAGCATTTTCGCGTATTGTTTTACAAGTGCATTTTTCGGTTTTGTCAAAATTTCAACCAGCGCTTTTTCATCAAGCGGTTCAAGGCTGGCGATAATCGGAAGCCGGCCGATGAATTCCGGAATTAAGCCGAAGCGAAGCAAATCTTCAGGAAGCACTTTGGACAACAGCGCTTCTTTCTCAAGGTCTTCGTGCTTGTTGTCGGCGCCGAAACCGATGACTTTCTGACCGAGACGGCGTTTGATAATCTGCTCGATTCCGTCAAAAGCCCCGCCGCAGATGAACAGGATATTGGTCGTGTCAATTTGGATGAATTCTTGATGCGGATGCTTTCTTCCGCCTTGAGGCGGAACGCTGGCAACCGTGCCTTCAAGAATTTTCAGAAGCGCCTGCTGGACGCCTTCACCTGAAACATCGCGCGTAATCGAAGGGTTCTCCGACTTTCTCGCGACTTTGTCAATTTCATCGATGTAGATAATGCCTTTTTCGGCTTTTTCCACGTCATAGTCAGCCGCCTGGATCAGCTTCAGCAAAATGTTTTCCACGTCTTCGCCGACATAGCCCGCCTCCGTCAGGGAGGTAGCGTCAGCGATCGCAAACGGCACATTTAAGATGCGTGCAAGCGTTTGGGCAAGAAGCGTTTTTCCGCTTCCTGTCGGTCCGATCATGGAAATGTTGCTCTTCGACAGCTCGACATCGTCGACTTTGCTGTTGGAGTTAATCCGTTTATAGTGATTGTAAACGGCTACGGCAAGGGATTTTTTCGCCTGGTCCTGGCCGATTACGTATTCATCAAGAATTTCACGGATTTCCTGCGGCTTCGGAACATCTTTAAACTCCACTTCTTCTTCATTGCCGAGTTCCTCTTCGACGATCTCAGTGCAAAGTTCGATGCACTCATCACATATATATACGCCTGGTCCGGCGACAAGCTTGCGTACCTGATCTTGGGTTTTTCCGCAAAACGAGCATTTCAATTGTCCTTTTTCCTCGTTGAATTTAAACATTCTTTCACCCCTTATATCCTTGTCATATCCGTTTCTTCGTTAAAAGAAACATACGCTGTAAAACATTCGTTCCATTATGTATTGCATTTTACCACACTTTCCAAAAAGGCGATAACATTGTGTTTGCCTTTCCGGCATATTCAATATGTATGTTGATCCGCTTGACATTATCTATCCTTTCCAAAAGAAGGGCCGATAAGTCAAAATTGTATAAAACAAGGCACGAAACACTCGCGCCCTGTTTTATATAAACTATGATTATGAAACATATTAACGGTTTTCTACAAGAAAATCAATTGCTTTGCGAATTTTTAAATCCTCTTTCATGCCGTCTGTAGAACCGATCGCTTGTTTGATGTTTTCAACAGGCATGTTATACGCTTCAGCCATTTTAGAAAGCTCTTCTTCGACTTCCTCGTCAGAAACTTGAAGGTCTTCGGCTTTTGCGATGGCTTCAAGCGTCAAGTTTGATTTTACGCGTTTTTCGGCATCTTCTTTCATTTGCTCTTTCAGCGCGTTTTCATCCTGGCCTGAGAATTGGAAGTAAAGATCAAGGTTCATGCCTTGCATTTGCAGACGCTGTTCGAATTCTTTCATCATGCGGTCAAGCTCTGTATCGATCATCGCTTGAGGAATGTCGATCTCAGCATTTTCAGAAGCCTTTAAAACAAGCTCCTCGCGCAATTTTGCATCCGCTTCGTTTTCTTTCGCTTCTTCAAGGCGTTTTTTCGTTTTCTCAGTCAGTTCGGCAAGCGTTTCGACTTCTTCATCGACGTCTTTCGCGAACTCGTCATCAAGCTCAGGAAGCTCTTTCGCCTTGATTTCATGAATTTTCACTTTGAAGACGGCTGGTTTGCCGGCCAATTCTTCAGCATGATATTCTTCAGGGAATGTGACTTCAACGTCTTTTTCGGCGCCGGCTTCCAGTCCGACAAGCTGGTCTTCAAAGCCCGGAATGAAAGAGCCTGAACCGACTTCCAGAGAATAGTTCTCCGCTTTTCCGCCTTCAAAAGCTTCGCCGTCAACGAATCCTTCGAAATCAAGAACAACGGTGTCTCCTTCTTCCACTTTTCCGTCTTCTTTGACGACAAGCTCTGCCTGGCGCTCTTGAAGAGACTTCAGTTCGTTTTGTACGTCTTCATCCGTTACGGCAGTATCGTCTTTTTCAACGCCGAGCCCTTTGTATTCGCCAAGCTTCACTTCAGGTTTAACCGTTACTTTCGCAGTAAAGATCAGGTTCTCGCCTTTTTCGATTTTTTCAACGTCGATTTCCGGACGGTCAACAGGCTCAATACCCGCTTCTTCAACCGCTTTCGGATATTCGACAGGAAGCAGGATGTCCAGTGCGTCCTGATAAAGCGCTTCAACACCGAAACGCTGCTCAAACAAGCCGCGCGGCACTTTTCCTTTACGGAATCCAGGAATGGATACTTGCTTCACTACTTTTTTGAATGCATCATCAAGGGCTTTATTAAAGGTATCAGCATCAACCTCAACCGTTAAAACGCCTTCGTTTCCTTCTTGCTTTTCCCATTTTACTGACATGTGTTTCCCTCCAAAATCTATTCAGGTTGTGTCGGTTTTCCATTTTAAAACAAGCACGCGGCTTCGTCCATCAAAACATTGATCCTGCCGTCAGCTTAGTTCTTCCTCATGAGCCATCATTATGTATGCAAAGATAAATAATGAATTTATAGCGGCAAACGGAACAATCGCCTTCCGTTTCATAAATGCAACCACTTTATTATAACACAATGCCTGCTGCTTTCAACATTTACAAGTAAGAAATTTCTTCTATGTCTTTGATCATCGCGCACGCTTCTTCAAGCTGTCCGTCATTGAAATCATAGAGAATGTGAAGCTCGCTTTTGTCAATGTCGATGCCGTGCATTTCATATCCGACCTTATGAAGCGCGGCGGCCCAAAGCTCGCGGTTCGAGTATTTCGGCTGAAACGGATACAGCACATAGAGATGCCTGCGCCACAATTCTTCAACCGCCTGATACAGCGAGGGATTCTCATTTCCGAGCGTATCGTCAAGGACGTTCAGGACGTGTTTTAAAATCGGCATGTCATCAGGCTTGACCGTTTCTTTCGGATTGATTGTCATCGATTCGCCAAATTTTGTGACGAGCGTCGGTTTTTCATAGTCCGACTCGGCCAGGAGCTGAAGGATCATCGTCTTTACGACCGGATGCCCGTTCGGATGCTGCAGGATCGTTTTCAATAAACCGGCGTATTTCGAGAGATTCCGGTCTTTCAGCGCATGGACCAGCTTCACCTGCTCTCCGGTGTCGTTTAAAACTTTCTCACGGTCGTAGCCCTCGGCGTCTGACGGATCCTCCATGATGTCCTCCGCCTCCGGCTCTTCGGTCATCTTACGGCTGAATTCGAGCAGTTTATAAAACTGTTCAGCGCTTTCGGGGGGCAGCTTGTTTTCCTCAAGAACGGCTTCGATCGTTTCCTTTACTTTATCATACTGTCTAAGCTGAATTAAAATCGTCATATAGACCTGTAAAACCGTAAAATAGTGACCCTGGCCCTCCTTGAGCATTTTTTCGCAGATGCCCCTCGCTTCTTCAAGCTCGCCGATTTCCAGAAAGCATATTGCCATTCCGAGATAAATGTCAGATTCCTCTTCATCGTAATTCCTCGCCTCTGAAAACAGCCGCAGTGCTTCATGGTAATTTTTTTCTTTTAGGGCGGACATCCCTTTATGCACTAACCGCTCTTTCACGTTAGGGAACGGGATGATCTTTGAATTTTTCTTGTCACGCTTCATGCTTAAGTTCCTTTCAGGCACTTATTTTTATCAAGTGTACCAACCCGGCCCGCTAAACACAAGAAAGAACCGTTTCTGCCCCTTTCAGCAAAAAAAGCTTCCGAAAAAATCGGACAGCTTTTTTAAACTTGCAGCCAGGGGCTTCTCTGTTTTTCAAATTGTTCAATCTCATCTTCCAATAGCAGCGTTAATGAGATTTCGTCATAGCCGTTCAAAAGCATTTCCTTCCAGTGCGGATCAACGTCGAATGCAATCTGCTTCCCGCCGTGATCCGTAATCGTCTGCTTTTCGAGGTCGACTGTCAAAGGCAGCGACTGATGTTCATAATGTGCAGCAAGCTCCTTCCACGTGTCATAAGGAAGGCGGATCGGCAGCATCCCGTTTTTAAAGCAGTTTTGATGAAAAATGTCGGCAAACGACGGCGCGATGATGATTTTAAAGCCGTAATCGTTCAAAGCCCACGGCGCATGCTCCCTCGAGGAGCCGCAGCCGAAGTTTTCACCAGCGATTAAAATCGATGCCCCTTCATATTCGGGCCGGTTGAGCTCGAATTCCGGATTCGGCGCACCGTCCTCCAAATACCGCCAGTCAAAGAATGCGAAGCGGCCGTAGCCCGTTCTTTCGATCCGTTTCAGGAATTGTTTCGGTATGATTTGATCCGTGTCTACATTAATTCTGTTTAATACCGCCGCTTTTCCGGTATGCGTTTTTAAAGGCTCCATCTTTTCACTCCTTTACACGACTGTTTTTTCTTTAAAGTGCTTTCTGACATCGACAAAACGGCCGAAAATCGCAGCCATCGCCGCCATTGCAGGACTGACGAGGTGCGTTCTTGCTCCCTTGCCCTGCCTTCCTTCAAAATTCCGGTTTGACGTGGAGGCGCAGCGCTCTCCTTCCGGAACGACGTCGTTATTCATGCTCAGGCACATGCTGCATCCCGATTCTCTCCATTCGAAGCCGGCCTCGGTAAAGATCTCATGAAGGCCTTCTTTTTCCGCCTGGATTTTGACGCTTTGCGAACCGGGAACAACGATCGCCCTGACGCCGTCGGCGACCTTTTGCCCTTTGATTATCTCGGCCGCCTGACGGAGATCCGTCAGCCGCGAGTTCGTGCATGAGCCGATAAACACGTGCTCAATCGTAATATCTTCGATTTTTTTATATGGTTCAAGTCCCATATATTCATAGGCCCGCAGCGCTTCTTTTTTATCGTCTTCCTCGAACGCCTCAGGGCCCGGAATGGCTTCATCAACCGGCAGAACCATTCCCGGATTGATGCCCCATGTCACCATCGGGGAAATCTCATTGCCGTCCAGAACAATCGTCCGGTCGTATACAGCTCCCGGATCGGTCCTCAGACTCTCCCATTCCTCGACGGCCTTTTCAAACGCCGCGCCTTTTGGCGCATATTTTTTCGTTTTAATATATTCAAACGTCGTTTCATCAGGTGCGATAAGCCCAGCCCTTGCCCCGGCTTCGATCGACATGTTGCAGACGGTCATCCGTTCATCCATCGACATGTTTCGGAACACTTCTCCCGTATATTCAATGACATAGCCGGCGCCGAATTTAACACCGTACTTTCCGATGATGGCAAGGATCACGTCTTTTGCTGTGACGCCTTTTTGCAGTGTGCCGTCAACGCGGATTTCAAGCGTTTTCGGTTTTTGCTGCCAAAGCGTCTGCGTTGAAAGCACATGCTCGACTTCGCTCGTTCCGATTCCGAATGCAAGCGCGCCGAACGCTCCGTGCGTTGACGTATGGCTGTCGCCGCAGACAATCGTTTTTCCCGGCAGCGTTAAACCGAGCTCAGGTCCAATGACATGGACGATTCCCTGATCAGGGCTCGACAGGTCGGCAAGGCGGATGCCGAATTCTGCGCAATTTCGTTCAAGCGCGCTGACCTGCCGTTTTGCGACTTCATCATGAATCTCAAACCGGTTCACGGTCGGGATGTTATGATCCATCGTGGCAAACGTATTCTCAGGCCTTCTCACCTTTCTTTTCTTTTGTCTCAGACCTTCAAAGGCCTGGGGTGAAGTGACCTCATGGATTAAATGCAGATCGATGTATAAAAGGTCGGGCTTTCCCTCTCCTTTTTTAACGACATGCTGATCCCAAATTTTTTCGATGATCGTTCGAGGCGTCATCTTGTTTCCTCCCTCTACCAATATCCGTTTTCCTTAAACGTAAGCGGTCATGATGTTCGAAATGGCGTTGTCATCTGCCAGTGCTGCTTTAACCTCTCCCGTGATCGCCTTTGTCGTACAATGCTCTCCGCCTTTTGCAAGATCCTTTGTTCTTTTTCCGGACTGAAGCACTTGATCAACGGCGATTTCAACGGCTTTCGCTTCCGTTTCAAGGCCGAATGACGTGCGGAGCATCATCGCCGCCGACAAAATGGCTGCAAGCGGATTGGCGACGTTTTGTCCCGCGATGTCAGGAGCTGACCCGTGAACAGGCTCATACAGATGGAGGCCTGAGCTTGATAAGCTGGCCGACGGCAGCATGCCGAGCGATCCCGTCAGCATCGAAGCTTCATCGCTTAAAATATCGCCGAACATGTTTTCAGTGACGACGATGTCAAATTGACCCGGATGATAGATGAGCTGCATCGCGGCATTGTCGACGAGCATATGCTCAAGCTTCACGTCAGGAAATTCTTGAGCGACTTCTTCGGCCGTCTTTCTCCACAGCTTGCTTGATTCAAGAACGTTCGCTTTATCGACGGATGTGACTTTTCCTTTGCGTCCCTTTGCCATTCGGAAAGCTTCCCTGATGACCCGTTCCATTTCGGATTTTTTATAGAACAGCGTGTCAACGGCTTCTTCCTCGCCGTTTTCATTGACGTACTGCCTGCTCGGCTTTCCGAAATATAGACCGCCCGTCAGCTCGCGGACGATGACAAAGTCAACGCCTTTAATATATTCCTTTTTTAAAGGAGAGGCTTCGGCAAGGCTTTCAAACACTTTGACAGGTCTCAAGTTAGCGAAAAGATCGAGCTGTTTGCGAATGGCGAGGAGCCCTTTTTCCGGTCTCAGGTCAGAAGGATTTTGATCCCATTTCGGTCCTCCTACGGCTCCGAGCAAAATGGCGTCAGCTCCTTGGCAGACGGCGACCGTTTCCTTCGGCAGCGGCACACCCGCCTCATCGATGGCAGCTCCGCCGATCAGACCGTATTCAAATTCGAAATCATGCTGATAATGCTCGGCAACGCTTTTCAGAACGTCTACCGCCGCTTCCAGCACCTCGGGGCCGATTCCGTCACCTGGCAAAAGTGCGATTCGTTTTTTCACGTTAAACAAACTCCTTCCTTTTCACTGTCATGATCCTACAGCCGCTTCCTTTAGCAAGCCTTCCGCATTCGTTTGGTAAACGAGAAGGCGGTTCACCGCATTTACATACGCTTTTGCCGAAGCTTCAAGCACATCCTGCGCGACTCCGCGGCCGCCTGATTCTTTTCCGTCGATCAACACCCTGACATACACCTGGGCAAATGCGTCCTGCCCTTTGCGGTTGGATTGAATCCGGTAGTCTAAGAGCTGGATTTCTTTATCCATACAGCGCTTCAGCGTATTATAGACCGCTTCAACGCTGCCCGCTCCCGTCGCCGCTTCCTGAATGACCTGATCCGTCTTTTGGTCCTTCAACGAAACCGTCGCCGTCGGAACTTGCGATGTGCCGTAATGGACTTGAAGCGACACCAAATCGTAGCCGATTTTGCGGTCTGTCGCTTTTTCTTCAAGGATAAGAGAAATCAGATCTTCATCTGTAAATTCTTTTTTCTTTCCTGTCAGCTCTTTAAATATGTTGAAAAACTTATTGATCTCCTCTTCCGCAAACTGGAATCCGAGCTTTTGCAGCTTATCTTTAAACGCATGGCGCCCTGAATGCTTTCCGAGCACAAGCGCGTCTGCCTTGACGCCGACAAGCTCCGGCGAAATGATTTCGTACGTTGTTTTTTCTTTTAGGAAACCGTCCTGATGGATGCCTGATTCGTGTGCGAAAGCGTTGTCGCCGACAACCGCTTTGTTGCGCGGAACGGCCATTCCAGTCAGCTTGCTCACCAAATCACTTGTCCGTTTAATTTCATTCAATTGAATCGTAGACTCCGCCTGGTAAAAATCCTTCCGAATATGGAGAGCAACGGCAATTTCTTCAAGAGACGCATTCCCCGCTCTTTCGCCAATGCCGTTGATTACCGATTCCACTTGGTCAGCGCCGTTTTCAATGGCGGCCAGAGAGTTGGCGACGGCCATTCCCAAATCATCGTGGCAATGGGCTGAAAGCTTGACCCTGTCTGCATTGCGGACATTTTCCTTGATGTAGCGGAAAATGTTTCCGTACTCGGCAGGCGCCAAATACCCCACCGTGTCCGGAAGATTGATGACATCCGCACCGGCTTCGATTACCCGGCTCACGATTTCGGCTAAAAACGCCAGATCCGTACGGCACGCATCTTCTGCCGACCATTGCACGACCGGAAATTTCCGCTTCGCGTATTTAACCATTGCCACCGCCTGTTCCAGCACTTGCTCCCGCGTTTTTTTCAGCTTATATTTCAAATGGATGTCAGAGGTCGCAATAAAGACATGCAGCCGCGGTTCAGCCCCGTTTTTCAGCGCCTCCCAGGCCGAATCGATATCCCCTTTGACAGAACGGGCAAGCCCTGTTACCGAACAGTTTTTAATCGTTTGCGCGATTTCCTTTACAGCGTAGAAATCCCCGGGGGATGAAGCGGGAAAACCCGCTTCCATAATATTGACCCCGAGTTTTTCCAGCTGCCGGGCGATCGCCAGCTTCTCCTGCGTGTTTAAATTGACGCCTGGTGACTGCTCGCCATCGCGGAGTGTCGTATCAAAAAAGTTAATTTTTCGCACCGGCTACCACCGCTTCCTTCTTTTTGCCCTGTTTGACAAACGGCATCATTTCGCGAAGCTTTCTGCCGACCACTTCGATTTCATGCTCATTTTCTCTTGCATTGATGGCGTTAAAGCGCGGGCGGTTTACTTGGTTTTCAACGATCCATTCTTTCGCGAACGTTCCGTTTTGGATGTCTTTCAATACTTCTTTCATAGAAGCTTTGACATTTTCATCGACAACGCGCGGACCTGATACGAAATCTCCCCATTGCGCCGTGTCGGAAATGGAGTATCTCATGCCTGCCAAGCCTTCTTCATACATCAGGTCTACGATCAGCTTCAGCTCGTGCAGACACTCAAAGTATGCGAGTTCCGGCTGGTATCCTGCTTCTGTCAGCGTTTCAAAGCCGGCTTTGACCAGGGATGTCAGTCCTCCGCACAGAACCGCCTGTTCCCCGAATAAGTCTGTTTCAGTTTCTTCTTTAAATGTTGTTTCAAGCACTCCTGCTCTCGCACCACCGATCGCTTTCGCATATGCAAGCGCCTTGTCTTTCGCTTCACCTGATACATCCTGATAAATCGCGAACAGCGCCGGCACTCCTGCGCCCTGCTCGAACGTTCTTCTGACGAGATGTCCCGGTCCTTTAGGAGCGACGAGGAATACGTCAACGTCTGCCGGAGGAACGATTTGATGGAAATGAACGTTGAAACCGTGTGCGAAAACGAGCGAATTGCCGGCTTGAAGCTCATCTTTAATCTCGGCTTCATACACTTTTTGCTGCTGTTCATCAGGAAGCAGAACCATGACGATATCAGCCTGTGCCGCCGCTTCTTTTACAGTAAATACTTGATGGCCGTCTTCTTCCGCTTTCGTGAACGATTTTCCTTTTCTGACGCCGACAATGACGTCGACTCCGCTTTCTTTCAGGTTCAGCGCATGCGCATGGCCTTGTGAACCGTATCCGATAACCGCCACTTTTTTTCCTGCCAATACGTTTTCTTTAATATCCTCGTTGTAATATACTTTTACCATTTCAATCTCTCCCTTTTTTTGTTTTTAAGATTTATACAATAGATATTGTTTTAATAGAGGCCGGCTTTTGCTGAGTACCTCTTGCAAAAGCCGTTGTGCCTGTTCTGGCAACCTCTTTAACCCCGTATGGCTTCAGCAGTTCAATAAGCGCTTCGATTTTGCTTGATTCGCCTGTGACCTGAATGACGACGCTGTCCTTGGCGACGTCGACCACTGTGGCACGGAACGGCTCGATCACGCCGTTGATTTCCGCTCTGCTCGAAGGAGGGGAGACGACCCTGATTAAAGCCAGCTCCCTTTGGACGATGGATTGATTCGTAATGTCCGTGACTTTTAATACATCAATCTGCTTATTTAGCTGTTTTGTCAGCTGTTCGGTTTCTTTTTCATCTTCCACATGAACGACGAACGTAATTCTGGAGATGCCCTCTGTTTCGGTGTGTCCCACCGTAATGCTTTCAATGTTGTAGTGCCGTTTTGTAAACAGCCCCGTGATCCTGTTTAAGACGCCGGATTGATTCAGTACCGTGAGCGTAATGATTCTTTTCAAGGTTTCACCCCCACCATTTCATGAAGCCCTTTTCCAGGTGCAACCATCGGAAATACCTTTTCATCTCTTGCGACCTGAACGTCGATGACCATCGGTTCATTCGATGTCAAAGCAGCTTCGAGCTTTTCTTTCGCTTCCTCTTCAGATGTAATTCGGACGCCTTTGATGCCGTAAGCTTCAGAAAGCTTGATAAAATCGGGCTGCGACGAAAATTTCGAATGGGAATAGCGTTCATCATAAAAGATTTCCTGCCACTGCCGAACCATGCCGAGACAGTGGTTGTTTAACACGACGACTTTGATCGGAAGGTTGAGGTCGTGGATGACCGCCAGCTCCTGAAGGGTCATTTGAAATCCTCCGTCTCCGAGGAGGGCGACAACCGTTGCATCTTTCTCCGCAAGCTGCGCCCCGATTGCTGCCGGGAGCCCGAATCCCATCGTGCCGAGACCGCCTGAGGTCACCCATCTGTCGGCTTTTTTGAACGGATAGAACTGTGCGGCCCACATTTGATGCTGACCGACGTCTGTTGTCACAATGGCTTCGCCCCTCGTATATTTATGGATGTACTCGATCAGCTTCTGCGGCTTAAAGCCTTCGGCTGCATTCTCTTCATACCAGAGAGGATATTCGCTTTTCCAGCCGGCAAGCTGTTGTTTCCATTCATCAGAAGCGCTCGGTTTGCCGTTTTGCTTGATCAGTTCCGTTAAGACGAGCTTGCTGTCTCCGACGACAGGAATGTGCGTGTGGACGTTTTTGCCGATTTCGGCCGGATCAATGTCAATATGGGCGACTTTCGCGTATTTGGCGAAATGTTTCAAATTCCCTGTAACCCTGTCATCGAACCTCGCCCCGATGCTGATTAATAAATCACATTCATACAGCGCCATGTTCGCGGCATATGTCCCGTGCATTCCTGCCATTCCAAGGAAAAGCGGATGGTCGGCCGGAAAACCTCCGAGCCCGAGCAGCGTGTGCGCAACCGGAATCTGCTGCTGTTCGACATAATTTTTTAATTCTTCCGACGCTTTCCCGTGCAAAACGCCGGCTCCGGCTAAAATAACCGGCTTTTTCGCTCCGCTGACCGCTTCCACAAGCTTTCTGACCTGCAGATAATTCGGCTCTTTTGTCGGCTGATAGCCCGGCAAGCGAATGTCATGGTCGTAGCTGAATTCCCCTTCGATTCCGGCGATATCTTTCGGGATGTCGATTAAAACGGGGCCAGGTCTGCCGGTTGTCGCGATGTGGAACGCTTCTTTAATGATTCTCGGCAGGTCTTCAGCCTCCCGGACCTGGTAGCTGTGCTTTGTGATCGGCATCGTAATCCCGATCACATCCGCTTCCTGAAAAGCGTCAGATCCGATGACCGATGTCGCTACCTGACCCGTAAACACGACCAGCGACAATGAATCGATCATTGCATCGGCAAGGCCGGTCACGAGATTGGTCGCCCCCGGCCCCGAGGTGGCGATCACGACGCCCGGCTTCCCGGAAATTCTCGCATACCCTTCCGCCGCATGAATCGCCCCTTGCTCATGGCGCGTCAACACATGAAACATTCCCGATCCGTAAAGTTTGTCATAAATCGGCAGGACAGCCCCGCCAGGATATCCGTAGATCACTTCAACATTTTCCCGCTTTAAAGCTTCAATCAGCATCGACGCCCCAGCCATCGTTTGTGTACATTGGGCATGATCTGCATCCAACTGTACATTCGTCCTCATTTTTCTTCCTCCTTATTTGTTCATCACTCACAACTTCAAGTTTGATTTTGATTTGATCTATATGTGCCGCAAAGCATGCATCCATTATGCCTTTACAGCTAAAAAAGCCTTCCCGCCCACAATGGCGCTGCTTACCTCGCAGGCCAAAGGGGCGAAAAGGCTTTTCTTTCCGCGGTACCACCCTTGTTCACGGCCGTTACGGCCGCCTTATGGATAACTATATCCGCTTTAATAACGAGTGATCGTTTCGGTTCACCCGGCCGGCCCTACTAAATTCTAACGAATCGTTCAAACCTGCACTCAGAGGGGAGTTCGCAAGCGGAGGCCGCCACCGGTTTCCAGCAATCCCGGCTCTCTGCAGACGGCGTTTCCGCTGTTACTTATCCTCTTCTACGTTTATCTTTATTCAGCTGACATTCAAGCTTTGATCGTTAAAGTTTACCTTTTCTCCTTCACGCACAACGCGTTCGCGGAATTTTTCCAGCATCCGGTTTGTATGGACTCCCGGCTTTCCGCTTCCGATCTGCCGGCCGTCCACTTTGACAACCGCGATGACCTCGGCAGCGGTTCCCGTCAAAAACACTTCCTCCGCCGTATATACATCATGGCGGGTAAACGGCTCTTCCTTCACTTCATAGCCGAGCTCTTCGGCGATTTCAATGATCGCATTGCGCGTGATTCCTTCTAGCGCGCCAAGGTATCCCGGCGGCGTCAAAAGCTTTCCGTTTTTATAAATAAAAACATTATCCGCAGAACCTTCGGCAACATAGCCTTGATCATTGAGCATAAGCGCTTCGCTGACCCCGGCCATCCGCGCCTCGATCCGGACAAGAATATTATTTAAATAATTCAGGGATTTTACTTTCGGGCTTAATACATCCGGCCGGTTTCGTCTTGTCGGCACCGTAACGATATCAATTCCCGTTTCATATAAATGTTTTGGGAATATTGCCAATGGTTCGACAATTATGATGACACTGGGAGCTGAACAATTGTTTGGATCGAGTCCGAGATCTCCCGGTCCCCTTGAAACAACCAAGCGGATATAAGCATCTTTGAGCCCGTTTTTCTCTACCGTTTTCAGAACGTGATCCGTCAGCTCTTCCTGCTGATAAGGGATCTCGAGCAGGATGGATTTTGCTGAATCATACAGGCGTTCCATGTGCTCCTTCATTCTGAAGATGTTTCCGTCATACACCCTGATGCCTTCGAACACCCCGTCGCCGTATAAAAAACCGTGATCATAGACTGATATTTTAGCGTCTTCTTTTTTAACGAGTTTGTCGTTTAGGAAGATCCACTGGTCTTTCTGGTCCCCCATCCTTTTCGCACACCTTTCTGTTGTAAATGAACGCGTTACCTGATTAAAAAATCATGATGCGGGAACCCGTTTTCCCGCCGTTATTCTCCGGGAAAATTGAAAAGCTCTAAAGCGATTTGATCTTTTGTTTGAACTCATATTACGCTCCTTTACAAACAGTGTCAACCGTATTTTTTAAAATTATTAGACAATTTAGATTTATCAATCTACTTGTATACGCTTACATGATTGATATAAAAGGAAATTCAAAATTAAAAAATAATTAAAAATTTTTTCTGTAATCTATAAAGATTACACAATGAAAACGAAGTTTTATACTGTTTTGTCATATTTCATGACAGAAAAAATGGAGCCTCCCTGGTTGCCGGATTAGGCTTTTAACCGGCAAACGTGTACAGACTCCTTTTACATACATTTACATAAAGTATTATAAATAAGAAAAGATAGGTGGATGTTATGTACAGCACATTTTCAGCTTTCCCGTATTCTGATCCTGCTTACGAAGGCGGATACCGTCAATATCCAGGGTTTTTCGGATATCCGGGATTCCCGGGATATCCCGGATACTTCTCTGTACCTCAGATGACCTACGTATATACGCCCGGCACTCCAACGACATACTACCCGTATGGTTCTGTTTTAACCGGTCCAACCCCCGCAGGCGCCATCAGCCACCCGGGAGTCATCAGCAGTCCCTCTGTCGGTGCGCATGGATTTAGAGGGGTTGGCGGCGGGTTCAGATAAAGAAGGAACACCCGTTGAATTAAACAACCCCCTGAGCAATCATCGCATCGGCGACCTTGATGAATCCCGCAATGTTGGCTCCTGCCAATAAATCACCAGGGCGTCCGTACTCCCCGGCCGCCTTCATGCTGTTTTGGTAAATGCTTGTCATGATATCGCGCAGCCTGTGATCCGTCTCCTCTGCCGTCCATCGCAGACGGGCGCTGTTTTGCGCCATTTCCAACGCAGAAACGGCGACACCGCCGGCGTTGGCGGCCTTTGCGGGACCGAACAGAATGCCAGAATTCAAAAAGCGCTCGATGGCTTCCTGTTCAGACGGCATGTTCGCCCCTTCCCCGACGGCTTTTACGCCGTTTGCGATCAGCATGTCGGCCGCTTTTTCGTCAATTTCATTTTGGGTCGCGCACGGAAGCGCAATGTCGCAAGGCACGGACCAGATTCCTGAACAGCCTGTGTAATAATGCGCGTCAGGATGTTCATCTACATACTCAGCGATTCTTTTGTTCCCGACTTCTTTCAATCGTTTGACAGTATCAAGATCGATCCCGTTTTTATCGTATACGTATCCGTCAGAATCGCTGCAGGCGACCACTTTTGCACCAAACTGCATCGCTTTTTCCATGGCGTATATCGCTACATTTCCCGATCCCGATACGACGACGGTGCTTCCTTCAAAACTCAGCCCCTTATCCTTCAACATTTCTTCGACAAAGTAGACAAGCCCGTAGCCGGTGGCCTCTGTGCGCGTTAGACTGCCCCCGTATTCAAGGCCTTTCCCCGTCAAAACACCCGCTTCATAAGCGCCGCGTATTTTTTTATACTGCCCGAACATATACCCGACTTCTCTTGCGCCTACGCCAATATCGCCCGCCGGCACGTCTCTGTCTGGTCCGATATATTTATGCAGTTCATTCATGAAGCTCTGCGTAAAACGCATGATTTCCCTGTCTGATTTGCCCTTTGGATCAAAGTCGGATCCGCCCTTTCCGCCTCCGATCGGAAGGCCTGTCAGAGAGTTTTTAAAAATTTGTTCAAAGCCTAAAAATTTAATGATGCTTGCGTTAACGGAAGGGTGGAAACGGATGCCCCCTTTGTACGGGCCGATCGCGCTGTTGAACTGGACGCGGAATCCGCGGTTAACCCGAACCGTCCCCTGATCGTCAACCCACGGAACCCTGAACACAATCATTCGTTCCGGTTCCGCAATTCTCTCAAGTATATTGTGCTCAATATACTTCGGATATTTCGCAAAAACAGGGACAAGCGAATCAAAGATTTCTTTTACCGCTTGAAGAAATTCGCTCTCATGAATATTGCGCTGCCGTACGGTTTCAAACGCTTCTGTCACATAATCTCTCGCCGCTCGCATATTTGTTTCTTCAGCTTTTTCTAGTGTGTGCACCTTTCTTCAGCTCCCTTTTTAAGTTGGATGTCCGATTGAACGTTGGAAGATTTTCTATCATGGTAAATATTACATCTTGGAGGCGTTTCCATCAATCTGGATAACAGATCAAACCATTGCTTGTATGAGATATATGTCTAAAACTGTGAATTGGCGGGTATTTAGGCAGGGCGGTGACGAGCGAAAGGCAAGGCGAAACGGACTATCGCCGTTTCGAAAGTTACTTGATCAAAATAGACGTTTAGGCCAATAAAGCGAGGTTTTGGGTGGGATGCCGGGGGCTTTCAAGTATCAGCTCAAATCACATTTTTTGTTGATCCCGATTTAGAGTCATAAAAAAATGAATTGTTCAGCATAAAATTTTGTTAAAAGTGACAGAGGCTCATTGCGCCGCTTTCATGGGCTGTTTTTTCTTGTGGAACCATTTATGCCCATAGTATCTTTTAAAAGATATGCGATAGGAGGCTTAGATCATTTGAAAAACATTAGAAGGTATTTCAAGAGACACCCCGGAATAGGTTTTACTATAGATTTTGTCGCAACGGCTATTTGTTTAATGATCGCCTATCTGCTTTTACCCGGAATGTTAGGCACCCTCATTGCAGTGGCGGGATTGCTTTCGATCAGAAGCCTATTAGGTACATATTGGTCGGCTCAGGGGGAATAAGCCTCAATATTACAGTAATTTTGCCTATCAATTCCGCAATCTTTATGAAGATCTTCGAACAGTATCCTGATGCGCATCCGGTGCATGGTGAATCGGGTGTTTTGTTTATTAACCTTATAAAAAAACTTATCACAATTAACCAAAAGAACAGGAGACTATAAATGGATATCTTAATAAGACGAGAGCTCACTGAAGATTATAATACGACTGAAGAAATTGTTAAAAAAGCCTTTTTAAATGAGGAATACAGCGACAAGAAAGAACACTTGCTTGTAAATAGGATCAGAAAATCAGATGCATTTATTCCTGAACTTTCATTAGTCGCAGTAAATCAAGACAAAAATATCATCGGTCATGTACTTTTATCAAAAATAAAAATCGCAGATGGCGATAACACTGTTGATTCTCTGGCACTTGCTCCAGTTTCTGTTGCACCTGAGTATCAGAAAAAAGGAATTGGGAGCCGGTTAATTCGTGCTGCCTTAAAAAACGCAAAAGAACTTGGTTATCGTTCAGTCATTGTTTTGGGACATAAAGACTTTTATCCGAAGTTTGGTTTTAAACCGGCTAGCTTATGGAATATACAAGCCCCGTTTGAAGTGCCTGATGAAGTATTTATGGCTCTTGAGTTGACAGATCATTCTCTTGAGCATGTGCGAGGTGTCGTTCATTATTCGAAAGCTTTTTTGGAGTAACAGCGAGGTGAATGATTAAGATTGGAAAGAGGTTGTTTCCAACATCGGTTTATAACATTTTCTATGAACAGCTTCTTTTTTTATGAGGATATAATCAACTCCGAAGGATCCAATTTTTCTTAAATCCCAGCAACTGCAATTCCCACTATTTTTTGAAGAAACCGAAGGTGTGTTACTAAAGTTATTCAGGGAAGATTAGGCCATACACAAATTGATCCTACAAAGCTAATTTAAGCTCATGTAATTGAATAAACTGACCAAAAATCAGCCGACATTTTTTTGAACATAAATCAGCGGGCGGAAATTCAAAACTTAAATCTACTCTCAAAACGCAGTTTCAAACCAAAAACAGACCGAATTGTTCCAGGTAAAAAAACCACGAATCCCTGCATATCAGAAGGTTTGAAGCTTTTCTGCTGTGACGTCCCATGTAAGAGGTAAACTCCTGACCGACGGCTGAAAAGGCCGTTGACCCTAGAAACACTACAGGACATTACCTCCTCCGCTATATCATCACCCCACCCTTTTGCTTTCTATAGGAACTAAAAATACCTAATTGGGAGTGAATCTGCTCCCAATTTTCTATTGTATTCATTTCCTTGAAAATAGAACATTTGCTTCCTTCTAAGAAGACGATGATTACTTGCAAGATCGGGAACAATTAAATGAACAGCTATGATGTGCCGGAGCATGTCAGGTTGCTTCGAGAGTTAAAAACCAAACAAAAGAGTGAAAAGGCCCGTTCTTAATATGAACCAAATAGAAGAAGACATAGGAATAATATGTGAAGCGATGGAGTATAATTCAAAAGTTCAGTTCTCATTGTTTTTAAAGCCGCTGCTCATTTTAAATGAGGAAGATTCCGGAGAGATTATTCAGGTCGAGAGGCTTACCTATTTCATAAATTTGCAACGCAAGCTTTTCCGTGTCGTGTATTCAAAAGGAGTTTCAACTCTTATAAAATTTCAGGATGCTATGAGCTTAGAAAAGAAGTAAGCCCCTTCTCAAAATGAAAGGGCCGCTCTCCTCATATGGCCGATACTTTTTTCGGCCAGCTTCATTTCATGTTTTATTCAGCCTTTTTAGCTGAATACTCATTTACTTCAAACGTAAAAATATTGCTAAAGATTATATGATCTTTTCTGTTATCAAACGGTCCTTTGTTATTTTCGTGCTTATCGATTGCATACCTCTCAGGACCTGTACCAGCAGCTTTTTGATCATACCACGAAATAAATTTATTAATCTCTTCCATTGTAAGATCGAACTCTTTTTCAAGACCAGTTGTCATTGTTACCACTAGAATTGCTCGTTTACCTTGTGTGTCTTGTGTTGGTTCATCTGAAGTTTGTGGAACTTCTCCATTTCCTGTAGAATCATCAGACGGTGTATCAACAGAATAATTAGAGCGTTTCCTTCGGGAGAAACTTGGAGAAAAAGCCGTGAGTCACAGCATTCTGATTTCCCTTTGCTGCTGTGCCGCCTTTGTTCCCCAAAGCGTTTATATTGCTGGGTGGCGCGCCTACTTTTTTGTGTGCACACTTTTTTCAGGGACACTTTTTTCATTCCCAATCGTGCCGCCTTTTCCATGACTTGATGGTGTTCACTGACACCCCGTGCTTTTCGGCAAGTTCCTTGTATTTCATTCCTTTGACATAATCTTTTTGTGCTTGAATGTGCTTTTCGGCCATCTACATTCACCCGCCGCCCCCTTCTGATTTGTGTTTGTTTTGAAAATAAAAAAAGCACCCCGATGGATGCCTAAGATTCATTAAACTTACTGTCAATATCTTTTATAATAGTTCTAAGTTCCACAATGTCTTTCTCTTCGTTCGATTCAAGAAGAAAGCAGTCTGCCTTATCCGGAGAAATAAACATTATTTCAAGATTTTCTTTTGAGTCATTTAACGTACACATATTCCAGTTAAGAGCTAACTTCTTTTTAACCTCTCTTATATCACTAGTCAATTTTTCAACTTTTTTTAATTTTTCTTCATAAGCTTGTTGAGTGATTAGATGTAGTCTAGAAGTATTTCTTAAAGAAAGTCTCCTTAAGAATAAACTGACACCCACTACTAAAACTATAAAGGAAAATGCTTGAAAAAAGAATCCAACAGTATCATAATACACCATGTTAAATATTGGTCTTATATATCTTTCTAACTGATTATTATCTGGATTCGTAAGATCAAAGAAAGCAAAAAAAGACATAGTAGGATTAGACTCTGATGCTTTTATATATTCTTGTTGAATACCAAAAGCAGTTAAACTAAAGATAAATGTAAAGAGCGGAACTACAAAAGATACAACTCCAGTAAAGAAAGGCAAAAAAAACAAATTAACAAATGTGACACGTGATAAGAAATTCTCTTTCCTCTTAAATTCATCTTCTGTTGCAATTTTAATCATTTTTAAATCATCTATACTATGTTTATTTATTAACCAACTCTTTATGGTTTTCATTCTGCGTATGCTTAATACATCAATTATATGAAATTTCGAGAAAAACTTTAGCAAACCTTCCTGAGAGCTTTCCCTAGTATTTTTTAAAATATAATGTTTAATTATAAGTTCATTTTTTTCTATTACACTTTTCTTAAAAAGAATCCCCAAGAATATCAGTATAAAATACGGAAGTAAGAATGCGACTAAATTTTGCAGTAATAAATATCTCATTGAAAATTGACCGCCTGAAGCCTATATTACAACATAAAAAAAATAGAGAAAATAAGCAATTAGACTTCCCATCGAATATTTATGAGTTCTAAATAAAAAGATGTCCTTGCTAATTAATTGCAAGTTAAAAAACGACTCTGCATAATTACAGAGTCGCCTTTACTCATTATATTTTGCGTCGTGACCCGGGATTATCTGCCTCCCCGTCCTGCCTTCCATTTTACACGACCGATTTTTCCGGATTCACCAACTGCACAATGTGGCCACCTTGTCGTTTATATGTGTCTTTCCTGACACCCATGATCTCTTCCCAATCCCCGCCTCGTTAAAGGATCATCTTCCTTCGTTAAGGGGCTTAATGCTTTTTAAGTTGTTGCTTCGTGTCAGCTGATAAAACATCTCTTATCTTTCTTTTTCATTCTCCTAACCGAATAAACACCACCTTGCACTATTCGTTTTTTTATTTGAATTGGCTCCAGCAAATCTCCAAGAGGACGCAAAAGTTATAAGGAGCCATGTGAAAATGACTTCCTGTGCAAACGGGATCTCACCGCTTGCAATCCTCGCGACTATCGTTCGCAATCCTGCATAGAGTTCAACCGCTCCTGTGAAACTGACGACCTTCATCATCATTCGATACCTCCAGGTACACACTTGATAAGGGAAAGGTGCATCTCCCATTCTCCATTAAAAAACGGACATCAATCATCTGCATAACATCCTTGTGCAAAAGATCAACGTCCGCAGGCTCTCCGTCTTGGACTCAATATTCACGTTCGTTTTTTTGTATCTATCGTATGACAAAGTGGAATTAAAAAAGTCCCCTATTTTATCCCCCTTTTTGTCGGATTTTTCTCGATTTGAACATAAAAAACCTTGAAAGACAGTAGCCAATCAAGGTTCTAGAATTACATTTTATTTTGCATCATCTTCATAAAGGCTGTCCAAAAATCCATTGATGTTATCAGCTAGAAAATACATATTGCTCATGTCATCAGGATTCTCTGACTCTTCTTCATGATCCCAAAAGTATATCTTTTCATAATAAGGCTCTTCGGTTCCTAAACAAATAACATTTCCTGCGGGATCTTCTGCAATAGGAATAAATCCTTCAGGCAAACGGTCGTCCATTATGTCCAAGAAATCCTCTAAATTATCATACATTTCCCCAATTCCATAAAAAACGTTTAAGACACTGGAACCTTGTTCATCTGAAATTTTAAATATATTTGGTCTTGCTTTACCGCCATTCCATTTTAATAAAAATTCTTTATAAAGCTCTGACAGCTTAACATTATTTTCTGATTCAAATTGTTCGATTTGTTCCAACGAAAGTTGATCGTGTGAATTAATTATTTTAGCCATATTACAATTCCTCCTCTTTATTTACCGTTAACAGTATTAACCCCACCAACGTGAGTAAATTCTCTATGCACTTTTTTATCAACCAACATCATTGTTTTTCCATCTTCATGATGATGCCAGGTATATCCTTCTGGTGGCTCGTTTAAAGCAGCTACCGGCGGATCAGAGTCCTTGTTTAACCCAGCCTTTAAATTTGCCTGTCTAAAGTCTGCTGAACGATTTGTTGGTTTTGCAACCTCAATCTCTACAGGTTTTACAGTAGGGTGCATATATGGGGTGAAGTCTGGATAACCTCCAGTATACCTAACCGTTTGTCCTTTTTTATTTGTATATACCCAAGTGCCATCTTTATCTATCTCTACTTTTCCACCTTTTTTCTCCCATTTTTCTGGAATAGGGGAATTTCTAGGCTTAGTTGCCAATTGTTCTTTTGTAAACCTTTTTATCGTTTCTTTTTTAACTTTAGTAACATCATTTACTTTACCCTTAGCTGACTTAAAAAGCACACTTTTCTTTCCATCCTCGGCCAATTCTTTTAATACCATCGGCGTATTCTTCACGTTAATAGAATTCGGTGCATCTTGAAGAATCCCTTGCAATGCAGGAGTATATCGATTATTAGGCGGCTTGATTGACTGTTTTACGGCCTTACCGGCTTTCTTCACCTTGCTTACCGCTGTTTTTCCCGCTTTCGCAATATCTTTTGAGCCAGTTGAAACAGAAGATTTTCCGCTCCTCAAGCCCCACAGGCTACCGATCATATAAGTAAAATAATGCGCTCTTGAATACGCATCCCCATGTACTACCTTCTCATCCCATTTTTCCGCCAACGTGTCAATCATGCTCAGAAAAGCGCCTTTATAATCGTATCCAAGAACAGTATCTAAAACAACCTGTGGGTCTTTATATAAATGGTCGATTGTCCATCCGATATTCCATCCCAGCTGAATTCCGCCATCAACAAAATCTTTCGCAAGATCATATCCGGCGACCGCACTGCCTTTAACTGATTTATATACAGGACCTAAATATTTTTCCCCCGCCTCATCTAATTTTTCCCCTGCGTCCACTACACCGTCTAAAAGGCCTTGACCGGCCTCTTTAACATTATTAATTGTCGCTTGAAGAGGATCGTCCCAGAACTCAATGGATTTAACATGCTCCATTTCTTCTGGTGTGAGATTATCATAACCGATTTCTTTAGCAATCTTAATATATTCCTCTGAATCGGATGCATTTTCGAGCTTTTTCCTCAGCTTATAAAGTTGAACATCATGTTCGCTAACTTCGCTAATCTCTTTTTCAAGCTTTGATCTCTTATCAAGCTTATCCAACATGACGCCCATCGCTGTCTCTTGATCCCCGCGTAAAGCATCCATCTCATCCGGCTTTAAAATCGAGCCTTTTTGATAGGTTGCAATCTCAATTTTAGGACCCGTATACATTTTTTCAAGCCTGGTTATGTACCTCTGCATCGTCTTAAGATCGTTTTCAGCGGTTTTGAGGGCGTTTGTCTGCTCCCTGTCAAAAGTGTGCAGCTTTTCAATTGTCTGATTGATGTCTTTCATTGCTTTTCGGTTTTGTTCATGAAAATCATTGTCATTCAAATCCGGCAAATCAACAATATGGCTGACTTTTGAAATCGCGGCGTTGGCTTTTGATACCAAATGTTTCGTTGTTCGATCAGCCGCGTTCAAGCCTTGTTCCAGATCGTGATCGAGAAAGGCTTGCGAAATATAACCGTTGTGATTCGGTTCCAAGGAATTCAGTGCATTTTTCACTTTTTTTAAAGATGACTCGTATTCCTCGACGAAAGATTCATAGAACCGCAAAAACGGAGTGTGGCATTCTTCATAAAAGGCGCGAATCGCGTCGCCTCCTTTACCTTCTAAAGCATCATCAAGAGCCGTTATCCCGTCAACGCTTTTTTTGAGATTGGCGATTTCTTCTGATTGCTTTTTTAATTGTTCCAGCGTTTGATCAATTGCATGGTGCAACGCATGGACATCAAGAGTCTTCATGGCATTCCCCTCTAATACTAAAGTTACAATCAGTATAGAGTTTACCACTTTACGGAAAGAAATTGGTGAATAAATCCTGTCTATCCACGAAAATGAATCTTATTGATCAGGTCAAAAAACCCACCTTCTGTTTCTTGAAGTATTAAAAATAAAAATGGCTTTAAGATTGTAGACATGCTTTTTAGAAGATGGTGCAGGTTGAATATATACGTTTAAACAGTTTTATAGGGATATAATGATATTTTATCGAATATACCAGAATTTTTCCCTACAGCTTTTACGCCTTTACCTTTGATCTTAAAGAAAAAAGCCTCAAACCCTTGTATACCAAGAGATTTGAGGCTTTTCAGCTTAACGTCCCAGGAGAGATTCGAACTCCCGACCGACGGCTTAGAAGGCCGTTGCTCTATCCAGCTGAGCTACTGGGACATGATGTGTTGTTTTGCTTGCTTTAACTATCAGCGACAAGATTTATTATATGCGTATTGTGCCCATAAGTCAACATTTTTTTAGAATTTTTTTTCATCACGAGGAAGAAGAAATTCTTCCTCATGAATGTTACGGCAATCGGCAACGATTTGTTAAGCTTTCGATTTCCTGTCCGGATGTATCGTAAAAGCGGACTTCTGCGTTGTTATTGTCAATGCTTAGTATAGCATAAGTTTTCTCCCTTCGCACCCGGGGAAGGCGGATGCTGCCGGGGTTGATCAGCAGCTTTCCGTCCATCAGCTCGCTGCCGGCGATGTGGGAGTGGCCGAAGCAGATGATATCGGCTCCGAGTTCTTCCGCCCGGTAATACACATTTAACAGCGACTGCTTGATGCCGTATAAATGTCCGTGTGTAAAAAACAGCTTCCGCTCACCGATCGGTACGACGATTTCATCTTTAAATTCCCCGTAAAAGTCGCAGTTACCTTTTACCGTCAAGTAGGAAGCAAGCGCCGGATGAGAAGGGTCAAGCTCGGAATCTCCGCAGTGGATGTTGAGATCAGCATCCTTCTCATGACGTTTGGCGATTGTTTCGAGTTCATTTTCAAGGCCGTGGCTGTCGCTTACGATCAGCACCTTCATTCCGGCACCTCCTCTCCGTGTCAATCCAATAATGCGGTCAGCTTTTTGAGCGCATCCGCCCTGTGGCTGATCTTGTTTTTTTCGCTGCTTGAAAGCTGAGCCATCGTCTGATCCTTATCTTTGACGAGGAACACCGGATCATAGCCAAATCCGTTCGTCCCCATCGGCTCCTCTGTAATATAGCCTTCGACGGCCCCTTCGACCGTTTTCGTTTCCTGTCCCGGAATGCATAAGGCAAGCGCGCATCTGAATCTTGCCGAACGCTCTTCCTTTTCGACTCCTTCGAGTTCTTTTAACAGCTTCTGCAGGTTGGCGAGGTCGTTTTTTTCTTCTCCGGCATAGCGTGCCGAGTAGACCCCCGGCCTTCCGCCGAGATAATCGACGGACAGGCCGGAGTCGTCGGCAATCACGATTTTGCCGGTCTCTTTCGAAATCGTTTCCGCTTTGATGATTGCGTTTTCTTCAAAGGTTTGTCCGGTTTCTTCGATATCGGCCGTATAGCCGATATCCAGTAATGATTTGACATCATAGCCTCGCGGGGCGAGTATTTCTTTGAATTCCTTGACTTTTCCTTCGTTTTTTGTGGCAATGATGACTTCTTTCATTTCGTATCAAGCCTTTCTGAAAGTTTTATTGTTGCTGAATGGCCGCTGCAGCGTCACCGAGCGCTTCTTTCTGTTTTTCGATGAGTTCGGCAATCCCTTTTTCGGCAAGCTCTAAAAGACCGTTCAGTTCGCTTTTTGAAAACGTCGCTTCTTCACCGGTTCCCTGAAGCTCGACAAAGCGGCCTTCCCCCGTCATAACCACGTTCATATCAACCTCTGCTGCCGAGTCTTCCTGATAATTCAAATCAAGGATGAGTCCGTGCTCCTTGTCGATCCCCACTGAAGTGGCAGCCAAAAAGTCAGTGATCGGCATTGTTTTCAGCGTCCCGTTTTCCATAAGCCGGCTGACGGCCAGCGCCATCGCGGTGAATGCCCCGGTGATCGAAGCCGTTCTCGTTCCGCCGTCCGCCTGAATCACGTCACAGTCGATCCAGATCGTCCGTTCGCCGAGCTTCTCCAAATCAACGACCGCGCGCAAAGCTCGTCCGATCAGCCTTTGGATTTCCATCGTACGTCCGGAAATTTTTCCTTTTGACGATTCCCTGATCGTCCTCTGATTCGTGGCGCGTGGCAGCATGCTGTATTCTGCCGTAATCCAGCCTTTCCCTTCTCCGCGCAAAAACGGCGGAACGCGGTCTTCTACGGATGCATTGCAAATCACCTTTGTATTGCCGACGGTAATCAGCACCGATCCTTCAGGATGGGTAATGAAGTCAAGTTCCATCTCAACAGGGCGCAATTCGTCATTTTGTCTTCCATCGTATCTCATGTTTTACCTCCGATTGTATGTACATAAACATTTCGCAGATTTCCTGTCAACGAAAACTGAATAAAGAAAGAGGCAGCTCTATACGCCCACCTCTTTTTTTATAGTATATCAAAAATCTCCGGCTAAAAACTACCTGTGTTCACCCTGCTCGGCCTTGAAACCGGTTTTGACAGCTTTTCGCCTTTTTCATTGACAAGCTCGGCCTTTCCGTTTACGGTGACGGATACACTTTTAACATCCGGCAGTTCGGTCACCGTCAGCACGATGCTGTTTAACACTTCATCGGAAATCACTTTCTTTTGCCCGTCTGCGCTTCCGTAAATGGCTTCATTGAAGTCGAGCGTCACGTGGCCGTCCTCAATTTTCGGCTTGCTCTCGAGCTTCACGTCCCCCTGGAAATCCGACAGCAATCCGCTTTTTTTGCTCGGGCCTTCCGTCAGTTCTTCAATCGCTGCCGTGACTTGATCGCTTTCTTTGTCAGATGCGCGCTTTGTAACAGGGACATAGTATGTGCCTTCATCCGTCTCGGCTAAATAATATACGGTAACAGGCTGTGTGGCTGTCATATCCGTCACACCGGCGGTATCAATATTAATGCCGTCCTCGCGGCTCAAATTCTCCGGCAGCGGCGTGCCGTTTACAGGCATTTCTTTTAAATCGTGCCCGTTCATCCGAATTTTCACTTTGTCGATGGAGTTAAATTGCGTTAAAGTCCATGTGATCGCCTGGACGATTTTTTGTTCATCTTCTGCTTTATAATTTTTAAATTCGTTTGAAAAATCGGCGATGGCTGTGCCATCTTCTTTAATGTCGACATTTACTGTTGTGTCCGCCGGCAGCACAGCTCTGAAACCGTTGGGAAGGATGTTTGAGACCGGACCTCCTTCAACGAGGTATTCAAGGGCCTGTTTTGCCGTTCCTTCCTGTTTTGGAAGCGGAAGCGTCTGTGCCGTTACATATCCGTTTTTATCGATCAGATAAAGCTCCCTCATGACCGTATCGCCATTTTGTTCCGCTTTATTTTCGCTTGTCGTTTTGCCGTCCTGGTCATCTGTTTTTTCTTTCGTCCGATCCGTTTGGTCTTGATCCTTCTCCTCTTTTACATATGTGATATCCTGCGGCGGATCAATTTCCTCTGATGCCTGATCTGACTGAAACAGACCGCATCCGGAAAGAAGCAGCACGGAGGCCGTCACAGACACCGCGATTCCCATCGTCCCTTTTTTCGGCATACCTTTCCCTCCTAAGACTGTTTGTACTACTATGTATACGAGCCTTTATGCAAAATAGACCAATTGTTTGAATTGGTCTCAGGGCCCGAGGGGAACGTTTTCAGAAAACAAAATGAGCATCTTCCGTATGAGAAGATGCTCATTTATTTCATGTATGTTTAGTACTCTTTTACAGCTGTTTTTTCAATCGTGATGCTGTTCACATTCTTTACGTCGTAGCCAAACCAATCGTTTGCGATTTTTTTAAACCGTTCTCGGTCTCCGGTTGTGAAAAATTGGTGTTCAGGCGAAAGCGCGCTTTTGTTCAATAAACCGTTGTAGGATAAAATCGTACTGACCTCTCTGGCCGTCTCATCACCTGAAGAAATGATGTTGACGCGTTCGCCCATGTAGCGCTGAATCGGCTCTTTTAAAATGGGGTAATGCGTGCATCCGAGGATCAGCGTATCAATGGATGAATCCCTGAGCGGATACAGCGAAGCCCTGACGATTTCATCAGCCGTTTCGTCCAAAAATTTGCCGCTTTCCACGAATGGGACAAACATCGGACAGGCTACGTTTTCGACCGTGAGATCGCCGTTTAATGAAAGCAGCGCTTTTTCGTATGCTCCGCTTCTAATTGTATTCTCCGTTCCGATGACGCCGATCCGCTGATTTTCCGTCACTTTAATAGCCGCCCTTGCTCCGGGCTGCACCACTCCGATCACGGGAATGCCAACCGTTTGGCTGATGTCCTCAAGCGCGATGGCGGTTGCCGTATTGCAGGCGATCACGAGCATTTTAATATGATGACGGGATAACAGGTAATTTGTCATTTCCCATGTATATGAAAGAACTTCTTTTCTGTCCCGCGGACCGTACGGACATCTTTTCGTATCTCCGAGATATATGATGTTTTCTTTCGGCAGCTGCCTCATGATTTCTTTTGCCACGGTTAAACCGCCGACACCCGAATCGATGACTCCTATCGGTTGATCCAACAAAATCGCCTCATTTTCTATTCATTTCCTGCTGAAGTTTGATTAATAATTTTTCAAAAACGGCTGTTTCCTCTTCAGAAAACGCTTCTAGCATGTTATCCAAGTAATCCTGCCTTTTTTGAATAACCTCTTGAATGATCCGCTCCCCTTCCGGTAAAAGGTGGATCCGGACAACCCTCCGGTCTGACGGATCTTTCACACGTTCAACGAGGTTATTTCTTTCCATCCGGTCAATTAAATCTGTCGTGGTGCTGCACGCCAGATACATTTTGTGAGATAGCTCGCCGATCGTCATATCCCCGTATTCATACAGCCATTGCAAGCCGACGAACTGCGGGGGTGTAATCGAATATTGAGTAAGAATTTCTCTTCCTTTTTGCTTAATGATGCCCGCGATATGGCGGAGCGATTTTTCAATATCCACAATATGGTTCAAAGAAGCTTTCGTATTCATGTGCTAAAACCTCGCTCAACTCGTCGTTTTATTTCACAACACCCGAGTCTATTTTCCTTCTTTTCTGCAAAAATTGCAAGACTAAGCACATGAATATGCTGCTTCCGGAAAAAACAAATAACCGGTTCCCTTC
Organism: Bacillus sp. FSL W8-0848; assembly: GCF_038007805.1. Lineage (NCBI taxonomy): Bacteria > Bacillati > Bacillota > Bacilli > Caryophanales > Bacillaceae > Bacillus > Bacillus sp. FSL W8-0848. The sequence continues at coordinate 2,575,648 of NZ_JBBOYB010000001.1, forward strand.
TTTTTCAAAAGAAGGAATACCGGCGCAATTTAGAGCTCTAGCTCACCCATTCGAAGAAGTTCAACAACAGCTTGCGAACGGCCTTTCACTCCCAATTTTTGCATGGCATTCGTTATGCATTCCTATTGCAAACTAAAAGCGCATTTTTGCTCATTTGAAATTGTAATAGAAGTCAACTGTTCCATCCTGATGAATTACTAATTTATCGATAAGTACGGAAAACGCATGGAACAAGTCCTGATCTGTTCTCTCCAACTGCGCGAAAGCGTTTTGAATGTTAGAAATATCGATGCTCTGTTCTTCTTCCCGTTCAAGCCGGAATAGATCATCATTCAGTTTTTCAAGTTGGCTCTCGAGCTCTTGTCGTTTCGATTGAAACTCTTCCTTTGAAATAAGGGCATCCTCAAGGTACAATTCGATCAGCCGCTTTTTCTTCTTCTCGGTGCTCTCGAGCTCACTTTTCATTTGTTTGATCTTCTTCTTTTTCCGTTCCTCAAAGTCAGACTTGAAATTCAGTTTGAACCTTTTCCCTTTGGATTTCAGCTTTTTGATTACCATAGCCCTGAAATCCTTGTACTGTATCGGTGCATGGTTCACACACAAGTCTTTTCCGCCGCGACGATAAGCGCTGCATTTCAAATAGTTAAACTCCGACTTTTCGCCATTCTGTTTGTATCTATAAGAAGGAAGTATGACCATTTTAGCTCCGCATTCTCCACAGACCATTTTCCCGCGCAGCTCATTCCAAGGAGTAAATCGCTTTTTCGCAAGCCTACGCTCCCGGTTATTGGCTTTTTCAAATTCCTCTTCTGATACAATCTTTGGACACCAATCCTTATAAACTGTCCATTTTTCTTTTGGATTACGCATAAATTTTTTTCGACCGCCAACTTTAACGGTTGTATAACGATTGGCGATGAACACCCCACAATAAATCGGGTTTTTCAAAATGCGCTGTACAGTCGTTAATTGCCACTTCTCAACCTTTTGAGGCTTGGGAATGTTCCCAAGACTTAGTTCCTCATTTAATTTATAAACGATTCTCTTTTGCCCATATCCGTGGTTATTATAAAGATCAAATATAAGACGGATGACCTTAGCCTCTTCCTCGTGGATCGCGAGGTATTTCCCGTCTTTTTTGTACCCGTAAGGGATGCGCCCCGAGTGTTCGCCCCTTCTCGCCTTTGCTGCAAGTGATGCGCTGGCCGCTACAGATATGGTTTGTGGATATTGAGCTGCAAACATTGAGAACATTTCGAATTTCATTGAGTTTTTGCCTTCATAAAGACTGTCATATCCTTCTTCAAGTGTTACGACTCTTACGCCATGAGCAAGTAGAACCTCACGGATTTCAAGAGAATCCTTCAAGTCACGAGCCAACCGGTGGATCGATTTAAAAACAACCATTTTCAGCTTGTGATTTTTGGCCTTTTCAAGAATTAATTGCATTGCTGTCCGATCAAGTAAAACTGTGCCACTGATTCCGTCATCAATCTGAATGGCGTCTTCGTTCCATTCATAATTATTTTGTCTAAGCCAGTGCTGAATAATATCGACTTGGTTTTCCTTGGACGAAAATTGCTCATCTTTTTCGGTCGAAACCCGTACATAGACAGCGTAAGGATAATCTTCATATTTTATAATTTCCTGAGTGTCTTTTTCTTCGAAGAACATACGCCCGCCCCTTTTTTTGCAAATGGTACATTATATGGAGATTATAGCATAATGATTTCAAACATCCCATATATTTTCGGTTGAAAATAGAACAAACGTTCCTATACAATCATCTCAAGGAGATGAAACACCATGAGAGACGACAACCTTAAAGATCGGGGTACAATCAAGTGGACGGCAATGATGCTACCGGAACATGTCAGTTTGCTTCGAGAGTTAGAAAGCAACCACAACAGAGGCCGGTGCTTGACATGGCTCAAATAGAAGACATGGAAAGGGTAATATGTGACGCGATGGAGTTTAATTCAACAGTTCAGTTCTCAGTGTTTAAACCGCTGCCCTTTTTAAACGGTGTAGAAATGGGAGAAGTCATTTACATAGAAGGAAAAATCCATTACATAAATCAGATTCGCAAGGTTTTTCATGTCGTGGATTCAAAAGGAGACACCAAACTCATCAAATTTGAGGATGTTGTAGGCGTGGAAATGAAGTAAGCCCTCTTCCTCTTGACCAAAGATGCTACAAACGTCTTCTTTTCTAATATAAACATATTTGGTAAAATTGAGGTGTCGGTTGAAGAATTCAAAGATCTGGGAGTGACCAGCATAATGCTTATTTTTTTTGGTAAGTTTATTTTGCTCTTTCTGCTCTGTTCAGTTGCATTCTCTTTATTTAAGGTTTTGTATTACAATATCGGAAAAAAATTTGTTACAAAGACGGTGGATGGGACAAAATTGAATTGGGCTTTGAATGTTTTTGTTAAAAACGGTACAAAAATGGATAGCAGCGATTACTTTATTATGGCCGTATTAGCGGCTTTATTTGCGATTTATTTATAAAAACTCCTGGGAAAACCCAGGAGCTTATTTTGTTGGATACCCATTATTCTTACAGAACTGTTTAATTTTCTTGTGTTTTTTGGAAAACTTTTTGCATGCTTGTTTGATTCCATGTGTATAAATATCTTTTAAGAACGCTTGAGCAACACCAGCCAATCCCACAGCTGTTAAAATTGCCAATAATTCTTGAAGTGTAATGTATACTACCCAAGGTAAAGCAGGCACAAACATAGGCTTTATTTGTTGATCCCCATTAACCTGTTTCCCTTCCTCTAAAAATTTTACTTGCTCAGATGGTAAGTTTTCATAAAATAGAGCCATGTTAGTTACTTGATCTACCGTAAATCCAATCTGAATTGCTTTTTGACGGTCTACTGAATATGTAAAATCATCATTTGTGATCAATGCTTCTTTCACAAACCTTTTAGCCTTCTCCATGTCTTCTTCGTCAATATTTTGCACGACATCGTTAACTTTCTGATTACTCATCAAGCTTTCTGTTACATTTTTGGCTTGTACTGTAGAAGCCGGCGTAGTCAATACAACCGTGGTCAGAAGTGCTAGTGCAGAAAGTACCATGAACACTCTAGCTTTCAAACTTTTCATACCAAATTAAACCTCCTGTAGTTTATATTTACAAGTAAGATATTAACATATAAACCAATTGAAAGGGAATACCATTTTTAAAATTTTACAAACTTTTAATTTTTTTATCTTCTATAAGAATAGTATTTTATTTTAATAGGCTCTCTGTCACGAGAGCCTTATTTTCACTTCAATAAGGATTCGAGTTTTGCCTTTGTTTTCGGCCCGTAAATGCCGTCAGCAGACAGCCCGTGCATCATTTGGAACCGTTTGACCGCGTTCGCTGTTTTCGGCCCGTAATAACCATCAATACCGTTATTTTTGGCACCCTTGTCCGGGTAAAAATAAAGGGCAGCTAGTGCCTCCTGAATCTGCCGGACGGCCGTTCCTTTCATCAGTGGGCTTTTGACTTTATAGATGCCAGAAGGCAGCGTGTAGGACGATTTTTTGCTGCTTGATGATGATTTTTTCTTTTTCGCTTCAATAGATGCTAGGGCTTTTTCTGTTGCTGGTCCGTAAATTCCATCAACTGCAATTCCAGCCTTCTTTTGAAGGGATTTGACAGCTTGCACCGTCTCATTGCCATATGAGCCATCAGCCCCGTACTTCGGCAGTGAGAAGCCCGCAGCAATCAAACGTTTTTGAAGCGCCTTTACTTTTGAGCCCGACGATCCTTTTTTAAGAATAGCCGTCCCTGTTAATTTGCTCGGCTGGCTCGTGGGTGCCGTCGTGTTCGATACGGTTTTATTCCCGAGCAGACTGTCGACTTTTTTCCTGAATGACGAAAGTTGGCTTGAATCGCTCACCCACGGCGCCGGACAGTTTTTGTTTGTCACATCGTAATGCCGGACGATTCTGTCTGTAGAAAGGCCGTAACGCTTGCACAGATCGGCAACCAGTTCGGCAGCATTTTGAACGGTTTCGCTGTGAATCTTGCCATTTTTTTCGACACACATTTCGACGCCGATGGCCTTTGTGTTGGCGTTCGGTTTTAGAAAGCTAACATAGCAACGGTTTTGATCATGTGCATGGTATGCGACTTCATTTTCAGGGATAATCAACTGCGCCTCTTTTCGGTCTACAAAATAGTGGGCTGAGGCATAACGTTTGGCCGCGATACACGTTCCATTGAAGTAATTCCGCTCATTCAATGCAGAAGCGCCCGGCGTCGCCGTATAGTGCATAACAATGCCCTTTACTTCTGACATTTTTAGGCCCGGCCGGGTATACTCGTTGACCTTCACATAGTTTTTGACTACCTTAACCACTTGAATCACTCCTATTTTGTTTTAAATAAAAAAGGCTGCCGGGCGGCAACCTCATTCCGATTTATTCTGTTGTTTTAAAACCTCAATAGCCTTGGTGATCGGCTCCGGTACATAGACTCCCATTTTTCCCGCGTTTTCAGTAATGGAGATCAATTCATTGATGCAGTAAAAAACGATTGTTACTGTCATGACAAGAAAACCCATTTCGATCCCGTTTTCAATAAGCAATAAATCAATCATATGAGCAACCGCAACGATCACAAAAATAAATACTTTTCGAGTAATGCCGATATATCCGACTTTGCTTTTCATTTCTCCATTTATTCCGGCAGCCGCCAGACCGCTTGCATAATCAATGATCACAAGTACAGATAAAATAGTAAGAAGCACGCTCCACCCTCCAAAAAGAAATCCAACAATTCCACCCGCAACAGCAATGACACCTTTATAAAATTGATCCATTGTATATCCTCCTTTTATACAAAATAAAAAAGCCGCTTATCTCGCCGCTTCTGCTCTTTTTCGGTGATATTCTTTATTTACTTCGATTTGCTCATGTAACGGTGGTTCTTCCGCCTGCGAGTTGCCTATGCGCTCTTCCTGCAACTCCTTTTTAAGCTGTTCGTTTTCCTGCTCAAGGTTCTGCCTTCTTTGCCTTTCGTACATATAAAGGCTTCGAGCCTCCGCCAGTCTGTCATGCGTTTGGTTCATTTCATCTTTGTAAGCCGCTGCCTTTAATGCCTGTCTTTCAAACTGCGCTTTCAATTCCTCATGTTGCTTTTTCAATTCTTCAAATGTCATTTTGTTTTCCTCCTTATACTTCGTCCGGGAATGCTTTGCCCCGTGGATTTGCTATGATTTCCGCGCGCTCTTCCTCAGTAATAAGACCATTTTCGACATGGATGTAAAGCTCTTTTGTGGTGATACTTCCATTCAGCCAACAGTAATAAAAATGCCCGTAGTATCGACTTTTACCTTCGAACACATCGATCGCCCCCATCACGATTTTGTCCCTTCGAGTCTTAGGATTAAGTCATTGGCAAGACGCTGAGTGTATACCAACTGTTCCCGCAACATCTCTTCTTCTGTTTTTTGGCCGACTTTCTCTTTTGCTTCGATGTTTTGCTCATTTGGTACTAATTTCATTGGTGGCCTCCCACTTGTGAAAATTGAATATTTCTCCGGTTCGGCTGCCGTCGGTGTCTACCGTTATACTTAAAAGTGTATGGATAAGCCGCTTGTCACCGCTGTATCCCGGATAATACCCGTCTGGATCTACGTATGATCGGTTCAAAATATATTTCATTTCGTTTGTTGAAACATCTAACTCGACAAAAAGATCATATGCGACTTTTAATTGATCATCGGGGATTAAATCGAATGAAACGGCTTCAAACGGGTACTCATCGTCATTATGTTTAAGGACACAGGCGCTTATCTCGATTCCTGCGTCCGTTTCTGTCACTTCCATGCCTTCGAAATACCACACGGCAGGAATATCTTTTCTTTCTATCAAAAGCAACACCTCTTTTTTACGGTACTTCGTAGAAAACTAATAGACGAACTGTTATTTCTCGACTTGTGATACCTGAAGATACTCCATTTCCCCGCAAAACAATTTTGAATCCACTTGAAGATTGATTTTGGATTCCCACATTTATTACGTCAGAATAAGCCCCATACAGTTGTGGGAAAACAGCAAAAATATTTTCAGCCGGCTTGCCGTTTCCGTCTATAATGAATTTATAATCAAAAGTTTTGGTTGCGGTCGCCCCACCATCCGGTGGCATTGTTAAATTAATTTCTTTAAGACATACAGCTAAACTGTACTGTAATTTTCCGTATGTGTCGGTTATACTACTTTCGATACTACCAACTAAGGCTGCATAAGGTGGATAAGGCGTATTATTTCCTGCGACGATTTTTGTCCCGGCCGGCAATATCAATTCAGGGGTATCGAATAGCATTCTTTTCCCAGCCTTCAAACGCAAACCAGCGCTGGCTACAACATCAAAATTTTGTGGCTTAAATCGAAACATTGAATCAGGACCATCAAAACGTGCAAGATAAATACTCGGGTGGAAAGTTCCGTATTTTCCTTCATCTAATCGATCCTTTGTCGTATAATAACCTCCGGTTGTTATAGAGTATAGACTTTTAGCGTCGATGACCTCAGCACCTTTTTCCCACATTCTAAACCGGCCAGCTTCACCTTCAGTAAATTCGTAGTCTGAATTGTCTTTTACGCTTGTTTCTGAATACATATCAATAATTGGCGAAGCATAAGTCTGTCCCACACTTGGCGTGCCGTATATGGAAAGCTTACCGTTTCCCATCTCGATTGTGGTATAACGTTCTCTTTTTTCGTTATAATCCAATTTGCCCGTTTCTTGTTTAAGCATGCCCGATGTTATGGTCAATTCATTGTATTCGTCGGTATCTGCATTTTTTGTCCATTGATAAAAGGTTCCGTCCTGTATCCATGATTCGAAATCCTCACTTTGTCCGGCAGCCTCGAACCGGGCGCCGCGAATCAATGAACCTTCAATCGTAATCCCCTTGATTGTCCCGGCGTTGATCTTGTCAGCCGACAGGTTGGCAATTTTCGCATTTGTAATGGCCCCATCTTCGATCTGAGCCGTTCCGATGATCGCCGTTTCCAGATGCGCCCTTTTGATAGCTGCGTTTTGAATAGCCGCCGAACCGACAGCCGCTTCTGCAATCTTGGCCGACGTGATGGCCGCATCCGCGATTTTCGCTGATACGATGGCAGCATCCTGAACGTATTGGCTTGTGATTACTCCGTCCGTTAGCTGTGTATCATAAGGGCTGAAACCGAAATCTTTCCGGACGTCCCCCCGCCGAATTTGCAGCTTTCTCAAAACGAATTCCGCTGAATCTCCATTTTTTACAGTTCTGCCGCCGATGCCGAGCCGTCCGTCGCTGAAAGTCGCCGGCGCCGTAAATACAACATCAAAACGAACAAATTCATCTGTTGGATAGCTGGAAATATCAGAAAGATTGTTCGTTATGTCGTATGATGCGCCGCTCTCCGTCAGTAATCGAATATAGGAAAAGTTTTTTGTCGTCAACCTCTTTAATTCGAATGAAAGTGTATATACTTGATCTTTTGTAAGTGCTAATGTCGGACGTCCCCTCGTTGTAATCCCAAAATAAGAGTATGATGTCGAGTTCTTCGTCACAGTAACTTCATTGAATCCGTTTGCTGCATAGTTAACGGACCGTTTTGCATTTACAGTATAAATATCAGGCGCGTTAAGGATAGAACCCGGCAGAATGTTTGCGTCCTCAAAATCTCGTGAAATCTTGTCAGCTTTGACGGCTAAATCTGCTAATAAGTCAGCCGTGATCGATCCGAAAAGGATATCATCAGTTAGAATCCTCCGTGTAACCCCTGTAAACTCTGGGGTGAATTCGCTCGCCGTTTTGTGCGTATTGATCGCTCGCAACCGGTAATACCAGACCTGGTCAACGCCGGGCGAATGTTCGCACTTGCTTCCTTTCCCCCAAAATATCCGGTTTTCAGGTAACGGTGTAAAGCCCTTAACCGGGGACGCGTAAACCTCATAAGCTGCGATATATGAGCTCGGGTTATAATCCCACGAAATTGAAACGCCTTGGAATAATGACTCGATTTTCACATTTGATGGAACAGGGGGGATGGTGTCAGGGAAGCTTCCGTCTGTCACTTCGCCGCCGCTATCCCATTTCCCACGGTTTCGGTCTATTGTGTCTTGTATCTTTTGTATCCGATCATCCTTTTGAAGCACCGATAAAAATTGACCGATTTCTACCACGCAAGTGTTGTCTGGATCAGTGATGTCATATTCCATCGATATGATCCGCTGTTTTGTCTCTATGGGAATAGCGAAATTTCGATCTATAGCGATAGTCGTATCCCCTAATTCAACATGTTCATGCTCATATCCGGGCACATTTTGAAGCAGTTGGACAGATAGCTCATAATTGACTTCAATCTTCGACGCTTCGGTTATCAAGTGGTTATATGTCGCTTTTAAAAGCTCTTTTGGATCAGTTATATCCTCGTTGCTGAATTGTCCTTCTCTGTGGATTCTTTCGCCGTTTTTGAGACGGCCAAATCGCTTTAAAAGATCCGGATCGCCAACCCATTCCTGACCTAAAGGCTTGTCGACGGGATCACCTTCTGACTTTTTCCACTCTACCTCGGAGAAGTCAATAAAACGTGTGTAGCCGCCCGTCTCTTCGCCGTTCTCGTCGGTTGAAGGTATAGAAGCCCCATACCCCCATAAAGCCGTCAGAGGGTAGCTGATAACTGTACGGCTGATCTTTTCGGTATCCTTATCTATTTCAAAGCGTTTCCCGCTGTCTTTTCCGCGACGGGGAAGAATTTTCAAAACCCGCCGGGTGATCTTATTGCCTTCAAACTCAATATAGTCCTGAAGCTCACCACCCCAGAGGTTTAAAACCTCGGAAATACATTCAAGGGCTGATTTCTTATAAAACGTGGTTGAGTTTGTCCCCAGCGCTGCTGTGACCTCCGCCTCCCACCTTGAACGGGAAAGCACACGATCCAAAACATATTGTGCTGTTTTTTCCGTCGGCCGGAAGTCTTTCACAAAGGTTTCAGCCAGTTCCATCATTGCAGCTTCACACGTTACAAGCGTGTTAATCTCTGCGTTTTCGTCTGCATCGTCCAGCTCTTTGATCACAAAAAGCTTGAGAAGGCCATCCTTATCCTTAAAAATAACTTGATTTTCTTCAACCAAATAACGAGCATCAGGATGCGAGGCGTCGGCCACAAAAGAAAAAGAAGAGCCTTTATTCAGCTCTTCTTTGTATTTCGCATCCCAAAACTTGCATGCCTCTTGTCCGTCGCTGGACAGTACCGTGAGGACTTCCTCATCAGGTGACAGAATATACATGTCAGCCATAAACGAACCTCCTTACAAAAAAGCAACATCAAACTTGATGCTGCTCTTGTGACTAAATTTCAATTTTATCGGCCTTTGAGGTGGTATGTTGAACCAGTCTGACTGTACTTGCAGTGCGGCCATGATTAAATTTCCGTTGCACGTCACTTTCCTTTTGGCCGAATCAATAACGAGAGTATCGCCAGCGATAAAGTTGTAGACTACTCTAATTGTTTTATAAATAGATTCATCATCATTTAAAAAAGACACTTCATAAGAAGTGCCTGCCTCCGTAAAAACACATTCAATTTTCGGCTCAATATCTGCATAACCCGGGTTAGTGAATGATTGTATACCCGGATCAAATACATATTGTTTTGGTTCTCCGTATTTTTTAGGATCAGGACAAATGAATGTCAGTGTAGCCGACTGAATGCCTCCCTGCTCTTCGTTCTCCGAAATACTTTCAAAGACGGCGTAATAGGTTCTATCTGGCTCATCATGAAATACAAGGGGCTTCGGTTCGTCTGTGTGTAAAATGTATGTCAATTCCTCTTGCTTCTTTTTCAATTCTTCTTCGCTGCTGAAGGCGAAAAGCACTTCAATAGTTATGACCCTTACAGGGACTCGGACTCCACGGAGGAAGCCGCCGGGACGATTTCCGATGGTGGCTGTGTTGACCTCTCGCCCCATTACGCCCCGGCCGCTAGTCGATTTCACATAAAAGAAGGGTGAAATATCGACCCCATCAAATGTAATTTTCCACTGGTTAGGAAGTAAATCCTGATAGTTGATCAATTAAATCTCACCCTCCTTGCGTTTGATCTTCTTTGCGCGTCAGTTACGGGCTTTTCTACTCCCTGTCCGACTTTTTTGCTGTCCATCTCGATTACTATTGTTCTATCTGGTAATTCGAGGTTTTTGATTTCGGAGCTCAATTCGTTTGAAACAGTACCAATATCACCACTTGAAATGGATGTGTCGTATGCGAGATTCAGGTCCTCTTGCTGAATATTTATTGCATCGCTGACGACATTCATCGCTTTTTGAACTGCACCAATACCGCTCTGAATTCCAACAGCGATACCGGCCGGCACCATCATTCCGACTTGGTCCCTCATTACCCTTGATGGAGAATGGATTTTCAGCTTTTTCTTGATTGTTTTTTCAATTGTGGCCGCAATGGCTTTCGCTTCTTTCTCGAGTTCCCCGGACATGTTTTTCATCCCAGAGATAATTCCCGCCATTGTGTTTGAACCGATAACCTTGCCGCTCTTTTTAAGCGAACCCAACTGCTTGACATTAACCGAAAGCTCGCCGATTTTGCGGAGATAGTCGTTTTTCAACAAATCTAATTCCTTGTTGGCAGCAGATCGCAACTCTCGTATTTTCTTTGCTGTTTCCTCTTTAAGCCCTGACAATTCTTCCGCCGCCTGCGAGCTTGCAAGAGCGTGTTTTTCTTTCCAGAGGCTTATATAGTTGTTTAGCTCAGAACTGGACATGCGGGCAATCGCATTGATCTGGTCAGCAGAGCCAACACCCATTTGTCTCAATTCATCTACAAACTCTTTCGGCGCTCTGCTTGCAAGGCTTGTAATGTCAGAATTAAAGGATTTGATTTTGTCCAGTTGCTTTTTAAGGTTGTCGGTAAGTTTTGTACCGGAAACCTTCTCGCTTGAAACATCGTCAAATAGACCGATCGCACTGTATATTGCGTTTGCTCGGTCTTGTAATTCCTTCTTATAGGCATCGTTGGCCGCCTTGATGTCTGCGGTTAACTTGTCATTGATGCTCTTGAATTTGGAAAGGTACGTGTTATTCGCTGACAAAATGCCTTTGTTGATCTTGTCGGCAGCCTTTTTCTCGGCTTCCTTCTGCTTTTTGACTTTGTCGGCCATTGCCTTTTGTGTTTGATAGATTTCCCGCTGAACTTTGATTTGTTGATCAGATGTCAGCTTGTTCTTTTTCTTGATTTTCTCCAGTGTTTTGATATAGGTATTGCCGCTGATTTTACCCGTGTCATATTTGGCTTCTGCTCGCTTAATCTGATCAGAAACCTTTTTCGTGTAAGCGAGTTTCGCCTTTGCTTCCTTACGCTGCTGTTCTTTCAGAAGCCTCTTTTGTTTATCTGAGGCGCTTTTGGTAGCCTGATAGATTTCTCTTTGAATCTTTCGATTTTGGTCGGCCGTCAGCTTATTCTGCTGCTGAATTTTCTTCAGAGTCTTGATGTAAGCAGCCGCCCCCATTTTTTTGGTGTCGAATTTAACCTCAGCATTCTTTATTTTGTTGCTTACTTTGATCTCTGCCGCTTTTTGTGCTGCTTTTGCCGCTCGTGCAGCAGAGGCTTTCACTTTTGACTGTGACTTATCGATACCTGCAGCCATACCCGTGCCAATGTGATAACCGACTTGATCCCGCATAACCCGGGATGGAGAGTGGATACCGAGAATTTTTTTAATGGTGCTTGGAATTGCGTTTGTAAGTCTTGAGAACGTTCTCGTCACAGCGCTCCACATGCCAGTGACACCATTTATTAGACCCTGCATAATGTCCCGACCGATCGAGCCGAGGTTTATCCCTTTAAAGAAAGACATAACGCCGTTCCAGATGCTTTTAATTCGGTCTTTCGTTGCATTCATGATGCCTGAAGCAGCGCCTTTTAAAGCATTAAAACTATTCTTTCCGGTTGAAGTCATGCCTTTCCAGATCCCTGTTACGCCAGATTTCACAGCGTTCCAGCCGCTGGAAAATAAACTCTTTTGCCCGTTTAGCCAACCAGAGAAAAAGGATTTCAAGCCACCCCAAACACTTTTACCGACAGATACAATACCCTTCCAAACAGATGAAACCGCAGTTTTTATAGCATTCCAAGCAGTTTTAAATACATTTTTCCAGAAATTTAAAAGCGTTGAGAAAAAGCTTTTCAGCCCATTCCACACGCTTTTTCCTGTCGAAACTATGCCTTTCCATACAGAAGAAAGAACCGTTTTGATTCCATTCCAGACCGTTGAAAAAATCTTCTTCTGAGCATTTAGCCAACCCGAAAAGAAGGATTTCAAACCGTTCCAGATCGACTTTCCGGTATTTACAATTCCGTTCCAAATGGACGAAGCAAAGCCTTTAATAGCATTCCAGACGGTCGTGAATACTGTTTTGTATAGGTTGAACTGAGCTTTGAAGAAAGACGACAGGCCGCCCCAAATCGATTTTGCAGTCGATACAATCCCATTCCAAACGGTAGAGAAAAAGGACGTGATAGCATTCCATGTTGCTGTCGCGGCCGCCTTTATTCCTTCCCATGCTCCTTTTAGCCATTCAGAAATCACACCCCAAATTTGAAGGGTGAACTGTTTCACTTTGTCCCAGTTTGCAATGATGAGCGCGACTAACCCAACGACCGCCGTCGTGATCCAGCCAACAGGACCCATCGCCATAACCCAAGCCGCGGCCATTCTTGCAGCCTGAGCCAATGCTTGAGCCGCTAATACAACAAGCTGCTTCCCGAACAAGATCATTTGTTGGATCCCATTCATCAAAAAAGAAGTGAATGAACTGATCTTTGCCGCCGTCCAGGCCGCTGCCATCTGTGCAGCTTGCGTTAACGATTGAGCTGCCATGACAGTCATTTGAGTGATCCAAAGAGCCATTTGTCTAATGCCGGTTTGGAGCATGGTGATAAATGAAGAGATTTTCATAATGGTCCAAGCCGTGGCTGTGCGTGTTGCTTGGGCGATTGATTGCGCCGCCATTAGTGCCATGTTTTTGATCCATAGCCCCATCTGGATAATGCCGTTTTTTAACGACGTTATCAGCGCTGAAATCTTCATTGCAGTCCAAGAGGCGGCCATTTTCACAGCGTTGGCAGTAGACGACGCTGCCGCCGCCGCGTATTTTGCGATAAATTGCCCTACCTCTATTGTTGCTCCTTTTAATTGAGTGATAAGCCCAGCTAACTTTATGCCTGCCGCAGTATTTCTGAAGTTTATCAGATAACTTGCTGCAACCTTGAAATCTTTCAGTCCATTTGTCACAGCACTAACGGCGACCATTGCAGGAACGATAGCTCTTAACGCCCCCACTAATGAAATAGCAACCGCAATAAACTGTCCTATCGCTGGATTTGCTTGCATTGCCGCATTTGTAAACTTTAAAAACCCGTTTACAGTTTGCAGAATGGTTTGGCCTAAAGGAGCCATACCAACAAGTAGGTTGATAATAGTTTTTGATATTTCTCCCAATGTGCTCCATACTGTAGGTCCATTGGTTCTAATATAGTCAATGAATGCTTGGAATTCCTTTGTTTTGGTGACGCTTCCCGCCCACTCATTGAATCGTTTTGTCATTTCGACAAGGGATGTCATCATGTCCTGAGACATCGGCGCAAAGCCAGCGAAAAGCTTCGTCAAGCCTCCTGATAAGTTCCTGATAATCTGCAATAATTTAGGGCCGTTCGTTTTCGTATACTCCACAAATGATTGGAATTTCTTCGACGAACCTAAATTTGCTGACCATTTCACCCATGAAGCAGTCGCTTTTTCCATGCTTGCAGCCATATCATTACCCAGTGGACCAAAAGCCACGATTAAATTCATCACAGTACGCAGGACATTGCCGGCAATTTTGCCGAATGTAACAAAGGCTTGACCTGCGTTTTTATTCATGAAATCTATAAAACGCCTCATATCCGCATCTTTAAATGCAGCATTCATGCTTTTCGCTAATTCAAGGCCGCCATTTGCCACGCTTTTAAACATGGGTCTTAAACTATTCAGAACGCCTTTGAACGTCGTCAGCGAGCTCGTGAAGGTCTTTAGTATAGGCTTCTGAACAGAATTTGATATTTCCGTCCAGTTGGCCTTGAAATCTTCCAAAGTCGCAAGCGCCTTCTTCTCTTCTTTTCCCAAAGACTGCTGTATAACTTTGATCTTCTCCATAATTTTTGCGCGTTCTTTTGCGTCAGTTGTTTCGTCTAACTTCTGTTGAAGCTTGTTTAAGTCATCTGAGGCCTTAAACACACCTTTAAGAGAAGATACTGCCACAGCGCCAAAGGCAACCGCGCCGGTTCCTGCGGTCGAAAATGCGCTCGCAAGCCCCATAACCCCGCCGGACGCCACGCCGAGCATCGGACCCAGTGATCCAATAGCGCCGGTAATACTGGCAAGAGCCGGGGAAATTGCAGGTAATACGGATGTAAAGGCACCCGCAAGCGAATGACTTATGACTGTTGAAACCGAGTTAGTGATTTTGGCAAGGCGATTCATGTTATTTTCAAAACGGTCAATTCTCGCCTCTACTTTGATCCATACCCTCTTTGGCAAAGACCTTGTTTCAGCTTGTGCAGTAGCGACTGCCCGCGTTAAATCCGAAGTATCTCCGTTGATGTTGGTCGTTACTCGGTTGGGTAATGAGGCAAGTTCTGTCCTTGCCGCTGATACAGCCCTTTGTACGGCGTCTGAGTCTGCGTCTAAATCTACTCGGGTTCTTTCATGCCGATGGATAAAACGATCAATCTGCTGTTCTGCTTCCCTGACTCTTGCTTGAAAGCTTGCAATTTCCGCCTCGATCTCAACAGTTTGATGGTCAGTCATACGGCGCATCATATCATTGACACGTTCCATGCTCCTGTTGAATTTTCTCGTCTCAGCCTCAATGATTGCAGTCAGCCTTTCGATCATACCCCCACCCCTTTTCTACAATTGGTTTCCAAAATGAGCGCGAATGGCATCGTTAAAACGCTGAACAGCTTTGGCTTTAGAACCCAGCTCATTAACGTTTGATGATCGCCAGTTGTTTGCGTCACCTGTGATGTCTCGCTCAAGCTCACGCTTTGCTTTTCTCGCATCAAACATTTTTGATTCTTTTGGGCGTTTTTCATTGAGCGCATAACGGTGAAACATTGCATTTCTCGCCATGCGCTCCCATTGATCGATTTCTTTCAATTTCGCCCCTTTTATGAGCAACTTGTATTCTTTGGGTGTCCAAGACATGATTAAGTCGATGTCATGGACATTTAGCCAACGAGCCGCATTGACAATTACTTGGTCGTAGTCGATCCCGTTTTCTCGTTGTATGCTTCTTTCATCATTTCGAGCATCTCCTTGTTGGCTTCGTCCTCTTCCAGACGTTTTGCTTCCATTTCTGGCGTCTCGTTCGGACTCACTTTCTTCGGTTGCGCCATCTTTTCGATCATCTTCCAGTGCTGACGGATCTTTCCTTTGAAAAAACCCGCGGAATCCAACGTCTTGAATGCTTCTTTGATCAATTCATCTGCTGCATTACCTGTTTCATCTTCATTGATAATCTTGGCGAGCGCTTCCTCGATTTGTTCAACAGAAGGCTTTCCTTTTTTGAGGTAAGCAAGTGCACAATCCCAAAATGCAGATAAGTAAGCCGCGTCATCATTTAATAGGCTTAGATAGATTGATAATGTTCCTCCAGACTTGTCACCGTTCTTGTCTTCTTTTGCATATTTTTCGTTTGCTGTTCTATCAAAAGCAAAGTCACAACGTGCAGCATAATCTTTTCCGTCAATTGTTAAGTAAGCCATGTATAAAACCTCCAAATTGTTTTTAAATTTAAAAGAGCCCGGCTATTGCCCGAGCTCTCATGATCTTATTTTCAAAGTGAATATTTAGGCCTCTGCCGGTTTCGTCCTTGTTTCAATTTCAGTCATAGGCGATTCGCCGGCAGAATTAACAGCAGATACGTTAACAGTCAGTTTAGTATCTGGCGCAATTCCTGTCAGGGTGTGGGATGTACCCGTAACAGTTGCATCAAGTTTTTTGTCGGCACCCCTGTACACATTGTATGAAGTCGCCCCATCTACCGGTTCCCACTTCACGGTCACGCTGTCAGTAGTAGCCGTGAACGATAGATTTTGGGGCGCATTAGGGTGTAGTTTTGCCTTCTTCCCCAAACTGCATGAATTTTTTTGCGCCCGCAGAAGATCTGATCTCATTAAGGAGACTTTGAGGTAATGGAGCTAATTCACCCTTGAACGTTTTTCCCAGAACAGGAAGAGTCGTTGAAACCTCAATAAAGCCGTCCTGCGGCGCGCTTTTCTCCAAGCTCTCAATAATCGCATGACCATATTCAGATGTATGCTTTTGATTTTCATTCAAGTTTAGATTTACCTTCCAGACCTGAATTGCTTCCTCGTTATCATAAGCCTTTTCGATCGCGTCCTGTCCGGGGTCGGTCACGGCTGCATAATATGTCAGCTCAATGTTTTCCGATTTCGGACCATAGCCAACGATCCGGCCGGATTTTGTCGTCTCGTCGACTGTATCCTGCTCTTTCGTGTGGTTACCTTCCGTTTGGAAAGCGATGAAAAGCCCTTCTGTTCCAGTGGCATTCATCGGTTGGACAAAGTAAACCTCATCTTTACCATTCAATAAATCTGGCATATTTTTCATCCTTTCAGTTGTTTATTGTGTAGCGCATTCTGAGAATGCCGTGCTTTGTGTAGCCGTCTATGTCGGTAATCACCTGCATTCCGCTCATCTCAGAACGGCATAAAGAAAAGCCCTCTATTTCTAGGGGCTCTTTCGTTAATGCTTGCAGCATCAAATCAAGGATTTGCATAGCTTCTTTTTTGCCGTTGTAGTCGCTCCAGCAGTGTAAAACGACATTGATAATCTCGCCTTTTGACGTTTTTGTCTCAAACGGCGAAACGTCATCATCGCCAGTTGTCACATATGGCTTTTTCTGATCTTTCGAGACTGCATCAAGCACACCAGTGACGCGTGCATTCAGCTCTTTATCAGTTGAAAGCCTTTTGAATATAGCTGTCTGCAACGGCCACATGGCTGACCGCATAATAACAGCCCCTTTCTATCGCATTTGACTTACAAAATAGCGCATACCTTCGTCAACTGCCGGGTTCCAGAATGGCTGCGCGCGCATCCCCCGGGTGAAAACCCACTGATTGAGCTTGGTATCGTAATACACCCACGGTGTTTTTCTGCCGTTCCCGTCTTCAGCATAGATACCGGTTCCGTATTCGACATAAATCGCGTAACTCGCTCCGACAGATATTACCGCTGTCAGGCCGCCATCTTTATAGTCGATCTCGATAGAGTTTTTCAGATTACCGCCATCTATCATAGCTGTCGGGGCGTTTAAAACAGCATGACTATAAATCAGCTCGGCTGTATCGGTAACAATCTGCTTTACGTCATCGATAACACGGTTTCTGAACTCATCTGTAGCCCTTCGCATCTGCCTTACCCATCTGCCGCTAACCTCAGCCATGGTCTTCAAGCACCCCCGAAACCTCGCATTTGAGGTTCATGATCTCGTGCATGCCGCCCTGATCGATCGGCGCCGACTTGAATATGAGAATTTTATTTTCATAGATGATCCTCATTGTTTTATCAATATCGGTGCGGTATGGGTAATACACATTGCAGTCAACAGGATTCTGCAACTGCTGCGCTTGGTAAAATTCCCGAGAGCTCACCCCGCAAACGAAACCGTTGATTGTAATGAAATCTACATACTTTTCCTCGTATCCACCCCCACCATCCGGCACTTTCTCAAGCTTCTGAACAGTGAACGTGTGTGGGAATTCATCGTATTCGTAAATCATCATTTAACCCTCAAAATCCTATAAGGTTTCAAGTGACGCATAACGGTTTCCGGCAGCTCCGTCTCGAAAGAGTAAGATACATCGCCCATGCTTCGACCACTTAAATTCGAGGGCGACATATTAAACTCGATCGCTTTTGCGACAAACAGCTTTACGCCCCCCGGCAGTTTTTCCTCGCCATTAACAAGAAACTTGTTATTGCAGTAATCCCTCGCGAATTCAATAAAAAGGGGAATAACCTCTTTCAAATAAGCGTCATGCCTATCTGTGGTTATCCCGAGCATTGTTTTGATAGTCTGGACATCCATCAAGATGGCCCCCTATTCTTCACCCAAAACGACTTTGATCAGTTCGTCCTTTTTGGCGGTTGGATCAAATTCAAATTCCTGCTGCTCCAAAAAGGCTATGATGTCGCTTTTGTTTACTTTAGCCAGTTGTTCTTTGGTCATTTCAAAAAGATCAAATGGCGCATCAGCCTCATGGGCAACTTCTTCCGCATCTTCTACCCTTTTGAAGCCAAAAGGCGCATAGACAACCCTATACGCCTTCTCTGACACATTCAAAATTATAGAACCGTCTGTAATTATCAAATTAAGAACCTCCCGAGCCTTCCAGCGCTTTGAGGCGGTTTTCGATGTCTGTAAATTTGGCCGTTACATCATCGCCCATTTTCTCCAGCGTGACCGCCTTGGCTTGAATGTGATTATTCTGCACACTGCCGTTTCCGATGTTACGACTATTTACAGATCCGTCACCGATATTTCGGTTCCTGACCTGCCCTTCCCCGATCATTTCAGAAGTGATGCTGTCAGGACCCGGGGTTCCTGCGGGTAGACCGGATACTTTTGCGCCTGATTTGATTTCCAGTTCGCCACCGATAACCCACTTATCGCCGCCACTAGTCTTGTAGTTTTTCGATGTGAAACTCATATATTACGCCTCCTTTTCTGGAGTAAGAGCCGCAAATGCTTCGTCAGAGAGTGTCATAAATCCGACTTGCTGAGTCACGCGGAGAGCAACCATATCGCGCTCATACAAGTTGATAGGATTGCCGTCTGCATCTACAATTGTTGTCAATGTTGCATCTTCAGAAATCTTGTACTCCATTCCTTGCGGTATACCGTAACGAGCAAAATCCCAATCAGCAGACAATAGCATCGCTTTTGTGTAATCCCATGACTTAGAATCAACATAACCGATTGGCAGACCCAAAACATCTGAAGGAGCCCCGTTTTTCGGATCGTTGAAAATAGGATTGCCGTTGCCATCCTTGGCACCACGTAATTTTGATTTAAAACGACGCGTAGTAGTAAAGCCGTTCACGTCTTTGTCAGCGTCCTCAGTGAGTGCCATGACTGCATTTAATTCGTCGTAAAGGTTGCCTAGAGAATTCAAAACAACGGTGTTTCCTGCTGCTTGTGCCTTTTCGAATACAGAAACACCTGTACCGAATGGCGAATTGACTCCAAAAAGCGCAGCCTGGTCAAATTTAATGGCAAAAGCTTCCGCAATTGCCGGGCGCATTTCTGTAAAGAAGTCTGCAACCGTGTATCTTAAAAACTCTTTTGTAACTGGGATGATGACCCCGAGTTTTTTAGATACCATTTTGGCATCTAACCATGTAGCCTTTGACGTTTGGATTCTCTCGCCTTCACCAACCCAGTAAGCTCCGGGACCAGACGCAAGATAAGTGAATGTCTTCTCAGGCTTTTTCATTTCTTCATATTTTGCTAGTTGCGTGACAGCTGAACGCGTCATGAAATCTTTTAAGACTAGCGTTCCTTTGTCAGCCGGAACTTTTCCGTCGACTGCATCCTGCATCAATACGTTATTTGGATCAAAACTCATATTCTGTTTTCCCCCTTATTTTCTGATACTTGCTTCAGCAGCAAGCGAACCAATATCTAAATTTCCACCTTGACCAGAACCACCGCCACCCGGCTCCACGGTCCGGCCGTTCTCTTTGAATTTGTTTTCGACTGCTTGTTGAACAGCAGCATGGTATCTTTCTTCAAGAGTGCTAAGGTTGCTCTTCGTCGTTTCTTCGTCATCCCCAAGGAAATAAGCAACAAGATCAGTCGGCAATCCCTTTTCAGATGCGTAAGAAATCGCCGTATTCATGAGCTTTTCGCGCTTAGCTTCTTTCTGCTGCTTCTCGAGCTCTTGCTCAAGCTTCCGAATGCGCTTTTGTTCCTCGGTTTCTTCTGGGTACAGCTCTTTTACTTTGGCATTCACAAGTTCATCGAGATTGTTTGCTTTCCATGTTTCAAGGCTTTTTGTGAAGTGCTGATCCAATTTAGGCCGGATCAGTTTTTGCCCCTCATCTGTTTCCAGAAAACCTTTCACCTTGTCGGCTGACACGGCCGAAAGTTCTTCCAGATATGCCTTTACGTCTGCATTTTCTTTATTGTCATTGAGAAATTGTTTGACTTCTTCTAAATTCACTTTGATTTCCTCCTTTGCCCTCTACAGTGCGCGCCTGTTATGAGTGCATAAAAAATAAGCCTTTTAACGTCATGCTCAGGACAAAATAAAAAGCCGCTACGTGGCGACTGTTACTTTTCGTGTATAAAAAGCGATCGTTTCAACTCTCGATAAATTTCGTCATATCCTTCGTTGTCTCCAAACCTAGCAGCGACATCCTGCATTTCTATTAATCGCTTAATTCGTTTGTTTTCTTCGTCATCCAAATATAAAACATCTTTCACCGACATGTTATTTGTCCCCCTCCCCGAATAGCTCGTTTTCAGTTTCGCTCTCAATTCTTTCGAGCAAGTTCACGAGTTTGCCCATTGCGTCTACAGCTTTTTCGCGCCAGATTCCGCTGTCATTGACCATGTTATTCCCCCGCTTCCGTATACTCTTCGTCTGTCGTGTCTTCTGTCGTTTCTTCAGGCGATGTCACCGATACTTTGTCAGCTTCGATTTTCGCTTCGAGTGCTGCTAAAAATTCGGCGTCAACGTCAATTTCATCAACGACAAATGTTACTGTAGCTTCGTTAAACTCTCCGACTCTCATAGAAAGCTTTAAATCAGTTAAATGCGTCGGTTCGTGGCCGTCTATTAAAACATCATAGTCCGAGCATACAAGCCCTACATTTTCCGGTCTCTCTTCTTTCCTTTTCCGCGCTTCTTCCGTCAATTTGATCTCTAATTTAGCCATTTAAGAACACCCTTTCATATTCGGATTCACTCACAACGAAAATGCCCGCTAATGACCCGTCGACCGTAACAGCAACATGAACCATCCCGTTATGCTCGCAAATGACTTCTGAACACAATTCAACCGTCAAAAAATCGTATTTTCCCATGTCATTTCCCTTTCTTCTCAATGGATTTGTACCACTCTTCATACGTTTGATATGGGATAGTCTCGCCTGCCCCCGCACCGTCTTTTCTTGCTCGTCTCGTATCTGGCAAAACGCCATTTACTTTGAACGCGATTGTGCAACGACAGTTTATATCATCCTTGGGGTTGTGCATTTGTCCGGGCGCCGGCCCGACACCGCCGTAAATCGATTTGAACAATCCGGTCGGTTTAACCGTCTTCCCGTCGAGCTTCCTGTGCCCGGCTCTTGTCTTCAGGTCAAGCGTGGCATTCCACATTTTTTCGAGTTTGCTCTTTTTTGAGGCCTTCTCAGCGCTTTTCAGCCTTCCCAAGACTTGCACCCTATGAACCTCTGTTCTCGCCACGTCACGGGCCTTTCTACGAGCAAATTCGGTGTTTTTCTCAATGCGTTTCGCTATCTTCGAATAATCCTCGCCCGCCTGTATGCCTTGTGCAATAGAGATTTGTATTTGACGGACGTAATCATCCCGATGCCGCTTGTATATTGCGGAAAGCGTCAATTCTGCTATCGGGTTAAGAATGGCCTGCCGGATCACCTCGGTTGTCGGTATACTGAAGCCTAGGTTAACTGCGGCTTCCATTTCATAGAGGTAAGCAGAGCGCATATAGTTCTCAAGGAATTGTTTTGCGGCTAACGCTTCGACAATCGTCAGGATTGTTTTGAATGCCTTTGAGGATTCCTCTGTCATACGCTCCATTTCTTTCTTAAGCCGGTTGTATTTATTTAAATCAGCCATAGTCAGTTGCCCGTTTGTGCTGTATTTCGCATATAAAAGGGCAATCTGCTGATTGATTTCTTTAAGGCGCTCAGCGAAAACGACATCAATCTTTTTCGCGTCCTCGGTGATCATGTCATCAAGGTACTTGTCAATATCATTCTGGTTCATCTTCGTCACCGCCATCGTCCTGATCTGTGTCGATGTCAGTCAACGGCGGCATGCTGTTTCTGTATTCCTCTTCCTCTTCTTTCATTTTCTCGAGCTCATATTGAACGTCATCCACAAATGACAGTAAGGAAAGCCGTGTTTCTTCGCTGACAAGCCCTTTCAGGCTTCCTGTGATTTGAGCCTCTTCGAGGATATTTGCCGGCAGGTTGCGCTTGAAGCCAAACCATATTTTTAGATAGTCGTCTTCACTGGCCTTGCCCTTTTTTCTCCATGCAGAAAAAAGGATTTTGAACTGATACCGAAGGGCGGCCGTCATCTTCCGTTCCATCGTAATACATTTATTTTCAAGGGCCATCAGCTTGTATTTCATAGCAACGCCTGAGACATTGCCGGCGAATGATTCGTCTGTAAAATTGACTGACTTAGCGAAACGAAGGATATTTTTTTCTAGTCGGTTTAAATGATTCTCAATGATGGTGTCGTTGATGTCCTTCGTAAGATAGCTAACATCGTCAGTCTCTTCTAACAGCTGTAGAATCCCGGTTTCTTTCAGTTTTTCCATGGTTTCGTCATCCACGCCTAGACCTTTCAGAACGAGATACGCTAAACGATACTGCTCAATCTCGTTGCTGGCGTCAGATAGCGTACGGTCATAGGCATCAATAAGAGACAATACCTTCTCGGCATCGCCTTTTAACTCCTTATTGTTGGCTAATCCGAACAATGGGCAGCCTTTAAACATATGGGGCTTCTTCTCGTCTTCGGAAAAAACTGCACTGTCCTTTGTACTGTAAAAGTGAATAGTTGTGTCATCGTAAAACTCCGCTTTTTGCTGCCCATCATATGTCTCGTAATATCGCAAAGCATATTCGGGTTCATGGATATTTCCGTCAGTGAGAAAAACTACTTCCCAAGGATCGATATTTTTGATCCTTTCTTCCCCTTCCTTATCCACGTAAGCAAGACGAGCGCCATAACCGCAAATAGTGGCCATTTTCCCCCACTCGCTGTCCTCGTCAGGAACGTGGTTTCTCAAATTGAAATCCTCGATCAGTTGCTTTAAGGAAGCCTTTTTATCATCCACCTCATATGCGATTGGATGGCCGAATAAATAGCCGACCTTGGTATCGACTATATCGGAATCAAAGGAGTCGTTAAGCTTGTTATTGACTTTATGGTCGATCCGCTTGATGCGCCCGGTTTCAAAGTCTTCATAATCGACCGCTTTCCTCTGAAGAATCGGCACGCCATTAGGTTCCGCCTTATATCGATCGTATAAATTTTTCATCCGGTCACGGTCCGGTTTATGCGCTTCGATAATCTGGGAAATTAAATCCCCTGATATGCCACTTTTTCTGATTTGATCTAAGAATTTTATCAATCTCTAAACCTCCTTGTTACCCCATGCCCTTTAAGGTTTGATACCTCATAATCATCCAAGCCGTACCAAATGGCCGAGAATGTATGAGGATCGATGTTGAATTCGTCCTCGATGATGTTCCCGTCTTTGTCGACTGCGAAAGTAAGGTCCTTCAGCTCCCTAATGACATCGGGGCATTGATCGGAGCAAATAATTTTCTTGAATCGTTTTACTTTCTTGGTGTATTGCAACCGCGAGCCTTGAAACTTCTTTGCGGGCTTCATGAGAAAGCCTTGCTGCCGAAAGAATCGAATTGTTTTAGGCTCCGCGCTGTCCGCCTTGATCAAAACGCGTTTAAGATCTTTCAAGTCTTCCGCCGTTTTGTCGTCGGTCGTGTCGTTTTTGTAATACTGCCAGTAGATGTACAAAATCTTTTCTTTATGGTCGATCGCCATACGTACCAAGGCGTTATATGAATCAACGAAACCAAAGTCCATGCCATTCTTTAAAATCGGCCTGTCGATTGCCCTGATCGCTTTCATGACCTCTTCATGCTCCATCACTTCGAACTGTGGCAGAACAAGCTTTCCGTTAACGCCAAAACGACCTTTCCGGGCAACGCGGTAAAGGTCTGGATCGTGGGTTTTTAGGTCTTCCAACTGCTCGATATAGCTTTCAGGCAAAAATAAATTATCATCGGCTGTGGAGTGATGATAATAGGTGTTGTTTTTTATGATGGTTTTCTTTTTGTAAAGCTCTTTATCGTCCAAGACAAAGAACCGATTTACCTCATCTTTGAAAAAGTGTTTATACGACCAGTTCCCTTTGCTCACGGGGTTTGTTGATAGGATCATATGGAGCTTCAGAGTCGGATGCCGCAAGCGCCCCAACAGCTCTTTAAATCCGTCGTATTTCACTTCCGAACACTCTTCGATCCAAACAATCGATATGTTGTTGATCGATTTCAGTTTGGCCGGCTTGTCCATCCCTTTAAAGATGATTTTGCTACCGTTCGGGAATCGTATTTGCATCGGTGAGCTGACGCATCGGATTTTATGATCCAGCCCTAAATCGGTAATGATCTCTTCGAGCAGGGAAAAAGTCGAATCCCTGTGGGTGTCGTAGACTTCTCGGACGACTAAGGCTGTCCGCTTTTCTTGGATCAGCTTCAGAATCAGCTTAAGAGCAACATGATAGCTTTTTGACGATCCATAACCACCGACAAGGAAATAAAACTTCTGCGACCAATCAAAAAGAAAGCTTCTGAAACGGGGGTTCACTTCTTTTTCCATCATCGCTCCCCCTTATCCTTGATGATAATTTCGAATGGTGCGTCATCATCATTATTGGTCAGTCGATCTACTTCCGCCTTCGTCTTCTCGATGTTCAAGCGCATCTGTACCAATTTAAGCCGCCGCTCGTCTTCTTCGTGAGCCAGTTGGTCAAACTGCTTTATCAGGCTTCTCAGCTCACCCATTGCCCGTGATTGAGCGTTTAAGAAGGTTGCGTGACGATCCCAAGCGAATTGAATTTCATATTCTTCTTCATCAGCAGATTGTTTTAGTTGCTCTTTACCGTCTTCATCTTTTTCCAAGTGATAAGAGTATTTCGCCTTTTTCATTTCTTTTGCCATATCGTCCTTATCCTGCACAAACATGATCCGCTGCGCCCGGATAATGGCCGCGTATTGGATCTGAATTTGATCCCATATCATATCGGCCGGGCTGCGCTCCTGAACCTCTTCCATGATCTCAAGCGTTTCCTCCGGGAGAAACTTGGAGAAAAAGCCGTGAGTCATTGCGTTCTGATTTCCCTTTGGTGCTGCGCCGCCTTTATTCCCCAAAGCGTTTATATTGCCGGGTGGCGCACCTACCTTTTTTGTGTGCACACTTTTTTCAATGGGTGCACCCTTTTTTCTTTCCCAACCGTGCCGTCTCTTCCATGACTTGATGGTGTTCACTGACACCCCGTACTTTTCGGCAAGGTCCTTGTATTTCATTCCTTTGACGTAATCTTTTTGTGCTTGAATGTGCTTTTCGGCCATCTACATTCACCCGCCGCCCCCTTCTGGTTTGTGTTTGTTTTGAAAAATATTCTCTCTAAACCGCGTCCACACTCAGAGGCCTCTCTCAGCCGCCGATTGTCTATTCTGAGATTCACTGGACGCGTTTTACAGAGAACAAAAAAACACCCCGCGAAGGGTGTTCATTGCATTAACTTACTTCCCAAACGATTAGGGTTTCATTGTCATTCAGTTTAATAAATTGAGTAAGTCTGACATTAGTTGCCCCGGTATCTTGACCCAATTTTTGACTATACTCTCCAAGGAAAATCGCCCATTCATCAATAGGTTCTTTGACATGCTGAAAATATTGTTTAACATTCTCGTCGCTAATTATCATTATTTCACCTCCTCAACCTATTATTAGGGAAATAGATTGATAATGGAACCTTTCGCGAAATTTGTCGAACGGTTTTCTTGTCCACCTTACAAGGAATATACGCAACTTAATAGTGAGATGAGTTAGTCGTAAATTTGTGCGAAACCCGATTCCCACGGGTATTATTTCATGGAGGTGAGAATGATGCTCAAAATAAAAGCAAATGTAAAGATAGAATTTGATTCAAAGTTAGACATTAAATCCCTTGCCTCAGTCATAATTTCCATTGCATTGGCCTTTCTCCAATAGGAGAAGGCTGATGCTGTATCAAAAAAGCCCTACACCTATTAAGGCATAGAGCTCTTTCCCACCTAATTTTGTGTTGTGGTTAACCGGGGGAACCTGCCTCCCCGTCCTGCCTTCCATTTTACACGACGGATTTTTCCGGATTCAACAACTGCACAATGCGGCAATTTTGGCACAACTGGCAGATGATCTCGTCTTTCATTCTCCTTACGGTTTCCCGCGATATGCCGAGATGGATGCCGATAGCCCGATAGCTCATTCCTTCCATCATGCAATCATAAATCACTTTGTGCTGCTCCCCTTCGATCGTTCTTGCTGCCGCCTCAATCGCGTATACGCGTTCCTCGAAGTATTCAAGACGTTTGAAAAGCCGTTCCTCTCTCAAGTCCATTTGCTTTAATTCAGCCTGACTCTTGCCGGGGCTTCCCTTTGGCATGGCAGCTTCTAATCCGTACTGAGCAACGCCCCAGCTCCGCATAGGGATGTCAGAACCGTAAAGCACCCTTTGCAACCTCTGAACCTCTTTTGCCATCCAGTGATAACTACAAACCAGCTTTTCGATCTCTTTTTTATTCATAATCAATGCCCCCTTATCGTTGTCTGAATGCCCCGCCTTTGGCTCTTTTATAGATGGGCCTGTTTGTATCCATCAGGTTCCTTAAATCCCGTTCAGTGAGCTTCTCCGGCTTTTTTTGCGTATTCTTTTTGATCTTTTTCATGTTTTCAGCCTCCTTTTGACACCCTAGTGATCGTGGGGTGTGACTGAAAAGTTGCGAAAATAAAAAACGGACACCAAACAAACAGCGTAAAAGCTGTAAGTTCAGTGTCCGCAGGCTTTCCATCTAGGACGTTTATTTTATTTTCATCTACTTTTATTATACCATGGCTCGCGTACCTTCTTCGATAAATCTGTATATATGAACACGAAATGCTTTATCTTCATCCGGCTGACCATAAGCATCGACAAGCCTTTGTAGTCGCGTTTGTTCCATATCCACCCCGAAACCTAATTGCCATGCACGCTTTGCGTGTTCGATCGCTTCTTGACTGCTGTTTGAATAAACTGTCTTGACGTGTTCCTTTTTCATTCCGTTTCCTCCTTATACCACTATATCTTGAAATGCCTAGAAAGTATCTGCTGCCCGATTCGAAAGAACTTCTGTCGTTGCTTATCGTCCAACTGGCTCAGAACCCTAAATATCGGTTCAGTGTGCATTAAAGATTTATAGAAGTTTTCCAACTGCTCGGTACTCATTTTTTCAAGAGTCACTTTATTCCCTGATGCCTTTCGAAAACCTTCTAATTTTCCGAGTAGTTCTTTTCTTTTTTCATCCATGGTTTTAGACATCAATCTGCCGCCTCTCTTCGTCATAAAGCCTTAATGCTTCATCAGTTTCTTTTTTCTCTTCGCTTATCTCGTATTCAAAGGCTTTTTTATACTCATTTGCAACCTTCAAAGTCCGCCTAACCAGCTCCCGCAAGTTTGCTTTATTATATTTTTCACTAATTAATAATTCGTTTAATTCATCATCAGTCAAAGTCATTAAATATTTTACTTCATCAATTATTTTTTCAGACATCCTCATCCTCCCCCTCGTCATCTTCACCGAAAGCCATTTCAATCGATTTTTCAAAGGGATGCACTAACCTTATTTCATGAAATAAACCACTTTCTTCAAAAGCAGATCGTCCTGCTTCATATGCTTCTTCTGGAGAATTAAACTTCTCCATCAAGATTCCATCTAAATAAATACCGAACTTCATTTCTAAATTCCTTTCCCGGCTCCGGCCGCTACTTTATTTTCTCGATGAAAATATGTTCGTAATCGTCATCGTTTTCATCATAGTTGCATTCGATGAACCACACACAATCTTTACTCTCAAACGCTTCAAAAATCGTTTCATCCGTTCGATCGTCATAGACTCTATATGCCATATTATTTCACCATTCCTCCGTTGAGTCTTGCTCAGCCACATGCAGAAACATCGCCGACGCCATCGGTAAAGCGACCAACAGCATCACAATAAGCTGCTTGATGCTCTCCAAGTACAAATACCCGAATGATGCTAAAGAAAGCGCGCTGATCAGAAAGCAGATCGTCCCGATAAACATTTTTCTTATATCCGTTGCGATCACAAGCGCCACCGTGAATATAGCAACAGTCGCTATCTCTCCGATCTCCGGCCTGTATACCCACAAATACCCGATCCAGAATACACCACCTAAAACCACCAGAATGCCCTTGAGAACGTTTAAACCTCTCACCCCTTACCATCTCCCTCAAAGCGTGATGAACGCCACTATAGAGCTAATCATTGAAGCTATGCAGATAGCCGTCATATTATCCCGTTTCGATTTTTCTTTCTCGCCGGCCGCGTATGAAAACGCTGAGAACATGATGATCAACAAGATGATTTTGAATGCTGTGATCATTTCGCTAACCTTCCATCAATCAATAGAAACTCATTTGATCTTTTTTCGAATTCATCCACCATTCTTGTAAGGTGAATATCCGGATTTTCTTGCCCAACAACATCCCTGAATTTACCGAGTGCACATTTCCGATCAACTTCCGTAACGTTTTCGTTGAAACTCTCATCAACTTCGAACCAATCTTTCGAATATATCTCAATAGCTGTTTTCTCATCCTCCGCCGCAATCAACGCATAGTATGGTGCAACAACTTCAAAGTATTTCATGAATAGTCCCCCTTTTTATTGATTACAAATTCGATTTCCGCGTCTATCAATTCATGGCCGTTTATTAAGAACCCGCCTTTCGGATGTGCAAAATACATCTTCCCTTGTTTTAAAGCATCCAGAAATTCCTCGGCCGTACCAGCCTTTACTTCCTCTGATGGTTCCTCGTCAAAATTAACGTCGCCGATCATCTTATATTCTTTTTTGATGCCATTCTTGTAAGTTACATTTATGATCATGTCTAATGTCATTTCCTTTTTCCCCCTTCGATTTCGTCGATCTTCTGTATAGCAGCTTCAAGATAAACCGCCTTGTCGAGTGTTTTTTCAAGTGCATGCTGCAACCATCCCCGTAGGCTGTATAAGTCCACACTGACCGGAACACCATATTTTTTTAAGCCCTTCTCCTGTTGATTTCTGATTTTATTGATAACACTTCTTACAATCTTTGCATCATCTCTTAGCCCTTCTTCTTTGATGATTCGGCCGAGATAAGCCGGTGTTATGTCTACATTCAATTTTTCCGCTATTTCCTTAACTGTAAGACCATCCTTCAAATAATTTTGTATTTCGTCTAAAAACTCCGGGGTTCTTTTGATTCTTCTTTCTTTCGACAGATTAGGGATTCCGATGCTTTTTTTATAATCAATATAAAGCTTGAATGTTTTGTAACCGAAGAAAGCAGCAATTTGTTGTTCTTTCAAGCCTTCCCTGCGTTTTTCTTCCCATTCCTCCCGGGTAAATTTACGGCCGCTCGGTGTCCTGTCTGATTTTATGCCGTTTCTTTGCTTCCAGGCGCTTAAAGTGCGCCCGGAAACCAGTAATTCCTCTTGTGCTATTTCTTCATCGCTCATATGCTTACTCAATGTTTTATATTGCTCAGGCGTAAACCCGATTTCGTCAAGAACTCCCATGTCACTCCCCCTCTACTCATCACAAATTTCTTCCTCAGCCCCCATGTGCTGCCCGCAGATGGGACAGCAAACATTAGGCCGGATTTTTATATCTAACTCCGTGTAATCGCACTCACGGCAGCTGTATTCGATCACTGGCGCGCCTCCTTCTCCTTTCTTGGTATTTGATCATATTGTCATTTATTCATATTTGAGATGGTTCATTCTTTCCCCCGGTGTCTGGTCATCCCCCTATCAACTGCGGCAAGATCACGATTACCGCAACCAGCCCGGCAACACCAAGCATCGGCAGCAGAAACGATTGTTTCGGAGCATAGACGACGTTGCCCTTAATCGCCAGTCCGTCAGTGCGTTCAATGATCGATTTCACGTAATCCGGGTGAAGCGCGTACTTCTCGGCCAGCTCTTCAATGGTCATCATGTTGTCCCGCTGCGCCTTGATCGTATGCAGTAAAGAAGATGATTGTAAAAGTTCCATTATTCCGCCGCCTCCAATAGCTCAGGATTTCGATACACGTCGCCGATGACTTCCATCGGGACGGTTTTTCTTAATGGGTGACCCGTCCATCCGCCATGCCCCGCATTTGCAAGATAGAACTGAACCGGCACAATTTTAAACATAGCTTGATGAGTGTCATAACAGATAACCCCGATATTTTTAAAAGTCCCATATTCGACTATATCCATTTCGTAAATCTCGCCTTTCCCGTGCATCGATCCGGCATATTGCATCCAGATATATTCCGATACAAGGGTATATCTTAATCTGGAATTGACCATATCCACATCGGAGGCGATAACACCATCCCATGAACATTCGCTGTCGTCCTCATTCCCATAAACCATGATTTCCTTTTCTTTGTTCCAAGCCCGGAATTTAATCTCTCTCATTCTCATTCCGCCGCCTCCAATAGCTGAGGATCTTCGTAAATGTTTCCTATGACTTCAAACCTTTCACCACAAAATAGGGAATCACGAAGTGGATGGGTCCGTAAATCTCCCAAATATCCAATTACACAGAAACAACCATCGTCAAAAACTACTTCTGCAGAGTTCTTCCGTTCATCAATTACAATATCCCCCTCATAAATCTCCCGGCCGTTTTTATCCTTCAATCCGGTGTACTGCCCAATTGATTCCCACTCTACCGGAACATGACCGTTATAAGGCGTACTGATATAAGCTAATTCGTCATCATGGTTTAAGTCGATTCCGCCATAAAACCATTTAATATCGCCATAATCCTCAACCGGTTTACCTCGAAACTTAATCTCTCTCATTTTGCATCCTCCAATAGATCAGGATTTCGATATACGTCGCCGATGACTTCGATTTCTCTCATGGATGCGTTCATTATCCAAGTGCCTTGATCGTCTCCCATATCGAATACAAACGCCCCAAGAGAATCTTTAAACTTGACCACTGCTTTCATAATCTTGTTTTCGTAATAGACAGACTTGAACTTCACGACATCCCCCTCGTAAATCTCGCGGCCAGTATCGTCCTTTAATCCGGTGTATAAATCCCGGCTGATCAATTCATATTCATCGGAAAACGCTGGAGACAGCTCGGCGGCCGCCCTTGCTTCTAATTGCGCGATGTTATACCATTTCATTTCAATGTTGCCGCTGGCTTTATGTCTGAATACATAACGAATCTTGATATTATCCATCCTGTTCCTCCCTCGCAGGGAAAGCCCCTGCTCATTAGTCGACTTTGTAACCAATCTCATAATCTACACGTTTAAAACTTCCGTTTATCGTTTGAATAATAGATTTTCCATGCTCTGGGGCATCCATGATGTGGGCCGCTCCTTGCTTCCCATCTAACACGATGACACGGACCTTCCCCGACTCAATAGATTCTGTGAAGCTTAAATCATCGTTTAAATTTATTCGCTCTGGTTTGTACACTAGGCAGCCCCCTTATGCTATGATAGAAGTACCAGTTCATATCAGAGCACTGAGGCCGCGCGCTTCGGTGCTTTTTTAATACTGTTCAGGTTGCCATTTTTCCATTGTGAAAGCTGGCGACGGTTTCAGGTGTTCCCGGTAGATAATCGGGTTCTTTTTGACGTATTCCGCCAGCTGCTCGGGCGTCATCTTCCATTCGTGAACCGGTCCGGGTTTATACGGGTTATTGTTTTCTTGCATCATAACGACCTCCTGAATTGATTTTCGGTATTTCCGAGCCGCCGAGCTTCTTACAATCTGCGCCCATCCGGCTGGAACATTGTTTATAAAGCGAACAGCGTGTCATACAGACCATGAGCTTATCTTCTTCGCGAACCCACAACGGCCGATCGTCTGCGATTATTACGCTTTGCAGTGGATTTCTCCGCCTTTCCTTTTGTTTTTTTCAGCTTGTCTATTTCGATAAAGCCGAACGATTCATCATAGACGAGCACTTTAAGGGGTGTATCGTATCGGCGTTCATACAGCTTGCGCTTGATTTTAAAGCTTTCCGTCGCAACGCCCTTGATGTCGATTATCTCGATGCTGCCGTCCAAGTTATGAACTTCAAAATCTGCGACATACTCAATCTTCCGAAAAGTTTTTCCGTTCTTTATGAATGCTTCTTGCAACAGGAATCGAGGCTGAAGCTTAAAGTCTTTGATCTGATCCGCCTGCTTGAGCCATTTAAGTTGTAAGTAATACTTGGCTTCGGCTTTGCTGTCGAATTTGATACCGTCAACGTATGTTTTCTTGGCGTTGAATTTATTTGCTCGCATGCCCCTTACCTCCCGTCATCTTGTAACCATTGTTGAATCTGTTTTTCTCTGTATCCGGCCAGCAGCAGGATCGACAGCAAGGCCGGCACCGCTCTAAGCACTCTGAATCAGCTCCATTTGTTTGATTTTTTCTTCAAGAACCCGGATGACCGGGGTTAGATCCTGCCCTTTACCCGGTTGCTTTGGCGTTACCTCAAAAACTCCCGGCATTAATTGATTGACTTGAACGTTTGTCATGTTTGATCTCCTTTATTCAAAAAGTGACTGCAAAAGCTGTTCGTTTTCCTGTTGTGCAATCTTACTTCTGATCTTTTCATCTGGCATTCTAACAGGGAAAGCAAGCTTTTCAACCCTACTGCTGATACGGCCGTCTGGATATTTCAAGTCCAGTTCATTGATAGCCAAGTTACTGGTAAAGATCGTTGGCTTTTTATTTTGCAGCCTAAAATCTAAGATTCGTGTAAACGTTTCTTCAATCCAACCTTTTACGTTTTCAACACCGATATCATCAAAAATAGCCAAGTCTGCTGTCTTTGCCGCTTCTATAATTTCAGATGTTTTTATCTTCGAACCCTCTTCAAACGTCTTTTTAATTTCTCCGATCAGGTCAGCTGTTGAGGAATAAATAATTTTTAATGGTGTATCTGGTTTGTCGTGCATTTTAATAATGGCCTTCATAATGCTTGCGGCAAGCCTTGTCTTTCCGCTGCCCTTTTCCTTACTGTAAAAATAGAGTCCTTTTCCTTGATCTCGCATCTGTTCAAATTTCAAAACATAGTTTTTTGAAATCCGTTTTGCGTTGGCCGCACGCTCTTTTGATATGTCTTGTTCATAGACATCGATTTCAAATGAATTTAAGGTTACGTCTTTAAATTCTTCAGGCAACCGAGCGCCTAACAGCTTTTTTTCTAACAGTTTGACGGCCTTGCAAGGGCATTCTTTCATGAACTCTCTATTTTCTTGATGATCCTTTATCCAGATAAGACCGGAGCCATCACACTGCTTATAAATGCAGTTTTCCTCAGAAATCACAGTGAGTGTCTCGTATCTTTCCGGATAGGCCCTTTTCTCTTGCAAGTGCTTCGAGTCTCTCAACCTCTTGGCTAGATTCGGATTGGATTTTTCCAACTGCTTTAGGGTAAGTGCTAAACTGTTCATCGTTTCGTTTCCCTCCCCGGTTCATCAATTTCATGAGGCCTTGCCGTGCTTTATGGTCGTCTGTGTTTCGAAGAATTCCGAGTGTATACTTTTCTCGTTTGTCGTCATAATGCTCTGCATGCGTCCACATTGCATAATGTAGTTGATCAACGCTGTATTTACTCATTTTTTCAAGGTGATTCGCCAAAAGCTTGGCCGATATTTTGCAATGACTTCGGGTTAGACGGATGCAGTCGAGATATTTAACCAATATGCCTTTTTTCACTCCTTCAGGAAGTGCGCCCATTTTGATTATCATGTCTGCGAATTTATCGATCTCTTTCTCGCTTGAAAGGTTCATATTTTTCAGTTCCGCTGCTTCTAGTGCATCTTTCAATGTGTCTTCGTCACTGACACTCTGTTTTTTCAAGTGTTCAGCATATTCAGGAATGTTTTTGAATTTACCTTGTTCCTGCATGTCCTCACCCTTTCCCTGATGTTCCGTTAACTCTCCGGATTCCTCCGGTGCCGGGGCTTTTTTCTTTCCGTAATTCTTTGTATTTTGAAGTTTTTCGTAATTCAAGATGGTAACGATCAGCCCTCTGTTTTGCTTTAGCCGTCGGGTTTTGATGAAGCCCGCCTCTTCTAATTTCTTGAGCGAATAACGGACCTTTTTTACATCAATGGAGGCATCTCTTGCTAACTCCGTCACGTTTATCAAAGCTTCGCCAGTTTTTAAAGATCCAAACGGAGCGAAAGCAGCTTCCTCAAGTAAGCACATGTATAGTATTTTTTCGCGCCTGTTTTTAAATACACGAGCAGGTGCAACTACATAACCCCAGCCTTCCATATCCATATACACTCACCTACTTCCTTTCACACAGCGCTGTCATTCCGCTGATGCGGACTAATTTCAATCCCGGTTCGTTTGTCTTCAGATAGCTTTCGACGTAAGAACGAAACAGCTTTGCGCGATTCGGTGCCCCTGCTGTCAGCCACTTGTAGCAGAAGGGGATCGGAACCTTAATCAAATGGGAGGTCATCGTCTTTAATATCTACAGGCTGGCCGTCAAAAGGATCGGCATCCTGCGCGCTCGGTTTTTCTTCTTGGTCCTGCTCAGGGTTATAGTCGATGATCTCGGGGCTGTCTGCATCTTCTGTGATGTCTATTCTTTCCCTTGGTGTCTCGTCTTCGATAACCGCCTTTTGCATTTCAACAGAGAGAATGCCCCACTTGCTAAGAATGGATTTCAGAACGGTTTTGAGGGCCATCGCGTCCCAATCCTTTCCCCACCCGAAATCCGACTTACTGAATTTCTTTTTGTGCTTCTCGACTTGTGCCTTTGTCCAATAGACCGTTTTCCGAAAGCCGTTTAGTAGTTCGAAATAAGCAGCGTAACCGATCACGGCATCAGACTGGCGCTTTTCAAAATCAATCTCGATTTCTTCGGTTAACGGATTCCATTTTTGCAATTCCCCTTCGTGAACCGGTATGCAATTGATGTATTTGTACTGCCCTGTCCTCAATGCAAGCTGGATATAGCCTTTGTACCCGAGCTGAAACTGTGCTTTTCCTCCATACGGTACAATCCAGGCATAGCCTAAATTTTTATCTACAGGCAGATCAAGCGTGGCGGCCACCATTGCCGCAGAAATAATACTCATGGGTTCTGCCCTCTGAAGAGTATTTTCGCTGTTGTACAGGCTCAGAATGGATGCTGTGAACTGTGTTGCCCTTTTCCCTAAGACTTCTTCAAAACGTTTGAGGACCCTTGGGGATTTAAGCAGCCCCTTCATCGTCGTCCCTTGCTGCTGTGCCGGGGCGCTATTTTGTTTCGCTTGAATGTTATTTTTAATTGATTGAGTTGTTGCCATATCAGCCAACCTCCTTAATTCCAAAACGTCTGGAATGCGTTTCTTTAGTGACTTTTTCATAAATATCAGGAAACTGCGTTTTCAATTTTTCGGTGTCAACTCTTTTAGAGGCGACATGTTTCCAGCTTGTTTGGTAGTTTCCGATGAATCCGTATTCGGCATCTTTCATCTCAAACTTGATCTGATTTTCTAGTTCCTTGGCTTGCACCTGTAATTCTGAAATTTGCTCTTTTAGCTGCAAATACTGTTTAATGCGCTCGCGATTTGCGGCAGAAAGATCAATCACTTTATTACTTTCTGTTTCGGCGTACCGCTTTTTTAGAAATTCCTCCGCCGCGCTCGAGCCGTCCAGCGCCGGAGCCTGTCCGCCTAACACTTTGTCATTCCAAAATTCAATTTCAGCAGCAAAGATCATTTGGATAAGCTCTTCGTCACGTTCTATCTCTTTCCAAACAAACTTGTTCCCGCCGATCAAGACGGCAAAATACGCCTTTCGATACTCGGGGCCAAGGACACCAAGATAATGCTGAACCTGAACGATATAGTTCGCTGGAATCTCGTCGTCTTCCCATTCCTTCATGTTGTATGCTGATGTTGTTTTGCACTCAAGAATGGCTTTTTCCCCAACGATCATCCGGTCGAGGTTCGCGATAATAAATTCATTGTCAGGATGCTTCAACATCTGATTTTTGCGACGTACTTTTTTCCCCGAACGAAGCTCAAACTCTTTTGCGACCACATCCTCTAAAATGGTCCCGAAATATGCCGCCTCGCTCTGAGATTCTTCCGGCATGACTTGTCCGGTCTTTTCTAACCACAATTCAAACGGTGTTTTCCACTTGCTCAAACCGAGTACAACGGCAGCATCCGACCCGCCGATGCCTTTTTGCCTTATTGAAAGCCATTCCTCCCGCGACATATTGGCCGTAGATGAAAGGACTTCGGCTTGCATCAGACGATCCCCACCTTTCTTTTATGTGCTTCTGCCCCGAGCCGCTGCCATTCCCGGTACTTGTCCATTGAAGGGAAACTGAAAACCGTCCTGCCCTGTTTATCGATTACAATAGACCCGCCGACCTTATAAAGCCTCTGCTGATCCTCAAGTCTGTTACTGAATGGTGCTGTGATCGCTTTAGTCATTAGGATATATCCCCCTCTCAGCTTGATAAGCTCGTACAGTTTTTAGCAAACCTTCATTTTTTCGTTCTAATCTTTCGATTTCTGACACCATTTTTTTAAGTGATTCAAGGAACTTGGGCGTCGGTACCCATTGACCATCAAGATAGGTTTTGATAATTTCAATACTTTCACTTCTTGTTAGCTTCATTTTCCATAACCCCCGTTGTTTTTTATGGGGCGATTTGGTATAATTAGATAAATGATTCTTTACCAATCGCCCGGGAGTCCACTCTGCCAAGTGGGCTCTTTTTTACTCTTCATCATCTTCCTGCTCTTCCTCGTCCTCATACCGCAAATACTCTTTTGGGTAGCCGAAACGGTTAATTTCTGTGATCATTGGGTGCTCGATGTTCATTTGAAACAACTCCTCATCGTAATTTCTTCAAGGTGTCTTCCAATATAGAAATAACCTCGTTATATCCCTCTTGTAGTTCTTCGAGATTATCCGAACGATAATCGATCCGCTTTCTCGATAGCCTCTTCAATTCCGCTTGCTGCCTCGTCACGGAAATCCTCAACCGCAGCTAAAGCCGCTTTCAAGTCATATACATTAGCCATTTTTCAACCCTCTTTCTCTGAATTTTTTAAAACGCTGATCCCATATAAGATGCAGTTCAGGATAGTTTCGGATTCTCGCGCACCATGCACGCACTTCTAACGCTGTCGCCGGCTTATGAACGTAATGGAGTATCATCTTAAACACCTGCTAACCACAGTTACATTAAGTTCTCTTTTTCTCATTTTTAAAGCTGTTTCATACAATCGTGCTTTGTTTGCCATTCTGTTTAAATCCTCAGCTAAAACCTTGATGGTTCCCGCCATACTAATTGCTTCCTCAAAATCCCCATCACTCAATGCTTCTGAAAGCATGCCAGACAAATCTTCCACTGATTCCATTTTTCTTTTAGCCGCCTCAATATCTGTTTTTAGAAAATGATTGATTTTCACCTTATACCGCCTGCCTTTCTTCTTTTCTTGCCATTGCCACATGATCGACTAACGCCTTTCGCGTCCATCTGTCGGCAACCTCTTGAATTTTTAGACCGTGATTCCGGGCTAATGAGTAGATCAGCGTTTTATTGGCCGGGATCAGATCGAAAATTTGTTTTATCTCGTTTATCGGTAATTCCGCAGCTCGTCCGGGTCGTTCCCGAGCTAACCACTTCCCGAGGTTTTCAGTCGCTTGCAGCGCCTCTTTTAATTGGTGAATCATATTGATCACTGCCGTACTGGCACTTTCGTTCAATGCCGGATCGATCGGGGCCGCTGCTGTTGGGTGCAGCCGGAAAAGGTAATGTACAAGATCGATATGTTCATAAGCTTCGCACGCCTCAAACCACTTAATACAAAGCTGTGGGGTTAAGGTAA
Organism: Bacillus sp. FSL W8-0848; assembly: GCF_038007805.1. Taxonomy (NCBI): domain Bacteria; kingdom Bacillati; phylum Bacillota; class Bacilli; order Caryophanales; family Bacillaceae; genus Bacillus; species Bacillus sp. FSL W8-0848. The sequence goes on from NZ_JBBOYB010000001.1 coordinate 2,613,703, forward strand.
TTAATCCGTTTTCAACATCTGAAATATACTGTTGTCCTTTTCCTCCAAGTAATCTCCCTAACTGAAATTGATTGAATCCGTATCGTTTTCGGATTTCACGCATAATTGAGGGCAAATTATCCAGATTATACGGGTTGTTCTCCATACGTTCGCCTCCTGTTTCACGGTAATTTATTTGGTAAAATTTATTAATGAGGGTACTCGACAGGTTTTAGGAAACCTTTCGAGGCACCCAATTTTCGATATAGTTGATCGCGGTTAACAGCTCCTTACGCTTCACATCTTTATAGCTTGGAACCCCGAATCGGTCTTTAATTTCACGATGTAATTCCTTGAAAAGCCTCCCCGCTTCTTTCTTGTCATCCGTGAAAGAATAGACTCGTCGGGCTATGCCTTTTTGAAGCCGGCGCTGTTCTCCGTGATCAAGTGTGATTTGCTCGTCCACTTTTTCGCTAAGTTCGAGCAACTTATTTTCATGTTTGTTCAGGGCTTTTTGCATTTCGTCCTGACGCTTTGCAGTTTCTAAAGTGAGTTCAAGAGATACGATGCGCTGCTCTCTTTCAGATAAAATTTTCGGGCTGCCGTATTGGCCTGTTTTTCTGATTGTTGGGATGACTTCAATAGCAAGCCAGTCCTGAAATTGTTCAGCAACTTCGTTCGAGGCTTTAAAAGCCAATTTGTAAACCAATGGTTCAGGGATGAAATCGCCTTTCGCCACTTGTGGCGAATTTTTAGGGAGATAGCTATTCACTCGATTCCATCTGACGTATTTAACGCCGTTTTTAACATCAACAATTCCTAATGATCTCGCGACCTGTTCCACATCGAAAAGAATTTGATCATTTTCGATTTTTGCAGCAACTTCGAACAGCTCATTTTTGAACGTTTGTAATTGATTCATGCTATAACCTCCTTGCAGCTTGTCCATCAAAAAAGGGTGAAGCAAAAATGTTTCAAGCGTTGAGTTTTAATTCTTTATCTGTTGTAAAGTACGGTTCGAGGGCTTTACGGAAGCATTCTTCCCGGTCCATCGTGCCGTATACTTCTTTGCCGACCTTGAGGATCGTTTGCTTTTTCTTTTTTTCTTTCGCCATCGCGATCACCTCACGTCAGTGTATTCGTGTTGGACAGTTGGACTGACCATGGGATTTTGCCTTGTTTGTAATCTATCAACCTTTCTCATGTGGTAAAATTTTCACAGAAAGGTGGTGATTGTTATGAAATTTAAAGGTTTTAAAAAATTTGAGAAAAAACTTGAAAAAATGAGCAAAGCCGCTAAAGACCTTCAAGGAACTAATGAAGTACCTCTTAACGAGTTACTAACAGAAGCGTTTTTAAGAAAACACACCGGCTTCTCTTCTTTAGAAGAGTTTGAAAGTCATGAAATGTTCTCAAAGTATCCGACTTTCCAAGAGATTCCTGACCACGAGTTAGACACTTACGTATCCAGCAACTCAAAATTTGCAAATTGGAGAGAAATGCTTGATACTGCCGGGAAAGAATATGTGGTTAGAAAATTAGGTCTTTAATCAACAATTACTTTTGGTTTGAAGTTTTCAATTTGCTCTAAAGTTCTGCTGAGTTGTTCAACTTGGTTCGTGGCCTTTTTGAGCAACTCGCTGAACTCTTGATGATTTGTTAATTTAACAACCATTTTCGTTTCCATGTTCAGCCTCCTATGCTGTGGTTTATCACTCACTCTTCCGTGATAGAATCTTTTTGAAAGGTGGTGAGAATATGGCAACAAGAGCTGATATTAAATGCCACAACTGTGAAAATACTTTTCAAGTTTTTTGGCATTCTTTTGAAAAACAATTACCTATAATGTGCCCATACTGCAGTAAAGAACTCGATGAAGCTATGACAGAGAAACTTAAGAATGCACTAGGGACTGTTTGGAATTTGAATTATCATTTTCGTAAAAATCATGAAGAGAGGAAAAATGAGCCTCTTTTCACTGTTGATTTTGTTCATGTACATGTGCCAATCGAAAAGTTCGACCTAGATAATTAAAAAAGTCGATTATGAGATGCGGCGGCAGGTCTCTTTTTTGAATCTCTGCTACCAACAGATCTGATAATTCATTAAAGTTCTGCTTGCCCATCTCGACCATTAGAGTGGCTTTTCGGCGTTCGAGTAACTCGATTTCGCTTTTCAATTTTTCAAGCATTATTTCCACCTCCTACGCTGTGTGGGATTTACCGTGCAATTCGTGAAGTTGATCTTCAAAAAAAATTTCTTGCACTGTTTTTTTGTAATAATTTGCTATACGAACCTTTATTTCATCACGAGGTGTGCGGTGACCCGATTCATACATAGCTAATGTACTTTCGCTTATTTCAAGCTCATTTGCAACTAAAGACCGGGTTTTATCGCCTCTTAGTTTCATCAACTTTGCACCAATAACCTTTTTATTCAATTGCCCTCCTCCTTTACGTTTCGTGTTGTTCTTGTCTATTATATTAAACCGCACGATTCGTAAAGTCAATACATATTGTGAAGTTTTTTTGTAAAACGTCACGAATCGTGATATTATCTATAAAGGTGATGAATATGAAATTCGGAGATCGACTTAGAGAACTCAGGAAAATGAGGCCGAATCTTTCTCAAAAAAAATTAGGGGAACATTTAGGTCTTGCAGAAAGCACAATTAGTATGTATGAGCAAAATAGAAGAGAACCGGAATATGAAATTCTAATTAAAATAGCTGATTATTTCGATGTTTCAATTGACTACTTACTTCGAGGCACCGATCCGAAGATTCAAGATAAAATTTTCGAAGACGAAGCAAAGAGAATTTTAAAGGATCCCAAAACCTTCCTCGCTGCCCGTGACGGAGAGATTACACCGGAGATTTTAGATGCTGCCCTCGAAATCATCACGGAGCAACTTAAAGAAGGTCGGAAAAAGAAATCTGATTGAGTGAAGAACGACTCCTTATATATATTATTTAGTTATTCTTTAGTTATTTAGTTATCTATAGAAGTTTCCCAAAAAAGACGAATGGAAACTAATTCAAGTCTATCCGTTTCCCGATGTAAAAATATACAAGCCTTTCGGCCCTTGTGTATCAAGGGATTTGAGGGGTGTTCGTTTCCCAATGGAGTTCTCTCTGTTTCCCAATGGATTACTAAAGGAGTACCAAAAATTTTGGCGTTTTCGAGTCTAAAAAAGAGGTGAAAACGATGGAAGACAAAAAACTGGATATGATTCTGAATGCCATAACAGAATTCAGAACGGACTTCGATTCCTTCAAACAGGACACAAGTTCCAAGTTGAATGTCATCAATGAGAAAATCGATAAACTAAATGAAAAGGTCGACGCACAGCATGCTGAGAACATCAATTCAGATAATCTCCTTCTTGAAGAAATCAGCTCCCTTAAAGAAGGCGTCATCTTTGTTAATCGCAAGGTAGCCGATGCAGAATTCGAGATTCATACACTAAAAGCCCGCAAACAACAGTGAATATTTTGACATTTTTGTAATATAATGTTGAAATTTTGAGTTTTTTAGCCTATTATAAAAGACGTACATATATATGAACTGGGGGTATTTAGTTTGAAGAAATTTTTAGTTTTATTCTTATCTCTTGGTCTTGCTCTGGCATTAGCTGCATGCGGATCAACGGATGACGTATCAACAGGGGCAGACAATTCTAAAGACAAGAAGACAGAAGAGAAGAAAGACGACGGTTCTAAAAAAATTGATGCAAGCAAACAAAAAACTAACGCTTTAGGAATGAAGATCAACCTAGGCGATGTTAAAATTATGAAAGACAAAGTTAATGTAGGAATCAACATTGAAAACACTACAAATAAACAGCTACACTTCTATCCTGACCAAGGTAAAGCAGTAGTGGGTGACATACAGTTAGACGCTAATATGTTCTTAACCGACGGTCAAGTAGGTGGAGACGTCGAAGGCGGCGTAAAACAAGACGGTGTTCTTGAATTTACTGTACCTGAAGGTAAAGAAATCGATGTCAACAGCGTGAAAGAGGTTAAACTAAAATTCGGTGATGTTACGACTGAAGACTTTATGAAAAATAAAGACGTATCATTCACTGTTCCTGTGAAGTAATTGATACATAAGAAAATCCCTATTTGCAGGGATTTTCTTTTATATAAAAAACAGAACATATATTCCTATTAATCATTGACATTTAAGGGGGAATTCATCTTGGTGTATACCAACAGTCATTTAGAAGATTGGATTGAAAACTTGTATAAAAGAATCAACATCACAACACCCGAGCAAATTAATTTCGAGCTCATCGCCGAGCTGTTAGGAATCAGAGTTTATTTCAAACCATCTCCGTCTTTTTCCTTTAAATACAATGATGTGTATACGATTTCATTAGATAGTCGGAAAATCCGCTGTGAGCAGTGGGATGACTTTGCACACGAATTGTGCCACCTCTTCAGACATGAAGGAGACAAAAAAACAATGCCAAAGTTCTGGTCAGATTATCAGGAAGGTCAAGCAAATTACTTCTCATATCACTTTTGTATCCCTACTTTCATGCTCCACGGGATGAAAATTCCTCATAATCAATTTTTTGATACCCGCTTCATTGCCAAGACATTCAAAGTGTCTGAGCCATTCGCAAAAGTCCGCCTCAATATGTATTTCAGCAAAACCCGCCTAATTATATAATCAAAAAAGAGCCTTTAAAGGCTCAATCATGGATTAATCGTTTGCCGTAGGTATGCATAACATTGGAAATGTGATTACGAACAGTTTTTTCACTTATAAAGAGCTCGCTTGCAATTTCCTTTGTTGTCTTGTCTTGAACGAGCAATTCGAACACTTCTCTTTCTCTCTTTGTTAGCAGCGGCTTTGATTGAAACTCTTTCTCCTTCAAGTATTGTAACCCTCCTTGCTAGGTGAGAGCTGATCTGAAACGAATGGGTTTCGATATAGTCGTGATATCATATGAAACATCCCTGAAGTCGGTGACGTTTCCGAAGGAGAAAAGGGTAACCGCTAACACCTTTTTTTCGTTTTTTCGAAAAACAGCGGGACAAACCGCCTCCATTAAGGAATGCACTTCAAAATCCAGGCATGATCCGCCACCTTTTTGATATATAAGCGTGTTTTTTCTTTTTTCGGACAGCCTTAAGAATTTGTTCAGCTGCTTTTTCAGGAGAAGCCGCCCAAAACAGCCTCTCCCCTTTGGCAAGCGTAGTGTTGACGAAGCCAGGCTGAATTTCGGTGACGACGATGTCGGCCCCCGTGCTTTTCATTTTTCTTCTCAGGCCTTTTATATAATTTGAGACGAAGGCTTTTGAAGCGCTGCATAAGGCGCCTGATCCGCTTCCCCTTAATGCGGCAATCGATGAGATGCCGACAAGATGGCCGCGTCCGTTTTGGACGAAATGATCGAGAAACAGATTTGCACATACGGCAAACCCCAATACATTCACATCAATCTTTTCTTTTTGCTTTTGCCGGCCGAGTTCGCTTTCTGTATAGCCGACACCTGAACAAATGAAGACGGCGTCCGCCTGTCCCATCTCATCAATCAGATCCTTTAACAGTATATTCGTCGTTTTAGCGTCGGCTACATCAACTTTTTGATATATGAGGGGTTGGGCAGTTCATTCTGAAGTTTTTTGAGAAGTTCTTCCCGCCTTGCAGCAAGCCCGACGGTAACACCGCTCTCTGACAGCTGTTTTGCAAGCTCTCTCCCGATGCCGGAACTTGCGCCGATCACCGCTGCTTTCTTCATCTCTTTTCTCCTTGCATATTATTTCTCAGGAAATGAACCTGACAATTTGTTTTTTTGTTCGTCTGTCCAGCTTTCGGGTTTCCCCGTATCCCTTGCAATTTGAACCATGACGGCTTTTCCTGTAAAACAAGGAACCCCCGCTTCGTTTTCCGCCAGGTAATGGAGCGTGAGCGACGTTTGTCCGAGAGCTGCCGTTTTGACGCCGATGTTTACGTTCTCATGGAGCATGACTTGCCTGAGGTAGTCGCACTGCTGGCTTGCAACGACAGGAATCGTCCGGCTGACTGTTAAGTCATCCATCGCCTGAAGATGTTTGAAATAAGAAATTCTCGCTTCTTCAAAATAGATGAACGGTGTCACATTGTTCATATGGCCGAACATATCCGTTTCCGAAAAACGGACAGACACCTTTTCAAAAAAGGAAAACGACTGGCGCCATTTGTCGAATGACCCCTCAATATATGAAGGAAATTTCAATTTATTCATCCCCTTATATCATGAAAACACCTCTTCAAAACTGAAGAGGTGCGTTCTCATTATTCCGTGTTGTCGCTTCCAAAGAAGTTTTTAAACGCCTGAACGGTTGTATCCCTGTTTAATGCAGCGATCGATGTTGTGAGAGGGATTCCTTTCGGACATGCCTGCACGCAGTTTTGAGAGTTTCCGCAGTTGGCAAGGCCGCCGTCTCCCATAATCGCTTCAAGCCGCTCCGATTTGTTCATCGCTCCTGTTGGATGGGCGTTGAACAGCCGGACTTGCGAAAGCGGGGCAGGACCCATGAAGCTTGATTTATCATTGACGTTCGGGCAAGCTTGAAGGCAGACGCCGCATGTCATGCATTTTGACAGCTCGTACGCCCACTGCCGTCTTTTTTCCGGCATTCTCGGTCCAGGCCCGAGATCGTATGTGCCGTCGATCGGCACCCATGCTTTGACTTTCTTCAATGAATCAAACATCCGGCTCCGGTCGACCTGAAGGTCTCTGACAACCGGGAATGTTTTCATCGGCTCAAGGCGGATCGGCTGTTCAAGCTGATCGATCAGCGCTGTGCACGATTGTCGCGGCCTTCCGTTGATCACCATGGAGCAGGCGCCGCACACTTCTTCGAGGCAGTTCATATCCCAGGCGATGGGCGTCGTTTTTTCTCCCTTTGCGTTAACCGGATTTCTTCTGATTTCCATTAAAGCGGAAATGACATTCATGTTCGGACGGTAAGCAATTTCGAACTCTTCCTGGTAAGGACTGGATTCCGATGTATCCTGACGAGTGATGATAAACCTGATTGTCTTATTTTCACTCATGATTTCGCCACCTTTTTCTTCGTGTAATCCCGTTTACGCGGTGCGATTAATGAAACGTCGACATCCTCATAATGGAATTTCGGGGCTTCAAAATCGCCAGCATGTTTCGCCATTGTCGTTTTCAGCCATTCCTCGTCATTTCGGTCAGGGAAATCCGGTTTATAATGGGCGCCGCGGCTTTCGTTCCGGTTGTATGCGCCGATCGTAATCACCCTTGCCAGCTGCAGCATGTTTCTCAGCTGACGCGTGAATGCGGCCCCTTGGTTGCTCCATTTCGCCGTATCGTTAATATTGATGTTGCGGTAGCGTTCCATAAGCTCCTGGATTTTTTCGTCCGTTTTCAGAAGCATGTCGTTGTGCCTCACGACCGTCACGTTGTCCGTCATCCATTCGCCGAGCTCTTTGTGAAGGACGTAAGCATTTTCATTGCCGTCCATCTTCATGATGCCCTCCCATTTTTCTTCTTCTTTTCCGACATAAGACTCGTATAGAGAAGAAGACAGGTCTTCGGCGGATGTTTCAAGCCCCTGGACGTATTCAACGGCTTTCGGCCCGGCCACCATGCCGCCGTAAATCGCGGACAAGAGCGAATTCGCGCCGAGGCGGTTTGCGCCGTGCATCGAATAATCGCACTCTCCTGCGGCAAACAGTCCCGGGATGTTTGTCATTTGGTCGTAGTTGACCCAAAGTCCGCCCATTGAGTAATGAACCGCAGGGAAGATTTTCATCGGCAGCTTGCGAGGGTCGTCCCCCATGAATTTTTCATAGATCTCGATAATTCCGCCAAGCTTGATGTCAAGCTCTTTCGGATCTTTATGGGAAAGATCGAGGTACACCATGTTTTCGCCGTTGATTCCGAGCTTTTGTCTGACGCAGACATCGAAAATTTCGCGTGTCGCGATATCGCGCGGCACGAGGTTTCCGTATGCCGGATATTTTTCCTCAAGGAAGTACCAAGGTTTTCCGTCCTTATAGGTCCAGACCCGTCCGCCTTCCCCGCGGGCCGATTCGCTCATCAGCCGCAGCTTGTCATCTCCCGGGATGGCCGTCGGGTGAATCTGGATGAATTCTCCGTTTGCGTAATATGCACCCTGCTGGTAGACGATCGAAGCCGCTGATCCCGTATTGATCATGGAGTTTGTCGATTTTCCGAAGATGATCCCGGGTCCGCCGGTCGCCATGATGACGGCGTCAGAGCGGAACGATTCGATTTCCATCGTCGTTAAGTTTTGCGCGACGATCCCCCGGCACGTTCTCTCGTCATCAAGTACGGCGCCGAGGAATTCCCAGCCTTCGTATTTTGAAACAAGTCCTTCGACCTCAAAACGGCGAACCTGCTCATCGAGCGCATACAGAAGCTGCTGGCCCGTCGTTGCTCCGGCATATGCCGTTCTGTGATGCTGCGTTCCCCCGAAGCGCCGGAAGTCAAGGAGCCCTTCCGGTGTTCTGTTGAACATGACCCCCATCCTGTCGAGCAGGTGAATGATTGACGGCGCAGCTTCGCACATCGCTTTAACCGGCGGCTGGTTGGCCAAAAAGTCACCGCCGTAAACCGTATCATCAAAATGCTCCCAAGGAGAGTCTCCTTCGCCTTTCGTATTGACCGCACCGTTGATTCCGCCCTGCGCGCATACAGAATGCGACCGTTTCACAGGGACGATCGAAAAGAGTTTTACGTTTGTTCCTGCTTCCGCAGCTTTAATGGTCGCCATCAGACCCGCGAGTCCTCCGCCGACGACGATAATGCTTGAGTTACTCATGCCAGCCCCACTCCCTCTAGTAATCTAGTTCTTTTACACAAATGCCAAAATCGCTCTCAGCCCTACATAGGACAGCACAACAAAGACTCCCATTGTCACAAACGTGGAGATTCGCTGCGAACGCGGGGAGACAGTAATTCCCCAAGTGACAGCAAACGACCATAAACCGTTTGAAAAGTGGAAGATCGTTGAAAGGACACCTACAATGTAAAAGCCGAGCATGATCGGGGAGCTTAAAATATCAGCCATCATGTCAAAGTTTACTTCCGCCCCCATTTGGGCGGCAATCCGCGTTTCCCAGACGTGCCAGCTGACAAAAATTAAGGTAATGATTCCAGTAATCCGCTGCAACACGAACATCCAGTTTCTAAAGTACCCAAATTGGCTCGCATTATTTTTCGCTGTAAACGCTATGTATACACCATAAACAGCATGATAAATCAGCGGTAGGAAAATCACGAAGATTTCCAAAGCGTACCTGAACGGCAGGTTTTCCATAAAACTAGCGGCATTGTTAAATGCCTCTTCTCCTCTTGCCGCAAAGTGGTTGACAACCAAATGCTGGATTAAAAAAATGCCAACCGGTATGACGCCAAGCAAAGAATGCAATCTTCGATACACAAATTCTCTGTTCCCGGCCAATTGCTTTACCCCCTAGTAGTTGAAAAGTGCAGAAAAATTGAAAGGTCTCCTATCCCCGTCCTGTTTCAAATATCGCACTTTGTTAAGATTTTATGACAATTTCATTTTACTCCTATGAGAAATAGGCGTCAAGAAAACGCGTACATAAATTGAAATTTTCTAATATTTAATTATATTTCAGAAAATTTTATTTTATTAAAATATAAATATATCAAATTTTTTTCTGTTAAAACGCATGTCCGCGCTGTAATCTTCGGCCCCATTTAAGCTATAATATACGGAGGAAAGAGGGGAGACATTGGATATGAATAAATATGAAGCAAACTTAGCGCAATTAAAAGAGCTGGAAGTCTCCGCATATGCCTATGAATTAATCAGGGAAGTGGTTCTTCCGGATATGCTGGGACAAGACTATGCCGACATGATGTACTGGGCCGGGAAAAACCTCGCCCGAAAGTTCCCGCTCGAATCATGGGAGGATATCCCTGCGTTTTTTCATGATGCGGGATGGGGAACGCTCACAATGGTCCATTCAAAAAAACAGGAACTCGAATTTGAACTGGAAGGCCCGCTGGTCTCCAATCGTCTCAAATTTCAAAAAGAGCCTTGCTTTCAGCTTGAAGCCGGATTTATCGCCGAACAAATCCAGCAGATGAACGAGCACATCGCCGAGTCATACGAACAGGTGAAAAAAAGAGCCGAAAAAGTCGTGTTGACGGTGAAGTGGGATTTGAAAGATCCGGCATAATACATGAAAAAGGGCTGCCGGATATGATGCAGCCCTTTTTATCATAACAAGACTTTTGTCCCGGTATGATGTTGTTACATTTCCGCGTTCCCATCCGTCACACACGACCTTTCTCCCCGTACATCCGTCATGTATTCGCCTGCTTTTTGAACAAATTCCTCTTCGATTTTAAGGAGTATTGTATTTCTGTTAAATACATCGGATTGCAATTCGCTGATATACAGGCTTTTTGCCTTGTCGTCCTGCTTGATGACGGCGTCGCGCTTTAACTCATATAAACGGCGGTCATCAGCATCAGCCAGCTTTGCATACAGCGTTTCAGCAGCCTCCGCATTACCTTCCATTAATAAATTCATTTCTTCCAGATATACAATGGCGGTTAATACAGACCTTTTTTGCTTATTTTTGAATATGCCAAGCCCTTTATGTTTAATTTCGTTCAATATATATTGGTGAATTTTTACTCCTTCTCGGCTTGTCATATTAAAATTGATTTGAGAACAATATAAATAAAAATACAATGCACCCAAACAAGTCAGGCTGATCTTCTCAATGGAGTCCGCTTTCACCTTTTGCAGCTCGCCCCTCAATTCCTTCAGCAAAAAATCAAATTGCTTTTCCTCTTTGGAAGTCATCAATTCTACACTCAAAAAATAATAATAGGCATACAGGCTGTTCGTGAAAATGAGAATGGCAGGAAGTCCATCCGTAAATAGCAGTGTGCCTGTTCCTATTAAAATTGAGAAAATGCCAAAATAAAAAGCGTATTCATTGTTTTGACCAGCGTACAGAAAACCAAATCCCGACAGAAAACTTGTGACCGGGCCTCCTAGAAGACTCACTGCCGCTTTAATTTTTTCTTTACGGTACGCTTCCTTGTTTGTAATGGCTTCACCGTATAAAAACACGGCTCCGCCAAAATATTTGTGCTTCCAGCGAAATAAGATTTTCCCGTCTCTATATATGATGAGCGGCCCGATTGCCAGCCAATCGGCCTTGCGCCTGACGATCCGCCCGAAAAGGATATGCCCCAGCTCGTGTACGGCAATGCTGGCGATTGCTGCGACGGCCAATGGGCCTATGCTATGTACCAATGCAGTCATAATATGATTCCATACTCTCCTTATCAGCTAAAATCCTCAATGTGCCAATATTAACACAAATTTCACATTCCTCACATAAAAAATCCTGGAGTTGACCCTCCAGGATGCTGATTTAATTGGCCGGAACGCTGATTTTTGACAATTCAAATGCATCATGCAATGATTCAACGGCCTTTACCATATCGTTTTCATTGATCACGGTTGAGACTTTGATCTCGGACGTGCTGACCATTTTGACCTGGATGTTTTTTTCGGCAAGCACGGCGAACATTTCAGCTGCCACGCCCGGATTGGAAATCATGCCGGAACCGACGATGGACACTTTGGCTAGTCTGTTTTCAGTCTCAATCCGCTCATATTGCAGCGCGTCTTTGTATTCCTCCAACACCTGAACGGTTCTTGACAGGTCTTCCGTTTTCACGGAGAAGGATATCGACGTTTGGCTCGTGCTTGTGACCGATTGAATGATGATGTCGACATTGATGTTTTGTTTTGCGAGCGTTGTAAAAATCGTCGACAATGTCGTCAGCCCGCTTGACAGGCCGCAAACCGTGACGCGCGTAATTTGGTCTTCGAATGCAATCCCTCTGACGACTAAATTTTCTTCCATGGATGATTCCTCCTCGATTAATGTTCCGGCTTCTTTTTCAGTGCTTGAACGGACCTCTAGCGGGACCTGATAGTTTTTCGCAAATTCGACGGCTCTCGGATGCAGGACGCCTGCGCCAAGATTGGCAAGCTCCAGCATTTCGTCGTAGGATATTCCGGCAAGCTTCCTCGCCGTTTTGACATAGCGGGGATCTGTCGTGAAAACGCCCGGTACGTCTGTGTAAATATCGCACTTATCGGCTTTTAAAGCGGCAGCGAGCGCGACTGCCGTCGTATCGGAGCCTCCCCTTCCGAGCGTGGTGATTTCTCCGCCTTCTGTGACCCCCTGAAATCCGGCGACTACGACGATTTTTCCTTCTTTCAAGCGCTCCTTCAGCTTGGCCGTCTCAATATCGATGATCCTCGCATTGCCGTGAATGTTTTCGGTTTGGATGCCCGCCTGCCAGCCGGTATATGAAACGGCTTTATATCCTTTCTCCTGCAAAGCCATGGTCAAAAGAGAAATCGTCACTTGCTCACCGGTCGTAAGCAGCATGTCCATTTCCCGGCGGCTCGGCTGTTCGGTGATTTCCTTGGCAAGCGCGACGAGGGAATCGGTCGATTTCCCCATGGCGGACACGACGACGACGACGTCATGGCCCCGTTTTTTTTCCTCGATGACGCGGTTTGAGACGTTTAAGATTTTTTCCACTGATCCTACTGAAGTTCCGCCAAATTTTTGGACGATGAGACCCATATATACCACCCTTTTTGTTTTCAGTCGTGCTTGGCTATGTATGAAGAGGAAAGCCGGATCGGCGGTTTGTTCGCGAAAAACAAAAAAGCAATGAGAGAATCCCCTCATTGCTTTAACCGACAAACTGCGCCGATGATCTTAAACAACGAGATAGCTCTCCAAGAAAGTGACTTTCTTGACAGCCTCACATTTATTCAATGTAAAGCCAGCAGGTAAAACGAATGGATTTTTACCCGCTTCGGCGACGCTCCCCTTTCAGCTTTCGTCATCGAAATCCACCTTTCTCAGAAAGCTTACTCTTGAAGTTCGCACCTCTATCTTCACCATATCACACGATCTTATTATGAAATTAGTAAAAATTCTATCAGATTCCTGCAAAAAGTCAATGTTATTTTTTCAGCGCCTCGAAAATCAATTGGGCCGTCTTCAGCGGAATGCCCGCCTGCTGGATGTCTTCAACGCTCGCTTCCTTCATTTTTTTGACCGAGCCGAAGTGCTTTAACAGCCGCTTTTTCCGCTGCTCCCCGACGCCGGGAATCCCGTCGAGAACGGATTGGAAAGCGCTTTTTCCCCTGAGCTGCCTGTGAAAGCTGATCGCAAACCTGTGCACCTCGTCCTGAATGCGCTGAAGCAAATAAAATTCCTGGCTGTTCCGTTCAAGCCGGACGATCTCAAGCGGATCACCGATCAGGAGGTTCGATGTTCTGTGCTTGTCGTCTTTTACCAGGCCGGCTACAGGAATATCGAGGCTCAGTTCGTTTTCAAGTACATCGAGCGCGGCTGAAACCTGTCCTTTCCCTCCGTCGATCAAAATCAAGTCGGGCAGGGGCAGATTTTCTTTCAACACCCTCGTGTACCGCCTTCTGACGACTTCGCGCATGGAGGCGTAATCGTCAGGCCCTTCGACTGTCTTGATTTTATACTTCCGGTACTCTTTTTTATTCGGCTTTCCGTCAAGAAACACGACCATCGCCGAAACCGGGTCCGTCCCTTGAATATTCGAGTTGTCGAACGCTTCAATTCTGTACGGCGTGTAGATTCCGAGGGCTTTGCCGAGCCGTTCGATCGCGCCGATCGTCCGCTCTTCATCGCGTTCGATCAGCGAAAACTTCTCCTTTAAGGCAAGCTTCGCGTTTTTATGGGCAAGGAGAAGCAGGTCTTTCTTCGCTCCCCTTTTGGGCTGGCGGACTTTGACATCCAAAAGCTCCTCGATCATGTCTTTGTCGACGCTGTCCGGCACCAAAATTTCCTTCGGAAGAAAATGATTGTTTTTGGAGTAGAACTGGCCGATGAACGTAAGAAATTCTTCATCGGCTTCCCTGTATAAAGGAAACATGCTGACATCTCTTTCGATCAGTTTTCCCTGCCTGATGAAAAAGACCTGGACGCACATCCACCCTTTGTCGTACGAGTACGCAAAGACATCGCGGTCAACCATATCGTTCATCGCCATTTTTTGTTTTTCCATCGTCGACTCGATATGGGCGATCTGATCGCGGTATTCCTTGGCTCTTTCAAACTGGAGGTTCTCCGATGCTTCAAGCATTTTCGCTTCCAGTTCTTTTTTCACGTCGCTGTAGCCGCCCTTTAAGAAGCGGGTGATTTCTTCCGTCAGCTCTCTGTTCGTCTCCTCTGTTACGTCATAGACGCACGGCGCCAGACACTGGCCGAGGTGGTAGTACAAGCAGACGCGGTCAGGCAGCTTCGCGCATTTTCTGAGCGGGTACAGGCGGTCGAGCAGTTTTTTCGTTTCCCTGGCGGCCTGCACGTTCGGGTAGGGTCCGAAATAGCGGCCTTTGTCTTTTTTGACCTTCCTTGTTACGATCAGTTTCGGATGCCGTTCATTCGTAATTTTGATAAATGGGTAGCTTTTATCGTCTTTCAGCATCACATTATATTTTGGGTCGTATTTTTTGATTAAGTTCATCTCAAGGATCAGCGCTTCGATGTTTGACGAAGTGACAATGTATTCAAAGTCTTCGATTTCGCTGACAAGCCTTTGCGTTTTGGCATCGTGGGACCCGCTGAAATAAGAGCGGACCCTGTTTTTTAATATTTTCGCTTTCCCGACGTAGATCACGGTCTGCTGTCTGTCCTTCATCAGGTAGCAGCCCGGCTGATCAGGAAGAAGGGCAAGCTTTTCTTTGATCGTTTTATTCATCAAAAATCCTTCCTTGTTTCGGCGTTTTACTTGCTTTTAGTTTACCACGGGCGACCACACGTTCTCCACAATTAGAGGTCCTTAAGAAAGCGGGATCGTATGAAAAAAGCGATCCCCTTGGGAATCGCCTTTTTCTCGTTTTATATTACAAATGTTTGTTGACAAGCTCTTCAAGCGCTTCTTTCGGCTTGAAGCCGACAGATGTTTCGACAACTTCGCCGTCTTTCAGCACAAGCAGAGTCGGGATGCTCATGACGCCGTATTTGCCGGCTGTTTCCTGGTTTTCGTCAACATCGATTTTTACGATTTTCAGTTTGTCTCCCATTTCTTGGTCAAGCTCTTCAAGTACAGGCGCAATCATTTTACAAGGTCCGCACCAAGGTGCCCAGAAGTCGGCAAGTACGACGCCTTCGCTTGTTTCAGATGAAAATGTTTGGTCAGTTGCTTTTACGATAGCCATTCTTTCATTCCTCCAATTGTGAAATTATGCTTTTTAGTATAGCATCTCCCTTTGGTTCACGCTAACATATTGCTTGAGTTTACGTTTCCCTATCTGCAAAGTTTTACACCTATCCTATGTTATTTTCACCCGGGGCGGAATGTGCCTATATAAAAAGCCGGCCCGTATAGGCCGGCCCGTTATGCGCTGACGATGAGCTTTTTAAATTCCTCCGTCAAAAGCGGGACGATTTCAAACAAATCTCCGACAATGCCGTAGTCCGCAACCTTGAAAATATCGGCTTCGGGATCTTTGTTGATCGCGACGATGATTTTGCTGTTTGACATGCCGGCGAGATGCTGAATTGCTCCCGAGATGCCGCAGGCGATGTAAAGATCGGGCGTGACGACTTTTCCGGTTTGCCCGATCTGCAGGGAATAGTCGCAGTAATCTGCATCACACGCCCCGCGCGAGGCTCCGACCGCGCCTCCAAGCACATCGGCAAGCTCCTTAAGCGGCTTAAAGCCGTCTTCGCTTTTCACGCCGCGTCCGCCGGCGACGATAATTTTCGCCTCTGACAAATCAACGCCTTCAGACGTTTTCTTGACGACATCCCTGATGATCGTTCTGATATCGGCAACCTTGACCGGAACGCTTTCGACTTGTCCCGTCCGGCTTTCATCTTTGGCGAGCGGCGAGATGTTGTTCGGTCTGATCGTCGCAAAAATCGTATCATCGTCAGAAACGATCCGCTCAAACGCTTTCCCCGAATAAATCGGCCGCGTAAAGACGACATTTCCGCCTGCCACACTGACGTCGATCGCATCTGAGATCAGCCCTGTACCAAGGCGGGCAGCAACTTTCGGCGTAAAATCCTTTCCCACTGATGTGTGCCCGGCAATGATTGCATCCGGCTCTTCTTTTTCCAATATCGGCATAAACGCTTGCACGAAACCGTCAGATGTATAGTTTTTCAGGAGCGGGTCCTCGGCCGTCAGCACTTTGTCAGCGCCGTAATGGATCAGTTCGCCTGCATAATCTGAAACGTCTTCTCCGATCAGAACCGCGACCACCTCTCCCCCTTCGGCGATCGTTTTTCCCGCGGCTATGGCTTCAAAGGTGACATTTCTTAATGCGCCGTCCCGGCATTCTCCCAATACGATAACTTTTTTGCTCATATCCGTTTCCCCCTGTATTTTGATGACCGTGTTTCTCCCTTAAATCACTTTGGCTTCGCTTCTGAGCAGTGACACGAGCTCTCTTGCCTGCTCTTCCGGCTCACCTTCAATGATTTTGCCGGCTTCTTTTTTCGGAGGCAGAAAGCGCTCAATCGCCTTTGTTTTCGCGGCTACGTCTTCTTCATTAAGATCGAGGTCATCGAGCTCAAGCTCTTCAAGAGGCTTTTTCTTCGCCTTCATGATACCGGGAAGCGAAGGATAGCGCGGTTCATTTAGCCCTTGCTGAGCGGTCGCAACAAGCGGAAGAGACGTTTGCACGACTTCAAGGTCTCCCTCTGCGTCGCGTTCTGCTTCAACATCGCTGCCGTTTACCTCAAGCTTTGTAATGGTCGTGACGCACGGAATGCCGAGCAGCTCGGCCAGCCGCGGCGCGACCTGTCCGGATCCGCCGTCAATCGCCACATTTCCGCCGAGAATGATGTCATAATCGCGGTCTTTTAAATAATGATAAAGGATGGCTGACGCCGTATATTGATCAGCTTCCTCCAAATCGTCTTCAATGTTGATCAAAACGGCTTTGTCGCACCCCATCGCCAGAGCCGTCCTGAGTTCCTTTTCAGCTTCCTCTTCACCGACGGTGACGGCCGTGATCTCGCCGCCGTGCTTCTCCTTTAATTGGAGCGCCTCTTCAATCGCGTATTCATCGTACGGATTGATGATAAATTCCGCTCCGTCCCGGCTGATTTCCCCTTGTTCAATGTGAATTTTTTCTTCCGTATCAAACGTGCGCTTCATTAAGACATAAATGTTCATATTCGCTTTATCCCCCTTGTTTTCGCGCTTGTTACTCCCCTTTGAAATGCGGCTTGCGCTTCTCTAAAAAGGCCTGGATCCCTTCTTTTGCATCTTCTGAACGGAATACGTCGCCAAAGTGCTTTCCTTCAAGCTTCAGGCTTCCTTCATACGAATACACCTTGTTTGAATGGAGCAGCTCGATGACATAAGCCAATGTTTTCGGGCTTTTCTCAGCAAATTTACGGGCCAGCTCTTTTGCCTTCTCAAGCACTTCGGTTTCATCTTTCGCCAGGATGGTGACAAGGCCGTATTCAAACGCTTCCTTTCCGGAAATCGGTTCAGACGTTCCGATCATTTCGAGCGCTTTGGCAGTGCCTACGTATTTCGGAAGGCGCTGTGTTCCGGCAAACCCCGGAATGATGCCGAGATTCAGCTCTGGAAGGCCGAGCTTTGCCTGTTCCTCAGCGATCCGGATATGGCAGGCCATCGCCAGCTCAAGCCCGCCGCCAAGCGCTGCGCCGTGAATGGCGGCGATGATCGGCTTTGGAAACGATTCGACCTTTTCAAACATCTGCTGTCCTTTGTCGGCAAGGGCCGAGTAATCCGATCCGTCCATCAATTCGGTAAATTCCTTAATATCCGCACCCGCTGAGAAAAATCTTCCTTCACCGTGAATGATAATGCTTCTGACATTGTTGTCTGAGGCAAGCTGATCAAGACATGCTGACAGATCGTCAAGGACCTTTGTGGAAAGCGCATTTGCAGGCGGATGCTGAATCGTGATGACGGCAACATGGCCGTCTGTCGCAACAGTTATTGTCCTCATGATTATTTCTCCTCCTTCTTCCTGCTGAAACCGTGTATCAGCAATTCGTGAATGCTGTCTGCCAGCTGCGGCAGATCGTATTTTTGATCATTCATCACCCAGGTCGTGACAGTCTCATCGACGGTCCCGAAAATCATCTGTTTCGCCAGCCGCACATCAAGCTTATCTTGAAATTCGCCAGCTTCTTTTCCCTCGGTGATGATGTCCTCCAGAATCATTAAATAACCTTTTAGAATTTCATTGATTTTCAGGCGCAGCTCCCGGTGCGACTGCCTCAGCTCAAGCTGGGTCACAATCGCCAGGTGCCTGTCGCCGCTGAGCAGCTCAAAGTGCTTCTTGATGAACAGCGCAAGCTTCTCGGTCGCCGAGTGCTTCGCTTTCATCTCTTCATTCATCTGCTCGATAAACTGGCCCATTTTCTCTTTGAATAACGAAATGAGAATATCTTCTTTATTTTTAAAATAAAGATAAATGGTCCCGTCCGCCACGCCGGCCTGCTTCGCGATCTTTGAAACCTGTGCCTGATGGTATCCGTTTTCTGCAATCACAATAACAGCTGCGTCGATGATCTGCATATACTTTGGTCGCTTTTGTTTCAATTGGTTTCGTTCCTTTCCGCTTAAATGAATGAGTATTCATTCATGACTTAATCGTAAATAAAATGACGCGCTTTGTCAAGCGCTAGAAAAGAACTTCTTCCCGATCCGCCGCCGGCGGCAGACGGCTGATCAGGATATTATACGTTCGCCTTTTCGTCTTGAACGAGCGCCCTTCTTAAAATCTTGCCGACCGCCGTTTTCGGAAGTTCGTCCCTGAACTCATAGACCTTCGGAACTTTGTAAGGAGCAAGGCGCGATCTGGCATATTCGTCCAATTCCTTTTCCGTAATTGTAACATGTTCTTTTAAAACGACAAAGGCTTTCACGGTCTCTCCCCTGTATTCGTCGGGAATTCCCGCTACGACCGCCTCCTGCACCGCTTCGTGCTCGTAAAGCACCTCTTCGATTTCGCGTGGGTAAATGTTGTAGCCGCCGGCAATGATCATGTCTTTCTTTCTGTCGACGATGTAAAAGAAGCCGTCCTTATCCATGTATCCGATATCCCCGGTAAAAAGCCAGCCGTCACGGAGAACGGCTGCCGTTTCCTCACAGTTGTTCCAGTACCCTTTCATGACCTGCGGGCCTTTCACAACGATTTCTCCGTGCTCATAAGGCTCCAGAAAACCGCACGTGTCTTCCGAAAAGATGGCGGCGTCTGTGCCGGGCCACGGACAGCCTATGCTTCCCGCTTTATTTTTGTCCCAAATAAAATTGGCATGGGTGATGGGCGCCGCTTCAGACAGTCCGTAACCTTCAACAAGCTTGCCTCCGGTAATGTTTTCGAACTGCTGCTTGACCTCGACGGGCAATGCTGCCGATCCGCTTAAACAGCTTTTGATGGACGACAGATCATACCGCTTGAGATCAGGATGGTTCAACAGGGCGATATAAATGGTGGGCGCGCCGGGAAATATGGTCGGCTTTTCTTTATCGATCGTCTTCAAGGCGGTTTCTGCATCGAATCTCGGCAAAAGGACCATTTCATACCCTTGCCTGATCGTAAAGTTGAGGACTGCCGTCATCCCGTATACGTGAAAAAACGGAACGATGCCGAGCACTTTCTCGTTTCCTTTTTTTAATCGGTAAAACCATGCCGCACACATTTCCAAATTGGCTAAAATATTTCGGTGGGAGAGCATGACGCCTTTCGGAGTTCCTGTCGTGCCTCCAGTATATTGCAAAACCGCGATGTCGTGAGCGGGATCAATGCCGATTTCCGGCGGATGCGGAGGGACGGGGCGCTTCATGATCGTCCGAAACAGATGCGTCGTTTCGTTTTCCGCGATTTCGATCGAAAACCGCTGCTGCTTTTTTTGGACAAACGGATACAGCAAATTTTTCGGAAAAGGCAGGTAATCTTTAATTCCCGTTGCAATAATATGCTTCACGTTTGTTAACGCTTTCATTTTGAAAGCCGCCGGGTACAGCACATCAAGGGTAATGATCATTTCAGCTCCGCTGTCTTTCAGCAAATGTTCAAGCTCTCTTTCCGTGTAGAGAGGATTCGTCTGGACGACGATCCCGCCGGAGAAGAGTACGCCGTAGTACGCGATGACGGCCTGAGGACAGTTCGGCAGCATGATTGATACCCTGTCTCCTTTTTTCATGCCGAGCATCAATAAATAATCTGCCATTTTTAACGCTTCTTCATATACTTGCTGATACGTTCGTTTCTTTCCGAGAAAATGAATCGCTGTTTTTTCAGAAAACTGTCGGGCGGATTGTTGCAGGATGGAGTGCAGTGTCTGATCTTCAAACTGGAGGTCATGAGGAATTTGTTCTGGATAGTGAAGCAGCCACGGCTTTTCAGTCGGCATAAGATCCCCCCTTTAAACAAAATATAGTCTCGATTTCAGTATATCAAAACAATTTTCAGAACGTAATGATTTTTTTAAATAAAGAAAAAGACGCCAAAGGTACCAGCCTCTGAAAGCGTCTTTTTTCTTAAGCGTAAAACAACATATAAATGAGACCGATGATTACAAATACCCCGGCAGCGCAAAACAGGATTTTCGCTAATTTCTCCATGTCTGTCCCCTTTAGATTCCGGCGGCCACGACGAATGACAGGCCGACGGAGATCACAAATGAAATGAAACCGACGGCTCGGTTGTCGTTTTCGATTTCCTTGTCAATTCTGAATCGAGGCGTCAGGAATTCGAAAATGAAATAGCCGATCAAAAGCAGCATGAAGCCGAACAATCCCCACCCCATCATTTGCAGAAGGGAATTGTGCTGGCTGATCGACTTTTGCAGAACGTTGGCGATGCCTAAAATTTTCCCGCCCGTGGCCATCGCCACCGCCATGTTTCCTTTTTGAATCTCCTCCCAGTTTTTATACGTGGTGACGAGTTCGAATACGGTCAAGAAGATGACCAGGCAAAGAACGGAAACGCTGTAGTAGGCGGCGATTTCCACGAGATCATTTTCCCAAAACTCTTTCATGTTTCCAGACTCCCTTTTTATTTTAGTTCGACAATCGTAACTCCTGATCCTCCCTCTCCCGCTTCGCCGAACCGGGAGTTTTTCACGCTGCGGTGGTTTTTCAAGAGGTCCTGAACGCCTTTCCTGAGAGCGCCCGTTCCTTTTCCGTGAATGATCGATACCCGCGGATATCCGGCGAGAACCGCATCGTCCAGATATTTTTCAACCCGGTGGAGCGCGTTTTCATAGCGTTCTCCCCTGAGGTCGAGCTCAAGCGATACGTGATAATCCTTGCCTTTGACTTTGGCGATCGATTGCTGCTTTTCGGGTTCTGGCGCCGATTTCAAAAATTCAAGATCCTTTTCTTTCACTTTCATCTTCAGGATGCCGATTTGCACGTTCCATTCGTCAGCACCTGTTTTTTCAAGCAGCGTTCCTTTTTGGCCAAAGGTGAGAACCTTGACCTCGTCGCCCGGATTCAACGTACGCTTGTCCGTTTTTTTCTGAACGGGCTTTTTTGTTTTTTCAAAAGAAGGCACCGCTTCTTCAAGGCGCTTTTTCGCCTCGATCAATTCGTGGTCTTTAAACGTTTTCTGCTCGTCTTTTATCATTCTGAGCGACTGGATAATGTCTTCGGCTTCCTTCATCGCTTCCTTGACCTTTTCGGCAGCTTTCTGCTCCGCTTCCTCATAGAGCCTGTCTTTTTTCTCCTGCCACTCGCTGATCTGTTTTTTCAGATCGCGGTGAAGGGCTTCCGCTTCCGCACGGATCGCTTCGGTTTCAGCCAGCTCCGTTTCCGCGCGCTTTTTGCTGTCTTCAAGCGAGGCAATCATCGTATCGACCTCATTGTGCTCAGCCGTCATTTCGGCTTTCGCGCGGCCGATCAAGCGCTCAGGCAAGCCGAGTCGCTTCGATATTTCAAACGCATTGCTTCGCCCCGGCACCCCGATCAGCAGCTTATACGTTGGAGACAATGTTTCGATGTCAAATTCGACGCTTGCATTAATGACATTTTCACGGTTATAGCCGTACGCTTTCAGCTCCGGGTAGTGGGTCGTCGCAATGACGCGGGCGCCGGTCTGGCACACTTCGTCAAGGATGCTGATCGCAAGCGCCGCTCCTTCCTGCGGATCCGTTCCGGCACCGAGTTCGTCAAACAGTACCAGGCTGTTTGGCGTCATGTCCTTTAAAATGTCGACGATGTTCACCATGTGTGATGAGAACGTACTCAAGCTTTGCTCGATCGACTGTTCGTCCCCGATGTCCGCAAATACTTGATCAAACACCGCGGTTTCCGAGCCTTCCTCAGCCGGAACGTGAAGTCCGGACTGGGCCATTAAGGTCAAAAGGCCGAGCGTTTTCAGCGTAACCGTTTTTCCGCCCGTATTCGGGCCCGTGATCACGATCGTTGTATAATCACCGCCGAGCTCGATATCGTTCGGAACGACCTGATCGGCGGGCAAAAGCGGATGGCGCGCCCGGATGAAGCGGACATAGCCGTCTCTATTGACGGCCGGCTTGACTGCCTTCGTCGCCTTCGCATATTTCGCTTTTGCAAAAATAAAATCGAGGGTTTGCAGGATCTTTACATTGTGTAACAGTTCATCCGTGTGCTCCGCCGTTTTTTCCGTCAGCACGCGCAAAATCCGTTCGACCTCCTGCTTTTCGTTTACTTTCGCCTGGCGGAGCGAATTGTTCATATCGACGATGACCTGGGGCTCGATAAACAGCGTAGCCCCGGAAGATGACTGGTCATGCACAATCCCCCCGTAGCTTGACCTGTATTCCTGTTTAACGGGGATGACGAAACGGTCGTTTCGAATCGTAATGATCGTGTCTGAAAGCATTTTTTGCGCTGAAGAGGACCGGAGCATCGCTTCCAGACGGTCTCTGATTCTTGATTCGAGCGTCCTCAGCTGCGTTCTGATTCCCCTTAGGGTCTCTGATGCATGGTCAAGGACCTCTCCGTGGTCATCGATGCACGAGTTAATGTCTTTCTCCAAGTCTGACAGCGGAATCAGCTGTTCCGCATACTGATGAAGGTGAGGAATCTCAACGCCGTCTTCAAACAAACTTTCGAGAAAATGCTTCATCTGTTTGGCGGCGTATAACAGACCTGATATTTCCGTAAACTCGGCCGGGCTTAAGATGCTGCCGATTTCGGCTCTTCTGACCGCTTTTCTGATGTCCGACAGCCCGCCGAAAGGGGCGCTGCCTTTCAGGCGCAGGACAGTCCCCGCCTCATCGACTTCTTCCAGGAGCTTTTTGACCTCCTCAAATGAGCGGGAAGGCTTCAGGTCAAAGAGCATCTCCTTCCCTAAAGAAGATGCCGCATGCTCTGCAAGCTGCTCTTTTACTTTATGAAATTCGAGTGCTGATAGCGCTTTTTGCTGCAAAATCAATTAAACCTCCTTAAGATCGGCGGCGAGACAAAAACGCGCGGACTTCGTCAAGCGAACGGGCATTCAGTACGTTCGCTTTCGGGGTCCATCCTTTTCTCGCTGCCGTAACGCCCGTTTCCATATCGTCTAGCATCGACGTGTTGTGGGCGTCCGTATTAATGACAAGCGTCACCCCTGCGGCATTCGCTTTGAGCAAATGCTCCATTCTGAGATCGAGCCTCGCGGGGTTGGCGTTCAGCTCCAACGCCGTATTCGTTTCTTTGGCGAGTTCGATCAGCCGGTCGATATCGACTTCATAGCCGGCCCGTCTTCCGATGAGCCTGCCGGTTGGGTGGGCGATAATATCGACGTGCTGATTTTTCAGCGCGTTTTCGAGCCGTTTCATGATGACGTGCTCCGGCTGTGAAAAGCTTGAATGGATGGAAGCGATCACAAGATCCATTTCCGCCAGCAGCTCATCGTCATAATCGAGTGATCCGTCAGGCAGTATATCCATCTCAACGCCTTTGAATATGTGAAAATCGGTAAATTCTTTGTTCAGTTCGTCAATTTCCTTCGCTTGCATGCGCAGCCTTTCCGGCGTTAAGCCGCCTGCGACTTTTAAATATTGCGAATGATCGGTGACCGCCATATATTTGTATCCTTTTGCCATGCAGGCTTCGGCCATTTCCCTGATCGAAAACGCGCCGTCGCTCCATGCCGAGTGCATATGGAGATCCCCTTTGATATCATCTGAGGTAATCAGTCCGATATCGTCTCTGTACTCATCGACTTCTTTGCCGGTCTCCCTCAGCTCAGGCGGAATAAAGGGCAATCCGAAGTGGGCGAAAAACTCTTTTTCGCTTGAGAACGTTTGAATATCTCCCGTTTCAACCGTCTCGACTCCGTACTCGCTGATTCTTTCGCCTCTTTCTTTGGCGAGCTGGCGCATTTTAATATTATGATCTTTTGATCCTGTAAAATGGTGGAGCGTCGTCGGAAACTGCTCTTCGGTCACAAGCCTGAAATCGGCGCTGATTTCGTATTCAAACGCAAATGTCAGCGATACTTTCGTATCACCGCTGGCAATGACCTCTTTAATGTTTGACAGCTTCAGGAGCCCCTCGCGGACCAGGGCCGGATCTGTGACGGCCATGATATAGTCCAGATCTTTCACGGTTTCTTTGGCCCGTCTGAGGCTTCCGGCGCGCGAAAACTTGATCAGTCCCGGGATCCCTTCAAGCTGCCCTTCAATCACCTCGGCAACGGCGAGCGCCGCCGCGATCGGATACCGTTCAGGACGTTTTCCGGCTTCTCCGAGAGCCTGAAGGATTTTTTCCTCCGTTTTTTTGCCGAATCCGGCCAGCCCCTGAACCTTTTGCTGCTCACAGGCCTCTTTTAATGATTCCGCGTCACAGACGCCCAATTCCTGGTAGAGCTTGGCGATTTTTTTGCCGCCGAGACCGGGCAGCTTCAAAAGCGGAACAAGCCCTTCCGGAACCTCCTCTTTTAAACGTTCAAGCGTGCTCGATGCCCCGTGATCCATATATTCCTTAATGACGGCATACGTCCCTTTGCCGATCCCGGAAAGCGACATCATATCATCGATTTCGGAAAGGCTGCGGTCATCTTGTTCAAGCGCCGCGGCGGCTTTTCTGAAAGCGGATATTTTAAACGGGTTGTCCCCTTTTAGCTCCATGTAAATCGCAATCGTTTCAAGCAATCTGATGACATCTTTTTTATGCAATATGTTTCACCTCTTATTTCCCCGTGTTCACCTGATTCCATCATACAAATTTTTGGCTGATCCTACAATCATTCGACAAATTGCAGCCGGAAAAAAAAACTTCTCCGAAAAGAGAAGTTTTTAAGATCCGTACTGAACCGGCAGATTCTTTAACAAGTTTGATAAATACGGGGTTTTATTTACAATCATATCAGCCAATACGGAGTGGGCCATCATGTTTTGCAGAACGTCGATCGGCAGCAGCGATCCGACGAACAGGACGATGAAAATGAACAGGTAAATCTCCGCAAAACCGAGCACAGCTCCGAGAATTTGGTTGATTTGTTTAAGAACCGGGATTTGCGCGACAGCATCCAAAAATGATGCCGCAATTCTCAATAGGATAATCGTCAGGAAAAAGAGAATCAGAAACGCAATCATATTATAGTAGGCATTTTCAATGCTTCCGTTGATAAATGTAAGCGCGGACTGCCCGCCCGTGAAATCCGGCGACGGAATCCAGCTCAGCTTCGGCGCAAGGTCGCGGTAATAGATCCCCGCCACGGCAATCGCTGCGATAAACGTCACCAAACGGATAAACTGGCGGATAAATCCTCTTTTCAGACCGATAAACAAACCGGACAAAAGCAAAACAATAATGATGATATCTAGCATCTTGATGTTCAATCCTTTTCTTTAATTTGTCCTTTCAATCTCTCAAATTCTTCCTTCAGCTTCAAATAATCATGCACAACATTTACCGCCGTCAAAACGGCGAGTTTATTTATGTCAAGATACGGATTTTTTTCATTGATTTCTCTCATTTTATCATCGACAATTGAGGCAACGTGCCTCATATGGCTTTTCGTTTCATCGCCGACAATTGTGAATTGCTGACCGTAGATGTCAACTGTTGTTTTCGTTTTTCGACCATCAGACAACGTTTCTCCTCCATTCCTGCAACGAGAATCCTAGACTCTATCATAACATGTTTAGAGATTGAATGGAAAGACGAGCCCTCCGCTGTTATGATACACTTATAAAAACGTGTGAAAAAGCCTGTTTTACCGGCTAAAAAAGGAGATTAAACCGTGTCACATTCAGTTTTAAAACTTCCCCAGTCTGTTATTGAACGCATGAAAAGCCATTACCGTTCCGACATCACCTCCCTTTCTGTGCAGGGAGCGGTTTTTCAGGCGAAGCCCCAAGGCTGCACCATTACGGCATATAAATCCGGAAAGGTGCTGTTTCAGGGAAAAAACGCCGAAACAGAAGCCGGACGGTGGG
Source organism: Bacillus sp. FSL W8-0848 (assembly GCF_038007805.1). Classification (NCBI taxonomy): domain Bacteria; kingdom Bacillati; phylum Bacillota; class Bacilli; order Caryophanales; family Bacillaceae; genus Bacillus; species Bacillus sp. FSL W8-0848. The sequence continues at coordinate 2,640,150 of NZ_JBBOYB010000001.1, forward strand.
CGGCTTCTGCCGAAGCACCAGCAGCAGCAAAATCCGCTGCCAAACCGCGTACCGCTTCTCTTTATCAGCCGCCTGAAGGCATCGGCTCAATGTCTGTCATCGGCTCGGACGAAGTCGGCACCGGAGATTACTTCGGTCCGATGACAGTCGCATGCGTGTACGCGGATAAAACAAAGCTTCCGCTTCTGCAAGAGCTCGGCGTCAAGGATTCCAAACATTTAAAAGATCCGCAAATCGTCGAAATCGCCCGCGACCTCATCAAGACGGTCCCATACAGCCTGCTCGTGTTAAAAAACGAAAAATACAATGAATTGCAGGAAAAAGGCATGAGCCAAGGGAAAATGAAAGCCCTCCTGCACAACCAGGCGATCACAAACCTTCTGAATAAACTTGACGGAACCCGGCCTGAAGCAATTTTAATCGACCAGTTCGCAGAACCGGCCGTTTATTTTAAACACTTGGCCGGCAGAAACGCGATCAAAGAACGTACATATTTCAGCACAAAAGCGGAAGGCATTCACCTGTCCGTCGCCGCCGCTTCGATCATCGCGCGCTATTCATTTTTAATGGAAATGAACAAGCTTTCAAAAGAAGCCGGCATGACGCTTCCGAAAGGAGCGGGACCGCTCGTCGATGAAGCGGCCGCAAAGCTGATCAAGAAACACGGCGAAGCAGCGCTCGGCCATTTCACGAAACGCCACTTTGCGAATACGGAGAAAGCAAAGCGGCTGGCGTCGAAAATCTGAATGTGCCAAACAGCGGGAACTTCTGACTTGCAGGGGTTCCCGGCGGTTTTGGCAGGAAGCACAAATTCCCGGGGTTCCGGGGAGTATTTCTGCTCGCGGCTATATCCTGCATTAATCCCGGCTTTTCACGATGAAACTGACAATATTCTTATCATCGATCCATTTACAGTAAATATTCGAAACGGAATGGGTGTATCGTCTTGGCAAGACATAATGATCTTCATGATCATAAGGATTATTTCTCTGTCATTTTCATTAATTTTTTATGCTAGCTCCCAATAAGAGTAACCATTCTACAAATATTTCTATTCTTCGGTGTCACGGCAGTCACCTTCTATAACAGGTTCTCCTGATTAAGCTTTGCTTTATTATGGTATGTACTTAGTTATATTGGAATCACTGAGATATTCCACATAAATCAAGCCCATTATCATAACCCTTCTTAAAGAGCATTGAAAAACAGGGGCAGCAAAAGGTACGTCCTGAGATCACGGTCCATTGGCATCCCGGCATCATAATCAAGTAAAAAAGCAGACCACCCCGCCTGCTTTTTTTATGTATACTGACTGTCCCCGATTCCCGTTATCGCTTGGAATGAATTTAATATCCGGCCGTAGCCATTCCTAATACAACACCAAATAAACCACAAGCGATAGCTGCGATCATCATAATTGTGCCGTGTTGTACTTTCCCATTACTTCTTACTAGATATCCAAAAATAACTCCTCCTGCACCAAATAAAATCGGAATAAGCAGCAGTGATATACCGGTACATATCCAGCCTAAAATGATAAATGTTTGAGTATTATTGCTTGGGTTTTTCGTCATAGTCCCGATCCTTTCTGAATGGTTATTTTGCACTATTAATGATTTTATACTAAAAAAAAGAAATATGAAATAGTTTTTTCCAGCGATCCAGAGGAAAGCGATTTGGTTAAAATTTATTGAGAGAAAGAATGAGGTACAAAATAAGGTTCATAGAGGAGGAAGGCTTGTCCATCGTTTATGCGAAACAACAATGATATGGCCAGGCAGCGCCTTTCTCGTGCTTCTATTCCCGCAGGAAACACAAAGCGGCGCAACCTTTGCTGAATTTCGATCTTTTTGCTTGAGATTATTACAATTTATCAGAAGATTAGCAAATAAAAGGCCTATAGATCTGTTTGAAAAGCCCTGTCAAACGGCAGATTTTTTGTCGAATTTCAACGAACTTTGTAGTTACATTGAAAGGTTTGTCATAAGAATCCATGTATATTTTCCTCTTTTTGGACAAAAAAGGGATTTCTAGTTAACTAGACGAATCTTTAGTCTGTTAAAAACTAAGGAGGGAATTTTTTAAATGAAAAAACGGTCTTTATTCTTTACTTTATTGCTTTCTGCAAGTTTAATACCCGGGGCGGCGGGAGTCGCGGAAACGGGCGGTCATCATGAGCATGTTCATGAAGCGAAAGGGATTCATAAGGAAGCATTGCCTAAACCTAAGGAAGGTTTTAAAGATTTAACCGGCAAAGTTCACATTGAAAAAACAACGAAAACAAAGGTGTTGGATGAAAAAGGAAACACAACCGGTACGATGACATTTAACAAGAATGTAAACACCGGCACATTTTCGACTCAAGCCAGCACGGGCAAACAAAAGGTAAACGTATTGGCAGTGGCTGATAAGCAATTTCGGACGAAATATAAGGATTGGAAAACAAGAATCGTCCAAATTGTTGAGGAGGCGGACGAAATGTTTAACCGCGACCATGATATTGACTTTGTCGTGGAAGCCTTTGCCCCTTGGAATTCTTCCGGTAAGAACGCCTCTGACATTCTTGACAACCTTGCGGCCAAATTCGAGGGCCAGCCTTATAAATTTGTAGCCGGCTTTACAGCCAACGACAACTTTGAAGCGGGCGGCATCGCTTTTCAATATCCTGTTAAGCCGGACGGTCCCGCCTTCAGCGTCACGCTCGACATGGGAACGGAAAATTCGGCAAAAGCGGCAAGACACGAATTTTCCCATAACTTCGGCGTGGAACATGATCCGCAAGGAAGCGGAATCCGCTGCATTATGAACTATGACTACGCATACACAGTCGATGTCTGGGATGAGGCTCACAACGAGCTCATCGAGAAAAATAAAGTTTGGTATCAATAACAAAACATAACCGGTTCCTGATACATGGGAACCGGTTATGTTTTTAAGTTTTATCCTCTTAACACAGCGTGATACGTTTCCTCCAGGGCTTTCAGCACTTTGTCGTGAACTTTTGTCACTTCTTCTTCTGTCAGCGTTTGTTCCGGATTTAAATATTGGAGGCTGAAAGCGACCGATTTTTTGCCTTCTTCCATGTGCTCGCCTTCGTAGACGTCAAAAACGTGCACTTCCTTCAATAATTTCCCTCCGGCTTTTTTGATGACGTCTTCAAGCTGGCCGCTTGCGATGTCTTTGTTTACGACAAGCGCGATGTCGCGTGTGACGGATGGGTATTTCGGAATGGCCGTATACGTGATGGCCGGAACGTCCAGAGCGAAAAGTGCGTGCAAGTCAAGCTCGAATACATACGTTTCTTTCAGATCAAGCTCTTTTTCGACTGATGGGTGGAGCTGGCCGATGAAACCGATTAGGCTGCCGTTGTGCAAAATATTGGCCGTCCGTCCCGGATGAAGCTCTTTTCTTTCAGATTGAACGAATTCGATGCCTTCCTGCACTCCGAGCTTTTCTAAAAGGCCTTCGACGATGCCTTTGGCGACGAAGAAGTCAACCGGCTTTTTCTCGCCCTGCCAAAGGTTTTTGTGCCACAGTCCTGTCACGGCTCCGGCGACATGCTCTTTTTCGACCGGTTTTGTCTGTTCTTCGACTTTTAAGAAAACCGAGCCGATTTCGTAAAAGGCTGCTGAATCGGTCTGCCGCGCCAGGTTATAGGCGACAGAGTCGAGCAGGTTCGGAAGCAGGCTGTGCCTTAATACGCTTCTTTCTTCACTCATCGGCAGTGAAAGGATCGTTTTGAACGACTTTTCAAGGGCGAATGCGGTCGCTTTTTTATCGTTTGTCAGCGAGTACGTGATCGCCTGTGAAAGCCCCGCGCCTTCCAAAAAGCGTCTGACCTTTCTCCGCTTTTCCTGATACGGGGTGAGACCGCCGGTAAAGCCTGCCACCTCAGGAAGCGTAGACGGGATATTGTCATAGCCGTACAATCGTGCGACCTCTTCGATCAGGTCCTCTTCGATCGTAATGTCGCCCCTTCTCGTCGGAACGGTTACGGTGAGCTTGCCGTCAGCTTCTTCTACGGAAAAGCCGAGCTTCTTGAAAATATCGGCCATTTCCTCTTTGCTGATGGACATGCCGAGCACTTTCGTCACTTTATCAGCGGACAGGCTGATGACTTTTGGCTCGATATCGAGGTGATTTTCTTCCACAGTGCCCTCCAGCACGGTTCCGCCTGCATAGCGGCTGATCAGGTCTGCGGCCCGTTCTGCGGCGAGGCTCACCCGCGCAGGATCGATTCCTTTTTCGAAGCGGATGCTTGATTCGCTTCGAAGCCCGAGGTCTTTTGAAGCTTTGCGTACGACTTTTCCGCTGAAATATGCCGCTTCAAGCAAAATCGTCTTCGTATCTTCGCGGACTTCAGAATCTGCTCCGCCCATCACGCCTGCTACTGCCTGCGGAATAGAGCCGTTTGTGATGACAAGGTGATCGGCTGACAACGTTCTTTCCTGCTCATCGAGCGTCACAATCGTTTCGTTTTCTTTCGCTTTGCGGATGACGACCTCTTTTGAGCCGAAGCGGTCATAGTCAAAAGCATGCAGAGGCTGGCCGTATTCGAGCAGGACAAAGTTTGTAATATCGACGACATTGTTGTGCGGTCTGATTCCTGCATTCATCAGCTTCGTCTGCATCCAGAGCGGAGACGGACCGATATTGACATCCTTAATGATTTTTGCCGCATACATAGGATTTGCTTCCCGGTCTTCGATTTGAACCGAAATGTAATCTTCCGCTTTTTCAGCACCCGGCTGATATGACGGTTCAGGAAACTTCACATCGCGTCCGAGAATCGCCGCCACCTCGTAGGCGACGCCGAGCATATTCATCGCATCGGCGCGGTTCGGCGTGAGTCCGAGCTCCAGCACCGCATCATCGAGCGCAAGGCTCTTCAGCGCGTCCGTTCCGGTTTCGGCATCGCCCGGGAATACGAAAATGCCTTCCGCGTATTCCTTAGGCACGAGCTTGCCTTGAATGCCGAGCTCCTGAAGCGAGCAGATCATACCGTTTGACTCTTCGCCGCGGAGCTTCGCTCTCTTGATTTTAAAATTGCCCGGCAGTACGGCGCCGACCGTTGCAACGGCTACTTTTTGCCCTTTATCGACGTTCGGGGCGCCGCAAATGATTTGAACTGGCTCATCAGCGCCGATATCGACGAGACACTTGTTTAATTTGTCTGCGTTCGGATGCTGCTCCCGCTCAAGAACATGTCCGATGACAACCCCTTTGATGCCCTCGCCTTTGTATTCAACGCCTTCTACTTCGATCCCGCTTCTTGTAATCTTTTCCGCAAGCATCTCAGGCGTCATTCCGTCTAAATTCACGTACTCTTCCAACCATTTATATGAAACAAACATCACGCGTCCTCCTCTTTAAGCCTGTTTAAATTGAGATAAAAATCTGACATCGTTCGTATAGAAATGACGGATATCGTCAATGCCGTATTTCAGCATCGCGATGCGTTCGACACCCATTCCAAACGCAAAGCCCTGATACTGTTTGGAATCAAATCCCGCCATTTCAAGCACGTTCGGATGGACCATTCCTGCACCGAGAATTTCGATCCAGCCTGTTTGTTTACAAACGGAGCAGCCTTTTCCTCCGCATTTGAAACAGGAAACGTCAACTTCAACAGATGGTTCTGTGAACGGGAAGAAGCTTGGACGCAGTCTGATTTCGCGATCTTCGCCGAACATCTTTTTCGCGACGGTTTCAAGCGTGCCTTTCAAATCGCTCATGCTGATGTTATGATCGACGCAAAGCCCTTCGATCTGCATAAACTGGTGAGAGTGCGTTGCATCGTCGTTGTCACGGCGGTACACTTTTCCCGGGCAGATGATTTTCACCGGGCCTTTTCCTTTATACTTTTCCATCGTACGCGTTTGAACCCCTGATGTTTGTGTTCTCATCAGCGTGTCTTCGGTGATGTAGAAGCTGTCCTGCATATCGCGCGCCGGATGATCCTTCGGAAGGTTCAATGCTTCGAAATTGTAGTAATCCGTTTCCACTTCTGGGCCTTCTTCTACAGAATATCCCATGCTGATAAACAGGTCTTCAATGTCCTCGATCACGATGGTCAGCGGATGCTTTGCGCCCGTTTTGACGGGATTTCCCGGAAGCGTAACATCGATCGTTTGACTTTTGAGCTTTCTTTTGACCTCTTCTTCTTCAAGACGTGCGTTTTTTTCAGCAATCGCGGCGGCAATCGTCTCTCTGACTTCGTTTGCCAATGCGCCCATTTTCGGCCTTTCTTCTGCGGAAAGCTTCCCCATTCCCCTGAGCACTTCTGTAATTGGTCCTTTTTTGCCTAGATACGCGACACGGACATCGTTGACTTCTTTTAATGACTGTGCGGCTTCAACTTTGGCTACCGCTTCTTTTTCAAGCTGTTTCAGCTGTTCCTGCATGTTTAGCAATTCCTCCTTTTATCTGGACAAACCGATGAATGACAAATAAAAAAGCCCCTTTCTTATTGAAAGGGACGAATCGTGGCCCGCGGTACCACCCTTTTTAAACAAAGCAAAACAAGCTTTGTTTCTCGCTTCATTGACATAACGGATTGGCTCCGGTTCGCCTTTACGCATATCATGCGGTCCCGGCGACAACTCAAGAGGTGAAACGTTTTTTTAGCCTGCCATAAAAATGCTTTCAGTCCGGGGCATTTTCTCCCTGAATGGCGGCGCTTAAAAAAACCGTCCTCTGTCACTGTTTTTCAACATATTACATTCATTATAGTGAATTCCATCATCGTGTGCAAGCGGTTATCCGCGCAGATGGTAAAGCAGGACCGCCGCAGCGGCGGCCACATTCAAAGACTCGGCTTTGCCGTAAATGGGAACGTACAGGTTCCTGTCCGTCCGGCCGAGCAGATCGGGATCAACGCCTGCTCCTTCATTTCCGATCAGAAGGGCAAACGACTTCGACGGCGGTGCTTCCTTGAATGGCACGGCATTTTGCAGCGCGGTGCCGTAAACCGGAATCCGTTTTTCTTTAAGCTCTTCGATCAGCCCGGAAAGCTCCGCTTTTACGATCGGGATATGGAAATGCGAGCCTTGGGCTGACCTGAGCGTTTTGGCGTTGTACGGATCAACCGTCCCGTGTCCGACGACAACGGCATCGATTCCTGCGGCATCAGCGGTCCGAATGATCGTTCCCAAATTGCCGGGGTCCTGGACGGCATCTGCCAGAAGCAGCTTTTCGTATTGAATGGGCCCTTGTTCAGGGATGCGGCATACAGCCGCGACTGCCTGCGGCGTTTCCGTTTCCGTTACTTGAGAAAAAGCGTCATCGCTCAGGATATAGCACGGAACAGACGCATCCAGTCCAGACGGGATGTCCGCTTCATCCTTGACCATGATTTCTTTTACAATACCGGGGCTTTTTAGCGCCTCCTCCACAAGATGTTCGCCTTCTATTAAAAATGTATTGGTTTTCATCCGTTCTTTTTTCGTATGAAGTTTTTTCCAATCCTTCACTTTTTGATTTTTGGCTGATTCAATTCGTTTCAAATCGTTTGACTCCTTTGTCTGGCAATAGTCACATTATATCTCATGAATGATACATAATAAACCCGGAAACGAGACAGAATATAGAAAATCAGATAAGGAAATGGAGTGAAAAAAGTGGATTTGAATCTGCGACACGCGGTTATCGCCAATGTAACAGGAAACACTCAGGAGGAGCTTGAACACACGATCGTCGATGCAATCCAAAGCGGAGAAGAAAAAATGCTGCCTGGACTGGGCGTTTTGTTTGAAGTGATTTGGCAGAACGCTTCAGAATCAGACAAAAATGAAATGCTTGAGACGCTGGAGCAAGGATTGAAACCGAAGCAATAAAACCGGAGGCTGCAAAAGCCCCCGGTTTATTTTTTCAGCCTGGAATCGACGGCTCCATTCTCAGCGCAGGATCACGCCAAAGCACCATCCACTTCTTAATGGCCGTCACCATAATCACCAGCCCCAGAATGAGCATGATGATCGACAAAATGCCGTTTAATACGCTGTAGCCGGCGGCTTCGGCATTAAAATACACGTGTCTGATCATCCAATATCCCGCATAATTGACCGTTGCATATAAATAAGCGAGCGGAATGAGGCATGTCAGCATATACCGCCTTTTGTCGGCGATTTTTAAGACAACGGTCGCCCCGATGATCAAGCCGACGGATGCCATCAGCTGATTCGAGACGCCAAAAAGCGCCCAAATGGAACTGATATCGCCCGAATACAAGAGGTAGCCCCACATTAAACAGGCGAGCGCGCTTGCGAAGACCGACCCCGGAAGCCAATCCGTTTTTTTGAGCGGTTTGTACACTTCGCCGAAAAAGTCTTGAATCAAGTAGCGGGCCACCCTCGTTCCGGCGTCGATCGCCGTTAAGATAAAGACCGCTTCAAACATGATGACAAATTGGAAGAAATATGAGGCCAAGTGGCTGAAAAACGGAATATCCGTAAAAATATAAGCCATGCCTACGGCAAGCGTCACGGCTCCGCCCGTCCTTCCCTCCAGATCAAGGCCGATTTCGCGGCTGAGCTCAGGCAAGTGGACGGTGTCCATGCCAAGCGTCCGAAATACTTCAGGGGCGCTGTTGATCGCAAAATAATCGCCCGGCTGCAAGGCCGTCGCCGCAATCAATGCCATAATCCCGACAAGGCACTCGACCAGCATGGCGCCGAAGCCGACGAATTTCATATCGCTCCATTTGTCGAGCATTTTCGGCGTCGTTCCGGAACCGACAAACGCGTGGAATCCGGAAATCGCCCCGCAGGCGATCGTGATCGAAATAAACGGCCAAACCGGGCCTGGCGAGACCGGGCCGCCGCCTTTCGTAAATTCGGTAAACGCCGGAAACGGAATCGCCGGATTCACGACAAAAACGCCCGCAATCAACGCGATAAACACGCCGATCTTCATAAAACTGCTCAAATAATCGCGCGGCGCAAGCAGCAGCCAGACAGGGAGCGCCGCCGCAAAAAACGCATAGACCGGAAGCGCGATCGCGAGCGTTTTCACATCAAGCGTCAGCGCTTCGCCGAGCGGCGTATTCGCGACAGACGGACCGATGAACACACCGGCCATGAGCAAAATGAACCCGCCGGTTGATGCGAGCTTTAAGTTGCCCGTTTTTTTATAAAATAAACCGACTCCCATCGCAATCGGAATCGTAATGGCCACGGCAAACGTCCCCCACGGATTGCGTTCAAGCGCATGGAGCACCACCATCGAAAGCCCTGCCATTGTGATCGTAATAATAAACAGCATTGCAAGCCCGGTGCAAAATCCGGCAACCGGTCCGAGCTCTTCTTTGGCGACTTCAGAAAGCGATTTTCCATTCCTCCGCATCGACGCAAATAAAACGACGATGTCATGAACGGCTCCCCCGATAACCGCTCCGATCAACAGCCATAATAAGCCCGGCAAATAGCCGAACTGCGCAGCCAAAATCGGTCCGACAAGCGGCCCCGCAGCCGCGATGGCCGCAAAATGATGGCCGAACGACACCCATTTATTTGTCGGCACGTAATCTTTGCCGTCTTTTTGAAGATGGGCAGGAGTCGGTTTGTCGTCATTCACCTTCAGCACTTTCGCCATCATAAATGTTCCGTACAAACGGTAGGCGATCGCCAATATGCAGATAGAAGCGATCACAATCGTAATTGCATTCATCCCAATCCCTCCCCCTTTGTTTCCCTTTTAACATAGCCTATCTTTTATGTAAGCGCAATCATCATTTTCAAAAAAACCTTTCCTTACTTTTTGTTTCTGTATTTCAGCGGCTTTTAGATTCCGTTTCATATAGAATCATTTTTAGATTGACACTTTAGCACGATCGTACTAAAATGAAGCCATGAATACAAAAACACAAAAGCGAAGACTGCAAATTATTGAAGACGCCATTCAAGTGCTTGCGGAAGAAGGCTATGCAAATGCCTCTATCGGCAATATCGCAAAAAAGGGGGGAATTAGCAAAGGAGTTGTCACGTATCATTTTCCGAATAAAATGCAGCTAATGAAGGCTGTTGTGGAGCATTCCTACGGACTTGCAGCGCCTTATATGGAAAAGTTCATGGACGGTTTAGACAGTGCACCGGCTACACTCCGTGCCTATATTGAATCAAATCTCAGATTTATGTTTGAACACCCCAAATACGTTACCGCAATCATTGAAGTAGTTTCCAACCTACGAACAGAAAGCGGTGAGCTGTATTATAAGGGTGAAGATGAATCAATATATGAACCGCTGATTGATATTTTTAAGTGGGGACAGGAAATGGAAGGGAGTTTCAGGGAGTTTTCCCCGCTCATTATGGCCAGAACCGTGCGAAGCGTAATCGATTCATTGGGACCAAAAATCGCAAATCATGATATATCAGACATGGAGAGCACGATCTCTGAAATTGTTGATACGTTCGATTATGCAACGAGAAAAACAACTAAATAGGGGGACTATCGTGAGAACTGGCGAATTGCAGAAATTAGACAAAAAAATTGTTGCCGCAAGGAAGCTTGAAGGTGTGATCACGTTATGCGTGTATACCTGCGTTATCCTTGTCTTGCTATACTGCACTTTAACATTCGGCTGGCCAAAATGGATATTGGCCGGAGCATCGTGTTTGGCTATTGCCTCTGTACCATTTGAACTTTATCTTTTGCCAAGGTGGAAGTATCGTTTATGGCGATATCGGATCAGTGAATTAAGCATCCAAATCCATAAAGGGATCTTTTTTAAGCGGAAAGTATTAATTCCCATGGGGAAAGTCCAGCATGTCGAAGCAAAACAAGGCCCTATTTTAAAAAAGTACAATTTATATACGATTACTTTATCGACAGCAGCCGGGAGCCATGAAATTCTGGGATTATCCGAAGGAACCGCCGAATCTCTCCGGCAAGATATTGAAGCTTATGCGAGGTTAAGCGATGAACAAGTCTGAAACATTGATAAAACATCGTCTCCATCCTGTTTCGATCCTTTATTTTGTCATGATAGCGATCAAGGAATCGTTGTCCTTCATATGGCTGGTTCCGCTGCTCGTACTATTTATTCATAAACTGGGCAGCCACATCCCCGCTTTCATCATCATTATTGCTTTAAGTTCTTTGCTTATTATCGCGTTTTTCATAATTGGTGTATTGAGATGGCGGGCATTTTCCTACCAGATACACGAGAAAGCCATATATATTGAATCTGGTTTGTTTGTGACAAAGAAAAGATGGGTGCAGCCGGACCGCATTCAATCCGTCGATTCTACTGTCCGTGTATATGACCATTTATTCTCTACACGAACGTTAACGATTGAACTTGCCGGAGGTGATGAATCCAGCATCATTCTCAGCTGCATTTCAAAAGAAGAAGAACAGCGCATTCGAACGGTTTTAAAAGCAGAATCAAACAGCAGGCTGATCAATCATTCTGTAGAGTCAATGTTTCAACTATATAAAAATGATCTCATATTGCACAGCCTTCTCTCGCCTAAATTTGGGATTGTGCTTACGCTTTTATCACTGGGATGGCTAAAATATCGGGATATAACGAAAGACACTGACCGGGACACTTTGTTCACCTGCCTATCCGGCTGGTTCGGTTCCAACTGGATCATGATCACGGTGGTCATGCTGGTGGTTTTATCATTTGCACTTTCATTATTGCTGACATTTGCAACCGACTATCATTTCACATTAAGCAAGAATGCCAAAGGAGAACTTGAAATCGAACAAGGCCTGTTTGAGAAGAAAAAGCGAACGATTGACCCAAACCGGATACAGGCGATTCTCATCATAGAGCCGCCGATTCACCGCCTCTTGGGATTCGTCTCAATTAAAGCTGTCGTTATACGTAACAGTCCAAATGAACAAAGCCAAAAAACGATTACGATTCTTCCCTTTGTTAAAAAAGAAAAAGCCCATTCCATGCTTGAACCGTTTACCGGTTACCGGAGGAACCGCAATTTGCGCATGCTGACAAAAGAAGCCAGACTTCATTATATGGTTCTGCCATTTACAGCAGGCTGTCTTCTATCAATACCGATATGGATGCTTCTTCCCCATCCCTTTCATTATCTGACTGCCATTCTGCCGCTTGCATTATTATGGGCAGGATGGATGGGGTATCGAAGGACTCGCTGGAATCAAAGCAGCCGATTTTTAACTTTGCAGTACGGAACTTTTGCCCGGCGAACGGCCATCATTAAACACGGCCGCATTCAGTGGGCAGTGTTGGGCCAAACAGTTATGCAAGAGAGGAAGAACTTGGCATCCATTAAGGTAGCCGTTGCTTCCGGAAAAGAAAACGTAAAGTTTTCGTTAAACCATATTCCGATAGAGAGTGCGACAGAAATTTATCAACATGCCATCAAAATACCAAAAACCTAGTTGACTAATCAGAATAATAAGATTAAAATGATCACATGCTTCATCTGCTGCCTTTTCAAGGCATAATTGGCGGGAATCACAGGATGCCCGCCTTTTTTGTTTCAGCAAAGCGGAATGACATAAAAATGAATGAGGATCACAAGGCAAAATGATGCTGATCCTGCGATTCTATTGGCATGCTTGTTTTCAGCCGAAGCGGTGATATGATGAGCCAGCGTCCAAAACAACACGGTGCCGGTCAATATGACGGCTCCCGTTAAAAATGAGCTGTTAAAAGACTGTGTTCTCTCAATGATTTCCGATATAAACAAAAGCCAAAGGTATGCCAAAAACCCGTACATCAAACACCAATACGCAGCAGAAAAAAATTTCATATGTCTCCCCCCTGTTTTAAATTATTCTACCCACACATAAAAAACCGGCACAATGATCTGCACCCTGTCAAGTAGACAGTGGAAATAACTAAAACACACTAGACGGCTTTAGCCCTGTATTCCACTGGGCTGAGGCCGTTTAGTTTTTCTTGTAGACGATCGTGGTTGTAAAAGTGGATATATTCATCAATTGCGCTTTGAAGTGCCTCAAATGTCTCGTACGAATTCCGTCTGTATTTCTCGCATTTTAATTTCCCCCAAAACGACTCAATGGGGCCGTTATCAATACAGCGGCCGACGCGGGACATACTCTGTGTCATATTTGCGTTTTCAATCATCCTTCTAAACTGGTGGGACGTGTATTGAAAACCTCTGTCGCTGTGAAGGAGAGGACGTGCGTTTGGGGCTGCCTCAAGCGCTTGGTTCAAGGTTTTAAACACAAGGGCGTTATTATTGGATTTCCCCAGCACATAAGACACGACCATTCCCTCATGAAGATCTAAAATGGCACTGAGGTACGCTTTCCGATGGCCGTATTTTAGCTCTGTCACATCAGTCACCCATTTTTGATTTGGTTTGTCCGCTTTAAACTCTCGATTCAGGATATTTTCGGACACATGTTGAGGCGTCGCTTTGCCGTAACGTTTTTTCTTCCGCCGAATGACACACTCCAGCTTGGCAATTTTCATCAGCCGATAGATGCGCTTATGATTGAGGCGCTCTTTAAAGCGGCGGTTCATGTTTAAGGTCATTCTGCGGTATCCGTAGATACCGCCAATTTGTTCGTGAAGTAGCGCCATTTTGGCGATAATCTTTTCATTCTGTTTTTCTCTCGCTGAAGGTACTCGGCTCCTCCATTTGTAATACCCCTGGCGCGAAACTTCGGCAATCTCACATAACATTTGGACAGAAAAGCCTTCTTTTCGATTCAGCTCTAAAATGGCGAGATATCGATCTTCGTACCGAACCTGACTTAGAACCGCCTCCTTTTGATCTCTTCCAACTTTTTTAAGAACGCATTCTCTGCGCGCAAACGCTCATTTTCCTGTTCCAGCCGTTTGTTTTCCCGTTGAATTTTTTCTTCAGGTGTCAGTTCTTCTTCGGTTTTGCGTTTTCCCCGTGTATCTTTTAAGGCTTCTTCTCCACCTTCTTGATACTTTTTCACCCATTGATACACCTGTTGGTAGGAGACTTGATGAATCTCCATTGATCTGGCGTAGTCCTTTCCATGAGCTAGACAATCCTTCGCAATCTCAATCCGTTCTTCCAATGAAACGTTCTTCCGTTTGGTCATCAAACGATTCCTTCCTCTCCCGCTGTCTTTTAACGTTTTATGACCATTATAAAGCTCAACCCACTTCATGAGTACGGATTTACTGGAAATCTTATATTTTCTCGAGATTTCTCTTTGAGAGTAGCGTCCGGATAAGAAGTCTTTCACGGCATTGTATTTTAATTCTGCGGGATAGAACTTATGGCGCTTTGAACGTTCCAAACTCTCCACACCCGCCATATCATGCGATGTTCTCCATTCACGAATCGTTTCGGCATGAATGCCATATTTTTCTGCGATCTCCTTCACCGAATTATTGCCCTGATCACATTCTGATAGAATATTCAATTTTTCTTCTTTTGAAAACCATTTTCCAGCCATGAAAAAAATCCCCCAAGGCAAACAGATTTTTTTATTTCATCTGTCTACCTTTAGGGGAGCATATCACAATGGCCGGTTTTTTTACATTGATTGTTTTTTTAGCCTGATCACATTCCAGGAAAGCTTAGGGAGACGCGCCGTCAGCCTGCCGTCGCACACTTTGGCGTCTCCGCCGCTGTGCGGAACGACGTTGTTTCGGTCTTTTTCGTTCGTCGCTTTGTTGTCTTCGTGTTCAAGCACGATGTGTTCGCAGACGGCATAGCCGTCAAAGCTTCTGATATCGGCTTCGAGTTGCAGGCCGCCGTTCGTATCGCGGTTGACGGCGAATACCGTTAATTCTTCGGCTTCTTCATTGAAAACGGCGACAGACTCTAAATACGGAACATCTGTAAAGTCTTTGCTGTCATACTTTGGCGATGAAACGGCCGTTTGCAATACCGTTCCCCGTCCGTAGACAGAAGCGTGCATGAACGGATAGAATGTCGTCTGCCGCCAGGCTTCTCCGCCTTTTTCCGTCATGATCGGCGCGATCACGTTGACAAGCTGTGCGAGACAGGCGATTTTGACGCGGTCGGCATGTTTCAAGAGCGTGATCAGCATACAGCCGACAAGAAGGGCATCCTCGAAGTTGTAAATGTCTTCAAGAAGGTGAGGCGCTCTTTCCCAGCGCTCGACCAGTTTGTCTTTTTCATTCGAATGATACCAGACGTTCCATTCATCGTAGGAAAGGTGGATCGTTTTTTTGCTGCGCTTTTTCGCTTTCATATAGTCGCAGACGGCGATCACCGTATTGATAAAGTGGTCCATATCAAGCGATCTCGCCAAATAGTTCGGAAGGTCGTTGTCGCGGTTTCCGTAATACGAATGAAGCGAGATATACTCGACGTGTTCATACGTATGGTCGAGCACGGTCGTTTCCCAGTCGATAAACGTCTGCATTCCGCTTCCTGAGCTTCCGCAGGCGACAAGCTCGATGGAAGGGTCGGTCCATTTCATGAGCTTTGCAGCTTCAGCGGCGATCCTTCCGTACTCGGCGGCCGTTTTATGGCCGATCTGCCATGGACCGTCCATCTCATTGCCGAGGCACCACGTTTTGATCTTATGCGGCTCTTTATAGCCGTGCGATTTTCTGAGATCGCTGTAGTATGAATCTGACGGATGGTTGCAGTATTCGACGAGATTGCGGGCTGCGTCAATGCCTCTCGTGCCAAGGTTGACGGCCATATTCACTTCCGCGCCGACAAGCTTCGCCCAGTCCATGAATTCATTGGTGCCGATCAAATTCGGTTCAGTCGTCGCCCATGCCAGATCAAGCCTTGTCGGCCGCTCTCCGACAGGGCCGACTCCGTCCTCCCAGTTATATCCCGATACAAAGTTGCCGCCGGGATATCTGATAAACGGCACCTTCAGCTCTTTGACGAGTTTGATGACGTCTTTTCGAAAGCCCGATTCATCCGCCTCCGGATGATCCGGTTCATAAATGCCTTCATAGACGGCTCTTCCGAGATGCTCGACGAACGAGCCGAAGATCCGCTTGTCAACCTCTGCAACCTTATATCCCTTGTCGATCGTCATTTCCGCTTGTTTTGCAGTCATTTTACAATCATTCCTTCCCAGAGAATATTTTATGATCAGCCTTTAATCCCGCCTGCTGTCAAACCTGACACAAAGTACTTTTGGAAGAACAAGAAAATCAGAATGACAGGCAGAATCGCCAGCACTGAACCTGAGATCAGCATGTCGTAGTTGTTGCCGTAAGGACTGAGCAACGCCGACAATCCGATCGGAAGCGTAAACATTTCCTTCGACCGCAGCACAATCAGCGGCCATAAAAAATTATTCCAGCTGTTTAATGACTGGAGGATGATCATCGCTCCGAAAGCCGGCTTCATGAGCGGGGCCATAATCCGGAAGTAAATGCCGAATTCGGTGCATCCGTCCATTCTCGCCGAGTCGAGCAAATCTTTCGGCAGGCCGAGCGCATACTGCCGGAAGAAAAAGACGGCGACGGGCGATACGATAAACGGAAGGATCACCCCGGCATACGTGTCGACGATATGCAGCGCGACCGTCATTTTAAATAAAGGCAGCATCAAAACTTCAATCGGCACCATCATGATCAAGAGCACAAATACAAACAGGAGATTTTTCCCCTTAAACTGATAAACGGCAAGCCCGTAACCGACCATCGATGAAAACAAAAGCGTTAAAACGGTCGATATGACGACAAGAATCAGGCTGTTCGAGAACCATTTAAAATAAATGCTTCCTCCGTTAAACAAATAGGCATAGTTGTCAAGGCTCAACAATTCGGGGCTCAACCTTAAATTAAGCCCGAACCTCAGCAATTCTGAAGACGGCTTCAGCGAGCCGAGCACAAGACAAAACAGCGGAAACACAAACAAAAAACTTAAGATCGCAAACAGGAAAAACGTCGCTGTTTTCGCAATGTTTGAGCCTCTGGCATGCATTAATAGCCCTCCTTTTTAAATGAGCCTGACAGCTTTAGCGATATGAGGCTTGCGATGAAAATAATCACGAGCAGCACAATGCCGAGCGCGGAACCGTATCCCATATTGTTGTAGGCAAGCCCCTGCTGATAAATGTATCCGACCATTGTCAGGCCGATATTGCCCGGGGAATTGTTTTGCCACAGCACATAGCTTTCTTCAAACATCCGAAAGCCGCCGATGATGCTGATCGTCAGCACGTAGACGGTGACGGGCTTTAAAAACGGAAGCGTAATATAGAAAAATTTCTTCAGTGTGCCGGCGCCGTCAATTTCGGCCGCTTCGTACAATTCTTTCGGAACATTTTGCAGGCCGGCCAAGAAATACAGCACATTAATGCCCATCCACCGCCATGATGCGAGCATGACCATTAAAAACATTCCCGTATGCTCATTGTTCAGCCAGTTTTGCGGCGCGGCTCCGAGCTTCAGCAAAATCGAGTTTGCAAGCGATGTTTCCATTTCGCCGAAAATCAGCCTGAAAATGATGCCCGCCACGATCGTGGATGTCAAGGCAGGGATAAAAAGGGCCGATTTAAACACATTTTTAAACTTTACAAGCTTTGAATCCAAAAAGACTGCAAGAATAAGAGGAACCGGTATTAAAATAAGCAATGTCCAAAAAGTGTATTTGATTGTATTGAATAATGCGGTATAAAAAGTGGGATTATTTAAAGCTTTATAGTTTTCCGCCCCGACGAAGCGGATCTCCCCCGGGAGAATGCTTTGAAAGCTCATGATGATGACGCTGATAAGCGGATAAAGGAAAAAGATGCAAAATGAGAGTACGAAAGGTGCTGTAAAAAAGTAAGGTGCGGCTTTTGCTGAATATAATAGGCGGGTTATCTTTCTTTTTCTGCTCACCGGCGGAAACGAATGCACTGTATCCGTTTTGACAGTCTTCAAGTTATCGCCTCGCTTTACAGTAATGAAAGACTATTGTCCCTTTACCTCGGCGGCTGCTTTGTCCAGGGCTTCCTTCGGTGTTTTGCTTTTCGTTTTAAGAGCTTCGTATAAAACGTTTTTGTTGACCAGATCGGATGTTTTTGCATAATCCTCTGTTAAATAAAGCGGATTGATCTCATCTTTCACCTCGAGAAGCATCGAAAAAATCCCGCTGCCGTTTTGAAAATATTCTGTATATTGATTCGGTTTCTTCAGTTCTTCCGAATCCCACACATCCCATCTGAGCGGGTCAAACCCGAGGACGGTCCATAGCTTGATGTTTCCTTCTTTTGACACTTTGGCAAACGATAAAAAGTCCTTGGCCAGTCCGGCTTCCTTCGCTTGTTTTGGAATAACGGTCGCTGTGCCGCCCATCCCTGCCGATCGGTCTCCGCCTTCTTTCCATGCCGGAAGCGGCCTGATCGCAATCTTCCCTTTTAAATCAGGCATATAATCCAAAAATCTTCCCATATACCAGATCGGCATCAAAACGGATGCTGCCCCGCCTTGATTCATGAAGCCGTAATATTCTTCGCTGTGGTGAAAGCCTCCAGGCGCTGTGACCGCAATTTTGTCCTTTTCGATCAAGGTTTTCAAAAATCCGAGCGTTTTGACATTTGTTTCATTATTTAAAGTCAGACGGCCCTTTTCATCAAAGTAGCCTGAGCCCTGCTGGGAAATCAGCGGCAAAAACGAATTCGGGTCTGCCGTTTCGATTGTCGTCATCGGCTTGCCTGTAGCCTCTGCGACCTTTTTGCCCGCTTTTCTGTAATCTTCCCATGTTTTAATATCATCCGGATCGACTCCCGCTTTGTGTAAAATATCCATATTATAGTACATCACCGTCGTTCCGACGTGGGTGTCAAGCCCGTACAGTCTGCCGTTTTTGCTGTACAGGGTAAGCCGCGCTTCCACAAACTTGTCGCGCTCATCTTCGACAAGGGAGGTCAGGTCTGTTAAAGGAATGTCAGAGCCTTTCAAAAAATTGGAGAAGCGGGCGAGCTCAACATCGGCAATATCCGGAACCCCTTTTCCCGCCAAAAGCGATATCGAAAGATTGTCGTGCATCTGTCCGTACGGATAAACGACGGTATTTAATTTGATCTTACGGTCCGGATATGCTTTATTCCATTCTTTCACCATTTCCGCATAAAACTGTTCATGAAGGCCGTTGAACGTCCAAAACGTCAGCTCTGTGGCATCGTCATCTTTGCCGGCGGCGGGACTCGCCCTGCACCCTGTCAAAAGCAAGCTAAAAGCCATGATGATCATAAGGAAAAATGAAAGGAACCTTTTCACGTTTTAACCCCTTTCATGTTTGACATGCTGCCTGATGTCAGGCAAAAGTCCGTATTGATTCATGATGGCAAGACCCGTGTACCGGTCCCTGAGGTTGTGGGCCCGGGCCATCGCCTCCATAAGCAAAGGCTCGTCAATATCGAGGTCTGTAAATGATACCGGCCCGCCGACTTTTCTCATCCATTCCGCCATCTCCTCTCCGCCGGGAAGCTTTTCATAGGCGGAACGAACCGTTTTTGCGACGTGTTCATCGCCGAAATCCCGGTCTTTAAGAGAACGGTAAACATCCGCAAGCATGATGGAAGCGCAGCCTACTTTTGCCCCGTGGAGAATCTGCCGCTTGCTGTTTTCGAGCGCTTTCATCTCAAGGTAATGGGAGAGGTGGTGCTCACCTCCGGAAGCAGGTCTTGAATGGTCGAGCATCAGCATGACAAGGCCTGAAACGATCAGCGATTCCATCAATTTTTCGATGCCCTCCCGCGATTTTGCCGCGATGTCATCGATCCTGGACAGACACTGATCAAGCGCTTTTCTCGTGATGGCGCAAGCGGTCGGACAGTATGGTTCATCAGCAAGCGAACGGGAGATCTCCCAGTCGGCGAGCGACGTTATTTTGCCGAGCATATCGCCGAATCCCGCGGCGATCATGTTTTGCGGCGCATTCCGCAAAAGCTCGATATCTGCAAATAGCGCAACAGGCGCCGTCGTTTGAATCGTCTGCTTTGTACCGTTTATAATGAGCGGAGCTCCGGCCGATGTAAAACCGTCAACCGACGGTGCAGTAGGCACCGAAATAAACGGAATGCCTCGCTGATAGGCGCAAAACCTGACGATATCATGGATCGTCCCCGCACCTGCGGCAATGAGCGCATCCGCATCGATCGGCGCATCGATCAATGCCTTGACCATCGTTTTCTCATCTGCTATGACATCCCCTGCCGCATTCGCCTCAAGCTTGACAAGGGATACCTCCGCCGTTTCCTGAAGGAGAGACGCCAGCCGTTCTCCCGCGATTCGGCCGGTCGTTTCATCACAAACGATAGCAATGTTTTGAAATGAAGCGGCTTTTATAAAGGCAGGCATTTCGTTTTCGACAGCATGTTCGCCAATCGCGATTTTTTCAACCGTAAGCGGGAAATGGACGGCTCCGCACCCGCAGTCGCCCAACGTCTTTTTCATATAAGAGATCAAGTCATTCATGATTATCCCTCACTCCTCCTATTGGCCGTAATACGCGTCAGCCCCGTGCTTCCGGAAAAAGTGCTTATCGAGCAAGACACCGCTGATCGGATGTAGCGACGGATTCAGCATGAGCGAATGATAGGCCATTTTTGCGACCTCTTCCAGGACAACGGCGTTGTGCACGGCCGTCAAGGCATCTTCCCCCCAGCAAAACGGACCGTGATTGTTGACGAGAACGCCTGGAATGTCGCGCGGATCAAGGTGCTGAAACGTCTCCCTGATGACTTTTCCGGTATTTAATTCGTATTGTTCCGCGATTTCATCAGCACGCATTTCCCTCGTACAGGGAATATCGCCGTGATAGTAATCCGCGTGAGTCGTTCCCAATGAAGGGATGTCCCTGCCTGACTGCGCCCAGCTCGTCGCCCACGGGGAATGGGTGTGGACGATTCCGCCTATCGTTTGAAACTCTTTGTAAAGGTAAATGTGCGTCGGCGTATCCGAAGACGGCTTCAGCTTTCCCTCGACAATCTCTCCGTCCAGGTTCAGCACGGCTAAATCTTCCGCTTTTAATTCGCTGTATTTCACGCCGCTCGGCTTGATGACGATCAAGTTTTTATCACGGTCGATCCCGCTGACATTTCCCCATGTAAACGTGACGAGCCGGTGCTCCACAAGCTGTAAATTCGCTTTTAACACTTGTTCCTTTAAAGCCTCCAGCACAAGGTTCTCCTCCTTTTGATTTTGCGATTTACCGGACGGCGGCGCTGACGGACTGGATGTTTTTCAGCTTTTTAAGGCGTTTCATGACATTGTTTTGTTTTCCGAAGAATTCGTAAAGCTCCTTGTAGTCTGCGTAAAGCTGATCGTACAATGTCACGTTTTCCGGAATCGGCTTATACGTGTGATCTTTTACTTTTCCCATATGCATGACAGCCTCTTCGATCTGATCATATCCGCCGTTTTCGCTTCCGGCCGCAACCGCTCCGAATATCGCCGAACCTAATGCCGGGGCTTGCGGAGAACCGGAAATTTTAATTTCCATATTTGTCACATCAGCATATATCTGCATGATAAACGGGTTTTTTTCGGCAATTCCCCCGGCGGCATACAGCTCTTCGATCGGCACGCCGCTCTGCCGGAACGTTTCGATGATCTTTCTCGTCCCGAATGCGGTTGCTTCAACCAACGCACGGAATATCTCCTCAGGCTTCGTTGATAAGGTCATCCCGAGCATCATCCCGGTCAAATCCGCATCGACGAGCGTCGAACGGTTTCCGTTCCACCAATCCAATGCAAGCAGACCGCTTTCGCCGACTCCCAATCTGTCCGCCTTTCGGGACAGCAGCTCGTAAATCGATATCCCCACTGCTTCAGCTTCTTTCGCATAGCTTTCCGGCACGAAGTGCTCGATCAGCCAATGAAAATGATCGCCGACGCACGATTGGCCCGCTTCATAGCCGACATAACCCGGCAGAATGCCGTTTTCCACGACTCCGCACATTCCCGGCACCATTCGGACGTCCTCGCCGAGCAGCATGTGGCAAGTGGATGTCCCCATGATCATCAGCATTTTCCCCGGCTCTGTAATGCCGACCGCCGGAACTGACACATGGGCATCGACATTGGCAACCGCGACCGCTGTACCCGGCAAAAGCCCCGTTTTAGCTGCCATTTCATCAGTTAAACCGCCGGCTTTCTCCCCTATCGGATAAATGTCTTCTGTCAATTTTTCCTGAACGACATGTTTCAGCTTCGGATGCAAAGCTGCGAAAAAATCTTCCGAAGGATAGCCGTCCATACGATTCCAGATCGCCTTATAGCCCGCCGTACAATTGTTTCGTTTCATCTTTCCGCACAGCCTGTATACGATCCAGTCCGCAGCCTCCATGATCTCGGCGGCGGCATCGTATATATGCGGTGCTTCTTCTGCGATTTGCATCACTTTCGGCACGAGCCATTCGGAGGAAATTTTTCCGCCGTACGTTTTCAGAAACGCTTCGTTTCGTTTCTCTGCCAGTTGATTCAGCCTGTTTGCCTGCTCCTGTGCGGCGTGATGCTTCCAAAGCTTCACATAGCTGTGGGGCTCTTCCGCGTATTCCTCCCTCATGCAAAGCGGGGTTCTGTCCTTATCTACAGGCAGAATCGTACATGCCGTAAAATCGATGCCGATACCGATGATCTCTTTTGGATCGACTTTCGACTGCCGCAAAAGGCTCGGAATCGTCCCTTCCAGCACTTCGATGTAATCAGCAGGATGCTGAAGCGCCCAGTCCCTCGGGAGCTTTTTCTTTGTCCCCGGCAATTCGCGGTCAATCACGCCGTGCGTATATTCTTTTACTGCTGTCGCAATTTCCTCTCCCGTCTGGACGTTGACCAGGACGGCTCTTCCCGACAATGTTCCGAAATCAACTCCGATTGCAAATGCCATAAGCTTGCGCGCCTCCTTAAAACTTGTAAAGCCGGTATGCTGCTTCACTCCATTTGAGTTCGTTGCGAAGGTTTGCTATCTTTGTGTCACGGTTGATCAGCACCGCTTCAATGCCCGTCATGTCAGCCCAATCCAGCATTTGTTCTGCGGTAAGCCGATAGGAAAGGCACGTGTGATGGGCTCCCCCCGCCAATATCCACGCCTCTGCAGACGTTTTGAGGGACGGCTGCGGCTTCCAAAGGACGCGCGCCACCGGAAGGTTCGGCATCTCATGCTGGACCCTTTCAGCATCGACCTCATTGATGACAAGCCGGAAACGCCCGCCCATATCGACTAAAGAAACGTTGACAGCAGGACCCGCCATTCCGTCAAAGACCAAACGGGCCGGATCGTCCTTTCCGCCGATCGACAAAGGATGCACTTCGATTCGCGGCTTCGTTTCGGCAATCGACGGGCACACTTCAAGCATGTGCGACCCGAGAATCATTTCGTTGCCCGGTTCAAAATGGTATGTGTAATCTTCCATGAACGACGTTTCTTTTCCGTCTGCCATCACTTTCATCATCCTGACAAGCGCAGCCGTTTTCCAGTCTCCCTCTCCGCCGAAGCCGTAGCCTTCAGCCATCAGGCGCTGAACGGCCAACCCCGGAAGCTGCTTCATACCGTGCAAGTCTTCAAAGGTCGTCGTAAAGGCGGTATAGCCTCCGTCCGAAAGAAAGCGCTTTAAGCCAAGCTCAATGCGGGCCTGCTCTTTTACGGATTCACGGGCCGCACCGTCTTCGGGGCACTCGTAAAGCTCTTCATATTCGGCAATCAGTTCATTTACGCTTTCTTTCGATACCGCTTTGATCTCCCGGACGAGGTCACCGATCCCATATCCGTCGACAGACCAGCCGAGCTGAATTTGAGCTTCGATTTTGTCCCCTTCCGTGACCGCCACATTGCGCATGTTGTCACCAAAGCGGGCCACTTTGATATGGCGGTTTTCAATTGAGGCCACAGCAGCGCTCATCCACCGGTCGATCTCCTTTTTTACTCCGGCGTCTTCCCAATGGCCGACGATGACTTTTCGATTCAGCCCCAATCTCGTTCCGACAAATCCGTATTCGCGGTCTCCGTGTGCAGACTGGTTGATATTCATAAAATCCATATCGATCGTTTCCCACGGAATGTCTCTGTTAAATTGAGTATGAAAGTGAAGCAGCGGCTTTTTCAGTTCCGCCAGTCCCGGAATCCACATTTTCGCCGGTGAAAACGTGTGCATCCAAGTGATGACGCCGGCGCATGCATCATCGCAATTCGCTTCTCTGATCAGTTTTCTGACCCCGTCAGGCGAGGTGGCAACCGCTTTATATTTGACGCTGTACCTCATTGAACCGTCGTTTAATCCCCTGCACATGATGTTTGCATGCTCTTCTACTTCTCTGACAGCTTCTTCTCCGTATAAATGCTGGCTCCCCGCAACAAACCAAAATTCGTACGCTTTTGATTGAAACAAGATTTTTCCTCCTTTGCTCCGGCATACATTATGAAACTACCAAAATGAAGCGCTTACAAAAACCTCTTAATACGTACGGACATCTAAAATCATGCTATATATTTGTACGAACGAGTTCATTATATTCTTTACACCACATACTGTCAATTACATTTCAGGCATTTTTTTGAACAAAAAAAGAAAAAAGCCAAGCAAAACATCTGCTTAGCTTGCTGCAATCGCTAATACGACGGCCAGCCCGCGGAATCCCAGTACAAATCATTGATCAGTAATTTGGAGACTCCGTTGTCAAGCGCATCATAGCTGTGTCTGACAATGATGGAATTGTCGACTACATCCTGATGCCCCGGCCCTTTCCAGCGGTCATTTCCGGCGTCTAATATCGTTCCTCCTCCCTCGAGCATATTCTTGCTGTTTTTATCATAGTAAGGACCTGTGATATTTTTTGAACGGCCGTAAGCGATTTTGTACGTGCTGTTCACCCCGAGGCAGCATCTGTCAAATGAAACGAACAAATAATAGTAGCCGTCTTTATACGTAATATTCGGCGCTTCAACAGCCCCGCCGTTATTCGGCCTTGCGGCGATGGAATAAAGCGTTCCCGTCGGCTTCATCGTTTTTTTATCGAGCTTTGTCAGCTTGATGCCGCTCCAAAAAGAGCCGAAAGAAAGCCACGGGTTTCCGTCTTTGTCAATCACTAAATCTCCGTCGATCGCATTATAATTGTCAGCTGAAGTCGTCCTGACCACAAGCCCGTCATCGCGCCATTTCCGTGAAGCGAGACTGTCTGTCGAAGCGAGCCCGATCGCCGAAGTATTTGATCCGAACGAAGAGATTGAATAATAAAGCCAGTACCGCCCGTTATAATAACTGATATCCGGCGCCCACTGATTCTTTTCATGATTTGGTACGTACGTTTTCCACCATGCCAACGGCGCTGGAAAAATACTCGGCGCCGCACTCCACGTAATTCCGTCATTCGATTTGATGACGCGCAGTCCATTTCCAATCCCCGTTCCAAAGGTATACCACGTATTTCCTTCTTTGATCATGGAAGGATCATGAATGACGTTGTCTCCCTTCGTATCCCAAAATGCAGCTGAAGCCGATTCAGACGCCAGCACCAGACCGATGATCAATGCCCCCGCGGTACAAATTCTCCGCAATTTGCGCTTCACAAAACCACTCTCCCATCCGATGTATTGTAACCTCTTTCAGAAGTCATTCCGGAATATATGTAAGCGCTTTCTATGATATTCCAAAAAAAATAAGCTGACAGCATGTTAGCAGCTGTCAGCTTATTTCATCAATCAAATGTAATCTGCTCGACCGTTTCGTTATCCAATCGCTTGATAACTTCGGTAATTAATTTGACGGCATTTTCATAATCATCGCGATGAAGCATCGCCGCATGCGTATGGATGTAGCGGGTTGCGATCGTAATCGAAAGAGCCGGCACCCCGTTTGCGGTCAGGTGGATCGAGCCTGAATCGGTTCCTCCTCCTGAAAGGGCATCATATTGGTATGGAATCCCGGCTTCATCTGCAACTTTTGTGACGAAATCGCGGAGCCCTTTATGGGAAACCATTGAAGCATCATACAGAATGATTTGCGGGCCTTTCCCCATCTTGCTCGTCGATTCTTTTTCAGAAATTCCCGGCGTATCTCCGGCAATTCCGACGTCGACCCCGAATGCGATGTCAGGCTTGATCGTATGTGCGGCGGTTTTGGCGCCGCGCAATCCGACTTCTTCCTGAACCGTCCCGACGCCGTACACAACATTCGGATGGTCAGAGCCTTTTAAGTTTTTCAAAACGTCTATCGCAATGGCGCAGCCGATACGGTTGTCCCACGCTTTTGCAAGCAGCATTTTTTCATTGTTCATGACTGTGAATTCAAAGTACGGGACAACCTGATCTCCGGGAAGAACGCCCCATTCCATCGCTTCCTCCCTGTTTGAAGCCCCGATGTCAATGAACATGTCTTTGATCTCAACCGGTTTTTTGCGCGCTTCAGGCGACAGGACATGAGGGGGTTTGGAACCGATCACGCCTGTGATGTCCCCTTTTTTGGTTACGACCGTTACACGCTGCGCCAGCATGACCTGTGACCACCAGCCCCCGACCGTTTGAAAGCGAAGATAGCCCCTGTCATCAATGCGCGTCACCATAAAACCGACTTCATCAAGGTGGCCGGCAATCATGATCTTCGGCCCGTCTGTCTGTCCGGTCTTTTTGGCGATCAAACTGCCGAGTCTGTCTGTCGTAACCTCGTCGGCATACGGCTCTATGTATGATTTCATGACTTGTCTGGGTTCTTTTTCATTCGCTGGAATTCCTTTTGCATCTGTTAGTTCTTTCAGCATCGTAAGCGTTTCATCTAGCTTTGCCATTTCTCTTACAGCCTCCTTTAATTAACCCTCAATTACTATTATACAAAAACAATCCTATTCAATACGATCAAGCCGCTTTTTTGGATAAAAAAATGAAACCTTCCGCTGTGCCGTTCGTATATATTCAGATATACCTGAATTTCTTTTACGGGAGGTTCATTTAAAAATGGCTGTTATCATTCTGAGAATCGTTTTGCTTGCGCTGTTGCTCTATGTCGTATTCAAAGTTGTTCAGTTTTTCGGTGATCCGAAACGCAGACTGAAATCGGCGCAGGCAAAAAAAGGTTTTTATTTTTTGGACGAACAAAAAAACACGCGCAAAAATTTCAAGCTAACGTTCAAAGGCGTACTGTTCGAAGGGGAAAAACACATTCCTTCCAAAGACCACCCTCTGTTTATCCATACGATCTTCGTGTGGATGGATGCTTCAGAAGAAAAGCTCAGGACTTTCACAAATGAGGATTTCAGCGAATTGGAAAACAAAATCAAAACCCGCTACCCCGATTGCAAAATCGATTGGGATTCATCGATTAAAAAATGGAAACATAAAAAAGCAGAAGAGCATTAGCGCCTCTTCTGCTTTTTCAGTTCATGAAATAAAAGCCCGCCAATGCGGCTTGAATCACGAAGAGGAAGGGGATTCCGAGCCGAAAGGACAAGTGCTTCGTTTTATGTCTGAAAAGGATCATGCCGAGCCAGACACCCGCGGAACCGAATGCAGCCGCAGTAAGCCAGATGCGGCGTTCAGGCACCCTCCATTTGTGTTGGACGGCTCTTCGTTTGTCTGCTCTCATCATGAAAAAGCCGTATCCGTTAATGATCATAAAGAATATCAGCATCAGATGCATTCGGTGTTTCTCCCCTTGCCCTTAAATGAAAAGGGCCGCTTAAACGCGGCCCTTTTCATTATTTGTTTAATTGAGCTTTAGCAGCGTCAGCAAGCTGATTGAATGCAGAAAGATCGTTTACAGCAAGATCGGCAAGCATTTTGCGGTTTACTTCGATGCCGGAAAGTTTCAGACCGTGCATTAAACGGCTGTAAGAAAGGCCGTTCATACGAGCTGCGGCATTGATACGAGTGATCCACAGTTTGCGGAAGTCGCGTTTTTTCTGACGACGGTCACGGAAAGCGTAGTTTCCGGATTTCATCACTTGCTGGTTAGCTACTTTATATAATGTATGTTTTGAACCAAAATAACCTTTTGCTAATTTAAGAACCTTTTTACGACGTTTGCGTGTAACAGTTCCGCCTTTTACTCTTGGCATTAGATTTCCCTCCTAATTATCCCTTTTCCGAATTACTTAATGTTAGCAAGCTGCTGCTTGATGCGTTTGAAATCGCCTGCGCTGACGATCGCGCCTTTGCGAAGCTTGCGTTTTTGTTTTTGAGATTTATTTGCGAACAAGTGGCTTGTATATGCATGAGAACGTTTCAGTTTCCCGGAACCTGTCTTTTTAAAACGTTTCGCAGATCCGCGGTGAGTTTTCATTTTTGGCATGGATGTTTCCTCCTTAATTACTTTTCATTTTTAGGTGCAAGCACCAGGAACATGCTGCGGCCGTCCATTTTCGGCTTCGTTTCAACGGTCGCAACTTCCGCGCATGCTTCCGAAAAACGGTCAAGCACGCGCTGTCCGATTTCTTTATGCGTGATCGCGCGGCCTTTAAAGCGGATGGATGCTTTCACTTTGTCCCCTTTTTGCAGAAACTTGATGGCGTTGCGAAGCTTTGTATTAAAGTCGTGCTCTTCAATACCAGGGCTCAGCCGCACTTCTTTTAAGTTAATGATTTTTTGATTTTTGCGTGCTTCTTTTTCCTTTTTCTGCTGCTCGAATCTGTACTTTCCGTAGTCCATAATCCGGCAGACAGGCGGTTTTGCATTTGCTGCAACTAACACAAGGTCAAGATTGGCGCGACCGGCAATTTCAAGTGCTTCCTGGCGGGATTTGATCCCAAGCTGGTCGCCATTTTGTCCGATCAAACGAACCTCACGCGCACGGATACCCTCATTAACCAATTGATCTTTGCTAATAATGAGCCACCTCCATAGAATCTTTGAATTGATTTCACAACTCATTTTGACCGCTTCATTGCATTTTCACAGGCAAACAAAAAGTGCGGGCATAAAAACACCCACACTGCGAACATCTGCATGAAAAAATAAGAATGTACGTTTAACCTGCCAACTACAAGAATGTGTCAATCAGGTGAGAAGCGGGTGCTTCTGCTTGTTGATATATATTCAATTCATTATCCATCTTACATAAATAAATCTTTCAAGTCAAGATATAAAATTTATTGCAACATTCGTTATTATAACAGGTCGTATTTAAAATCGCAACGCTGATTTTATTTTTCTTTTTTCGAGCCTCTTATCCGCCGACGATCTGAATGAACACCGGAATGACGAACACGGTCACAACGCCGACGACAACGACTGCAATGCTTGCCATGGCGGCTTCGACTTCCCCCATTTCGATCCCGACAGCCACGCCGAGGGCATGTCCTGACGTACCAAGCGCCAAGCCTTTTGCGATCGGATTCTTTACGCGAAAGAGTTTTAAGAAGAGCGCCCCAAGCGCATAGACGATGACAGCGTTAAAAATAACCGCAAATGCCGTAATGTCCGTGATGCCGCCGATGCCTTTTGATAACGGCAGAGCGATCGCCGTTGTGGCAGCCTGCGGCAGCATGCTCTTCATGACGGCGTCGTCAAGGTGGATTCCTTTTGCAATGAGATAAACGACGGCGACCGAACAGACGGAGCCGGCAACGATGGCCGAGAGAATCTGCCACCAATACTTCTTCAATGTAGCCGCCTGCTTGTATAAAGGAATCGCAAACGCGATCGTTGCGGGCTCTAAAAAGAACTTAATGATATCTCCCCCGCTTTTGTAATCCTCATACGAAAAACCACCGATTTTAAGGAATGCGATGCCGAGCACCATGGCGACGAACAAAGGCGTAAACAAGAAAAATCCGTTTGTTTTTTTAAAAAGATAAGTGCCGATCCCGAAAGCGGCAAGCGATACGACGATGCCGAAATACGGTGACATACCTGAAAACCCCCTTTAAGAAGCTGTTTTTTTGGCTGTTTCTGTTTCAAGCGTCCCGGCTTCCCGCTTTTTGCCGCCGGCGGACAGAATTATCTGAGAAAACAGTCCGGTTGCGCCAAGCAAAATGACGGTAGCCAGAAGAATAACGAACACGATCAACAATCCGTATTTTTCCATGACACCGAGCGAATTCATGACGGAAATCCCCGAAGGAACGAATAAAAATCCGATGAGAGAGGTTAATGCCGCGCCGAGCGATTCGACCTGCTCAAGCTTGACTACCTTCATGCATAACAGCGTGAATAAAAGAACCAGCCCAATGACTGATGCCGGAATCGGAATGGGCAGCAAACCGGCGATTCCGTTTGAAACAAGCATAATGACAGCGAAAATACATGCCTGTGTTAAAAAGCCGTATACCTTTTTCGCACTCATGTCGATCACCTCTTTGGCTTTGTTGGCATCATTATATAAAACAAAGCCCGGAGAAAAAGCGCTTTCATTAAAACTCGCCGGATATCGAAGATCAGTTGCAGAAATCGGGCGGTGAAATACAGATCTTCCCCGGTATGGGCGCTTGCCGATTTTCACAATATATCCATTCCAATTTGTGCTAATTGGCAAGCATCCATCGTATAGTTAGTAACGTGAAAAAAGAAAGGGGGCCTAAAGAAAAATATGCATACCGGAAAACAGACCGGCATGCCCGGACGGCGCTTAGAACTTGCATCCTTGATCAACCGGGGATTGGAACCTGAAGACGATTCCCTCGCCGCAGAATCACCGGTGTTTACGGACGACCCGTTTAAGCTGGGAGTGGCCTCGGGCGAACCGCTCCCGGACGGATTTGTATTATGGACGAGACTTGCACCGGACCCGCTTGCTGAAGACGGTTTGGGCGGAATGCCGGACAGGAGTGTGCCGGTCAGGTGGGAGATCGCCGAAGATGAGCATTTTCGCAAAATCGTCAGGCGCGGAACGGCATCAGCCCTCCCGGAGCTTGCCCACTCGGTCCATGTCGAAGTGAACGGACTGAAGCCGGCAAGATATTATTGGTACAGATTCAAAGCGGGTGATGAGATCAGCCGGGTCGGCCGCACGAAAACCGCGCCTCCTCCGTATGCCGATCTTGCCGGGATGTCATTTTCCCTTGCATCGTGCCAGGCCTGGTACCACGGCTATTTCACCGCTTATCGCCACATGGCCGCGGACCATCCCGACGTCGTGTTTTTCCTTGGCGACTATATTTACGAATATCCCATTAATGAAAACAATCTTTACCGGGATGTCAAGCTGTCCGATGTGCACAATGCAAAGACTGTCACCCTCAGCCAATATCGTCTGCGGTACTCCCTTTTCAAGACCGATCCTGACCTCCAGGCGATCCACGCATTAGCGCCTTGGATCGTGACCATGGATGACCATGAAGTGGAAAACAATTATGCCGGCGTGTATTCGCAATATAACCCTTCTGTCGAAGAGTTTCTCAAGCAGCGCGCAGCCGCCTATCAAGCTTTTTATGAAAACATTCCGGTCAGAAGCGCCTCGATTCCAAAGGGGCCGGATATGCTCATGTACCGGCGTTTCCGCTATGGAAACCTGGCTGAATTCAACGTCCTTGACACCCGGCAGTACCGCAGCAAATATCCGGCAAACGAGCGGGAACGGCTCGATCCGTCCCGGTCCATACTCGGAAAAGCCCAGGAGCAGTGGCTGTTCCGCGGGCTGAGCAGGTCGAATGCAATTTGGAATATGCTCACGCAGCAGGTCGTTTTGGCGCAAATCGACCGCGACACCGGACCGGGAACGGCGTACAGCGTCGATCAGTGGGACGGCTATCCCGCTACGCGCGACAGGCTTTTCTCCGCATATCAAACATGCGGCATCCAAAATCCCGTCGTTCTGACGGGGGACATCCATCGACACGCCGCTGCGGATCTGAAAGCAGATTTCAATGATCCTCAGTCAAAAACGATCGGCACAGAGCTGATTACCACATCCATCTCCTCAGACGGCGATGGGTCAGAAACCGATTCGCTGGCACCGATCTGGCTGGGAAATCCCCATGTCAAGCTGTACAATGCACAGCGCGGCTACGTCCGCTGTACGATGACTCCCAAACAGCTCAAAGCCGACTTTCAGGTTCTTCCTTACATTACCCGCCCGGGAGCTCCTGTCTCGACATATGCGGGCTTTGTCATTGAAGCTGGCCGTCCGGGACTGCAAAGGATTCATTAAAAACTGCTTCACATCAAATGAAGCAGTTTTTTCAGTTCTTTTGCATATGTACGGCTGACAGGAATCGTTGAGCCGTCTTTCATCAGCAGATTATACGTCGAGTTGAACCAAGGCTTTACCTCTTTCATATGGCCCATGTTGGCCAAAAAGCTTCTGTGAACCCTGATAAACAAAGATTGCGGAAGCTTTTGCTCAAGCACGACCAGCGTATCGTGGACTGCATACGACGTATCAAAGGTTTTGACGATGACCCGGCCGTCTTTCAATCCGGCATAGACGATTTCAGCAGCGTCGAGGATCACGATCGACTCGTCAACGTTGAGAGCAAGCCTTTGATGGCCGGACGGCGGCTTTTCCTCGTTGTTTTCCGGGTGCATTCGTCTGTATTTTTTGATCGTTTGTCTGATGCGCTCTTCATCAAAGGGCTTTGTCAAATAGTCGATCGCATCGACTTCAAATGCTTTCAGCGCATATTCGTCATATGCCGTGGCAAACACGACAGCCGGCGGCGCCGACATTTTTTTCAGGCGCTTGGCGATGTCGAATCCGTTTTCCCCTGACAAATCGATGTCTAAAAAAAGAATATCCGGCTTTTGGTCCGCCATTTTGTCAAATGCTTCTTCGATATGTTCAGCTTCGTCTATCGTACCCACTTCTTTCGTCCGCTCCAGCAAATATCTCAATTCGTCGCGGGCAAACATTTCATCGTCAACGATTAATACCTTAAGCATCGATCTTCATCCTCCCTTTGCGATTTAAAAGGAATTTTGAAAGACACTTCAGTTCCTTTATCGCGTTCACTGGACAGTTTTAAAGCGGCCTGCTGTCCGAACAGGCCCGTCAGCCGCTGGTTCAGATTGTAAAGCGCCGTCCCGTTTCCTTCCTTTGAAGACGACGGCGTTTTTCCCAATTGCTCCAGCATCCCGGGCTCGATTCCCCTGCCATTGTCTGACACCTTCATGAGGACGCCGCCTTGCTCCGAACGGACGCAAACGGTCACCCTGCACGTCTTCTGTTTTTTCGGAAAAGCGTGGCGCAGCGCGTTTTCCACAAGCATCTGCAAAATAAATGGCGGTATTTCCATATGTTCAAGCCCGTCCTCAATGTGAAAATCGATTGTATATTTTCCCGGAAAACGCGCCTGCTCCAAGGATAAATATGCTTCAAGATGGTTCAGCTCCTTTGAGAGCGGAATCAATAGCTGCCTCGCCCCCTGCAGGTTTGAGCGGAAATAGACGCTGAGCTGAAGCAGGAGCTTTCTCGTTTTTTCGGCGTCTGTCCGGCACAATGCTGAGATCGTATGAATCGCATTGAATAAAAAATGCGGATTGACCTGAGCTTGCAGCGCTTTGATTTCGGCATCTTTCAATAGCTTCTTTTGCAGCTCCGCTTCCCCGAGCTCAAGCTGTGTTGAAAAAAGCATCGCAAGGCCTTCGGCAAGCTCTTCTGCCACGCGGTTTAGCCCCGCCGGATTCTTGAAGTACAGCTTCAGAGTGCCGATCGTCTTCCGGTTGGAGATCAGGGGCAGCACAATCGCGGCCTGAAGCGGGCAAGAGTGATGGGTGCACTCGATTTCGTCGCGCGATTTCACCTTCATGACTTTCCCCGTTTTGATGACTTTTTTCGATAAACCGGTGATCAGGCTTCTCGAAGGAATATGGTGATCAGCCCCTTCGCCGACATGCGCGAGAATCGTTTCCCTGTCTGTAATCGACACGGCATCCGTGCCTGTCATCTGATGAATAATCAGGGCCGCGCTTTTGCACGATGTCTCATTCAGCCCCTGGCGGAAAAACGGCAGCGTCTGATCGGCAATCGAAAACACCTTGTGCGTCTGCATGGCTTTTGCCTGTTCTTCTTTACGGATAATCGATTGAATGATCGACAGAAAGATAAAACTGCCTGTCCCATTGACGATGACCATCGGGATGCCGATCATCTGAACGAGCGCTACAGCGTCTGACCGCGGCGCAGCAAGCATGATGATCATCATCATTTGCAGCGCTTCCATTGAAATGCCTGCAAGAGCCGCGACCCGCGGCGTCACCATTTGGTGCCTCTTCCGGAAAAAACGCCCGATATAACCCGATATAACCCCCGCCAACACGGAAGAAACCGCACAGCTTAAAGCCGTACTTCCTCCAAGCGAAAAACGGTGAATTCCCGCAAGAATCCCGACCCCGGCGCCAACGAAGGGCCCCCCGATCAAGCCGCCGATTTCGACTCCGAGAATTCTCGTATTGGCGATCGAGCTCGACGGGTCGATCGCAAAAATCCAATCATTGTTTAAAATCTCGTGATCTCGAATCTCAATTCCCGTATAGTTGCTGATAATGCTGAAAAGTGAAAAGATACAAATGAGAACGGCCTTCCCCTTATATCCTTCCGGATGCTGAAGGTGCTGCCGGAACACCTTCATATGGGCGAGAATAAAACCAAGGATCACGATGATCCCCACTCTTTCCAGCATCATGATCATTAAATGGATCATGTTATCCCCTTGCTTTCTCACAAATTTTGAGTCCGCCCTCATTTTATCATATCTATCGCCATTCAAACTTTCGCGCTTTATCACATCACATTCTTAAAATCTCTGCTTTATCATCCTATTGATCTATTGTAAAATAAATGAGACATTGATAAATCCATGACAGAGGAGACGATCATGAAAGCCGTATTTTTTGATTTAGACGACACATTGCTCTGGGATGAAAAAAGCGTCAGTACGGCATTTGCCGAAACGTGTATGAAAGCCGAAAAAAAATACGGGATCGGCTCGGATGAATTCGAAGCCGCTGTACGCCGGGCAGCGCGCGATCTTTACACATCTTATGAAACGTATCCCTACACCGTGATGATCGGCATCAATCCGTTTGAAGGGCTTTGGTCGAATTTCAGCGACCCGATCAGCGAAGGATTTCAAAAGCTGAACAAAATCGTCCCTGAATACAGAAAAAACGCATGGACAAACGGGCTGAAAGCATCCGGAATCGATGATCCCGCTTTCGGGGAAGAGCTGGGCGAATATTTTGCGGCCGTGCGCCGGAAGAGCCCTTTCGTCTATGAAGAAACATTTGCCGTTTTGGATGAATTAAAAGGAAAATTCGAGCTGTTATTGCTGACAAACGGTGATCCGAGCCTGCAAAGAGAAAAATTGGCCGGCGTGCCTGAGCTTGCCCCTTATTTCAAGGAAATCGTCATTTCCGGAAATTTCGGAAAAGGGAAGCCTGACCCGAGCATTTTTGAACACTGTCTTCATCTTCTCGGCATTGCGAAAGAAGACGCCGTGATGGTCGGGGATAATTTGAACACAGATATTCTCGGCGCATCCAGAGCAGGCATTCAGACCGTCTGGGTCAACCGCAAAGGCAATGTGAACGAAACCGAAGTAAAACCCGACCACGAAATCCGTCATTTAAGCGAACTGTTCGATATTCTGGCCGCAAAAAAAGCATGACTCCGAATGGAATCATGCTTTTTTTCGTTTTATTTTCTTGCTTCAGCAACGGCTTTTTTTACGAAATCTTCAAGCGAAACCGTTTCTGATTTTTGCTCTCCGTATTTGCGGACATTGACCGCTTCGTTTTCGGCTTCCTGGTCGCCCACGACGAGCATGTACGGAATCTTTTGCATTTGCGCTTCACGAATTTTATAGCCGATCTTTTCATCGCGGCTGTCGACTTCAACGCGCAATCCTTCGCGCTGCAACCGTTCCTGGACTTGTTTTGCGTAGTCAAGGTGCGCGGACGGCGATACAGGGATCACCTGGAACTGCACCGGCGCAAGCCATGTCGGAAGCGCGCCTTTATGCTCTTCAATTAAGAACGCCACAAAGCGCTCCATTGTCGATACGACGCCCCTGTGAATAACGACAGGACGGTGCGGTTTGCCGTCTTCGCCGACATATGTCAGGTCAAATCTTTCAGGAAGCAGGAAGTCAAGCTGAACGGTTGACAGCGTTTCTTCTTTGCCGATCGCTGTTTTGACTTGAACGTCGAGCTTCGGTCCGTAGAACGCCGCTTCTCCTTCCGCCTCATAGTAGTCGTGCCCCATCTCATCCATCGCTGCTTTCAGCATCGATTGCGCTTTATTCCACATTTCGTCATCATCATAATATTTCTCGGTATCCTCCGGATCGCGGTAAGACAGGCGGAATGTATAGTTGTTTAATCCGAAGTCTTTGTACACGTCTTGAATCAAGCGGACGGTGCGGATGAATTCTTCCTTGATCTGATCCGGACGGACGAAAATATGTGCGTCATTCAGCGTCATGCCGCGGACGCGCTGGAGTCCTGAAAGCGCACCGGACATTTCGTAGCGGTGCATCGTTCCGAGCTCTGCGATCCGGATCGGCAGCTCGCGGTAGCTGTGAATGTCGTTTTTATAAATCATCATGTGATGCGGGCAGTTCATCGGACGAAGCGTCAATGTTTCATTGTCCATTTCCATCGGCGGGAACATCGTATCCTGATAATGATCCCAGTGGCCCGATGTTTCGTAAAGCTCCTTGCTTCCGAGCACAGGCGTATAAACATGCTCATAGCCGAGGGCGATTTCTTTATCGACGATATAGCGCTCGATGACGCGTCTGATCGTCGCGCCCTTCGGAAGCCAAAGCGGCAGCCCCTGGCCGACTTTTTGCGAAATCGCGAATAATTTTAATTCTTTTCCGAGCTTTCTGTGATCGCGTTCTTTCGCTTCTTCAAGCAGGCGCAGATGCTCTTCAAGGTCGGCTTTTTTGAAGAACACCGTACCGTAGATGCGCTGCAGCATCTTATTGTTGCTGTCGCCGCGCCAGTATGCGCCGGCAAGGCTGAGCAGCTTGAACTCCTTGATTTTTCCCGTCGACGGAACGTGGACGCCGCGGCACAAATCGAAGAACTCGCCTTGCTCATAGATCGATACCGTCTCTCCTTCAGGAATCGCATCAAGCAGCTCCAGTTTCAAGTCGTCGCCGATTTCGGCGAACCTTGCTTTCGCTTCTTCGCGGCTGACCTCTTTTCTGACGATCGGCAGATTTTCTCCGATGATTTTTTTCATCTCTTTCTCGATTTTCGGGAGATCTTCCGGTGTGAGCGCTTCTTCCAGGTCAACATCATAGTAGAAGCCGTTTTCGATCACAGGGCCGACGCCGAGCTTGACGTTTTGATAAAGCCGCTTAATCGCCTGGGCCATTAAGTGTGCAGTGCTGTGGCGCATGATTTCAAGCGCTTCGTCGCTGCCTTCCGTAATGATCTCAATCGCGCCGTCCTCATGGATCGGTGTGCGCAGATCGATTTCTTTGCTGTTTAATTTTCCGGCGATGGCCTTTTTCTTTAAGCCGGGACTGATCGATGCCGCGATATCTTCTGTTGTCGTCCCTTTTGCAAACTCCTTAACCGCTCTGTCAGGAAATGTGATTTTTACCATATCTGACATCCTAGTCACTCCTTTTTTATGCAAAATAAAAACCCCGCCCCCTAAGAAAGGGACGAGGATTAATAAACGGAATTCGTGGTTCCACCCTTTTTCCCGAAAACGCAGAAAATCGCCTGCCTTTTTCGGCTCTCGGTTCTGTAACGGGAAGCCCCGTCAGTCATTACTTGACAATACGCCGTTCACAACTGATGTTCAAAGGTGGTAAAAAAATGATCCTTGGTTAAGAGACTCGCAGCCTTGGTCTCCCTCTCTGCCAACCGGTGTTCATTTTTTCGTGTCCTTATCAATACATGGAATGTAAAGTTTACAATGTATTATAAATCGTTTTGCAAGCAAAATCAAGAACGCTCTTCCAAAATGTTTTCCTGCGGATGAAAGGATTCAAGAGAAAAAATCCGGACCCGTTCCTGAAAAATATTTTGGATCGTCTGTACCATGGCATGCTCGCTGTTTTTCGTATACAGGTCGATTTTTTTCGGAGCGATCGACACGAGCGGAGCGAGCAGATGGGAATCGATATACATCGGGTGTTCTCTCACGAACCGCCTGTCTATGTATTTTTTTTGTTCCCGCTCTGAAATATATTTCAATTCCCACAGTACAAAATGGCCGTCATGCACGATGCGCACATGATCGAGCACCGGCTCTTTCCTCGTCACGTAGTCTCTCAGCGATTGAATGAACGTCTGGTATTCCTGTTCCATTTTGTATTCATCGATCGCCGCCTCGACATACCCTTTTAATCGCTCATAATATTTTCCGAGCCGGAACGTCATGAAGGAGCGAATCGAAAAGACGTTTTCTTCAAGACAGATCGTCTTGAGCTCCTGCTCGATGAAATATTCGCGAGGGGTATCATCATGATTTAGCGGAAGACCTTCGAGCTCCCCCTCCATGATACTGTGGGCCAGCTGCAGAATCTGCTGCTGCTCATCCCGGTCCAAAAAATAGTAATCTCCTTCAATGACCGAAAGCATGTATTCGTCTTCTTTGCACTCCGTAAAAAATCTCGTCAAAATCGGCTGGATGTATTCCTGAATACTGACAGAGGAATGGGTCTTTTCAATTCCGATCTTCCCTGGCGCCTCGTGAATCTTGATATGCCGGTTTTCATCCGCATTGCGAAGGAGATGCAAAAACGCGGCTGTATCATAATCATCTTCAAATGTAATTTCGAGCATGTTTGTCCCCCCTAACAACATCTGGTACATGTATATGGGCGGGACAACTAAAATAGACGTAAAAAAAGGATAAGCCTTTAATCAAGCAGCTCCTGCACTTTTTTTCTGAACAAGAGCGGAACGGTGATAAAAAGGAGGTAGATTACGGCCATGACCGAAATCGCCAGGAGGTCACCGGACATGATGCTCGATC
The DNA here is from genome assembly GCF_038007805.1 of Bacillus sp. FSL W8-0848. Taxonomy (NCBI): domain Bacteria; kingdom Bacillati; phylum Bacillota; class Bacilli; order Caryophanales; family Bacillaceae; genus Bacillus; species Bacillus sp. FSL W8-0848. Next base: position 2,678,889 of record NZ_JBBOYB010000001.1, read on the forward strand.
CGAGCGCGTTTAAAATAACGGTTCCGGGGATAATGCCCGCAGCCGTGGCCGCCAAATACGACAGCGGTTTTACTTTTGATACGCCGGCCGCATAGCTGACCGCATCAAAGTGGATCGGTGCAAGCCGTAAAAGCAAAATGCTGAAAAAACCGTTCTTTTGCAAAAAAGCGCGGAACGCATCAAGCTTCAAAGGCATGTTTTTCATGTTTCCGCCGAGCTTGTATGCAACGGCAAACGATAAAAACGCTCCGCCGGCGGCTCCTATAAAAGAATACAGAGATCCATAGACCGAGCCGAATGCGAGTCCGCCGCCTACGGCAAAAACGGAGGCGGGCAGAAGCAAAAACGGCCTGACCATTAATAATCCGATATACATGAGCGGGGCAAAAACGCCGAAGGATAGAACACCTTCCCTGATATGGCTTGGATTCAGATTGAAGTACTTTGCGTTAAACCACAATCCGGCAGCCGCTATCGCCAGCACCGCCGCCCACTTTGCGAGGGCTTTTTTCGGCATATCCTCATCTCCTGGTATGAAAGGGAATTATTGACGGCGGTTCTTTCCATCAAGACGGATGGGCGTAGCCAGGTACAGCACCCGCTCCATCAGCCTTGCCGCCTTTACATCTTCTTTTTCCCCTCTTTGGGAATACGTAAAATGATGCTTCAGCTCATCCGGGTCAAAGTTTGAAGAGAAAAACGTCGGCAGCTGCTGGGCCATTCTGTGCTGAAGAATCGTGCCGATCACTTCATCCCTGACCCAGCTTGACATGGACTCTGCTCCGATATCATCCAGCAAGAGGACAGGCGTTGATTTCACCATATCCAGCTTTTCCTCCAATGATTGGTCGTGAATCGCGTTTTTCAGCTCCCTGACAAACTCGGGAACATAAACGAGAATCGACGGATGGTCCTTTGAAGCAAGCTCATTGGCGATGGCCGCCAGCATAAAGGTTTTTCCGACGCCGAATCTCCCATGGATATAAATTCCTTTTCCCTTTCCCGTCTCATTATAGTCGTGGAAGAATTCAGTCGCAAGCTGAAGAACTTTCAGCCTGCTCGGATCGTCTCCGTCAATATCCGCAAATGTAGCTTCCAATAGATCCTTTTGAATGTAGATGCTTTTGATCAATGAACGCTGTCTTTCCCTTTCATCGGCTTTTCGCTTTTCAGGGCATGTGTCATACTGAACGTCAATCGTTTTTCCGTTCAGCACAAGCTTTGGATAAAACCCCTGAATCAGGTTTTTGCATTCTTTCAGGCTTGGACAGCCGCTGCATGCTTTGCTTTGCTGCGTAAATTCATACAGCTTGTTCAAGCTTCTCTCAATCATTCCTTCGTCCACTTCCGTCCGGTGCGTTTTCAGAAATTCCTGAACATCATGGTCGGAAAGGACTTTTTTCTTCATATCCTCAAGGCGCTTTTGGAAATCAGGCCTTGTCGTCACGCCTTGTAAAGCTCGTTTAATCGGCTCCATACCTCTTGTTCACCTCACTTTTTAAAGGGCGGAATGGTTTCTCAGTTTCTTTACTTCTTCGAGCAGCTTTTGCTTTTGCAATTCAAAATCTTCCTTGCTTGCCGCAGTCTGCTCATCCTTAGGCAGTGCTTCGGCCGCCTCGTTTTGCAGCCAATCCGGCAGCTTCTCTTCCCTGATGACTTTTTTATTCCCCTGCTTTTTCTTTCCTTGCGCCCATTCGAGATATTGACGGTTTTCTTCTTTTGCGAGCTTCATCGCTTCCCTTACCGTCTTCACTTTTTTTCTTGCCCAGTGGGAAGCGATTTTTTGAATGTAGTTTTTCGAAAGCTTCATATCGGTCCGGAGCATGACATAATAAATCAGGACATTGATGACGCCCGGCTCAAGCTTTTGGTCAAGCATGATTTCTTCGATGATTTTTAAATCGGCTTTGGAAGGCTCCGCCCCCCCGGCTATATCCTGAAGCAGTTTTCTCGGGGACACCTGTTCCAAAAGGGCGATCAACGTTTCTTCCTTTGACGCCGGCTGTTCATTCGTATGCTCGCGCAGCCTGAGCGGCTGAACCTTGTCGACAAGCTCGGGCAGCAGGCCGTTTCTTTCGATCTGATACCAGTCGCTCGCCGCTTTCCTCAGCGCTTCTGTCGTGATCATATCATGTTCGTCAACGGCTGACATGACGACGTTCTGCATATCGAGCGGCTCGATTCCGTAGAGAAAAGCAAGTTTTTTAATCGTTTCTTTTACTTGGCCGGTCAGCGCCTTTCTTGGAATCAGCGTTTCGGACAGCCCTGCCAGAAACAGCTGAAAATCAAACGCGTCGTCTGTCACCGTGACCGGTTTGCTTTGCCCCTCTTTTGTATATTCCCGGTCATCCGCAAGCTTCATAGCGTCCGCCATATCATCCGAAAGCTTCCATTCGCTCGGCTGCACGGCTGCAAAGACTTCGTTGAACGAGCGCGTGACATCACGCGCCTCTTCAGGCACTGACGGATGAGAAAAATAATCTTTCAGCTGCTGGAACCGCGCTTTTCCGACACGGTTGTACAAAAACACATTCAGCATTCCGTCCTGAAAGAACTCGTCCGGTCTGAGCGGCGCGATCAATTCGTATATAAATAAGCGTTCCTGCTCCGTTTCTTTTACATATGTCTTCAGCAGTCCGATTCCCTCAAGTTTTTCTTTTTCGGCGTGAATCGTTTTCAGGCTGGCCTGCATCGTCCCCATCAGCTGCCTGTGGGTCGAGCTGTTCCCCCATATCCTGTTTTGCTCAAGCTCTCCCCAGAGCGTAAAAAACAGGCTGAGCGAGAAAGACCCGATCAAAGGCTGATACAAAAGGGTGACAATTTGCCGGTCCAAATCCTGAAGCAGCCCGTGGCTCTTGACGACGTAAGGATCAACGGGAAGCAAATCTTTCCAGTAATTACTCATATCGATTGTCAACCTTCCAATTTGTTTCTTGTCCTCATTTTACACCTTTTTTCGGGCAGGATGTCATCCGCCCGCGATTTTTGTCATGAGAAAAGAGCTGGATCAAGTTTTCAGCTCTTTACCGTTCTTTCTTTATTAAATCTTTCAGTTCCTCGATAAATACGTTGATATCCTTAAACTGGCGGTATACCGACGCAAATCTGACGTATGCGACCTCATCGATTTTCGCCAGGCGGTCCATCACCATTTCGCCGATATTCTCGCTTTTCACTTCTGAAACGCCTTGGTTTCTAAGCTCTTTTTCGATTTCAAAGCAAATATCTTCAAGCTGCTTTAAAGCGACAGGCCGCTTTTCGCACGCTTTGATCAAGCCGCGGAGCATCTTCTCCCGGCTGAATTCTTCACGGATTCCTTCTTTTTTAACGACGATCAGCGGAATTTCTTCCACCTTTTCAAATGTTGTAAACCTGTAACTGCAAGATTCGCATTCGCGTCTTCTGCGAATCGATCTGCTTTCATCAACGGGACGGGAGTCCAAAACCCTCGTCCCATTATGCTGACACGCTGGACATTTCATTTTTTCAGCTCCCTATTCAGTTGTTTCATTTTACAGCAGGAGCCAGCTTTCGGTCCAATTCCCGATAAACCGACGAAACCATGCTGCGGCTGTATCCAAAATCAGTCGGCATAACCGTTTCCGTCGATACATTAAAATCTACCGCTGTCTCAAAAGGGCGGATCGATACGACAGTCGCCACCAAAAAAGCCTTTTTCGGCTTTGTAATCTCTGCGCTTATTTCCCCTCTTTCTTCCGACACCGAAGTGACGGTGCAGCCGCCCATTCCGTCCAGCACTTCTGCTACGGCTTCCAGGGCCTGTTTTGCAGTCGCTTTATAGTAACGGCTCCTCAGCTCGTCCAAATGATGATGGTCGGATGTTTCGGCATGGGTCGAAAAAAATCCCTGAACCTTTTGGAAAACGCTCATACGCCATATCCCCTTTGCCTTTCTTCTCTATATTTTATTAAAAAAACTCTCTATTTCCAAGAGAAAACAAAATGGCAAAAGAATACGGGCGACATTTTGCAGGAAATGAAAAAGGAGCGGATCTAAAAAGCGGTTTTCGCTTTTTCATCCGGCTCCTCTTAAAAGGCATTAAAGCGCCTGTGCTTTGGCTTTTGCCTGCTTGATCTGTACAGGCCCCATGCCTCTTGGTATTTCGATATTCTCTCTTGTTTCCGCTCTTAATTCTTCTGCGATGTAATCCGCAGCAATGTTCGGATCTAAATCTCCGCAAGTATAAACATCAATGCTGGCATATCCGTGTTCAGGAAAGCTGTGGATGGTCAGATGAGATTCAGAAATAATGACAACCCCGCTTACACCTTGAGGCGCAAACTTATGAAACGCAACCTCCCGCACCTCAGCACCTGATTTCAGTGCAGCATTTACGAACGTTTTTTCAATAAAATCCATGTCATTCAGCTTATCAAAATCGCATCCCCACAGTTCGGAGATGACGTGACGCCCCATTGTTTCCATAGCATGGACCCCCCTTAACAAGAATTAAAAAGTGAATTTCCAAGCAACTAAACCGGTCATTTACCACGGGGGAAAGTTAGTCCGGAGAGGTCCTAACCCTTTAAGTAATGCCGAAGCGCTCACGACTAGAAGTTCACGAAAAATAGTATACTTTGTTTGAATATTTTTTGCAAGGCGGTTTTGATGGTTAAGGGGTTTTTTATTTTTATCCGTCCATGCTTTTATTTTATACAGCTGATGGATGTTTCATTCTCGACGCAACGTATCTGATGAGATCGACGACCCTGCACGAATATCCCCATTCATTGTCATACCATGCAAGCACTTTCATTTTCCTGTTTTCGAGCACCATCGTTGACAGGCTGTCAATGACCGCAGAAAACGGATTTGTATTAAAGTCCGAAGACACGAGCGGCTCATCGCATACATCGATAATTCCGGCCATGGAACCCGCTGCCGCCATACGGAACGCCTCATTGATGTCCTCGGCGGTTACATCGCTTTTTAAATCCGCTACAAGATCAACGAGAGAAACGTTTGGAACAGGCACCCGCAAAGCAAGGCCGTGCATTCGTCCTTTTAAATGAGGCATGACGAGCGACAGCGCTTTTGCTGCTCCGGTGGTCGTCGGAATGATCGAAGAACCGCAGGCGCGCGCTCTCCGCAGGTCTTTGTGCGGATTATCGATATTTTTTTGATCGTTTGTAAAGGCGTGTACGGTCGTGACAAGGCCGTTTTCAATTCCGAACGCATCATCAAGCACTTTTGCAACGGGCGCCAGGCAATTCGTCGTACAGGACGCGTTCGAGATGATCGCATGGCGCTCAGCATCAAAGTCCCCTTCATTAACGCCCATGACGATCGTAATGTCCTCATTTTTTCCGGGCGCCGTTAAAATCACCTTTTTCGCTCCCGCTTCAATATGAGCTTCAGCTTTTTCTTTCGAGTTAAACTTCCCGGTTGCTTCAACGACGATATCGATTTCATGCTCTGCCCACGGAAGCAGCTTCGGATCCCTCTGGCTCGTCAGCAGCACCTTTTTGCCGTTTACCAAAAGATGATCGCCGCAAGCTTTCACATCGGGCTCATACCGTCCGTGATTTGTGTCATACTTTATCAAATGAGCGAGCGTTTCCGCAGGGTAGCTCGCATTGATCACCGCAATATCGATCTGATCATCAAGCATCGCTTTTCTAAACACCATTCTGCCGATGCGGCCGAATCCGTTTATCGCAATTTTTACCTTCATCAAACAAACACCCCTTATTTTTATGTCATTCCATATCATGTTTTATTCAAAATAAGTATAACACATTATAAGATTTTAGCTATACCATTTATTCTTTTTCAGGTAAAATGCGCACGATAAACTATGGATTAGCTGTTTTACGGGCTAAAAAAAGAGAGCACGGGAATTCCCGCGCTCACTTTTTCAGATGCGACCATGCTTCAATCAGCTCCTGAAGCTGGTTTTCGGTATCGTTCAGGCCGCCGCTGTTATCGATGACGGCGTCTGCTTTTTTTCTTTTTTCATCAAGCGGAAGCTGGGCATGAATCCGATTCAGCGCCTCTTCTTCGCTTAGTGAATTTCGTTTCATCAGCCGCTCGAGCTGAAGCTCTTTTGGCACCCAGACGACGAGCACCTTGTCTGTCAGGTGCTCAAGCCCGCTTTCGTATAAAAGCGGAATATCGAGAACGACAAAACGCTCTCCGGCCTGAATGGCCTCATCCCGCTCTTTGATCATCGTTTTTCTTACTTCGGGATGGACGATCGCATTTAATTGCATCCTTTTGTCTTCGTTTTGAAATACAAGTTCTCCGAGTTTTTTCCGGTCGATCCCGCCGTTGTCAAGGAGCACGCCCTCCCCGAATGTTTCAGCGATTTTTCGATATGCCGGCATTCCCTTTTCGACGGCTTCTTTCGCAATGACGTCCGCGTCGACAACCGTGATGCCGCGCTTCTGAAACATGTGCGCGACAGTGCTTTTTCCGCTGGCGATACCGCCGGTTAATCCGATGACCAAAGTCATTAGGCCCACACCCCTCTTTACAGTTTCCAAATTCCGATCAAAATCAGCATGATGCCGGGAAGAAACGTCAGTTTATTCATCCAGTTCCACCTTGATAAAAAGCGCCCGGCCTGAATGCCCATAAATACGAACAAAGAGCTCATGACGGAGACCGTCACGCTCATCGGAGCGGGCGGAAATCCCAGCGCAGCTGCCCCGATTCCCGCACCGAAGGCATCGATTGAGAGGGCAAAACCGAGCAGGAAGGCCTCGATGCCTGTGATGATGCCCGATTTATCGATGTCCGCGCTCGTCGGCGTCCTTAATATATGGATGACGATTCCGAGCGATTTCAATTCAAGATTCACGAGCGTTTTCTCTGAGAGAGAATGTTCCTGGTCTTTCTCCGGCCTGAAAAACTGATACAGCACCCAAGCGCCGATCCCCATTAAAATAATGGCCCCGAGCCTTTCCGTCAAAACGACGGGAAACAGCTTCATCAAAAGGGTGCCGATCATCATGGAGACCAGCATGACGGCTCCCGAGCAGCAGGCGATAATCAAAATCGCTTTGAAAGGAATCTTCAGCTTTCTTAACCCGTAAGTAAATCCGACTGAAAAACTGTCCAGGCTGACAGCAATAGCCAGCAGCAAGAAAGATGCAAACATCATATCCGGTTCTTCCTTTCTGTTGATGCGGCGGTGTAGTTTTAGCCTTAACAGCTTTATAGGCTTCTTATATATATGAGTGATAAGAACCGTCCGTGTATTGTTTCACTTAGAAAGTTTTTAACCGGCTGTGAATGCCTGGACAGATTTGCCCTATTTATTTTTTTTGGCACTTCATGCAAAAATGCGTGCCTCTTCCTCCGACGACCGTTTTTTCGATCGCGGATCCGCACTTTTTACAAGGTTCGTCTTTTCGGCCGTAGACGTAGAGCTTAAGCTGAAACATGCCGATTTCTCCTTGCGAATTGATGTAAGACCTGACCGTGCTTCCGCCTGCTTCAACAGCTTCTTTCAGCGTTTTGACGATTTCTTCATGCAAAAGGGCGGTCTGTTTTTTTGTCAGCTTGTTCGCGGTAGTTTCCGGATGGATGCCGGCCCTGAAGAGCGCTTCATCTACGTAAATGTTTCCCAGTCCGACGACTGTCCGCTGATCGAGCAGCGCCGTTTTCACAGATCGGCTCGTTTTCTTGAGACGCTCTCTTAAATACTGGGCGGTAAACTCGCCGCTGAACGGCTCCGGACCGAGCTGCCGGAGAGGCAGCTCAGTTTGTTCTTCACCCGGCGCAAACAAGTGCATCGTACCGAATTTCCTGACATCCCGGTAGCGGAGCTCCGTTCCGTCCGTAAATCTGAAAATGACATGCACGTGCTTATCAATAGGCTCATCGCCTTTGTGAAGCCCGTATTTTCCTTCCATTCTCAAATGTGAGACCATGACAAAATGATCGAGATGAAACAACAAAAACTTCCCTCTTCTGTCAATCGACTGAATCGTTTCGCCTATAAGAAGCCTTGCAAACTCCTCAGGTTCTGCCGGGCGTTTAATGATATTCGTCCATCTGATTTCCACGGAATCGATCGTTTTTCCTGCGACAAGTCCGGCAAGAGTGCGCCGGACGGTTTCGACTTCTGGCAACTCCGGCACATCATCACTTCCTTTTCATTATTTCGCGTCATACCATGAAGGCCCTGAGGCATAATCGACTTTTAGCGGCACATCAAGCTGCAATGCGTTTTCCATCACTTCGGGCACCAGCTTTTCAAGCTCTTTGATTTCCTCTTCGGGCGCTTCAAATATTAATTCATCGTGCACCTGCAATAGCAGTTTTGCCTTGAGATTTTTCTCTTTCAGCTTTTGCGCCATGGCGATCATCGCTTTTTTGATGATATCAGCGGCGCTTCCCTGGATAGGGGTGTTCATTGCTGTCCGTTCGGCAAAGCTGCGCAAATTGAAGTTACGGCTCGTTAATTCCGGAATGTATCGTCTCCGGCTCAGCAGAGTCGTAACATAGCCCTTCTGCTTTGCTTCCTGAACGGTTTCGTCCATGTATTCTTTGACTCCCTTGAAGCTGTTGAAATAGCGTTCAATAAACGCAGCGGCTTCCTTCCTTGTGATCCCGAGATTTTGGGAAAGCCCGTAATCGCTGATGCCGTATACGATTCCGAAGTTGACGGCTTTCGCCTGCCTTCTCATGGCAGGCGTGACTTCATCTTCAGGTACGTGAAACACATCCATCGCCGTTTTCGTGTGAACGTCCATGTCATTTGTAAAGGCTTCGATCAAGTTTTTGTCTTTTGAAATGTGGGCAAGCACCCTCAGCTCGATTTGCGAGTAATCCGCCGCAAACATGAGCCAGCCCTTTTGCGACGGAACAAATGCCTGCCTGATTTTCCGGCCTTCTTCAAGGCGGATCGGGATATTTTGCAGGTTCGGATCCGTCGAGCTGAGCCGTCCGGTCTGGGTCAAAGCCTGGTTAAAGCGGGTGTGCACCTTATGCGTATCCTTCCTGATGACTTTTAACAGCCCTTCGACATATGTTGACTGCAGCTTGCCGATTTGCCTGTAATGAAGAATGTCCTCGATGATGACATGCTTATCGCGGAGCTTTTCCAAAACATCCGCTGATGTGGAATAGCCCGTTTTTGTTTTTTTTACGACCGGCAGTCCGAGCTTTTCAAATAAAATCACGCCGAGCTGCTTTGGCGAGTTGATGTTGAACGTTTCACCGGCTGACTCATGGATTTTCTTTTCGTATTCCTTCAGTTTTCCCGACAGCTCTTCACCCATTTTTTTCAGCCTGTCGACATCGACCTGGACGCCGGTGGATTCCATTTCGCCAAGGATCTGGGCAAGCGGCATTTCGAGCTCTTCAAACAGCTCAAGCTGCTCGTTTTTTTCCAATTCGTCAAGCAGCGTTTCGCGGAGCATCGTAATCGCCTCCGCTTTTCTGCCTAGATGGTCGGCAAGTTCATCCTCGCCGGGTACAGCCTGTTTGGCGCCTTTTCCATAGACCGCTTCATCGGTGGAGACGACGTTCAGCTGATGTTCCTTTGCCACGCTTGCGACATCGTCATACGTATGTCCCGGATTGATGATATAGGCTGCAAGAAGGACGTCAAATTCGGCCCCTTTCAGCTCGATTCCGTGCCAGCGCAGGGCGACGGCGGCGCGTTTTGCGTCAAACACCCATTTCTTTTTCGACTCATCCTCAGCCCATTCCTTAAAGCGGTCAGAACCTATGGCCGTTTCAGTCGGAATGAAGAATGTGCCGTTTCCATTGGCGATGGAAAAACCGAGGATCGGCGCTTCATGATAATTGTCCCCGAGCTGTTCGACGACAAACGAAGCAGGTGATGCAAACAATTCCTCCGTGATGGACGTCTGAATCGTCACATTGATGTCTTCAAACCGCTCTTCCTCTTTTTCGGCCGGTTCTTCGCCAAGCCGCTCAAGCAAAGAGTTAAAGCCGAGGTCCTTAAAGAGCTTGATGACCGCTTCTCTGTCATAGCCTTCATACCCGAGCGAGTCGAGACCGACTTCGATCGGCGCGTCTGTCATGATCGTCGCAAGCTCCTTGCTCATCAGCGCCTGTTCTTTAAATTCGCTCAGCTTTTCTTTCAGCTTTTTGCCGCTCACTTCGTCTATTGACGATAATAGCTCTTCAACCGTATGGAACTGCTTTAACAGCTTGATCGCCGTTTTTTCGCCGATGCCCGGCACTCCGGGAATGTTGTCTGAGGCATCGCCCATCAAGCCTTTCATGTCGATGATCTGGCCGGGGGAAAGGCCGTATTTTTCCTGAATGTGGTCAGGCGTATAATATTCGACATCGGTAATCCCTTTTTTCGTGATGGCCACCGTTGTTCCTTTTGTCGCAAGCTGCGTCAAATCTTTGTCACCGGAAAAAATCTTGACTTCAAAACCGTCTTCTTCTGCTGATTTGGCAAGCGTTCCGATGATATCGTCAGCCTCGTAGTTTTCAAGCTCGTACCTGGAAATGCGGTAGGCGTCCAAAAGCTCCTGAATAAACGGGAATTGCTCGGAAAGCTCCGGCGGCGTTTTTTGCCTGCCGCCTTTATATTCTTTAAACGTTTTATGCCTGAACGTCGTCTTTCCCGCATCAAATGCGACAAGCATGTGTGTCGGTTTTTCTTCTTCGAGCATTTTCAGCAAAATCATCGAAAAACCGTACACCGCGTTCGTATGTATCCCTTTTTCATTGCTGAGAAGGGGCAGAGCGAAGAACGCACGGTATGCCAGGCTGTTTCCGTCAACCAATACTAATTTTTTTCTCTCAGTCATTTTTATCCTCCTAAGAAGCCGGTATGGAAGCTTCCATTCACTTCATGCTCATATTTTGCTTATTTTATTTTAGCAAAGTTCATTTTGAAAGGAAAATCGGGAGTCCTTTTAAAACAAACAAAAAAAGGGACGCGTGATGATCTCGCGTCCGTCCATTTGGCTCCTTGGATGAAGGGGTTCACTTATGATCCTATCAATCAAGTTTTAAAAGTGTATATAAAAGTTGTAAAGCCTTTGTAAAGATTGCTCATTCTCAATGTGGCGCGCGTTTCAAGCGGACTGTAAACACGGTCCCTTTCCCCTGCTCGCTTTCAACATCGATTTCTCCGTGATGCGCTTCAACCAAATGTTTGACGATTGCAAGGCCGAGCCCCGTGCCTCCCGAATTTCTGCTTCTGTCTTTATCGATCCGGTAAAACCGTTCAAAAATTCTCGGGATTTCCGCTTTTTTGATGCCGATGCCCGTATCCTTCACCTTCACTTGGACCGCATCTTCAAGCACCTCGGCAGAAATGGTCACACTGCCGGCCTCCGGCGTGTATGTGAGGGCATTGTTGACCAGATTTAAAAAAATCTGCTTCAGCCTGTGCGGATCTCCCGATGCGATGGCCGATTCTTCCGGCTTTTCGAGCTTCAGCGCGATTCCTCTTTCCTCCGCCTTATTTTTTAACAGCATTTCAATCTCTGCAAGGATTTCACCGATGTCGCAATCCTGGATATTCAAGGTGAAGTTTTGCTGTTCGATTTTGGAAAGGTCCAATAGGTCCTGAATGAGGGTTTCCAGACGCCCGCTTTCTTTTAAAATAATCGAGAGAAATTGCTGCAGGGTTTCCCGTTCGTTCATGGCTCCGTCAAGCAGCGTCTCAGTGAACCCCTTTATCGATGTAATCGGCGTTTTCAGCTCATGGGAGACGTTGGCGACGAAATCCTTCCTCATTTCTTCAAGCTGCTTTCTCTCCGTCATATCGTGAAACACGAGGACGATTCCCTTCCATTCATCATTCATGCCGATGATCGGAACCCCGTCGACTTCAAAATATCTTCTTTCAATCCGGATCGGCAAATGAAACATTTTGCGGACCTTTGTTTCGGTCATGAAAATTTCTTCTATAAGATTGATAATTTCCTCATGCTCCAGCACCTCGTGGTAAAAATGGTAAAGAAGCTGGTCGGCTTGAACGTGAAACTGTTTTTGGTAGGCTCTGTTCACAAGATGAATATAGCCTTTCCCATCGATTAAAATCAGTCCGGAGTCGATATTTTCGATCACGGTTTGCAGCCGGTCGCGCTGCATTTCCTGAGCCCTTGTCATATCCTGCAAATTCTGGGCCAGCATATTGATCGACTGGCTCAGCATCGTTTCATCTTCGTTAAATGTTCTTGCATTATAGTTTCCTTTTGCAAGCTCAATCGCAACTTGAGTCGCGGATTCGATCGGATTGGTATATTGCGAGGTGATTCTTGCCCCGAGGCCCGCTATGATCAGAAACGCCGTTCCGAGGCTGACGCCGAGAAGAATCCAGATCTTTTGGTTGATGCCGGCGTCGGGATCGACAGGCGAATCGATCAGGACATAACCGTAGATCTCTCCTCCTTTTTCCAGCGGCTGTGCAAAGCTGAAGCGCGAGTCATCATCCGGGTTGATCCGGACGCCTTCACCTCTATTTTTTGATTGAACCGCTTTTTTTATGGCGGATTGATCAGGACGGCCGCCAAAATGAAAAAGAACCTGACCTTTTGTATCTATCAGCGATACAGCACTGTCGAGTTCACGGCTTGCTTTTTGCAATCGTTCGCCTTGCTCCGGAGACTGAAGGTGATCGGTGTCCGAAAGGCCGGCGATGAATTCTGCTTCTTTTTTGATGCGGCTTTCCAGCTTTTCATCGTAAGACGTATGAAACAAGTGCACGAGCAGAAAGCCGAGTGAAGCAAACACGAGAATCAAGAGCGACAGCAGGGCAGCCAGAAGCCGGGTCCGGAATTTAATCATTCAGTTTCGGCTCCTCCATTTTGTAGCCAAGACCTCTGATCGTTTTAATGTATTCAGGTTTTTTTGTGTTTTTTTCAATCTTATCGCGCAGGTGGCTGATATGGACGTCGACGATCCTCGTATCCCCTGCAAAATCATAATTCCAGACAGCATTCAAAAGCAGGTCTCTCGTCAGCACTCTTCCTTTATGCTTTCCAAGATATAAAAGGAGCTCAAATTCCTTCGGCGTGAGCTCGAGCCGCTCATTTTGGAAATACACCTCATAATGTTCAGGCAGTATTTTCAGCTCGCCGATGATCAGTTCGCCGGCATCCGCTTCCTCTGCTTCCTCCTGATGAACAGGCACCGTCTGCGTTCTCCGCAAGATCGCCTTGACCCTTGCCGTAACCTCCCTTGGGCTGAACGGCTTTGTCATGTAGTCGTCCGCACCGAGTTCAAGGCCAAGCACCTTATCGAATTCATCGTCTTTTGCGGTAAGCATCAATATCGGATACATCAGCTTCTGCTGCCTGAGCTCCTTGCAGACCTCGATTCCGTCCATTTTAGGGAGCATCAGATCGAGCACGATCAGATCCGGCTTCTCCTCTATCGCCTTTAATAAGCCGGCTTCTCCGTCCATGGCCGTGACGACCTGGTAGCCGGACCGTTCAAGATTATATTTTAGAAGGGTAACAATTGATTCTTCATCGTCTACAACTAATATCTTTTTGCTCATGACACGCCTCCAGGCTTCATATTTCCCCGACATCTCTATCTCTCTTTTTTGATTCATAAACGTTTTCACTCTTATTGTAACGAAAGCCTGTCTGTTCGACAATTTGATTTTTTCTGTGTATTACATAAACTTTATAATTTCGGTAAAACAGCCGGCGCCGGTCCCGTAAGTACGAAAAATTGCGAGAACGTAAAAGACGAAAATGTACGGGAAGCTCATTATCATTAGGTATATGCCGGGAGCCTGTATTTATGTCTTTCCGTTTTCATTTTTGCCCGTTTGGAAGGCAAAAAAACAGGAAGGCCCGTGTAAGAAGCCTTCCTGCGGTGATTGACCTATGAGAGAACTTTCATGACGTTTTTCACAGATTGGACAGACTTATCAAGCTGACTTTTTTCGAAATCCGTCAATTCAAGCTCAATGATCTTCTCAAGACCGTTTCCTCCGATGATGGTCGGTACGCCGAGATAGATTCCTTCATAGCCGTATTCGCCTTCAAGGTAGGCGATCGTCGGCAATACGCGGCGCTGGTCTTTCAAGATCGCTTCAACCATTTCCGTCAGCGAAGCGGCCGGCGCATAATACGCGCTTCCGTTCCCTAACAGATTGACAATTTCTCCCCCGCCTTTTCTCGTTCTTTCGACAATCGCATCGATGCGGTCTTTTGGAAGAAGCGTTTCAAGCGGAATACCGCCCGCATATGAATAGCGGACAAGCGGCACCATATCATCCCCATGGCCGCCGAGTACAAAGCCCGTGATGTCCTTGACGGAAAGATTCAGCTCTTGAGCGACAAACGTTCTGAATCTGGCCGTATCCAAAACGCCGGACTGGCCGATGACCCGCTCTTTCGGAAAACCGGATTCTTTGTATACGGCATAAGTCATCGCATCAACAGGGTTCGTCAAGACGATGATGATACAGTCCGGAGAGTATTTGACGACCTCTTTCGTGACGCTTCTCATGATTTTTTCGTTTGTAGCGACCAGGTCGTCCCTGCTCATTCCGGGTTTTCTTGCGATACCCGCGGTGATCACGACGATGTCGGAATCAGCCGTATCTTCGTAATTTGCCGTGCCAGTGATATTGGCGTCAAACCCTTGGACCGGGCTCGATTCAAGCATATCGAGCGCTTTTCCTTTCGTAGGGTTTTCCAGCTGCGGAATATCGACCAATACGACATCGGCCAATTCTTTTTGCGCCGTCAGAAATGCAGTGGTTGCACCCGTGAAACCCGCTCCGATAACAGATACTTTATTTCGCTTCTTACCCATTTTTTCTACCCCTTTAAATGATTGTATTTGGATAAAACTTGCCGTTTAAGACATGTTTTTAATGAGCTCGTCTCCGAACTCAGAGCATTTCACTTCTGTCGCTCCGTCCATCAAACGGGCAAAGTCGTAAGTGACGACTTTTGATGCGATCGTTTTTTCCATCGCCTGAATGACAAGATCTGCGGCTTCATTCCAGCCTAAATGCTCAAGAAGCAGGACGCCGGAAAGGATGACTGAGGATGGGTTGACCTTGTCAAGACCTGCATATTTAGGAGCCGTGCCATGAGTCGCTTCAAAAATGGCATGTCCTGTTTCATAGTTGATGTTCGCTCCAGGCGCAATCCCAATTCCCCCGACTTGGGCGGCAAGAGCGTCAGAAATATAATCCCCGTTTAGGTTCATTGTCGCTACGACATCAAATTCTGCCGGACGCGTCAGAATCTGCTGAAGGAAAATGTCGGCGATGCTGTCTTTAATGATGATTTTTCCAGCCGCTTCAGCTTCGCTTTGCGCTTTATTGGCAGCGTCTTTTCCGTCTTTTTCGGCAATGCGGTCATATTCGGCCCATGTAAATACTTTATCGCCGAATTCTTTTTCAGCCACTTCATATCCCCAGTTTTTAAAGGCACCTTCAGTGAATTTCATGATGTTTCCTTTGTGAACGAGGGTCACGGATTTGCGGCCGTGCTCAATCGCATACTCGATTGCCGCTCTGACAAGTCTTGATGTTCCTTCTTCAGAAACCGGTTTGATGCCGATGCCTGACGTTTCAGGGAAACGGATTTTATTGACGCCGAGCTCGTCTTTCAGGAAGGAAATCAGCTTTTTCACTTCATCGGAGCCTTTGGCGTATTCAATGCCCGCGTAAATGTCTTCAGTATTTTCGCGGAAGATGACCATGTCTGTATCTTCAGGGCGTTTAACCGGAGAAGGAACGCCTTTGAAATAGCGGACAGGACGTAAGCATGTGAACAGGTCAAGCTCCTGTCTGAGCGCAACGTTTAACGAGCGGATTCCGCCCCCTACCGGTGTCGTTAAAGGACCTTTGATGGCGATGAGATATTCGCGGATCGTGTCAAGCGTTTCCTCCGGAAGCCATTCGCCCGTTTTGTTAAATGCCTTCTCACCGGCATAGACTTCTTTCCAAGTGATTTTCTTTTCGCCTTTGTATGCTTTTTCAACGGCTGCTTCCAAAACCCTTGAAGCCGCTCTCCAAATATCAGGACCGGTTCCGTCTCCTTCAATAAACGGGATGATCGGGTTATTTGGAACGTTTAATACTCCGCCAGAGACTGTAATTTTTTCACCTTGTGCCACAATAAAACCTCCCATGTTATGTAATGCAATATTGAAAAACATTTGTTTCCTCCTAAACAAGAGGACAAGCATGTTTTTTCATAGATTCATACGTTCATTTGCAAACCGCGGGTGCAAGAGGCCGCCCCCCGTGAAGTGCGGACAGCCTCTTCCTCCATCCGTTCAGCTTCTTTCTTCAATCGGAATGAACTTCTGCATGTCCGGCCCCGTATAATCGGCTCGCGGACGGATCAGACGGTTGTTTTCATACTGTTCGAGAATATGCGCCAGCCAGCCTGACACCCTGCTGATCGCGAAGATAGGAGTGAATAAATCATGGTCGATTCCTAAGCTATGATAAACCGAAGCAGAGTAAAAGTCTACGTTTGGCGGGAGCTTTTTTTCAGTTGTGACAATTTGCTCAGTCCGCTCAGAAATGTCGAACCATTTGCTCTCACCGGTTAAATTCGTCAGCCGTCTGCTCATTTCCTTGAGGTGCTTGGCCCGCGGATCGCCCTGACGGTATACGCGGTGGCCGAATCCCATGATCTTTTCTTTCTTTTCGAGCTTGGCATGAATATAGGAATCTACGTTTTCTACATCGCCAATCTCTGTAAGCATTTTCATAACTCCTTCGTTTGCACCGCCGTGAAGCGGGCCTTTCAAGGCTCCGATCGCAGCCGTGATTCCGGAATACACGTCTGAAAGCGTAGCCACGCATACCCGTGCCGTAAATGTAGAGGCGTTCAGTTCATGGTCCGCATGGAGAATCAATGCTTTATCAAAGGCTTCCACTTCCACAGGGGCAGGCTCTTTTCCGTTCAGCATGTAGAGAAAATTGGCGGCAACGCCGAGTTCAGGATTTGGTTCGATTGGCTCAAGCCCTTTGCGGATTCTTGAAAAAGCAGCGACAAGAGTCGGCATCTTGGCTTGCAGGCGAACCGCTTTTCTGTAGTTTGCTTCCGCATCCATCTGGTCAGCTTCATCGTCATACAGCCCCAATAAAGAAACGGCTGTGCGGATCGCTGCCATCGGATGGACTTTTCGATTTGAATAGGATTTGAAATGATCAATTAATTCGTTGGGGATACCGGCATTTTCAGAAAGCTGCTTTTTAAGTTCTTCAAGCTCGGCTTTGTTTGGCAGCTTTAAATGCCAAAGCAGGTATACGATTTCTTCAAAGCTTGCGTTTTCTGTCAAATCATCGATGTTATACCCTACGTATGTAAGAGTATCATCAATAATTGAGCTTACGGATGACGTAGTAGCGACTACCCCTTCAAGGCCGCGTGTTGCTGTCATATACATCTCTCCCTTTTTTTAAAAATTTCCCCTTTTAAAATTAAACCAAAACCTTGGAGCAAACACAACGCAGACTGTATGCACCCTCTTTGTCCCAAAAAGAAAATGCTTACATTTTAATTGTTTTTCAAATAAAACAATCGTGCGTCTTTATACCATTCAATACTCCGATATGCTTAATAAAGATTAAGCGTATTTATATTATAACAATTATCAGACATTTGTTAAATGTTTAACTATAGTTTTTTTTTCTTATTTTTTGAGATTGCTGTCTTCTATTTACAGATTTTTAGTAGTTTCAGCCGTTTTATTTATATTCAATTATGTTTTTTTGAAAAAATACGGCCCTGAAATTTTTTTAGAGACGAAACAAAACATCCCCTTTTCACAAAGGGGATGTCGAAAAAATTCAGGATCTATGATGTAAAATACTGGACGATCTGCATAGCAAGGTATGCGATGCCCGCCCCGATTAAAGGGCCGACTGCGACGCCCTTGAATAACGCGACAGCCAAAATCGTTCCGAAAACAAGGGCGGTGGTGATATGCGGGTCGTCCGCCAGCAGCGTGATGCCGTTTTTGGCGATCAATGCAACGAGAATCCCGGCTCCAAGGGCGATCCACGCATAATACGATTTCATCGCTTCTCCGAGCTGCTTAAACCCGATCTCCCCGGTGGCGATCGGTACAAGAACGGCAATCGTAATGACCGTAACGCCCCAGTTGATTCCCTTTGACTGAATCGCGGGAAACAGCTTTTGGTCGAGCCCGATCAGCTTGATGACCAAAAGCACTGCGACGGCAAATATGAGAGACTGGTTTTTCGCTATTAAAGCGACCGCCAGCAAAAGAAGCAAAAATAAATTGGCTTGTGTAAACATGTGTTTCATCTCCATTTTTTAATGACCTGTCTCATAATCGCAAGACTCATGAATAAAATGAAAAAAAGGACACGCTTTTTTCGCGGGAGGATTTTAGAATTGAATCAATCCTATGTAACAATTGCGCTCCGGGCATGCTGTGTGCTTTTCTTGGCGGCAGCGGCCGGAATAGCCGGATACTACTCTTTTCCGTTAACCTATCCCTTTGTGATCGCTCTTATTCTGGCCATCATCATCAACCCTTTTGTGGAATGGCTGGAAAAATGGACGGGATTTCCGCGGGGCGTTAATGTGGGCATCGTTCTCGTCGGCTTTTTGACCGCGGGGGCCGGCTTTATGACACTCGTCGTTGCCGAAATTGTCTCCGGCGCCGCATATTTGGCCAAAGTGCTGCCCGCTCAATTTCAAAAAGCAGCTTTTTATGCCGAGCGTTTTTTCACCGATCAGATTATGCCGCTTTATAACCAGCTTGCCGCATTTTTTGACGGACTGGATGCCGGCCAGCAGGAATCGATCATTGCCCAGATCGAGAATGTAGGAAGCGAATTCGCTTCCGGCACCGCATCATTTCTTTCCAAAATTTTAGAAATGGTCCCGCTCTTTTTCGCCTTTTTGCCGAACATGGCGGCCGTGCTGATTTTTTCGCTCCTTGCCACCTTTTTCATCAGCAAGGATTTGCACAAATTGAAAAAATGGGTGCAGACGGTTTTGCCTGGCCGTCTGATCAGAGGGGGAATGGCGGTTTATGCCGAACTAAAAAAAGCGGTGGCCGGCTTTTTGAAAGCTCAAGCTTTGCTCGTTTCGATCACGATGCTCCTCGTCCTGATCGGCCTTATCATACTGAACATCAATCACGCTGTGGCGATTGCTTTTTTTATCGGGCTTGTCGATCTTCTTCCGTATTTAGGAGCAGGATCGGTATTTGTCCCCTGGATTTTATATTTGGTGATCACGAAGCAGCTTCCGCTTGCCATCGGCATCGGCGTTTTGTATATCGTTGTCCTGACATTCAGGCAGCTTGCCGAGCCTAAAATATTGAGCAGGTCGATCGGAATTCATCCTTTGGGCGTATTGATCGCCCTTTTTGCCGGCATCAAGCTGTTTGGTTTTCTCGGATTGATCATGGGGCCCGCTCTTTTCGTTCTGATTCAGGCCCTCTTTACAACAGGTATATTCAAGGAAATCTGGTTTTTTATTAAAGGAAGCCAAAAATAAACGACAATCCGCTATACAGCAGGCTGCCGCTATACATTATTTAATAATTTTTATCCGTCTTCCTTCAGACATTTTTTTCAGCCTGCGTGATAAAAACGGTTTTAGCCGATTGCGCGTCAGCGGAAGCAGGAGCAACAAGCCGATCATGTCGGATAAAAACCCGGGAAGCAAAAGCAGCATGCCGCCGACAAAAATGCACAGCCCGTCTAACATCGCATCACCCGGCATCTTCCCGTATTGCAGATCACGCTGGACTTTATGGTAAATCTCTATGCCCTGTTTTTTAGCGAGAGCCGCACCGAGAAAACCCGTCAAAATGATCAGCAGCACGGTCGGCAAAACGCCGATCGATTTTGCGGACAATAGGAACAGACCGATTTCACATGCCGGAAAAATAATGAGAAACAACAGGAAAAACTTCATCGTTTTCACCTCAAATTCTGTAAGGAACAGAACGGCCGGACTAAAGTCCTTTCTACCGTGTAAAAAAAGAAGGGAAATATGATTCCCCTTCTTTCCAGTATATGCGATTAAAGCACGCTTGCGTGTCCTCTGTACACCGCTCCGCGGGCAGAGTCGACCGTAATGTCGTCGCCATCTGTCAAAATCGAAGTCGCGTTTTCTAATCCGACGATGACAGGGATGCCGAGGCTTAAGCCTACGACTGCCGCATGGCTTGTCAACCCGCCTTCTTCAGTAATCAGGGCAGACGCTTTTTCAAGGGAAGCCATCATATCGCGGTCAGTGCTTTTCGTGACCAAAACAGCGCCCTCTTTCATTTTTTCGGCCGCTTCATTCGCATTCTGAGCCGTGACCACTTCTCCGTATGCTGATTTGCGTCCGATCCCCTGGCCTTTTGCGATCACATCGCCGACAACATACACTTTCATCAAGTTCGTTGTACCAGCTTCACCGACAGCGCCGGCCGTAATAACGATCAAATCGCCGTGGTGAACGATGCCGCTGTCAAGCGACTTCTGCACGGCATTTTCGAGCATTTCGTCCGTTGTGCTGTGATTTTGTCCGCTTTTTGCGAAAACGCCGAATACAAGGGACAGCTTTCTCGATACGGAGTCATTGACCGTAACCGCTACAATCGGCGCTTTTGGACGGTATTTGGAGATCATTCTCGCCGTATGGCCGCTTTCGGTCGGCGCCACGATCGCAGAAACGTCCAAATTGATTGCCGTATGTGCAACAGACTGTCCGATGGCGTCCGTAATCGACATGCCTACCTGCTTGCTTCTCGCAGACAGGATTTTTTTATGGTTGAGCGCCTGTTCAGAACGGGATGCAATATTGTGCATCGTTTGAACGGCTTCAACCGGATAGTTTCCGGCTGCGGTTTCCCCGGAAAGCATGATCGCGTCAGTTCCGTCAAAAATCGCATTCGCAACATCGCTTGCTTCGGCCCGCGTCGGGCGCGGATTGCGCTGCATGCTGTCAAGCATCTGCGTAGCCGTAATAACAGGCTTGCCGAGCGCGTTGCATTTTTTAATCAGCTCTTTTTGAACGAGCGGAACCTCTTCCGCAGGGATCTCAACGCCTAAATCTCCGCGCGCAACCATCAGGCCGTCTGACACTTCAAGGATGCGGTCAATGTTATCGACGCCTTCCTGATTTTCGATTTTTGGAATGATTTGAATATCCGCCGCATTGTGCTCTTCCAGCAATTCGCGGATTTCAAGAACGTCGGACGGACGGCGCACAAAGGATGCGGCGATAAAATCAACGCCCTGTTCAATGCCGAACACGATATCCTTCGCGTCTTTTTCCGTAATTCCCGGAAGGTTGACGCTGACACCCGGCACGTTGACGCCTTTTTTATTTTTTAATGTTCCGCTGTTCAGCACTTTCGTCAAGATTTCGCGCTTGTCTGCGTTCACCTCCAGAACTTCAAGGCCGATCAGTCCGTCATCAAGCAAAATCGTCGAACCCTTGGAAACGTCATGAACCAAACCTTCATACGTCACTGAAATTTTTTCGGCCGTTCCGATGACTTCATCCATTGAAACGATCAGTTCGGAGCCTGTGACAAGCTCGATTGCGCCGTTTTCCATTGTATGCGTACGGATTTCCGGCCCTTTTGTATCAAGAAGAATCCCGATATCTTTTCCAAGCTTGCTTGCTGCTTCACGGATATTTTTAATCCTTGCGCCGTGTTCTTCAAAATCTCCGTGGGAAAAGTTAAGGCGCGCTACGTTCATTCCCGCTTCCATCAGCTGGGTAAGCTTTTCAACGCTTTCACTGGCCGGGCCAATCGTACAAACTATTTTCGTCTTTCTCATTTGCTACTTCCTCCTCGGGTTATACACTAGATTGACAGTTCTTGAGACAGCCGGTACATGCTTTGATCAACGGTGTGCTTTTCATCAAGAATCTCGATAATATCATGATGCACAAGTTCGTTATTTTGAATACCGACGCAGCGGCCGCCTTTTCCTTCGAGCAGCAGCTCAACTGCAAATGCACCGAGCCGGCTTGCCAATACGCGGTCAGCAGCTGTCGGCGAACCTCCGCGCTGAATGTGACCAAGCACTGATACTCTAGTTTCGAGATTAGTGGCTTCTTCAATTCGTTTTCCGAATTCAACTCCGCTGCCGACGCCTTCGGCAACGATGATGATGCTGTGTTTCTTGCCGCGTTCGTGTCCTCTTTGCAGTCTGGCAAGGATTTCATCCATATCGTAATCTGCTTCAGGGATCAGAATGGATTCCGCTCCTCCGGCCAATCCTGACCACAGAGCGATATCTCCTGCATGACGGCCCATTACTTCAATCACATATGTACGTTCATGGGATGTTGCTGTATCTCTGATCTTGTCAATCGCATCAATAACGGTATTCAATGCCGTATCAAAGCCGATCGTCAAATCGGTTCCCGGAATGTCATTGTCGATCGTTCCCGGCACGCCCACACAAGGAAAGCCGTGCTCGGTCAACTTTTTGGCACCCATATATGAACCGTCGCCTCCGATGACAACTAATCCTTCTATCCCGTATTTTTTTAAATTCTCTATTCCTTTTTCCCGTCCTTCAACAGTTTTAAACTCAGGACACCTTGCCGTATAAAGCATCGTTCCCCCGCGGTGGATGATATCACCGACTGAACCGATTTCCAGCTTTTCTATCTTTCCGCTGATTAGACCTGAATACCCATTATAAATTCCGTAAACCTCTACGTTATGATAGATCGCTTTTCTGACAACCGCCCGAACAGCCGCATTCATTCCCGGGGAGTCCCCGCCGCTTGTCAATACTCCGATTCGCTTCATCTTTTTCACCTCGAAAACATATATAAATTACCTTACCATGTTCATTGCCGCAAAAACAATGAAAAGGGATGCAAATTTGCCCGAGTCCCTTGTAAACCTTATTTATTATACAATTAAACAAAAAGTTTTTAAATAAATTTTAAATAAACTCATGGAAAATTCGAGGTAATGACACAATCCTTTCACTTTCTATGCTGCACACAAAAAATAAACGTGAGCCAAAAGGCCTCACGTTTATTTATTTTATCCCAACATATTGGCTTTCAGTCGAAATTTTTCCAATTGATTTGTATTTCTCGTATCTCTGCTGGATGAGCTCGTTTTTATCCAGCTTCATCAGCGATTGAAGGGCCTGCTTTAACGTCTCGTCAATATATGCTGCCTGCTGCTTCACATCGCGGTGCGCTCCGCCTCTCACTTCTTTTATAACATGATCAATAATATCTAATTCTTTCAGGTCCGGAGCCGTGATTTTCATCGTTTCAGCCGCTTTTTTCGCAAGTCCTGAATCCTTCCACAAAATCGCTGCCGCTCCTTCCGGAGAAATCACCGAATATGTGGAGTTTTCCAGCATAAATAAACGGTTCGCTACGCCGAGAGCAAGCGCTCCCCCGCTGCCACCCTCACCGATGACGATCGAGATGACGGGTACGGAAAGTCCGGCCATTTCAAAAAGGTTTTTCGCAATGGCTTCGCTTTGTCCCCTTTCTTCAGCAGCTTTGCCCGGATAGGCACCCTTCGTATCAATAAAGCAGATGATCGGCCTGTTAAACTTGTCAGCCTGCTTCATGAGCCTGAGCGCTTTCCGGTATCCTTCAGGATGCGGCATGCCGAAATTGCGTCGGATGTTCTCTTTTGTATCCTTGCCGCGCTGGTGGCCGATCACCGTCACGGGCAGGCCGCGAAACTTGGCGATACCGCCTACAATCGCTTCATCATCACCGAAATAACGATCTCCGTGGCATTCGAAGAAATCGGTAAAGAGATGTTCTATATAGTCAAGCGTTGTCGGACGGTTCGGATGCCTTGCGATCTGCACCCTGTCCCATGCCTTCAGATTTGTGTAAATATCTTCTTCAAGTTTTTCAAGACGTGCTTCAAGCTTTGTTATTTCAGAGCTTAAATCCATATCTGAATCCTGCGTGAATTTTCTCAGTTCGGCAATCTTTTCACGCAGTTCGATTACCGGTTTTTCAAATTCTAATTCTCCAGCCACTCGAGATCACCTCCAGTTTGATGCATATTTAAAATGCTGCCGAGCGTTTTTTTCATGTCGGCTCTGTGAACGACGGCATCAAGCTGACCATGCTTGAGCAAAAATTCCGCGGTTTGAAAATCCTCAGGCAGCTCTTCGCGAATGGTCTGCTCGATGATCCTTCTGCCGGCAAAGCCGATCAGGGCGCCCGGTTCGGCAAGGTTGTAATCGCCAAGGGATGCAAAACTTGCCGAAACGCCGCCGGTTGTCGGATGCGTCATGACGGAAATGATCAAGCCGCCTTCTTCGCTGAACAGCTTTAAGGCCGAGCTTGTTTTCGCCATCTGCATCAAGCTGAGAAGGCCTTCCTGCATTCTCGCGCCGCCGGAAGCGGTAAAAATGATGAAAGGGATTTTCTCTTCCCTCGCTTTTTCAATCGCCAGCGTAATTTTTTCGCCTACGACAGACCCCATGCTCCCCATCCTGAATGACGAATCCATCACGGCAACGACAGCAGGGGCCCCGTCGATCGTGCCTTTTCCGGTGACAACCGCCTCATTTAAAGAGGTCTTCTCCCGGTCTTTTTCCAGCTTTTCCAAGTATCCCGGAAATCCCAGCGGATTTTCAGACACCATGTCCTGATTGAATTCTTCAAAGGACTGGTCATCAAGCAGGCTTTTGAAGCGCTGCTTCGCGTTCATTTTTAAATGGTGGCCGCAGTTCATGCAGACCCTTAAGTTTTTATCCAGCTCTTTTGTGAGCATGATTTTTTTGCAATCAGGGCATTTCGTCATAATGCCTTCAGGTACGTCCTGTTTCGCTTTCTCCGCGGGAACGGAAGCGTATTTTTTCTTCTTTTTGCTGAATATATCCTTTAACAAAAGATTACCTCCCTTTTCTGAAGGGTTTCCTCAATACATGCCTGTCCTAACTCTTAGACTAGAACATCACTATACCGAAACTATTGTACTTTTTTTGTCAAACGGTGTCATCCTCAATTCGACAATTTTTAATCGGCTATGGCGCAGCCCGCGTTTATGAGCTTTTGGACCGACAAACTGATATATAAGCCTTGAGAGCGGATACAAATGTCCGGAACAGCTTGGCCGAAAAAAATTTTTTCAAGAGCTGATTTCCCTCAGGAGCGTGTCCAAAAAGAGGAAAAAATCAATCAATTTATTCAAGAAACAGCGCGTGACAACTCGAGGAAAGTTCCGAGTGATCACGCGCTGATAAAAGCAAATGGCGGTGTGTTATTTTTCTTCGATAATCGCGAGTTTTCTTGTTTTTTCAGCGACTTCCTCAGGGTCTACGTCAATCCTTGCCACACCCGTTTCCATAGCTGCTTTCGCAACCGCTTTGGCAACGGCAGGGGCGACTCTCGGATCAAACGGAGCCGGAATGACGTATTCCGGGCGCAGCTCTTCGTCAGAAACAAGCGATGCGATCGCTTCGACGGCGGCAATTTTCATTTCTTCGTTAATGTGTGTCGCCCTTACGTCAAGCGCTCCGCGGAAAATGCCCGGGAATGCGAGTACATTGTTCACCTGGTTCGGGAAGTCCGAACGTCCGGTTCCTACAACGCTGGCTCCTGCTGCATGCGCTTCGTCCGGCATGATTTCCGGATTTGGATTTGCCATGGCGAAAATGATTGGCTGGTCTGCCATGCTTTCAACCATTTCTTTTGTCAGGGCGCCTTCGACGGAAACGCCGATAAAGACATCCGCTCCTTTAATCACGTCCTGAAGCGATCCTTCTATTCTGTTTTTGTTTGTGTATTTCGCCACTTCGGCTTTGACGGCGTTCATGCCGTTCGGACGGCCTTCGTAAATCGCGCCTTTCGTGTCGCACATGATGATGTCGCGGACGCCGAAATGATACAGAAGCTTGATGATTGCGATTCCGGCCGCACCGGCGCCGTTTGCTACCACTTTGACGGAAGACATTGATTTTCCTGACAGCTTCAAGGCGTTTACAAGCCCTGCGACTGTAACGATCGCTGTTCCGTGCTGATCATCATGGAAAACCGGGATTTTCGTTTCTTTTTTCAGGCGTTCTTCGATGACAAAGCAGTTCGGTGCTGCAATGTCCTCCAGATTGACCCCGCCGAAAGTCGGCTCAAGAAGCTTTACGGTTTCAACGATTTGATCAACGTCCGTTGTATTGAGACAGATCGGGAAAGCATCTACGCCTGCAAAGCTTTTAAAAAGAACCGCTTTACCTTCCATAACGGGAAGCGCAGCTTCTGGGCCGATATTTCCGAGGCCGAGTACAGCCGTTCCGTCGGATACAACTGCTACCATGTTTCCCTTCATTGTATAATCGTATACTTTACTGTTATCATCATAGATTGCTTTACAAGGCTCGGCGACGCCTGGAGAATAAGCGAGGCTTAAGTCTTCCGCATTTCGAACCTGAACTTTTGATTTTGACTCCAGTTTACCCTGGTTGACTTTATGCATGTGCAGCGCTTTTTCTTTCAATGACATGTTAACAAACACTCCTTCAAGGGAATTTTGCCTAAAATTTTGCTTCGTATACTGCTGTAAGATTCTTTTTGGACGAACAATAGAATCTTAAAAATGATAACACACTTCATGACTTTTTTAATCCTAAATGCTCACGAAATTGTTACCGCAGTACGACATTTTTTTCTCCGACGACGCTTTTCAGGCGGTACAGCACGGCGTGATCAGCTTTTATATTATAGCCTTCGGGAAGCTTCATCGTTTGCTTTTTCTTTTCGTAATAGATGCAGACCTGTGTATCCCCTTTGTGCTCACGTAAAATCGCGCTGATTTTTTCAAGGATCTCCTGGGAATGCTGATGTTCTTCAACCTTGATATAAACAGCAGGCTTTTTCTCCGTATGCAGCGCCTCAAGGAGAGAAGCCCTGGCGATGATAAGCTGGCGTTTTTCGTTCCTTGTTTCAAGCCGCCCTTCGGCGTAAAGCGTGACCCCTTCTTCCAATATCGGAGAAAGCCGTCTGAACTGTTCGGGAAACACGACCGCTTCCATCTCCCCGCTTTCATCGCTTAATTCGAGAAATGCCATCGTTTGCCCCGTTTTCGTCCGTATCGTTTTCATCTTTGTTACAAGAGCGCCGAGAGCGGCTTTCGTCCGGCTGTTTCCGGTCAGCTGAATGATCGGAAGGGCGCCAGCATGGTCCAGCATGGTGCGGTGGACGGTCAGCGGATGGTCTGAAAAGTAAATGCCGAGCGTCTCTTTTTCGCGGGCAAGCAGATCGACGAGCGGCATCTCTTCCGTTTTCGCATATTTCGGTTTGATGGTCAGCGCTTCATCGAGAAAAAATCCAAGCTGCTCACTGTCCCCCGCAAACAACTCGGCATGCTCCAGAGCGATGTCTACGGAAGCGAGCAGGGTGGCGCGGTTTTCCCCGAATTCATCCATCGCTCCGGCAAATATGAGAGCCTCTATCGTCTTGCGGTTGACGCTTTTTGCAGACGTCCTGACGCTAAAGTCAAACAGGTCCGCAAACGGCTTTTCCTTTCTCGCCCTGTATATTTCTTTTACGGCCGATATTCCGACGCCTTTCACGGCCCTTAAGCTGTAGCGGAGCGCTCCGTTTTCAACAGTGAACGGGTAGCCGCTTTTATTGATCGAAGGCCCCAGAACGCGAAGCCCTTTACCCTTTGCTTCATAGATGTACTCGGCGAGCTTTTCCTCATTGCCGATTGCACTCGTCAAAAGGCCGCACATAAAGTACAGGGGAAAATGGGCCTTCAAATAAGCGAGCTGGTAGCCGATCATGCTGTAGGCGACCGCATGGCTGCGGTTGAAGCCGTAATTGGCAAATTTGACGATCAGATCATATACCTCATTTGCCGATTTAACGGAATATCCTTTCTTCAGGCATCCATCTATAAAATGATTTCTCTCTGTATCGAGAATTTCCTTGTTTTTTTTGCCGACGGCCCGCCGCAAAAGGTCGGCTTCCCCCAATCTGAAGCCTGCCATTTTTGAGGCAATCATCATAATTTGTTCCTGATAGACGATGACGCCGTACGTATCTTTTAAAATGTCCTCAAGATCTTCGTGCGGATAGAAAACAGGCGCCTGACCGTGCTTTCTGCTGATAAACAGCGGGATATTTTCCATCGGGCCGGGCCGGTACAGGGCGTTGACGGCGACGATGTCCTCGAGGCTGTTCGGTTTGAGACGCTTTAACACATTTCTCATTCCGGCGGATTCGAGCTGAAAGATGCCTGTGGTGTCGCCCGCTGATAAAAGCTGAAATGTTTGTTCATCATCATACGGGATAGCGGAGAAATCGATCGTGATCCGCTCTTTTTTTTCGATCAGCGATTTGATTGACTCGATCAGCGTCAAATTGCGGAGGCCGAGAAAATCCATTTTGAGAAGGCCCAGATCTTCGAGGTGGCCCATTGAATATTGCGTTAAATACACCCCGTCATGACCTTCCTGTATCGGTACGATATTGGTGAGCGGCTCCTCGCTCAATACGACGCCTGCCGCATGAATGGAAGTGTGCCGGGGCAAACCTTCGATTTTCTGGGCCGTTTGAAATATGTCCTGCAGCCGCCTTGATTCATTAAGTCGCCTTGCGAGTTCAGGAGATAGCTCTTTCGCCTCTTTCAAGGTCACGCCCGGCTTTGACGGAATCAGCTTTGCCAGCTGGTCGGCTTCTTTCGGGCTGATGCCCATCACCCTTCCTGCATCCCTGAGCGCTGCTTTTGCGGCCAGTGTCCCGAATGTAATGATCTGGGCGACGTGCATAGCGCCGTATTTATTTTTCACATACTGAATGACTTCATCCCTTCTCGTATCCGGAAAATCGATGTCAATATCGGGCATCGTGACCCGCTCCGGATTTAAAAAGCGTTCAAACAGAAGCTTGTGCCTGATCGGATCGACATCTGTAATAAACAGCGTATAGGCGACAAGAGACCCTGCCGCAGATCCGCGGCCCGGGCCGGTGATGATGCCGTTTTCGTGTGCGAATTTCATAAAGTCCCAGACGATGAGGAAGTAGTCGCTGAACGCCATGTCTTTAATGACGGAAAGCTCGTATTCGAGCCTTTCGACGTATTTACGGGAAGGCGAGACAAACCGCTTGGAAAGTCCTTCAAAACAAAGCTCTGCTAAAAATTCATCCGCGTGTTTGCCGCCGGGAGCCGGATACTTCGGAAGACGCGTCTGGCCGAGGCTTAAATCGACGTGGCACCGATTTGCGATCTTGACGGTATTCTCGAGCGCATCCGGGTGATTCCGGTAAATATCCAGCATTTCACAGGCAGGCTTCAGATCAAGGTGCAGATCGCCTTGATCCTCAACCGATTCCCCGAGTTTCTCCCCAGCTTTAATCGCTTTTAAGCAGGTGTAAGCCGTAACATCCTCTTTTTCGATGTATCGCACATCTCCGGTGGCAGCAATTGGAATTCCCGCCTCCTGCGAAAGCTCCAGGATGCGCTCGGAAAGAAGCGGATCGGCCTTATACGGCTGGTAGGACAAATAGAAGTGCTCCTCGCCGAAAATCGCTTGATACCGGAGTGCGGCTTCTTTTGCCTTTTCGGTCTCCCCGCCTTTTAACAGCGTTTCAATATAACCCGTTTCGCCAGTTGTGAGCGCGATAATATCCTCATGATAGCTTTTCAGCCATTTTTCTTTTATGCCTGATTTTGATTTTGACTGCAGCACGCTGCTGATCTTCAGCAGATTTTGATATCCTTTATTCGTCTTAGCCAAAAGAACGAGCGGATATGCAAGCTGTTCTTTTTCATCTGTAAGAACTGAAGCGGTCAGCCCGATGATCGGCTTAATCCCGCGTTTTTTGCATGCTTTATAAAACTCAACCGCCCCGTACATGACCTCATCGTCCGTCAGGGCCATCGCGCCGTATCCGAGCGCTTCGGCCTTGGCAGCGAGATCCTCCACAGAGGCGGCGCTGCTTAATAAACTGTAGCCGCTATGTACTTGCAGGTGAACAAAAGGCATTCTGTCACCCCTTCCTTTTCGAGCAATCTCCTTTCATTATATGATGTGAATGAATTAGAAACAAATGTTCTTTCTCCCCGTATCATTCATACTTGTCTTACATTGTCCATATAGTGTTAAAAGGTGAGGTGATCGAAATGGACCCGGAACAGCCTTTTTTTCCAAACTTTATCAGCTGCTACTTTATCGCGCTCGGCGTTCTTCTCGGCGGTGCATTAATCGGCGGAATCGGCGCTTATTTGTCAGGCCAGCCGCCTTTAACGATTATTACGAGTCTTGCAAACCGTCTTAAGATCTGGGCATTGGTGGCCGCAATCGGCGGTACGTTCGATGCGGTCTACAGCTTTGAACGAGGCATCATCGAAGGCAATACGAGAGACATCGTGAAGCAGCTTCTTCTGATCCTTTCGGCAATGGGAGGAGCGCAGACGGGATTTCTGATCATCAACTGGCTCACACAGGAGCATATTTCATCATGAGGGTCCCTCCTTATCATAAAAAGCCGGGCTGGCAGCGTTTTTTCGCGGGAATCATGTGCGGAGCAGTAATCAGCTGGCTCGTATTCCTGTTTACGTACGGCACATTCCAGGAGAAACAGGTTATCATGATACGCCAGCAGAAGGAACGAATCACGGATTTGAATAAACAAATCGACATTTACCGGGAGGATCTCCATAAACTGAATGAAGACAACAAAAGAAAGCTGTTGATCCAAAGCGTTGACGTCAAGCTTGTAAACGCCAAGCAATACAAGCTGTCCCAGCCTGACCAGATGAATGTTGAAGAGAATATTAAAGATAATATTTCCGACGTCATTACGAAGGACATCGAAAGTGTTTACAGAACGAGGGAGCTTCTGAAACGGACGATTGAAAACAAAGTGTACACGATCAACGATAAAACCTACAAAGCAAAGGTTACGGAGCTGACGATTTATACGAGGCTTTCCGTCGAGATCAAAATTTCTTTTTCCGAATAAAAATATGGATTTTTTTTAACTATTTAAAGACTTTCGTCGCTTTTTTCCATTTTTTATTTTAAACTGTCATTACATGATATGATGACAATCGAAAAAGGGAGGAAAGCAGAATGTACATTTACAGTTACCATCAGCTGGCAAGAGATAAAGTCAACCGGATTAAGCTGGGCTATTCGGCTTATGCGGAAACTGATATTCTCGCGTCCCTTATCAAAAAAGAATTAAAGGCACAAAACATCAGCGTATATGAAGATGTGACGGATTTCGGATCTTGGTTTATACCCGAATAGGCGAAATCACGGAGGGCCGCCCGCATGATGAACACGCATGAAAACCGGCGATGTGCGTTGTTTTGTTTGTCTGCAAATGCAAACGCTACCATTCAGACAGCACAAAAAAAGAGGGTATCCCCTCTTATTTTTGTTCTTTACATATGTGCTCCAAGTCGGCAATGACGCGTTCGGCATCTTTCCAGTCGTAAATGGAAGCGCCGGCCGCCAGAGGATGGCCTCCGCCGTTGTATTTTTTCGCGACTTCATTTACAATCGGCCCCTTCGACCGCAGCCTTACCCTGATTTGATCGGCCTCCTCGACGAAAAACACCCATGCCTTAATTCCGGAAATATTGCCAAGCGTGCTGACGAGCTGCGATGCTTCAGACGGCGTAATATTGTACTGCTTTAATATGTCTTCTGTAATGTGCACAGAGGCAACGCCGTTTTCCGTCAATGAAACATTTTGATAAATGTATCCGTTCAGCCTCACAACATTCAGCTTTGTCTCATACAATTGATTAAAAAGTTCCTGAGACGAGAAAGGATATTCGATGAGCTCGCTCGCATATTTCAATGTCTTCTTGGTCGTGTTCGGAAACAGAAAACGCCCTGTATCGCCGACGATGCCTGCATAAATCAGCTCGGCCCCTTTGACCGGAAGCTTCCATCCCGCTTCTTTCCCGGCCAAATACAATTCATAAATCATTTCGCTCGTTGAGCTTGCATCCGTATCGACCCAGATCAGATCGCCGTACCGGTCTTCGTTCGGATGGTGGTCGATTTTAATCAGCTTTGCGCCCATATTGTAGCGGGAGTCTGAAATTCTTTCCTGATTTGCCGTATCGCAAACGATGACAAGGGCATTTTCGTAGACGGAGTCTTCGATTGTTTCCGGCGTATATAAAAATGACAAAGACGGCTCTGGCGTCCCCACCGCAAAAATATTTTTTTCGGGATAGGTTGCTTTCAAGATTTCCGTAAGGCCGCACTGGGATCCGTAGGCATCAGGATCAGGCCTCACATGTCTATGTATAATGATAGTGTCATATAATGATATGGTTCTGATGATTTCTTTTTTCATGCCGTGCCCCTTCTTTACATTTATTTTTAACCATTAAATCATAAACTGTAGTTGGTGGAAAGTGAAAGTCATGACTTTTTATTGTAGAAAGCAAACCCGTTTATGTATACAATGGGTTTGTAAAACTTACAATGGAGGATGTCGAATATGCCGTTTTTTGTTTTTTTCATTGTGGTTTCAGCGATTGTTTATGTGTATTACAAGATTCAATATGTAAGAACAAAAAGGGCCCTTTTGAAAGAATACCTGTCCGCTAAATCGAGCATGTCTTTAGGCCTTTTTATTATGTTCTTCGGACTGAATCAGCTCTTTTTAAACAGGGGCGCTTTAAGCGCTGCCATCGGGGTCGTTTTCGTTCTGACCGGAATCGGAAGCATGTGGGCCGGATACAGGGCTTATAAACATTATGTCCCTTTGCTCGCAAAGGAAAACGAGAGGGAAAACGCTTGAGCGGCATCCGGCCGGATCCCTTTAGCTTCTTTCCATGAGCTGTACCATCATCATCGCTTTGCCGACGAGAGCTCCCTGATGAAAAACTTCAATATCCATTTTTCCGAACTTTCTTCCCGCTTCCAGGATGTGCGGCTTAATCTCAAGGACAGACTCCATTTGCACGGGCTTTAAAAAATAAATCGTCATGCTTTCGATGACAAGATCACCCTTTTTGCGCGACCGCAAAACGCGGTTTGCCGCTTCGGTCAATATTGTCGTGAATACACCGTATGAGATCGTTCCCAAATGGTTTGTCATCTGCGGTGTGACCTCATATTGATAAACGGGGGAAGGATTCTGCTTGTCAATGTCTGATTCCTTGAATCCGCCTGTGACGATATCATCGAGTTTTTCACCGACTTGCGGCTGTTTTTGAATCATTTGCAGCGCTTTTAGCACATCCTGCCTGCTGATCATGCCGATCAGCTTCTGCCGCTCGTCTACCACCGGCAGCACTTCGATTCCTTCCCAGACCATCATCTGCGCTGCCGAGGCTACGGACGTTTTGCCGACGACCGTAATCGGATTTTTCGTCATGACTTTCTCGATAAGCACGGAGCGGTCATATCCTGCAACATCCTTTGACGTCAAAATGCCGTGGATTTTCATCTGGTCGTCAACGACCGGAAAGCGCCCGTGGCCCGTTTCAAAATTCTTTTCGTACCATCTTTCGAGCCTTTCATGAGGGGATAAGCAGACTGTTTTTTCAAGCGGGGTCAATATATCTTCAACAAGCACAACCTCTTTTTTAATGAGCTGATCGTAGATCGCCCTGTTGATCATGGCTGCGACGGTAAAGGTGTCATAGCTCGTCGACATGACCGGAAGCTCAAGCCTGTCGGCAAGCTCAAGGATCGACGGTTCGGTATCAAACCCGCCCGTTACCAAAACAGCGGCGCCGGCTTCAAGCGCCTGGCGGTGCGCATCGATCCGGTTCCCGACGATCAAAAGGTTGCCGGCTCCGGTGTATCTCATCATCGCATCGAGCTCCATCGCTCCGATGACGAACTTATTCAGCGTTTTATGAAGCCCTGCTTTGCCGCCGAGTACGTGTCCGTCGATGACGTTGACCACTTCGGCGTATGTCAGCTTTTCAATATTTTCTTTTTTCTTCTGCTCGATCCTGATCGTCCCGACCCTCTCGATCGTGCTGACGAAGCCTTTGTTTTCCGCTTCTTTGATCGCTCTGTAAGCCGTCCCTTCGCTCACTTTCATTTCTTTGGCAATCCGCCTGACGGAAATTTTTTCACCGACGGACAAGGAATCAATATATTTTAAGATCTGTTCGTGTTTTGTCGCCAATCGTTTCACCTTCATCCTCTGACTGCAAGATATGGTTTTATTATAAATGCTTGGACGTTTTTGCCGCAATCCGGCCCGCGCAAAATAAAAATACGCTATTCATGGGCCCATGGCCGCCGTCATCTACGCTTCATCAGCTCCAGCGCCTTCTTTAGCCAGTTGCAATAGCCATTTTCCCGTTCGAGCGCCCTCGTCAGGACAAGGTAGTGGCCAAAGTGCGGGGACTGAAAGGAAATCTCCGGTCCGGCTTCCTGTTTCAGCTTTTCAAGCCTTTCCTTTAAAAAAGCGGCCTTCTGCTTCCGTTTGGCGAGCTGGTCGGCAAAAAGGCCTTCTGCTTCACCAGGCTCCATCGCCGAAATGAAATAGGCTTTCAGCATAAATTCATCTTTCACCGTGTTAGGAACCGGCTGATATGCCGTCAGCCATTCATGAAGCTCCCGTTTTCCGGCGGCTGTTATGGAATATACCTTTTTTTCCAATTTCGCCCCTTGTATAACCGTTTCAAATTCGATGAACCCCTCATCTGTAAGCTTTTTCAGCTCGGGGTAAATCTGGCTGTGCTTCGCGCTCCAGAATTGGCCAAGTTCTGCTTTAAAATGGCTCGTCATATCATAGCCGCTCAGACTGCCTTTATCCAAGAGACCCAAAATTGCGTATTTCAGTACCCTCATGTTTATCCTCCAAAGTATATCGTGATGATATTATATCATGCTGCACATGTTTTGATTTACATACAAAAAAGGAGCCCGATCAAGGGGCCCCATGCTGCCTTCATGATTTCAATTCGATCGATTCGCCGACTTCCAGCACTTTCCCGACGCCGCCCGGCAGGCTGTCGGCAAAGGCGTACGGATCCTGTTCGATGACCGGGAACGTCGAGTAATGAACGGGAACAACCTGTTTGGCTCTAAGCCATTCCGCAGCCAGTTTTGCATCTTCAGGTCCCATTGTAAAATTGTCGCCGATCGGCAAGAATGCGAGGTCGATGTGGTTTAACTCGCCGATGAGCTTCATATCTGAAAACAGACCCGTGTCTCCCGCATGAAAAATCGTTTTACCTTCAACAGTCAGCAAGATCCCCGCCGGCATTCCGGTATAAACGATTTTTTGATTGTCTTCTTCCGTATAAGCGGAGCCGTGGAATGCCTGTGTCAGCTTCACTTTTCCAAAATCAAACTGGTGCGAACCGCCGATGTGCATCGGATGTACATTCAAGCCTTTCCATCCGAGGTAAACCGCAAGCTCGTTCGGAGCGACGACAAGCGCGTCGTTTCGCTTGGCGATTTCCACGGTGTCGCCGACATGGTCGCTGTGGCCGTGCGTCAGCAGGATGGCGTCTGCTTTAACATTTTCAGGTTTTAAGTCTGTTAAAGGATTGCCGGAAAGAAACGGATCAAAAATTAAATGGTGATTTTCTGTTTCAACTGTAATGACCGAATGACCATGGTATGTCACTTTCATCATATCCACCCCAATTTCATGTTTTTTATGAAACAAAACTTTTTTAGTGAGAGTGACGGTTAATCACGTTCAGGCCGCCTGTTGCTTCAATAACCGTTCCCGTGATGTAGTCCGAATTTTCGTCACAGAGGAATGCAATGATCCTTGCGATGTCTTCTCCGGTTCCCGATCTGCCAATCGGCGTTTCCCGATCAAGGGAAGCACGGGCGTCTGTGATCGAGGATTCTTTCATGTCCCCGACGATGTTGCCCGGACAGACCATGTTTGCTGTAATGCCTGAGCCCGCTTCTTCGATGGCGATCGTTTTGGTAAGGGAGGCAAGTCCGACTTTCGCCGCTCCAAAAGCTGAACGGTGCAGCCAGCCCGGAGCATGGTCAGCCCCTTGAAATCCGTATGTGATGATGCGTCCAAACTGCTGGCGTCTCATGACCGGAACGACCGCTTTAAACAGATGGAAGACGGCGCTCAAATTTCCTTCAAGCATCTCATACCATTCATCATCAGTATAATCGGCAAGCTTCTTCCGCTCAAATATGTATGGGCCGGCATTGTTAATCAGCAGATCGATTGTTCCGAACCGCTCGAGAGCCGCATTCACCATGTGATGCAAATCTTCCTTTTTCGTGACATCTCCCTTTACAAACTGCAATCGGTCAAGGCAAGACCGCCATTCGGTTTTCAGGCGCTTGACAGCTTCTTCATCCCGTCTGTAGTTCACCGTCACGGAATATCCTTTTTCGAGCAGCGCTTCTGTCACTTTACGCCCTAAACCTTTTGAGCCGGCTGTAATTAACGCATGGCGCACATCTTTCCCTCCCAAGCATTGGTTCTCTGTATTCACCATCATTGGCATGATATTCTTTTCTATCTATACTTTACTACAAAATCGGGAGGATATCACATGTTGAGCACCGGCAATTTTTGCAATATCATAATAACAAAACTGAAGCCATCAGGCTCCAGCTTTATCGAAAGGGTTCTATTGTTCGTCTTGATCAGACGGCTGTTCGGCATCATAACTCACAAAGCCGCTGAAATAAGCATCAGATATTTGCTGGACGGTTTCCTTTTCCCCGTCAGCATCGTACATGTAAGCCTGTTTTAGCTTATCCTGCTTCATTCCCACACCCCTCTTTTCGATTCATACGTGTAGTTTGCGTCTGAGCTTTCTCAGTTATGAATCGAATCGCGAAGTGTTAAAAATTGTTCAATTTTTGCTTTGCTTTCTGCAGGGCTTCCTCAACCTTTTTGAAGCCGGTGCCGCCTTCGCTCATCCTTTTTTCGACGGCATGGTGCGGATCGAGCACGACATATACGTCCTCTTCAAACAGGCCGCTCGCCTTTTGGAATTCTTCAAACGGAAGGCCGCTGAGGTAAATCCCTTTTTCAATACACGTATAGACGAGCTTTCCGACGACTTCGTGCGCATCTCTGAACGGCATTCCTTTTTTTGCTAGATAATCGGCCAGCTCGGTTGCGTTTGAGAAGTCCTGCTCGGTTGCTTTTTTCATCATGTTTTGATTGACGGTCATTGTTTTGATCATGCCGGCGAAGATCTCCAGGCTTCCTTCTACCGTTTTGACCGTGTCAAACATGCCTTCTTTATCTTCCTGCAAATCTTTATTGTAAGCTAAAGGAAGGCCTTTCATAATCGTTAACAGGCCGATCAGACTGCCGTACACGCGTCCGGTTTTTCCGCGGATCAATTCCGCCATGTCCGGATTTTTCTTTTGCGGCATCATGCTGCTGCCTGTCGCGTATGTGTCATCAAGCTCGATAAACTTAAATTCCTGTGAACACCAAAGGATGATTTCTTCAGAAAAACGCGACAGATGCATCATCAGAATGCTGCTTGCGCTTAAAAATTCAAGGATGAAATCCCTGTCGCTGACGCCGTCAAGGCTGTTTTCATAAATCGAATCAAATCCGAGCAGCTCTGCGGAATATTCGCGGTCGATCGGAAAAGTCGTCCCCGCGAGCGCCCCGCATCCGAGCGGTGATGTATTGATCCGCTTCAGCGAATCGCGGTAGCGCTCTTTATCGCGTTCAAGCATCCAAAAATAAGCGAGCAGATGATGGGCGAACGAAATCGGCTGTGCCCGCTGCAAATGCGTGTAGCCGGGCAAAATCGTCCCGACGTGTTCTTCCGCTTTTTCGACGAGCACGCCTTGAAAAGCCGCGATCAAATCGAGGATGTGTTCGGTGTGCTCCTTTAAATAAAGGTGCATGTCGGTTGCAACCTGGTCGTTTCGGCTTCTCGCCGTATGAAGCTTGCCGCCGAGCGGTCCGATTTCATCGATGAGCATCTTTTCAATATTTAAATGAATGTCCTCATAATCGACGGAAAAATCGAGCTCGTTTTTTTCGGCTTTATGCCAAAGAGATGTGAGGCCTTCTTTTATTTTTTCCGCTTCCTCCTCTGTCAATATGCCGCACTTTTTCAGCATGGAAGCATGGGCGAGTGACCCTGAGATATCTTCTTTTACAAGCGTTTTGTCAAAGTGGATCGATGCTCCGAACTCATCGACCCATTTTTCCGGTGTTTTTTGGAACCGGCCTCCCCAAAGCTTTTTCATGCTTTAACCTTCTCCTTCTGTTTGACGATACTGTTTACTTTTGTCGGCAGCCCCCACAGTTCGATAAAACCGACTGCCGCGTGATGGTCAAATGCATCGTCTTTTGTGTATGTCGCCAATTTTTCGTCGTAAAGGGAATAATCGGATTTTCGGCCTTCCACGATTGCATGGCCTTTAAACAGCTTGACGCGGACGACGCCTGTTACGTGCTTTTGCGTTTCCTTCAGGAAAGCGGAAAGGGCGTCTTTCAGCGGTGAAAACCAAAGGCCGTTGTAAATGACTTCAGCCATTTTTTGTTCGACCAGCGGCTTAAAGTGGGCGACTTCTTTCACCAATGTCAGATCTTCAAGCTCTTTGTGCGCTTTCAACAGCGTCACGGCTCCCGGGCATTCATAAACTTCGCGGGACTTGATGCCGACCAGGCGGTTCTCAACATGGTCGATCCGGCCGACGCCGTGTTCCCCCGCCAACTCGTTCAGCTTTAAAATCAAATCCGAGAGGGTATAAGACACACCGTCAATCGATACCGGAACGCCTTGTTCAAAAGCAATTTCGACAACAGCCGGCACATCAGGCGTTTTTTCAAGCGGCTTTGTTAAGTCATACGCTCCTTCAGGCGGCGCTGCCCAAGGGTCTTCAAGGATGCCGCATTCATTGCTTCTGCCCCACAGGTTTTGGTCGATTGAATACGGACTGTCTAAATTGATCGGAATCGGAATGCCGTGCTTTTCCGCGTATGCGATCTCTTCGTCCCGCGACCATTTCCATTCGCGTACGGGAGCGAGAACCTCGAGATTCGGGTTCAGCGATTTAATGGAAACTTCAAAGCGGACCTGGTCATTTCCTTTGCCGGTGCATCCGTGAGCGACGGCGACTGCGTTTTCTTTTTCGGCGACTTCTACAAGCTTCTTGGCGATCAGCGGTCTTGAAAGGGCTGACACCAGCGGGTATTTGCCTTCATACATCGTGTGGGCCTGCAGGGCGACCAGCGCAAACTCCCGGGCAAACTCTTCTTTTGCATCAATCATGTAAGAATTGACTGCACCCACTTGAAGCGCCTTTTGCTGAACAAACGCGAGATCCTTGCCTTCGCCGACGTCAAGGCAGCAGGCAACAACATCGTACCCCTGCTCTTGCAGCCATTTTATCGCAACAGAAGTATCAAGACCTCCTGAATATGCTAAAACCACTTTTTTCTTTTCCGTCATTTTGAAAAACTCCCCTCACATCGGTGTCTTTTGTATAAAAATAAATTTTATTTAATAAAAATACACTTAATATGTATACACTTTATCAAGGAAGTCTCGTTTTTTCAACCTTTTTATAAAAAAAACTTCATTCATTTTTTATGAATGAAGTTTCGTCAGTATTCAGCATATTCACCACAGGTTCTGTATGTCTTTTCTCAATTCCCTGATCACGTGGGCAAGCTCCGGAACAATCAGTTTTGCCATCGCAAGCTTGACCGCTCCGCTTGAGCCCGGTGTCGCAAATACGGCTTTGTTTTGAATGACGCCGGCTGATGCTCTGGAAAGAATCGCGCTTGATCCGATATCCTCGGTATAGCTCAGCATCCGGAAGATTTCTCCGAAGCCGGAAATCTCCTTCGAAAAAAGCGGTGCAATCGATTCGATCGTCACATCTCTCGCTGCAATGCCTGTCCCTCCGTTTAACAGTACCGCTTCAACGCGATCATCGCGGCATCCTTCAAGCACCGCCGCCTGAATCTCTTCCTTTTCGTCTTTCACGATCTCATAGGAAACAATTTCGTGGCCGGCATCTGTCAAAAACTCTTTCATCAGCCGGCCGCTTTTGTCCGTATCTTCCGTTCTTGTGTCGCTGACCGTGATCACCTTGCAGGACACGCAGTCGGGCGCTTCTTTTTTGTGTTCTTCGACACTCATATTACATCCGCCTCCTTTTTAGCGATCTTTTTCATTATAAAGGAGAAAGCTTTTTTGAAACATATAAAAAAACCTTCCCCCTGGCCTGGGGGGAAGGCTGTATTTAGTTTGCAAGTCTGACAACGTCTCTTGCAATCATGACTTCTTCGTTCGTCGGAACGATCAGCACTTTTACCGGAGAATGCGGATAGCTGATAAACGCTTCTTTGCCGCGGACATTATTTAAAGCAGGGTCCCAATACACGCCCATGAACTCAAGACCGCGAAGAACGCGTTCTCTTACTTCAACGCTGTTCTCACCGATGCCGGCAGTGAAAATGATCGCGTCAACGCCGCTCATTCTTGCTGCATAAGAGCCGATGTATTTATGGATGCGGCTTGCAAAGATTTGAAGAGCCGTTTCCGCGCGCTCATTGCCTTCTTTGGCAGCATCTTGAATATCGCGCAAATCGCTTGAGAAACCGGAAATCCCCAAGAGACCGCTCTTTTTATTAAGCGTGTTGACCACTTCGTCAACAGTCTGTCCCGTTTTCTCCATGATGAATGGGATCAGGGCAGGGTCGATGTTTCCGGACCGCGTTCCCATCGCCACGCCTGCAAGCGGAGTGAAGCCCATTGACGTGTCGATCGATTTGCCGCCTTCAACAGCAGCGATGCTTGCTCCGTTTCCTAAATGGCAGGAAATCAGGCGCAATTCCTCAAGCGGACGTCCGAGAAGCTCAGCAGCGCGCTCTGTTACGTACTTATGAGACGTACCGTGGAAACCGTATTTGCGAATGCCGTATTTTTCATAATATTCATAAGGCAGACTGTATAAATATGACTGTTCAGGCATCGTCTGATGGAAAGCCGTATCAAAAACGGCTACGGCCGGAACGTTTGGAAGAACTTCTTTAAACGCTTGGATTCCGACGATGTTAGCCGGATTGTGAAGCGGCGCCAAATCGGAAATTTCTTCAATTTCGCGAATCGTTTCGTCTGTAAGAAGAACCGAATCGTTGAACTTTTCGCCTCCGTGGACGACGCGGTGGCCGATGCCGTTGATTTCGTTTAAGTCTTTAATGATGCCGTATTCCGTCAGTTTGCCGAGCAGCATTTTTACCGCTACGGAATGATCCGGAATGTCTGTTGTTTCACTCTTTTTTTGATCGTCGAAAGAGATCGTAAAAATGCCGTTATCCAGCCCGATCCGTTCGACTAAACCTTTTGTTAATACTTTTTCGCTGGGCATTTCGAAAAGCTGAAATTTTAATGATGAGCTTCCAGCATTGATTGCGATAATTTTGGACATAAATGACGCTCCTTTTTACCTAGAGTCCGGTTATTTTATGTTCAACCCGGATCATAAAAAATATGTATAATTCGTTCATAGTAAATTCAAAAAATATCTGCCTTTTTCATTTAAACATTCAAAAGAATCCTTTTCAAGTACGATTCTGATTGTTAACGCTTTCAAAGAGATTTTATTATTTTCTGAAAATAAATATACAGCCAGAGAATCCCATCTCTGACTGTTTTAGCTTTTTTCCTGTTTAAACCAATTGTCAAGTTTTGCGGTCATCTTCAGCATCGCTTCTTTGTTGGAGAAGGACGGAAGTTCGGCAAGCAGCACATGTTTCGGCGCTTTTGCCCCTTCCCCCTGCTTTTGCAGCACAAGGATGCTTTTTGCGTGTGCTTCATCTTTAAATATCGAAAGCGGCAGCTGAAGGACTGCATTGATGTGCGCGGTGTCCTTTAAAAAGGTCCGGAGCTGTTCGCTTTGGCTGCTTTCAAACAAATGGTTCGGTATCATGAAAAATAAATATCCGCCCGGTTTTGTATATGTCAGGCTTTGTTCGATGAACAGATGATGCGAAAAAGAGTGGCCTTCATCGGCTTTCAGACGGAACGACCGCGCGCTTTCATCATCCGGATAATATCCGACGGGAAGATCGCAGATGACCGCATCGACAGGGTCCATAAAAACGGGCTGCAGGCTGTCCTGGTTGAACAATTCAATTTCTTTTCGCTGGAGATTCGCTTGAACGTAGGCGAGTTTGATCAGTACATCATCAATCTCGGAACCGAAGGCTTTGCCGGGTGTTTCCGCAAGCTGGTTCAATACGGCAAGCAGAAGGTTTCCTGTGCCGACTGCCGGATCGAAAAGGGTGAGTCCTTTTTTCCGGCCCATGAACTTATTGACGAGATATCCGATAAACAAACCGATCGTATCCGGAGTCATTTGCCGGTTCGGATGCGGGATATTTTTCAGCCCTTTGAGAATCGCAAGCTGAAAGGCTTTTCGTATAGATTCGTGGCTG
Organism: Bacillus sp. FSL W8-0848; assembly: GCF_038007805.1. NCBI lineage: Bacteria > Bacillati > Bacillota > Bacilli > Caryophanales > Bacillaceae > Bacillus > Bacillus sp. FSL W8-0848. The sequence continues at coordinate 2,721,143 of NZ_JBBOYB010000001.1, forward strand.
CATCGAGAAAAATCCGCTTTTTCGATCAGCTCTTTCATCTTTTGTTCGCCCGCTTCTGTCAACGTGCGGCTTGCTTCTCCCAGAAAGTACGCTTCTCCGGCATCTGCCAACGCTTCTATGTATGGAATCTCCCGGTCGCGGGCGATGATGTTCGCTCCATCATCAAGCCATCCGTATATCGTTTCTACTTGGTTGTTTTGCATGCAATGTCTCTCCTTATGAAAATGTAAAGCCATGAAAAGAGCTCCGGGAGTTGTTCACCTGGAGCCCTTTCTAACGTACTTTTTACTTTGCAAGCGACTTTGCAGCTTCAATCGCTTTTTCGTAATCCGGATGATTTGTCGCTTCACTTACATACTCAGTGTAAACGACTTTTCCGTTTTCGTCTAAAACAAATACGGCGCGGGCGAGCAATCTCAGTTCCTTAATATAGACGCCGAATGCTTCCCCGAATGACATCTCCCGGTGATCTGACAATGTTTCCACATTTTCAATTCCGTTCGATCCGCACCAGCGCGCCTGCGCAAACGGAAGGTCCGCGCTGATCGTGTACACTTTCACTGAACCGAGGCTTGCGGCTTCTTCGTTAAAACGGCGGGTCTGTGCGTCGCAAACTCCCGTATCAATGGATGGTATAACTGAAATAATCGCAGGTGTGCCTTTGATGTCTTGAAGCGTCACTTCCTCCAGCGAATTGGAAAGCACCGTAAAATCAGGAGCTTGATCGCCGACGCGTACTTCGGAACCAACCAATGTTACAGGGTTTCCTTTAAATGTTATTGAAGCCATCATTATTCCTCCTTCACTTATGTATGACTCTACTATAAAAGAGTTTGAGCCAAACTGCAAAGCTTAAGTTTGAGACGAAAAAAAGTTAACTGCTTCTAAAAACAGTTAACTTTCAGAGCGTTGTTTTATAATGGCATATCTTTTTGATTCATTTTTTGTTTTTGCTTATCGTTTTTCTTAAATATTTGCTGGATCCGCTCGATCGTTTGCGGGGCTGAATCTAAAATCTTGTCAATGACGTGCGTGTTTTCATCCAAATGGAGGATTCTTACGCCTGATGTGCCGACAATCAAAAACGCAATCGGTGTGATCGATACACCTCCGCCGCTCCCTCCGCCAAACGGAAGCTTCGCTTCTTTTCGTTCCCGTTCACCGTCGCTTGCTTTCGATTCCGCAGGTTTCGCGCCGCTGAATTCGCTTCCGCCGGCGGCAAATCCAAAGCCTACTCTGGAGACGGTTAAAATGACACTGCCGTCAGGTGTTTCTACAGGATCTCCGATAATGGTATTAACATCGATCATTTCTTTTAAATTTTCCATGGCGGTTTTCATCAAACCTTGAATTGGATGTTCAGCCATACTCCATTCCTCCTATACAGATGAGTCTTTCTTTGTTGAACCTGACAGATGTTTCGGCAGCTTAAACAAGCCGCGCATGTTCCCTTTCCAATTAACCACGATTCTGAAAGCTGCGGTTATAGCATGTCCAACGCGAAAATGGAATATACATGTCAGGTGCGTTTTGGAGGACGGGCTGTTAAAAACGGGAATCACCTGATACTCAGGGCGACGGTCAAAACTTAAAAACCTGTCCAACATAGCCATCGAGGCGGATTTGACGGACCAGGCACCGCCCGTTGCAATACCGGTCAAAGCCGCGTCGGGAAGCCCGAGAACTGACGTCCACTCAAGCTTTGTTACATGTATGCGCTTCATGAATTTGCGGATGACCGGCTGAAGATTGCGGATTTGTTCGACAAGGTTTTTGATCTGCCGCATACTTTTGAGCACGTCTTTGAACCCGACTTTCCGCTTCTTTTTATCTTTGCTGACAGCAGTGCTCATCCGCTCCTTTACATCAATGGTCATATCTTTTTGATTGACCTTGATCATAGGGATTTCCCTTTTGATATGAAGGAGGCCGAAAAGCGTCCGAATCTTAACGGTCAGCCGGTCGTCGTCATGTGTATGAACATATTCGATTGAAACGCGGATTTTCATAAACCAAACAGCCGCAAGCAAAGATATGGCGGCTGCTATCCATATGTAAACCATGTTTTCACTTCCTCTTATACTAGGCATTATGGGATAAACGCAAAAAAAATAAACGTGGAAGATCGCCATGGCTCAGGAAAGCCCGGCAGTCTGGGTGCCGGGCTCCTGAATGGTTTATTTACTTTTTCCGAAACAGCTTTTCGTGAATCACCGCGGTGTCGGCAAAATAATCGTGGATTCCTTGTTTCTTCGGCGTAAAACCGACAATGAGATAGGTGATATACACGCTGTTGATATAGCGGCCGATAACTTCCCTGAACAGGACCACATCCCAGGTAAGCCCTTTTTCAGGAACAAGTGAAACTACCTTGAGTCCGAATACCATTTTGCCCAATGTCTGTTTGAAAAACTTCGTCATAATGGCAAAATAGGCAAAAAACACGACGGCCGACGTAATCGAATACAGCGAAAAAGTGAAAAGCCCTGTTTCTTTCGGCAAATGAAGCAAACTGAAAACAGGAGATACGAGCAGGCGGTTGATACTGCCGATCACAATCCCGTCAAGCAGAAACGCCCAAAACCTGACCCAAAAACCGGCGTATGCATGCTCCAAAGGCGGGGCCGATTTGGCTTGAGAAACGTCAGCGGGCGCAGATATTTCGTTATGATCCTTTCCATCATAAGTCACATCCATTTTTCGGTCCCCCTCCTATTTAGCGTAAAGATACATCAGTCTCGGCGCGCCGGATTGCGAAATGGCTTCTTTAATATTCAAAAAGTCAGCTTCGCTTTTAAATATTTTGTTCGCGCTCATCGAAAGGAGCGATGAAAGGCCTGTCGATTCTTTGTAGCTGACAACGGACGCCTTAGCCAAATCTTTATGGTCTTTTTTCATTGCTTTTACTGCATCTTCGTAGTAGCCGAGTTCATCGACCAAATGCAGCTTTTTCGCCTGCCGTCCGTCATAAACCCGTCCATCGGCGATTTTTTTCACATCGGCTTTTGATAAATTGCGCCCTTCTGAAATTACGTCAACGAAGCCTTCATAAGAATCGTTGACCATGGACTGCATGATCTCACGCTCTTTCTTCGTCATATCGCGCGTCGGAGACATGATGTCTTTATATTCTCCGCTTTTGATCGTTTCCGTTTTCAATCCAAGCTTTTCGGCAAGCTTGCTGTAATTCATGCCTTCCATAATGACCCCGAGAGAGCCTGTCAGGGTGTCGGGCGCCGCGAAAATCTTATCTGCCGGGGTGGAAATGTAATAGCCTCCGGACGCCGCCATCGAACCCATTGATACGTAAATCGGCTTTTTCGCATCCTTTTTGATTTCTTCGAGTTTCTTATGTATTTCAGCGCTTTCGTATACCCCGCCTCCCGGAGAATTCACGCGTAAAATGATCCCTTTAACCGCAGAATCATCTTTCGCCCTCTCCAGCATTTTTAAAAACGATCTGTGGTTGTATCCGTCAGAACCGAGAAGGCTTGAGCCATCGCCATTGTCTTGAATCGTTCCATCCACTTCCAGGACTGCGATTTTATTTGAACCGCTCCCGTTTTCCAAAACCGTTTCTTCCTGGCCGTCAGTAAGGCCAAACTGCATCTTGCTGTCATCGCTGAAACTTTCAAATACCGTCAAAATCAGGCTCATGATCAAAGAAACGCCGAAAATACCCACTGCGATCACGAGCGCTATCCACCTTTTAGGATTCATTTGTTCTCCTCCTTTTAAAAAAATGTTGCATGTCATAGTACGTATACGAAGAGAAAAAGTTCGATATGATGACGCTTCATATACAACAAACTCCTGAGGACATGGTAAACTAGGGTCACAGGTCATTTTAACACATATGTTAGATGGCAGAGAAATCTAAATTTCACAAACAAAGGGGAGAATGGTTGTGACAGACCGCCGGAACATTTATTTCTTTTACAAACAAAATGCGGAAACAGATGAACAGTGCAATATGCTGAAGCAGCTTGCCAAAGAACACGGATTTCAAGTCGTCGACGATCATCGGCAAGCCAACATTATCGCAAGTATCGGCGGCGATGGTACTTTTTTGCAGGCGGTGCGAAAAACGAATTTCAGGGATGACTGTCTGTATGTAGGGGTAGCCAAAAAGGGGAAGGCTCACCTTTACGCTGATTTTAATATTCATGATACAGATAAAATGATCGAAGCGACAAACTCGGAACAAATCGAAGTCAGAAAATACCCGCTCATCGATGTGACGGTTGACGGGACGAACCGATTTCACTGTCTGAACGAGGTATCCATCCGCTCAAGCATTATTAAAACGTTTGTGATGGATGTATATATTGACGATCTTCACTTTGAAACATTCCGCGGGGACGGAATGATTGTATCCACCCCGACGGGAAGCACGGCTTATAATAAATCTGTCGAAGGAGCGGTTGTCGATCCGTTGCTTCCATGCATACAGGTGACTGAGCTCGCTTCATTAAACAACAACACCTACAGGACGCTCGGTTCGCCGTTTATCCTAAGCGCCGATCGTAAGCTGACGCTTAAAATCGCCCAGGACGGCAACGATTATCCGATCATCGGCCTTGATAACGAAGCATTCAGCACGATGAATGTAAAAAAGGTTGAGGTCAGCCTGTCCGAAAAAGTCATGAAAACCGTCAAGCTGAAAGACAATTCATTCTGGGAAAAAGTAAAGCGTACATTTCTTTAATATTGGAAGCCTTTTCAAGATGAAATAGGCGGGTGCCAAGCACCTGCCTATTTTTGGTTATATCGAAATTTTAACTTCTTCATTCATGCCGGGAAGCACGTTTGAAGAAGGATGATCGATAGAGATCTTAACCTGCACTTTCTCAGTCACTTTTGTATAGTTTCCGCTCGTATTCTCCGGCAACATTGAAAATGCAGAGTTTGTCGCTTTGGCGATGTCCTTCACTTCCCCTTCGAATGTTGTGTCCTGATCACCGTCAACGGTAATATTCACTTTATCCCCTTTTTCAATTTCGTGCAGTTCGGTTTCTTTAATGTTTGCAATAATATACAGATGGTCCATGTCGGCGGTTTGGCCGATGACCTCCCCCGCCTGAACGGATTGATGATTGACGGCGTTGTTTTTAATCAGTTTTCCCTCTGAAAGAGAATCGACGGGAACCGGCTGTTGACCATCGAATACTTCCCCCAAATTTTGACCGCGGGATACATCGTCTCCTTCTTTAGCTTTCCAGCCTTTTAGCGTTCCGGATGCCGGAGCCGTCACATTCGTCATATCAGCATATACTGTTGCTTCATCTGTCGTCACGTAGTTGTGATTTTGATAGTAATAATACCCGCCTCCTGCAAGAAGCGCCAAAATGATGATCACTCCAATCATATTGGTGATGATGAAACGTCCTTTGCTCATTCTAACCCATCTCCTTATGTTGATGTATGTTTGGATCAGGAAGATGAAGCCGTTTCTTTTTTTGAACGAGCGATCTTCCTTTTCCTGTAGCCGCTTTTCCAATTGAAGCAGCCAGCATGATCACGCCAAGCCAGAGCAAAATCGTAAAAAGGTCGTGATAGGCACCGAGGGCGGACGCTTTTTTTGCGTTTGCCGCTACGGTATAAGCCGCCGTATGTTTCGCCTCTCCTAACGGAAGTCCGCTATTCATAAAGCGGTGGATCAATTTGGATAATTCCAGTTGAATTTCCGGATCGGCCCCGCTGACTTGATCCCTGATCGTTTCATAATGGACGGCGTTTTTCATTGATGCAAACCAGCCGAGCACAGGCGCTGCCGCCGCGCCGGCGAAATTCCGAATGAAATGAAGCGAGACCGAACGGTTTGAGGCTTTATGAATATCGCCTGCAAGCGCCGTTCCCAAAGCTCCTGATACCAATACCATGCTGACGCAGCCTCCAAGGCAAGCCGCATGAATATACAGGGTATGCATCGAAACTTCCGGTTCGACCGTTCTCCATGAGAGGCCGACCGCAATCATCGCAAGCGAGCCGATACAGCCGAGCACCCCGGCGCCAAGCCTGTCATAAAGCAATGTGCTGAATACGGCAGTTGTCAAAATGCCGATGAAAAACCAAATATAAAACCATGAGAGGTATGCAAATGAAACATCGGCAATGTTTTGCAGAAAACCGTTGATTCCGGCCAGGGCGACGATCAGTGCAATATGGGAGGCTACTGCCATGATCGTTCCCGAAACCGATTTCGCAGACCATAATGAATGAAATGGCACCAAAGGAAACTCTGCGCGCCAATCGGTTATAAAAAACAGGATGAGTAAAATGAATGCACCAATAAAGAAAGGCCATACATAAACAGATGAAAAGCCTTCTTCCTGCAGGTGAATGAGCGGAAACGCCAGCACCGACATCAGAAGGGTCAGCAAAAATACACCGGTCTTATCAATCGGCTGCTTTTCGCGCTGATCCGGTTTTTGTTTCGGCAGCGTCCAAAACCCGACAGCCAGACAAAGAACCGGAAATATAATATTGATCACATATACCCATCGCCATGCATCATAACTCAGCGATAAAGAGCCGAAAAAAGCACCGACAGCAGATGAACCGAACAAGCCGCTGATCACAAAAAATAAAAACAGATTTCTGATCTTGTTCGGGAATGAAACCAATTTAACAGGCAAAATCGTCAAAAATAACATTCCCGCGCTTAAGCCTTGAATCGTCCTTCCAGCCATAAGGGAAATTAATCCGATTGAGAAAACATCAATAAGCGAACCGCATAAAAAAACGAAGACAAAGGTCAGATAGATGGACCTGATCCCGTACCTTTTTGAAAAAACGCGTCCAAGCGGCACCCCGAGGGCAAAAGCGAGATTTGACAAAATCGAAGGCATCAGCATATCGCGGGACGTCAAATGAAGTCCGTTTTGTATGACGATTTGGTTCAAGGTGTATGAAAGATTGAGAAAGTATTGCGGTCCGATCGAACATATCGTTAATACCGTTATAATTAAATATTTCGGAATGCTGTTTTTAGCATCCCGTTCAGCAGCATCGGAATGATTCATATCCGTTTCCTCCTTTCGCTGCAATATATTTCATGATGCAAGTTGTATAATACAAGTTAATTATACTCTCTTTCTCACATAAATCAATCTTTAAATCAGCAAAAAGACTGCTGACTTTTGGATCAGCAGTCTTTCTTTATTTGCTCCATTTTTTGAAATCCCGGTTCAGCCGGGTTAAATTGGCCTCCAGAACGGTAAGCTCTTCGTCCGGCCATTCTTGGAGAACCTCGGCATACACATCGTAGCGGGCCTTTTGCACCTTATGCAGCTTATCAATTCCTTCCTGAGTCATCTCCACAAGGCTGATCCGGCCGTTTTGCGGATCTGGAAAACGCCTGATCAGTTTTTTCCGCTCAAGGGCCGAAACTTGCCGGCTTGCAGTCGAAAGATTCAGCATCAGCTTGTCGGCCAATGTATTGATCGCAAGAGGACTTTCGCTCTCAAGTTCGCTCAAAAGCAGGTATTCTGAACGATCCATTCCGAACCGCGGACTGTAGGCCGTGGTCAAGCGTACCAGAAGCGCGATTTCCTTCTCGATGTTTCGGAGTGAGTCACGACTCAAAGGAGATCCCCCCTGTCATTAAAAGTTTGCCGTTTAGCGGTTTCCTTTCGTTTTTCGGGCAAGCTCCCGATTTCTTAATTCAAAGCGTTTAATTTTCGCCGAAGGGGTTTTAGGAAGCTGGTCGATGAATTCGATTTCCCGCGGGTATTTGTACGGAGCCGTTAATGCCTTGACATGGTTTTGCAGCTCTTTTACCAGGCTTTCGTCTCCGGAGCAATCCTTTAATACAACGTACGCTTTGACGATGGCTCCTCTGATTTCATCAGGACTTGCGACAACGGCGCATTCTTTTACACGCGAGTGTTTGATCAGCGCATCTTCGACTTCAAAAGGGCCGATCGTATAGCCGGAACTGATGATAATATCATCGTTTCGGCTTTCAAACCAAAAATAGCCTTCTTCGTCTTTCCTCGCTTTATCGCCGGTGATGAAGTAATCCCCTCTTCTTTGAAGAAGCGTCCGCTCAGGGTCATTATAATATTCTTTGAAAAGGGCCGGCGTACTGATATGGACGGCGATATCCCCCGTTTCGCCGGGTTCGCAGATGTCCCCGTCTTCATTTATAATTTCGACGATGTTGCCCGGGGTTGGCTTACCCATGCTGCCCGGTTTGACCTTCATTCCCTTCAGGACGCCGACGAGCAAAGTGTTTTCCGTTTGTCCATAGCCGTCCCGCACTTCAACGTTTACATGCTTTTTAAACGCGTCGATGACTTCCCGGTTTAAAGGTTCGCCCGCCGAAACGGCACTGTGGATAGAAGAAAGATCCCAGCCTGACAGATTATTGACCTTTGCCATAAATCGGTACTCTGTCGGCGTACAGCAAAGCACATTGATCCGATAACGTTCCATTAACGACAAATATGTCTCTGGATCGAATTTTCCGTGGTAGACAAATCCTGTCGCTCCGCTTCCCAGCACAGCCAAAAACGGGCTCCACAGCCATTTTTGCCAACCTGGGCCGGCCGTTGCCCAAACGAGGTCATCTTCTTTGATATCAAGCCAGGCGGAAGCCGTCGTTCTTAAATGGGCATACGCCCAGCCGTGTGTGTGAACAACGCCTTTTGGCTGGCCCGTCGTTCCGGATGTATATGATAAAAACGCGATATCGTCGCGGCTCGTATCTGCCGCTTGAAAGGATGCTCCGTCCCTCGTTTCCATCTCTTTTAGAAGATCCGGCCATCCAGCTTCATTTTCCCCGACAGAGAAAGTATTCAGCTTTTCCTTGGACTGAACTCCCTCTAAAGAATTAATAAACGAAGAATAAATAATGGCGCCTTTCACACCGGCATGCCCGATTCTGTAGTCCAAGTCTTTTGCACGAAGCATCTCAGAACAAGGAATGACAACCATTCCCGCTTTTAGAATCGCCATATATACGGCATAGGTTTCCAAAACGCGCGGCATCATTACGATCAGCTTATCGCCTTTTTGCAAACCGGAGTCGGCGAGAACGCTGGCTATCCTGTTTGTTTTATCGATTCAGCGTCCGATATGTCCAGGAAGCTGTCCTACCTGATTCATCTTCCCAGATTAAAGCCGTCTTATTTGGAAAAGCATTGAATTTTTCAATCTCATCAACCGCATTATACCTCTCTGGAGCAATCAAATCTTCTCTTTTCAACGATTTCCTCTCCTCACATTTGCCATCATTTCATTATAAACAATATTGTGTATTTTCTAAAATGATTTGTCCCATGAAAATACAGTATGTTCGGCAGATATAAAGAGTGTGTACTGCTGACATGTTCTTTTCGCACAATAAAAGAGTGGGGAAAAAACCCCACTCATTATCCATTACTTGTTTAATTTTTAAGTTACTGAGGTGTGCCTCCGCCCATTTGTTGCTGAGCGAAAGAAACTAAACGTTTAGTGATTTCTCCTCCAACTGAACCGTTTGCACGAGAAGTAGTTTCCGCTCCAAGGTTAACACCGAATTCAGAAGCGATTTCGAATTTCATTTGGTCGATAGCTTGAGCAGCTCCTGGAACCAATAGTTGGTTAGAATTGCTTTGTCTGTTGTTTTGAGCCATGTGTTCTCACCTCCTTGTGAGTATAGATTGTGTAGAAACACATGACTTCATGCAAAGAATGTTTGGTAATTGTATGCAAAACAGACGATATCGACCTTAAGGAATGTGCCTTTAAAATAAGTCGGCGAACTTCTCTTTCGCCTCCGTTTTGCCGCTTAAAACGATCGTTTCCGTTTTTTCTACCGCTTCCTGGATGAGAGGCTCGAAGTCTGTATAGCTTTCAAAGTGCTCGATTTTTTCTTTTTTAGGCCGCGTTTTCGGCGCTGACGGAGTAAAGATCGTGCAGCAGTCTTCGTAAGGCCTGATGCTGATGTCGTATGTGCCGAGCTCTTTCGCCTTTTCGATGATTTCGGTTTTGTCCATTCCGATCAGCGGGCGCAAAACCGGCGTATTCGTCACCGCATTGATCGCATACATGCTTTCAAGCGTTTGGCTTGCCACCTGTCCGAGGCTTTCTCCCGTAAAAATGGCGAGGCCGTTGTTTTGTTCGCGTATTTTGTCTGCGATCTGCAGCATCAGCCTTCGGGTTGCCGTCATCGAATAGTTTTCGGGAATTTGCTTTTGAATGTGCTCCTGCGTTTTTGTGAACGGCACGATGTGAAGTTTGATGTCCCCGCCGAACGCCGTCAGCTTTTCGGTAAGGTCGATCACCTTTTGCTTGGCGCGCTCGCTCGTGTACGGCGGACTGAAAAAGTGAATAGCCTCAATTTCAAGGCCGCGCTTCAGCGCATAAAATCCGGCGACAGGGCTGTCAATGCCGCCCGAGATCATCAGCATCGCTTTTCCTCCGCTGCCCACGGGAAGCCCCCCCGCTCCTTTTTCATCGCGGAACGTCAAATAAGTCGCATCTTCCCTGATCTCGATCCGCAAGTGAATGTCAGGCGAGTGAACGTCAACGGTCAGGCCTTCAGTATTCCGCAAAATATGTCCGCCGATTTCGGAATTCATTTCATTGGTGTTTAATTCAAACTGTTTATACGCTCTTTTTGTTGATACTTTGAACGTGTCACCGGCCTTGTATTGCTCTTCTATGGATGCAAGGGCCGTCTCTTTAATGCTCTCCAAGTCTGTCGGACATTTGACGGCGAGGCTGAACGATTGAATGCCGAAAACGTTTTTTAAGCGGGCGGTTACGGCTTCGGCATCCTCGCCGTTTAATGTGAGCGTCATTCTGTCCCTTGTTGCTTCATAACGGATGTTTCTGAAATCTCGCAAAACCATTTTGATGTTTCTTTTCAGACGATCGACAAAAAGGCGTCTGTTTTTTCCTTTTGTTGAAATTTCGCCAAAGCGGATTAACATGTAGTCATATTTCATTTTTTCTCTACCTCATAATTCCTTTTAGTTTGTGTACACTTTCTGTCAGAGCTGTCATAAACGGCTCGACAACCCCTTTGTTTCCCCGGTATGTTAAGCTGATTCTGATGCTGCTTTCGGCCGCCTGCTCCCCTTTTCCCATAGCCATCAGCACCTTGCTCGGCTTATGCTGCTTTGATGAACATGCGGATGTCGTCGATACAAAAATACCCCGTTCCTCGAGCATATGCAAGAGGACTTCAGCTTTAATTCCCGGAACGGAAAAGTTGATGATGTGCGGTGCGCTCGCATCTTCAGGCGTATTTAACATCACGCCTTCCAAACCTTTAAGCTGTTTGATGAAATCCGCTTTTGCCGCTTTCATCTCCTCTATATAATCGAAGTAATCCTTTGCTGATAAGTTGATTGCTTTTGCGAGCGCTACCGCGCCGGCTGTGTTTTCTGTCCCGGCCCTTCTGCTGTTTTGCTGTTCGCCCCCTGAAATTAACGGAAAAAGGGTCATTCCTTCTTTTAGTATGAGAGCTCCGGTCCCTTTTAAGCCGTGGAATTTATGGCCGGATATTGTGCAAAGGTCGATCTTTGCACTGGCGATGTCCAGCGGAACCTTGTGAATCCCTTGAACAAAATCGACGTGAAAGAACGCCCGGCTCGTCCTTTTAACGATGTTCCCAATGTCCCCGACAGGCTGAATGACGCCTGTTTCATTGTTAACATGCATAATGCTGACAAGAATCGTATCTTTCGTGATCGCTTTTTCGAGCTCTTCAAGCGACACGCGTCCCTGACCGTCGACGGGAAGATACGTAATGTCAAAACCGAACGCGGTTTTCAGCTGTTCCAAAGATTCGGAAACAGAAGGATGTTCAATGGAAGAAGTGATAATATGCTTTCCTTTTTGGCCGTGTGCAAGCGCAATGCCTTTCAGCGCCATATTATTGGCTTCTGAAGCGCCTGACGTAAAAACGACGTCATAATTGTTGACAGACAAAGCCGATTTGATTTGTTTTCTTGCTTCAGCCAATAATTGATCGGCTTCCACGCCGTGGTGATGCAGCGAGGATGGATTGCCGAAGAAACGCCGGCTGACTTGTTCATACGTTTGCAACACTTCACGATAAGGTTGAGTTGTCGAACTGTTATCAAGATAAATCATAATCTTCTCCTTTGGAATTGAACGTTCTTTTTCATGACTGTATATGTTATCATATCAACCCGAAATTGAAAATTAAAATAAATGTTTGACTTATCTGATTTTTAAAATATAATAGTTTATGGACTTTTGTCATATTATATCGCAAAAATAATTGACAGAAAATTTTAACAATAACAGGAGGTCTTTTTAATGAAAACTGCCCTATCCGCTAAGGAAACGTTAGCGATCGGTTTGATGCTGTTCGCTCTCTTTTTCGGAGCGGGAAACATGATATTTCCTCCCCTGCTCGGCCAAGCTGCGGGAGAAAACGTATGGCCGGCCATCATCGGTTTTTTGCTGACAGGCGTCGGCCTGCCGCTTCTCGGCGTGATTGCCGTAGCCCTTACCGGCAGTGCAAAAGGGCTGGCGGATAAAGCTCACCCCGTCTTTGGCACCATTTTAATTGTCTGCATTTACTTGACGATCGGACCGCTGTTTGCGATTCCAAGAACGGGAACCGTTTCGTACGTCATTGCCGTTGAACCGTTTTTAGGCAGCCATTCATCAGGGATTTACCTTTTTATTTTTACCCTGATTTTCTTTGGTATCACTTTTTTCCTGGCTTTAAATCCGAGCAAGCTTGTTGACCGCATCGGCAAAATTTTAACACCGATCTTATTGGCAGTCATCGCTATACTCGTAATCAAAGCAATCGTTACGCCGATGGGCAGCATTGGTCCTGTTACGGAAGCATATAAGTCCGCTCCGATCTTCACCGGATTTTTAGAGGGCTATAAAACAATGGACGCCATTGCGTCGATCGTCTTCGCCATCGTCGTTATTTCAGCAGTAAAAGAGCGCGGCGTGACAAATCCAAAATCAATCGCGGCCTCCTGTATCAAAGCCGGGGTTGTGGCTGCAGTTGGACTTGCGCTGGTGTATGTATCACTTGCTTATCTTGGAGCGACAAGCGTTGAGACGGTCGGATCACTCGATAACGGAGGAGCCGTCTTATCTAAGGCTTCCACCTTTTTGTTCGGCTCATTTGGTAATGTCGTCCTCGGGGTTGCCATTTTGTTCGCCTGCCTGACAACGAGCGTCGGACTTGTCTCTTCGTGCGGAGAATATTTTTCAAAGCTGATTCCGGGTCTTTCCTACAAAACCGTTGTAATCATTGTCTCGCTGTTCAGCCTGGTGATCGCGAATTTCGGATTGAATGAAATCATCTCGCTTTCAGTGCCGATTCTTTCAGCGCTTTATCCGCTTGCGATCGTCGTTGTATTCCTTTCGTTTATCGACAAACTGTTTAACGAACGGCGCGAAGTGTATATCGGAGCGCTTTTCGCAACAGGCATTTTCAGCATTATCGACGGCTTGAATGCCGCGAGCATTCCATTAGGAGCGCTAAACAAATTTTTAGGCGCGCACATTCCATTATTCAGCGTCGGAATCGGCTGGCTCATCCCGGCCATTATCGGCGCAGCGATCGGTTACATTTTGACTTTCTTTATCCCTGTTAGTCCGGACCGTTTAAAGAAAGTCAGCTGAAATGATAAGCCCCCCTTCCAAAAAGAAGGGGGGCTTTTTGTGCCTTTTGTGAAAACAAAAGCCGGAATCGTTTTAAACAATGCCGGCTTTTAGCTTTCGGGCTGATCGGCCTGCGATTTCAGGCGATTCACAGAACCCGGAGAGGCTTTTTCCACCGCTCTTGCGGCAATCTCAAACGCTTCATCGTAATCGTATGAATAAAAGCGCCTTTCCGCTTCTTTCAGCTGCTCTGAAAGCATATGGTTCTGGCTTCTGAAGCGATTGCCGTACTGAATGATGCGTTCGGTCATCAACACTTTTTCAACAAGATCCTCCGTCTGCTCTTGCACGTCAGTGACAAGTTTTTCGGCTTCTTTCAGCCGCTCATTGACGGCATCCATGTTTAACGGCAGTACATCAAGCTGTTCATTCACTCTCAAAACGACGGAGCGGGACGCTTGAATCTGTTCCGTCAATGACTGGGGAATGCCCGGAACATTGCTTTTTTCCAGACGTCTTGCCGTATCTTTGACGGTGTGCTTCAACTGTTCAAGAAGCTCTCTTGCCTGAAGCTCTTCCTTTCGCAGCAATTGGAGCATTTCCCTGTATTCATCGTGCTCTTTTTGAGCCGTTTCGATCTGCTTTTCGATGTCCAGCAGCTCTTCCTTTAAGAGGGAGTAAGCGACATGCTTCTGATCAAGCCTTTCCTTCACCTGCTCAAACTGCTTGTTGATCGTTTCAAGCCGCTTTTCGTATGACTGCTGCTTTTCCAGCTCACCCGTCGTCAGCTTGTAGCTTTCTTTTACGAGCTCTGTTTCGGCTTTTGTTTCTTCTTTGCTGGATTCAAGCTTTTCAAGCGTGACAGCCAGCTCCGGCATTTTTCCTAATACGAGCTGTCCAGCTTCGACCTCATGCTCCAAATCGCTATACAGCGTCTGTATCGTCTCATCGATCATTTGTACGATCTGTGATGCTTCTTCAAGATTGAGGTCTGCCATGAGCGCTGCTTCGGCGCGCTTCAGTTCCTTCATAAGGTTTTCCAGTTCTTTGTCGATCTGAATGTGATCAAGCTTGTAGCCTTTGTCGATCATTTCCTGGTAGCCCGCCCTCAGTTTCTGCAGCTCCTGCGGTACGGTCTGCTTGCAGCTGGCAAGCAGCTTCGGCACATCGTCTATGTGTGATTGAAGCTCTTCAAGCAAGCGGTCCTGAGCAAGCAGCACCTTTCTTGCCTCTATGTAGTTTCCGCCTTCGGTTTCGGCCTCGAATCGCTTGATCCCTTCCCATACCTCGTCAAGATCGGCTTCGATTTTCGGGTAAAGGTCACCGTACAAATGGCTGTACGCCAAAAGGTTTTTGCGCACCTTTGTATACCGTTCTTTCACATCTTCAATTTCCTTGCGGTTTTGCTCTTCGCTTGAAACGAGGTCGGCGATTTCCTTTAAAATGTCCTCTATATTGGACTCGGCCGCAGATATTAGGTTTTCGATGTGGGCAAGCACCTGCTTTGACTTTTGAAAGCGGTATTTATCGGCGCAGTCCTCCGCTTCGAACAACAGCTCTTCGACCTTCGGCATGTGCGATGTGACGATTTCATCCCATTCTTTGCGCCATCTTTCAAAGAATTCTTCGGTCTGTCCCGTCATTTTCAAATGCTTGATTTTCGACATTTCCTCCACGATCGAACGGTTGAGGATTTCGATTTTCCATGCTTCTAAACGGTCGATTTCTTTATATATATTTTTTCTGAATAAGTAGCCTGCAGCGAATAAAATCAAAAAAGCCGCTAATAAGCCTATGACAAACTCCATAATGAGCCCCCTTGCTGTTTAACTTGTTCTGTCAGGGTTATGATATTTTGAAAAATTGTTATGTAAAAAAGAAGTAAAGCTATCGTTTTCATTGTTCTTATGATACCATGTAACCAACATTTTTTGAGCAGAATTTTTAATTTTTTTACATCAAAGTGACAACATCTGACTATTTTTTTACGGGGTGACATTATGCTGAAACGAGACGCTCATGTCCACTCTCCTTTTTGCCCTCACGGATCAAAGGATGAATTCAGACAATATATAGAAGAATTATGCAAAAAAGGATTTCATTCCGTTACCTTTACAGAGCATGCCCCCCTGCCGCCTTCTTTCGTTGACCCGACACCCGAGAAGGACAGCGCCATGCCGATGGCGTCACTGGAGCGCTATTTGAAAAGCCTTGCGGCGCTGAAAAAAGAATATGAAGGGCAAATCGATATTTTAATCGGTCTTGAAGTCGACTATATCCGCGCCTTTGAACGCGAAATCCAGTCATTTCTTGATGATTTCGGCCCGGTTCTTGACGACGGCATCCTGTCGGTTCACTTTTTGCCGGCGGGTGAGTCGCATATCTGCCTTGATTATGATGAAGCCGCGTTTCAACAACTGATCAGGCATTATGGAACGATCGAAGAGGTGTATCTCGCATACTATCAGGAAATCTTTTCTTCTATTGTATCATCGCTCGGCGTCTTTAAGCCAAAACGAATCGGTCATATTACATTGGTTAAAAAATTTGTAAAACTTTTTCCATATACCATGTCAGAAAAGGTCCGCCAATTGGCGTCCTCATGTCTGACAGAAGCGGCAGCACGCGGGCTTGAACTCGACTTCAATACGTCAGGCCTCCGCAAACCCCATGCCGGGGACATTTATTTGGAGGAGTGGATGATCGAAGAAGCCAAACAAAAAAACATCCCGCTTGTTTATGGGTCTGATGCCCATCAAGCAAAGGATGCCGGGTTTGGCTATAAGCGTTTTGAACAAATCGCTAAATAGCGGCAATCTGTTCCTGTTTCCTGTCAAACAAGCTGATGATCCATGTTTTGACCTCTTGATAATACGCCCTGTAAAAGTAAGGTTCGTGGGGCTGCAAATACAGCACCTCAGAAATATACTGAGGCTGCAAATAGGGCATCGTCAAAAGCGATTTCAACTGGATCATAAAATGCGAAAGGGGAAAATGAGAAAATTCTCTGTTCTCTTTTCCTTTTTCAATGATCAAATGGAGAATGTATTTTTCTTTTGTTAAATATGTCGACATCACTTCACGAATCAGCGTCGAATCGATCGTTACCTCGCGATAGACGAATCGAGTTAATTGACGGTGTTCATGCTGATACGATAGAATATCAAAAATCAGCTGAAGAAGGCATTCCTTTGCAGTTGTGTCGCGAAGGCGCTCGTATCCTTGTTCAAGGATTCTCAAATATCCTTCATAAAAACGGGATACCAAATGTTCCATTAATCCGCCTTTTCCATTAAAGTAGTAAGAGATGTGGGCCACATTGACATTCGCTGCTTTTGCAATTTCACGGACGGATGTTCCCGAAAACCCTTTTTGGTTGAACAGCTGCACGGCAGATTCGATAATTCTGTCCTTTGTGGTAAAAAATGAGTTTGATCCCATCTTGTTCACCCCTTCTTACAAAAACAATTCCACGCACTCGGAGTTGTTCCTGTAAAAAGTGCTCGACAAATCACATCACGCGAAGCCGCGATTTTGCATTTTCAAATAAAAAGTGAGGGAAATAACATGTTTCATGTCGAAAAAACAGAAGGCAGCAAAGAAAAAAAATACGAGCTCCTGCTTAAACAAGCGGATGCACTGACAGAAGGAGAGCCTGATATGATTGCGAATTTGGCCAACGCCTCAAGCCTCCTTTACCATTCGCTTGAGGACGTCAACTGGGCAGGCTTTTATTTTGCAAAAGACGGAGAGCTCGTGTTAGGACCGTTTCAAGGGCTTCCGGCCTGCGTCAGGATTCCGTTCGGAAAAGGCGTCTGCGGTACGGCATACGCCAACAAACAGGTCGAACGCGTGGAGGATGTCAATGCATTCCCGGGTCATATCGCGTGTGATGCTGCTTCACAATCCGAAATCGTGATTCCGCTTGAAGCAGACGGCGAAGTGATCGGCGTGCTTGACATCGACAGCCCGATTACAAACCGCTTCGACGAAATAGATGAATTATATTTGAAAAAGTTCGCCGAAAAGCTCGGGGAGCGCATCAGTAAAAAGAGCCGGTAATCCCGGCTCTTTTTTAATTGGCTTCAAAAATCATCAGCTTGTTTTTTCCGTTTCGCTTTGCTTCATACAAGGCGATATCGGCTTGTTTGACGAGAGATGTCAGAGATTTCGGATCATCCGCTGACCAGTGCGAAATTCCGCAGGAAATCGTAACCTTCGGATTCGTGTTTTCCCTGACGAGCGCGATCAGGCGGTCAGCCAGCTTTTCCCCGGCGGACATATCGATTTTCGGAACGTACACGGCCAGTTCCTCCCCGCCCCATCTGGCTCCTACATCCTGTTCGCGGATGTTCTGCTGTATCACCCGGGCAACCTGAATAAGGATGGAATCCCCGGTCTGGTGCCCGTACGTATCATTGATCCGCTTAAAATTATCAATGTCAATCAGCAAAAACACCCCTTCCTGATGAGCTTCCATGCTGTATTGTATTTTTTCGTCGAGATAGGCTCTCGAATACAGCTCTGTCAGCTGGTCCGTCTGAACCATATGCTTCAGACGGTCACGGAGCATCGAATTCGTCACGGCAAGAGTGGAATGCCTGATCAGCGTCTGAAAGAGCTTGAACATTTCAAAAGAAAATGAATAGGCGTTTTTCTTCAGAACGATCGCAAATCCCATGCATTCACTGTTTTGGATCATCGGAACGCCCATTAATGACGCATAGCCGTCAGGGCCGAACATCGATGATCCGCTGCCGACAAAAACCCCGTCCCCTTCTGAAATTTTCTCTTTGACATAGCGGATGTACGGATCGGCTGCACCCGTTTGAAAAAAGACGGTGCTCCCAGGCAAGAGCTGCTGTTCCTCTAAATAGCTGTTATAAAAAAAGCCCACTTCATCGGCGCCAAATGACCCGACCAGCCGTTCTGACAAATATTTCATCATTTCCGGAAGCTGCCTTGTCTGATTTAGCTGATGAGACGTTTCATTGATAAGTTCCAGATTGGAGATCATGTTTTTGGCCTGTTCATAAAGCCGCGCGTTTTCGAAGGCTATTCCCGCAGCATTGGCAATCACGCCAATGTCAGCAGCGGCTTTGGCTGCGTTCTCTCCCTCGGTACGCAAAACGCCGTACGTACCTTGCCTGCCTTTCAGCGGAACATAGACGGTAGATCCGTTGATCAGCTTCACCTGCCCCGACAGGTAGGCTTCAAGTGCGAAAGAATCGGCCGATTCACCATTGACGTCGATTTCTTTTGCAGGCAATTGCAAATACTGGTCTTGGTCATAAGACAGAAAAAGGCCGTATGACAAGAAAGGAAACTCTCCTTGTAAGCTTTCAAGCATTGTCTTGAGAACTTTTTCCTGATCCATGAGCTCATGGAACAACGCTGTCTGCTCATAGATCCTCGCTTGGCGGCGCGTTTCTTCCGCAGATGCTTCTGTTTTTAGGCAGTTCTGCAAAAACAAGCGGACGGATTCAGTCAAATCCTCTAAAATTTTATGATTCTTTTGACAAGAAATCTTAATATATTTACTGTTTTCTTCAATTGTTATTATGATATAATATTTATCGATGTCTTTATCAGGTTCGTGCTGTTCTCTCAAGTCATCCGGCTGGGACGAAACCTTCAAGGTTAAGGACATAAACGAAAAAAAAGACTCTGCCGCCCCCTTGAGCCAGGCGACTGACTCACTGTAAGAGGCATCCCGTTTTTTCAATAAAAACTGCAGCAACTCCTGATGAAAAGACAAATATAGGTCTTCCGTTTGTTTATTCATGATTATCACCCGAAAATTTCCACAAAAATCTCATTTTATTTTCCCGATTATATCACAAAACCAGGACTTTATCCTCGTTGCCATCTAGTATTTTCGACTCCCATCACCTATGGTTGACTTTCATCCTTGAACATTATATAATCGACTTTGTGTGAAATATTGCAGCCTTTTTGTTCTGCAACTGTGTTTCATTTTGTTCCTTATACTATATAAGGTGTATCGTGTAACTCTTTGCTGCTGGAGCGAGGATACATGAAAACAAAATGGACATGGCTGAATTGAACAGATGGGTTTTATTTTCACAAAATAAAACCAAAGGAGGAGTCACATTATGGCTCGCTATACAGGTCCAAGCTGGAAACTATCCCGCCGTTTGGGAATCTCTTTAAGCGGTACGGGTAAAGAATTAGAAAAACGTCCTTATGCACCAGGTCCGCACGGTCCGGGACAACGCAAAAAACTATCTGAATATGGTTTGCAATTGCAAGAGAAGCAAAAGCTTCGCCATATGTACGGTGTAAACGAGCGCCAATTCCGCAACCTTTTTGACAAAGCTGCGAAAATGGCCGGTAAACACGGTGAAAACTTCATGGTTCTTCTTGAATCACGTCTTGACAACATCGTGTACCGTCTCGGCTTAGCGCGCACTCGCCGCCAAGCTCGCCAGCTGGTAAACCACGGTCACATCCTTGTTGACGGAAGCCGCGTTGACATTCCGTCTTACCAAGTAAAACCTGGTCAAACCATCTCGCTTCGCGAAAAATCTCAAAACCTTGCAATCGTCAAAGAAGCGGTTGAAGTGAACAACTTCGTTCCTGAATACCTGACTTTCGATGCTGAAAAACTTGAAGGTACGTTCACTCGCCTTCCAGAACGCTCTGAACTTCCTGCTGAGATTAACGAAGCGCTTATCGTTGAGTTCTACTCTCGTTAAGGGAAATGCTCTGCAAAGAGTATTGAAGGAAACCCTAGAATTGTTGATATACCGACGATTCTGGGGTTTTTTATTTTCTCTCTGCTTTATGGTTCTCTCCAATTGATTCGGGGGTTTTGGGAGATAAAATCAAACAAGTAGGCAGACGCATAACGTTAAAACGACCGTCTTATTAGACATCTCAAGCAGATGAACGCGCTTGAAAGATCAAAATGGACAGAGCTGAAAGGAAAGCATATGCGGACTGTCAAATAAACCTCTAGGACGAGATGGTAAACCCCATAAAAGCCGAGGAATATACATACATGCCAGTAACAACATGGATTTTTCTAAGTTTGATGAATTACCCGATTCTTTATCCCAAGATACTTTAGAAAAGTATTTCAATCAAATGATTGAAATGTATGAAAGTACAAAAGACACTGTCAGTAAAATTGAATTATCTGAAGCTATATACCGGCTTTCAGAAAGACAATGGCATACATATAAAATGCTGGACGGCAAAATTAAACATAAAGCGGATATTTGAATCAAAAACATCTTGGATGTGAATTCTTATGGCCTAATGGATAATGCTACAGCAATCATTGCTTATTTTGGACTTCCGGAAAGTTTTCAAGCATTACAGGAAATGATTAGAGAAGAAAAAATTAGTGATGAAGTTATAGAGCTTATAGAGGAATTAGAAGGAAACATTGAAAATCCATATTCCGGATTATAATTATGTTATTTAAAAATAAGCGTAAATATTTATTTTTCAAAGCGTCAGTTGTGCGTCTGTTTCAAGTTCTCCCTGTGGTTTCCTCTCTTTTTTTGATATTTACGGCAGTTTAAGTGACATTTGGTAGCCTCTTTTGAAAGAACGACCAAACCGGTTTTAAATTTATCTTAAGACAATCAAAACACCCCGATCGCTTGATTCATTGTCTGACAATCAGGGTGCAATTTACCATTAATTTAAATTCGCTTTTGGATTTGGTCCATATTGATTATCTTGTGTTTCACTATCTTGGCAGTAGAAGATCAGCAGGATAATAGCACCGACAAACGGAATCAAGCCAATGAGTATCCATAAACCGCTTTTCCCGATGTCATGCAATCTGCGGACGCCGACAGCTAATGACGGCACCAAAACAGCTAACTGATAAATAAAGATCAAAATGTATGCAAGCAATCCCCCTCCATACCCGACTACATATCCTGCTTGATATCCGCCTTCTCCTAGCAATTCTGCAATAAATAAACCTGCTATTAATAATGATAGTATTAATAAAAGAAAACAAATGATGCCATTAAAGAGATGAAACAGCCAATATTCTTTTCGCCTTGCTCTCCCTTCAAAATTTGCATAGTTTTTTAAACCTTTCCAATACCACTTCATACAATTTCCTCTGTTGCCAACTGTATTGATTAATGCAAAACATATCCATTATATCATAAAACATTTTGCTATCGGCCGGCTCAGTCGATAATGTTAATATTTCTTCTTGAGTTTTCATCTCCTTTTTGGCTTTCAAATGCTTTTTCCATAGTATCGTTTTCAATCGTTTTCTCGTATATTTAGGTTACGTAATCAATGCTTGATAAGAGCTGCCTTAAACACTTTTTTGAAAAAAGCCAGCTATTTTACGAGTTTTTCATTGCAATACGCTCTAAAAATTCCGATGCTTCTGCAGCAGTTGGAACCTTGATCACATTCTCATCGGCAAATTCCTTTCCTCCTGGGTCTTTACTTGCTCTAATCTCTTGCGCCGCCGCCTCAACATCGTATGCCGTATGTCGAAACTCATAACCTGTTGGACTAATTAGGAGCCAGTATGCCCCTGGTTCATCAGCAAATGGCATTCCTACGCTCCCAGAGTTGACAATGCGTATACTGCCTGTTTGTCGGCTCAAATTGCATATGGGTATGTCCGCAGACAACAATCTGTTGCCGAACGCCTGAAAAAATAGCGGCAAGTCGTTCCTGGGAGGTATTGGGTGTAATGATTTCCTCATCACTACGTGGTGTAGCGTGACAAAATAGCACATCTCCCAATCCATTAATATGAACTGTTACTGTTTCGGGTAATTTTGATAGAAAGTCTCTTTGAGACCGAGTTAACTGATCAGCGACCCATTGGGTTCTTTGTCGACCCTTTTCTGACATTGTAGATGGGAGGTTTTTTCCATCAAAAGCCATTGCTACTTCTCTATCCCCATTTCCACGAATAAAGCGAACTTTATCAGTCAAGGAGAAAATCCGTTCCAAAGTTTGTCTAGGCATTGGTCCAGAGACGATATCTCCACCAATAACAATTAAATCCGGCTTGACATCTTCAAGTTCCTTTAGCAATGCATTTAATGCCGGCAGGTTTCCATGAATATCATAAAGTGCCGCAATCTTCATCTGTGAAATTCCTCCCCTTCGCCTAGTTTTTTCACAATCTCTTCTCAATATATATTCATAGCCGGCTCTATGCAAATCCTTCGTATATCTGAAGGCTCTCTATAAAATAAAGAGACGGTTGGTAAGTGCAAGACAAAAATCCTATTCTCTCTACCGTGAAAATTCGGCTCAGTTTTCCCTTCCCTTTAACCTGCTCCGTCTACTGGCTAGTTACGCAAGAGCCAAAATATTAATGATCGAGTAATATGTCTATTTCCTTACCTCCCGATGGTCTTGGAATCTTTAACACGATTTTGATGACTACATCCACACTTTTTGATATTCCCAGGGAACAAAAAACCCTTGCCATTCGGCAAGGGTTCGCTGATTACTTATAAGTCAGCAGGAAGTATTTCTTTTTCCCGCGGCGGATGACAGTGAATTGGCCTTCGATGCGGTCTTCGCGGCTGAGGACGCTGTTTACGTCAGTGCGCCGTTCGCCGTTGATGTAGACGGCTCCGTTTGTGATGTCTTCGCGCGCCTGGCGTTTGGATGGCGACAGCTTCGATTGGACGAGGACATCGATGAGCGGCAGTTCATCGGTTTGCCCGAGTTCCATGGAAGGAACGCCTTTGAAGCCGACCTTCACTTCTTCGGCTGACAGCTGTTTAATGTCTCCGCTGAAGAGCGCTTTTGAAATGTTGACAGCCTGCTCGAACGCTTCGCGGCCGTGAACGAGGACCGTCACTTCTTCGGCAAGGCGTTTTTGCGCTTCGCGTTTTTCAGGAGCTGTTTCTGTTTTTTCAGCCAGTTCTTCGATTTCTTCCTTGGAAAGGAAAGTGAAATATTTCAAGTATTTGACGACATCTCTGTCATCTGTGTTGATCCAGAATTGGTAAAACTCATAGGCCGACGTTTTCTCTTTATCAAGCCAGATCGCGCCGCCTTCCGTTTTTCCGAATTTCGTGCCGTCCGCTTTTGTCACAAGCGGGATCGTCAATCCGAAAGCTTTTGCGCTTTCTTCCGATTTCCGGATCAGCTCAAGGCCGGCTGTAATGTTGCCCCATTGGTCGCTGCCGCCGACCTGCAGCTTGCACCCTTCGTTTCTGTATAGGTTTAAGAAATCGAGAGACTGCAGAATCATGTAGCTGAATTCTGTGTATGAGATACCCGTTTCGATTCTGGAGCTTACCGTATCTTTGGCAAGCATGTAGTTGATGCCGAAGTTTTTGCCGACATCCCTCAGGAAGTCAATCACATTCATTTGCCCGATCCAGTCATAGTTGTTGGCCATTACCGCCGGGTTTTCGTCAGCTTCAAAGTCAAGGAAACGCGAAAGCTGATCCTTGATTTTCTGCGACCATTCGCGGACAATCTCTTCGTTGTTCAGCGTCCGCTCGGCTTTTTTTCCGCTCGGATCGCCGATCAGGCCTGTCGCGCCGCCTACGAGTGCGATCGGGCGATGCCCGGCCTGCTGAAAGCGGCGGAGCATTAAGATCGGCAGCAAATGCCCGATATGCAGGCTGTCAGCCGTCGGGTCAAAGCCTGAGTACAGGCTGATCTTCTCCTGATCGAGGAGCTCCCTTAATCCCTCCTCATCGGTTTGCTGCTGAATCAGTCCCCTGAAGGACAAATCATCAAGTAAATGTGTCATCATTATTGGCTCCTTTTTTCCTAAAATAAAAACGCCCCTTCGTGTAAACGAAGGGACGATGAACATCGCGGTACCACCCTGCTTAAAAGAACGCACGGGGCGTCCTTTTCACTCTTGTTGATAACGGACATCGTCCGCTCTTTTACTACAAAGCGGCAGGCTTTTTCGTAAAAGCGGTTCGTGAGTGTAATTCGAACCATCCATTTGTGCTGATTCTCACCGGCCATCAGCTCTCTAAGACAGGGAAGGATGCGTTCTACTGATCTCAGTCTTCACCTTTTCGTATTTAAGACTAAATCTTTTTTAACATAATATTTCCTCATTGTCAATGAAGCATCAGTCTTCCATCGTCGACAGATCGCCGGCCGGGAGGTTCAGCTCCCACGCTTTCAGGACGCGTCTCATGATTTTTCCGCTCCTCGTCTTCGGCAGTTTATCTTTAAATTCGATTTCCCTTGGGGCAGCATGCGCGGCCAGGCCTTTTTTGACAAACTGTCTGATTTCCTCTTTTAAGGCGTCTGACGGCTCGTATCCTTCCCTGAGTGCAATGAAAGCTTTAATAATTTCCCCGCGGACGGGATCAGGCTTGCCGATGACACCGGCTTCAGCCACGGCCGGATGCTCGACGAGCTTGCTTTCGACTTCAAACGGACCGACGCGTTCGCCTGACGTCATGATGACATCGTCAATCCGTCCCTGGAACCAAAAGTATCCGTCTTCATCCATGTATGCGGAATCCCCAGATACATACCAATCCCCCGGCATAAAATACGAGCTGTATTTTTCGGGATTATTCCAGATGGAGCGCATCATCGACGGCCAGCCCTTTTTGATGGCAAGATTGCCCATTCTGTAAGGCGGGAGCTCTTTTCCCTGATTATCGACGATCGCTGCCTCGATGCCGGGGAACGGCTTGCCCATCGAACCCGGCTTGATCTCCATGCAAGGATAATTACAAATAAGCTGTGCACCTGTCTCGGTCATCCACCATGTGTCATGAATCCGGTTATGGAACACTTTGTGCCCCCATCTGATGACCTCCGGATTTAAAGGCTCTCCGACGCTCAAGATATGCCTCAATGAGCTTAAATCGTATTTGTTTACGAGGTCGTCGCCGGCTCCCATCAGCATCCGGAAGGCTGTCGGTGCGCTGTACCAAACGGTGACTTCCAGCTGTTCAATCGTCTCATACCACGACTCCGGACTGAATCTGCCGCCAACGACGACATTCGTCGCCCCGTTCAGCCACGGACCGAAGATGCCGTAGATTGTTCCGGTTACCCAGCCCGGATCAGCCGTGCACCAGTAGATATCATCATCCCGCAGATCAAGGACCCATTTCGCCGTCTGGTAATGCTGGACCATCGCTTGATGGACGTGGAGAACCCCTTTTGGCGCGCCTGTAGAGCCTGACGTATAGTGAAGAAGCATTCCGTCTTCCGGATCGACCCATTCAACCTCAAGATCGGTATTTGCTTCTTCAGCTTTTGAAAAATAGTCTACAATAGGCCCTTCTTCCTTCACGCCTTCCCCGACGACCACAATCGTTTTCAGATCCGGAAGCTCTTTTTGCGGAATCCGCTCCAGCAGTTCAGGCGTCGTGACGATGACCTTCGCCTCGCTGTTTTTCAGCCGGTCTTTTACCGCACCCTCCATGAACGCTTCAAACAAAGGCCCGACGATGGCCCCAAGTTTGACGGCGCCGAGAATAATAAAATAAAGCTCGGGCGATCTCGGCATAAAAACAAACACACGGTCGCCTTTTTTGACATCGGCGTGTTTTTTTAAGACGTTCCCGGCTTTATTCGTTTCATTTTTCATCTCTCTGAAGGTGTACTTTTCGTCGCGGGCCGGATCTTTGTAATAAAAAGCCACTTTGTTTTTCAAGTGCGATTCAGCATGGCGGTCGATGGCTTCATATGCCGCATTCACTTTTCCTGTTTTGTGCCATGAAAAGTTTTTTTCAGCATCTTTCCAGTCAAACGTCCGGTATACTTCCTCATAGTCGTTTAGATTATAATTTCCCTTCACGGCTGGCAACGCTTTCAATTCCATGCCCATCCCCCTTTGTTCGATCATCAAAATATATTATAGTATAGATTTTTTATTTTCTCAATTTTTAAAAAATATTGTTCTTTCCTTTGAAAACGCTTAATATTTTGGTATGTTATGTGTAAAAGACTTCAACTAAGACGTGAGGCGGTGAATACGTGAAGCATCACAAAACCTATCATGCCAAAGAATTGCACACGGGGGAAGGCACATTGCTGATAGAGGGCCCTATCAGCCCCGATAAACTCGCAGAGTATGAGTTTCATGCAGAGCTTACAGCCTTTCGCCCATCTGAAAAACAGCATGAAGCATTAATCGAAATCGCAGGGCTTCCCGAAGGACGGATTATCATCGCTCGTTTCCATCATACCATTGTCGGCTATGTCACCTACGTTTATCCCGACCCGCTTGAAAGATGGTCTGAAGGAAACATGGAAAATTTAATCGAACTCGGCGCCATCGAGGTGGTTCCAAGGTTCAGAGGACACTCTGTCGGAAAGACGCTTTTAGAGGTCAGCATGATGGATCAACAAATGGAAAAATACATTATCATTACGACTGAATATTACTGGCATTGGGATTTGAAGGGGACAAACAAAGATGTCTGGGAGTACAGAAAGATGATGGAGAAGATGATGAATGCCGGGGGCCTTGTCTGGTTTGCCACAGACGATCCGGAAATCAGTTCTCATCCCGCCAACTGTTTAATGGCCCGCATCGGAAAAGAGGTCAGCCAGGAATCGATCGAGCGCTTTGACAGGCTCAGGTTCCATAACCGCTTTATGTATTAAGGGAGCAAAGGGGATCTAAATATGATTGTTGAAAAAATCATGAAAAAAGACGTTGTGACGCTTTCAAGAACAGATACGATCGAAGAAGCGATCAAACGAATGAGGACATTCCGCATTAAACACCTCCCTGTCGTCAATGAACGGGGAACCGTCGTCGGCGTTGTGACGGATCGGGATGTAAAGACGGCAACCCCGAGTATTTTTGCTCAAAACAGCTCAGCCGGCGCTTTGCAGAAACCGGTTGAACTGATCATGTCAAAAGAAGTCGTGACAGGGCATCCGCTCGATTTCGCCGAGGAAATCTCAGCCGTGTTTTTCGAACACGAAATCGGCTGCCTTCCGATTGTGAAAAACGGTAAACTGGTCGGCATTGTGACGAAGTCTGACTTGCTTCATACGTTTGTCAGGCTGACGGGCGCCCATTTTCCCGGCTCGCAGATCGAAATTAAAACCGATGATATCGCCAAAAGCCTCGCCGATATCAGCATGATTTTCAGCAGGCGGCAAATCGGCATTTCAAGCGTGCTCGTTTATCCAGGCGAAGAAGAAAATGAAAAGATTCTCGTATTTCGCGTGCAGACGATGAATCCGGAAGCAAGCATAAAAGATGTAAAATCAATAGGGTATCAAGTGCTTTGGCCCGCAGAGCAAAGGGATTTGCTATGAAAGACTGCGTCTTTGTCTTTTCCCCCTCCTACCAAACCTATCAATTTCATCAGGACCATCCGTTTAACCAGCTCAGGGTCTATGTCACGTATGACCTTCTGAACACGATGAATGCGTTTGGACAGGGAGAAATCATCGCGCCGCGAATGGCGACAGAATCTGAACTCAGCCTCGTTCACACGGAAGATTATATCAGAGCCGTAAAGCTTGCCGGACGGGGAAAGCTTCCCGAAGCAGACGGAGAGAGCTACGGTCTCGGCACGGAAGATACGCCCGTTTTTGCCGGCATGCATGAAGCCGCTTCGCTTTTGGTGGGCGGAACCCTGACGGCTGCTGACTATGTCATGACCGGCAAGGCAAAGCACGCCCTCAACCTCGGCGGCGGGCTTCACCACGGATTCAGAGGGAGAGCTTCCGGTTTTTGCATTTATAATGACAGCTCGGTTGTGATCCGCTATGTGCAGAAAAACTACCGCGCCAGAATTTTGTACATTGATACAGACGCCCATCACGGAGACGGCGTGCAATTCACCTTTTACGACGATCCATCTGTCTGCACCGTCTCGATTCATGAAACAGGACGCTATCTGTTCCCGGGAACGGGCCAGGTTCAGGAAAGGGGCCATGGCGAAGGCTACGGGTACGCGTTTAATATTCCGCTAGACGCGTTTACCGAGGATCAGTCTTTCATCGATTCCTACCTCACGGCTGTACGTGAAATCGCCGAATTTTTCAAGCCTGACGTAATTTTGACGCAAAACGGAGCTGACGCTCATTACTATGATCCGCTCACACACTTGTGCACAACGATGAGAATCTATGAAGAAATTCCAAAGCTTGCTCACGAATTGGCGCACAAGTATTGCGACGGCAGATGGATTGCCGTCGGCGGCGGAGGCTATGACATTTGGAGGGTCGTCCCGCGGGCATGGGGGAGAATCTGGCTCGAAATGAAAGGAATCAAGGCTGAAGGCCATATGCCCGAAAAATGGCTGAAACGCTGGGAAAAACAAGCGTCTGTCCCGCTGCCGGCCGCATGGAGCGATCCTGACGGCCTGTATGCTCCAATTCCGAGAAAAGCCGAGATTACCGAAAAAAATGCGCGTACCGTTTCAAAAGCGCTGTTTCCGATCCGTTCCGCCTCGCGTCCGTCATAGCTTGCACTATAAATAAAAGGCCCTGCACGGTGATCTGCACCCTGTCAAGTAGACAGTGGAAATAACTAAAACACACTAGACGGCTTTAGCCCTGTATTCCACTGGGCTGAGGCCGTTTAGTTTTTCTTGTAGACGATCGTGGTTGTAAAAGTGGATATATTCATCAATTGCGCTTTGAAGTGCCTCAAATGTCTCGTACGAATTCCGTCTGTATTTCTCGCATTTTAATTTCCCCCAAAACGACTCAATGGGGCCGTTATCAATACAGCGGCCGACGCGGGACATACTCTGTGTCATATTTGCGTTTTCAATCATCCTTCTAAACTGGTGGGACGTGTATTGAAAACCTCTGTCGCTGTGAAGGAGAGGACGTGCGTTTGGGGCTGCCTCAAGCGCTTGGTTCAAGGTTTTAAACACAAGGGCGTTATTATTGGATTTCCCCAGCACATAAGACACGACCATTCCCTCATGAAGATCTAAAATGGCACTGAGGTACGCTTTCCGATGGCCGTATTTTAGCTCTGTCACATCAGTCACCCATTTTTGATTTGGTTTGTCCGCTTTAAACTCTCGATTCAGGATATTTTCGGACACATGTTGAGGCGTCGCTTTGCCGTAACGTTTTTTCTTCCGCCGAATGACACACTCCAGCTTGGCAATTTTCATCAGCCGATAGATGCGCTTATGATTGAGGCGCTCTTTAAAGCGGCGGTTCATGTTTAAGGTCATTCTGCGGTATCCGTAGATACCGCCAATTTGTTCGTGAAGTAGCGCCATTTTGGCGATAATCTTTTCATTCTGTTTTTCTCTCGCTGAAGGTACTCGGCTCCTCCATTTGTAATACCCCTGGCGCGAAACTTCGGCAATCTCACATAACATTTGGACAGAAAAGCCTTCTTTTCGATTCAGCTCTAAAATGGCGAGATATCGATCTT
Source organism: Bacillus sp. FSL W8-0848 (assembly GCF_038007805.1). NCBI lineage: Bacteria > Bacillati > Bacillota > Bacilli > Caryophanales > Bacillaceae > Bacillus > Bacillus sp. FSL W8-0848. The sequence goes on from NZ_JBBOYB010000001.1 coordinate 2,751,081, forward strand.
CGTACCGAACCTGACTTAGAACCGCCTCCTTTTGATCTCTTCCAACTTTTTTAAGAACGCATTCTCTGCGCGCAAACGCTCATTTTCCTGTTCCAGCCGTTTGTTTTCCCGTTGAATTTTTTCTTCAGGTGTCAGTTCTTCTTCGGTTTTGCGTTTCCCTCGGTTGTCTTTTAAGGCCTCTTCTCCGCCTTCTTGATACTTTTTCACCCATTGATACACCTGTTGGTAGGAGACTTGATGAATCTCCATTGATCTGGCGTAGTCCTTTCCATGAGCTAGACAATCCTTCGCAATCTCAATCCGTTCTTCCAATGAAACGTTCTTCCGTTTGGTCATCAAACGATTCCTTCCTCTCCCGCTGTCTTTTAACGTTTTATGACCATTATAAAGCTCAACCCACTTCATGAGTACGGATTTACTGGAAATCTTATATTTTCTCGAGATTTCTCTTTGAGAGTAGCGTCCGGATAAGAAGTCTTTCACGGCATTGTATTTTAATTCTGCGGGATAGAACTTATGGCGCTTTGAACGTTCCAAACTCTCCACACCCGCCATATCATGCGATGTTCTCCATTCACGAATCGTTTCGGCATGAATGCCATATTTTTCTGCGATCTCCTTCACCGAATTATTGCCCTGATCACATTCTGATAGAATATTCAATTTTTCTTCTTTTGAAAACCATTTTCCAGCCATGAAAAAAATCCCCCAAGGCAAACAGATTTTTTTATTTCATCTGTCTACCTTTAGGGGAGCATATCACGGTGCAAGGCCTTTTTGGTTTTATTTTCTGATTACGATTTCAACTCGCCTGTTTTCCTTCATATGGCTCTCCGTCCGATTATCCCTGACCGGCTTCGTATCGGCATATCCGACCGCCAGAAAGCGTGAAGAGTCGAGTTTTTCTTTTGACGTAAAATAGCCGATGACCGTGCTGGCTCTTGCTGCAGAGAGCTCCCAGTTGGACGGAAATCGGTATGTGGAAATCGGCCGGCTGTCTGTATGCCCCTCCACATCGATCTGGTTGGGCAGCGATTTAAACAATACCGCCATTTTGTGCAATAGCGGGTAAGCCTGATCTTTAATTTCCGCCTTTCCGGAATCAAAGAGAACCGCCTCCTGCAGGACGAGGACGACGCCCCGTTCATCGCGCTTTGCGGTAATCAGGCGTGACAGCCGGTTTTTTTCAATATAGCCGCTGATTTTCTTTAATAAATCATCTTCGCTTTCGCCCGGCATGCTCTCTCCGCCGCCGGCTTCCGCGGCCGCCTTTTTGTCCCCTCTCTCCTGAAAAGAGCCGACAGCGGTCTTGAATTTTTGCAAATCGATTTGCGACATCGAAAACAGTAAAATAAAGAACACGAGAATCAGCGTAATCAAATCGGTAAAGGTAATCATCCATGACGGCGATTTGCGGCCGGCTTCGCGTTTTCGTCTCTCGTGCCTAAGCTTCATGGGCCTTATCCTTTACGTTTTCTGCATGCTTTTTTCTCCATTCCTCTTTGGAGCTGAATACGACGAGCTGGCTTTCAAGATTGCGGGGGTTTCTTCCCGACTGAACGCCGATGATCCCTTCGATCATGACCTGCTTCTTAAAGATCTCGGCTTCCGTCTTTTCTTCAAGCTTTGCGGCGATTGGAATAAACAGCATGTTGGACAACAGCGAGCCGTAGAGTGTCGTCAAAAGGGCGACAGCCATATTCGGGCCGAGGGTTTCCGGTTTGTTCAGATTTTTGAGCATCATCACCAGTCCGACGAGAGTACCGATCATGCCCCATGCAGGCGCATATTCTCCCGCTTTTTCAAAGATTCTTCTTCCCTTTCTGTGCCTTTCTTCCATCGCCGCAATTTCCGAGTTCATGACGTTGCGGATCGTCTCTTCATCCCACCCGTCAATGGCAAGCAGCAAGCCTTTTTTTAAAAACGGATCTTTCATTTCGCCGATTTCGGCGTCCAATGATAGAATTCCCTGTTTTCGCGCCTGTTCGGAAAGGGTGACAAACGTTTTGACCAAATCTCTTATGTCGTCATCTTCCGAAACAAACACCTGCCTCAGGACGCCCGGCGCTTTTTTTAAATCCTTCGGAGAAAAACTCATAAAAACGGCTGCGCATAATCCGCCCGTCACGATAAAAAAAGACGTTACATCGATAAACGAATAAAATCCGGAAAGGCCTGCTCCCGAAATCACGCCGACCGTCAAAATCAGCATGCCTAACATAAATCCGACAGGTGTAAGATAATCAAAACGTTTCATCTTTTTGCATTCTCTCCACTCACGTAAAAGAAAGCAAGATCTTCACGAAAAAAACCGTGAAAACTTGCTTTCTTTCTTGTTTTATTTTTTATGATTTCGTTGATTGTCTTTGTTCGATCCGATGCGGAAGCTGAACGATATGCTCTTCGACCTCTTCCTTGTTCATCAGCTTTGTTAACAGCCTCATCGCTACGGCACCGATGTCATATGTCGGCTGAACGACCGTCGTCAGCTGCGGACGAACCATTAATGACAGGCGCGTATTGTCAAATCCGACCACTTCAAGGTCTTCCGGAATCGATAATCCTTTGTCCTGTGCGGCATGAATGATTCCGAGCGCCATCTCATCTGTTGCAGAAATGACGGCCGTCGGTTTTTCATCAAGCTTCATGAGCGCATCAAGCGCCTCCATGCCGGAATCGTACGTATAGTCTCCTTCTACGACGAACTCTTCCTTAAATTCGAGACCTTTATCCTGCAAAGCCCTTTTAAAGCCTTGAAGCTTTTTCGCCTTATTGATCGGCTCCTGCATCGGTCCTGATACAAATGCCAAGCGCTTGTGGCCGTTTTCGATCAGCATGACTGCGGCGTCATATAAAGCCTGTTCATAATCGATCGCAACAGAAGCCGTTTCCCCTTTTTCTTCGACAGACGCTGCAAGCACGATCGGAACCGGTGACCGTTTAAATTCTTCAACGTGCTCGTCTGTGACGTTCCCGCTCATGAACACGATGCCGTCGACCTGCTTGCCGAGCATCGTATTAAGCAGGTGCAGCTCTTTGTCCATGTTTTGGTCAGAGTTGCTTAAAATAATATTGTACTTGTACATTGTGGCAATATCTTCGATTCCCCTTGCCAGCTCTGCATAAAAGATGCTTGAGATATCGGGAATAATGACGCCGACGGTTGTCGTTTTCTTGCTGGCGAGTCCTCTTGCGACGGCGTTTGGACGATAGCCGAGACGCTCGATTGCTTCAAGCACCTTTTTTCGGGTTGTCGGCTTTACGTTCGGATTCCCGTTCACGACTCTGGAAACCGTCGCCATGCTTACATTTGCTTCACGTGCGACATCATATATTGTAACATTACTCATTTTTTTACCACTCCTTCAACTGGGTACAATCTTTTTCTATAGCATAAACATTTTCATGTAGAGAAATGTCAAAATGTAAAACTTTATGTAAAATAAGCAAAGATTAAGTTTACATTATTTTTCATTAATATTCAAACAAAAAAAGCGCTCTCCTGAAATTATACACGGTTTTACCTAATATGAAAACGTTCCCTTTATTTTTATAATTAATTTAAACGCAAAAATCGCGTCATGTTATGAAAATAAGAATTTTTTTCGACAATTTTTAGTATGCACAAAAAAAGACCGCTTATAAAAGCGGTCCCAGTTGAATGAAGCTTTATGCTTTTACTTGTACAAGCGGCTTCAGCTCATTCAGCCATTTTTCGAATGTCGGGATATCCATTTGCTGTGCGGAATCTGAAAGGGCAACAGATGGATCTGGATGAACTTCCGCCATTACGCCGTCAGCCCCGATAGCAAGCGCTGCTTTTGCCGTTGGAAGCAAGAGATCGCGGCGTCCAGTTGAATGAGTGACATCCACGAATACAGGAAGATGTGTCTCCTGTTTAAGAATCGGTACAGCCGAAATATCAAGCGTGTTCCTGGTCGCTGTTTCGTACGTTCTGATTCCGCGCTCGCAAAGAATGATTTGATCGTTTCCTTGGGAAATGATATATTCCGCTGCATTGATGAATTCCTTCAGTGTTGCGGCAAGACCGCGTTTTAAAAGGACCGGCTTTTTCACAGAGCCTGCCGCTTTTAACAGCTCAAAGTTTTGCATGTTGCGGGCGCCGATTTGGATGACGTCAATGTAATCGATCGCTTCTTCAATATGCTGCGGATTTACGATTTCGCTGATGACGGCGAGATCATATTCGTCAGCTACACGCTTTAAGATCTTTAAGCCTTCAACACCGAGGCCCTGGAAGTCATACGGGCTTGTACGCGGCTTGAATGCTCCGCCGCGAAGCAGTTTCAGGCCTTGTTTTTTTGCAGCCGCTGCGACTTCGGCTACTTGATCATAGCTTTCAACGGCACAGGGGCCGATAATGAATCTTTGTTCGCCGTCGCCGATTGTTTCGCCTTTAATATTGACAATCGTATCTTCAGGCTTCTTCTTCCGGGAGACGAGAAGAGCCTTGCTGTGGTCATCTTCCTGAAGCTCAAGTCCGGCTTTAAAAATCTCTTTGAATATATGCTGAATGGTAGAATCTTCAAAAGGGCCGTCGTTGTTTTCAATGATGCTGTTCAGCATCGCTCTTTCCCTCACAGGATCATAGCGGTTAATTCCTTGCGCTTCTTTCGCTTTGCCAATCTCCTGAACGATTCTGCCCCGTTCGTTAATCAACTTCAAAATCTGCAAGTTCAATTCGTTCGCCTGCTGCCTCAGCAAATCCAGTTCAGTATTGCTCATGTTTTCCATCCTTTCTTTTTGGCCTCACCCTATGAAAATAAGAATGATTCAATTATTAGGGTTTATTATAAACAATGTTTGTTGAATTGTCACGAAAAAATTCTTTATTACCCAAACGCTTTTAAGTGATAAAGTATGATATGCAGTTTATCCCTTGTCTGTGCGGGTTTTTTACCTTCGACAAATAAAAAAAAGAATCTGAGATTGATTCTTTAACTTGATCGAGCGTATAACCGCTGCAAATCGGTCTCTGCTTTATATATCCGCTGATTTTAAGAACGGCAAAAAAAGACCAAGACGCTGTACGAATTGGCCTTTTTCGCTTCTAAAAGCCTATTTGCTGTTTTCCGCAAGCGCATGAGCGGTAATCTGTGAATGGGAAGCATGCCATTTTACTTTCCCGTTTTCAAAAACGATTGCCTGGGGACTTTCGTGCTTGATCCCGTACTGCTCGGCGATATAGTTTGACAACGGGCGGCTCTCCTGCACCGTTAAATAATATGCCGGAATGTCTTCGTGTCCTTCAGCAAATGCTTCAAATTCCTCGAACGCGCGCCGGCTGATGGGACATGTCGTACTGTGCTTAAAAAAGACGAATGTGCGGTCCGTTTCCAGCTGTTTAAATTCATCCTCTGTTTGAATGAGCTGCTTTGACATGATGATCTTCCCTTTCTGCGTATTAGTTCTGGGCTGTCTCTGTTTCTTTTCCTTCAGTTTTTGCTTCCTCTTCAGCCTCATCAATCGCAGAGGCAGCATCTTCCTTCAGCTCAACGGCCTTATCTGTTCCCTGGGCTCGAAGGTCTTTGACTTTATCCATGAGTTGTGTGGATCGATCGGAGACAAGCTGTGAAATCGAAGACGTTTTATCTTTTGCAATGCTGACATATTCCGCACCTTTTTCTCTCGCTTCGTTTGTCAGTTTGCACGTTTTATCTTTGATCACAGCGGCTTGGCTCCCAATGTCATCGCGCAGCTCCTTCCCTGATTTTGGCGCCAGAAACAACGCCGTCGCTGCTCCGATGATACCGCCTACGAACGTGCCGATGAGAAAATCTCTAGTATTCATTCCTTCTTTGCCCATGTTTTATTCCTCCTTCATCTTTTTTGTTTCCATTTATTCCAGATTTCCAAAGCTGCATTGCTCCAGCTCACAACTTCAGAAATTTTCTCGCGATTTTGTTCTGCCGCTGACGTAACAGAGTCAGACACCTGCTGAATCGAAGCGTTAAACTGGCGGACCGATGTGCCGACTTCCTGAACCGCGTCTACCACCGTGTTCAGCTTCAACGATTTCTCCTGGATGTCATCCGCCAGGCGGTTCGTCTTATGAAGGAGCTCTGCGGTCTCCGCTGTCACGTTCTTCATCTGTCCTTCAAGCCCCTCTAAAGTCGATGCCACGTTTGTAAGCGTCAATTGAAGCGATTTTAACGTTTTTGATAAGTAGATTACTAAAATGAGAAAAGCTACGGCAATGAGTGCAGCGCTTAAATAAAGAATAATAATCATCTAATCCTCCTTATGTACGGCTTACAGTGATGTTTATACCCAACTGGCCGAATTGTAAACCTCTTTTGTATATATTTTTCTACACGGACCATTGAATTCCTTTATGTACAAAAAAGCAGCGGAATGGACTCACACTGCCTTTTTTATGTTACGCTAATACATTTTCATATGCTTTTAAATACTTTTGTATGTCTCCGGCTCCCATAAAAATCAGAACTCCGTTTTCATGCTCTTTTAAAACGGCTGTGTCATTTTCATCGATAAGCTTTGCCTGCCCTACTTTTTCCTGCAGATCGGCGATTGTCAGCTTCCCTGCATTCTCGCGGGCTGAGCCGAAAATGTCACAAAGATAGATATAATCGGCTTTTTTCAGGCTTTCCGCAAATTCGTTCAGGAAAGACTGCGTCCGCGTAAAAGTGTGCGGCTGGAATACCGCAACGATGTCACGATCAGGATACTTCTGCCTTGCCGCTTCAATCGTCACTGTGATTTCAGTCGGATGGTGTGCGTAATCGTCAATCAACACTTGATTGCCGACGATTTTTTCATTAAATCTCCGTTTGACGCCGCTGAAGGTTCTAAGCCCTTCTTTAATGATGTCGACATCGACCTGCTCATAATGGCAAAGCGCAATGACGGCCAGCGCGTTCAGGACATTATGGCTTCCGTAAGCCGGTATATAGAATGTGTCATAGAATGTATTCCGGACAAAAACATCGAAAGTGGTGCCTTCCGTATTTTTGATGACGTTTCTCGCCTGAAAATCGTTTTCGTCCGCAAAGCCGTAGTATACGACAGGAACGTTGGCATGGATCTTCATCAAGTATTCGTCATCCCCGCACGCGATGATCCCTTTGTTCACCTGCAGAGCCATCGTTTGAAAGGCGTCAAACACATCATCGATGTTTGCAAAGTAATCGGGATGGTCAAAGTCAATATTCGTCATGATTGCATAATCCGGCTGATAGCTCAGAAAATGCCTTCTATATTCACACGCCTCAAGTACGAAATATTCGCTGTTTTCGCTTCCCTTTCCTGTTCCGTCGCCGATTAAATACGATGTCGGTTTTGCTTTTTGAATAACATGCGACAGCAGCCCTGTCGTCGATGTTTTTCCGTGAGCGCCCGTGACCGCAATGCTTGTAAACTTCTTCAAGTACTCCCCGAGAAATTTATGATACCGAACGACAGGAAGCCCGTCTGCAAGGGCTTTTTCGATTTCGGGATGCGTATCGGGAAAGGCGTTTCCGGCAATAACGGTCATTCCCGGTTTAATATTTTCGGGATCAAAAGGGTAAACCGGAATATTTCTTTCTTCCAACGCTTTTTGTGTAAAAATATAATTTTCGATATCCGATCCTTGGACAGTATATCCATTATCATGGAGAATTTGGGCAAGCGGACTCATACCTGTCCCCTTTATTCCGACAAAATGATAAACAGTCATAATTGTACCTCCAACAAACGTCTATCTGCTTCCCAGTATATGACGCTTATTTCAATTTGCAACCTAAAGCCTGGCCGCATCAATGTTCTTCTAACTTGCTTCGATATTTTTAGTATCAGGCATTTTTAAGATTGATTAAACCTTCCTTTCGAAAGATTTTTTGCACCTTCCGAAAGGTTCTCTTAAAACGGATGAAAACGCCGCTTACGGCGCTTTCTTCTTATGGCGCACCAAACTTTTTAAAAAAAACACGCCCAACAGCTATCATACCATGTTTAGCTGAAAAGTGAACTACTTTCTATCAGCTGTTCCAAATCCGTACGCGTGATCAGCACTTCTCTCGGCTTGCTTCCTTTTGCTTCCGATATCATGCCTTCTCTTTCCATCATATCGATTAATCTGGCGGCCCTGTTGTAGCCGATCCTAAACCGCCTCTGCAGGCTCGAGGTGCTGGCGCTGTTTTGTTCAACGGCGAATTCGCACGCTTCAAGGAACAGTTCGTCATGATCAAAGCCTGCCGGATTTTGTCTGACGAGCTCTTCCTGCTCGAATAAATAAGACGGCTTTTGCTGTTTCCTTACGTGGGAAACGACCCGGTCAATTTCGCGGTCAGATACGAAGTTCCCCTGAAGGCGCACCGGTTTGCCGGACCCGTTCTCCAAAAAGAGCATATCTCCTTTTCCAAGCAGCTTTTCCGCCCCGGCCATATCGATAATCGTTCTTGAATCGACGTTGCTTGAAACGGAAAATGCGATTCTGGTCGGGATATTCGCTTTGATCAAGCCTGTGATGACATCGACCGACGGCCGCTGTGTCGCAATCAGCAGGTGAATGCCGCACGCCCTGGCTTTTTGGGCGATTCGGCAAATGCTTTCTTCGACCTCATTCGGGGCGACCATCATCAGATCGGCAAGCTCATCGATAACGACAACGAGATATGGGAGTTTTTCGCCCATTTTCTTTTCATGAACCTTTTCGTTGAAGCGCTCAATATCGCGCACTCCGGAGTGCGCGAATAATTCATAGCGGCGCTCCATTTCTTCAACGACCCACTTCAAGGCCGCCGTAGCCGCTTTTGCATCTGTAATGACAGGACTGACAAGATGCGGAATTTCGTTGTACGGAGCAAGCTCGACCATTTTAGGGTCAATGAGCAACAGCTTCACCTCTGTAGGGTCGGCTTTAAACAGCAGGCTGACTAAAATCGTGTTCAGACATACGCTTTTTCCTGATCCCGTAGCCCCTGCAATCAATCCGTGAGGCATTTTTTTCAGATCACAGACCACCGGCTGTCCGGAAATATCGAGCCCGAGAGCCGCCGTCAAAGGAGACGGGTTTGTTCTAAATTCCGGGCTTCTGATCATTTCGCGCAAATACACCATCTTGCTATGTAGGTTCGGAACCTCGATTCCGATCGTATTCTTTCCGGGAATCGGCGCCTCGATGCGGATGTCTTTTGCCGATAAGCTCAGTTTGATATCATCCGATAGGTTTGTAATTTTATTGACTTTCACTCCAGGTTCTGGGTGCACTTCGAACCTTGTCACCGACGGCCCCTGTGTAACATGAACAACGTTCGCTCTGACATTGAAGTTTTCGAGGGTCACATCCAACAGCTCCCGCTGCTCGTTTATCCATGGTTGATCGTCCCGCTTTTGAGCTGGTGGAACATCAAGCAGGGCCAAACTCGGGAACTCGTATCCGCGGGAGGCGTTTGCCGCGTTTTCTTTTTGTTTATCTGCAGCAAACATCATGACATTAAACGGTACGGAAGATGACCTGTGCTTCGGTTTCGGCGCAGTCAAATCTCCGCTTGCGTTGCCGCGGGCCTTCGAATCGGAAAGCTCTTGGCTTTCATTCTTTTCACGTACGGCTGCTTGCGATTCGTTGTTGACGATTTGCGGTTCAGGGTCCTTACGGCTTTGTTCAGCAGGAAATGCCTGTTCGTTTTCTTCTGCTTGTTCAGGCGACTGGTTTCCATCACCCATTTTAATGCCTTGACTTGACATCGCTTCGTTTCCAAGGTCTCCAGCCTTGCTCATAAGCGCTCCCGTTTCCTCTGAGGAGAGCGGCGGATGTACAGATGCCCCTTTTTCTTCGAAAAAGCTCTGCTCTTCCCCGCTTTCTCCGGCTTTTTCGACCGGCGCTTCATCTGTTAAATCGGAGGCTCCGGATTCTGTTTCATTAAGAGAGTCTCCGCGGTCATTCGCCAATTGTATATCGCTTTCTTCCCAAACGGTCCGGGGTTCTTCTTGTTCACCATCATTTGCACGGGATTTTTCTTCAACATAGCCGGCGGATTTTTCCGCAGCCTGCGTATCGCTTTCTTCCCGAACGGTCCGCAGGTCTTCCTGCTCAGCATCATATGCACGGGATTCTGTTTCCTCAACATAGCCGGCGGATTTTTCCGCAGCCTGATGCATGTTTTCTTCCCGAACGGACCGCGCTTCTTCCTGTTCACCATCATTTGCACGGGATTTTTCTTCAACATAGCCGGCGGATTTTTCCGCAGCCTGATGCATGTTTTCTTCCCGAACGGACCGCGCTTCTTCCTGTTCACCATCATATGCACGGGATTCTGTTTCCTCAACATAGCCGGCGGATTTTCCCGCAGCCTGCGTATCGCTTTCTTCCCGAACGGTCCGCAGGTCTTCCTGTTCATCATCATATGCACGGGATATTGTTGCTTCATCAAAAACGCTGTTTTCCCGTACGACAGCCGCTTTCTGATCCGGCTTTTCCGGATCTGCCGCCGGCTGACTGACAGTGTGAGAAGGCGCTTTTTGGATTGGCTGTTCAAAAAAGCGCTGTTCCTTTTCAATTTCTTCCGTGAGAAGCGTCACGCGCGGTTCTTTTTGCTTTTTGGCCGGCAAATGGTTTGGCTTGATTCTTTTTTGTTCGTGATAGCCGTAAATCGGCGAAGGGATGACCGACGGTTTAAATGGCTTTTTAGCCGGTTTTTCCGTATCATTTCTTGAAACATCGGATGGGCGCTGCCTTGTTGCAGGGTTGCTGTAGGAATGGCGTTGCCTTTGTCTTTGCTGAGGCTTCCTTGTATTTTCCCTTTGCTGTGTTTTTTGATCAGGAATCACCGGGAAGCGGAACTTGCCTTTTGGGTATTCATAAACGACTTTTGCGTCTGATATTTGCGGCATGTCTTCGTTTTCTTCAAAAGACGAGCCTGAAAGCGGCTCCTCTGACATGTTTTTCGTGTTTTTTTCGTTATGTTCATCTTCGCCTAAAAAAAGGCCGAACATTTTGCTAATCCAGCTCATGAATCATCACTCTCTAACTCCCTTGAATTTTTCGGGGACGGTTTTTAGTATACCATTGCTTCACCCGCCAGAAAAGAACAAGGTGCTTCCTGTCCGTCCGACGAATAAAAGAGCCGCCAAGTTTTTGACCCAGCGGCTTCTTTCACATGTATTCGAACGTTTGGTTCATTTTATGCCGTTTTAAAATTCAAAGGCTTCTCCGGCTTCACGGCTGTTATCAAGGACGAGAATCCCTTTTTCCTTCGGCGCGTCGGGAAGGTTCAATTCTTTTGCAGAGCAGATCATCCCGCTTGACGGCACACCGCGGAGCTCGGCATCTTTGATGATCATGCCGCTTGGCATCACGGCTCCGACTTTGGCGACGACGACTTTTTGGCCTGCTTCAACATTCGGAGCTCCGCAAACGATCTGCAGTGTTTCTGTTCCCACGTTGACTTTGCAGACGCTCAATTTATCGGCATTCGGGTGCTTTTCTTTTTCTTCGACATAACCTACGACGAACTTCGGAGAAAGGTCGACGGTCAGCTCGTCTTTTAATCCGTTGCGGACCAGAATTTCATTTACATCCTGGACAAAGCTTTCAGAAAGGGCGATGGGTCCGTTTTCGGTCAGGTTCATGTAAGATGAGGCATTAAAGATGTTGTATCCTGATGTTTCTTGTGTTTCTTTATCAAAGATTTTAACGACATCTCCGAAGCGTTCGAAAGCCATGTTCTCGCGCGGAATGTCGTGAAGAGAGATGAGAAGCGTGTCGCCTACTCCTTCTAAATTATAAAATGCGTTCATCAAAAAAATCCTTTCTATCATTTCTTTTTCGGGCGGTTTTGAGCGAGAATGAAGATCGGTTCAAGCTTTCCATCTTCATATAAAAACGAAAGCGCCGTAATCGGGACCGTTCCGCTCGCAAAAAAGCTCATCGACATTTGCCCGAGAATATCATACCCTGCCTGATTGCGAATGTCAGCAATGATCAATACATCCTGATGCGGAATGGAGACTGCCAGCGCTCCTTCAGCTTTTTGTTCATACACGGCAAGGATCGATTCGTTCAACACGCGGCTTGCATCATAGCCGTCGTTTGCTCTGAAAAAGTAAAAGCGGTTGTCGGCTACAACGTCTTCCTTGACAACGGTTTTGAGCGAGCGAAGATTGAAAGAAGACGTTTCCCTGATCCGCTCTTTTGTCCAGCCTTCTTTTTCAAGCATTTTCTCGTCAATCAGCCGGTACGTATTGCCAAGATCCAGCGCGTAGTAGATTCTCGTCTCAGCGGTATGATCGTCGAATATAAGCGGAATCCCGGCACTCGACTTTTCAGGAAATGACGTCGAACGGATGACGGGGTAAATCAGGCTTTCCCGCCCCTCCATTTCTTGGGCCTGGCCCTTCATTGCCTTCAGCGCTTCCTCGGTATAATAAACGACTTCATCGATGGCCTCGTCTTTTTTTTGCTCCCATTTGGCGATGATGCCGGGAAGCTCGAGGGTAATGCCTTTTTTAGTGGCTTTATCTTCAATTCTCAGCGTATCTTTTTCTCTGTCAAAATAAAAGGTCCAGCTTTTATTTTGCAATCGTTTTTTTAAGATATCGGAAAGTTTCCTTGACGTCATTTTCATAGAGGGAACTTCCTTTCTGCTACTTTTTCAGGGAATCGGTCAAAAATTGTTCAATTTCCTCTTTCGTTTTCCGGTCTTTGCTGACAAAGCGGCTGATTTCTGTTCCGTTTTTGAATACGAGAAAGCTCGGGATTCCGAAAATATCCCGCTCGGCGCATGTATCGATAAATTTGTCGCGGTCTACATAGTAGAATGTGTATTCGGGATAATTCGCTTCAAGCTCGGGTAAAAACGGTTCGACAAACCGGCAGTCCGGGCACCAGTCAGCTGAAAACATCAGCAGGGACAAGTCATCATTGACGGCTTTTTGCAGCTCTTCATTAGATTCGATTTTTTTCATGATCAACGCCTCCAGTGTATTGTTCTTATCATCCATTCGGATCATACCAGACAACGGGTTCTATCGCCAGATTTTTGCCGGCACCGGTCCAAGGATGACTGTTCTTTTATGTATCATACCCCTTTTCTGCGGGGAAAATCTGATATGACGCCTGCTTGAAACCTTCTTCATATCATTAGCACAATTTTTTTGCTTTATCAACCCATTCTCGTTTAACATGAAAGCTGAACGGGTAAAAATATCCGATAAGGCGTACAAAGCTTAAAACAAGGAAGGAGGAAATCCTGTATGGAATTTACCGTTTATCTTGCCGGGGAAATACATAGCAACTGGCGCGAGGAAGTAAAGGAAAAGGCGAAATCGCTGAAACTGCCTGTCACATTTGTCGGACCGATGGAACATCACGACCGGTCAGACAACATCGGAGAAGAAATTTTGGGCAAGCAGACCGACCCGGTCGCTAAAGACGATGCGGCTTCCGATTTAAACAATTTCAGAACATCGGTTTTAATGAACAAAGCGGATATTGTCATCGCCCTTTTCGGCGAAAAGTATAAGCAATGGAACACGGCCATGGATGCTTCCTACGCCATTGCAAAAGGAAAACCGCTGATCATCATCCGCCCCAAATCTCTGCATCATCCGCTGAAAGAGCTGTCAAACAAAGCCAATATCACCGTTGAAACCGTCAACCAGGCGATCAAATCGCTGTCATACGTGTTTGAAAGCGAATAAAAAAACCTGTGCTTACGGCACAGGTTTCATCATTTTAGTCGGCTTGCAAAACCGATTTGACCAAAGAGCTGTCACACGCTTTGACTAAACGAATGATCAATTCTTTTGCAGCCAGGTAATCGTCAACATGAATGATCGAGGCCGATGTGTGAATGTACCTTGAACAGATTCCGATGACGGCTGAAGGAATTCCTTCGTTTGAAATGTGGACGCGGCCTGCATCGGTGCCGCCTGCAGAGACGAAATATTGATACGGAATATCATTCGATTCGGCCGTATCCAGCACGAAGTTTCTCATTTCGCTGTGGGTTACCATGGAACGGTCGAAAATCCTCAGCAGCACGCCTTTGCCGAGCTGGCCGAATTCGTTTTTGTCCCCGCTGGAGTCGTTTGCCGGACTTGCATCAAGCGCGAAAAACAAATCGGGCTGAATCATGTTTGCCGCGGTCTGGGCGCCTCGCGTGCCGACTTCTTCCTGAACGGTCGCTCCTGAATACAGCGTATTCGGGAGCTCCGTCCCGTGGAGCTCTTTCAGCAATTCGATGCTCAGCCCGCAGCCATAGCGATTATCCCACGCTTTCGCCAATATTTTCTTCTCATTCGCCATCGGGGTGAACGGACAGATCGGGACGATTTGCTGTCCCGGCTTGACACCGATCTTTTCGGCATCTTCGCGGTCATCCGCACCGATGTCGATCAGCATGTTTTTAATATCCATCGGACGCTTCCGCTGTTCATCTGTTAAAAGGTGCGGCGGAGTGCTGGCGATAACACCCGGAATCGGTCCGTTTTCCGTATGAATTTCAACGCGCTGTGCCAAAAGAACCTGGCTCCACCATCCCCCGAGCGTTTGAAATCGGAGCATTCCGTTGTCCGTAATGGATGTGACCATAAATCCCACTTCATCCATATGACCCGCGACCATGATTTTCGGGCTTCCCTCGCGCCCCTTTTTCACGCCAAATACACTTCCGAGCCTGTCTTGAATGACCTCGTCGGCGTATTTTTGCAGCTCTTTTTTCATAAAAGCCCGGACGTGATGTTCATTGCCGGGAGCGCCGGGAAGTTCGGTCAGCGTTTGAAAAAGCTTTCTCGTTTCCTGATTCATCAGTTTCCCTCATTTCGTATGTATCTCAAACACATTTTACAGCAAGTATACAATATGTTTCCACAGCAGACCCCATCCTTAACAGAGAAGGACATGTTCTGTATAATGGAAAAAAGAAGCCTTGGAGGTGCTATGATTATGAAATTGCGCCATTTTCTCATCGGAGCCGGGATCGGCATCGCCGCAGCCATCGCTGTCAAACGATATGTCATGACCCCTTATATTTCCTCGGAAAAAGCGCTGCGGATCGTCAAATCGGCTTTTAAGCAGAGGGGACCGATCGACGGGTCCTGGATATATACCGTCCCAGAGCCTTATACCGTCAACGGCGAAACCGTCATCGTCTATAAAACAGGGATCACCAGATCATGTTTAGGAGAGCTTGAGCAATACGAGGTCATGGTTGACGCAAAAACAGGAATGATCGTTGATGTCATTGAGACAGCGGCGTAATGAAAAAAAGATGCGGCCATCTGGATGGGCCGCATCTTTGCTATATGGCGCGAATCGGCCGATAAACCGGATGCCACATCGCGTCCTGCACCGCCTGAATGATATCCTGGGGCTGTGATCCGGCAACCCCGTCCTGGATGGCCGCTTTTATAACAGCCACAGCGACGGTCGCCGACACCGTCCGCAAATCTTCCACCTGAGGCAGCAGGGCCGCTCCCGGCCTGCCGACATCAACCATATTTGCAATCGCTTCGGCGCTTGCAAAGAACATGTTATCGGTGATGAGTTTTGCCTTTGAGACGAGCGTTCCGAGTCCGAGGCCCGGGAACACAAAAGCGTTGTTCGCCTGGCCGATGACGTATTCCGTGCCGTTATACTGCACGGGGTCAAATGGACTTCCAGTAGCGACGAGCGCACGCCCTTCCGTCCATGCAATTAAATCCTCCGGCTTCGCCTCTGATAAAGGCGTAGGATTTGACATCGGGAATATCGCCGGGCGTTCGGTATGAGACGCCATTTCTTTTACGATTTTTTCAGTGAATGCGCCTGAGACGGTCGATGTTCCGATTAAAATCGTCGGCTGGACTTTCCTGACGACCTCTTCCAAATCAATCGTTTGTCCGGGACCGTTCCGCTCAAAATCCTTCACTTCGTCGGCCGGTCTAGCATATGGCTTTTGCATTTCCTGCAAATCGTTCATATCATCCGTCAGCAGTCCGTTCCGGTCGATGCACCAGAAACGGCGGTACGCTTCCTCTTCCGACATTCCCTGTTTGATGAACGCGGACCGGATCTGTTCGGCGTTGCCGATACCCGCGGTACCTGCTCCAAATATCACAATTTTATGGTCTTTCAGCGGAATTTTTGAGATTTTCACGGCCGCCAGCACGGCGGCAAGCGTGACCGCTCCGGTTCCTTGAATATCGTCGTTAAAGGTGCATATTTTATCTTTGTATTTTTTCAAAATCCGGCGGGCATTTTGCGTGCCGAAATCCTCCCAGTGCAGCAAGACGCCCGGAAAGGTCTTTGTCGCAATCTCAACATACTGCTCGATAAATGATTCATAACGGTCCCCCCTGATGCGCGAATGCTGGTTTCCGACATAGAGCGGATCGTTTAGGAGCCTCTCCTGGTTTGTACCAGCGTCAATCACGACAGGAAGCACCCTGTTCGGGTCAATTCCGGCTGCAGCCGTATAGACGGCAAGCTTTCCGATGGAGATGGCGATCCCTCCGACTCCCCAGTCCCCGATGCCGAGAATCCCTTCGGCGTCAGTAGCCACGATCAAGTCGATCCGATCCTTCTCAGCCGCCAGGTTTTCAAAAGCCGTTTTCATCCCGGCCGGGTCATCGACGGACAAAAACAGGCCGCGCGGCTTTCTGTACTCATGGCTGTACTGCTGGATCGCCGTACCGACGGTCGGGGTATAAACGATCGGCAGCATCTCTGTCATATGATCATTCAGAAGCCTGTAAAAGAGTACTTCATTCCGGTCATGCAGTGCGGTCAAATACACGTTTTTGCTTAAATCGTCAGGCTGTGAACGAAACTGCTTGTAAGCCCGCTTCGCCTGCTCCTCCAACGTCAGCACCTTCGGCGGAAGAAGCCCCGTTAAGCCCAGGGCTTTCCTTTCCTCAAGCGGAAATGCCACCCCTTTATTCAGCATGGGAGTCGAAAGCACTTCAAATCCTCTTAATTTGGTTTCAATGACATGCTCGTTCAGATCTTTGTAGCTCACCCGTAGCCTTCCTTTCACATGTTAATTACCTATAGGATGGATAACATTCGGGTAAACCATTCACAAAAAAGGGAGAACTACCGTTTTTGCCTTTTGACTGAAACTTTGATATCGCCGTTTTCATCCCATTTCAATGCTCTGTAGGATGCATCATGGTAAAAAATGTACCATGCGTCTTTTTCGGCAGCGGCAGCCTGCCATTTTTGTTTTTCCGCAATCGATGTCATCGGATAATCGTCATAAGCGAGGACCCATAACGGGTTCCGGTGGGCATGCGTCGGCATGATGTCCGCCATGTGAAGCGCCGTCTCGCCGGAATCATCGAGAACGATCACAGAGTGGCCGTCGCTATGCCCGCCTGTATGATGCATCGTGATGCCGGGCAATACGTCAAGCTTTTGCTCAAAAGTTTTTACTTGCTGCTGAACCGGTTCCCAGTTCTCTTTCCAATATGTATTTCTTGAGCGGATGTTCGGGTTTTTCATCTCTTCCCACTCGATCAAGGACGTATAAATGGCGGCATTCGGAAAAACGGAGACAAGCTCATCCCCTTCATACCGCGTCAAGCCGCAGGCATGGTCGAAATGAAGGTGGGTCATCAGCACCCCGTCAATATCTTCCGTTGAGAGGCCGAGCGCCTGTAGCGACTCATCAAGCGAAGATTCTTCCGTGACCCCGAAGTTTCTTTTTTGTTTGTCCGAGAGCTTCCCGCGCCCGATTCCCGAATCGATCAGCAGATTGGTTCCGTCCTTTTGGACAAGAATCGGATCTGTCCTCAATTCGATCTGATTTTTTTCATTTGCATGATATTTTTTTGACCATAGCGGCTTTGGTACCACGCCGAACATGGCGCCGCCGTCCATATGCGTTACGCCGCCGTTCAGCCAGGTCAGCTTGATGCCGCCGATGTGCAAAGTTTCCATTATGATCCCTCCCACCTTATCGTAGCAAAAAAATCCGGCCAATTTAACGCAAAAAAAAAAACAGACCTTTAGATCGTCTGTTTTTTCATGTTCTCCACTCGGCTTCAACCCTGTATATCGGCTGGCCTTTGGCAGCAAATTTTTCTTCATATTCCGTCATGACGTTCCCTTCAAAATCGCTTTGATGCAAATCAAGGCTGACGAACGTCAAAACGAGTCCGTATTCGGAAAAGCTCGTCAGGGAATATTCAAATAATCCGCGATTATCTGTTTTAAAGTGAATCGCACCTTTTCCCCCCAAGACGTGCTCGTATTTTTTTATGAAAGCATGGTTTGTCAGACGGCGTTTTTCATGGCGTTTTTTAGGCCACGGATCGGAAAAATTCAAATACACCCGCTCAATTTCCCCTTCCGCAAATACTTCGGAAAGATCGTTTGCATTGATGTTTAAAAGCTTTACGTTCGGCACCCCCGTCTGCTTTACCTTATCGACCGCCGTTACGATGACGCTTTTAAACAGTTCGATGCCGATATAGTTTACATCCGGATGCTTGAGCGCCATTCCTGAAATAAATTGGCCCTTTCCGGTTCCTACTTCGATGTGAATCGGGTTGTCATTTCCAAAAACGGAATGCCATTTCCCTTTATACTGGGACGGGTCGCTGATGACAATATCGGAGTTTTCAGCCAAATAATCGTCCGCCCAAGGCTTGTGACGCATTCGCATGTACTTTACACCTCTATCTGTTATATCGTCTAACAACATACCACGAAATCAACCGCCTCGCAAGACCTCTTGGAGAGACGCGAAAGACCCGGGGCTTTCGACCCCGGGTCTTTCATGTATAAAAATATGCGTTCTGAACAATTTAATCCATATATTCAAATGAAGGGAAGTGCTTTTATCATGGGATTAAATCAAGAAAATCAAATTCGTCTCTTACAGGACATCCTCTCCGATCATCAGGCGGACTGCACGGGCACCGTCGCCGAATGCGAACAGATGGAACGGATTATTAAGTCGCTGATGGCCAATGCACATGTTGATGCAAACCTTAAAGGCATCCTTGAAGACATTTACCTGTACAGCCAGAGAGGGAAGTCGACTTCTTCGATCAACGACCATATCTCAGAGCATCAGGACCGTCTCTCGCAATGGGTCAGAGAAATAGGCTCGTTTTCATGAAGTGCGGAGGAGACGCTCCAGGAGCACGTGCAGCTGTTCAAGCCCCTGGTTAAAGCCCTCTTGATTTCTTTTCGCCTTTTGCCTGAGCGTTGTCATCGCTGTTTCTGCCAATACGTACCAGGCCATCCTCAGCTTAAGATTGTCCGTTAGAGAAGTGCCGTACCGCTCGAGCCAGCTTTCCCATTCCTTCTCCTCAACGTAGTGGTACAGAAGGGGCCCGAGATCTATGGCAGGATCTGCAATCATAGGACCGTCCCAATCGATTAAATAAAGCTGGTTCTGATCTGTAAGAAGCCAATTATTATGATTAATATCGCAGTGGCAGACGACTTTTTCACCTGACTGAACGTCTTCAAGATGGTGTTCAAGGTAAAAGAGCGCCTGATCCAGCTGCGGAATCGGATATTGCCGGGCTTGGATAAATTGCTTTAATTGCGTGATCACGGAGCTTGGCTGAAAAGGGTGCTTGCCGAGTCTTTTCAGCATATCCAACAGCTCTTTGGAGGTGTGGATTTTCCGAAGCATCTCAGCCACCGCCTGGCTGTTCATGTCCTTCGGTTTCAGCTCTCTGCCGCTGAGCCAGTGCTGCGCCGTAATCACGTCCCCGTTTTCCATTCGTTTCGTCCAAACAAGCTTAGGAACAATTCCTTCCGCGGACAGGACAGCCAAAAAAGGGGAGCTGTTCCGCTTTAAAAAAAGCTGCTGCCCATTATGTTCTGCATAATATGCGTCTCCTGTAGCTCCTCCTGCGGGGGAAATCTCCCATTCGCTACCTAGTAATTGTCCCAACCAGTTCATATCGATTTTCAACCCATCATTTCATAAAAGTTTTTAAAAGCATTTGCCTTCCTTGGCCGGAAAACAAGATGCTGTATTGATCGTCTCTCTATTAAAATAAAAAGACGGCTATTGAGAGTCATCTGTGCTAAACAATAGCCGTCTTATAAATTTTAGCGCTATACGCCAAACTTCGTCAAGCAAAACTAGAAATTCCCTTCGGCTCGCAAAGAATATGCGTGCCGATGCCGCTTCAGCTGAAGCTTGCCGTTTGCCCAAAGCGTTTTATCGAAAATTTGAAAAGGGCCGCAATATGCCAAATAGCGCTTCATATCAGGGAGCTTCAATCGCATCCCTAGTCTCCCTTTCATACGGATGGTTTATGCTTTTAAGCGGAGCGATTCCTCCCCGGTCTTTACAAATACAGGCGCTGAACCGATGATCTCCCCGTCCGCCTGGAACAGAACCCGTTCGTTCGTATGAAAATAAATATCTTTCGTCTTAAACGACGTGACCCCGGCTTTACCGATATGTTTGCCGAAAGACATCGCAAATAACAGCGCCGCTTTTTTTAGCACCGGCCGGTCTTCGATGATCGTCACATCTAAAAGCTCTTCGCGCGGATTTGCATCCGGCGCGATCTTCATTCCTCCGCCATAGTACGGATGATTTGAAATCGCCGCAAACCAAACTTTTTTAAACGTCCGCTTTTCGTCTTCGCTTTCAAAAGAAAGGACAAACGGTTTAAACGTAAAGGCGGCTGCCAAAAACAAAAACGGCTGAATCAGATGATTCAATCTGAAAACGGCCGTCCACTTTGGCATGTCAGACATTTTTTTGGCGGCCACGGCGTCAAACCCGATGCTGAGGTGATTGGCAAAATAAAGCTCGTTTGCACTGTCCTTTGTGAGAAAGCTTCCGAGTGCATACGTCCTGGTCAGTGATTTTCCGGCTTTTTTCAGCTCTTTGATGACATCCGATTTTTTAATGGAGAAGCCTCTTTTAAAATCGTTTGCCGAGCCTGCCGGGATAACGCTAAGCTGAATGTCCTGGAGGCTGGTCAATCCGTTTAGGACTTCATGGATAGTGCCGTCTCCGCCAATGATAAGCAGGCGCTTCAGCCGGTCGTCCTGGATCGTCGATATTTGCCTTGCCAGCACTTCGGCATGCCCCGGGTGCTGGGTGATGAACGAGCGGTGCGAAACGTTTGCTTTTTGCAGCTCTTTTTGCAGTGACTTCCATACTCTGAGAGCCGACGATCTTCCTGCTTTTGGGTTAATGATGATATACCATTCACTCATGATTCAATTCTCCATTTTATATTATGAAAAAGCCGGATAACGTTCAGACGGTTAATCGCGCCATTCCTTTCTGCGCTTTGAATCGGAAACGCCGTGTGCCAACAAAATTTTCGCGGCTTTCAGCTGCCGGTTTTTAATCGGAGCGATGTTTTTTTGCTGTCTCGAGATCCAGTTGCGCCATTCCCTCCGGTCATAAATGTCGATTCCGTACGGAGGTTCGGGGTAATCGATATACGAAGTCCTGCTGAAGATCGCTTTGCGGATCGGCAGGTCAATGTCTGCCCCCTTCAAAAGCCCCGAAAGGACAGAACCGGTTCTGATAAGTTCAGTTGACGGATTTAAAACAGATGTTTCTCTGCCTCGTACGGTTTTTTCCTTCCAAAAACGATTTTTGGAGCCACTAAAGGTGCTTTCCTTATCACCTTCGAGAAAAACCATGCAATAGATTTCAAGCGGCGTTAACAGGATGATGCTTAATTCGACCGTCGCCTGATTCACTTGCAAAACAGGCTTGTACATCAGAAAATACGAATCCGGAAGCTGCTGGGCCAAAATTTGCAGAATTTTATCGTTATGTATTTCCCGGGAAAGGCTGGATATGTCAGAAATCGTCGAGCTTGCCCATTTTAATTGAAATTGATAAAGGTATTCTTTAAAAAATGGAGCAAGCTCTTTTTTGCCTGCGGGGATTTTTGCAATAAAACTTCCGTCCATTTCGGCTTCCAAACCGTTAAACCATTGATCATCGACTTCTCTTCCACTATTCATATCGGATGCTTCTTTTTTTCTTTTTAATGAAAATTTTTTCTTCTTCGTGCCGCCCGTTTCTTCCCCGGCGGCTGCGGCGATCTGAAAACGGCCCACTTCCTTCTCTTCCGCGATGGCCGTCATTGACTGCCATCGCTGTTTTTTTAAACGGATGAACTGATTCATATAATGATAAGGGTCTTGCTCATATCTTGAAATGCAATCCTGTATTTTAATAATCTGTGCCATCGTTGTTTCAACTCCGAATCTTACATTTCTGCTGCTTGATCCTATGTGACGAAAGGAAAAACAGCTTTATGCTCGTATTTTGGAACCTTATCCAGATGCGTCTGAAAAACGGTGAGATTGCGTGCTGTGAACGATACTTCACCATCGAGCGGATCTAAGCGCCCGTTAAACGGAGCGGCCCCGTTCCATTTTCTCGCAACCGTCATATGGGGACGAAAAGGCCGCTTCTCAATCTCAAAGCCCGCGGCGGCTGCCGCCTGCTTGACCCGCTCCCTTAATTCAAAAAGAGCGGCGGAATATTCGGGTTCAACATAGAGGATCCTCGGCTCAGACGGCTTGCCGAACGTCCCTGTTTTTCTGAGACGAAGTTCAAAGGAAGCCGTGTCAGAAGCGATCAGACTTAAGCCTTCCTCAAGGTCCGAAAGCTGCTCACTGTCAGCCGGTCCAAGAAATACGAGCGTAAAGTGATAGTCCAAAGCATGGACCCATTTATGAAAAGCTAATTCCGGGCGGCTGCTGATTGAATGATAAAGCGGCTCCGCAAGCTCGGCCGGGAAAGGAATTCCAATAAAAAAATGCGGTTTCACAGACATATTCATGCCATCCTTCCATCGATCTTCTTACCATTTTAACAAAAAACACAGGGACTTATAACCTCTCTATTTTTCACTTTTACGGGGTTGTGATAGGATATTGAAAAAACATGTTTTCTTAGAAAGGGTGCACACGTGTGAGAGCCGTTCACAATATAGCAGAATTAATCGGAGATACGCCCCTCGTCAAATTGAACCGGGTTCAGCCGAAGGATGCGGCACAGGTTTACGTAAAGCTCGAATATTTCAACCCGAGCAGAAGCGTGAAAGACAGAGCGGCATATCAAATGATCATAGACGCTGAAGAAAAGGGCCTTCTGAAGCCTGGGGCTACAATCATCGAGCCGACAAGCGGAAACACTGGAATCGGACTCGCCATGAATGCCGCCGCAAGAGGGTATCAGGCGATTCTCGTCATGCCTGATACGATGACGAAAGAACGGATTAACCTTTTAAAAGCATACGGAGCAGAAGTCGTCCTTACACCGGGGGATGAACGAATGCCGGGAAGCATCAAAAAAGCGCGGGAGCTTGCGGAACAAATTCCGGGAAGCTTCATCCCGATGCAGTTTGATAATGAAGCGAACCCCGAGGCCCACCGAAAAACAACCGCCTTGGAAATTGCCCGGGCAATAGAACAAATCGGCAAACCGCTTGCCGCGTTTGTGGCGACTGCGGGAACAGGCGGCACGATTACCGGTACGGGTGAAAAGCTGAAGGAGCTGTTTCCGAAAATAACGGTCCATGTAGCGGAACCTGCGGGGTCGCCCGTATTGTCCGGAGGCAAGCCCGGAAAACATAAACTCGTCGGGACAAGCCCCGGTTTTATCCCGAATATTTTAAATGAAAACGTCTATGATGAAATTTTGAAAATAAAAGACGAGGAAGCGTACGAGATGACGCGCAGACTGGCCCGGGAAGAAGGCATTCTTGTCGGCCCTTCCTCAGGTGCGGCGTGCTTTGCCGCGATTGAAGCGGCTAAAAAACTTCCGGCCGATCAAATCGTCGTCTGTATGACCGCCGATACCGGAGAACGCTATCTATCAAGCGATTTATTTCAACAGTAAAGAAAAACACTTGATTTCGACGTGCGAAATCAAGTGTTTTTTATTGAAACAGACTCTATACATGCATCCCTGTCCTTGCATCATTTTCATCTGTTATATATTCAACATGCCCAAAACCGCAAGCTTTTGCATTTCTGTACAACAAGCCAATCTGCTTTTGGTCTTTGCAATAGATGGATGCATAACAGGAATCCGCTATGAGAACAACCAGCCGGCAATCGCTTTTGATGAACTCTCCATATGTCTCAATTTGCTCGGGATGCTGATTCTTCGGGAATGCTTTCATATCTGCAAAAATTGTATAAGACGTGTTTGCCAAGCGTGTTTGCAGCGCTTCGCCTTCCGCGACGTTTTGATCACCTGGAAAAAGCTCCTCATCTGCAGCCGTTCGTGTTGAACGATATGCCATTCGCAGCCATCAAGCAGCCAATCGTAATCGGAAATTCGAATCGGTTTTAGCACATCGGAAAGAACGCATCCGCTGTGGTTGGGAATTTCAAACGAAACGCCTCTTCTCATTTTATATCACTTCGCAAGTTCGTATATAGCCTGCGCATACAAGGATGCCGCCCGCAAGAGGTCGTCAATTTCCATATATTCGTCTTTCTGATGGGCAACGTCGGGGCGCCCGGGGAAGAGCGGACCGAACGCCACCCCCGCTTGCAGCGACCTCGCGTATGTCGCGCCTCCGATCGAAATCAATTGCGCTTGTTCCCCCGTCTGTTCTTCATATACCCGCTGCAGCGTTTTGATCAGTTCATGGTCTTTTGGCACATGATGCGGCTTGCTGTCTTTAAAACTCACAAGCTTTCCGCCTTGTACGCGTTCGAGCGCTTCTTTGACCGGACCGCTCGTTTCTGTCACCGGATAGCGGATGTTGATGCCGACTGTACTCTCTTTTTCTTTCTCATAAGCTATCCGTCCGACGTTTAAGGTCAGCTCGCCGCTGATCTCATCGCTTACGGCGATCCCGAGCTTTTTCCCTCTCGTGTCACCGCTAAAGGCATCTGACACCGCTTTTACAAAATGGCGGCCTGCTGAATCTAGCGGTTGCGTATGTAAAAACTCTGCCAGGATCAGCCCCGCATTGATGCCGTTGTCAGGCTCCATGGCGTGTGCCGATTTTCCGAAAACGTTTATCCTGCAACGGTCTCCGTTTTTCGTGATTCGGCCCTCGGCCCGCTTTTCTTTTACAAAATCGGCAAACGATCGTTCAACATCCGGTGTAACCGTTCCGGAAAGGACAGCTTCGGCTTCGTCAGGAACCATATTGAAACGGCGTCCGGCCCGGAGCGATTCCAAAACCAATCCCCCGCCGCTTTCGCTATTTGGGCAATCCAAGTGCAAAACTGCGTCAATCAGCCCCTTTTCCGCGTAAATAATCGGAAAGTCGGCATCAGGGGCGAATCCGGCTGAAGGCATTTCTTCATGTTTAAAATAATGCTCCACACACCGCCAATCGCTTTCTTCATCTGTTCCAATGATCAGCCTGATCCGCTTTGACAACGGAAGATTCAGCTCTTTCACGATTTTCAGGGCGTGAAATGCGGCCATTGTCGGCCCCTTATCATCGAGCGCGCCTCTCGCATAAATGCGGCCGTCTCTGATGTCGGCGGCAAACGGATCGCTTGTCCATCCGTCTCCGGGCGGGACGACGTCAATATGGCAGAGGATGCCGATAATCTCTTCGCCTTCTCCCCATTCGATATGG
The DNA here is from genome assembly GCF_038007805.1 of Bacillus sp. FSL W8-0848. Classification (NCBI taxonomy): domain Bacteria; kingdom Bacillati; phylum Bacillota; class Bacilli; order Caryophanales; family Bacillaceae; genus Bacillus; species Bacillus sp. FSL W8-0848. Next base: position 2,776,596 of record NZ_JBBOYB010000001.1, read on the forward strand.
CCCGCATAGCCATCGAGGTTTTTCACCGTAAAGCCGTTTGTCTCCCCTTTTTTCAGCAAAGCCGTCAGACATTTGTGAATCCCTTCTCCAAAAGGCTTGCCAGGCCCGGCGGTCTTCTCATCGAGAACGCTTTTTATTTTTAAGAAATCCTGTATATCCTGAACAATGTCGTCCTTTCTCTTTTCCACTTCCAGTTCCCAGTTCATCGTTTTCATCCTTTCCTTTTATCAGATTCCCGAAAAACGACTTGCAAAAATACCTGTTAACGAATATTATAGATATTGTTTCGTTATAATGTTCGTTATTGGAGGAATTATGTTTAACATAAAAGAAAACAAAACAACAGTTAAAAAAGAAATTCTTGCAGGAATCACAACCTTCTTTACGATGGTTTACATTGTCGTCGTCAATCCGGGCATTCTTTCCGGCACCGGCATTCCCTTTGACCAGGTGTTTACCGCTACGATCATCGCCGCTGTCGTCGGAACGCTCTGGATGGCGCTTGCGGCCAACTTCCCGATCGCGATTGCGCCGGGAATGGGGCTTAATGCGTATTTTGCAGTTTCCGTCGTCGGTTCATCAAACGGCGAAGTTTCGTATCATACGGCATTCAGCGCCGTATTCGCGGCCGGGATTCTCTTTATTATCTTATCCTTAACACCGCTCAGAAAACAACTGATCGAAGCAATTCCCGCCAATTTAAAACACGGGATTACCGCCGGGATCGGATTGTTTATCGCATTTGTCGGACTAAGGGGAGCCGGAATCATTACGGCCAATGAAGCCAATTTGATCGGTCTCGGCAACCTGCGCTCGCCGGAAGTCGTACTGACCTTGATCGGGCTTACCTTTTCCGTCGTTCTGATGATCATGAATGTAAACGGCGCTCTGTTTTTCGGGATGCTTTTCACCGGCCTGATCGCCTTTTTCACCGGTCAGCTCCATTTTGACCAAGGCGTTTTATCCATGCCTCATCTGCCTGAAAAGCTGATCATCGCGAATCCTTTGACGGCCTTTTCTGACGTCATCCATTACGGGCTCTATTCGGTCGTTTTCTCTTTTCTGCTCGTCACGATTTTCGATACGACAGGCACGATGATCGGCGTCGCCGAACAGGCGGGACTCATGAAAAACAACAAGCTTCCGAACGCGAGAAAGGCGCTTCTCGCCGATTCGACGGCCACGACGATCGGCGCCATGTTCGGGACGAGCCCGACAACCGCCTATATTGAGTCATCGGCCGGGGTGGCAGCCGGAGGAAGAACCGGGCTGACATCGTTGACAGTCGCCGTTCTTTTTGGCGCTGCGCTGTTTTTCGGTCCGCTTGTCAGCGCCGTTTCCGGCATTTCGGCGATAACGTCTCCAGCCTTGATCATTGTGGGAAGCATGATGATCGGAGCCGTCGCCGACATCCGCTGGAAAGAGCTCGACGAGGCGTTCCCGGCTTTTCTCGTCATCCTTGCCATGCCTTTAACATCAAGCATCGCAACAGGGATTTCTCTCGGATTTATTTCATATCCGATCGTGAAAGCCGCGAAAGGAAAATGGCGGGAGATTCATCCGCTCGTCCTGATCTTCGCGATTCTGTTTTTCATCCACCTGTTCTTTTTGCAGGGCCATTAATATAGAAAAAGAGGCTTAGGCAGCAGCCAGCCTCTTGATTTCATGCGTTTTCGCTTTCGATTTTCATTTTTTCATAATTTTGGTTCCGGCTTTTTTCTGGATATTTCTTTGGCACATCGTGTATAATATTTATTGATTATTTTTACGAGTTGTTTGTTAATCGTCCATGCTGCATTTTGGAGTCGTAAGTTGTGGTAGTCAAGTCCATTCGATCATATGATAGGGAGTGGTTGTTTGAAACCTTCAACAAACCGAATGCTAACCAGGATTAAGTCAGTCTACATGTTCATTCAAGAAAAGGGACTCGTTACAACCCAGGAACTGGTTGATGAATTTGGCACTACACCGAGAACAATCCAGCGTGATCTGAATGTGTTGGCATACAACGATTTGGTTCGCAGCCCAAGCAGAGGCAAATGGGAAACAACAAGAAAAAAAGTGAGAATATCTTCATAGAATTGTTCCAAAAAAACGCAACACACAATTGATATAAATAAGACTCACCTTGCTTTGCGAGTTTTTGAAACTGCTTCTAACAAGACACTCAAAGTTTTGAGTGTCTTTTATTTTTTTAGGGCCGCAAGCTCCGATTCCGTCAGCTCTCTGTACTCCCCAGGCAAAAGGTCTGGGTCGAGCGCCACATCTCCCATCTTCAGCCGTTTTAAGTAGGTCACTTCATTGCCGACGGCTTTCAGCATCCGTTTCACCTGATGGAATTTCCCTTCCGTGATCGTCAACAGCAGCTTGTGCCTGCCGTTTTCATTTTCCAGAATCACCGCTTTCGCCGGCTTTGTGACATACCCGTCCCCAATGTCGACCCCTCTTTCGAGCCTGGCAGCGCTAGCCTCTGTGACCGGCTTCTCGGCATGCACCTCATACGTTTTAGGGACATGCTTTTTCGGCGACAAAAGCCGGTGTGCGAGCCCGCCGTCGTTTGTCAGTAGAAGCAGGCCTTCGGTATCTTTGTCAAGCCTTCCGACCGGAAACGGCGCAAAGTGCAAAAACTCCGGTTCGAGCAAATCGATAACCGTCTCCTCGCGGCTGTCTTCTGTTGCCGACACTACCCCCTGCGGCTTGTTCATCATCAAATAAACAAACTCCCGGTAATGGACGGGCTCGCCGTATACGGTGACTTCGTCATGATTCGGATCAATCTGTTCTTTCGCATCCTTGACGATTCTGTCTTTTACGCGAACCGCTCCGTTCTTCAGCATTTTTTTTACGTCTTTTCTCGATCCATAGCCGCTGTTCGCCAGAAGCTTATCCAATCTCATAAGGTGATTCCTCCTTAATATAAATAAAAGGCTTTGTTCATTATGCTGTTGCGGCTTCAAAAAACAACCGGACATATTAATCTGGCTGTTTGATCAATTATTCAGGCTGCGTCCCTGCTCCGCGGCTGTCCGCTCCGGTCTTCAAGAAAATAGAGCCGGAGTGTCCCGGACCAGCTAAATGTGCAGATGTCCTTCATTTTCTTGCATGTCGAATGTGTGGTACGTGTTACACTCGGCGTCAGATTGACCAGGTGGCACCATACAGGCAACAGCCCGCAAGATCGCAATATCTTCGGCAAGGAATATTACATTTTGACTTTGCCTGCAAAGCGTGCTGTACTGCGGTGCATGAAGTCGGTTCTAGATGTGCGAACAGATCAGCCATTCCGCGAGCTTTTTGAATGTTCCAAGCCTCCAATAAGTCCTCATCCTTCATGATGTTTCCGCACTCCTTTGCCCGCCGTTTTTTGCGAATAATTGCGGACATGCACCTAAGCTTGACCGGAATGGTCTATTGTGTGCATGTTACATATTCCTGAGGCCATGTCCAATATCCTTCTCCGGGTTCCATTGTTGATCATTGATCTCTTTTCAAAACAAAGGAACAACCTTCTCAAAAATAAAAGAAAAGCCCGCTTATGAGGCCTTTCTTTTGAAAAAGCGGCTTAACCGCTGACCGAATATTTTTTCTAACAGTTTTAGACGGTGAGCCAAATACAGATAGACGATACCGCCGATTGCCGATGTAATGGCGATGATAACAGCTGAGCGGATCTGTCCGCCCTCATATGAAATAAATAAACCGAGGACCGCTTTGGCGATTAATACGACGGCTCCCATTACAGCGGTCAGGATCGCCATCAGCAAAAACCTTTTAAGCAGTTTTTTATAAGCGTAGCCGGCATGCCGTCTGATCATGATGAAGCCATACAATAAAGATGCCGAATATCCGAGCGCTGTCGCCAAAATCGATCCTTCTCCCTGAAAGAGCTTGATCAAAGGCACGTTCAGCGCGACTTTGATGATGACCCCAACCAGAAGGCTGACAACGGCGAATTTTTGCTTGTTAATCCCCTGCAAAATAGCGGCGTTAACCGTAAATAAAGAAAATAAAAGCGCAACCGGCGAATACCAGAATAAGATGTCTTGTCCGACATCGGGAAGCAGGCTTTCCGATCCGTAGAAAAACGTGTAGAACGGTCCGGCGAGAAGCGACATTCCGACGGAAGCCGGAAGCACGATAAACAAAATAATCTGCATCGCCTGGTCAATCTGCTTGTTTAAAGCCGGAAAGTCACGGTTGGTGAAGTTTTCCGTAATAACCGGGATCAATGTCAGCCCGAAAGCCGTCGCAAGAGAAACCGGAATCATCACAAGCTTAGGAACGTAAAGCGTGACGATCGCCAGCAGATCCTGGCTGATGCTTTGATACCCCGCTTCAATCATCGCTTTATTAAACGTATTTGTATCAATGTACTGATAAAGCGGGATCGCCAGCCCGACAAAAACGTACGGAGCGGCATAACTGAACAGTTCCTTAAACATCTGCCTGTACGTAATATTTGACGGCGGAACGAGGTTCGGCTTCATCGATATAAGGTACCCTTTTCTTTTCTGCCAGGAAAAATAAAGGGTGAAAAGCCCCGCAAACGCACCGATCAATGCAGCGAACGTCGCATAGCCTACGGCTACTACAAGTCCGCCGTTCAGCACTTTCATGACCAAATACGTCGCAGTGAGGAGAAAAACGATTCTGGCAAGCTGTTCAACAACCTGTGAAACGGCTGTCGGCCCCATCATCTGATGGCCTTGGAAAAATCCCCTCACAAGGGCCAATACCGGCACAACCAATAAAGCCAAGCTGACCATGCGAATGACATAAACGACGTGTTCGATCGTCAGACCGTTATTTTCCGTCCCGCCGAGCGCTGTTTCTGCAAAAAACGGAGCGGTTACATAAAGAAGGGAAAAAGCGATGATTCCCGTGACGAGCATCATCGACATTCCGGCGCGCAGCATCCTTCTCGTCGTTTCATAATCACCGATCGAATTATATTTTGAAACAAACTTGGACACGGCCGCCGGAAAGCCCATCGTGGCAATGCTCAAAAAAATCGTATATTGATTATAACCGTACTGGAACAGGGCACCTCCGGTGGCACCGACCATGGCTCCAAACGGAATTAAATAAATCATTCCGAGGATCCTCGAAATATAGGTACCAAGCGTTAATATAAACGTGCCTCTTAACAGTTTGCTTGACATGTTCCCAATCACCATTTTTCTAAAATAGATTCAACTTTTCTATTTTAACACACAGGTGCTTCACCTAGGTAATAATAACTGGGCTAAATTTTAACAGATCTTTTTTAAAGGCGTCATTCTTTCGTTATAATAATAGGATGGAGCGCGGATTCGCTTCGCGCGGCCTTACACTGCAGGAAAGTTGAGGAAATGTTATGAAGCATTATGATGTAATCGTCATCGGCGGAGGGCCTTCCGGGCTGATGGCCGCCATCGCGGCCGGTGAGCGGGGCCTGAACGTGCTGCTCATCGATAAAGGAAACAAGCTCGGCCGCAAGCTCGCCATCTCGGGAGGAGGCCGCTGCAATGTCACGAACCGCCTTCCGATTGATGAAATCATCAAGCATATCCCCGGAAACGGCCGCTTTCTATACAGCTCTTTTTCCGAGTTTAACAATGAAGACATCATCGCGTTTTTTGAACGTCTCGGCGTGAAGCTCAAAGAAGAAGACCACGGGCGGATGTTTCCCGTTTCCGATAAAGCGCAAAGCGTTGTGGACGCTCTGTTGAGAAGACTTGAACATCTGCATGTCAACATTCGTACGAACGAAAAGGTGGCATCCGTGTTATACGACGATCAGAAGGCATACGGCATCGTAACGAACAACGGCGAAAAGATTCTGACCGGGGCGGTCGTCGGGGCGGTCGTCGGCAAAAGCGTCCCGCATACCGGCTCAACGGGAGACGGCTATGAATGGGCCGAAAATGCCGGGCATACGATTACCGAGCTTTTCCCGACAGAAGTTCCCGTCACTTCGGACGAACCGTTCATTAAACAAAAAACATTGCAAGGCCTGTCATTGAGAAATGTCGCGCTAAGCGTGTTAAACAAAAAAGGCAAACCCGTCATCACCCATCAGATGGATATGATTTTCACGCATTTCGGCCTTTCCGGCCCGGCTGTCCTCAGGTGCAGCCAATTTGTCGTAAAAGAGCTGAAAAAACAGGAGCATGTAAGGATGAAAATCGATTTGTTCCCAGACCTCCACGAAGAACAGCTGTTTCAGCGAATGCTGAAAGAGCTGAAAGAGTCGCCGAAAAAGTCCGTTAAAAACGTGCTCAAGTCCTGGATGCAGGAACGGTATCTCCTGTTTCTGTTCGAACGGAGCGGAATCGATCCCTCCGAAACCTTTTCCACCCTTTCCAAAGACCGTTTCAGGGCGTTCGTAAAAGACTGCAAGGAGTTTTCCGTCAAGGTGAACGGCACGCTTTCGCTTGAAAAAGCCTTTGTGACCGGAGGCGGTGTTTCGATAAAAGAAATCGATCCGAAAAAAATGGCGTCCAAAAAAAAGGACGGATTATATTTTTGCGGGGAGATTCTCGATATCCACGGGTACACCGGCGGGTACAACATTACATCGGCCCTTGTCACCGGACGGCTTGCCGGCTTAAACGCAGCGGAGTTTTCTGCGTCACTCCCCAAAAAGTAAAAACAAGGCAAGTTCTTTGTATAAAATGAAGGGAACCCTCAATATATTAGGGTTCCCTTTTCTTATTAAACGCAACTTAATATATGGAAAAAGACAAATGATGCATAACGCTTTGTTTTAAATGGTTATATTGTTTTTCATTGGTATCTGAAAATGCTTCGCTTCTATTAGAAGGAATGTCCATATACAGAATGTCTTCTTTAAATTGAGAAACCGTAAAATCATATCTTTTGCCATTGATAAAATTATAAAAATGCCATCCATCAGGCAGTTTTGTTTTCCTTACTTCTCCACCTAATATATCATTTACTACTAGTGCGGTTACGCCGCATTGTCCATTTGCAGGGTTATCATGGCTCCATTTTGAACTTGAGTCTATAGACCAGGATTTAGATAATGCCTTCATTATTTGTTCGATTTGCAAGAGGTAATGATCTTCCATAAAAAATCCTCCTTTTCATTAGCTTATTTCATTTTTATTTAAAGTAACCCTGCATTGTTAGTTGAACAAGGACTGCATATTGAATTTTGACAAGCGTAAACTTATTATAAGCATCGGTCATTTCAAATATAAAGGAAGATTCCTTTATTTTGTGTGTTGTGCTTTCTTCACTGCGACGATCTACAAATAAGGACCAAGCAAGGTAATGAAGGCATAATGAGACGTATGGACAACGGCAGCCGGCACCTCGCCTGCTGTTTTTTTGTTCTACCGCCCGAAGCAGATGCCTCTCGATTGTTCATGGTGAACAACCTCTCCTCCCTCATAATGATCATTTCTCACAAAATAACGTTGACTTCCCACATAAATATGTTTAATATAAACATATAAGTTGTTCACATCTAACAAAAGGTGAGGAAAATGCAACCGAATGAACGCAGAAATGTGATTTTGGAACAATTGAATAAGCACCAAAAAATCGATATTGAAGCATTGGCGGCAGAATTGAATGTTTCCGCCATGACGATCCGGCGCGATTTGGCGTATCTGGAGCAGAAGGAACAGGTCATCCGCACGCATGGCGGCGCTGTTCTCAATAAGCCGCTTGTCGTGGAATCTTCCTTTCTGACAAAGGAAGGAAAACATGCAGCAGAGAAGAAGCGCATCGCCCAAAAAGCGGCAGAGCTCGTGAAAGAAAATTACACCATCCTGCTTGACTCTGGAACGACTACACTCGAGATCGCCAAGCTGCTGAAGCACAAAAGCAAATTGACGGTCGTGACAAATGACATCAAGATTGCAGCAGAGCTGATGGACAGCGAAGTCAAGCTGATTCTCACAGGCGGGGAGGTGCAGAACAATATCGGCGCACTTTTCGGTCCGCTGACGGAACAGACGTTGCGCAATGTGCACGTTGATTTGTGCTTCCTCGGAGCGCACGCCGTCGACCTGCATGCCGGGGTCACAGTACCGACATTCGAAAAGGCATCAATTAAGAAGCTCATGATCGAATCCGCTCGGGCAACCTGGCTTGTCGCTGATGCCAGCAAGCTCGATCAAAAAGCACTTGTTAAGGTGTGCGGCTTGAAGGAATTATCCGGCATCATTTCAGATTCCGGCATTGTCGATTATCATCCTCATGAATTGCGGGAGCTTTTAGATGTCATAGCAGCGGAGGAGGAATCCGAATGAAAATAGGCGTTATCGCAGATGATCTCACCGGAGGCAATGGCACAGGCGTCAAGCTGACAAAGCTGGGCTACACCGTGGCGACGATGGTCTTTTACGAAAATTTGCCGTCATCGGAAGAGATCAACGGTGTGATTATCGATACCGACAGCCGCTATGCGAAAGAGGAAGTCGCACATCGCCGGGTGAAAACGGCGGCAGCGAACCTGAAAAAGTGGAAAACGGATATCGTCTGCAAGCGTATCGACAGCACGGTGCGCGGCAACATCGGAACAGAGCTGGATACCCTTCTTCATGAATTGGGCGAAGAGTCCATCGCGGTCGTCGTTCCGGCATATCCAGACTCAGGCCGCATCGTATCAGGCGGCTATCTGCTGATCCACGGCGTACCCGTCCAGCTGTCTGATGTCGGGAAGGATCCTGTCAAGCCTGTTACAGAATCTCATATCCCGAAGCTTGTACAAAAGCAAAGCGACCATCAGGTTGCAGGCATCGGTTTAGAGACCATCCTCGCCGGCAAGGAAGCGATCGAAGCGGACATGCTCGAGAAAATCCAAAAAGGCGCCCGAATCCTCGTTCCTGATGCCATCACGAATGAGAACATTGAATCAATCGCATGTGCTATGGCGGAGCTGGATATGTATCAGATGGTCCCCGCCGATCCCGGGCCGCTGACTTCCGCGTACGCCCGAGCGTTCAGCAGAAAGCGGATGAAGGACAAGAAAATCATCATCACCGTCGGCAGCGTCACATCCAACAGCTCCAAGCAGCTGCAATATTTGATCGATAAGACGAATCTCCGCCCTGTCTATGTGGATGCCAAAAAGCTTGCGACAATGGACGAAACGTGGGACCAAGAAGTAGACCGTGTCATCAAAAAAGCGGCAGAAGAGATGGAAAAGCAGGATATTCTTTTGATCACAACCGATTCGCTTAAATCAGAAATCCTTGATTTGAAAACGCTCGCAGACAAGGAGCATGTAAGCCAGGATGCATTGGCAAAGCGCATCGCCGACGGCCTGGGCAAGATGACAAGGCTTGTGATCCAAAACAGCCGGTTTGACATTGGCGGCTGTTTTACAAGCGGCGGAGATGTAACCGCTTCCCTCTGCTCGATCTCAAGAGCGGAAGGCATCCAATTGATCGACGAAATCCTGCCGCTAGTCGCCTACGGAAAATTCATCGGAGGCTACCTGGATGGTATTCCGATCGTTACAAAAGGCGGTACGGCAGGCGGTACGAAAGCAATTTACACAAGCGTGAAATATCTTGAAGCAACATTTTAAGGAGGAATCTAACATGGCAGAACGAGCAATTATTGCAATTCCGATGGGAGACCCGGCAGGAATCGGCCCGGAAATCACGATGAAATCTTTAACGAAGAAGGAAATCTACGATGTATGCAAACCGCTTGTGATCGGTGATACAGAGGTCATCAAAAAAGCGATCGAGATCGTGAAAGCGGATCTGCAAGTAAACGAAGTTTCAGCGCCTGCAAAAGGAAAATACGAATACGGTACCGTCGATGTGATCAATTTGGCGAATATCGATATCGATAAACTTGAATACGGACAGGTTTCCGCCCAATGCGGACGGGGCGCATTCGAATATATTAAAAAATCCGTGGAGCTTGCCATGTCTGGAGAAGTTAAAGCACTGGCGACGACCCCAATCAATAAGGAATCGTTGAAAGCCGCTAAAGTGCCGTATATCGGGCATACCGAAATGCTGGAGGATTTGGCCGGTTCAGACGATCCGCTTACGATGTTCGAGGTGAACGGCATGCGCATCTTCTTCCTCACCCGCCACCTGTCATTGAAGGATGCCATTGATCAAATGACAAAAGAAAGAGTACATGATTACTTGATTCGTTGTGATCGGGCATTGCAGCGCCTTGGAGTTAAGAAAGGCAAATTCGCGGTGGCAGGCTTGAATCCGCATAGCGGAGAAGGCGGCTTGTTCGGCCGGGAGGAAATCGAGCAAATCAAGCCGGGCATTGAGCTCGCGGTGAAAGATGGTATAGACGCGGTCGGTCCGGTGCCGGCGGACTCGGTCTTCTACCAGGCACTGAACGGCAAATACGATGCGGTTCTATCGTTATACCATGACCAGGGACATATCGCTGCAAAAATGACGGACTTTCACCGGACGATTTCCATCACGAACGGTCTGCCGTTCTTGCGTACCTCCGTCGACCACGGTACCGCATTCGATATTGCTGGCAAAAACATCGCAGAAAGCACCAGCATGGAAGAATGCATCAAGGTTGCAGCACAGTACGCGCCGAACTTCTCGCCAAACAGCCTGTAAACATTGCATACGCCGGAAAGGAAGGATTCTGAATCCTTCCTTTCTAAAGATCTTATTTGTAACCGCTTACAAAAATAGACTTTAGGGGGAAAAACAAATGCCATTACTCATCATCGCTTTAGGTGTACTCTTGTTGCTCATCTTGATCATGAGATTCAAGCTCAATACATTCGTTTCCTTGATCATTGTCTCCTTTATCGTGGCGCTGCTTTTGGGCATACCGATGTCAGACGTTGTAGGCTCCATTGAAAACGGTTTAGGCGGAACGCTGGGCCATATCGGGCTGATCTTCGGGATGGGCGCCATGCTGGGCCGTCTCATTGCCGACGCCGGCGGGGCAAACCGCATCGCTACCACGCTGATTGACCGCTTCGGCGAAAAGCGCATCCAGTGGGCCGTTTTATTCGCCTCTTTCATCGTCGGGATTGCGCTGTTTCTCGAAGTAACCATCGTCCTGCTGATTCCGATCATCTTCTCGATCGCAAAGGAGCTCAGGGTCTCCATCGTACATCTTGGGTTGCCGATGGTCTCTGCCGCACTCGCAACGCATGCCTTCCTTCCGCCCCACCCGGGTCCGACAGCAGTTGCTGCGGAGTACGGAGCGAATATAGGGCTTGTCCTTATTTATGGTATCATCGTCGCGATTCCGACGGTGATCCTGTCGGGAATCCTGTATCCCAAGCTTGCGAAACGCATCGTCCCTTCTGCCTGGACGCGGGAAGGCAGCGAATCCTTCGGGATTGCGAAAACATTCAAGGAAGAAGAAATGCCCGGATTCGCGGTCAGCGTCTTCACTGCCCTGTTCCCGGTTATTCTGATTGCACTCGGTGCCGCTGTCGATATCCTCCAGGCAGAACTGAAATTCTCAGACAATCTGTTTATTGATATCATCCGCTTTGTAGGCAATTCATCGACCGCGATGGTCATCTCGCTGCTGGTAGCGGTTTACACAATGGGAATCAGAAGAAAGGTCCCGATTCAAAAACTGATGGATTCCTGCGGTTCTGCCATCAATGCCCTCGGGATGCTGCTTTTGATCATCGGCGGCGGCGGTGCCTTAAAGCAGGTTCTCATCGACGGCGGTGTAGGAGATTATGTAGCATCCATTTTTTCCGGAACATCGATGTCACCGGTATTCTTCGCCTGGATGGTGGCGGCCATCCTGCGCATCTGCCTTGGCTCCGGAACGGTGGCAACTCTGACGACAGCCGGTCTCGTCATCCCGTCCCTTGCCTCTATGCCTGATGTGAATCTCGAGCTTGTCGCACTGGCGACAGGAGCAGGAAGCGCCATCGCTTCCCACGTCAATGACGCAGGCTTCTGGATGGTAAAGGAATCACTCGGCATGACGTTAAAGGAAGCCTTCGGAACGTATACGGTGCTTTCCACCATCACTGCGGTATCAGGTCTTGCGTTTACGATGATTTTGGATGTTTTCGTCTGAACTAAGTCTCTTCTACGGCTTACTTTCTATATAAAATCAACGCCGAAAAACAGTAAAGCTGTTCGCCCTGGGGATCGCATGCAGCGGACACGTTATATTTTATATCGATCAGCTGGTCTTCTGACAGCTTTTTTAAAAACTCGTTGATTTCGTGCTGCAAATCTTTTTCGTGTTCTTCATCAAATACGGCAACCTTCAGCATACGCTCTCTCCTTTCTATATGAAAGGTATTCGCGAAGTGCAGAAGTTATGAATGAAAAAGAAATCTCCCCGAACCGATTCCGGGGAGATTTGATCTTTTCTCGCTCAGTGAGATGTTGCATGCGTGGATATGCCGGTATGGCGCATTTGATCATGTTTCTGCATGTGCCGTTAATCTTCTGTTTCATACTGCCTGACCTAATTCGAATTTGCTTGTCTTAATAGAAACCGAGCAGCTTCCACCAGATCATGCCTGTCCCAAACCAGATGATCATATGCAAAATGGAAACGAAAAAGCCGATGGACCACCATTTGCCCTGCGTGACATAGCCGGAACCGAACAATACAGGTGCAGGACCTGCTCCATAATGCGTCGTTGAACCGAATAAATTGCCGAAAAAGCCAAGAAGAAGCGCGGCTAACATGGCCGGTGCCCCTGCATGGATCGCTACGGCCAAAAATGCCGGATACATGGCGCTGACATGCGCTGTTGAACTGGCAAAGAAATAGTGGACATAGTAATAACCGGCGCCCAACACGATCAATGCCGTGATCCAGGACATCCCGCCGACAGACTGGCTGATCTTATTTGAAACCCAAGGAATCAGCCCTAATTCATTGAGCTGAGTCGCCATCATCACGAGTGCGGCAAACCAAATCAGCGTGTCCCATGCCGCCTTTCATTTTTAATATCATCCCAGCTTAAAACGCTTGTGACGAGCAATAAAGATAGGCCGATCAGCGCAGTTGCGGTGGCATCGATCCCGACCTTCTCGCCGAAAATCCACAATAGTAAAATCACGATAAATACGAAAATCATGTATTTTTCTGAGCGTTTGACAGGACCGAGCTCTTTTAATTTATCAATGGCCATCTGTCTGGCTCCGGGCGTTTCTTTGATTTCGGGACCATAAACCTTGTAGATAAACAGCGGAATGACGATCAGGCTGATCAAACCCGGGACTAAAGCCGCCAACAGCCAGCCGCCCCATGTGATGTCGACTCCTGCCGCTTTTGCGAAGGATACGGCAAGAGGGTTTGCAGCCATTGCCGTCATAAACATCGCTGAGGTGATCATGTTTCCCTGAAAGGATGTCAGCGTTAAAAATGCCCCCGCCTTTCGTTCCGTCCCGTCGCCCGGACGCGAACCGTAAGCTTCGGCCAAAGAGCGGACGATCGGAAACACGATTCCGCCGGCCCGGGCCGTATTGCTCGGCGTTGCAGGGGCCAAAATCAAATCGCATAAAATCAGCGAATACGAAAGGCCGAGCGTTTTCTTTCCGAACAGTCTAACAAATAAATAGGCAATCCGCGTTCCCAGACCTGTTTTAATAAATCCGCGGGAGATAAAGAATGCAGCGACGATCAGCCAAATCGTCGTATTGCTGAATCCGGCGAGCGCCTCCTGTGTCTTTAATGTCCCGGTGACGATCAAAAGCATCATGCTGATGATCGACAGCGATCCCATCGGAAGCGGTTTGCAGATAAAGCCTACAATTGTCGCGACGAATATCGCTAATAAATGCCATGCCCTCGGCTCGATCCCCGCCGGGGGTCCGATCAGCCAAATGCCGGCACCGATCATCACCGTCAATAGCAATGGGGGCCATCTGATCTCGGATGATGCTTGTGAAGTGTGTGCTTGCTCAATCATTGCCATTTTTTTATCACTCCGTATTACGATGTTTGCTTGATATTTTACTTAATCCGTCAGAATACCCCGATTAAATCTCGAAACACCTCCCTATCAAAATCACCGATCATTTTTACAATCCTTTCAAAAGCTACTTTACAATAATTTTTTTATAAAAACATATCAAAATATGTAAAATGCGACCTATTTTCACCTTGTTTTTTGACTAATTTCTATCAATTGTTTGAATAAAAAAAGAAAAACTCCTTATCTCTTTGCGATAAGAAGTTTTTCCCCCTATTTTGTTTTCGGCTTCGTGTCACCCGTCCATTCGAGCATGCCGCCGACCATATTTGTCACGTCAAATCCTTTATCCATGAGATAGAGACAGACGTTTTCGCTGCGCTTTCCGGACCGGCAGACAAAGATATACGGCACGTCTTTTTGAAAGAAATCGAGCTTATCGGGAATGTCGCCCATCTTCATATGGACGGCTTCCGGTATCATGCCTTCCGCTACCTCTTCATCCTCTCTGACGTCGACGATATAAAGCGTTTCTCCTTTTGAAAGCTTTTCTTTTAATTCGTCCGGGGTGATCTCTTTTACTGTCATACTTCCAGCTCCCTTGATTGTAGAGGTGTGATTATTATAGCAAAATTCAGGGAGCGAATGCTATTTAAGACGTCGCCTGCTGTGTCCCTTTATCAGGAAACACAGACTTTCCCGATATGTTAAACGTCTCGTTTTGCGGGGAAGCCCACGCCAAGGATCCGCCCGCAATCAGGCAGGCAAGCATGACAGCTGAAAAACAAACAGCTTTTTTCATATGAGTTCCTCCTTCATCTTGCATATTTGATGTTTGGCATCGCGCGATTGTTCGAGATAATAAACGCTTTTTTCTTTATTACCAAGCCTCATGTAGTAATCGGCAATGTCATTCGTCAATTCGGCGACATGCGTCCACAGCTTTTTATTTGTCAAATATTCAAGCGCAAAATCGATGTCAAGCGGGTGTCCACCGTCGTATAAAGCAAAGATGAGCCTGAACTTCGCCATGTACTCTTCCTCTCCGTATTCCGCCGCCCTTGAAAAACCCTCCTTGCAAAGCTGCCTCGCTTCTTCGCCGTAGCCTTGCTTATACAGGTTGCGGGCCAGTTCGAAAAAGGTGTTGATCCCAAAAATCGATTGTTCATGAACCTTGATGGCAAGCGCCTTTCTGAAATGTTCCTCTGCCAAAAGCGGCATGTTTCGATTGGCGTAGTTCACCCCCATGTTATGAAAAATGAGCCCGACAACCCTGTGATGATGGCAAGAAGCGGCCTTTTCCAACGCCCGTCTGTAATGTTCTTCCGCTTCCTTGATACGGAACAGGTCAAACTGGATGGACCCGAGAATCATGTCACACCCGATGGCCTTGTCTATGTATTCATCCCGCCTGCCGAAAACGGAAAGGGCTTTCTCGGCATGGTTCATGGAACGGAAATGATCGTCCACCTGATAGTATGCGATCGCGATTTTGTAATGGAATTCTCCTTTTTCTATTTCATCGGTCACTTTGTATAATTTGCTTTCCGCTTTTTTATAGAAGCTGATCGCCTCAAGATAATTTTTTTCATAGAATTCGTACATGCCGGAAAAAAAGAAAAAGTAATATTGAATGAGGTCATCCGCGTATTTGACCGCTTCCTTTTGCTTTTGAATCTCCCTGAACGCCTTAGCGGATTCTGCGAATTGCTCTGTCATCAGCTTGTGGCGGTAATCCAAGAGGTGAAAATAAAGCAACAGGTCTCCGCGTGTTTCCATGTTTGCAAGCAGATTCTCAATCTCGTATTTTAACGAGACCGCTTGCAGCGCTTCGTGGCGTTTGATCATGGTATACCATTGGTTCATGAGCCCGGCCGCTTTTTCGTATGCCGTTTTCGTTTCCACTCACTTTTCATCCTTTCTTATGTTCAAAAACAATATATGCCTTTATTTCCTTTTTCTTCATGATTCTATTTTACAAAAAACGATTGTTATTGGCAATTATTTTATCATTATCAAATTTGCGGTATTTTACAAGCGGTCAGCTCCAGGCTTCAAGCTGATTCTCGAGACTTTCTGCTGTTACAAGGCTTTTCTGGAATTGACTTGGGCAGGAGAGGTTGTATCGTTTGATTTTTCGGTTGATCGAGCCGACCTTTTCTTCTCGGTTCCCGGATTTGATCGCATTTTCGATTTCTTGTTTGATTTCTTTTTGAAGCCGGAGCCACTCCGGAAGGTAACGGGCGTTTTTCAGGGTGCTGGAAAGGGCGTCCCCTTGGAGAGCCTCTTTTTTCAACGGCTTTCCGAATCCCGGAAGCGACTGTATCCCATCTTTTCCAAGGCTGTCTTTCACGACATGATCGATCCAATGCAGATACCTTTCATCGTTTTCTTTGCCCACGAACAATCGACTCCTTTCATCTCTAAGGCGCAAGCATCAGATTTCAGCAGAGTCCGGCTCGGCTGCTCCCGCTTTCCTCAATACTTGGTAGGCAAGCCACATGACCGTATAGCTTAACAGACTGACACTGAAAAAAGGAACGATTCCCGGCAGATAGCTAAACACGACGTAAAGCGCGGCGCATGCAGCCATCATCGTTAATGTATACTGCAAATACGACACCCCGAGGATGAGCGAAAATTTGAGATACATCCGCTTTTTCCAGTCGAAATGGGCAAGGAGCGGAAACAGATAAAACAGCATAATGAAAAACAAAAAGCCGAACGTCATGATGACAAAACGGAGGATGTGCAGGAAGGCATTTTCCGGATAAATGAAGGCCAGATCAACATAAATAACCATTCCCGCCGCCGTCAAAATGAGGCCGATCGCATTGGAGCGGAAAAATTCCCCGCGGTACGCCCGCCAAAACGTTTTGAAAACCGGAATGTCCGTATGGCCCATAATCCACTTTCTCATGACGGAAAATAAAGCGGTGGTCGCCGGCATAAATCCAAGCAGGCCAAAGCCGAGAAGCGTAAACATAAACCACAGCACATTCGTATAGGAAAATCTCACCACCCATTCGCAAAAGCTCATTACTCTCCCCAGGGAATTATTTTGTTCCACTCACACGGCCCCCTTTCAGGTGTGTTGCCGGGAATGAAGAAGCTCTTCGATCCCGATCGGCCTGTTTTCCTTGATCGAACGCCACATTCCTTCCCCGGCTGCGATCGAATAAGCCCCTGCTTCACTTCCGGCCAGAATGTCATACTCCCTGAAAGGATCTTTGCCGCTAAAGAGCTCCCTGAGCAGCAGGGGGTCCCCTCCGCCGTGTCCGCCCGGCTGACGGACGACACGGATCGTTTCCTTTGACTCAAACAGCGGAAAATACTCGATCGTCTGTTCGGGCACCTCGAAAGGAATTCTTCCGGGTGCATGATATTCCGTCGTTTCCAGCCTTCCTTTCGTACCGTTTATCGCGAGGCGGTAGCCTTCATACGGAGCGGAAAAATGGACGGAGTAGTTTAATAGGGCGCCGCCGTCATATTTCAAAACGGCCGCATAGGTGTCTTCTATATCGATTTCCTCGTCAAAAATGCAGGCGTCGGGCCTGTAGTTGGTGTACAGCAGATGCTGATGTTCGTCTGACCGGATATGATCGTCTTCCGCATCTCCCGCTTCCCACCTCATAAAATAGCGGCATGCCTGTTTGACGCGGCACGTACCGCAATAGCGGTTTTCGCCTTTTTCAGGGTTCATTTCACCGTCAGGCCCGTAATAATACAATCCGCCGTAAGCAAAGACTTCCTCGGGCTTTTGATCAAGCCACCAATTGACAAGATCAAAATGGTGAGTCGACTTATGGACACTGAGCCCTCCGGAATACTTTCTCATCCTGTTCCAGCGCTTAAAATAGCTGGCTCCGTGATACGTATCGATATACCAGTTCAAATCGACGGACGTGATTCTGCCGAGCTTTCCTTCGAGGATCATCTCTTTAATTTTGCGGTGATACGGATTGTACCGGTAATTAAAGGTGACCGTCACCGTTCCTTCGCTTTCAGCTTCGGCGGCTATTACGGCTGCAGCGTCTTTTACCGTTGTCACCATCGGCTTTTCCGTTATGACGTCTTTGTTTGATTGCAAAGCGCCCAAAATGTAGCGGACATGCGTGTCATCGCGGCTCGCCACGATCACGGTGTCGGGATCAACCTTTTCGATCATGTCGCTGAACGCTTCCGCCCTGAAAAACGGAACCGAACGGAGCTCAGGAAAGCGCTCTTTGCAGACGGCTTCCCTGAGCGGATCGTCGTCCAGGAGTGCCGCGATCCGGTGCCCGCGGCTGTATTCCCTTACAAGCGGCTCGATAAACATGTTGACTGCGCGGCCGCTCAAGCCGCAAATCACATACTTTTTCATCGGCAATTGACACCTCTGTTCATTGACCTAGAAGCCCCTCGATCAGTTCAAGCGCTTCATCGGTTTTCTTCGCATAAATCGGGATAAAGGCAGCCATATCCGTATTCAGCTGAAACGAATAGCCGTTCAGCTGCTTTTCCCCTTTTTTGATGACCGCTGCATAGACCTTTTGTCCGTCTGCTGTATACGGCCCCTCTCCTTCAGGATCAGAGCCGAGCGGACGGAGCCCTTCCGGATCAAAAAACGGTTTAAACATGTCTTCGGGAACGACAAACAGATCTCCTTCCTTTGCCGCAATTTCGACGAGCAGTTTTTCTGGAGAGGCCGGAAAAAACGTGACATTTATCCCCTTTTTCCCGGCTGCCTTTTTAATCTTCTCTTTGATGTCTGAAGACGCATCCGAAAACATAAACACGTCTGTCTTTTCAGAATCCGCTTTGCCGCACGCTGACAAAAAAAGCATCACCGCGGTGAGAATCATCGGCAAAACCGCCTTTTTCACTTGTCTCCCTCTTCCTGAAAGCGGCCGCTTTTTTCAAGCTCTGCCAGCGCCATAATGAGAGCGCCCACTCCGTGCAGATCATTGACGCTTTTTTCGCGGCTGACATAATACTCGTATGTTCCCGCGGAAGTCCCGACGCATATATCTTTCAAAAATAAGCCTTCTTTAGGCCTGATCTCGATTTTTTTCTCCAGGAGCCCTTTATACGCCTTCACGGCCCGTTCCATATACGATTGATCGATGTAGCCCATGCGGACCCCTTTTGCCATCGCATATGCATAGAGACACGAACAGGAGCTTTCCAGCCAATTGTCTGCCAGCTCTCCCTTGTCAACGACCTGGTACCATAACCCCGTTGCTTCATCCTGAAAATCGGCGAGGCTTTTGACCATCTCCTGAAGCGTGTTGATCCATTCGCGCTTCATTCCGCTTTCTTCCGGAAGGAGTTCGATCATGTCGCTGAGCGCCAGCGCATACCAGCCGATCGATCTTCCCCAAAACTCAGGCGAGCATCCCGATTCAGGATCGGCCCAAGGTGTGCTGCGCCGTTCGTCCCAGGCATGATAATACAATCCCGTATGACGGTCTTTCGTATGCTTTCTCATCAAGGTTTCTTCGAGGATGACCAAGTCGTACAGCTCGGGAGCGCCGAAGGCCCTTGCATACTTGAGTGCAAAAGGTCCGCCCATATACAGACCGTCAAGCCACATCTGATAAGGATATTTATCTTTATGCCAAAAGCCTCCTTCTGATGTCCGGTTCAGCGTATCGAACAGGCCCCTCAGCTTTTCCGCCGCTTTCCTGTACCGTTCATCACCGGTCTCTTCATACAAAGGAAACAAAAGAAGGCCTGCCTGAACGGCATCAAGCTCATCTCTGCTGAAATAAAAATTGCCGTGTTCATCAACGAGATAGTCAACGTAATCCTTTACATAATCAAAATACGTTTCCTTCCCTGTCGCTTCCCAAAGGCGAATCAGCCCGCATAAGAACACGCCTTGATGATAATGCCAGCGGCCCGCGGGAGGCAGCTTATCCTTTGTATACGTTTTCATTACCGTGTTTGCCGCTTCCTCGGCAACGTGAAGAGGCGATTTTGTGATGAGAGATCGATTCATGGCATTCAAATCCTTTCATCAAAAATGTCAATATATACCTTCTTCTCCAAATTTCTTTGCCATCCTGTTTGCAAATATGACTAAAATGAGTCCGACAGCGGCCTTGAACAAACCGACGGCTGTGCTGTAGCTGAACTGCCCCTGCTTTAAGCCCGCCGTATACACATACGTATCGAAAATTTCAGCCACTTCGCGGTTTGTCGCGTTTAATAGCAGGTACACATGCTCAAATCCAAGCTCCAGCGTATCGCCGATTTTCAGGATCAGGAGAACCACGATCACGCTTCTGATCGCGGGAAGGGTCACATGCCACATTCTCCGCAGACGGTTCGCCCCGTCCATTTTCGCCGCTTCGTAAAGCTGCGGGTCTACCGCCGTAATCGCCGCTAAATAAATGATCGTCGACCAGCCGGCTTCCCTCCAGATCACCTGGAGAATATAGAGCGGCCTGAACCAGTTTTCGTCAAGCAAAAAATTGATTTTTTCCCCGCCGAAATAAGCGATGATTTCATTTATCAGTCCCCCGTCTACCGTTAAAAGGACAAATGAAAGCGACACGACGATGACCCATGACATAAAATGCGGAATATAAATCAGCGTCTGAACGAGCTTTTTGAACAGCACGATTCTGACTTCGTTCAACAGAAGGGCCAATATAATCGGGATTGGAAAAAATACGACGAGGTTCAGAAGAAACAAGATCAGCGTGTTTTTCAAGAGCATAAAGAAAGTCGGCTCCGTAAACAGCCTTTCAAAATGCTTAAAGCCGACCCATTCGCTCCCCGTTATGCCGAGAAACGGCTGGTAATCCTGAAACGCAATGACGATCCCCCACATGGGCACATACTTAAAAAGGAGAAAATAAATCAGCCCCGGCAGAATCATCAAATACAAATATTTTTGCTGAAACGCCTTCGCAAAAATACGCTTTCCGGCAACAAGGGCCGGTTCTTGTCCGGCCTGAGCTTCTGCAGCTTTCATAAACGGCCTCCCTTCACGATGTTTGCTTTCACTTTATCCCAGCATTGAAAAATTCGTCTACAATCATCTCATCACATGGCCCGCACCTTACCCGGAGGCGTATATGACCTGATAAAATGAAACCTGTATTAGAAAATGATTATTGACAAATTTACACAAAAGTCGGATTAATTATATATAACCATCTCGGGGAGTTTAGGGGGGAATTTATGAAAAGGAGACAATACAGGTTTTACTATAAGCTGGTGACATTCTTTTTTATTCTCAGCACGATCCCGGTCATCATCGTCGGCTTTTTTTCTTATCAGCGATCAGCTGAAACAATCGAGCAAAACGTCACAAATGAAAAACTCCAAACCGTTGGACAGATGCAGCTGAATATCGAACATATTTTAAAAACGGTTGACCATTCCTTCACCAACTATGTCCGTTCCTATCCCTTAATCGAGACGCTCAGCCGCAGCATCACACCCGAACGCTTCCAGCTTTATAACCAAATCAATCAGGAATTAAATAAACTGCAGACATTCGACACCGATTTATCCGACATTACAGTGATCAGCCAGGAAAAAAAGTGGTATATCAACAATTCCGGACTGTACAAATTGGATCAGGGGAAACAGGCTTTGATGGTCTCGCTCTACAACTCGCTGAAAAGCCGGTCAAGCTGGGTGCTTGAAAAAAACAACGCCCTTGTCGCCACGAAGGAAAGCGGTGCGGAAGACTGCCCGTACAACGTCAATCTCGTCAAACAGCTTCCCTTAAACAGCATGCGGCATAAAGGACTTGCCATCGCCAGCATTCCGTCGTGTTCACTCGTCAAACGAATGCCCCTGAAGTCGAAGACAAACAGCATGATGGCGCTTGATGACAACGGCCGCATCATCCTTCATCAAAAACGGTCACAGATCGGGCAATCGATCCGGCATGAAGATTACTTTCAAAAAATCAGGCAGCTTTCTTCAAAAAACGGACAGTTTGACGTATCAATCGGCGATACGGACTATAAGATTACATACCAGAAATCAGACTATAACAACTGGATATACGTTTCAATGACGACGATGCCTGAACTTTACATGCAGACCGCCTCAATCGGCTGGTTTACGTTTTCGATATGCGGCATTTTGTTAGCGCTTTCATTACTGTTCTCCTGGTTTGGCTCACGCCATTTCTACAAGCCGATCAAAGTTTTATATGAGTCCGTTTCCGGCTTCGCTTCCGGAACAGATGCGGGCAAAGAGCGTCACGAAAGCGAATTCGAGCTGATCGAGCGGAATATTAAAGAAATGAAAAACAAAAATTACGACCTCGCAAAGCGGGTCGAGCAACAGGTCACACAGCTGAAGCAATATTTTTTAACAAGGCTTCTGCTCGGCAAATTGATTGAAGAAGAAACGAAAGAACGCTTTTCAGGCCTCGGCTTTTCGGACGATTGGAGCCACCTTTCCGTCCTTGCCCTGCAAATTGACACCTTGAAGGATACGCCGTACGAAAAAAAAGACCTGGACGTCCTGCTGTTTGCGATCAACAGCCTTGTCGAACAGTCGATCCCAAAGGAAAACCGTCTCCCTTCAGTCGTGATCGATAAGACGCAAACAACCGTGATGCTGAACCGCGGCAAATCGCTTGACACATTTCATCAGCAGCTGAAAAGTACCGCCGAATCGATCCAGCATAAGATCCATGAGGAGCTCGGGCTATTTGTCAGCATCGGGATCAGCCAGCCTTTTACAAGCCTCTCCATGTCCAAGCACGCTTATTTGGAAGGGCTTGAAGCGTTGACTTACAGGCTGAAATCCGGGAAACGCGCGATCATTTTCTTTGAGCACCTTGACAGGAACAAAGCATTTTTGACCCAGTTTCCAAAGCAACTCCAAAACGAACTGTTTGAAGCGATTAAAGCGTGCGACCGGGAAAAAGCCGCTGAACGGCTCCATCAGTTAATCGAAACGGTTTGTTCTGAGAATACGAACCCTCATCATTGCCAAATTGCGATTGTCAGGCTGCTCAACAATTTAATTGAATTCATGCACCTTCTCGGAATCGAGCTGTTTGAACCGGACGGCAATAATATGCTGTATGACGACATTTTTGAGCTGACGACAATAGAAGAGATCGAAAGCTGGCTGAACACCCGAATCGTCAGCAACATGATCGAAACGTTGAGCGTCAGAGAGGAATCGCAGTATAAAAACATCTCGGAGAAAATCGTCCACATCATCCAGCAGGAATTCGACACCGATCTGACCCTGGAATCGATCGCGGGAAGACTGCATTACAATCCCAACTATTTAAGCAGCATTTTCAGAAAAGAGATGAAGATATCATTCAGCGAATATTTATCATCGTACCGCCATCATATCGCCAAAAGCTGGCTGACGGAAACGGGCTTATCCGTTAAAGAAATTTCTGAAAAACTGAAATATAAAAATCCGCAAAACTTTATTCGTTCGTTCAAGAAGCTCGAAGGGATCACCCCGGGAAAGTATCGCGAACTGAAAAACCATTCGGCATAAAACAAGGCGGTCCCGGAAAGACCCGGGATCGCCTGTATTTATTTCACCGATTTTTTATATGCTTCTTCATATTCTTCAATTACTTGGTCTCCGCCGTTTGTCCGCCATTTTTCGACCGCATTGTCAAACTGGCTTTCGTCCATTTTGCCAAGGATAAATTGGTATGTCGCATCATCGATGATCTTTTGCAGTTCATCTCCCCTTTCAGATGCAGCCGGAGAGTACAGGCTTTCAGCAGGATTGGAGACGATGATGTTTTCGTTGTCCTCTGTCAGCTCTTCATATTTGGTGCGCAGCGGATCTCCCGTGTTTTTTAAGTATGCTTTATCAATGCCGACAAGGGAGACGAGCGGCTGAATTTCCGCCTGCCAATCTTTCAGCTTGTCATCGATCCGTTTGAAATGATCCTTGTCTTCTTTTTTGTAATGGACGCCTTCGATTCCGTATGTCATCAGACTGTAGACATCCTCTTCTGCGATCCTGTCAAAAAAGGCCAGAATCCGTTTCAGCTCTTTTTCGCTTTTCACGCTCGTTTTCGGAAACGCAAAAATACCGTTGTGCCCGCCTGATGACCAGACGCGCTCTTTTCCGTCAGGGCCCTTGATGCGGTTGATGATATCGAGCTCCATCTTGTCGTCAACCGACTGATCCCTTAAATTGACGGCATCGACCATATTCCCGACGTAAATCCCGGCTTTCCCCTGGGAAAACATCTCCTGCTGCTGCGTTTTGCTTGTCACCGGAAAGTCTTTATTGATGAGTCCTTCATCATACAGCTTTTTCATGTATTTCATCGTTTCCTTATATTCCGGCGTCATGAAATCGGGTGTAAATGTGCCGTTTTCTTCTTTCCAGTCCGTCGGCATTCCCATGTAGGATCCCAATGTTTTAAACGCTCCGTAGATCAAATCGTTTCTGTCGGCAAACCCGATCGTATCCTTTTTCCCGTTTTGGTCGGGATCTTTTTCAGTAAACGCCTTTGCCGTCTCGTACAACTCATCGAGCGTCTGCGGCGTTTTCAGGCCGAGATTGTCAAGCCAGTCTTTGCGGATGACGATTCCTTGCCTTGATAACGGGCGCTCCCTGTAAATGCCGTACAGTTTACCGTCAATGGAGGCATTTTTATTGATCAGCTTATTCATCTTGCTTAAATTCGGATAATCCTTCAAATAAGGCCCGACTTCCCAAAACATGCCTGACCTGAAGGCGTTCATAACCGATGAATTTTTGATATCCTGGATGGTGACGACTTTCGGAAGATTGCCGGCGGCAAGCGCGGAATTCAGGCGGTCTTCCTTCACCGCGTCAGGCACCCACATCAAATCGAGCTTTGTGTTTGTGAGCTTTTCGATCTTTTTAATCGCCGTGTCCTTCGGCGGCTGCTGGTGATAGAGAATCACCAGCCAGCTCAGATCCAAAGGAGAGTTGGGATCGACCTTTCCTTCCTTCGAAGAGGCCTGCTCCGCTCCTTTGTTCGAACAGCCAAACAATCCTCCCGCTAAAAGCGCGAACGCGGCAATCGGGATCAGCCATTTTTTCCCCATACATTGTCCCCCTCGTTTTAACCTTTAATAGACCCTAATAACGCACCTTTTGCAAAATGTTTTTGAATGAACGGATAGACGAGCAGCACCGGAATTGTCGCGACGACAATCACCGCCATTTTAATCGTTTGCTCAGGCGGCGCCGCTGCTGCTCCCATTTCCGTCATATCCCCCTGCATGCCGCTTGAGACGATGACGATCTGCCTGAGCAGAACCTGTATCGGCCATTTCGTCGCATCGCTCAAATACAGAATCGCCTGCATGTACGTATTCCAATAGGTGACGGCATAAAACAGCGAAATCGTGGCAATCGCCGGCAAAGATAAGGGCAGAATGATACGGAAAAAGATCCCCAGGTCATTGCACCCGTCGATTTTCGCAGATTCTTCCAAACTGGACGGAATGTTTTGAAAAAAGTTTTTTAGAATAATCAGGTTAAAAGCATTAATGGCGCCCGGAAGTATCAGAGACCAATAGGAATCAAGCAATCCGAGCGATTTCACGACGAGAAACGTCGGGATCATCCCGCCGCTGAAGAGCATCGTAAAGACGACCAAAAACATCAGCATGCGCCTGCCCATCAGTTCCTTTCTCGACAAGCTGTATGCCATCAGCGAGGAAAGGAACATGCTGACGGCTGTTCCCGCGGCTGTTACGAGAATGGAAATGATCAAGCTTCTGTACACGATGTCAGTCGAAAAAATGTACCTGTACGCATCCAATGAAAACGTGGTCGGAAACAATATGAACTTTTTCGAAATGACCTCTTCCACCGTTGCAAAAGAGGCGGCTATCACATGGATAAACGGCAGCACGCAAACGAGGCCGAATCCGGTTAAAAAAGCGTAATTCAACACATCAAACACGCGGCTTCCCGCGGAATGTCTGATCGCCATTTCACCCCTCCTTTTTTGTAAGCGCTGTCAAAAAATTACGATATCGTGTCTAAAATGTAGCAAAAGGAGGGGAGAAGCGTCTATAATCATTTTGTGAGCAGGAATGCGAAAACAAAGAAAAAGATCATCGCCTTAGAAGATGATACGTCAGTCTTTTTTCAAAAGGTCAGCCGAATTGACTTTCGGCTCATACCCTAATTCGCGGACGGCGGATGTGATCGACCACGGCCGGTCCGGATTGTCGCTGACGGCATAATATGTACCATACGTTTTATCGGCTTCAATCGCACATTTAAATATGCCGACGAGGTCCTTCTTGGACAGCAGCGTTTTTTTCGTCCTCGGCTTTGTCAGCAGCGCTTCTTTTTCGTTTTCGACCGCCGTGCCGATCCGCAAATTGATGACGGAAACCGGGGCGCCTGAATGATGCGAAAACAGGTATCCCAGGTTTTCTGAGGCCAATTTCAGCAAGCCGTACAGGCTTTTTGACAGCGGATAATCTTCCGTCTGAATCGGTCTTTTAAGCAAAGACACGCCATTTTGCTCATAAACGTCTGTGACGTGGTTGCTGCTTGCAAAAATGACTTTCGGCACGCCGCGTTGCACTGCGGCCATAAGCATCGCATACGTCGCGTTAAAAAAGATGTCTGTCATTTTTTCAAATTCTTGCTTGTCAAGAAGATTGCCGGTCGGTTTGACGGCGAGAAGGTTGATCAGCGCATCGGTGTCTTCAGGGATGGCCTTCACCGTTTTGTGCATCAGCCTGGATAAACCTTGCAGGCTGATATGCTCCCCTAAAGGTAGACAGATGAAATAAAAAAATCTGTTTGCCTTGGGGGAGTTTTTTCATGGCTGGAAAATGGTTTTCAAAAAAGGAAAAATTGAATATTCTATCAGAATGTGATCAGGAGAATAATTCGGTGAATGAGATCGCAGAAAAATATGACATTCATGCCGAAACAATTCGTGAATGGAGAACATCGCATGATATGGCGGGTGTGGAGAGTTTGGAACGTTCAAAGCGCCATAAGTTCTATCCCGCAGAATTAAAATACAATGCCGTGAAAGACTTCTTATCCGGACGCTACTCTCAAAGAGAAATCTCGAGAAAATATAAGATTTCCAGTAAATCCGTGCTCATGAAGTGGGTCGAGCTTTATAATGGTCATAAAACGTTAAAAGACAGTGGGAGAGGAAGGAATCGTTTAATGACCAAACGGAAGAATGTTTCTTTGGAAGAACGGATTAAGATTGCGAAGGATTGCCTAGCCCACGGAAAAGATTACGCCAGATCAATGGAGATTCATCAAGTCTCCTACCAACAGGTGTATCAATGGGTGAAAAAGTATCAAGAAGGTGGAGAAGAAGCCTTAAAAGATACACGGGGAAAACGCAAAACCGAAGAAGAACTGACACCTGAAGAAAAAATTCAACGGGAAAACAAACGGCTGGAACAGGAAAATGAGCGTTTGCGCGCAGAGAATGCGTTCTTAAAAAAGTTGGAAGAGATCAAAAGGAGGCGGTTCTAAGTCAGGTTCGGTACGAAGATCGATATCTCGCCATTTTAGAGCTGAATCGAAAAGAAGGCTTTTCTGTCCAAATGTTATGTGAGATTGCCGAAGTTTCGCGCCAGGGGTATTACAAATGGAGGAGCCGAGTACCTTCAGCGAGAGAAAAACAGAATGAAAAGATTATCGCCAAAATGGCGCTACTTCACGAACAAATTGGCGGTATCTACGGATACCGCAGAATGACCTTAAACATGAACCGCCGCTTTAAAGAGCGCCTCAATCATAAGCGCATCTATCGGCTGATGAAAATTGCCAAGCTGGAGTGTGTCATTCGGCGGAAGAAAAAACGTTACGGCAAAGCGACGCCTCAACATGTGTCCGAAAATATCCTGAATCGAGAGTTTAAAGCGGACAAACCAAATCAAAAATGGGTGACTGATGTGACAGAGCTAAAATACGGCCATCGGAAAGCGTACCTCAGTGCCATTTTAGATCTTCATGAGGGAATGGTCGTGTCTTATGTGCTGGGGAAATCCAATAATAACGCCCTTGTGTTTAAAACCTTGAACCAAGCGCTTGAGGCAGCCCCAAACGCACGTCCTCTCCTTCACAGCGACAGAGGTTTTCAATACACGTCCCACCAGTTTAGAAGGATGATTGAAAACGCAAATATGACACAGAGTATGTCCCGCGTCGGCCGCTGTATTGACAACGGCCCCATTGAGTCGTTTTGGGGGAAATTAAAATGCGAGAAATACAGACGGAATTCGTACGAGACATTTGAGGCACTTCAAAGCGCAATTGATGAATATATCCACTTTTACAACCACGATCGTCTACAAGAAAAACTAAACGGCCTCAGCCCAGTGGAATACAGGGCTAAAGCCGTCTAGTGTGTTTTAGTTATTTCCACTGTCTACTTGACAGGGTGCAGATCAGGCAGCTCTTCTTCAGGCTTTTTTACATCCATTACCGCCAGATCGTATCCTTCATCAGACAGCCCGCGGATCAATATGCGCCCGACCGTCCCGCTTCCCCCGACAATCGTTACCTTCTTCACCAATAATCATCCTCCTGTTCACAGCCATGTTTTCAAAAAATCGATCGCTTTCTGCCTCATTGCGGCGGTTTCCAAATGCCCCGAATGGGAGCGAAACATTTCATAGCGTTCACCCGCGTTTTTTTCTTTATACACGGAGGTCAATGATTTCTCGATGATATCAATCCCCATGACGGGAGTGAGCTTATCCGCAGTTCCGACGAGGCTCAAGTGGGGCCTCGGAGCAATCAGGCTCTGAATCTGTGCGGTTGAAACATGCTTTACGAGCCCTGGTACATATGAATACAGATTGTGCCTGTCCAAATTCTGCGTCTTGATTAGCGTTTCGCTGTCAACCTGGCTGCATATATCGACGCATGCGCTGATGCGTGCGTCCAGCGCAGCCGTCCACCAGGCCATCAAACCTCCCATTGACATCCCGAGCGCAGCCATTCGGCCAGTATCGGTGTCATCCCGCGTCTCAAGATAATCAAGGGCCCGGATGCTGTCATACACCATCATCCCCCACATCACCCGCCCGGTCCAGAGCATCTCTTTAAAAATCTCGCTCTCCGTTTTCCCCCGCCTGTCTCCGAAAGCCCAATGGTCGATGGCGAGCGCCGCAAACCCGAGAGATGTCAGCTCCTCGGCGTATGGAGGCCTTTCCAAATACTCCGCGCCTTCGATCAGCTCCTTCCTTCCCCTTTCGTATCGCCCGCCGTGGGAATGGCAATAGAGCACGACCGGCAGTTTGCCTTGCGCCTGTTTCGGCTTCACAAAATAGGCCGGAACGGTCTCGATGCCGTTTAACCCTAGCAATAGCGTTTCAAGAATGAACGAATCCTTTTCTTCTTTTTTAAGAGTTTTCGCCTGAATCTCCTTTTGATCCGGCAAATCGCCGAGCAGCCTGAGCAATTGTCCGCGCATCACATGTCTCCTTTCTTCACCTCTTCATGGTTACATAAATACGATTTGAAAGGGGCTTTCACCTGTTTTTTAGGTATTATTTAAACCTCGTGTCTTTTAAAGGACCGCTGCGAAGGGCAAAAATAACGGTCGCGAACATGACAAAACACAAGATCGGAAGCGATGAAAACAACAGAAGAAGCGAAAAACAGCCGATCAAAAAAACGCAAATCGCTTTATAAACAAAACCGCTCAACAGCCGGTATGCTGCAAAAAGGCCGCAGAGTGAATGGCAGATAAAAAAGGCGTTTGCGATAGCGACGAGCGTGTCGACATTGACGGCATGAAAAAACAAACAAACGAAAACACTTGCGTGTACAGCGAAAATCAAGCCAAGCGCTGCGATCGGCTTATCGTCCTTCGTTCTGTACGCAAGGACGCCTGCTGTCTGCGAGAATATTAATCTGGCGGCTCCCCCGACGACAAGCAAATACGTGCTCATGCACAATACAGAGGTGACCGCGGCGATGACGGCTAATGCGTACGGGCCGAACAGCGGCGTTAAAATGAGCGTCAGTTTCAGCTGGCCGCTTTGAAAACGGCCCGGATCGATCCACTGGGCGGCTCCGGCTATTGCAAGATACACGAGTGTAACCGTCAGCCCGCTGATCACGACAGCACGCGGAATCACCTTCCTTCTGTCTTTTACCTCCATGCTGTAGTTTCCGATCATTTCCCAGCCGACCAAAGCCCAAAACAGCAGCAGCAAACCATGGCCAAAATCGGCAAGCCGAAAAGCCCCTTCGATCAGCGGCCCTTCCCTGAAAAAAGGAATCGACGTGAAGCTCCCTCCAAGCAAGAGAACCGCCGCCGCACTTGAAAAGACGAACGAAACCTTTCCCACAAACGAAATGCGAAAGCACAGCACAACGAGGCAAATGATGAACAGCAAAAGGCCGTAAGCTTCAGTTGAAACCGCAGAACCGGCCGCGATCGAGTGAATATACTGGCCGGCCGTCATGAGTACGGCCGCGGGGCCAAAGCTTGCTGCAGTGATAAAATAGAAGACTGCCAGTTTTTTCGCCCGAATGCCGAACGCTTTTTCAGCCGCATAAGCTATACCCGCATCGTTTGGAAATTCAATGCTCAATATCGCAAAAATCCGCGCAAACAAAAATCCGGCTCCCATCATAAACAGCCAGGCAAATATCGCATAGTCCCCCGCTATCTCATGAACCATCGGCGGCAGCAGAATAACACCTGAGCCTAAAATCGGCCCCGTCATCAAACCGCTTAGCAATAAAGACCCCAGTTTTTTCTCTTTCACCTAAACACAATCCCTTCTAAACGATGTAAAATGATTGTAATCTCATTTGTTAAATCAGTAAAATAGATAGTAATGATCCATAACTTCGGATTTTTCGATATTAGAAAAAAAGGAGACCTGACACAGATGGAAATCCGCCATTTGAAAACATTCAAAACCATCGTCGAAATCGGGGGATACACCCGTGCGGCAGATTATTTGGGCTATGCACAATCGACGGTGACTTCCCATATACAGGCGATTGAACAAGAATTGAGAAAGCCGTTATTCTATCGTTTAGGAAAAAAGATGCTGCTGACGGAAGCGGGGAAACATCTCCTTCCTTATGCAACGGAGATGATCGAGCTGTATGAAAAAGCGAGGTACATTTCTGCAGACGACAAGCAGCCCTCCGGAAACCTTATCATCGGCGCTTCCGAATCGTTAACCGTCTACAGGCTGCCGACGATCCTTCACGAATATAAAAGCAAGTACCCGCAGGTGACAGTGACGCTGAAGTCTTCAACATGCTGGCAGCTGAGGGATGAGTTGAGACAGGGGAAAATCGATGTCGCTTTTTTGCTGGATGAAGAGCGGAACGAAGAGGATCTCCATATTGAAAAACTCGTGGACGAGCCGATGGTGTTCATCTTTCCAAAGGGGCATCCGGCAGGGAAAACCGATTATCAGCATTTGGCGTTCAGCACAAATGAAACGTTTTTATATACGGAGCACGGGTGCAGCTACAGAGACTTTTTTGAAGAATATTTGCATAATCAAGGCGTCGTCACCGATAAGACGATGGAATTTTGGAGCGTAGAGGCCATTAAACAGTGCGTCATGTGCGGGCTGGGCGTCTCTCTCCTCCCGATGATCACAACCCGTACTGAAATCAGCGAACAAAAGCTTGAGGGCATCATGGTCAAAGACGCCCTCTTTTCTACCCAAATGAGTTATCATAAAAACAAATGGTTCTCTCCGGCGATGACCGCCTTTACAGAAATCGTCCGCAGTCAGGCGGAAAAGTGGCGCGAAGCATAGCCGGCTAAATTCCTTCCGTGTTCATCAGCACGATCCGCCAGCCGTCGGGATCTTCGATCGTTACGCCTTTTTCTTCCCAATACGGGTTTTCCGGAGGCACCTCTTCATACCCCATGTCAGACAACCTCTTTGCAATCGTTTTGATTTGCTGAAAATCAGGGATGTAAAAAACGAGAAGGTTGTCTTTCGTCGGGGCGGGACACGGGCTCCCGTTTTCGTGTGATGTGAATTCAAGGTGATACAGGGAATTCGGCAGGCCGAACATCGCGCCATCGTAGCCGGCATGCCCGGAAAACTCACCGATCCTTTGTAAACCGAGACCTTTCTCGTAAAAGGCGATGACCTCTTCAAAACGGTCTGTCGGTCTTGCGATTCGTACCTGCACGGCGGAAAAATCGGCAAACTTCATACTCATCAGCTCCTTTGCCTCTATTGTAATACATGGACGAAACGGCTGAAATCAAACATAAGCTTGAAAAGATCCAAGGCTTAGGATCGAAAAAAACCCCTTCGCGGAGGAAGGGGTTTTGCTTTAGTTTGCGACAATATTGACAAGCTTGCCCGGAACGGCGATCACTTTTCTGACCGTTTTTCCTTCAAGCTGTTCTTTTACTTTTTCGTTGTTTTTGGCCAGTTCCTCAAGCTGTTCTTTGTTTGCGTCAGCCGGAACATTTAACTTGGCTTTTACTTTCCCGTTCACCTGAACGACGATTTCAACCTCATCATCGACAAGCTTCTCTTCGTCATAGACAGGCCATGCTTCATATGCGATCGTGCCTTCATGGCCGAGACGGCTCCAAAGCTCTTCAGCAAGGTGCGGCGCGACAGGAGAAAGCAGTTTCACAAAGCCTTCCATGTATTCTTTCGGAAGCTTGTCCGCTTTATATGCTTCATTGATAAAGACCATCAGCTGGGAAATTCCCGTATTGAAGCGCAGCCCTTCGAAATGATCTGTCACTTTCATTACCGTTTCATGGTAGACACGCTCAAGCGTTTCGCCTGCTCCTTCCGTAATCTTGCTGCTCAATTCGCCATTGTCGTCGATGAACAGGCGCCATACGCGGTCAAGGAAGCGGCGCGCACCGTCAAGGCCTTTCGTAGACCAGGCAATCGAAGCGTCGAGCGGCCCCATGAACATTTCATACAAACGAAGCGTGTCTGCCCCGTGCGTCTTAACGATTTCGTCCGGATTGACGACATTGCCTTTTGATTTGCTCATTTTTTCATTGTTTTCGCCGAGAATCATTCCCTGGTTGTAGAGCTGCTTAAACGGCTCTTTTGTCGGCACGACTCCGATATCATAAAGGAATTTATGCCAGAATCGCGCATACAATAAGTGAAGAACGGCGTGTTCTGCGCCTCCGATATACATATCGACAGGAAGCCATTTCTTTAATTTTTCAGGAGACGCGAGTTCATTCGGATTTTTCGGATCAATATAGCGCAGGAAGTACCAGCAGCTGCCGGCCCACTGCGGCATTGTATTCGTTTCACGTCTTCCTTTTTTGCCTGTTGCAGGGTCTGTTACTTCGACCCATTCTTTAATGTTGGCAAGCGGCGATTCTCCCGTACCGCTCGGCTTGATTTCAGACGTTTTCGGCAAGATAAGCGGCAGCTCTTCTTCAGGAACCGGGGTGGATGTGCCGTCTTCCCAATGGATGATCGGAATCGGCTCGCCCCAATAGCGCTGGCGGCTGAACAGCCAATCGCGGAGCCGGTATGTCACTTTTTTCTCGCCTTTGCCGTTCTCTTCAAGCCACTCGATCATTTTTTCGATCGCAGCCGCTTTGTCGAGACCGTTCAGAAAATCGGAGTTGATATGCTCGCCGTCGCCTGTATACGCTTCTTTTTCAACGTTTCCGCCTTTGACGACTTCTTTGATCGGGAGACCAAATACCGTTGCGAATTCATGGTCGCGTTCATCATGGGCCGGAACCGCCATGACCGCTCCTGTTCCGTATGTAGCCAGGACATAATCGGCGATCCAGACCGGAATTTTTTCTCCGCTCGCCGGATTAACCGCATAAGCGCCTGTAAAAACGCCTGTCTTCGTTTTTGCCAAATCGGTGCGCTCAAGATCGCTCTTTGACTGAACTTCCGCAATATAAGCGTCGACCGCATCTTTTTGTTCAGGCATCGTGATCTTTTGGACCAGATCGTGTTCAGGAGCTAGTACGGCGTACGTCGCACCGAACAGAGTGTCGGGACGGGTCGTGAAAACCGTAAACATGGCGTCCTGGCCGTCGATTTCAAAATGAACGTGTGCACCTTCAGAACGGCCGATCCAGTTGCGCTGCATTTCTTTAATGCTCTCCGGCCAGTCGAGCTCTTCAAGGTCTTCGAGCAGACGGTCGGCGTATGCCGTAATTCTCAGCATCCATTGCTTCATCGGACGCCTTTCGACAGGATGACCGCCGCGTTCGCTCTTTCCGTCGATGACTTCTTCGTTGGCGAGAACGGTTCCGAGCGCCGGGCACCAGTTCACAGGCACTTCATCTACATAAGCGAGGCCTTTTTCATAAAGCTTTAAGAAAATCCACTGTGTCCATTTATAGTAGTCAGGATCTGTCGTATTGACTTCCCTGTCCCAGTCGTACGAAAAGCCGAGCGCCCTGATCTGGCGGCGGAAATTATCGATGTTCTGCTTCGTAAAGACGGCAGGATCATTCCCCGTATCGAGCGCGTACTGCTCAGCCGGAAGCCCGAATGCATCCCAGCCCATCGGATGCAGGACGTCATATCCCTGCATGCGCTTCATGCGCGAGAGAATGTCCGTCGCGGTATAGCCTTCCGGATGGCCGACATGCAGGCCTGCTCCGGACGGGTACGGGAACATATCCAGAGCATAAAACTTCGGTTTGGATGTATCTTCAAGCGTGGCAAAAGTCTTGTTTTCAAGCCAATAGTCCTGCCACTTTTTCTCGATTTTTTGATGATCAAAACTCAATTGTAAAAACCTCCTTTGAATGTACGTACGGCATCCTTGCATACAAGTATGGACGGGACCGGCATCGTGATATTCAGATTATTCCAAAATCAAAAAAACTCTCCCATCCCTAAGAAGGGACGAGAGATTCGATTTCCCGCGGTACCACCCTTGTTAGTGTACATTCGTACACTCACTTGATATCTTTAACGCAGATGCACGGCAGCAGCTCATCACTGCTGCAACTCTGAGGCGAGTTCAGAAGCCCAACCTGATTGACTTTCACCAGCCGTCAACTCTCTGTGGCAGATGGGGCTTCTTACTGCTCCTCTTCACTGTTCTTGCCGTAACCGTAATCTTATCTGTATTTTATAGAATTCTGTTCATAAGTGCAAGCAGGTTTGTATACAATGGGAATGTGCTGAAAAAAGGGTAAGAGTGAGGATCTTAATCGTGTGGAGAATCGTTTTGCCGTCCGGAGTTTTGTACATTTGCCTGCTGTTCTCTGACAAAGTCAAAGCTTCTCAATACAGCTTCACCGCCGTAGCCTGCAACAATGGATAAAACCACGAGCTGAATTCCGGAGTCAGGTTCCGCAGATAAAACAAGCAAAATAGAGGCAACCATGCCGACAAGAATATCTTCAAAAAAACCGAGGTAAATAAATCGTTTCGTCGTTCTCGGTTTCTCGAGCCGTCCTCTTTTTTTAATGTGCCCGAGAACCCCCATAATCCCTCCAATCAAACAAGCAACCAAAACTTGATGCAGCATCTTCATCACCTTCCTAAAGCCCTTAGATTCGTCAAGCGACTTCAGGCCATCGAGCAGCCCCCCTAGAACCCTTTGCGATGATATTCGATACTACTACAGAAAATGTGTTCTGTCTCTGAGGAAAAAAAAGCTTGTTTCTTCCATTATATGTGAAGAACTAGGTGATAATCTTGATTCCTTCGATTCATTTTCACATAATTACAATTACCTATTTTTTCTATATCAAACAGAGAGCTGCTTTTCCTTTCGGCCATATAAATATGCTGTTCCTATGCTGATCATCAGCAAAACGAGCAGAACAGCCAATAATGCCTGCATGCTGAAAAAATCAACGATCATTCCGCCGAACAGCGGCCCGATCATTCTTCCTCCCGTCGCCATGCTGTTGACGAAGCCTTGGTAAAACCCTTCTTTCCCCCGCGGTGCGAGGCGGTTTGCGATCGTCGGAACAGCCGGCCAGACGAGCATTTCCCCGAGCGTCAGCACGATCATCGCGCCGAGGAAAACCCGGAAAGATTCAGCGGCAAACAGCATGCCGTAAGCAAACATAAAAATGATGAATCCGCTCACGATTTGTTTTTTTAGCGAACTGGCGAATCTGTGGACAAACATTCCGGTAAGCGGCTGACCCAGGACGATGAGCGCACCGTTGACCGTCCATAGCAGACTGTACTGCCCGAGCGATATGCCGAGATCCTGCGTATGTGAAGCGATCGTTGAAGACCATTGGGAATAAGCGACCCAGCCGAGAAGATATCCCGTACATACGAGCATGAGGGCTGAAAATCTTGATTTTCCGCTTGCGCCGGCAGCATGATCTACAACGGATGACTTTACTGCACGTTCTGTGCGGATATGTCTGAATCCAAAACATGCAATCGCGGAAAAAACGGCATAAAGCATCGCATTCGCAAAAAAGACGTAAGCGAATGAAAATGATGCAACGACTCCCCCAAGCGCGGAACCGACAGCGACCCCGGCATTTTGCGCTACATACACGGCATTAAAAGCCTTTCTGCCGCCTTCGGGCCAAACCGCTCCGGCCATTGCGTAGCATGCCGGAAACACAACACCCGACCCGAATCCGACAGCTGTCAACAAGAGGATATAAGCCGTCCAGCCATGAAAAAACACGAGGGCGGAAAGGCTGACAAACGTGATCACGATTCCGATAATGACGGATTTGAAACCGCCGATTTTATCAAACAAATAACCGCCGCATAAATTTCCGATGACATTGGCTCCGGAGTTGAGCATCAATACAAATCCGGCTGCGGTTAACGATTTCCCTAAATGGTCGTGAATATAGATAGTGTTCAAAGGCCACAAAAAAGAAGACCCCGTTACATTGATAAACATCCCGATGATCAGCATCCATAACGTACGCGGCATTGTGTTTTCCTTCTTTCTGATTTTCGTTCCTTCTAGATTCTATTCGTTTTGGCCATTTTTTTCAATGGAGGGAATTCGGTTTTCCTTCATAAAAAAACCCCTTTTTAGAAAGGATATTTTTTATAATATTCGGAAAAAATACTTTAATCTCCGCTGCTTAGATGGGGCGGGGTTTGTATTCAGGGTCCGGGCCATCGTGGATTTTTATCCTGTCCGGCTCGGCACCGCTCCCGTCCCGCGGATGTTTTACAGTTCCTGGCTGTTCGAATGCCGGCGGACGTTCAGCCCCGTTTCTTACGTCCATTGGCGAACCCGGCTCCCCCATAAAACAGCCGGTTTTTTTGTCATGTTTCTTATTTTGAAATTCCGCAAACACCCCGTTTTGAAACTGACCGGCGTAAGGCTTTTCCCCGCGATTCGGCTGAAAGAATGCCGCAAATCCAGCCGTTTTTGCGGGCTGAATATCAAAATACTGTTCTTCAGCAGAACCGATTTTAATCGTCCGGCTGCCGCTTTCTGTTCCGTTTGCACATGAAATGATGAGCGTAATCACTCCTGCCACCCCAAGCGCGCCTGTTAAGGCTGAAAATTTTATCACGTCAAACGCCTCCTATCATAAAAAAGCGGAAAAAGTTCGCAGATTCGGGAGAACCGGTCCATATTGAATCGATCATAATAATCGGAATTTCAGCTTTCCTTTTTTCTATCGGCGATTTCGCACTTCGTTTTATATGCAATCTGTTTTTCGGCGGTTCTCCCGCTCCCCTGGAAAACGTCGTCTTATGGAACAGAAAGCGAAGAACGAAAAAAAGCCGGCAAGATGCCGGCTCCCTGAGGCTGTCCGATGACATGTATGTCTTGAGATTAGAAACCGGCACAGCGGCATCTACGTTGCCGTTAGAAGCTGTATGTTCACATGCCGCTATTCGGTCATCCATTTCGGCTTTCCGAATCCGGCGAATTCTTTGTCGATCGTTTTTTCGAAAACCTCCGATTTGACCGCTTCTTTTAAATCTTTGGCGAATGGTTTATCCTTGTTTTTTCCGTCGACAACGATTTGGTTGCGGTAGCAGTCAGGCATGTTTTCAAGCGCAAGGGCATCCTGCAACTTCATGTTGGCAGACAGGGCGAAATTGCCCGGTACGGCGGCGATGTCAAGATCTTCAACCGCCCTTGGCAGGTTGGCGGATTCGAGCTGCTTAAACGTCAGCTTTTTCGGATTGTCCGTGATATCGCGTTCAGAAGCTTTCAATGTATCGATGCCGTCCTTCAGCTTGATCAATCCTTGATCCTTAAGCGTTAAAAACGCCCTGGCAGCGTTAGCCGGATCATTCGGTATAGCTACTTGTGCCCCCGCCTTGACCTCTTTTAGCGATTTATACTTGGATGAGTACAGACCCATCGGTGCGGTCGGCACCGAAATCAGAGCGGCGAGATCTTTGTTGTTTTCCTTATTGTAAGCTTTCATAAAGACTTCATGCTGAAACAAATTGGCGTCAAGCTCGCCTTCCGTCAATGCCGTATTCGGCTGCACATAATCTGTAAATTGAACGACATCCACTTGATAGCCTTTTTTCTCAAGCTCAGGCTTAATCGCTTTTGTGACCATATCGTAATAAGGGCCTGCGGTTGCACCGATTTTAATCACCTTGCTTCCGTTTGCCGCGCTGTTTCCGCATGCGGCAAGAAGGGCAAGTGTTCCCGCCAATGCAAGTGTTCCCCACAATTTTGTCCATTTCTTCATTCCAATCTCCTCCTCAACATAAAAAAACTCTTCCAGTCCGCCTGAAAGAGTCGATCACTTATCTTTCAGAATGCGTCTGACATTCTGCTGGATTTAGCACCTTGCTTATGCAGGTTGCTGAGATTTCACAGGGCCAGTCCCTCCATCTCTCTTCATAAGTTACATATTTGATTCCCTTCATTTTACGTATGAATATTGAGATTTGCAAGAACTTTTTCAATCTAAACATTTTTTTCTTAATGAGTTAAAATATGAATACAAGAAGAAAGGAGACCCAAAAATGGAATTTTTCTATGCAATCGGATTTTTTTCCATCATTTTTTCGCTCGGCTATGCCGTTTTTCATTTGATCAGAAAAAAGTTCTTTTCGCCTGACAAACGATTCTCCAAAAAAATCTTTTACCCCTTTCTGATAGGCGGCTTTCTCCTTTGCGCCGCGACAACACCGTATACGGATCAGGAGACATATGCCGGGGAAAAGGAAACGAAAGAACAGACGGCTCAGATCAAAGAATTGACGTCTGAGAAAACGTCTCTTTCAAATGAAATCAAATCTTTAAAAGAGCAGATTCAAAAAACGAATGAAACATTGGCTTCCGTAAAAACGGAGAACGAAACGCTAAAAAAAGAAAATGAGAACCTGCTCAAAGAAAAGGACAAGCTCGCGGAAGATAAGAAATCAGCAGAGAAAAAACTGGCAAGCGTCCAAAAGAACAGCGCAAAAACGAAGCAGGCCCAGGCAGACAATCGAACAGAAGCTTCTTCAGCCGGGCAGAGCAAAAGCTCAGGCTCTTCCAAAAAGACCGCAGAGCACAGTCAGGAGTGCAACATTAAGGGGAGCGTCAACAAAATTTATCATACGCCTGGAAGTACATACTATGACCGCACGAAAAACGTCGTTCAATGGTTTTGTTCTGAACAGGAAGCACAAGACGCGGGATACAGACCGCCAAAACGCTAAAAAAGCCGGCACGCTGCCGGCTTTCTTTCTATAATTCTCTTCTTAGCGCTGTCAGCACGTTCGTTCTCGTCGCTTTGACGGCCGGATTCAATCCTGACAGAATCGCAACCCCCATACTGATGACAGTCGCGATGATGACAAGGCTCACCGGAATATAGGAGAACGTGATGCTGAAATCCTGTGCAGTCCCTTCGCCTTGGGAAACCGATGACAAAATCACCGGGAGAAGCCTGTTCACCAGGAAGCTGACACCGTATGAGATGATAACGCCGAATACAGATCCGATGAAACCGATATAGGCGCTTTCCATTAAAAACATTTTGCGGATGACGTTCGGACTCGCACCGATCGCTTTCATAATTCCGATCTCCTGGGTCCGCTCCGTGACGGCCATTGTCATCGTGTTGAAAATTCCGATCGCAGAAATCAATACGGCAATCACCCCGACGAAAATCAGTCCGATTTTAAAAGCCATAAAAAGCAGATTGACGCTGTCCAGCTTTTTCGTGACAGAATCGACGAAGAATCCTTTATCTTCCAAATCTTTTGTGAGCTGATCGACGTGTTCAAAGTTGTCCGCATAGACTGTCAGTTCTTTTTCTATATCACCGCTGTCTTTATCCGCTTTCAGAAAATCGGTAATCCCTTTCTGCATGTCATTGCTGATATAGACGCTGGAATCGCTCACCCAATCGTAAGAAGGTTTTTCCATTACCCCGACAACCTTAAAGTCATACGTTCTTTCCTTGCTTTTTTCTCCTGTCTTTTCATCTATCTTCTCAATCTTTAATTCTATCGTCTTGCCGAGAATATCTTTTTCATATCCTTTAGGTTCTTTTACATCATCTGGATTGCTTTCTTGCTGCTTTTGATATTCTTTCGCTTCTTTTTTCGTCCACAGCTGCTTGCCGAAATGATAGCCGACGACGATTTCATTCGGCGATTTCGCCACGCGTCCGCGATCCAGCTTGATGTTCGCTTTTTGCTCCGCAGCCATGTCAGTAAGTATAAAATAACCGATTTGTCCATTGGTCCGGTTGCCAAATTTGGCTTCTACAGGCGACATCACTCTTGTACGTTCTATAACGGCTGCTACATCGCCGCGTTTTTCAAAGTCTTTTAAATCTTTCTTCTGAACCGGTTTGTCGCCTTGCCCTTCTTTTCCTGCGACATCGATTTTCGTGACAACCTGATCTCTCATCAATTGCTCGGTCATCGACTTTTGCAGCCCGAAGCCGACGGAGGCGAGCACGATTAAAAACGCGCAGGCCACCGTTGTCGCCAGTATTGTCATAAACACCCTGA
The DNA here is from genome assembly GCF_038007805.1 of Bacillus sp. FSL W8-0848. NCBI lineage: Bacteria > Bacillati > Bacillota > Bacilli > Caryophanales > Bacillaceae > Bacillus > Bacillus sp. FSL W8-0848. The sequence continues at coordinate 2,817,294 of NZ_JBBOYB010000001.1, forward strand.
GGCGGTTTTTCTTCATGTTTCTTCTGATGAATTTCAGCTGATCCTTAAACTTCAACAGTCTCTTCCCCCTTCTCCAAAACCCCGTCAAATAAACGAAATTTCGTATCTGCGATAGACGCCACCTCGTCATCGTGGGTAATCATAATGAACGTGATGCCTCTTTCTCTGTTCAGCTGCTTGATGAATCCGAGGATTTCCTGCTCTGTTTCGGAATCAAGGCTTCCCGTCGGCTCGTCCGCCAAAATGATCGACGGGTTTAAAATCAAAGCCCGCGCGATGCTGACGCGCTGCTGCTGTCCTCCGGAAAGCTCGTTCGGATAATGGCCTGCATGGTTTTCAAGGCCGACGCGGCGCAGCATATCATTCACCCTTTGCTTGCGCTCCGCCGGACGAACGCCTTTTAATGTAAGGGGCAGCTCGACGTTTTCAAACGTCGTCAAACTCGGAATCAGCTGAAAGCTTTGAAAGATAAAGCCGAAATGTTCAAGGCGGAACTCCGCCCACTCTTTTTCGCTGAATCCCGTCACATCCCTCCCGCCAATCATGATCTTTCCTTCTGTCGGCGCAATATAGCCGGAAATCAGGTTTAACAGCGTCGATTTCCCTGAACCGCTTCGCCCGACGATACAGGCGATTTCCCCTTTTTGGACGGTAAGCGAGACGTCCTTCAATACTTTGATTTCGTTTTCCCTTCCTTTTTTTCCGATTTTGAATGAGTGGTGAATATGTTCTATGGTAATCATTTTCTCTATCTCCTCTCCGCGGTTTACAGTCTCGTTTTTTTGAAAATCAAGAAGTAGCTGAGCAAAAATCCGACAACTGAGCCGATGATCATCCCTATGATGTAGCTTATAATGTTTTCTGAAGCGGCCAGGCCAAAACCGAAGATGCCGAATAAGATGACGAGAATCTGAATCGGTCTCTCCATCTGCCTCCATAAGAAAAAGTGTCCGTTTCTCTCAACCGGCTGTTTCAAAAAACAGAAATAGCCAATCACATAAAACAGAACGCCCATAATAAGCGGAATGAACATAACCAGCCTGTTTTCATCCAAAATGCCGAAATGATCGAGGTATATAATCGGTGTGATATAACCTAAAAAGTCCGAATCCATAAAAACACCGCTGTCAACTATTCCGAAAAAACGGAGAATAACCTGAATATTGGATATCGGAAGCCCGATGAGCAAATACGGCAGAATAGACGCCGAAAAAGCAACGACCAGCTGCCCCAATATGTTGCCTGTCATCGTCCCGGCCGCCATCACCAAAGAATAAACCATAAAACTGAAAAACATGGCGCCTATAAAAAGGACGTGAAAATTATGCACCTCCGGCTTCAGCACGGTGACCATCAAGTATGAGAGTAAGTACGATAATAATTGCGCTGACAAAAGAACAGATGCGCCAAACACAAACTTTGTCTGAAAAACCGTGACCCGCTTATAAGGAAGACTTAATGTGAAATCGAGCGTTCCTTTGCTCCGTTCAAAGCCCAACTGGCTGAGTGCAAGGATGACTCCCCCTATCCAAAACATCTGGACAAATGTTCCGGTTGGATATTCTATGACAAACTCGCACTGTAAATCTTTAAAGGCTTTTTGATCCTCCAGACACCCCTGATAAGATAAATAACCGTTCAATATTGTAAGCGGCTCGCTGAGCATAATGGCGGCAAAGACGATTAAAAAGAGCCATTGATGCTGCTTCCACTCTTTATAAAGCAATCCGCGGTCTACCATCTTCGCTTCCCTCCAAACTTCGCGATGAATACTTCCTCAAGGCTGACAGGAAGCTCGTTCCACACCTTAGGAGACAGGCTTTTGAGAAACTGCCTGCTTACATCGTCTCCTTTCGGAATGAGCACTGTATAAAACACGCCTGTATGGTCTAAAACAGGTATGTCTCTCTCCCTGATCTTTACATTGACGTCTTCTTCAAACGCCATTTGAATCTTGATGAAGTCTTCTTTCAGATCGTCAAGGTCCATGACGTTTGACAGCGTATTGTCTTCGAGAAAGCCGATCCGGTTGCACATCCGCTCTATATCTTCGAGCCTGTGGGATGTGATCAGAATGGTCGTATTGTGTTCGGCCACTTCATCGACCATCAGCTGAAGGACGTCATGCCTTGTGACAGCATCGATGCCGTCTGTCGGCTCATCAAGCAAAATGACGGCAGGGCGGATGGCAAATGACAAAATGAGCGACATTTGCTTTTTCAATCCTGTCGACAATTCCCGGTATTTTTTAGTTTCAGAAATCCCGTAGCGGTTCATTAATTCGTTTGCATATGTAACATCAAAGTCCGGATATATGCCGCGCAAAATCGCAACGAGCTGTTTGTAGCTGTATTTCTCAAAAAAAGGATTTTGCACCGGCATGTACATGATGTTTCGCTTTACCAACGGGTGATCCTTGATTTTAATGCTGTCGAATAAAATGTCTCCCTCGTCTGGAAGAAGAATCTGCTGGATAAGGCGAAGGAGCGTCGTTTTTCCCGAACCGTTTCTGCCGAGCAATCCGAATATTTCTCCTTCTTCGAGTTTTAAAGAAACGTCTTTGAGCACTTCTTTACCATCGATCGTTTTTGATACATGCTTTAACTCAATCATCTGCCGCGCCTCCTTTCACCTCTTCGCTGATTTCCGCGATCCATTCATATAGCTTCTGAATGTCGATTCCGGCGTAGTGTGCATCGATGATCAGCTGTTTTAACTGCTCTTTCATCATCGTGATCTTCCCTTCATCAAGCGTGACTTTCGCGTTTTCTGAAATGTATGTCCCTCTTCCACGCAACGTTTCGATAATCCCTTCGCGCTCAAGTTCTTTATAGGCTTTGCTTACCGTATTCGGATTTGCAATGATGATCGTCGCAAGCTCTCGGACAGAAGGAAGCTTATCTCCGGGTTTCATTATTCCTTTTAAACAAAGCTCTTTCATCTGCTGAATAATCTGCTCATAAATCGGAGTCGAGCTTCTCGGATCGATTTGGATCATCTATCTCCCTTCTTTCTCATTCAATCTCTTCAATTCATGGGGCCTCTTTAAATCTTCAGAAAAAACGCGCTCCCCATATTTTCCTGAAGCATAAAACCAAGCGTTGCAAGAACAAACAAGAAAGAGCAGGCGATGATAAACGCCAGTACAACCATTGGCTTCTGTGCTTTTTTATGTTTATCACTCATGAAAGAAAGCTCCTTTCAACTTGTGTATGAATTGTATTACTCGATGTAGTACACTTAATACAATAATTATACACAAATGATTTGTCAACAATTTTCCCAGAAAAAAAAGACCCTTTAAAAGGGCCTTTCATACGATCTCTCGAGGATCATATTATTTTGAAGGGCTTGCAGCTGAAGCCTTTTGCGGTAAATTTCCTCCCTTTGCTGTGGATTGGCAAACAGTGAGAGTTTATTTAAATCGTTGACTGCATTTTCAAGCATCAGCTGCGCATTGCTGTACTCTGTCTCATTGTAATGTTCCTGCTTGCTCGCAGTTTCAAATTGAGTCAAAGCATAATCGTAAGCATCATCGCTTCTTTGGATGTGTTCTCCGACGGATTGTCTTGTAGCCAAAGAAAACCCCTCCTTAATGGAAAAATTCCATCGCGTTTAGTTTTGCCCTATCCGCCCATGATCAATAAAGAAAATAATGGAGAAATGGATTTGTTCTCATCCGCATTATTTGCTACAATTTTAGGATGCCATCTACTACAAGGAGGAGCCTGATTTGCATCAGAACAACCCTTTTCCGTATACGAACAGCGAAAAACGATATCATACATGGAATTATCACTTAAGAAATCATTTCGGACACAAGGTCTTCAAGGTTGCCCTTGACGGCGGGTTTGACTGCCCGAATCGCGACGGCACGGTCGCACACGGGGGATGCACGTTTTGCAGTGCGGCCGGAAGCGGCGATTTTGCGGGAAATCGCGCAGACGATCTCATCACCCAATTTCATGAAATCCGGGACAGAATGCATGAAAAATGGAAAGACGGCAAATATATGGCCTATTTCCAGGCTTTTACGAATACGCACGCACCTGTCGACGTTCTCCGTGAAAAGTATGAAACCGTCCTCGGCCTTGACGGGGTTGTCGGACTCTCGATTGCGACGCGTCCTGACTGTCTGCCCGATGATGTCGTCGAATACCTTGCCGAGCTGAACGAACGGACATACCTTTGGGTGGAGCTCGGCCTGCAGACCGTTCATGAACGGACAGCCGCTTTAATTAATCGGGCCCATGATTACGAATGTTACGTCGAAGGCGTAAACAAGCTGAGAAAACACGGCATCAGGGTCTGTTCCCATATCATTAACGGCTTGCCGCTCGAGAACTACGATATGATGATAGAGACGGCAAAAGCCGTTGCCGATTTAGACGTACAGGGAATCAAAATCCACTTGCTTCACCTCTTAAAGGGAACACCGATGGTGAAGCAGTATGAGAAAGGCAAGCTGGCGTTTCTTTCCCAGGATGAGTATGTCAAGCTCGTCTGCGACCAGCTTGAAATTTTGCCGCCGGAAATGATCATCCACAGAATTACAGGCGACGGCCCCATCGAATTAATGGTCGGGCCGATGTGGAGCGTCAACAAATGGGAAGTGTTAAACGCCATTAACGGCGAGCTTGAAAAACGCGGCAGCTATCAAGGAAAATGGTACAAAAAAACGAAAGAGGAAGCCATGTCATGAAACTGAAGAAAATCCTTCCATATGCAAAAGAATTGCTGAAAACTGCCGCCGGGGAAGGCGACATCGTCATTGATGCGACAATGGGAAACGGTCATGACACATTCTTTTTGGCCGAGCTGGTCGGGGAGAGCGGCCATGTCTATGCCTTTGACATTCAAGAAGCGGCTCTTTTGAACACGGCCGAAAGGCTTGGAGTCGAGTATAAAGACCGGGTGACACTGATTCAAAAAAGCCATGATGAACTTATCGCTTCGCTTCCTGACGACGTCTCAGGCAAGGTGGCGGCAGCCGTGTTTAACCTCGGGTATCTTCCGGGAGGAGACAAATCGGTGACGACAAAAAGCGTGTCGACCATCGCCAGCATCAAACAGCTGCTCAACATCCTGAAAGATGAGGGCCTGATCGTGCTGGTCGTCTACCACGGCCATCCCGAAGGAAAGCGGGAAAAGGACGCCCTGCTCGAATTTTGCGCATCGCTCGACCAGGATACGGCCCGGGTCCTCTGCTACCAATATTTGAACCAGCGAAATGATCCGCCGTTTATCATTGCAATCGAAAAGAAAAAAGCGGTTCAAAAGTGATAGCCTGAAAATCCTCCGTTTGGAGGATTTTTTTCATTCAAACATAATGTAAGCGATATCAAAATAAAATATGAAACACTTTTTATTTCGGAATTTTCCAAAAAAAATATTAAAAAAATGGAGGTGGTTTTGCTCTTTGTCACGAAATTGTTGAAATCACACGTAAAAATACGGAGGGATTCGCTTGAAAAAATTTATCGCTTATCAAATTTTGATCGCACTCGCCATTGGAGCAGTGATCGGACACTTTTTCCCTGATTTCGGAATGGCGCTGCGCCCCGTCGGAGACGGATTTATCCGCCTGATCAAAATGATCGTCGTTCCGATCGTCTTTTCTACAATCGTCATCGGTGCGGCCGGAAGCGGAAGCATGAAAAAAATGGGCAGCCTCGGCATCAAGACGATTATTTGGTTTGAAGTGATCACGACCATCGTGCTCGGACTCGGGCTGCTGTTGGCCAATGTCCTAAAGCCCGGCATCGGCCTTGACCTCTCCCATTTGGCCAAAAAAGATATCGACGAGCTCTCGGGCTACACGGAAAAAGTAGTCGATCTTAAACAAATGATCCTCGATATTATTCCTACCAACATCGTTGACGTCATGGCCAGAAACGATCTGCTTGCCGTGATCTTCTTTGCGATACTGTTCGGCGTCGCAGCTGCCGGGATCGGCAAAGCCTCAGAACCTGTCATGACATTTTTTGAGTCTGTTGCCAATATCATGTTCAAGCTGACACAGATGGTAATGGTGACAGCCCCTATCGGCGTGCTTGCCCTTATGGCCGCATCTGTCGGCCAATACGGCATCGAGCTTCTGCTTCCTATGTTAAAATTGGTCGGCACCGTCTTTCTTGGACTGTTTATCGTTCTTTTTGTGCTGTTTCCGCTCGTCGGTCTTATTTTTAAAATTAAATATTTCGAAGTCCTGAAAATGATTTGGGATTTGTTTTTGATCGCGTTTTCCACGACAAGCACGGAAACGGTGCTGCCGCAGCTGATGGACCGCATGGAGAAATACGGCTGTCCGAAACGGGTCGTTTCCTTCGTGGTTCCTTCAGGCTTGTCGCTGAATTGTGACGGCTCCAGTCTGTATTTATCGGTCGCCTGTATCTTTTTGGCGCAGGCATTCAATATAGACATGAGCATATCGCAGCAATTGCTCATGATGCTTGTGCTTGTGATGACAAGCAAAGGGATCGCCGCCGTGCCATCGGGATCGCTCGTCGTCCTTCTGGCAACCGCTAACGCAGTCGGCCTTCCCGCTGAAGGAGTGGCGATTATCGCAGGCGTAGACCGCGTCATGGACATGGCGAGAACAGGCGTTAACGTCCCAGGTCATGCCGTTGCCTGCATTGTTGTATCAAAATGGGAAAAAAGCTTCCGGTATAATGAGCGCTTTGTGCTTGAAAAACAATATCGGACAGAAAGCCTATAAACATTAAAGCTCAAACCGATGACCGGTTTGAGCTTTTTATTACGAGCTTTTCATCCAAGGCATTTTTTGAATTTTGCGGTATGCCCTGCCGTTAATATAGAAAAAGAAAGACGTTTTGCCGCTCGCTTTGATCAATTTTTTCGCAAGCCGGCCGATTTCCTTCTGGCCCGCTACTTTGTCATCTGACAAATAAACGCCCAACAGGCCCCTGTTGATCAGGCGGTGAAAATTTTCATGCGGGATGCCGCGCAAATGCTCATCCGCCATTTCGATAAAATGCTCAAGCCTTTCCATCATTTCAGAATGTGACGAATAATAGGTGCAAAAGTTCAAGTCTCCGCCGATCAAATCTTCCTCTTGGTCGATCAAATAATCAAGCAAAATGTGCAATCCCTGTATGTACGGAAAATAGCTGTCGCGTATTTTTCCGGCCATCGCTTCTGTAAAGTCCGGCCGGACGGAATACGATACTAAACAAAAAATGCCGAGCGTCGAGCCTGCACACGCTGAAAATTCATACCATTCCATTTCAGGCAAAGCGGATTTGTATTTGTCGAACCAGGCCTCAAGCCGCGGCACGCGTTCGTGTTCAATGACGTGTTTATGGACTTGCAGGTCGCAGTAATAGCTGCAAAGCTCAAGCAGGTGCTCTTTGATCAAGCCGTAGTTTTCGATATCGGCCAGAACGTCCTGGCATGTTTTGACCAGCTCGTGCAAATAGCCGCAGTCTTCTTGATCTTCCCTGAACCGGTAATAGTTTTTCAGCTCCGCGCCGACAGTCAGCGCGTCTTTCATCGATTGGTGAAGCATGGCGAAATCGTCCGGATCAAGCGAAGTGCTGCGGTCGCATAAGTTATCAAGGTAGTCGCTTATCGTCTGATAGGCGGTAATAAACCGGATCGACTGCCTGATCTTCTCTCCTGAAAGAAGCGCCAATATGCCGCCTCCTTCACAGTGAAAGGTTTTTTGCCTGATGCTTGCCAACGCCTGCATTTTCAGCTCAGAGTTTTCAATGTTTTCTGCCTTCGTCCGCCATTTGTCTAATTCCTGATGGACGAGCGGAAAAACCTCTCTGTATACTTTTGCCATTAACCCTAACGGATGCTCCGGTACTGACAAAGAATGCACCTCCATTACGTGATATATTGATCTGCAAACGCTTTTGCCGCTTTAAAAACGTCCTCTCGTTCAGGCTCATTAAAGATCTCGTGATACAAGCCCTCCCATTCCCTGTATGCCTTATTTCGCGATGCAAGCTGATCAAACCATTTGACTGTCATTTTTTTATCGACGATCAAATCTGTGCCAGCCTGCATGACTAGCAAAGGGGTGTTGAGAAACGCGTCAGCCGGCTCCAGCGCGCTTTTCATTGCTTTTAATAGCTCTTGATACCATCTGACGGAAACTTTTGTAAAATACAACGGATCATTGTCGGCCATTTCGATGAGTTCTTTATTTCTCGTCGCTTTGTCGGGCGTAATGCCTGATTCGAACGAAAGGGACGGAGCTACGACATTCAGCCCTTTGGAGAGCACGTCCATCAATTTGTTCGGTTTTAGCTTTAATTGCAGCCCGAGACAAGGGGATGATAAAATGAGACCGTTAATGGCATTTTCGTGCTGCTTGAACCACTCAATTGCGACGAGTCCGCCCATGCTGTGCCCGAGGAGAAATACCGGCAGCCGGAACGATTTTGCCTTGTCAATCCATTTGTCTACTTCATCAATATATTCTTGAAACGAGCGTATATGCCCTCTTGCTCTTGTCGATGTGCCCTGTCCGGGCAGATCGTCCATGACGACATGGTATCCGGATGAACGCCACATTTCGGACAGCCATTTATACCGCCCGTGATGCTCACAGGCCCCATGGACAATGACGATTGAAGCAACAGGTCTTTCCGCTTCCACGCAAAACATGCTTGACCACCTCGCGCTATATTTTTAAAACACGTAAATGAAAGGATGGAACTCATGATTTACCCTTATAAAGATACCGAACCGCTCATTCATAAAACGGCGTTTATCGCCGACAACGCGTGCATCACCGGAGATGTTACGATCGGAGAGCACTCAAGCATCTGGTTTTCCTCCGTCATCCGCGGGGATGTTGCACCGGTCCGGATAGGAAAAGGCGTCAATATTCAAGACCTTTCTTGTCTGCATCAAAGCCCGAACCGCCCCCTCTTGATCGAGGATGGCGTGACGGTCGGCCATCAGGTCACATTGCATAGCGCAGTAATACGAAAGCATGCCCTTATCGGAATGGGATCGATTATCCTCGACGAAGCCGAGATCGGCGAAGGCGCTTTTATCGGCGCTGGAAGCCTTGTCCCGCCCGGGAAAAAGATCCCGCCGTTTCACCTTGCTTTCGGCAGGCCCGCCAAAGTCATTCGTCCGTTAACCGACAGTGACAAACAGGATATGGAAAGAATACGCAAAGAATACATTGAAAAAGGACAATACTACAAGTCCCTTCAACAAAAAGACTAGCTTTGCTACAACTTTACCATTTTTTTCGCCATAAATTAAGCAAAAACCTTTTTCTGCCGTCTGCAGCCTTAGCGCCAGCGGCTTTTTTTCGTTTCCGAAATCTTTACAAATACTTATCATTTGCTAAACATTCATTTTTTACAATAAAAGCGAGCTACCATTCGCCTAAGGGGGTTATTACGCTGAATAAACTGATGATCGGCATGTACAACTTTGAATGCAGAATTTTCCTCGGTATGAACAGCTTGTTCCATCAAAAAGCATTAAATCGTTATTTTCGCTCTTCTACCCATTTAGGGGGAGCTTTTTGTACCATTTTCGCTTCGCTTCTACTGATCGTGTTCGGCGAAGGAAATATTCGCCTTGCCGGAGCCGCCTCTGCACTTGCGCTCCTCGTCAGCCATCTGCAGGTCGTGCTCATCAAAAAGCTTTATCCGAGAAAGCGCCCGTATATGACGCTGAAACAGGCAAAGGTGCTGAACAATCCGTTGAAGGATCATTCCTTTCCATCCGGACATACGACAGCCGTATTTTCTGTAATTACACCGGTAATCGTATTCTTTCCGATACTGGCGCTTTTATTAATCCCAGCCGGAATCACAGTCGGCCTCTCAAGAATCTATCTGGGCCTTCACTATCCGTCAGACGTGCTGGCCGGCATGGTGCTTGGCGTCTCAGCCGGAATCATGTCATGTATGATCATGTGAGAACCGTTTCTTCCAGATTCAGCCAAATGTTAAAAACCAACCATCAGGAGGGGAAACGATGAAAATTGCGATTTTTACCGACACCTTTACGCCCGATGTCAACGGCTGCGCCAGAACGTTAAAGAGGTATACAGATTATCTGGAGAAAAAAGGAATTCCGTATAAAGTGTTTGCACCGGAAAGCACGCACGAAACACAGTTTTCAAGCAGCATCCGCCGTTTTGCAAGCTTGCCGTTCTTCCTTTCCCCCGAATGCCGGCTCGCACTCCCCAATCTCATCCAAATGAAAGCAGAGCTTCGTGAATTCAGGCCTGACCTCATCCATATCGCGACCCCGTTCAACATCGGCCTGGCGGGGCTGAAATACGCGAAAAATCGAATATCCCCCTGGTAGATTCGTATCATACTGACTTTGACCAGTACCTCGCCTATTATGACCTTCACATGTTTTCCAAGCTTTTATGGAAGTATATGCATTGGTTTCATAAATCTTTTCAAAAAATCTTTGTTCCTTCGCACGAAACACTGCGGCAGCTAAAGATGAGGCAGTTCAGAAATCTGTCCATTTGGAAGCGCGGCGTCGACTGCTCTTTATTCAATCCGGCATTTTGCACCGAAAAGGTGCGGGAGCAGTATGGAATAAAGGAAAAATATTTGCTCAGCTATGTCGGCAGGCTCGCACCTGAAAAAGACCTTGAGACGCTGCTTATGACTGCAGACCACCCAACATTGCAAAAGGATGTTCATTGGCTGATCGCCGGAGACGGCCCATTAAAAAAAAGAACTTGAAAAACGCGCTCCCGCCAACATGACCTTTGCCGGCTATGTCAAAGGCGAAGAGCTCACAAGCATTTATGCAAGCTCAGACTTGTTTGTGTTTCCTTCTCCGACGGAAACGTTCGGAAATGCGGCTCTTGAAGCGCTCGCGTGCGGAACGCCGGTGGTCGGGGCAGACTCCGGCGGCCTGAAAGACTTCATTCAGCACGGAAAGAACGGGTTTCTTGCAGAGCCGAAAAACCCTGAAGCCTTTGCCGCATACATTTTAAAAATCCTATCAAACGACGGATTGAAAAAACGGATGGGAGAAGATGCGCTCACACAATCGTGGGACGCCATTTTTGAAAGGCTCCTCTCCGAATGCGAAGGCGTACTAGCCGAATGTTCCGGAGAAAGGACGGCTTAAAAAAAGAAAAAGGTTTTCGATAAATCGAAAACCTTTTTCTTATGCTTATACGATAATGACTTCCTTCGGCTGATGGTTCAGCTCTTCAGGCACAAAGCGCTTTTCAACGAAAATGCTGTGCCAGATCATGAAGATGAGGACTGTCCAGATTTTGCGGCTGTTGTCCGCTTTGTTGGCGCAATGGTCTTCAAGAAGCTGCAGCACATAATCTTTATGAATATATGCATCTGTTTGACTCTCTTTAATAATGCCAACGGCCCAGTCATGCATTTCATTTTTCAGCCAGTGGCGGATCGGCACAGGGAAGCCCAGCTTTTTGCGGTTTAGCACGTGTTCAGGAACGATGCCTTCAGCCGCTTTTCTAAGCAGATACTTTGTCGTGCCGTTTTTCGTTTTGAGCTCTTCCGGAATTTTGGAAGCCGCTTCAAAGACGACTTTATCCAAGAACGGAACCCGGAGTTCAAGGGAATTGGCCATCGTCATTTTATCGGCTTTCAGCAAAATATCGCCGCGCAGCCACGTATGAATGTCGACATACTGCATTTTATTGATGTCGCTGTAAGACTTGCTTTCTTCAAAAAACGGCTTTGTCACATCACGGTATGTGATATGTTCGTCATATTGGCGAAGAAGCTTCGATTTCATGCCTTCTTCGAAAATCTTCGCATTGCCGATATATCTCTCTTCAAGAGGCGTGCATCCCCTCATTAAGAAGCTTTTCCCTTTCATGCCCTCAGGCATCGCGGACGCCACATAGAGAAGCATCTTTTTCAAAGGAGACGGAATCCGTTCGAACGGCTTTAATGACAGAGGCTCGCGGTAAATGTTATATCCGCCGAAAAGCTCATCAGCCCCTTCTCCGGACAAGACGACCGTCACTTGTTTTTTCGCTTCCTTAGCGACAAAATACAAAGGAATCGCCGCAGGATCTGCAAGCGGGTCATCCAGATGCCAGACGATCTTCGGAAGCTCGTTCATGTACTCTTCAGGCGAAATGACCGTGCTGAAGTTTTCCAGACCGAGCTTCTCGGCGGTCTCTTTCGCCACGTCGACTTCACTGAAGCCTTCATGTTCAAAACCGACCGAGAACGTTTTTAAATTTGGATGAAATTGCTTGGCAACGGACACGATAAAGGAAGAATCGATACCGCCTGAAAGGAATGAACCGACAGGCACGTCGCTTCTCATATGTACTTTCACGGAATCAAAAATGGCGTCCCTTACCTCTTGGACAAGCTTGTCCTCGTCCGTCTGCACAGGCTTAAATTGGACTTTCCAGTACGTTTTAAATTGAATGTCTTCATTCGGCCGGATCGTAAACTGCTGGCCCGGCTCCACTTTCTGCACCTTTTGATCTAGCGTTTCAGGTTCAGGAACAAATTGGAATGAAGCATACTGCTGAAGCGCCTTTTCATTAAATTCCACATCGGCGCTGACAGGCATCAAGCTTTTTCTCTCTGATGCGAAGTAGACATGTCCGTCCGTTTTCGTAAAATAGAGCGGTTTGATTCCAAACGGATCGCGCGCGCCGTACAGAAGCTGCTCTTGTTTATCCCAGATCAAAAATGCGAACATTCCCCGCAGCTTTGCTGCCGCTTCTTGTTTGTAATGGCGGTATGTCGCAAGAAGAACTTCCGTATCGGAATCAGTCTTAAATTCATAGCCTTTTGAGATCAGTTCTTCCTTAAGCTCTATATAGTTATAGATTTCTCCGTTAAAAATAATCCAGTATGAATCATCTTCATATGACAGAGGCTGTCCCCCGTTTTCCACATCGATGATGCTCAGTCTTCTAAATCCGAAGCCTACATGTTCATCATGATAATACCCATCATCGTCCGGACCGCGGTGTACAATCATTTCGTTCATTTGCTTAATTAATTCTTCCTGGGCTGCTGTCTCGGATGATGGGCGATGATTGAATACCCCTACAAATCCACACATAGTATTGCCTCCGATTGTTTAAGATTTCGAAGCAGACTGTATCTGCTGCTTTATTAGACATGTGTTTAAAGAAAAACGTTTCAAAAAACCTGAAAAATGTTCACATTAGAATCCTTGTTTTCTAACAAAAAACGATAGTCAATCTGGATATTTTTCAAGTTTCAAAACCCGCTTATTTTTGCCATCAAAAACAAAGCCGCTTGTGTAAGCGGCTATGCGATTATTCCCCTAACGCCTCTTTGCGCAATTGATCTGCTTTATCTGTGCGCTCCCAAGGCAGATCAAGATCAGGGCGTCCAAAATGTCCGTAAGCTGCCGTTTGTTTATAGATCGGACGGCGCAAGTCAAGCATTTTGATAATGCCGGCAGGTCTCAAATCAAAGTTTTTGCGAACCACGTCGATCAATTTCTCTTCGCTGGCTTTGCCGGTGCCGAACGTATTGACTGAAATGGATACAGGCTGTGCGACGCCGATCGCATAAGCAAGCTGCACTTCGCATGAATCAGCAAGCCCTGCTGCCACGATGTTTTTCGCCACATATCTCGCTGCATAAGCCGCGGATCTGTCGACTTTGGTCGCGTCTTTTCCGGAGAACGCTCCGCCGCCGTGGCGCGCGTATCCGCCGTATGTGTCAACAATGATTTTTCGTCCTGTCAAGCCTGCGTCGCCTTGCGGTCCTCCGATGACAAAGCGGCCTGTCGGGTTAATAAAATATTTTGTATTTTCATCGATCAGGTCTTGCGGAACAACCGGGTTAATCACATGTTCTTTCAGATTGCGCTGAATCTGTTCCAGCGAAATTTCCGGATGGTGCTGCGTAGAAATAACGATCGTATCGATGCGGACCGGTTTGTTATTCTCATCATATTCGACGGTCACCTGCGTCTTTCCGTCCGGGCGCAAGTATGGAAGAATTTCCTCTTTGCGAACTTCGGTCAAACGGCGGGACAGTTTGTGAGCAAGAGAAATCGGCAGAGGCATGAGCTCTTTTGTTTCATTGCACGCAAAACCGAACATCAGGCCTTGGTCACCGGCTCCGATCGCTTCGATTTCAGCGTCGCTCATCGCTCCTTCACGTGCTTCAAGCGCCTGGTCAACCCCCATCGCAATATCCGGAGACTGCTCATCTATCGACGTCAACACCGCGCACGTTTCTGCGTCAAAGCCGTATTTTGCGCGCGTGTATCCAATTTCTTTAATCGTTTCACGAACCGTTTTCGGGATATCCACGTACGTGGATGTCGTGATTTCACCGCTTACCAGCACCAAGCCGGTCGTCACAGATGTTTCGCATGCAACGCGGGCATTCGGATCTTTCTTTAAAATTTCGTCTAATATACTATCCGAAATCTGATCGCAAATTTTGTCCGGATGTCCCTCCGTAACTGACTCTGATGTAAATAACCGACGATTTTTGCTCATGTATGTTTCCTCCTGTATATGAAGATCAGCCGTGATCTTAAGGTATGATACGGAACTCGTCTCTCTTAATTATATGACGATACTCGGGCTTCATACTCTCTCGTCTGAAAGGCTTCGCTAATCGGGACGCCAAGCCGTCTATGGAAAGAGGCTTTTCCAGCGTCTCCTATTGCCCGGATACTCGGCCAAAACCTTTCACTTTTATGTGAAAAACGCCCAGTACCTTCCTCCTGAAGGCATGATTTTTTATGCAATAAAAAAACCTTTTCCTGTTCGCTGAGGAAAGGGTCTGGTAGTGCGTGCCTTTCACTCTTATCGCTCAAGGTATGTCAAAACCTTGCATCAGGTTAGCACCGTAGTTGTCTCGAAACTGTGATGATGAAGAGAAACCGGTTGCTGGGCTTCATTGGGCCTGTCCCTCCGCCAGCTCGGGATAAGAGTATCCGCTCAATGAAATATCTTATCTTAAAATGACTTGTCATGTCAATATAAGCAGAAATAAATTTGCACACCGTACATAAAGAAAAAACCCGCACGAAATTTGATAAACAGTATAGACTATAAGAACAAATGTGTTATACTAATTCTACATTAATGTTATACACATTAAATAACACGCAAAGGAAGGTTTTTTATGAACTCTGTAGATGCAACGAACGATTTGCAAACGTTATTGTCAGGCAAAAACGTTCAATTTAATTTATCCGTTCCCCATTTGGTTGAAAAGGTTCTTGAGCGGAAAGAGGGAATTTTGACATCATCCGGAGCCGTGCGCGCGACGACCGGTACATATACCGGCCGCTCTCCGAAAGACAAATTCATCGTAGAAGAAAAAAGCACAAAAGAGAAGATCGACTGGGGCGCGGTGAATCAGCCGATTTCGGAAGAAGCTTTTGACCGCCTTTACACAAAAGTCGTCAGCTATTTAAAGGAGCGCGAGGAACTGTTTGTATTTGAGGGGTTTGCGGGTGCAGACGAAAAATACCGGCTTCCGATTACTGTCGTCAACGAATTTGCGTGGCATAACCTGTTCGCAAGACAGCTGTTCATCAGACCTGACGGCCGCTCCCGGCAAGCGGCTGAAGAGCCTTTTACGATTCTTTCGGCGCCGAATTTCAAAGCCGATCCGCTGATCGACGGCACCAAATCGGAAACGTTCATCATCGTATCGTTTGAAAAGCGCACCATCTTAATCGGGGGCACAGAATACGCCGGAGAAATGAAAAAATCGATTTTCTCCATTATGAACTACCTTCTTCCCGAACGAAACATTTTGCCGATGCACTGTTCTGCCAACATTGGCGAAGAAGGCGGCACAGCCCTCTTCTTCGGCTTATCCGGGACGGGAAAAACGACGCTGTCCGCAGATCCGAACCGCAGGCTGATCGGAGACGATGAACACGGCTGGTCAAGTACGGGAATCTTCAATATTGAAGGCGGCTGCTATGCAAAATGCATACATTTAAGCGAAGAAAAAGAGCCGCAGATTTACCGGGCGATCCGCTTCGGCTCCGTCCTGGAAAATGTCGTTGTTGACGATGCGACCGGGGAGCCGGACTATGATGATGCATTTTATACGGAAAACACGAGAGCGGCCTATCCGATAGATGCGATCGATAACATCGTACTGCCAAGTATTGCAGGACATCCGCAGACGATTGTATTTTTAACGGCAGATGCGTTCGGCGTGCTGCCTCCGATCAGCAAGCTGACGAAAGAGCAGGCGATGTACCATTTCTTGAGCGGATATACGAGCAAGCTTGCCGGAACAGAACGCGGCATCACCTCTCCTGAAGCGACCTTCTCAACGTGCTTCGGTTCGCCGTTCCTTCCGCTTCCTGCTCACGTTTACGCGGAAATG
The DNA here is from genome assembly GCF_038007805.1 of Bacillus sp. FSL W8-0848. Taxonomy (NCBI): domain Bacteria; kingdom Bacillati; phylum Bacillota; class Bacilli; order Caryophanales; family Bacillaceae; genus Bacillus; species Bacillus sp. FSL W8-0848. The sequence goes on from NZ_JBBOYB010000001.1 coordinate 2,833,622, forward strand.
CTCGGCAAGAAAATTGACGAACACGGTGTCAGCGTGTTCCTTGTCAACACAGGATGGACCGGCGGAGGCTACGGAGTCGGGGAAAGAATGAGCCTGGCTTACACGAGGGCAATGGTGCGCGCGGCAATCGAAGGGGATTTGGACAACGCCGAGATGAGAACGGACCGGATTTTCGGCCTGCATACGCCGATCCACGTTCCAGGCGTTCCTGACCAGGTGCTCGATCCGGCGAAGACGTGGGCGGATGAAAAGGAGTACGAAGAAAAAGCGAGCCAGTTGGCAAATGAGTTCAAAAAGAACTTCAAAAAGTTTTCCAATACGGGAGACCTCGAAAAAACGGGAGGCCCTCTAGTTTAACGATAAAGCCAAGGTCGCGGACAGCGCCTTGGCTTTTATGTTTAATTCGTCGAGTTTAAAGAAACGAGTCTATATGTTAAATGAGTGCGCCCTTCCGACCATTCCAGGCGCTCCGCATGGGCGGTTCCCGTCACATCGCCGTTCTTCGTCTTTTTGACTTCTATCGGCACATGAAGAGGGTAAACACGATAGCCTTCTTTTTCAAGTGTAAATACATTTTCCTCTACCCGCGTTTCTTTTCCTTTCGTGACGATCATCGTATTAAATTCAACAGGCATTCCCATCAGAAAATCCCCCTCCTTTTTATCTGTCAGCATTAGTTTACCATAACTTGTCCATTACCTGCTTTTCATCCATTGCGCAAGGTCCCTTACAATCCGCCTGTTCTCCTTGGGGGGAAAGTAATGGGTGAACTGATTGAAATACCATGTTTCGACCGGCTTTTTTTGACTGATCAATTCCCGTTCGAGGTGTCTCGCATGCTCAATCGAAACATTCTCATCCTTTGCACCGTGGATGAGCAGCACCGGCGCTTCGATGCTGCCGATTTTGTCAAACGGCGTCCTCCGCCCGTACGCTTCCGGCACTTTCTCCGGCGTACCTCCAATGACCCGTTTCATCATTCTCCGCAGGTCTTTGCGCTCGCGGTAAGTCAAGGCCATATCGCTGACCCCTCCCCAGGAAACGAATGAAGCGGCGGCAGATCCCATTTCTATCGCCGTTAAAATGCCCATGATCCCGCCTCTTGAAAACCCGAAAATGTGAACCCGCCGATCGTTCACAAGCTCGTGGTTCTGAAGAAGGCGAAAAGCGGCAAATGCATCTTCTCTATCGTCTCCGGCAAAATCTTCATTGCCCTCACCGCCCTGGTTTCCTCTGTAGTACGGCGCAAAGACGACAAACCCTTGCGAAGCAAATTGGACGATTCGTCCGGGCCTGACCATCCCGACATTTTTGATCCCGCCCCGCAAATACAAAAATCCGTCATAGCGGCCGGGAGCAGCCGGTTCAGCCAGCAGCCCCTTGACCTTGAGCCCCTGCGACAAATAGGTGACGGAAAACAGGCGAATCCGTTTATTCGGAGACGGGAACCTCCTTTTTTCTATCCACATGTATGGCTCACCTCTGATAATCCGCAGTCGTCCCTCACACCTGTTTTGCATTTAACATAAACTATTTTATGCCGAAAGCAACCGAAATTAAAGGAGGGAAATCGGTTTGAAGCGTTTCTTTTTTAACATATTATCCTTCACCCTGATGCTGTTTATCCTCGCTTCCTGCAGCGGAGTCAAAACCGAAAAAGTCCGGCTTGCGGAAGTGACCCGTTCCGTTTTCTACACGCCTTTATATATCGCCATCTCCGAAGGTTTTTTTAAGGAAGAGGGTTTGGATGTCGAACTGAAAACGACGTGGGGCGGCGATAAAACGATGACGGCCCTCTTGTCGAACGGCGCCGATATCGCGCTTGTCGGCTCTGAAACTTCCATTTATGTCAATGCCCAAGGCGCAAGCGACCCCGCCGTCAATTTTGCCCAGCTAACCCAAACGGACGGAACGTTCCTCGTCGCCCGCAAAAAAGCGGATAACTTTAGCTGGAAAGAGCTGAAAGGAAAAACCTTTCTCGGACAGCGCAAAGGCGGAATGCCCCAAATGGCCGGAGAGTTTGTCTTAAAACAGAAGGGCATTGACCCGAAACATGATATCGATTTAATCCAAACGATTGATTTTGCGAATATTCCAAACAGCTTCGCTTCCGGAACAGGTGACTACGTTCAGCTTTTCGAACCCCAGGCCTCCATTTTTGAAAAAGAAGGCATCGGCCGCATTGTCGCCTCCTTCGGCAAAGAATCGGGCCGCATTCCCTATACGACATTTATGGCAAAACAAAGCTATTTAAAGAAAAACGAAAAAACGGCGGAAAAATTCACCCGGGCGATCTACAAAGCGCAGCAATGGGTCGGGTCGCACTCTTCAAAAGAAGCCGCGCAGAGCATCCAGGACCAGTTTTTTAAAGATACGGAACCTTCGATCCTTGAATCGTCGATCGAACGGTATAAACAGCAAAAGTCCTTTGCACACGATCCGATTTTGGATGAAGAGGAATGGAATCAGCTTCAAACCATTATGGATGAAGCCGGCGAACTGCCAAAACGCACCTCCCATCACGAACTGGTCAATACAAAGATCGCCGAAAAGGTCACAAAAAATCACTAGGAGGTGGCCGCATTGTCTTTTTTGCAAGTTCAGGACGTCACACATACTTATTTTTCCCTGAAAGAAAAAACGGCAGCGCTCGAAAATATCAGCTTTGAAGCGGAAAAGGGCGAATTCGTTTCCTTTCTCGGCCCGAGCGGCTGCGGCAAAACGACGCTGCTGTCAATCATCGCAGGCATCGTGTCTCCCACAGCAGGACGCGTATTGATTGAAAACCGCAAACCCGGCGAAAAAGACCTGCAAATCGGCTACATGCTGCAGCAGGATTATTTATTTCCCTGGAAAACCATTGAGGAAAACGTCTTAATCGGCTTGCATATTTCCAACAAGCTGACCCCTGAGACGGAAAAAAGCGCTTTGGAGCTGCTGGAAAAGCTCGGACTTTACCATGTCGAAAAAAAATATCCGAAGGAGCTTTCAGGCGGCATGAGACAGAGAGCCGCGCTCGCCCGCACCCTTGCCGTCAACCCGGATATCCTTCTTTTGGATGAACCCTTTTCAGCTCTTGACTATCAGACAAAACTGAACCTTGAAGATTTGGTATTCAACACATTAAAGACCTATCAAAAAACAGCCGTTCTCGTCACCCATGATATCGGCGAGGCGATTGCGATGAGCGACCGGATTTTGCTGTTTTCAAAACAGCCCGGGACGATTCATAAAACCTTTGCCGTCCCTGATTCCCTAAAAGGAATGACACCTTTTGAAGCAAGGCAGGAGCCGGATTTTCAATCCCTTTTTCAGAACATATGGAAGGAGCTCAATCACCTTGAACAACATCGGGCAGAAAGTTGATGTCCTTCATCAGGAGTTTTTAAAACAGCAGCAGGCGGAAAAAAGGCGGGTCCGTTTTTATCAAGCTGCGATCTTTATCATTTTTTTCGCGCTCTGGGAAACGGCCAGCCGATTGGCATGGATCGATCCGCTCATCTTCAGCTCCCCTTCGGCCGTCTGGGCGCTTTTCCTTGAGAAAATGGGAGACGGTTCATTGCCCGGGCACATCGGTGTCACAGTATTTGAAACGATTCTCGGCTTTCTCTTCGGGACTTTGCTCGGGACGTTTCTGGCCGCTCTTTTATGGTGGTTCCCGCGCCTTTCCAAAATATTGGACCCGTATCTCGTCGTCCTTAATGCGATGCCCAAGGTCGCGCTTGGCCCGATCCTCATCGTCGCCATCGGCCCGAGTCTTTCGAGCATCATCGCCATGGGCGCCATCATCAGCGTGATCATTACCACAATCGTCGTCTATACATCCTTTCAGGAAATCGACGAAAATTATATAAAAGTCATGAAAACGTTTGGGGCCACAAAAAGCGAAATCTTCAAAGAGGTGCTTCTTCCTGCATCGATTCCGACAATCATTTCTGCTTTGAAAGTAAATGTCGGGCTGAGCTGGGTCGGGGTCATCGTCGGGGAATTTTTAGTATCGGCACAAGGTCTGGGCTATATGATCATTTACGGGTTCCAGGTCTTTAATTTCACGCTCGTGATGCTGAGCCTTTTGATTATCGCCGTCTTTGCAACGATCATGTACCAGTGCGTCGAGCTGTTAGAGAAGAAATTGATGAAGGGAAGAGCATAAATATCGAAAAAGCCCCGGGTAAGCGGGGCTTTTATTTGATCATGCCGTCTTTTTTCAGCTTCTCAAGGCTGATTTTCAGGACGGAGTCTTTCATAATAAAGCTGTATTTTCTGTTTTTTACTATATCCTCCGGCAGATCGTCCATTAAAACAGGACCTTTCGTCTCATAGTACGTTTCCTGTTTTTCAATTTTATCAATCTCGGCAAAGTAAATATTTTTGATTATCACTTTTTCCCTGCCGAGGACTTTATATTGCCCGATATATGTCAGCTTTTTCACATCGGCTCCCGTCTCCTCTTTCACTTCACGCAGCGCTGCTTCCTCGGCATTTTCAAAAGGCTCTACTTTGCCGCCGGGGAACTCGTATCCTCTGTCCTGGTGATCCGTTAAAAGCCACTGATTTTGATAGCGGCAGATCACCCACACATGCTTTGGCGCTTGTGAAAAGGGATGATTTTCAAAGGAGAGCTGAACCGTGTTCCGGTAAAAGTCTTTAAATTCGTACATCATGATCCCTCTAATCCGTTTCCTTGCTTCTTCAACTCATCATATCACATATCCGCTTTTTCTGTAGTGCTTTTGTACATTTGCAAGCTGTAAATTTTCATTTTATTGTTTCACAAAAGGGCGCTCTCTAAAACACCGTATTTGGAAGCAAAAAAATCGGATGGGATAGAAACCTTCTGCATGAGCTCTGCGTGTTTATAGTGATGCGATAGTTTCATAAATTGCTAGCTTCAGACAAGCAAGGAGTTGTCATATATTGAGTTTTCATTTTGATACAGAACAAGAATTAACACTGAAAGCAGAAGGAAGCGGACGTTTTTTTGCGAAGAAAGGCGCGATGATCGCCGATCAGGGCCAATTGAAATACAGCAAACGGCTGCTCGGGACAAACCAGGGAAATATCGTCAAGCAGGTATTCAATCATTTAAGCAGAAAATTGACCGGGGAAAATCTCGAAATGATGGAAGTAACCGGCCGCGGAGTCTGCTATTTAGCCGATCAAGGCGAGCATGTCACGGTGATTAACCTGGAGCCGAACGGAATTTGGCAGAGCGTTTCTGTGGAAAGCGAGGATCTGCTCGCGTTTACAGAAGACTGCCATTACGGTGTTACGCCCGTCGGCGTCGGCGTTTTATCCCAAAAAGGACTGTTCACTTCAAAGCTTACATATAACGGAACAGGTGCACAAGTGGCCGTTAAAACGGCAGGCAACCCGCTCGTTCTTGAAAGTCCGTGCCGCGTCGATCCGGATGCAATCGTCGCTTGGACGGGACCGGCTCCAAAGGTGACGTTGGATGTGAACTGGAAAACGGTCATCGGGCAGACTTCAGGAGAATCGTATATGTTTGAATTTCAACAGCCGGGACAGATCGTGATCGTTCAGCCGTTTGAAAGACAATCGGGGCTCAAGGTGGGGCTTGACGATAATCGCTACAAGGCGGAGACGCAAAACAGCGCATGGCAGAATACACGCCAGGGCTTGACGAACCAGCCGGAGCATCATGGTCAAGATCAGGGCGGACTCGGCGGTATCGTAGGCAGCATTTTAAATAACAGAAGATAACTGCACGATGAAAAACCCCTTCTTTATCTTAAGAAGAGGTTTTTCTTTAATCAGCGGATTTCATGTCACAAAGGCCGTTCTCGCTGATAAATGTTTTCGCTTCTTCATTGCCGAGGCGATAAAGCATCTGATAAATATTCCGGCGAAGTTCGTCCATTTTATCATTTGAGCTGTCATAATGGTATTCGACAGCCGGCACGTGCGCCCGGAAAAAGTTGATCCAATCCTCGGAGTAGAGCTGGTCAAAATATTCCCTTAACAGAATGACATCTTCATCGGTTGCCGAAATTTGAAATTCCCAGGGAGATGCGCCGGGATGCTGCGAAATCATTCCATCTTGAACAGAAATATAGTATGTCCTTTTTTCCAAAGCCAATCATCCCTTTTTCCCGTTAGTATTGCCTGTTGCTTCTAAAAAGTTACCGTTTTCGGCGCAGTTTATTTTTAACGAATTCATGAATTTCCAGCAAAAACTGAGGAACCGGTATTCCCAGCGCATGAGCCGTGCCGACGATCAGAAATGTCTCATACAAAATATAAAAGACGATCGAAAAATCGCGGATTGAACTATCCGTCTGAAGCAGCTGGTCAAAAAAGTGCGCCACAGATATAAGAAAAAGCGTGACAAATTTATTCGCAAGCCTTGTAAACAAGCTCTTGACCGTGAATTGATCGTTCACGCATTCGTTTAAACTGTTACTGACAAACTCAATCCCCATTAACGTAATTAATATTAAAAATAAATATTCGATTGCACCAAACAAAAATCCGAAAAGTGAAAACCAGATTGAAAATAGCGAAAAGATGCCTAAGTCTCTGTTCATGCGCTTCAACATCCTTTCAAAAAAAGACTTTTCATAGCTTATCCTATGAAAAGCGGCTTTGAAAGGCTTGGATGAATTGTTTGACAATTTATAAAAAAGGCTTTAAAACGAACAAAAAAGACCGGGCATCAGCCCGGGTCCATCCATTATCCCAAATACGCCTTCAGCATCCAGTTGTGCTTTTCGATCGTTTGATGAATGGCGAGAAGCATGTCTCCCGTCGTTTCATCATTCACTTCATCGGCAAGCTCCATTCCGCTTTTCAGCTCTTCGGCCACCGTCAAAAAGTCATCATGAATATTTTGCACCATCTGTTCTGCAGTCTCTCCGCCGTCAGCTTCTTTGATCGATGAGATTTCAAGGCACTCCTTCATCGTTCCGACCGGAGAGCCTTGCATGGCCAGCAGGCGTTCAGCCAAATCGTCTATATATTGGGCGGCTTCCGTATACAGCTCTTCAAACTTTTCGTGCAGCGTAAAGAAATCTTTGCCTTTCACATACCAGTGATAATTATGTAGCTTGACGTATAGGACAGTCCAGTTTGCAACTTGTTTGTTAACCGCTGTTTTCAATTTTTCCGACATCTCTTATCGTCCTCCTTTTGATTCACTTATGGTTTACCCGTTTAGCTTGTACAGAAAACATTTCTTTTACTCTTGATCATGATTTCCGTTTCCTTATATGGTAAACTATTGTAAAAAGAACACGGAGGTTTTTTATGATCTTCTGGATTGTTGCAGGCTTTTTGATTACAGGCATTGTACTGGCATTATCACTGGTCACGACATCAAAAGCGTACGACTTTCAGCATCGAATCGACCCCCCTCCGCCAAACCGCCGGATAGAGGAAGAACGGCCTGATCAATGATGATGGCCGCTTTCTTCTTCCTCATCGTTCCCCGCCTGATCCTTTGCAGAACCGACTTTCACTTCCGTTACCGGCATCGTATGCTGCTTCTTAGCCGTGACATGGACCTGAACTTTATAAAGCCCGTCTTCCGGAAATGCTTTTGAAATGCTGTAGACCCCTTTTCCTTCATTCTTCGCTTTCTCAAGCTCGCTTTTCTCTTTGCCTCCGGACTTCCAAACTTCAAACTCGACTTCATCAGCATCTGCCACAGGCTCGTCCCCGTAAAGCACGGACGCTTTAATGACAGCCTTTTCATTTTTGTCCGCATGCTCAGGCGCCGTAAGCTTTGCGGTCAACAGCTTTGGCTCCTGTTCTGTTGATGCCGGTTTATCCGCCTGACCGCAGGCTGACAGGCCGGCCGTTAAAACAAAGAGTATGACCCATTTACCTAAACGCATCCCTATCACCCTTTTTTAAATATGATATATCACATATTCAAGTGTAGCAAAGTTCCGGCATTTATGGCATTATTTTCTTTGTGGACAAATGAAAAACACCGGCACAAGAACCGGTGTTTGAAAGGCATTATCCAAATACCTTTAATAAATATTCCTTATTTTGCGAAAGCCAAAAGCGCATCATGCGTTTTGCACCTTCCAGATCGTGAAGCTTCGCCTGGCCGCACTGCGTTTCGTTTGCAGCCGGAATTTCCGTCACTTCGACTGCTTCCTTAAACGTGTCTTCAAGCAAATCGACGATTTCTTCAGCAGTCGGCTCACCGCTTACGACAAGGTAGTAGCCCGTCTGACAGCCCATCGGCGACACGTCGATAATATCGAAATGGTCGTATTTTTCCGCGTAAGTGCGGATCGTAAATGCAAGCAGGTGCTCCAGTGTATGAATGGTATCAGGCTTCATCGCCTGTTTATTCGGCTGGCAAAAGCGGATGTCAAACTTGTTGACGACGCCGTCCGTTCCGACTTTGTGAACGCCGCAATGTCTGACATAAGGCGCTTTAACTGCATTATGATCAAGTTCAAAACTTTCTACTGAAGGCATGTTTCTTCTCTCCCCTCTATCGGTCTTTTTTTATTATATCACACTTTACCGATATGTTTTTAGGTAAATGCTTTTTCGTTTTGTACGCTTTTTTCTTATATTATAATATGAAGAAAAAAAGGTGCTGAAAACATGAAAACTCTGTTCCTGCTGATCATCCGCACGTATCAAAAATGGATATCGCCCATTTTGCCGCCATCCTGCCGCTTTTATCCGACCTGCTCAAATTACGGGCTGGAAGCGATTGAGAAACACGGCGCCCTCAAAGGAGGCTGGCTGACCGTCAAGCGCATTTTGAAATGTCATCCGTTCCATCCCGGCGGCGTTGATCCAGTACCTGAAAAAAAGCAAAAAGATTAGCGCTCTTCCTTATAGCCGTTGACAACAAGGTCAAGTCTGCCCGTTTCCGGATCGATGACAAGCCCGTGCACAGGAACGTCTTCCGGCAAAAGCGGATGGTTTCTTATAACGTTGACACTGTCTTTGACGCTGGCTTCTACAGATTCGAAGCTTTTCAGCCACTGTTCAAAATCGACGCCTGAATACTCAAGCGTTTGAATCCGTTCTTTCGGAATGCCGCGCTTGACTACCTTGTCCAAAAAGCTTTCGGATTTCAACTTGCTCATCCCGCAGTCATGATGGCCGATAACACAGACCTCGTCGGCATTCAATTCATAAACAGCGACAAGGATGCTTCTCATAATGCTTCCAAAAGGATGGGCGACAAGGGCGCCCGCGCTTTTGACGATCTTGACGTCGCCGTTGCGCATGTTCATCGCGTGCGGCAGAAGCTCAACAAGCCTTGTGTCCATGCAAGAGAGGATGACCATTTTTTTGTCAGGATATTTGCTTGTTTCATACTTTTTATAATCCCCGCGTTCAACAAACTGTTTGTTAAACTGTAGAATATTGTCCAAAAGTTTCATGATCCAGTTCCTTTCTAAACAATGTTTTATATTTAAATATACCATACAATTTCAATTTCTTTCATCCATCAAAGCGTTTCCGGTTTTAATCCGATTTTTTCTTTTATTTTCCCTCTTTTCAAATCGTAATAATTACGATACAATGATACAGGATTGTTAAATCGTAATGATTTCAGTTTTTACGTTGAGAGGAGAAATACGATGAAAAAAACACTCGGATTGGCATCCGCATTCATTCTTGCAGCGGGACTGACGGCGGGCTGCTCAAGCACCGGAGCTTCCGGCGATCATAAAGAACACGACGGAAAATTGGATATCTACACAACCATTTATCCGCTTGAGGATTTCACCAAAAAAATCGGCGGGGAATATGTGAACGTCAAAAGCGTATACCCTCCAAACGTTGAAGCGCATACGTATGAGCCAAGCTCAAAAACGATGGCGGAGATTTCTGATTCCGATGCTTTCATTTATTCCGGGGTCGGTGTTGAAGGGTTCGCGGATAAAGCCGTGAACACGTTAAAAGGCAGCGACGTCAAAATCGTCAAAGCCGGCGAAGGCATTGGTCTCTTGTCCCAAACAGAAGAGCACGAACACGGTGAAGAAGAACACGATCATGATCACGAACATGAACACGATCATGACCATGGAGGTAAAGACCCTCACGTCTGGCTTGACCCGGTGCTTGCCGAAAAGCTGGCGGAAAACATTAAAAACGAACTGACGGCATTGGAACCGGAGCATAAAAAAGAGTTCGCGAAAAACTATGAATCTCTCAAAAAAGAGTTGGAACAGCTTGATCAAGAGCTTAAACAGACAGTCGCCAAAGCTGACAAAAAAGAGATCCTCGTCTCGCATGCCGCATACGGATACTGGGAAAAGCGCTATGGCATCAAACAGATCAGCGTGCTTGGCCTTTCACCGACAGAGGAGCCTTCCCAAAAAGAACTTGAAAACATCGTCAAAACAGCAAAAGAACACGACATTAAATACGTTATTTTTGAAAACAACGTCAGCAGCAAAATCTCAGAGATTATTAAAAATGAAATCGGGGCCAAAAGCTTGACGATGAAAAACCTTGAATCCGTTACAAAAGAAGACAGACAAAACGGCGAGGATTATCTGAGCATCATGGAGGAAAATGTGTCCGTATTGAAAAAAGCATTGTCAAATCAATAAAAGCAAAACACGCGCAACCGAGGAATGCGCGTGTTTTTTCGTTAATCCATATTAAACCGTTTCTTAAACTGTTCGACCCTTCCGCCTCTTTCATTGAATTTTTGTCTTCCCGTATAAAACGGATGGGTGTCTGAGCTGATTTCAACTTTAATCACCGGATACGTTTTTCCGTCTTCCCATTCGGCCGTTTCATCAGACGTTCTCGTGGAACGGCTCAAAAAACGGTAGCCGCTGTTTACATCCTGAAAGATCACTTGATATGTTTTAGGATGAATATTCGGTTTCATTATAATTCCTCCTTTTTAAAACGTAACAATTACGTTTTATTATAAACCACCAATATCCTCATGTCAAAATTTCACTCCTGTTTTTACATTTTTAAGCATCTTAACAAATTTCCCGACGAACAGGAAGAATAATCTAAAAAAGGAGGTAAACAATAAAAGCAAAATGGTGTGAATGAAAGGTGGTTTTCCGGATGAATGATTTAATGTTCGCTAGAAGCCTATTCGGAACAACGATGGGATTCCATATAATTTTCGCTACACTCGGCGTCGGAGTTCCTTTAATGATTTTGCTGGCTGAGCTGATTTACCAAAAAACAAAAGATCCCCATTACGCCATAATGGCGAAAAGATGGACGAAGGCACAGGCCGTTTTGCTGGGCGTCGCCATTCCGACCGGAACGATCGCTGGAACCCAGCTTGCCCTTCTTTGGCCGGGCTTCATGGAAGTCATCGGAAAGGTAATGTCCCTTCCATTTCAAATTGAAATATACGCATTTTTCATCGAAGCTTTATTTATGTCCATTTATGTCTATGCGGCTGACCGGCTGACTCCGCTCATGAGAATCACCGCCATCGTCTTCATCGTTATCGGTGCAGCGTCTTCAGCCATTTTAATTACAAACGTCCATGCATTTCAGGGAACACCTGAAGGCTTCAAAATCGTCAACGGGGAAATTACGGATGTTCACCCATGGACGGCCTTTTTCAATAAAAGCTTTTTCATTACGGCCAGCCATGTCGTCGTCTCGGCGTTTATGACAGGAGCCTTCATCATTGCAACGATCGCCGCATATAAAATGCTTCGCAATCGGAACAATGAAAAAGTGTATGCCCTTCACAGAAAAGCGCTTTTGCTCGGACTGCTCGTCGGCGGACTGTTTTCATTAATTACCGCGCTGAGCGGACACGAATCTGCACAGTTTCTTCACCGCTATCAGCCGGAAAAGCTGGCCGGAGCAGAAGGTTTATTTAAAACGCAGTCCTATGCTCCGCTGGCGATCGGAGGATTTCCCGATGAAGAGACGCAATCAGTTAAAGGAGCGATTGAAATACCGTGGGCGTTGAGCTTTTTGGCAGACAACCGGTTTGACACCGTTGTGAAAGGCTTAAATGAGTATCCACGTGATGAGTGGCCGCCTTTGTACATTCATACGCTGTTTAACGGAATGGTGCTGATCGGCATGCTGCTGATCGTTTACACAGCGGCCGGCTTTATTTGGCGAAACGTTTTGAAAAAAGATCGTTTTCCGCGCTGGATGCTCGTCTTTTTCACGACGGCAGGGCCGCTCAGCCTGCTTGGAATTGAATTCGGCTGGGTGTTTGCATGCACCGGAAGGCAGCCCTGGGTGATCTACCACATGCAGAAAACGTCTGAAGTGGTGACATCCTCAGGATCAATCGGACTGCTGTTTTTCCTGTTTTTTATCGTCTACGTCATTTTAGGAGCAGCAGTGGTCTTCGTATTGCAATATTATTTTAAACGCCATCCCGTCGAAGAAGACCTTAAAGCATCGGAAGCGTAACAATACGAAAGAAGGGAGTCATACATGCAAATGGATGGAACAACAGATGCCCTGCTGGCCATTTCGATCGTGTGGGGATTTATATTTATCTACGCCGTCATGGCGAGCATGGATTTTGGAGCAGGTTTTTGGTCGATGATTTATATGAATAAAAAGCAGCTGAAAGCGACGAATATCGCCAATCGCTACCTTTCCCCGACGTGGGAGGTAACAAATGTCTTTATTGTCGGAATCGTCGTGGCCCTTTTCAGCTTTTTCCCGGGCGGAACGTTTGTCCTCGGGACGGTGCTTTTGCTTCCGGGCAGCATCATTTTATTGCTGTTAGCAATTCGAAGCGGCTTTTTGGTTTTTGCCCACGCTGCCAAAGGCTATGAAAGAGCGTTGACTTACGTTTCGGGAATCAGCGGATTTATTATTCCCGCCGTTTTAATTCTCGTTTTGCCCATTACCCACGGACATTTTGTGTACCGGCAAAACGGCAGCTACCGCTTGGATTTCGCCGATTTATTTTTGAGTCCGCACGCCTACTCGTTTATGGGATTTGCCATTTTCAGCACCCTGTTTTTGTCTTCTTTGCTGCTCGCTGATTTTTCAAATGTGGCCGATGAAAAAGACGCGTACCAGGTGTATCGCCGAAACGCTCTTATCACCGGACCGCTCGCTTTGATCATGTCCTTAAGCATCATGATGACAATGAGAACCGAAGCAAACTGGCTTTACACAAAAATGATGAACGGTCTGCCATGGCTGTTTTTATCATTCCTGCTGTTTTTGGCGGCCTTAGGCGCACTGTTTCTGCCGAATACCTACAATAAGGACCGGTTAGGAAAGCCGCGGCTTTCCGTTATTGCGATTACACTGCAGTATTTTACGGCCAGCTACGTTTACGGAAAGTCCCATTTGCCGTATATGATCCACCCCGAAGTGACGATACAATCCGGTTTCACCGCCCCGGAAACGTTCAGAGCGTTGTTTATCTCGTACATCGTCGGTTTTATTATTTTATTTCCCGGGTTCTATTACTTCTGGAAATTATTCATGAAGGACAGGCGGTACATAAAACAGCCTGAATAAGTATGAACGATGCGCAGGGCGGTTAAGCTAAGATCGTACACTATTTTTAAGGGGGCCAAAAAAAGTGGACCAAAAAATACTGTGTGAAGTTTCAAATTGCACGTACTGGGACAAAGGGAACAAATGTACGGCTGATGCCATATACGTCGTAAGCCATGCCGAAGGTGAAAAAGCTTCTACAACCGAAGAAACAGATTGTAAAACATTCAAACCCGAACACTAGAACAGATGTGATGAAGGAGGAACAGGCATGAACAGAGAGTCGCTGCTAAAGGCTTTTTATCAGGAAATCCAGGGAGCCGATGAAATCTCTTTTCAAAAGGCCGCCCGCTCCTTCATGAACTTATGGGATTATGAATACGGATGTCTCGACGGTTTGCCTGAGCAGGCAGACAAACTGATCGGACAAACCGTGCACGAGGACCTGCTTTTGCGGGACTAAAACAGTTTGCTTATTTAAAAAACAACACGGCACAAACAGTATTTGTGCCGTGTTTTTATATATGCAATAAAAAGCGGTGAATGTTCTTTTCCCTAATAGCAGAAAGCAAATGGCCCGCTTTTTGTTCATCAGAATGAAGCGCAAGTTTCAGCTTTTGTATCAATTCTTGTCCCGATAATCGATTTCCCGGCGCTCCCTTCGGACAATCGATGCGGGCTTCGCAAATCCGTCCGTCCGCAAGAAATGCACGTACAATCGTAAAACGGCCTTTCGGAACAGCTTTCGGATCAGGGCGGATCCCGGCATCATAAACGCGGTGAATCCGTTCCATAAACGCCCGGATGCCGCTTGGGATCGGCTCGCGGCTGAAGCGGTCTGCCACAAGCTCCTGACCGTTTAAAGCAAGGGAGATGACGTACTCAACGCTGAAGCGGCCTTCTTCCCCTGTTGCGGGACGGCTTTCTGTTAAAGCGGCGTCTCCCCCGGGAGGAAAAACAACTTCAACCCTTTCCGTCTTTTCGGCAGAGATCCCATGCTCAGCTATAAGATGGCGGATGGCATCTGCTGCGTGGTGTGCTGCAGAGCAGAACGGGTAAATTTTAAACCACAGTCCGGGGTCAACGATTCTCCACGGCGCTCCCCAATGGTTTAACAAGGCATGCTGCGCTTTTTCCAAGTCGCCGTACAGGCTAAAAAAACCGAGTTCTCCATCAAGGGCCGCGTCCGAGCCCCCAAAGCCCGATTGAGCCAGCTTAACGGCAAACAACCCGGCCCGGGCAGCAAGACCGGCGTGCAGAGGCTTCATTTCCGTACCGAACTGTACCCTCATTCCCGCCGATTGAGAGGCGGCAAAACCGATCGCTCTTTCAAGCTCTTCAATGGATAGGTTTTCTGCATAACCCGCTGCACAGGCTGCAGCTATAGCGCCAAGCGTCCCTGTGTTGTGCCAGCCTTTTTCATAGTGCCGGCTGCCAATCGATTCGCCAAGCCTCGCCATGACGTCTACCCCTAAAATATAAGCGCCGAAAAAACGTTCATCCTCCCCGCGGGAAGCCGCGGAAGAAAGAAGGGCAGGCAATATGACCGCGCTCGGATGACCCCTTACATCGGAATGGACGTCATCAAAATCAAGCGCATGTGCCATAAATCCATTAAGCAGCGCTGCTTGTAATGGAGATGCTTTTTTTCCTTGGCCGATAAGGGGAACGATCGGTTTGCCGCCTTCCCCCTCGAGCAAGTGCAGCAGTTTTTTCACGCCGCTGTCGTTTCTTCCTGCATAAGCTGCGGCTGTGAAATCGAGCAGGCCCTTCTCTGCTTCACGCATCGCATCAGCGGAATCCTCAGGACGCGAAGATATAACGGCATGAGCCAGACTTTTTGTCAGCTCTTGTCCATTCATTTGACCGTCTCCAGCGCGATGACTGCCAGCTCGGCAAAATAGCGGGCGGCCGTCTTTAAAGCCGCTTCATCCAATGTAAATGCCGGATGGTGCCATTCTTCTGTTCCGCTGGTCCCCATCCAAACAAAAAAGCCCGGAATTTTTTCCTGGTAAAGAGCGAAGTCTTCTCCGCCGGGGGACTGTTCGGCCTGGACGGTTTGATAGCCGAGACGGGATGCCGCTTCTGCTGCCGCCGTTAAAAAGCGGCCGTCATTCTGAACGGAAGGCAAATATGGGAACCAGCGGAATTCAGCCCGAGCCCCAAAGCCGGCTGCAATTCCCTCGGCCACCCGTTTCATATGTTCCGGCACCGCCGATCTGGCTTCTTTTTGAAAGGTGCGGACAGTACCTTCCATTTCTACTTGGTCCGGAATTACATTCCACGAGCTGCCGCCCTGTATTCTTGTAATGCTGACGACGGCATTTTGCAGCGAGCTGATATTGCGGCTGACAACCGACTGCAAGCCGCTGACGATCTGGCCTGCCGCGGCTATGGGGTCGACGCTGTTGTCCGGAATGCCGGCGTGCCCGCCTTTACCTTTAACCGTGATCTCGAATCGGTCGACGCTCGCCATTAAGGCTCCTTCCTTCAATCCGATCGTGCCGACTGGCAAATCGGGCTTATTATGCATGCCAAAAATGGCGGAAACCCCGTCCAGCACTCCTGCTTCAATGACCTTTCTTGCTCCAGCGGCAATTTCTTCTGCGGGCTGAAAAATGAAGCGGACCGTCCCTTTGAATTCGTCCTTTCTACGGTTCAGCAAAATGGCTGTTCCAATGATCGAGGCAGTATGAAAATCGTGTCCGCACGCATGCATCTTTCCTTCGTGTTTAGAGGCAAACGGAAGGCCAGTCTGTTCCTGAATCGGAAGCGCATCGATATCCGCCCTCAGCACAATGACTGGTCCTTCCTCGCGCCCTTTGATTTCGGCAACTACACCCGTTTCAAGCCCCGGCACCTCAAGAACTGTAATATTTTCTTCCGCAAGCCAGCGGCGGATTTTTTTCGTCGTTTCAACTTCCTGAAACGACAGTTCAGGATGTTCGTGAAGATCCCGGCGAATGTTGATCAAACGCGTATGCAACGCTTCATGATATTCTTCGGCCATTCCATTTCATCCCTTCTATACAAGTTCTGCAGGCTCTCCTACCTGTTTGATAAATTTTTTCGTCCGTTCGTTTTTCGGATGATCAAACAGCTCTTCCGGTGTCCCCTGCTCGATAATATGGCCGTCCGCCATAAAAATCACCTGATCTGCGACTTCTTTGGCAAACGCCATTTCATGAGTGACAATGATCATCGTCGTTTGTTTTTCGGCGATCGATTTGATGACTTGAAGCACGCCTGCCACAAGCTCCGGATCGAGAGCAGAAGTCGGCTCATCAAGCAAAATCGCGTGCGGGTTGACAGCAAGCGCCCGCGCGATGCCGACCCTCTGCTGCTGCCCGCCGGACATCGTAACCGGATAGCTGTGGGCCTTATGTTCCAAACCGACTTGCTTCAGCATCTCCATACCGATGCGGTCCGCTTCTTCCCGCGATTTGTTTTGTGCGGTGATCAAGGCCTCTGTAATGTTTTGCAGTGCTGTTTTATTTTTGAACAGGTTGTAATTTTGGAACACCATGGCGGTTTGCTGACGAAGCAAATGCGCTTCCTTGCGCGTAAATTTTTCCGCATTCAATTTGGCTTCGCCGATTTCAATGACGCCTTGATCAGGACGCTCCAAAAGATTCAGACAGCGCAGAAGCGTCGATTTTCCGGAGCCGGACGGGCCGATGATCGCCACTACTTCTCCGCGCTTCACTTCAAGGTCAATCCCGTCCAGTACGACGAGATCCTTAAATGCTTTGCGAATATTTTTCACTTTTATCAACTGATTTCACCTCTATGTCCGGTATGGCTTGCTGACGGCGCGTTCAAACAGATCCTGCAAAATGCTGTATATAATAGTAAGAATCCAGTAGACAATTGCAACAGCCAGATAGGTTTCAAAGTATTTTAAATTGCCTGATGCATACATCTTGCCTTGGGCAAACATCTCCATGACTCCCAAAGTAAAGGCCAAAGACGTTTCTTTCAGGAGGCCGATAAACGTGTTGCCTGTTGCGGGTATTGCGTTTCTGACCGCCTGCGGGAGAATGATCCGCCGATATGCCTGCAGCTTCGTCATTCCGACGGACAGGCACGCCTCCAGCTGCCCTTCATCAACCGAATTCAAGGCCGCACGGAAGATTTCCGCCAAATAGGCGGCGTTTTTTAGGCTAAGTCCGATGATGGCGGCTGTCAAAGCCGTCATTTTGCTCATCTCCGGAAACAGCTGCGGCAGCCCGTAATAAATCAAAAAAAGCTGTACAAGCGTCGGCACGCCGCGAAAGAACGAAATATACACTTTTGACAGCTGATGAAGCACTGGAATATGGTTTTTTGTAATCAGTGCGAGTACAAGTCCCCCAATGATCGCAAAGATCATCGCTGCCACAGCCATGAACAGGGTGATCGGGAGGGCTTGAAGCAAAGTCGGGAATGCGGATATCATAAATCCCCAATCAATCGTATTCATTCTCGTGTTTCACCGCCGTTTCTATTTCTTCTGTTCTACCGTAATGTCTTCTTTAAAATACTTCTCTGAAAGCTTTTTCAGTGTTCCGTCCTTACGCAGTTCGTCCAGCGCTTTATCGACTTTTTTGCGGAGCTTGTCGTGTGCATCGTCCTTTGGAAACGGGAATGCGACTTGCTCATAGACAATCGGATCGCCGGCAAGCTTCAACGGCAAGCCCGTTTTCTTAATTTGTGCGATAAGCACGCTTCTGCTGTTGACATATGCGTCTACGCGGCCGTAAGCTACGTCCTTCAGCGTACCTTCCTGTGTTTCGTATGTTTTAATGTTGATCTTATGATCAGGGTCTTTGCTTTCAAGATTTTTTGCATGGTTTGAACCGAGGACGGCTGCTACGGTTTTGCCTTTTAAGTCGGCCACCGATTTGATGTCATTGTTATCTTTTTTAACAACGATCTGTGTTCCCGCATAAGCATACGGTTTTGTGAAATTGTACGTTTGCTTGCGTTCGTCGGTAACCGCCACCTGATTCGAAATGGTGTCAAGCTTTCCGGTTTGAAGTTCTCCCATCAGTCCGCTGAATTCAAGGAGCTTCCAATCGAGTTTCATGTCAAGCTTTTTCGCTACTGCCGTCATCACGTCAACATCAAAACCTGTCAGCTTCCCGTTTTCTTTATAAGCGAACGGATAGCTCTGCCCTGTCGCACCGACATGCAGTACGTTTTCATCTTGTTCACTGCTGTTTCCATTTCCGCATGCTGACAATACCGCCGCCATTAGCGCAGCAGCAAGAAGCATAGTCCACTTTTTCTTTTTCATAGAGTTCCCCGCCTTTTTTATGTTATAGATCAGTCCGTAATTGTTTTTTCATATAAACCGTAATGTGTCCTTTGCCAAGGTCCTGTTCCCCTGCGCGGACATAGCCTTTTCTCTCGTACATGTCGATCAGCCACGGATGCTTATCCGCCGTGCCGAGCGATACGAACGGAACCTTCAGCGTATCGCGGAGGATCGTCTGTTCGAGCCATTCTAAGAGCTCTGACCCTACTCCTTTCTTCCCTGAGGCCGGGTCAACAGCAAACCACCAGATATGAGGGACCCCATACGGCCCCGGCTGCTGTCCCCAGGGCATTCTTAATGAAATGGTCGCGATGATCCTTCCGTCCTCTTCCATGACATAGCACGCATTTTTCCGGATATTGTTCAAGACCAGATCCAGATCGGCATGTGCTGCGGCAAAATGAATGCCCAGCCTTCGTATCGGCTCATATGCCCGCTCGGTAAGCGCCAGAAGCTCTTTTGCATCGCTTTCGTCTGCCATTCGGTATCGTCGCGTCATCGAACGTTTCCCTCCTTTATTTTGAATAGCGGTTGGCCGGTTTATCCAAACCGAAATGATCCCTTAATGTTGCACCTTCATATTCTTTTCGAAACAGCCCCCGTTCCTGCAGAATCGGAACGACCTTGTCAACGAACAGCTCAAGCCCTTCCGGAAGAAGAGGCGGCATGATATTAAATCCGTCACAAGCTTTCTTGTCGACCCATTCCTGCATTTTATCGGCGAGTTGTCCAGGAGTCCCTACAAATATATGATGTCCTCTGGAACCGGCGACATATTGATAAAGCTGACGTATCGTCATATTGTCTCTCTCAGCCATTTCTTGAACAAGCTTAAAGCGGCTTTTCACCGCGTTTGAAGCATCGGCGTCCAATTGAGGCAGAGGCCCGTCAAGCGGATAGGCTGACAAGTCTATGCCGCCTAAATAATTTTGAAGGATTTGCAATCCGACAGATGGAATAATTAAATCCTGAAGTTCTTGATATTTGGCCTGCGCCTCTTCTTCTGTATCGGCAATCACCGGGAAAATACCAGGCATAATCGCAATTTTCTCGGGATCGCGCCCCAGCTCCGCCGCCTGCTCTTTGATCGATTGGTAAAACGCTTGAGCAGACTCCAAATGGTTTTGCGCCGTGAATATCACTTCAGCCGTTTTGGCAGCCAGCGCTTGTCCGTCTCCCGATGAGCCGGCCTGAATAATAACCGGTTGGCCCTGTGGGGTTCTTGCGACATTTAGAGGCCCGCGGACTGAAAAATATGTGCCTTTATGGTTGAGCTCGTGCATTTTTTCTTTATCGAAGAATTCGCCGGTTTCCTTGTTTCTGATAAAGGCATCTTCTTCCCACGAATCCCACAAACCCTTCACAACCTCCACAAACTCCTCTGCCCTCTGATAGCGAAGATGATGTTCGAGATGCTTCTCACCGCTGAAATTCAACGCCGTCGATTCAATGGAAGAGGTCACCACATTCCAACCGGCGCGCCCGCCCGAAATATGGTCAAGGGAAGCGAACTGTCTCGCAATATGAAACGGCTCGCTATACGTAGTCGAAGCGGTAGCTGCCAGGCCGATTTTAGACGTCACCTGCGCCAATGCGGAAAGCAGAGTAAACGGTTCGAATCTTGTTAACACGTTCGGATGCGATTTGCTGTCTATTGAAAGGCTGTCAGCTAAAAACAGCATATCGAGTTTGCCCCGCTCAGCTGTTTTGGCAAGCTCTTTAAAATAATCGAGGTTCATACTGGCGTCTTCAGGAGCACTCGGATGCCGCCAAGATGCTACATGATGTCCTGTTCCTGCAAGAAACACGCCTAGTTTTATTTGTTTCATAACGTTTTCTCCTTTTATGATTTTTTAGGCTGCAAAGGTCAACACATAATCCTTTTAATCCTAGATATTTAATATGAATAAATCAAAATGTACATTTGTCTCGAAAGTTTGTCAATAAAATGAACTCAATTTTTTATTTTAAAATTAAAATAAGATTGAAAATTGATGAAAATAAGGAGCGTACAGGAGGTTTTCACAAAAAATGACCCGTTAGAAAACGGGCCGGATTTCAAAAAAACCGGCTGCTAAGCGAGCCGGTCCAAACGAGAAGGGAATAATGTACAACTTCAATATACTTGTTGGCGAACGGGAAAACAAATCTTAAAAACGGAAAAATCAACGGCACGCTTACGTTTTACGGCCTGAAAACGTCCATTTTAAACGAATGTTTTCTCAAGGTGTTTGCATCAACCTCAAACCCCATGCCGGGCCGGTCGGGAACCTGTATAAAACCGTCTTCGATCCTGATTTCCGGCTTTACGATATCCTCTTCCCAATAGCGTGAAGACGACGAAATATCCCCCGGGATCACAAATTGCGGAAGGGAGCTCAGCGCGATATTGTGCGCTCTGGAAATCCCAGTTTCGAACATGCCGCCGCACCAGACAGGCATGTTATGCTGTTTGCAAAGGTCATGAATCTTCAGCGCTTCGGTCAATCCTCCGACCCTTGAAGGCTTGATATTGATGATTTTGCAGCTGCCGAGCTCGATTGCTTTCCTCGCATCATCAGCAGAGCGTATGCTTTCATCAAGGCAAATCGAGGTTTTGATATGCTTTTGCAAATGGCGGTGGTCCACGATATCATCATCAGCCAGCGGCTGTTCGATCATCATGAGCTTGAATTCATCAAGCGACTTGATTCTGCTGATATCTTTTATATCATAGGATGAGTTCGCATCCGCCATCAGCGGCACGCGCGGAAAATGCCTGCGGATTTCTTTTAAAAGCTCGATATCCTGTCCTGGCTGAATTTTAAGTTTTATTCTCTGATAACCTTCTTTTACATATTGATCAATTTCGCGAAGCATGTCTTCCAATGGAGCAAGTCCGACGACAACCCCCGCGGGCACCTCCGTTTTGATGCCGCCCAAGGCTTCGCTTAATGTGATGCCGTTCTTTTGTGCGTGAATGTCCCAAAACGCAGCTTCCAGCCCTGCTTTTGCCATCCGGTTGCCCTTAAAGCCGCGAAGCTTTTCAGGAATGTCGGAAGGATGTGTGAATGATTCGTGAAGCACGGCCGGGATGAAAAAATCTTTGAGCATATGGTAGCATGTCTCGGTTGTTTCTTCCGTGTACCATGGAGAAGAAAAGGCGGAGACTTCCCCCCAGCCTGTCACACCGTCTTTATCCTTCGCTTCTATAATGATGAATTTTCGTTCCTGAAAGGTTTCCAAGCTTGATGTAAAAGGCTTTTTCAGCCGCATGCTGAGATGGTACAATGTGAGCTGTTTGATTTGAATCATTGGCGCTCTCCTCTACAGTTTGTGTCTCATCAATTTGTTCGATGCATTGCGCGGCAGTTGCCGGACAACATGAAAGGCTTTCGGAACCTTATATGAAGCAAGCCGCTCTTTGCAAAACCGGATCAGCTCCTGCTCCTCCACATGCTCATTGACGACAAGATAAGCGTGCGGGACTTTTCCCCATGTTTCGTCATCCGCTCCTCTTACTCCTGCTTCATCAACGGCAGGATGAGAGAGGAGAACCGCTTCAACCTCTGCGGGATAAATGTTTTCTCCGCCTGAGATGATTAAGTCTGATCGTCTGTCAAGCACATACAAAAATCCGTCATCGTCAAGATACCCGATATCACCGGTTCTAAACCAGCCATCATTGAACGATTCTTCGTTTGCCGCTTCGTTTTTTAAATAGCCTTTCATGACAGTCGGCCCTTTCACGCAGATTTCGCCGTGTTCGCCGGTTTCCGCTGGCGCGCCGTTTTTTTCAATTCTAATGCCGGAGGCAAAAAGCGGTTTGCCGGCTGATCCCAGCTTTGTCATGCTGTATTCGGGCGCGAGTGTCGCAACTTGTGAACACGTTTCCGTCATGCCGTACGACTGAACGACTGGAAGCCGCTTCCTTTTGCATTCTTCAAGCAATGAATACGGCGCAGGCCCGCCTCCAAGCAAAAGGCATCTCAGAGATTCCGGACAATTGTCCACACGCGCGGCCAGCCGGGAAAGCATCGTCTGAACGACAGAAATGACGGTCACTTGATGATCGTTGATCGAACGGAGAACATCATCCGCGTCAAATTTTTGATGCAGAACAACAGCCATACCGTAGATGACCGATTTAAACAGGGCAGACAGTCCGCTGATGTGAAAGAGCGGCAAGGCGATAAGCCACCTTTCATTTTCGGCGAGCCCCAAATTCAATGCAGAAGAAACCGCGCTGAAATAATGGTTGGCAAATGTTTGCATAACCCCTTTCGGCCTTCCGGTCGTACCCGACGTATACATGATGGTCGCCGTATCGTCCAGATGGATGTCCGCTTCCTTTATAAGCGGCTCGGCCTTGATCGCTTGAATGTCTTCGATTTGAACGGTTCGGATCGAAAGGTCTTGTGAATGCTCTTCTGCAAAAGGCTGTTCGGTAATCAGCAGTTTCGCCTCCGAATGCTCGATCTGATACATTCTTTCTGCCTTTGACAGCTTTGTGTTCAGCAAAACGAGGCGGACGCCGAGTAAAAAGCAGGCGTGTACCGCAATGACCATTTCGGTCCGGTTTGTTAAAAGAACGGCTGCCGTATCCCCTTTTCCGATGGAGCAGTTTTTCAGCTGTGCCGCCATTTTTTTCGCTTCTTCATACAATTCCAGGAAGGTCTGCTGCTGATTTCCCTGAATCAGAGCCAGCCTGTCGGGTGTCAGTTCTGCCCGCTGTTTAAGCCAGTTCGGCTGGTCCATTAGCATGTCATCATCTCCAAAGAAAATTTCTCGATTGATAAAAGAAAACAGCTCAGTTACACCAAGCTGTTTTCTTTCTCGTTTTTACGGAAAACGAGGGAACTGTCCAAAGTCCGGACGGCGTTTTTCTTTAAAGGCGTCACGGCCTTCTTTTGCCTCATCCGTCGTGTAATAAAGGAGCGTCGCATCTCCGGCGAACTGCTGGATGCCTGCAAGTCCGTCCGTATCGGCGTTAAAGGCTGCTTTGAGGAATCTGAGAGCCGTCGGGCTTTTCTCAAGCATTTCTTCACACCACTTAATCGTTTCTTCTTCAAGCTTCTCAAGCGGAACAACCGTGTTGACCAGGCCCATTTCCAACGCTTCCTCCGCGTTGTATTGGCGGCACAGATACCAGATTTCGCGGGCTTTTTTATGGCCGACGATCCGCGCTAAATAGCCTGAACCGTATCCGGCGTCAAAGCTGCCCACTTTTGGTCCGGTTTGTCCAAAAATCGCGTTGTCTGCGGCAATTGTCAAATCGCAAACGATATGCAGCACATGACCGCCGCCGATGGCATAGCCTGACACCATCGCAACGACCGGTTTCGGAATGACACGGATTAAACGCTGCAAATCAAGAACGTTAAGACGCGGAATCTGGTCTTCTCCGACGTATCCTCCGTGGCCCCTTACCTTTTGGTCACCGCCTGAGCAGAACGCCTTGTCTCCTGCTCCTGCAAGAATAATGACGCCGATATCCGCATCATCCCTCGCATAGGCGAAAGCATCGATCAGCTCGGTAACGGTTTTCGGACGAAACGCGTTATGTACTTCAGGGCGATTGATCGTAATTTTTGCAATGCCATTGTATGTTTCATATAAAATATCTTCATATTGACGTTCGCTTTTCCATTCTACAGTCATGAACGTGACCTCCTATTTGAATATAAATTCACTTACTATTTTACCAAAAAAATCGGGCTCTTCCACATGTACAGCATGTCCGGTTTGTTCGGCGATCACCAGGCGGCTGCCGGGAATTTTCCTGTGCATGTTTTGATTGATCGCGACAAATTTTTTGTCAAGGCTGCCGACGATGAGGAGAACTGGAAATGTGATATCATCCAGCTTGTCCCACCATGACGGCTGTGAGCCGGTTCCCATCCCGGCCAGGCTGCCCGCAAGGCCGGTCGGGTTGTTGCTCAGACGCTCTTCGCGGATCTTCTTTCTTTTGGACGCCTCTAGCGACAATTGGGAAGCAAACAGCGGAATCTGTTCCCAGTAATCGACGAACGATTCAATTCCTTCGTTGATGATCCTCTCTCCGAGCCGGGCGTCCTGATCCCTCCGGCTGCGTCTTTCTTCTTCTGTTTGAAGACCGGGGGAGCTGCTTTCCAACACAAGCCCTGATACGCGCTCAGGATGCATCATGGCAAAAGAGAGGGCAAGCCTTCCTCCCATAGAATAGCCGACAAGATCCACTTTTTTCAGCTTCAGCAGATCAAAAATCTCCAATAGATCGGCGGCTTGCTGTTCTGTCGTGTACCGCTGATTGTCGGCGGGCGAATCGGTTTTGCCGTGGCCGAGTAAATTCAGTTTGATGAGACGGATGCCTCGAAAATGTTCGTCAGTCTCATCCCACGTTTTTGCGCTGCCGGTAAATCCGTGCAGAAAAACCGCCGTTTTTTCCGCAGATGCTCCGTTGTCTTCAATTTCATAGCCTATGCCGTCCCGCAACGTCAGTCTCAAAACGGCCACTCTTTTCTGATTTCATACAGCACCGTATCAAGCAGCCGGCGATGCAGCTCAACACGGGTCTCGCGCCTCGTTTTCACTTCGATGATATCAAGCCCGCAGCGGTTGACAGAAGACAAGTAGGCATCGGCGAATTCTGCGGAAGTCTCAGGGCACGCGTAGCGTCCGCCGTACAATTTGGCGGCATGCTCAAATTCCAGCCCTGTCGGCGTTCCGAATAATTGTTCAAAATATCGTTCTTCAGCAGACTGGGGAAGGAATGAGAAAATCCCTCCGCCGTCATTGTTGACGAGAACGACCGTCAGCGGAATGTCCAGCGTTTTCGTGACAAGCAAGCCGTTTAAATCATGGTAAAAGGATAAATCTCCGATTACGAGCGTCACCGGCTCTTTTGTGGCAGCATATACGCCGAGCGCTGTCGACACGACGCCGTCAATTCCGTTTGCCCCCCTGTTGGCGAAAATTCGGAAAGGCCTGTCCTGATTTTCAAAAAACGTATCGGCATCGCGGATCGGCATGCTGTTTCCGACAAAAAGGGAGCTGTTTTCCGGGATGATATGCTGCAGATTGCGGTACACATTTCCTTCAAATGTAAGATCCTCAGCTTCAAGATTTTTTAAATGGCGTCGGAAACGGCTGTCTGCAAACTGCCATTTTTCCAGCCAGCGGCCCGCTCTTTTTTCGCGTATGGAAGCGGCCGCAGCTTCGGCAAATTCCCGTTCTGAACAATGCATCATCCAGGAGCTTCGCTGTGTCGGATCGCGCCAGCCGCCATCGGGATCGACGACAATCTGCCAGATCCCGGGGTTTTGTTTTAAAAGCTGGAACAGCGGCTTGGAAACCGGCATCGGTCCAAACCGGATGACAAGCTTCGGCATAAGGGAAGCTTTCAGCTCTTCATCCCTTAAAAGCGAATCATACGCAGCAATGACCGATTTCTTCGAATGTGCGCCGTTCCGCAGGTTTGACAAAGGGTCTGCTAAAATCGGATACCCCGTCATCTCCGCAAGCGATAAAATATCGCGCTTCACATCGTCATTCGGAAGTTCCCCGCAGACAATGACGCCTTCTTCCGTATCGCTGATCAAGGCCATCACCGCTTCAAGCTCTTTTAGATCAGCAGCGGCGGCGGCGTTTGATACAGACACATGACGGCCCCTTTCCGTCCGTTGAAAAGGATCGGCAGCAAGGTTCGGCATGAGCGGCTCTCTTAACGGAAAATTGATGTGCACCGGTCCGTTCGGCGCTCTCGACGCTTCTCCTGCGGCACGGCTTGCTACTGAACGAATGTACGCCAGCATATCAGGATGTGCATCAGGCAAAGCCGAGTCTGTGAAATACTTAACAAAGTTGCCGAATAAGAATTGCTGATCAATCGCCTGAGGTGCACCTACTTCACGCAGCTCGTGCGGCCGATCAGCCGTTAAAACGATGAGCGGTATTCTTGAATAATGAGCCTCAACGACAGCCGGATAAAAGTTCGCCGCAGCCGTTCCCGACGTACAGATCAACGCAACGGGTTCCCGCTTCGCTTTTGCGATCCCCAATGCAAAATAGCCTGCCGACCTCTCATCGATATGGACGTGAACATTGATGTCCGGGTGGGCAGCCGCCAGAATCGCAAGAGGCGTTGACCTTGATCCGGGACAGATGACGGCTTCAGTAACGCCTGCGAGTGAAAGCTCATCAATAAAATTGCCTATATATGTTGTAATCGGGTTTTCTGTCAAAGGGTATCGCCTCCAAATGCGGACAGCATAGGCTTAAATTTAATTTGTGTTTCCTCATATTCAAGCAGCGGATCGGAATCAGCGACAATTCCGCAGCCGGCAAACAGTCTGGCCTCGTTCGATTCGATTAATCCGGAGCGGATCGCAACGGCAAACTCCCCGTTGCCTGCGATGTCGATCCATCCGACCGGGGCGGCATACCATCCTCTTGACATCGGTTCGATGTTTCTGATGACCTCGACCGCTTTGTGCTGCGGCGACCCTCCGAGTGCCGGAGTCGGGTGGAGCTGCTCAATCAAATCGAAGAGTGACGCTTGATCATTCATTTGACCGACGACAGGTGTATATAGATGCTGAACGTTTTTCGTTTTGTACAATCCGGGCTTGGCCGGCTTTTTCACGCGGCTGCAGTTCGCCAAAAACGCCTGATGGATCATACCCACGACAATGTCGTGTTCAATAAGGTTTTTCTCATCGTTCAATAGCTCAAGGCCGAGCATCCGGTCCTCCTGTTCGGTTTCGCCTCTTTTAATCGAACCGGCCAGACATGTGGACAGCACTTTCATTCCGTCCTTTTTGATCAGCCGCTCCGGAGAAGCGCCGACAAAGCTTTTGCCGTTTTCCTCAACGGCGAAAATATAGCTCGTTTTTTGCTCTGACATCAGTTTGGACAATACTTCATGAAGCTTGACGGGCTTATCGAACGTCAGCAGGATGTCCCGCGCCAGCACGACTTTATCGTATGCCCCTTTTTTGATGTCGTTTGTTGCACGGCGAATCGCATCAAGCCACTCTGACACATGCAATTCCTCTTTCGCTTTAATCCGGGCGCCCGCTTTTTCATCTTCTTTGAAAGCGCTAATATTTGTCAGATGTAGAGAAGCGGCCTTTAATTCGGCAAGAACCTTGCTTGCATCCTCATCGGGAGACTTCCATTTGTTCACCGTTAAAAACGCTTCTTCCCCTGCTTTTGTCAGCATGGCAGAGGGAACAAAAAAGGCTCCTTCCGGATACCCCTCCCAATGCTGCTCTCTTGTTTCCAGCGGATCAAAAGAAAAACCGCCGAACAGCAAAGGGCCCACTGCCGCTTGATGAAGATCTTCACCTTCGTGAAAGTGGTAGGCTTTTTCTTTTACACGCGCCCACTGTTGATCGATTTCACGATAACGGCCTGCATCCTTTCCGCTTGTGGAAATCGTCAATTCCTTTCCCAAGCCGACAAGCGTCATTTCGCCGTCAGGATCGGACCAAAAAAACCGCTTCCCGGCGAATGCTTCTTCTCCACTTTTGAAAAAAGAAAGGGCATCTATATTTTTTATTTTTCTGGAATAACTTATTAAAACAGCATGGTTGACTTTTTTGACGATATTTAACGCTTCAGATGCTTCCCTTAGGGAAGTGCGCTGCACTGTTGTCACCATGAGACATTCCTCCAAAGTCCGTAAAATGCTTTTTTAACCATACACCTGTGAACGATGTGTGTCAACAAAACGACACTTTGTTAACAGACCCCTTACTATTATAAACTTAATCGGCCGAATGAAAAAGGCAAGGTGTTTTATTATTTTTTTCGGGGCTGTCTCACCGCTTTTTTTCTAACAATATCACCCATTATATTGACACCTTTTTTAACTTTTTCTAAACTTAGTATGGACGTGTACGTATTAAAACTAAAGGAGTCAAACTTTATGCAGCATCAATCACTTTCAGGAAGTGTTTCTGGAATAAAACCTGAAAAAAGCTGGCGCGTGTGGTGGATGTTGACAAGGCCGCATACGCTGACAGCCGCATTCGTCCCTGTTACACTCGGGACGGTCCTGGCTCTTCAAACAGGCCGTATCGACATCTGGCTGTTTATCGCCATGCTTGTCGCTTCGATTCTAATCCAAATCGGAACGAACTTATTTAATGAGTATTTTGATTTCGTCCGCGGGCTCGATAATGAGAATTCGGTCGGAATCGGAGGTGCGATTGTCCGCCACGGGATGAGGCCGAAAACGGTATTATATACGGCATACGGATTGTTTGCAGTCTCCGTCTTGCTCGGAGTATATATTTGTATGTCTTCAAGCTGGTGGCTGGCGCTTATCGGATTAGTATGCATGGCCGTCGGCTATCTTTACACAGGAGGCCCGCTTCCGATCTCCTATACGCCGTTTGGCGAAATTATGTCAGGCGTCTTCATGGGAATGATCATCATCCTCATCTCCTATTATATCCAGACCGGTGAACTGACCTGGAACGTGTTTCTGATCTCGCTTCCGATCAAGATTTTAGTCGGGGGGATCAACCTGTCCAACAACATCCGAGATCTGGCCGGGGATAAAGAAAACGGACGAAAGACGCTTCCTATTTTGGCAGGGCGGAAAAATGCCGTGCATATTTTAAGCTGGGCATTCATTATTTCCTATTTGTTAATCGGACTTTACATCGTCATGGGGATTGTTACGGTATGGAGCGCTATTGTTCTGCTAAGCCTTCCGAAACCGGTCAAAGCAATCAAAGAATTCAAAGCAAAAGAAAAACCGGCAGAATTGATGATCGCCATGAAATCCACGGCACAGACGAACACATTTTTCGGCCTGCTTTTAGCGATTGGCGTTTTGATTCATCATTTTGTCTAAAAAGAGCCTTAACCGGCTCTTTTTTTGTTTTTTTATAATGAAAGTTCTTTTTAAAATCGTTCATACTAAAAAGGCAGCACTTTTTAGAAACGAGGCGATGCATGTGCTAACAAAAGAACAGTTGACAAAGCTCGAAAACGAACTCAAAGCGGGCAAAGAACAAATTATCAGTCGTTTTAAGGCTAACGGTCATTTTGGCATAGATGTTACGTTTCCTTTCAACTCAACGGGAGACCTGTCTTCATACGACAATCATCCCGGCGATGAAGGAACGGAGCTTTATGAGCGCGAAAAGGATCTCGCCCTTTACGAACATGAGAGGGAGCATTTGCACGATATCGAACACGCCCTTTCCTTAATTGAAAAAGGAACGTACGGACGCTGTGAAGTATGCGGAAAGGAAATTCCTTACGAAAGGCTGTCCGTCCTGCCGACGGCGACGACGTGCAGCGAACATTCCTCAAACATCTCCGTCTCAAAGGACCGTCCGATTGAAGAAGAAGTGCTCACTCCTCCCTACGGTCGTTTTGAACAGGATGAACGCGACGAAAATGTGGCATATGATGCAGAAGACGCGTATCAAGATGTTGAACGCTACGGAGACTCAGATACGCCTCAGGATATGGAGTTTCCTCCACAGTCGTACAGCCAGACATACATGGAATATGAAGAGCGCCTGGGAAATGTCGAAGATTACGAAAACTTCGTCGCGACGGATATTACGGGTAAAGAAATCACCGTTTATCCGACAATCGAACATGAACAATACGAGGAATTGCTTGATGAAGAAGGCATTATGACCTCATTTGGGGATCTTCCCCCGGCAGAAAAGGAACCTTATACAGAGGATGACTAAGCCCCGAAGATCCGGGGCTTATCGTCATTATTCAGCGGCTGTTTTTGATGCTCCATGTACCGTGGGCATATGCCGGTTGGCGACCGCCTTTTTATACACTTTATTAGCCTTCAAGCCGAATACAGCAATAGCATTTCAATTGCCTATAGGACGTTGCCATCTCTTTTGAACGCCTCTGCCATACAAAAACCCCCCTGTATTAATAAATACAGGGGGGGGTGAAACGGATGACCCGTACGGGATTCGAACCCGTGTTACCGCCGTGAAAGGGCGGTGTCTTAACCACTTGACCAACGGGCCGTATATCATCATGGCGGAGAAGGAGGGATTTGAACCCTCGCGCCGCTTACGCGACCTACACCCTTAGCAGGGGCGCCTCTTCAGCCACTTGAGTACTTCTCCATATGGCTCCACAGGCAGGATTCGAACCTGCGACCGATCGGTTAACAGCCGATAGCTCTACCACTGAGCTACTGTGGAATATCATGGTGGGCCTGAATGGACTTGAACCATCGACCTCACGCTTATCAGGCGTGCGCTCTAACCAGCTGAGCTACAGGCCCATGATATGCAAATGGAGCGGGTGATGGGAATCGAACCCACGACATCAGCTTGGAAGGCTGAGGTTTTACCACTAAACTACACCCGCATCTCGCATGGGGCGGTTGATGGGAATCGAACCCACGAATGCCAGAGCCACAATCTGGTGCGTTAACCACTTCGCCACAACCGCCGCAATTTTATTAAGTTTCTACATAATGGTGGCTCGGGACGGAATCGAACCGCCGACACACGGATTTTCAGTCCGTTGCTCTACCAACTGAGCTACCGAGCCTTATATAAATGGCGGTCCGGACGGGACTCGAACCCGCGACCTCCTGCGTGACAGGCAGGCATTCTAACCAACTGAACTACCGGACCATTTTTTGATTTTTACGCATGAAATGTTTTGGTTGCACCCTTCGGGCACTCCCTATTTAATGAGTAATTTTTGGTTGCGGGGGCAGGATTTGAACCTGCGACCTTCGGGTTATGAGCCCGACGAGCTACCGAACTGCTCCACCCCGCGATGATAAAAATGTATGGCGGAGGAAGAGGGATTCGAACCCCCGCGGGCTTTGACACCCCTGTCGGTTTTCAAGACCGATCCCTTCAGCCAGACTTGGGTATTCCTCCGTAATAATGGTGGACCTTGTAGGACTCGAACCTACGACCGGACGGTTATGAGCCGTCTGCTCTAACCAACTGAGCTAAAGGTCCTTTAATAGCGGCGGAGGGGATCGAACCCCCGACCTCACGGGTATGAACCGTACGCTCTAGCCAGCTGAGCTACGCCGCCATGATCAATATAAAGATAACAAAGTGGAGCCTAGCGGGATCGAACCGCTGACCTCCTGCGTGCAAAGCAGGCGCTCTCCCAGCTGAGCTAAGGCCCCTTAAGAATCGGGAAGACAGGATTCGAACCTGCGACCCCATGGTCCCAAACCATGTGCTCTACCAAGCTGAGCTACTTCCCGTTATTATAATGGCGCGCCCGAGAGGAGTCGAACCCCTAACCTTTTGATCCGTAGTCAAACGCTCTATCCAATTGAGCTACGGGCGCAATCTTTATAATGCCGAGGGCCGGACTTGAACCGGCACGGTAGTCACCTACCGCAGGATTTTAAGTCCTGTGTGTCTGCCAATTCCACCACCCCGGCGTGGATGGTTGGAGCGGAAGACGGGATTCGAACCCGCGACCCCCACCTTGGCAAGGTGGTGTTCTACCACTGAACTACTTCCGCGAAAATTGATTGGCAATGCGGATGAAGGGACTTGAACCCCCACGTCTTTAAAAGACACTAGAGCCTGATTCTAGCGCGTCTGCCAATTCCGCCACATCCGCATGAAAATGGTGAGCCATGAAGGACTCGAACCTTCGACCCTCTGATTAAAAGTCAGATGCTCTACCAACTGAGCTAATGGCTCTAAGAATTTCTTAGATAAAAGCCGTTGATATTTTTTCAGCAACTTTTATATTTTATCATAAAAAAGTGGTGCCGGCAAGAGGACTTGAACCCCCAACCTACTGATTACGATTCAGTTGCTCTACCAATTGAGCTACACCGGCCCCTTCAAAAACCAATGGTGGAGGATGACGGGATCGAACCGCCGACCCTCTGCTTGTAAGGCAGATGCTCTCCCAGCTGAGCTAATCCTCCGGGGCAGTCATTCGAGCAACTCTCGATCTGACAAGGACTATTATATACAGGAACACACCCATTTGTAAAGGCTATATTAAAAAAATTTTATTTTCAGTTTTTTTCATCATATGTGTTTCTTTTTAAGGCTGAAATGCCGCCGCTTATCTAAACAAAGAGCAGAGCAGCAAAAAAATTTGCCGCTTTGCTGCTGTTTTTTGATGATAACGCTCTATAATAGGTTCTCCAAATGGTTGAAGAATTCCTGTCTTTTTGCGACAACAAATTTGTACTCCTGCTGGTTTTTCAAGACGACTTTAAGTCCGTTTGGTACAACCAGAAATGTGTTTCGCTTCTCAACCTTTGCAATGTCCTGAATCTTAATGTCGAGCGGTTTGTTTTGAATATTAACGCCGTGCGATGTAAAAGATAAACTTTCACTTGTTAATTTCAGTCTGTCGCCTACCGATTCTATACCTCTGAATAAATTTGCCGGAACGTCCATGATAAAGCCTTCATGTTCAACGGATTGCATCTTATTTCCCCCAATAAATATTTTTTACCATATTTATATCGGCTTTTTTTCTTTACTTATGAAGAGCATACTGAAAGACATTTCAGTTATCATACCGACGATGACGGAGAATTCTCAGACTTTATTGGTTTAAAAATGCAGTATTTGCTATCTTTTTCGTGAAAAACAGCTTGGCTTAGAGTCTGTAAGATTAGACCAAGTCGACAAAGGAGCTCCCAAAAATGAATATTAAAGAAGCTGTGGAAAGAACCGGACTTTCTGCGCATACCATCGATTTTATGAAAGAAGCGGATTAATTCAAATCAAAAGAACTGCTGGCGGCATACGGCAATTTACGGATTCTGACGTAAACTTTCTTATTTTTATAGGTACTTTGAAAAAAACAGGAATGTCCCTTGAAGATATTTCAGAGTTTACAAAGGAAGGCTGTATTTTGGAACGTTTAGAATCAGTGAAAGCCAAAAAGAAAAAGTTACCAATCGCCTCTCGAATATTGAATTATTTATAGAAGCCGTAATTTTATTTTGTGAAGAATACATTTATAAAAAGGCGGGAGAGGACTTTTAATATGACAGAAAAAAGGTATAAAAACGGATTAAACTGATGAACAAAGTTGTTGGAGAATCTTGAAGTCACACTCGTGAGTTTTTAAACGAAATCGCGCCTGACTTTGAACGTTTTTAGTTAAATTCCCATTCGGTGACATCTACAGCCGGCAGGGTTTAGATATCAAATCCCGGGAATTAGCAACCGTTGCAG